>NZ_LSZH01000001.1:0-250956 GCF_001647545.1 Acinetobacter sp. SFB
TCATGGCTAAGGCTAAGTTTGAACGTAATAAGCCACACGTAAACGTGGGTACAATTGGTCACGTCGACCATGGTAAAACAACTTTAACTGCTGCAATTGCAACGATCTGTGCAAAAAATTACGGCGGTGAAGCTAAAGATTACGCAGCAATTGACTCTGCACCAGAAGAAAAAGCACGTGGTATTACCATTAATACTTCACACGTAGAATACGATTCTCCAATTCGTCACTACGCGCACGTAGACTGTCCAGGTCACGCCGATTATGTTAAAAACATGATTACTGGTGCTGCTCAAATGGACGGCGCGATCCTTGTATGTGCTGCGACTGATGGTCCTATGCCACAGACTCGTGAACACATCCTGCTTTCTCGTCAGGTAGGTGTACCTTACATTCTTGTATTCCTTAACAAGTGTGACCTTGTTGATGATGAAGAATTGCTTGAATTGGTAGAAATGGAAGTTCGTGAACTTCTTTCTACTTATGACTTCCCAGGTGATGATACTCCAATCATCCGCGGTTCAGCGCTTCAAGCATTGAATGGTAATGAAGGTCCGTATGGCGAATCTGCTGTAATCGAATTGGTTGCTGCGCTTGATTCTTACATTCCTGAACCAGAACGTGCAATCGACAAAGCATTCTTGATGCCAATCGAAGACGTATTCTCAATTTCAGGTCGTGGTACTGTAGTAACAGGCCGTGTTGAATCTGGTATCGTTAAAGTTGGCGAATCAGTTGAAATCGTTGGTATTAAAGATACAGTTGTAACGACTGTAACTGGCGTGGAAATGTTCCGTAAATTGCTTGACGAAGGTCGTGCTGGCGAGAACTGTGGTGTTCTTCTACGTGGTACTAAGCGTGAAGACGTGCAACGTGGTCAAGTACTTGCTAAACCAGGTACAATCAAACCGCATACTAAATTCGACGCAGAAGTATACGTACTTTCTAAAGAAGAGGGTGGTCGTCATACTCCATTCCTTAACGGTTACCGTCCACAATTCTATTTCCGTACGACTGACGTAACTGGCGCAATCCAATTACAAGAAGGCGTGGAAATGGTAATGCCTGGTGACAACGTTGAAATGTCAGTAGAACTCATTCACCCAATCGCAATGGACCCAGGTCTACGTTTTGCGATCCGTGAAGGTGGTCGTACAGTGGGTGCTGGTGTAGTTGCTAAAGTAACTCTATAATCAGTATTGATTGTATAAAAAAGCGCTCCTTTGGGGCGCTTTTTTTATGGGTAATAATTTCTTTGCTTGGGTTTTACATCAAAAAAAATTTCACTGATCCTAGTTTTTTTTCTTGCGTCAAAATAAAGTAGCACTTTATTTCTCCTCATGTCCTTAACTGATATTTTCCTGACCTTATCTGCACTTATAGCAAATTTTTAAATACGTAATATAGGAATTAAGAAAAACAAACATCAGTGAATTGAGCAATATTATTTTGCTAGATAGGAGTAAGAGTCATGAATGCAAAGGTCAATATTACCAATCGTGCAGGTGCAAGCTTTCCTGTACGTCGAATGAATTTCGATTTTAATAATGTGCCAGAATACTGGATGAATGGCTCGGCAGGTCTTACCCATTTTATGACAGCATTATCTGCATTATTTCCGGCAGGTGAAAAATTTTTCATTGATAGTGTTCGAGCTGTTCGCCACCATCCTGCCATTAAAGATAATCAGGAATTACAAAAAGAAATCAGTGCCTTTATTGGTCAAGAAGCCATGCATACTCAAGAGCATGTCGGTTTTAATGCTTCCGCCCAAAAATATGGGCATGATATTGCTGCTTTAGAATCTAAAACAGATAGCGTGATTCAAACTTTCCGCACAATATTCGTAAAAATGGCAAAACCTGTAGGTATTACGCAGGAGATGATTGATTTAACTGCCACTACAGCACTGGAACATTTCACCGCCACCATTGCATCTGAACTGCTGCGTAATCCGCATATTCAAGATCTGATGACGGATAAAACCATGGCGACTATGTGGGCATGGCATGCAATTGAAGAAAACGAACATAAAGCGGTAGCCTATGATGTTTTTGAGGGCGTGTTTGGCCGAGGTCTTAAAGCCTATATATTACGTACCAGCTCTTTAAGCTTAGCAATGGTCATTCTTTTTATCACTCAATCCTATTTTCTTGCACGCTTATTAAAAGAGGATAATCAGTTAAATCTGAAATCATTAAAAGAAATTTATGCTTATGCCTATAAGCCATCCCAAGGCATTATTGCCGGCATGGGTAAGGAAATGCTGGCTTATTTTAAACCCGGTTTTCATCCGAATGATTTAGATACTGTCAGTTTGCTTGAGACTTGGAAAGCTAAATTAGGTTTTTAAGCGGTGTTAACTCTTTGGGCAATAAATATTGCCCTTTTTTTCTCGATTTTTTAGGCAAAGTTTCTATAATGCGAAGCTCCTGTTATTTAAAAGATGAACGAAGATGATTCGTTTAATGCAAAAAGCGGATGTAAGTCGCATCACGCAAATTGAGCAATTGGTACAAAGCCATCCGTGGACCGCAAAACAGTTTGAAGAATCTATTGATTCTTATCTCAGTACCGTGATTGAGCAGCAGGGACAGGTGGTTGGTTTTTGTATCTTGCAACCCGTGTTAGATGAAGCCAATCTTTTACTGATGGCCATTCATCCGAGTCAGCAGGGTAAGGGATTAGGTTATCAATTGCTTGAAGCTTCAATTGCCCAATTGAAAAATGATCCGCTGCAAATTTTTTTAGAAGTGCGAGAAAGTAATCAAACGGCAGTTGCACTGTATGAAAAAGCCGGTTTTCATCAGATTGATTTACGTAGAAATTATTATCCCAATCCTGATGGCTCACGCGAGCATGCCATTATTATGGTGAAATCATGCAGTGATGATTTTTCACAGCTTTTTAAATAGTTAATAATTAATGTTATTTAATAATTGGGTTATTCCATCCAGATGGTAAGGTCGTCATGAGTGAGTTTCCCAATTGTTGAATTTCTTCTTGAGTGAGCAAGCGATTTAAACGGCGCCATTGCCCGTCAATTAAAAGCTCTAAAGGTACATATTGAGATTTGTAATTCATTTTATTGGAATGCGGAACCCAGTAGCCTAAATAAACATAAGGCAAAATTAAAGTTTGGGCATGTTCAATTTGTTTAAGTACTGCAAATACACCCAGTGAGCGTCGACTTTCATCCGGATCAAAAAAGGTATAAACCGCAGACACCCCATCATCTAAAGGATCACAACTTGAAACGCAAACAAGTTTGTCATCTTTCCAGAATTCGAGAAAAAAACTGTCCGTGCAGCTATGTACTAAAAATTTTTCGAATTGATCTAAGCTGGGCGGGAACATATCGCCATCGGCATGACGCTCAATGATATAGCGTTCATACAAGGCATAATGAATTTCCGATGCATCGGCAGTACGACTAATTTTAACGGTCAGGTCTTGATTGCGTTTCCATGCCTTTTTTTGCGTACTGTTCATGTGAAAATCAGCAACAGGGACGCGGCTAGACAAGCATTGACGGCATAAGTGACATTCAGGACGATAAACAAAATCGCCACTGCGACGAAAACCGACACGAGAAAGTTCAGATAGACTGACCACATCAATGCGATGTGCAGGATCGAGAAAGACCATCCGCGCTGATTTATTTTCCAGATAACTACAGCTGTGTGGTGGGGTAATATAATACTGTAAATCATTCAATAGGGATTTTGGGTGATACGAATTCATGGCAAGATCCCTCTGTTATTTTCATTCAATTAATCGTGCGTGTTGCGCTATTGTTTTACTTGAAAATACACCCTCCTGATATTTTTTCCAATCTATAGCGGGCTGTTTCACAACATTTTGTAACGAATTAAGATACGCTTGGCGAGAAATTGTACAAGCACCTAGGCTCAAAAGGTGATCATTGACCAGTTGGCAGTCCACCCAAGGCAGATGATTGTCCTGGCCAAGCAGCATTAAGGTGTAAAAAGCCATTTTTGAAACATCGGTTTGAGTACTGAACATTGATTCGCCAAAACAACCCTGTCCAATGGTCACTCCATACAAACCGCCCACCACTTTGCCTTCATCCCATACCTCAATGCTATAGCCATAACCCGCATCAAATAATTGGCAGTACCCGTCAATAATATCCTCAGAAATCCAGGTATCTTCCGCATAACTACGGGGTAGAGAGCAGCAACGAACCACATGTTCAAAAGCATGATTAATTGTGATTTTATAATCAAATTTTTTCATGTTACGCACGAGAGATTTACTGGGATGGTAATCTTTGGGACGAATGATGCAGCGCGGTTCAGGGCACCACCAGCAAATAGGCTCACCCTCACTAAACCATGGAAACAGACCGTGAGTATAAGCTTCAAAAAGCGTAGCAGGGGAGAGGTCGGCACCGATGCAAATGAGTCCCTGATCATCGGGGTCAGCTTCGATAGGATCGGGAAAAATGAATTCTGAGGGTGCTAAGGGGTGCATAGGATTCATCCTGAACGAGAACAGTAACTCGCGATAAGCGTTTATGATTTTGATCATATAAAAAAACCGCCCAGTGAAGGACGGTTTTTTTGTTTAGATAAAATTATTCACCTAAAGCATCGAGATATTTTTCAGCATCAAGTGCAGCCATACAGCCTGAACCTGCAGAAGTAATCGCTTGACGGTAAACGCTATCCGCAATATCACCTGCAGCAAATACACCCGCGACAGAAGCCGCAGTTGCATTGCCTGCAGTGCCACTGTGAACTTGAATATAACCATCACGCAGGTTCAACTGACCTTCAAACATGCCGCTATTTGGTTTATGACCAATGGCAACAAATAAGCCAGTGACTTCTACATCTTGCTTAGAGTCATCTTGAGTCGATTGCAGACGAACTGCAGTTACACCTGACTTGCTGTCACCCAGAACTTCATCGACTTGATGATTCCAGATGATGCTGATTTTGCCTTCTTTCTCTTTCTCGAAAAGATGATCTTGCAGAATTTTTTCTGAACGCAAAGAATCACGGCGGTGAACAAGTGTCACATGGGATGCAATATTTGAAAGATAAAGTGCTTCCTCAACAGCGGTATTACCACCACCGACCACCATGACTTTCTGGTTTTTGTAGAAGAAACCATCACAGGTTGCACATGCGCTCACGCCTTGACCCATGAATGCAGCTTCAGATTCAAGACCTAGGTACTGGGCTGTTGCACCTGTTGCAATAATCAGTGCATCACAGGTGAATTCTTCCATATCGCCTTTTAAAACGAATGGACGAACGCTTAAATCAACTTCGTTGATATGGTCATAGACAATCTCTGTACCAAAGCGTTCAGCATGCGCTTGCATGCGTTCCATCAGTGCAGGACCTGTTAAACCTTCAGGGTCACCCGGCCAGTTGTCAACTTCAGTTGTCGTGGTCAGTTGACCGCCCAATTGTAAGCCTGCAATCAGCATTGGCTTTAAGTTGGCACGTGCAGCATATACAGCTGCGCTATAACCAGCAGGGCCTGAACCTAGAATAATCAAACGTGAGTGACGAGCGCTCATTCGCGGCATCCTTTTTTTATTTAGAAATTTGTGAAATTATACGTGAAACTTGATAACAGTTGTGTGCGTTCGATGTCGATATTATTGATCATTCAAATCGATTTGAGCTATATACAATAATAATGCAGTACTAGATACTGCATTCAGTAGTATAGGTCGTTACAGCCTATACATAATATTGCATCTTTTTCCTTGGAACAGGTGCATAATATCGAGTTGAATTGCGAAACTATTTTGTCTTAGTTTCTTACAAAAACATGAATGAAAAATTGGTTACAGGACAGTATATGACTGCGGTGTCGAGTGCTTATGCACAGCGCTTAATAATGACATTATTTTTAGTCTCTTTTGGGATTTACTTATTCCTTGCAACAGTGACTTATACGCCTTTTGATCCAGGCTGGATGCATATTTCCAGTGATACACAGCAGGTATCGAATGCCAGCGGTGTGGCAGGTGCTTGGATTGCAGATTTACTGTTCGGTTTTTTAGGCTGGGCAAGTTTACTCATTCCAGTCTTTCTATTCGTTGAGGCGATACAGGTCTGGTGGCCGTATAGCTTTTTGAATAAACCTTTTCGCTATTCTGCACAGTTTTTTATTTTACTGGCGACAGCAAGTTTATTGTATTTATATTGGCAAGTGCCTGCCGACACTTTAGATAATTCATCGGGTGGTATTATTGGTTATGAATTGGGAGAAAGTCTGTCGCAGATTTTAACCATTTATGGCGCAACCGTGTTTCTTGTCATATTTTGGGTGGTTTTATTTACCCTGTCATTTGGTGTGAAGTGGAATAAAACCTGGGTCACACTCAAAGCTACACCTGCTTATTTACAAGACTTATTTTATAAAAATGTTCCAGAAACCGAGTCTGCATTTGATCGTACAACGCCTGAAGTTAAAAAGTCAGTTGCTGGTGCCAAGCAAAAAACTGTAGCAGAAAGCGTGACACCTGCTCCAGAACATCGTGAAGTTCAAGAGACCTCATCCGTAGTGCGAGATCAGGCTGCGGAACGCCTGTTCAACGATATGGTGGAAAAAGAACAATATGCACAACAGCAACTCATTGACGCTGAAGATGAAGCGGAATTCGCACAAGTCTTGGAAAAAGCACATCGCCTAGAAGAAAATACTCGACGCGTGGTTGCAACGGGTGAAGTTTGGCGTGCCTTGAACTCGGATGAAAATCAACAACATAAACAAGATATTGATGCTTTATTAAAAGCAGCAGAAGAATCTGAACTACATACGCCGCATGAACATTTTAAAGCCTTTGTTGATGAGCAGCCTGTATCAATCGCTACGCCACAGTCTAAACAGAATTTGGACTGGGATGATGATGAAATTTTTGACGAATTACTTGCCGCTGTTCCCCATGGAAAAACAGCCACCGATGTGCATACCCCATTTAATCATGTAGAGAGTGAATCTTTGCTATCCAGTGTTGAAGAAAAGATTGTAATTGCACCTACTCTAGCAGCTTCACCATCGATCCATACGAGACCTAAGAATTCGGCTTTAGATGACGAGTTCGATGGACTAGATGATTTGCTGGTAGAAGATTTGTTGATTGATGAGGTTGAACAAACGGCCCCAGTTCGTACTACTACCAGCAGCTATGCCCAATCATCCGCATTTATCAGCGGTGCAATAAAAACTCAAATTCAGCAACCGATTATTTCAGAAGATGAAAAAGCTTTAATTTCATCAAATAAAGATGTGTTTCGTGAGGTTTGGCAGGAAACGGCAGGTAAACCCGTCGAGGTCGAGGAAGAAGAATTTGACTTCGATGCACCGTTAACTGATGCCTCAGGTCGTCCGATGTCGCTTGCGATGCAAGTGGCTGCACGTCGTAAAGATTTGTCCCCATTACCGGGACTGGATTTACTCGATAAAGTCGATCCAAATAAAAAAGTCAATTTTACTGCCGAACAGTTAGCCCGATTATCTGAACTTTTAGAGATTAAACTACAAGAGTTTAATGTTAAAGCCAAAGTTGTGGAAGCACAGCCGGGACCGGTAGTGACGCGTTTTGAGCTGGATTTGGCACCAGGTGTAAAAGCCTCTAAAGTGACCAATATTTCACGTGACTTGGCGCGTTCAATGTCAATGGCATCGGTGCGTGTGGTCGAAGTGATTCCAGGCAAACCGTATATCGGAATTGAAGTACCGAATAGCACACGTGAGATGGTGCGTTTGATTGAGTTATTAACTATTCCTGCGTTTACCGATCCAAACAGCATTCTTTCGGTGGCGATGGGTAAAGATATTTCGGGTAATCCGGTCATTGCTGACTTGGGCAAAGCGCCGCATATGCTGGTCGCAGGTACAACTGGTTCAGGTAAGTCGGTGGCAGTAAACTCGATGATTTTATCGATGCTATTGAAATATACTCCGGATCAGTTGCGTTTAATTTTGATTGATCCGAAGCAGCTAGAGCTTGCCAACTATAACGATATACCACATTTGCTTACGCCAGTCGTGACTGACATGAAAGATGCCGTCAATGCCTTAAACTGGTGTGTCAATGAAATGGAACGTCGCTACAAGCTGATGTCTTACTTGAAGATTCGTAAACTCAGTGACTATAACCGCAAGGTTGAAGAAGCTATCGCCAATGGTGAAGACTTAATTGATCCGACCTGGAAAGCAAGTGACTCAGTTGTAGGAGAGCGTGCACCACGTTTAACGCCATTGCCATCGATTGTGATTGTGGCCGACGAATTTGCCGACATGATTATGCAGGTGGGTAAAAAAGCTGAAGAAATGATTACCCGTTTGGCGCAAAAATCTCGTGCAGCGGGTATTCACTTGTTACTTGCAACGCAGCGTCCATCGGTCGATGTCATCACCGGTTTGATTAAAGCCAATATTCCAACCCGCGTGGCTTTACGGGTAAACAGTAAAATTGACTCACGGACTATTCTGGATGCCAGCGGTGCAGAAGACTTACTCGGTCATGGTGACATGCTGTTCCTTGGGCCAGGTAAAATTGAGCCTGAACGGGTGCATGGCGCTTTTATTTCCGATGATGAAGTCAACAATATCTGTGATGCATGGCGTGAACGTGCTGCTCCGAATTATGTCGATGAAATTCTGACGCCTTATGATGAAGAACCAGCTTCACGTGGTTTTGAAGATGGTGATGGTGGCTCGGATCGGGATGCCTTATATGACCAGTGTGTGTCCTTTGTGCTGGAAACCCGCAAGGCTTCAACCTCATCGTTACAGCGTAAGTTTAGCCTCGGTTATAACCGTGCTGCACGCATCATTGATCAGATGGAAGAAAATGGAATTGTCAGTAGCATGGGTGCCAACGGTAAACGTGAGATTTTAGTCTAAATTTTCATATTGAGTTCAAGGCCTGCTTATGCAGGCCTTTTTCTGGACATTTAAAATACCTAGTTTAAAAGTTATATGAAGAAGCATTAAGGCGATAAAGATTATTGATCTGATGCAATGGAAATAAAATTTAGGGATGAAAAATAGAGAATGAATATGGTAATGGCTTTGTTTCCATTAATTATTTTAATTGCCTTAGGTTATATCTTTAAAAGGGTGCAGTTTTTAACGGATGAATTTTGGCGTGGCGCTGAAAAACTGAATTATTTAATTTTATTTCCGGTATTACTTTTTAATAATCTTGCTTATATAAGACTGGAACTTGCAACCTTTACTCAGGTGCTATTAGCTCTATTTATTGTCATTATTATTAGTAGTTTAACGCTGTGGATAGCAAAAGCGATATTTCATATCCCGGTCGCGCGTTTTGGTGTGTATGTACAAAGTCACATTCGTTTTAATACTTATATGGGTTTATCCATTATCTCATTGCTGTTCGGTGCTCAGGGCATGCAAATGTTTGCCATGATGATTGCGCTGACCATTCCTTTGGTCAATGTGATATCAGTGCTGGCCTTTTCCCAAGGGCAGGGTTTAAAACCGGCACAAATTCTACTTTCTTTGATAAAAAACCCCTTGATTTTGGGCTGTGTGGTTGGAATTATTTTTAATCTGCTACAACTGTCATTATTTTCTGGTGTGGAACAACTGTTTAAGATTTTAGCCAGTATGAGTTTGCCACTGGGATTAATTTCTGTAGGCGCTGCCTTACAGTTTGCAGAATTGAAACATGATTATTCAAGATTATTGTTGAATACTTTAGGGCGATTAATGCTAATGCCGTGTTTGGCATACTTGATTTGTTATGCATTAAATTTAAATCAGTTTGAAACCACGATATTGGTGGTCTTTTTTGCTTTGCCTACCGCATCTGCTTCTTATATTTTAACCCGTTATTTTAATGGCGATAGTCAACTCATGGCGGGTGTAATTAGCTTGCAAACACTCTGCTTTGCAGTGACTTTTCCTGTGTTGATGATATTGCTAACTTAATGCGATTATCTTGGCTGCCTCATAAAAAAAGCCTGTCAGTATGATTTAAACAGACAGACTTTTTTAATTTTTAGCTATATTTTTATAAATTAGGCAAACTTCGCCAAAACGTCTAAGAAACCTTCGCTTTGACGAGGGTATTCAGCAATCACATCATGAATGCGTTGGCCTTCAGGATTGGTTGCATTGACATCACGACCATCGGCAACGAATTGCGTCAATAAGCGTTCAAAGTCATTTGGACGCATATGCTTGAATGCGTGATAAAGCACGTGAAAATCGGCATTCACGCCTGCAGGAGGAAGCTGTGTTAAATAGGCAAATACACGCTCGTCTGACCATTCTTCATTGAACGTTGCTGGCTGAGATAATGCCATCGCAATCTCTCCTTGGTAAATTGAATAAAATAAAAAAAGGCAAAATATGCAGGACAAGAGAAAGTAGTTTTGCTTGCGCCTGCGAACTTGAAGCACCGCTTCTCATCTTGCGGCTGGGCAATGACTACTTTGCTGATCCAGTCTCATATTTTGCCTTGATTCAATTTGCTTGACTAATCAGAATTCAGATTATCGCTCTTCAGGCAAATTGATATTCATTTCTAACATTTCGAGATTTGCTTCAGAACGAACCGACATTTGAATATGCTGCTCATCCACACCACGAACATAACGATTGACCACCTGCATGATTTCTTTCTTCATTTGGTCAATTTTGTCTTGGCTTAAGCGTTTACTTAGACCTTGCTCAGAGGCAACAATTACTTTTAAGCGATCTTTAGCAGTTTGTGCGCTTGAAGGTTTATCATCGTTGCTGAATAACTTACTCCAGAATCCTGCCATTTCTTACGCTCCAAATAATCGTGCTAACCAACCCTTAGGTTTTACCGAAATGTGACGGTAAGGACGTTCTTCACCCAAAAAGCGTGCTACAAGGTCATCATAAGCCTGACCTGCTGCATCTTCAGTAAACAGAATCACCGGTTTACCTTCATTTGATGCTTGTAATACGCTTGGACACTCAGGAATCACACCCAGTGTTGGTACGCGTAAAATGTCTTTAGAAATATCGTCAATCGTTAACATTTCCTGTTTATCCGCACGTTCTGGATTGAATCGTGTAATACACAAATGTTTACGGATACGACCTTCGTTTTGTTCTACTTTTTTGGTTTTGCTGTCGAGCATTCCAATAATACGGTCAGAGTCACGTACTGAAGAAATTTCAGGATTGGTCACAATGATCGCTTCATCAGCATGGTACATCGCCATGATTGCACCGCGCTCGATCCCCGCAGGTGAGTCACAAATAATGTAATCAAATTCTTGCGAAAGTTCATCCATTACACGTGCTACGCCTTCATCTGTCAAGGCATCTTTATCACGGGTCTGTGATGCAGGAAGGATATATAAGTTCTCAATATCTTTATCGCGAATAAGCGCTTGTTGAAGACGAGCTTCGTTATTTAAAACATTCACAAAATCATAAACAACACGGCGTTCACAACCCATGATTAAATCTAGGTTACGTAATCCCACGTCAAAATCGATCACAACAGTTTTGTGACCACGAAGGGCTAAACCTGTTGCAAAAGATGCACTAGTCGTAGTTTTACCTACACCACCTTTGCCTGATGTTACGACAACAATTTTCGCCACCGAATCCACTCCTGTTATGGTTCAAATCCCCTTTTAGATATGGGGGCTTTTGGTGTTTATTTATACATTAAAATTCGAGAACTTCAAACATAAGTTCTTGTTGATCATTCAAGCAAATATGCACAGCTTTTTTGAGGACATGCTGAGGAATGTCATCTGCTACACAATATGTACCTGCAATCGATACCAGTTCTGCTTCTAGGGAATGACAGAAAATACGTGCTGCACCGTTCCCGCCTACGCCGGCGATGACTCTACCACGCACGCTACCATAAATATGTATATTTCCTGAAGCAATGACTTCAGACCCACTATTAATGCCGGCATTGAGAATAATATCGCCATGATCTTGTACCAGACATTGACCGGTGCGCAAAATTTCATCGTGATAAGAAGTCACATGACGAATCACTGGCGCGGGAATGTCTTCCACTACAGTTTCTTTTACCAGATTGGTTTCTGATGCTGTAGAGGTAAGTTTGCTTTCAACCACCTGTTCTTTGGTGGGTTTCACTTGCTGCATTGGGCGGTCTGCAGGAATCACCGGGAATTGAATTGAGCGAGCCTGATCTGCCAGTAAACCTTCAGTTACCGCCATTGGTTGTACTTCCAGGCTGATCAATAACTGAATTAAGGCAATAAGTTCTTGTTCAACTGAACTTTCAATCACAACTAATGTACCCGGCGGAAATGCTTTTTGTAGCATTGGCGCGAGTTGCTGGCGGATTGCATCATGATCATTGGTGTCTAAGCTAATGCGAATCGCATTGACCATTCTGCCTTTTATCCGTATATCAGCCATAATTATTCCTTAATACTTCTGACTCATTCATTTTATGTCGAAGTGATGTTGTAAATAGAGCAAATCCTAGAACAAATTGAATGATTTCTCTAGCAACGTTTTAAATATTTTTATCTGATGATCATTCTTTAACTTGATCATGTTGTTCCAGCATTTGTTGCCATTGCTTTACTTTAACTTGTTGACGAATCGCTTCTAAGCTCTCAAAAACGGCAGACTCAACCAGTCTTTCAACATGGACATTATTTTCAAATTGTATTTGACTGATTCTATTTGAAATTTCTAAATAAGTCAGATTTTCTTTGTTTTTATTACTTTGAGCAAAAGGCTCAATCAGTCCTTGGGTAATGTTTTCACCCAAACGTTGTCCAATACTTTGAATCTGTTGTTCGATCCGTCCACCCACAATCGGAATTAGTCGTAATAATTGTGTTAATTCGGGCGTATCTTCAATGGCCTGATTGACAATGCTTCCAACATTTTTTGCAATGGTCAATCTTTGCGCTTGTAACTCTTTGCCCAACGATTCTTGTAAAATATCGGCAAGGGCCGTGGCGAACATTTCACGGTGATGGGCAACCAAATCTTCAATCAGTTTTTTATGCGTGGTACTGGTGGAAAGTTCATGTTTTATGCTGTCTAAAACAGTAATCACAATACGGCTGGTTAGTTCCTCGAGCACCACGTGATAATAAAATTTGGCACGTTTATACCAACTGTCAGGAATCACTTTATAGCCATGCTCATGCAGGTTGTAGGCGATTGAGCCGGCACGTAATAAACGCAAAAAACGCAGTTGTGGAATAATGGAGAGAATTTCATACCAATGAATAAAAGGAAAGAAAAACCAACGCTTATGATGCTGGCCCAGGATGGCAATTCCCCAACGGATTAGCAGTTCAATCACCAGAAAACTGGTAAACCAACTTTCGGTAATAATCACCCAAGGGCGTAACTCTGTCCGATAAAACTGCAACAGTTCAGGAAGATAGATAAAGTTAAATAACCAGCCGCCAAAATCACTCATCAGAAGGGCGTTGGCACTTAAGCAGAACAAATTAATGATGATCAAAAGCATCATAAAAATGTCATAGCACAGTGCAACTTTCCAGCCCCAAGAGTCTTTTTTCACGAAATGAAAGGTTGGCTTGGCTATTTTCTCGTCTTGATTCATTTTCTTCCTTAAATATTATTTATGCCTTTGCAGCCAAGTCTTGCTTCATGCGTTCAATTAGTTGATCTTTTTCAGTCCATAACTCATCGACCCATTGCTGAAAGTGTTCACGATATTCAGCATCATCTTCATAGTTGCCGCTTAAAACCCAGCTTGGAATATCAATTTTACGCAAATTGACTGCAATACGATTAACATCCCCCAACCAAAAATCACCGTAGCCTGGTGGGCCATCAGGATAAACAATGGTCATATCTACCAGAGCATCAATTTTGTCACCTAAAATATTTAGGGCCAAAGCTAAGCCACCCGCTTTAGGTTTGAGGAGATGTTTATAGGGAGATTGCTGTGCATCATGTTTCTCGGGGTTAAAACGTGTACCTTCTAAATAGTTCAATAAGGTAAAAGGTTGACTCAGCAATTGTTCACACGCTTTACGTGATTCTTCTATATCACGTTTTTTAAGCTCCGGATTTCTAGAAATTTGTTCCTTGCTATGACGTTTCATCATGGGGAAACCCAAGATTTTAAAGGCTTGTCCAACGAAGGGAATAAAGATCAGTTCCCACTTGGTAAAGAAACGGGTCAGCGGCATACGGGTTAAACCAAAATACTGATTTACAGTGGTATCAACCCAACTTTGATGATTACAGGTCATCAGGTAACGGCCCTTCATGCTCAGATCTAAATCGTCATCAATACTGATGTCCCATTTTAAATGCGGTAACACATGATCAATCAACCAATTGTTGACCCCGAGCCAACTGTTGGTAATCTGAATATTGGTTTCATCCACTTTACGTGATTTTTTAACCAGTTTAGTCAATCCTAAGGCAAGCACAGGGGGGCCATGAAAAAACGTACTTCCGGTAATCACTGAGCCGACAGTTAATCCACGAGATAATTTTTTTAATATAGATTGCTTCTTGATTTGCGATGACATAGAAGAACGGTCCTAAAGATGAAGTCGTCTAATTTCTTTTCACCATTTAATATAAGTGTAGAATTTGAAATAAAAAAGTCTATTCATGCAACTATGTAGGAATTATGACCAAGATATCGTGATCGGCAGTATAAAATATTACAAAATGTAACTGAGGCATTTATTATTTACAAAAAATCAATGGTATGCCCAATTCTTTTAATCCATTATTCCACCATACGATAAAACACAAGAAGGAGGCATGCAATGCGTGCACTAGCAATTTCAGCAGTAGTAGGGGCAATGGTATTATCAGGTTGTTCAACAACGGGTAATAACTTAGGCGGCGTAGAATACGACAAAACAGCAATTGGCGCACTTGTAGGTGCTGCTGCTGGTTATGGTATTTCTAAAGGTAGTGCAAATTCGAGTGCACAAAACAACCGTGCAGCAGCAATTGGTGCTGTGTTAGGTGGTGCTACTGGTGTTTATCTTGATAATAAAGAGAAAAAACTTCGTCAACAAATGGCGGGTACTGGTGTAGACGTAAACCGTAATCCAGATGGTTCTGTTGGTCTAGTTATGCCGGGTAGCATTACTTTTGATACCAACAAATCAAATATCAAACCAAACTTCTATACGACTTTGAATAAAGTTGCACAAACTTTAACTGAAGATAACAAGAGCGGTATTTTGGTAACGGGTTATACCGACAGTACAGGTAATGACTCAATCAATATTCCATTGTCTCAAGCACGTGCGCAATCAGTAGCTAGCTACCTTGCTTCTCAAGGTGTTTCTACTTCACGTATCAATGCACAAGGTCAAGGTTCTGCGAATCCAATTGCAAGCAACTCAACTGCAGCAGGTCGTGAACAAAACCGTCGTGTAGAAATTAGCATCTACGCTATTCAATAAGTTTTATTGAATATATAAAACCACCTTCGGGTGGTTTTTTTATGAATGTCAAATCTGTATTTTAGGTTATGCAAGCTTGGCTTTGACGACTATAATCTAGCTCGAATCAAAACGAGGAAATACTATGTCGTCGGCAAGTCAACTCAATGACAAGCAACTTGAAGCCATGAAATATACTCAAGGACCCTTGTTAGTACTTGCAGGGGCAGGTTCAGGCAAAACATCCGTTATTACGCGAAAAGTCGCACATTTGGTGCAGAATTGCGGTATTCCTGCACATCGCATTACGGCTATGACCTTTACCAATAAAGCCGCACGTGAAATGAAAGAGCGTGTCGGAAAATTATTATCTCGTGAAGAGGCCAAAGGCCTTTCTGTTTCGACCTTCCATACTTTTGGTTTGAATTTACTTCGTTTAGAAATTAAACATACGCCATTAAAAAATAATTTTTCAATTTTAGATGCAGATGACTGTAAACGTATTCTGATGGATTTAATGCATCGTGATAATTTGTCCGGAGCAGAGAGTAAAGAGCTTATTGCCAAAGCAATGAGAATGATTTCGGAGTGGAAAAATGACCTGATTCCGCCCGAGCAAGCACATACTACCTGCGAGACAGCAGAAGACGTGCAATTTGCGCATTTGTATCAACTGTATGAGCGCAACTTGCGTGCCTATAATGCAGTGGATTTCGATGACTTGATCGTGATGCCGACCCGTTTATTGCAAGAAAATGCCGAAGTCCGGGATAAATGGCAAAACCGTGTTCGTTATCTGTTGGTCGATGAATATCAGGATACCAATACTGCGCAGTATATTTTGGTGAAATTGCTGGTCGGGGTGATGGGACAATTCACCGCTGTAGGGGACGATGACCAGTCGATCTATGCATGGCGTGGTGCAAAACCAGAAAACATGGCCTTATTGAAAGAAGATTTTCCGAATTTAAAAGTGATTAAACTCGAGCAAAATTATCGTTCGACCAGTCGTATTTTGAAAGCAGCCAATACGGTTATTGGTAACAATCCACATATTTTTGATAAAAAGCTTTGGTCAGATAAAGGTCATGGCGATGTGATTCGTGTCATTACTTGCCGTAATGATGATGATGAAGCAGAACGCGTAGTCAAAGACGTCATCACGCATAAACTGATGAACGGTAAAAACTGGAAAGATTATGCGATTTTATATCGCGGTAATTTCCAGGCACGGGTTTTAGAAACCCAGCTACGCCAAATGCAAATTCCGTATAAATTGTCGGGTGGTCAGTCGTTCTTTGGACGTGCTGAAATCAAAGACATCATGAGTTATTTGCGTATTATCATTAATCCGGAAGATGACAGTGCATTCTTGCGGATTATTAATACGCCTAAACGTGCAATTGGTCCGGTGACTTTAGAGAAATTGGGCCTGTTCGCGCAAGAAAATCATTTGTCGTTACTCACCGCGGCCGCTGATCAGCGTTTGACGATGGTGATGCCGAGAAAAGCCACTACTCAATTAGCAGAATTTGCCGATTTTATTGGTAACTTTACCCGTAACTTGCTTGAAGATGACGAGCCTGTGCCGATCATTCGTCAGATGATGCTTGAAGCCGGGTACATCGATTACATCAAAGAGCAGGCGGCAACACCTGCACAAGAAAAAACCAAGATCGATAACATTGAAATCTTGTACAGCAGCATTCAAAGCCTAATTAATCGTGCGGAAGATGTCGATGAGAAAAACATTGAAAGCGTGATTCGTAAAATGGTGTTGCTGGATATGCTGGAGCAGCAGAAGGAAGAGGAAGATATCGACAAGGTCAATTTACTGACTTTGCATGCCTCAAAAGGTCTTGAATTTCCTTATGTTTATCTGATTGGCTTAGAAGAAGAGTTATTGCCGCATAAAAACTCGATTGCTTCAGAAACCGTTGAGGAAGAACGCCGTTTGATGTACGTGGGGATTACTCGAGCACGTCAAGGCTTAACCATTACGCTTGCTGAACAGCGTAAAAATGGCGGCCAAATGAAGCAAATGACCCCAAGCCGTTTCCTCGATGAATTGCCTCAAGATGATTTGGACTGGCTGGGTCGCAAGAAAAAATTGGCAGGCAATATTGATCCAAAATTGCAAGCACAGCATTATCTCGAAAATTTACGTGCGCTGATTAAGCGTTAATACCCTATTTAAACCATGCGATTAGGAAAGAACAGATGAAAGTTCAAGTGAAAGTACTCGATACACGTTTAGGCAGCCAGTGGCCTATGCCCACCTATGCGACTTCGGGTTCAGCAGGTTTAGACTTACGTGCTTGTGTAGACGAAGCGACTGTCATTGAGCCCGGTCAAACGGTATTGGTTAAAACAGGTTTGGCCATTTATATTGAAGATACCAACTTCGCAGGTTTGATTTTACCGCGTTCTGGCTTGGGTCATAAACACGGAATTGTTCTAGGCAACCTTGTAGGTTTAATCGATTCAGATTACCAAGGTGAGTTGATGGTATCGGTTTGGAACCGTAGCCAAACCGCATTTACTTTAGAGCCCGGTGAACGTTTAGCGCAATATATACTCGTTCCTGTGGTGCATGCGGAATTTGAACAAGTGGAAGAATTTGTAGCAACAGAACGTGGTGCAGGCGGTTTCGGCCATACCGGTAAAGGCTAAACTGTAAATTTAGTTTAAAAAATTTAGAACCTGATAAATGAACAATAACATTAGTTTTTTTATCAGGTTTTATTCTTTATTTCACTGTCTATTTCATAAAATAATTCCTAAACAAGGATTTACAATATTGGAATTAGAATGATTGCTTTTAATGCCTTTTCATCTTTGGATGATTTTTGTTTTTATTTTGTAGATTATTTATTTTTAAATAAAAAATTGCTTGCTAAATATAGTTATAAAATGGAATAAATGATCTGTTTTTCAATTGTGTATCCTCTCTCTTAAAAATATTTGTAAGACCTTTTTACCATTGATAAAATATGAAATGCTTTTAAAATGCTAATCTTCTTCTTTAAGTAAGATGATGCACGGCTTATGAAATCTAGCCTAATCCAGCATTCCATAAGATTTTCACTTTATGGACTACTTTTAAGTAGAAGAACTCATCATGAATTTAAAATATAAAAAATTTCCGGCACAAATTTTTCGTGCTTACGATATTCGTGGAAAAATATCATTTTTGACGCCTGAAGTTGTAAAAGCGATTGCCAATGGATTGGTGGTCCAATATCAGAAGATGGGACAGACTCAACTTGCCATTGGTTATGATGCGCGTTTAACCAGTCCAGCATATGCAGAAATCATTAGACAGGTATGTGAAGAGAAGGGCTTGAATGCAACGATCATCGGTTGCTGTTCAACGCCAGTATTATATTTTATTGCGCGTCAATTTAATGGTAACGGGATCATGCTCACGGCAAGTCATAATCCAAAAACCGATAATGGAATTAAATGGATTATTCAGGGTGAACCTCCTTGTCCTGAGATGATTCAACAGGTCGGCATAAGTGCCAGTCGGGTTTTTGATCTCTCCGAAAAAGTAGGTGTCAAACCGGTTCAGCATGAAGTTATTGTTGAATATTGTCTCGAATATCAGCAAGCACTATTAAGCGATATTCAGTTAAAGCATCCTTTTAAAGTGGTACTCGATGGTTTAAATGGTTCGGCAGGGCGCTGTGCGGCATTGGTATTAAAAAAATCAGGTTGCGAGACCACGACTATTCGCTGTGAGGCGAATGGTGATTTTCCTGATCATGCACCCGATCCTTCCCAAGAAAAAAATCTGGTTGAATTGCGAAAAACCGTACTTGAACAGCATGCTGATATCGGTATTGCACTGGATGGTGATGGTGATCGTCTGGTGTTAATAGATGAATATGGCACGATTATTTCAGCAGATCGATTATTGGCTTTATTTTCCGAGATGTGTTTGAAAACGCATCCTGGTCATGAAGTTGTTTATGATGTGAAGTGTTCGACCATGGTCAGGAATACGGTTCATCAATTAGGTGGACAGGCGAAAATGATTCGTACAGGCAGTTCTTTCTTGCGGACCTACATGTCACAATCTAAAGGAAAGGCAGTTTTTGGCGGAGAATATGCAGGTCATTATGTGTTTAATGATGGTCGTGGTTTTGGCTATGATGATGGTTTATATGCAGCTTTACGTGTGCTGGAATATTTGAGTCAAGAGCCTGGTTTAACCCTGTCAAAAGCATTGCAAGCCTATCCAGAACGCAGTTGCACCGAAGACCTTTACATTAGTACCCATAGTGAAGACCCTGCAGCGGTATTACATGATGTTGAAGTTAAAAGTCAGAATCTGGGTGCACAATTAAGTAAAATTGATGGTGTACGACTTGATTTTGAAGATGGATTTGGCATTATTCGAGCATCGAATACCGGTGAATATTTTACAGTGCGCTTTGATGCGGACAATCCTGTAAGATTAAACGCGATTCGACACACATTTGTTTCCATGTTAAGTGAACGATATCCTAAAATCGCACAAGACATTTTAGATGCTCAATAAGGAGAGGCGAATGCCACATCAGCATACTGGCATCGACAAAGCACAAATTTTGACTGAAGCTTTGCCGTATATTCAACGTTTTGCGGGTAAGACGCTAGTAGTGAAATATGGTGGCAACGCAATGACCGATCCGGAGCTGGAAAGCTCGTTTGCACGTGACATTGTATTGTTGAAAACCGTCGGTTTAAATCCAATCGTGGTGCATGGCGGTGGTCCACAAGTGGATTCCTTCTTGAAGCAACTCGGTCGTGAATCTGACCGTATTGATGGCATGCGTGTAACCGATGCTGCAACCATGGAAGTGGTTGAAATGGTTTTGGGCGGCAGTGTGAACAAATCTATCGTCAACCTGATTAATCAACATGGTGGACGTGCCATTGGTTTAACCGGTAAAGACGGTAATTTGTTGCGCGCTCAAAAGCTGTTGATGCAAAAGACCGCTGCAGATGGCACAGTACAACAGATTGATCTTGGTTTGGTCGGTGAAGTGGTTGGCGTGAAGACTGACGTGCTGGAAATGTTCACGAACAGCGATTTCATTCCGGTGATTGCACCACTGGGTGTAGATGATGAAGGCAATACTTATAACATCAATGCCGATTTAGTCGCGGGTAAAGTGGCTGAAGCCTTGGGTGCAGAAAAACTCATTCTTCTGACCAATATTTCTGGTGTTCTGGACGAAAATAAAAACCTGCTCACCGGTCTAACCACTCAAGAAGTCGACCGTCTGATTGAAACAGGGGTAATTTACGGTGGCATGATTCCTAAAGTGGGTTGTGCACTTGATGCAGTGAAAGGTGGCGTAGTCAGTGCGCATATTGTGGATGGTCGTGTTCCCCATGCAACCTTGCTGGAAATTTTCACAGATCATGGCGTAGGGACGTTAATTACCAACCGTGCCAAACATTAAATAAGCCATTTAAAAAAGCCTCCTATGTGAGGCTTTTTTATTGCCTTATGTGGCTATCTTAATTAAATAATTAATAAAATTAACGTTTTAAACATTATTCTTGAGCT
This sequence comes from Acinetobacter sp. SFB, assembly GCF_001647545.1. Classification (GTDB taxonomy): domain Bacteria; phylum Pseudomonadota; class Gammaproteobacteria; order Pseudomonadales; family Moraxellaceae; genus Acinetobacter. Next base: position 20,968 of record NZ_LSZH01000001.1, read on the forward strand.
AATACATAAAAGAGTGATGAGTATTGTAAATTGAGATTTGCAACGCCTAGTCCAGTCATGCAAAATAGAAAAATCCTGTATTTGCTGTTTGATCAAAACTATGTGCCAGTTGCTCGGAATGAATTGTGCTACGCCAACGGATGTAACTTTCTCATTTCGTGGTTTTTCTCAACGCGCGGGCATTACATCCGACCATTGTGACGGTTTTGGTATTGCCTTTTTTGAAGATAAAGCCTGCCGACTTTTTGTCGATAATCAATCGGCAGTTGAATCTCCGATTGCTGAACTGGTGCGTAATTATCCAATCAAGTCACGCAATGTAATTGCCCATATTCGTAAAGCGACGCAAGGTAAAATTAATCTGGAAAACTCTCATCCCTTTAGTCGTGAACTGTGGGGGCGGCAGTGGATTTTTGCCCATAATGGCGATTTACATAATTTTAATCCCATTTTATCCGGTCGTTTTACCCCCGTGGGAAATACCGATAGTGAACGCGCTTTTTGTTTTTTACTGGATCAGTTGGTGCATAAGTTTGGTTATCATGAACCGAAGTTGAATCAAATTTTTGATCTGTTGGCGGAAGTCTGTCCAAAAATAGCCGAACATGGAACATTCAATTTTTGTCTGTCAAATGGGCAGGCTTTATTTACTTATGCCATTACCAAATTGCATTGGCTGGTAAGAGAATATCCATTTAAACCGGCTCAATTGATTGACCTTGATGTGGAAGTTGATTTCAGTCAGGTGACAACACCTGAAGATCGCGTCGCCGTGATTACCACAGAGCCTTTAACGCAAAATGAACTGTGGACTGCTTTTGAACCTGGAGAGATGATTTTATTTCAAGAAGGGCGTCCTATTAGAAAACAACAGACTTATATAGAACGGCTCGAACGTGAAAAATTAAACCCGGAATTAAAAAGAATCACCAGAGCAGACCAATATTAATCAATAAAAATTTAATATATGTAAATCTATAAAGTTATTCGAGTAAATAGTTTTATAGATTTTTTTATGAGTAGAATATTTTTTAAAATTAATTCTCTCGGTGAAAATGGAGTTAAATAATTTATTTTAGATCATGTTTTTATCATTCTATAATCTTAATTATTTTTTCTTAATTATCAAAAAATGTGTTGATTCTTCTGATTTATCTTATCTCCATCCATATTATTTTTTTAGCTCTAAATTCAACTTAAGTATTTTATTTTTTTAAATAATTTATAAGAACTAAAGTTTTTTGATTCTTATTAATCAGATTGATGGATTATATTGGTTAAAAAATACTTTACTCTTTTGATTGGGATTAATTTTAAAAACAATAGATATCATGTGCTTAAGTAAAAAGTAAAGTTTTCTCATTAAAACCAACTGTTTTGGTTGATTTTTATTTGTTTAAAATCAATATATTATGAATTTATGTGATGAGTCGTATATATTTTATAGGTGGTCGTAATGAAAATGAAATGGGTTCCAGAATATAATACTGGTATCGATGTGATTGACGATCAGCACAAAAGAATTCTTGATTATATCAATGAAATTAATGAAGTTGCACAACATACGGATCGTGCCCGTATTAAACAGATTTTTGATAATATCATTGATTATACGCAATCGCATTTTACCTTTGAAGAGTCTTTGCAAGAAGAAGCAGGTTATAAATACCGCGTACCACATAAACGTGTACATGATTTATTTATTAAGAAAATTGAATCTTACCGTGACCGTTTTGAATTGGGACAAGCCATTGAAGGTGAACTCCATGAAGTGCTTTCAAAATGGCTCATTAACCATATTCAGCACGATGATGCCGATTATGTCGGTGCAGTGAAAGAAAATATGATGGGAATCATTAAAGAAAAGGAAAAGAAAACAGGCAAAAACTGGTTTGCTCGTTTCTTTTCATAAAGAAAAATAAACCTGATAACAGCAAATAAAAGTCATAATAATCTTGCGCAGCAAATCATTAGAGATGATGGTTTGCTTTTTTCTTTTTGATTTTCTTGCATGACAAAGGCAAAATAGCCAAAGACTTTTTTAAGGAACGCATCATGCAGGACAATGCTATGTCAGGATGGCTATCACCGCTGATGGCATTTTGTTTATCTTTTCTCATCATTGCCACATTAGCACCGGTTGTAGGGATTCAAGTTGAGCGTCAACTTGATTTTTGGTTGTTATGGTTAGGGACTATGCTTATTTTGGCATTACCGATCTGTTATTTAGAAATTGCCTTGGCAAAGCGCTCCAAAACAACAGCGTTAAATGCATTGTCTAACTTAACGCGTGATGCGGATGCATCGCAGAAATGGCGCTTAGTCGGTTGGTTGGCCGTAGTTTTTATTCCATTCCTGGCAGGCGGCATGCTGTCTAATGCAAGCCAACTATTGGGACATTTTGCATTTAATGGCATTGCACCAAATCTGTTGTTCATAGGCTTGGCGGTTATTGCAATTTCACTTTCATTTGCACCGCGAAAAATTATTGTCATTTTAAGTGTTGTGGGTGCTTTAGCCTCCTTGATTCTAGCGAACGTAATGGGAACGACTTTGCCTGCTTGGCAAGTAACGCCCGTTGAATTTAGTGAATGGGGTAGTGCGACCGTATTGGCACTCGTCGCTAGCGGTTTGGGTATGGGCTTGTACTGGCAAAGTAGTTTGCCTACGGTAAATCAACAAGAGGTTGCAACCAAAACTGTATTACCTATTTGGATTGCACAATTACTAGCAGTGATTGCTTTTGGCTTCTTTGCTGCCAATGCTCAAATTCCAGGTTTTGCATTCGTGCTAGCGGTAGTGAGTGCATCTGCACTTTTACTCAATATGGCCCGTGAACAATTAATACAACGTCAACTGAATATCGCGATTCAATGGCTTGTCATCTTAGCGGCTGTATTGGTTTGGGCCATTCCTGCAATGAGTCCAATTTTTAATACGGTGCTTATGCTTTGGGGCTTAGTGATTTGCTTGATCTATGCCATTTTTGCTGGTTGGATTATGAAAATCAGCCATTTACGTAAATCTATGAATTTTAGCAATGAGCTGTTTTATAACCTGTGGCGTATCGCAGTACGTGTAGTGCTTCCTGTATCGATCGTCTTAGCGATGATTGCAATCATTGGACAATTGGTCTAATGAGTGAGATACAACAGGTTTGGGTGGCGTATGCGGCTCAGGATCAACAATTTCATCTGGCTGTCCCTTTTCAACTTGGTATGACGGCTTTGGATGCGATTGAGCAAAGTGGTATTCGGGCACAGATTGATTTACCCGACCCGCTTGTATTGGGAATCTTTGGGGTGAGATTGCAAGATCCAAATCAATTATTACAAGTCGGTGATCGTGTCGAGATTTATCGTGCCTTAACCATCAATCCGAAGGAAATTCGCCGCAAACGTGCTGCAGAAAATCCGGTCGGACTTTATTGTCGCGGAAATCGCTTTAAATAATTGAAGTGATAAGAAAAACCCCTCATTGAGGGGTTTATTTTTATTTCAAAGCGGCTATAGTGGTGGCGCATTTAGAATCGCTTCTTTTGATCCTGGTAAGCCGGGTTGAGATTCTGGAATGGTTTCCAAACCTTCAATCTTTTGTACTGTTCCTGTTGGATCAAAATAGATTCTTAAATGTTGACCCTGAGCTGCAGGAATTTTGGCTTTTTTAGCATAGGTTCCTGGTGTGTAGTTGTAGATGTAGTCCCAACGTAAAGGATTCATTGGGTCTGAAACTGTAGGACTACCGAGCAAGAAGCGAACTTGTTGGTGACTCATACCGACCTGAATTTTTGAAGCTTGTGCTTGAGTTAATGGGGTCCCTTGCGGAATATCAACTTTATACACGCCCAAGGTCGAACAGCCTGCGAGCAGTGAAGTGACGAACAACGTCAACATGATTTTTTGCATTTTGCTACACTATCCCAAATTAATTATGATGCATTTGATCCACGGATAGATCATACTGCATCTAAACTTTGTTGCATATTCCAACTTTAAATTTGTTGAGAGACCTTTTTACATGCCTATTTCAAATCAAGATTTACGCAAAGCTGGACTTAAAGTTACGCTTCCACGAATAAAAATATTGGAATTATTAGAAAATTCAAGACAACACCATTTAAGCGCAGAAGACATTTATAAAACTTTACTCGAACAGGGTGAAGATGTCGGTTTAGCAACTGTGTACCGCGTGTTAACACAGTTTGAAGCTGCGGGTATTATTCAGCGCCATCATTTTGAAAACAATCATTCAGTTTTTGAAATCATGCAAGAAGATCACCACGATCATATTGTTTGCCTGAATTGTAACAAAGTCGTTGAATTCATCAATGACGTGATTGAACATCAGCAACATGAAGTGGCTGAAAAGTATGGCTTCACTTTGACAGGTCACTCTTTAAATCTATATGGTTATTGTGATGCACCTGAATGCCAAGAGGCATTACGTAAAAAATAATACTGACTTCAAATCAGTTAAAAAACAGGCTTCATTTTAAGCCTGTTTTTTTTGCTTTTAAGCTTGACCATCAAAGGTGATATTCGAACTTGCATGTAATAAGCGTTCGGCACCTTCTTCAGACAACTTGATTTGTAAACGCAGATCGTTGGGAGAATCCGCATGTTTCAAGGCATCTTTATAAGTAATTTGTTTGGCTTTATATAAGTCAAACAGTGCCTGATCAAAGGTTTGCATGCCCAGTTCTCGTGAACGCTTCATCAACTCTTTAATTTCATGCACATCACCTTTACGGATCATATCTGCAATTAAAGGGGAGTTGATCAAGATTTCAATTGCTGCGCGGCGAGACTGACCATCCACAGAAGGAATGAGCTGTTGTGCAATCACTGCTTTTAAGTTGAGTGATAAGTCCATAAACAATTGACTATGACGATCCGCATCAAAGAAGTGAATAATCCGGTCAATCGCTTGGTTGGCGTTGTTGGCATGCAGGGTGGCAAATACCAAGTGACCGGTTTCAGCAAAGGCAATGGCATAATCCATAGTTTCACGCGAACGGATCTCACCAATCAAGATCACATCGGGTGCTTGACGCAGAGTGTTTTTCAAAGCAATTTCGAAAGAGTCGGTGTCAATGCCCACTTCACGCTGGGTAATGATACAGCCCGCATGTTGATGAATAAATTCAATCGGGTCTTCAATGGTAATGATATGACCTTTGGAATTCTGGTTACGATAGCCAATAATGGAAGCCAAAGAGGTGGATTTGCCGGTACCTGTGGCACCTACAAACAAGATGATGCCGCGCTTGGTCATGGCCAGTTCTTTTAAAATAGGCGGTAACTTCAGCTCATCCATAGTGGGAATCACGGTTTCAATACGACGCAAGACCATACCGGGTTCATCACGTTGTTGAAATGCACTGACACGAAAACGTGCCGTTTTATCGCGATTACTGATGGCAAAGTTACATTCGCGGCTTTCAGCAAATTCTTTACGCTGTTTTTCACTCATAATTGAGTTTAAAAGCTGACCGACAATTTCGCCAGTCAGTTTGGTCTTTGCGATTGGAACAATCTGACCATTAATTTTCATGGATGGTTCAACATCGGCAGTAATAAATAAGTCAGATGCCTGCTGTTGAATCATCAAATTCAGTAAGTCGTTAAAATCCATACTAAGATCCTAAATCCGTTTAAACTTATAAGAATGATTCTGGCTGTTTTGCCATAGTGCGGGCAACTTGCGGACTAATAATGCCTTTGGCGACCAGCGTTTTTAGGCTTTGATCGAGCGTAGTCATACCGTAGTTGGCACCCGTTTGAATGGCAGAATACATTTGAGCCACTTTGTTTTCACGGATCAGGTTACGGATAGCAGGAATACCGATCATAATTTCATGTGCCGCGACACGACCGCCGCCATTTTTCTTCAATAAAGTTTGAGAAATCACGGCTTGTAATGATTCAGACAACATTGAACGCACCATGTCTTTTTCTTCAGCAGGGAATACGTCAATCACACGGTCAATGGTTTTTGCCGCAGAGGTCGTATGCAGTGTACCAAAGACCAGATGCCCCGTTTCAGCGGCAGTCAAGGCCAAACGGATGGTTTCAAGGTCACGCATCTCACCGACCAGAATAATATCCGGGTCTTCACGCAACGCTGAACGTAATGCTTCGTTAAAGCCATGCGTGTCACGATGCACTTCACGTTGGTTAATCAAACATTTTTTCGATTCGTGTACAAATTCGATTGGATCTTCGACCGTTAAAATATGGTCATAACGGTTATCATTAATATAGTCGATCATCGCCGCAAGGGTAGTTGATTTACCCGAACCCGTTGGACCTGTCACTAGAACAATACCGCGTGGAAAATTACAAATATCTTTAAAGATTTGGCCCATGCCAAGATCTTCAATGGTCAGAACTTTTGAGGGAATGGTACGGAATACAGCACCGGCACCGCGGTTCTGGTTGAATGCATTGACACGGAATCGTGCCACACCTGGGACTTCAAAAGAAAAGTCAGTCTCTAACTTTTCTTCAAAATCACGACGCTGTTTATCGTTCATGATGTCATACACAAGTTTGTGTACTTCTTTGTGTTCTAAAGCCGGTAAATTAATACGACGAACTTCGCCATCGACACGGATCAGTGGCGGCATACCCGCAGATAAGTGTAAGTCCGATGCCCCGTTTTTAGCAGAAAAAGCTAAAAGTTCAGTGATGTCCATAATTTCCCCGAGATCATTTAAATGTTATTTATTTTGTTAGAATAATAAGGCTTTCCCAGAGCTTAACCAACAGTTAGTTTAGAGGGAAAGTAAAAAAGATGAATGAAAATGAGAACCTTGTCAATGAATAGTCTTCAAGCGTCACGAAATCAAGTTTTACAGCAAATTCAGGATGCCTGTAAACAGGCCCAGCGTGAGCCGGAAAGCGTACAGTTACTGGCTGTTTCGAAGACTCATCCAAGTGAGTCCTTGCGCGAAATGTACCAAACCGGGCAGCGCGCATTTGGTGAAAACTATTTGCAGGAAGCTTTGGATAAAATTGAAACTTTAAATGATTTGGATATCGACTGGCATTTCATTGGCCATGTGCAGCGCAATAAAACCAAACATCTGGCTGCAAGCTTTGCTTGGGTACATGGGGTAGACCGTTTTATTATTGCCGAGCGTTTATCCAGTCAGCGCGAAGCCTCTCAAGTGCCCCTCAATATCTGTTTACAAGTCAATATTGATGCACAGGACACCAAAGACGGTTGTCAGCCAAATGAAGTGGTGGAACTGGTTAAACAGATTAGCCAGCTTCCACACTTAAAACTGCGTGGTTTGATGGTGATTCCCGCACCGAATAATACTCAAGCTTTTAGCGATGCCAAGCAATTATTTGAACAAGTGAAATCTGAACATGCACATCCCCAAGATTGGGATACCTTAAGCATGGGCATGTCAGGCGATATGACCGAGGCGATTGCGGCAGGTTCAACTATGGTTCGAGTGGGAACGGCATTATTTGGGGCACGAGATTACTCAAAATAAACCATCCTTGCATTCATTTTGATTATTTAGAAAACTGAACTTTAGGGTTCAGTGTTTGTTTTAAAAATTGAACTTTCCACTAAAGTTGAGTACAAGAAGAACCAGCTAAAGCAATAATCTGTATAAAATCCATTGATTCGACCAGGGAAATAGGCAAGTTTATGGCGGCATATTATCAACTCATTGAACGAAATATCGATAGCACTGGAAAAGTTACGGCGCATTATCGCTCAACGATACTGGCTCAAGGCGCATGGAATGAACATGAACAACATATGGCACCGGCGACCGGAATTATCTGTGCGGAATTAGACCGTTTCATGCCTCGTCAAGATATGCGCATCGGCCGGATTAGTTTAGATATTTTAGGGCTGATTCCTGCGGGAGAGTTTAGTATCACAACTAAAGTGATTCGCCCGGGCAAGACCATTGAGCTGATTGAATCAGAGATGATGGCAGGTGGTAAAATGTGTGTGGTCGCAAGAACCTGGCGCATGATCACCCAAAACAGCCAGTTGATAAAAGGTCTGGAAGATACTGATACTTCGGATCCTGAAAGTGCACAGATTTGGGAAGGAATTCGTCAGTGGCCCGGTGGATATATTCAGTCTATCGAAGCTAGAAGTCATCAGCGCCGTGCTGGGAAGGGCATTGTTTGGTTGCGAACGCAACATGACATGGTTGAAGCTGAACCGACCAGTGATTTTGTCCGCTTGATGGGAATGGTCGATACCGCCAATGGTATTGTGCCACGTCAAGAAATACCTTGTAACTGGGGTTTTCCAAATCTGGATTTACAGATCCATATGCACCGTTTACCGCAGGGTCAGTGGCTGGGTCTGGAAACCGTACAACAGTATGGAGAAGATGGCATTGGCCTGACCAGTTCCGTGTTGCATGATATTGATGGACCATTTGGACGCAGTGAACAGATTCTGACTTTGCGCCCCATGGCATAGTTTTTTGCATAAAAAAGCCTAGATCATTTTCTGGGCTTTTTTTATGATTTTGAATTAACCCACCACCTGAATGGTACTTGCACCGGCACCCAAAGGCTTGACCTGAATCTGTACCGGAATACGTTCGTGCATTTCTTGAATATGCGAGATCAGCACTACTTTTCGCCCTTGGCTTTGCAACTGATCCAAGGCATTCATCACCATATATAAAGAAGATGCATCTAAAGTCCCAAAACCTTCATCAATAAACAGCGATTCAATTTTCATCGAACCGGAAGCCATATTGGCAATTGCCAAAGATAAAGCCAGAGCAGTCAGGAAGGATTCACCGCCAGAGAGGGAAGAAACTGAACGGGTTTCTCCATCCATATCGTGATCGACAATCGCGAGGCTTAACGAGTGATCTAAACGCTTGAGGGTATAACGCTGCGATAACATGGCAAGTTGCTGATTGGCATGTTCCACCAGAATGTCGAGATTGTATTGCTGTGCATAATCACGGAAATCTTTGCCTTTGGAATCACCAATCAAGCCTGAAATTTTGCCCCAGCGATGTTCCTGTTGTTGAATGCTTTGAATCTGATCGGCATATTTTTGCAGTTTGTGCACATTTTGCTGATGCACTTCGAGCTTTAAATTTAACTGGTCATAAGCATCACGCTGATTTTTTAATAAGCCAAGATGTTGCTCCAAGCGCTGTTGTAATGCTACGAAATCACAGTCAGGCTGTAATTTTAAATGTTCATTCAATTGTCCATGCATGGTTTTTAAAGCAGAGGATGATTCATTGAGCATCCGTTCGGCTTGCTGGAGTTGCTGACGAATCTGATGTTCTTGAGTGCTATCAATTAGGAGTAACTGGCTTAACTGATCCGCTTCAAAATCAGGATGCAGCGTCAACCATTGCTGAATTTCAGTATCCGATTTTTCTTTGGCCTCTATATGCTGTTGTTGCTGGACTTTAAGCTGGTTTAACTGATTTTTCTGCGTTTCAAAATTTTGACGTAATTGTTCAAACTGTTGTTTCAATTGAGTATAAGTGGTTTGCTGCTGCTGACGTTTTTGATCATGGGCTTTGAGCCAATCATTCGGCTTATCTTGCTGTGTGCCAGTCATCTCAAAAATAAGCGAACAGGCAATTTTACTGTTCTGCCGGCCTTTGTCCGAGAGTTCATTGACGGCTTGTTGCGTCTCCTCAAGCTGCTTTAACAGATAGCCAAGATCGGACTGTACTTTTTGCAGTCCCTGTTGTTGTGCGCTTAGATCTGTATCGAGCCGTTGCAAGTGCTGCAGTTGTTTAAAGCGTTGCTGCAAATCCTGTTGAATTTGCTGCGCCGTATGAACGGTGTTCTGTTGCCAGGCTTGTTGTTGGGCTGCATTTAGGCAAGAGAAAACATCATTCACTTGAGTTTGCAAAGTCTGAGCAGATTCAAGTAAATGCTGTTGTTCCTGAATCTGATGAGATAATGACTGCTGATCTTTAGCGGCTTGAAGCAAATTTGAAATCTGCTGTTCAGCCTGCTCTAAACTCAGTTTGAGCTGTGTTTGGGCCGTCAAAAATTCTTCATTTAAACATTGCTGCGGCTGCTCCATATCAAGCTGTAATGCAGCAACTTTAAACAGTGACTCTAATGCATCTTTTGTCGCTTTAAGTTTTATTGTTAATTGGAGAATCGTCGTTTCAGTTTGGGTATATTCAGTTTGTAATTGAGTCAAATGCAGTTGCTGATCTTGCCATATTTTAAATGTCGACTGCTCAAGTTCAATCGCTTGATGCTCTTGTTGCTGTTGTAAATTAAACAGGGTTTTAGAAATAACGCTTTGATCTGCTTTATAAGGATGATGGGTACTGCCACAGACCAGACACGCTTCACCTGATTGCAAGCTGTCACGCAGCTGTTCAATATTTTCAGTATGCAATAAGCGTTGCTGTTGCAAAAATTGTTGCAGTTTTTCACGCTCTAATTTAGCCGCTTGATAATCTTGTTCTGCCTGTTGAACCTGATGTTGCAGTTGTTGCAAGTTGATGGTTGACGTATCTAATTGTGATTGAGCAGTTGTTTTTTCATAATTATCTGTAAACCACTGCGCAAGTCGTTGCTCGATCAAACTGAACTGATTCAGTTGTGCCTGTTGCTGTTCACGTTGCTGACGGATTGCTGCTAACTGTTGTTCTAATGCCGCAATATTTCCAAACTGTGAAATATGCTGTTCAAACTTTTGTTTTTGCAATACAAAATTCTGTTGAGCCGTCGCAAGATTGCCTAAACTATTTTCAATATTTTGATAGTGTTGAATAAAGCGTTGTAATTGTCCGAGATGAACATCTAAACCTTGGTCTAGAGTTAAAAATTGTTGGCTCTGTTGCAGTTGTTGCGTAATAGTAGCTTGGTTGTGTTCAAGCTGTTGAGCCAGTTGCAAGCTTGCGTTGAGTTGTTGTTCTAAAGGCAGCTTTTGAAGTTTAAGTTCATCCAGTTTGGTATTGGCTTTACGAAAGTCTTGCGCAATAAATTCCCGTTCCAGAATGCACTGACGAACCTGTTGTAAGGCATGGTCGTGTTGTTGTTCAAATTGCTGGGTGATTTTTAGGTCAGTTTCAGCCTCTAGATAAATCTTTTTTTCGGCTTCAAATTGTGCCTCAAGAACTGAAAACTGCTGTTCAGAGTGTAAGATTTTCGGGGCAAGTTGTTGCTGTGCTTGAATGCTGTGTTGTTGCTGAAAGACCACAGGGCGGATACTGGAAAATACCTCTAAGCGTTGTAGCTGTTCACGTTCTTTTGACAGCTGTTGATGACTCAGCTGCTGTGCATCAAAATGCTGCTGTTTAAGGATGATGTCTTGTTGCAGTTTATGTTTATGTTCAAACCATTGCTGTTGGAGTTCAAGACGGGTTTTTTCTTGCTCAAGTTGAGTCAGCTGTTGTTGGGTTTGATGATGTTGCTGTTTTAACTCAGCCAGATCTTGCTCCGAAATAATCTCAATATGACCCAAAACTTCTTCGATTTTTTTACGTTCTTTTTCAATATCTGCCGTTTTACGAAATGCAATCTCTCCAATTTTGGCAAAAATATTGGAGTTGGTTAAATATTCAAGTAAAGCACCACGTTCATTATCCCGAGCTTTTAAAAATGCAGTGACTTCAGATTGAGCCAGTAAAACTGCACGGGTAAATTGCTCAAAACTGAGTTGGGTGATTTTGAGAATACTGGCATCGACTGCTTTGGCTTTATCTGCAATCACCACACCATCAGTTAAACATTTTAAATGGCGTTGTACACTCTGTAATTTACCTGTGGCACTTTCCCGCGCACGTTTAATTTCCCAACGCGCCAGATAATGTTTCTGATCCTGTGCCACAAAGACCAGTTCGGCAAAACCATGTCCGGTACCACGGCGCAGCACGGTTAAAGGGGAGTTGGTCAGTAATTCTGAACCATCCACATCGACCAGTTTGCCATCACTGCCTTTAAGACGCGGCACCTGGTTAAACAGTGCCAGACACATGGCATCTAAAATCGTGGATTTGCCTGCACCGGTTTTGCCAATAATCGCAATTAAGCCGGCACTGGCCAAAGGTTCACTTTCAAAATCAATAAAGTGTTCGCCAGCAAGAGATGCCAGATTTTTTATACGTATAGATAAAATTTTCATGGCACATCCTTAAATCGTGTTTTTATTTTCAAGTGAATGATGCGCTTCCTGAACCAGCGTTTGAAAATCTTTTAACACGGCATCATCCTGCACATAACCTTTATTCTGCCAAATTTGTTCAAACAGTTTTTCTGGCGTTGGCGGTTCGAGCTGAATTTTTGTAGCATTATTTTGTATTTCAAGATTTTTATACTGACGTGAAATTTTCACCAGTCGATAACGGTCTTTTGGCAAGGCATCTTCAAACTGTTGTCTTAAATTGGGCAGTGGAGGTGTGTCGGTATGATATTCAATATCGATATATTCACGTTGGTCAATATTGGTAATCTCGCCACTGGCCAGCACTTTAAGCTGTGCAAACACCTCAGTCAGTTCACCTCGAATCCGGTGCAATTGAATACTGCGAGGAATAGGCAGGGCTTCAAATTGAAAAGCAGTTTCAGCCGCTTTTGAAGGTTCGATTTTGACTTCAACCACTTGATGTTTGTAGTTAATTTCACTGAAGGAAAGTGGAATCGGGGAGCCGCTATAGCGAATATGCGGATGCTGAACTTTTTGTGGTTTATGCAAATGTCCAAGCGCTACATAATCAATCACATCATCAAATAACGCTGTTGAAAGCGCTTCTTCATTGCCAATAATAATCGGGCGTTCCGAGTCGGAAGTTTCGCCACCTTGCATATGCGCATGCGACATTAAAATTAGCGCTTGGTCATCGGTCTTGCGTTTTTTGGCTTCGCTAATCAGTTGCTGGTGCAAATAGGCAATCGCCGTTTGACTATTGCTGGTGTGCTCATTGAAACCGGTAATTTCAGCAGCACGTAAAAAGGGCAGAGTTAAACACCACGCCACAATATTTTTATCTACGTCATAAATTGGCAGTAATAAACGATCGAGATCTAAAGTTTTGTCATCCTTCCAGCGCACCACGCCCACCGTTCTGGCATTGTATTTTTCCAGTAAAGGTTCGACCTGTTCAATGCGGTAACCTGAATCATGATTACCTGCAATCATCAGGGTTTGCATATGCGGGGCAAGTGCATGAGCATCTGCTAAAAACTGGTAAAGCTGTTTCTGGGCACTTGATGCAGGATTGATGACATCAAAAATATCGCCTGCAATCAGTAATGCATTGGGTTGTTTTTGTTTAACTTGTTCGAGCAACCAGCTTAGAAACTGTTCATGTTCATATTGGCGTGAATGGTTGTAAAAAAATTGTCCCAAATGCCAATCTGATGTATGAAAAAAATGAACAGCCATGAACGCCCCAAATCACAAAATTATGATAAGGCTATAAATTACCATAAATCATGGGGGGTGCTCTGCAATTCATAGCAGCTAAAATCGCTATAGTCATGTTAATTGATTAAAATTTCAGGCTTTTTTTATTTGGTATTTTTATCTGCATTAACCAGAGCAAAGGTGTCTTGATATGATTTGATTTAAGCCGAGAAAATATCCCTGCCATTAACATTCTGGGATAGTCAATTTGGGAAAAGCCATTTAAATATCCGAGCTAAGAATCTTGTCCGAAACTGCATCAAAGTTTTTGACTATGACAGACCGGTAAAAGCCGATGTCTGCGGCTGAATGTGAAAGCTGGATTTTAAAATAGAGCATGTTATGAATGATCTAGTTCAGAATATTGTTTGAAATATTGCACAAAAATCGAGCTGATATCTTCGTGACATGAATGCTTGTTGATTGCTTTAAAAATTAATCAAATTGTCGGAATAATGTGTTTCTTCCTTGGGAAATATTGTATAAGAATTAAGCAGATTAAGCTTTGGAAAATAATAAGTCTGCAAAAAAGTATTTATATTTTGGGGGCCTACTAGAGTAGGTGTTGAATAGAGAGCAAATTGAAATTCACTTCGATCGCCCGTTTATATGGCCTCATTGAATTGCGCTTGCATCCAGATTAGAGCACAACTATGCCGAATAATTCGTTTGATGAGCATCAATTATCGAATGACATGTTTTATAAAACATTATTAGAGTCAACTTTAGCTATACCCTGGAGTATAGACTGGGCAACAAAACAGTTTAGTTATATTGGCCCGCAAATTGAAAAGTTACTGGGCTGGAAACAGGATTCCTGGAAGTCGGTGCAGGATTGGGCAGACCGTATGCATCGGGATGATCGTGATCATGTACTAAATTTTTGCGTATCACAATCTATTGCAGGTATAGATCATGAGGCGGATTATCGAGCATTGAAAGCTACGGGTGGATATTGCTGGATTCGGGATGTGGTGCATGTGATACGCAAGCAAAATGGTGAAGTTGAAAGTTTAGTCGGCTTTATGTTTGATATTTCTGACCGTAAGAAAAAGGAAGAAGAACTAACCGCCTTACATCGCAAGCTGGAAGAATTTTCCTATAAGGATGGTTTAACCGAAATTGCAAACCGCCGTCTATTTGATGATTTTTATTCGCGTGAATGGTACAACGCAATCCGTGAGCAAAAGCCGCTCTCAGTGATTATGATCGATATTGACTTTTTCAAGCAATACAATGACTTTAATGGACACATTATTGGCGATGCCTGTATTAAGCAGATTGCGCAGATGTTGGAAAGTTGCTGTGTACGTCCACGTGATTTGGTGGCGCGTTATGGTGGAGAAGAATTTGCGATTGTATTGCCAGAAACCCCTTTAGAGGATGCAATGCAAGTTGCGACAAAGATACTTCACATGATTGATCAGGCAAATCTGCCGCATCGGGCATCACCCATTTCGGAAAATGTCAGCTTAAGTCTTGGAGTGAAATGTATTATTCCCACAGACAAGAATGACAAAATACACTTCTTGAATCTGGTGGATCAAAATTTATTCAAAGCCAAACAGAGCGGACGGAAACGCTTCATTGCCGATGAAGTGTCAAATTCTATTTTAAGTTCAGCAGATAATTGAAATGCAGATAAATACGAAACTCCCTTCTATTGAAGGGAGTTTTTTTAATCAATCTTTAAAATGCACCGGAATCCACTGATAACTCTTGCCGTCTTTAGAGTAAATATGTCCAATGCCCGGGAATGGTAAATGGGGTGCAGCGATAGTCTGTCCATTTTTAGCTAAACGTGAAAACTGTGCCAAACGTGTTTGCACAGCTTTTTTCGGGTCAGTATCAAAATCAATCGCAGTTTCAGGATGATCAAACTGAATGCTATGTGAATGCACAATATCACCGATAAATACGATTTCTTCATTACCAGACTTGAATGCAAAACTAAAATGTCCCGGTGTATGACCTGTTGTACTGATCACGTCAAAACCTTTAATTTTTTCGCCTAACTTAAAGGTCTTAAAGTGTTTTGTGTCTTGGTAGGGCTGAATAGCTTGCTGAATTTTCTCTACAGTTTGTTTGAATCGGGCTTGTTTATCTTGTGGTAACTTCGATACCTGTTTGGGATTTAGCCAATAGTTTGCTTCTGTATCAGCGACATAGACCGTGGCATTTGGAAAGCTAGCGCTACCTTTATCACTGATGCCACAGACATGATCCGGATGTAAATGAGTCAGTAAAACAGTGTCTACCTGTTCAGGCTGATAGCCGGCAGCTTTCAGATTCTTTACCACTGAACCAAAATCTGGCCCGTTACAGCTGGATGAGCCACTATCCACCAAAACCAGAGATGACCCTGTATTGACCAGAAAAGCATTGACCGAGGTTTGCACGCCTTTAGCCTGGTCGGCATAATATTTCTTTAGAGTTTTCGTTACTTCTGTTGCTGGAATGCCTTTAAACATCGATGGATTAAGGTAGTTTGTACCATCAAGAAGGGCGGTGATTTGTACATTGCCCAATTGATGCTGATAAAAGCCAGCGACCTGTTTTTGTTGGGCTATGGTTTGGGGGGCTGCTGCTTGTACGTTGCTGATATTTGCAGTGATAAGGCTAAGGGCAATGAAGAATGGTTTTAGGTTTTTCATAGGAATCTTATTAAGTTTAAAGTGATAACTATTTTTAACATATTGTGCAATTTTTATCATTGAGGTCTAATGAAATGATTAAATCATATTCAGAATTGCTCATAGAGAGAAGCTGTATTGAACTACATTTCAGAGCCAAACAAGCATATCGAAGACTATTTAGCCTACTACTTTGATGGTAAAAAAGATTTTCAATACGCTGTTCTTTTGAACGGGGCATGGGGGAGTGGTAAAACTTGGTTTATTAAAAAATATATAGAAAAGCAAGAAAGTAAAGATAAGAAAGTTGCTTATATTAGCCTAAATGGACTGTCCAAAACATCAGATATTGATGATGAAATTTTTAGATGTATCCATCCTAAGCTAGCAAGTAAAGGCGCAAAACTTTTAGGAAAGGTCGCTAAAGGTGCTCTTAAGGCAGCATTTCGATTTGATTGGGATGGTGATTCTAAACCTGATGGACAATTAAATGCTTCTATACCAAATATTGAGCTACCTGATTTTTTGAAAATAACGAGTAAGTTCATTCTTGTCTTTGATGATTTAGAGCGTTGTGAATTAAAAAAAGAAGAAGTTTTAGGTTATATAAATTATTTTGTAGAACAAGAAAAGATTAAGACTTTAATTATCTCTAACGAATATGAGATTAAAGAAAATGAAGAATATTCAAAGAAAAAGGAAAAACTTATAGGCGCAACGTTTAGCTATACAGAAGATCAGGATTTAGCAATTCAATGTATTCTTAATGAAATCGACGATCCAGAGTTACGAGAGAAAATTTTTTCGTTTAAGCTAATGATTATAGCTACATTTAATCAAGTCGGTTATCAAAATTTAAGGTCGTTAAAACAGACAATTTTTGCTTTTGAAAGGTTTTATTGTAAAGATTTTTTTGAAAGAGATGGAGTTTTTGATAATGAAATTTTTGAAAAAATTTTAAAATCATTTTTGATTTTATCTTTGGAAAGTAAAAAGGGACGTTTTGATGGAGAAGTTTTAAACTTTAAAAAAAATAAACAATTAACAAATAAATCTGAAGTTAATAGTGCTGATTCAATTTTAAACATTTGTCGTGGAATTGATAGTAAAGATTCAGAAGAATTTATGAATAAATACTCTTGTTCACTGAATGATTTTATTTTATCAGTTGATCGATGGAATGAAATCTTAAATCAAAACATTATCGACAAAGTTAAAATAAATTCAGAATTATATGAGAAATATTTTCGCCTACGAGAAGAAAGACCTATTTGGTTCAGGCTTATGAAATTCTTTGATTTGGAAGAAAGTGAGTTTGAGGAATTGGTTAAGTCAGTAAAAGAAAGCATTGAAAAATATCAACTACAAAATACTACTGATGTTTTACATAGCGTAAGTATGTTGATTTACTTTAGAGAGCATTCATTGATACATTTTGAAATAGATCCATTACTTCCTCATGCTGTACAACAGTTAAAGTCATTATTTAATGTCAATGAACGAATAAAGAAAATTAACGATTTTGGTTTTAGAGAGCATGCTGGGCAATTTGGTTTTTATGCTACAGGGATTAAACAGTTCGAGAGGTTTATGAACGTTGTCATCCAATCTTATGAGGATAAATATCAGGAAAAAAATAAAGAAAGAGCAATGGCTTTATTTGAATTAATGAAAGACGATGGTTATCTTTTTTATCATAGGATAAATTTAACAAATAGCACTGAAAATTATTACTATGACCTCCCTATCTTAAAAGAGATAGATGCACAAAATTTTGCTGTTTGTTTATGTGAAATACCATATGAAAATACAAAGAGAGTACTTTCTGCACTTAATAATAGATATACTTCTCAGAGTATTGCCAAAATGTATCTAGACGAACAGAAATGGTTTGATGAGTTAATTGGACATATCGAACATCAAATACTTCCATCTGCTAGTAAATTATTAAAAGCTAAGATTAATTTGAATATATTGCCCTCTTTATTAGAAACAAAACAAAAGGCATATAAGGGTTAAAATTACAACTCTCCCTAACCCTCTCCTAAAAGGAGAGGGAATGTCTCAATATATTTTTAGTAATAGATAGTCCTTCTCCCTTTGGGAGAAGGTTGGGATGAGGGAATAAAAAGCAGCAATAAAAAAGCCCCTACATCAGTAGAGGCTTTTCTTATCTTAGGCTTTAAATCTTAAGACACTTTATCACCCGGTTTAGCACCAGATTCAGGTGAAATCACCCAAACGCCTTCGCCATTACCCGCTGCTAATACCATACCGTTTGAAATACCAAAACGCATTTTACGTGGTGCAAGGTTTGCCACCATCACCACCAGTTTGCCTTTAAGGTCTTCTGGTTGGTAGAACTCACGGATACCACTAAATACATTACGTGGCTCAGCTTCACCGACATTTAACGTCAATTGAAGCAGTTTGTCCGAACCTTCCACAGTGGCAGCTTCTAATACTTCCGCTACACGTAAGTCTACTTTTACAAAGTCATCAATCGTGATGATTTCAGCTTCGCCAACTTTCTGTTCAACTTTTGCAGGAGCAGTTTTCTTCTCTTTTTTCTTTTCAACTTTTGGTGCTTCGGCAGGGGCAGCTAAAGAATCCTTAGATGCATCGACCATTGCTGCAACAGCTTTCGGGTCAACACGTTGCATTAAAGGTTGGAACAAGGCAATTTCATGACTAACCAAGATGTCTTTACGAGATTCGAAGTTGAAGCTTTCAAGTTGCAAGAAGTCTTGAACTTGCTGAGCCAAATTCGGCAACACAGGTGCAAGGTAAACTGCCAATTGACGGAACAAGTTGATCCCGACAGAACATACATCATGCACTTGTTGTTCCTGACCTTCCTGCTTCGCAAGCGCCCAAGGTTTTTTCTCGTCAATGTACTGGTTAGCTTTATCTGCAAGTGCCATGATTTCACGAATCGCAGCAGAGAATTCACGTGCTTCATATTGAGCAGCAATTGACGCGCCTGCATCAATAAAGCTTTGTACTAATTCAGGCTCAGCACATTGATTTGATAATTTATTGTCAAACTTGGTGTTGATGAATTTTGCACAACGGCTGGCAATATTGACCACTTTACCGACCAAGTCAGAATTCACTTTTTGCACGAAGTCATCAAGGTTCAAGTCGGAATCTTCAACTTTATCTGAAAGTTTAGAGGCAAAGTAATAACGTAAATATTCAGGGTTTAAATGCTCTAAATAGGTTTCCGCTTTAATAAACGTACCACGAGATTTCGACATTTTCTGACCATTTACAGTCAGGAAACCGTTCACAAACAAGCCAGATGGCGTACGGTAGTTCGCACCTTCAAGCATCGCAGGCCAGAACAGCGCGTGGAAATAAACAATGTCTTTACCAATAAAGTGATAGACCTCATTTTCAGAGTCTTTTTTCCAGTAATCATTGAAGTTCAATTCAGGACGTTTGGTTTTGATGTAGTTCTCAAAACTCGACATATAACCAATTGGCGCATCGACCCAAACGTAGAAGTATTTGTTGGGCGCATCTGGAATTTCAAAACCGAAATACGGTGCATCACGAGAGATATCCCAGTCATTTAAACCTGCTTCAAACCATTCATCCAACTTGTTGGCAATAGAAACGGGTAGGCGACCTTGATCACGGGTCCATTTTTGCAGGTATTCAGCAAAGTTTGGCAGTTTAAAGAAGTAATGATCTGATGATTTCTCAACAGGTGCAGCACCACTTAACGTTGATTTTGCATCCAGCAATTCTGTTGCATTATAGGTTGCGCCGCAAACTTCACATGAGTCGCCGTATTGATCTTCCGCTTTACATTTCGGGCAGGTACCTTTAATAAAACGATCTGACAGGAACATGCCTTTTTCAGGGTCGAATAACTGTTTGACTGGACGAACTACGATATTGCCTGCTTCACGGTTTTTAAGATAAATCTCGGACGAGCGATTTTTATTTTCTTCGCTGTTGGTCGAGTCGTAGTGATCGAAATGAACACCGAACCCATCAAAGTCACGGATATGCTCTTTTTGCACATTGGCAATTTGCGCTTCTGGCGAAATACCGTTCGCTTCAGCACGAAGCATGATGGCTGTACCGTGAGCATCATCCGCGCAGACATAAGTCACGTCATGGCCCATTGCACGCATGGCACGAACCCAAATATCTGCTTGGATATAACCGAGTAAGTGACCCATATGGATTGGACCATTGGCGTATGGAAGGGCGTTAGTGACTAGGATATTACGCACGGATATGACTCTCTCATTCGTCTATTATGCAAGGTGAACGATTTTACCTTAGTTGCATGCCAGATGCACAAGGGATTAGCTGAATTCTTTTCAAAAGTAGATTTTTATATATTCGCCCATCAAGAACAGCGATAATAGCCTGCTATATAGATGTGAATGAGTAGCAAACCCATGATTGATGATGATTTTGATTTAGATGATTTCGAACGAGCAGTGACCCGAATTCCACAAAATCAGAATGCTCAAAACAAACTCGGGAAAGGTATTTTGCAAAATGCCGAGCAATATCTTCAGGCAATGTCTGCGGGTGAACATACACATTTAATGCAAACATTACGTCAGCATGCTCAAGTTGAAGCTTATTTTGATGTACTTGCCGATGATCTGGATCAGCCAGTCGACGCAAAATTTGCCAATGATGCCTTAAACCTGATTCATATCTGGAGCTTGGTCAATCAACATGAAAATGATGTGGCAAGCTTCAATCTTTTAGAGGTAATCAATACCGATTATTTTCAGGCAGAACTGCTTCAAGCCTTTGATGCTTTAGAGATTGATGCGGAAAATAAAGCACAGCGCCGTCTGGTGATTGAAGAAGCGTTTAAACTATATGAAATGCAGTGTTTTGCAGGCTGTATCCCGCTTTTGTATGCGCAACTGGAAGGTCTATTGACCGATGTCCTGATTGAACGTGGTTTCTTAAAACAGAACCAGACCAAATTTGTCGATGTTTATAAAATTGTTCCGGGTTTAAAAGGGCATGAAATAAAGAGCTTGTGGCATAAAGCGAAAATTGCCTGTGAAATGAATGTTTATTTTGCAGAATTGGCAGCCTATAAAATGGATAGCAGTTCTACCGTGACCATGACCCGCCATAATATTTTGCATGGCACCGATGTCAGTCATTTTAATAAAGAACGCAGTTTTATATTGTTTATTTGGCTGTTTTCAGTCGTGAGTTTTATGAGCACACTTAGAAAGTAATAAAATAAGCATCATTAAATTAAATTCTGTTGATTTGAAATTTACTTTAGTGAAGCTCTGAAATGATCCTGGAAAATATACCATCCAAATACAGGTGGTGTATTTATCTAAAGCTAAGCTTTGTTAAAGTAACGCTTAATCCATTCTATTTTTTAGTATAAAAGGCATGAAAAGAACAATAAATATTGAATGAATGATGAAGCGGATCTTTATTTATTGAACGAGCAGTGGGATCTATAAACAGGGCGGATAAATTCAAATTTTTCTTCGAATGAATGAAATAGAGAGCGTAATTAGCTTGGCAGTTTTGAATCGCTGCAAGATAGTAACTTAAAAATAAAAGCATGAATTGAGTAGAGGAATTGCTCTGGTGCGTTTGAAAATAACCACACCAGAATAGATCGAACTTATTATAATAAATTGAAAAGAGTATGATCTTAAGCTTGAGATGGGGGAGTTGCACTCAAGCTTAGATTATACAGTACAGCCTTTTACGCTGGGAAAGTTTGGATTGAATCTTATAGTTCACGCCAGACTTTATTTTCATCATTTAAAGAAACGGTAAAATTAAAGTTTGAATCATCAGATACAAGCAGACCGGTAGGTGTGTGCATGACGACTTTTAAGATAGTGCCTTGCTCAAAAACCAAAGGATTGCAATTTTCTTTTTTTAAAATGACTGGTTTTAATAATTCGATGACTGAATTGTCCATTTTACTTCCCTGATCGTTTTCAATAACCTAATAAAATACTAGCATAATTTGATAGATATTTAACCAATTTTATCAGCATTGAGAATTAAATCAAAAAAATCAGATGGAATTTTTATGTGATATACACAATAAATAGAAAGTTGCTGATGTGTTGAATTTTATAATTTGATTGTGTCATTTTTTATAACTTATTTTCTTTCAAATAAAGGAAAATCCATTCGCTCATTGGCTGATTTTTTAATATTGTTTTAATTTATGAGTACTAGCCTATTGAGTCATAGGATTCATGGTTTTGGTATGTTCTCATCTGCTTTAGGGTTTCAAGAGAGATGAGAGCACATTGCTTGACTGTGGTTTAAGCATGTCTGTGATGCACATCTCTAAAAATTTTATCCTGAGAAAATAAAGCTTATCTTCTTTGAGCTTTGTATCTATGATGAGTAGAAATGATGAAAACCTTATCGTTAGCTTAATTTAAAACTACACATCGTTTATTGGAATATCGGGTAGTTGAACATGATTCACGCGAAAAAACATTTCACAAACAGTGAAGAAGTTGCTACAAAGATGAAAATACTAGAATAATGGCGGATCCATCCATGGGGCTAAAAATCGGTTTGGTTTGAGTGGATGGCTTAAGTTGTACATTAAAAAATAAAAGGAATATCCATACGCAATGTTTAAATCTTTTTTTCCGAACCCGAAGTGGTTCTTTTTGTCGTTGGTGCTTTGGTTTCTAATCAATGTGGCTTTGTGGTATTCAGGTGGAAGTGGTTGGGGAACATTTTTAGGTTTTGCACAAGGTTATCATGAGGCTGAATTGCCTATTGGCGTGAGTCGTTTCTGGACACCTTCATTTTTATGGTTTTATCTGTGGTTCCTGGTTTCGACAGTTATTTTTGCCCTGTTCTGGCGGTTTAAATCCAGCAATCCTTGGCAAGGATGGTCAGTCTGGGGTTCTGCCTTTATTTTGTTTAATATCTGGTTTTCAGTACAGGTCAATGTCGTGGTGAATGCCTGGTACAGCCCATTTTACGACTTGATTCAGAAAATGCTCGGTAGTGGCGGGGGAGATGTCAATTTACTTTACAGTGAAACCATGACCTTCTTATATGTTGCCATGGTTTACGTCACCATTGCAGTATTTAACCTGTTCTTTGTCAGTCATTACATTTTTCGCTGGCGTACTGCAATGAATGACTATTACACAGCTCATTGGGAACAGCTACGTCATATTGAAGGGGCTTCACAGCGTATTCAGGAAGATACCATGCGCTTTGCCAAAACTACGGAAAGTCTGGGGGTGAGTTTCATTCAAGCCTTGATGACTTTAATGGCATTTTTACCTGTGTTATTGCAGTTGTCATCGCATGTGAAGCAATTGCCAGTGATTGGCGAAATTCCGTATGCACTGGTCTGGGCAGCCATTAGCTGGGCAGTCTTTGGTACTGTGGTGCTGATGGTGGTGGGTTATAAATTGCCGGGTTTGGAATTTAACAATCAGAAGGTGGAAGCTGCATACCGTAAAGAACTGGTCTATGGTGAAGATTATGCTGATCGTGCCGATCCGCTGACCTTAAAAGAATTATTTAGCAGGGTTCGTTTTAACTATTTCCGTTTATATTTCCACTATGCCTATTTTAATATGGTACGGATCTGGTATATGCAACTGGATAATCTGTACGGTTTATTTGTGTTATTCCCGAGTATTGCCGCAGGGACGATTACCTTAGGTTTAATGATGCAGATTGCCAATGTATTCGGCAAGGTACGTGAATCATTCCAGTATTTGATTGAGTCATGGCCAACCATTATTGAACTGCTATCAATCTATAAACGTCTAAGAGCATTCGAGGCGACATTGCATAAGTAAGCATAAGTAATTTGAGTTGAAATAAGAGCCCGCATGACGCGGGCTTTTTGCTTTTTGATTTTTTAAATCGGCTCCGTAGATTAGGCAGATGAGTTCGCTTGGTTAGCTGCTTGAAAGGGAGAAATAAAAGCATTTTGAAATAATTAAGCAATACGGGAAGTCTTCATTAGGATGTTGTTAGAACCCATTTTAATTGGTGAGTAACAGATGTATATTGATAAAAAAGGCTGGGATAAGAAAAGATGAAAGTTTTCTACAGTTTGATGTCTCTCATTTGTTTAACTGCGCTGAGTCCCTTCACGGTGGCCCAAGAAATTCAAGGCCGGTCTTTTTCTTATCTGGATTGGGAAGTGCATTGTAGCAATACCGGCACATGTCGAGCGGCCGGTTATCAACCTGATAGTGCGCAGACAATGCTGGCCTCGATATTGTTGACGCGTCAAGCGGGTGCAAAACATGCAGTTCAAGGGAAGTTTGCCTTATCCAGTGATGGTCAAAATTTAGAGCGCAAAAAAATAAACAATATTCACCTTTATTTAAATGGCAAAGATTTTGGTGCAGTCCAATTAAATTTCTCAGATCAACCTTTAATGGGAACGCTGAATGCCCAGCAAATCAATGGACTATTACAGTACGCCCAGAAAAACCTAAAAATCGTGTTTAAAAATAACCATTACAGCTGGCAGGTTTCAGATGCGGGCATGACTGCAACTTTATTGAAAATGGATGATTTCCAGAAGCATACGGGTACAGTCGGCGCATTGGTAAAAAAAGGATCGGCAAATGAATCAAAAGTTCTAGCTGCACAACCCAAACCGTTGGTTAAAAAGGTTAACACAGCGGCAAAACCCTATTTAACCCTGCAGCCGAATACCGAACAGTACCAAGCCGTACATACACTTCTTATGGCTGCCCAACCAGCGCTTCAAGATGCGCATATATTCTGTGAGGGTATTGATGAAGAAACGGTTGCAAAACCCCAAGTCATAGACCTTTATAAACTCACCGATCATAAAGTTCTGGCAACAACACTCTGCTGGCGTGGTGCCTATAATGAAGGCTATGGTGCCTGGGTGCTGGATGAATCTTTAAAAGGCAAGGCGACCTTTGTGACTGAATTTGCCTCAGACTTTGCAGCAGGTGAAATCCGCAGTGCGCAAAAAGGTCGTGGTCTTGGAGATTGCTGGGCAATGAGCCAATGGATCTGGAACGGTCAAGCTTTTGTCAAAACGCTGGATCGCACGACAGGCATGTGTAAAGGCTTTCCAAGTGGAATTTGGGATTTAGAGTTGATTGAAGCTGTGGTAAAGTGATTCATATAGTAAATAGAAAGAATATATTCAGTTGAAGCACCGGTTGCTGATGAGGCGATTATTGAAAAGTAATCAGTTAGATATAGGTTGAAGAAAATAAAAAAATTGTTGTGATAAAAAAGATAAAACTTCATCAGTGAGGAATTAAAATTGTCAAAAAGCTACGATGGTCAATTTCTCTAAACCCATTATAAATTTTAAAAATGCGATTTAATTGTTGTGCAGTTCAAATTTTAAGCGAGAAGCATTTATGACTTGGCAGTTTTTAGTCAGTTTTGAACAAGAAATTCAAAAAACAATTCAGTAAAATCAATAATTAAATCAAAGTTATGAGTTTGTTATTTTGGGGCTTTTAATATATTTTCATTGATACGGCATAATTGAGAATTGATACGTGAATTTTAGAACATTAATCTTGATGGGGGGAGCGGGCATCGCTTTACATGGCTGTACAAGTCTGAACAGTTTTAGCTCGAATTCAGCTGAGAATTTTGCTTCCCCACAGGAAATGATTGTTCAAAAAAATATGAATGCTGCCAACGGTCGGGCGAAAGAATATGTCTATTATTGGGGAGCAAAGCAAAGTAATAAAGAAGTACAATCGTTATATCCAAGAAAACATTTAAATAGTTATTGTTCTACCAAGGGCGGAAAATTCTCTCTTTTATATAAAAGTTCAATGAACTTGGTAAAAAATCAATGGGATAAAAAACAGTTATCCAGCTATAGCAGTGTCAAGCAAGGCATAGGTGCCTATAAGTGTATGCAAAGTGATGGACAAAGCTGGATTGTATCTATTGAACCTGTGACTGAACGCAAGTTGGATGATGGTAGTGAAGCCCGTATGGTCGCGCTGCAGACTAAAATAATGACGGCTTTAGATGCTCAAAGGTTTTATTCTAGTGCCAATTCTTCAAATAATTCTGCCGTAAAAAAAACCACTGTAAATAATCAAGCTGCTAAAAACACAACGAGTAAAGCGGTGACTCAGAAAGAAGTTGAGCTTAAAAAAGAAGTGGAAACTAAAAAGGAAACCAAATCTACACCTGAATTGCCAGTAAAACAGTCGATACAAGTTGCGGAAACACCACAACAGCAGCAACTAAAATATTATGTTGCAGCACGTCGGGACTTAAATAAAGGTACCAATCAGGTTACTGCCTGTAATAATGCGCAACGTGCTTATAGCTACGGCAAGTTACAGGGAACGGAAGGAACTAAAGTTTATACGGAATCCGGAATGCTGGTCGCACGCTGCTTAACCAGTGTGCCAAGTTATAGCAGTCGTTTTTCTAATTCTAATGGCCAGGCTGTCAAAATTTTGCAGAATTTGGCTAATAATTATAATCATGCTGGTGCGAAGAATATGTTGAGGCAGGTCAAGTAATTTGATGTCACTAAATTGGAGTTTTAAAAGACTCTTCCTAAGTTGGATGATGCCAAGGATGGGATAGAGGTAGATTTCTAAACCATCGCCCAGATAAATTCCATTTTATTGAATTTAATATTTTACGTGAATAGAACCCATCATTTTTAGGCTTTAATTTAATTTTCAGTGAGTCCAGTTTACAGAGTCATAACAGGTAAAACCCTCAGCCTTATGATACAAAGAGAATAATTTTTCACTGGAGTTCGCCTGATGTCTCACAAAGTTCTAAGCTCTGCTCGTCATAGCATGTCACGTATAGGTTTCTCCGCTTTGATGGCAGTTGCATTGTTGGGTTCCGCACAGTTGGCGACAGCAGGTCCAACGGTCGATCAATTAAGTAATTGTCTGGTGAAATCGACTACTGCAACTGATAAAAAGACAGTATTGCAATGGACCTTTGTGGCGTTGTCTACACATCCTGACTTGAAAGCCTATAGCAATGTGACTGATGTTCAGAAAGAGCAACTGGATAAAAGTCTAGCGACCGTTTTACAGCGTATCTTGGTGGAGCAATGCTCGAGTCAGACCAAAGCTGTGATCGCTGCTGAAGGAGTGCAAGCGGTAGGGGATAGTTTTCAGGAGCTTGGAAAAATTACGGGTGAGGAAATTTTGGAAAACCCTGAAGTGAAAAGTCAGCTTAAAGGTGTGCTGCGTTATGTCGACTTGAATAAGTTGGTGATGACATTTTTGACGCCTGATATATGGAATAAGTTGGGGACAATTAGAAAGTAATTCTATTAAAAACACCTCTCCCTAACCCTCTCCTAAAAGGAGAGGAAACTTTCAATATTAATTTTAAAACAGCATTTGATTTGTAATGAAAGCTCCTTCTCCCACTGGGAGAAGGCGGGGGATGAGGGAAAGATTTAAAAAAGAGAAAATTAAACCAAATCCAGATAGAACTTTTCAAATTCTTCATTCACCGCTTCGCCTCGCAGCAAATAGCCTTTCGGTTGAATATAACTATAAATTTCCCGTGCAGGCTGTTCGTGCCAACCAATATTAAAAGCGCATAGTTTTGGGAAAAATTGCAGGTGGCTATAATTTAAATTGTTATGAATCCAATACGCCAGTTGTTGCCAATTCGCCGGATCTTTCTCATATAGTTCTAAAAATGATGGAATAACAATACACGCTGTTGCACCATAGCCTTTGGTATCAGGATAATAATGTGACTCGCGTAGTTTTTCTCGTTACTGGCACAGTTATGTCCCTTTTCATTGCCGAGTTGATTCACGTTTGATGAACGATAAGCAGATCTAATGGCAATGCCTCCAAACTTGTCTTGCAATGGTTCAAGTAGTTGTTGGCAGAGTTCTGTACCTGTGCGAATCGCAATATCAGGATGATCGGGAAAGTTGGGTACACCGTACCAATTGGCAATTTCGCTATAGAGGAAGTCGCGCATAAAAAAGGACTTGGAAAGCTGAATGCGTCCTAAGTCTTCGAGTTTTACGATAGAGGATATTTTTTTGATGGTCATATTGTTTTTGGTGTGAAGTATTTGAGTTGATTGTATGTTTAAAATGATGAAATTCAAATAATAATCCTCTCCCTAGCTCTCTCCTTTAAAAAAGGAGAGAGCACCACGCGTATCCAATGGATTACGTGACGAGTCCCCCCCTTTGGAAAAGGGGAATTTAGGGGATTCAAAAGTCGCGCATAAAGAAAGACTTTGACAGTTGAATACGTCCTAGGTCTTCAAGTTTAGCGATTGAAGATAATTTTTTGGTGGTCAGGTTATTTTTATGTCAAGTTATGAGATGGATTGTATTTAAAAAGTATTATTATAAAATAAGCTAAAATTAAAAGAGATTATAAAATTCAATGAATTATAGTGAAATAATTTTGTCTAATTTCCCCTCTAAATTGGGAGTGTTAACTCCTGTAGGTGACAGTACACAAGATATAAGTTCATTTAAGTATTTGGGCTATGTGAATCGACAGGATTATAAGATTCTCATGGAGAATACGTTACAAAAGCTATTTTTAAGCTTAATTCTTTATGAAAAAATTTATATCTCAGACAAGGATTTCATAAAACTTGTTGAAATAATTGGATGGCTTGATGGTCTAGAACTTCTTGAACAAGGAATAGTTAAGATTTTTTATGATAAATATGAGCCTAGCGTAACTGCTCATCGTAGTAAAAAGCATCTACTATTGATGCCTTGGTATGAGATTGAATCAACGTGCTATATTAGAAAATTAGATTGGTTAGATATAAACTATAAAGATAGTGGACTTAAATCTGTATTTAAGGGAAAAGTTGTTAATACTTTTCAAGATGCTTATATAAATTTAGAAGACGTAGATGAAAAGTTTTATAATTCAACAATAAAAATTATTAATGAATTAGAGCAAAAAAATATTAAAAACTTAGACTATCAAGACACATTACGTATATTAAGAGTCTATGAGATATTTAATAGTTTTCAACAAAAAAAACGTTTTGATTTAAGTACACATCTTGTAGATGGTTTTGCACGAGAGTATTTGCAAGGGAATGCTATTACGTCGTTATTTACAGATGAAAGGGCATCGAAATTAGAAAAATTTGAGTCTCTCACAGAAGAGAAGGGTATCCCTGATATATACGAGTTATATAGGTTAGGTTTATTAAATATTAAACAGGTTCTGGAAATAAGAGATGATTTAAATACGCGGAAGTTTAGAGAGTGGTTTTTAGAACCTTTGAGATCTGACAATGAAATATTTTATGACGTGATCAACAAGCAAAATATTTTTGATAAGGTCAATTGGGATGCCATTAAGTTTGCAACAGCAACATTGGTTGGGGTGGCTGATCCATTATCAGGGTTATTAACTAGCATTATTTTTGAAAGAGAGATATTCAAAAAAACTACTGAAAGTTGGCATCCTACTCTGTTTTTAGATGATGTCTTGAATAAGAAACTAAATAAGCTAATAAAATAAGAAAACCCGCTCTAAAGCGGGTTTTCTATTCCAAAATTAATCAAATCAACCAATCAATTTTTTCATTAATTCATTTACTTGCGCAGGGTTGGCTTTACCACGTGACGCTTTCATCACTTGACCTACAAGACCGTTAAAGGCTTTCTCTTTACCAGACTTGTATTCTTCAACCATCTTCTCGTTTGCAGCAAGCACTTCCTTAATAATCGCTTCAATTGCGCCCGTATCAGTTTCCTGTTTCAAGCCTTTTTCCGCAATAATTTCGTCTGCAGTTTTGCCTTCTTCCCACATAAAGCCGAACACTTGTTTCGCGATTTTGCCGCTGATTGTGTTGTCCACAATACGTGCGACCATACCGCCAAGTTTTTCCGCAGTTACAGGAGAATCGGCCAAATCTAGGCCTGCTTTGTTTAAGGCAGCCGAGAATTCGCCCATTACCCAGTTTGCCGATACTTTACCTTGTGCAGCACCGCCAGCGGAAGCAACGACAACTTCGTAAAAGTCTGCAAGTTCACGAGAAAGCGTGAGTACGTGAGCATCATATTCAGTCACGCCAAAGTCCGCGATGAAACGTGCACGACGTGTTTTCGGTAACTCAGGCAACGCAGCACGTGCTACTTCAATTTGCTCATCAGAAATGATTACAGGCAACAAGTCTGGATCAGGGAAGTAGCGGTAATCGTTCGCTTCTTCTTTCGAACGCATTGAACGCGTTTCCATTTTCACCGGATCGAACAAACGTGTTTCTTGGTCGATCTTGCCGCCATCTTCCAAAATATCCATTTGACGTTCAATTTCAACGTTAATCGCTTGTTCAATGAAACGGAATGAGTTGAGGTTTTTCAGTTCACAACGCGTACCAAATTCATTGCCCGGACGACGTAACGACACGTTGCAGTCACAGCGGAATGAACCTTCCGCCATGTTACCGTCAGAAATACCCAACCAACGCACCAACGTGTGAATTGATTTAATATAAGCAACCGCTTCTTCAACCGAACGCATATCCGGTTCGGAAACGATTTCTAGAAGTGGCGTACCTGCACGGTTCAAGTCGATACCTGACATGCCTTCAAACTGGTCATGAATCGATTTGCCTGCATCTTCCTCAAGGTGCGCACGCGTTACGCCAATACGTTTAATCGTGCCATCTTCAAGCTGAATATCCACATGACCCAAGCCCACAATCGGGTTGTCCATCTGGCTAATCTGGTAGCCTTTTGGAGAGTCAGGGTAGAAATAGTTTTTACGTGCAAATACGGAAGCCTGGTCGATGTAAGCATCTATACCCAAACCAAAGCGAATCGCAAGATCAACCACTGCTTTGTTGAGTACTGGCAACACGCCCGGCATTGCAAGGTCTACAAGGCTTGCCTGTGTATTTGGATCATTACCAAAAACAGTAGAAGAACCTGAGAAGATTTTTGAGTTGGTCGCAAGCTGAGTGTGAATCTCGATACCAATAACGACTTCCCAGCCATCAATCAATAATGACTTAGGTTTAGCCGCTTTTGTAGAATTGTTTTGAGCTTGAGTCATTATGCGTTCCCCTCAGCAACTGCAGCGCGTTTTGTATGCCAATCGGTTGCTTGCTGATATTGATGCACAACAGACAACAATTGAGATTCTGACCAGTAATTACCAATCAACTGCAAACCCACAGGTAAATGGTCTTTGTCAAAACCTACAGGTGCATTGATGGCTGGCAAACCTCCCAAGTTCACTGCGATGGTGTAGATGTCGCCCAAGTACATTTCAACGGGTGTCAGATTTGCACCAATTTTATACGCCGTGGTTGGTGCTGAAGGTGCAGCAATCACGTCAACAGATTCAAAGGCTTTCAAGAAATCTTGCTGGATGAGACGACGTACTTTTTGTGCTTTCACATAGTACGCATCGTAATAACCGGCAGAAAGCGCGTAAGTACCAATCAGAATACGACGTTGAACTTCCGGACCAAAACCTTCTGAACGTGAACGTTTGTACAAGTCGGTTAAATCCACCGAATTTTCACAGCGGTAACCGTAACGAACACCATCAAAGCGTTGTAAGTTAGACGACGCTTCAGCAGGTGCAATTAGGTAATAGGTTGGAACATAAGCATCAGTCATGTTGAGGTCAATCTCAACCAGAGTCGCGCCCATGTCTTCCAGTTTTTTCAACGATTCTTCTACACATGCTTTCACATCCGCATCTAAACCGGCAACGTTGAAGTATTGTTTCGGAATACCAATGCGTAAACCTTTTACAGACGTACCATTCAGATTCGCAACGTAATCATCAACATCTTGATCCATCGAGGTTGAATCTTTGGCATCGTGACCAGCCATCACGTTCATCAAATAGGCACAGTCTTCAGCCGAACGTGCCATGGGGCCGCCTTGATCTAGTGATGATGCATAGGCAATCATACCGAAACGAGATACACGACCATAAGTCGGTTTTAAGCCTGTAAGACCACAGAATGACGCAGGTTGGCGAATTGAGCCACCAGTATCAGTACCTGTTGCAAACGGTGCAAGGTCAGCCACCACAGCTGCAGCAGAGCCACCTGAAGAACCCCCGGGAACATGATCAAGTGCCCACGGGTTTTTGGTCGCGCCAAAGTAAGATGACTCGGAGGTTGAACCCATGGCGAATTCGTCCATGTTTACCTTACCTAAAGTCACCAAACCTGCAACTTTACCTTTCGCTACAACGGTGGCGTCGTAAGGAGAGATAAAGTTGTCCAGCATTTTAGAACCGGCAGTGGTTTTAATGCCTTGGGTACAGAAAATATCTTTATGCGCAATGGGTACACCTGTCAGTATATTTGCGTTGCCTGCTTGACGCAGAGCATCGGCCGCATCAGCTTGGGCTAAGGCTTGTTCAGGCGTAACCGTGACATAACTGTGTACTTGAGCATCAATTTTTGCAATGCGTTTTAAATAATGTTCGGTGAGTTCACGAGACGAGAATTTAGAGCCAGCTAAACCCTCAGAAAGTTCACGAATCGATAAGCGATGTAAATCTGTCATAAGAAATAATTCTTTACGTTTAATTTAACAAAAATGATTTGACTGATTGGAAATTATTCAATCACGCGTGGAACAAGGTACAAGCCATCTTGAGTTGCAGGTGCAACAGCTTGATATTCTTCACGATGATTTTGTTCAGAAACCACGTCTTCACGTAAGGGTTGCGGATGGTCAAATGGGCTTTTAAGCGGCTCGACACCTTCTGTGTCAATGCCTTTTAAGGTTTCCATCATGCCTAAAATTTTATTTAGACTTTGAGCATATTCAGCAGATTGCGTATCATCTAGCGACAATCGTGCTAGATTGGCGATTGCTGAAACTGTTTGTGCATTTAAATCTGCAGAATGCTGTGCATCCGTTGTAGACATAACATCACCTGATCAGTATTAAAAAAATTCAAAATATCGTACGTTATAATAAGCGATTGACTTGTTCAAATCATCACATTTAGTTAAAGTTGCCACCTTGCGTCCACATAATGTTTAATCGAGAACGTCTCCGTGATTCTAAAAAGACTAATTGGCTTGTTTTCGCCCGATCTAGCCATTGATTTAGGTACAGCAAATACACTTATTTATGCACCAGGACGAGGCATTATATTAAATGAACCGACGGTTGTGGCGATTCGTCACAGTGGTTCACAAAAAATTGTTGCCGCGGTAGGTCTTGACGCAAAGCAAATGCTTGGTCGTACTCCTGCGAATATTACCGCAATCCGTCCCATGAAAGATGGTGTGATTGCCGATTTTGAAGTGACTGAAACCATGCTGAACCAGTTTATTGGTAAAGTGCATGAAAGACGTTTATTTCCACCTGCACCGCGCGTTGTGGTGTGTGTTCCTTGCAAATCAACACTGGTAGAACGCCGTGCCATCCGTGAAGCGGTATTTAATGCCGGTGCGCGTGATGTTCGCTTAATTGAAGAGCCAATGGCTGCTGCAATTGGTGCGGGTATGCCGGTTGAGCAAGCATGTGGTTCAATGGTGGTGGATGTCGGGGGTGGTACCACTGAAATTGCCATTATTTCATTACAAGGCTGTGTCTATTCAGACTCGCTACGTATTGGTGGTGATGTATTTGATGAACAGATCATTAACTACGTACGTAAAGCACATGGCTGCGTGATTGGTGAAACCACTGCTGAAGTGATTAAAAAAGAAGTGGGAATGGCATTGCCGGATGAAGGTGCTAAACCACTCGAAATTGAAGTTCGGGGTCGTAACCTGGCAGAAGGTGTGCCTCGTGCCATTACTGTGACTTCTGATGAAATTACTCAAGCCATTTCTGATCCCTTACAGAATATTGTCTCTGCGGTGAAATCTGCACTGGAACAAACACCACCTGAATTGTCGTCTGACATTGCAGAACGTGGCATTGTCTTGACAGGTGGTGGTGCATTATTGCGTAACCTCGATAAACTGCTTGCACAAGAAACAGGTTTACCTGTGGTTGTCGCAGAAGATCCTTTAACTTGCGTGACACGTGGTGGTGGTAAAGTCTTAGAATTCTTTGATAATCCCAATCATGACATGCTATTTGTAGGCTAAGTTAAGGACCAGGCGGGTGCAAACAAATCTGTTTTCTAGACAACCGCCATCTTTTCGCTCATTTATCATTGCGGTCATCACATGCTGGGTTGTGCTGTTTTTTAACTGGCGCATGCCACATGTGATTCAGCCCGCACGTGATGTCTTGTATGCGGCATATAATCCCATTTATGCCTTGGCAAGTTATCCAGTGTTATCGCGAGAATGGCTAAATCAACAAACCAAGTCTGAAGCCCAGTTACGTCGTGAAAATACCGCGATGCAAGCCGAGCTTTTACAGGCGCAAGTTCGTCTGCAAAAATTATCTGAACTTTCTGCTGAAAATACCCGTCTAAGAGGTTTGCTCGATACCCCACTGATTATTGATGGGCGTATGGAAATTGCAGAAGTGATTGGTACCGATGCAGATCCACTTAGACATATTATTGTGATTAACCGGGGTGCAAGCAGTCAGCTCAAAGTCGGTCAAACGGTTTTGGATGACCAAGGCATTATGGGGCAAATCATCAATGTCTATCCGCATAGTAGCCGGATCATGTTGCTGTCCGATAAAGAGCATTCTCTCTCTGTACGTTTAGAACATACCGGAATGCGTGCCATTGTTAGCGGTACAGGTGATTTAGGTCATTTGAAGATGGAATATGTTCCAACCAGCGCCAACATCAAAGTTGGTGAAAAAGTATATAGCTCAGGTTTAGGCGAACATTTCCCTGCGGGTTACCTCGTGGGAACAGTGTCTAAAGTAAATCGACATAATTCGGGTGAGTTTGCCAAAATTGAAGTCATTCCAGCCGCGCTATTGGCAGGTGGACATCATGTAGTGGTACTTTTTTCTGACTCTTTAGCGATGGAGCAACCGCATGCTGATCGCTAAATTACGCTCTGAGAATAAACGTGATCCGCTTATTGCTATTATTCTTTCAGTTATTATCTGTTCAGTACTGATCGTTTATCCATTGTCCTATGCGGTTTCAGGTGCACGTCCATTATTCATGTTGCTGGTGATGCTCTTCTGGATCATGTGCCAGCCGACATGGTGTGGAATCTGGTTTGCTTTCGCGACCGGTATTTTTACCGATCTTTTGGTTGATGCTCCGTTGGGAATGAATGCTTTAACCTTTGTGATGATCACTTTTATCGCCAGGTTTTTAACCCAGGAACGACGCATTTTGACCTTTGGGAATTTATGGATCATTAGCTTCTTGGCCGTGTTGGCACATTTGTTTATGACTGGGTTGGCTCAAATTATGGGCGGCATGCAATTTTCAATTGCACGACACTGGCAGCCTTTATTGAGCAGTGTTTTATTTTTCCCTGTTATTTATTTTTTCCTAAGAAAATGGCGCATTTAATTCTTGCTTCGAGTTCTCCGCGCCGTCGCGAGTTGCTTCAGCAACTTGGACTGGAATTTGAAATTTTTAGTCCCGAGATTGATGAGTCGGTTTTAGCCGGCGAGGGCGTTGCTGCCTATGTGGAACGTCTCGCATGCAGCAAAGCTCAAGCGGTCTTGGATCATTTTCCCGGTGCAGTGGTTATTGCTGCGGATACCAGTTTAAGTGTCGATCAGCAAATTTTAGGTAAACCTGAATCTAAACAACATGCTTTTGAAATGTGGCAACGCATTTCAGGTCGTAAACATGATGTATTTTCAGGTGTTTGCGTACGTACAATGACAAAAAAATCAAGTATAGTGGTACGAACGCAGGTTGAGTTTCAACACTTAAGTCTCGATGATATGGAAAGTTATTGGGCAACAGGTGAACCTCTAGGTAAAGCCGGAGCTTATGCCATTCAGGGTATTGCAGCACGTTATATTCCTCGTATAGAAGGAAGTTATAGTAACGTTGTAGGCTTGCCTTTATATGAAACGGTACAGTTATTACAGTCGGTTAAGGCACTAAATTAACGGCTGCAAAAAAAGAATTTTTATAATGTTTTGAGTCTTATTATGTCTGACGAGTTGTTGATTAACGTCACACCCATGGAATGTCGGGTGGCCTTAATCCAAAATGGTACGGTCAATGAACTATTCGTAGAGCGCACGGCTAAACGTGGTCTGGTTGGAAATATTTATAAAGGCAAAATTGTCCGCGTTTTGCCGGGTATGCAAGCTGCCTTCGTCGATATTGGTTTATCTCGTACTGCTTTTTTGCATATTAACGATATGGTCTGGCCGCGTAACCAGCCGACCCCGAATGTTTTTGAGCTGCTGCAACCGGGGCAAATCCTTACTGTTCAAGTGATGAAAGACATGCTGGGAACCAAAGGTGCGCGTTTAAGTACAGATCTTTCCATTCCTTCGCGTTATCTCGTGCTCATGCCGTATGGTCATCATATTGGCGTTTCCCAACGGATTGAATCTGAAGTCGAGCGCGATCGCTTACGTTCGATGATTGACGGTATTCAAACTAAACATAAGCTACCGGGTAGTGTGATTGTACGTACCGCTGCTGAAGGTATTGATGAATCAGAAATTGCTCAGGATATGGCGTATTTGGCCAAGCTTTGGGAATTTGTTCAGCGCAAGCAAACCAGTATTGCTGTACCTTCACTGATTTTTGAAGAACTGCCGCTTCCGCAACGGGTGATTCGTGATTTAGCCAATGAAAATACCGCCAAGATTTCAGTAGATTCACGTGAAATTCATGCCAAGTTGCAAGAGTTTGTCGAAGAATTTGTACCGAGTATGCAAACCAGATTGATGCATTACCCGGGTGAACGTCCTATTTTTGACTTGTACAATGTAGAAGAAGACATTCAAAAAGCCTTGCAAACGCGGGTAGCTCTCAAGTCGGGCGGCTATTTAATGCTAGACCAGACTGAAGCGATGACCACGATTGATGTCAATACCGGTTCCTATGTCGGTGGTCGGACACTAGAAGATACTGTCTTCAAAACCAATATGGAAGCGACGCAAGTGATTGCACGTCAGCTGCGGTTGCGCAATTTGGGTGGTATTATCATTATCGACTTCATTGATATGCAGGAAGCACAGCATCGTGAGGAAGTGATGAGCCAGTTTGAGCGCATGCTTGAACGTGACCACGCGAAAACTAAAATCACGCAAGTATCCGAGCTTGGTTTGGTCGAAATGACCCGTAAGCGTACTCGTGAATCTTTAGAACACTTGTTATGTGAATCATGTCCGATCTGTCAGGGTCGAGGTTATGTGAAAACCGCAGAGACAGTGTGTTACGAAATTTTTCGAGAAATTTTAAGATATGCGCGTGCTTTTGAATCAAAAAGTGAATTTACCGTGATTGCCCATCCTTTGGTGATTGACCGATTGTTAACAGCGGAAGCACCGGCAGTAGCCGATTTAGAGCACTTTATAGGGCGTATGATCAAGTTCCAAGTGGAAAATCTATATACGCAAGAGCAATACGATATCATTCTGAGTTGAAATTGTAACAGAATATCGTTAAACACTTGTTACATCTGAAATTTTACTTTCGAAGTGTAATTTCTAATACTAGTCATACACAGTAGCCAAAGCCAAAATCTCCCTTTTTGGCTTAGCAAAAAGAGGTATGACATGAGTATGAGCCAAGTTGTTAGTAATAAAAGTTTGAAAGCTTTAGATCACAAACCAACACAGAAAGGCTATATCGTCGATGAGCAAGGTAAAGAAGTTCAGATTACTGCTGCCATGATTCGTTCGGTTTGCCATCAATTGTTAAATCAATGCCGTAGTATTAAAAATTAAGGGGCGAATAAACGCCCCCTAATTGATTTATATTTATTCTTTTTAAACTGCGGTTAACTTACCGCCTGTAACTTTGGGGTTTCTTGACCCACGATCTCTTCAAATCGCTGAATTTCATCTTCCAAGTGAATCAATAGGTTTTGCATTTTAGGTAATGCATTACGACAGCCTGTTAAGCCCACTTCCAGTTTATCTAAATAACTGGTCATTGTAATATTGAGAGCTTGCCCATCTAAAACAATAGAAGCCGGGTAGAGTGCATCCAGTTTTGCACCATTCCAATATAACGGTTCACGTGGGCCGGGAACATTGGAAATTACAATATTGAACGCTTGACGTGTAGGCATCATGCCTGAAACGATATTTAAACCAGCCGCCCCATAAACCAATGCACTATAGTTCAAAATTTGATTTGAGTTCATGCGTTTAAAACGCTGCTTCGCATTGAGTACACTACGACGGATTATCTGCAGACGTTCTAATGGTGTTTCTTTATGAGTGCCTAAATTGGCTAAAATCATCGTAATACGATTTGAAACCTCAGAATTATCATCACGTACTGACGCAGGCACCATGGCAATGAGGGGTTTTTTCGGTAAAGCCTTTTGACTGATCAGATACTCGCGTAACGCACCCGAACAAATCGCCAGTACCACATCATTAATGGTCACACCGAGTGCTTTGGCAATCTTGCTTAAGCGGCCCAGCTCAAAGGATTGTGCTGCGAAACGGCGTGATGAACTCACGCGTTGATTTAAAATACTGCTTGGGGCCTGGAAACTTGAAACATAGTCAGGATTACGTCCCATATCTTTAAAGATGGTTTGAGATAATTCATACATGACTTTTGGGGTGGATTCAAATTGTTCTTTTAAAGCACCCATAATTTTTTTTATGCGACTCTTCTTCTGGGGCTCTTTAGAGCGTTTAGCGCGAGGGCCTTCAACACACCACAGCGGCACAATACTTTTTGCCTCTGGATCTTGCGACAATGATTTTTCAACTAAACGCATTCCTGCAATGCCATCCACCATCGCATGGTGAATTTTAAAATACATGGCAAAGCGGTTGCCTTCAATCCCTTCAATAATATTGCAGGTCCAAAGTGGTTTAGCACGATCAAGTAAAGCGCTATGTTCTTGTGAAATATAAGTCAGTAATTCACGGATTCGAGCTGGGTGAGGAAGTGCAATGTGACGGAAATGGTGGTCTAAATCAAATTCCTGATCTTCATCCCAAAATAGGCCATTCAGTTTATTATTAAAAGGGGCAACAGGAAGAGACTTGGACTTACGGATATCGGCAACGAGGTCTTGAATAAATGTATCAGGGGCATTGTCAGGAATCTGAAATAGAAAAAGTCCACCAA
The DNA here is from genome assembly GCF_001647545.1 of Acinetobacter sp. SFB. Taxonomy (GTDB): domain Bacteria; phylum Pseudomonadota; class Gammaproteobacteria; order Pseudomonadales; family Moraxellaceae; genus Acinetobacter. The sequence continues at coordinate 60,137 of NZ_LSZH01000001.1, forward strand.
CATGCATGGGTTGCTGACGTTTTTCTAGCGACAAAAAAATAAAATCAATAGGGTGTAAAGGACGCATAGCGTGGAATGCCTCACTGCAATTTCATTGGCTGTTCTTATTTGAACAGGCTTGTTAGAATTATAAAAACCGTTTTTTCAGTATATCTTTTTTCAAAAATAAAAGAACCGCTTTCTATGTAAGGAAAAGTGAACAAAAAGCCACTAAAAACAGTGGCTTTTTTTGAAAAAATTATTTTATTAAATTTCCGGCATGTAAGCCACATTCTTTATGAGTGGCTTCTTCCCACCACCAGCGACCCTCACGTTCATGTTGATTTGGAAGGACTGCGCGTGTACACGGTTCACACCCAATAGAAATGAAACCACGTTCATGTAAGGGATTATAAGGAATTTCCATCATACGAATATAATTCCATACATCAGCGCTTGACCAGTTAGCTAGGGGGTTATATTTGATCAGTTGCTTTCCGGGTCCAGAAAAACCTGTATCGGCCTGAACCACAGGAATTTCATCACGCGTACCTGGGCTCTGGTCTTTGCGTTGTCCGGTAATCCAGCCATCTAAGCTTGCCAGTTTTTTACGTAGCGGTTTAACTTTGCGAATACTACAACACTCTTGGTGACCGTCGCGATAGAAACTAAATAAACCTTTTTCAGTGGTAAGTTGCTGAATTGCCTCGTTCTCTGGAAAACAAATTTCGATATCAATTTTATAATGCTTACGCACAGTTTCTATAAATTGATAGGTTTCTGCGTGCAAACGACCAGTATCTAAACTAAAGACACGAAAGGGTTTGCCCAGATGGGAAGCCATATCAATTAAAACCACATCTTCAGCACCTGAAAATGAAATTGCAATTTCACCCTGCTGACTCAAAGCAAGTTCCAGAATTTCGCTGGGAGATTTATCCGCATATTCAGATGCAAGTGCATCAACAAGGTCAAGGGTGGGGATTGTAGTCATGACAGTTCCTGGCGTATAGGCTTGGATACTTAAACACCTATATTAATTTAATTCACAACGATTTTAATAGAATTGGAATAGTCTGCTTAGCACTAAAAAATAAATACTTATGAATAAAATAGATTTAAAAAAACAGCATATGGAATGTCAATTTTTAAGCTATCATAATGCAAATTTTTCACTGACATTGGGAGAACCCATGGAAATCGTATGTCTTGATCTTGAGGGGGTATTAGTTCCAGAAATTTGGATTAACTTCGCCAAAAAAACTGGAATTAAAGCATTGGAAGCCACTACACGTGATATCCCAGACTACGATGTATTGATGACACAGCGCCTGAATATTTTAAAAGAGCATGGTTTAGGCTTAAATGATATTCAGGAAGTGATTGCAGATATGGGACCATTCCCGGGTGCAAAAGAATTTGTGAAATGGGTCAGTACTCATTTCCAGCTGATTATTCTTTCCGATACTTTCTATGAATTTGCGCATCCACTGATGAAGCAATTGGATTGGCCAACAATTTTCTGTCATAAGCTGGAAACCGATGAAGCAGGAATGATCTCTGCCTATAAACTTCGCCAGCCGGATCAAAAACGTCAGGCGGTGAAAGCACTGCATGGTTTGAACTTCCGTGTGATCGCAGCGGGGGATTCGTATAACGATACCACAATGCTAGGTGAAGCAGACCACGGTTTCTTGTTTGATGCACCTGAAAATGTGATTGCTGAATTCCCGCAATTCCCGCCAATTTATGGTTATGATGCATTGAAAGAAGCGATTCGTAATGCTTCTGTTCGTGACATTCCCGCTTAATATTTAATAGATATTTGAATAAAGAAGGGCGCTCTAAGCGCCCTTTCTTGTTTATGCTAATTTTAACGTAATTAGAAACGGTAACCGATTTTCATACCATAGCCAATGGCGTGATTGTCTTCAAAATCACCTACCGGAGTACCACCAGTTTGTGCAGTTGCGTCACCTAACCAGAAGTATTTTACACCCGCTTGGATAAAATAATTTTCTGCAGGGCTGTATTGACCGCCTAGACCCACACTCCAGTAACCTTCAGTCGGTCCTAAAGTCGTTACAGGGTTACCAGCGCCAGAATCGAATCCAACTGCTGCTGTACCCGACCATTTGTTAGTAAATTTATGACCTAAGCCAACGGTTGCAGACCATTGATCATCGGAGTAGTCAATTAAATTTTGTGCTTTGCCTTTAGCCAGCGCAGAAGCTTGCGCTAATAATTCTGGCTTAACAGCAAATTGGTCCCAATGTACCCAACGAAGATTTGCAAATGCTAAAGTGTTTTGAGCAATACCTGTTTGTAAATCGATATTAACAGATTGTGGAGTAGTCGCTTCTACAATGCTTTCTCTAGCACCCATAGTTGCCAATATCGGTTTAGCAGGGCTTAATGGATGACCTGTTGCAGGTAACTGTTGTCCTAACAGAGCTAAGCCTGACGTTTCATTAGCTTGGGCTTCATGTTTAATTTCAGAACGATAGGTTACTGCTGCTTTAAGAGCAATTTCAGGAATTTGATAAGCAAAACCAGCGAGCCAACCGAAAGCTTCTTCTTGATCAACTTTAATATTATAGCCACTCAATAAGGAGTAAGCTGCACCACGTAATTTAATATCAGCTTCAACAGTCTGCCAAACTGGACCGGCATAAAAATTCCAGTTTTCAGTTGGCTGATACCCGATTAAAGCTGTGAGGGTATTTGTTTTTACTTCTACAGAAGTGCCTTCTGTACCATTACCAAATGAACCAGCAGTTGAAGCATATTGAGAGTCAGCACCAAATGGTTGGTCGTATAAGAGACCTACAGAAATTTTATCAGTTGCTTGAACTTTTATTGCGGCAGAAGGGAAGTAATAATCTTCTGCCATATCGCTAACATTGAGTTGGTTTGATTTTACTTCAGGATCTAGAACAGAAATACCTGCTTCAGCATAATTCCCTGGCTGTAAAAAAGCCGAAATGGATTGACCTGAACGGTCTAAACCGCCTGCAATTACTGAAGTAAGTGGAAGAGTGCTAATAAAGATAGCAATAGATAAGGTATTGAGCTTCATAGTTCTTTCCCTGATGCCATTTTGTAACTAAAAGTCATGGAAAAGTAACATAAATAAAAAAAGAGTAAATGCTCAGCTATGATTAGATAATGAACTGATCAATTCAAAAAATGAACTTGAATAGAGTAAAAGTACTAACAATACTTTTGTATATTAATGATTTATAAGTAAAAAAATAGAGTAATAAGCTTAAATAATTAGGAAGCTACAAGTAATTCTTTTTGATCAAATTTGAAACATATAGATTGAGATATTAAAAAAACAAGAGATGTAATGTAAAAAAGGCCATTGTAAACAATGGCCTTTATATTAATTTATTTAATGATTTTAGAAGCGGTAGCCGATTTTCAGACCATATGCGATGGCATTGTTATCTTCAAAGTTAGCAACGTATTCATTTCCACCAGCTTGAGCACCAGTTTGGGCTTTTGCATCACCCAACCAGAAGTATTTCACACCACCAGCGATAAAGTAATTTGGTGCTGGACTGAACTGTAGTCCTAAACCAACATTCCAGTAGCCTTCTGTAGGACCTAAAGTAGAAACGGGGTTACCCGCACCAGAATCCCAACCTACAGATAAATTACCAGCCCATTGTTCGTTTAGTTTACGACCAACACCGACAGTTGCTGAAATTTGGTCATCAGAATATTCAACTAAGTTAAAACCATTTGGACGTTGGACTAGAGGACCCACTGCATCAGATAATAGACCAAATTTATAAGGACGAATTGAGAAACTAGACCAATCTACCCAGCGAACATTAGCAAAAGCAACGGTATTTGCCATTATACCGGTTTGAAAATCTAGATTTACAGATTGTGGAGTCGTGATTTTAGTCTCGCCACTTGCTGCTGCAATCCCTGCTGCTGCTGCTGCACCATTTGGAAGTAATGTTAACGCTGGTAGAGTGGGGATACTCTCATTAATATTTACATCGTGATCAATTTCAGAACGATAAGTCAAAGATGCTTTCAAAGCAATATCAGGAATTTGAAATGCTAGACCTGCTAACCAACCTGTACCACTTGTTTCTTTAATACTTGCATCATAGCCATTGAATATGCTGTATGCCTGACCGCGCAAACTTAGATTACCTTTAACAGTTTGATAAACTGGACCAGCATAGATATTCCAGTTTTCAGTTGGTTGGAAACCTGCAATAAATGATAAGTTTTGAGTGTCTACTTCAACTCGGGTATTTCCAGTACCAAGTAAACCATTAATATTAGCTAATCCAGCATCTACTGTTGTAGCAACTGTATTATTTACTTGTTGTGTGATTGAAGCTGTTACGCCTTGAGTAATTGCAGTCATTGCAGCTGTATCATTGCGGATTGCTGATTCTGCAGTAGCTTGGTCTGGTGCTACACCCGCAGTTACTAATGCAGCAGCTCGTTGTGTAACTTGATTGTTTACACCTGGTGTTAAATTAGTAGCAAGTGCCCCTGGTAAGACCGCTGCAACATTCGTATTAATAGTATTTTGACGAATTTCAGCTAATGCTGTTGGAGCCAAAATAGTATTTGAAGCCTCAGAAACAAAAACATTATTGCCTTTATATTCAGCATCTGCACCAAAAGGTTGGTCATACAAAATACCAAATGAAAATTTGCTAGTAGGCTGAAATTTTAGGGCTGCACTTGGGAAATAATAATCACCCGCCATATCTGAAATATTGCGTTGTGTTGCACTGGTACCAGCTTCTTGGCCTTCTACAGTAGGATCTAAAACAGAAATACCCGCTTCAAAATAATTCCCTGGCTGCAAAAATGCAGATATTGATTGACCAGAGCGGTCCATTGCGGCTGCGAATACACCAGTCATTGGCACAGTTGCTAGAAGAATCGCTGTACTAAGAGTTTTTAATTTCATTGTGTGTCTTTCCTTGAGGTACAAATTTTTTTTTACTGCGGCTTTATGTTATTTATGCTGAGTATTAATTTTTGGTAACATCGGTCTTTCAACCAGATATCATTTGTTACTCCATGTGACAAAAATAACACAATAAAAAAAAGAGTAAATGCTCTAGAAAAACTAATTAGAATAAAAATACCACTTATTAGCGTTTTTAATTTTAATCTGATTATTTTTTGATTTTAAGTTTTTGATAAATAATCATATATTTAATTTAGACTCAAAATCTTATTTGGTCAAAAAATAACCATTTAGCGTGAGAAGTGTAGTAATAATTTGTTATCTAGATCACATTATTTTTTTACTTAAAAATTACAACATAAATCTAAGATCTGGAAGGAGTAAATCGTAATAGGGTAAATTCTTATTTTAGCTTAAATTCTTTAATATTTATTTTTAATTGTTAAACAAATCATACTCTTATTCATGGAGAGCTGCATCTAAGAGATTCTTGATACGAATTTTTATTTTTTATTGGTACGCTTGTGCGCCCTGCGGGAGTCGAACCCGCGTCGGTCACTTAGGAGGCAACTGCTCTATCCAGTTAAGCTAAGGGCACAATGCGCAGCTAATTTAGCGCAAATACTGATAAAAAAAAAGTTATTGTCGAAACAATAACTTTTTAAAAGACTGCTCTTTATAGTATCTGCTTAAGATTTATTCATCTTGAGGACTTTAAATAGACCCAACATGATCACAATCCAGATCGGAATCATCAGTACAGATTCTTTAAAACCTTGCATCCACATAATATAAAGTACGGTCACAATAAAGATGAGTACTAAATAATTACTGATTGGAGACCAAAGTGCAGGGAACTTGGTTTGGATGGAAGCTTGTTTAATCGCCTGTCTAAATTTCAAGTGCGTCAATGTAATCATGGCCCAGTTGAGTACTAATGCACCCACCACCACATAGATTAGATGGCTTAAGGCATTTTCTGGCACAAAGTAGTTTAAAAGTACACAACCAAAAATTAACAGTGCTGAGAATAAAACAGCAGGGATAGGCACCCCTTGTTTATTTACTTTATTAAATACTTTAGGTGCATTGCCTTGTTGTGCTAAACCGTAAAGCATACGGCTATTGGCATACATACCGCTATTATAAACAGACAGCGCCGCAGTCAAGATAATGAAATTCAGTAAGTGAGCTGCCCAGCCAATCCCAAGTTGACTGAAAATCATTACAAATGGACTTTTATCCAGACCACCTAATTCCAGCTGATCCCATGGCACCAACGATAAAAGAATCGTCAATGAACCGATATAGAACAGCAAAATTCGGAACACCACCTGGTTAATGGCTTTAGGAATCGTTTTTTCAGGATCTTTAGCTTCTGCTGCAGCCATCCCAATCAGCTCAATCCCACCAAAGGCGAACATGAGGAAGGCAAGCATATAGAACAGGCCTTCAAAACCATTGGGGAAGAAACCACCATGTGTCCAAAGATTGCTAAACGAAGAAGTTGAGCCTGCATCTGCGGTGAGCAGCAAATACACACCAAAGACAATCATGGAAATAACAGCGGTTACTTTGATGATGGAAAGCCAGAATTCCGATTCACCATAAAATTTTACATTGCCGAGATTGACCAAGGTGATGACAACGAAAAAGAACAGTACCGATGCCCATGCAGGAATAAAAGGCCACCAGTAATTAATATATTTAGCGACAGCAGTCAGCTCTGTCATGGCGACTAAAATATATAAAATCCAGTAATTCCAACCCGCTAAAAAGCCGGGAAATTTCCCCCAATATTTAAAGGCAAAATGGCTGAATGATCCTGCTACAGGCTCATGTACAATCATTTCACCCAGTTGACGCATGATTAAAAATGCAATCAAACCACCAATGGCATAACCCAAAATGATGGAAGGACCTGCAGATTGAATCACCTGTGCGGAACCTAAGAATAAGCCTGTACCAATTGCTCCGCCCATGGCGATGAGTTGGATATGACGGTTCTTTAAGCCACGCTGAAGTGTAGAAGACTCGCTATTCAAAGTAATCAGCCCGACAATGGATAAGTGAAGTGATTGTAATGGATTGATTTGTATTAGCCTAGTACAACCCCAGTAAGGTCATGATTATGTGAACAAGTGCAAAATATGATTTGCATAGAATTAATAAATGAATCAATAGATTAATTTTATTAATACAATGACTTGTAAGTTATAAATGCTTTTTATCAATAAGATTGAGCGTTTCTTTTTTATACTTAAGTCCTGTGGTAAATGCTTTTGCTGAAAAAAGCATTATGATAAAAGTGATCAACACTCCCCATATATTGTGTAAAACAATGATAAATATCAAGGATCAATGAAATGAGTTTTGCTGCACAAATCAAAATTCCAGCAACCTATATGCGTGGCGGTACCAGTAAAGGTGTGTTCTTTAAACTCGATGACTTGCCCGAAGCCGCACAGCAGGCTGGAACAATTCGCGATCAATTGTTATTACGTGTGATTGGCAGTCCAGATCCATATGGTAAGCAAATTGATGGCATGGGTGGAGCAAGTTCAAGTACCAGTAAAACCGTGATCTTGGCCAAAAGTTCACAGCCCGATCATGATGTGGATTATTTATTTGGACAAGTCGCCATTGATCAGCCTTTTGTTGACTGGAGTGGGAACTGCGGCAACTTAACAGCTGCCGTGGGATCATTTGCGATTTCCAATGGTTTGGTCAGTCCAGAGCGCATTCCTGAAAATGGCATCTGTACGGTACGAATCTGGCAGGTGAATATTCGGAAAACCATTATTGCACATGTGCCTATGACCAACGGACAAGTGCAGGAAACCGGGGATTTTGAACTCGATGGCGTGACTTTCCCTGCAGCAGAAGTTCAGATTGAATTTCTAGACCCGGCAGATGATGGTGAAGATGGCGGTGCCATGTTCCCGACTGGCAATGTGGTCGATACTTTTGAAGTTCCCAATATCGGCACTTTTCAGGCGACTTTTATTAATGCCGGTATTCCGACCATCTTCTTAAATGCAGAAGAGATTGGCTATACAGGAACTGAATTACAAGAAGCCATTAATGGTGATGCGCAAGCATTGGCACGTTTTGAAACCATTCGTGCTTATGGTGCAAAACAGATGGGCTTGATTCAGGATATTTCCGAAGCTGAAAAACGTCAGCACACCCCAAAAATTGCCTTTGTCTCGAAACCTAAAGCCTATACATCTTCTAGCGGCAAGCACATTCAACCCGATGATGTGGATTTACTGGTGCGTGCCTTGTCGATGGGAAAACTGCATCATGCCATGATGGGAACCGCGGCTGTTGCCATTGGCACTGCTGCTGCAATTCCCGGAACCTTGGTGAATTTGGCTGCCGGCGGTGGGGCACGTGAAGCTGTGCGTTTTGGGCATCCTTCAGGCACTTTACGTGTCGGTGCGCAAGCAGTGCAGGAAAATGGACAATGGCAGGTGAAGAAGGCGGTGATGAGCCGTAGTGCACGCGTGTTAATGGAAGGCTGGGTTCGAATTCCAGAAGATAGCTTGAAATAACAAACCAGATAGAGAATCTTGCGAGAAAGCAGTATGATGAGTCGCAAGTTCTCTGTCGATGATGACAAGAGCGTTGTAGATTAGATTAAGCTAGATCTGGCAGTATTCCTGTGGATTTAGATTTACTCACCAAAGCAAAGTATTCGAGGCGAATGTGTCATCTTTAACTGACGTACATGCAAATGTATTAACCCCAGCACAGCAACGTATCCAACAAGATTTATTGACGGCATTAGACGCATTTTCCATTCCAGAACCGCTGAAAGGCGCTGTGCATCATGCGGTGATGCTCGGTGGCAAACGTGTACGTCCAGCGCTTTGTTATGCCACAGCGGTCATCAAACCGAATGCAAATTTTGCGGCAGTACGCCGTGCGGCAGTAGCCATTGAAATGATTCATTGTTATTCACTGGCACACGATGATTTGCCGTGTATGGACAATGATTTACTGCGTCGTGGTCAGCCAACCTGTCATGTGGCTTTTGGTGAAGATACAGCCTTACTTGCCGGCGATCTTTTGCAGTCGATGGCCTTTGAAATATTAGGCAGCCGCCTGTTTGATCAAGGTCCTGCGGTTGCTCCATCCATTGTGTTAAAACAGATGCAAATTTTGGCGACTGCCAGTTCAAAAATGGTCTGTGGTCAGGTACTGGATTTACAAGCCGAAGGCAAGCATGTCAATCAGCAAGCTTTGGAAAATATTCACTGTAATAAAACCGGTGCACTCATTTCTGCTGCAGTGATGATGGCTACGGTATGTGTGTTTGAAGGCACCGATCAAGCGATTCCTAAATTACGTGAATATGCGCAAGCGATTGGACTGGCTTTTCAAGTGCAAGATGACATTCTGGATATTACTTCCGATACAGAAGTTCTAGGAAAAACTGCAGGCAAAGACCAGCAAGTGGATAAATCGACGTATCCTGCATTGATGGGATTGGACAAAGCTCAGGCTTATGCTCAAGAGTTGCATGATCAGGCCTTGAGCGCTTTAGAAATTTTTGGTGACAGTGCAGATGAACTGAATCAGATTTCACAGTTTTTGTTGTCGCGTAAAAGCTAAATACTGGATTTGAAAGTATGATCTAGAAAAATTGCATCAAAAAAAGAGGACTTATAAGTCCTCTTTTTGATGCATTCAAGATTATTTAGAGTCTTGATATAAACGGTCACCTTCATCGAAACGCGTGGTGATTTCTTCAGTAGGTGCCTTACCCATTAAGCTGACCACAATAATGGCAATCAATGAGCAAATGAAGCCGGGAATGATTTCATACAGCCCGGTCGCACTGAACATATTTTTCCAGAAAATCACCACAACGGCACCAATCAACATGCCGGCAAGTGCACCATTTAAAGTCATACGACGCCAGAACAATGACAGAATAATTAGTGGGCCAAAAGCTGCGCCAAAGCCTGCCCAAGCATATGCCACTAAGCCCAGAACTTTAGATTCAGGATTTCCAGCCATCCAGATTGCAAGCAGGGCAATCAGGAGGACCATCAAGCGACCAATCCACACCAATTCTTTTTGCGTTGCATTTTTGCGTAAGAATGATTTGTAAAAGTCTTCAGTCAAGGTACTTGAGCACACCAGTAACTGGCAGCTTAAGGTACTCATCACCGCGGCTAAAATGGCAGCCAGCACAATTCCGGCAATCCATGGATTAAACAGGATTTTGGTCAGTTCCATAAATACGGTTTCTGGATTGACAGTTACCGCACCGGCAAGTTCAGGGTGTTGCTGGAAGTAGGCAATACCAAAGAAACCGGCAGCAACGGCACCGCCTAAGCACAGAATCATCCAGGTCATGCCAATACGGCGTGCATTTGGAATGGATTTGACTGAATCGGCAGCCATAAAACGCACCAGAATATGCGGTTGGCCAAAGTAGCCCAGGCCCCAGGCCAATAATGAAAGAATCGCGACGAAGCTTAAATTGCCAATCACGTCAGTTGCTTGGGGACGAGCAGCTTCAAGTGCCAAAGTCAGCTGATTCATATCGGAAAAACTTAACACGACCACCACAGGCGTCAGCAACAAGGCAAAAATCATCAGGCTGGCTTGAATAGTATCGGTCCAGCTGACTGCCAAGAAGCCACCAATAAATACATAACTGATGGTCGCAATCGCACTGATCCAAAGCGCCGTGTTGTAAGACAAGTCAAACATGTTTTCAAATAAACGTGCGCCAGCCACCATGCCTGAAGCACAATAAATCGCAAAGAAAATCAAAATGATGAAAGCAGATGCTATACGCAGAATTTTCTTTTGATCGTTGAAACGGTTGGAGAAATAGTCTGGCAAGGTCAAGGCATTGTGCTGAACTTCGGTGTGCACGCGAAGACGTCCGGCCACCAGTCGCCAGTTCAACCATGCGCCAATAATCAGGCCAATGGCAATCCACATTTCAGACAAACCTGAAAGATAAATTGCACCAGGCAGACCCATCAGCAACCAGCCACTCATATCTGAAGCACCCGCAGAAAGCGCCGTTACGAAACTACCTAAACGACGACCCCCCAAAATATAATCAGAGAAATTGGCTGTTGCACGATAAGCCATCAGGCCAATCGCAATCATGGCGACAATATAAAAAAGAAAGGTAATTAAGGTCGGATTCAGGGAGCTCATACGGTATCCATTTACAAGGTGGACAGTAGATCGAAATAAAGGCTTATAAAAAAGCACAAATAATTTCAAAAAATAACGCGAAATTTAATCATAATTTCACAATGATTGCAGAGTTTTTCGCAGCTGAAATAAAAATAGACAGCCAATGCTGTCTATTTTATAGAAAAATGCAGAGCTTATGGATTACGACCCATCACGCCGCGAATGGTGTTCATGATATCTGCAGGCAACACCACAGTTTTGGCATTATTCGATTTCGCCATCTCTTGCATGGCTTTGACATACTGTTCACCAAGCAAGTAGGCCACCGGAACTTCTTTATCACCGACCGCAGAAGTAATCATCTCAATCGCACGTTGTGATGATTCAGCCAAGACCACTTGTGCTTCAGCATCACGACGTGAAGCTTCCAAACGGCCATCTGCTTCTAAAATAGCGGCCTGTTTTTCACCATCTGCTTTGGTCACGGTGGCACGGCGCTGACGTTCGGCCGCGGCTTGCGCTTCCATCGCCGATTGCATAGTGCTTGATGGCTGAATATCCTGAATTTCAACCGTTTTTAGGGTAATACCCCAGTCTGAAATATCATCAGAAATAGCGGCTTTCAGTTTTGCCTTAATGTGATCACGTGATGATAACGCATCATCCAGATCCATTTCACCGACAATTGAACGCAGTGAAGTCTGTACCAGGTTTTGAATGGCCCAGGTATAATTTTCAATACCGTAGACCGCTTTTTCTGGAGTGGTGATATTGATATAGGCCATAGCATTCATCAGTAAAACCGCATTATCCCGGGTAATCACTTCCTGAGAAGGAATATCCATCACAATGTCTTTGGTGGTGACTTTATAAGCGACTTCATCGACATAAGGAATCACAAAGTTTAGACCCGGTGTCAGGGTGGTATGGTATTTACCCAGACGTTGTACAATCCATTTATAACCCTGTGGGACAATGCGTACCCCTTTAAAAATGGTAACGCCTGCAAATACCAGGATGGCTAAAACAATAATAGATCCGCCAGACATGTTATTTCCTCGCTTTATGTATTTTCATTATGTGAATTGTGGGGTTTTACCACCAGATCATTGCCGAGAATATCGACTACGCGCACGCGATCTCCAACACGCACAGGTTCTAAGCTACGGCAGTTCCATTCATCAGAACCCAAAACCGGCATGGGGAAACGTACTGTAATCAGGTCATGTTCCATATGGATTTGAATGACCATACCCACCTGACCAATGGTCGCTTCACGGGATAAACCGGCTTTGGTCTTATCGGTTGAAAGCGGTTTAATAAATTTAAACCAGAGTAAGGTGCACAGAACGGACAGGATAATCCAGGTGACGAGTTGGGTGGTGAAGCCCATCATCGGAAACAACCAAAATAAAACACCCACCATGATGGCTGCGATGCCAAACCATAGTGCAGCAAAAGCGGGGAGTACCAATTCAGAAAGAATAAGTAAAACACCCAATACAAACCAATGCCAAGGTTCGAAAGCAAATTCCATACATCTACTCGTGTATTGTTAAAATTGATATAGATAACCAAGCGTCTATATCAATCTAGCAGATGAGTAAGTCTTTGAATATTAAAAAAGCATCTTTTTTAGATTTTGGCTTTTGCTGCAGGTTTGAAGGCGGCTGGAGACTTTTTGAAATCGGTAATGGCTTTCTCAATTGCGATGATTTTCAGTTGAGCTGCTTTTTCACCTTCCAGAATCGACTGGTTACTGGCTTTCAAATCCAGTGTGCCCAAGTGTCCCACTTTAGGTTGAATCACCACAGTCGCTTGGCTGAGTTCTTCATTAATACTTTGCTGTCCCATAATGTTTATGGTTTGATCAAGCAAGCCCCACATGTTGAGCGACTTAGCACCGACTGGACGTGCAGAAATATCCACTGCAATCACAATATCAGCACCCATATCCTTCGCCGTCTTCACCGGAATAGGACTGACCAAACCGCCATCAACATATTGTTTGCCCCCAATGGTCGCAGGCACAAAGACATTTGGAATACTGCACGAGGCACGAACCGCCTGACCTGCATTACCTTTAATAAATTCGGCTTTACGTCCGGTGTCGAGGCGCGTTGCAACTGCGGCAAAACGAATCGGAAACTGTTCAATCGGTTTGTTGGCAATGTGCTTGTTGACATAGTTCTGCAATTTTTGGCCTTGCACCACGCCTTGACTGTTGAAGGTTAAATCGCGAATGTCAGATTCTTTTAAAGTAAGGGCAATTTGCTGTAGTTGGTAAGGCGTTTTACCACTGGCATAAATACTGCCGACAAAACTGCCAGCACTGGTGCCTGTAACAATTTTCGGTTTAATACCATGTGACTCTAAAACTTTCAGCACCCCAATATGGGCAAAACCTTTGGCTCCGCCACCCCCTAAAGCAATGGCAATTACAGGTTCACGCGCTTTTATCGTTGTGGTTTGTGAGGAGGTTTTTATGGCTTTATCACAGCCGATCAGGCTAAACGCAAGGAGACCGATTAAAGAGTATTGCACAAACTTCATAATTAAAATTGAACGCTAAATAGACAAAAAGTTGCGCACATGACAGCAGATTGTTGTCATTATGGCTAGCTATTTTTTATACGATTTTGTAACGGTCTGGCTAACCATTTCGGATTTTTGGGAGAAAATTTCCCCCGATAGTGATCTAAAATTTGCTCTACATCTTGTTGATAATTTCCCGTTGGGTGAAACACACCTAAGCAGTGAATGGTCTTATGCTGGTAATCAAAAGCAAACATCACAATCGGGATATGGGCGCCCACGGCAATACGGTAAAAACCACTTCTAAACGATGCTGCCTGTTTTGCGCGTGCCTTCAGGTGCCATACCGACCCAGATCCGATCTTGGGCATCAATAAAGTCGATAATTTGCTGAGTTGTGCCTTGCTGAATACTGCGATTGACCGGAATTACGCCAATCCATTCCAATAAGGGTTTCAGCGGTGTGTTAAATAAGGTGTGTTTGCCAAAAATGGTAATTTTAATGCCCAGTCCAAGCAGGGCGGTGAAACCATGCCATGCATCTATATTGGAGGTGTGTGGGGAAATAATGGCGACGGCTTTAGGCAGGTTTGGAAATTCGCCTTCAAAACGCCAGCCTTGGGCCATAAATAATTTTTTGAACATCGTTCGGCTCAAGCTGCTACCGCGAGCAGGCACTTGATCGGGCAAGGTTGGGAAATGGGCTGACATGGTTTTATCGGCCTCCCTGATAAAAAAATATCGCATTTTAATGATGTTAAGCTTTTGTTAAATAAGATTCATTGGCAAAAAGTAAACTACAATTCAGCTGGTTTGATATAAATAATCAGTCTGCTTTTTTCATCATAAGGGATGCTATGCCGAGTACACGTAATATTTATATCGTGTTGTTTTCTTTATATTGGGCACAAGGTTTACCGGTCGGTTTTATGACCCATGCCTTACCGGTAATTTTACGTGCACAAGGGGTGTCACTGGCACAGATCGGTGGTTTTGGATTATTGATGCTGCCATGGTCGATTAAAATTTTTTGGGCACCTTGGGTCGATCGTTTTGGCTATTCAACTTTTGGACATTACCGGAGCTGGATTGTTCCGACTCAGTTATTGAGTGTGGTGGTACTGATCGGCCTATCCTTTCTCCCGATCCAGGCTTTAAATCAACCTGAATATTTACTGGCATTTTTTGTGGCTTTACTCAGCATGAATCTGCTCGGTGCCACCCAAGATATTGCAACCGATGGCTTGGCCGTCAATATTCTAAAAAATGAGCAGCAGCATTGGGGCAATACTTTTCAGGTGATCGGTTCACGGCTGGGTTTTATTGTCGGAGGTGGCGCGATTTTATGGGCACTGGATTGGCTGGATTGGCAAATTACGTTTTTAGTTTTGGCAGGACTGGTACTTTTAAACACGCTACCTGTTTTATGCTTTAAAGAACCTTCTCGATTCCAGCATATTCAGCAAGCGACTGACAAAGAATCATTTAGCTGGAGCAAAGTAAAAAGTTATCTATCCTATTTTCATCAAGACCGCAGTCTGATTTTATGGCTAGGGGTGCTGATCACTTTTAAAATTGCTGATGGTTTAGCCGGTCCTTTGCTGAAACCTTTAATGGTTGATTTAGGATTAACATTTTCCCAAATTGGCATTTATGTGACCATGCTGGGGGCATTGGCCGCACTTCTGGGCGCGGGATTGGCCGGCCTAAGTTTGAAGTACATTTCTCGTGCCAATGCACTGCTTAGTTTTTCTATTTTGAAAATTTTCAGCTTGGCTGCATACACCTGGCTGGCATTTCAATATGAGGCACAACAGTCAATTAAACCGTGGCTTATTTATTTAATTAATGCCGCTGAAGATATGATTTCAGCCATGCTGCTGGTGGTGATGCTGACTTTGATCATGCAATATAGCCGTAAACATTTGGCAGGCACAGATTTTACTTTTCAGGTGGCGCTGATGGCGACGGTCAGTGGGGGACTATATAGCCTAAGTGGAATATTGGGTGATTTTTTGGGTTATGCAGCTTATTTGGCCTTTATTACCTTGGTTGCTGTCATCTGTTTATGGCCGGTTGTTAGATGGAAAATTAGCCTAAAATAATGCATACAATCGTTTTAATTCAATTCAATATCTATTTAAAATCTAAGCAGTAAAAAAGATAACTTAATAAAATCTAAATCATTTTTTTAAATATTTCTAAACAGTAACATCTGTTACAAAATAACTTAGGGGTATTTAAAAATGAAAAGCAAAATTGCAGCAGCAATTACTTTAACGCTACTTGCAGGCTCTACTTTTGCCGCGCCAACATTCTATGGGGAAATCGATGCTTCTATCGATTATTTACCAGAAGATAATGCATCACCCGTTTCTGATCGTGACGTTGTTGAAGTCAGTTCGAATAGCTCGTTCATTGGTGTTAAAGGTGATGAAAAGCTGACTGAGCAATTAAGCGCAGTTTATGCTATTGAGTGGGGCCTAAGTGCAGATGGTGATAGTACAGACTGGACCACGCGTAACCGTTTTGTTGGTTTAAAAGATGCTCAATTAGGGACTTTAAAAGTGGGTGCGCATGACACTCCATTGAAACAACTTTCTAGTTCTGTTGATACATTCAATAACTATGTTGCCAATAAAGCTGACGTTAACGGTATTTTTACTGGTGAAGCCCGTATATCTAATGCCGTCATTTATGAGTCTCCAGCTATTAAATTACCTGCAGGTGCAATCAAAGTGAATGCCTTGTTGGCTTCTGGTGAAGATTCAGGCATTGCCAAAGGGAATGGATCATCTAAGACTGCTGGTCGTGGCTTAGGCGATGCCTGGTCTGCATCAGTTGTTTATGATAGCCCAGCGGTTGTGGCCGGTATTGCGTATGATAAAGCGATTCCAACGGGGTTTTTAGGTCGTGGTTTCGATAATTCAAATGTAGGTGAAATTTTTGCACCAACTTCCAGCTCAATTTTTGCTGCAGCTAATACACTTCGTGCAATTGGACGTGTAAATTTTGAGGGTGGTTTAGTTTTAAAAGCACTTTACCAAACATCAGAAGTTGAAGAAGCTAATGGTAATGGAAACTCTTCGGCTACTTTAAGTAATAATGTAGTTCTTCGTGCAAATGATATTGATGATTCACAAGGCTGGTTAGTAGGCGCTGAATATAACATTCCGACCGCTAAAGCTTGGACTGTAAAAGCTCAATATAGCCAAAATACAACCAGTTTTAAAAATGCAACGGCAGACTTTGAAGCGAAGCAAATTTTTGCAGGTGCAGATTATGCCTTTAACAAACAAGTTAAGGCATATGGTTATGCAGGTTATTTAACCCTTGAACAAGGTTCTAATGAAACCAAACAACCTGTTGTGGGTACAGGTTTGGAATATAAGTTCTAATCAACTATTCCTTTTAGGTGATCAAAAGGCGATGTTTACATCGCCTTTTTTTATTTAAGTGAGTTTTAAGTTTAATATTCTAGATTAAAGCATCAGTAAAAAGACTCGCTACAAAATGATGCTAAATACGATTACTCGACTACGGAATAAAATTAAGCCAATTTCTTTAAGCCAATTTAATTTGTTGCTCGCCATTTGGTTGGGTGTGATTCTAAACTTTGCTTTTTTTCAAAAAATACAAAATTTAACGCCTTATCAAGGTCCTAAAGCCTACTTGTTTTTAATGGCAACCGTATTGGTGATTGTTGCAGCTTATAACTTCATTTTTCAACTGATCCAATGGAAATGGAATGCAAAAATATTTGCTTGTATATTGCTTTTCATTGGCGGTTTTACTGCATATTTTGTGAATAGTCTGGGTGTGGTGATTTCACCTGAACAAGTTCAGAATATGATGCAAACCGATGCACGTGAAGTCCGGGGCTTATTGTCTTTACGCTTTGTACTGTGGACAGTGTTCTTGGTGATCTGTCCGCTCATTGTAGTGGCGCTGGTTCGTATCAAGCCTGAAGTCTTTTTATCTAAAGTGACTAAAAAACTCATCAATAGTATCGTTTCATTGTTATTGGTGGGTGGATTGTTGTTTCTTTTCTATGTCGATTACGCCGCGATTTTTCGGGAACATCGTGATTTAAAAGGCATGATTTCTCCACAAAATACCATCTCATCGACACTATCTTATTATCATAAATCTAAACCTGTGCAGAATTTACCTTTAGTGACTTATGGTGAGGATGCACATTTGCTTGCGCCTGTAAGTCAGCATCCTAAACCTAAACTGATGGTTTTGGTGGTAGGTGAAACGGCACGAGCAGAAAGTTTTTCTTTAAATGGTTATGCGAAAAATACCAACCCTGAACTTTCTAAACTGGATATTATTAATTTTAATCAGGTCAGCTCATGTGGTACGGCAACAGCAGTTTCAGTACCTTGCATGTTCTCTGGTATGCCGCGTAAAGATTATGACGAACAGTTGGCCAGTCACCGTGAAGGATTGCTCGATATTGCACAGCGAGCAGGCTATAAAGTGACTTGGATTGACAATAATTCAGGCTGTAAAGGCACCTGTAACCGGATAGAGCAGTATCAAATTCCGCAACAGTTAAAAGACAAATGGTGTGCTAAAGACGGGGATTGTTATGATGAAATTCTGGTAGACAGTTTAAAGACTTATCTTGCAGCGATTCCTGAAAATGACCAGACACCGCGTTTAATTGTACTTCACCAAATGGGAAGTCATGGACCTGCTTATTACCAGCGTTCCACAGATAAATTCCAACCGTTTAAACCCAGCTGTGATACCAATGCGATTCAAGGCTGTAGCAGCACAGAATTATTGAACAGTTATGATAATTCGATTGTATATACCGACCATGTTTTAAGCTCGCTCATTCAGGTGTTAAAAGGCAATTCCACCCATCAAGCAGGTTTCTGGTATTTGTCCGACCATGGTGAATCGACAGGAGAGCATGGTTTATATTTACATGGCTCACCGTATGCCATTGCACCCACGCAACAAACCCATATTCCAATGTTGATGTGGTTTTCCCCTGAATGGACTCAACACAATTCTGCACAAATTGCTTGCTTAGCCAAGCAAAAAAGCAAAGAATTGAGCCAAGATAACTTATTCCCAAGTCTGCTCAGTTTGTTGGATGTTAAAAGCCAAGTTATTGATGAACAGCATAATATGTTGCAGCAATGTGAATCAAAAAAGAAAGCGTGAGTTTAAGGCATGACTAAAATATTAATAATTGAAGATGATTTTATGATTGCTGAATCCAGCATGACTTTGTTGAAATATCAGCAATTTGATGTGGAGTGGGTCAACAATGGGATTGATGGTTTAAAAAAACTGACCCAAGCAAAGTTTGATATTGTTTTGCTCGACCTGGGCTTACCGATGATGGATGGTATGCAAGTGTTAAAACAGATTCGTCAGCAGTGGCCGGCTTTGCCGGTACTGATTATTTCTGCACGTGATCAATTACAAAACCGTGTAGACGGATTGAACCATGGGGCAGATGACTATTTGATCAAGCCCTATGAGTTTGATGAATTGTTGGCGCGCATTCATGCTTTGTTACGCCGTAGTGGCGCAGAATCGGCATTGCAAGACAGTCTGAAAATTTTAAGTTATGGTGATTTGGTTCTGGATGTCGAACAGCATATTGCCAAGTTCAAAGGTCAATATATTGATTTGTCTAATCGTGAATGGGCAATTTTAACGCCTTTGGTGAGTCATCCGAACAAGATTTTTTCTAAGGCCAATTTAGAAGATAAGTTATATGATCTGGATAGTGAAGTAAGCAGTAATACTATAGAGGTCTATGTGCATCATTTGCGTGCCAAACTTGGAAAAGATTTCATTCGCACCATTCGTGGTTTAGGCTATCGACTCGGACAACTATAAGGTTAGCATTTGGTGCAGTCACAGTATTCATTAAGAAAACGCCTGATTATTTATATTTCTGTTTTTAGTATTGCCTTGGGTTGTCTGCTGATTTTTTCTGCGTATCGGATTGCACTACAAGAAATTAATGAAGTTTTAGATGCGCAGATGAAAAATTTAGCAGAACGCGTCGCGGCTCATGATCCTGTGCCGGTTAAAAGCCAGTTTGATCCATCCAAGCATTATCATGAAGAAGATTTGTTTGTTGATGTGTGGTCTTATGCACGTGAAGAACATAAAAGCCATACTTTAAATTTATTGATTCATCCGGTTCATAAAGCAGGATTTTACACCCACAAAACCCCACAAGACATTTGGCATACTTATGTTTTGCCTTTAGAGCATTATCAGATTCAGGTCAGCCAGCAGCAATCGACACGGCAGCGTTTAGCACTCGAGCTTGCGGGAAATATGTTTATTCCTTATCTGCTGTTTATGCCTTTTGTGATCTGGGGTTTAAGCTGGATTATTAGCCGCAGTTTACAACCAATTGATGATTTTAAAGCGGAATTGGCACAGCGTGATTTAGATGAGCTAAGTGCAATACAACTTAATAATTATCCTGTGGAAATTGTTCCTACCATTACCGAAATGAATCATTTGTTTGAGCGTATTCTACATTCGCAACAGGAACAGCGACAGTTTATTGCCGATGCTGCACATGAGTTACGCACGCCCATCACTGCATTAAATTTGCAAATGCAAATTCTGTTAAAACAATTTCCAGAAGATCATGATTTACAAAATTTAAGTAAAGGATTAATCCGTATTCAACATTTGGTTAGCCAGTTACTCAATCTGGCAAAACAAGATGCTTCAATTCTGGAAGTTGAAAGCAAGCAGCAGTTTTTACTCAATCAGGTGGCAGTCAATTGTGTAGAACAGTTGATTCATTTGGCGATGCAAAAAGAAATTGATTTGGGGATGGAGCGCCAGGAAGAGATACTGCTAAATAGCCAGGAATCTGCGGTGCATTCGATTATTTTCAACCTGATTGATAACGCGATTAAATACACCCCGAACCAAGGGGTGATTAATGTTTCTGTGTTTGAACAAGATGGTTTCGCCATGGTTCAAGTCGAAGATAGTGGCCCGGGGATAGCCCCCGAGTTACACCAGCAGATTGTTAAGCGTTTCTACCGGATTCATCATCATTTAGAAATGGGTAGCGGTTTAGGACTTTCTATTGTCGATAAAGCCACGGAACGATTAGGGGGCCGTATTTCTTTCTCAACGAGTGCCAGTCTGGGTGGTTTACAAGTGAATGTACAATTGCCACTGGTCAAGCAGATTTAAACAACCCTTATTCTTGAGATGAGGGAGTCGTGATAAAATGCTTGTAATTGAAAAAGTAAAAAACCACATTAACCAGCCAGATAACCCAAGCTGTCCACAGGTTATGACTGAGAAAATGCGCTCCACGCATCATCTGGGCCCAGCCCATGGCAAAACCTAAAATACAGCCCGCGACCAGAAAAAAGTAGGCACGCTTTTTATTGGATAGGCGAAACACTGCGTAACCTGCCATGAGCGAAAAACCGGTAGCCGCATGCCCACCCGGGAAACAATGCCCTTTAGTGGTTGAAAAATCCCAAAAGAAGCCTTGAGGTGTAGGGATGGTGATATTCCAAGGGCAGGCGTGTGCCGATTGGGACTTTAACAGCCCAATGATTGAGGTTGATAGAATGACCATGCCGAAAAAATAACCATAGCTCCAGCGTAACGGTCTTAACTTTTCAAGTTTAAAGGAAGCGAGCCAGAGTATAAAAAAAATGACATAGACCAAAATGATCAGATCTTTGACATAACGGTGATTCAGTTCGGCTAAATACCAGTTATCACGCAACAAAAATTGTCCAGATTCACTTACCCAAGGATGAATCAATGCAAGGTCGATTGATCCACCGATAGGAAAAAATACCCAAAGCATGCAAAAACTAATGACCAGGAAACAGCCTTGATAGAGAATGAAGCGTTGCTTGTCGTGCATAAAGAGAAGATCGATTGATTTTATTTGCGCTATTACAACAACAAAAACTTAATCTAGACTTAAGTCATGCTCGAACAGGCAGTCTAAACACCTAGAAAGTTGTATATAGATAGACAATAGCGTTGTACTGAATCGTAATAAACATATAAAGCAAACTGCTTAAGCCTGTATGGCTTCGATGCTACATTAGTCGACAAGATTTGTGAGCTATTAAAATGACCATTCGTGCTGTTTTATTTGATCTGGATAATACCTTAACCCATCGTGATGAAAGTATTTTGGCCTATAGCCAGCATTTGGCTCGTACATATCAGCATCAATTAGCGCATGATCAGATCAGTCAAATTCAGCCGATTATTCGCCGTATTGATAATGGCGGTTACCCTAAAAAAGAGTTGCTCACTCATCCGAGTATTGCTGCTTCTGTAGCTGATGCACTGCTGCAAGAACTGAACTGGAACAGTGTTCCTGAACTGGATGAATTGACTCAATTCTGGTTTCAGCAATTTGGATTATCTGCAGTTGCCATGCAAGGTGCCGATACTCTGCTGGTCGATTTAAAACAGCAAGGTTATAAACTGGCAGTCGTTTCCAATGGTGGACATGCCACCCGTTTAACCATTCTGCAAGGTTTGGGTTTTAGCCATTATTTTGACGAAATTGTCAGTTCTGAATTAGTCGGTATGAGTAAGCCGAATCCTGAAATTTTTCTGTATACCAGCCGTCAGTTGCAGGTCGAGCCGCAACAGTGTCTATTTATTGGCGATCATCCAGTCAATGATATACAAGGCGCGACCCAAGCCGGCATGAAAGCCTTATGGCTACAAGGTTTTCATGAGATCGAAGCGCATAAACCCATTAATAAAATTCAAAATTTAGCTGACATTCAGCAATATTTATAATGCTCATTGTCCCTTAGCTATTTTCAGAAATAGAAATGACAGGGATACAGATAAAAAAACGACCCTTTCGAGTCGCGCTGAAAATCGTAATCAAATTTTAAAAGCCGGGTTTAAAATAAGGTTTATAATTTAAGCCTTAAAATAGGGCGTCTTCTGAATTGGCTGAGATTTTGTGAATAGATAAGTCCGCACCCCGAAATTCATCTTCTTGCGATAAACGAATGCCCATAGTGATCTTGAGTGCACCGTAAACCAGAAAGCCGCCCGTAAGTGCAATCGAGATTGCCAGCAATGTACCAATAATTTGAGAAATCATGGAAACATTGCCTAGACCACCTAACCATTGTTGTCCGAAAATACCTACGGCTAAGCCACCAAATGTCCCGCATACGCCGTGCAATGGCCAAACCCCCAATACGTCATCGACTTTAAGTTTATTTTGGGTATAGGTAAACAGTTTCACGAAGATCACCCCTGCAATGGCTCCAATAATCAGTGCTCCAACCGGATGCACCACATCAGAACCGGCACAGATGGCCACTAAGCCCGCCAAAGGACCATTGTGTAAAAAGCCGGGGTCATTTTTACCGATGAAGTTGGCAGCAATGGTTCCACCGACCATGGCCATGAGCGAGTTAATGGCCACTAGTCCTGAAATAGCATCTAAACGTTGCGCGCTCATCACGTTAAAACCAAACCAGCCCACGATTAAAATCCATGAACCCAAAGCCAGAAAAGGAATAGAAGAGGGTGGATGTGCACTTACTCGGCCATCTTTTTTATAACGGCCGTGACGCGCACCGAGCAAGATGACAGCGACTAAAGCGATCCATCCGCCCATGGCATGCACGACTACAGAACCGGCAAAGTCATGGAAACTTGCCCCAAATGTGCTTGCTAACCATTTTTGTAGTCCTAAATTACCATTCCAGGCAATGCCTTCAAAGAAAGGATAGATCAAGGCGACCAATAACAAGGTGGCAATGGCTTGGGAACGCATTTTGGCACGTTCGGCAATACCGCCAGAAATAATGGCAGGAATAGCGGCAGCAAAAGTCAGCAAGAAGAAACAGCGCATCAGGTTATAGCCATGATCCGCAGCTAAGGTTGTACCCATATGAAAAAAATGTTGTCCATAAGCAATATAATAGCCAACAAAAAAATAGGCGATGGCTGAAATGGAAAAATCAGTCAGAATTTTACTCAGCGCATTGACCTGGTTTTTATGTCGGACTGTGCCCAGCTCCAAAAATGCAAAACCTGCATGCATGGCTAAAACTAAAACCGCACCAAGAAGGAGAAAGAGTAAATCCATATTTTGCATATTTTGCATATTTTGCATATTTTGGCTCCATTTTAGTGCTGTTTTCACAAAAAGAAGATCAGTATATCGAGGCATAGGATTTGAGGAAGAGCTTTGAAAAAGGGAAATATTGATCATTCATTTAAAAAAATGCTCAAGACTCGATATAAAGCAAAGTATTATTTTTAGATGCATTTGATGCACTAAAATGAGGCAAAATGGTTAAATTAAAGTATAAATAAATATATGATTATTAGATTAAATTTAGATTTTATTATTTTTACTATTTTTTCAGTTTTTTTGCAGAGCACTGAATAGTGGCAATGTAATTAATTTTAACTATTAAAAATAATTTAAAGATAAAGGCATAAATGCATTTTGATAAAGCAATTCTAGCTGATTTTATAATCTATGATGCTGCGTTTGGAAAATTCTTGCTCATTCTCAAGCTAAATCGAGGAGGGTATAGATGCTAATACACGCGAGCTAAACTGAGCATATTTAAAGTAGATAAGGTGAATAATTAAACAATATGGGATACAAAACCTATAATGAATTGGTAGCTTTAGTTTTGATATCGCAGTTGCAACCCTAGAAGATAAGTGCTCATTTTATATTGTATTTTAAGGTTTAAAGATGAAACGGAGTTTGCTCGCATTACTGGCATTGGTTGGTTTTAATTCATTTGCAGCAGAAGGAACTCAATTTGATTGGGGCTATTCTAAAGAGACTGCACCTGAACAATGGAGCAAAATCAAACCTGAGTACCAAACCTGCGAAGGGCTGAATCAAGCACCGATTAATATTGATCAAACCATCTCCGCACAACTACCGGCTTTAAAATTGAATTACAGTTCAAAAGCAGACACGATTATCAATAATCAACGTACCGTACAAATCAATTTTTCCGAAGGCAGTACCTTGGAATTAGAGCAGAAAGTATTTCATCTCAAACAGTTCCATTTACATAGTCCGAGCGAACATACCATTAAAGCAAAAAGCTTTGCCATGGAAATGCATTTTGTGCACGTCACTGAACAAGACGAGTTAGCCGTGGTCGCAGTAATGTTTGAAGAAGGTGAGGAAAATAAAAAGCTGAAACAACTGTGGAAAGAATTACCGAAAAAATCAGGCAATACCGTACAGCTGAAACATCAAGATTTAGCTACAGCATTCTTACCTGTAAAATTAGATTACTATCGTTTTAATGGTTCTTTGACTACGCCGCCGTGTTCAGAAGGGGTACGCTGGATTGTACTTAAAGATATTCAACAGGCATCAAAACAACAGATTCAGATATTTTCAAGCTTGATGGAACATCCGAATAATCGTCCTGTGCAACCGACCAATGCACGCTTAGTGCTTGAATAATTTCATTCCAATAAAAAAGCAGATCATTTGATCTGCTTTTTTAAATGCTGATATATTTAGTGCAAAATTTTATTTAGGAATTGTTGCGCCCGTTCACCACGTTGGCTATTAAAGAATTCATCCTTGGTACAATCTTCTACAATTTTGCCCTGATCCATAAAGATCACACGGTTGGCCACCTGACGTGCGAAGCCCATTTCATGCGTGACACACATCATGGTCATGCCTTCTTTAGCCAGACCTACCATCACGTCTAATACTTCTGTAATCATTTCAGGATCAAGCGCGGAGGTTGGTTCATCAAACAGCATGGCAATCGGGTCCATGCTTAAGGCGCGGGCAATGGCAACACGTTGTTGCTGTCCGCCAGAAAGCTGTGCAGGGAATTTATCTGCCTGAGCACTGAGTCCAACACGGTCCAAGTAAGCCAAACCTTTTTGCTTAGCTTCTGCTTCCGAACGTCCCAAAACTTTAATCTGGGCAATGGTCAAGTTTTCAGTAATGCTCAAATGGGGAAACAGTTCAAAATGCTGAAATACCATGCCGACGCGACTGCGCAACAGGTTTAAATTGGTTTTTGGATCTTTAATGGAAATACCATCGACCGTGATGTTGCCTTGCTGAAAGGCTTCCAGACCATTTACCGTTTTAATTAATGTGGATTTCCCTGAACCCGAAGGACCACAGACCACCACCACTTCACCTTGACGAATTTGCGTACTGCAATCTGTGAGTACCTGAAATTTGTCGTACCATTTACTCACGTTCTGAATGTCGATCATCACTTTGTTATCATTCATACGTGTAACCTTCTTTGTAATTTTTTAACAGTATAGGTGGCCAAAAGACTAATGGTGAAATATACCAACCCTGCAAATAAAATGTACTGGGTCAGCAATGACATCAGGTCACCCCGGACATAGTTGGTTCTGAAAAAGTCCAGTAGGCCAATGGCATAGACCATGGTTGAATCCTGAAATAAGATAATGGTTTGTTGCAGCAGTAAAGGGGTCATTTTACGAAAGGCTTGCGGCAAGATGATGAGACGCATCGATTGCCCATAACTCATGCCTAAAGCCGAAGCTGCAGCGGATTGTCCACGCGAAATCGACTGAATGCCGGCACGTACAATTTCAGAAAAGTAGGCGGCTTCAAACAGCATAAAGGCCACAATACTGGAGACCAATGCAGTATCAATGGTCAGGTAATTCCCCGTGACTGCGGTATAGATAAAAGGCACCGCAAAGTAGAACCACATCAGCACCAACAGCAAAGGAATGGAGCGGAACAGGTTCACATACCCTTGTGCAATAAAGTTAAAAACTTTAATCGAAGACAAGCGCATTAAAGCCAGTATGGTGCCAATTAAAATTCCACCGACGGTTGCAATACAGACCACTTTTAAAGTGATACTAAAGCCATGCCATAAGGCAGGAGCAGAGAGTTGCAAGTCATTTAAAAATGCAGAGAGCCATTCCATTATTTACCTCCTGCAATTAAACCGGGCACATATAAGCGCTTTTCCAGCAAGGTCATCGCCGAGATTAAGCAGACATTAATCACAATGAAAATCACGGTCACGATGGTGTAAATTTCAATGGTATTTTGCGTATATTCACTGATGGTTTTCATTTGGGAAATAATTTCTGCAACACCGACTAATGATGCTACGGAAGTATTTTTGACACAGTTGGTCAGCTCGGAACTGAGGGGAGGTAAAATCGTGCGAAAGGACTGCGGTAAAATCACGTAGCGATAGAGCTGAGCCGTACTAAAACCCATGGCATAACCGGCATTAACCTGTCCGACCGGCAAGGCTTCAATGCCTGTGCGTACCTGTTCACACACCCGTGCAGCTGTAAATAAACCCAAACCGACACTGGCTGAAATCAGTGCAGTGGTGTTGGCGCCTAGGTCATTGATCCACCAGTCGCGAATGACTGCTGGTAAAAAATTGGGAACCACATAAAACCAGATAAATAATTGAATCAGCAACGGTATATTTCGGAAAATGGTGACATAGCCTGTACCAATGGCACGTGCAGTCTTATTCGGCAAGGTTCGCATGATGCCCAGAATGCTGCCCAAAACCATGGCAATAGTCCATGCGACAAAAGCAATCACCAACAACCAGCCCAGACCCACTAAAACCCATTGCAAATAGGTACTGCCACCGACCCCTGTGGATTGCCACAAAACACTCCAATTCCAACTATAATTCATAGTGACTCCACCGAAGAATCAGGTAAAAATCCATGTTTACCTGATCTTGAAAGTATGTTGTTTTAAAGTTTATTGATCGCGATCGTGCGGTTTAGCAATTAACGCTTTAAGCTGATCTGACATTTTGAAGTTTAGATTGATATTTTTTGGTGGAATTGGCTGCTGGAACCATTTTTCGTACATTTTGTTGATTTCACCCGAACTATAGGTAGTCTTAATCGCATCATCGACCACTTGCTTAAAGCCGGTGTCGCCTTTACGCATCATACAGCCGTAAATTTCATGAATCGGGGCGGTGCCGACAATGACCCATTTATCCGGATCGGAGGCTTTGGATTTTTCACCGGCCAGCAAGATGTCATCCATCATAAAGGCAGCAGCACGACCGTTTTGCAGCATCAAGAATGACTCTGCATGGTCTTTGGCAGAAATAATTTCACCAATACCAAGTTCTTGCTGATGTTGGCGGATATAACGCTCGGATGTTGTTCCGGCTGTAGTTACCAGTTTTTTACCTTTCAGGTCAGTAAAATCTTTCACCCCTGAATCTTTGGCGGTAAGCAGACGGGAACCGACTTCAAAGAAACCGACAGAGAAATCGACTTGTTGCTGGCGTTCCTTGTTGTTGGTGGTTGAGCCACATTCTAAATCGACCGTGCCATTTGAAACCAGCGGAATACGGTTCTGGCTGGTGACCAGGTTATAGCGAATTTTTAGGTCCGGCATATTCAGTTTTTGTTTTACCGCGTCTACCACTTTTAATTGCAGGTCATGTGCATAACCGACCGGCTGATTCGGGTTGTCTGCGATGTAAGAAAAAGGAATGGAAGAGTCGCGATAGCCCAGCACAATAGTGCCGGATTTTTTGATTTTATCGAGGGTACCTGAAGTAGTGGCATCGGAACCGGTTCCCGCTGCCTTTTCGCCCGCTGCTGGAGCCTTATTGTCACTACAAGCACTTAGGCCAAGCATGAGTGCACTTGCACAAAGTAGGGATGTTACGCTGCGTTTATGGGTCATCTATAAAACTCCTTTTTTATTTCATTATCATCAAGTGCTAAGTTGTTGGTGGAACGCCACCAGTTTTTATGCATAAGATGTTTTTTTCTATGTATATATAAATACATCAGATTTCATCTTAAGCGAGTTTTGAACAATTGCTCAAGCAAAATTTTGGCAGAATTTGTTAATGATAAATATTGAGGAAATAACCAGTTTTTAGGACCAAAGCGGTATAGCACGTGACTTTAACTGCAGCAGAAAACATGCCAGATTGAGTCTGATTTTCAGACTCACGACTAAAGTTTAACAGGGCATCATTTGAACAAAAGATAAAATTATTTAGTTTTTAGACTATTTTATCTGAGCATCTGCTCATTCATGGCTTTGGCCCAGCGGCAGCATTTACAACGTGAACACTGCTGATCCGGCTTGGAAATATAAGCGACATAACCGCAGTACATGCAGGCATAGCAGATTTCCGGTTTTACTTGAGTGGTTTGCTGATACTGTTTGGGGAAGAGCGGCAGGCCGTAACGCACTTCCTCTGGTTTGAACAATAAAATACTAAATTCACCGTCGGTTTCCAGCAAGCCGGCACGCACCTGACCCAAATGTTCGATGCCTTGCTGACGCATTTCAGCAAAGAATTCATCATGCGACATTTTTCCGCGTTTAATCTTGTCTAGAACCAGCATGCCATCTTCCACAATATACAGCGAGGTTCCTTCAATTAAGTCTTCAAAAGGTTGATATTTCATCATCAGCCAAGTGGTCAGACGGTAAAGGATGATCACAATACTCATAATCAGCAGGGCTTGAATCAGCGGCAGGTCTTCAGTGAACATCGGGTCACCGGCAATGGAACCGAGGGATAAAATAATTGCCAGCTCAAAAATGGACAGTTGCCGAATACCGCGTTTACCGGTTAGGCGCAGAAAGATCATGATCATGCTAAACATAAGCACTACGCGTATGCTGATTTCTGCGGCAAAGGTCCAAGTGGTGTCATGAATAAAGATAGTTGCCCAATCCATCAATGTCGTTCCTTTTTATTATTGGTTCATCATTCTCTTTATACTATGCCCCAGTAGAGCGGAATGTATGTTTATATTTAGGTAAAGAACTGCCAGTATTTTAGCAACTTACTGAACTTAAAATAACCAGTATTACGCAATAAAAAAATGAATAATCCAATAACTCAATGTGCATTTTTAACTTTTGCTTAGCTGTACAATGTCTGCGGTTATCTGTCATTGAGTCAGGAATATTGCTATAGTTTTTCTTTTGCTTTTTTCCTCTCTATGTCTTTCGATTTAAAAACCACAGTTCAGCCAGATACAGAGCTTTCACCACAACAGAAAAAGCTCAATCGACTGATTGAAAAAATCGAACAGCAAAAAATACACCTGATAGCCTGGGAAAGAGCGCAAAACGACATTCAGCAATATGCACGTCAAACCTTGATGCCTGCTTATAACGAATTACATACTGTATTGTTTCAGCAGCTTGAACAGCTATGGAAACACTTACATGGCGGTGAATTTTCAAAAGCAGAAATGGTACAGCTTGATGAAAAAATCCAGCACCTTGCAGCATACCTAAAAGATTCAAATGCCTTGTCAGCGCAACAAGCCAATACAGTCGATGAAATTGATACTTTTTATCAGCAATATGCAGAGCATACCAACGCAAAGAAAACCAAGAAAAAGCCTTTCGTGGAAATGGATTCTAACGTTGAAGATATTGATTCAGATGAAGAGGAAACAGCATTTGATCTCTTTGAGGATTGGGACAGTACACAGCACGAACAGCAACGGGCACAGGCCAAGTTCAAACGGCAACAGGAGAAGCGCAAACAAGCAGAGAAAATGGCAGAGCAATCTTTAAAAACTGTTTATTTGAAAATTGCAGCGACCATTCACCCTGACCGTGAACAAGATGAAAGCAAAAAAATTGAAAAAACAGAAATGCTGCAACATGCCAATGCCGCTTACAAGCAGCAGGATTTATTCTATTTACTGAAACTGCAAATACAGATTGAGCAGAATAGAGGGACAAGGCAAAAGGGTTTAACTGCAGATCAAGTGAAGTTTTATCAGCTGGCATTGAATGCACAAAGTCAGCAGTTAGATAGTCAAATAGATGAGATTATTGATTCATTGGTCTGGACAGAAAATGCCAAAATTGCAGTGCAAAAGTCCAAAGGGAAGCTTCAGATTAACGACCTGTATAAGCAGATTGATGCAGATACCGCAGCAATTAAACAGCAAATGAAATGGGAAAAAGATCGGTTGAAATATATGAGTCGGTTAAAAGGTTTGGAGATGTTGTTGGAGAATGGGGCATTATAATTCTTTATTTACCTCTCCCTCTTGCGAAGCAGTGCTTCTCATCGCATAGGCAGAGGGAGTAGCAAGTGATTTTATACCTACATAAATTTAATAATGGACGCTCCCTCTCCTTTTAGGAGAGGGCTAGGGAGAGGTTATAAATTCTGCTAATCTAAAGAAAAAATAAAACTAAAATCCTATGAACAAAAAGCTCGAGCCTCACCTTTTATTCTTCGCCAAATCCATGCGCCAATCTGCCACCGATGCAGAACATTTGATGTGGCAATTACTCCGTGCTAAGCAATTTATGAATCTGAAATTTCGTCGTCAGCATGTGATTGCACCGTATATTATGGATTTTTACTGTCATGAAATTGGCTTAGTAATCGAGCTAGATGGTGGTCAACATGGTACGGCTGATGCGATTGAATATGATGCTGAGCGAAGTAAGTTTTTAGAGGCTTTGGGTTTAAAAGTGGTGCGGTATTGGAATCATGAGGTTTTGAATCAGGTAGATTCCGTATTAGAAAATTTATGGGAAATTTGCTTAAAACTAAAAGATGATAAGTAATGGAAGCAGACCTCTCCCTAACCCTCTCCTAAAAGGAGAGGGAACTTCATTGCGTATCAAATGAAAAGTGAATTCACAAAGAATGCTCCCTCTCCCTATGGGAGAGGGCTGGGGTGATGGATTAGATGCAAATCGACATGGCTCGAATTCTTACAGCTGGACCTTTAATTTTTAATCTCAACACTTGGTTAAGTTTTTCCATAATAATATCTTTGATTAATAAAAATTGGGTAGCTTTTTGATGGTCTTGCCAAGCAACAAATCCATGTTGAAGAATGCGAAGTAAGGGAGAAATTAAGCTACGCTGAATTAAATCAATTTCACCATCTGGACTAACAATCTTTGTAATTTTTCCATAAATATGAAAATATCCATCTGTTAGTTGAGCCTTAATTCTTTTTGGATCTTGATCGTTAATATCTAAATCTACGATTCCAATGCATTCACCATCTTCATTTAGAATCATCATTTCAAGTAAATTAGACTCTAGATAATTTTTCTCCAGTTCATTAATCACACCGGTTAAAATTTGAATACCATTTTTTGCATTTATAGCTTGATTATTCACCGGACTTTTTTTATGTGAAGTTACAGGTGTATTAAAAATTTGATTGCCAAATAAATTAAAAATAGTTTCAAAATGTGGTGTTAATGATTTTATTATTTGAATAATCTCGAAGAAATCAACTGGCTGTAAAATTCCTTCAATTTTTTTATATGGAATCTCATTTTTAATATTTGATATATTGCTGATTTCATAAACAAATTTTTGTTGGTAAAGCTCTTTTAGGACTTTCATATGCAGAGCTCCCAAAGTTAAATATTTGGTTGAGCTTCTAGAGTAATTATTATTATTTTGATTATCTAATTGTCCTTCAAAGTTGCCTTCTGCTTTTGCTAACCACTCTAGAATGCCATTAGTTCCTAATACAGCAGTTCCTTTAAGATGATTATTTGATTGATTAGAATTCGTCTGAGAAATATTAGTAGATGTTTCGACTCCATCAAATAAATACCCAGCACAGTTAAGTAACATTTTTTCATTTAGGTAAATTGGTTCTAATAAGTCTTTCATATTTATAAAAATAAAGGGCTGAATAATCAGCCCTTTATACACACATTAGATCAAACTAACAACACTTAAAGCGCTGCAATCTGATCCATATTCGCTTGAATCTTCACTAACTGATCAGCAAATTCAGCCAATTTAACTTTCTCGCCTTCAACCACAGCAGCAGGTGCTTTTGCCACAAAACCTTCATTCGAAAGTTTGCCTGCAATTTGGTCATGCTGCTTTTGAACTTTATCAAAGTCTTTCTGCAAACGACCGAGTTCCGCTTTAGGGTCAATTAAGCCCTTCATCGGAACGAATACAGAGGCATGACCGACTACAGATGAAGATGACAATGGTGGTTGTTCGTCATTTGCCAAGTAAGTAATGCTTTCCACTTTTGCTAGCGCTTTAAACAATGGCTCGATACGTGAAATTTGCGCCACTTCAGCATCAGTGATGTTTTGCATCAATACCGGAAGTAAACGTGCATTACCTAAGCCCATTTCACCACGGATGTTACGTACCGCACCAATCAAACCTTGTAGCCAGTGCATATCTGCTTCAGCTTGGTCATTGATTTTCGCTGGGTCAGCAACAGGGTAAGCCGCAGTCATAATGGTTTCGCCGCCCAAACCAATCATCGGCGCAAGAGTTTGCCAAATTTCTTCAGTCAAGTACGGCATGATTGGATGCGCAAGACGTAAAGATGCTTCCATCACCGCAAGAAGAACACGACGAACTTCCGCTTTACGTTCCTCAGCCACATTTTCATCATTCAGAACCGGTTTAGTCAGTTCGACATACCAGTCACAGTATTCATTCCAGATAAACTCATAAATCGCTTGTGCAGCCAAGTCTAAACGATAGGTCGCAAACGCTTGTTGAACAGCAAGTTCCGCTTTTTGTAGGCGGCTGACGATCCATTGTTCAGGTAATTCCCAAAGATCAGGACGTGCAGTTTGACCAACCGTTTGACCTTCCACATTCATCAGAACGAAACGTGTACCGTTCCAGATTTTGTTACAGAAGTTACGGTAGCCTTCAACACGTTTCATGTCGAATTTAATGTCACGACCGGTGTTGGCAAGTGCGCAGAAGGTGAAGCGAACTGCATCTGTACCGTAAGACTGAATGCCTTCAGGGAATTCTTTACGGGTTGATTTTTCAATCTTCGCCGCTTGTTTCGGGTTCATCAAACCTGTAGTACGTTTTTGTACCAGAGTTTCTAAATCTACACCGTCAATCAGGTCTAAAGGATCAAGCACGTTACCCTTAGATTTAGACATTTTCTGACCTTCGCCATCACGTACCAAACCATGTACATACACAGTTTTAAACGGGACTTGCGGTGTGCCATCTTCATTCTTCATGAAGTGCATGGTCATCATGATCATGCGGGCCACCCAGAAGAAGATGATGTCAAAACCGGTCACCAACACATCGGTTGGGTGGAAAGTATTGAGGAAATAGTTTTCCGCATCTTTCTTGGCATCGCCAGTCCAACCGAGTGTTGAGAACGTCCAAAGACCAGACGAGAACCAGGTATCTAAAACGTCTTCGTCTTGTTTCAGTTCTACATCAGCCGCAATGCCGTTTTCCGCGCGCACTTCCGCTTCCGAACGACCCACATAGATGTTGCCATCTACATCGTACCAAGCCGGAATACGGTGACCCCACCAGAGTTGACGTGAGATACACCAGTCTTGAATGTTGTTCATCCAGGCCATGTACATGTTGCTGTATTGCTCAGGCACAAATTTAATGTCGCCATCTTTCACTGCTTGAATGGCAGGTTCAGCAAGTGGTGCAATTTTCACATACCACTGATCCGTCAATAACGGTTCAACGATCACGCCTGAACGGTCACCGCGAGGGGCTTTCAAGTCATACGGCTGGATTTGATCGAGCCAGCCTTCGCTTTCCGCTTGTTCAACCAGTTTTTTACGCGCAGCAAAACGTTCTAAACCAATATACTCTGCAGGTGCAGCAATGGTTTTAGAAATCTGTTCGCCCGCTTTGGCAATGTATTCAAACTCAGCCAGCACTTCAGCATTTTTATTGAAGATGTTGATGATTGGTAAGTTGCAACGTTTACCCACTTCATAGTCATTGAAGTCATGTGCAGGTGTGATTTTTACACAGCCTGTACCGAAGTCTTTTTCGACATATTCGTCGGCAACCACAGGAACCAAACGACCTGAAATTGGCAGAACAATATTCTTGCCGACAAGATGTGCATAACGTTCATCTTCAGGGTGTACCGCAACAGCCGAGTCACCGAGTAATGTTTCAGGACGAGTCGTTGCGACAACCAGGAAGTCTTTGCCATCTTTGGTGCGCAGATCTTTATCTTCAAAGAAATACTTAAAGTGCCAAAGTGAACCTTTTTCTTCTACTGATTCAACTTCAAGGTCAGACAGGGCAGTTTGCAGTTTCGGATCCCAGTTCACCAGGCGTTTACCACGGTAAATCAAGCCTTCTTTATGTAAACGTACGAAGACTTCTTTCACCGCATTCGATAAACCATCATCCATGGTGAAGCGTTCACGTGACCAGTCTACTGATGAACCTAAACGGCGAATCTGGTTGGTAATGTTGCCGCCAGACTGTTCTTTCCATTCCCAGACTTTTTCAATGAACTTTTCACGGCCCAAGTCATGACGGCTGATGTCTTGTGCAGCCAGTTGACGTTCTACCACCATTTGGGTTGCGATCCCGGCATGGTCAGTTCCCGGTTGCCACAGGGTATTTTTACCTGACATGCGGTTATAACGGGTCAAGGCATCCATAATGGCATTGTTAAAACCATGACCCATGTGCAAGTTACCAGTGACGTTTGGGGGCGGAATCATGATACAGAAAGAGTCGCCTTTTTCAGACGGCTTAAAGTAGCCGTTTTCTTCCCAAGTCTTGTACCATTTTTTCTCGATCTCGGTAGGATCGTATGTCGTAGCAATATTTTGCGCAGAATCAGTCATAGTCAGAACAGATCAAAAGTGAATGAAAAATTAGGACTATTGTAGCAAAAAAATTACCGAATGAGGCAGCTTCGCCAAATGCAAACTTTATGCAATTGGCATAGACTAAATAAGATCTTATGATAAGAGTTGAATAAAAACAGCGCGAATGGTCGCATAACAATTCTAAAAAGGACATTATCGGTATGAGCTATTTTATTTCTTTAAAATTAACCCGGGAAACCCATCAGCGTTTTCAGCAGATTCATCAGCAATTGAATCAGGGTGAAAGTCAGAGTCTAGCCAAACCTTTAGGTGAGGTTTTGGCTGATATTTCCTGTGAAATTGTCGATCAGGTATTTGGCGAAATTGCGCGGTTATCGACTTCGGCTGATCGGGAATCGGAAAAGATGGTGCAGCACATTTTAGATACCGTACGCAAATATATGCCATGGTCGGTTTCATTCTTTGGTAATGATCGCTTGGTCCCGATGGTGAATTATTTAAAAGATAAGGCCTATGAAAAAAATGGTCAAAATTATATTTCTTATAGCGTCGATCATGTCTTGGTGGTGGAATTGCTGGAATGTGTA
Source organism: Acinetobacter sp. SFB (assembly GCF_001647545.1). Lineage (GTDB taxonomy): Bacteria > Pseudomonadota > Gammaproteobacteria > Pseudomonadales > Moraxellaceae > Acinetobacter. The sequence goes on from NZ_LSZH01000001.1 coordinate 95,988, forward strand.
GAGCAAATGAAACAGGGTAATACGCATTATGTTTCGCCCGGTTTAAAAGCATTTACCCGGTTGGTCGATCAAGGGGTGACCAGTCTGGTTCGTGAGCCTAAAAACATATTGAAATTCAATTTGGTGGTCGATAAAACCTTAAATGGGGTGATTCATTTAACCACCCAGATGGGTTATAAGCGTTTAGAAAAGCTGGGTACACAGTACGATTCACAAATGACCCACCGTTATTTTGATCATTTTCTGATGTTTTTAAATCACGAGCAAAAACATTAATAAGGTATCAATGCATTAAGGTATCAACACATTATCAATCTATAAGTGGAATGAGGAACAACAAGATGGCGCAGCAGAACAGTTTAGACAATAAAGTGGTATGGATTACCGGTGCATCTTCAGGTTTGGGTAAGGCGCTAGCACAGGAGTGTGCTTTACACGGTGCACAGATTGTACTTACTGCCCGCCGTAAGGATGAACTGGAAAATGTGCGTCAAAGTTTAGTCAATCCGGATCAGCATATTTGTATCAGTGCCGATATTACTGATGAAACGCAAGTTCGCCATGCATATGAACAGGTTTTAAATGAGAAAGGGCGTATTGACTGGTTAATTAATAACGCCGGCCTGAGTCAGCGTGCCTTAATTGCCGATACCACCATGCAAACTGAACGCGCAATTATGGAAGTGGATTATTTCTCTCAAGTGTTCCTCACCAAAACCGTTTTGCCGACGTTCTTAAAGCAAAAATCAGGTCGAATTGCGTTTGTTTCCAGCGTTGCAGGTTTATTGGGAACCCAATACCGCGCAAGCTATTCAGCAGCTAAAGCCGCGATTCATATGTGGGCAAACAGCTTAAGAGCAGAAGTGGCGGATGAAGGCGTGGGCGTTTCTGTTATTTTCCCCGGTTTTATTAAAACTAATGTTTCATTTAATGCCTTAAATGGCGAAGGCAAAGCACAAGGCCATCAAGATGAAGCGATTGAAAATGGCTTGCAACCTGAAGAATTTGCCAAAACTGTCGTTAAATCCCTCCTGAATGATGAAGAATATATTGTGGTTGGGGGGACTAAAGAAAAACTTGGTGTTTTGGTTTCGCGTTTATCACCAACCACACTGTATAAAATGATTCGCAAGATGAAGGTGAAGTAAGCAAAGCTTTCTCACTTTTTAAAGTGCAGAAATATTTGTATATCGAGTGGAAGTTGAACTCAAAAGGGATGCTCCCTCTACCTGTAGAAGAGGGTGGGGAGGAAGGTAGATTTTATGAAAATATAATCCCTCCCTTAGGCAACATTGTTGTCACCTTTCATAAAGGGAGGAGCTATTAAAAATCTCTCTTATGCAGTTGTAGTTCTTGGTTTGAGCAAAGGAAGATTTTTATAAATTTAAGGTTTAATTGCCGTTCCATAAGCAAATACTTCTACTACCCCGCCTTGCATGCCCAGTTCAGTGGTACTCAATCGCAAGCCCAGAATATGCGATGCGCCTATTTTTTCAGCTTCCAGTTTTAAACGCACAATAGCTTCACGTCTAGCACGCTCAACTACGCTTTCATAACTGGTTAAACGGCCACCCAAAAAGTTCTGAATATTGGCAATCACATATTTGAAGTAATCATGTGAAATGACGACATTGCTGCTCACCAACTGTCCCTCATGAGCTGAAGTCTTAAAGCGACTATTATCCAGCGTGATATAAGCTAGCCGCTGTTCTTGTTCATCCAATTCATTTAAATGCTTTCTTTCTACATGGCGACCAAAGCCCCAGCCAATCGCAAATAAAATCACAAAGATGACAATTTTTAATATCAAGGCATCCATAGCTTAGCCTTGAGTCGGGAAGGGATCAGGCAGATTTTGTGCATTTGCTTCAACCACTACCGCAGTGCCATATACAAACAGTTCAGAAGCACCTTGGGCAATATTTGAAGTCGAAAAGCGGATACCGACCACTGCGTTTGCCCCGATGGATTTTGCTTTCTCAATCATGCGGCTCATGGCTTCCTGGCGTGATTCTTCAAGCAATTCGGTATATGCCGTCAGCTCACCACCGACTATATTTTTTAAGCCGGCCAGCAGGTCGCGTCCAACGTGTTTGCTACGCACCGTGCTGCCATAGACCACATCAACTTGACGGAGAATGGTATGTCCCGGAACAGATTCTAGATTACTTAAAAGCATTTTTTAATATTCAAATAAGGGGTTGTAGTGAAGATAGGAAATCATGCTTTAAAAAGCAATAAAAAAGCCTGCAGAGTGCAGGCTTTTTTACAATGGTTAAATATTATTGAGTGCTGTTTTCAGCTTTACGTTCAGCAGTAGAAGCTGGTTGTATAACGACATCCCCAGTGTTGGCTTTAATACCTCCACCGAGGGTTTTATACACTTCAACCTGATTATTCATGTTGGCTTGTTCAAGCAACAATAAACCTTGTTCAGCTGCATAAGATGCACGTTGCGCATCCAGTACCGTCAAGTAACTGTCAATACCTGCGCGGAAGCGGGCATTAGACAGTCGGTAGGTGGTATTGGTGGCATCAACCAAACGACGTTGTGCTGCCAAGCGGTCACCGATATTTTGGCGAACGGCCAAAGCATCATTCACTTCGCGGAAAGCGGACTGAATCGATTTTTCATAGTCAGATAATGCAATTTGCTGATCTGTTTCTGAAATTTTGATATTGGCTTTACGTGTGCCCCAATCGAAGATTGGAAGATCAATACTTGGACCAATTGACCAGACGAATCCACCAGATTTAAACAAGTCACTTAAGCTGCTTGAAGCATAGCCTGCATTACCCGTCAAACTAATGGTCGGGAACAAGCGTGCTTTAGCTGCAGCAATATTGGCACCCGCTGCAGAAAGTTGGTATTCGGCAGCACGGACATCAGGACGGTTGTTCAGCAAGTCACTTGGTAAACCCGCACTAAAGGCATTGCTTTTGCTAATACGTGTTACACGTTGAGTCGGTAACAAGTTTGCAGGAACTGGTTCACCTACAAGCAAGTTAAGCAAATTCTGTGCTTGCGCAATTTGAGTCTTGTAATTGGCAACATCATTACGTGCAGTTTCTACAGAAATCTGTGCCTGACGAACAGGAACTTCACTGTCGATTCCCACATCGAAACGTTTTTTGTTGAGGTTATAAGATTCAAGTTGAGCTTTTAAGGTTTGGTCTGCAAGTTTTAAATTTGCATTTGCAAACGAATAGTTCAACCAGGCTTGAGCCACCTGACCTATAAGCGCAATTTGAGTAGCATCACGTGCACTCGACGTTGCCAGATAAAGATCTAAAGCATTGTCTTTTAAGCTACGCACACGACCCCAAAAATCCAGCTCATAGGCAGTTACGCCCAGTCCAACATTGTAACTGGTCATTGCACCATTGGTATTGAGCGTATCTTGACGCAGCACACTACCGCTGGCACCAATTGTTGGCAGCTGATTGTTCTGGGTAATTTGATACTGTTGCTGCGCACGTTGAATATTCAAGGTCGAAGTACGTAAATCACGGTTATTGGCTAATGCCAGATCGAGCACCTGTAATAGGCGCTGATCGGCAAAAAAGTCCTTATAACCCTGTTCAGCAATAGAAGGACCAGAGTTACTGGTTAGATAACCTTGCTCTGGAATATTGGCTTGAGCGACGGGCTCTGGCCCACGCATGCTTTGACACGCTGTCAAAGCAAGCGCAAGTGCAGATACCGCAATGCTACGACCTGTAACAGACCATACCTTTTGCATCACGATGTTTGCTCCTGATTATTTGGCTTTTTAGGTTTAAATTTAAAGATACTTCGAATCCAGACATAGAACACAGGAATAAAGAAAATACCCAATAGAGTTGAACTGATTACGCCACCCAGTACACCATAACCGACAGAGTGCTGGCTACCTGCGCCTGCACCCGAAGAAAGGGCAAGCGGAAGTACACCAAAACCGAAGGCTAGGGTAGTCATGATAATTGGACGTAAACGCATTTTTGCTGCATGCAAGGTTGCGTCAAGTAAAGGCTCGCCTTTATCTTCTTGCAGTTCCTTGGCGAATTCTACAATCAGGATCGCATTTTTTGCAGCCAAACCAATGACGGCAATAATCGCGACCTGGAAGTAAATGTTATTGGTCAGATTTGGATCTTTCAGCAGAACCATACCCAGGAAAGTCAGACCCACTGCACCGACAATACCCAGTGGAATCACCAGCATAACCGAGAATGGAATTGACCAGCTCTCATACAGTGCTGCAAGACACAGGAATACAATCAGCATTGAAAGTGCATACAAGCCAAGCGTTTGTGAGCCAGATTCGCGCTCTTCCAAAGATAAACCTGTCCATTCATAGTCAAAACCGTTCATACCCATTTCAGGTAATTTGGCAATGATTTCTTCCATGGCAGCCATGGCATCACCCGAGCTGACACCTGGAGCAGGCGTACCCTGAATGTTGACTGATGAAATACCGTTATAACGCTCTAAACGTGGTGAGCCATAGGTCCATTCACCGGTGGCAAATGATGAAAACGGAACCATTTGACCTGTGCTGCTACGTACATACCACTTGTTGAGATCTTCCGGCATCATTCGTGCATCAGGAATGGCCTGTACATACACCTTCTTCACACGACCACGGTCGACGAAGTCATTAATGTATGAACCACCCCATGCAATACTCATGGTGCTGTTGATTTCTGCAATGCTGACGCCCATAGCACTGGCTTTTTCATTATCGACATAGATCTTGTACTGTGGCGTATCTTCCTGACCATTTGGACGGACACCGGCCAAACGTTTGTCCTGAGCGGCCATTCCTAAGATCATGTTACGTGCGGCCAGCATTTTTTCATGCCCATTACCCGCAGCATCTTTCAACATCAAGTTAAAGCCCGCAGAAACACCCAGTTCAGGCATTGCTGGAAGCTGTAAAGGCATCACATAAGAGGCATCTTTGGCAATCACGTTAAGCGCCATACCACGTTGAATAATGGCACCCACAGTAGATTCTTTACTGGTCCGTTCTTTCCAGTCTTTCAGCTTAATAAAGGCAAGACCGGCATTTTGACCAACACCGGTGAAAGAGAAGCCGGCAACACTAAAGACAGAGTCGACATTGGCCTTTTCACTTTCCAGAAAGAAATTCGTCATCTGGTCAATGACTTTTTCAGTACGATTCAGCGTAGCATTTGGAGGCAGCTGAACCAGCGTCATGACCACACCTTGGTCTTCATCCGGTAAGAATGAGCTTGGCAGGCTTTTGAACAAGAACAGCAGACCGACAATCACTACCGCATAAATCGCGCCGGCAATGATTTTATGAATCAGCAGTTTTCCAACCCAGTTTTGGTAGCCTTGCGCCATACGGTCGAAACGACTATTGAAGCCACGGAAGAAACGGGCAGAGTAACCATTGCTCTGTTCTTTGTCTTGATCATGCTGCTTTAATAAGGTTGCACACAGTGCGGGGGTGAATGTTAATGCCACAATCAGTGACAGAACCATTGCGGTAACCAAGGTAATCGAGAACTGACGGTAAATCACCCCGGTGGTTCCACTAAAGAACGCCATTGGCACGAATACCGCGGACAATACCGTGGTAATACCAATCAGTGCACCTGAGATCTGACTCATCGACTTTTCAGTCGCTTCAACAGGCTCGAGGTGTTCTTCCACCATAATACGTTCAACGTTTTCGACCACCACAATCGCATCGTCGACCAGTAGACCAATGGCAAGAACCATGGCAAACATCGTCAGCGTATTAATCGAGAAGCCGAATAAGTTAATAATAGCAAAGGTACCCAATACCACCACAGGCACTGCCATGGTTGGAATAATGGTTGCGCGCCAGTTCTGCAAGAACAGGAACATCACCAGGAACACAAGGATAATTGCCTCAATTAAAGTGTGAACTACACTTTCAATTGAAAGTTTGATAAATGGTGTTGTATCAAACGCCAGCTGATCTTTTAAACCAGTGGGATAATTTTTACGTAACTGTACTAAACGTTCTTCTACCGCAGTTGCTGTATCTAATGCATTTGCACCAGTGGCCAGTTTAATCGCTACACCGCCCGCAGGCTTGCCGTTAAATTTAGAGGTAAACTGATAGTTGTCCGAGCCTAATTCAACTTTGGCAACATCACCCAGAGTTACTTTTGCTCCAGTACCGGCACTTTTTAGATAAATATTACGGAACTGATCTACTGTTTGTAGCAGGCTTTGCGCATTTACGGTCGCATTTAAAACCTGACCTTCAACAGCAGGAGCACCGCCCAATTGACCCACCGCAACCTGTGCATTTTGGGTGCGCAGGGCGGCTACCACATCACTTGGAGAAAGCTGGTAGCTGGCTAGTTTGGCAGGATCAAGCCAAATACGCATTGCATATGAACCACCAAACACCTGAACTTCACCGACACCGGCAACGCGGCTGAGCGGTTCAGAAATATTCGAGTTCACATAGTCTTTAATGTCGGCATCGCTCAGTTCACCATTCGGTGAATAGAAAGCCAATACCTGCAAGAAGCTTGCACCTGACTTGGTTACTCGAAGTCCTTGACGTTGTACATCTTCAGGTAAAAGTGCAGTTGCAGACTGTAATTTGTTCTGGACTTGAACTTGGGCAATATCAGCATCGATCCCTTGTTCAAAGTTCAAGGCGATAGAAGCTTGACCATTACCCGCACTATTTGAAGAAATATAGCGCAAGCCATCCAGGCCATTCATTTGCTGCTCGATGATCTGGGTCACTGTATTTTCTACAGTTTCCGCAGATGCACCTGGATAAGTCGCAGAAATACTAACCGTTGGCGGAGCAATGGTCGGATATTGTGCAATCGGCATTTTGCTGATGGTTAAAATACCCGCCAGCATAATCACCAATGCAATCACCCATGCAAAAATCGGGCGATGAATAAAAAAGTGAGCCATTATCGTCTACCCCTTATGTATTTGAAGTAGATTTTTGTTCAGTTTTAGGTTGTGCTTGCTGCGCAGGTTGAGCGGCTTTATTGGCTTCTGCTGCAGGCTGACCTGCACCTTGAGGAGCAGCGGCCGGTTGATAAGGCTTGGCAACCACAGTTGCACCTTCTTTAACCTTGGCAATACCATCAACAATCACTTTTTCACCGGTTTTTAAACCAGAAGTTACGATCCAGTCTTTACCTTGTACACCGGCAGTTTCCACAGGACGTGTTTCAACTTTACCTTCAGCATTCACAATCATGGCAATCGCTTGGCCAGTCGGAGTACGGGTAATCGCTGCTTGTGGAATCAACATGGCATTTGGAATTACACCTTGTACAATTTTAGCAGTGGCATACATTCCCGGAAGCAACAAATGGTTCGGGTTCGGAAATACAGCACGTAAAGTTACGGTACCAGTTTCCGGATTCACACTGGCATCAGAGAAGGCAAGGCGGCCTTCAACCGGGTAGTCGCTACCATCTTCAAGCTTAAGTTTGACTTTGGTATTATTGCTGCTGTCTAAACTGCCTTTGCTCAATTGTTGGCGTAAACGCAATAATTCAGCACTTGACTGGTTAATGTCGATATAGATGGGATCTAAACGTTGCACAGTGACCAAAGGATCTGCCTGGCTCGCCGTGACTAAAGCACCTACGGTAACAGTTGAACGGTTGGTTTGACCTGAAATTGGTGCACGCACAGTTGAATAACCGAGGTTGATTTCGGCATTTTTAAGTTCTGCCTGTGTTGCCGCAAGATCAGCTTCAGCCAATTTTACTTGCGCAGCAATATCATCATATTCTTGTTTTGAAATGGCATTGCTGCCGACAAGTTGACGATAACGTCCTTCTTTAACGCGTAATACATTCAAGTTGGCTTGTTGACGATTCAGTGCGGCACGGGCACTATCGACGCCAGCACGATTGGTACGCGAGTCAATTTCATACAAGGCTTGCCCTTCACGAACATAACTGCCTTCAGTGAAAAGTCGTTTTTGAATGACGCCACTGGTTTGTGGGCGCACTTCAGAAATTTCAAATGCCGTGGTCCGACCTGAAAGTTCCACCGATTGTTCAACGCTTTGGGGTTGAGCAACAATGACACCAACTTCAGTCGGTGGCATCTTTTGGGCTGCTGCAGCTTGCTGCGCATCCTTTGGATCTTTGCTACAACCAACAAGTGCAATACTTGTTGCTAATGCGCAAGCGGTAAGGGCGGGCGCCCATAGCTTTGCAGACATCATTGTTCCACCTCGATTAGATTTTTATCTAAAAATTAATTTGTTTTCGCTCTACTGAATTTGACGTACAGCATATAAAGTAGTGTGATCCAAATAAAACTTATGCTCCAACCAGCCAAAACATCAGAGGGGAAATGTACCCCAAGGTAAACCCTTGAAATTCCCATAATTAACAACCATATAAAAGCACAAATACAAATCAGTGTGTGCTGTGGATGTTTTTGACTCAGATAAATTGCAAGACAGCCCAAGGCAGCGGCATAAATACTATGAGCACTGGGAAATGAAGCACCATAGCTGTTGACCAGATGATACATTTCGGGTGGACGAGGTCTTGAAATTATATATTTAAGCAGCCAAACCGTGGCAATGCTTCCAATAAGCCCTAAACTTATAAAAATAACATTTGTGTATTTTTTATACCATACTTGGTGTAAACACCAGATTGTGGTTAAAAATAGCACAAATGGCATGCCACCTATAATAGAAAGTGTGATAGTAATCGTATTTAATTGCACTGTGCGATGCTGACTTATCCATTCAACCATCGCTAAATCATACTGATGAAGTGATGGAATAAAAAGCATTAATACACTGAAAATAAATAAGAAAAAACCTACACCGAGCAATAGGTACGGCATGTAAGGAACCTTTGTTATCTTGGTCAATTAGAGTAAGACTAATTTAATGGTTAAAGTGTACTCATCAGTACACTTTATTTCAAGTGTGTGTAAATTATGCTAATTACTTTTTTGCTAATTTTAAAGCTGAATTAAAAAAAAAATAACCAATTATTTATGTGTCATTTTTTGTGAAGGTAATGATTCATCTACTTCTAACGGAATCTTGGGAGGCCAAAAGAAGTCACTGGGGCGGGTCAAGAAATGAGTAAGCACCAGTTTGGCTAAAGGCTTCCATTGTTCAAATCGAACTCTTCGTGCGCGTAAGGCCACAATAATGGTCAGACTAAAACTCACAAATAAGTTCGTCAGTCCAATCAGCAGCACCCCTAAAAATGATACAAAAATCAGACCGATTTCAGGGCTACCATTAATATCGATCAAACCCTGAATAAAGTTGGCTGAAGCAAAGGCAATATGTCGAATATCAAGGGGAAGACCCAAAATAAAACCAATGGTTCCCATACTTCCAAGCATAATCCCGAATAAGAAGTTCCCCGCCAGCGCGCCTAAATTTAGTTCAATATAAAGCGCGAAACGATTCAGGCGTTCTTCTCCCATCCATTGTTTTAATCGTGCATGTGCCTGCAAACGCGGACCGACTTTACGGTATACCGCCATATTGTCGAAATAACCGGCAATCAAACCCGAGAAAAACAGACAAACTCCAGCAATGGCAGCATGTGGAATGGCCAGTGAAATAAATGGATTAAGTGAATGTAAGGTTGCAGTCGCCTTGGCATGAGACAGCAGTGGTTCATTCATTCCATATTGCCAGAGCAGGCTAATGACTGCAGCCGTTGGAATGGCAATCGAAATATTTCCGAGAATGGCAATAAACTGGGTTCGAATAATATTAATGATCAGTGCAGCAAGTTCAGCAATTTGTGCAGTTTTAGAGCCTTTTCGATGCTGTACAGTAGCGGCAAGCGCTGCTGCTGTCATCGCCGGTTGTTTGGTCGCAACGGTAAAATGCAGCACATGAATTAGCATGAAACCGAGTGAATAGTTCATGCTAAACATAAACGCCTGCATCAATGGTGCCATGACCAGTCTTGCCGCCAATATTTTTAAGGTCGCCATAGCAGCAATAATGACGCCAGCGCCTGCGGCCGCCTTGTACATCGACCAAAAACCTTTTTTGTCGGTACTTACATAGTGCTCGCCGGTTTTACTGGCATTTTCGGTCACTTGTAAGGCAATCAATTCACTGTTGTTGGCAAGTAAAGAACGTACACTCCGTTCGCTATAAATGGCAGAGGTAATATCGACCAGTAAAGCACTGAGCGACTCATAACGAATTTTGTCTTCTTCAACAATTAAGTTAATTAACAGTTCGATTCGATCTAGACACTGTTCCAGCAGTGATAATAAGTAAGTCAGACTGATACTTACCCCAATCCGTTTGATGGCACGACGAATTTTTAAAACCACATCGCGACATTGCTCAATCATGACCAACGCTTGTGAGGCATCGGGGGGAATAATGACGGCCAGAGGATCGGTATTTTGATGCAGCTTTTTATAATGCTGAATGAATTCAACAATTTCACGATTTTGAACCAGAAAAGGTGATTCGTATTCAGTTAAATCGGGTTGTGCATTGATAAATTCCGGATATAGACCAATTCCGCTAATCCGGTAAGATAAAACGGTAATAGCTTTAATTAGCTCACTGTTAATTTTAAGTTTTTCAGCCTGATTGCCATGACCTTGCCCCAGTAATGCAAATAACTTTTGCCAATCCTCACTGGAAATGCTGTCCAACCAATATTTATCACTACGTTGATAAAAAACGCGACGGACTAAATCTTGCAATTGGCTTTCGTCATTAATTAGCGGTAAAAAATGAGCGCCTACGCGTTGTGCGAGCTGATTCCAAAAACCATCCAGAGATAAAATACCGGTATCGGCATACAAACTGGTCTGTTTGTACTGGCTAATCAGTTTTATGACAAAATTTTGTAAGGTAGAAACGGCATTGGGGGTAATCAGTAATGCTTGTACAAGTGCACGAAATTTGCAGTTAATTTCTTCAGTATTGGTTGAGTCATCTGGTCGAATTCGGTTAACCAGCTCAATTAACAGTGAGTCATCAAGAACAGCTTGATGAGATTCAAGCTGCTCCTGCATTTTTAAAAATAGATCATTAAAATTTATATGCATAGGCGAGGGTTAAGTCTATTTTTTCAACATCCATCATTGAATTCGGTTTAAGGCAAGTTGGGTCAGGTTAATCAGTGCTTGGCGATATTCGCTATGCGGAAGCGCATCTAAAGCTTGCAGCGCAGATTCGGTTTCTTCTGTTGCACGTTGGCGGCAGTAATCAAGCGCGCCACAATTTTGTACAATGTCAATAACACGTTCTAATTGGGCTGTGCCACCGGTGGCAATGCTGCTGCGAACAATTTCATGTTCTTCATCGGTGGTTTTTTGCAGTGCAGAGATTAAGGGCAAAGTGGGTTTACCTTCCATTAAATCATCACCAATATTTTTACCTAATGTTTCAGCATCTGAGGTGTAGTCCAAAATATCGTCAATAATTTGAAAGGCATTACCAAAGTGACCGGCAAAAATTCGTAGCGGTTCACGGTATTGCGGTGTACCGGCTAAAATGGCCGCACCTTCTGTCGCCAGTTCAAATAAACGTGAAGTTTTACCGTGAATAATATCAAGATAAGTCTGTTCTGAGGTTTCAGGCTGATGCTGTGCTTGTAATTGTAGCACTTCTCCTTCAGCAATTTCACAGGTTCCGGTCGAGAAATCTTTGAGCAAGGTCATATCGTTTAAATCGACCAACAAATCGAAAGCACGCGAAATCAGGAAGTCACCGACCAAAACCGCAGTTTGATTATTCCAGGTGGCATTGGCAGTTGGACGACCACGACGCAAGCCTGATTCATCGACGACATCATCATGGACCAACGTTGCAGTGTGTAGCATTTCAATAACCGCCGCCAGTTTACGTTGACGTTCTATATCGGTCGCGCCGCAGGCTTTTGCCGCCAATAAGCACATAATCGGGCGCATACGTTTACCGCCTGCTTCCACTACGTGCTTACTTACTGCCATCACCAAGGCAACTTTCGAAGTAATCCCTTCATTAATAAACGTGTCCATCGCAGCAAAGTCTGAAGCAACAGGAGCGAGAATATCTTGCTTAAAGTCGATGGCCATGTGAAGAGAAACCTCTAAAAATTGAATTGCTTATTCTATAGTGTAACAACTATATCTAATGATATAGCTAAGATCTTAAGATAGTTGCTCAAATCCTGACTAGGCAACTAGTTTTAAGCGAGTGCCCGTTCTAATACCTCATCTCATATGTGACTGAGCCGGTATTGCGTAGTCTATAGTAGCGGATTGATTTCAAAAATCTATTTCATTTTATAAAATGTAAAATTTCGAGCTAAAAGTCATTTATTTTCGAGATTTAGATCGTTTATAAAATAAACATCCAATCCGCGCAAAAAAACCTTAAAATGGCTTGTTGTTTGATTTATTATCACTTACTATGTTTGCCCTAATATATACCCCAGTGGCGCTCGTATTAAGATCGGTATATTCCTTTATCGACACGACGACACGGGCATGTTTGGAGTACATTATGTACGCAGTAATCCAAAGCGGTGGTAAACAGCACCGTGTTATTGAGGGTGAAACCCTTAAAGTAGAATTGTTGAAAGCTGAAACTGGTACAACTATTACGTTTGATGACGTATTAATGCTTGTAAACGGCGAAAGCATTCAAATTGGTGCTCCAGTTGTTGCTGGTGCTACAGTAACTGCTGAAGTAGTTAGCCACGGTCGTCACGACAAAATCCGTATTGTTAAAATGCGTCGTCGTAAACATTACCGTAAACAACAAGGTCACCGTCAATGGTTTACCGAGTTGAAAATTACTGCTATTTCAGGCTAATTACGAGGATTATGAAACATGGCTACTAAAAAAGCTGGTGGATCGACACGTAACGGTCGTGACTCGAACCCTAAAATGTTAGGTGTTAAAATGTATGGCGGTCAATCTGTGACTGCTGGTAACATTATCGTTCGTCAACGTGGTACAGAATTCCATGCTGGTACAAACGTAGGTATGGGCCGTGACCATACTTTATTTGCTACCGCTGATGGCGTGATCAAATTCGAAGTGAAAGGCCAGTTCGGTCGTCGCTACGTATCTGTTGAAGCGTAAGCTTAAATAGAAAAAAACCCACATTTGATGTGGGTTTTTTATGTCTGTAAATTGGTTGAAAATAATCAGCGTCTTCATAATGATGTAGAAAAAACGACATTGAACATTAATAACAATACAAAACTTCTTATTTTCTCAATTATTAGAAAGAAAAATTGGTTTAAGATGGCACATTGAAGAAATTGTAATACAGCAAATAAAAAGGTGATGAGATGAAAATGCTTCGTAAAACCCTATGTGCTATGACATTAGGTACAGCAACGCTTGCACCGATCATGAGTACTGCTGTTTTTGCTGCGCCTGTTGCAGCGTCGGAGCAGCAAGCAACCAACAACTTGGTCAAACAGTTAACTAATATCCGTAGTTTGTCAGCAAATTTTGAACAAACGACCAAAGCCACTTCGGGGAGTAAAGTAGCTCAGAAAAAAGGCTTAACCGGACAACATATGAATCAGACCTTTAAAGGTGTAATGAAGGTTGCCCGTCCTGGTAAGTTTTTCTGGGAAACCACCAGTCCGTCAAAACAGACTATTGTGACTTCAGGTAAAACCGTCTGGATTTATGACCCTGACTTGCAACAAGCAGTTCGTCAAAGTCTGGATGATCAAGTTGCGAATACACCAGCTTTATTATTGTCGGGCGATACCAGCCAGATTATGCAATCTTACCGGGTGACACAACCGGATAAAGGCAAGACTTATTACACCTTGCTGCCTAAAGACCGTGATGGTGCATTCCAAAGCTTGACCATTAGTTTTGGTGTCAACAAAGCACCAAGTTTAATGATTTTGGAAGATTCACTGGGTCAAACCACCTATGTTCGATTTAACAATGTGAAAGTGAATCCTTCAATTCCAGCATCAACTTTTAATTTTACACCGCCTAAAGGCACAGATATTATTGATCAGTAATTAATTAATTTATAATGAGTTAATTAAGTAATTATTATTTAAAAGCAGTCATCCGTGACTGCTTTTTTAGTTTATATTGCGCTAAAAATATAGCGATGCTTTTATAGACAAAATAAACTTAGGCAAAAATAAATCTAAGCTGCAGAATAAATGTTCTAATTGCTCAGATATAAAGATAATAAGCGAAGGGGGGAAATAACCAAGATCAATGGTTCCTTAAAAAAACAAAAAATAAAAAATGAAAGCAGCAGAGAAAAAAGCTCAGGAGAATTTAAAAAGTGAAAAATAAAAATGTACTGAACCCAGTTGTGGATTATCCGCGTTTCACAGATTTAAAATCAAAATTTAATACTTATCGTCAAAAATTCATGGGACTGGGGGTGACTTGGCTACAAAAACGATCCATAGCTTCATCCAAAAATAAAACGAAAAATCCTTATCTTCATGGGATATTTGCTCCCGTAGGTGAAGTTGAAAACAGGGAGTTCAATATTATTGGTGAAATTCCAAAGCAATTAACGGGGCTATTGTTAAGACTAGGACCAAATCCGATTCATGTGGAAAATCAAGATGCCTATCATTGGTTTACAGGCGATGGAATGCTGCATGCTTTAAAAATTGAACAGGGTCAAGCAGTGTGGTTTAAAAGCCATTATATTGAAACGGATGCCCTGCAAAAGCAAAAGAACAAGCCTGTTAAAGCTGGATTTCGCCGTGGTCCCAGTGATGTGGTGAATACCAATGTTTTTTATCATGCCAATAAAATTTGGGCGAGTGTGGAAGCGGGTACTTTGCCAGCTCGCATAGATCTAGACCTGAATACAGAAGAACACCGTTTTTTTAATACCGATGCAGACCTGCCTTTTACTGCACATCCGCATAAAGACAATAAAACCGCCCATTTACATGCCATTTGCTATGATGCGCTGGATATTAAGCATGCCTATTATGAAGTCATTGATCAGCAAGAAATGTTGCTGCATTGGGCTAAAATACCTGTGCAACACGGTCCCATGATTCATGATTGTGCCATTACCGAGCAGGATATTTTAATTTTTGATTTGCCGGTAACATTCTCTTTCAAGCAACTTATCAAAGGGAATCCCTTGCCTTATGCGTGGAATGAAAAGCATGCTGCACGCATTGGTATTTTGCCTAAATATGGTCGTGTAGATGAAGTACAATGGATTTCTATAGAGCCTTGTTTTATTTTCCATGCTGCAAATGCTTATCGGAGTGATCAACAGCAAATCATTCTGGATGTAGTGGTTCATCGCTACATGTTTAAAAAATCCCATCAAGGTCCATTTGAGCAGCAGAATACTCAATTGCAGCGCTGGACAATTGATCTAAAGCAAAATACTGTCGACCGACAGGTATTGGATGCACAGGCGCAAGAATTTCCGAGAATTGACGAGCGCTATACCGGTGAAAAGCATCGTTATATTTATAGTATTAGTTTTGATCCTATGACAATGATCAAAGCCAATCACTTGATTTGTCACGACCTGCAAATAAATGAAAAAGCCACATATAAATTTGGTGATCAATAGGTGACCGGAGAAGTCGTTTTTATTCCCGAGTCATCTAATGCGGCTGAGGGCGAGGGTTACTTATTATCCTATGTACATCACATCAATAAAGAAGGTTCAAAAGTGGGGATTTTAAAAGCCCAAGGTTTAAATATTCAGCCTCAAGCAGAAATTTTGCTTGGTGTACATGTGCCATTGGGCTTTCACGGAAATTGGGTCGATTTATCATAAAATTAGGGAATGTTTATTTTGTTTATCACGATTAGATTAAATATTTTTAAAGATACAATTTAAAATTTCATTTAGTTACTGAGCTTTGTATAGTGAAGCCGCATGATAAAAGGCACTAGGTTGTTAAAATAAGATGAAAATACGCATGAATCAACAATGGCTCTGGATACTTCCTTTTTCTTTTGCTGCACTGGTGATGACCGGATGTCAGGAGCGAACTGCCCCACAAGCTGAACAGGCAGTAACAACAAAGCAGGAAAAGGCAGAATCCATTGCATTAATTCAAGCCAAAGTTGTTCCTGTGAAACTGAGCAAACCTGAAGCTTGCGATGCAGATGGCTGTATGCAGTACGACATTCAGACGGTAAAGACCAATCTTAATTGGATTGACGATTATTTTATCGAGCGAATTAAAAAAGCCGATCCTATTGCTTTTTCAACCGCACCGAATCAAAAAATCAATACTGCTGAAGGTGCTAATCCCAATCTAAGTCAAAGTTCGACCTATGTACGTTTTATTGGGCAGCAATATGACCGCGCGACCTTTGCCATTCAGACTTACAATTATTCATCGGGTGCAGCACATGGCATGTATCACCAGGAATTTGTGAATTTTGATTTGAAAAACCAGAAACGTCTGGCGCTACAGGATATTCTGGTGAAGGGTACAGAACAGCAAGTATTAGATGCGCTTTATGATTCAAATAGCATCTGGTTAGATCAGCATAGTATTGAGCGCAGTAAGCTGAAGTTAAGTGATAATTTTTACTATGGGGCGAATGGGATTGTATTTGTCTATCCTCTATATGAGTTGGCTTCCTATGCAGAAGGGATGACCGAACTGACCTTGCCTTATGTTGCATTGACCAAATTGATCAAAGCAGAATATTTGCCAAGTTTGCCGCACTATTCGATGCCTTGATTTTTAGTTAATTCGGTTGAATTTGCTTTAATAAGGCGCAGCTGTAAGCTCGGTCACTGTCTTTTTTAGCGTTTAGCGCTTACACTATAGCCAGTTTTTTTCTTTGCAAAAGATTGGCTATGATCGACCCGAAATTAATCAGAAATAATATTGAGGCTGTAAATTTAGCCTTAGCAAAACGTGGCGTACAGCTGAATGTAGAAGAGTGGGCTTCACTGGAAGCGCGCCGTAAAGAGCTTCAATCGAAAACTGAAGCTTTACAGGCAGAGCGTAATTCGGGTGCTAAACAAGTTGGCCAAATTAAAAAATCTGGTGGCGATGCATCTGAAATCATGACGCGTATGGCTGCGATTGGTGATGAAATTAAAGCAGCTGAAGTTGCGCTTGCTGAATTGCAAAATGAAATTGAAACCAAGTCTCTCAGCATTCCAAACATGCCGCACGAATCTGTACCTGAAGGTAAAGATGAAGACGATAACGTTGAAATTTTAAAATGGGGCACACCGCGTCAATTTGATTTTGAAATCAAAGATCATACTGACCTGGGTGAATGGATGGGCGGTTTGGAGTTTGAAACTGCAACCAAATTGACAGGTACGCGTTTTAGCGTATTAAAAGGTCCATTGGCGCGTTTACAACGTGCGCTTACCCAATTCATGCTGGATACCCATACCTTAAAAAATGGTTATACCGAAGCCTATGTCCCGTATCTGGTGAATGCAGAATCTTTACGCGGTACCGGTCAGTTGCCTAAATTTGAAGAAGACTTGTTCAAGTTACAAGGTGAAAAAGAACTGTATCTCATTCCGACTGCGGAAGTGCCGGTAACCAATTTCGTGCGTGATGAAATTGTCGATCCAGATCGTTTACCTCTGAAATATGCAGCGCATACCCCATGTTTCCGTAGTGAGGCAGGTTCGTATGGTCGTGATACCCGTGGTTTGATCCGTCAACACCAGTTCGACAAAGTTGAAATGGTACAAATTGTTAAACCTGAAGAGTCTATGCAGGCTTTAGAAGAGCTGACGGGTCATGCGGAAGGTATTTTGCAGGCGCTTGGTCTTCCATATCGTAAAATCATCCTGTGTGGTGGCGATATGGGCTTTGGCGCAATCAAGACTTATGATTTGGAAGTCTGGGTGCCAAGCCAAAATACTTATCGTGAAATTTCCAGCTGTTCATGTATGGGCGACTTCCAGGCACGTCGTATGAAAGCACGTTACCGTGTCGACCAAAAGAAAACCGAATTTGTGCATACCTTGAACGGTTCGGGTTTGGCCGTGGGTCGTACCTTGCTTGCGGTGATGGAAAATTATCAACGTGCAGACGGTTCTATTGAAGTTCCTGAAGTGCTTCGTCCATATATGGGTGGTGCAGAATTTATTGATTAATCTCCGGATTGATCAATAAATCTACAAATAGCACAGTTTTGTGCATGAAAATTGTTTAAGACAGTCAGATTTAAAAATACTGAGGTAATTCGTGGATATCTTTCCAATCTCTTTAAAGTTGCAACAGCAACCTTGTCTGATTGTCGGTGGCGGACGTATTGCTTACCGTAAAGCGGTACTTTTGGCAAAAGCAGGTGCAATCATTCACGTGATAGCACCTGAAATTGAAGCCAATCTTCTTGAGATTGTGCAAGCGTACCACGGGCAATATGTCCAAGCGCCTTTTAGTCCAGATATTCCGTTACGCAATTACCGTTTGGTGATTGCCGCAACCAATGATAAAGCGACCAATATTCAAGTTTTTGAAGCGTGTGAAGCTGAAAAAATATTGGTAAATAGTGTAGATGATCCACCGCATTGCCGTTTTATGGTTCCCGCCATTATTGACCGTTCACCCCTAGTGGTTTCGATTGCCACCAATGGCACATCACCGGTTTTATCCCGTCAAATCCGTACCCAGTTAGAAGCAAGCATTCCATATGGTATGGGAAAACTGGCTGATTTTTCCGGGAAATGGCGTGCTGCCGTCAAAGCTAAAATTGAAAATCCAGATGAACGTCGTATTTTTTGGGAAGACTTGTATGCAAGTCCCCTCAAGGAACAGGTGTTTAATGGCAATATGGCAGAAGCGGATCGTTTAATTGAACAAGCTTTAATGGAGTGGCAAACCCCAAAAGGTGAGGTTTATTTGGTCGGTGCAGGTCCGGGTGATCCGGAACTTTTGACCTTAAAAGCTTTACGCTTGATGCAACAGGCTGATGTGGTTATTTATGACCGTTTGGTGTCACTGCCGATTTTAGATTTATGTCGCCGTGATGCAGAAAAAATCTATGTCGGCAAGGCCCGTTCCAATCATAGTGTTCCTCAAGATGGTATTAATGCTTTATTGGTGGAATATGCAGCGCAAGGTAAGCGTGTTTGCCGTTTAAAAGGCGGTGATCCATTTATCTTTGGTCGTGGTGGTGAAGAGATTCAAGAACTCTTTGCTGCAGGTGTGGCTTTTCAGGTGGTGCCGGGGATTACCGCGGCATCGGGCTGTTCTGCTTATGCCGGTATTCCTTTAACGCATCGTGATTATGCGCAAAGTGTCCGCTTCCTGACTGGACATTTGAAAGAAGGTTCGCCTGAATTGCCGTGGCATGAACTGGTCTATGAAAACCAGACCCTGGTGTTGTATATGGGCTTGGTCGGATTGGAAAAAATCTGTGCCCAACTGATTGCACATGGCCAGCGTTCTAATATGCCAGTAGCCCTTATTTCTAAAGGTACAACACCGGACCAGAAAGTGGTGGTAGGAACTTTGGCAGACATTGCATCAAAAGTGACAGAACATCAAATTAAGGCACCCACCCTGACCATTATTGGTGAAGTAGTAAGTTTGCGCGAACAGTTACAGTGGCAAGGCTAATTCAAGCTTGTCATTTTATTTAAAGTAGAGAAATCCCGTGATTCATGTTGTATTGTATGAGCCAGAAATTCCTGCAAATACAGGGAATATTATTCGTTTATGTGCCAATACCGGTGCGCAACTTCATTTGGTAAAACCGCTTGGTTTTGAGCTGGATGATAAAAAGCTCAGACGTGCAGGTTTGGATTATCATGAATGGGCACATATGAAAGTTTGGGAAAACTTTGCAGAATGTGTTGCTCATTTAAAAGAGCAGGGTATTGAAAATGATGCAATTTATCCTTTAACCACCAAAGGTGTTGAAACCCCGCATACTTCAAATTTAAACCGTCCGGTAGCATTATTGATGGGACCTGAAACACGGGGTTTGCCTGAAGATGTACGTATGATGTTCCCGAAAGAACACTGGATTCGGTTGCCGATGGCAGAAAATTCACGCAGTTTGAATTTATCCAATGCAACTGCTGTGATCCTTTATGAAGCATGGCGTCAGCAAGGCTTTCAAGAATTAAAATAAGTTCTTCAAGTTTTATAAAAACCACTTTCGGGTGGTTTTTTTATGTAAGTTTCATTGATTTATCTTCAAAAAATGATCAATTTTAGTTATAAAAACTAAAACAGCGAAATAAGATAATCAACATGTTGAACTTTATAAGAAGCGTAAAATTTCAAAGTAGCTGGGGTGGTTTAATTAAGATTGTAGCACTTACTGCTTCTATATCTGCTTTTGCTAATCCGACAGCAGAGCGTGTATCTGAAAAAGTAGAACCACTTACACAAGCGGAAATCCAACAAAGCCTAAAAGATATGCAGACACGTATGAACCAGCAGATTGAAGCTTGGGGGAAGACATTAAAAGCAGAGGATTTTGAGCGGAGTTGGACGGGGCGGCAGTTGAAGAAATACAAGCGTCAGGAAGTGTGTGGAATTTATCAAAACATCATTAATGATATCTACCGGATGGCGGTTGAAAACAAGGCACGTTTAGCGGAGCAAGATCAAAAACTGTTGCATGATCGAAATGCCTTTATTCAGCGTCTGGGATATAAGGACAATATTGTAGATACCCAGATGGATTTTAACTGCCGGATTAAATAACAGCTATAAATAAAAAAGACGCATCAAGCGTCTTTTTTATGCAGTGAATGAAGCTATTAATGAGAATCATCAAACTCGTTATGTTGGGGAGCTGGGTGTTTAAAACCTTTGGTTTTATAACCAAGATATAAAATACCGAACATTGCCCACCATAAGCCATATTTCAACGATGTTTCTTCAATTTCTAACCACAGTGCAAACACACTAATGAAACCCAGTAATGGCACAATCACAAAGTTTAAAATATCTTTAAAGTTTTTGGTGCGTCCATCACGCAGTGCATAACGTGAAATGACTGACAGGTTAACAAAGGTAAATGCAGTTAAAGCACCGAAACTGATCAGTGAGATCACTGTATCAAGATTCATAAAGCCTGCAGTTAAAGCAACCGCACCGACAATTAAAATATTGTATGAAGGTGTCAGGCTTTTAGGACTGATATGGCCAAAGATTTTCTTGTTAATGACGCCATCACGACCCATAGCAAACATTAAGCGTGATACACCAGCATGTGCTGAAATACCTGATGCCAAAACCGTCACAATCGCAAAAGCAAGCACATAGGATTGGAATAGTGAACCCCCCACCAACATTAAAATATCGGGCTGAGTCGCTGCAATATCCTCAAAATATGTTTTTGGATCGTTCGGGAAGTAAATTTGCATGAAGTAGGTGCTGACAATAAAAATCACACCGGCAATCAAAGCAGTCAAGAAAATGGCTTTAGGCAAAGTCTTTTCAGTATCTTTGGTTTCTTCAGCAAGTGAACTTAAGGAGTCAAAACCGGTGAAGGAGAAGCACAGTAAAGTTGCACCGGTAATCAGTGCACCGACTGAAGTCAGCTCGTTCCAAAACGGTTCAAGGCTCCAAAGCTGATAGCGCTGATCTGCAGAGATTGGACCATCTGCATTAAAGCCCGCTTGTAGCTTGGTGTAAACCAAATAGGTAAATACAGCAATTACCACCAACTGTACCAACACAATCAAGCTATTGAAGTTCGCAACAAAGCGCGCACCCTTTAAGTTAACACCAGTCATGAATGCTGTAAGTACAACCACCCAAACCCAGTGGTTTACATCCGGGAAGAGCGCTTCCAGGTAAATTACTGCAAGAATGATGTTGACCATTGGGGACAGCAAGTAATCTAACCAAGATGACCAGCCGACCATAAAGCCGACATTGGGATGAATCGATTTTTGGGCATAGGTATACGCCGAACCCGAAGAAGGATAGCGACGAATCATATGACCATAACTCAGGGATGTTAATAAAATTGCAACGAGTGCAAATATGTAGGATGTCGGTACGTGAAAATGACTTTCTTCCGATACTAGGCCGAAAGTGTCAAATAACGTCATGGGCTGTATATAAGCTAAACCGATAATAATGATGTGCCAGAGTCCCAGCGTTTTTTGCAGTTTAGCTGCCGATGGAGTCCCAGAGATATTTGTCAACGGCGTTATCCTCTTAATCGTTGATCAAGGATCAGTCATGTTTATAAGGATCGTTTGAGACGAACGATCCCCCCTATACGAATAAAACAAAAGTGCGCCAATCTACTCTAGTTTGGTATCTTTTGCCAGTATCTTTGTAAATTGTTAATGCAGAAAATATGCCATTCGATATAAATAATTAGCTTTATCTTTCCACAAAGCAAAAGCCCGATGCTTAAAAAAACATCAGGCTAATATTTTGCTATATTGGCTTATTTTTCAATATTTACCAAGCTTTTTTTAGAATCGCTTTTAAATCACTTAAGGTCGCTTCTTTAGGGTTATAAATAATAGAACCATCATTTAATGCTTTTTCTGCTACTTCATCTAACTGTGCTTCAGATACCTTACCTGTTTCACGTAATGTACGTGGTAATTTGGTCAGGGTATTTAAGCGATCACGCATGGTGAGAATTGTTGCAATGGCCTTATCTGCCCGTAAGTGCGCAGGGGTCTGGGCGTAAATATCTGCACCGGCTAAAGGAAGCAATAATTCTGCTATTTTGTCGCCATTCACTTCTTTATTGTATTCCAGTACATACGGAAGGAACAGGTTCATGCATAAACCATGCGGTAGATGCGCAACAGCACCCAAGGCATGTCCTAATGAATGCACCAAGCCCACCATTGAGTTAGAGAAGGCGATACCTGCCATGGTAGACGCTTGAGCCAATTCCAGGCGACCAAACTCATCTGTTGGATTGTTGAGTACATTGAACAAACTATTGCTGACTTTTTTGATCGCAGCAGTGGCATAGGCATCACTAATCGGATTTGCAGCCATACAGGTATAAGCTTCAACTGCATGGGTCAATGCATCCATTGCAGTCATTGCCGTGAGGTGTGGTGGCAAGGTTTGGGTCATGCGCGGATCAAGAATGGCTGCATGCGGCATCAAATAATAAGATGCAAATGGCATTTTGACATTTTTTTCAAGGTCAGAAACTACAGCCACCATGGTCACTTCTGAACCGGTGCCTGAAGTCGTTGGAATAACGAAAAATGGTTTTAACGGTTTTGGAAGATTATGCGCACCTGAGAACTTCAGCAGGTCATCACCGCCTTCAGTCACCAAAATATTGGTGGCCTTAGACGTATCAATGACTGAGCCGCCACCGACCGCAATAATCGCATCACAGTTGTTGTCGCGATAGGCTTTTGCCGCATTACGAACGGTTTGTACGCTCGAATCAGGTGGTACATCATCAAAAATATAACCAATCACGGCATCGGTAGATTCAAATGCAGCTTCGATCGGTATTAGTAAATTATTTGCGCGTACGCCTTTATCGGTAATGATCAGTGGGCGTTTGGCACCCAAAGTCGCAAGTTCAAATGGGATGTGTTCTAACGCGGCATGACCTGCGATAACTTTTACTGGGCAGAAAAATTCGTAATAAGGCTTAGCCATGTTATGCACTCCGTTTAAAATATGATTGAGCTAGTTTCAAATAAATATTTGCAGCTCCGCTAAGTTTTTGTTTTAGGCTCAATTCCGTTGGATATTGTTTTACCGCAAGTTCGGCCAGGAGTTTAGGTAAAATCAGCGATTCCATTTTATTTAAGCAACGGACCAGACGAATGGCGTTTGACACATCACCATCTGCAATCATGCGGTCGTGCGCAAAGGCTTGTGCAGTACTTTCTTGAAAAGAAAAGACTAAAAAAGCATGGGTTAAATGCTTAAAAGTAATGGTTAAATCAGGCTTGATGTCTACAGATTTTAGTAATTTTAATTGATGGTCTTCCGTGACTTTCGCAATAAAAGCTGGGCCATTGGGAAATACTTTCATCGATAGAACAAAACCGACAGGGAAGTTGGCGACTTCCTGTTTTACTTCATCATCGACTTGACTCGCCATTACCAGACCTCTGCCAATCACATCCATCATGAGTTTGACATAGGTCAGTTGTAAAGCGGGCTTTACGGATTTGGTTGAAATCACTCGCGCATCCCTTATCTAAAAGTATTTTATTGATTTAGAGTAAATACTCTAATTTATTTTTATGTCAAAAGCAAAGTTATTGTTGCATGACTTGAATGTGATTAAAGTAACCGCTGTTGTTTAAAGTTTCAATGATGTCGACGCACAAGTTCTCGAATTTGGGATAGTTTGGCACCAAGTCCATGACACGGATCATTTCCAGTCCTGCATAACCGCATGGGTTAATTGTGTGGAAGCCCGACAGGTCGCAATCAATATTCAGTGCCAGCCCATGATAGCTGCGTCCTTTACGGATTTTAAAACCTAGAGAGCCAATTTTACGTTCCGTGACATATACGCCGGGTGCATCCGCTTTGGCGTAGGCTTCAATCCCGTATTTTTTGAGCAGTTCAATCATAAGGTTTTCGGCATAAGATACTAAGGTACGCACATTCCAGCCTAAACGGTTAAGGTCAAACATAAAGTAGGCAACCAACTGACCGGGGCCATGCCAGGTGACTTGTCCGCCACGATCGGTTTGCACTACTGGAATGTTGCTGGGCATCAGAATATGTTCAGGTTTTCCGGCTTGACCTTGCGTTAAAACTTGATGATGCTGCAAAATCCACAGTTCATCGGGAGTGTTTTCATCTCGGCTCTCCGTCAGGTTTTTCATGTCCTGAAAACGATCGAGATAGGGGGTGAGCTGGTTGAACTGACGAATAATCAGGGTTGGTTTTAGAACAGCAGCAGTCACGTAAAGTGCGTCCTTAAAGAAGTTTAATATTGTGAATGATTATAATGAAATCATGCTGGGATAGGGGCAATCCCCAGATGATTTGCCATTTTTATTGAAAAGGAATTCCATGATTTTCTGTAGATATAAAAAAACACGCCTCGAAGCGTGTTTTTTTATTTGTCTTAAAGCGCTGTTTTAATCAATGGACATGCGGCTAAATCGGCATAAAGCGCATGAACTTGTTCAAGCTCCAAGAAAAGCAGTTGTGCAGTTAAAGAGTGATATTTACCTGTGCGAGATACTTGAATTTTAATACTCGTGCTATCAAAGTCAGGAAAGTGTTTCACTAAAATGTCTACAACAGCGACATGTAAATCATCACTTGCTTCACCAATCAGTTTGATTGGATAATCCATAGGGAAAACCCATAGATCTTCTTGAAGTTCGCGAGATGGCGTACGGTCTAACATGGTCATAGTGGACCCCTTTATATCAAACGCCTGCATGAATGCAGGCGTTATATGTCTTCTGAATACTAAATGGGGATACCTGAATCGTTTTCAAGTCCCCATCGGTATCATCAAGGATTAGTCATTTTCTAGGAATGAACGTAAGTGTTCAGAACGAGAAGGATGACGTAATTTGCGTAATGCTTTGGCTTCAATCTGACGAATACGCTCACGTGTTACGTCAAACTGTTTACCGACTTCTTCCAAGGTATGGTCAGTTGGCATATCAATACCAAAACGCATTTTCAAGACTTTGGCTTCACGTTCGGTCAAGTTTTCAAGTACTTCACGAGTCGCTTCTTTTAAGCCTTCTGAAGTTGCAGCATCAATTGGAGAGGTAATGTTGCCATCTTCAATGAAGTCACCCAAATGCGAATCTTCATCATCACCAATCGGCGTTTCCATGGAAATCGGCTCTTTGGCAATTTTGAGTACTTTACGCACTTTAACTTCATCCATTTCCAGACGTTCGCCCAATTCTTCAGGAGTCGGTTCACGGCCCATTTCTTGAAGAAGTTGACGTGATACACGGTTGATCTTGTTAATGGTTTCGATCATGTGTACTGGAATACGAATGGTACGTGCCTGATCGGCAATAGAACGGGTAATCGCCTGACGAATCCACCAAGTTGCATAAGTCGAGAATTTATAACCACGACGGTATTCAAACTTGTCTACGGCTTTCATCAAGCCAATGTTACCTTCTTGAATCAAGTCAAGGAATTGCAAACCACGGTTGGTGTATTTTTTCGCAATCGAAATTACCAGACGCAAGTTTGCTTCAACCATTTCTTTTTTCGCGCGGCGTGCTTTGGCTTCACCAATCGACATGCGTTTAGAAATGTCTTTAATGCCTTTAACATCAAGACCCAGTTCTTTTTCAATGTCTGCAATCTTTTGTTGGAATGCAAGCACATCTGGACGTACTTTTTCTAAATAAGCTTTTTGATCAGCAGGTGCTTTGGCAATTTGTTCATCTAACCAGGCTGGATTTGATTCCTGACCCGGGAACGACGTACGGAAGTGGTCGCGGTCCATACGACCACGACGTACTGCGTAACGCATAACTTCACGTTCAGAAGCACGAATTTGTTCATGCGTACCCCGAATCATTTCTGAAATGATATCAAATAAACGTGGGGTAAATTTAAACATCATAAACACAGTTGCAAGCGCTTGCTGTGCTTCTTCAGCCTGTTTGCTGCCACGACCATACTTTTCAATCGCGATTTTGGTTAATTTCCAGGCATCTTCCAATTCGGTGAAGCGAATGCGGGCAATTTCTGGATCTGGACCTGACTCAACTTCAGAATCATCATCACTTTCAGCTTCTTCATCCTCGTCATCATCCAGTTTTACATCTTTGGTTGTTTTAGTTGCAGCTTCAGGTTCTTCAACAACAATTTCAGCTTCTTCTATAACTTCTGGAATTTCTTCATTAGATTCTGGGTCTAAATAACCAGATAAAATATCAGCAAGACGACGTTCGCCTTCGGCAACATCGCTATATTCTTTTAATACAACTTCAACCGCATTTGGCCAGTACGCAATAGAGTGAAGAACGTCACGAATACCTTCTTCAATACGTTTAGCAATGCTAATTTCGCCTTCACGGGTTAAAAGTTCAACCGTTCCCATTTCACGCATGTACATACGTACTGGATCCGTGGTACGACCAGGTTCGCTTTCAACTGAAGCAAGAACAGCAGCCGCTTCTTCTTCAGCGACTTCATCGGTTGCTTCTGCATTGTTACCGTCGAACATGGTGTCATCAGATTCAGGAGCACGTTCATGCACAGGAATACCAACGTCTTGAAGCATTTGAATAATGTCTTCAATCTGTTCGCTTTCCGTAATCGAGGCTGGGAGATGATCGTTAACTTCAGCGTAAGTTAAGTAACCTTGCTCTTTGCCTCGCTTAATCAGAGCCGCTACTTGCGAAGTAGGGGAAGTTATATCGCTCATCTTTGCTTACTCTTCATTGAATCTGTGGCGGTGAAAAACCGTGCATGATAGCACAATTCGCTTAAAATAGTTCTGAATTGATTGTTCAAGTCTCATTCGGAAAGATGACTTTGATTTAACAGTTGTTTTCAATATTGGGTTGGAATTTTATTTTTCAAGTCTGTTTGCTGGAATGTATTCAAAATATAATGCGTTTCTGCATGTGTCATGAATAAAATTCTACATCTTCATGAATACACAATTTTAGGGTCAAAAAACAAGACTAAATTGAGTTTGTTATATAAAAAATTAAAAAAAACTTGACAATAATTCGGAACAAAGATAAATAGCGCCTAGACCCATTCACTTTTTTTCACCATGAGGTAGTTTTAGTGTCTTCTACAGATTTTGAACTAGATGATAGCTTCAGTGAGGATGACGTTAGCTTTGATGAAGCCTCAAGCAAAATTAGTGCTAAAGAGTCTTTGGAAAAACGTCGTCTGATTGATGACCTGCTCGCACAACGTCGTTTGGAGCGTGAACTGAAAGATTTTGATTATGATCTGGATGATGACGACGATTTTGACGATGAAGAAGACTAAATTGTGATTTAGCATAGCCGGCTAAAATGCTATGCTATCCGCAGTTATTTTACTGAACTTGGATTTTAAATGAGTGCTTTAGATTTAGACCTATTGAGCGAATATCTAGATGGCGACCAAAATGAGCATGGTCTAGATTTTGCGGCAACTCATGGTTTTTTATGTGCAACTGCTGTTGGACCAACTTTTGATAAATGGCTCGATGAACTTTTCGATAACAATCAAAAGAAAGTACCTGCTGAAATGATTGCACAGGTAAAAGCATGGTTAGAAGCAATTCGTCAAAACTTGGCCAATGAAGAAGGGATTACATTCCCATTTGAAATTGAAGAAGCAGATACTGAATCAAGCTTGGGTGACTGGAGTGTGGGCTTTGTAGATGCCATGTTCTTAAATGAAGATGCTTGGT
Source organism: Acinetobacter sp. SFB (assembly GCF_001647545.1). Taxonomy (GTDB): domain Bacteria; phylum Pseudomonadota; class Gammaproteobacteria; order Pseudomonadales; family Moraxellaceae; genus Acinetobacter. The sequence goes on from NZ_LSZH01000001.1 coordinate 124,235, forward strand.
TCACACCTGAACATGAAGAACAGGTGGTCGATTTAACTTTACCAATGATGGTATTCAGCGGTGTGGATGACGAAGACCCACAAATGGAATCTTTCCGTCGCAATGGTCAGCTTATGGACGAAATTGCTGAAGAAATTCCAGAAAACTTAAATGAAATTTATTTGATGTATCACACACCAAAATAATTCAGACAAGTTTTAAAAAAGCACCTTTTGAGGTGCTTTTTTATGGGGCGTTTTTTTTCATTTTATGCTGAGAGGAATTCATCAGCAAAATTTATTTAAGCTATATCGGGCATAACCATTATAGGCGATATGAAAGATCAGTCCATGTAAAGCAATGGCAATCGCGACCAGAAATGAATTGCCGGCTCTACCAGCATAGCCTATGGTAATCAGAATTTCTTCAGCACGCGGATGTAGAAATATCAAGATAAAGCCTATGCTCATGGCGATGACTGTGGATCCCCAAACCAGTTTGTTTTTTTCGTTGTTGTTGGGTAAGTGCTGTTCTTTTTTAACAAAATGTCTGGTACTTAGAAAAGCAGACGCGATCAGAGCGGGTAGCAAGGTAATGGCACCGAGCTTCAGAGCATAAATCAATATGCTGAACAAAAGGATCAAGGCAATACTATAAACGATTGCAAAATATTTAAGATAATGCGACATCGTCTTAGTCTCCTGACAAGAGTCTGTGATCAGGATGGATGATTTTTACGCTGATGTCTACGGTATAGAATCCAGATAATAATGGCGGTTACGAGGATAATAATAAAATGGCTGATTTGGCTAAAAATATTCTGCATCAAGGCTTGGTTTTCGCCAAAATAAAAACCCACACAAGCCAACAATGTCGTCCAGATGACCGTACCTAAGCTACTGTAGAACATAAATTTCCAGAACGGCATGTGACTCATACCCGCAGGGATGCTAATTAACGAACGAACAGCTGGAATCATACGACCAAAAAACACAATACGATCTCCATATTGCTCAAACCAGTCGAGTGATTTTTTGACATCGAGGGATTTTATAAAAAGATATTTGCCGTAGCGATCTACAAAACGAAAAATACTGGCGTGATTAAACTTATAGCCAATCCAATACAGTATGGCAGCAGCGATGAGCGAGCCTATAGAACCCGCAATAATCACACCCACTAAAAAGAGTTGACCTTGTGATGCAGAATAGCCAGCGGATGGCATAATGATTTCAGAGGGAATGGGCGGAAAAATATTGTCGAGAAACATGAGTAGGGCAATACCGAAGTAGCCCAATTGTTCCATAATGGAAATAATCCATTCAGTCAGATTCATAAGTTTATAAAAATAATAATATCTGAACTATCCTAAAGTTTATTTATTGCAGGGTAAAGTATAGCCAAGTAATCAAAGTTGTTTATTCTTGGCTATATACCAGTGTGTGAATGTAGACCTTTCTTAAACTATACGACAATGCAAAAGGAATCACACTGAGCATTGCATATTCCAGTAGATTGGGTTTTAAGTGGTATGCAATAAATATAGATAAAATAGTGCCAATGACAGCGCCTAAGATCACAATAAAAAGATGTGATTCTTGTTCTAAAACTCTTTTTATTTCTTCTAATTTTTGATAATTTTTTTCACGAATGATATTAAAACGTCGCGTATAGTTGGCTGAACGGCTAATTGATCTTGGCATAATTTAATTCCTTTTCACGTTATAAATGAACAAGTTAGCTATTTATTGTGTTTTAAGTTTCAGATTATCAAATATTGAGTGACTTAATAAGCATTAATGGTGAAAATTGGTGATGTTTTCTTATCTATTGTTTATTTTAGGTAAATAAAAAACCCTCAAATGAGGGCTTTTTATATAACTTTACAAATCAGAGATTACAGACGTTTGCGTTTAGCTGCTGCAATTTGAGACTGACGCATACGGAAACCGGCTTTCTGTTGTTCTGTGGTTTTTTCGATGCAGTATTTGCACGATACCCCATGTTCGTAACTTGGAAGTTCAGCTTCTGCAGGGAGTAAAGGCCAACCGCAAGCATGACATTTAGTATTCTGACCTTCTTCTACGCCATGGGTAACCGCAGTACGACCATCAAATACGAAACATTCACCTTCCCACATACTTTCTTCAACAGGCGTTTCTTCCAGATATTTTAAAATACCGCCTTTCAGGTGATACACCTCATTAAAGCCTTCTTGAAGCAATAACGATGTTGATTTTTCACAACGAATTCCACCAGTACAGAACATCGCAATTTTCTTGTCTTTATGCTGTGCAAGGTTTTGTTTTACATAGTCTGGAAATTCACGGAAAGTTTCTGTTTTAGGGTCAACCGCACCTTTAAATGTACCGGCTTTATATTCGTAGTCATTACGTGTATCGACCAGTATTACGTCATCACGTGCAATCAGTTCATTCCATTGTTTAGGATCAAGATAATGACCTACAAGATCACGGGGTTTAACTTCCACACCTAAGGTTACAATCTCTTTTTTAAGCTTGATTTTCATTTTACGGAAAGGTTTTTCATCGCTATGAGACTCTTTGTACTCCATAGCGTTAAAGCCTTCATTCAAAAGAAAGGCATGAATTTGGTCAATCGCTTCACGATTCCCAGCCACAGTACCGTTAATCCCTTCACCAGCTACAATTAGAGTTCCACACAAGTTAATGCTGTTGACCAAGTCTAAAAGACGTTGCTGAAGATCGGCAGGATCTTGAACTTCTTTAAATTGATATAGTGCTGCAACAACCCAACTTGTGGTCGCTTGCTGTTCTACAGGTGCAAGCTGTTCTACAGTAGCGTTCATGGAATACTCCAAATGTATTATGATAGGACAAAATTCAAGGCGCGTATTTTAACGTGAATTGTATGAATAAGCGAGAAAACCATAACTAAAATATGGTTATTAAGCGAAAGGTGCCGATATAGGCTGTTATTGATCAAATCGATCTTGAATTAAATGAATTTGATAAATGATTTTATTAATGTCTAAAGTGTGTAGGAGTGTGTTTTGAGTACTGACCGTCGAATTACTTCTTTGACCCCATGTGCAGGGCGTTGTTCTACGGTATTTGGCGATTCAGTATGCCGTGGCTGTCGTCGCTTTAACCATGAAGTGATTCAGTGGAATACTTACACGCCTGAACAGCACACTGCGGTGTGGAAGCGTCTGGATGCACAACTGGATCAAATTTTAGTACCCATGCTTCCCCATGCCGATTTGCGTCATGTGGAAGGCTTTGTTCTCTCTAAACGGGTGCGTTTACGTGATGATGCATCCAAGGGGCGCAAGCTTTATCATGCACTTAAAATTTGTGAGAAGAATAAAAATTTAGCTGAAGAAAGCGGTTTGGGGATTCACGATAAACAGGTAAAACCATTGTGGCAGGAATTTGAACGTCGGGTACTCGCTTTGGCTACAGCAAGTTATGATTTTGCTTTTTTACGTGCCGATGGGATTAGCCATAATTTATTACAGATGATGCAAGAAGATTAAACCCATTATTTTTATTTAAAGTTTTAAAAAATTAAATTTGATTATTCAAGAGTTGAAAATGTGAATATCGCAGAATACCTGTTGTATTGCATGGCTGTCATTCTCATGATTGCGATACCTGGACCCGTCATGCTGTTGGTTGCAAGTGCAGGACTCAAAGGCGGTTATCGCAAAGCCCTGCAAACAATATTTGGAACTAATTTTGCATCACTCATTTTAATTATAATTTCCATTTTGATGCTCAAAGGCTTACTGGATATTAATAAACTGTGGTTTAACAGTATTAAAATTCTAGGCTGTTTCTATATTGCCTATTTGGGCCTTCAAATTTTAAAGGAAGTTTGTTGCTCAAAAGCAGATGAAGGTGAATCAGCGTTACCATTCAAATCTCGGTCAATGAATGGTGGTTTTAAACAGGGATTTCTGGTCGGTATTTCCAATCCTAAAGATATTATTTTCTTTGCTTCATTTTTCCCACAGTTTGTACACATCACGCCTCGTTTGGATATTAGTCTTGGGATGCTGACTTTGAGCTGGATTGTTTTAGACTTTGCCACGTTATCTTTCGTTTATTTAAGCTTTAATCGTTTATCCAAATCTAAGATTTATAGTAAATTGTTATTGGCTTGTGGTGCATTTCTAATCTTAATTGCTATATATGGTTTGTATTCGATATTGTTCTAAATATTCTGAATAATAAAAAGCCCCTAAAGTCAGGGCTTTTTATTATTTAAGTTTAAAGATTATGTGCTAAACGATACTGCACAATTTCTTCAATGGTAATCACGGTTAGATCATGAGTTTGTGCATACGACAGAACTTGAATGCCTGATGCCATTGTGCCATCAGGGTTGGTCAATTCACACAAAACACCAGCTGGTTTTAGACCCGCCAAACGTGCTAAATCAATTGTGCCTTCAGTATGCCCACGACGGGTTAACACACCACCATTAAGGGCGCGTAAAGGGAAAACATGACCTGGACGATTTAGGTCGCTGGCTACAGCACCATCCTTGATTGCAGCTTTAATTGTGGTGGTGCGGTCTTTTGCTGAAACACCAGTGGTTACGCCTTGTGCCGCTTCAATCGTTACGGTAAATGCAGTTTTAAACTGGCTGGAGTTATCCGCCACCATCGGTGGAAGTTGCAAATGATTGGCCAGTTCATCCGTTAAGCATAAGCAGACAATACCTGAACCATCACGAATCATACGTGCCATGGTTTCAACATTTAGTGTTTCTGCAGCAACAATGAGATCGGCTTCATTTTCACGGTCAAAGTCATCCATCACCAAAACCGGTTTGCCTTGGCGGATATCTTCTAATGCTTTTTCAATACGTTGCTCAGCTGGGGGAAGGGCTGAAAAGAAAATTTCGGGTTGAATCAAACTAGACATTGAAACGCTCTCGTAAAATAAAAATACGGTTGAACATTTCAGGACTGATGCAGAAATGGGGTCGCAGCGATATATCAAATATAAATATCCGTTACGTCGTCTTCTTTCATCCGGACTATACCGTCGGCTTTGGTTTTTCACCAAATCTGCGAGGCAATCTATTTATAACAATTGACAGGCTCGTGGGCTGATTTAGTCATTGCGCATGCAAGCTGAATTTTACCACCGGTGGGGAATTTCGCCCCGCCCTGAAGCGATGTGCAATGATTATAGACCTGTTTTAAATCAAGGGCGCAGCTTTCTATAGATCAATCAGTCATATTGATAGTAATTATGTGAATAATAAAATAAAAATCATTAGGCAATAAAAAAGCCCGCATATTGCGAGCTTTTAGTATCTTTAAATTTAAGCCACTTGAACAGGAATACAGTTCGCAGTGTGATTTACGGTATTGTTTGGGTTGGCATAAACAAGACGTGGTTTATGGGCATTTGCTTCGGCTTCAGTGAAATCACCAAATGTTGCGATAATCATCAAATCGCCAACGTCAGCTTGAAGGGCGGCACCGCCATTGACTGAAATAATGCCTGAGTTTTCTTCACCACGAATTGCATAAGTGGTAAAACGCTTACCATTAGTCACGTTCCACATATGAATTTCTTCATATTCGCGGATACCGGCTAAATCCAATAACACGCCGTCAATTGCACAAGAACCTTCATAATGTAATTCTGCTTGTGTAACGACACAACGGTGAATTTTAGCTTTTAATAAACGAGATAGCATGGCTAGCGTCTCCTTAGTGGGCCTAAGATTTTATCTTATGGTTAAATCAAATCACTTCTTACTGGATCAGTAATCCGCAGAAAACGCATTTTGCTCCGAAATAAGCAACATGGCAAGCAGGATTTTTCAACAATTTATGGAATGATCAGTTCGGTTTATAAGCATTGATTTGATTCATTGCTTGCTGTATGTCACCGCTTACCAGCAATTTAATGCGAGATAAAGCGTGAGCAATGGCCTCATCCATTAAATCTTGTTCGCTGCTCGGCGCTTTACTGAGTACATGTCCAGATACACGTTCTTTTGAACCAGGATGACCAATACCAATACGTAGACGATGGAAATTAGGACCTGTATGGGGAACGATATCGCGTAAACCGTTATGACCACCGTGACCACCGCCTGTTTTTAGGCGAATTACACCGGGATTCATATCCAGCTCATCATGCGCAATCAGCATCGCTTGTGGGGCAACTTGATAGAATTTTGCGAAGGGCACAACACTTTTGCCAGAGGCATTCATAAAGGTTGTGGGTAAAAGCAGACGAACGTCCTGACCTTCAATATTACCGCGACCGCTGATTCCGTAGAATTTAGGATCGGTTTTGAGGGAAATGCCATATTGTTCTGCAAGCCGTTCAACGAACCAAGCGCCTGCATTATGGCGGGTTTGGGCGTATTCCTTACCAGGATTGCCCAAACCGACAATTAGCGAAAGTTTTGACACTAATTATACCGTTAACACTTATGCGCGTTTAAAGTCAGCGTGCATAGGCGTGTTTTTAGCTGGATGACGTTGTAAAGCTTGGATTTTAACGCTTTCAACTTTGTCGCCCACTTGAATTTCAATCACTTCTTCAAAGAAAGAATTGTCTTCAAGGAATTTAACAAGTTGACGAAGTTCTAAAGTAACAGTTACAGGAGCAGCTTCGCCACCGTAAATGATTGCTGGAACTTTTTGTTCTAGACGAAGGCGGCGGCTCGAACCTTTCCCTTGTACTGATTCGTCACGAGCTACTGCATTTAATACGAAGTTTGCCATGATGACATTTCCTCATTGATTTTAATGGACTGAACCTTCGACCAGTTCAGTGATAGAAAGCCCTGCCATAGGGCAGGGCTTTTAAAATTTAGCGCTGTATTATAGATAACTATCGAACATTGCGCTAATAGATTCTTCGTTGTTAATACGACGAATTGTCTCAGCAACCATACCAGCGACTGAAACTTGGCGAATCTTGCCAATTTCTAATGCTTCTTGAGATAAAGGAATCGTATCTGTGACGACGAGTTCGTCGAGTACAGAATTCTTCAAATTCTCAAGTGCTTTACCAGAAAGTACAGGGTGTGTTGCATAAGCAACGACACGGCGAGCACCGAATTGTTTCAATGCTTCAGCAGCTTTACACAAAGTACCGGCAGTATCGACCATGTCATCCACGATTACGCAGTCACGATCTCTTACATCACCAATCAAATGCATCACTTGTGATTCATTTGCTTTTTGACGACGTTTATCAATGATTGCAAGATCGATATCACCCATTTGTTTAGCTACAGCACGAGCACGAACTACACCGCCAACGTCTGGAGAAACAACCATAAGATTATGGTGTTGCTGTTGACGAAGATCAGCAAGTAATGCAGGAGTACCGTAGATATTGTCTACAGGGATGTCGAAGAAACCTTGAATCTGGTCGGCATGAAGGTCGATCATTACAACGCGGTCAATACCTACAGTTGTTAGCATATCTGCTACAACTTTTGCAGTGATTGGCACACGGCTTGAACGAGGACGACGGTCTTGACGAGCATATCCGAAGTAAGGGATGACAGCAGTAATACGACCTGCGCTTGCACGGCGTAAAGCATCGGCCATTACGAGGACTTCCATAAGGTTGTCATTCGTTGGGGCACAAGTAGGCTGTACGAGAAATACGTCTTTACCACGAACATTTTCAGTAATTTCGACAGCAATTTCACCGTCAGAAAAATGACCTACAGATGCTGCACCTAAAGGAATGTGCAGGTGGCTTACGACTTTTTGGGCGAATTGTGGATGTGCAGTTCCACTAAAAACGACAAGATTGGGCATGAAGCACCCTTGGCGGTTGGAATGTTTGAAAATAGATGGCAGGGGTAGCTGGATTCGAACCAACGGATGCCGAGATCAAAACCCGGTGCCTTACCACTTGGCGATACCCCTAATGCGGCAGAACTTTAATATTTTTGCGGGTCTATGTCAAGGTAAATTAACAAATGAACTTGCAAACTCTATTCTATCTTTTTTGAGAAAATGGCAGGGGTAGCTGGATTCGAACCAACGGATGCCGAGATCAAAACCCGGTGCCTTACCACTTGGCGATACCCCTAAATTTGATTACTGTAATTTTGATTTAAACGCTGGGTTTAAATGGCAGGGGCGGCTGGATTCGAACCAACGGATGCCGAGATCAAAACCCGGTGCCTTACCACTTGGCGACGCCCCTAATACAGCAATCTACAGATGAAATAAATGGCAGGGGTAGCTGGATTCGAACCAACGGATGCCGAGATCAAAACCCGGTGCCTTACCACTTGGCGATACCCCTATCATATAACCTTGAAATGACGTAATGGTGATTCATTTAAACTATTGACCAAGTAAGCTTTACAAGGTGAATGAGCCAAAATCTCATCAATATTCATATCAGGAGTTACTTCAGTAAAAACACAAGCACCTGTACCTGTAAGTTTTGCAATACCGAACTGGTCTAAATATTGCATTGCTTCATTCACTTCAGGATATAGGCTTCTTGCCAAAGGCTCAAAGTTATTTCCAAAGTTAAATGGCGTTAACTGATAGGCGCAAAATTTAGTAGGCTTCGTGTCTCTTGTCAACGTTTTTTGTGAAAAAAGCAGTTGAGTGCTGATAAAACAGTCAGGTTTTAACACAATGTATTGTTTTTGATCTAAGTCTATGAATGTTAAGTGTTCACCAATGCCTTCTGCCCATGCATTGCGACCATGTATAAAAATAGGAACGTCTGCACCGAGTTTTAGCCCGAGTTCAGCCAATTGTGTAATATTTAGACCACACTGCCACAATTGGTTTACCACAATCAGGGTGGTGGCGGCATTGGAAGAGCCCCCTCCGAGTCCTGCACCCATCGGAATGTTTTTCTCAATAATGATTTTTAAACCCGTGGGCTGTTTAGCATAAGGTTCTAAAATTTGAGTGGCTTTATAGATCAGGTTTTGCTCTAAATCCACACTATTCAAACCATTAATTGAAATTGTTAGATCATCTGTTGGGGTGAATTCCAACCAGTCGGTTAAATCAATCAGCTGGAAAATAGTTTGCAATTCATGATAGCCATTGTCACGACGACCGGTGATATGCAAAAAAAGATTGAGCTTGGCAGGAGAGGGCACACGAATCATAGGATTTTTAACTTTTGCAGATTTAACGATTTTGAATAACCATTGTAATACGGTTTTCCTGACCCGATTCAAGTGCTTGCTTTAAAATCAATTTATTCGGCAATTGCGCCTGATCATTATAACTTAAATCCACAGTCCAGCCATCTTCCAGAAATTGGATGGGACGATTGCTTTCATCCTTACTGATTTTTGCTTGCGTAGTTGCAGGTTTGGCTTGAACCCAGTCGACTAAATGGGTAATCGGTGCTTGCCACCCGGTTGCACGTTGCAGTAATTCTTCTGGGGTTGCAGCTTTAATCAGCCCAGTTTTGGCGCTGTTTAAGGTGACTTGACCTGGGGTGCCTGAAATCTGGGTTTTGCCTACACCTAAAATTCCGCTTAACTCGATGTCAAATTCATTCTGCTGTTGTACCCAGGTGAAAAATGCACTACCAGATTGTGCCGGTGTTTTTACCCCAATTTTACCTTGCAGGCTGAAATTATTTGCTGCTTCGGGTATTTGCGAGACGCTCGGAGCTTGAGGTTGCGTATATTGTTGGCAACCTGTCAGTACCAGTGTACTTGTGGCGATTAGGGTTAAGCTGAATTTGGAAAAAATACGCATAAAGATCATTAACTCTTTTTCAGGTTTGGCGGTAACAATAACGATTTCAGTTGTTCTAATTGAGGATCATTGAGGTGTTTTTTTTGTAATTGTTGTAACACATGATTAAATTTTGTCAGATTGCCTTGCATATACAAGGCTTTTGCATAGCGCACTCCAATTTTGACACTTTGACTCATCTCATATGCTTTTTCTAAAACCAGCGCAGAGGTTTTAAAGTCATTCTGTAAAAAGGTGATATAGCCGAGCGTATCCAAAATAGACGCTTGTTCTGGTGCAAACTCCAAGGCATGTTCAACATATTGTCTGGCTTCCTCCAAACGTCTGTTTTGCAGTGCTAATGTGTAGGCATAAGCATTCAGATAGGTTGGGCTATTTGGCTCAATTTCCAGTAATTTTTTCAATAATTTATCAAGCTTCTCTTGGTCTTGATAAGCATCAAGCAGTAGCACTTCTGAATAGATCAGTTCAGGATCATCCGGTATATTTTTGATAGCTTCATCGAGCAGTCGCATGGCTGCTTTTTTATTGTCCATACGTTTTAGAATATCGGCCTGAGCCTGATAGAGGAAACTGGCATGTTGAGGGTAGTTGACGCGTTCTTGGGTTAAAAACCGTAGCGCATCAGTAAGCTGTTTTTGCTCTGAAAAAATATTAATCATGTTGCGGCGTGAAACGGTATAGAGACTGCCATCCACCAAACGGTAATAGGCTTTTGCAGTTTCAAAATGTTGTTTTCTTTCTGCATTTACAGCCAGATAATAATAGGCTTCATTTTGATATTGGTTGGAATATCGAAGCTCAACTAAAAACTTTTCCGCCTTTTCATATTCTTCTAAATCGATACTGGTTAAGCCGGCAATGAAAAGGGCTTCTTCCTCATGTGGCCATTTCTTAAGAATGGTTTCGAGTTTATCCAGCGCTTCTGTAGATTTATTAATTTTAATCAGATATTTAATTTCAGCCAAGCGTACTTCTAAATTGGATTTATGTTTACGGCTGGATCTGTCATACCATTTTAGAGTGACTTCTTCATCACCTAAGGCACTAAGTAGATTAGCTTTCATTAAAATAAAGCCGGTAACTTTAGGGCGTTTTTTAAGCGCACGATTAATTGTAATAAGCGCTTGCTCTAACTGTCCATTTTGCGCTTCCAAGCCTGAAATTAATACCAGGACAGAAGGGTTGTCGCGTTCTTTACTCTTGCTTAACGCCTCCAGTAGAACTTCTCGATCTTCCGCTTCTTCTGGCACAATGCCGACCAGGATTTTTTCCAGGTCGGCATTAGGGTCAATATTTAAAATTTTATCGAGTGTTTCGGATGCCAGTTCATACTCATGCGATTTCAGGGCAATATGTGAAAGATAAAATAAAGCCGGAACATCTGTAGGTTCCTGAACCACCCAATGCGTTGCAATGTCGAGCGCAGCTTTTAGGTCATTTTGTTCCAGTGCAACATTTAAAGCGCGCTGTTTAACCGTAGTCGAACTGCTTTTAATTGCAAGCACGGTGTAGTTGTGCAATGCTGTTGGAATGTCATGATAGGCCAGTGCAAATTCAGCAATCATGCTTTGTTTTATGGCATTATAGTTTGAATTGGCATGATAAATTTCTTCGGATGCTCTAATATGAACACTCGAAGCCATGCTACCCACAAGTAAGAATGTGGTAGAATATTGCTTAATTGTCGCGCCGTTTATTCGGCTATTTGTTTGACGCAATTTTTCTTGATCCAAGTAATGCTTTTTATGACACCAATATTGCACAATAGCATAAATTTAGCGAAATGATGATCTGATATGTCTTTCTTTGCACTAGGTGTCAATCATCAAACCGCTTCTGTAGAACTGCGTGAACAGATTGCCTTTAACCCGGAAAAGTTAACGCAATTGCTTGCCGAGCAAAGCCAAAACCATGACTTGAATGATATGGTTGTGGTTTCTACATGTAACCGAACTGAAGTTTATGCCATGTCTGAAAATGCAGATATGGTAATGAATTGGCTCGCCCAGACAAATGGCCTAGATGCTAAACAATTATTAAATCATATTTATCGTTATGAAAATGCGCAGGCTGTAACGCATCTGATGCGGGTTGCCAGTGGTCTTGACTCCTTGATGCTGGGTGAACCGCAAATTTTGGGACAAGTAAAGTCCGCGCTTTCTCTGGCGAAAGATGCCCATACCGTTTCTCCAAATTTAAACCGAATTTTTGAATATGCTTTTTACGCAGCCAAGCGTGTTCGCTCGGAAACTGCGGTCGGTAGTCATGCGGTTTCCATGGGGTATGCGGTGGCCCAGTTGGCACTTCAAGTCTTTAGCAAACCTGAAAAACTGACTGTAATGGTGGTTGCTGCAGGTGAAATGAATAGCTTGGTGGCGAAACATTTAGCCGAAATGGGCGTGGGAAAAGTGCTGATTTGTAACCGGACTCGTGCCCGCGCTGAAACTTTGGCGCAAGAAATTGCCCATCGTGTGGATGTGGAAATTATCGATTTTTCCGAGTTGGCTGCAAATTTATATCGCGCAGATGTCATTTCAAGCTGTACCGGAAGTTTGCATCAGGTCATCGCGTATCAGGATGTTAAAACTGCATTAAAAAAACGTCGCTATCAACAAATGCTGTTGGTGGATTTAGCGGTTCCGCGTGATATCGACCCCAAAGTTGAATCATTGGATGGCGTGTATTTATATGGCGTCGATGATTTGCAAAGTGTCATTGATGACAATCTGGCCCAACGTCGCCAAGCGGCTGTTGAAGCAGAAGTCATGGTCACCCAGTTGGCCACAGAGTTGCTCACCCAGCAAAAAATCAACAAAGCTGGCAGTACGATTCATGCCTATCGTGAACAAGGCGAAATCTTAAGACAAGAAGAGTTGGCTCTAGCAATGAGTCGAATTGCAGCGGGTGAAAATGCCGAGCAGGTGCTGCAAGAATTTTCACATCGCTTAACCCAGAAATTACTCCATCCGACCTCTATATTGTTGCGTCAAGCAGCAAAGTCTGAAGATCCAAGTTGTTTTGAATGGATGCGTGATGATCTGGACGCAATCTTTGCCAAGCGTCGTAAAACAAAAAAAGAAAAATAAGGGATTTTTTTAGCGTTTGATTATTCGTCAATTAAGGTCAGTGCTCTTTTTTTTGCAATCTCAGAAATGCGCAGTTTTAGATTCTTCATTTCTGCAATGCTGCTAAATTTTTTTGATTTCATCTTTTTCGTTAGATATTCATACTGTAATTTTGTTGATAAATCTGCTGCAAGCTTATCTGCTTGCTCTGGTGATGAAGTGTAATCGCTGACATTCGCATTCTGTAAAATATGCTGTAATTCATGGTGGTACGCTGCACAGGCACCCAAGACATAATATTGCGATAATTCAGGATCATCCGGCAAATCATCAAAAATCACATTAAAGATATTCAAAATTTTAGATAGCAATTGATCTTGTGAAATTAAAGCACTCAGCGGTTCAAAATGAATATACAAATAGGGGTGATTCATCAAAATTGCAAGCACATATTCTTTCGCATCAATTTTGGTACTAAAGCTTAAGGAGGCATCATTGTTAACTTGCGGTTGCCATTTACGGCTATAACCGAGCTTTTCACGGAAATATTGCTGTAATAAATAACGGTAAGAACCATGTTTTGGTAACAGTTCAGTGAGCTGTTTGAGTTCCCCCATGACCTGACTTTTACCTTCAGGCGATGTGCTGTTATAGTTCTGAGTTAAATGGGCAAAAATAAATTCGGATAATAAAGGCGCGGCTTGCAACATGCGTTGAAAGTTTTCTAAGCCTTCACGGCGAATGAGTGAATCCGGATCGTGATCATTCGGCAGTACGAAGAACTTGAGTTCACGACCGTCATTCAGTAATGGCAAAGCAATTTCTAAAGTACGTCGCGCTGCTTTTTGACCGGCAGCATCGCCATCAAAAGCCACGGTGATGCGATTATTTTGCTTAAATAAAATATTCAGATGGTCGGTGTTGCTGGCTGTACCTAGTGTCGCTACAGCACCAAAAACACCATATTGCTGTAAGGCAATAACGTCCATGTAGCCTTCAACCATCAGCCAGTCTTGGGCTTTTTGCTTGCGGCCTTCATATAGGCCATATAGTAACTGGTTTTTATGAAACACTTCAGAATCGGGTGAGTTGATATACTTGGGTTTGATTTCGTCATTTAAAGCACGACCGCCAAAACCAACCACACGACCTTTGGAATCACGAATCGGAAAAATGACCCGATCACGCAGCAGGTCAAAATCTCGCCCTTTGTCACTGGTACGGATTAAGCCCAGTTGTCTTAAACCTTCAATATCATAAGGGAAGGCTTTTTCCAGATGTTGCCAGTCTTCGGGCGCATAACCCAAACGCCAATAGGCAATGGTTTCAGCGCTTAAACCTCGTTGTTTGAAATATTGCTGTGCAGTCTGACTATGCGGTAATTGCTGTTCATAATACAGCGCAATATTTTCCAATAAATCGTATAAGTTACCGTCTTCAGTAATATCTTCAAATTGTGCGGTAGTTTGCTCAAACGCTGCAAACGGATCATTGCCATAGAATGTGTCCTCTTGCATTTGAAATTCTGCAAAAGGGTCATGATCAAGCGTGACCGGTGCCGGGTTATTAGAATTCTGTTGTAAATTTGCCGAAGCATTTTGAGTATGCGGTTCAATTTTTTTGGCAACAGGCTGCGGCTTGGCTGCTTCACGTTTGTATTTGATTTTATTTGAATCTTGATTGTCTTTGGGCAGCTCTATGCCGCTTCGACTTGATAGATCCTTCATCACATCGACAAAATTACGACCGTCGATATCCATTAAAAAGCGAATGGCATTACCGTTGGCCTGACAACCAAAGCAATGGAAGTACTGTTTGTCCCGATAAACATGGAACGATGGCGATTTTTCCTGATGAAAAGGGCAGCAGCCTGAATAGGTGCGACCAGTTTTCTTAAGTTTCACGCGCTGACCAATCAGATCGACAATATCTGTGCGATCTAGTATTTGATCAATCGTGTGTTGAGGAATAGCCATACGTATGCAATCGGGTTGTGATCTATCTATTAAAAATGGCTGACAAATAAGCTGTCAGAAGTTAGCTAAGTAAAAGTGCAGCAGTTATTAAAAGTTAATTTGTATACCTTTTGCGCACAATGATCAATATGATCGGTTAAAATAACAAAAGGGCAAGTATGATAACTTGCCCTTCATGAAAATGCGACCAATAAGCTCAGCTTATTTGGTTGCTGGCGCTTCTTCTGTAGTCGGCTCTTTAATCATTTCCTGTGTCGGTGCAGGAATAGTGCTTTCAGTTTTTGGTCGATCTAACAAACCAAAACTTAAACGATTGGTCATACTGCGTTTTTCGCCATCTTCAGAGTTTTGTTGTTGCTCTGCTTCTGTTGAATTCTGCGCTTCACGTCCAAATACACCTAACGTTGCGCGGTTAATCCAGCTACCTTCACTGCGTGCAGCACGAAGATTCACACTGCCATCGGCTTTAACAAGGTTTGGATAATTCAGCTTTAACACTTCAATATATTGTTGTGAAGTTTGCTTGTCACCTAGTTTGTCATATCCATAGGCAATCGTCGCCAAGGCTTCAGGCACTTGAGGGGTTTGTGGATAGTGTTCCACCACCCATTGAGAGCGTTCAACGGCAGCCAACCATGCCTTACGTTTGATATTAAAACGCGCTGCATTCATCTCGGCTTCAGCCAGTTCGGTACCAATAAACTTCATACGCTGTGCTGCATCGACGGCATAGCTGCTAGATGGGAAGCGACGAATGAAATCGACAAAGTTCTGATAAGCCACTTTTAAATAGCTGACATCACGATGGGCCTGCTTTAATGAGGTATAGCGCAATAGGCCATCATAGTTTTGTTCCATATTTGCTACGCCACGAACATAGTAGGCATAATCCACATTTGGATGTTGTGGATTCAAACGAATAAAACGTTCGGCAAGGGCGATTGCACCTTCATAATCTTTTTGTTGAAATTTAACGTACAACAATTCTAATTGTGCCTGTTGCGCATAGTCACCTGTAGGATAGTAGGTATCTAAGGCTTCAAGATGCTTAGCTGCGTCAGTATATTGACCACGTTCAAGAGCTTTTTCAGCTTTTTGAATATAAACTTGCTCGCTAGATTGTGGTCCTGTGTCCACAACATCTTTCTTTGGATTACTGCTACAGCCCGCTATTGCCGACGCAACGCCTAAAGATAAAGCAAGCATTGTCATTTTATAACGTGGTAACGACATAAAAATTCCTCTGTTAATACGGGCAATGAGCTACAATTGCACTATTAAACCACTTTTGTCTGAATGAGCAAATGAGTCAAGCACAATCTTCTAATTCTAATTTCCCTGAAACTGATTTCAATTTACTTGAAGATTCTGAGGATGCAGATAAACATACTTCAGACTCAACTGCAACACGTTTATCGTTGCAATTTCAATTGGATGAAAGCTATTTAGGGCAGCGTATCGACCAGGTTGCAGCGGTAGTCTGGAACGATTTTTCCCGTGAAAAACTGAAGCAGTGGCTGAAAGATGGCCATTTGTTGGTAAATGGTAACACTGTTAAACCCAAGTATAAATGTGAAGGTGATGAGCTTTTAACCCTCAATGTTGAGCTGGAAGTTCAAACCAAAAGCTTGCCTGAAGATATTCCATTAAATATTGTGTATGAAGATGACGATATTATTGTCATTAATAAACCGGTAGGCATGGTCGTTCATCCAGGTGCGGGTAATAGTTCGGGTACCTTGGTTAATGCCTTGTTGCATCACTATCCTAAATCGGCTGAGTTAACCCGTGCCGGTCTGGTACACCGAATTGATAAAGACACCAGTGGTTTGTTGGTGGTTGCGAAAAATCTGGAATCTCAATTTTCCCTAAGCAAGCAATTGGCGAAGAAAAGCGTCTATCGTGTTTACGATCTGGTGGTGTACGGTAAAATTATTGCCGGTGGCACCATAGATGAGCCAATTAAACGTCATCCGGTGGATCGAGTGAAAATGGCCATTTTGCCTGGCGGGAAAGATGCGGTCACCCATTACAACGTGAAAGAGCGTTTCCAGCATTTCACCCGTGTTCAAGCGCGTTTGGAAACTGGTCGTACCCATCAGATTCGTGTTCATTTTAGTTATTTGGGCTTTGGTTTGGTCGGAGATCCGGTGTATATGAGTCGTATCCGTGTTCCAGCAGGCGCATCAGAATTGCTGAGTGACACTTTACGTGGCTTTAAACGCCAAGCCTTACATGCATCTAAACTTGGCCTGGTTCATCCACGTTCAGGTGAAGAGATGATGTTTGAAGCACCATGGGCAGATGACTTCACTCAATTGGTTGAAGTGTTACGTAGCGAAAACAAAGCCTACTAAGGTATTTTATCGCGCGCTATGAATCATAAGGAAAGAGACATGCAATTTGTTCAAGGGCTTCCACAAGGCATATTTGTTGGGCAGACACGAGTGCATCATCAAAAAACTCAACCTTCTGCTCAACCTGAACTTGCAGGATTTAACTTGGCCTTGCATGTCCACGATGATGCAAAGCGTGTACAACAGCATCGTATGGTGTTACTGCAAGAGTTTGCGGAATTCGGGGTCGATAAAATCACCTGGATGACGCAAACTCACAGTACCATTTGCCATAGCATCGATGAAGAAATTCCTTTTACAGCGCTGGAAGGTGATGGGTTGGTCACACAGCGTAAAAAGCATGCGTTAATGATGATGACTGCGGATTGCCTGCCTGTCGTGCTCGGTAATGCTGATTGTACGGAAATAGCGAATCTACATGCCGGTTGGCGAGGGTTGGCGGGTGGTATTGTGGAAAATACTATTGCGACTATGCAAAGTCAGCCGACTTGGGCATGGTTAGGCGCTGCAATTAGTCAATCATGTTTTGAAATTGGTGAAGAAGTTAAATCTGCTTTTTGTTCAAAATATCCTGAACTCGACAGTGCTTTTAAAGTCAGTGAAAAAACCGCTAAGTTTTATGCCGATTTATATGCTATTGCACGATTTATTTTGCAGCAACAAGGTGTTGACCTTGTGTTGGGTGGGGATCAGTGCAGTTACCTGCAAGCGGAAGAATATTTTTCTTATCGCCGTGAAGCAAAAACAGGACGCATGGCCACATTCGTGTTTATGGCGTGAAAATGTTAAACTTGCTTAAAATTTACTGCCTTTATTGATATGTCTTTATCTTCGAAATCACTTGTCATCGTTTATCACAGCCCCTATGGACATACTGCAAAAGTAGCCTCTTTTATTGCTCAAGGTGCTGAGCAAACAGGCATTCATGTGCACTGCATGAACATCGAACATGTAGATTGGGATATATTGGATCAGGCGGATGCGATTGTTTTCGGTTGTCCGACCTATATGGGAAGTCTAACTGCTGCGTTGAAGTTGTTTATGGAGCAGTCTTCCAAGCGCTGGTTGGCACGCACATGGCAAGGCAAAATTGCAGCGGGTTTCACCAATGGTGGCGGTTTAAGCGGAGATAAGTTGGCTGTATTGCAACAGATCAATTTGTTTGCCATGCAACATGGCATGTTATGGACAGGCTTACCGATGATGCCTACCGGACGTAGCACACAGGATTTGAACCGGATGTCGAGTTTTTTAGGTTTAATGACACAGTCGGATAATGCGCCGGTTGAAATCACTCCGCCACAGGGCGATTTGGATACAGCCATCTGGTTTGGGGAATATATCGGCTTATTATTGGGTAAGCTAAAATAAACCCACATTGATGTGAATATTAAAAAACCTCCAGATAGAGGTTTTTTTGTTTTATGGATAGAAACTTTACTTCTAAAAAATTATTTATGGAAGATGCGGGCTTTATCACGTTGCCAGTCACGATCTTTTTCTGTAGCACGCTTATCATGTAATTGCTTACCGCGAACCAAGGCAATTTCAATTTTGGCTAACCGACCTTTCCAGTAACAAGCAAGCGGTACACATGAATAGCCTTTTTGATTGACTGCACCCATCAACTTTTCAAGTTCACGACGTGAAAGCAGCAATTTTCGGGTACGGGTCGCTTCAGGAGAGACATGCGTAGAAGCCGACAACAGCGGTTGGATCTGTGCGCCAAACAAGAATGCTTCGTTGTCTCTAAAAAGAATATAGCTTTCAGTAATGGTCATACGTCCAGCACGCAAAGACTTTACTTCCCAGCCTTGTAATGAAAGACCAGCTTCAAACTTCTCTTCAACAAAATAATCGTGACGCGCGCGTTTATTCTGCGCAATAGTGCCACCAGTATTTTTTTTAACTACGATTGATTTCGACATAATACGAATATTCCCAAGTTAACTATATTTTGCCTCAAACTGGCCGCAAGGTGAAGTTTTTTCAAAATTAAGGAGATTCTTCACTAAAAAAACAAGTTTTTGTTAAAATAAGCATCTACACAATAAACTGAGTACAAATGGATGTCTAAAACTCGCGTCATTTATCCGGGCACATTCGATCCTATCACCAATGGCCACATCGATTTGGTGTCCCGTGCAGCGAAAATGTTTGATGAAGTGGTGGTCGCCATTGCCATTGGTCATCATAAGAATCCAGTCTTTAGTTTAGAAGAGCGAGTAGATTTGGCGCAGAAATCCTTAAGTCACTTGCCCAATGTTGAATTTGTCGGTTTTGACGGCTTATTGGTCAATTTTTTCCGCGAACAAAAAGCTACAGCAGTGCTGCGTGGTTTACGTGCAGTATCTGACTTCGAGTACGAATTTCAGTTGGCCAATATGAATCGTCGACTTGATTCAAATTTTGAAGCGGTGTTTTTAACCCCTTCAGAGCAATATTCTTTTATTTCATCTACCTTAGTACGTGAAATAGCGCGTTTAAATGGTGATGTAAACCAGTTTGTACCGCATGGTGTGGTTGAAGCCTTTAAACGGAAACAGCAGCAAGGTTGGTAGCGTGTCTTTATATATTACAGATGAATGCATCAATTGTGATGTGTGTGAGCCGGTGTGTCCGAATGAGGCCATTTTTATGGGTGAAATCATATATGAAATTCATCCGGATTTATGTACCGAATGTGTCGGACATTTTGATGAACCACAGTGTCAATTATTCTGTCCAGTCGATTGTATTCCGCTAGACCCACAGCATGTGGAATCTCAAGATCAATTGATGGATAAATATAAAAAACTGATTGCTCAAAAAAGCACAAGCAATTAGTGCAGAAGTTTGATAAGATGCGCCCCGAAGTGAGCTAGACGATCGCTGCTGTGTAGATCTTCGTGATTGAAACAGGGGAGGAAAGTCCGGGCTTCATAGGGCAGGGTGCCAGGTAACGCCTGGGCGGCGAAAGCCGACGGCAAGTGCAGCAGAGAGTAGACCGCCATCTTTGCAATTTTCCTTCGGGAAGACCGAGAGAGATGGTAAGGGTGAAAGGGTGCGGTAAGAGCGCACCGCGTGTCTGGTAACAGTTCACGGCAAGGTAAACCCCACCAGAAGCAAGACCAAATAGGAATCCTGAGGCACGGCCCGTGCTGGATTCGGGTAGGTCGCTTGAGCGTACGAGTGATTGTGCGCCTAGAGGAATGATCGTTCACGACAGAACCCGGCTTATCGGCTCACTTCACCAAATATATTACAATTATTGTGTGATATTTCTTGACATATAGCATATGGAAATAGATAATACGCGCACAGTTTTGGCTATGTAGCTCAGTTGGTTAGAGCATCGCACTCATAATGCGGGGGTCACAGGTTCAAATCCCGTCATAGCCACCATTTTCATAGGTCACGCTTCTATAAGCGTGACCTTTTTTTATGTTTAAAATTTATATATAAAATTATTTATTCACATTGAATAGCGCTTGCCGCCAGTTTAATTTGTGGAAATTCTTGAGCATATTTTTCTAAAATAGCGTCTTTTTTATCTTGACCGAATACCATTGCTTGTAACTGTTTAATTTTATGTTCAGTTAGCTGTTGATAGTGTAAGTTTTCGGCCTATTTTGCACTATTTTGTTTTTTATTTTGCACTAAATATTTGCAGTTATTCTGCACTACCTAACGCTTTGCCAGATAGTGCAGGGCACTAAATTAACTCGTAGTAACGATAGCAAAACCAATACCGCCATCCCCACCAGAATTACCACCATTCTTCCACCCTTGGCCTTTGGCGCCGACAATAAGATTAAATGTAATAACTTCTCCAGTTGTGTTTGTGAATTTTACCTTCACGCGACCACCAGAACCGCCACCACCGCCAAATGACCAACGATCATCACCAATCCCTGTTGCACCATTACCGCCACCATTCACAGCACCAATGCTTGAAGCAATAGCAGTACCACCTTTTTGAGTTTCCCAACGTGAACCGATGACTGCATCATTACCTTTCTGGTTAATTTGGATCTCGAAACTTGAATCAGCAGTAATTGTATGTGTACCGCCAAGGCCAGCAGTACCATTTGAATAGCTTGAACCGTTACCCCAAACACCACCTGTACCTTTCTTACCTCCGCCCACTGTTAATGTATTGGCTAAGTAGGTTAGAACAACATTTCCACCATCTGACCCGTCAGGGCTTGCTGATGGTGAATAAACAGAACCAGCGCCACCAGCACCTGCACCATACATGTCTAAAGTAATGACCTGATTTGGTTGTACCTCAATAGTATGTGTGCCTTCATAATAGGTCTGAAGACCTTCAGGGTATTTGCTTGTATCCATTATTAATACATTTACATACTTGTTTGGAATATATGAAAGTGCAAATTTTAGCGTTTCGTTGCCTTCAGTCTTTTGATCCACAACCGCTGTAAGTGTATATGTAGCTTTGCCATCAGAGCCAAGTGTGAATTTACCCGTTAGAGCCGAAGGAGTAATATCAGCCTCTTGAACCCCTGTAATGGCCCAATCAACAAGAGTGCCAGCAGGCAGATCCGTGGTTGCTAATGTAAAAGTGACTTGCTCACCTTCATTTAATGCACTTTTATTGGCTGTCAGTGTATAAGTTGGAGCCGTAGCACCATCGGACAGACGCTGCCAAATTCGTGTAGTTTTACCCTGTACAGAGCCAACATTACTTAAAAGTGAAATTTGCCCAATCGGATCAGCAAAGTTTTCTACACCCACTGGAACATGAGGCCACAGCATCCAGGATGTTTGATAGCCAAAATAGGTTTGGAGTTCTACCGCTGGGTTCCAGTCAGTGTTATCCGTTATATGCTTTGAACCAACATGATAAATGCGCTGTACTAACGCTTTATTATGCAAGTTGAATAATTTGAACAGCTGACTTGGATCATTTGGATCTAAATTAAGTCCAGACTGCTCAATTGCATTTGCAAGCTCTTCCTGAACTACATTAAGCCAACCCGGTGTTAAATATGTTGCATCTTGCCCAGGTAAGTCAGCATTGTCATGAAAACCTTTTTTTCCTGAACCATTAGCATCTGGACGAGCGTTTACGCTATCAATTCTTTTCATGATATTTCCTTAAGTTCTTAAAGTTTTGTTTTGGTCAAATTGAGAGCGTAGATTTGTAGGTTTTACAAACTGTTTTGATTCATCAGCATTAAAAATACTCTTTGCTACTTCCTCAATATAGACTTGAGCAAGTAGAAAAATGCCTTGGTCGGATGATTCAGCATTTAAAATTACTTGAGCAGCAACAACATCAAGCGGCAAAGTTTTTTCTTCTTGTTCTTCAATTGGCTCAGTGCGAGCAACTCTCTGAGTAGGTTGATAAGAATCATATCTCTTTTCTTCAGCGTTAAAACCAACGCAAACAGGATATTCGCGTTCAGAATTTGAAACAGAATGAAAAGCCCATGCAGGAGCAAATTGTGACCAAAATTCACGACATACAGTAGTAGCAGAGTTATATCGAACACGGTTATAAATCCACTGATAATCCGGATCAGATGGATCGGAATTAGGCGGATAGTATTGAATCTGATTATTTGCTGGATTAAGCACCCAATCATTAACACCAGTCAATTGATTACCAGCATCCTTCACCGCTTGCCATTGCTGCATATCAGTATCATGCAATGATCGTACAATAGCGGCAGTTAAATCCAAATTTGCATAACTATCATAATATTCACGCTGATTGGTTTTATACGCTGTGTAGTGGGCAACACCGTTTGTGTTTACAGCTACACCAGAATTAAGAATCCAGTCGCCCCAAGGCATATCAATCACCCACTCAATACGCAAGTAACCTGGTAAATAGTTTTCAATAATGCAGCTCATATCCGCATTAACCGGATATTGAAGTCTTAAAAAGACCTTATAGCGCAGCTGTTCTGTATTTGCTGGCGAATCACATGCTGCGGTGCATAGCAAAGGCTTAAACTTCATCACATCAATTAAAACCACGCCAAAAATAGCCAAAATCTGTTCTAAATAAGCTCGATTAAATACATTTTGACTGGTACGCACCCACTTCAGAACCTGTAACCGTTCTTCAATCGTTCTGCTCGTATTCACCGCACATTTCAGCGGTAAGCCATACTCTAGTTCATATTCATTGATCAGCTCTTGTGGAATTGCTTCCAAAACACTGAGTATGCGTTTTGCATCTAAATCAGCTTGAGCAAACAGCTTTGCATGTGCATAAACATCTACAGAGAGTGCCTCAGTGTGAGGAGATGTGTCATAACCGCCGACAGGCAATAATTGACGCAATACTGATGCATAAAGGTCAGTTGTTTGCTCTAAGTTCATAATGCTGCGCTCACTGAAATAGTGCCTGCGCGAACCCAGTAGGTATGCATCCAGTTCACAATCGGCTGAATATTGGTATTTGGTGACAGTGTGACATCTTCAACATTTGCTAAAGCCATAATGCGTGAAACCAGCACATTGGCTTGGTATTCCTCCACTGGAGCCAACTCAGCAATGTAGGTACGAATTGTGGTTTCAACATCGGTGTAATTAATACCAATACCTTTGACAACTGCACTAATATCTAATAATTGTTCTGTTGGAGAATACACACGACAATCAGCCCAGAAACCAGCTTCTGCATCTAATACAAGTTGAGCAATATCTTTTAATGCTTGAGTCGGCAATGTTGGAGGATTACCCACAGCAGTAATTGCAACGTCCAATGAACCAAGGCCACGACGCTTTTTATAAATATAGATACGTCCAATACCAGGTATACTTTTCATTGCCCGCTCAAGATCAGATTCACGGTCACGTGCTTGTCCAAGCTGCTTGCTTTCCAGCATACGAGCACGCCAGGCCTCTAGCTCTTCTTCATCTGAACCACCTGCAATGGATACAACTGAGGCTGTACCATTTAAGCTCGCAATTGGACTGACCCAAAGTAATGTTGCTCCAGTAAAGTTCCAGGAAGCTCCGACCTGATCTGCTGAAACACTGATCACCGTTTCGACATTGGCATTCAAATTAGTGCTGGTAATCACACTCCAATAATGACCTTTACCATCGGTAATCTTGGAGCCTGCTTCAATAGTTAAATCAATATTAGAAGTCGCTTTAATTGAGCCTGAAGCACGCGTACCGCCTGAACGTGGAACCTGTAATTCTTCAGCATGAATATACAAATAAGGCTCGTCAGCTGTACGTACAAACAGCTGGCGTTGAATGTAAAGCTGATGATGATATAAACCTTCAACAATCGAAGCTTCGCCATCTGCACGAATAGCAGCATCAGAATCAGAGCTTATGCTTAGACCTGTTTTATTACGGATCTCTTGAACAATAGTCAGATGTAATTGATTGAATTTTGGAATTAGATACACGTTTAACCTCCGACTGGTACGAAATACATAATTTTTTGGATTTCGCCTGTTAAGCGGACAGCATCAACAATTAAATCAATTCGGCTTCTTTCAGACTGCTTGGCACTGACAACAATTGAATCAAAACGCTCTGGTACTAAATCGCTGAGTGCTTCCTCTGCATATTGCTTTGCCAGTAAGATATTTCGAGTTAAATCCTTGGATCGTTTTAATAAATATAAACGGCTTCCCAAGTTCGGATCTGCCCAATATTTACCGCGATGAATTCCTAAACGTGAACATACGCATTGCACGTCATCCTGGTTGAATGCAGCATCAAGACTGAGCAGGACATAATCTTTATTTTCTAAATTAATATTCGCCATGATTTCACCTACATTTTTTGATTTGGGGCAGGGGTATTACCATTGGTATGCTCGTTATATATCTCGCGCATTTCCTGCATAGAGCCTTTCTTATCAATGACTTCACCATTCAACACATGCAAATTACCGTCATCAACAAACAGATCACCGCCTTTGACGTGCGCACCATCTTCCTTCAGCCAAATTGCATGCCCAAATTGGTCATAAATGCAGGTTTCACCTTCTAGAACATCGACCACAATTGCACCGCCTGAAGTGGCAATAACCACCGATTTGGACGTTTTACCTTGTAATGGAATCACCACAACACGCGCATCTTTAGGTACAAAAGAACTAAAACCCACATGTTGAATCAGCTCCACTTCATCCATGACTTCATCTGAAAAACCAGTGAACTGAAGCATCTTTGAACCGCCACGAGCCACAATGCCAAGGAACGTTTGTCTAATTTGACCCAGACCTTTTTGTATTTGACGCTGAACCGCTTCAATCACTTTTTAGCTCCTTTTTTTGCATCTATTTTTTTAGGTTTTTTTGCCTGTGGATCTTTATATAAAAGTGGTTGTGCCCAATCGCCCTGGCGGTTTAGCTTTAGTACAGTTTGTTTGCCGTTAGAACGTGAAAGGTTCAGTGTGCGCCCCATCACAGCCCATTTTGCCGTGGCACGGTTTAAACGATTGGTTTCAAAGTGAAGATGCCAACCTGTAGACCAGGCTTTATTGTCAATTGACCAGCCCTGAACAGTTGCAGTCATGGCATAGGCTTGAAGATTATTATCTTTCGCTATTTTTTTAATTGCGGCATCGGCTTCAGCTTTAGTTTCTACATCACCCATAGCAATAATTTTTAGTCGCTTATGCTGATATGGGGTATCGGCTTTGGTACTTGCCAATATATGTTGACCTTTACCATCCTGACTCAGGATTTTGATTTCAGAAAAAACGTTAGAAATGTCTTCAGTGTATTTAGCATCAAGGACATTATTTGAATTACTGTACTTAATTAGCTGTAAAGCAGTTTCAACTTGATAGGCATTTAAGAAGGGATCACCAATCATTAAAGTGGCATCAGGCTCAAGCCATACATGCTGACCTGTTACTTGGGCAGCTTTTACAATGGCATCCCAAAGTGATTCACCTGGTTCAATAGAAGCTTTATTCTTAAGCCAGCTGTTATTTTGAATCTTAAAATTTTTAAATAAGCTGCCTAAATTGCCAGACAAAACAAACTTATTTACCAATTCTTCCAGGCTGATTTGACGACCATTAGAGATAGGAACTGAGCAATCAATAAGTTGACCAACTAAATCCCGACCTGAAATTTTAAGCGCATACCCAGAGCGATCACAGCCTTCCTCAACTGCATCTGCAATAGTGGTTAGGATCAGTTCATCACCATAAAAAGCCTGAACTTTGGCACCTGATTTCACCGTATCCGGCAGGACTAAATCTTCTAAACTAAAAAGACTAAAGCTCCATGCTTCAGAGGGTGTATCAATGACACTATCAATCGACGCATTATCCCAAGTGTTAATTTCATAACCACCGATGATTAAGCGAATCGTTTTGTTCTGATTATCGAGCATAGACGGTAATCTCCATGCCAGTTTGCAACACAGCAGGATTGACCAAATCAGGATTCAAACGACGGATTTCACTGGCACGATTCATATCTTCATAAAGATAATGAGCTAACCAATGTAGGGTGCAAGGCACTTCAATTTTTGCAGTGGTAATCGGAGGATGGATTTCAATGAGTTCTTGGATCTGTAAGTGAACTTGATCCGCCACATCTTTATAGACTTGAATCTGAACAACAGTATCAAGTTCCTCAAGTGGCTGTTGACGTTCAATCTGAATAATCTGTTGTAGGGTTTGACGGTTCTGCTGACGAATGACCGCAAGCTCGACTGGAGTAAAGCTTGTTTCTTGATTCTGAGCCATTTCATTGCGCATAGTTGCAACCACACTTTGAGTGATCGAAATCACTGAAGCGACTTGTGTTGCACGCCAAAGCTGTTTGAATTCTTCAGGTTCATGCTGGGCATCATCCGTATCAAATAGCTTATCAAAACGTTGAATGCGTTTAATTACATCACGCCATTTTGAAATCGCTGAAATACTGGTGTCAAAAGTGACTAGCTTTGTAATGTCATCAATTAAGCTAGTTGCCCAGGTCTCCGGAGATAAAATATTTTCAATGGCATTTTTGGCAATACCCATGACATTACGTACAGTTTGTATGCCTGTTCTGATTTTATTAATGACATTAAAAAATGCATTATTGTCAGTCAGTTTTAATTTTTCTAACGCTTGTTTTAATGCCGAAGCTGGATTTGAAACAAGATAAATAGGCTGAATTAAGTTTTGAGTTTTGACGGGGATAAAACGTTTTTTCTTTTGGTTTTGAGTAATTACAAACTCAATTGAGAACGTGCAGGCATCATAATTATCAACATCATGATTAACACTATGATTGGCAACCTGAGCATAACAAATACCAAAAATGGGATGAACTAACTCACCTGGACCCTTCTCTTCTAATGCAGCTAAAAGTGCATTTAACCAAGTTAAATAGTCATCACCCGCATACACAGCCTGAATAGAAACACGACGCGGTTCATTCCCCATGTCTTCAACTGAAGCATCGTTAGAGTAGGGTGCTTGCTGAATAGAAACAGTTTTGGACATAGAGTCACTGATGGTCGTACATTCAAACTGTACGCCACGGAAACTTGCATCATGTAATTCAGTTGCCCAGCCCATAAAAAACCCCACTTTCTATGAGGTCTATTGTTACAGCGATATGGCCTAATTTAATTTGGAAGAATTTCCTTAAATCCTATGATTAAAAAAGAAAAAGTGATAATTATTTAAAGGCCGGTTGGCATAAATTTCTTTATAAAAAAGGCGGTAAAAATGAGTAAGTATAAAATTGCCCATCTTCGAAAGCAGGGGCAGAATATGATTATTATTCCATTGGATAAAAATTTCGAATATAAAACTAACAATGAACAATCTGAAATTGTAGATTCTTTACAATCTTATGCAACAAGTGCTGGTTTAGCAGGTACGGTTGTTCCTGTGTGGCTGCATGGTCCTCAAATGAAGTTTATTGCACCGAGACCATGGCATCCATTTTTTAAATCGTTGACCTGGAATGCTGTTATAAGCAATTTAAATAAAGAACTTACTTGTGGCTAGGTAAA
Source organism: Acinetobacter sp. SFB (assembly GCF_001647545.1). Classification (GTDB taxonomy): domain Bacteria; phylum Pseudomonadota; class Gammaproteobacteria; order Pseudomonadales; family Moraxellaceae; genus Acinetobacter. The sequence continues at coordinate 152,300 of NZ_LSZH01000001.1, forward strand.
TCTTCAACTTGTAAAAGTGCATCTTGTAGCTGCGCTTTTACAACTTTTAATACTTCAGGATCTAAAGGAGTAACGCCTCCGGTTTTACCTTCATGACTGAAACATGAAAACTGTGTATCACCATCAATTTCAACTATTACACGGATATTTTTATTTGACATTAGAATGCTTCTCAATGGATTGAAAAGTCATTTTGGCAATAACCCTAGTGATTGTTCTGGAGGAAATATTTCCTTATTTTCTGAGTAAATAAGCAGGTGGTGCACCATGTCTCTTTTCTTCATTTGCTGAATTCATCGACTGCATCAATGGACTTGAACCAGAAGGGAATGACATTGGCAAAGGTTTGTTTTGTGCTGTTACATTAATTAGCGTGCTAATTTTACTGACCATATCTTGAGATATTTTATTGGTCTGTTCTTGTTGAGCAATCATCTGGTCATATTTAGCTTGGTTTTCAAGGGCTTCTTTAGCATCATCATTGCCAAAAAGAGCTAAAGTTTTTGCAATAGTTTCACCGAGCTTGTCATCAAAATTTTGACCTGCTTCGGTCGTCATATATGCACCACGGATAAATGGCTTGAACCACAGTCAGAAGTAAAGTATCCATAGCACCCAATGGACGGGCATTATTTAAAGCATTCAGTAAAAGCCAACGCATATTTTCACGACGTGCACGGACTAAATCAGTCATTTTTGGGCCATTCCTTGTTTAATTTGTACGGTTTCTAATTTTGAAGCCAAAGCATCAAGCTTGGCTTCAATCACGGTTTGACCTCGGATATAGTCTTCACGAGCAACATAGGAGTGTGGCAAATCAATCTGAAACTGATAGAACTTACGTTCTAATTCACGAACGTCCTGCTGACTTTTTGCTGCCTGCTTAGAAACATCTTCAAGTTGGTTCTGTACAGTTTTAAAGTTGGTGTTTAGATTGAGTTCGATACGTCCCCAAAGAATTTTGACTGTTCCAACCACGGTACTAATGACCGTGATCAGAACTAAAATCCATTGGTAGGCTTCTAATTGAATCGCCACATAACCCCCTTAACCCACAAATGCTTGTAATACTGATCGACCACTGTTCAGCATCGTAATTAATTGATCAATAAACCAGGACACAGTGGTTCGCCAGCCAGTCCAAATCAGCTTAATTTCAGCTTTGGTTTCTACATATTCTTTTTCAATAAAGTCCAGTACGGCCAGTTTCTTTTCCAGACCTTTTAGTACCCCTTCATTTTCTACCGATTGCATGGCATTGGCTGTTTCTTGCAGCAAGTCATAGACGGCTACCAAGGTCAGCTTTGAATTGGTGTAAGTCTGTTTTGTTGCAATAATTCCGGCTTCAATGGTTGCGCTAATGTGTCCATAGTTTTTCAGAACAAAGTCAGCTAAACCAATGATGGCGTTTTTTGAGAATTTGACTTGCATGATTGTTTTCTCATTTTAAATTGTTGTATAGGACTGCGTATCCAGTCGTAAGCATCCATCACCGCATAGACCAGAACAGCAGCAAAATTCTTCCGTACAAATATTTTTAAGGCCATAACTTAATTGCTGGACTTTGATTGATATAACGCCCGACAAAACCACAAAAAGCAGTCCAGGCAATAACATAGAAACGAACATGCTCGGGTAACAATGCAAGCAATGCATCAGGAATAGGGGTCACAGCAAAGAACATCACCAGACCAAAACACCAGTTACTGACCCATTTCCACGAATCACGCCAGTTGTGGACAACGACGCTGTTATTCACAAATGGCAACAGCTCGCCTGTAACAAACTGACTCCGGGAACGATCTAGATCGTTATTTAAGCGGACAATGGTTTGTTGTTTTTGACTGACTTCATGTTTTAAATCACGAACACGTTCAGACAGTTCATTAGAACGTTGTCCCTGAGTGGTCAACAGTTTCTTTTTTTCAACAAGATCAAGCTGTAAATGATCAAGCTGGCTTTCGCGTTGGGATAGCGTTAGACGTAACTTTTGAATCTTGTCGGACTCGTTAGAGCGTGCTTCAGAATCCTGTTGCTTTAATATTTTTTCATACTCAAGGGCTTGATTTGAAAGTGCCAGTGCAACTTCAGCTTCAACACGTTTATGAACTTTGACAGATTGCGGGACTTTGCGTCCCTTATGTTTTGACTGCATTATTATTTCCCCCAAGGTAGTTGAAAATGTGGACCATCTTTAAAAGTTCTCCAGTCGCCACCCCATTCAATAGGGACATTGAGTTCTTTAATGTTTAATTAAAATCATGGCAGTTCTGTAGTCAGTCAATTGAATAATTAACCGAAGGTTCTCAGGTAGTTTGTCCAGGTAAGTCAATCGACCAGCCGACCAAGCGACGTGTTGCGACATCAATAATGGCTGTGATTTCAGGGCGAAAAGGTTTACCATGCATCGGATGTGCAATTTCAGCATCAAAGCAATGACCATCTGCGGTATACACATCCGTCGGCAAAAGTTGCTCAGTATCACGACGGATAAAAGGCTGTAAGTTCTTTAACTCACGGTTACCCATACGTCCGCGCTGAGCTTCAACATTGCCCATTTTTTCCTTAATAAAACGGTATGCCTGGTTATACGTTGGACAAGGTACATCGGCTTTTAAATAGCTTGGAAGTAATTCCAACACAGCAGCTAATGTCGGTTTTTGTGGTTGTGCCCAAAGCTTTAATAAATCCATTGCCCAGACAGGAATCTCTGAACGACGAGCTTTAGGTGCTAAGACACTGATGACATTAATTTTGTGTTGCTCAGATTCTTCAACAGCTTTCACCCAGTCAAAAACACTGCGACGTGATACAGTTCGGCCTTCACCAGCTTTAGCATTCGCTTTCTGAACAGTGAGCTGCATTTCTTTAGGCAAAATAAGAGCCTCTGCATCAGCAATGAATTTCTCGATTGCAGGTGTCTTTTTGGTTCCTTGCTTAATTTGCTGCTGGATATAGCGCACAACAAATAAGCGGCTTTCAGCTATCTCTCGTTGCCAATTCAATAGTTCATTAGATTGCTGATTACATATAACTTGTGTTGGGATTTCCTGTACTTTTACTTCAGAATTAACTTGGCTTTTAATTTCATTTAAATGCAAAATTGATTTAATTTCACTATTAACTTCGTATTCCTTTCGGATACCACCTTTTCCTCGGCTGGGAACTTCTCTATACTTCCAATTATTAGTTTTTACTAGATATTCCCAACCTCTACGTGTAGTAGGGAAGCCCTCTAGTTTTAAAGCTAATAGGTCAGCAATATTGTAGTGTGTTTTCATCAAGCACATTCCTTATTGCTGTAACGTGGGTAGATACGTTGGTTCTCTTTAGTCCAACGCTCTGGAAAGAGTATGTACAAAGGCTTTCCCAGAAAGTTGGCAATAACTAATTCGCCTTTTTTACTTGGGTGATACAGTGCATTACGGACTGTCCTGTCAGACAGTCCGTAATCTTTAGCGAGTTGAGTAACGCTTTTTCCCCGTCTCTCAATTTCTGCTTTAATACTGTATCTATCCCATTGTTCTGTGTGGATTTCCTTGAATCCCATAAGAACCTCCTTATGCCGTAATGGCTTTTTTTAACTCGTTAGAATGGGTATTTACCCTTTCACGAACAAAGATACTTCGTAATAACTTCGCAGTCAACACTTCGCAATTAAATTTACGAAGTAATTTTATGGGGATTTTATAAGTGGTTGATAATAATGATATTAATTTACTTCGCAATTCTAATTTTAATTGTGCCGAGTTTTCGCAATTTAAAGAATTTAATTGCGAAGAAGATTTAACCCCTATTCAGTCTCGTATGTACTTTTTGATGCTTAACGGTTTAATGCCTAGAGGTATAAGTGAGTCTCTATACGGTTGGTGTGGGCGTTTGGGATTATCCAACTCAACAGTCTTTGGTATTTTTAAGAAAAATAATAAAAATATGCACTTATCTGTAGCAGAAAAAATTGCGAAGACAACTGGTGCAAATGTTGAATGGTTACAGCATGGGACTGGGGAGCCAATTAAAATATGGACTTCAGAGGATATTCTTCAAAGACAAATCGACGAAGCTTTTGAACAAGATGAACCAAATTTAGTTTCTGAATTAGACACTTCATTACTCAAACAAGCTTTTGACACATTAGAACAGGCACTTGAAACAACTGGTCGCGTAATGCAACCTAAAGGTGTGAGTCGCTTCGTGGCAACGGTATACGCAAGTTTAAAAGAAGATGAAGAAATGGATACAGTTGTTTTACAAGACTGTATTCTGACCGTGGAAGAGGCACTTAAGGCTAAGCGACGAACCATGTCGTCGAAAGCAAAAACTGATTTGATTCTAGCTATTTACGAGCTGTATAGTGGCAATGCTTTATATAAGGAAGCAATGACATCAACAATAAACCAGCTAATAAGGAGCGTGTCTTAGTATGCTACAAACCAGTAATGATAAAAGCTTTGGATTGAATGATTTAAAAGGACAGGGTATTAAGCTAAGTACCAAAGCTATGGAAATATTTAAAGAAGAAGCAAAGGATCAAAATACTTCAGTACAGGTGAAATTGTTTGGAGATGAGCTATTCATACTCAAATTTAACCTGGAAGATATATATAATCCAGATAAAGCCGTTACACATATTGTAGGGGCAACTGTAGAAGCACTACTCAATCAAATCTCTCTTATTAAAACGGTGCAAAATAAAAACTAAGAAAACACCACATTCAGAGAAACTCTAAAATTCAGTGCAAAATAAAGGGCAAATCAAGTTCAACCTGGTTTGCCCTTAAAAAATCTTTCAAATCCTCATCAGCTCTAGCTTTCATCCCACATCATCCCAGAACTTCCCGAATCTTCCCACATCACACTAGTGCAGAATAAATAGATAACTCACAGATAGGCACAATGCAATGCGATCTGGTTTTGTTTGGCAATTGCCAGTTTTTGATCTTCTGGAATTTGTTCAATTTGATACAGTTTTTGCTGGGCTTTACTCAGCTGTACCAAGCTGCGTTTCTGTTGCATGCTTAGTAGCTGCTGATTGTTGATCCAGCTTGCCACATCACCACGTACGCCATTGTAGTCCACAAATAGAGGAGATATCAGTTGACAGCCTGTACTCAGCACAGCAATTAGATTTATAGCTATTAATTTAAAGTGATTCATATTTTTCTCGCTCTGTTAAGATTTTTATTTTCGGGATAATAAGAAAAATAATATGAATAAATACAGGTTTTGTATAAATATTAACTGAAGTTTCTTAAACTGCTTAAAGTCTGAACACTTGCAAAATAAAGGGGTTGACGCTACTCATTGAAATTTAGATAATGCGCACACAGTTTATGGCTATGTAGCTCAGTTGGTTAGAGCACCGCACTCATAATGCGGGGGTCACAGGTTCAAGTCCCGTCATAGCCACCATTTTTATAGACCACGCTCTCAGCGTGGTCTCTTTTTTTGTGGCTCAAGAAAATGTAGGTTTATATAAAAATATCATTAAAGACTTACAATTTATCTTGAATATACTGCTCAATAAACTGCTGTGTAGTTTCGCTTAAATAAAATGGCGAGATCAGTTGCTCCAGAATCCCGTCTAATAAACCTTGCTGTTCTAGTGCCTGAATGGTGTGCGGCAAGAAACGCAGCGCTTCCTGATGTAAATCATCTTCATCTAGTCCAACAGACTGCAATAATTCTTGTAAGTTATAATCGGCGAAATAATCATAGAAAACGGTCACAACATCTAAAATCATCTGTTGTAAATGTTCGCCTTGTCGCAACTGTCGCCAGGTTTCATAAACCAGAATGAAAAACTCTTCAAAGTCGATGGCCTGAAATTGAGAGAAAGTTTCTTTCAGCGTTCTTTGCTTAATATCATCCCATAAATGCAGGCTAATATCGGCCAGTTCTTCATTGGGCAATAAAATGATGTTGCCCAGTTGTTTGACCAGAGCTTGTGCCAATTGCTGTTCAAGTTTGAGTTCAATATTTTGTTGCTGGTCTTGAATAAAATTGAGTATTTTAGAGCCTAGACCTTGTTGATGGGTATTGAGTCTACGCAGATGATCAAGCCAAGGCGTGTTGCTTTCCAGAATCTGATTAGCCAACTGCAAACTGACATGCTTTACCTGTGGGTCATGCAGTAAATTGCTGTGGATGTAATGACGCAACTGGTCTAATTCAAGTATTTTATACAACCATAATTCAAAAGATTCATCTGACAGCAGTTGGTTAATTTGAGTTTGGCTATTGCTGGAAACATGATGGATTCTTTGTGCCACCATCCCAATAAACTCTAAAATTTCCGCGCCTAAATTTAATTCAAAAGCATATTTTTGAACCACATCTTGTAAGGATTCAAGTTGAATACACTGTTTTAATGAAACTTGATCTGAATGGGTATAAAGATGATGGACAAATTGTTCGATGTATGAATTATTTTGTTCTGCTAATAATTGTTTTTTGATAAAGCGAGTTTGCTCAAGCATAAGCGCTTGAGCAAACTGTTGAGCAAAGTCCTGCTTAGGCACCCGGTGCCCATCCATTAACAATTGGATAGCGACGTTCGCGGCCAAATGAGCGTGGACTAATGCGTGGACCAATCGCGGCTTGACGGCGTTTGTATTCGTTACGATCAACCAGACGAATTACTTTTTCCACCACTTCTTTCTTAAAGCCTTTGGCAATGATGTCATCTTGACTCATATCTTCTTCAATATAAGCATAAAGAATCGCATCAAGTACGTCATAAGGAGGTAGAGAGTCTTGATCTTTTTGATCAGGACGAAGTTCAGCCGAAGGTGGACGGGTAATCACACGTTCAGGAATCACAGGTGTTTCAGAAATGCTGTTACGGTATTTGGCCAGTTCAAAAACAATGGTTTTATATACGTCTTTAAGAACCGCATAGCCACCCACCATATCGCCATACAAGGTGCAGTAACCTACAGAAAGTTCTGATTTGTTACCGGTTGCCAATACAAGGTTGCCAAATTTATTCGACAGACCCATTAGCAGTGTACCGCGTGCACGTGCCTGTAAATTTTCTTCAGTAGTATCTGCGGGGCTGTTACCAAAGAAAGGATACAGGGTTTGCATGAAGCTGTTTACAATCGGATTGATTTCGGCAATACCAAAAGTCACGCCCATATTTTTCGCTTGTGCGGCAGCATCTTCAACACTGATTTGCGCGGTGTAGGTATACGGCATCATCACGGCTTGGACTTTATCTGCACCGATCGCATCAACCGCGATTGCAAGGGTTAATGCCGAGTCAATCCCGCCAGATAAACCAAGAATCACACCCGGAAAACCGGAACGTTGAATATAATCACGCGTCGCTAAAACTAGGCCTTGATAAATTTCAGCCATGGTATCTAAAGCAGGAGTCAGTGTTCCAACTTTATAAGCGTGTTGTTCGGCTTCATATTCAGCGTAATAAAGATCTTCTTTAAAGCTTGGTGCCTGTAAAGCAATGTTGCCGTCTTTATTGATGACAAAACTGGTGCCATCAAAAATAAGGTCATCTTGACCGCCGACTTGGTTGGCATAAACCAAATTAATATTTAACTGTTTAGCCAGCTCGCTCATGGTGGTCAGGCGATGTTGCGGTTTGCCGACTTCATAAGGTGAAGCATTTAAGACTAAAGCAGTTTCAACATTCAGCTGGGATAATTGATGTACGGTACTGAGTGACCAAATGTCTTCACAAATCAAAACACCGAATTTGTGTCCGAGATATTCAAAAACAAGATGTTGATGTCCTGCGCTAAAATAACGATTTTCATCAAATACGCTATAATTTGGCAAGTTCTGTTTGTTATAAATTCCCAGCACTTGACCATCTTTCATGACCGCTGCCGAATTATAGCGGTGACCATCTTCAGTTTGATTGACAAAACCAAAGACCATTACAATGTCTTTCACTTGGCTCAGTTTCTCAAATGCTTTTTGAGTGCGTTTAGCGAGGCTAGGGCGAAGTAACAAGTCTTCGGCAGGATAGCCAACGGTTGAAAGCTCTGGGAAGATAATTAAATCAGCTTTTTCTTTTTTGGCTTCATTTACCCGGTCAAGCATTTTTTGAGCATTTGCTTCGATATTGCCAGTATGTGGAGAGAATTGTGCAAGGGCAATTTTAAAACTTTTCATTCCAACTTAATCCTATACCTATAGGGATATATACACAGAGTTATGATTTATTATGGCTATTGGTTCAACGCTGTGTACGCGACGACAAACAAATAGATGTTTAATCAATAATTAGCAATTCGATACTATATACGAATTGCAGCATTTATTGAGATAAAAACAAAAAAAAATCCGAATTTAGACAAAAAAACTACAGCGTTAATGAGAGAATAAAAACACTAAAAACATGTGATTATTGCCAGATAAAATGACATTATTTATGAAGCCTCTACTGCATGCTTTGAATCAGTTATTTGAGGTTAAGAATCGAAAATTAACCCAAGGTGAAAAAAAACTTGCGCAGTCTGTTTTTGGTGCGCATTTGCAGCTGAATGCCATTAGAATTGTGGCACATCGCGGGGTCATTAAAAATTATGCGATTAGTCCCAACGGTAATATTTACTTCCACCCTCAAAACTGGTGCGAAGATTTCTCGACACTGTCTTTAGCCAAGCAGTCATGGTTAATTCATGAATTGACCCATGTCTGGCAAATTCAGCAGGGTTTGGCTGTAGTGCGTAAAGCAATATTTGACCGTAAATATCAGTATGTTTTAGAGCAGGGTAAGCTGTTTTTGCAGTATGGCATCGAACAGCAGGCACAGATGGTGCAGGACTATTTTATTAAAAAATCACAGGGTCAAGAGTGTTCGGCCTATGAGGACTGTATTCCTTTTTTGTCTCAAAAAGCATGATTCTGTACCGAGCTTAAAATAAAAATTTGATTCGTTAGGACATTCTGAATAATAAAAGTATTTTTGAATCATAAAAAAACCGCCCAAAGAGGCGGTTTTTTAAATCATTAAATTCTTAAAGAATTAACGACCTTGGATGTCACGTTGAACTTCACCAGTGTAAAGTTGACGTGGACGACCGATTTTGTAAGGGCCGCTGTGCATTTCTAACCAGTGGCTGATCCAGCCCACTGTACGTGCAAGAGCAAAGATTACAGTAAACATGGACGTCGGGATACCAATCGCTTTAAGGATGATACCTGAGTAGAAGTCTACGTTAGGGTATAGGTTACGTTTGATGAAGTATTCGTCAGACAACGCAATACGTTCAAGTTCCATTGCAAGCGCAAGTTGTGGATCTTTGATACCAAGAGCAGCAAGAACTTCATCACAAGTTTCTTTCATTACTTTTGCACGTGGATCGAAGTTTTTATAAACTCGGTGACCGAAGCCCATAAGTTTAACTTCTTTAGTTTTCACTTTTTCCATGAAGTCAGCAACGTTTTCTACAGAGCCGATTTCATCAAGCATCTTAAGAACAGCTTCGTTCGCGCCGCCGTGAGCAGGACCCCAAAGTGCAGAAATACCCGCAGCGATACATGCGTAAGGATTAGCACCAGTAGAACCCGCTAGACGTACAGTAGACGTAGAGGCATTTTGTTCGTGATCAGCATGAAGCGTAAAGATACGGTCCATTGCTTTCGCAAGAATTGGGTCAACTTTGTAATCACGATCTGCAGGAGTAGCAAACATCATGTACAGGAAGTTTTCAGCGTAGCTTAAGTCGTTACGTGGGTAAACAAACGGTTGACCAACTGTGTATTTGTAGCTCCAAGCTGCAAGCGTAGGAACTTTAGCAATCAAGCGGATTGCTGTAATTTCACGGTGATCAACATTTTCGATGTCTAGGTTGTTGTGATAGAACGCAGAAAGCGCACCCACTACACCAACCATGATTGCCATCGGATGAGCATCACGACGGAAACCATTAAAGAAGCGGCTAACTTGGTCGTGAACCATTGTATGGTTGCGAACTTTAGCGTCAAATTCTACTTTCTGTTCAGCTGTTGGAAGTTCGCCGTTTAACAATAAGTAGCAAGTTTCTAGATAGTCTGCTTTAGTTGCTAACTGGTCGATCGGGTAACCACGGTGTAAAAGAACACCTTTACCGCCATCGATAAATGTGATTTTAGATTCACATGCAGCTGTTGCCATAAAACCAGGATCAAAAGTAAAGTGACCTGCAGTCAACACATCTTTAACGTCGATTACATCTGGGCCCAATGTGCCGCTGTAAATTGGTAATTCAATTTCTTTGCCATCAAGCTGTAAAACGGCTTTTTTGCCAGTTGCTTCAGACATTCAATAGATCTCCTGTCCCGGTGAATGTTTTATCCGACTCGTAGTACTCATCTTTTAATGCGCGAATCAGATGGATCAAAAATTTGCTATAAGATTAGTGTGTACTGAAATTTTGTCAATTATACTTATGGATAAAAAGAGACGCTCTCACAGGGAGCTGGTCAAAAAATAATCCAGTAGTCATGAGGAAAATATCAGTATCGACGCAGTATAATAAGTCATATAAAGATAAGTTGCAGAAAAAAATATGCATACTGTTGGAATTTTAAGCAATTTTTAATTGTTAAAAACTCTAGCTGTCTTGAGGTTTTAGAATTTTTTATATCACTAAACTAGTCTAATTCCCATAACTTACCTAGATTGTTTTAAAGGGAAGTGGCGCTTTCTTATTCATAATAAAAAGCGATTAATCATTCGCAAAAAAATGTTCGTTTGTATAAAAAATAACTTGTTTAATGGAGTGTGAATGCTCACTTATTCATCAATTGGGTAGAGATAAGCCACTTTTTTGCATAAAAGTTAAACGTAATAAGAGTGGAATATGGAGTTATACACAGACTAAGTGGTTATTTCGTTTCATGATGTTGCTATCATGTATTTATAAATAAATACCATATATTTATTTTGTGAATATAGAATGTAATTCTGATAATTGTCATTATTTAAGGGGATAATAAGTTTTCGCGATGATTTGTTTATCTTTAGTCTAAATATATTTATTTAATTATCCAAGCAAAAAACGATCAATCAAATAGTATTTTAATTAATAAAAACCAACTATATAGCTATGTTTTGTTAGATCTATTTTGTCTGCTTTAAGGGGGTAATTCATGTTAATGATTCTTATTTAGGGCTTTTTTGAGGAAAAGGTAAATGGGATCGTTTGTATTTTAATAGTTGACGTTTTATAATTCCCTGTCGTTTTAAGTTTAGGTATTGCTGCAAATTGCAAATACCTAACAATGCTAGCTTTCCTTCGAATTAATTCCAACAAACTCCAGATGGAGTTTTTACTTACAGGATGCCCGCTGTGAAAAGCAACAGACCTGTCAATTTGTCCATGGGTCAAGTTTTAGAAGTAAACTTAAAATCCCCTGTGGCTATTGCATCAATTCTACACCGTCTTTCTGGTGTCATCGTATTTTTACTCGTACCGGTGCTTTTGTGGCTTTTAGACAAATCCCTGTCTTCGGCTGAAGGTTTTGCTCAAGTGCAAGAAATCTTCGGTAGCTTCATTGTGCGTTTTATCGTATGGGTATTTGTAGCCGGTTTAATATTCCACTTTATTGCGGGTATTAAGCATTTACTTGCAGATAACGGTATTGCCGAAGAACTGCAAAGTGGTCGTATAGCAGCTACTATTTCATTGATCTTGTCTGCGATTGGTATCATCGCAGCATTTGTATGGATTGTTCTCTAATGAAAAGTGCTACAGGTTTTACGGGTTCAGGTTCACGCGATTGGTTTATCCAACGTGTTAGTGCTGTTGTATTAGCTGTTTATACTGTTGTGGTATTTGGTTGGATTCTCTGCAATGGCGGATTTAACTACGAACAATGGTTTGGCTTTATGATGACATTACCAATGAAGATTTTATCTTTGTTGGCAGTCTTATCTCTTGTCGCACACGCTTGGATCGGCATGTGGCAGGTATTCACAGATTATGTGACTACTCGTCAAATGGGTCCTTCAGCTTCAGGTTTACGCCTAGTGTTGACGTCAGCAGTCATTATTGCTGTATTTGCATATGCAATCTGGGCGATCCAGATTTTTTGGGCGAATTGATAGGAAAATATCATGGGCGCAATAACCCCTAAAGAAGATTATACAAACATTCAACACCTCACTTTTGATGCAGTCATCGTTGGTGGGGGTGGTTCAGGTATGCGTGCTTCATATCAGCTTGCTCAAGCAGGTTTGAACGTTGCAGTCCTGACCAAAGTATTCCCGACACGTTCGCATACTGTTGCAGCGCAGGGTGGTATTGGTGCATCTCTTGGGAATATGCAGGAAGATAACTGGCACTACCATTTCTATGACACGGTAAAAGGTTCGGACTGGTTAGGTGATCAAGACGCAATTGAATTTATGTGTCGTGAAGCCCCTAAAGTTGTTTACGAACTTGAACACATGGGTATGCCATTTGACCGTAACGCAGACGGTACGATTTACCAGCGTCCATTCGGCGGTCACTCTGCAAACTACGGTGAAAAACCGGTTCCACGTGCATGTGCTGCGGCTGACCGTACCGGTCATGCGCTTCTTCATACGCTTTATCAAAGCAACGTGAAAATGGGTACACAATTCTTCGTAGAATGGATCGCGCTTGATCTGATTCGTAACGAAGCTGGCGATGTACTTGGTGTAACTGCAATTGACCAGGAAACCGGTAATATTGCGGTATTCCAAGCAAAAGCGACATTGTTTGCAACTGGTGGTGCGGGTCGTGTTTACCGTGCATCTACCAATGCGTATATCAATACTGGTGACGGTCTTGGTATGGCGGCGCGTTCTGGTATTCCATTACAAGATATGGAGTTCTGGCAGTTCCACCCAACGGGTGTTGCGGGCGCAGGCGTATTGTTGACTGAAGGTTGTCGTGGTGAAGGTGCAATCCTTCGTAATAAAGACGGCGAACCGTTCATGGAACGTTATGCTCCGACTTTGAAAGACTTGGCACCACGTGACTTCGTATCACGTTCAATGGATCAGGAAATCAAAGAAGGTCGTGGCTGTGGTCCTAAAGGTGATTATATCTTATTGGATATGACCCATTTGGGTGCTGATACGATCATGAAGCGTCTTCCGTCTGTATTTGAGATTGGCAAGAAGTTTGCAAACGTCGACATCACCAAAGAGCCAATTCCTGTAGTGCCGACAATCCATTATCAAATGGGTGGTATTCCAACCAATATTCATGGACAAGTTGTTGTTCCTGAAGGTGCGGCGGATACTAACTTTGAAGCAGGTTATGATAAAAGTGGTGACGTTTACTCAAGCAATGGTGGTGAGCGTAACTATACAAAACCTGTTAAAGGCTTCTATGCAATTGGTGAATGTTCTTGTGTGTCTGTACATGGTGCAAACCGTTTAGGTACCAACTCACTGCTTGACTTGGTTGTATTTGGTAAGGCTGCTGGCGAACACATCATTGATTACGTGACTAAACATCATGGTGATGAGTATCAACCGCTTCCGACCACTGTGTTTGAAAATACAAGAAAGCGTATGCGTCACTTGGATGAATCAACTGCGGGTGAAAATGCTCAAGAAGTTGCTGATGCAATTCGTGATATCGTTCAAGACCATGCAGGGGTATTCCGTACTCAAGCATTACTTGATGAAGGCGTGAAGCAAATTCTTGCGATTGAGCCGCGTGTTCGCAACATTCATTTAAAAGACAAATCTAAAGTATTTAACACTGCACGTGTTGAGGCTTTGGAAGTTGAAAACTTGTATGAAGTTGCTAAAGCAACCTTAATTTCGGCTGCTGCTCGTAAAGAATGTCGTGGTGCGCATACTGTTGTTGATTATGAATTGCCAGCAGATCACCCAACTTATTCTTACGGCCGTCGTGATGATGAATGGATGAAGCATACTTTATGGTTCTCTTCAGACAATCGTCTTGAGTACAAACCAGTCCGTTACAAACCAGTATCGGTTGATGCGATTCCACCAGCTCCACGTACATTCTAATCAGGAGAATAAAGATGAGTAGAGGTATCCGTACATTCCATATCTACCGCTATGATCCTGACAAGGATAAAGCACCGTACATGCAAACGTTTAAACTTGAGTTGACTGACAAGCACCGTATGTTGCTTGACGCTCTTCTTGCGTTGAAAATACAAGACGAATCTTTAACGTTCCGTCGTTCATGTCGTGAAGGTATTTGTGGTTCTGATGGCGTAAACATCAACGGTAAAAACGGTTTGGCGTGTTTGTGGAATCTTAACGATTTACCAAACGAAATCACCATCCGCCCTTTACCTGGTTTGCCTGTGATTAAAGATTTGGTTGTAGACATGAATCAGTTCTACGATCAATTCCATAAAATCCAGCCATTCCTGATTAACAATCAGCCTGCACCAGCGAAAGAGCGTTTACAGTCTCCTGAAGAGCGTGACCACTTGAATGGTCTTTATGAATGTATTCTTTGTGCATGTTGTTCAACAGCATGCCCATCATTCTGGTGGAACCCGGATAAATTCTTGGGTCCTTCAGCATTGTTGAATGCATACCGCTTCATTATTGACTCTCGTGATTCTGCAACGCAAGATCGTTTGGCTCGTCTTGACGACCCATTCAGCTTGTTCCGTTGTAAAGGCATCATGAACTGTGTATCGGTTTGTCCTAAAGGTTTAAATCCAACTAAAGCGATCGGTCACATCCGTAGCATGTTGTTAGACCAAGCAGGCTAATCTGTACCTGTTAAAAAAGCACACCTAAAGGTGTGCTTTTTTATATTTTAAATCACATAATGATTTATAGATTTATGCAAAAAATGTATGTAATGGGAGTGGGTGGTTGCTATTGGTAAAAAGCCAAATGACTGGAATTGTTTAAAATTAAGCCTAAATGACATGAAAGCTAAATTGAATTGTAGTGAAGTTGTTCGAATTGACAATTAAAGCACCAATCTCCAGCTTCAGTCTGCAAATTTGCTCTTAAAATGTTATCCTATAACATAAGCAAAGAGGGCCAGTTTAAAGAGTGCGCTCTCTTTTGTTGTATTGGAATGATTGGCTTGGGACTATGGTCTACATTGAATCCAATTATTAAATAAAGCACCATATGTTAGCTGAAAATAGTCATTATGTATTTCGCTAATTTATGAGAGGTATGTGTCAAAAAAATCAATTGTAACCAGATATCATGTTACGATTTGATACATCGCTATATTTAAAAAAAGCACCTTGTTTACGTACATTTTTTCAACATTTTAGAGGATGTAGAAGGTTTATAAGTAGAGATGAATCGTTTTAGAAAAACTAGGTCGCGTAGTTATTTTTTCTAAGTCGATTTGCAAAAAAATTGCTCGGTTTCGGTCGAGTATTTATGAGTGATGATGCCAATGAGGGCGTTATTATTCATTATTCACATTAGGTTATTCCTAGTGTAGTGATAACGCCTCATGGCTTATGCCTGCTGGGGACTAATGTCATGTTACCAATTTGACATTACTAATCATGGGTTCGCTTAAAAAGCATCCTGAAAATGTTTTTGCAATAGGAAATGGGTCCACAAATGCAAGAAGTTGCTGACGCACTGCGTCTTGACACTGAACTAAGCGCTGACAGTGCAGCGTATATTGAAGAACTTTATGAACATTATTTGACGTCACCAGACTCGGTTGGAGCTGACTGGCGTGAATATTTCGATAAATTCCCTAAAGGTGATCAACCACATAGCAATGTACGTGAGCAATTCCTTTTATTAGGCCGCAATTCAAGCCGCGTACAACCTGTTGTTCAAAGTTCTGTAAGTTCTGAGCATGAACGTCGTCAAATTGGCGTTTTACAACTGATTGCTGCTTATCGTAATCGTGGTCATCAAAAAGCAAAATTAGATCCATTAGGTCTGGCAAAACGTGAAGATGTGCCTGATCTTGATCTTGCTACGCACGGTTTGACTAAATCTGATTTCGATACAGTATTTAATACAGGCAACCTTGCACTGGGTAAAACACAAGCGACGCTTGGTGAAATGGTTGAAGCAATGGAAGCCGTTTATTGCGGTTCTGTTGGTACTGAATACATGCATATTGTTGACACCAAAGAGAAACGTTGGATTCAACAACGTCTTGAAGGTGCGAAAGGTCAATTTAACTTTACTGCAGAACAGAAAAAACACGTTCTTGAGCGTTTAACTGCTGCTGAAGGCTTGGAAAAATTCCTGGGTAACAAATACGTTGGTGCTAAACGCTTCGGTGTTGAAGGCGGTGAATCGTTTATCCCGATGGTAAATGAAATCATTCAACGTGCAGGTGCTGTAGGTTGTAAAGAAGTTGTGATTGGGATGCCACACCGTGGTCGTCTCAATCTTCTTGTTAACATCATGGGTAAAAATCCGGCAGATCTTTTTGGTGAATTTGAAGGTAAATCGATTCATAAAAAAGGTTCGGGTGACGTTAAATACCACCAAGGTTTCTCATCTAACGTGATGACTCCAGGCGGCGAAGTTCATTTGGCATTGGCGTTTAACCCATCACACTTGGAAATCGTTGGACCTGTAGTTGAAGGTTCTGTACGTGCTCGTCAGGTGCGTCGCAAAGACATTGGTGGCGATGACGTATTGCCAATCATTGTTCATGGTGATGCAGCATTTGCAGGTCAAGGTGTAAACCAAGAAACCTTCCAAATGTCACAAACTCGTGGTTATACAGTAGGTGGTACAGTTCACATTGTGGTGAATAACCAAGTGGGTTTTACAACATCTGATCCACGTGATGCGCGTTCTACAGAATACTGTACTGATATCGCGAAGATGATTCAGGCACCAGTATTCCATGTGAATGGCGATGATCCTGAAGCGGTGATTTTCGTTACTCAATTGGCACATGACTTCCGTCATACCTTCCGTAAAGACGTTGTGATTGACTTGTTCTGCTACCGTCGTCGTGGTCATAACGAAGCGGATGAGCCAGCAGCAACCCAGCCAATGATGTATCAAGTGATCAACAAAAAAGTGACTACACGTGCACTTTATGCAGATCAACTGGTTAAAGAAGGTGTGGTTGACCGTGCAGCTGCGGATCAAATGATTGAAAATTACCGTTCAGATCTTGAAGCCGGTAAACACGTTGCCAATGCATTGGTACTCGAACCAAATACAAAAATGTTTGTGGACTGGAAACCTTATTTAGGTCACGAATACACAGATATTTGGGATACTACTTTCCCAATTGAACGTTTGAAAGAACTTGGCGCAAAAATGCGCGAGCTTCCTGAAGGTTTCGTGATGCAACGTCAAGTCTCGAAAGTGATTGATGAACGCTTAAAAATGCAGACGGGTGAAATGCCATTGAACTGGGGTGCGGCTGAAACTTTAGCTTATGCTACCTTGCTTGATGAAAGCTATATGGTTCGTATTACTGGTGAAGACGTGGGGCGTGGTACGTTCTCACATCGGCATGCAAAATTGCACAATCAGGTAGATGGTTCGACTTATATTCCGCTTTGTCATATCAAAGAGAATCAGCCACGTACTGCAATTTATGACTCATTGTTGTCAGAGATGGCGGTGCTTGCGTTTGAATATGGTTATGCAACTACTATTCCGCATGGTTTAATCGTTTGGGAAGCCCAATTTGGTGACTTCGCGAACTGTGCACAGGTTGTGATTGACCAATTCATCGCTTCAGGTGAAACCAAATGGGAACGCGTATGTGGTTTAACCATGTTGCTTCCACACGGTTATGAAGGTCAGGGTCCAGAGCATTCATCTGCACGTTTAGAGCGTTTCTTACAGTTATGTGCTGAAGACAACATGCAAGTGATTACACCGACTACACCTGCACAGATTTTCCATGCATTGCGTCGTCAAGCAGTTCGTCCAATCCGTAAGCCATTGATCGTGACTTCACCGAAGTCATTGCTTCGTCACAAACTTGCAACCTCTACTTTAGATGAGCTTGCAACGGGTACATTCCAGACCGTGATTGATGAAGTCGATCAAATCAACCACGCTGACGTGACTCGTTTAGTCCTTTGTGGCGGTAAGGTTTACTACGACTTACTTGAAAAACGTCGTGCGGAAAATCTAGATAACACGGCAATCGTTCGTATTGAACAATTGTATCCATACCCAGAACAACGTATTGCTGAAGTACTTGCTTCTTATCCAAACCTGAAAGAAGTGGTTTGGACTCAAGAAGAGCCGAAAAACCAAGGTGCTTGGTTATTCATCGCACCGCGTCTATATGACGATGTGATGAAATCTGCTAAACAAGTCCGTATCAGTTATGCAGGCCGTCCAGCTTCTGCTGCGCCAGCTTGTGGTTCACCATATTTGCATGCAAAACAACAAGCTCAGCTAGTAAATGACGCATTGGCGATCGTAGCTGAACAATCAGGAGATTCTAAATAATGGCAACCGAAATTAAAGCACCGGTATTTCCAGAGTCAGTTGCAGACGGTACGATTGCAACTTGGCACAAGCAACCAGGTGAAGCTGTAGCACGTGATGAAGTGATCTGCGATATTGAAACCGATAAAGTTGTTTTAGAAGTTGTTGCTCCTGCTGACGGCACAATCGCTACCATCATTAAAGGTGAAGGCGAAACTGTTCTTTCTAGCGAAGTGATTGCGCAGTTTGAAGAAGGTGCGGTTTCTGGCGCTACTCAAACTCAAGCAGTTCAGTCTGAAGGACAAGTTGAACAAGCTGCTTCTCAAACTGAAGCGGGTGCTGCACCTGTTGTTGAGCGTGCTCAACCTGTTGCTGATCAAGCGCCTGCAGTACGTAAAGCACTCACTGAAACGGGTATTTCGGCTGCTGATGTTGCGGGTACTGGTCGCGGTGGTCGCATTACTAAAGAAGATGTTGCAAGTCATCAAGCTAAACCAGCAGCTCCTGCTGCTGCACCACTAAGCGTTGCAGTTGGTGAGCGTATTGAAAAACGTGTTCCAATGACTCGTTTACGTAAACGTGTTGCTGAACGTCTTCTTGCTGCTACACAAAACACTGCAATGTTGACAACGTTCAACGAAGTCAACATGAAACCAATCATGGAAATGCGTGCTCAATACAAAGATGCGTTCGAAAAACGTCATGGTGCACGTCTTGGATTCATGTCATTCTTCGTTAAAGCGGCAACTGAAGCACTTAAACGCTACCCAGCGGTAAATGCTTCAATTGATGGCGATGATATTGTGTATCACGGTTACTATGACATCGGTGTTGCAGTATCTTCTGAACGTGGTTTAGTGGTTCCTGTACTTCGTGATACAGACCGTATGAACTATGCTGAAGTTGAAAACGGTATTCGCGGTTTTGCTGCTAAAGCACGTGATGGTAAACTGGGCATTGAAGATATGACTGGCGGTACATTCACCATTACTAATGGTGGTACTTTCGGTTCATTGTTATCTACCCCAATCTTGAACACGCCACAAACTGCAATCTTGGGTATGCACAAAATCCAAGAACGTCCTATGGCTGTAAATGGTCAAGTAGAAATTTTACCAATGATGTACTTGGCGCTTTCTTATGACCACCGTTTAATCGATGGTAAAGAAGCTGTAGGTTTCCTTGTGGCAATTAAAGAATTGTTAGAAGAGCCAGCTCGTCTTATCCTTGATCTTTAATTCTAAAGAATAAATTCATGGGCTTAGGGCGATCCTCTAAGCCCATTTTTGGAGATAAAAATGTCTCAACAGTTTGACTTAGTTGTAATTGGCGGTGGACCAGGTGGTTATGAAGCAGCGATTCGTGCGGCTCAACTTGGTTATAAAGTTGCTTGTATCGAAAAACGTATTCATAAAGGCAAACCATCTTTGGGTGGTACTTGCTTAAACGTAGGTTGTATTCCGTCTAAAGCTTTACTTGATTCTTCACATCGTTATGAAGATACCGTTCAGCATTTAGATGACCACGGTATTACTACCGGTGAAGTTAAATTTGATCTTTCTAAAATGCTTGGTCGTAAAGACAAAGTTGTAGATCAGTTGACTGGTGGTATTGCTCAGTTGCTTAAAGGCAATGGCATTGAATGGTTACAAGGTACCGGTAAATTACTTGCAGGTAAAAAAGTTGAATTCACTCCATTTGAAGGTGAAGCTCAAGTTTTAGAGCCTAAATACGTGATTCTTGCGACGGGTTCTGTACCAATTAACATTCCTTCAGCTCCTGTAGATCAAGATTTAATCGTTGATTCAACTGGCGCACTTGAATTTCAGGAAGTACCTAAGCGTTTAGGTGTGATTGGTGCGGGTGTTATCGGCCTTGAGCTTGGTTCAGTATGGCGTCGTTTAGGTGCAGAAGTTGTTGTATTTGAAGCAATGGATGCATTCTTGCCAATGGCTGATAAAGCTTTGGCAAAAGACTTCCAGAAACTGTTGACCAAACAAGGTATGGATATCCGTATCGGTGCGAAAGTTGCAGGTACTGAAATCAATGGTTGTGAAGTAACAGTTCAATATAACCAAGCTGGTGAAGACAAAACTGAAACTTTCGATAAATTGATCGTTTGTGTAGGTCGCCGTGCATATGCTGAAGGTTTATTGGCTGATGATTCAGGCATTAAATTGACTGAGCGCGGTTTGGTTGAAGTAAACGATTGGTGCGCAACTTCTGTTGAAGGTGTATACGCGATTGGTGACTTGGTACGTGGTCCAATGCTTGCACATAAAGCAATGGAAGAAGGCGTAATGGCAGTTGAACGTATTCACGGTCATGCTGCTCAAGTGAATTATGACACGATCATTTCTGTAATCTACACACACCCAGAAGCGGCGTGGGTTGGTTTAACAGAACAGCAAGCGACTGAAAAAGGTCACGAAGTTAAAACCGGTCAATTTGGTTTTGCAGTCAACGGTCGAGCACTCGCTGCGGGTGAGGGTGCTGGTTTCGTTAAGTTTGTTGCTGATGCAAAAACGGATCGTTTACTCGGTATGCACGTGATTGGACCTGCTGCGTCTGATATCGTTCACCAAGGTATGATTGCACTTGAGTTTGTATCTTCAGTTGAAGATCTACAGTTGATGACTTTTGGTCACCCAACTTTCTCTGAAGTGGTTCATGAAGCTGCACTGGCAGTGGATGGACGAGCGATTCACGCAATTCAACGTAAGCGTAAATAAGATGAGTAAAAGAGCGACTTAGGTCGCTCTTTTTACATTTGATGGTTGTTTTTAATGGAACAATCATCTAAAAATAAAGATAAGAAAGATTTTAAAAAATGCCAATACTGCTTTGATGGATGTCTGGGTGTTGGTGGGTCATAACAAAGCGAAGAAGTAATAAAAGGTTATTCGATGAATTTACATGAGTATCAAGCAAAAGCGTTATTAAAAAAATATGGTATGCCTGTTCAAGAGGGTGTACTGGCAACCAATGCAGCAGAAGCTGTCGCAGCATTTGAGCAACTCGGTGGCAAGTTTGCCGTGATGAAAGCTCAAGTTCATGCTGGAGGACGTGGTAAAGCAGGTGGCGTTAAAGTCGTAAAATCCAGTGAGGAAGCTGCTGAATATGCAAATGGCATTATTGGTACACGACTTGTAACCTATCAAACTGATGCCAATGGTCAGCCGGTAAATAGTGTTCTGGTCTGTGAGGATGTCTATCCTGTTGAGCGTGAATTATATCTTGGTGCAGTTGTCGATCGTTCTAGCCGTCGTGTCACTTTTATGGCATCCACAGAAGGCGGTGTCGAGATTGAAAAAGTTGCAGAAGAAACCCCTGAAAAAATTATTAAAGTTGAAGTCGACCCTCTGGTGGGGCTTTTACCCTTCCAAGCCCGTGAAGTTGCATTCGCACTTAATTTAAAAGATGGACAAATCAACCAATTTGTCAAAATTATGACGGCTGCTTATCAGGCCTTTATTGAAAATGATTTTGCATTATTCGAAATTAATCCACTTTCAGTTCGAGAAAATGGCGACATTCTTTGTGTCGATGCCAAAATAGGAATCGATTCCAATGCACTTTATCGTTTACCTGAAATTGCAGCAATGCGTGATAAATCTCAGGAAAATGAACGTGAATTAAAAGCATCAGAGTTTGATCTGAACTATGTTGCTCTTGAAGGTAACATTGGATGCATGGTGAATGGTGCAGGTCTTGCCATGGCAACCATGGACATCATCAAACTATATGGTGGTCAGCCTGCAAATTTCCTTGATGTTGGCGGTGGTGCAACCAAAGACCGAGTCATTGAAGCATTTAAAATCATTCTTTCCGATTCTTCTGTACAAGGTGTATTGATCAATATCTTCGGTGGTATTGTGCGTTGTGACATGATTGCAGAAGCAATTATTGCAGCGGTTCAGGAAGTACATGTCACTGTACCTGTGGTGGTTCGCCTAGAAGGCAACAATTCAGAGTTAGGGGCTAAATTACTTGATGAATCAAGTTTGAAATTAATTTCTGCGAATGGTCTGGCGGATGCCGCAGAAAAAATTGTTGCTGCAGTGAAAGCGTAAGGGAGTATCAATCATGAGCGTATTAGTTAATAAAGACACCAAAGTATTGGTACAAGGCTTTACCGGTAAAAACGGTACATTTCACTCAGAACAAGCCATTGCTTATGGCACAAAAGTGGTGGGCGGGGTCACTCCAGGAAAAGGCGGACAATCGCATTTAAGTCTTCCTGTATTTAATACCATGAATGAAGCAGTAAGAGAAACCAATGCTGATGCTTCTGTGATTTATGTACCGGCACCTTTTGTTTTAGATTCTATTATAGAAGCGGTAGATGCGGGTATTGAGCTAATTGTAGTGATTACAGAAGGCGTACCCACATTAGATATGTTAAAAGCCAAACGTTATCTTGAAACTTATGGTAATAATGCACGTTTAATTGGTCCGAACTGTCCCGGAATTATTACACCGGGTGAATGTAAAATTGGCATTATGCCAGGTCATATTCATCAACCAGGTAAAATCGGCATCATCTCGCGTTCAGGGACTTTGACTTATGAAGCTGTAGCGCAAACCACTAAACTCGGTTTAGGTCAGTCGACTTGTATTGGTATTGGTGGTGATCCGATTCCGGGGATGAATCAAATTGACTGCTTAAAACTTTTCCAAGAAGATCCACAAACTGAAGCCATTATTATGATTGGTGAGATTGGTGGAACGGCAGAAGAAGAAGCCGCTGAATATATTCAGTCCAATGTAAGCAAGCCTGTCGTGGGTTATATCGCAGGTGTAACTGCGCCGAAAGGCAAACGCATGGGGCATGCGGGTGCGATTATTTCTGGTGGTAAAGGGACCGCAGAAGAAAAGTTTGCTGCCTTTAAAAAAGCAGGCATGGCATATACCCGTAGTCCAGCAGAATTGGGTTCAACCATGCTTCAGGTACTTAAAGATAAAGGTTTAGATTAATTTTTAGTTAATTTAAAAGCTCTCATTTGAGGGCTTTTTTATTCAGTTGTAATTTTAAAATTAAAGAAAATAAATGATGATCAGTTGGAAGTTAATTCTTGTAGAAGTTTAAAAATTTTAATCTAAAAATTTATAGTCGAATAAAAACTATGCTTTAATTATAAATAGAATTATTCTCATAGGAATAAATATAAACAAGAAGAAAATAATAAATATTTTTCATGATCAAAATAAAGTGATATATATCACATTAATAAATAAAAACACAAAATGAAACACAAAATACAATTAATGTCAGTAGGCTTGAGGGTATTGTTTATTACAATGCAACAATTAATAACAATGAATTGTGAATACTTTAAATATGAATAAAATGAATTCTAAATTAAATATACTTACTTTATCTTGTGGAACTTTATTATTTTCTACGTTTTTGCATGCAGAATTATTATATAGGGATTCTGTTGACCCACAACGTGAAGAAACAGTGGGTTTGATTAAGCAAGGGCAAGTAGATGCAGGTTTGCAAAAATTCCGGCAATTATTGGTGCTTCAACCCAATAATCAGAAACTGATTGCTGACTTTGTGGTAATTTCCTATAACAATCAGAAATTTACAGAGCAGGATATTAAATATCTTGCTGGTATAAAAACTGGCCTATTTCCAGAATATGGAAAGGTTAGCGTAGTTAAAGCGCTGCGTGATTTAAAAAAATTTGAATTAGCAGAACAATGGGCAAAAACATTCGCTCAATCTGATCCTAATCAGAAATGGTTAGTTCTGATAGGGGTATTGCAGGCAGAAGCGGGTAAAACGCTTCAAGCAAAAAAAACATTTTCTCAGATTGATATCAATTATGTCGAAGCTGATTATTTGGCACAGCTCGCTTATGCATATAGATTATTAAATATGCCGATTGAGGAATTGAATGCAGCTAGCCTAGCTGTTGAAAAGAATCAAAATATCTCTACACAAGAACAGTATGCATTGGCACTTATGGTAAACGCTGATTATGCTAAAGCTGAAAATTATATTCAAAAGAATGAATCATTAACAAAAAATTCCCAGCTTAGAGCTAATGCAAAAATCGGTGAATTTACCCAGCGTATTCAAAACGCAATTGAGTATTACAAACTTTCAACTTATCGTGATCGAGGAAATGTTGCTTATCGACAACTTGATCTGGTTATTGCCGATATGACAAAG
The DNA here is from genome assembly GCF_001647545.1 of Acinetobacter sp. SFB. Taxonomy (GTDB): domain Bacteria; phylum Pseudomonadota; class Gammaproteobacteria; order Pseudomonadales; family Moraxellaceae; genus Acinetobacter. The sequence continues at coordinate 176,824 of NZ_LSZH01000001.1, forward strand.
TTTGAAGCTCAGTTGCCCAATGATGAAGATATCAAGCGTAAATTTTACTATGAATATATTTACGCGTTGAATGAGAGAAACTGGTCTGAAAGAGTCCTTGAGCAAATTCCAAAAATTGGATTGCCGATTGATCAAATGCCTGCCTATGTACGTCACTCAATTGCAGATGCATATTTAAAGACTCAGCAACCTAAATTGGCTGAAGCTCAATATAAAAGTTTGCTGAAAGAAAAAAATTATCCCAATTTTAAAGTCTATTCTGGTATTTATTACGCTTTAATTGAACAAGAAAAGTTTAAAGAAGCCAATCAGTTACTTTTAGATATGGATAAATTATTGCCTACTTTTCAATACAGTAATGCAAAAGGGGTCGATAAAGTCACCCATGATGACCGCAGTGAATATTTAGGATTAGTCGGTCTCAATTATGCGTATCGTAATGAGGATGCTAAAGCAGAACAACATTTTGAGGAACTGGTTGCCAAAGCACCCAATAATGTAGTTTATCAAAATCATTTAGCACTGGTGCAACGATGGCGTGAAAAGCCACAGGCTTCCGAATGGACATTGGCACAGTGGGATGGTATTGAACCTGTTGACCAGGGTGTTCGGGTTAATCATTTACAGAACATGCAAGCATTGGGTGATATTCAGCAATGGCGTAAGCAGAATGCTTATCTCATGCAAAATCTGCCAGGAGATACGGCAGTCATAAAAAGTAAGAAAGAACTTGATGATCGAAATCATGCCTCTATTCAACATCAGAGTATTTTTTCAGAAAGTGAATCTGATAATTCTGCCTTGTTGAATCGTTTAAAGGGAAGTCAAGAACAAGAAAACTGGACACGAATTAACACTCCCTGGTTTTACGACAATTATCGTACTTATGTAGATCATCATATTCGTTCGGCTGACTACACTGACGGTAATGTTGATGATCAACGCTTAGGGTTGGGGCTTGAATGGGCATCTCGTCGTAAAGTTGCAAATATTATGCTTTCTCAAAGCATAGGTGATCAAGACGATCGTTTTGGTGTGCAATTGAATTGGTCACAATGGCTGAATGACCATTGGCAGTATGTTTTAGCTTTCAATAGTCAGGCTGATATTCCATTACAAGCCATTAAGAATGGTAATGAAGGTCAGTCTTATACTCTTGGCATAAACTGGCAGCAAAATGAATCTCGCGAAGCGGGAGCAACTTATCAATTGATGGATATCGATGATGGAAATACTCGTCAGGAATTTTCCACTTATTTTAAACAGCAGATTTTTCAGTCACCACACCATATTACCAATTTGATTTTAGGGGGTTATTACAGTCAAAACGATAAAGTTCAAGTTGATTATTTCAATCCTGAAGAAAGCTATAGCGCAGAACTGACTTTAAAGCATGACTGGATAACTTGGCGTCGTTATGACCAATATTTTAAGCAACATTTTCAAGCCACCATCGGAACTTTTGGTCAAGATAATTTTTCTTCGAAACCGATTTATAACGTGTTCTATCAACATGACTGGAAAATTAATCGAACATGGAGTCTAAACTACGGCATTGGATGGGGAACACATCCTTATGATGGGGAAGATGAAAAGAGAACATATGGGGTTGTAGGTTTTGAGGGGCGTTTTTAATGAAGCCAATTGTAAAAAAAATATTTGCAGTAATGACAATAGCAGTTTTGGCTATTCCTAACTTGGCAATGGCTGAAAATGAAACCAAAAATGCAATTGAAATACCAGATAATCTGTTTGTTACACTGACTTTTCATGATGTGCGAGATGATGTTGCCACAACAGGAGATCGAGATATTTATGCAATCAGTACTAAAAATTTAGCGCAATTTTTTGCCTGGCTTCAGCAAGAAGGTTGGCATCCGATTCGCTTACAAGATGTATGGCAAGCTCGCCAAAAGAAAAAGAGTTTGCCCCCTAAATCAGTATTATTAACCTTTGATGATGGAGCAATAAGTAGTTACACACGAGTTTTCCCTTTATTGAAACAATATAACTTCCCAGCCGTATTTGCGATTCCTACAAGTTGGATTAATGGCAATACCAAAGATGCCTATGAGGCATATGGTGAGAATAGTTTGATGAAATGGGATGAAATGCGTGAAATGCAACAATCAGGTTTAACTGAATTTGTTTCGCACTCAGACAATATGCATAAAGGCATTCTTGCCAATCCACAAAAAAATATGCAGCCTGCTGCAATTACTCGTGAATATTTCCCTAAACTTCAGAAATATGAGTCTGATCAGGCTTATCAGAAGCGAGTGTTGAGAGACTTGAAAAAGTCTAAAGAAATTTTAGATTTTGAACTGGGTATTAATACGCAGGGCATTTTCTGGCCTTATGGAGCAGTGACGAAAGAAAGTGAACAACTTGCGACAAAAGCAGGATTACCCATGTCTTTTAGCTTAGGAAGTATGTCTACCCTTGCAGACTCGGGAAAAACATATCAACGTGCCCTGGTAATGGATAATCCCACACCTGAAGTACTTCACGCTCAGATGGAAGATTTTTTAACTTTTGCACGTGCCCCTTATAAGCAACGTCACAGTTTTGTCCGTTTTGATTTAACTGAAATGATCAGTCCAAATAATCAAATTTTTGATCAAAAGCTTGGACAGTTTTTAGATCAAGTGAGTGCATTAAAAACCAATATGATTTTATTGAAATCAGTTGCTGATGAGAATGGCGATGGCAAAATAGATGTTGCCTATTTTCCAAATCGTCAGTTGGAGATGCGTCAAGATCTTTTAAATCGTACAGTTTGGCAGGCACGTACACGTATTGGTAATAATGTATATGCAGAACTGCCCATTAGTCTGGAAACACAACAAGGTTTTAATCTTGCTAAGCTAACTGCTGATTTGGTTAAAAATAATACGCATCTTGAGGGTTTGGTAATAGAAACGGGGGATGAATTTCTATGTGCTGTACAAAATAAAAATTGGGATAATGCATGTAGCCAGAAAGTAAATCAGGTTTTTCAGATTAAAGAAAGAACTAAAGAGCAGGCTAAAAATTACACGAATATTAGCAGTAATTATCAAACGGCTTTAAAAATAAGCTTAAAGGATAAGCGGATGGAGGGTTTAAAATCCTTAATTGAGCATAGCTTAACTTATAGTGATTTTCTTTATATAGAATTTGATCCGGTACGTCATCCTGAAATATTTAAAGCTGTACAAAAGCAGCTCCAACAATTGAGTAATCAACAAATACAGCGCTTGATTTTTAGTTTTACGGTCAATCCAAATGCTACAAAGCGTGAATGGAAACAGTATCAGTACGATTATCAAACCTTAAAAAATTTATCTGTGCAAAAAATTGGTATTAATAACTACACATTAAATGAAGGGCAGAAAATACAGGAAAATCTTTATCGGGAATTAAGCACCAACGCTAGTCCATTAACTTATCGAAATCCTTACGAGCGTAACCTTGCTAAGGGAGCAAAATAATGGAATGGTTTAATCAATTTAGATTCAGTGATTTTTATTTTGGCTTTGCTTTCTTCTATCCCTTATTTATGGCTTGGATTTGGATTGCGGGCGGCATTTGGTTTTATTTAAAGCATGAACGTAAACAACCTGCAATACCACAACCCAGTAAACATCCCTGCAGTATTATTATTCCTTGTTTTAATGAAGAGACGCAGGTTAGAGATACCATTAAATTTGCGATGCAAACACAGTATCCTGATTTTGAAGTCATTGCAGTAAATGATGGTAGTCGAGATAAAACTGCCGATATTTTAGATGAGCTTTTACTACAATATCCAAAACTTAGGGTAGTTCATTTAGCTGAAAATCAAGGTAAAGCATATGCACTTCGTGCAGGTGCGATGGTGAGTCAAAATGAATATTTGGTCTGTATAGATGGTGATGCCTTATTACATCCGCATGCTGTGTTATGGATGATGCACAATTTGACCAATTACCCTCGAGTCGGAGCGGTGACGGGTAATCCACGTATTGTGAACCGGTCTAGCATCCTCGGTAAAATTCAGGTCGGTGAATTTTCATCTATTATTGGCTTGATCAAACGTGCACAGCGTACCTATGGACGTATTTTTACCGTATCGGGTGCAATTGCGGGTTTTCGTAAAACGGCATTAGATCGTATTGGTTATTGGCGAGATGACATGATTACAGAGGATATTGATGTGTCATGGCGTTTGCAGTTTGATCATTGGGATTTGCAATATGTACCTAAAGCATTATGTTACATCTATATGCCAGAAACATTGAAGGGCTTATGGAAACAACGTTTACGTTGGGCACAGGGTGGTATTGAAGTCTTGTTTGCTTATTCCTTCAGCTTGTTTAAATGGAATTTACGTCGAATGTGGTTGATTGCGCTGGAATCAATTATCAGTGTGGTCTGGGCATATGTGATGACGGGTATTATTGTCTTATATTTATATGGTCTGTTTTTCTCTTTACCTGGAGAGTGGGCAATTCAGTCACTCTTTCCTCAATGGTATGGGGTTATTCTAGGAATGACCTGTCTTGTTCAATTCTTTGTCAGTTTGTGGATTGATAAACCCTACGATAAAGACAGAATCTTCAGGAACTATTTTTGGGTCATTTGGTATCCTTTGTTCTTCTGGATTCTCACCATGCTGACCACAGTCGTTGCATTACCTAAAACAATTTTCAAAACTCAAAAACGTGCGCGATGGGTTAGCCCAGACCGTGGATTTAGAGGAGAAACCGAAAATGACTGATTTAAACAAATATTATCTTATTGAAGATGAGTCAAAGCTAGAAATTCCTGAATATATTGATCGACCGGAGTATGTGCGCAATAAGAGTATGGGGTACAGTCTGCAAATTGCGGGGTGGTTTATTTTTATGTGGCTGTTTATGCCACTGATAACGGTATTCTTTTGGTGGGTTGAAGGCAAAACAATTTATCAGCAAATGGTGATCCAGGCTGCACCGGATAGCCAACTGAGTCTGATGAATATCATCGTCATGATTGCCATCTTTATTGGGGGGCTACTGCTGTGGGCGACTTATAATTGGGTTCGCTTTCATGGTGAAGACCGTCGTAAAGCTCCATTAGCGATTGATGAAAAGCAGCTAGCCAGTAGTTTTAAAGTTAATAGCCTAGACATTCTAAATATGCAACAGGCTAAAAATTTGACCCTTTATTATGATATAGAAGGCAAGCTAGAATTTTTTGAGGTTAATCATCAATTAAAAAAGCGGATTTCAGCCTAGACGGCTGAGGATGTTCATTGACAAAATCATCGGGGTAATAACCAATGTGTTTTACCCCATTTTTTTCTAAAAATTTGATAGTTTCAATTATTTCTTGGGTTGAAAGTTTCTGATTGTTTTTCCAATTTACCGCTTGAAGTTCAAAAATAGTACGATTCAATTCTGGGTCGTATTTTTTTGATTGTTGAATTAAGTCCAAATAGAATTGCTGATGATCATCTGCTTCTTCCATATAGGGCATCGCCATAATGGCATTGTAATCATAGTATTGATATGTGCTAGGCATAGATTGACTAAACCAATTTTCACTAACAGGATTCAATACTACGGGTGCATACATATTCCGTGCAGTGAGGATGTTCGGTTGCTGCTGTTTAAGTATCTTGCTGATACCTTCAGCAAATTGGTCAAGGTATGCTGTTTTAAATTGGGCTAATTGTGATTGTTTTGAATGTTTCGGTTGTTTTAATAACTGTTCAGAATTAAATCCCCAAGATTGGTACATATTTTGGGCTTTTTTAGAAGAATCTTCATAATCGCTGAGCGTGATATCATCATGATAAAGCACACCATCGACTGCATTGGATTTTATAAAATCTAAATAAATTTCAGAAACATATTTAAGGTTTTGTGGATCAAATGGAGAAACCCGAATATAGCCTCGCTTGCCTCCTTTACTATGTGAAACATAGACAATGTTGTAATTTTTGGGGAATTCCCAAGCCATTAAAGGCAGCCATGCATATATATGCTGCACCTGTGTCTTACTGCGAATTTGCTTTACAAGGCGCGGAAAAAGATTTTCTCTTAATGGGATATGACGATTCTTGAAATAAACCTGATCTACCGAGCCATTGGCATCAGGATCGGCAAAAGCCTGTAAAAAAATGGTATTCGGTTGAATCTGTTGAATCCTTTCTATTAAATTCTGAATATTTTTTTGTTGCTGTTTTTTATCTTTGTCATATACGTAGTCAATATCGATATGCATAATTCGCATCTGATCAATTTTAATGGTTTTGTCCGCAGATAGAGTGGATTTTTTGACAGTATTCTGCTGAACAATTTTATCAATAGGATGGTGTTTAATTTGAGTTAAATGAGCACAGTTTGCAGATAAAGGCAGGCAGCCTAAACTTAAATAAAGGCATTCGGTAAAGCGATTTTTATATCTTTTTTTTAAATTTATCATTTTTATTTGTACTCGTTTTAAGTGGTCTGTTCACTGCATAGTTCATTATTGTCGTTTAAATTAGAACACTCGTTGTGACTATATGGTTATCAGAGGTTGGTTAATAAAAGTTATTGAGCTTGAAGCGAAAAATTTTTTATTTTGAATAGATCAGCTCGTGCATGGAAACTCTTGCTCGAAATCTCGCATAAGTTTTTCGGGACAATTTGCCAGCTAACACCATATTGGTGTGGTAGCCAGCGGCAATAATCGCTCCATGGATATTGAGGTAATTGTATCAATGCACAAAGCTTATCAATCAAGCACTTCCAAAATTCACCAATTTCAGAGCGATTGTCGCAAATCACCAGAAAAGAAATAGACGGATTGGTGGTAAAAGTGGGATCGCCATTAATTCTTAAAAAAATTGCACCGAGAGATTCGGCCTTTACCGCCGTTTCATGTTCTTGCATGATCTGGCTATTTGGGAAAATGGAACAATGCCATTCCACGGCAGCTTTGGCATTTTCTTTGAAGCATACAGCGGGTAAATAGAGTGAGTCATTATTGTGCTCTAGATATCAATATCAGCAAATAATGTAGCTTTCTACACAAATAACTCAAGTAAGTTTATGCAGTGTAATTGTATAAAATTTATTCAATAAAATTAAAAAAGCAGCCTATACGAAGGCATTTTTTTAATTTTGAGCACTTGCCAGAATAAGTTTACTTATGGCTATAAACTTCAGCCTGATTTTAATCACTCTGGCTTAATTTAAGCAGGTTTGCATACGAACTTTCATGTCTAAAGCTTGCTGTACAATAAAGCTTTTCATCCAATTGAATTGTTGTCCCATTGGATTGGTTTTAATTGCAGTATTGAGGAAATCCAATTTCGGCTGATTGAACAACTGGCTTTCAATCGCTTCTTCAAGTTGTGCGCTATTGGCTGCTAGGGGAAGACTGACCAAATAGAAAGCTTTGGGATAGTTATAAAAGGCATAAAGCAAGTTAAACGCTTTTTGATCGGCCTTTAAATTTCCTGCACCAATTTCATAAATTCGGTCCTGATTGCTGTGGGTGGCACCAATCAAAAAATCAAACTTATTGTCCAAAAGTCGTAGACCAAACTGTAGCCCGATTTGGTCAGCCGTGTGTTCATGTTGAACATAATTATTCAGGATGGAGCCATCATCATTTAAGGCTTCTTGAAGCACCAGTAAATGCGGATTGTGTTGATAGATATAGCCGGCGAGTTGTGCATGTTCGAGGTTGGATTTAACCATGTCGATTGTAAGGTCTAGCGTAGGCATAATTCAAAAGAACAGAGGAGGTGGGAGAGTCTGGATACTGTATGAAATTTATAAGCCGAATAAAATATAGGCTTGAGATGAAATAGCGATCAGCTTAGATTTTATATATTTTAATGTTGGGTTGTGGCAGCCGCGATGTCTGGATAAAATAATAAAACAGCAGTTAAGTGAATTATTAATAAAAACTTATAGTCGTTATTAGTTAAGCTCTATATGATAAATATGCATATTAATATAATAAAACAAGCAATAGTTGGGATAACTAAATCTTTATAATGAATATATATATTTTTAAAAGTGTAAATAAGTACACGTTGATCTGAGCTGGTGTTGTCAATGTCCATAAATGAGGAAAGACTTACTCATCTTAAACAGCTTGAAGCTGAGAGTATTCACATTATCCGTGAAGTGGCTGCCGAATTTGAAAATCCGGTCATGTTGTATTCCATTGGTAAAGATTCTGCAGTGATGCTGCATCTTGCCTTAAAGGCATTTTATCCCGCAAAACTCCCATTCCCACTACTGCATGTAGACACGGGCTGGAAGTTCAAAGATATGATCACATTCCGCGACAACATGGCTAAAACCCATGGTTTCGATTTGATCGTGCATCAAAATAAAGAAGGTAAAGACGCTGGGATCAACCCGTTTGATCACGGTAGCTCTAAATATACCGACATCATGAAAACCCAAGGCTTAAAGCAGGCTTTGGATAAATACAAGTTCGATGCCGCTTTTGGTGGGGCGCGCCGTGATGAAGAAAAATCACGTGCCAAAGAGCGTGTATATTCTTTCCGTGATACCAAGCACCGTTGGGATCCGAAAAACCAGCGTCCTGAACTTTGGAATCTTTACAACGGTAAAGTGAACAAAGGCGAAAGTATTCGTGTGTTCCCATTATCAAACTGGACTGAGCTTGATATCTGGCAATACATTTATTTGGAAAGCATTCCATTAGTACCGCTTTATTTGGCTGCAGAACGTCCTGTGGTTGAACGGAGTGGCACACTAATTATGGTTGATGATGAACGTATGCCTTTATTCGAGGGCGAAGTTCCACAAATGAAATCGGTACGTTTCCGTACTTTAGGTTGTTACCCATTAACGGGCGCGGTTGAATCGACTGCCAACACCTTGCCGGAAATTATCCAGGAAATGCTTTTAGCCACTAGCTCTGAACGTCAAGGTCGTATGATCGACCATGATGAAGCAGGTTCGATGGAAAAGAAAAAGCAGGAAGGTTACTTCTAAGAATCTAGAAGCTCTCCCGACTTCTCTCTAATAAAGAGAGGAGAAAATTACCTCTTTCATAAAGAGGTATTTAGGGAGATTAAAAGAGATTCAAAACAACCGATTTCTAATGAATTTGTGGAGTTTGAGCGATGTCTCATCAATCAGAATTGATTAGCCAGGATATTCTGGCGTATTTAAAACAGCATGAAAATAAAGATCTGCTACGTTTCCTGACTTGCGGTAACGTGGATGATGGTAAAAGTACCTTAATTGGCCGTTTGCTTTACGATTCAAAATTGATTTATGAAGATCAATTGCAAGCCGTAACCCGCGACTCTAAAAAAGTCGGTACAACTGGCGATGCACCTGACTTGGCACTCCTTGTAGATGGTTTGCAAGCTGAACGTGAGCAGGGCATTACCATTGATGTAGCGTATCGTTATTTCTCTACCGAAAAGCGTAAGTTCATCATTGCCGATACTCCGGGACATGAGCAATACACCCGTAACATGGCGACAGGTGCTTCAACTTGTGACCTTGCGATTATCCTGATTGATGCGCGTTATGGTGTGCAAACCCAGACCCGTCGTCATACGTATATTGCAAGCTTGCTCGGTATTAAGAACATTATTGTTGCGATCAACAAAATGGACTTGGTGGAATTCTCTGAAGCACGCTTCAATGAAATTCAGGCCGATTATGCCAACTTCGTGAGCCAATTGGGCGACCGTAAGCCAAACAACATCATCTTTACGCCTATTTCTGCATTGAATGGCGATAACGTGGTGAATGTTTCTGAAAACACGCCTTGGTATACGGGTCAAACTTTAATGGGTTCACTTGAATCTGTTGAAATTAACCGTGATACCGCAAAACGTGATTTCCGTTTCCCGGTGCAGTATGTCAACCGTCCTAACCTCGACTTCCGTGGCTTCGCAGGTACGATTGCGCTGGGTGAAATCAGCGTAGGCGATAAAGTTGTTGCATTGCCATCGGGTAAATCTTCAACGGTTAAAGAAATCGTCACTTTTGATGGCAACCTTGAACACGCATTTGCAGGTCAAGCAGTGACATTAACGTTGAACGATGAAATTGACGTATCACGCGGCAACATGTTGATCCGTGCGGATCAGGGTATTCCTGCCATTTCACGTTCGGTTAAAGCAACTGTGGTTTGGATGGCGGATCAACCGCTTGTGCTTGGCAAGCTGTATAACATTAAAATTGGTACGCAAACTGTTCCTGCCAAAGTGACTGGCATTAACTTCCGTACCAATGTGAATACACTTGAGCAAATGCAGGTTGAACAGCTTGAGCTGAATGCGATTGCCAATGTTACTGTTGAATTTGATGCGCCAGTGGTATTTGACCGTTATCAAGACAGCCGTTATACAGGTTCGTTTATCTTCATTGATCGTTTGAACAACGTAACGATTGGTGCTGGTATGGTTGAAGAGTCGGTTGAATGGTCGGCTCATACCAATCCGGTAACAGCGGAAGACCGTGCGGCACGTTTGGGTCAAAAACCTGCGTCAATTACAGTATCTGCCAAAGCATTGGAAAATGCGCAAGGGCTTGAAAACTTGTTGCTTCAACAAGGTATTGTAGCGATTGCGAAAGCTGGCCTTGATACGGCGCAAGTTGCACTGCTTCGTGAAACGGGTATTGCGGTCATTACCACTGTTGCAGAAGGTACAGATGTGACTTTCGAGCAAGAGTCTGTTGAAGAATTGGCTGAGAAAATTGTGGAATTGGTTCGTCTTTAATAGATTGAATTGATTTAAAAGAAACCCGTCTTTATGGCGGGTTTTTTATTGGAAGAAGTTTAGCTGTATAAATAACACACAGTCATTTGAAAGTTGAATTTTCACTTAAATTACTTCTCGATACAATATAAATATTGAGGGGTGTTTATGAAAAAATTATTTATTTTAATGGGGTTGTGTTTAGCTTTCGGAGTTGAAGCCAAACAAAATAGTGAAAGTACAGAGGTGATTAAGCAGAAAATTATTCAGCAGTCGATTGACAATTATCCAGGAAATTGTCCCTGTCCTTATAACTTTGCAAGAAACGGCAGTCGTTGTGGTAAACGTAGTGCATATAATCGAGCAGGAGGTTATACACCGATTTGCTATCCTGAAGATGTGAGTGATCGGATGCTGAAGGAATATAAAGAACGAGGATAAGTCTTGATTCAATTTAAAATATAAAAAATAGAGAACTAAGAAAAATGTTATTTTTAATTTGGGTGGTTTAATTAAGAAGCAGAGGAAGAGGGGCGTATTTTATAAGAACACTTTAGAGGAATATAATTCATCTCTTACTGATTTGATTATTTGTATTTATTTGCAAATAAATTAATTGAAATTGAGCATACATTAAAAAAAGGTTTCCTCACCATATATATGAGGATTGGGATATTCGCTGAATTATTCCCTTGTAAAATATGAGACTAAATACCGAATCAAAAATTATTTAATAGATTTTGATTCAATAATATTTTTAATTTTTCAGATAAGTTTTTGAAATTATTACATATTAAATAGATTTGTTATTTAATGTTTAATATGCAAAAAATTACAAATAATGTTATTCATTTCTTAGGTGGCTTCTTTGAAGGATTAAATGATAAAAATTTTACCCTATATCCAAGCGATGACTTTAAAGTGATTAGCTTTCGTAAGAATAACGTCTTGAATTCATAAGTTAAATGTAGTGATCATATCACTGGAGTTTATCGGACTATTCAGCAAAATTAACAGGTGAAGTTAAAAAATTAAAAGATAATTTTGCTAATGATATAAATGAGAATGCTATAAAAAAGGAATTAAACCTGAAAAAGAAAATTACTAAAAATAAATGAATTTAAGATGGAACTTATTTGAATCAGAGACTGTAGATATTATCCTTAGACCAATAAAATCAAATGAAGAAATTGTAAGAGTAATGAAAAAAGTATTTGAGTGATTAAAGATAACGTGGAGGAACCAATGAAAGCTCTAGACTTAAAAATCTAATTTTAATCATTGAAAGATTTTAACAAGAGATGTTAAGATATATCTTAGTTAATCTTAAGAGGGATCATCACTTGCTAAATGCTGAACTGATTACAGGCATTGAGAGTACTGAAAAACCACGCAAACGCCTGTTTGAAGCAGGGCATATGAAGCTGTTAGTGCTTCATCTTGTTTCTCATGCACCTAAGTTTAGCTACGATATTATCAAAGAAGTGGGTGATATTGTCGGCTGTGGATATACACCTAGCACAGGTACAATCTATCCAACGCTAAACTATCTAGAAGAGCATCAATATATCGGCTCAGAAATCACTGCGTCTGACCGTAAGCAATATAGTGTTACATCTGAAGGGATAGAGCATCTAGAAGCAGAACAAGCCACTGTAGAGAAAATCCTGTGCCGTTTCGATACGCGCAAGCAAATCCATAACAATGAACAGTATTTAGATATCAAGCGGGCGATGGAAAACCTCAAGGCTGCGCTTCGACTCAAGATCCAGCATAGTGGACTTAACCCGGAACAAATTAGACAAATTGCAGAACAGATTGATCAAGCAGCGGTCAATATTGCACGTTTATAATCTACGTTAAAATTCGAACTCTATAGGCAACAAAATGAAAAATCTCGCCAAGTTTCACCCTAAACATATGGTATGGCTGATGCCTCTATTTTTATCTGGCATCATGAGTGGCGCAATTTCTTGTTTTAACATGATTATAAATAAAGGTTTTGGCGATGGATTCTTTGCCTTGTGGCTGCATGCATGGAGTTTATCCTGGCTGATGGCATTTCCATTGATTCTCATGGTGCTGCCTTTGGTTCGTCGTTTCCTTATGTTATTTATGGCTAAACCAAATTAAACCGGCATCTTGGGGTATTTCTCTAGATGATGCTAGGCTCTCAGACATAAGCAGGAGTTGGCTTCAAAGCGCAGATGAACTATGTTGAAATAAATCGCAGATAGATAAATAGTTAATAAATTGAAAGGGAAGAAATCATGTCACAAACCAATATGCAGCAAGTCATTATCACGGAACCGGGCGGGGTGGATAAACTTGCCTATGAAACTGTTGCAGTACCAACAGCAAAAGCAGATGAAGTTTTGGTGAAAGTCCATGCTTTTGGTATTAACCGCCCAGACATCTTGCAACGTCAAGGTTTGTATCCGATGCCTAAAGGCGTGACACCAGTACCCGGTCTTGAAGTTGCAGGTATTGTTGAGTCTGTAGGTAGCGATGTCACCAAATTTAAAGTCGGAGACAAGGTTTGTGGTTTAACCAATGGTGGCGGTTATGCAGAATATTGCGTGGTACCGGAAAGCCAGACTTTAACTATCCCTGAAGGTGTGAGTTTTGTACAGGCAGCAGCTATTCCTGAAACCTTCTTTACCGTGTGGGCCAACGTTTTTCAAATGGGTCAAGCAAAAGCCGGGGAAACCGTATTAATTCATGGCGGTACAAGCGGGATTGGTACGACTGCCTTGATGTTGTGTAAATCACTGGGCATCAAAACTTTTGCAACTGCCGGCTCGGATGACAAAGTTGACGCAATTTCCCATTTGACCACAGGGATTAACTACAAGACTCAAGACTTTGAACAAGTGATTAATGAGCAAACTGACAATGGCGGTGTCGATGTCATTTTAGATATGGTCGGTGCGCCATATTTAGAACGTAACCTGAATTTGTTACGCCGTGATGGTCGTCTGGTCTATATTGCTTTCTTGGGTGGGCGCAAAGCCAAAGAGATCAATCTTGGTCCAATCATGATGAAGCGTTTGACCATTACTGGCTCAACCATGCGTGCGCGTAGCACTGCTGAAAAAGCGGAAATTGCGCAAGGCTTGCAAGAAACCGTTGCGCCATTATGGGCAAAAGGTGAATGTTTACCCATGATTTATAAAACATTTAAGTTTGATCAGATTCAAGATGCGCATGCCGCTATGGATACCGGTGAGCATGTTGGAAAAATTGTGGTGGAAATCATCTAACTATTCCACCTTTAAATAAAAAAGCCAACACTTGTTGGCTTTTTTTTGCATGCAATAAGATAAATAATTTAAATTAAGTGATTAAAAACAGTAAATAAGTTTTAAAAAATGGTCAAAGATGCCAAACATTTGACACAACCTGTCAAAACTGAGGAGTAAATTGGTACTTAATTTAAATCTGACCAAATTGATTGGTTTTGATTGAATATTCACAAAATAAAGGGAATATATGATGAAAATATTATCAGCTCCATATACCCATGCCCACAGTTTTCGTGCCTTAAAACGCCTACATAAAGCCATTATTTGTAATCAGATATTACATTCCGATCTGCATAAGCTTTATCAAGCCATGCTTCATTTGGAACGTTATGTAGAACGCTTAAACCGTAAACGTTATAAAAAAACTATCCAGCGCTTGATGTTAAATCATGAGTTAAAGTCACTCTATTCTATTAGCCTTAAGTAGAATTAAATATTTGAAATATTATTTTTATTAGTCGGTATAATTTTTTCATAATTTAAAAATCTTGAACATTTTATGCAGTGTGCTGTAAAAGTACAAAGAGGGGATTTATGAAGGTTAATCCTTCAACGCATGAGCGTCTTGCGGAACGGTTGGCATGTATTTTAACTAAATTAAATGTAGGGCATCAGTTAAGTGTACAGGAGCTGGCGCGTGAGTTTCAGGTTAGTAACAGAACTATTGATCGTGATTTTGACAGGCTAAATTCCTATCTCCCTTTAATGCAGGATGCGAAAACAAAAAAATTCTATCTAGAGTCTTCTTATCTGGGTCGTTTCCAATTACAGGATATTAAAAATTTTGCCCAGTTGTCGGGAATTAATGAGCTTTATCCGTCTTTGGATATCTCCTTTCTAAGAGAGTTATTTGCTGATCGCGCCAATCTGGTCTTCTCTGCCAAAGGCTACAACTTTGAAGATGCAACGCAGTATGCTGAACACTTTAAGGTACTGACGGGAAGTATTCAAAAAAGACAGCAAATTGCCTTGTTTTACAGGGATCAAATGCGGGTTGTAAAACCGTATCGATTAATTCATCACATGGGTAACTGGTATTTGGCGGCTGTACGCAAGCAGGAGCTGCGTGTTTACCGTCTTGGTCGTATTGATAAAATTATTTCTAGCCATCGGCTTGTACAATTCGAACATGATCAGGCTGTGCTGCAGCAATTAAAAGATGAAGATGGGATTTGGTTTCAGCATGAAAAACAGGAAGTGATTTTATCTGTCCACCCCGATGTGGCAATTTATTTTAAACAACGCCGGATTTTTCCGGAACAGGTGATTTTGGATGAATCGGCAACAGGAGAGTTGCTGATTAGTTGTCAGATTCGGCATCAGAAAGAGTTAAATCCACTGGTACGTTACTGGATTCCTCATCTAAAAATTGTTAAACCTGAACATTTACAGCAAGAGCTGGACAATAGCTTGCAAGGTTATTTGAAGGGAGCTTAAGCAAAATAACTAAAAAATTTAATAGACATAATTCTGGGATAAATTCCAGACATAAAAAAACCAGCATAAAGCTGGATTTTTTATTGCACCATTTTAAGAAGTATTAAAATGGTGCCCGAGGCCAGACTCGAACTGGCACGCTTTGTGGGCGGGGGATTTTAAATCCCCTGTGTCTACCGATTTCACCACTCGGGCATTTTACAAGATTGGAGGCGGAGGTCGGAATCGAACCGGCGTACACGGAGTTGCAGTCCGCTGCATGACCACTCTGCCACCCCGCCATCTCTTGGTGATGCACATATTAGCAATCTTTGAAAAAAAAACAATACTATAAATAGTGTATATGCACATAAAATCGGCATATAGAATAAAATTGGCTAAATAATCATGTATTATTTGCAAAATTGATTCATATCAACACTTGGAGATGTGCCGTGGCATTAGTTTTAGATGGTCGTGCATTGGCGAAGCAAATTGAAGCTGACTTGTTAACTCGCGTTGAAGCGTTAAAAGCGAAAACAAATCGTACCCCTATTCTTGCGACTATTTTGGTAGGTGATGATGGTGCATCTGCAACTTATGTACGGATGAAAGGCAATGCTTGCCGCCGTGTCGGTATGGATTCGTTAAAAGTCGAATTAGGCACAGACACTACGACTGAACAGTTACTGGCTGAAATTGAAAAATTAAATGCCAATCCGGATGTTCACGGTATTTTGTTGCAACACCCGGTACCAGAACAAATTGATGAGCGCGCATGTTTCGATGCGATCTCTCTTGCAAAAGATGTAGACGGTGTAACTTGCCTTGGCTTTGGTCGTATGGCCATGGGCGAAGCAGCGTATGGTTCTGCAACACCAGCAGGCATCATGACTATTTTGAAAGAAAACAACATTGAAATTGCAGGTAAGCATGCAGTTGTTGTTGGCCGTTCTGCAATTTTGGGTAAACCGATGGCAGCAATGCTGCTTGAAGCAAATGCAACCGTAACGATTTGCCATTCACGCACACAAAATTTAGCTGACTTTGTGAAACAAGCAGATATCATTGTGGGTGCGGTAGGTAAAGCGGAATTGATCCAAAAAGACTGGATTAAACAAGGGGCCGTGGTTGTAGATGCAGGTTTCCATCCACGTGATGGCGGCGGTGTCGGTGATATCCAACTTGCAGGTATTGAAGAAGTTGCTTCTGCGTATACACCTGTTCCAGGTGGTGTAGGTCCAATGACCATTACCACTTTAATTCGTCAAACGGTTGAAGCTGCTGAAAAAGCTTTAGGTTAATACCTTATTATATTTAAATAAAAGCTATGTGAATTTAAAATTTGCATGGTTTTTATTTTATATGAAGGTTAATAATCATCAATATGATGGTGTTTTTTCATTATAAATTTAGTTATTTGGAATCACCTTTGGTTCGGCCTACTTTTGTTTCGGCAAAAGTAGGCAAAACTATGGTCATCTACAAAACTCGTCAAATAATATGAGAAAATTATTTATCGCAGAAACATTATCTTTTATATAGCGTCATGTCTCGGACAGTTGTGGATGACGACGGCACGTATCGTATCGTATCAAGGGTTAAAGACTTACTCTGCTTTAACAAAGGTTAAATTTTTAATGAGCTGTACATTGCAATTTTCTAAAGCACCTAAACATTTAATTCAAGCTTTGCATGAAGTGATTCCCGGTTGTGAACTGATGGCGCAGCAATTGCCTGAAACGCCAATTTCACTGTGGCTGATTCCACCGGTATTTCCTACTGATCGTTTAGATGATGAGGTGATTCGTCGCATCTGGAACGATACACCGTATTGGATTTTTTGTTGGGCATCTGGGCTTGCGATGGCGCAGTGGCTGCTTGCAGAGCCGCATCACGTTAAAGACAAGGTTGTACTCGACTTTGGTGCAGGATCGGGCGTAGTGGCGATTGCAGCGAAAATGGCAGGGGCTAAACGTGTCATTTGTTGTGATATCGATAGCGTTAGTTTGGATGCTTGTCGTGCCAATGCAGAATTGAATGGTATAGAGCTTGAATATCTGGACGACTTGTATAAAGCAGAGCAGGTAGATGTGCTATTAGCAGCAGATGTGCTTTATGATCAATGCAACCGTTTTTTCTTGGATGAGTTTTTAAAATTTGCACCCGAGGTTTGGGTGGCGGATAGCCGTGTGAAAAACTTCAGTCATCCACAATATCAAAAATTAGATGAACGCAGTGCCACGACTTGGCCTGATTTGGATGAATCTAAAGAATTTCGTAATGTGAGTTTTTACAAGACGCTGTAAACAGCGTCTTTTTATTTAATATAGCCTTTAAGTCGATTAAGAACAAATATAACGAACCACACTTAATGTACTTGGACGAGCCTCTAAAGCTTGGCGAGTTGCCATATCTTCACTATTATACAAATCTGGCGTATTGCTTAAGCTTATACTAGTGCGACTTTGACCCAGTTGACGACCATATTGTGGAGTCTGTATTGCTGGATTGGCAATTTCATTTATGCTTAAAATATCTATTTTGTATTGTTTATTTGAACCTAATACTTTTTGACAAGCACGTTGTAATTTTATCTCATCTACTTGCTGGTTCTTGCGACCTGCCAAAGTATAGGCCAAAGTTGCCGAGTTAGGTGACTTGCTCTCAACTTGATAGCCTACATTACCATTGTATTGAAGCGGTGTGCTTTGACACGCAGCAAGTCCAAGCGCCATAAAAGCTAAGCCAAGCAATTTATAGGTATTGTTCATCTTCAAAAGTTCCAAGCGTTTTTATTGTATTGAGTATGCCATAGGCCTGCTTTTTTAACGATGTAATCAAGGTGTTTATCCAATAAAAAAGCTTTCCAATTGTGACAACGTGGAAAGCTTTTGTAGATGACTGTTTAACTAAATTTGCTGGACTGAGTCTTCGCTAATTATGCTGTGTTTTTTGGTATCTTTCATGAATACGTAGGTAATGAGTGACAAGCCAATCATGAAGGAAATGGAGTACAAGAAGTCATTTTCATGACCGGCATTTTTAAAGTTAAGCGCAATAAGTTCTGCTGTACGGCCAAATAAAGTATTGGCAATGCCATACGCTTAAGTCACACTCAATGCACGAATGTGTGCAGGGAAGAGTTTCGCTGTAACTATCGCATTAATTGCAGTGTAGCCCGTAACAATGACCATGCCACTCATCCAAAGCATGAATGCAGTGGTTGGATGAGTGGTAGATCTCACAAGTCATTAAAAATTGCAATGGTAAACAATACAACCCAATACTCCAAAGGCGATCATAAGTGGTTTACGAGCAACTTTATCGCGTAGCGTGTTAACGGTAGACTGAAGCAGTCAATTAAATTATCTGCGAAGCCGCCAAGGATAGATTTGAAACGAGTTTTCTATCAAGCTGCAGAGCGGCAACCTGAGTAGATGATTCTGTTAGAACAATTAATTCTACAAAAGAATATTGGCAAAACACATCCTTTTGAACTCTTCAAGATGCACAAATTTTAAAATATATAATTCATTTTGAGAGATAGAAATAAATTTTTACAGGTACGTTACACGCTTATATTTCGTTTTTTCATATAACTGTAGTCTGGGCATTGTTTTAATTTTGACCGTTTAGAAAGTCTAACTCATTATTTTTATTCAATAGAACAGTAAATAAAAAAGCCTCTCAGAGAGAGGCTTTAAAAAATAACGAGAAATTAGTGTTCTTTAATTTCTGAATGGTGTTTGGTATCTTTCATAAAGATATAAACAAGCAATGAGATAAAAATTAAGATAGTGACATAAATAAAGTACCAAGATTCATGTCCAGCTTCTTTGAAACTCAGTGCAAAAAACTCTGCTGTTCCGCCAAAGAGCGTATTGGCAAGTGCATAGGGAAATGCGACCCCCAATGCACGAATATGTGCAGGGAACATTTCAGCTTTTACTACAGCATTAATTGAAGTATAACCTGTAACAATGATCAAGCCGACTAAACAGATCCAGAATGCAGACCAGTAGTCTTGGGTCTGTCCGAGTCTGTCAAATAAGAAATAGGTAAATAGAACGCCCAGTACTCCAAAGGCAATCATGATTGGCTTACGTCCGATTTTATCGGATAAAGCTCCGGCAAAAGGTTGTAAACACATGAAAATAAACAGTGCCAGAGTGGTGATTTGCGTGGCTTCAGGTTTGCTAAATCCCGAGGTGTTGACTAAATATTTTTGCAGATAGGTGGTGTAGGTATAGAAGGCTACTGTACCACCTGCGGTTAAAAACAACACCGTAAATGCCTGTCTAGGATAATGTTTGAACAGTGCAAACATACTCGATTCAGGCTGATTCTTATCTTTTTGTGCATTTTTAAAAGATTGGGTCTCGAGGAGTCCACGTCGAATATAGAAAACGACTATGGCCAAGCAAGCACCGATAAAGAATGGAATTCGCCAACCCCAGTCATGCAGTTGTTCTTCAGTCAGTACCAACTGCAAAATAAGCAGAACGCAGAGTGCAGTAAGTTGACCGGCAATGAGAGTGACATACTGGAAACTGGAAAAGAAACCGCGTCGGTTTCGTTCCGCCATTTCACTTAAATAAGTGGCACTGGCACCATATTCTCCACCGACACTTAAGCCCTGTATAAGGCGGGCAACCACAAGAATAATAGGTGAAAATACCCCGATTTGGTCATGTGTTGGGGAGATCGCAATCATGAGGGAGCCAATGCACATTAGGGTTACAGAAAGGGTGAGCCCTGATTTACGTCCTTTTTTATCCGAATAAATCCCCATGATCCAGGCACCAATTGGGCGCATTAAAAAGCCGACTGCGAAAATGGCGGCAGCTTGAAGCAATTGTGCTGTTTGACTGCCTTTGGGAAAGAAGGCATGCGCAAAATATAAGGTAAATGCGGCATAGACATACCAGTCATACCATTCGACCAAGTTACCGGCTGAACCACCCAGAATGGATTTGACCCGTGTTTTGGTATCTAGATTTACTTGAGGAACGTTATCTTCAATCATTTGTCCAAATCCATTTTGTTATTATTTTTAGATGTTAAACCTATTGTTTTAACGATATAAGCATACGAGTTTTTAGTTCTGTATGAAAAATGTTCGAATTTAAGTCTCTGAAAGTGAAGTAGTTGAAGGGGAGAGTAAAGTGAACGATCTATATGCATGGTTTGTTTCTGATATCACAACCCCATTGTTATTTTATATTCCTTCCATTTATCCGTGATTTCCAAGTGTCATTTCAGCTTAAATGGTGGTAAGTTTCCTAGAATAACAAGCAATTTAAGTAAGTCAGCTGTTTTGACAAGATTAGAGGAGGTGGGCATGCAAGTGAGTCAGCCGGTCTATGATGTGTTGGTGGTTGGTGGAGGCATCAATGGTGTCGGCATTGCAGTCGATGCTGTTGGGCGAGGGTTATCTGTATTTTTATGTGAAAAGGATGATTTGGCCAGTCACACTTCCTCTGCGAGCAGTAAGCTTATTCATGGTGGTTTGCGTTATCTTGAACATAAAGAGTTCCGTTTGGTTCATGAAGCACTGATTGAACGTGAAGTCTTGTTGGCCAAAGCCCCGCATATTATCCGTCCCTTGCGTTTTATCATGCCTCATCAGCCACATTTACGCCCTGCCTGGCTCATTCGGACGGGGCTATTTATATATGATCATTTGGGAAAACGAGAAAAATTAGCAGGCTCAAAGCATATTCACTTTGATCCAGCAACCAGCCCTTTAAAACAAGAAATAACCCAGGGTTTTGAGTATTCAGACTGTGCTGTAGATGATGCACGTTTGGTCGTTTTAAATGCGATGCAAGCCCATGAGATGGGGGCGCATATTGTCACACAAACGCGATGTACATCTGCATACCGTGAAAATGGGCTGTGGGTGATTCATTTGGAAAATGCCCAAGGCACTTATCAGGTTCAAGCCAAAGCATTGGTGAATGCTGCTGGGCCGTGGGTTGCACAATTTATTCAACAGAACTTAAAACAAAAATCCCCGTATGGACTCCGATTGATTCAAGGTAGCCATATTATTGTGCCAAGAATTTATGAAGGGGAGAAAGCTTTTATTCTTCAGAATGATGATCAGCGAATTGTTTTTGCAATCCCGTACTTGGATCAATACACCTTGATTGGGACCACGGATCATGAATATGATGGCGATCTAGATCAGGTCAAGATTACCCAGTCTGAAATTGATTATTTGCTGGATGTTTATAATGATCATTTTAAGCATCAGTTGGGGCCTGCGGATATTTTATGGACCTATTCAGGGGTGCGGTCTTTATGTGATGATGAGTCTGATAATCCCTCAGCAATCACTCGTGATTATACTTTGGCGATATCTCAAGACCCACAAAATGATACGCCGTTACTTTCAGTGTTTGGCGGAAAACTGACGACTTATAGAAAGCTTGCTGAATCTGCAATGGCACATTTGCAACCTTTCTTTCCTCCAATGAAAAAGTCATTGACTGAGAAAGCGTTGTTACCTGGTGCAGAAAACCTGATTTCGATTGAGCTTTTAATGCAGCAGATTATGCAAAGTGTGGAAGATGTGCCATTTCAGTTGGCTTCACGTTGGGCACATGCCTATGGTTCACGGGTATGGCTGTTTTTAAAGGATGTTTCAACGACCGATGAACTTGGTGAAGACTTTGGACACGGCTTCTTCGCCAAAGAAGTTGATTATCTGGTTGATCAAGAGTGGGCCAGAACCAGTCAAGATATTTTATGGCGCAGAAGCAAAATCGGCTTTCAATTTACACAGCATGAGATTCAATTATTGGATCAATATCTTGCGAAATTGCATCTTAAAAGATCGCAAGATACTGCAGCTTAAGTTGTTAGACATGCAATAAAGACCACTGAGTGGTCTTTTTATTTGAAGCAAATTCCAGTAATAATCTTAAATCAAATTTTGAATTTAGCTTTCGATTTATCTTTCTCTTTAAATTTCAATGTCGTCATGCAGTGCAGTTCACAGGCGTATTCCATTGAACTACTGTACCAAAAACCACTGGTCTTATCCTACCCCAAGGCCAGAACCCCAATTTTTGGCTTGCGTATTATAATTGATGACCACGTTGTAAACGACCTGGTGTGCGCTCGACTCAGCGTAAATATTGCTCATCTACATTGCCCTAAGTACCTTTGCCAACTGTACTTCACTTTTTGATCTGAAAATTGGCTTGAGTCATACCTGCCTTTGATTGCACAGATGTAAAGAGCTGAGCGCTCTTCTATACTCTTAAACCATAGTTAGGCTAGATCAACCGAGCAGGCAAGCTGTTAGGGGGATGTTTTAATATGAAATTTTATCTTTATGGTTTTTATGAAATTATTTGCGGTTATATTAATATAAAAAAAGGCCACCGAAGTGACCTTTTATTCATTAATTCAAGAGATTAAGCAGATTTTACCGCTTCTAAAAGCTCGTTTTGACGTGCTTTAAGCGCAGCTGGTAAACGGTCACCCAATTTAGTGAACAATTCAGTGTGGCTTTCCAATTCTTTGATCCATTGGTCTTTATCTTGCGCTGTAACAGTTTCGAACTGCTCTTTAGAGAAGTCGATACCTGTCCAGTTCAATTGCTCATAAGTAGGAACCAGGCCGATTGGTGTTTCAGTCGCTTCAGCGCGGCCTTCACAACGATCAATCATCCACTCAAGAACACGCATGTTTTGACCAAAACCAGGCCATACGAAGTTGCCTTCAGCATCACGGCGGAACCAGTTTACATTGAAGATTTTTGGAAGTTTGTTGCCAGCAGCTTCTGCTTTAGCAGCGACTTGTTCACCCAACTCTAACCAGTGAGAGAAGTAGTCAGCCATGTTGTAACCAGCAAATGGAAGCATCGCAAACGGATCGCGACGAACAATACCTTGTTGACCAACAGCAGCAGCAGTGGTTTCAGAACCCATTGTTGCAGCTTTATAAACGCCATCAACCCAGTCGAATGCTTCAGAAACCAAAGGCACGGTATCTGCACGGCGACCACCGAAGATGAACGCAGAGATTGGCACACCCGCTGGATTTTCCCAGTCGGCATCAATAGAAGGGCATTGACCTGCAGCAACAGTGAAGCGAGCATTTGGATGCGCAGCTTTTTCACCAGCAACGTGTG
This sequence comes from Acinetobacter sp. SFB, assembly GCF_001647545.1. GTDB lineage: Bacteria > Pseudomonadota > Gammaproteobacteria > Pseudomonadales > Moraxellaceae > Acinetobacter. The sequence continues at coordinate 200,396 of NZ_LSZH01000001.1, forward strand.
GTTGGCCTTTCCAGTTAGTCAGGTTCGCAGGTGCTTCTTTAGTCAGACCTTCCCACCAAACTTCACCGTTGTCAGTTACAGCAACGTTGGTATAGATTACATCTTTAGTCAATGTAGCCATACAGTTCGGGTTGGTTTTGGTATTTGTACCCGGTGCTACACCGAAGAAACCAGCTTCAGGGTTGATTGCATATAAGCGACCGTCTTCACCTGGTTTGATCCAGGCAATATCATCACCTACAGTTTCAATTTTCCAGCCTTCATAGCCTGCTGGTGGAATCAACATTGCAAAGTTGGTTTTACCACAAGCAGAAGGGAATGCAGCTGCGATGTAGTGTTTTTCACCTTGTGGATTAGTCACGCCAAGGATGAGCATATGTTCAGCTAACCAGCCTTGTTGACGACCCATAGAAGATGCAATACGTAAAGCCAGGCATTTTTTACCCAACAATGCGTTACCGCCGTAACCCGAACCGTAAGACCAGATTTCACGAGTTTCTGGGTAGTGCACGATGTATTTTTCAGGGTTGCAAGGCCATGCAACGTCTTTTTGATCTTGTTCTAGCGGAGCACCTACAGTGTGTACGCAAGGAACGTATTCGCCATCAGTTCCAAGAACGTCATAAACAGCTTTACCCATGCGAGCCATTTTAGACATGCTTACAGCAACGTAAGGAGAATCGGTGAGTTCAATACCGATGTGTGCAATATGACTGCCTAAAGGGCCCATAGAGAAAGGTACGACATATAAAGTACGACCTTTCATTGAGCCATCAAATAAACCGCTTAAACGCTTACGCATTTCAGCAGGCTCTTCCCAGTTGTTTGTCGCACCTGCATCTTCTTGTTTTTCTGAGCAGATATATGTACGACCTTCAACACGAGCAACGTCAGAAGGATCAGAATTAGCTAAGTAAGAACCAGGATGCTTTTCTTGGTTAAGCTCTTGCATAGTGCCGTTAGCGATCATCAAGTCGATATAACGTTGATATTCTTCTGCGCTACCGTCACACCATTCAATTTTCGCTGGCTTCGTTAATTTTGCAATTTCTTCAACCCATGCAATAAGCTTAGGGTGTCGAACGAATTCTGGTGCGTTCACTTGGGTCATGGTGAGGCCTATCTCATATGTGTACAATTTGAATGTACAAAGTACAATCCAAGCAATGGGGATACACCGCCTGGATGGAAATATAAAAAAAAGTGGCTGTATTAAAGCATAAAATCATAAAAAAAATAAGACTAAAGAGGTATGTGAAATAGGAGGAGAGATAAGGTTTATTATATTTTAAATATATTTAAAACAATGACTTATGTTTTTTAAATAAGATTTGAAATAGTATTTTTTTATATTATGAGGGTTATTTATTTAAATTATTTACTTTAAAAACAGTATGTTATTGATATTTTTTTTATGAGAATTATTATTGATTAAATAAATGGTTGTCATTCGAAATTTACATAAAGAGACTTTTAATTGCTGATAATTTGGACAAGATTAGAGCAATTGCTTCAAAAAGATATAAAAATGTCAGAACCTTTAAAGCCCTTATCGCTCATATATAATGAAAAGTCTGGATTTCATGCAGCGAATAAAGATGAAGTCTTTGAGCAGCTTATGACAAATTTAACTGCGTATGGTTATGAAATTCAGGTTTTTGAAATTGGTGCAGAGGTAAGTTTTGATCATTTGATGAACAAAGTTATTTTACGCCATCAACAAGCCCATGAGCTTGGGGTGATCGTTGCAGCAGGGGGAGATGGAACCTTAAACGCAGTTGCTGCGAAACTTATGCAAACTGAAATACCCATGGGGATCTTGCCACTAGGAACATTCAATTATGTGGCACGATTACTCAATATTCCACTAGATCTATTAAAAGCTGCGGATGTGATCGCCACAGGAAAAATGCGTGAAGTACATGTGGCACAAATCAATGATCATATTTATTTAAACAATGCCAGTTTGGGGCTATACCCCTTATTTATTCAAAAACGTGAATTATATAACCAGCGTTTCGGTCGTTTTGCTTTAAATGCGTATACATCAGGTCTGGATGTGTTAATTCGTGACCGTAAAGAACTAAAACTTGAAGTCGAAGTGGATGGCAAAAAATATCCTGTTAAAACGCCTCTGATCTTCTTTGGCAATAATCAGTTGCAACTGGAAGAGATGAACCTTCGTATTGCTGAATCTGCTCAAAAAGGAAAGGTCGCCGGTTTAGTCGTTGCTAAAAGTGATAAACGCACCTTATTTAAAATTTTATGGCAATTAATCAAGGGAAACTTGGATAAAGCAGCAGATGTGTATAGTTTTTCAGCAGATGAAGTCAAGATTTATTCAAAACGGAAAAAATTAACGGTTGCTTTAGATGGTGAAATTGTTGAAATACAGCCTCCACTTAAAATTTCAGTGCGTAAAAATGCCTTAAAAATAATGGTGCCCCATGATTCTGCATCTGTCTGATCTGCATTTTGGTACGGAAAAACTCGCCTGTATAGCGGCAATCCGCTTATTTTGCCAAGAGCAACAGATTGAAGCGGTTGTAGTGAGTGGGGACTTAACCCAGCGTGCACGCTACATACAGTTTTATGATTGCAAAAAATTCTTGGAAAGTTTAAATCTGCCGTATTTGGTGGTGCCCGGTAATCATGATATTCCGCTGTATCAATTGTGGAACCGTATCTTTAGCCCATTTACCCGTTATAAATTGTTCTTTGGCAATATGGAAACCAGCTTGGAAACTGAGCATTTTTATATTATTGGGGTAAATAGCATTCGGCGGCGTTATCACACCCGCGGCCATATCTCATTGCAGCAAATTCAGCAGGTTGACCAATCGTTAATGATCGCTCCTGTAGATAAAATCAAACTAATCGTTGCGCATCAACCTTTTTATACCCCACCGAATGATTCGCATGGTGTGAAAGATTGTCCCATGTTGGGACGGATGGCTTTGGAGTCCTGGAGTCAAAGTGGTTTAAATGGTTTATTGCATGGGCATCTGCATCAATCGGCAGTTTATGATTTAAACCGGATTTATCATTTAGGCGCAGCACATCCAGTACTGGATATTCATGCCGGAACGGCGACTTCATATCGGCTACATCATGGCTTGCCAAATAGTTTTAATGTCATTCATGCAAATGCAGATGTGCAGCATTATTATTTTGATGAACAGCAAAAAAAATTTGTATTAAAAGAAGAAAATGTTGAATAAATACAGAAATATCTGAGATCGAATAAAAAACACACAAAAAACAGTACTTTTTTTTGCTTGCCCCCTTGAAGCGTTTTTTTCCATCCCCACCAAAGTGTCATCGAAATTATTTTTTTGATGATGACCGATGGAATAACAAAGTCATCATTACTTTACTATAAAAGACTTAGTCTGATGGAGTTTCCAATGAGCAACATTCGTCCATTACATGATCGCGTAGTTATTCGTCGTGTTGAAGAAGAAACTAAAACCGCTGGCGGTATTTTACTTCCGGGTTCTGCTGCTGAAAAACCGGCTCAAGGTGAAATCATTGCAGCAGGGAATGGTCAGATTACTGACAATGGTGTACGTGCTTTAGACGTTAAAGTAGGCGACAAAGTATTGTTCGGTACTTATGCAGGCACCACTGTAAAATTTCAAGGCGAAGAACTTCTTATTATGAAAGAGTCTGACATTTTAGCCGTTTTAGAAGACTAATTCAGACCTGTTTCAGTTAATCAAATTTTTGAAAATTAAAATATTTGGAGTAAAGCATGTCAGCTAAAGACGTAAAATTTGGTGATTCAGCTCGCAGCAAAATGATTGCAGGCGTGAATATACTTGCAGATGCGGTAAAAGTAACTTTAGGTCCTAAAGGTCGTAACGTTGTCATTGACCGTTCTTTCGGTTCACCACACATCACTAAAGATGGTGTAACGGTTGCCAAAGAAATTACGCTTAAAGACAAGTTTGAAAACATGGGCGCACAATTGGTTCGTGAAGTATCTTCAAAAACCAATGACATCGCAGGTGACGGTACAACCACTGCAACTGTATTGGCTCAAGCAATTTTGAACGAAGGGATCAAATCAGTTACTGCCGGTATGAATCCAATGGATTTGAAACGTGGTATCGATCTTGCAGTTCGCGCTGTGGTTGAAAATATTAAAGCTACTGCTAAACCTGCTTCTGATACCAAAGCGATTGAACAAGTTGGTTCGATTTCTGCTAACTCTGACACCACTGTAGGTAAACTTATTGCGCAAGCAATGGAACGTGTGGGTAAAGAAGGCGTTATCACTGTTGAAGAAGGTTCAGGCTTTGAAGATTCGCTTGACGTGGTTGAAGGTATGCAGTTTGACCGTGGTTATATCAGCCCGTACTTTGCAAACAAACAAGACACCTTAACCGCTGAACTTGAAAATCCTTTCATTCTTCTTGTTGACAAAAAAATTGGCAACATCCGTGAATTGATCAGTGTGTTGGAAGCGGTTGCTAAAACAGGTAAACCACTGCTTATCATCGCTGAAGATGTTGAAGGCGAAGCGTTGGCTACTCTTGTAGTGAACAACATGCGCGGTATCATTAAAGTATGTGCGGTTAAAGCACCTGGTTTTGGTGACCGTCGTAAAGCAATGCTTCAAGATATCGCGATCTTGACGGGTGGTACTGTAATTTCTGAAGAAATTGGCATGTCACTTGAACAGGCAACTCTAGAGCACTTAGGTACAGCACACAAAGTAACAGTATCTAAAGAAAATACTGTTCTTGTTGATGGGGCAGGAAATGCAGCGCAAATCGCGGATCGCGTTCAACAAATCCGTTCGCAAATTGAAGAGTCAACTTCAGAATACGACAAAGAAAAACTTCAAGAACGTGTTGCTAAATTAGCAGGCGGTGTTGCAGTGATCAAAATCGGTGCTGCCACTGAAGTTGAAATGAAAGAGAAAAAAGACCGTGTTGACGATGCGCTTCACGCGACTCGCGCTGCAGTTGAAGAAGGTGTGGTTGCAGGTGGTGGTGTTGCGCTAGTACGTGCAGCTAAAGTGCTTGATGGTATTGTTGGTGCAAACGATGACCAAAATGTCGGTATCAACATTTTACGTCGTGCGATTGAAGCTCCGCTTCGTCAAATCGTTGCAAATGCAGGTGATGAACCTTCAGTTGTAATCAACGCTGTGAAAAATGGCGAAGGTAACTTCGGTTATAACGCAGCGACTGGCGAATATGGCGACATGCTTGAAATGGGTATTCTTGACCCTGCAAAAGTAACACGTTCTGCACTTGAGCACGCTGCTTCTGTTGCTGCATTAATGCTTACAACTGAATGCATGATTACTGATATTCCAGAAGATAAATCTGCTATGCCTGATATGGGCGGTATGGGTGGTATGGGCGGTATGATGTAATTCATACTGATCATCCGATCTAAAAAAATCCCCGCAAAATGCGGGGATTTTTTTTAAATAATCATATTCAAATGATTCATACGCTAAGTTTGACTAATTACTTTAATTCTCTATTCTTAAGAAAAACTAATTAATAAATTTTCTATCTGTGTGTAACTGGTGAAAATAATGAATAATGAGTTAGAGAATCTAATTATCGGGCAAATTTATGAAGCTGCTTTGGATGCCAGTTTGTGGCCTAAGGTAATTCAACACATTGTTCAATATACTGAAAGCAAAGCTGCCATGTTCACTGCTCTAGATCAATTAAATCCCGCATATAATTTTGTCTATACCTATAATCTTCCCCAGCAAAGTATAGAAAGCAGTCAACAAGAAAGAATAAGAATTATTGATAAGAAGTTACATTTGTCACTCTGGCAAAAATTAGGTATAGGAAATACTATAAGTCAAAATTTATCCCACTATAGTCAAATGTTTGGTACGGATGAGTTTATTTTTTATGAAAAATGTTTAAAGCCTATCGGGATTTGTTTTATTGCTGCGGTGTTGTTGGATCAAGGTGATCATCAATGGTCTGTACTTGGAATTCATCGGAGCGAGCAAGATCAACCTTTTAGTCAGTTTGAACTAGATATTTTAAAAAGAATGGGTTTGCATTTGCGACGCGCCCTGCAAATTCATAAACAATTAAGTTTGGCTCGTTTAGAAAATCATAATTTATACCAAATACTGAATGCAGCAAAAACTGGTATTTTACTGATTGATATAGATAGAAAAGTGCAATATCTCAATCAAAAAGCCCAATCTATTTTTGCAAAATCCAACGTAGTTGAACTGGATAAAAATAATCGAATTAATGTGAGTAAGACGGCTCAACCCGATTTAGAACAATTAATATTGAGCGCTAGAGTTGAATCTGAATATACAAAAAAACAGGTCGGCGGGTTATTGGCATTAACTGATCAAGCTGGCCATAAGTTTATGCTCACTGTTGCACCTTTTAACAGTACGCAGCATTTTGCAGATTTAAAAGACCATTTAAAGGAGTATGTGCTTCTATTCATTACTGAAACAGAAAAAAAATATAACCTTGCACTACCTTACTTAAAGGAAGTTTATGGGTTGTCGAAGAAGGAGTGTGAATTGTGCGAATTATTTGTTAATGGATATAACCTTGAGCAAATTTCAGTGCATTGCAACTTGACATTAAGTTCAGTACGGACTTATCTAAAAAATATTTATGCAAAAATGCAATGTAATAGCCAGGTAGAGTTTTTATATAAATTAATTGGCCTTACTCTAGATTTTGAACATGTAAGTTAATCTATCCAGAAGCTGATTCTGGATAGATATATCTTGATTATTATTCGGTAGCAACAAGAGTATCAGTAGTATCAGTAGTTAGGAAGTCTTTATTGAAAGTATATGAAATATCACCGCTGACAAGAGTTAAAGATCCAGTAACAACCGTGTAGGTAAACGCTGGATAAAGCGTTGTTCCGTTTACAAGTCCTGAACAGCCAGTTGTATCCACTATACTTTGAGTGGCAACCACAGTTCCATTGGTCGTGCTGTATTTACCGTATTCAACCCCCTGCGTCGATGTGTCACAGTCATCATTTGCTAAACTGTCAATATACATATAATAACCGTCACTGAAGAATGTGATTGCATTTGTATCACTGAACCAGTTGTCCTGAAGATTGTTTACAGTGGTGCTAATCCGTTTTAATTTATTTTCACCATTCGTTACACCAGATTCGACCAGTGTTAGGTTGGTTCGATCATAATTTAAGGTAAACGGTACGCCTCCGTTTGGATTAGACAGTCCTAGCTCGCCATTGGTATCAGTCTCAATTGCTGGATTAATTTGTCCAGTAATTGGATTCCAGTCCAATGTACCGGATTCTACGCCGCTACCCGTCAGATCAGTTCCATCTACTTCTCCTAATATATATTGCCCAGAAGGAGAAATATGAACAACCACAGCATCCTGCCCGGTATGACTCAACTCCCAGCTTCCAGCAATATCTTTATAGAAGGCATTTTCGGCATTAGTGAGTGCAGTTGCTAAGGCAACTGGAGTTTTATTAAGTTCGGTAAAAACAGGATCTGTAATAAATTGATCATAAGTCTGGTTGAAGTTGATGGTGTTGTTAGCCAGTGCGGTGAAGTCAGCATCACTAATTTGGATGCCGTTGTCGTGGTTGGCATCGGTGTCAAGTGTTTGTAAAAAAACGATGATATTTTGACGAACATTTTCTATAGTAGATAATTGCAATGGAGTGATTCGAGCAGAAGCTGGAATTGAATCACCTAGCTGTACGCCACCAATAAAAAATTTAATGGTATCGCCCGCTTTATAGTCAAAATAACCTTCAGCATTGGTTTTAGCTTTTATACCGCTACTCGTTTGATATTCAACGCCAGATACTGGTCCATCAACGAGTTGTCCCTGTTGAGTGGTAGTGGTAGGGGGTGGGTTAAAATCGTCATCGTTATCGTCATTACATGCTGTAAGTAAGCCCGCAATGGCAAATGCCAAGAGCACTTTTTTCATTTTTCTACTCCATCATAACCTTTGATTATTGTGCATAGAGCATAAACAAGCTGAATGTGCGCAAAATATCCTCAAATTAGGATAAATGGATTATTTTTCGTCACTTTTTATAACAATGTAATAAGTTGTAAATATTAAAAGAGCTGTTTTGTGTTGCTATTCAAATGATTTAAAAAATGAAATGAATTTAATTTTTAAATACACTTAGCGAGAGTAGTTTTTAAATATAAAAATTGTTTTACTTTAATTTTTGTAATATTTATTAGGGGCTGTTGACATTTACTGTTCATAATTAAACCTATAAAGGTAGCCATAAAAATATACAGGCAAAGCAACAGAACTTTTATAATTTCTTTTGAGCTTGTCATATCGAGTAGCTATTCTTCTAAACTGCTACAGGAAGGAATACCTCGCCACGGACAGCCTGTTCTAATTCTATAGAGAATAGCTTCAATAAAATGAGGTAACTTTGGGTTGTAGTGACTGAATAAGTTACGCAAAATAACTTTCAACTTTTGCCAGTGTTGATCTTTCAGCAGGGTACGAAGCATAGCGAATAGTAAAAGTGGGTTTGGCGATTTGATTTTACTGCTTCACTATTTTTAAGCTAAAAGTGTCAACCCATCCTACTTATATTTAATTATTTAATTATTTAATTTTGATATAAGAGGGTTGAGAAGAATCTGGATGAATAAATACCACCAATTCATGTTGAGTGCTATTGGATTTGATGGGTGAGATTGGATTGTTTTTAATCGTAGCAATATGCTCATTATTTTTATTATCCACTAAAACAATATCGCTGTCGCGTAATTTAAGGGGGCGATCTGACTGATTATTAATCTCAAAAAAATACGTCAATTGGGTGCTTGCAATACCATTCGATTCTATTTTTTCTGATTTAAATAAATCTGCCTGAATATCTACATATTTCAGTGCATTATTGACTTCTATAGCTTGTACTTGAGGGATTTGGTATTTTTCAAAATCTTTGAACTGATTTTTATCTTGATCAAGCGGTTCGATTGAATGAGCATGCAAAGAAAAATAACGACTTTGTTGGGTTTTATCGTCCATTAATTGCAATAAATTTGAATTTTTCTCGTCGAAAGTAAATGTTCCCGAAGATTCTTTTTGTTTAGTCTTTTGCTTAAAGAAACTAATTTCTTTTAGGCTATAAGTCTTGTTTTGATGAAGTCTGATTGATATGAGTTTTTTTTCACACGCATCACAGGGGATAAATGCTTGGTAATGACCAACCCAACTGGGAATTTGAACCTGTGTCGGTTGTGGAGGCTGTTCAGGTAGATTAAATTTTTCATTTACTGAGGATGTACTATTCTTGTTATCACAGCCACTTAAAAGTAATAGGGCAAAAAAACTAAGTGTAATCATCGCTTGTTTCATAATGATCATTTAATTAGAAAGATATTTTCTAACAGTAAGCATAACTGAATGATCTCGCTAGTATTCATTCACTAACTAGACGGTTTATTTGTAGCAAATCGTGACGAATATACAGAAATAGAGGAACTAAAAAAGCCCGATTTCAGGCTTTTTGTGCAAATCAGAACCAAGCTGAATTAATTAAGATCTTTCTGTAGTTTGTAATTAAGCTTTGAATCAATCATTTTGCCTGTGTTGATATCACGCGCTTCAACAAAATTCTCACCTACAAAAAATTTACGATTTTCACCTGCTTTATCCAAGCGAATAACAGATGGATTATCGGGGTCGAAGCTAAACGTGCCTTTGACTTTAGATTCATTATTTTTTCCTTTACCCAAATATTTTTGTGTTAATTCATAGGTTTTATCTGTTTTTAACTCCAGTTCTGTTTCAATGCCTTGGCAATCGGCACATGGAAAAACACCTTTATATTTACCGGCCCAATCTAGTGAGGTTTCTGCAGTATCACCCATCGGGGTCGCGGGTTGAGTCGTGGTAGGTTGCATAGACTCAGTTTGAGTAATTGTATTTTCAGGTGCTTGATTATTTTCAGGTGTATCGGTATTTGGTTTGCTACAGGCAGTTAGAGCGATAGTGATAAGAGGCAGAATTAATATTATTTTTTTCACGATTTCTTTCCTTTTATAAAGTAATGTAACTTTTAAAACTACGTAGGAAAGAAGGTTTATTAAAGATTGTTATTGTTCGTGCTTTGTTATTTCCTGCATGAGTTTTTATGAGATATGAATATCTTTATTTAAAAAACGCTCTGTAAATTTTTTTCATTTCTAAACTAATAAGTTTTTGCGAGATATAAAGATTAAAAAATATCCATTTATTTTAAATTATACATTTATATATTAATTGATTATTAATTATACATGTTGAGCTATCTTATTTTAGTGACCTTGTTAAAATCTGCGCACTTTATAAGGGTGTGGTGTTTTTGTGTTCGAAAAATTAGCTGAACAAAGTTTGGAAATGATGGGCTGGGAAATTGATAATCATTGGCCGCTTGATTTAGATCAGTGCGTAATGATTGCTGCACCACATACCAGTAATTGGGATGCTTTATATGCCCGTTTGGCCCTAAAAGCTTTAGGGGTAAATGTTCGTATAACCATTAAAGACAGCTATATGAAGTTTCCGTTTAGACCATTTGTACGTGCTTTGGGTGGAATCGGTATTGACCGCACACCCAAAACACAAGGCCAGCCGCGACCAAGTATGGTTGAGGTCATGGCTGATTTATTCAATCACAATCCCAAGCTGGTAATGTTGGTAACGCCTGAAGCTACACGTGCAAAACAGGAACAATGGAAAACCGGGTTTTATCATGTGGCCACTGCTGCCGGTGTACCGATTGCTTTGGCTTATATGGATTATGCCAAGAAAAAAACCGGAGTAGGAAAAATTGTATATCCTACTGGGGATTATGAAAAAGATATGGCCGAAATTATGAGTTTCTACTCACAAATCAATGCCAAATTTCCAGAAAATTTTAGTGTTGATAAGCGTTATTACACTGAAGCATAATTTTTAAAAAGACAGGGAGTTTATCCCTGTCTTGCTTTAAACGTGGCTTAGATTTAGGAATCAGTAAAAGATTGCTACGACGTTTAGCATTTGCCGTCAGCATGTGATCTGACAATTTTTAGTAATAAATAGAGCTGTAGAGCATTCCGTTAACGAGATGAAATATGTTTATTTATTTGCTGTTGAAGTAATTCCACCTAAATGCTGGCAAGCCTCTTGATACCTGACATATTGTTCCTTAATGACATCGGTTAATGGAACATCAAATAACTCTTCACCTTCTTTATAACTTTGCACATAAGATTCAGCTTTTTGGCGGCTAGCAGCCAAGGATTGTTCGTGAAATGAGGTAATGGAACTATGCGTCATTTGTGCACTTTCAATTTTATTACACTGAAAATCTGAAAGCATTTTTTCTGCATGCTTGACATCGCGAGATGTACCTAAGCTACAGCCAGTGAGAACAATAATACCTGCTAATAAAATCAAGGTTTTCATTTTAGAAAAATTAGTGGCGAGGATAAGTTATTGTATAAAGTTTTCTCTTATATTAATGGAATGTGAAATGCCAATTGGGTGTTTTTTGATTAAATGAGATTTATCTGATTTCTTTAAAATATATTTCAGGGAAAATTATTTTAACTCGCTGCATGTGAGTTTTAAATATTTCATATTAATAAATTTAGAGCAGGGTGCTGAAAATTAAAAAACTACCCGATGCAAATAATAGACTTAATACGGTATGTTTAAATTGTCGCTCTGAAATTTTATAGAATAATTTTGCGCCCAAGATTACAGGGAAACTTACACTGATCAGCAAGATGAGCATATAAGGCAGTAGTTTTATTTCCAATGTGCTTTGAAGCAAATAGGCAACCAAGGTGAAAAGCTGAATGCCGAAATTGAAATGCCGTAAAATATAACGTTGCTCTTGTTTGGACAGGTTTTTCAACATGACCCACGTAGAAGGTAGTGAGCCACAAAATCCGCCTAAGCCACCCAGTATTCCACCGATAAATCCAACCAGACTATCTGCAAATTTTCCGGATTGTTGCAGTCGTGGAAATTGTGGATTGAAGAACATGATGGGACACCACAACACTAAAAATAAGCCTAAAACCAATTTAAATGTCGCTGGCTGAATCATTTGCAGTAAATAAGTTCCTAAAGGTACGCCAATAAGACCTGCAATTAGATACGGTATAACCAATGATTTATTGAGATGAGGATGCTTTTGCTCATTCGATAATGAAATGATATGACTCCATACCGAAGCAAACACCACCAACGGTGCTGCAATTTGCGGTGGCAATACCCATACCCAGAAAGACATGGCAATTAAGGCAAAAGCAAAACCTGTAAGTCCTTGTACAAAACCTGCGACTATTGCACCAAGAATAAATAACAGCCAAGTCATAAGCATAAAGTCATAAGGAAAGGCAGCAGTATTCTAAAGATCACCCAAAAAGCCAAGCTTATATTTATCTGTATTTATGCAAATCTAAGTAGAACTTTTAATAAAAGGATTTAAAGGAGGGGATATTTATTAGCTATATTCACGATGTATAAAAAAAATGAATAAATGGCTACAAGAGTGCAACAATCGCTCCGTTCATTTCTCCATTAAATCGTTTGATACTGGCATAGTGCAGTAAAAAAAGGTGATGGACATGATGAAAAAAATGATATTACTTTCTGTATTCGCAGTGACTTTGAGTGGCTGTGTTGCTGATCCTTATGATGATGGTTATCGTGATCATCGAGACCGCAACGGACATTATGATCGACAACATGGTGACCGAGATTGGAATAACCAAGATCGTCCGGACTGGAACCATGACAGAAACGATCGAGACCGACCCTACAATCGTTAACAGGTTTGTAGGTCAGATCTTAAATTTATAAACTACATTCGACAAAAAAGGATTCCATATAGGAATCCTTTTTTACTGCCTTTGATTAACAGGAATTTTTTTGATATAAGCCTGCGCGCACAGTTCCGGCTTTAGTCTGTTTAATCTGTTGCCATGAAGATGGCAGTTTCAGCTGATTCAAGTCGCGATCTGCTTCAACATAGATAAAAGCCTGATCTTTAACTAATGGATCGGCAAGTTGAGCAAGTTCTTCCCATAAATCCAAACTATAGGGTGGATCTAAAAATACCAGATCAAATTGTTCTTTAAGGGTAGGCAAGACTTGTTGAGCGGTCGCAACTTTTAATTTTGCATGTTGACTGCTTACTCTAAGCAACTGCAAATTATCTGTTAAAAAAGCCGCTTGAGTACGATTCGGTTCAATCATGACCACTTGTGCCGCGCCACGTGATAATGCCTCAAAACTTAAGGCCCCCGAACCAGCACACAAATCCAGGACATTCGAATTTTGAATATCCCACATCAACCAGTTGAACAAGGTTTCCCGTACACGATCCGGTGTAGGGCGTAAACCTTCAATACTGGCAAAAGCGAGTTGGCGACGTTTCCATTCACCACCAATAATGCGGAGTTGATTTTTCATTGATCAGTCACTCTCTACCAGTTGTGAGTTCGTTGATGGTAATGCAGGCTGTGCTGATTGCGGTTTATTTGTGCTATTTGCATCAGCGGCGACTGGTGTAGTCCCACTTGGCAATTCACCAGGTTTAATCCCTGCAGTCATTAGACCACCACTAATTTGATGACCTGCTGGCTGGATGGGATTTTTTTTACGTTGGAGCAGCCAATAATCAAAAATAGGTCGCGCCAGTTGTGCGGCTGAACCACCGTGTTTACCATTTTCCCAAACGACAGCTATCGCTATTTCAGGGTTTTCTGCAGGAGCAAAACCGACAAACAAACCATGATCCAGTTGACGTTCGGTTAATAATGATTCGTTATATTTTTTGCCTTGAGCAATACTTTTAACCTGTGCAGTTCCGGTTTTACCTGCAATGTGATACATCGGGGTGCGAATACCACGACCGGTTCCAGTTTCAACCACATCTACCATGGCATCGCGCATCTTGATCCAGTCTTCCGGTTTGCCATTAAACTGAATTTCACCATCTGGGGCATTATGAGATTCATGCGGTTTTGCCCCATGACTTTCACGCAATACATGCGGGGTAATGTGTGCGCCTTGATTAGCGGTAATCGCAGTGGCCATGGCCAATTGTAAAGGGGTTGCGGTAAATGCCCCTTGTCCAATACTCACAGAAATGGTTTCACCTTTAAGCCATTTGCTTTTACGGGTTCGCATTTTCCAGTCTGGGCTTGGATATAAACCTGTACTTTCACTCGGTAAGTCCACACCAGTTTTTTCACCAAAACCAAACTGACGCATCCAGACATTCATTCTTTCAATGCCCATACGGTAGGCCAAGATATAATAGAACGTATCGCAAGACACCACTTGGGCTTTATGCAGATTTACAGCGCCATGACCCGATTTTCGCCAGTCACGGAATTTATGTGAATCTCCGGGTAAGGAGAAATAACCCGGGTCAGAAATGGCAGTACTCCAATCCAGCAGATTGTAGTGCAGTCCACCCAGACCAAACATCGGTTTAATGGTGGAACCTGGAGGATAGGCACCTTGTACAGCACGATTGTAAAGTGGCTGATCAAGATTGTCGCGTAAGGCGCTATAGTCGGTATTGCTAATTCCGGTCACGAACAGATTCGGATTGAAACTTGGACTTGAAACCAGGGCTAAAATTTCCCCAGTTTTAGGATTCAATACCACAATTGCACCACGACGTCCTGCCAGTTGTTCTGTAGCGATCACCTGTAAGCCATAATCAATTGACAGGTATAAGTCATTGCCTCGAACAGGATCTTTGCGACCTAAATTACGCAGCACATTACCGTGTGCATCGGCTTCAACAGATTCATTACCGGGTACGCCGTGTAAAAGATCTTCATAGGATTTTTCGACCCCAATTTTCCCAATGAGGTTGGTTCCTGCATATAAATCTTTATCAATCGATTTTAATTCTTTGTCATTAATTCGACCCACATAACCCACCACATGCGCAAAAAGCTCACCATGCGGGTAATAGCGGGTCATTTGGGTTTCTATATTAACCCCGGGGAATTGAAACTTTACTTCACTAAATTTGGCAATATCTGTTTCTGTTAAATTCAATTTAAGCGAAACGCGTTCGGTTTTTTTAGAGGTTTTAATTCGACTGCTAAAACGGTCTATATCTTCTTGGGTTAAGGCTAAAATTGGGGTTAAACGCTCAACAGTATCCTCAATATCTTTAACATCAGCACGTGACATGGTGGCTGAAAACACCGGATAATTGTCGGCAAGTAAAATACCGTTACGGTCGTAAATATAACCGCGTGCAGGCGCTAAAGGTTGCAGGCGAATGCGGTTCTGATCAGAGGCGGTTGAAAACTCGTCATAATTTGCAATTTGCAAATAGGCATAACGAGCCACCAGTATTAGAAGAAAGAATGCAACAATGCCGACCGCGATAAACACTCGATTGCGATAAATGCGCTTTTCTTGTTGAACATTTTTTAAAGGAAAGTGCTGCTTCATACGCGATCGACTTACATACAGGAGAGGGGGAAAAACCGGTGGAGTATTCTAACGCATGTTATCATTTTTTGATATTTGTTCAGGCGAACAGTTAGCTGTGTTTAGCTTAAACTTTGACTTTACAGACATTAAAATTGTAAGGTGCAGTATATAAGAGTTCTGATAATTCTGCTAAAGTCAAAATTGAAAAAAGGACTGTATTAAAAATAAAATTAGGGACAACGATGAAAATAATCACAAAAGCATATTCTTTGTTGGCATTTTTTGCGCTCGCAAATGTAGCTCATGCACAAGACAATCCGTATTTACCAGAAGCGAAATTAACCCCTGAAAGTGCAAAAGCCTGGAATGTTGGGGCAGGATTCACCCAGGAAATGATTCATGTAAATGCCGAATGGGTTAATCCGTATGGAATCGCCTATGCCAAGGCCGGCGTATTTATAGATGATGATTACACTCCTGGGGGGCAGGTTGGATTTCGATATCCATACCATCTGACGGGTAAAGATAAAAATGGGTATTATCTCGGGGTATATGCAGGACATATTGATAGTAAAAGTGTAGACAATGAACTTAAAGCACAACTTGGGGCGGGTGTAGATCTGGCCTATGTTTTGTTAAGCAAGGAACGCATTAGCAGTTTCAGTATCGGTATTGGTGCGGGTGAAGAGTTAGAAGATAGAAATGGCAATATGGTGGCTGAAACAGAGCCGAGAATACAATTCTCCTATACTTTAAGTATCGGTTTATAGTGAGAATGTTCAGTTTTATATGATTTAGTATTTTGTGATTAAAAATTAAAATGGATATTATGCATGCTTGAGTACGTCAACGAATTGTGGCAAACCTTCTTGAAACGCCCAGATTTCTGGGCAGTACTTAGCATTATTCCTGTAACTGCTTTTGTCACTTGGGCACATGTGTGGATGGCGCTTAAAATGGTCTTTTATCCCATTACATTTTGGGGCTTCCATTTAGGTTCATTACCCATTGGCTGGCAGGGAATTGTGCCACGTAAAGCCGGTCGTATTTCAGGGATTATTACCGATAATACCCTGTCAAAACTGGGTTCATTGCGCGAGTTTCTGGATGCAATGGATCCTGAAGACATGGCACGTATCATTGGTGAACAGGTTGGCTTTGAACTTGAACACATTATTGATGAGATGATGCTCGAACGTAATGCGGTATTTTGGGAAAACCTGCCTTATTCGATTAAGCGCCGTATTTATGCTCAGGCACATAAACAGTTACCCGGTATCTTAAGAGAACTTGTGACCGAACTGACCATGAACGTCGAGTCACTTGTGGATATGCGTGAAATGGTGGTTCGCCAAATGGAAGGGGATCGCCGTTTAATGGTGAATATGTTTCTTAAGGTTGGACAGAAAGAAATCAACTTTATTTGGCATATTAGTGCGTTAATCGGCATGTTCTTTGGTATATTCCAGATGATTGTCTGGTTTGTTGTGCCTTGGCACTGGACTGTGCCATTTTGGGCTGCGGTATGGGGTTTTCTGACCAACTGGATTGCGATCTGGATGGTATTTAATCCGCTTGAACCGCATTATGTCCGTTATCCACAATTTTTTGAATTAACCAAAAATCGTAAGTTTCCTTGGGTGAAACCTGTCATTCCACGTATTGGCACCTACAATATTCAGGGCGCATTTATGAAGCGCCAGGAAGAAGTGTCAGATGTATTTGCGCGAGTAGTGACAGAAGACCTAATTACGTTAAAATCGATCATGACTGAGATGATGTATGGCGGGAAGAAAAATAAAACTCGCCGTATCGTTAAGCGCCATATTAATGAAATTATGGAAACACCGCTGGTTAGAACATCTTTACAGCTCTCATTAGGTCCAAAAGAGTACGCAAAACTCAAGACAGACTTGATCGATCGCTCAATTGAAATTACGATGGTGCCTGTATGCGACCCTGCTTTTAATGCGAGCCGTGCACAGAAAATCTATCAAATGTTTAGAGACCGTATTCTAGAGCTGACCCCAAGAGAGTTTCAGAATTTACTCCGTCCTGCTTTTCAGGAAGATGAATGGATTTTGATTCTGCTGGGTGGCGTAACTGGATTTATAGCGGGTACAATCCATTTGTTTGTGGCTTTCTTATAATTAGATGCTGGACTGAGGGTTGAGTCAATTAGATTCGACCTGAACGAAGTGTCATATACATTGTTAAATGAGGATGTTTTTTTATGCGCATTATATTACTCGGACCACCTGGAGCAGGTAAAGGTACACAGGCTCAGTTGATCTGTAAGCGCTACAATGTCCCACAAATTTCAACCGGTGATATGCTCCGTGCTGCAATTCGTGAAGGTACTGAATTAGGTCTTAAAGCTAAAAGCGTGATGGAGAGCGGTGGTCTCGTATCTGACGAACTCATCATCGGTCTGGTTAAAGAACGTATTGCTCAACCTGATTGTGTAAACGGCTGCATTTTTGATGGTTTCCCACGTACGATTCCTCAAGCAGAAGCTTTGGAAGGTGAAGGGATTAATATCGACCACGTGATCGAAATTGATGTGCCTGATGAAGAAATCGTGCAACGCCTTTCAGGCCGTCGTCAGCATGCAGCTTCTGGTCGTATTTATCATCTTATTTACAATCCGCCTAAAGTGGAAGGTAAAGATGATGAAACGGGTGAAGATTTGGTTCAGCGTCCAGATGACCTAGAAGCAACCATTCGTAAACGTTTGGCTTCATATCATACTGAAACTGAACAGTTGGTCGGTTTCTATCAAGGTCGTGCAGCTTCTGGCGAAAATGCACCGACTTATGACAAATTGAATGGTCTTCGTCCGATTGAAGAAGTTCAAACCGATTTGTTCGCGATTTTAGATCAATCAAAATAATTCGCATGCCTTAGTACGGCGAATGTTTTGACATTAAAAGAGTCCTAAGTCATATTAGGGCTCTTTTAATTTGTGCACTATTTTGAAGGTGATGCCTTGCTAAAAATTGGCTTAGTAGTATTGGTAATTTTTTTTGGTATTGTGGTATTGGCTTTAATGGTACAAAGTTTTAAATTCTTGCGCCGAGTGGAAAAGCAGGAAGCGGCAGAAAAGAAAAATAGTCAGCCCGAGCGTCAGCTACATCCTAAAGTACAGCAAAAAAATAAAGATAAAAACTGAAGTTAGATTTTATCTTCAATCATTTTTACGGGAATGCTTTTCGCTGCACCAAATTCAAACCGATCCGGCCACTGGCAGACATCAGACACCACGCATTCATAACATTTTGGCTTACGGGCAATACAACAATAACGACCGTGTAAAATTAGCCAGTGGTGCGAGTCAATGATAAATTCTTTAGGAATGACTTTAACCAGTCGCTGTTCAACTTCTAACACATTTTTGCCAGTCGCCAGTCCAGTTCGGTTACCGACGCGAAAAATATGGGTATCGACTGCCATGGTTGGCTGACCAAAGGCGGTATTCAGCACTACATTTGCAGTTTTACGTCCAACGCCAGGCAATGCCTCTAGATCTGCCCGGTTATCTGGAACGATACTATTATGCTTTTCTATCAGTATTTTACAGGCTTTAATGACATTTTCGGCTTTAGCATTATATAGGCCAATCGTTTTAATATATTCCTTCAAGCCATCAACCCCAAGTGCATAAATGGCTTCCGGTGTATTGGCAACAGGAAATAATTTGTCGGTGGCTTTATTGACACTGACATCGGTTGCCTGCGCAGAAAGCGTTACCGCCACTAACAGTTCAAAAGAACTGCTGTAATTTAGTTCGGTTTTCGGATGGGGCCTTTGCTCGCGTAATCGCTCAAAAAATACCTGAATTTGTTTTTTAGTCATATTCTTTACAGGCATTCTTTATGCTCCTTGCAAAGCATTGAGTTGGTGGTTGAGTTGATCGAGTTGTAGACGTTTTTTTGCATCATCACGAACACTAAGCTGTTTTTCTAATTTCTTGATTTGTGTGCGAATCTTTGCAAGTTCAATGGTTGATTTAGCATCCGCCTGGACGGTTGGTTTGGATTGGTTTAGAGTGATCAGAATGTCAGGAACGCTATCATTTTGTGCTGAAAACTGAGCAAATAATGCGGTATCAATATTGGCACGCACTACGGGACCTTTACGGTTTAAACGTTGTTTTTCCTCACGTTGAATATGTGAATAGTAACGATTTCGTAAGTCATTTTGTTCCGCAACCCGCATATTCTCATTGGGCACTTCATGATGATCTGCAATCAAATCAATACAGTCGACCGGGCAGGGCGGGATACACAATTCACAACCGGTACACAGGTCAGTCAAAATGCTGTGCATGAGTTTACCCGAACCGATAATGGCATCTACAGGGCAGGCACTAATACATTTGGTACAACCAATACATTCATCTTCACGGATAATGGCTTTCATACGTTGTGGACGACCATCACTTTGAGTCGGCCAAACACTTTCTTCGGCTTTCAGTTGGGCACGACCCAATAAATTGGCTAAGGCATCGGCCACAGGTTGACCACCCGGAACGCATTTATTGGCTTCTTCACCTTCGCTTATGGCTTTTGCATAAGGTAAACATCCATCCCGATGACCACATAAGCCACACTGGGTTTGGGGGAGAAGGGCATCAATATTTTGGATGAGAGCAATTTGCGAATTCATGTGTAAACCACGACTGCTGAAGAAATAGCAGCATACCGAAAGAAGATTAAAACGAATTGGATGATTTTAGCATGATTTCCCACTTTAATCTTATGCGCGAAAATGGCGCTATAAGCGCATTATTTTTGGGCGAAAAGCTAACAAAAACAGTAAGGCAGCATTGCTTTGGTAGTCAGATAAAAATTGGTTATAATTGAAATAAATATATGTTATTAAATATTATTTAATTTTTTTTTAAAAAAGTATTGTGCTATTGTTACAAAAGCTATTTAATATTTTGCGCCAAAAATTATCATTTTTTGAAATTTGACCAATTTTGATCCATCTTTCTGCTGAGGATTAAGTGTTGAAATATAACAGCCTTAACGACTTCCTAGATTACGTTAAATCACGTGATGCACATCAACCTGAATTTCTACAAGCCGTAGAAGAAGTAATGACTAGCCTTTGGCCGTTCATTGAAAAGAACCCAGAGTATGCTGATCATGGTCTACTTGAACGCTTAGTTGAGCCAGAACGTGCGATTCAATTCCGTGTTTCTTGGGTTGATGACAAAGGCCAAACTCATGTTAACCGTGCATTCCGTGTACAGTACAATTCAGCAATCGGTCCATTCAAAGGTGGAATGCGTTTCCATCCATCTGTGAACCTTTCAATCCTTAAATTCTTAGGTTTTGAACAGACGTTTAAAAATGCGCTCACTACTCTCCCTATGGGCGGTGGTAAAGGTGGTTCAGACTTCGACCCTAAAGGTAAGTCTGAAGGCGAAATCATGCGTTTCTGCCAAGCACTCATGATCGAGCTTTATCGTCACTTAGGTTCAAATACAGATATCCCTGCTGGTGATATTGGTGTGGGTGGCCGTGAAGTTGGCTACATGGCCGGCATGATGAAGAAATTGAGTAATGACACTGCTTGCGTATTCACAGGTAAAGGTCTGACTTTCGGTGGTTCATTGGCTCGTCCAGAAGCAACAGGTTACGGTACAGTTTATTTTGCTGAGGAAATGCTGAAAACTCGTGGCGATAGCTTCAAAGATAAAGTGGTAGCGATTTCTGGTTCTGGTAACGTTGCGCAATACGCTGCTGAAAAGGCAATGTATTTGGGTGCGAAAGTGGTTTCACTTTCTGACTCTGCGGGTACTGTTTACGTTAAAGACGGTTTTACTGAAGAACTTCTTGCTGAAGTGATGGAACTTAAAAACATTAAACGTGGTCGTATTTCAGAATTCGCGTCTAAACACGGTTTTGAATACCTTGAAGGCAAGCGTCCTTGGTCCATCAAATGTGATATCGCGCTTCCATGTGCAACTCAAAACGAGTTGGATGCGGATGATGCGGCTCAATTGATTGCAAATGGCGTGATCTCTGTTGCTGAAGGCGCAAACATGCCATCTACTTTAGAGGCTGTTGAGAAATTCGTTGAAGCGAACATTCTTTATGCGCCAGGCAAAGCATCGAATGCTGGTGGTGTAGCAACTTCTGGTCTTGAAATGTCGCAAAACGCGATTCGTTTAGGCTGGACTTTTGAAGAAGTTGACGAACGTCTACATGCAATCATGAAAGAAATTCATCGCAACTGTGTTAAATACGGTACTAAAGAAGATGGTTCTGTAAACTATGTTGATGGTGCAAACATTGCGGGCTTCGTAAAAGTTGCCGATGCGATGTTGGCTCAAGGCGTATTCTAAGAATATATTTTCTTGAGTATAAAAAACCGAGGTGATGACCTCGGTTTTTTTGTATCTGAAATAAGCAGAATTATTTTACACTGGTACGCTCTATAGTCATGTCATGCACATAAGCATATTTAGACTGATCGGCTGCCGGGTTTTTAATTTCATAACGCTTTACCCGAATTACTTGGCGTTCGGCAGGATTATGCTCAAAACCTTCAATCTGATCGTAGAATAAAGTCCAGTCTTTATCGACCTGGGTTTTTACGCCACTGTCGTTGTATTTGATTTCACGAACTTGTAAACAGGTTTGTGCTGCTACACCCGTGCAGGGTTTAGTTTTAGGTGAAATTTCCAGAAAAATAGTTTCAGCTTGGCTCTGATATTTAGTTTCAGGTGTCATTTTTCCATTAAAAATGTATTTTTGACCTGTGGCGGAAAGGATCGTTAACGTTGGATTTTGCGGATCTTTTAAATCTAATACAAAAGGTGCTTTGCGATTATTAAATAAATCTTTAGCTACTTTTTCTTGTTCCATGGCTTGAGTTTCACATGCCATTTGGGTACCCATTAAATTATCGGTCACTATTTGATTATTTTCTACTTTCCAGCTCGCTCCCATACCATTACAGCTGGTTGCAATGGCAAGACGCCCTTTATCATCAAAATGAAGCACCAGAGGTTTAGGTGCACTGCCGGTACGGGTGCTCCATTGATAAGAAGCCAAGGTTTTGTCTGCATTTTGTTGTTGTAACACCGACACGGCAACATCTCCAGCTTTTTGAAGATCACCTGATTGGCAAGCTGCAAGGGTAAGAGGAAAAAGGGCAATCGCTAAAAATTTAAATTTCATGTTAAAAGTACTGGGTTTAGAAGAATTTTTAATAGAATAACGTAGGACTATTTAAAAAATATGGATACATTCTGATGAGTTAAGTATCAATATGTATCCATAACTATTTTTTTGTTGATTGTTAATAAAAAATTATAAGTGGGTAGACATCAGTCAAAACGATAAATATCCATACCGAGTGAACCCATACTAAAGCTGCTATGTACAATACTAAATCGCTGACCGGTTCCCATTGCAAAGAATAGTGGTGCGAAATGTTCCAAGCTTGGATGATTGCGTTCTACATAAGGAATATTTTTCCAGTCCAGTACGCTTTCATAATCGCTATGGTTTAGTTTGCTGACAACATAATTGCGAAAGGTTGATGCCCATTCGGGTACTTCAGCAGGTTCTCCACGCCAGGCAAGCTCAGCCAGATTATGGGTAATGCTGCCCGAACCAATAATTAACACCTGTTTTTCACGCAGCGGAGCCAGGGTTTGACCAATTTTATAAATATCTTGAGCAGACAAGTTCATGGGTAATGAAATTTCAACTACAGGAATATCCGCGTCGGGATACATATGCAGCAATGGCATCCAGACCCCATGATCACGAGGGCGAGTGCTGTTGGCATGTGCAGCCAAGCCTGCATCTGCTAAAAGGTGCAGAATTTCTTCAGCCAGTTCTGGTTGCCCCGGCGCAGGGTAGCGCATTTCGTAAAGTTCTGCGGGAAAGCCACGAAAGTCGTGCCAGGTTTCAGGACGTATACTGCTGCTCACTTCCAGTGCATTACTTTCCCAGTGTGCCGACATCACAATAATCGCTTCTGGTTTAGGCAGGTTTAGCTTCAAACGCTCTAGTGCTGGACCGACTTGCTCTGGATTAAGCGCCAGCATGGGTGATCCATGTGAAATAAATAAACCGGGTAAAGTTTGTAAATTCATGACAATGCGCCTAATTCAAATAATATCGATTGAGATGATGATGCCAAAAAGAACATATAGAATAAATAGAGTTTATCTCAACATATTGTTGCAGATATGCAACGATGAGAAAACGAGCTAAATCTTCGTCTCATCCAGACAAAGTGCTAATAATGAGCTTATTTCAGCTTTGTAAAAAACCAACATGAATCATTCAATCTGCTGATTTACCCTGCACGATGGTAAGGATGATTATGGTTGATAGTCATTGCGCGGTATAGCTGCTCGATCAGCATCACTCGAACCATCGGGTGGGGCAAGGTCAGCTTGGACAATGACCAGTGCCAAGCTGCGGCTTTACGCACGGCCTCAGAGTGACCATCTGGCCCGCCAATGGCCAAAACCACATCATTGCCTTCAAGCATCCAAGCTTTCATGGTTTCCGCCAGTTTCTCCGTACTGAATTCTTTGCCGCCGACTTCAAGTGCAATCAGGGTTTCATTATGCTTAAGTGCATTCAGAATGCTGTCACCTTCAATCTGGCGATATTTTAAAATATCCGCTTCCGAATCATTTTTACCGCGTTTTGCCATGGGTAATTCAATAATTTGAGTCTGAACAAAAGGCTGAATACGTTTGAAATAATCTTCAAAACCAGTGAGCACCCAAGCTGGCATTTTTTGACCGATGGTAATAATACGGATTTTCATAAGATTCGATGATTTGAAAGTCATCGTTATTATAAACGCTAAAACTGGTTTTGCTTATTTTGCGCAACAAATTGCAATTGAAAATTCGAGCGAGATGCTGCTTTAATCCTCAGCAATGGATTAAATATGAATAATAAGAGAGGAATAACAATAAATGATATTAAAGAGGAATCACCATTTAGGATTATTGTTAAGTACCTTCCTTTGCACTCTTTTTTTAAATACCTCGATTTGGGCATTGCCCAGCCTTACACCTGCCAGTACCGATAATTTAAAGGTTTATCTGGAACAAATCGTCGGTCAGCAGGGCCATCGTAATCATAAAAATACAGCAGAATTACAACGTGTTTCTGCATGGATTAAAGAACAGATGCGTCTGTTTGGTATTCCGTGCCAGTATCAGAATTATTCGGTGAATGAATTGGGCTATCGAAATGTCGTATGCACTTTAACGGCAGGTCATTCTGACAAAGTGATTGTTGGAGCGCATTATGATGTGTTTGGGGAGCAACAGGGCGCCGATGACAATGCTTCGGGTGTTGCAGGAGTGATTGAGACGGCACGCATTCTGGCACAACAGAAATCCCAACTGGCAAATAATGTGGATTTTGTATTTTATACCTTGCAAGAACCGCCATTTTTCAAAACCGAGCAGATGGGAAGTTATGTGCATGCCAAATCGGTACAAGCACAAAAGCAGCAGATTCGCGGGGTCTATATTTTAGAGATGATTGGCTACTATGATGAAAATTTGGTGCAGCAATATCCGACCGGTTTGAAGTGGGTTTATCCAAGTCACGGTAATTTTATTGCAGCTGTGAGTAATTTACAGTCTTATGAGTTAGGAGCAAAGTATTGTCAAGCCATGCAAATTCTTAACCGTTTAGAGTGTCAAAGATTGGTAACACCCTCTTTTGTATCTGGAATGGAATTTTCTGATCATGTGAATTATTGGAAGTTCGGGATTCCCGCGATGATGATTACCGATACCGCTTCTTTTCGAAATAAGCATTACCATACCAAGGGCGATACCTTAAAAACACTCAATATTGGGAAAATGGCCAATGTCGTAGAGGGGCTGGTTTATCATTTAATGGTTCAATCTGACTGATAAGAACGCATAAAAAACGCAGTCCCTGAATGAATACTGGAACTGCGATCAAAAGGTCATCCACCTGGAGATGTAGATGACCATTCACATAACTTATTAATCAGAAACTTACAGCGTATTTGGGTTTCTATAATAATAAATGAGGGTCAGATGTATACTTTTCAAGTTTATGCTTCACTAATATAGTAAAACTTTTCATCATAAAAAAAGAGAGCCGAAGCTCTCTTTTTTGTATCCAAATGCAATTAATGACGTGCAGCTTTGCTTTCTTCAACCGGTTTTACAATTGGATTTTTAGGCAAAGGTTTCGGCATGTCAGTTAAAGCAAGCGGCAAAATATCATCGATACTTTTCACTGCTTTAATTTCAAGACCCGCTTTCACATTGTCTGGAATTTCCACCAAGTCACGGACGTTTTCTTGAGGGATAAACACCAGTTTAATGCCACCGCGATGGGCTGCTAAAAGTTTCTCTTTTAAGCCACCAATACGCATTGCACGGCCACTCAGATTGGTTTCACCTGTCATGGCGATATCCGCGCGAACAGGAATACCAGTGAGGGCGGAAATCAAGGCAGTGGTTAATGCCAAACCTGCAGATGGACCATCTTTCGGGGTTGCACCTTCCGGTAAATGCACATGAATATCAGTTTCTTCAAATCTTGAAGCTTCAATACCAAGTTCATCTGCACGGGTACGAACCACAGTCATTGCCGCAGTAATGGATTCTTTCATGACATCACCGAGTGAACCGGTGGTAATGAACTTACCTTTACCTTTTACCGCAGCAACTTCAATGGAAAGCAATTCACCACCCACTGATGTCCACGCTAAGCCATTTACACGACCCACTTGCGGTTCTTCTTCTGCCATACCGAAGTCGAACTTATGAACGCCCAGGTAATCAGACAAGTTTTCAGCCGTCACATCAATATGCAAGTTTTTAGCTTTTTTGCTAACTGCTTCTTTCACGACTTTACGCGCAATTTTTGACACTTCACGTTCAAGGCTACGTACACCCGCTTCGCGAGTATAGCGACGCACGATGTCACGAATCGCTTCTTCATGAATAGTCAGTTCTTTACCACGTAAACCGTTGTCCTTAATGGCTTTCGGAACCAGATAACGCTCAGCAATATTGACTTTTTCCTCTTCGGTATAACCCGGTAGACGAATCACTTCCATACGGTCAAGCAAAGCTTCAGGAATATTCATGCTGTTTGCAGTACAGATGAACATCACTTCGGACAGGTCAAGATCAAGATCTAAGTAGTGATCGTTGAACTTGTTGTTTTGTGATGGATCTAGTACTTCAAGCAGGGCAGAAGCAGGATCGCCACGATAATCTTGTGCCATCTTGTCAATTTCGTCGAGCAAGAACAGTGGATTCTTCACGCCTACTTTGGTCAAAGACTGCACCACTTTACCCGGCATCGCACCGATATAAGTACGACGGTGACCACGGATTTCCGCTTCATCACGCACGCCACCTAAAGCCATACGTACAAATTCACGGCCTGTGGCTTTGGCAATCGATTCACCCAGTGAAGTTTTACCTACCCCTGGAGGACCAACCAGACAAAGAATAGGACCTTTGAGTTTTTTCACGCGTGATTGAACAGCCAAGTATTCAACAATACGTTGTTTAACTTCATCTAGACCGTAGTGGTCGGCATCCAAGATCTCTTGTGCCTTGTTCAGGTTAATGCTGACTTTGCTGGCTTTATTCCAAGGCGTATCTAAAATCGCCTCAATATAATTGCGCACCACAGCAGCTTCACTTGAAGCAGGTTGCATCGCTTTAAGCTTACGGAATTCAGATTCCGCTTTTTTACGCACGTGTTCGGGTAAATCAGCTTCTTCAAGACGACGTTCAATTTCTGCAACATCATCTTCCGCACCGCCATTCATGTCAGAAAGTTCGCGCTGAATCACCTTCATTTTTTCATTCAGGAAATATTCGCGCTGGTTTTTCTCCATTTGGCGTTTTACCGAATCATGCAAAGTTTGTTCAATCTGTTGTTCTTCAGATTGTTGTAACAAATAAGTCATGAGTTCAGTCAAATGTGCTTCAAAGTCATCATGTTCCAAGAACTTTTGTTTTACATCGATGTTCAACGGCACACGAGTGGCCACGAAGAACAACAGTTGCAACAAATCATCGATTTTATTTGCAGCAGTAATCAATTCACGTGCATTACGTAATTTTGCTTCTGCATATTGGGCAAATAAAGCGCGCAGTTCTTGCACACGGGTTTCTTGAGAATCCGCTTCAATATTAACGGTCATTGGGCTAACTGCATGTTCGGCCGATAAATATTCATCATTGTCGATGATTTTTACCAGTTTAGAACGCTGTATACCCTCAATGAGTACTTTGATACAGTTTTCATCATTTTCATGATTCACAACTTGCACAATCTTCGCGACAGTACCGTATTGATATAAGTTGTCGTGATCAATTTCTTCTGTAAGAGAATCTTGTTGTGCAACTACAAATACTAGGTTGTCACTGTTACGAGCCACGTCAACTGCTTTGATCGATTTTTCACGACCGACAAATAACGCAATTTGCATGTGTGGATAAACCACCACATCTCGTAGCGCTAAAAGTGGTAATACATGGGGAACCTCAGAAGCTAAGGTTTCTTGATTCATAATAATTTCAGACATGAGCACTCCTAATGAGTAACAACGGTGTTGCCATATTTTTATAGTGAAGTGTATTTCAAAAATTACAAGGGCAGGGTCAATGAAAATGTATAAAAAATGAGTAAATGTGTGATTTTAAAGTGTTCCTAAGTGTCAAAAATATCCGTTTAACGTTTGAAATGTAAATATTTTGAAGGTGTAATTAAGGCATCGAGGGGTTGATCCCAAGTTTCGCGATGCAAGCGTGTTTTAATCAACTGAAAGTCATGTGCAATTCCCAAACGGAAAGGGCGCTGCCCCGCACTGGCTAAGGTTTTGTCGTAAAATCCGCCACCCATGCCAATGCGCGTACCGTAAATATCGCAGGCCAATAAAGGCATGATTAACAGGTCAAGTTTAGACACGTGTAAGCCGCGACTGGCCATTGGTTCTTTCATGCCAAAGGGATGATGTGAAAATTGATTGTTTCGATATTGTTGTTGGGTAATTTTGACCCAGTGCAATTGCTGATTCATATTACAAATCATCGGCAGATAAACTTTTTTATGCTGTTTAAAACAGTATTCAATAATTTGTTTGGTTTGAATTTCACCAAAGGCATGCAGGTAAACGCCAATTTTTTTTGAGTGTTGAAATTGTTTAAGGTGTAGTAGTTGGTTCAGCACCTGTTGTTGGGCTTGCTTTTGTGCAAAAGGGGACACGGTTCTACGTTGATGTCTAAGTTGTTTGCGTAAAATTTTTAGATCTACTGACATCGCTTATTTGTCCCCCTAAAAAACATCAAAATCTTCATTGTCTTGCAGTTTAACTGTTTTTAAGTTGTTTCAAAATCGGACAACAGCTTTCATTTGTGCTTTTACATTCATCGACCCAACCGCTTAAACGTGATTTTAGCGCCTGCAATTCCTGAATTCTTTGATCGATTTTTTCTAAACGTTGCTGAATGACATATCTTACTTGCTCGCGATCATTCAGTTGAAGTTGCAATAATTCCTGTATTTCACTGAGCTGCAAACCTGCGTCTTTACCTTTTTGAATAAAGCTTAACGTTTCCCGGTCTTTATCGTTGTAATAACGGTAACTCTGCGTGGTTTCTGGCACCCGCATTAAGCCGATCCGTTGATAATAGCGAATGGTTTCAACATTGACATGACACTGTTTGGCCAGTTTTCCTATGGTGAGCATAAAACATCCTCAATATGGCTTGACTCTGTACCTAGGTACAGACTTTATGCTAGCACAATTGAAGAATAAAACAGGTGAGTCTGATGAATGAGCAACAAAAATCTCCTTGCTGTGAAAAACAGAATTCAGCTCTTGAACGGGTTAAAAATGATCCTGTATGTGGGATGACTGTATCTGCCGGTTCAGCGCATTCTTTTACATATCAGGGAAAAAAATATTTATTCTGCTGTGAGGGCTGCAAGCAAAAATTTATTGAAAATCCTGAAGCTTACCTTCAAGAAACCCAATCTGTTTCTGGCTGTGGCTGTGCCAGCAAAGAAAAAGCGGCTGTATCATCGAGCTTAGGTTGTGGCAGTCAAAAAGCGGATACACAACAATATATTGATCCTGTCTGTGGCATGACCGTGAAGGATTTATCCAAACCGCATACTGAATATTTAGGCCAGACTTACTATTTTTGCTGTAAGGGCTGTTTGGATAAATTTCAACAACATCCGGAACAATATTTGGCAAAAGAATCTGCGAAAACTTCGGGTTGCGGTTGTATGTCAAAATCTAAAGTAGAAGAAAAAAAATCTTGCTGCGGTGAAACAGATCAAAAAAATATGCTTTCAGGTATAGCGACAGTAACCGATCCAGTATGTGGTATGCAGGTTAAAACCGATTCTAAATTTCATACGCAATTTGAAAACCAAGATTATTATTTTTGTTCTGAGCGCTGTCTGAATAAATTTAATCAGCAGCCAGAACAATACCTGCAAACTAAGCAAAAAGTTTCCTCCTGCTGCGGTTCACAAGAAAAAGCAGTAGTTGAAGAAAAGAAATCTGGCTGTTGTAACGGAACTCATCCTTTATCTTTACAGAGTTCCGAGATTGACCCGGTGTGTGGTATGTCGGTAGATATTGCAACTGATTTAAAAACCGATTATCAGGCTAAAACTTATTATTTCTGCAATCCATCTTGCCTCGACACGTTCAAGGCTGATCCTGAATTTTACTTGATTCCAGCAGATCAGCGACCTGTACCCGAAGGTGCGGCAAATATGGATTATACCTGTCCCATGGATCCTGAAATTGTACAAAAAGGACCGGGAACCTGTCCGATCTGTGGGATGGCTTTAGAGCCGATGCAACCGAGTTTAAATGATGCACCGAATCCTGAACTGGTCGATTTTAGTCACCGTTTCTGGATGACTTTGCCGCTTACTTTCATCGTATTTGTATTGGCGATGGGTTCGCATATTCATGCTTTTATTCCGCAACATATCCAGCCGTGGATTGAACTCCTGTTGTCCATTCCTGTCGTACTCTGGGCGGGTAAGCCTTTCATTGAGCGTTGCTGGATCTCTTATAAAACGCGCAATTTGAATATGTGGAGCCTGATTGGGGTTGGGATACTTGCAGCCTTTATTTATAGTGTGGTTGCCACCGTTTTTCCATCCCTGATTCCTATGCAAGCCAAAACCGGTCATGGGGTCGCTGTGTATTATGAAGCGGCTTGTATGATTGTATCTTTAGGTCTGCTTGGGCAGATCATGGAGCTGAAAGCGCGTGCCAAGACAGCTGATGCATTAAAATCATTGCTGAAACTGCAACCGCATACCGCAAAACTGGTGCAGTATGATCAGGTGGTGGAAGTGGATATTGCTATGGTCAAGCAGGGCAATATCTTGCAGATTTCTTCAGGAGATCAGATTCCACTCGATGGTGTAGTGGTGGAAGGTAAAACCTATGTCGATGAAGCGATGATGACGGGTGAGCCTGTTCCGGTGAAAAAAGAAACTGATGACCGGGTGATTGGCGGTACGGTGAATCAGCAGGGCAGTATACGTATTCAAACTACTGCGGTAGGAGCCAATACCACATTGGCGAAAATGATTCAGACTGTAGCGGAAGCGCAGCGCTCCAAAGCACCGTTGCAACGTCTTGCCGATGTATTTGCCAAATATTTTGTGGTGATTGTTTTAGCAATTAGTGTGTTGACCTTTATTGCCTGGATGGTCTTTGGCAAAGCGCAATTTGATTTGGCGCTCATGTGTGCGGTGGCTGTACTCATTATCGCCTGTCCATGTGCCTTAGGTTTGGCAACCCCGATGTCGGTTATGGCAACCACAGGTCGCGCAGCACAAAAAGGCGTGCTGTTTAAAGATGCAGAGGCCATTGAAGCCTTAAGCAAAGTGACCACTTTAATTATTGATAAAACCGGAACCTTGACACAAGGTAAGCCGAGTCTGAAAGAAATTAAATTGCTTTCAAATAAAGTGCAGCAGGCGCAAGTGGAACAATGGATTGCCTCAATTGAACAGTACTCAACTCATCCAATCGCACAGACTTTAGCCAAGCTTGTTCCAAATAATCAACTGATTAAAGTTAATGATTTTGAAGATGTCACAGGCTTTGGAGTCAAAGGGCAGATTGAAAATCAAATGTTTTATGTAGGCAGTCAAAAACTGATTGATCAACTGGGTTTAAAATTAAATGAAACTATTCAGGCGCGACTTGATCAGCAACGATCTAAGGGCAATGTAATTAGTTTCTTGAGCAATGAGCAAGAAGTTTTGGCCTATATTTCGATTCATGATGCAATTAAACACAATGCACACCAAGTGATTGATCAACTGATTGCCGATGGTATAGAGGTGGTGATGGCAACAGGTGACCATGAACAGAATGCCAGATTGGTTGCTGCAGAGCTGGGTATTCAGCATGTTTATGGCAACTGCACCCCGAGTGAAAAGTTGGATATTGTGAAAAAATATCAGGCGCAAGGGAAAGTGGTGGCAATGGCAGGGGATGGCATTAACGATGCTCCTGCACTTGCGCAGGCCAATGTCGGAATTGCGATGGGGAATGGGACTGATATTGCCAAACAAACCGCACAAGTGACCTTGGTTAAAGGCGATGTTCGTGGTGTGGCTGACGCCATTCATATGGCGAAGCTGGGTGTCAAAAACATGAAGCAGAACCTCGCCTTTTCCTTTGTCTATAATGGTTTGGGTGTTCCTGTTGCTGCAGGTATTTTTTATCCACTCACTGGTCTGTTATTAACCCCGATGCTTGCAGCGGTAGCAATGTCCCTTAGTTCATTGTCAGTGGTCATTAATGCGCTACGTTTGCAAAAGTCTGAATAGGACTGAAAAGCTAGGCATTTATTTATATCGCGTACCCAAGATAAAAATCTTGGGTACTTTTACATATTATATTGAAAGTTCAGGCTTTTGATTAAATCTGTGCGATACTGCGAGCTGAAAAAATACGTAAAGGTTAAAATGCATAATACAAATTCACTGATAGCGATAGAACAAATTTATAATTTTTTAAAAGTCACACCCAATTACAAGATGAATAACCAATTTGATAAGTTGAAAGATTTTTTCTTCGAACTGAATGATCATAAGATGGGCGATTTTGAATCGGCTCAACCCTTGAGATTTATATTCAATTTTAATAAATCATGGATATCCATGGACGCTGTGGCAGCGCCAGATTTCAACAATAAAACATTATTTCTAAACTGGGTTGTTGCAAGATTAAATATTATTGCTTGAAAAAAGCATGTCTAAGGTGAATTCTCTGACTGGTTTAACGCAATTATCTTGTTTCTCATGCATGATAAAAAGCCAGATTCGGGATTGGTAGAAATACAAAAAATCTGCTCATATATTCCCCGTTAATAAGCAGGAAATAATATTAATTTTGCTCATATGTCAGTAGCGAGTAAAGATATTTTATCTAGCGTCTTAATTAAGCATAATGATATAACTCAGTAGTTTATGTAAATTCATTGCTACCCAATATTTTGAGCAAAATTTTACCAAACCGTCATTATCATAATGGCGGTTTTTTTATACTATAGTATTTCAGCCAATCCAGCAGTCGAGTACCGATAAGTTATCAAGCCAAGAGTCTGGTTCCCATTGTGCCCTAAACATCAAGCTGCATTGGATGACGGTAAAAGTAATTTTTTATAATTATTGATCAATGGAGTACATATGACTAATCAACAAAACAATCAATCAAATCCACAAAAAGAATCTAATCAGGATAAAGGTAAAAAAGATTCTAACCAGCATGCTGACCCACAGAAAAAACCAAATCAAGAACCTGAAAACCCACTCAGAGAGCAAAAATAAATTTTATAGATCGCCTAGGCTCTAATTGAGATTGGGGCCTATATTTTTAAATATATTTACTGCGATTTTTAAAAGAGAGAATGAAACTTAAGCGTAACTTATAGTCTTTAATTTTAATCTCTAACAAAGCCCTAGGTCATTTGAGTGTTTAGGTTAAATATTAAAAATATAAATTTGGTCAGACAAGCAAACCAGTGCTTATCAGATAGTGGGTATATATACCGAATAGATTGGATAGGTTTAATCAAGATTTTTAGGACTTCTCAGCACTTAAAATACCTTTAATATTTGGTTCCATTCTTCATCTGCATGATTAGCATTGACACAAATATTCAGTCATGCGACCGGTATAAGTATTTACAGCATGCTGTGGATAATATCCTATTGTTTATATAACTTTTATTTTAAATGCTAACGATAGAGGTAAAAATTCGCTGTTACTCATCATTTGTAGCATTGATGAGTTACTTTATTTTGCGTTATTTTGCTATTAAATACCGCTGTTGATATGCATAAGTAATGACTTAGCTAAACGACGAGCTGGTTCAACTAAATACGGGGCATGGATATAACTTTGCATTTAAGTTTTCTATTTGATATTTTTTTCAATAAAATAATTTTAATATCTTCTTTATATTTATAAAAAATAGGGCAGTGTGGCTAGATAAAAGACTTTATTGATGGGGGAGGGGTGAATTGAGTCAGTAAAATTTTTGCTTAGCTGTTATTGGGAAGGAATGAGTATTAGGTAGAAATTAGAATTTCTAATAACACGCTACAACATATTACTTATCTTTCTACAGTGTATTAAAAAGGGTGTATTTTTTTGGATAATATAAGAACTGTATTTTATAAATTATTTTAATTTCTATCATTTTTTATTTTTAAATTAAATAAAACACTCCGAAGATGCCGCTGCATGTCATTACCCTTGAACCCTAAAGTTCAAGGTGGACGCGGCGCATACTTGCTGGGTTTCCTACTCGAAGGCAGGCATACACTCTAAATATACAGAACGCATCCGGGGGTGTAGATATCGGCTCAGGGGAATCTGACTCGCTGGCGAACATCTCAGAGATGAGATAAGTATAACCAATAATCACGTATTGGCAAATCATCCGTGTGCAGGAACTGTAAACTAACCTTTCAACTGTCGATACTTTGCCCAATTTTAACCAAAATTAAGTCAAATCATTCACATCTTCTAAAATGGTCGCCAGTAAGCGTTCGCAGTGGGCATACTCTTGCAACGATTTATTCATCGCCAGCACTTCTTGCATTAGCTCTAAAGCCACCATGATAATCAGTTTAGTTGGCTCTAAACGCGGCGCTTTACGACGAAAATCATCATATTTTTCATTTAACAATTCAGCCGCACGTTCCAGATCCACTTTTTCAGTTTCAGTGGTGGCTAAACGAAAATTATGTCCCAATACACGCAATTCAACAGCAATTTGTTCACTCATGCTTAGATGTCCTCATTCGCTTCTGTTGGATGAGCAAGTTGTTGAATTTCTTGCGCGTGCTGATCTTGAGCAGTGCCTAAAATAGACAAGCGTTGAATAATCGCTTCAACCTTGGCCTTGGCATGTTCATTTTTTTGTAACAATCTTTCTCGTTCCTGCTGCAAACCCTGAATTTCCTGTTGAGCAAGACGTTGTTCATTTTGCATTTTTTCTTTAATGACGCGTAATTCATTACGTTCAGCCAGAATTTCCTGAAAACGATTTTTAAGATCGGTACAACTTTTTTCTAAACGGCTATAACGATCAGCTAAAGAGGTCGCATCCGTATTCAATTGCTTGAATTGAGACTGTGCATCGCTTAATTGCTCGCTAAGATCGTCTATTTCTTCTTGTTTCTTGGTAATGATGCCGTTCTTTTGCACAATTTGGGCATGATGATGTTCGGCAGAATTTTCTTTTGCCGCGTTGAGTGCACTATTTTCACTTTCATAATGCGTAAGTCGCGTTTTTAAAACGCCAATATGCGCCTGTAGACGCTGTAATTCTTCTAACATATCGTAGTCGCACAGTATTGCAAACAAAGGTAATATATACGAAGTATAGAGATTGGATAAACGAATGCAAGACGATATTTCAGGTTGGTCGGAATGGCACCACAATTTTTCAAAAATCGAAGAGATTTCAAGCCCAAGTGAGTTACATGGCTTACTTACAGGTATTGTTTGTGTTACTCAGGCCCCAACAAGCGCTGAATGGCAACAAATTTTAGCAACCCTTGAAATTCCAGCATTGGATGATCACGTTCTGAATTTGCTCGCAGAGGAAGCGGAAGATATTTCTCATGCTTTATCAGATGATGAACTGGACTATTTACCACTGCTTCCTGATGATGAACATGTTCTAGCTGATCGTGTTCAAGCGTTGGCAGATTGGTGTGCAGGGGTGGTACTCGGTTTTGGTTTGGCTTCAGGTCATATCCGTCAAGATGAAGTCGAATGGATTGAACATCTTCAAGATGTTGCAGCAGTTGAATTTGAAGAATCTGACGATGACGAAGAAGGCGAAGCAAGCTATCAGGAACTTTATGAATTTGTTCGCTTAATTCCTGTTAGCCTGTCCTTGGGACGCAAGAAAGTAGAAATTGCAGAAACCCCATTACTGAAAAAGCTTCAACCTCAATTGAAAAGTGCAGCTGCAACAGAGGTAAGCAGTGTGGTAGAAATGTTTACACCGCATCGTCCGAGCTAATTCGGGCGATTTTGGTTCACAAACCAGCTATTTAAAAAGTTATAAACTCCATTCATAACAGACAAAAGTAAACTCAATGATGAAACTGACTCAAGCAGATTTTCAGGAACGTCGCGACCGCCTGGCAGAAGAAATGGGTCCGCACAGTATTGCGATTATTGCCACCAGTCCGGTTGCCATGCGTAACCGTGATGCAGATTATAAATTTCGTGCGGACAGCAGCTTTTTTTATCTGACGGGATTTGCAGAACCTGAAGCAGTGGCTGTCATTGAGACCTTTGAGTCTATTGATGAAGGTTATACCTATAGCTTGTTCTGCCGTGAACGTGACCGTGAAATGGAAATATGGAACGGTTACCGTGCCGGTGTAGAGGGTGCAGTCGATGATTATGAAGCTGACGAAGCCTATGCGATTGATTTACTTGATGAAGAAATCATCGAGAAATTGCTGAGCAAGCAAAAACTGTTTTATCGCATCGGGCAGCAAGCAGATTTTGATGGACGTGTGGCAAAGTGGATTACTGAGGCAAATGGTGAATCACGTCGAGGTACTTCTGCACCAGCACATGTAATTCAGCTCGATCGTATTTTAGATGAAATGCGTTTGCACAAATCGAAACAAGAAATTGAATTGATGCAACATGCATCGAACATCAGTAGTGAAGCACATACTCGTGCCATGCAAACTGTGCGTCCGGGCATGATGGAATATGCACTTGAAGCAGAAATCAATTATATCTTTGGTAAAAACGGTTGCGTGCCTTCATATAACAGCATTGTCGGTGGGGGCGCGAATGGCTGTATTCTACATTATGTGGAAAATGACAAAGAGCTGAAAGATGGTGATTTAGTCCTGATTGATGCTGCCTGTGAATATCAATTGTATGCATCAGATATTACCCGTACTTTTCCAGTCAATGGTAAGTTTAGCCCTGAACAGAAAGTATTGTATGAGCTGATCTTAAAAGCACAACTTGCAGCGATTGATGCCGTACGTATCGGTAATTCATACAAGGAACCGCATAATGTTGCTGTTCGCATTATGGTTGAGGGTCTGGTTGAGCTTGGCTTGATGCAAGGCGATATTGAAGAAATTATTCAGAAAGAAACCTTCCGTCAGTTCTATATGCATGGGACGGGTCACTGGCTAGGTATGGATGTACATGATGTCGGTTCATATAAAATTGACGGTGAATGGCGTGCCTATGAAGAAGGCATGGTGGTTACCGTTGAGCCGGGACTGTATATTGCACCAGATGATGAAACCGTTGACGCGAAATGGCGTGGTATTGGCATCCGTATTGAAGATGATGTTGTCGCCACTGAAAAGGGACCGCGAGTTTTAACAGCTGCAGTGGTTAAATCTGTAGAAGATATTGAAGCATTAATGGCTAAAGCTAAAGTAGCTTAAGTCATTTTTAATATAAAAGCCGATCAGATGATCGGCTTTTTATTACAGACCTATTATATTTCAAGCAAGATTATGAGATGTTTGCAACCATTGCAGAGTAATTTCACTTACGTTTATCGCGAATAACTTAAATAAAACCAACCAAGTTAAAATTTAAAATCTATAAAATGACACTAATTCAACACAGAAAATCTATTTTTTGCATCAAAGCAACATATTAAATCTACTTTCCTTCTCATACTTTTTTTGATCCTCAAAGAAACTTAAACAAGAGCGGGAGAAAAAATATGAGATTAAATACTATAGACTGGATTGCTTATGCTTTAACCATTATTGGTGGCATCAATTGGGGCTTAATTGGTGCATTTGATTTCAATTTAGTGTCTGCAATCTTTGGTGAAATGAGCACATTATCTCGAATTGTGTATGTTCTGGTCGGTTTGTCGGCACTTTACCTGATTTATACAGGTACAAAATTAAGCAGAACAGTACATCATACTGACTCTGCGAATATTGTGCGTTAACGACCAATGATCAAATACATAGACTAACTTGAGCATTCTAATTTAAGTCGATTCTTCCGTAATTTAGGATGGGCTTAATTTTGATGACCCAGTTGCGCTAGATAAAAAAACGGAGCTTAAGCTCCGTTTTTTTATAATAACATATCGAAACTTATGTGTTTTTCTGTTGAAATTTCATGCTTTATTAAAGTACTTTAACCAATTGAAGCCACCTCTTAAAAAATGTGATTTTTATTCATTTTTTGTATTTCATATATTCTTCAATGGTTGTTCTACAATTTTAAATCAGTAAGAGTAAAAAATTTCTGGGTGAGAAAAGGTGACAATGTACTCACATCTGTGGAGTCCAAAGTTACTAATAATTAAAGGTCACTTACGAGAGACCATCTATTTCATTATAAAAATAAAAATTTTTGAGCTAATATAAAATCAATCAAGATTTTAAGTATCTAGACCTTATAGATACGGCATAGAAGGATCAAAACATGCAACAAGAGGTGATCATTGTTGGTGGTGGTATGGTGGGGCTTAGCCTCGCTTTGATGTTAGCCAAAGCAAATATTGCAGTTAAACTGCTCGAAGCCATTAAATACCCAAATTATGATGATGCCAATCTTGCCCCCTATCATTCTAGTTTTGATGCGCGAAATAGTGCCTTGTCACGTCGCAGTGTTCAAATCTATCAAGAACTTGGGCTTTGGAATGCCTTGCAAGAACATGCAACGCCAATTCTTGAGGTACATATTACTGAACAGGGCAGTTTTGGTAAGGCACGACTTAAAGCAGAACAAGAAAAAGTCGAAAGCTTTGGCCAAGTGATTGAAAATGCCTGGTTGGGTCGTGTATTGCTCACTGAAGTTCGAAAGCAGCCATTGATTGAATTAATTGATGGGGTACAAGTTACTTCACTCACACAAGATGCTGATCACGCCAAGATTGAAGCTGTACGCGGTGAAGAAAGCTTATCTGTGCAATCCAAACTGGTCATTGCAGCTGATGGTCGTGATTCGTTCTGTCGTGAAGCCTTGGGCATTGGTGCAGATGAGCATGATTATGATCAGGTCGCTATTGTCACGACGGTACAAACATCGAAACCCCATCATCATGTCGGTTTTGAACGTTTTAGCCCGCTGGGGCCTTTAGCACTGTTACCCTTACCGGGTGAATATCGTCGTTCAGTGGTTTGGCCGGTGAAAAAAGGTACAGAGCAAGAATGGCTCGGTGAAGAAAACGATCAACATTTTCTGGATGCCTTGCAAGAAACCTATGGTGACCGAGCTGGTAAATTCCAAAAAACTGGTCGCCGTTTTAGTTTTCCTTTGTCACAAGTGCTTGCCGAAAAGCAGGCAGTCGGTCGTGTGGTCTTGATGGGCAATGCAGCACACACGATTCACCCAGTTGCAGGGCAGGGCTTTAACTTGTGTATGCGAGATGCTTATGTACTGGTACGTTCTCTAACCGATCAGCTAGCCAAATCAGCAGATATTGGCGAGCCAAGCATGCTGCTTGCTTATGAAGCAGCTCGCTTAACTGATCAACAACGTGTGATCAAGTTCTGTGACAGTGTTGTACGTGGTTTTAGTAATCAAAATCCAGTGCTCAAATTGATTCGTAATACCGGATTGCTTGCTTTTGATATGATTCCGGGCGTGAAGCCATTGGTAGCAAATTATGCAATGGGGCTAAAAGCATGAGTGACGTTCTGGATGCGGTAATTATTGGTGGTGGCTTGGTGGGTGGTTTAACCGCATTGTTGCTGGCTCAAGGGGGTGTTCAAGCGACTGTACTCGATGCTGCACCTATTTTAGATGAACAAAAAGTTATTTCTGTTGCAAATTCACGGGTTTTGGCCCTTAGCCAAGCCACGATTCATTTGCTTAAAACCGTGCATGTGTGGGAAAAGCTTGCCCGTCAGATGCCCTATAGCGGCATGCAGGTGTGGAATAAAAATGGCTATGGTGAAATCAATTTTGGTCAACCCAGTCAAAATATACCCGGCGCTGAACATACTTTAGGTTCCATGGTTGAGCCGAGTGTTTTGAATTTAGCCATTCAGCAAAAAATGCTGCAACAACTGCAAGATTACCGCACCCAAGTCAAAGTCATACGCGTAGAACAAGGTGTGGGCGTCTGGCACATTCATCTGGCTGACGGCACAGAGCTTAAAACCAAGTTGGTGATTGGAGCCGATGGTGCAAATTCATTTGTCCGGGAACAAGCCTTTATTGACTTGGATATTTTAGATTACAAGCAAGCCGGTTTAACTTGTGCCATTCGGACTGCACAGCTACACCAACATATAGCGCGTCAAATT
This sequence comes from Acinetobacter sp. SFB, assembly GCF_001647545.1. Taxonomy (GTDB): domain Bacteria; phylum Pseudomonadota; class Gammaproteobacteria; order Pseudomonadales; family Moraxellaceae; genus Acinetobacter. Next base: position 240,699 of record NZ_LSZH01000001.1, read on the forward strand.
TTCCTTGAAACCGGCCCTTTGGCCTTCTTGCCGATGGCCAGCTTAAAGCCAGAACAAGACGGCTATTGGCAATCGATTGTCTGGACATTACCTGATGATTACGCAGAAGAATACGCAGCTCTAGATGATGCCGCATTTCATGAACTTTTAACCCGTGAGAGTCATCACATGTTGGGTAATGTATTAGAAGCGACACCACGAGCACAATTCCCACTTAAAGCACGTGCCGCGCAGCAATATGTGAAAGCGGGCTTAGCCCTGATTGGCGATGCAGCACATGTAATTCATCCTCTTGCAGGACAAGGGGTAAATATTGGTTGTCTGGATGCTGCCATTTTATGTGATGTATTACTGCATGACAAAAAGCGAGGTGTATGGGCACATGAACAAACTTTACAGCGCTATGAACACCGCCGTAAAGGTCAAAATGATGCCATGATGCACAGCATGTCTGCGATTGGCTGGATGGAAACCACACAACTTTTCCCTGTGGTTTGGGCGCGAAATTTTGGCTTAAAACAAGTCGAACAACACGCTGCCTTCAAAGATGCGTTTATGTCTCAAGCCAACGGATTACAGGTCTTAAAAGACACTTGTTATGCAGTTTGAAACTGAAGAGCTGTTTTTTGTACAAATATTCATATAAGTTTACTTTTCTGATCATAAAAGATACGATTTTTTTGCATTTAACTCTATGCGAAACGATCAGAGATTGCTAAATTTCTTCCTAATTCAAAACCAATTCACATTGGAACGATAGACATTATTTTTGGGGAGAACCAGCCATGACAGATATGAATGACTACGATGAAGCAGAAGAATCTGCAGTAGATGAAGATGAAGCGAAAGCTGCTGAAAAAGGTGCATCTGTTAGTGAAGCTACGCCCACTGACGGAGATGTAGCTGAGGCAGAAACTTTAACCGTGACGGCTAAACTTAAAAAGCGCCAAGCCTTAGAAGATGAGCTTGCTGCTTTTCTTGCCCAAGGTGGTCGTATTACGGAAGTTCCCGCAGATGAATCTGCTAAGGGTTAAGCGTTCTACTGCTTGATTTTGCCCTAGGCTATAAAAAGCATCACTTTTGTGATGCTTTTTTAGTTTTCAATGGCTCATTTTTTAATCTTGCTGAGTGAGTTCCAACGCACGTTGATACGCAACTTTCTTTTTGATTCCAGTCAAATCTGCTGCCAATTGTGAAGCAGCTTTTACCGATAAATCTTGCAATAAACGAGTCAATAACTGATCCAGTTTTTCTTGATCTAAATCCTTTTCTACCGTCGCACCACCAATCACTAAAACAATTTCACCTTTTTGCTGGTTATGATCGGATTCAATCAGCTGAATCAAATCGGCCAAAGTCATTTTTTTGATGGTTTCAAATGTTTTGGTAATTTCACGGGCAAAACCAACCGGACGGTCTGCACCAAAAATATCCGCCATATCTTTAACGGACTCTAAAATACGATGCGGTGCTTCATAAAAAATTAGAGTTTGGGTTTCATCTTTCAGTTTTTCTAACTGAATTCGGCGCTGGGATTGACGCGAAGGCAAAAAGCCTTGAAAGCTGAAACGGTCGCTCGGTAAACCCACCGAACTAAGTGCGGCAATTGCAGCACAAGCACCCGGTACAGGAATCACACGAATATTATTTTCTTGCGCGGCACGAACCAATTTAAAACCCGGGTCACTAATCAGCGGCGTACCAGCATCACTAATTAACGCCATGTTTTCGCCATTCAGCAATCTTTGGATCAATATATCAATTTTGTTACTTTCATTATGCTCATGACACGCAGTCAGGGGAGTTGATATATTATGGTGCTTTAATAATTGAGCAGAAGTACGCGTATCTTCTGCGGCGATAATACTTACCGATTGTAAAACATGAATCGCACGATAAGTGATGTCATCTAAGTGCCCAATTGGGGTCGCTACAACAAATAACTGAGCACTCATAAGGTTTTTCCAATGTTGAATAATAAAAATAATTTGATGGGCTGCATCTTGTATTGCATTTTTAACCGGGCACAAGCTGAAGTGTTGGTCATTTTACCTGAATCGGGACCTATGGCGCGAGCCGGATTAAGTATCAAACATGGTTTTATGAGTGCTTATCAAGCATCAAACCAGAAAACCCCAATTAAATTTGTAAACTCGGAGCAAAAAAAAGTTGCCCAGCTGTTAAAAATAAATGTGAATCATAAAACACAAATGGTGATTGAGTCTTTAGCACGTAATGAGCGGGAAGCGTTAATTAAAAGCAAACCCAAAGTTCGTGTTTTGGCTTTAAATGAAGCGACTGTCCAAACGGACAATGTCTAGGAGTTTAGTCTATCCAAGAAAGATGATGCTCATGCCCTACATCAAATCTTGCAGAAAGATAAAATACAGCAGCTGTATGTTTTTCGGCAAAAGGGTCCAGAGGAGAAAAGCCTACTGTTTTTGATATCCTTAATAGGACATGTTGACTATCCGATTTCTATAGTAGAAGAACTCCCCAAAAAACTGACCAAGCAAAGCGGTTCATTGTTACTTGGAAATAATACAAGGATCAATAGCCTAAGCGATTTACCTCGTCAAAGTCTCTATGTATTAGCGCATGCGGTTGAACAAAATCAAGTCTTTCCGCAAGGGGTAAAATTTTTTGATTACCTGCCTTATATGGGAGTATCTGGCCAGATCTGATTCCAGCCTATCAAAAAAAACCTGTTTTCCATGCCGTATCAATGACTGCTGGCCTTGGGTGGTGGTGTCTGGCATATTGCTCAACAATATTTAGCTGAACAAAATTTAAAAAGTATTGAATTTTAGGGCCGTACAGGGTTGATTTAAATCAGCGATAATCATATTCGGCGCATTCCACATTGTTTTGAGAATATCAAAAAAAGGCATTAAGAGCTTGTAATGAAAAATAATAATCAAACCAATTTAAATTTAGGCCAATGGGCAGAACAACAAGCTTTAAGCGTTTTACAAGCTCAAGGTTTTACCCTTGTGGTCACGAATTATCATTGTCGTTATGGGGAGATTGATCTGATTGTACAAAAGGGTCAAGAATTGATATTTGTGGAGGTGAAAGCACGCTCTGCAACTCGATATGCCCACTCATGCGAAACGATTTCACTCGCTAAGCAAAAGAAGATTATGAAATCTGCATTATGTTTTTTAAATACTCATCCACAATTCCAACAGTTTTATTGTCGTTTTGATGTGATTTGTTTTGATTTTTTTCAACAATTTGCAAAAACAATACAGCAAGATTTTTCCAAATTCACTTATGATCAACAATGGATTGAAAATGCTTTTACTTTTGATCAAGAGTTCATTAATCTTTGAACAAAACCAGAGCATAAATGCTGAAATAAAATAGAACTGAAATTAACGATTAGGAGTCTTGCTGAGTGTTTAACCGTATTGCAATGACGTTACTGTGTGTAGCAAGTTTATCTGGTTGTGCAAGTTTCATCTCTGGTGGCACTGGATCCGCTCCAGTCGGAACAGAGAGTGGTGCTCGTTCACTTGGCCAGGTGTTTATTGATTCTTCTATAGAACGTACTGCCAAAATCAATTTGTATAAACTGGATGCAAGATTTAAACAATCACGTGTCAATATTGAAAGTTTTCATGGCAATGTTTTATTGACTGGCCAAGTGCCAGATGCGCATTTAAAGCAATTGGCTGAAGATAATGTACGCGCCATGACGGATGTCAAAACTGTACATAATTATATTACCGTGGGTAACCAAATTGGTTATGCCACTATTATGCAAGATACCACGGTTACAGCCAACACACGTGGGCTGATCATGAAAGCTGGCGTGGTATCGGATAGTAAGGTCCGCATTCACACCGAAGATGGCATTTTATATGTGATGGGACGTTTAAATAGTGCTGAAATCACCGATCTTAATCAGGTACTTGAGCAAGTTGGGAATGTAAATAAAATTATTACCCTAATTGATAATGTTGAGCAATCACGTGCAGTGACTTCCAGCTTTAGCAGTCCTGTAGTAAATGCACAACCGATTGAACAAACGCCTATAGCCATTGATCCCGATCAAGCTGAGCCTGCGAATGCTCAATAATGTAACTCAAGTGGTCAAAAACAAACTGCAACAAAATGTCGTATTGATGAAAATGTTTTCCAAAGATTTTCGCCTTTACGATTTTGGTAGTTATGCACTGAATCGTTTAACCCCTAAAAAGGGTTATTCGGTCGTTGAAAACGTTGCTTATGGCTTAAAAGCACGGCAACGCCTCGATATTTTTACTGCTGAAATACCTCGTGAACAGCGCCCTTTAATTGTATTTGTGCATGGCGGGGCATGGTTACATGGAGATAAAAAAGATTATCGCTTTGTCGGTGAAGCCTTTGCGAAAGAGGGCTATGACGTTGCGGTGATCAATTACCATCTGGCACCTGAACATGTATTCCCCAGTTATATCGATGACCTGAGCCTAGCATTAAATTATCTGACCCAGCATCAATCCAAACTGAATATTCGGACTGAAAAACTGGTGTTGATGGGGCATTCAGCGGGTGCATTTAATGTCATGTCGGCACTGTATCATCCAAAGCCGTATACCTTGCATTGCCGCGCTCAAATTCAAGCAATTATTGGATTATCTGGGCCTTATCATTTTGATTACAAAGATGATCCATTGTGTGCCGATGCGTTTGATCAGAGCATCCCTTATCAACATGTGATGCCATATTATTTTATTGAATCGAATACGGTGAAGCATTACCTGTTTTTAGCCGCCAATGATCAAGTGGTCAGTCATAACAATTCAAGAGATATGCATCGCATGTTGCAGGAAAGGGGTAACCATAGCCAGATGATTACTATCCCAGGTACTGGGCATGTTTCCATTATGGGGTCGGTTTCGAGTTTGTTTAGCCGATTTTTTCAGACCAAAAAACAAATTTTAGCGGCTTTGGATGAAGCATTAAAATCCTAGCTTACAACCATTCACGGGTATCATCTGCAACAGGATGACCTTCGGTAATGTGTTTAATCATGGCGTAAGCAATACTGCCTTTAAAAGGGATTTCGGGCAGTTGATCCAGTTTAAAAAATTGCGCATCGCTAATTTCTTCTTCTTGAAGCTTAATGTCGCCAGAAGCATATTCAGCCCGAAAAGCGAGCATTAAATTACTCGGAAATGGCCAAGGTTGACTGGCAAGATATTGCACATTTTTTACTTTTAATCCGACTTCCTCAAAAGTTTCACGACGTACTGCTTCTTCTAAAGTTTCTCCAACTTCGACAAAACCGGCAATCAGTCCATACATATTGGTTTTGTTTTTTGCATTTTTAGCCAGCAAGATTTCGTTATCACCGCGGGTGATGACCGTGATTACACAGGGTTGTACCCGCGGATATTGGTGATAACGGCAAGCAGGACAAATCATGGCATATTCGGTCGGATGTGCTTCTGTCTGATGTCCACAATGACTACAGAATTTATGGTTTTTACGCCATTCTAAAAGTTGAATTGCACGACTGGCATGTTCGAATTGCCTTGTATCCCAGAGCGTCAATAACTGACGGATGGGAACCAACTGCAAGCCTTGAGGGATGGGTTCATCTTCGAGAAGATCACGGGCAATCACTTGATCACCCGCGTTGAAGTGAAGATCACTTGCTAACCGTTCTACTTGAGGAAGTTGAAAGTTTTCATCCACCAAGAGTTGATGTTGATGAAAGATATAAGCAATTGATAATTCAGACATTAGGCTATAGTTTTCAGTTTTTCGCTACTTTGTAATGCTACATCAAACATCGACTGCAATACAGGCTGTTTATATTTTAAATTGTCAATCATCATATCGGCACTGGCTAAAGTGTCGAGGGTATGATTGATTTGTTCAGCATTAATTACTGTTGAACTTTCAATTCTCTGCTGAATAAAGTCAGCCGCAGTTTTTAATGCAATTTGTCCTGATTCAGCATTTAAGAACAATAATGCTCCGCCAATTTCACGTAATTGGGTCGGTGTATTTTCTACAGTTGCCAAATTGTTGTCTTGTAAATATTGCATTAAGGCTTGGCTGGAAAGATCAATCACCGCTTTGGTTTCATTCAGCAAAGCAGCATGCGCTTCATCTAAACGGTCTAAAGAGATATTCATGTTATGCACACGAAGCTGTAAACGGCTTGAGGTGTGATGGCGTTCCAGTACGCCAATTGAATTCATTGCAGATAGAATGCAATTCATCAATTGCTGTGCAAAACCTTCATCTTGAAGTACTTCAGCACTGCTGAGTAAACTTGCTTGGCGCGATAAATCATTAAAGGCTTCATTCAGATTTAACACTTTGAAAATATTAGCAAGACTGGTTAATTTGTCTTGTAACTCTCGCGCTTTTTCCGGAGTCATATTTTGATAGTTGTATTCGATAGCGTTACGAATTTGTGTCATTTCCGTGGTCACAAGTTCACTAATCGTATGCATGGTATCAAAATCAGGGCCATATAGATGACGGCTGAACACTTGTAATTGCGTATCGGTCAGATGGTCTTCACCCAGATTAAGCTGGTTGCGAATATGCTGCGCAGTCTCATCTTCCTGGCTAATACACAAACTTAAAATATTAGCTAAATCCGGCAAGCTTGGCTTAAAACGATCAGGCGTAATGAAATATTGCGCCATGTTACGTTCAATACTGACCAAAGTACGTAAACGCGGATCATTCAGAAGCAAGTGATCAATCTGGTCAAATGCAACATGTACCAGATTCCAGTATTGCTTGCTTGGCGTATTTTCAGCAAGACCGGCTAAATATGCACCGACCAATTTAATCGCTTGTAGATCAAATTCGGTTTCTTCTTGTTTAATCAGCTTGTTTAATGACAGTTTATACAAGCGATGCACATATTTAGACTTTTCTAAGCTTGGTGCTTTAGGAAGCTGAAAATCAGGGGTAAAGTTGTCAATTAATGACTCAATATGCTGACCTTCATGAGTAACAGGTTTACCCAAGACAATTTCAATGCGATTCAGCGTATCAAGTAAGAATTGCGGAATTTTAACTTCGCGCAAGCAAATGAATTCGATATAGCGCTTCAACATGGTGGTGCCTTCACTTAAGGCGATCACCTCTTGCGTATTAATTTGCGCAGGATTCCCCATGATTTTGCGCATTAACTCTGCAGAATATTGAGCGATTTTAGCCAGACTTTGCATATCAATCAGCGCCAGTACTTGGGCACATTGCTCAAATTGATTCAGTGCATCATCAATACCAAAAGGTAAAGTTTGATCTTCTGCTAAGCTGCTAACCGCTGATTCGACTAGTTTAATTGAGTTATCAACCTCATTTTTTATTATCAGCAATGCAGTTGGGTCAAAATGAATAGAGGTTTGGTAAGACATGTATCTGCACCTATCCTAGTGTTTTATCTGTTTATGAGCAGCCTGTTAAGGGCGAAACTTCTTTACATTCAACTATAACTTAACTGTTAAACGTTTAAATACAAAAAACCACTAGAAATGTAGATTTTATTTTGTAAAAAGACAAGCTGTGCCATGTTTTTCTTCAAATTCTTTGACCCATGTCTCATGTGCTTCAAGTTCCTGTTCTGAAGGCAAGATGACAGAGAGTTCTACTTGTACACTTAGGCGCGCAGTCTGTGCCTCTTGTTGCTCACTCGCGGTCAAGGTATCCATATCGAAGGAGACTTGACCACCAGTCATGGCTAAATAGACATCGGATAAGATTTCAGCATCGAGTAAGGCACCATGGAAAGTACGGTCTCGTTGTGGGATTTCGTAACGGCGAACCAAAGCATTAAGGGAGTTTTTCTGCCCGGGATGTTTGCTTTTCGCCATGGCCAAGGTATCGGTAACCTTACACACTTCCGACAAAGCCACAAAGCCCGCACGTTTGAACTCCATATCGAGGAAGTTCATGTCGAAGCTGGCGTTATGCGCAATAATTTCTGCGCCTTTTAAATACTCAAAAAGTACATCAGCAATTTCCGCGTAGACAGGTTTGTCTTGTAAGAAGGCATCTGAAATACCATGAATATTTTCAGAATCACCGACCGGTTTTTTCGGATTGATATAAATGTGAATGGAGCTGCCGGTCAGTTTGCGATTCACCATTTCAATGGCACCGACTTCAATAATCCGGTCAGTGTCTTGGAAATAGAAACCGGTGGTTTCCGTATCCAGAATCAGTTGGCGCGGACCATGAACCTGTTTGGTTCGAGGCGTAATCACAATATAAGGATGTTCTATTTTGGATAGGTCGGGCGCAACACTTTCTATAACTTCATTTTGTACTTCAACTTCCTCATTCATGCCTTCAGGCTGAATCATTTCTTGTTCTAAATTTTCTAAAGCTTCACTGTCATCTTGAACATCAGATTCCATAAAATCGAAACCAAAAGGATCATCTAGCAGCCAGTCTTTTTCCACTTTTTTTTTATCTAAAATGACAGTTTCTTCTAATGGTTTTTCTGCTTTTGAGGATGGATTTTTCATGGCTCTTAAGGTTTGATCGGCCCCTTGATTAGCAAGTTGATCTGCCATTTCATTACCCGGATGTCCAGCATGACCTTTAATCCAGTTCCATTCAATGTCACGACCTTGGCAGGTTGCATCAAGCAATTTCCACAAATCAGGATTTTTAACATCTTTCCAGTTTTTCTTTTTCCAGCCATGAATCCACTCGGTAATGCCTTGTTTCACATAGTTGGAATCTGTCCAGATAATCAGTTTGGCATCTGTTGGGCAGAATTTAATCCCTTCAATGGCTGCGGTGAGTTCCATGCGGTTGTTGGTCGTTTGCGGTACACCGCCACACAGTTTATGTTCTTCAGTTTCAGTAATGACATATGCACCCCAACCGCCTAAACCTGGATTGCCGCGGCAAGCGCCATCGACATAGAGTGTGATTGTTTGAGTCATATAAACCAAATCCGAACGAGTGAAAGTCAAATTGAACAGCGTCAATAGTATATTGTATAACGCAATTGCACTTTTGAACCGTATAACATGCTTATTTTTTAATTTCTTGTAACATTTATAGTGAAATCGCGCTAAATTATTGCCTTGTGTCTCAGGCATGCTTCACTACAATGGCATATCTAAAAAATAAATTTTATACGAGTTGTCTGGATTTCTTTATGTATAAACCAACCGCGATTTTGTGGCAGCCTTTATTACCCAACTTTTTTAAAATTACCATCTTGGGTTCAGCTTTAGCTGCGCTAGGTCTGACTGGCTGTTCCTCGAGCCAAAGTGCAACGCAAGGATCAAAATCGAAACTGGTGGGTTCTGGCTATCTGGACGCCAATAGTTTGGACTCCTTGGAAGATTTACTTTCCGCCACAGATATGCGTGCGGTAGAGGGAGATCGTTTGCTTATTTTAAAACACGGTGATGTTTGGAAACGCATGACCGTGGGTTTTAAAATGGATCAAACCCATTGGGACTCTCGTATCGAGGCACAGCGCGGCTGGTTTATTTCGCGTCAACCGTATTTAGACCGTTTGAGCGCACGTGCTTCACGTTATCTTTACCATACGGTGAAAGAGGCAGAGCGTCGTGGCTTGCCGACTGAACTGGCTTTATTGCCCATTATTGAAAGTTCCTATGACCCTGCAGCAACCAGTAGTGCAGCAGCAGCCGGAATGTGGCAATTTATTCCAAGTACTGGCCGTATTTATGGTTTAAAACAAACCAGCCTGTACGATGGTCGCCGTGATGTGGTCGAATCGACGCGTGCAGCCTATGAGTTTTTAGGTGGCTTATACAACCAGTTCGGTTCGTGGGAACTGGCTTTAGCCGCCTACAATGCAGGTCCGGGACGTATCCAGCAAGCGATTAACCGTAACAAAGCGGCAGGTTTGCCGACAGATTACTGGTCACTGAAACTGCCACAAGAAACCATGAACTATGTGCCGCGTTTTTTGGCTGTGGCACAAATTATTAAAAATCCGGGTGCATATGGAGTGTCTTTACCTCCAATTGCCAACCGTCCGCACTTTAGAGAAGTGTCCGTTGGACCGGTGAGCTTGAATGAAATTGCTTCGATTACTGGTTTGAGCCGTGCTGAGCTTTACCAGTTAAATCCAGGACATCGTGGCGATCGTATTGATAGCGAAAGTCCAATGAAAATCATTATCCCTGCGGATTTAAGTCCTTCTATTGATGCTCGAATTAAAAAACTATCACCAAATTCAGGTGGTTTATGGACTAGTACTGCACAACCTTTCACGCCAGAAAAATCTAATCCGCCCCAATTA
>NZ_LSZH01000001.1:251246-271491 GCF_001647545.1 Acinetobacter sp. SFB
CAAATTTTGGCTGCAGTAAGAGCTGAAGGTGAAAATAAAACAGTCGAGCAGGTGCTACAACCGGTTGCCAGCAAAGCTGAACAAGACAAAGTGGTGGCAGAGCTGAAAGCCCTTGCACCGCAAGGCACAGAAATTACCGATCCTTTTGACGGTAAAATTAAACTCACTGCGATTCAAACCAGTCAGTCTGTGGCAGAGCAACAAGGTAAAGAGTTGACCAAAGGTTTTTCTTATCCTAAGGGGGTAGCGGAAAATACCAAAGCTGATTCTGACGAAGCAAAACGTAACCAAGGTAAAAACTACGTTAAGACGGATTCAGAAGTTGTGGTTACAGCACCGAAAGGAAAACGCAGTACTTATACCGTTCTTCCGGGAGACACCTTAACTGTTATTGCGATGAAAAATGGTTTGAACTGGCGTGATGTGGCAAAGTGGAACCAGATTGATCCTGGCTCAGCGCTATATGTGGGAACCAGTATTTATCTATACGATGCCAAACCGCAAAACACAGAAACGACTGCTATAACTAAGGCAAAAACACAGCCTGAAACGTATGTCGTCCAAGCCAATGATAGTTTGATTGCAGTGGCTAGCCAATTTGGCCTGTCGCTTAAACAGCTTGCGGATTACAATAATTTATCCGTTAGCAGCGGTTTGCGTGTTGGGCAAAAATTGTCGTTAAAGGAAACTGCTGCAAGTAATTCCGATATTGCTGAAACTAAGCTCAGTAACGCAAAATCCACTGCCAAAGTGAAAACCAAGTCCTATGTGGTCAAACGTGGTGAATATTTAAAGCTGATTGCAGACCGTTATGCCTTGTCTAATCAAGAGCTGGCAGATTTGACTACAGGTTTAACTGCGGGCAGCAGCTTAATGGTGGGGCAAAAAATTAATGTGCCATTAAATGAAGTCGAAACCAAGGCAGAAACGAAGCAGGAAGAAAAAGCCACGGCAGTTAAAGCAGAAACGGCTGCTGTAGAACCTTCGTATAAGACTGAAAGCTATCGCGTGCAACGGGGTGATACTTTGTCCAGTATTGCAGCACAGTCGAAAATTTCTTTAACTGAACTGGCACAACTTAATAAATTATCCAATAGCAGCGGTTTACAAGTCGGTCAGACCCTAAAAATTCCTGCAGGTTCAAATGTTCCTGAAAGTTATACCGTGCAGTCGGGTGATAGTTTGTCGGCTATTTCAGCGAAATATAATTTAGGCATGGATTATATTGCCAATATTAATGGCATTAACCGTAATACAGGTTTGCGTGTTGGACAGCGCTTAAAACTGAGTGGTGAAGAAGCTGCTCAAGACAAAGTTGAAGCAAAAAATGAAAAAGTGAGCTTCGAAAAACAGCCAGATATGCATACGGTAAAATCAGGCGAAACACTGAGCAGTATTGCCAAAAAATATCATTTACAGCTGGATTATTTATCTGCATTAAATGGTTTAACCCGAACTTCAACTGTACGGAGTGGGCAACGTTTGAAAATTGAAGGGGAGCTTCCGAAGCTTGAAGAAAAAATTGAATCACCCACTCTAAAAGCCGCCAAATCATCAAAAAATGCTGATGCTTATACTGTAAAACCAGGTGAGTCTTTAAATGCGATTGCCAGTCGGGCAGGAATATCGGTTGCTGAATTGGCAGTGTTAAATGAGCTGAATGCACGGGCAGGTTTACGTGTCGGTCAACAGATTATGGTTCCTAAAACAGTGATTGACTATAAAGTCAAACGCGGTGATACCTTGATTGGTCTAGCCAACCGTTATGGTTTGCAGAGCAGCAAACTGGCTGAAATGAACGCGATTCAACCCAATACTCAATTGCGTATTGGTGATGTCATTAAAGTGCCAAACTTATAATTATACGCAAAGACAGGGAGTCATTTTAGATGTCATTTGCTTTCGCAAAACGTTTTGGTTTTGCTTGTGGGGTGAGTCTTGTGACGCAAGGGCTGTGGGCTGCAGTACAGACCACGCCTTATATCGCAATCCATAGCCAGCCGAAATATGCAGGCTTGTCGGTCATGCCTTATGCAAATGCCAATGCCCCAAAAGGCGGTTATTTAAGTACAGCAAGCAATGGCACATTCGATAACCTGAATAGTATGAATGGCAAAGGCAGTTCAACAGAGGGCGTTGATCGTCTGTTTGACTCGCTGATGTCGAGTTCACTGGATGAACCTGGGGTGATGTATCCATTGCTGGCGGAGAAAGTCACCTTTGATCCGGATAAAACCAAATATGTTATTTTCCATTTAAACCCCAAAGCACGCTTTAGTGATGGCAGTGCAGTGACTGCCGAAGATGTGAAATTTAGTTTCGATGCGTATCAGACCAAGTCTAATCCGGGTTTGCAAATGTATCTGACTGATTTGGATAAAACCGAAGTATTGTCCAAATATGCGGTAAAGATGATTTTCAAGTCTGACAATAATGCTGAGATGCCGCTGATTTTATCGCAAATGCCGATTTATTCTAAACAGGATTGGCAGAACAAAGATTTCACCCGGGTCACCATGCAGCCGATTTTGGGTTCAGGACCGTATCTGATTGATCGAATTGATGCTGGTCGCAGTATTACCTACAAACGTAACCCGAATTATTGGGCTAAAGATTTACCGGTCAATAAAGGGCGTTATAACTTTGACCGTTTGAAGTATGTGTATTACCGCAGTCTGGATATTGCTTTTGAGGGTTTTAAGTCGGGTCAATATACCCTGCATGAAGAGTTTACTGCGCGTAAATGGGTCACGGAATATCATTTTCCGGCTGTAAAAACCGGCATGGTTGTGAAATACAAATTCCAGCATAAAAACCCGATTCCGACGCAAAGTTTTGTGTTTAATACCCGCCGCACACCTTTTCAAGACATCAAATTCCGCCAGGCCATCACCTATGCCTACGATTTTGAATGGCAAAACAAGGCGCTGTTCTATGGTCAATATCGACGATTACAGAGTTATTTTGCCAATAGTGAGCTTGAAGCCAAAGGTGTTCCAAGTCCTGCAGAGCTGGCAGTTTTAAAACCATATCTAGCCAAACTCAATCCGATTCAACGCCAAGGCGTGCTAAAGGATTGGAAATATCCAGTCTCCGATGCCAGTGGTTTTAACCGTAGTAATTTGCTAATTGCACGTCAATTACTTATCAAAGCAGGCTATATCTTTAAAAATGGCCGTTTGCTCGATAGCAAAGGCAAGCCGATTCGGATTGAATTTTTAATCCATCAAGATGGTTTGCAACGTACGCTCATGCCGTTTGTCCGCAACATGAAACGTTTGGGTGTCGATGTTGCCATTCGTCATGTCGACGTGCCGCAGTACATTGAACGCATGCGTAGCAAGGACTTTGACATGACCACCAGTGTGATGCCGCAGTCTTTAAACCCGGGGAATGAACAGGCACAGTTCTGGGGCAGTGCATCGGCAGATCAGCCGGGAAATTATAATTATGCCGGCATCAAAAATCCGGTGATTGATGCGGTGATCCAGCAGATCATCCGTGCGCCTGATCGTAAGGAACTGGTCATTAGAACCCAGGTGCTGGATCGTTTATTGCGTGCCGGATATTATCAAATTCCGACCTATGGTAAAGGTGAAAACTGGTTTGCCTACTGGAACATGTATCATCAGCCTAAGGTAAAACCCAAGCTTTCAACAGGAATTGACTATTGTTGGAGTGATGCAACAGAAGCCAAAAAAGTCACCCAGTATTTAGGTCAACAATAAGCAAATAGCACAGGCACAAGGAACGTCGTTTCGATGGGCATATACATATTAAAAAGACTGCTGCTGATTATTCCGACACTGTTTTTCATTTTATTGATTAACTTTGTGGTGATTCAAATTGCACCCGGGGGGCCAGTCGAGCAAGCTATTCAACAGGCAGAAGCTTTTCAAGGCTTGGGCGCCACGGGTGGTGAAACTGCTACGGCCAAAAGCAATTATCAGGGTGCAAAAGGTTTGAGCGAAGAAATGGTCGAGAAGATCAAAGCGCAATATGGTTTTGATCAGCCTGCACCTGAACGCTTCTGGATGATGCTGAAAAGTTATGTGACTTTCGATTTTGGCACCAGTTTTTTTAAAGACAAGCCTGTAACCCAACTGCTCTGGGAAAAAATGCCGGTCTCCTTGTCATTAGGACTATGGAGCACTTTGCTGATTTATCTGGTCTCTATTCCTTTAGGCATTAAAAAAGCGCGTCAGCATGGCATGCTGTTTGATAAATCCACCTCTATGCTATTGGCGATCGGTTATGCGGTACCGTCTTTTGTCTTTGCAGTTTTGCTGGTCGTGTTTTTTGCGGGCGGTTCCTATTTTCAGTGGTTTCCACTTCAGGGACTGGTTTCAGAAAATTTTAGTGAACTGAGTGTATTGGGTAAAATTAAAGATTATTTCTGGCATATGACTTTGCCTTTGCTGGCGATGGTGATTGGTGGTTTTGCCAGCCTAACCTATTTAACCAAATATTCGTTTATGGAAGAGTTGAACAAGCAGTATGTCCTAGCGGCGCGTTCTAAAGGCTTAACTGAATCGCGGGTGCTATACGGTCATGTTTTTCGTAATGCGATGCTGATTGTGATTGCTGGTTTGCCGGAAGCTTTGATAGGAATTTTCTTTGTCGGCAACCTGTTTATTGAAATTATTTTTAATCTGGATGGTTTGGGATTGTTGGGTTTTGAAGCCATTCAACAGCGTGATTATCCGGTGATTTTTGGCACCTTGTTCCTGTTTACCTTAATGGGTTTAATTCTGCGTTTAATCAGCGATGTACTGTATCAGGTGATTGATCCGCGTATTAATTTTGATTCGCGAGGTGCTGAATAATGTCACCTTTGATGCATGCACGCTTAAAACGTTTTCAGGAAAATAAACTCGGCTTTGCCTGTTTAATTGTTTTTACTGTCATTTTTGTGTTGTCGCTGGCTGCTGAATTAATTGCCAATGATAAACCGCTGTTAGTGAAATATAATCATTCACTGTATATACCAGTTTTAAAATCCTATCCGGAAACTGCTTTTGGCGGTGTCTTTGAAACTGAAGCCGACTATAAAGACCCGGTGGTACAGCAACTCATCAACGATAAAGGCTGGGCAGTCTGGCCGCTAATTAAATATTCCTATCAAACGCCTAATCTGGAACTGGCAGTTCCGGTACCTTCTGCACCGACCTCGCAAAACTGGTTAGGCACTGATGACCAAGGACGTGATGTACTGGCGCGTATTCTTTATGGTTTGCGCGTATCGCTATTGTTTGGTTTTGCTTTGACCATTGCTTCAGCCATTCTTGGAATCGCTGTCGGGGCCATTCAGGGCTACTACGGTGGATGGGTGGATCTGCTGGGTCAGCGCATTCTGGAAGTATGGGGTGGTCTGCCCATGTTGTTCATGGTGATGATTCTGGTCAGCATGTTTACCCCGAACGTGTACTGGCTGTTTCTGATTATGCTGCTGTTCGGCTGGACCACTTTGGTAGGTCTGGTTCGTGCTGAATTTTTAAAGGCACGCAATCTGGATTATGTCCGTGCCGCACGCAGTCTGGGTGTAGAAGACCGAACCATTATGCTGCGTCATATATTGCCCAATGCCATGAGTTCCAGTCTGTCGCAGTTACCTTTTATGTTGACGGCCAATATTACCGCACTGACCGCTTTGGATTTTTTAGGTTACGGTTTGCCGCCCGATGCTGCTTCACTAGGTGAATTATTATTACAAGGTAAATCCAATTTGAATGCACCGTGGCTCGCGCTTTCGGGCTTCTTTACCTTGGCAATTGTCCTATCTTTATTGATTTATATCGGGGAGGCGACACGCGATGCATTCGATCCAAGACGCCAATAATCCACAAGCGCTATTAAGCGTAGAGCATCTCAATATTCAGCATCAACAACAGGTTCTGGTGGATGACCTGAATTTTCAGCTGCATGCAGGTGAAACCATTGCCATTGTCGGTGAAAGTGGTTCAGGCAAGTCAATTAGTAGTCTGGCTTTACTTGGCTTATTACCGAGTACCTTAAAAATAAAAGGTCAGGCTAGGTTGGGAAAACAGGATTTGCTGACCCTTAAAACTGAACAGCTCAGACAAGTTCGTGGCCATAAAATTGCCATGATTTTTCAGGAGCCGATGACGGCTTTAAATCCGTTACACCGGGTGGAAAAAATTATTGGCGAAACTTTATTGCTGCAAGGCTGGTCAAAGCAAAAGACGCAGGCACGCATTGTTGAATTGCTGAATGACGTCGGGATTAGTGAGCCTGAAGATAAATTGCGCCGTTATCCGCATGAGCTTTCAGGTGGACAGCGGCAACGGGTGATGATTGCCATGGCTTTGGCTTTAGATCCAGACATTTTGATTGCGGATGAGCCAACCACCGCTTTGGATGTCACTTTACAGGCGCAAATTTTACATCTGCTTAAATCATTACAGCAAAGCCGAAATATGGCGATGATTCTGATCAGCCATGATTTAAATCTGGTGCATCGCTATGCCGATCAGGTGATTGTAATGAATAAAGGTCTGGTTGAAGAGCAGGGCGGCGTTACGGAAATCTTCAATCACCCGAAACAAGCCTATACCCGGGATTTACTGAATCATGATTTTGGCGAAGCCATTCAAGGTGCAGATGGCCCAAATTTGTTGACTTTAAGCAATGTCGCGGTGAAGTTTCCCATTAAGCAAGGATTGCTGAATCGGGTCAAAGACTACTTTATAGCGGTTGAACCGCTCGATTTACAGTTGGGGCAAGGGCAATCGATTGGCATTGTCGGTGAAAGTGGCTCGGGCAAAAGTTCGCTGGCTTTAGCCATTACCCGCTTGATTAAAAGCGATGGTGAAATTGTTCTGCTTGGCACAGATTTAAACCAGTGCAATGAAAAGCAGTTACGTCCCTTACGTGCCGAATTCCAGATTGTATTTCAGGATCCGTTTAGCAGTTTAAATCCACGGCTGAATGTCGAGCAAACCATTGGCGAAGGTTTAGCTTTAAAAAAATTGTCAGCGATTGAGATATCAAAGCGGATTGATGAAGCTTTGGAAAAAGTGGAATTGCCCATCAGTTTTAGAACGCGTTATCCGCATGAACTTTCAGGCGGGCAGCGTCAGCGTGTGGCATTGGCGCGTGCCTTGGTATTACGACCGAAGTTACTTATTCTGGATGAACCCACCTCGGCACTGGATCGCACCACTCAGCGTGCCATCGTGAAGCTGTTAAGACGTTTACAGCAAGAGCACAAAATCAGTTATTTATTTATCAGTCATGATTTACAGGTGGTGAAAGCCCTGTGTCAAAAAGTTTTGGTGCTGCGCAATGCTCAAGTGATGGAGTTTCAAAGCACGGAACAATTGTTTTTAAATCCACAAACTGAATATACCCGGCAACTGATTCAAGCTAGTCAGTATGTTTAAAATTACTGACACGTCATATTGTCAGAATAGCCATTGACGGATTGCAGAATAAGGTTAGGGTATTAACTCTAAATAAAATACAAATAAATTAGGATTGAAATATGAGCCATCTTGCTGAAGCGATCACCATTGGAAAGATCACCTTTAAAAATAGAATTATCAAAGCTGCGATGAGTGAAGCCTTGGCAAATGATGCAGGTCAGCCGGGTCAGTTGCATTTGGGTTTGTATGAAGCCTGGGCCAAAGGTGGTCTGGGCTGTGCAATTACCGGAAATGTGATGGTGGACTTTCGTGCCAAGAATGAACCGGGCGTGGTGGTGATTGAATCAGAGCGTGATTTGACTCAGCTGAAACAATGGGCGCAGGTGGGTAAACAACATGGCATGGTGCAACTGATCCAGTTATCCCATCCAGGCCGTCAGTGTCCTAAAGGTTTAAATAGGGAAACCGTAGCGCCGTCGGCTGTACCTTTTAGCCCGATGCTCGCGACCACGTTTGGTACACCGCGTGAATTACGTGAAGAGGAAATTCTCGACATTATTCAGCGTTTTGCCACCTCTGCTCAAATTTGTGAAAAAGCCGGTTTTGAAGGCGTGCAGCTGCATGGCGCACATGGTTATCTAATCAGTCAGTTTTTATCCCCCTTGACCAATAAACGTCAGGATCAATGGGGTGGCTCGATAGAAAACCGCATGCGTTTCTTGCTGGAAATTTATAAAGCAGTACGAGCAGTCACTTCGGATCAATTCATCATTTCCGTAAAATTGAATTCGGCAGATTTTCAGCGTGGCGGCATTACCGAAGATGAAGTCATTGCAGTTTTTAAGGCAATTGATACAGCAGGGATTGATCTGATCGAGATTTCTGGCGGAACTTATGAAGCACCTGCAATGGCTGGAGCTAAAGCAGATAAACGAAAAGTCAGTACCATTGCCCGTGAAGCCTATTTCCTCGATTTTGCCCAGAACATTCGTCAGCAAGTCAAATGTCATTTGATGGTAACGGGTGGCTTCCGTACGGTAGCAGGGATGAATGCTGCACTGGACAGTGGTGCATGCGAATTTATTGGAATTGCCCGTCCATTGGCGGTGGAACCAGATTTAACCGATCGTCTGATTGCTGGGCAGGATGTTCGTTATGCGGTGGATAAAATCAAAACCGGTATTCCGATGGTCGACAAAATGGCGATCATGGAAATTATCTGGTATGCCGCACAGTTTAAAGAGATCGCACGAGGCAAACGTCCGAATCCAAAACTCTCGCCACTGAAAGTTTTCTTTAAATATGCCAAAGGCAATATCACTGCAATTATAAAAGGGCAGATTAATTCACGACGTAGTGCTTAAACGGATGACCTTATAAAATCTAAAATTAAACATAAAAACAGACTGATGTATTTTCTCTGCTGAAAGTGGAAAGATGAGTCTGCTTTTATGTGATGTCTAAAAAGAACCTGATTTGTTTCTGAAATTTAGAAAACATATAAGCAAAAAATGGTGAGAGTTTTCCGAGATTGAAAAATACACAACGGAAAGCGATTTTGGATTTAACAATATTTAAAAACAAAAAAGCCTGAATCATGATGCTCAGGCTTTTTTGTGAGATTTTATAATCTCGAATATGGCGACCCTACGGGGATTCGAACCCCGGTTACCGCCGTGAAAGGGCGATGTCCTAGGCCTCTAGACGATAGGGTCATCTATATAAATTGGCGTCCCCACGGGGATTCGAACCCCGGTTACCGCCGTGAAAGGGCGATGTCCTAGGCCTCTAGACGATGGGGACGTTTCAGAGGTGGGCGTATAATAGGGTGGATATTAAAAGCTGTCAAACCTTTTTCAGTGATAATTTTTAAAAACTCAATCAAGTGAATAAAAATAAAACAAATAGGTGAAATATACTTTGAAATACCCTATTTTTTGCACTTTAAGGTATCCATGATGCTTTTGATGACAGCAGGATGTTCTAAATAGCCCATAATACTGTGTGGATTATTAATCAGGGTTACAATTGCCTGATTAATAATCGGTGGTTCAAAATTAAACGGTGCTTCAGAGAGTGGAAATGCAGTTAAAAAATCATTAAGTGAATAAAAATTGAACCAGTCTCCGTGAAGTTGTGGGGGTCTACAAATAGGTAAAGGAAGTTTGGCTTGAATGACTTTAAACGCCAGCGGGGAACCTAGGGTAATAAAGCGTTGAATTCTAAAATTTGTAAATTGATGCAGCAGGTTGTAGGTGATCACCGATCCTAATGAATGCGCCACAATAAGATGGTCTTCATCGGGGATGATATGACACATGATTCTTTGGTGCACCTCCTGCATGAAGTCGGGATTGGATAAGTACAAATAGGTTTCAATTAAAAATTTATGAATCACGGTTTCGTGCAATTTGGGATAATGATTAAGGAACATGGATAATTCCCTGAACGCATGGTCTTTGGTCAGTGCAGAAATGACGGATAAACGCTGCGTAAGCGTTTCAGAGTGATTTGGATTGAAGGTGGGTAAGGAAGTGATGCAAGGTTTATTTTCTTGATCAATACAGGTGTTGTGACCTGCTAAGTGAAATGGAAGATGCAGATGTGCAATTGATTTTGGTAAAAATGTTTGTAAATCCAAGCTGTTGTATAAGTGATGCTTACTGAGTAAATCACCATAAAAAGGCAAGCTAATATCCAGAGAATTTAGGTCAATATCGAGGTGTAAATTACTTAAACCTGACTGAAAGGCAGTTAACCAATGTTGTTTTAATGAATTTGCATCATAAGCTTGTTGATTCATACCGTGAATAAAAATGATTTTCATACCGGATCAGATTTTTTATAGAGGTCATTGTCAGCTTAAAAAAAAGAGTGGTACTTGACCACTCTTTTTATGTGTCAGTTTTGCTTTCGATAGAAAACATAGTAACTGAGATAACAAGCTGCAATAAAGATTAAACAGCCAATAAAGCCCGGTAGCATTTCAGGATCGAATGCCATGCTTATTGCCGTGATAAAACAGAACACAAAACCTAAAATGGGTACAAGAGGAAACAAGGGTGCAGCAAAGCCTAAGTCTTTTGCGCTATGACCCTGTTTATACCATTGCCGACGGAAATTGAACTGACTTAAACAGATACTCATCCATACAATCACCATGGTGAATGCTGCAACGCCCAATAAGTTCTTAAAGATAGTCTCTGGGGCAAATTGTTCAGACAATAGACCCGGTAAGGCACCCAGCATGGTGACCATCACGGCCACAAATGGAATACCGCGATGATTTACTTGAGAGAAAACCGCAGGTAATTGTTTTTTATCAGACAATGACCACATCATACGTGATGCAGCAAATAAACCTGAATTTGCCGCAGATAATAAAGCCGTGATAATCACAAAACGAATAATGTCTTCAGCGTATGGAATGCCGATATGGGTAAACACAGTAACAAATGGACTGCTACTGACGCCTTCAGCATTTAGGCCGGCCATTTGATGCGGTAAAAGCGCACTGATGACCACGATGGTACCGACAAAGAAAATCAATAAACGCCAAATCGCTGCATTAATGGCTTTGGGTACATTTTTCGCCGGATCTTTGGTTTCACCGGCTGCAACACCAATCAATTCAGTACCGGAGAAGGCAAAATTGACAATCAGCATAGTTGCGAAAATGGGAAACAAGCCTTTTGGGAACCAGCCTTGAGCGGTTAAGTTACTAAACAGGGGAGCAGACTCATAACCATTAAAGTTTAAAATACCGAAAATAGCCAATAGCCCCAGTAAAATAAAGGCAACAACAGTCAGTACTTTAACTAAAGATAACCAAAATTCAGATTCGGCAAACCAACGCGTTGAACTCATATTTAGGCCGAAAACCACTGCAGCAAAAATAATGGTCCATAGCCAGACCGATACGTGAGGGAACCATTCCTGCATCAATAATGCAGCAGCGGTAAATTCTGTACCGAGGGTCGCCGCCCAAGTTAACCAGTAAAGCCAAGTGACGGTATAGCCGGTACCTGGACCAATATAATTTCGTGCATATGTACCAAAAGAACCCGATTCGGGCATATGTACCGCAAGTTCGCCTAAACAAAGCATAACAGCATAGGCAATTAAACCGCCCAATACATAGGAGATGATGGCACCTACAGGCCCCGTTTGTGCAATGACTTCACCCGAACCTAAAAACAGACCTGTCCCGATTGCGCCACCAAGCGAAATCATGACCAGATGTCGAGTACTCATAGCGCGTTTTAAAGGCGCAGAATTGCCCTGATGCGAAGCATCATTCGGAGTATGAGATGACTGCATAAGAGAAAAACAAAAAAGACAAATGAAGCGAGCTATTGTAGTGAAAAACTACAAATCTGCAATGTAATAATGAGAAGTATTGAAGCTTGAATGATCGTATAGCACGATATATGGCGACCCTACGGGGATTCGAACCCCGGTTACCGCCGTGAAAGGGCGATGTCCTAGGCCTCTAGACGATAGGGTCGTTAGGAGGTGATGCGTATATTATGGATTTTTAAAGGGACTGTCAAACCTGTAATTGCATTATTTTTAAAATATTGAATTGATTGCATAAAAAATGACAAATCTAGATAAAAAAAGCGCAGTTTTTAACTGCGCTACATTCATAATACGATTAAGGACTAATTTTTATTGTGATACAGCCAGTAATAGCTGGCATAACAGCCTGCCATAAACAGTAGACAGCCAATAAAACCAGAGATCATTTCAGGGTCGGCGGCCATACTTAAACCTGTTGCCGTACAGCAAACAAAACCCAGAATCGGTACTAGTGGAAACCACGGCGTACGGAATTTAAGTTCTCCCACATTATGACCTTGTTTGAGCCATTGACGGCGGAAATTAAACTGGCTCCAGCAAATACTCATCCAGACAATGACCATGGTAAATGCAGCCACACCCAGCAAGTTTTTAAAGATGACATCTGCGCCAAATTGTTCTGAAAGCAAGCCGGGTAAGCCCCCAATCATGGTGACTAGTACCGCCACTACAGGAATACCGGATTTACTGACTTTGGCAAACACGCGAGGCAGCTGGTTTTGTGCAGCCAAGGCCCACATCATGCGGGAAGCGGCATACAGTCCAGAATTTGCAGTGGAGAGCAATGCGGTAATAATGACAAAACGGATAATATCCACCGCGTAAGGAATGCCCATCAAGTTAAATACAGATACAAACGGACTGCTACTTAAACCGTGACCTGCATTGAGTCCTGCATCCTGATAAGGAAGCAGAGAGCTAATGACAATAATGGTTCCGACAAAGAAAATGATTAAGCGCCAGACAGCCGCATTAATGGCTTTGGGTATATTTTTCTCAGGATTTTCGGTTTCGCCAGCTGCGATCCCGATCATTTCCGTACCATTAAATGCAAAATTGACAATCAGCATAGTGGCAAAAATAGGGAAGATGCCATTGGGTAACCAGCCATGTTCGGTTAAATTTGCAAACAGTGGAGCCGATTCATAACCTTGAAAAGGAATGAAACCAAAAATAGCACCAAAACCTAGAACAATGAAAACGAGAACGGTAGCGACTTTAATCATTGAAAGCCAAAATTCAGATTCGGCAAAAGTTCGGGTTGAACTCAAGTTGGACAGCAGTACGCCACTGGCGAAAATCAGCGTCCAGATCCAGATAGAGGTGCTGGGGAACCATTCCTGCATCAGTAACGCAGCGGCAGTAAATTCCGTACCTAGCGTTGCTGACCAACCGAGCCAGTACATCCAGGACACCATGTAGCCTGTACCTGGTCCAATATAATTGGATGCAAATGCACCGAATGAACCGGACACGGGTAAATGTACTGCAAGCTCACCTAAGCAAAGCATCACCATGTATGCAATTAAACCGCCAATAATATAGGCAATGACTGCACCCAGTGGACCTGCTTGTGCAATGACTTGACCAGAACCCAGAAATAAACCGGTACCGATTGCACCACCGAGGGAGAGCATAATGAGATGACGTTTGGTCATGGCTCTTTTTAACGAACTGCTTTGACCCTCAGCGTCTGAATGCTGCGAAGGTTGAATAGGAGATTGCATAATCTAGAAAAAGAGTTGAAAGATCTATTTTAATTGTTGATTGTGTGAATATTCATGTAAATCGTTTTTTCCTGACTCATTAATAAATTTAATAAGAAAATCAGATGATTTAAAAGAATTACTTACACCATTTTTAGTGGTCTGGTGTCTTATATTTTTGTGATTGTTGTGCCGGTACTTGCGGGGGCTGCTGTAGAGGATTCTTTGGCATGCTCTGCATCTTTGTGGACAAGAAATAAATAGATAGCCGAAGGCAGTAGAAGCACGAAAACAATAAAAACTTTTTTTAATATCATGGCAGAGGTATGGAGAGGGAGAGGGGGAACGTAAGTATGTAAACAGACATAAAAAAGATTACCGATGTGCTCAGGAGTTAAAAATTAAAATTAATATCTGCAATAAATTGGCGACCGATTTACGATTTTAATGTGTTGAAATTCAAAATTGAGCGGGTATACGTGTTTTTGCGATTGGTCACATTATGAATGGTCAAAGCTAGCGTCTTAAAGTGGTTGCAGAATCACAAGGGATGTCATCTGTTTGGCAGGATTGGCCACTGGTTAAATGGGTATTGTAATGGTCATAGCCTGCGCCAAGCGTCCATGTGTGTTGTGTATGGCTAAAATTGATAGGATTAACGACCGACTTCAGACTATAAGAAAGCAAGTCCTGAAGTTGATTAAATTGCCGGATGTTGCGCCTTCACCGATACTTGCAGTGGCTGATCTATGTTGTTCAGTAACTTTTAGAATTTAATAAATAGAAATGAGAATTATTTTTATAAAACTTTTAATATAAGTTGAAATAATCAATGAGATAGAAAAATTAAGAATATGGCAGAACTAAACAAAAGAAATTTGTTTGGGGGAGATTAAATTAAACAGAAG
The DNA here is from genome assembly GCF_001647545.1 of Acinetobacter sp. SFB. Lineage (GTDB taxonomy): Bacteria > Pseudomonadota > Gammaproteobacteria > Pseudomonadales > Moraxellaceae > Acinetobacter. The sequence continues at coordinate 265,608 of NZ_LSZH01000001.1, forward strand.
ATATAAATAGATGGCGTCCCTACGGGGATTCGAACCCCGGTTACCGCCGTGAAAGGGCGATGTCCTAGGCCTCTAGACGATAGGGACGTTTAGAAGATGGCGGTATCTTATTGATCCGCCGCCAGAGTGTCAAGGAGATGAGGTGCGAGTTTGTTCAAAATATAGCAAAACAGTTCCGCAGTCTTTTGAGTGTCGTATAAAGCAGAGTGTGCTTCCTTGCCATCGAACTCAATTCCAGCGTGAATACACGATTTTGCCAGTACGGTTTGACCAAACATGACTGCACTTAAAGTCACGGTATCGAATACAGAAAAACTGTGAAATGGATTTTGATTTTTAGTTCCCGTACGTGCAATTGCTGCTTGTACAAAACCTAAATCGAAATGTGCATTATGGCCGACCAAAACGGCATGGGTACAATTCTGCTGACGACGAACTTCATTTACAGATTTAAAAATACGTTTTAAGGCACTTTTTTCATCTTCAGCCATGGCCATACGCATCGGATTGAATGGATCAACCCCAATAAAATCCAGTGAACGACGGTCTAAATTGGCCCCTTCAAAAGGATTAATATGTGCATGGTGAGCTTCACCTGGCACAAATTGACCTTCTTCATTATAAATGATGGGAATTGCTGCAATTTCCAATAAGGCATCGGTCTTCGAGTTAAAACCTGCTGTCTCGACATCGACAACAACAGGTAAAAAACCACGGAAACGCTGACCAATTATTGGTTGGGTTTCATCTGTCACACTTTTCTCCATTGAATGGTATTACCCGCATATAGAGGGATAATTTTTTCACCATCCAAGTAGTCTAAACTTGTCGGAATAACTTGCTCTTCTTTGACCAGGGTGATGGTATTGGTATTGCGCGGCAGACCATAAAAGTCAGCACCGAAGTGGCTGGCAAAGCCTTCTAGGCGCTCAATTTTGCCCACTTGGTCAAAAGCTTGAGCATATAATTCAATTGCGGTAGGTGCACTATAACAACCTGCACAGCCACATGCATTTTCTTTAGCATTTTTTGAATGCGGCGCGCTGTCTGTACCCAAGAAAAATTTAGGATTCGAGCTGGTCGCCACTTCAAGTAAAGTTTGCTGATGGGTCTGACGTTTTAAAATCGGCAAACAATAAAAATGCGGTTTTACACCACCCACCAGCATATCATTACGGTTAAACAATAAATGCTGCGGGGTAATAGTAGCAGCTACATTGCGGTCTTGTTCAAGTACAAAGTTCGCAGCTTCACTGGTGGTAATGTGTTCAAGCACCAGTTTAAGCTTAGGGAACTGTTTTAATAATGGAGAAAGTACTTCATCAAGGAAGCGTTTTTCACGATCAAAAATATCGACATGGTTATGAGTAACTTCACCATGTAGCAATAAAGGCACTTGATGCTCTTCAAGTTGTTCAATTACAGCATAGACTTTACGAATATCGCTGACGCCATTGTCTGAATTTGTGGTTGCACCAGCAGGGTAGAGCTTGATGGCATTTACATGTTCAGATTCTTTAATCTTTTTAACTTCACTCGGTTGGGTGAAGTCCGTAAAGTAAAGCACCATACGGGGATCAAATGAGATACCTTCAGGGACATGTGCCAAAATCCGTTCACGATAAGCATTAGCTTCTTCAACTGTTTTCACAGGAGGAACAGTGTTTGGCATGCAAATTGCGCGCGCAAACTGTTTGGCTAAATCTGGAACCGTACGTTTTAAAGCAAGACCATCACGAAGGTGAGCATGCCAATCATCTGGCTGGAGAAGAGTGATTGTATTCAAGGTCATTTTAATCGGACAAATAAAACAAATGATAATCCATAAAGTGTGAAAAGGGTAACCAGAATTAAAGACAAATGGTGATAGATATTTAAATATCTATCATAAAATTGTGCTATTTTTAAGTAACGAAAAAGAATTACACAATGCTTGCAAATGGAATACAAGTATAATCTGGCTAAATTACAGTACGATAAAGAAAAAGTAGAAGAACTCATTGCGCAGCAAAGTCACCGCGTAGGACAAGTTTTTCCAAAAAAATTAGAACAGGAATTTTGGGCTAAAAATTTAGAACGCGCGCGTAAGCATGTCGAAAAATATTTCTGGGGTGGTGTTTTAAGCTATTTTGTTTTTATGATGGTCATGATTCCAAGTGATTACTGGATTATCGACAAGCAATATTTCGTCCACGATTTCGTACAATCCATGTTGGCACTGGTGAATGGTAGTGTATGTTTACTGCTTTTATTCTTCTTTGCTTATTTCCCTAAAATGCGTCCATATTTTGCCCAGGCTGCAATGGGCATCAAGTTTTGGGCCATTGTTTCCATATCGTGGTTAACGATGACCGTGGAAACGGTTGTGCTCCAGCATCAGGCTACGGCTATATTGTGTATTATTTATATTCTTGGCTATATTTTGACTGGGGTAAAACCATTTCACATGTTGTTGACAGGCGTGTCGGCCGCAATGTTCACAATTGTTCTGTTTTTTGGACTGCATGTTAATTTTGATGCGATGGTACTGGGTCGTATCCTTACTGGAAGTAGTGTATTGGGTTATGTGATTAGTCATATGATTTTTGCACGTGAACGGATGATTTATTTGTATTCGATGCGGGCCAAAATTAGTGAAAAAATTCACCGCATTCATAATTCAGAATTATTGCATCTGAGTCAGCACGATGAACTGACTAAAATTTCAAATCGCCGTACTTTCGATGAAATGATGGAGGTTTTTTATCAGCAGACTCGTCTAGACCATAACTCTCTCTCTATTTTGTTTATCGATGTGGATTTCTTTAAAAACTATAACGATTTTTATGGTCATCAAAAAGGCGATGATGTTATTTTTGCCATTGCTAAATCTGTTAAAAATGCCATTCGACATATGGATTTTGTCGCGCGTTATGGTGGTGAAGAGTTTGTGGTGTTATTGCCAGAAACAGATGCCCATGGTGCCTATGCAGTTGCATCGAATATTTTTAAGGCCATAGAGCGTTTGGAAATTCCACATGCTAAATCATTGGTGTCGAGCTACATTACGATTAGTCTGGGGATTACAGTTTATCGTGGCGAAAATGAGGTGAGCAAAGAAGAATTACTCAAGATTGCCGATCAAGCTTTATATCGGGCCAAACACCTGGGGCGAAACCAAATTTATTATCAATCTATTCGAACCACAAATATTGCTTAAATACTCAAAATAATATTATAAAAAAACCGCCATTTAGGCGGTTTTTTTAACATCAAACAAACTTATTTGTTTTTGTCTTTTAATTGAGGTACTGCAGAACCTGTACCCACAGCAAGAAGACCTGCATTGGTATAGATGCCGAGTTTCGCACGGGTATCTGTAATGTCTAGGTTACGCATGGTTAACTGACCAATACGGTCCATAGGCGTAAACATAGAATCACCTTTTTCCATCGTCAAACGCTCAGCTTCATAAGTGAGGTTTTCAGATTCAGTGTTCATGATGGTGAAGTCATTACCACGACGAAGCTCTAAAGTAACAGTACCAGTCACTGCTTTAGCCACCCAACGTTGAGCAGTTTCACGCAGCATCAATGCTTGAGAATCGAACCAACGGCCTTGGTAAAGTAAACGGCCTAAACGTAAACCGTTGATACGGTACTGTTCGATGGTATCTTCGTTATGAATACCGGTTACAAGGCGTTCATAAGTGATATGAAGAAGGGCCATACCCGGAGCTTCATAGATCCCGCGAGATTTAGCTTCGATGATACGATTTTCAATTTGATCCGACATACCTAGACCATGACGGCCACCGATACGGTTCGCTTCAAGAATCAATTCAACCGGATTGTCAAAACGTTGGCCGTTCAAGGCAACTGGCGTACCTTCTTCGAAAGTCACAGATACCAGTTCAGGTTTAACCTCAACATCATCTTTCCAGAACGCAACGCCCATGATTGGATCGACAATTTTGATACCGGCATTCAGGTATTCAAGGTCTTTGGCTTCGTGAGTTGCACCCAACATGTTTGAATCGGTTGAATAAGCTTTCTCTTTTGACATTTTATAGTCAAAGCCGTTGTCGATTAAGAATTGCGACATTTCGGCACGACCACCCAATTCATCAATAAACGTTTGGTCTAACCAAGGCTTATAGATTTTAAGGTTCGGGTTAGTCAGCAAACCATAACGGTAGAAACGTTCAATGTCGTTACCTTTATAAGTTGAACCGTCACCCCAGATGTTTACGTTGTCTTCTTTCATTGCGGTAACAAGCATAGTGCCTGTTACTGCACGCCCCAATGGAGTCGTGTTGAAATAAGGAACACCACCCGTGCTAATGTGGAAAGCGCCACATTGAATTGCAGCAATACCTTCAAGTGCAAGCTGTAAACGGCAGTCCACCAAACGAGCTTTTACTGCGCCATAAGCTTCAGCTTTCTTGGGAATTGCATCGTAGTCTTCTTCATCTGGCTGACCCAAATTTGCTGTATAAGCATAAGGTTCAGCACCTTTTTGTTTCATCCACAATAAAGCAGCTGAGGTATCAAGGCCACCAGAGAAGGCAATCCCGACTTTTTTGCCTACTGGTACATTCTGCAAGATAGTTGCATTGTCAGTCATTGTAAGTCCTAACGATATGAAATAGGCACCACGATAATTGGTAGCCGAGGAGAATCTATAGTTGCCTCAATTGTAGCACTTTTAGGAAAATTTTTTTTCGTAAAAATAAGCAATCAAAAAAAATATCTACAATTTTTAAAGTGATAGATCTTTAGCGGTTGATGAAGGAGTTAATTTAATTATAAAGAAGGGAAATGGATCAAAATAAATACGCAAAATTTTTCATTCAGCCGCATTATATTAATGATATTAAATTTATGCCTTTCAGTTAAAAAATGACAAATATTTCGGTAATGGCTACAATTCGGTAATGGTTACACCATAACAAGAGATGAAATAAATCAAACTTCAATTTATTTCACTATCCTCATATTGCAATTCTGGCTAAGAAAAATAACCTGCCATCATTGTTCCTGAATAATTGCAGCGCATTGCTATTATTGACTTTATTTCAACTAAGCATATTTCATAAAAGAATTCCTAAACTCATTTAGAGTGTTAAAAAAATGAAATTAATAAAAAAATCGGGATGCTAGACTAAAGTTGTAAACGTGTTGAAAAATTCAATGGCTATATTTAAAAAATTAAATAAAAACAAAGATTAAGTTGCTATTCATTAATTTTAGCGCATTTTTTTAAAAAATTTGTGATATGAATTCCAGTATTTATTGGTCTGACCAATATTATTTTAATCAGACCACTATTGATCTTTAATTAAACAAAAACTAGTATATTTGCCAAAATGTGAATATTTTTTTGTTTTAATTTAATATTGGTATGACCAATTATGGATATTTGTCAAATATTCAGACCACCAATAATGTCCCAGTAAGCATTTCAAGGAGATGACAATGCTTCAATCTTGGCAACAGATTTACGATCCTATGGGGAATATCTGGATTTCCAGTGCGATTGCCCTTATTCCTATTATTTTCTTTTTCCTTGCACTGGCTGTGTTTCGGATGAAGGGCAGTGTGGCCGCAACTATTACGGTCGCTCTAGCATTTCTGGTATCTTTATTTTTATATGACATGCCATTGTCGATGGCGCTTTCATCGCTGGTTTATGGCTTCTTTTACGGTTTATGGCCAATTGCTTGGATCATCATTGGCGCAGTATTCCTCTATAAAATTTCAGTAAAAACGGGTCAGTTTGACATTATCCGTTCTTCAATTTTATCGATTACTGAAGACCAGCGTTTGCAAATGCTGCTGGTTGGCTTTGCTTTTGGTACGTTTTTAGAAGGTGCTGCAGGCTTTGGCGCACCCGTTGCCATTAC
>NZ_LSZH01000001.1:271814-490102 GCF_001647545.1 Acinetobacter sp. SFB
TAACATCTAATTTTGTTGGTCCCGAATTACCCGATATTACGGCGGCAATTGCTTCATTAATAAGTTTGACTATTTTGTTGAAATTGTGGAAACCAAAACATATTTTCCGCTTCCAAGATGAAGACGTTAAATTAGATGAAACGGTTGTTGCGGCAGCACGTAAGCAATATAGCTTAGGTCAAATTGCAAAAGCATGGTCGCCATTTGCGGTATTAACTGCAATGGTTACGGTTTGGAGTATCAAACCATTTAAAGATTTATTTGCTAAAGATGGTGCGCTCAGTGATTTGGTGGTTTCGATCAAAGTGCCTTATTTGCATCAGATGATTCAAAAATTACCCCCTGTGGTTCCTGAAGTTAAAGATTACGATGCAATCTATAAATTTGACTGGTTCTCTGCGACGGGTACAGCAATTATGATTGCCGCAGTCATCACCATCATTTATTTAAAAATGAAGCCGAAAGATGCGGTGGCGACTTTCGCTGAAACAGTAAAAGAATTGAAAACGCCAATTTATTCGATTGGTATGGTATTGGCCTTTGCCTTTATTGCCAACTATTCAGGTTTATCTGCAACGTTGGCATTGGCACTGGCCCATAGCGGTAAAGCCTTTACTTTCTTTTCGCCATTTTTGGGTTGGATCGGGGTGTTCTTAACCGGTTCCGATACTTCTGCCAATGCGTTATTTGCGGCATTACAAGCCACTACAGCACAGCAAATTGGTGTTCCTGAGGTGTTATTGGTTGCAGCAAATACCAGTGGCGGAGTCACCGGAAAAATGATTTCACCGCAATCCATTGCGATTGCCTGTGCCGCGGTAGGGCTTGTAGGCAAAGAATCTGATCTGTTCCGTTTTACCGTTAAACACAGTATCGTCTTTACCATCATGATGGGTATTATTGTTAGCTTACAAGCTTATGTGTTCCCGTGGATGATTCCATAACACGCCATTGAGGTCAGCAAATGAAAGTTTCCGACAAAGTCGTACAAAGCCTGCGCATATTGATTGAGCAAAACAATATGCAAGTTGGAGACCGTTTGCCTGCTGAACGAAAATTATGTGAACAACTGGGCGTGTCCCGTTCCTCTTTACGCGAAGCCATTCAGCAACTGACCAGTCGAGGTATGTTGCTGAGTAAAGTGGGAGCCGGTAATTTTTTGCAGCAATTGCCGACCAATTGGTCACAACATCAAATAGTGCAGCCTTTAAGTGATTTGATTGATCAGGATCCGGCTTACCGCTTTGATGTGCAGGAAGCACGAACTATTTTGGAAGGCGGAACAGCGTGGTATGCCGCAGAGCGTGCCACACCGGAAGACCTGCAAAATATTCGGGATTGTTATGCGCAGATTAGCCATTTTCAAGCCATTGGTGATGATGATCAGGCCGCACAGGCTGATGCCAGATTTCATCTTGCCATTGCCGAAGCTTCGCATAATCTGGTGCTGATCCAGATGATGCGTGGCTTATTTGATTTATTGCAATTCAACGTGGTTCTGGGACGCCGAAAAGTGTATTCCGAACCTCATCGTTTTGATCAGTTGCATTTACAGCATCAACAAGTGATAGATGCGATTGAACGTCGAGATCCAGAAGCTGCCCGACAGGCAGTGTGTGGACATATTGAGTTTGTTATCCAACAAGTACGCTCGATTGATGAGGAAGATGCCCGTCGTCAGCGTGCGAGTCGATTAAATAGGATTTAACCATGATTATTTCTTCTGCTAATGATTACCGCGAAGCCGCTAGACGTCGCTTGCCACCTTTCCTGTTTCATTATATTGATGGGGGCGCATATGCGGAATATACACTCAAGCGTAATGTAGAAGACTTATCCAAAATTGCTTTACGTCAGCGTGTTTTAAACGACATGTCAGAACTAAGCTTAGAAACCAAATTATTTAATGAAACCTTGTCGATGCCTGTGGCTTTATCGCCAGTCGGATTGACTGGGATGTATGCACGCCGCGGTGAAGTGCAGGCGGCGGTCGCGGCAGATAAAAAAGGCATACCTTTTACCTTATCGACGGTTTCCGTATGTCCGATTGAGGAAGTGGCACCGGCCATCCAGCGCCCGATGTGGTTTCAGCTGTATGTATTACGTGACCGCGGTTTTATGAAAAATGCCTTGGAGCGTGCCAAAGCCGCGGGTTGTTCAACTTTGATTTTTACTGTGGATATGCCCGTTCCAGGCGCGCGCTACCGCGATGCCCATTCTGGAATGAGTGGCGCCAACGCCGCCATGCGCCGTTATTTGCAATCGGTATTGCATCCGCAATGGGCGTGGGATGTGGGATTGCATGGCCGTCCGCATGACTTGGGCAATATTTCAAAATACTTGGGCAAACCGACCGGACTTGAAGATTATATTGGCTGGTTAGGCAATAATTTCGATCCGTCTATTTCATGGAAAGATCTGGAATGGATTCGGGAATACTGGGATGGACCGATGGTCATCAAGGGTATTTTAGATCCTGAAGATGCCAAGGATGCAGTACGTTTTGGGGCCGATGGTATTGTGGTCTCGAATCATGGTGGACGTCAGCTGGACGGTGTTTTATCCAGTGCCCGTGCTTTACCGCCCATCGCCGATGCAGTTAAAGGCGAGATTAAAATTCTGGCCGATTCCGGTATCCGTAATGGTCTGGATGTGGTGCGTATGCTGGCGCTGGGCGCAGATACCTGCATGCTCGGCCGTGCCTTTGTCTATGCCTTGGGTGCAGCGGGTGGAGCAGGGGTTTCTAATCTTCTGGATTTGATCGATAAAGAAATGCGGGTAGCGATGACTTTAACAGGTGCCAAAACCATTGCGGATATTAGCTCCGATTGTTTGGTGAGATTGGATCGAGAGTTGGTCGTGTGATTTTTAATTAATTTTTTTTCAGATGATTTATACAGGAATGCTCCTTCTCTTTGCGCCAAAAATAGCTCAGGGAGAAGGTGAGGATGAGGGAGCTTTAATTTTTTTGTCAACACCTCTGCCTGACCCTTTCCTAGAAGGAGAGGGAACTTCAATTACATATTTATACGCTCGTTTTTAGAATCGAAATGTTTTGGATCTCAAAAGATCATTGGATGAATGAAAAAAATCCAAATCCATAAAGTACGACGTTAAAAAAATTATCGTTTAGATATTTATAAATGGAAAAATGCCGAACATGAGTTCTCCAACAAATTCACCGCAAACCATTCAAAACCTCATCACGATTGTCGGCAAGCAGCATGTACTGACCGATGACAACGATACCCGTTTATACCGTCAAGGTCGTCGCTATGGTTCAGGTCAAGTGCTTGCCGTTGTGGCGCCCGGTTCTTTGGTTGAACAATGGCAAGTTTTGCAAATTGCTGTTCAGGCAGATTGTATTGTGATTATGCAGGCGGCCAATACCGGCCTCACCGGGGGTTCAACCCCTTTTGGTGATGATTATGATCGGCCTGTGATTTTAATGAGTACTCGCCGATTAACCGGTATTCAAGTAATTAATGATGGGAAACAAGTGGTTTGTTTGCCTGGAGCAACATTAGATAAATTGGAAAAGCAGTTGGCGCCGTTCAATCGTGAGCCACATTCCGTGATTGGTTCATCCTGTATTGGCGCGTCAGTTTTAGGCGGAGTTTGTAATAATTCGGGTGGGGCCTTGGTTCGCCGTGGACCAGCCTATACCGAACTTGCGCTGTATGCCCGCGTCAATGATGCTGGACAGCTTGAGCTGGTTAATCATTTAGGGGTAAACCTAGGCTCAACCCCTGAAGAAATTTTATCAAAACTGGAAAATCAGCAATATCAAATTGATGATATTCAGCACGATTCTAATTGTTGTGCATCTGATCAGCATTATGCTCATGATGTCACTCAAGTCGATGAAAATACTCCAGCACGCTTTAATGCAGATCCATCGCGTTTGTTTGAGGCTTCAGGTTCAGCAGGAAAAGTCTGCGTGTTTGCGGTACGTCTGGACACTTTTGAAAAGATTCCCAGTCAGGTCTTGTATGTCGGCACCAATACGCAACAAGATTTGACCGCAATTCGCCGTTTTCTCCTCACCGATTTAGCCCGCTTGCCGATTGCCGGTGAGTATATTCACCGGGTCGCTTATGACATTGGTGCCGAATACGGTAAAGATACGTTCATGTTTATCGAGAAATTCGGGACTGCCAAAGTACCGGCGGCTTTTGCCATGAAAGATAAGGTCGATGGCTACTTGGAAAAAATTGGCATGAAAGGGCTGTCAGATAAAGTCTTGCAAATGGTGAGTAAATTTTTACCCTCGCATTTGCCGAAACGCATGAATGAATTTCGTGATCTATACGAGCATCATTTGGTGCTGCGCATCGAAAATCAGGAGGTGGAACAGGTTCAGCAATTTCTGCAATACTATTTTGCAGATCATCCCACTGGAAACCATTTTTTGTGTAGCGAAGAAGAAGGCCGTAAAGCCTTTTTACATCGTTTTGCCATTGCAGGTGCAGCGATTCGTTATCGTGATACGCATTTAAATGAAGTGGAAGATATTGTCGCGCTGGATATTGCTTTACGCCGTAACGACCGTGAATGGGTGGAAACCTTGCCCAAGGAAATGGATGAGCTGATTATTCATAAGTTGTATTACGGGCACTTTTTATGTCATGTTTTCCATCAGGATTATATTGTGAAAAAAGGCGTCGATCCTTTGGCGATGGAACATCAAATGTGGCATTTATTGGATAAGCGCGGTGCAGAATATCCTGCCGAGCATAATGTCGGACATTTATATGTGGCCAAGCCTGCGCTCAAAAATCATTATCAAAAGCTGGATCCAACCAACAGTTTTAATGTCGGCATTGGACATACCTCGAAATTAAAACACTGGAATTAAAATCCTGTAATTAAAATATAAATAATCATGTGTTTTATATGTGGTGCAGTCTGAAAACTGCACCTTTTTTATGGAAAATTGACTGTTTCGTCAGACAATGTGGCAAAGATGTCATAAACAAATAAATAAAAATAGGTAAAGTAGTATGCAACAAGTTGCAAAGCCAATAAATTAAGGATTAATCATGACAACAAGCTATGCAAATATTTTAAAACCGCTACATTTGGGCTTTACGACCATTAAAAACCGTGTCGTGATGGGTTCTATGCATACCGGTCTGGAAGACCGTTTTTACAACTATGCAAAACTGGCAGCATATTTTGGAGAACGTGCAAAAGGTGGGGTGGGGCTGATTATCACAGGCGGGATTTCACCGAACCGTCAAGGCTGGTTACTGCCAGCTGGCGGAACCATGAATAACTTGGGCGATGTGGCGCCGCATCGTCTAGTGACCCATGCGGTACATAAGCATGGCGCAAAAATTTTGATGCAGATTCTGCATTCTGGACGTTATGGTTACCAGCCTTTTGTGGTTTCTGCCAGTCCAATCAAATCGCCAATTTCACCATTTAAACCGCGGCAAATGAGTGAAAAGCAGATTCTGGATACCATTGATGATTATGCACATACCGCCAGCATTGCCAAAAAAGCTGGTTATGACGGTGTGGAAATCATGGGGTCGGAAGGTTATTTGCTGAACCAGTTTTTAAGCCGTCATGTTAATCAGCGCGATGACCGCTGGGGTGGTGATATTCTAAACCGCATGCGTTTTGCAGTGGAAATTGTACGCGCGATCCGTGAAAAAATTGGGGAAAACTTCATTATCTGTTTCCGCCTGTCGATGCTCGATCTGGTTCATGATGGCAATACCATGCAGGAAGTGATTACCGTAGCTCAAGCTCTGGAAAAGGCAGGGGTGACTTTGCTGAATACCGGTATTGGCTGGCATGAAGCACGTATTCCGACCATTGTGACTTCAGTACCGCGCGCTGCATTTGCAGACTATACTGCTGAAGTGAAAAAACATGTGGCAATTCCAGTGATTGCATCCAACCGTATTAACATGCCTGAAACAGCCGAAGCCATTTTAGCGGCTGGAAAAGCAGATATGGTGCAGATGGCACGACCCCTGTTGGCCGATGCCTTTTGGGTCAATAAAACTGCGACCAATCGGGTTGATGAAATCAATACCTGTATTGCCTGTAACCAAGCCTGTTTAGATCATACGTTTAAAAACCAACGTGCAACCTGTTTGGTTAATCCACGCGCTGCTTATGAAACTGAATTGGTGTATGTCAAAACCAAAAATCCTAAAAAAATTGCCGTTATTGGTGGTGGCGTAGCAGGAATGTCTGCTGCAACCGTGGCTGCAAGTCGTGGTCATCGGGTCACTTTATTTGAAGCTGCCACTGAGGTCGGTGGACAGTTTAATTTAGCCAAAGTGGTACCGGGTAAAGAAGAATTTCACGAAACCATCCGTTATTTTAAAGTTCAGATTGAAAAAACCGGGGTGGAACTGCGCTTAAATACTAGAGTCAACCGGGAGCAATTGGAACGTGAAGGATTTGCTGAGGTGATTGTCGCAACTGGTGTTGTACCGCGTAGTTTAAAAATTGAAGGTAGTGACGCACCTCAAGTGTTGTCTTATGCAGAGGTGTTGCGCGGCGCTCCAGTGGGTCATAGAGTTGCAGTAATTGGTGCCGGTGGGATTGGTTTTGATGTCTCGGAATTTTTGTTAAGACCTGAACATCAGCCACAACCGCAACCTTTGGAAGATTGGCAGCGCGAGTGGGGCATTGATCCAAATCCAAATTATATTTCTGAAGGCGGCATGCAAGCGGCTGAAGTAGATCATCCGGTACGCGAGATCTATTTGTTACAACGTAAAACCACCCCACTGGGGATTGGATTAGGCAAAACTTCAGGTTGGGTGCATCGAGCGCAATTGAAAAAGCATGCTGTGAAGATGCTACGCGGTGTGCAATATAAGTCTGTTACCAGTGAAGGCTTATGGATTGAAACCAACGGTTATGACCAACTGTTACGGGTAGATACCGTGGTGGTGTGTGCAGGACAAGAGTCAGTCAAAGATCTTATGCCAAATGATGATGATTTTACCTTAGCAAATTACCATATTATTGGCGGTGCCAAACTGGCAGCAGAGCTGGATGCGAAGCGCGCCATCCGTGAAGGTGCTGAATTAGCAGCCAGATTATGATTTTTTAACTCAATGTGGTGAAACTATATTCAGTTGAATGGTTTGCTTGCAATTTTTGCTTGTCAGTTTTTAAAAAGCTCCGTATGATTGCGCACATGGAAGCGTGGCAGAGCGGTTTAATGCACCGGTCTTGAAAACCGACGAGGGCTTATACCCCTCCGTGAGTTCGAATCTCACCGCTTCCGCCAAATTCAAAACCCCGATCAATGATCGGGGTTTTTTATTGCCTAAAATTTTTTATTGATAAAAAACTTAAGTATAAATGAAGCAGAAAATCTGAAATTTATAACGATATGATTTTTGAATTATCACCGACAAGTAGTTGGTTTTTATACCGTATAAATACACAATAGAGCATGACTAAAAAACTTGAAAAAGATGATTTAGCTTCATGGTTTCTATCTTAGCTGACCTAAATAAAAGCATGGAGATACGCTGTTTTATGCTTCTATATTTCTATCATCATTTTTAGTGAATGAAAGCAGTAATTCTTGTTGAATCCAATCAATAAATTTTTGGATCAGTGGAGAGGACTCTTGACTAGAATGTACTAAATAATAAGAGTGGCTTCCTTCCAGTTTTTTACTGGAGGCAATGACTAATTTTTTATTATGTAATTCGGGATTAATCAGTATTTGTGGAATGAGCGCCATACCCATGGATTGCTTGGCTGCAACCGCTAACATGGAGAACAGTTCATGCCGATGACCATCGTAGGCTTTTGGATGAAATATTTGATGGGTTTTAAACCATTCATGCCAAATGGTCGGGCGCGTGGTTTGTTGTAATAGAGGAAGCTGAATTAGCTGTTCAGGACTTAAATCATAGCTGTATGCATTAATCATTTGCGCATCTAGGAAATTTTTTTAAAATCAGCTGCGGGGAGCAAACTGCAATCAGATCTTCTTTCATGAGGTAATGGGTTTGTACACCTGGCCAGTGTGCAATTTGTTGCGGAGTTCCTGCATATATTGCAGCATCAAAGATAGTTTCATTAAATAAGAAGGGCTTGGTGCTGGTTTCTAAATGTACGGTAATTTCAGGATAAATTTCATTAAAGCGGTGCAGTTTGGGAAGTAGCCAACAGGTTGCAAAAGTGGGAACCACCCCTAATTTTAGCGTTCCCCCTAAACCTTTGTGTGCCATGATATCTAAAGTACTTTGCTCCAGACCTAATAAATAAGGTTTGATCAGGCTCCTTAATCTATTTGATTTAAGCTTTACTGATGGCTGTTTTGACCGATTTTTTTACAGAATTCGGTCTTTTTAATTTTTGCTGGTTCAACATCGAATTGATAAACGAGTCGAACAGTCTGGAAAATAAAAAATGGGGGTTACGAACGATTTAATCTCGCGCTAAGCCTTTGCTGCTACTTTAACGTGCATAGTCAGATTCGCTTTCAAGGGTTATTATAGCGGTCTTCATGTCATTGGAACGCACTATGAAAATCGTTGCAGATGAAAATCTGGCCTTTACCGAATATTTCTTTGCAGATTTTGGCGAGATTCAGCAAGCAGCAGGGCGGACTTTAACCCATGCAGATGTACAGGATGCTGAAGCTTTGCTTGTTCGTTCTGTGACCCAAGTAAATGAACCGCTTATTCAAGATACAAAATTAAAATTTGTCGGCAGTGCCACCATTGGTACCGACCATCTTAATATTCCAGCTTTAGAAAAACACCATATCGCATGGTCAAATGCGGCAGGATGTAATGCCCAAGCAGTGGCTGAATATGTAATTACCGCACTGCTATATTTACAATCCGATTTAATCGATAAAAACGAGCAATTCACCCTCGGTATTATTGGTTTGGGGAATGTCGGTTCACGTCTAGCCTATATTGCAAAATTAATTGGTTGGAACGTGATTGGCCATGATCCCTTTGTTAACCATGAACATATCCAACAAGTTGAATTAGAACAATTATTAAAAACAGCAGATGCCATTTCTATTCATGTCCCCTTGACCACAACCGGTGAGCATCCAACTTTTCATTTGATCAATGCTGATGCCTTGGCAACAATGAAACCTGAAGCGATCTTGATTAATTCAGCACGTGGTCCCGTAGTCGAGGAAGCGGCACTGATTGCTGATCTTCAACAGACCAAGCGTCAAGTGGTTCTGGATGTGTTTGAACATGAGCCGGAAATTTCAGAACAACTGTTAATTCTGATTCGACTGGTTACACCGCATATTGCGGGCTATAGCCTGGAAGGTAAGGCTCGAGGTACGCAAATGATATACGATGCCTTGTGTAAAACTTTTGATTTCACTGCAGACAAAAAGTTTGAAACCCAGCTCCCCGTATGTGAACAATATTTCCAGAATCAGGATTTGAAACAGGTACTAAAACAGTATCTTGCTCAAATTTATGATATTGCACGTGACGATGCAAATCTGCGTGCCTGCTTAAAAGAGGGCAAGGTGGATCAGAAAGCCTTTGATTATTTGCGTAAAACCTATCCCTTACGTCGTGAATGGGCAGCGCACGGAGGCCCTAAAGCATGAGCATGGCGAATACAGAAAGCATCAATTATCAACCGACATGCGATATCAAAGCTATAAAAGCCCGTGCCAAAATGTATGGTCAAATCCGGCAGTTTTTTGCTCAACGTGATGTGCTTGAAGTAGAAACACCGATATTGTCCCAAGCTGGCGTAACCGATGTGCATCTAGCATCTATTCAAGCCCAACGTCATCTCGGTGGTCGCAAATACACTCATTATTTACAGACTTCGCCTGAATTTTCCATGAAGCGATTACTTGCCAGTGGCAGCGGTGCAATTTACCAAATTTGTAAAGTCTTTCGAGATGATGAGCATGGACGCAAACACAATAGTGAATTCACCATGCTGGAATGGTATCGCCCCCATTTAAGCTTGAAAGAACTGATGTTTGAAGTCACCGATTTGCTCAATGTGACTTTGGTGCATCGTTTTGGTGCTGTTCGCCCAACGATTTTAAGTTATAAACATGCTTTTATGGACCGTCTGGATCTCAATCCCTTACAAGCCAGTTTAAAACAGCTCAAAGACTGCTGTAATCGTATCGGTCTAAATCTGGATTTGGGGGATGACCGCTTGGGTTATATCGATCTGTTATTTTCACATATGGTTGAACCGAGTCTGGGCTTTGATACGCCGGTATTTTTAACCGATTTCCCCCCGGAAATGGCATCACTTGCCAAAGTTAAAGTCGATGAAGATGGGGAACAGGTCGCAGCACGTTTTGAGCTTTATATTGAAGGTTTGGAATTGGCCAATGCCTATGATGAGCTGATTGATGCTGCGGTATTACGTTGCCGTTTTGCAGCCGATAATCTGGAGCGTGAAAAGCTTGGCTTGCATGTGATGCCGATTGATGAATATCTACTGGCAGCTTTACCGCATATGACCGAATGCTCAGGCATTGCTTTAGGCATTGACCGTTTATTGATGGTGGCGACTGAACAAATGAAACTGGAAAAAGTCATTACTTTCCCTGCGGATGTGTCTTGATATAAATCATCGTCTTAAATCCCTCTGTAATAATAAAGGGGAATTTTTTATCATCCTCGCGACATAAAAAAGCTTCTCAAAAGAGAGGCTTTTTATAAGTTATTCAGCAGCAATAATCTGCCGGGCTTTTAATTCTTCAAGCGCTTGAATACGCCGTTGAATCAACATTTCACCAATATCAGGGCCACTGATATCCGGTGGTAAATCCTGCGCTTTAATGCCACGAACCACTTCCATTGCATCTAACACATATCGTGCTTGCGGATACTCACGATCTTCTAGGCCTAAGCGACCACGTGAATCACATTCACAAGCCTGAACATAAGCTTCCACACGTTCAGGTCGACGTAATACATCTAGTCGTTGTAATAAGCGCCATAAAGTGCCCGGTTTAAGATTCAAAGCTTGATGACATTTTAAATGTTCTTTACATACTGCAAGGGCAAGCTGTTTGGTATTTGTGGGAACTTTAAGACGTTCACAGACTTCGGTGACCGGATTTATCCCACGTTCTTCATGCATGATATGACGCGGTAATTCCTCTGTTGGCGTGAGGGCTTTTCCTAAATCATGAACCAGAACAGCAAAGCGGACATCCAGTGAATAGTTGGCTTTACAGGCTTGTTGTAGCGACATCATGGTGTGAATGCCACAATCAATTTCCGGATGATATTCAGGACGTTGCGGAATACCATATAAAGCTTCTAATTCCGGAAACAGAACTTTTAAAGCACCGCAGGCACGCAGTACTTCAAAATATTCATCAGCATGATCTTCCATCAAGGCGCGAGAGGTTTCTTTCCATACCCGTTCTGGAGTCAATGCCTGTAATTCACCCGATTCAGCCAGTTGTTGCATCAGTGCCAAAGTTTCAGCTGCCACCGTAAATCCGAGTGATTTATAACGTGCGGCAAAGCGTGCAATACGGAGAACTCGCAATGGATCTTCAACAAAAGCATCGGATACATGACGCAATATTCGATTGGTTAAATCTTGCTGACCATGATAAGGGTCATATACCTTGCCATCTTCATCCATTGCCATCGCATTAATGGTCAGGTCACGACGGATCAGGTCTTCTTCAAGGCTGACACTTGTATCTGTATAAAATTCAAAGCCATGATAACCCTGACCGGATTTACGCTCGGTACGGGCTAAAGCATATTCTTCTTTTGTTTGGGGATGGAGAAAAACAGGGAAATCTTTACCCACAGGCTGATAGCCCTGAGCAAGAAGTTGTTCAGGTGTTGCACCAACAACCACATAATCTTTTTCGTGATAGGGGTGACTGAGTAAGTGATCACGTACTGCACCGCCTACTAAATAAACTCGCATGAAAAAAACCTCTATTCTTCAAGCAATCATGCTACAGAATAGAGGTTTTCTCAAGTAAAGAACCTTAGCTTTTTGCTAAAGTTAAATACTAGCCTTCTTGTGACTGTTGAATTTCAGCAACCGTCAACGCCGTCATATTTACTACACGACGTGTTGTTGCAGTCGGTGTCAAAATATGAACAGGTTTCGCAGCACCCAACAGAATTGGACCAATCGTTACATTGTTACCTGAAGTTGCTTTTAACAGGTTAAATGAAATATTCGCTGAATCTAGGTTTGGCATGATGAGTAAGTTTGCAGAACCTTTGAAACGCGAGTTCGGGAATGCAAAATGACGAATATTTTCATCCAGTGCAGCATCACCGTGCATTTCACCTTCCACTTCTAGTTCAGGTGCAATTTCACTTAAAATTTCAAATACTTTACGCATTTTCTGTGCGCTTGCATCAGTCTGGTCAGAACCAAAACTTGAATGCGATAACAATGCAATACGGGGAATTACACCAAAACGACGCACTTCTTCCGCTGCCAAAATGGTCATTTCCGCCAACTGTTCAGCCGTTGGATTGGTATTGACATAAGTATCGGCAATGAACAGGTTACGATCTTGAAGCATCAATGCATTGAGGGTAAAGAAGGTGCTACGGCCTTCTTTTAAGCCAATCACGTTTTTCACGAAATCTAGGTGAATGTCATAGCTTGAATAGGTACCACACAGCATACCGTCTGCATGACCGTGTTTGACTAACATTGCCGCAATCAGGGTAGAGCGGCGACGTGCTTCACGATGTGCGTATTCAGGTGTTACGCCCTGACGTTGCATCGTTTGATAGTAATCATCAGCAAACTGTTCGTAATGAGGGTTCTTTTCTTGATCCACAATTTCAATGTTTACACCGTGTTCAAGACGCAAGCCCAATTTCTTGATATTTGCTTCAATGACCGCAGTACGGCCGACAAGAATTGGGAAGGCCAAGCCTTCATCTACCGCAATTTGTACGGCACGAAGCACACGTAAATCTTCACCTTCAGCATAAGCAATACGCTTAGGTGCCGTTTTTGCCTGAGCAAAGATCGGTTTCATCATGAATGCAGAGTTGTATACAAACTCAGACAATTTTTGACGATATGCAGAGAAATCCTGGATTGGACGAGTCGCGACACCAGAATCCATTGCCGCTTGTGCAACCGCAGGGGCAATTTCAAGAATTAAGCGCTGATCAAGCGGGCGTGGAATAAGGTAGTCACGACCAAATGATGCAGATTTTTCACCATAAGAGGCTGCATCTGCTTCAATGTGCGCCATACGTGCAATGGCATGTACACAGGCAATTTTCATTTCTTCGTTAATGGTGGTTGCGCCAACGTCTAAAGCACCACGGAAGATATACGGGAAACAAAGGGCATTGTTAACTTGGTTTGGATAATCCGAACGACCCGTTGCCATAATCACGTCATCACGAACTTCGTGTGCGTGTTCAGGCAGGATTTCTGGATCCGGGTTTGCCAAAGCAAAAATGATTGGATTTTCAGCCATCACTTTAACCATTTCTTTGGTCAAAATGCCTGCGGCAGAAAGTCCCAAGAACATATCCGCACCCGCAATTACGTCTGCTAGTTGAGTGCCTTCAATATCCTGAACATAACGTTTTTTTGATGCATCCAGATTGTCACGGTGAGTGGTAAGCAGACCGCGTGAATCGGCAACGGTAATATTGTGTTTGCTTGCACCTAAAGCGCAAAGCAAATCTAAACAGGACAATGCAGCTGCACCGGCACCTGAAGCGACAATTTTAATCTCTTCAATTTTTTTGCCAGTCAGTTGTAAAGCATTGAGTAAAGCTGAACCGACAATGATCGATGTACCATGTTGATCATCGTGGAATACAGGAATATTCATGCGTTCGCGAAGTTTTTGCTCGATGTAGAAACATTCTGGTGCCTTGATATCTTCAAGGTTAATACCACCAAAAGTGGGTTCTAATGCAGCGACGAGGTCCACAATTTTGTCTGGATCGTTTTCAGCAATTTCGAGGTCAAATACATCTATGCCTGCGAATTTTTTAAACAGTACGCCTTTACCTTCCATAACCGGTTTAGAGGCTAAAGGACCGATGTTACCTAAACCTAAAACCGCAGTACCATTACTGATCACTGCAACAAGGTTGCCACGTGCTGTGTAAAGTGCTGCAGTTGATGGGTCGCGTTCAATCTCTAAACATGGTGCTGCGACACCTGGAGAGTAAGCCAGCGCTAAGTCATGTTGATTGACCAGCTGTTTGCTTGGCGTAACACTGATTTTCCCTGGGGTTGGATATTCGTGGTAGTACAAAGCTTGCTGTTTTAATGATTGATCGTCCATCTGTATCTCTATTGTTGCTTGAGTTGCCCAGCCCGAGCTGGTGGTGGTTTTTTGCTTAATTTGATTGAATATAACATTTGTTGCGACCTTAGCACAGTCGTGAATATGCCATTTTCAAGCAAACTGAAATTTAGACCTGTTGACTTATATCAAGAAGGTATAAGTCGATGTTGTTCCAGAAAGAGGGTTGCTTCACTTTCGGGTAAAGGTTTTGAAAACAAGAAGCCTTGGGCAATATCACATTCCAGATTTTGTAGATACTGAAGCTGTTCCTCTGTTTCAATGCCTTCTGCAACCACGACCATACCCATGGCCTTGCCCATGGCAATCATGGCACTGACAATGGCTTCTTGTTTGTTTTGCCCAATTCTGGAGATGAAACTGCGGTCTATTTTTAAGATATCAATTGGAAAATCAGCAAGATAAGATAGAGAAGAATAGCCTGTTCCAAAATCATCCAGCGAGATATTGATCTTACGTTTTTTGATTTCATCGAGCAGATTTTTTACTGTAACCGAGTTCTCGAGGAGTGATGATTCGGTAATTTCAAGTTCCAGGCTCGAGCCGGAAATTTTATAGATTTGAATGGCATGATCGAGGTCTTCGAGTAACTGTCCACGTTGCAATTGCTGTGCAACCACATTGACCGAAACACATATATTATTAAAGCCTAAATCATTCCAGTTCCTAATTTGCTTAGCGGTTTGTTGTATAACAATTCTGCCAATATCCGAGATTAAACTGGTTTGCTCAGCTAAGGGAATGAACAGGTTGGGTGGAATTATACCTTTGCTTGGATGATTCCAGCGAACTAAAGCTTCAAAACCATAAATATTTTGATCGCTAAAATTAATTTTTGGCTGATAGTAAACGATCAGTTCATTGTTGTTAATCGCCAGTCTTAAATCGCGTTCCAGATAAATTCCTTGCTCAAGTAAAGTGTTATTTTTATTGGAGTAAAAACGGATGGTATTGCCACCTAAACTTTTCGCTTCGGTTAAAGCCTGTTCTGCGCAATTATTCAGATAATCCAGTTGGCGACCATTTTCTGGATAGAAAGCAATCCCCATAGACAGGGTAATAATATGATCCTGACCAAAAATGTTAAATGGTAATGAAAATGCTTTACTCATCCGTTCACAGTGCTGCTGAACCGAAGGGCGAATATGCGAGACTTCATAGACAATGGCAAAGTCATCCCCATTTAAATGGGCTACAAATAATGCTTCAGCATTGGTAAGCCGTAGTCGTTGGGCTACCTGACGTAACAGTTCATCGCCACCGCTATTGCTCAGAAATTCATTCAAAGGTCTGAAACGGTCGATATTTAGACGAATCACAGCAAGTTGTTCAATCGAATCCTTTTGACTGACGAGATATTGATGTAATTGATAGTTGTAATAAAACCGATTCGGCAGGTCGGTCAGTGGATCATAATTTTCTAAATAAGACAGACGCTGTTCTTGCAGTTTACGTTCCGTTAAATCAGAGACGATGCCAATATAATGCGTGACCCGATTTTTTTCATCGCTAATGGCATTTATCCGCATCCAGATTGTAAGTTCTTTACCAGACAGAAAATTTTCATTGAGCTCGCCATCAAACTCACCCATTTTATCGAGTTGATTGATGATGGCGGAATGGCTGTTTCTTTGTTGCGATTTATAATTTGCAGCGATATCAAATAAATGTTTACCAATCATTTGCTCATGGGTAAAACCCGTCAATTGTTCATAGAACGGATTGACATCAATATAGCAAAGTTGTTCATCAAGAATAAAGATTCCTTCAGCTGCTTGTTGAAGCACATTCGCTGCAAGTTTTAAGCGTTCCTGATCGGTACGTTCCTGATGAATATCCCGACGAATACCGACCATACGCAAAGGCTTCTGATTAACAGGGTCACGTGCTATGACTCTGCCAATATCATGCACCCATTTCCATTTGCCATTGCTGTTCTGAATTCTATAAGTGGCTTCATACTGATCAGTCTGACCGCGTAAATTTTGCTTCATCGATATTTTGAAGTGTTCGATATCTGCGGGATGGAGGATGTTTTGTAGCTGGTTATGATGCACTTTTGAAGGTTTTAAGGTCTTTTGATGCTTAGAATCGGTCAATAAAATTTCCCGATCTTTAATATTCCAGTCCCAAGGTCGAAGTCCCGCAACGTCATGTGCCAACATCAAATTTTGCTGCTGATTTTCTAGATCCGCATTCATTTTAGCAATATCAAAAGTTCGTTCTTTAACTTTTTGTTCAAGCAATTGATTGTTGAGTTGAAGTTGTAATTCGATTTCCTTGGATTTATTAATTTCAGTTTGTAATTGCTGACATAGCTCATCTGTCCAGAGCACTTGTTGTTCGGCATTTTTAACCAGACGGTTATTTTTGGAATACAGTGCTGAAATACGCTTATGAATGCGCGTTGTAGAATTTGCGCAGAGTAAGATGACAATGAGCGAAAAATTGATTGTTAAATGAAATAAAGGATTTGAAATCTGGGTAGTAATAAATTGGGAGGCCAGATAGGGAAAAACCGAGGGTATAAAAGCCAAACAAAAATAATTTAAACGTTGGGTTAAAAAAGTCAGAGCAAATGCCTGACTCACAATCAGTAATAAAGCTGAAAGGATTAAAGCATTAACATCGCTAAAATTAGGGTTATATTGCGGTAGATAGTAGTAAATCACACCAATACCAACAGCAATACAACTTCCTATTGCCAGACATTGAAATTGTAGCCAACGATGTGCGTGATGGAGTGTGAAATGATGTGGCTTAAAATAGATGCTAATGATGACTAAACTTAGACAACTCAAAAGTTCGGTCGCAATAAACCATAAATTGAAATAGAAAGATGGTTTTGTAAAATAAAACGCATAAATGCAATAAACATATAAGGAAAGGATCATAATACTGACGAGAAAGAATCGACTAAGTCGAATCGTATTGGTAATTTGAGCAGCACTCACATGCTCTTTAATATACTCGTCTTGAACATCTGACATAAAAGCAAAAGCCTTATTTTTGTTTTGCGATAAATTAATTTTTAAATATTGTTAGTGTATAAAAAACTAAACTGTATTTTACATATACATTTGTATATCGAAATCAAGATTAGTTATGTTATTCAGAAAAATCAATCAAATTGGCTACTATTTAGCTAAAATCAGATGAACTATACAGTTACGTTATAATTCAAAATAGATAAAGCAACAATCGGGGCCGTTTCGGTGCGCAAAACGCGATTGCCAATACACCAGTTAATAAATCCAGCATCGTTGGATAATTGTATTTCAGCTTCGCTGAGGCCGCCTTCAGGACCGATTAACAGGGCAATATCAGGTGTAGCATTCGCTAAAACATCGACTTGATCTTTATTGGGTGCGAGTACCAGTTTTGTCGCAGGTAATTCACTGGCCAACCAGTCTTGCAAAGAGAGCGGTGCTAAGACTTCGGGAACTTTATTCATTCCGCATTGTTCACAAGCCGCGATGGCGATACCTTGCCAATGATCTATTTTCTTTTGATCACGGTCATATTTAAGACGCATCTCACAGCGTTCTGAGGTGAGGAGCTGGATTTTTGCAACACCCAGTTCAACTGCTTTTTGAATGGCATAGTCCATGCGATCACCTTTACTCATCACTTGTCCAAGTAAAGTTGTAAATGCGGGTGTCCGATCATCAGGATTGAATGTATCGACAGAAACACTGGCTGATTTTTTTGAAATATTCACCAGCGTTACTTGGTATTCACCACCTTGTCCATTGAACAAGGTGGCTCTTTCACCGACTTGTGCACGCAATACTTTGACCCAATGATGAAAAACCGTTTCGGTTAATTCAACATTCATATTAACAGCCAAATCAGCTTCAATATAAAAACGCGGCATTTAAGTATTACTCACAAATCAGATAAAAATTAAGCTAAACCAAGATCAGTCACAAGTTGACGTGTTGGATCTGTGGTGTTCATGGTGTAGAAATGCAGACTTGGTGCACCGCCTGCAAGCAGACGTTCACACAATTTCACCACAACTTCATGACCAAAAGCCTTGATGCTGGCAGAGTCATCACCATAAGTGGCCAGTTGCTTGCGAATCCAACGCGGAATTTCAGCACCTGTTCCATCTGCGAAGCGAATCAGGTTGCTTGCATTGATAATCGGCATAATACCCGGAGCCACAGGAATGTTAACGCCTTCTTTTTGAATGCGATCTACAAAGTAGAAATACGCATCTGGATTAAAGAAGAACTGGGTTAAAGCAGCATTGGCACCGGCATTGGCTTTTTCGACAAAATGTTGAATATCTTTATCAAAGCTGTCCGCTTGTGGATGCATTTCAGGATAAGCTGCGACTTCAATAGTAAAGTGATCACCTGAATGTTCACGAATAAAACGAACCAGATCCTGTGCATAAGGCAATTCGCCTAAGCCCACCTGACCAGAAGGCAAGTCACCACGCAGCGCAACAATACGGTTAATGCCTTGTGACTTATATAAATCCAGCAATTCTGCAATACGCGCTTTGTCATCGCCAATACAAGACAGGTGAGGGGCTACCGGTGTGCCTTTGCCGTTAAAGTCATTGATTGCAGCGAGTGTGCGTTCACGGGTCGAACCACCAGCCCCATAAGTTACAGAGAAGAACTCAGGATTCAATAGTTGTAATTCTTTATGAACAACACGAAGTTTTTCCGCACCGACATCAGTCTTGGTTGGAAAAAATTCAAACGAAATTGGGACACGTTTGGTCATTTTTCAAATCCTTTTTTATCAATACTTACTTGATTTCACCTCTGCCTCACCCTCTCCTAAAAGGAGAGGGAATTTTCAATATCAATTGAATTAATTATGAAAAATCCCTTCTCCCTATGGGAGAAGGTTAGGATGAGGGTAAAACTGAAACTTAGTATTTATAATTCTCAGATTTGAATGGACCTTCAACTTGTACGCCAAGGTAATTTGCTTGTTCTTGAGTAAGCGTGGTTAATACACCGCCAAAACCAGCAACCATTGCAGCAGCAACTTCTTCATCCAGTTTCTTAGGAAGAAGTTCTACACGAATCGCAGCTTGTTTTTGATCTTCAGGAAGGTCAGCAAATTTTTCAGCGAACAAGTGCATTTGAGCCAACACCTGATTAGCAAAAGAACCGTCCATCACACGTGATGGGTGACCCGTTGCATTACCCAGGTTAACCAAACGACCTTCAGAAAGAAGGATCAAGTAGTTATTTTCATCTTCTGAACGATAAACCTGATGTACTTGAGGTTTAACTTCAACCCATTTGTAACCGCGTAAGTAGTTAGTATCGATTTCAGTGTCAAAGTGACCGATATTACACACCACAGAACCTGCTTTTAATGTATCTAACATTGCAGCGTCACATACGTGGTAGTTACCCGTAGTGGTTACGATCAGGTCAGTGTTTTGAAGAAGATCAACGTTAATGTCTTCTTTGTTGCCAGTTTGTACGCCGTTTTTGTATGGAGATACAACTTCATAACCGTCCATGCAGGCTTGCATCGCACAGATTGGATCGACTTCAGTTACGCGAACAATCATACCTTCTTGACGAAGAGACTGAGCCGAACCTTTACCTACGTCACCATAACCAATCACAAGTGCACGACGACCAGACATCAACATGTCTGTACCGCGTTTGATTGCATCGTTTAGAGAGTGACGGCAACCGTATTTGTTGTCGTTTTTAGACTTGGTCACTGAATCGTTTACGTTGATAGCAGGAACTTTCAAAGTGCCGTCACGTAACATTTCATAAAGGCGTTGAACGCCCGTAGTGGTTTCTTCAGTCACGCCGTGAATTTTAGCAATCAATTCTGGGTATTTGTCATGAACAACAGCAGTCAAGTCACCGCCATCATCCAGAATCATGTTGGCATCCCAAGGTTTGCCGTTTACATTGATTTGCTGTTCAAGACACCAGTTGTATTCTTCTTCAGTTTCGCCTTTCCAGGCAAAAACAGGAATACCGCGCGCAGCAATAGCAGCAGCAGCGTGGTCTTGAGTAGAGAAGATGTTGCATGAAGTCCAGCGAACTTCAGCACCCAGTTCAATAAGCGTTTCAATTAAAACGGCAGTTTGAATGGTCATGTGGATACAGCCGAGAATTTTCGCGCCTGCAAGTGGTTTAGCCGCAGCATAACGCTTACGTAAACCGATAAGTGCCGGCATTTCTGCTTCAGCAAGTTTGATTTCTTTACGACCGTATTCAGCAAGTGAAATGTCGGCAACTTTATAATCTGTAAATGAAGCATTAACCGCGTTCATCAGGATCTCCTAGGATAAAAATAGATTGGATCGTTATGTTCGCGGATGCCGTTTTTGATCAAAACCAGTATTTTAAATAAGCTTTAACCGGATCGTCGAGCCTAGCGATTTCACATTTAGTGCCTGTGAAAAAGTCGCAGCATCCCTCGACTAGGCGGCTATTGTACTTGGAAATTGATTTTGTTCCAATCTGAAATTGATTATTATCAGCACAATCATATTTTGGATGAAGATTATGGCTTTAGAAATGCCTGAAGAATTAGAAAATCTAGAAGCAAATGGTGGGATTTTTGCGGTATGGATGTTGCTGCAACACTTAGGGATTGATGCCGATATTCAGCAACTTGTAGATGTCTGTGGATATGGTGCTGAAAATGGCACGACGACCATAGGTCTGGCGGCAGGATTAAAAAAGTTTGGTTTTACTGTTCAGTTTTATACCGATCCTGACCCTGATCTTCAAGAGAGTGAAAAACTTAGTTATCAACAAGCAGAGCAACTGGGTTTACCTATTCTGCCTGCGTTAAATTATAAGCAAATCCAGCAAGCGTTCGATCAAAATAAATTTGTGATTGTCTATTACGATACATTAGAAGATGTGGGTAATCACTCACTTGTTTATGATGTAAATGCGGATGAAATCTGTTTCTTTGACAGTTTTGATCCTATGCCCGCGGCTCTATTTGAACAGCAGCGTCGAGTAGACGGAATTTGTCGACAAGTGATTGTTGTTGATAATTAGATTTTTTTATAAATTCAGTCATTAAATAAAGTTCAATTTGAAGAATTTAAATATTTCGAATTTTGAACTTTCTGGAATCGATGATTTGGATTTCGGTATGTATAAGGTACTTAATAGATACTAAAAATTAGGGAATGAATATGGATGATTTATATGACATTACATTAAAAGTAGATAATTTTACTGAAGAAAATTGGAGGGAACTACTTTCAAGTACACTGCCAAATTCTGAAAAAATTTTGCTTATAGATATTTTGATTAAATTTAACGAGTTAGAGTATGAGGTTAAAAGGTTAGTAGCCTATGAAGGAATAAAAACATATAAAAATGAAATAAAAACGCTTCCACTAGCACAACTATTGTTAAATATTGAAATTATTAAATATTTTGATGATGACATAGTTTTATTATTACAGAAATTAAATATGAATTTATTTTTAAGAAATTTAATCGCACATTCTATCCCTAAAATAGTTAAGAATAAATATATTCTATTTTTGTCTCATGATTTTATTGAAGCTAAAAAGATGAGAGTAGAAGCGAATAGAGATAGTTATAAGTATCGGGATCTCAGTAGAACGAAAGCGTTGATTAATAAGCCGTTTGAATCAGACTTAAGTAATTATAGTATAATGAGAGTAAGAGATTTAGAAAGGTATTTAGAACTTTTGGAATATATCAAACCCAAAATTGAAAAAATTGTCAGTAAAATATAATTAGAATTAAGTCAAAACTAAATTTTTTTGATTATTAAAGTTGAATATATGAAAAATAAAGCCCATCAATCGATAGGCTTTTTCATCTCATTATTCTTCAGTAGATTGAGCTTTATCATGCCAATAATCGGCTTTTTCATCATCCACATCGACACCTAAACCGTGTTCATAAATGCAGGCCAAATCGCGCATGGCTTGAGCTTCACCCAGTTCAGCGGCTTGCTTGACCAATTCAACCGACTTGGTCACGTCTTTTTCTACCACATCGCCACGGCGATAAAAATTCGATAATTCTAAAAGAGCAGCAGGATGTTTATGTTTCGCGGCTTGTTCTAACCAGCGGTAAGCATGTTCAAAATAGGTTTTTGCTTCCTTCGGATCTTCTTCCAGTATGTCTTTTGCATAAAATGCATAACCTTCACCCAGCCAGTACATGGCTTCAACATGCCCCAGTTGGGCAGCTTTGAGTGCCCATTCTTCAGCAAGTGCAACATGTTCATCATTTTCACTTTGCATATAAATTTCAGCAAGCTCAAATTGTGCATCACGATTGCCTGCCATCGCACGGTTAAAAAGTTCGGTAGAAATAGGGAGATCAGACATTCAAAAATCCAAAGCACATAATTGCTATAGCCTAAATGTTTGGCACAAAAAAGCCAATCCGAAGATTGGCTTTTTACACTGTTCAGTTTTAGATAAAAGAGGTAAATGTGCTGATAATCCAAATTATTGCGGTTGCAATTGCGATCTTCTTAACCTGGGATTCGATGTAACTTAAATACAATCCGATAAATAAAGCCGAGAAGGTAAGTACACCCACCCAATAGCTGATCATCTTGCTTAAATTTCCTTGTAAATATACAGCACTAAGGCGGAGCAGCAAACTTCAGCCGGAAATACGGATAAGACAGTTTTTAGATACTTTAAGCTTACAATGAAAAATTTAATTTGGTTTTTAGACATGCACATCTGGTTACGACACAATCTGATTGAAATACAAGGAGGGCAAAAATTAAAACCAATCTTTGATTTAAAATCACAAAAAAAACAGCGACTGAAGTCGCTGTTTTTAGCTCAAAAGACCTTAAGCCTCTTGTTGAATACCGGCAACCAACCATTCCTGGTTAGAAGCTGCAGGTTTGGTGAAATGCCAAACTTCTGCAAAAGGTTGCGGTAAGCTGTTTAAATCTTCGCTTACAGTACCCGTGAAACGTACGCTCACCACATACTGACCATTTTCAGTTGAAGAATCGACCACCATCGCATTGAGGTTAGAGAATTCAGCAACGTCTTGGTCTTGGTTTGCCATAATGTCGTTATGCATAGACTGATAAAGATCAGGCGTTAAATAACGTTGAATTTCAGCAATATTACTGGCTGTATTCATGGACTGAATATGGTTGAAGCGCTGACGAGCAACACGTAAGAATGCAGCAGGTTCAGTACCATCTGGCAATTGATTGCCATTGCTGGTTGAAGCCGCACCAAAAGGCGCTTGAGTTGCTGCACCTGCAGAACCACCTACGGATTGACCAAAAATATTGCTGCTGTCATTTGACGTACGTGGTGCTGCATTTTGTTGACCAAACGGTGCTGTATTGCCAGCATTGTTTGGTGCATAGGGATTGTTAGCGGCTAGTTTTTTTTTTGCACCGAATTTACGGAACAAGAAGAATGCGATTGCAGCTGCTAGAAGAATCCAGATCCAGCCTGGAAGTCCGCCTTTTTCTTCCTGCTGTTGTGCTGTAGCATCAGCACTGCTTGCAGCAGGTTTGTCATCTGCCAGTGCATTCGCTGCAACTGCACCAATCGCAGCACCGGCAACACCAGCAGCAACCATTTTACCTACGCCAGAACCTGATTTTTGAGCAGGTGCGGTAGTCGGTTGTTGGGCAGGAGTAGCTTGACGCGGTTGTTGGTAAGACTGGGTTGGAGCAGCAGAACGACTCATGCCGTGGCTTTTACCACCACCTGCACGTTTCGCTTCAGCCATTGGTGCAACCACCAAAGCTGCCATTAAAAGACCTGCCATCAAACCACGCTGTCGAACTTCCATCGAATTTTTCCTAAATAAAAAGTAAATTGTAGCCCTATAGTTATGCAGTCATTTGCACCGAATTTCAATATCAAAATGGTGTTTTTTTACATAATTTTTCATATGTTAAAGCTTAAGCCAATTCTTCACTTAAGCTCATGGCTTCGCTGAGTGCTTCATGTAAACGTGCTACAGAAATGATCTGTACACCGGGAATCGGTTTTTGTGGCGCATTGCCTCTAGGCAGAATAATGTATTTAAAACCATGTTTAACCGCTTCTTTTAAGCGTTCCTGGCCATTCGGCACAGGGCGAATTTCACCCGATAGCCCCACTTCGCCAAACACAGCCAGTTGCTGAGGTAATGCTTTACCACGCAAGCTTGAAGCACAAGCCAGTAAAACGGCAAGGTCAGAGCCTGTTTCAGTAATTTTTAAACCGCCGACCACATTAACATAGACATCTTGTCCTGCAGTTTGTACGCCACCATGACGATGCATCACCGCAAGTAGCATATTCAACCGGTTTTGATCTAAACCTAAAGCGACACGACGCGGTTGACCGTGTGCATCGTCTACCAAGGCTTGTACTTCAACAAGTAGGGGACGTGTACCTTCACGACTAATCATCACAATCGAACCAGGAATGGCTTCATCGTAACGACTGAGGAAAATAGCGGATGGATTGGAAACTTCACGCAGGCCTTTCTCGGTCATGCCAAACACGCCCAATTCATTGACTGCACCAAAACGGTTTTTTACTGCACGAATCATGCGGTAACGCGAGTCAGATTGACCTTCAAAATATAAAACACAATCGACCATATGTTCTAAAACACGCGGACCCGCTAAAGCACCTTCTTTGGTCACATGCCCCACCAGAAATAATGAGGTGCCACTATTTTTAGCAAAACGGGTCAGTAAAGCGGCAGATTCACGAATTTGGGAAACGCCGCCCGGTGCAGATTGCAGCGTTTCAGTGTAAAGCGTTTGGATCGAATCGAGAATGGCAACCGCAGGACGCACTTGCGCCAACACTTCACAAATCCGCTCCACACAGGTTTCTGCCATGACTTGAAGATGTTCTGTCGGTAACTCTAAGCGGTGGGCACGCAATGCGACTTGCGAAAGTGATTCCTCACCGGTGACATACAGCGCAGAGCTTTGTGCCGAGGCCATATGCGTAGCGGTTTGTAAAAGAATCGTGGATTTACCGATACCCGGATCACCACCAATCAGCACCACAGAACCCGTCACCAAGCCACCGCCCAGAACACGGTCAAATTCACTAATACCAGTCGCCAGACGTGATTCATGTGAAACGGAAACTTTATTTAAGGTCGTAATATTGGCGACTTGACCTGCATAACCGCCACTTATTTTCGGTTGCGCACGATGAGTCACGGCAGGTGCAATGCTGACTTCGGTCAGACTGTTCCATTCACCACATTCGCTACATTGACCTGCCCATTTTAGATGGTCAGCACCACATTGTTCACATCGATAAACACTTTTCGCTTTGGCCATATTTTTTATTTGAAATATACAAAAATTGGAAACTGGCTACAGCATACAGCGCTAGATGCAAATAAAAAAGCCACCGCTAAGGTGGCTTGTTGGTCATGATAAAAAAACTTGAATTAATACAGTTCGCCGGATTTACGTTTTGCGATAAAGTCTTTCGATTCTTTCACAATAACGCCTGACAACAACAGTAAAGCTATTAAGTTTGGAACTGCCATCAAACCATTGAAAGTATCGGCAAATAACCAGACCAAATCCAGCGTGGCGATACAGCCAATGAAAACTGAAGCGATATAAATCACCCGATACACCAGAACGTACTTTTCTCCAAAAATATAAGTACAGCATTTTTCACCGTAATAACACCAACCTAAAATAGTGGAATAGGCAAAGAAAATAATACCGAAGGTCACTACCCAACCGCCCACACCCGGCAATAATTGATCAAAAATATGAGTCGTCAGCACGGCACCCGTTTCATTTCCAAAACTATTGCCGGCCATAATGAAACCCATCACCAAGACGATACCGGTAATACTACATACGATGATGGTGTCAATAAATGTCCCGGTCATTGAAACAAGACCCTGACGTGCAGGATGATCGGTTTTTGCCGCTGCGGCTGCAATAGGCGCAGAACCCATACCTGCTTCGTTCGAGAAGACACCACGTGCGACCCCGTAACGAATCACAGCACCAATTGCACCACCTGCAACTGCTTCACCGGTAAAGGCATCTTTAAAGATTAATTCCAAGGCAGGCATCACTAGATCAAGATTGTTTAGAATAATGACCAGACCACCTGCAACATAACCAATCGCCATAATAGGCACAATCAGGGTCGCTGC
Organism: Acinetobacter sp. SFB; assembly: GCF_001647545.1. Lineage (GTDB taxonomy): Bacteria > Pseudomonadota > Gammaproteobacteria > Pseudomonadales > Moraxellaceae > Acinetobacter. Next base: position 298,248 of record NZ_LSZH01000001.1, read on the forward strand.
CTTGGCAATCGATCGAATACCGCCTAAAATCACCAATGCCGAGAAGACAGTAATCACAATGCCCGTGATCCAAGTTTCAATGCCCATACTGTTTTGCACCGCAAGTGCCACGGTATTGGACTGTACTGAACTGCCAATACCAAAAGAAGCCACTGTGCCAAAGAATGCAAAAATCAGCGCAAGCCATTTCCACTTTAAGCCCTGTTCGATGTAATACATCGGCCCACCGGACATCAGACCATTTTCATTTTTAACGCGATATTTGACTGCCAATACGCCTTCACCATATTTGCTTGCCATGCCAAATAAAGCCGTCATCCACATCCAGAAGACAGCGCCAGGACCACCCAGAACGCATGCTGTCGCAACACCTGCGATATTACCGGTACCAATGGTGGCGGAGAGTGCCGTCATCAGGGAGGCAAAGTGTGAAATATCTCCTGCGTGTGATTTAGCTTGAGGATGCTTGCCAAAAACCTGTTTAAAGGCCAAAGGCAGCATACGGAATTGCCAGAACATGAGGCGGAATGTGAGAAATACACCGGTACCCACTATCAGTACCAGCATATATGGACCCCAAACCCATCCGCTGAGTGTTTCCATTATTGACTGTAAATTTTGCATCATATTTTCTTCTTGTCGTCCTGAGTTTGGTAAATGGCTTATTTAGATTTATCAATGCTTAAGCAAGTGATGTGCCATATTTAGATCTTCCTGATTATTTGCTATAACGAGACTGAATTTTTATTCCTTATGCTTTAAAAGTGCTTTAATTTTTGTTTGTCGAAAATTCAATTTTTATCAGCATATTCTTTTGGTTATTTATTTTTTAGCTAAAGTTCAGCACTTTTACAAGCATTAAAAATGAATTATTAATGTTTATTTTTAAATCAATTATTCACCAGTTAAGTGTATGAGAAAAATAAATTAACTTTTTTACTTAATTAGAAAATATAGATAGTTCACAATTTTTTGTTGTTTTCTCTGTTTTTTGCGGTAATTTGTTGCGATAGACGTCGAAGATGAATGAAATAAATGTCAAATCAAAATACAGGTTCGACCAGTGAAGGTGGTGAACTACAACGGAGTCTGTCTAATCGACATTTGCAATTGATTGCAATAGGCGGGGCAATTGGTACCGGTTTATTCATGGGCTCAGGTAAAACCATCAGCCTGGCCGGACCTTCAATTCTGATCATTTATATGATTATTGGTTTTATGGTTTTTTTGGTCATGCGTGCGCTTGGCGAACTGTTACTGTCTAACCTGCAATACAAGTCTTTTATTGATTTTGCGACAGATTTAATCGGTCCATGGGCAGGTTATTTTGTCGGCTGGACCTATTGGCTGTGCTGGATCACCATCGGTATTGCTGACTTATCCGCGATTATTTATTACCTGCAATTCTTTAACGGAGGGCTGCCGTTTACGCCTGGCGAAGGGGTAATGATCAGTATGGCGGCCATCATCTTTATTATGGGCTTGAATCTGGTTACCGTTAAATTATTCGGTGAATTAGAGTTCTGGTTTGCCTTAATCAAGATTATTGCCATTGTGGTCCTGATTGCTGTCGGTTTGTGGATGATCTTTACCGGCTTCACTTCAACTGCAGGTGAAGTAGCGTCATTTACCCATCTCTGGGCACATGACGGGATTTTTCCCACCGGAGTATCCGGGTTTCTGGCAGGTTTCCAGATTGCGATCTTTGCCTTTGTTGGGGTAGAGCTAGTCGGTACAACTGCGGCTGAAACCAAAGATCCAGAGCGCAACTTGCCTAAAGCGGTCAACTCGATTCCGATTCGTATCATCATTTTCTACGTGTTGGCCTTGGTGATTGTGATGTCGGTAACGCCGTGGAATAAAATTGATCCAACCATTAGTCCGTTTGTAAATCTGTTTAGTCAAGCGGGTATTGCAGCTGCGGCAATTATCATGAACTTGGTAGTATTGTCTTCAGTCATGTCATCCATGAACAGTGGGGTATTCTCGACCAGTCGTATGCTGTTTGGTCTTTCACGTGAAGAGCAAGGTCCAAAAGCGTTTGGACATTTAAATAAGCGTGCTGTTCCTGCGAATGCTTTGTATTTCTCTGCGGTGTGTTTACTTCTGGGTGCTGCACTTCAGTACTTTGTACCAAACACGGTGGAAGCCTTTACTTTGGCAACCACGCTTTCAACCATCCTGTTCATCTGTGTCTGGTTGATGATTATCTGGAGTTATATTGTTTATTATAAAACTCGTCCAGAACTGCATGCCAAGTCAACCTTTAAACTACCGGGTGGATTGTTTACCTGTTGGTTGGTGATCATCTTCTTTATTGGCATGATTTACGTCTTGTCCTTAGAAGCAGATACCATGAAAGCGCTGATGGTGAGTCCAATCTGGTTCATTATTTTGATTATTGGTTACTTTGGTTTCTACAAACCGAAACATAAATAAGCCCTTTGTTTGTGAAAACGCCAGTTTGAAACTGGCGTTTTTTTTTAACTAGCGATAATCTCTAGCGTTTAGCCCTTTGGTCACGGCGGTGATCGAGTTATACTTCTTCGAAAATATAGGATAGGTGGTCAGATGCGTCTTGTCATTTGCTACATCAGTTTATTGGCAACAGGTGTTGCCTTGGTCGGTTGTGGTCAATCCGGAGCTTTGCAGTTGCCGAGTGACCAGAATTACGACAAGCGTGCGAAATATTTGTTATATCCCAATGTCGATTCAAAACAGCAATCTTCGCCTAAGGAGGAAGCAGCTCCGGTACAAGAGCTTCCTGCTTCATCTGCTGAAACGAATTAATTTTAATATCTAAACGCGTCATCGAAAGGATACATTCATGAGTTTTACCCGCATTAATGGGGTTCTGCACGCAGAGCAATGTTCGTTGCAACAACTTGCGCAGCAATTTGGCACGCCACTTTATGTTTATTCAAAGGCTACTTTTGAAAAGCATTATCTCGATATGGATCGTGCATTTGGCTTTATCGATCATCAAATTTGTTTTGCGGTAAAGTCGAACTCTAATATTGCGGTCTTGAATGTACTGGCGAAACTAGGTGCAGGTTTTGATATTGTCACTGGCGGTGAGCTGGCTCGTGTGCTGAAAGCGGGTGGGAATGCAGCTAAAATTGTGTTTTCCGGTTTAGGAAAATCAGAAGCGGACATTAAGAAAGCCTTAGAAGTCGGTATTGCCTGCTTCAATGTTGAATCCTATGCAGAGCTGGATCGCATTCAAAAAGTGGCGGCTGAACTGGGCAAAAAAGCCCCGATTTCTTTACGGGTAAATCCGGATGTCGATGCCAAAACCCATCCCTATATTTCGACCGGTTTAAAAGAAAATAAATTTGGCATTCCATCGGACAGCGTATTTGAAACTTATCAATATGCAGCATCATTACCGAATCTGAACGTAGTCGGGATCGACTGTCACATCGGTTCACAATTGACCGAAACGCAACCTTTCGTTGATGCGCTTGACCGCGTGATCATGATGATTGAGCAACTAAAAGAACTCGGTATCCATTTAAAACACATCGACATTGGTGGTGGTTTGGGGGTTACTTATAAAGATGAAGTTCCGCCAACTGTTGTCGAATATGCCAATGCGCTGAAACCGGCTTTAGAAAAATTGGGTCTCAAAGTGTATATGGAACCGGGACGTAGCATCTCTGCCAATGCAGGTGTGTTACTGACTAAAGTTGATTTGTTGAAACCGACCAATCACCGTAATTTTGCCATTATTGATGCCGCAATGAATGACCTTATTCGTCCTGCTTTATACGAAGCATGGATGGATATTCAGCAAGTCACTCCACGTAGTGATGTTGAAACCAAAGAGTGGGATGTGGTCGGCGCGATTTGTGAAACCGGTGATTTTCTCGGTAAAGAACGTCAACTGGCCTTGCAGGAAAATGATGTGCTTGCAGTATTGGGTGCAGGTGCATACGGTTTTGTGATGAGTTCAAACTACAACAGCCGTGGTCGTGCTGCTGAAGTAATGGTCGATGCTGATCAGGCACATTTGATTCGTGAGCGTGAAAGCATTGAATCATTGTGGGATAAAGAACGTTTATTGCCTTAAGGAGTAATGCAAGATGTTTTTAGAATTTACCAAAATGCATGGTCTGGGCAATGACTTCATAGTAGTTGATCTGATCAGTCAGCGCGCTTACCTAGATAGCATGACCATTCAGCGTTTGGCTGACCGTCATTTCGGGATTGGTTTCGACCAGCTTTTAATTGTTGAGCCGCCCGATTTACCCAATGTCGATTTTAAGTATCGTATTTTTAATGCAGATGGCTCTGAAGTCGAGCAATGTGGCAATGGCGTTCGCTGTTTTGCCCGTTTTGTGCATGAACGTCGATTGACCACGAAAACCAAAATTAAAGTGCAAACCAAAGCCGGTATTGTTGAGCCTGAACTGGGACAAAATGGCTGGGTCCGCGTGAATATGGGCTATCCAAAATTCTTGCCCAACCAGATTCCGTTCCTTGCAGATCAGCCTGAAAACCTCTACAGCTTAGCCTTGGCCAGTAGTGAAAGTATTATCATTGATGTGGTGAACATGGGTAATCCGCATGCAGTGACTGTTGTTCCAGATGTGCTTACCGCTGATGTTGCCGGCATGGGACCTCAAATTGAATCGCATGAACGTTTTCCACAACGCGTCAATGCCGGCTTTATGCAAATTATTGATGAAAATCATGCGCGTTTACGGGTATTTGAGCGTGGTGTAGGCGAGACATTGGCGTGTGGTACAGGTGCTTGTGCGGCTGCAATTTCAGGTATGCGCCGTGGCTTGCTAGCTAATGCTGTAGAAATTGAACTTGCTGGTGGTAAGTTGCAAATTGAATGGAAAGAGGGCGATGTGGTTTGGATGACCGGTCCAACTGCAAATGTCTATGAAGGTCGTATCGACTTGAGTTTTTACCAGCAATAAAACTCATGGTTTGACTTAAAAAGCACTGTCAGCATGATGGTGCTTTTTTTATCTGTAGAATGATTGATTGTGTAAATAGCGATGAAACCGATAGAATCAAAATGAAAGGGCGTATCCTATGCTGTGCTTGATTATTAAATCTAAGCAGTTTAAGCATGAAATCAATAATTGTCGCCGTTGAGTAGCGTCCATTAAATACAGTGAGAAAAACGTGATTGATCCAGAGCTGCAGATACGTTCTCCTGCTGATTTATTGCTGATGTGGTTAAAAGAAAGAGAGATTCAAAATCAGTCCAAACATACTTTGCAGGCCTATGAACGTGATGTTTCGGATTTTTTAAATTTTTGTGTCGTAAAAAAAATGAATCTGGCAAATGTTGAATCGACTGATCTGCGTGAGTTTTTGGCGCAAAAGGTTGAGCAGCAGCAATTGAGTTCCAGCAGTTTGCAACGGCTTTTATCTTCCATTCGTCAATTTATGAAATGGGCGGAGCAAGGGCAATACCTGGCTTTTAATCCTGCCGATGATTTTCAGTTGAAACGATTGCCTAGACCGCTACCCGGTATGGTGGATATTGAAACCATTAATCAAATTCTAGATCAGCCCAAACCTGAAAAACACATCGAACAACAAATGTGGTTACGCGATAAAGCGATCTTGGAATTGCTTTATTCGAGTGGTCTGCGACTGGCAGAAGTGCAAGGCTTGCGCATTAAGGATATAGATTTTAATCGGCAGCTGTTACGCATAACCGGTAAAGGCAATAAAACCCGTGTGGTGCCTTTTGGATCTAAAGCTAAAGATGCGGTGATGTTGTGGCTACAAGTTTATCCGTTATGGAATGGTGACTTTGTCCCTGATGCCAATGTATTTATCACGCAAAAGGGTAATCCGCTGGGCGCAAGACAAATTGAAAATCGGGTTAAATTCCAGGCGCAACGAGCCGGAGTAAATGTCGATTTGCATCCACATTTATTGCGTCATTGTTTTGCCAGTCATATGCTGTCGAACAGCGGAGATTTACGCGCTGTACAAGAAATGTTGGGGCACAGCAACTTAACCACAACGCAAATCTATACCCACGTTGATTTTGACCGTTTGGCGCAGGTCTATGACCAGGCACATCCGCGTGCCCAACTTAAGAAATCTGACTAGAGATCTACCTTTTGTCTAAAAGTGAAACTGGTTTTTTGAGAAAAAGAACATAAATTAATAAAACTTAAATACATCTATAGGTAGTATTGCGGAATATTTCGGGCGTTTTAAACTATTGTAGAATAATAAAAAGCCAATTTATCAGGTATAAAAATCAAGTATAAATATGAAATAGCTGGCATAAATAATGCTGGTTAATAAAATTATGTGTTGTTTCAATGGATGTCAAACAGAGTTGGGGAGTAAAAATGATAGGGAAAACAATGATTTCAGATGTTCAAGAAAAATATGACCGATTGAGTACGGAACAAAAAGAGATTTTTGCAGGCTATGGTCTGCGTCAGGTAAAGCATTTTGTTGAAATCAGTTTGCCCACTATTGAACCCTCTTTGCCAGAAAATACTCATGTTCAAGGCATCAATGCTGAAGGGAAGGTACAAGCGGTCAATACACAGACACAACAAGGCTATATCTGGATTTCAGACTTGCAATGGCAGCAACGACCGATTGCTACAGTGGGTGTGGATTTAAAACAAGACTTTTTAGAAGTGTGGAAAATATTTAACCTTCAGGAATATGACCTGATTGATTTAAGCCATATTCACCGTGATTTTTTACAACATCATCACGTTTAATGGGGGGGTAGTCTACCTAAATTGAGCCTTATCTATTTGATAAAGCATAGGTCTTTGCAAGGGAATAGTGTTATCTAAAGCCAGGTAGTTGAAGTCATGTTTAAATTGCATATCTAAACCTTGCATAACGGCTTGGGTTTTGGTGCTTTGTACTGCAGTGAATGCAACCGGGTTTAGTTTGAGTGAATCAAAAGTAAAGTTTAATTTATTTCCGATTTAAACAATGGGAAAATAACGCATCACTTCTGTGCATAAAACCACTTCAGATCAGAATTTTTCCCTATTTTTAAAATTAAATACGGTGTCTCAAACTCTACACTCCTCATCCTGTCTTAAAGATCATCTAGGGGAAGCTGGAAACTTTGTTTAATAATTTGACTGGGTAAATCTGTTTTCACGCTGGTAATGCCGTTTTTCTTGGTTAAATGTGTGGACTGAAACTTACGGTAACTTTCCAGATCAGGAACGACCACTTTGAGCATGGCATCACATTCACCCAAAATAATATAACACTCCATCACATGAGGCAGTTCTTTCATCGCTTCAATAAAGCAGTCAATGGTTTCAGCATCCTGACCCACCAGCCAGATACGCGAAAACAAAATCAGTTGTAAACCAATTTTTTGTGGATCCACTACGGTGGTGTAGTTCTGAATCACTCCGGCTTCTTCGAGTAATTTCACCCGACGCAAACATGAAGAAGGTGACAGTCCAATTTCACGGGCAAGATCGTTATTTTGCATACGACCATTATTTTGCAGTGCACGAATGATATTTTTGTCGGTACGATCGAGTTTTACTGAAATAGATTTGGAAGATAATTTCATAAATTAGAATATAATTCGAAAAATAATTAGAATTATAGAATAAATTGAAATCCTATTTTGTAGTATTTATTCGATACTAATTTTCACTTTCAAGACATGGAAAGGGAAAAGGAAATGTCTGTATTTGCACTGTTTGCCTTAACGGTTATCCCGCTTATTTTTACACCTGGACCAGATATGTTATTTATCCTGTCACAAGTGATGGGAAAAGATGCAAAAGCAGGCATGATGGCAACTGTAGGGGTGTGTCTGGGGTATTTGGTGCATTCTGTTTTGGTGGCGCTCGGCATTGCCGCCATTATTGTTTCCTTCCCGCTATTATTTGAAACCATTCGCTGGCTCGGGATTGCTTATCTATTATTTTTGGCCTTTAGTTTAATCAAGTCAGTTTTTAGCAATAAAAAATTGGCGATTGAAAACAAAAGCACCTCGAACCCGATTCAAAAAGGGTTCTTTACCGCTTTGCTGAATCCAAAGGGCATGTTGATTTATTTTGCGATTTTACCGCAGTTTATTAATAAAAGCGGTGATACGGTTACTCAAGGTTTGATTCTATCGTTTATTTTTATCGGATTAATCTTTGTGGTGTACTGCAGTTTAAGCTTAATTTTTGCCAAAATTACCCGTAAAACCCAAATTGATGAACGTAAACAAAAATGGATTGACGGTGGTTCGGGCGGTTTATTAATGCTTGCTGCCACTTGGCTCATCATTCATTAACATGCCTATAAAAAGCATGTCACGGTGGCATGCTTTTTTAACTAGAACTGGATTTGTTAATTAAAAGTAATTTATTACACGTTTATGCTAAAAAAATGATCATTTTTTCTGCAGATATAGCACCAAATTGATATCAATCTGTCTTAAATGACAGTTTGCAACTTTATGGTTTGTGCAAAAAGCGTAAGCTGTTCGAGTTAAAAAGTAAGCGAAAAAAATTATTAAATCAGAACTTTTGATGAGTTTAATCAGATAAAAAAATAATACAAATCAATGCTTAAAAAAATAATAAATATTGAGGTATTTCATCTTAATAAGAATGCTTGAAAAAAATATGAACGCCTAGTTCAAGTAATTTTACGCATTTTAACCGCTCTTTCGATAATTGTGACTTGACCGAAATGCCATACGCATTGCAAGATAGGGCACCTAAAAATTTTAAGTGAAGAGTTATTATAACTTTTCTCAACATTTACTTTTGCTGAAACAGCCGAGGATTACATGAAGGCTCTTGTTGCTGTAAAACGTGTGGTTGATGCCAACGTTAAAGTTCGCGTTAAACCGGACAATAGTGGGGTAGACCTGACTAACGTTAAGATGTCGATCAACCCATTCTGTGAAATCGCAGTGGAAGAAGCGGTTCGTTTAAAAGAAAAAGGAACAGTTTCAGAAATCGTTGTGGTTTCTATCGGTCCTAAAGAAGCGCAAGAACAAATCCGTTCTGCCATGGCTTTGGGTGCTGACCGCGGTATCCTGGTAGAAACTGCTGAAGAGATTGGTGCACTTGAAGTGGCTAAAATCTTGAAAGGCATTGTAGAACAAGAAAAACCGGAACTGATCCTTCTGGGTAAACAAGCGATTGATGACGACTCGAATCAGGTCGGTCAGATGCTGGGTGCTTTACTCGGTGCCGGTCAAGGTACATTTGCTTCTATCGTGAATGTGGCGGGCGACAAAGTTCAGGTTACCCGTGAAGTGGACGGCGGTTTACAAACGGTTGAATTGAACCTGCCTGCCATTATCACCACCGACTTGCGTTTGAACGAGCCACGTTATGCGGCACTTCCAAACATCATGAAAGCGCGTAAAAAACCGCTTGATGTGAAGTCTCCTGCAGATTATGGCGTTGCAGCAACCACCAAACTTAAAACAGTGAAGGTTGAACCACCGGCAGAGCGTAAAGCTGGCGTACAAGTGAAATCTGTGGACGAGCTTGTGGCAAAACTTAAAAACGAAGCGAAAGTGATCTAATACAGAAGGATAATATCATGAGTATTTTAGTTATCGCTGAGCACGACAATAAAGCACTAAACGGTGCAACTTTAAACGTTGTGGCTGCAGCTCAAAAAATCGGTGGTGATATCACTGTATTGGTTGCGGGTTCGGGCGCTCAGGCCGTTGCTGACCAAGCGGCTCAAGTGGCCGGTGTCAGCAAGGTCTTGCTTGCTGACAACGCAGCTTATGCAAACCAGCTGGCTGAAAACGTGGCTGCTTTAGTTGCACAAGTGGGTACAGGTTATTCACATATCCTGGCTGCCTCTACCTCAAATGGTAAAAACGTATTGCCACGTGCGGCTGCATTGTTAGATGTCAGCATGATCTCTGACATCATTGCTGTTGAAAGCCCAACCACTTTCAAGCGTCCAATCTATGCCGGTAACGCCATTGCAACGGTTGAATCTTCTGAATCTGTCGTGCTGGCCACTGTTCGTGGTACTGCATTTGATCCTGTAGCAACTACAGGTGGTTCTGCAGCAGTTGAAGCTGTCAGCGACGTTCAAGATGCCGGCATCTCGAAGTTTATTTCTGAAGAGATTGTTAAATCTGAACGTCCAGAATTAACCGCTGCACGTATTGTGGTGTCTGGTGGTCGTGGTGTGGGTTCAGGTGAAAACTACCACAAAATCCTTGATCCATTGGCCGACAAGCTGGGTGCTGCTCAAGGTGCTTCACGCGCTGCGGTGGACGCAGGTTTCGTACCTAACGACATGCAAGTGGGTCAAACAGGTAAAATCGTTGCACCTGACCTGTACATCGCTGTGGGTATTTCCGGTGCGATTCAGCATTTGGCAGGGATGAAAGATTCTAAAGTGATCGTTGCGATCAACAAAGATGAAGAAGCGCCAATCAACGCAGTAGCTGACTACTGGTTAGTGGGTGACTTGAATACTGTTATTCCAGAATTGGTTTCTAAAATCTAATTCTTGGCCTCAGGCTTCAAAAAACGCTTCTAGTTTCTAGAAGCGTTTTTTATTGTCAAAATTTTTCACCCCCCTCTGACAGATTTACGCAATGCAAAAGTGCATTAACTCATGAGTCATGAGACTCATGACTCATGTAAATGTAAAGCAAGATTTATGGCTTTTAAGAGTGATAAATTGCATCATTTCAATGTGCTTTGGAGAGGATTTAAAGAGATGACCCGTCATTAATTTTTCATGTTGATGAATGAACCAAAAGAGCAGCTCAATGGAGCAAGATTATGAGTTGTCGGGTGATTTAAATTTAAATAAAGTCGGTGAAAAAATGAATTAATTCACATAAAATTCCGACAATTGAAACAGATTAAAAAATAAACGATAAATTGTAGAAAATTAACAAGATTAAGATGCTTGATAGGAGACAAAAACAAGAGAATTTATGCTATAATTTACGGCTGTATTTAGACTTTAACCCAGCTTATTTTGGGTTAATTTTTTGCTAGATTGATTATATAAAACGAGCAGTTCCAAATACTGTTAGTAATAAGGAGTATGCATGAGCCTATCGGAAATCCGACCGATTGCCATTGAGGATGAACTCAAAAGCTCATATCTCGACTATGCCATGAGTGTTATTGTTTCTCGTGCATTACCAGACGTGAGAGATGGCTTAAAACCGGTGCATCGTCGTGTGCTTTTCGCTATGCACGAGTTAGGCAATGACTACAACAAAGCTTATAAAAAGTCTGCCCGTGTGGTGGGTGACGTAATCGGTAAATATCACCCGCATGGTGACTCAGCTGTTTACGAAACCATTGTCCGTATGGCACAAGAATTTAGCTTGCGTTATCAATTGGTCGATGGTCAGGGTAACTTTGGTTCTGTCGATGGCGATAGCGCTGCGGCAATGCGTTATACCGAAGTGCGTATGCGTAAGTTAACCCATGAACTTTTGGCTGATCTGGAAAAAGACACCGTCGAATGGGAAGACAACTACGACGGCTCTGAGCGTATTCCTCAAGTCATGCCAACACGTGTTCCTAACTTACTGATTAACGGTGTAACCGGTATTGCAGTCGGTATGGCGACCAATATGGCGCCACACAACATGACTGAAGTTGTGAATGCCTGCCTGGCTTATGCCAATGATCCGAATATCAGCATCGAAGGTTTGATGCAGCATATTTCTGGTCCCGATTTCCCTACAGGCGGTATTATTTACGGCAAATCGGGGATTGTGGATGCTTACCGTACCGGTAAAGGCCGTTTGCATATTCGTGGTAAATATCACTTCGAAGAAGATCCGAAGAATGGCCGCATTACGATTGTTTTCACAGAAATTCCGTATCAAGTTAACAAAGCGAGAACCATTGAGCGTATTGCTGAGTTAGTCAAAGAGAAAAAACTTGAAGGAATCTCGGAACTTCGTGACGAGTCTGATAAAGACGGGATGCGTATTGCAATTGACTTGAAGCGTGGTGAAAATGCTGAAGTGATTGTCAATAACCTGTTCCAAAACACTCAGCTTGAAAACTCTTTCAGCATCAACATGGTTTGTCTGGACAACGGTCAGCCGAAGTTGATGAATTTAAAAGATATCATTGCTGCGTTTATCCGTCACCGTCAAGAAGTAGTCACACGTCGTACCATGTACGAGTTACGTAAAGCGCGTGAACGTGGGCATATCTTGGAAGGTTTGACGGTTGCTCTGGCAAATATTGATAGCATCATTGAAACCATTAAGACTTCTGCAAATCCAGGCGAAGCGCGTGAGCGTTTACATGCCGGTGAGTGGTCCGCGGGTGGCGTGGTTGCATTGCTTGAAAAAGCAGGTTCAGTTTCTGTACGTCCTGAAATTATTGAAGGCGAAGACCTGTCTAAACCGTATGGTTTTGATGGCGGTATTTACCGTCTTTCACCAACTCAAGTCAGTGCGATTCTAGAATTACGTTTACACCGCTTAACTGGTCTTGAACAAGACAAGTTACATGCTGAATATTCTGACATTTTATCTCAAATTGCTGAATATACTGCAATTTTGAATGACTTTAATTTGTTGATGAACGTCATTCGTGAAGAGTTGGCGCTGATTATTCAGCAATATGGTGATGGACGTAAAACATCTATTGTTGAATCTCGTATCGATTTCTCTCGTGAAGATTTAATTCCTGAAGAGCAAATGGTACTGACTGTTTCTAAAACAGGTTATGCGAAAACTCAACCATTGTCTGACTATGCCGCACAGCGTCGTGGTGGTCGTGGTAAGTCTGCAACCTCAATGAAAACTGATGATTACATTCAGCATCTGATTGTGACATCGAACCATGCGACAGTTCTATGCTTTACCAATGTCGGTAAAGTCTATCGCCTGAAAGTATACGAAGTGCCACAAGCGTCTCGTGGTGCAAAAGGTCGCCCAATGGTGAACTTGTTGCCGCTGGATGCCAATGAAACAATTACAGCGATTCTTCCTGTAATTGATGCACCGAAGAAATTCAAAGACCGTCTGGCCGATTTCCAGGCATTTGTAAAAGCCAATGCTGCAAAACTGCAAGAAAATGAAATCATCAATTCGCATTTTGCTGAACTTGAAGCGGCTTTAGCCGAGCTTGAAGATGGTGCAGATGACTTGTCTGATGCATTACGTATTCAATTGAAACAACTGGGTCTTGAGCTTTCTACGACAGATCTGGATGATGAAATCATTGCTGATTTTGCACAGCAAGCTGAAGCGGTTCGTAAAAACTTCTATGTGTTTATGGCGACCGAGTACGGTACGATCAAACGTGTAGAGCTTGAACAGTTCAGTAATGTTCGTTCAAATGGTTTACGTGCGATTGAGTTAAATGGCGACGATACCTTGATTGGTGTGGCGATTACCGATGGCGAACAGCAAATCATGTTGTTCTCAAATGAAGGTAAAGCAATTCGCTTCGCAGAAACTGATGTACGTTCAATGGGCCGTTCTGCCAAAGGTGTACGCGGTATGCGCGTGACCATCGGTGCCGCAGCGCTGCTTGAAGATGCGGAAACTGAAGTAGATGCAGATGATGAAGATACTTCAGATTCGGCATTAATCAGCCGTATCGTGTCACTGGTGGTTGTACCGGAAACTGGCGAAGTACTTTGTGCATGTGCCAACGGTTACGGTAAACGTACCCCGGTGGGCGAATTCCCAACCAAGAAGCGTGGCGGTAAAGGTGTGATTGCAATTAAAACATCTGAACGTAATGGTGAATTGGTCGGTGCGGTATCGATTGATGAAAGCAAAGAGCTGATGTTGATTTCTGATGGTGGTACGATGGTTCGTACCCGAGCTTCAGAAGTTGCTACCACAGGTCGTAATGCCCAAGGTGTTCGTCTCATCCGCTTAGGAAATGAAGAAGTCTTGGTCGGTGTTGTTTCTGTTGAAGCCGTTGAAGAAGACGAATTTATTGAAGCAGTTGAAGGCGAAGAAGTTATTGCCGCTGAAGCTTTGATTGATTCTGAGACTTTGGTTGATGATGAAACGATTGCTGATGAAGCTGAAAGTGAATCAGATCTAAGAGATTCTGACGAAGAATAAGCTTTTTGCAATAATAAAAAAAGGACGCTTCGGCGTCCTTTTTTTATTGTTATTAAAATCAAGAAACAGCATTTCTTTTAAAATTATCATCGTTACTACAATAATCTAAACAATCTTTGAGGATGCCTACCGCTCGATAAATATGTTCTGGTTTATCTAAATAAACTTGTCCATTATTTAATACTTCTAATCCGGCACGTAACAATTCTAGTTTTCGCTGATCATCAATATTTATATTAAATTGAATCGTTGGACGTTTACGATTTACATCGTATCTAAATAACCAACGATTGTTTTTGTTTTGGTATAAGACAGAGTAATAGCTTTCTGTATCTCTAGTTGCTAAATCTGATTCAGGAAAAAGTTCACTCACTATACGAAATAGTTCTTGCTCATCCTTTGTCGTAATAATCTTGTCGTTGTCAGAACTAACAATATCTTTAAACCCTTTATCAATGGGTTGTTCAGCATTTTGTTCTAGTTTTGGTTCAATTGTTTGAGCGGTAATAATCGTTGGAGATGATAAGCCCTTTACGACCGTATCACTAATGGCTTGCTCTACAGCTTGCTTTACAAAAGGTTGGATTGTCTCTAAAAATTTAGTGTTTAATTGACGTTGAATATTGGCTTGCTGGGCAACATAGCGAACAAAATCGATATCCACTTCATTAATACTTTTCTTTATCACTGTTTTAAATTGTTGGATATATTGATTTTCTTCAGCAAAAAAACGTAATTTTTCGACATGAAAATTATCATGTTTAAATTCTGCCAATTGCACAAGTTCTTCAGCTTTATGTTTCATGAAATCAACAGTAAGAAATGGTTTTTCATCCATAACATTGGTATTGATTAAATCTGTAAAGAAACGCCATTCTTTACCATTGGTAATTGCTCCGATGGTAACGCCAAGACTACTGTTGAAATAACGTGATAATTGCGGGGCATGGTTGGTTAGATTTGCTGCATAGGGTTTTGCTTCAATGAACATAACAGGCTGTCCATTACAATATAAAGCATAATCAACTCTTTCAGTGGATTTGACGCCTGGAAAATCAGCAGCAAATTCTGCTAATACTTTTGTTGGGTCGTAAGGGTTAAAGCCAAGAATGTCTAGGAGCGGTAAAATTAATGCTTGTTTTGTTGTTTCCTCAGTAGAGCAGTGTTCCCCAACACGTTTAACATGGTCTATATGGCTTTGAAGCTTATTTATAAAATTTTCCATATATATCCTTTTATGAATTGTTGTTGATTATGATTTAACCAGTATTCACTTTTTTACTTTATTTTTCAATTATTAAAATCAAAGAAAAATTAGGTTTATTTTAAGTCTCAGTAAAAATTTACTAAGTTTAGAGTATAAAAAATGAAGCCTCGGCTTCCTTATTTGATTTTATAAATTATGCAGCCTGCTTTATTTCAATTTGATAATCTTTTTGCTTTTCAGCACCGAATTGACCTTCCCATTTACTGATTACAAGAACAGCCAACGAGTTACCAATCACATTCAACACAGTACATGCCATATCTAAAATACGGTCAATACCTGCAATAAATGCCAAACCTTCAAGGAGTACCGACACTGCCCAATGTTGCCAACAGCACTACGAAAGACTCGCCTGGAACACCTGTGCCCCTAAGTCCGTGATCCAAAAATATTGGAAGGAATGAGAGACAAAATGGTATTCACCAGACCATGAGCATGGCTACTCACTTCTTGTGTGGTTTGCTGATATTGAGAAATATCAGTTTGTGTCAAGCTCGACATATCAATACAGGAACCCGGCTGAAACACATTTGCCGCAACGAGACCGGCAATAATCGCCACTGTGGTAATAATCTCAAAATAGACAATCGTTTTGAAACCAAGTTTACCGACATTTTGACCGTGACTTGCATTGGCAATACCTAAAAATCAGCATTGAAACTACAAGGGGAGTCACAATCATCTTAATCAAATTAATAAAGATTGCGCCCTAAGGACTCAGCAGATTATTAAGTAGAGTTTCATGATATTCGGGAGAATAGTGTAGAAAAGAGCCTACAAGCACATCTAAAATGAGCGCAATAACGATTTGCCAAGCAAGATTAATCTTCTTCATGCTAAGCCCTTAAAATCAAATATTTAAAGAAAAAAATGCGGTAATAATACGGTCGACATCATAAAAAGAGGTTAATAGGAGCATGGGAATGAATAAAAAATATATTCAGAGAGTATGGACAAAAATCTATTTTGCGTCGATTAAGATAAGCAATTTAACTTTTTATTCATACTGGGTTTAATCGGTTAATAAAATTACAGTTTGAGTTGAAAATTTAATTAAATTATAAAGTTTTATTTAATAATCTTATCAGGCAGTCTATTAAAAAATTGTTTCTTATTTGGCTGGTTTAAACGGAAATATCCCCAGGTCAATAACACAGCCGCAATGGTCGCCAGATAAATCATTTTTGCAATGACGATATTTAAAGGTACACCCATTTGGTTCAACTGAATAAACATTTGAATCCCTTGGGTCGAAGGTAAAATATTTCCTAACCATTGCATCCACTCCGGCATCGCAGAGTGTGGCCAGGCCGTTCCTGATAGTAAAAAAAGTGGAATGGAAGTAAAGACAATCACATGTCCTGCACGTTCAGGCATATCGAAAAAGGAAGCAATGACCATGGTTAGACCAATCACGCAACTGATAAAAATCGGTACGCCCATCAGCATGCCGAAGAAATTTCCACCATGTGGATAATCATAAAGCCAAAAAGTAAAACCAAATAAATAGAAACAGCCCAAGCAGCCAATGGTTAAAATGGCGCTAAAGATTGCAAAAAATTCAGTCTTATTCGGTCGCCAGTTTTGCACTCGGTAACCCGCAATCAGCATACTTAAACCCAAAACAATGGTCTGATGAATAATTAAGGGGGCAATAGCAGGAAAAATATAACTGCCATAGCCAGACATAGTGTTGAATAACGGAATTTGATGAATGGAAAGTGCAGGTGCGAAATGCGAAATATCACCAAATTTCTGTGCCTGTTCCGCAATTGCATGTTCAATAGACGTCGCTAAACCCAAACCAATCTGTTTGGTTCTTAAAAAATAGGCTGCACTTAGATATAAGCCAACGCCTCCGACTTCGCCGCGACGAATACTGTTGGATAAATTATCCGGCAAGAGTAAAATACCATCTGCTTGCTGGGTTTTCACCATCATTTCCGCTTCAGCAAAATTGCTTGTGACCGCCTTGATTTTCACGCTTGGACTTTTTGACACTTCACCAATAATGCTCGAAGTGATCATGCTCTGTTCTTCATCTACAATGACAATTGGCAACGACTCGGCATGTTCAGCTTTATAGGCGGTGGGGTAGAAGAAGCTATATAAAAATACTGATAAAACCAGAGTGGTAAAAATTGAACTGTTACGCGCAATATCTTTAAAGGTTTTGAAATAAAAGTGTAGGAAGTTTTTGATGCTATTTTTCATGCTTTAACTCCCTTTAAGTTTTTACTGAGGAAGAAATAGGCAGTACCAAAATAGAACAGACAATAGATAGCCAATACCGCAAGCGGTAATAAAGAAATGGATACAGGACTGCCAATCACCCATTGTTCCGTTTGTAATTTTGCATAAGGGGTGTAGGGAATAATATTGGCCCAGAATTGGGTAAACAGTGGCGCATTATTTAAAGGTAAGGTGACTCCGGCAAAACTGAGGGAAGAGCCACCATATACTGCAATGAAACCGAAAGATTTGCCTAAGTCTCGCGTGGCTAAAACCACTGTGCTACTTATAAATGCATAAGCACTATAAAAGAGAAACTGTCCGAGTAGTATCATCCACAAATGACCTGCAACGAACCAGCCACGGATTTCAATCAGCCAGAACATCCATGCCCAAGTCCATGCGGTAAAAATCAGGACATAGGTTAAATTTTTCGATAACAATGCCTTAAAAATATGGGACTGGTTGAGCCATTGTCCGGTGGTATTAAATTTTAGTTCTTGTCCAACTGCAAAAGCCACACAGCAACACAGCAATAAATGCAAAACCGCAGGAATCATAAACGGTTCTAAATAGAACTCGTAACTTAACCCCGGATTATATAAAGGGGATATTTTGACATTGGGTGTTGGGGCAGCCAGATAAGGAATTTTATTTTCCAGATAATTGTGCCCGGTAAAATCGGTAATTGCCTGTACGGTACTAAGCAGCATTGCAGAGGAAATTGAATTCCCGACACTAAAATAGCTTTGATTGAAGGCAATACTGATTTCGGCATCTTTGGCTTGAACCAGTCGTTGTTCAGCCCCAGCCGGAATAGAAATATAGCCCCAAATCTTAGTTTGATTGAGTAGCTTTTCGACATCATCGGGGTTTTGCGAAATAACTGCAACTTCTAAAGCGGCATTATGACTGACATATTTTTCAATATTTCGGCTAAGTTCACTTTGGTCTTGGTCGATGATGGCAATGGGTAAATGTTCAGGCTTTCCTTGAGAAAACATACTGCTAAACAACACGATTATACATAAAGGAGCCAGTGTGACTAAGCACAAGTCCCATCTACTGGACAGTAAATAGCGTAGTTCACGCAGCATGCCAGACCACATTATTTTGACTCTTTAATTTTAAAAAGCACACTCATGCCCACTTTTAAATCTGCAATTGGTTTTATCGGTGCTAAATGAACTTTAAAGCTGCGAATATCATAACCACCGGTTTGGCGCGTGGTTTTAATGGTGGCAAATTCACCTTCTGCATCAATGTTTTTAATTTTAAAAGTGGCAGTTTGATTTAAGGCCGGAATAAAACCATCTATGGTTTTGCTTTGATAAATTTGCCCATAGAGATCTTCACGCACATTCACGCTGATCCATAAATCATCATCCTGAATAATGCTGACCACGGGGACACCCATCGCCACCAGTTCAGAGGCTTTGCCGTAGGTTTTAGACACGGTGCCATTAATTGGTGAAAGCAATAGGGTTTCAGCTTCCAAGGCATTGGCCTCGCTAACTGCCGCTTTGGCAATATCGACCTGGGCATTGGCTGAAGATTTCTGTTCAGGTGTGCTGCCACGTTTTGCACGTGCATATTGTTGATATGCGGCTTCAGTCATTTGACTGGCTGAGACTGCTGCGGCCTGCATTTCATCCCGACGCTGCCGGGAAATCACACCTTGCTGAAACAAAGTTGCTCCACGTTGATATGTGGTTTGTGCCAACGCCTGTTGTGCTTTCAGGCTTTGCCAGTTGGCATATAACGTATCAATATTTTCTTGTTGTGAGCCACGCTCGGCTGTTGATTGCAGCGCTAAAGCAGATTGCAAAGCAGCCAGAGCTTGCTGTTTTTTTGCTTCAATTTCAGGGCTGAATAAACGCACCAGTTGCTGGCCTTTTTTAACTTTATCGCCATCATGTACATACACTTCTTCAATACGGCTTGGCACTTTAGTACTGACATGAATGGTTTCCGCTTCAACCCGGCCTTGCAGTTCAACTTGCTGCGGTTGATAGCTTTTCCATAAACCGAAAGCAATTAAGCCTAAGAGTAGAATCAGAATGATGATGCCGACAACTTTAATAGCCGCTGACTTTTTTGTATTTGGCGCAGTATTTTCACTGTTCGGAGCTTGTTCTGAATAACTGAAAAATTCATGATCTATAAAGCTTTGCTGTTCAGCGCTTTTTTGCGAATCTATCTTGCTGTTTTGAGCTGACGTATCTGCAGAGCTTCCGTCCGAGGAAGTGTTTTCTATATCTTGATCAGGCTTGTTTTGATCTTGATTCATATTTTTCCCCAGTAAAAATTAACGGATATAATAAGTTTGAGCTTGATTGACATAGCTTTGGAATTGATTAATTGAGCCATGACTTTGTAATAAAGTTGCCAGTGACAGCACATACTTATAAGCATTCAGCGCCATTTCACTTTTTAAAGCGCTCAAAGTATTTTGTGCATCAATGACTTGGGTAGCCGTGCCCATATCTTCTTTAAAAGACAGGGTTTGAATACGCAGATTTTCTTGAGCAGCTTTCATGTTTTGCTGTAGCAACGGGTGACTTTGCTGTGCAGTGGTCACTTCGCTATACGATTTATAAATGATATTTTCAATTTCCTGCTTGCTGCGTTCAGTCATCAGTTCAGAAGCATAGCGTTGTAATTCGGCAGCCTGAATATTTTTATTTTTATCGACCCCGGAAAACAGGTTGTAACGTGCCACTATACCGATAATCCAGTTTTGTTTTTCATCCAGACTGTATTCCCCAAATGCAAAAAGATTGGGCTTTTTCGCTGCACTTTGTGCTTTGACATTGGCATTGGCTAGTTGGGTATCCAGTTGCATTTTACGAATGAGGGAGGATTGATCCTGATAAGTTTTCAGCAAGGCATTTAACGATTGGCTTTGCGCAGAATTTATAAAGAGAGGGGTGCTCAGCTCGGTAATTTGGCTGCTTTGCAACAAATTATTCAGTTGAAAAAGACTAGATCTGAGACTGGCTTCCACATTTTGATAGCTGCGTTCAGCATTGTTTTTTGCTACTTCAAACTGCATGCGCTGCCCTTTGCTAATAAAACCTTGCTTTTCCAGTTTTAGCGCATTGTTATAGTGGGTTTGCATGGCATTAAAATTGAAAAGGCTTGAATCGAGTAATTGTTTTTGCAGTTGTGCATTGAAGTAAGCCTGAATCAGTTCAAAGCGCTGTATGTCTTGTTGTTGCTGAGTATTAAGCTGGCTGCGCTGTGCTTTAATACTGGCCACTTCTTTAGCGCTGGAAGTCAGTCCACCGGTATAAAGCGGCATCAATACTGAAACTGTGGGACGGATCACCTGATCTTCCAAAATCACATTGGCAGAATCGGGAAATAGACCCACACCGCTATGAATGGTTTGATTAAGACCTTGTTTTAAAGGATCGGCTATACCTGAAGGAAGGTTTTCTTGATTAATACGATCATTGATGCCTTGAGAGAGCGTTTGTTCCAAATTGTTTTTAAATGAATCGAGCGGAATATCCACTTCATTATGAAATGCATAAGCCCGTACATTTAAATCGACCCGTGGCAGCCCTAAACCTTTTAATGCTTCTGCTTCAAGTTTTGAAGCCTGTTGTAAGGCGAGATTGGCTTGAGTGCTATATGAATCCGTTAAAACCGATTGTTCAGCTTGTGCATAACTAATACTTTGTGCCCATACTGTTGTTGTATAAAAAGTCGAACTAGACAATAAAGTAATTTTAATCAGTGTTCTGATGCTCTGATCTATATTTTTTTGTGCCCATGTCAAATTCAGTAACATCGATTCGGCTCTCAACATTGTTGTAACAAATTATACATCGCTTGAAAATAAGATGTCTTTATCGTTGGTCTCTATATTGTTTAATATGCATTTGTATATTAAGCACTATTTATAATTTAGACCAGAATGATCTTACTCGATAATGCCATAGAAGCTCCGACTCGCTATACCGAACAAATTCGGGTGGATCATCCTTGGCATCGTCCATTTTAATTTTTATGCTGTAGCGATACGAAACTGGCTGAAGATGCATAAATAATGCAGTCATACCCGATTCAAGACAATAAAAAATGCAACAGGAAAGAAGAATAATGGATCTGTCATGGCCGCACAGGATCGAGTTTGCTCTTTATCTGTTTTAGGCTGTTTTTATTCACTCCCATATTATGTTTTCTGCTTTAAATATGCGTCCTGTCAGTTATTTAATTATAGTTGAAGTATTTATTGAGATTACTAAACTGAAAAGAATCACAGTTCTTTATTGAACTTTTGACTTTAAATGTCCGATAGCATTGAAATATTTTCAGGATAATTTACTGCAAGCACAGGCTATCTGTGGTTAAATGCCGTTATTTTATTGTGTTTCACTTTGAAAGGAAAAATCATGCGCGCGTACAATTTCTGTGCTGGCCCTGCTGCATTACCGACTGCCGTTTTAGAAAAAGCCCAAGCTGAAATGCTCGATTGGCATGGCAAAGGTCTTTCGATCATGGAAATGAGTCATCGCAGTAATGACTATGTAGCTGTGGCAGAAAAAGCAGAAGCAGATTTACGCAAATTGATGAACATCCCAGAGAACTATAAAGTATTGTTCTTACAGGGGGGGGCTTCACTTCAATTTTCTGCAATTCCTTTAAACCTGTTAGGTAAAAATAATAAAGCAGATTATATCCATACCGGAATTTGGTCTGAAAAAGCGTTAAAAGAAGCACAACGCTATGGCGATATCAATGTCGTGGAAGCGGGTACAACTATTAATGGTAAATTAGCGATTACCGATCAAAGCCAGTGGAACTTATCTGCCGATGCGGCTTATGTGCATTATGCAGATAACGAAACTATTGGCGGTCTTCAATTTGCAGGCATTCCTGAAGTAAATGTACCCTTGGTAACTGATTTATCTTCAAGCATTCTTTCTGCTCCAATTGATGTGTCCAAGTTTGGTTTAATTTATGCAGGCGCGCAAAAGAATATTGGTCCTGCTGGCTTAACTTTAGTGATTATTCGTGATGATCTACTTGATCAGGCGAAAGCTGAAACTCCAAGTATCTTGAAATATTCTGCACAAGCCAAGAATGATTCTATGGTGAATACACCATCAACCTATGCTTGGTACTTGTCTGGTTTGGTGTTTAAATGGTTACTTGAAAAGGGTGGTGTTGAAGCTATTCATAAAGTTAACCTTGAAAAAGCCAAATTGCTTTATGGTTATATTGATGCGAGTGATTTCTACGCCAATCCAATTGCGGAACAAAACCGTTCTATCATGAATGTGCCATTTACTTTGGCAAATGCTGATCTAGATAAATTGTTTTTAAAAGAAGCAGAACAAAATCATCTTCTTAATTTGGCAGGTCACCGTTCGGTTGGGGGGATGCGTGCAAGTATTTATAACGCCGTACCATTAGAAGCTGTACAAGCCTTAGTGAACTTTATGGATGACTTTGCGAAACGCAATGCTTAAGCGCTAAAGCTAAAAAAGCCCATCACAGGATGGGCTTTTTATTGATTAAAAATAATTTTGTTTAAACCAGTGTGTTGAAAATCAGGTATTAAAATAAGCTTAAAGAATAAAGTGATGCAACATATAGGCAGACATAAACATGCCTAACATAAAAAATAGACATGAGGTAGAGTCTAACTGGAAACGTTTTTCAAGTTGATGTTCAACTTGTTGTATATTTTCTTCTTGCACGATTTTCATGGAAAGCTCTATTCCGATTTATTTATCGTTAATTTCTATTTGTAATTTGCATTTTTAGCATAAAAATTTGATTAAATAAAGTACTAAATAAAAATATGTAATTAAAATATTTATTTTATCGAAAGAAATATCTCATTTATTGCTCACTTCTTATCAATCAAGGGGAGCAGGAGATAAAAGCTTAAGAATTAATTACTAAAATATAATCTTAAGCATATTTTTAAAATATAAAATTTTGAATTTAAAGTGTGGATAAATGTATTTTAAATTAAATTCAAAAACGTTAAATATAATAAGGGTCTGTGGATAAACATGAAAAATTATTTGAAATGAGATAATAAAAAAGCAGCTCAATTGGAGAGTTGATCAATCACCATATTGAGCTGCTATTTTTAGATTACTGTTTTTTAGAATAAATATTCACTTGAATCCACAGGTTGCCGCGAATAAATTGACCAATCTGAAAGTCTTTATTGGCCGCATTCTTAGTGGCAATACGAATCAAGGTTGCTTCCTGATTTTCATCATGAATTAAAGCCACATCATAAAGCGTGTAGTCCTGATCCATAAAGGACATTGAGGTTTTACCGACAATGTTGCCCTGGAACCAGGCTTCATCTTCTTGTCCCATATTTTCGCCATAAAGATAGGCCACCATTTTTGAAAAATCGACGGTAACCGGTTCTTTATCATCTTCAGATTTAGGCTGCCAAGCATCAATCTGCTCTTGTAAATTCGCTGGAGCAACGCCGTCATTGGCGGCTAAAATATCGTTTAAAGCACGGTGGTGTTTGATTGAGGCAGGATCATCGACCACCAATTGTTCATGGTCTGAAACGGCTTCCAGTTCATAAGCCCATGCATTTAACTGGGCAAGATAGCTTTGGCCTTTCTGATAGTGTTGATGATTAACGCTATACAGGGTATCAAAAGCATAAACAGTAGTATTTGCACCCAAGTTTAGGCGTAAAACAGCCTGTGTATTGGATTTGCAGCTAATAATCCGTTCAATTTTGGCATCGACTTTATACGGACTTTCGAAACTTGGAAATGCAGTTTTCACAGCTTGAGGCTTGTTATTTTCAACCGCAATTATTTGATTGATTTGCACCGCTGCCTTTTTGGGTCCTTGAATGAGCCATGTTGTTTCATCCATGTCACATTCTTCGGCACATACACCCATTGGCATAACCGGGGCATTCAGTGCCAAACCAAGCCACTTCGGTACGTCTGTTGTGGGATTGTCTGTGAGTAAATTCCAGTGTTCGACATGGCTGCCAAAGTTTTGATCTTCAATGGTGATAATTTCTGGTCTATTTTGATTTTTCATATTCACAATTGATGTTGGGTTATATTTGTATATTAAATCGAGGGTTATTTTGAAATTTCAAGTCATTTGACTAAATTTAACCATCAAATGATGAGAAATAGGCAAAATCATCAGTCAAGCAAAGTACTGGAAATAGAAAAGAAGCTTAAAAATGAGTTTGTCTTATTCAAATTCACAGTGGTTAATTCATTAAATGGATTTATCTATCATCTTGTCACACGAATTTGTTAAACAATTTGTTAAACTGGATTTTAATATTTTCTTACTATGGATGCTTTGTGCTGCCATTTAAACTTTGGGTCGATGCCGATGCATTACCTAAAATTCTACGTGAAGTCATTATTCGTGCTTCAGACCGTTATCAGTTAGAAGTCACTTTTGTCGCCAATCAAAATGTAGGCATCACGCCTTCAGTTCGAATCAATTCCATTCAGGTGATGAGTGGGGCAGATGCCGCCGACAAAGAAATCATAGATCGCATGAAAGAGCATGATATTGTGATGACGCAAGACATTCCGCTTGCAGCGCTGGTGATTGAAAAGGGCGGTATTGCAATTCATCCACGCGGTGAGGTGTATACCACGGCAAATGTCAAAGCTCGTCTGCATTTGCGCGATTTTATGGATTCATTACGCGGAGCAGGGGTCAACACTGGCGGGCCACCGCCAATTTCTGAACGTGATAAACGTGAATTTTCCAGCTCACTCGATCAAACCATCCAAAAACAAAAACGTAAAACTGCCCAATAAGCCGAGCTTGATATGCCTTCTAAAGCCAATATTGTTTCAACCTATGCCTTATTGGTACTTATTTGGGCCACGACGCCCTTGGCGATTGTGTGGAGTGTTTCAGATTTAAATAATCTGTGGGCTTTGGCATTGCGGTTTCTGATTGCGTTACCCTTAGTATTCAGTTTGTTGCTATTACTGAAGGTGAAATTACCCACAGATAAAATTTCAGTCCACAGTTATATCGCCGGTGCCTGCAGTTTTATTGGATCGCAATTTTTTACCTATTTGGCAACCGCATATTTAAGTTCAGGCATTATTGCCTTAATGTTCGGCTTGGCTCCGATCATGGCAGGCTTAATTGGATATTTTGGCTTTCAAATTCATTTGAATCGTTTGCAATGGCTAGGCATGTTCATTGCAGTCGCAGGATTAGCAATTATTTGCTTGGGTGGCAGTGAGCATCATATCCAGCCGATAGGAATCGGGCTCATGTTGATCAGTGTATTCGTCTATTGCTCTTCAATTTACTGGGTCAAAAAAGTTAATGCACCGCTAGAACCTATGGCCCAGGCTACCGGTTCAATTTTGGTTTCTGCACTGTTTGCTCTGGGAATGTTGCCTTTTATCTGGCAGCATGCACCTACACATATTCCAGATACCAAAGCCTTGGTGGGCCTGTTTTATGCAGTCATCTTGGCCTCGGTAGTCGCCATGATCTGTTATTTTAAACTCATACAGAATATTAAGGCGACGACATTATCACTGACAACGGTATTGACTCCAATGTTGGCACTGTTATTTGGTGCCTTACTAAATGATGAAAAATTATCAGTGATGATTTTTGTCGGTGCATTTGTCTTAATCTTTGGTTTATTTATCTACTTTTACCGTGACATTCAGGCGAGTCGAAACCTCGCCCACAAGATTAAATCTGGCGCTTAAGTTTTTAATCTTTAGTCTTGCTCACGGTAATACATTCGCTTAGTTTTACCCGATCTTGTGGATGTAAGGTAATGAAATAGGCACCGGTACGGAATTTGCCATTGTCTTCAGCTCGGCTATAAACCACTTGTGCAGTTGCTGCAATATGAAAGAAATTTTCCGGATGGCTTAAGGTCACGTGAATATATGTTCCTTCCTGAATAGGATGCTCATTAAAGAAACTGAATCCGGTTTCTGAAAAATTGACATTTTCCGGGATAGGTAACATGGATTGTACAATTGCATCGTACAAAGAACCGGTAATAAGGTTTAATTTTTGATTGAATAAGGATAATATTCGAGCAATTTGTTGATCTCTTTCAGATAATTGTTCTAATTCGTAGTTTATTGCGTGATCAAATTGATCTAATTCTGCGAGTAGTAGAAAATAGCGCGGCAGCACAAAGTTAGGATCATAAGGGTCATTAAATGCGACATCATCAGAAATAATCTGATAATTAACTCGCAAGGCAGCATCTATACGCGACATAACGCGACGTTCCATGTTGCCGCTTTGATGCTGTGAATTTTCCATAATTATTCCTCGGACTAAATGGTATGTTTAAACCAATCTCGCTGTATATAGGGTTGAGATATACTCGCGCACGGCGTAGTAACCACTTTATTTCTTTTATTGCTCTGGTTTCTATGATCGGTCTCACATTAGGTGTAGCTGTACTCATTACCGTCTTATCGGTGATGAATGGCTTTGACCGAGAACTGAAAAACCGTGTCTTAGGAATGATACCTCAAGCTACTGTTTCTTCAACACAAATTTTAACAAATTGGCCTGAACTTGCAAAAAAAGTTGAACAACATGAGCATGTCAAAGGCGTAGCCCCATTTACCCAGTTACAAGGGATGCTTACAGCGCAAGGACAAGTGGCCGGAATCATGGTTACGGGGATCGAACCTTCATATGAAAAGAAAGTTTCGATCATCCAGGATCACATGATTGAAGGCAGTATTGATAGCCTGAAAAAAGGTGAATTTGGCATTGTTTTAGGTAAACAAATGACTGATTCACTGGGTTTGGGCTTAAATGACAATATTACTTTAGTCCTGCCTGAAGCTACGCCATCACCCGCTGGTGTGGTACCCCGCTTCAAGCGTTTTAAAATTGTCGGTATTTTCAGTATTGGGGCAGAAGTCGATTCGATGATGGGCTATATTGCCTTGAACGATGCTTCGACCTTATTGCGCTTACCTGATGGCGCTCAAGGTGTCCGTTTAAAGCTGGATGATATCTTCCTTGCACCTGAAGTGGCGGATGATATTGTCAAAGACTTGCCAAGCAATTTCTATGCATCGAACTGGACCTTTACCCATGGTAATTTGTTCAGTGCCATTCAAATGGAAAAAGCCATGGTGAGCTTGCTGCTGTTCCTGATTGTTTTGGTGGCTGCATTTAATATTGTGTCATCACTGGTCATGGTGGTCACCGACAAAAAATCTGACATTGCGATTCTGCGTACTCTTGGTGCTTCACCTGCAACCATCACCCAGATTTTTATGGTGCAGGGAACCATTATTGGGGTGATTGGTACCGTTTCCGGCGCCATTCTCGGGATTATCTTTGCTTCAAGTATTAGTAGTGTAATTGGCTGGCTCAATACCTCGTTTGGTTTGAACCTGTTTGATGCTTATTTTATTAATTACTTACCGTCTTATTTGCGTTGGCAAGATGTGGTCGTCATTGTCTGCTTATCATTGCTTTTAAGCTTCCTTGCCACGATTTATCCAGCTTTCCGTGCTGCAAAGACTCAACCTGCAGAGGCCTTGCGTTATGAGTAATATTGTCCTCGAAGCGAAGAATATCTCGAAAAGTTTTACCGATGGAAAAACCACGGTCGAGGTGATTAAAAACTTGTCATTGCAAGTCAAGGCAGGTGAGTTTATTTCGATTGTCGGTTCAAGTGGCTCGGGTAAAAGTACCTTGTTGCATGTCTTGGGCGGTTTAGATGGACCCACAGAAGGTGAAGTGTTTCTAAATGGCAAACGCTTTGATACCTTGGGTGAAGCTGAGCGTGGTTATTTACGCAATCAGCATTTGGGTTTTGTGTATCAGTTTCATCATCTCTTGCCGGAATTTACCGCATTGGAAAATGTCGCAATGCCGCTGATGCTGCGCGCAGGAACCACCTATAAGCAATCGAAAGAGCAGGCAGAATACTTGCTGAATCGCGTTGGATTATCACACCGCATGACCCATAAACCGGGTGAGCTGTCTGGTGGTGAACGTCAGCGTGTGGCTTTGGCGCGTGCTTTGGTGGCGAAGCCTGAACTGATGCTGGCCGATGAACCGACCGGTAACCTGGACCGCAAAACTGCCTTAAAAATTTTTGAACTGCTGAGTGAATTACGTAGCGAGTTCAATATGGCAATGCTGATCGTGACTCATGATGAACAACTGGCTCAAGCCGGCGATTCCATTTTGCATATGCAAGATGGGGTCTGGATTGATGCTTAGACACCGATCGGTAAATTAAGAAATTGATTGAAGCCCACTACGGTGGGCTTTAATATTGCGAAAATTAAAAAATATTATAAAAATAATGATTCAATTAATGTGTCTAGGTTGGGTAATTGGTATTGCCAGTATAGGAAAAAATTTCCCGATTTTGCAGTCTTTGCTGATGCCTAGTATGGGGCTTTTTATCCTGTCTTTACTTTTAAAGCTGACTGTTTCGAAACCCGTTCATTCTTTATGGTTCAAATTTTTACAGCTCTGTATTGGTTTCAGTCTGGGTATTAGCCTGGGCTATAGTTATGCTCAGCAGCAACTGAATGATCGTTTAAAGTTTCGAGAGAAGCAGACTGAACAAGTTGAAGTAGTTGTCTATATTAAAAACCTCAATGAATTGAGTGAATCATCCATACAACAAAAAATACAGGTGCTAAACCGACATGCTGAAGTTGTGCAATGGCAGACATTTTTAAAAAATGAAAAACAGGCTGATCCTCAGCCTGCACTTGAACTGGGGCAATATTATCGCTTGCAGGGAAAGACTTTGCCGGCGCATAGCTATGCAACACCAGGTGCTTTTGATCAAGAGCAATGGTACCTCCAGCAAAATATTATGTCTGGGTTTAAAGTAACATCGATACACAAACTGTCTGAGCAAGATATTTCTGCTTTGGGTTATGGCCGATATGTCAGGCAACAACATTCTTTTTCGCAACAGATCCAGCTGTGGATGGAACAGCAACGCTTAGCGCTACGTAATTTTATTGATCAGCAGCCTGTAAAGCATAAAGGCTTACTTTTAGCTTTATTGACAGGAGATAAAAGTTTACTCACACCCGAAACAGAACAGTTATTTCAGCGCTTTGGCATGAGCCATTTGTTGGCCATATCAGGACCCCATGTTCTGATTTTTGCTTTATTGGTATGTTGGAGCTTGCATCTACTGATTTGTCGCTATTGTCCGCAAGTTTATTTAAAGTGGCCAAAACAATATCTATTGATTGTGCCTTTTTGTATTTGCGTACTGTTGTATTGTGCTTTTGTGGGGTTTGAAATTCCAGCTCTCAGAACTTTGCTCACGTGCTTGTTGATCAGTGGATGTGTACTGTTAAAACAAAAAATTCAACCCTTAAGTGTTCTGTTGTTGAGTGCTTCAATTTTATTAATGTTTGACCCGTTTAGTATTTTATCGGCTGCATTCTGGCTGTCCTATGGCGCATGCTTTGTGCTGTTGCGTATTTATCAAACTGTACAGCAGCAAAGTCAGGGTGAAGAAATTAAGACTAAAACTCAGGCCATCAAAATCCAACTCAAAATTTTAATCGAATCGCAATGGAAAATATTTTTGGCGCTATTTCCATTGATGCTGATTTTCTTTAAACAGGTGGCTTGGATTACGCCATTGAGCAATTTATTTGCCATTCCATGGATTGGTGTGGTGATCGTTCCTTTAGATGTGATTGCGGCAGTGTGCTATTTCATTTTTGAGCCTGTGGGAAGCCTGATTTTTCAAATTAATGATCTGTGTTTTTCTGGATTGCTCATCTTCATGCAAGGTTTAGATTGGCTTTTTTCACCTGCACTACAACCGGTTGCCATGAGTTTTTGGATGTTGCTGAGCTTATGTCTCGGTTTGCTGATTCTGTTTTTACCGCGTGGGACGGTGCCAAAAACTTGGTCGGTCTTATGCTTTGTGCCTTTAATAATGATCGATTCCAATAAGAATGAGTTTGAACTCACGATATTGGATGTTGGGCAGGGCCAAGCGATTTTTGTCCGTGATCAGGATCAGACAATGATGATTGATACGGGTGGGAATTATGATGAAAGTAAATTTAGCGTAGGCAAACAAATCATTTTGCCATTTCTATCGGTGAATGGAGTCAGTGAATTGAATCAACTGATTTTGACCCACTTGGATCAGGATCATAAAGGAGGCTATGAATCGATCAAAGCTGATTTGCCGATCAACACCATATATTCAAATGAACAGCTTGCAGTCGCCAATTCCAGCCAATTTGATTATTGTCATCAAGGCCAAAAATGGCAATGGAATGATCGAGTCAAAATGACCATTTTGTTACCCAAAGCAGAGCAGTTGGGCTATGCCAAAGATGAAAAGAATGAAATGTCCTGTGTGGTTTATTTGCAGGTGACAAATGCAGAGCCCTATCAAAACTTTCTATTGATGGGTGATGCCGGCTGGCCAACCGAATATCAGATTCTGCAGGATTATCCAAACTTAAAAGTTGATGTTTTAGTTTTGGGGCATCATGGCAGTCGACATAGCTCTGCCTATCATTTTTTAAAGCAGTTAAATCCAAAACTGGCCGTGGCATCAGCAGGTTTTAATAACCGCTATAGACACCCAAGTGTGGTTGTTGAATCCCGCTTAAAAGAATTAAAAATTCCGTTACTTAGCACCATAAAACAGGGCAGTATTCGTTTTTCCAAACATAAAAGCATCATGGCTATTGAATTTGAACGTGATTCCCAGCAATGGTTAAGACCCTAAACGATTTCGGCCGGAATTGCTTTGGCTCGAATTTCTGTAACCAGTTTTAGTGCATCATCTGTATTTAAATGATAAACCTGATCTAGTTCAGGATTGGCTTTAAAACGCTTATAACTCCAGTGATAATGTTCCGGATAACGACGAATTAAATTCTCGATGGCTTCGAAAATGACACCAGTACCCTCATTGGCATTGCCCTGATAAATACGCTCGTCAAGCGCCTCAATGTGCATATCAAAACCTTGATTTTCATTACGCAGCGCATATAAAAATAAAGTTTTGGCCTTGGTTTTTTGAATCAGTTTGGCACTCAAATTACTGCTGGCCAGCGGAATTCCAAAATAAGGAATCATCTCACCGCCCACATTCGGGGTATGGTCTGGCAGAATCACCGTGGTACCGCCTTGTTTTAAGGCCTTAAAAATTTGCCTTACCCCGGATTCATCGGTAGGCACTAAATTGGCTTGTTCACGGCTGCGGGCTGCACGAACAAATTGATTGGCAGATTCATTTTTGACCGGTTTATATAGGATGGTCATTTGGGTGAATTGAGCCAGATAGGCATTCATGATTTCCCATGTGCCAAAATGCGGGACAATCAGTACCAAACCTTCAGGTGCTTTCAACGCATCATGAAGTATGTGTTCACCGCTAATGGAGTGAATACGTGCAATATTCTTTTTGTTATCTGCACCCCAGATGCTAAAAAATTCGAAATATGAAGTCAGCTCATTATGAATCGCTTTTGGAATAATCTTCTCATGTTGTTGGGCGGTCAATTCTGGCAAAGCAATTTGAAGATTAAGACGAATCGTATTTGAGGTTTTTGACATTTTTAAAAAATTGACGAACCCAGCTAACATTCGAGCGATAAATCTGGAAATTTGAATCGGTTGTCGACTTAGGAATTTCAGTAAGCGGTATGTTGTATCCGTTGGGGTATGATCAGTCATTGCCTATCGTCAATGTATGTAAAGAGTCAAAAAGAGCAAATATTATAGGCGAAAATAGATGGTTTAGGCAGATTTCTCTGATGCAGTGTATATAATGAGTTCAATTTAACTGATCCTTGGATTATTTTGTATGTCCGATTGGCCACCAAAACCAGAAAATGAAATTCAAAATACGCCACATAATTCGCAAAATATCACGGGCAAAGAATGGCATATTTTAGAAAAAGCCGTTTTAGCTTCTGTAGAAGAACAACGACGTGCACGCCGTTGGGGCATCTTTTTTAAATTTTTAACTTTTGCTTATATCCTGTTTGTTTTAGTGGTGTTGGGGAAAAGTTGCAGCACATCTTCTACAGATCCAACGGCAACAACCAGTTCGCATATTGCTGTAGTGGATATTATCGGAACCATTGCTGCAGACAAGCAAAGTGTCAATAGCACCGATACGGTTAAAGCGCTAAAGAAAGCTTTTGAAAACAAACAAAGTAAAGCTGTGGTTTTAAATATTAACTCACCTGGCGGATCGCCGGTTCAGTCTGATGAAATCTGGCAAGAAATTCAGTATTTGAAAAAAGCCCATGCCGATAAAAAACTGTACGCCGTAATTGGTGATACAGGTGCTTCAGGTGCGTATTACATCGCTTCTGCTGCCGATGAAATTATTGTCAATCCATCTAGCTTGGTCGGGTCTATTGGCGTGATCATGCCAAACTATGGTGTGACGGGCTTAATGCAAAAGTTAGGCGTAGAAGACCGCACCATGACTTCCGGTGAAAATAAGGCTTTGCTTTCAATGACCCAACCAGTTGATGCTGCCCAAAAAGCCCATGTACAAGCTGTACTTGATAATGTACATGATCATTTTATCAATGCAGTCAAACAGGGACGTGGGAAGAAGCTGAAATCTCAAGATCCGGCAATATTCTCTGGTTTATTCTGGACAGGTGATCAGGCAGTGAAATTGGGTATTGCAGATCGTACCGGTAGCTTGAATACGCTGAAGCGTGAATTGAAACTGGAAAAAGCAGTGAATTACACCATTGAATATAGTCCTTTTGATTCTGTACTTGGCCGTATGGGAAGTTCTATTGGGCAGGGTTTCGCAAGCTCACTTTCACAACAAGTGCAATCTGAACAAACGACCAAATTACAATGAAGCCGATAATCCATTTTGCGCATGCCAATGGCGTGCCATCAAAAGTCTATCAAAAGCTGTTTGATTTGCTGAAAGATGAATATGACGTTATTTATGTACCCTTGCTGGGGCCAGACAAGCGTTATCCAATTGATAATCATTGGCAAAGCCTAACCCAGCAAGTGATTGATAGTATCATCCGTCAAGCGAAAGGCCGTCCTGTAATCGGTTTGGGACACTCTTTGGGTTCTGTACTGACCTTTCAGGCGGCATTAAAGCGCCCTGAATTATTTAGTCAGGTCATTATGCTTGATCCGCCACTGATCATGGGTAAAGAGGCTCTTGCATTACATATCGCGAAACTGTTTAAGCTCAAAGCACTGGACAAAATGTCTCCGGCCGGTTTGTCCAAGCGCCGTCGCGATCATTGGCAATCTCGTGAACAGGCTGCCGAGTTATTAAGACCTAAAGGTTTCTATCAACATTTTGAGGCAGACTGTTTTCAGGCCTATATTGATCATGCCTTGATGGATGATCCATTACGTGGTGGCGTAGAGCTAACCATTCCGAAAATGGACGAGGTGGAGATTTTTAGAACCAATCCATCTCTGTGGTGGTTGCCACAAACCAAACCTAAAATGCCAATCCATTTGGTGGTTGCTGAGCAGAGTCCTTTTTTACCCCATCAATTTCCACAGCAGGTGAAGAAGAAGTTTGGAATTCCTTTTACTGTCACACCCGGTGGTCACATGTTCCCGTTAGAGCATCCGGTTGAAGTGGTGAAATTGGTTAAACAGCTTATTAAGTCACAACAGTTTAATTAAAAGGCTTTTGGTTGATACCTACATCTTCAATTTCTTGCTGAAAAAGCAATAATCACAGTCTGATAGCCATAAAAAAACGCATCCTGAGATGCGTTTTTTTATGGTATTAAATTCGGTTTAAAACTTACAAAATTGAACAGGTTGCTGCATCGCTTGACCACGGTACAACACACCTTGTTCAGTATGTTGAACTGTTGCTGTACAGATCCATTCCACCACTTGCGGGTAAATGACATGTTCAAGTACATGGACGCGATTCGCTAAAGAACTTAAATCATCATGCTCATTGACTTTGAGCACGCCTTGAGCAAGCGCCTGACCGGCATCCAGCTCAGCAGTCACATAGTGAACGGTACAGCCATGCAAAATATCGCCCGTGTTAAGTACACGTTGATGAGTATGCATGCCTTTGTAATTCGGCAACAGAGAAGGGTGGATGTTGAGCATTTTCCCTTCCCAGGCTTTGACAAACTTGGCACTTAAAATGCGCATAAAGCCTGCAAGAACCACCAAATCCACATTCCAATCCAGCAATTGTTGATGCATCACATCATCAAAGGCCTCACGGTTTGGATACTGTTTATGTTCAATAATAGCAGTTTGAATATCTGCTTTTTTAGCACGTTCCAAAGCATAAGCTTCAGGCTTATTGGAAATGACCCCAACAATTTGACCTGACAGATTGGCATCAATCAGGGCTTGCAAGTTACTTCCACTGCCTGAAACAAGGACAGCAATTTTGATCATGGGCTGTTCTTTATGCAAAAATTACGCGAATTTTTTCATCAGCACCGGCAACAGATTCAGCATTGTCTTGGATATGACCCATCGTCCATGCTTTTTCGCCAAGGCTTGTCAACAATTCAACAGTTTTGTCAGCATCCTGAGCATCAACAACAATCACCATGCCTACGCCACAGTTAAATGTACGATACATTTCATGTTGTTCAACACCGCCTTCACGTTGAAGAAGTTTGAACAATTCTGGCCATTCCCAAGAAGACTCATTAACCACTGCTTGAGCACCATTTGGCAATACGCGAGGTAAGTTACCAGGTAAGCCGCCACCCGTAATGTGTGCCATCGCATGAACATCAACTTGTTTGCAAAGTTCAAGTAACGGTTTTACGTAAATGCGTGTAGGTTCCATTGCAACATCTGCAAGTGGGCGACCGTCTACGATTTGGGTAAGATCGACGTTTTTCACGTCTAAAATTTTACGAAGTAAAGAGTAACCGTTTGAATGAGCACCTGAAGATGCAACACCAATCAAAACGTCACCCGCTTTAACTTTGGTTCCATCAATAATTTTGCTTTGCTCAACCACACCTACGCAGAAGCCTGCAAGGTCGTAATCTTCACCTTCATACATGCCTGGCATCTCAGCAGTTTCACCGCCAACCAATGCACAGCCTGCAAGCTCACAACCTGCACCAATACCTGTCACGACATTTGCTGCAACGTCGACATTTAAGTGTCCAGTTGCATAATAGTCGAGGAAGAATAATGGTTCAGCACCACATACAATAAGATCGTTTACACACATTGCAACCAAGTCTTGACCAATCGTGTCATGACGGTTCAAATTGAGTGCTAAACGTAATTTTGTACCAACACCATCTGTGCCAGATACGAGAACAGGTTCTTCATAACCTTTAGGGATTTTACAAAGAGCGCCGAAGCCGCCTAATCCGCCCATAACTTCAGGACGTGAGGTACGCTTAGCCACAGATTTGATTCGATCGACAAGTGCGTCGCCCGCTTCAATGTCGACACCCGCATCTTTATAGCTTAAACCAGTGTTTGGGGAAGTTGAGTTGCTCATAATGAAGTCTCCGCATTCGCGCGGCGATTATACCCGAATATACGAAACTCTTATGCTATTTATGCGCTAAAATGCTATCTTTATTGAAATATTTTACTTTCTATAACGAATAAACCGAAAAAAGGCGAATTTGCATGGTGGATCGTACCTTACGTCGCATTTTTATATTCTCAGGAATTGCATTCATTCTTTGGGTTTTGTATCTGCTTAAACCTGTGGTATTGCCTTTTGTGGCCGCATTCTTGGTGGCTTATTTATTTAGCCCGTTAGTGGATAAACTTCATAAGATCGGTTTGCCGCGTTGGGTGGCTATTAGTCTTGTTTTTATTGGCATTGGTGTGGTTCTCACCTTGGCGATGTGGTATTTGGTACCACTGGTCTGGCAGCAGCTGATGTATGCGCGGGACAGTATTCCAGCAGGAATTCATTGGTTAAATTACACCTTTTTACCTTGGGTATCGCAAACTTTTAGTGTCGAGCCGATGGAGATCGATACGCAGCAAATGTCGACTGTGGTCATGGAATATATTCAGACCAATTATAGTGCTGATAGTATTCAGGCCATGGTGTTAAAAGTCGCTCAATCGGGTCTGAATTTCATCCAAATTGGCGGAACAGTTGTTCTGATTCCGATTATTGCGTTCTATTTCCTGTTAGATTGGGATCGTATGCTCGACAGTTTTCGTCGTTTAATTCCTCGTCCTTATGAGAAAAGTACTTTACATATTGTCGGTGAATGTCACAGCGTATTAGGGGCCTTTGTGAAAGGTCAATTTTTGGTGATGTTCCTACTCGGTACGGTTTACGCAGTCGGCTTGCAAGTTATTGGTCTTGAAGTTGGACTCATTATTGGGATGGTTGCGGGACTGGCCAGTATTATTCCCTATTTAGGATTTGCGGTTGGGATTATTGCAGCTGTCATTGCAACGCTATTTCAGTTTGGTATTGATTGGATGCAACTGGTTTTGGTGGGTGTTGTCTTCATGATTGGTCAGGCAATTGAAGGTTATGTTCTGCAACCTTTCTTGCTCGGTGATAAAATTGGTTTGTCCCCTGTAGCTGTGGTATTTGCCGTATTGGCAGGTGCACAACTTGCTGGTTTCTTGGGCATGTTGATTGCTTTGCCAGTTGCAGCAGTTATTGTGGTGCTGCTACGTCATGCGCGAGATTGTTACGAGAAGAGTCGCATATATAGGCACTCGGCTATAGTCATACAAGAGACAGGATCAGGATCAATTTCAATTGAATCGGATCAAGTAGATGTAGATATCGAATTGAGAAATACAGAGTCAAAAAATCTGCAAGATACTGAAAAATCGAGTAAGATTGATTTGATACAAAATAAAGAACCCTAAGGGCAAAACATATATATGCGTCAACTGCAATTAGATATAGAGCCTCAACTGGATGCCCGGATTAGTGATTTTTCGGGTCCAAGTTGGGGGCATGTTATTGATGCAGTTCGACAACTTCATGCCGGTTTAATAAACCGTTTCTATATATATGGTGGTGCAGGTTCAGGTAAGAGTCACTTGCTTTCTGCTATTTGCGATTCTTATTTAGAAGTCGGCAAGTCTGCAATTCAAGTCTCATTACTGGAATTGCTTGATGCGCCCACTGAAGCGATTACGTCATTAGATCAATATGATCTGGTTGCTTTGGATGATATCGAAGCCATTAGCGGTGTTCCACATTGGCAAAAAGCAGTATTCCATTTAATTAATTATAATAACGAAGGTGGAGGACAGCTAGTTTTCTCTTCTCGGGTTGCACCCATTGAATTGAAACTTGAACTTCCGGATTTACAATCACGTTTGACTCAGGCGGTGAGCGTTAGAGTGCCGACGGGAAGTTTGTATGCAGACCGCTATGCGCTAGTAACGTCGGTATTAACACGTCGGGGAATTCACATTGATCAACAAATTATCGATTATTTGTTGCTACATGGGCCTCATCAGACCTCTATTTTATTACAAACTTTAGAACAATTAATTCAGTTGTTAAAAGGTGAAAAAACAAAAATAAGTCATGCGAATTTAAGACAAATTTATGCATTAATTGATGAATATCGGTAAACAATAAAAAATCTTGAGAAATTATTCAAGCTGTGACAAAGTACAGCAAAATAGTTCAATGTTGCAGGGAATTTGCAACTATAGAATAAAAATATATAGAAGAATACAAGGAGAAATGTATGCTCAAACGGAGCATAGGCATAGGGATGCTGTGTCTAGCAGGACATGCTTATAGTGCACCAATCACTGTCACTATTACAGATGATATTACCAAAGATGATCGTGAATGTTCATTGCGTGAAGCCATTGAATATGTCAATAAAGGCATGCCTGAAGCAGGCTACATGGGCTGCGGTGGTAAAGATGCTTTTTCGACGATTTTGTTAGATAAACAAAAAACCTATATCCTCAACACTAAAATTGATGTGAAAGCAAGTCTTGCCCTAAAAACCTATTATGACATCGCAGTGACTGATGAAGCTATTCCCGGCTTGAATAATGCTGTAATCAAAATGGCGGGCAAAGATCAAATTTTCAATATTGATAATGATCCTAGTGATTTAGCTTTGATTACCATCAGAGAAGTCAGTTTTGAAGGCTGTAATAAAAATGTTTGTGCCGACAAAGGCGGGATTTTCTATAACAATGAAAGTTTAGTCTTGCAATATGTCAAACTCTCTGGCGGTAACGCACGTTTAGGTGGGGCAATTTATAATGTAGGTGAGAGTAGTGCAACGCAAAACTATATTAGCCAAGTTTCTATCACTGACAGTATTGTAGAAAACAATACCGCCATGACTGGCGCTGTTTTGTATGGTCAACGACCAGCATTTACACTGAGGAGTGTTGTCCTTAAAAATAATAATACGACCTCGGGTGCGGCTAATATTTTTAGTGAAAAAGCCATTCAAGATGTCAGTCTGCTGACCAATAAAAATATGAATAAGCTTAGCAATAGTACATTCTTAAATAACAGCGGATATGCCATTAATATTCGTGATGGGGTTGCAGTCAATAACG
Organism: Acinetobacter sp. SFB; assembly: GCF_001647545.1. Taxonomy (GTDB): domain Bacteria; phylum Pseudomonadota; class Gammaproteobacteria; order Pseudomonadales; family Moraxellaceae; genus Acinetobacter. The sequence continues at coordinate 337,301 of NZ_LSZH01000001.1, forward strand.
TTACGATTGTAGGCAATAATGCGGGTGTGCAATTTGATTCTGCAGAAGGCTATGGCTATCTTACCAATAGTATCGTGGTGGGGAATGGAACGGGTACCAGTAATTGCCAATTTAGTGCAGATGATAAGACACTGATGCAAAACAATTTGGTCAGTACTGAATGTAAGAGTGGCGATGCTAAATATCCAAATGAATTTTGGACGGGCACAAAACTATTTGCTGGGAATAGTAGTGAAGGCACTTGTAAATCGTTGGTGGAAGATCCAGATGCTTTACTGTGTCCATACAGCACGCCGAAAAATACGTTCTTGGGTTATATCCGCCCGCGTATTTTACTTAGCGCTAAAAATATGTTTGATACCTTGATCTTGAATAAAGGTCGTGTGGATTTGTCATCCGACAGTACACAATTGATTTGTGAAACCATGGATCAGCGTAATAAGAATCGAACTACGGATAATAGATGGTGTGACCGTGGCGCGATTGAGATTGTTGTACCGAGCTCTAAATCGCGTATTGGACAAGATTTAAAAGTGGGTGAAGTTGCTAAGCTAAACATTTTAGAATATTTAGGTGACAGTGATCTGTATCCGAAAGAACAATGTGAAAGCTTATTAAAAATGAAAAACCCTGCGGGCGGTGAGTGGCAAGACGGTTGTGCTTATATCGATCAAACGCTGACAAAGTCGAAAGGAACATTGACTTTGGATATAGATGGTAATTTGGTTTATACCCCAAATGGCAATTGGCATGGTGCAGATATTTTTAACCTTCAAATTGTTACCTCATCGACACATTTCAATGAAAATAAAAAATATATGGTACTTGAAGCCTATATGGTGCAAGAACCAAATAATGAATTTGAAGATAAATCTGTAAAAACATCAGGTGGGGCGTTCGGATTCTTCGGCTTATTTGCTGTATTAGGACTGGTGGGTATACGCCGCTTTAAAAAATAAGAAAAAGGGAAATGTGATGCACACTTATAAAAAAGGATTGCTCTGTGTCATGGTTTTGTCTGCCATGTCGCTCATGGCAGCAGAAGATAGAACCATTTATGTCACGACATTTACAGATGAAAATGGCGAAAATGCTAATGCTTGTTCATTACGTGAAGCTATTATCACTGCAAAGAAAAATATAGCCTATGGTGGCTGTACGCCCGGTAATACGGTTTTTGGACAAACCGATTATATTCAACTAGAAACCGGTACCTATGAGTTAAATTCAGAGTTGGCGCCAGAATCGACCGTCATTATTAGTGGTGCAAAGCGTCTTAATTATGCTGAAAAAAACAAGCTAACTCAGAAATATCCAGCTTTGGAGGACATTAAAACCATCATTAGTGGAAAAGATCGTTCACGTATTTTTAACACCAGTAAAACAGAAAGCAGTTTAACCCTGAATGATATTCAGCTTGAAAAGGGCTATGCGGAAAATCAGGGGGGGCAAAATGGACGTGGCGGTGCGCTACTCATTGGCGGTGATTTTGAGCTAAATAGAGGGGCTATTCTGAAGTCTAAAGCAGATGTGGCTGGCGGTGCAATTTATAATATTGCCTTAAATACCGAAAAGAAAATATCGATAAATGGTAGCTTAATTCAAGATAATAATGCTGTAAAAGGCAGCGTGATTGCCATGGATTGCTTTGGCAACCTAGATGATAGTAAACCGGCGGTTAATATAGAACAAAGCAGTATCATTAATAATGGGTCAAGCAGCAGCTTAAGTACCTTAGATTTTTGTGGTGCCGCAAAGGTTAATTTAATGACCAATACCATTGCACAAAACATAGCCAGCACAACCAATGGTAGTATTTTGCGCGCAGTCACAGATGGTTTAAATCGTTTGAGTCCTGATTCAGATATAACAATAACCAGTAATACCATCGTAGAGAATGAAGCGCATAGTACGTTGCTATACGATGAGAATGGCAGAAAATATCTAGCATTTAATGTTCTAGCATTTAACCAAGGTGGTAAATCTTGTCGTTATTATTCTGATACAGGGATACCCAAGGAAAATATCCGCTTTACTCTTGCGAAGAATGCATTAAAGTTAGGTATAGGTGCAGACCAATGTGATTTACCTGAAAGCAGTTTAAAATCAACAGCAGAAGTGGCGAATAATATCGATGTTTCGACTAGTAGTTTTTCTACATTGCTTTCTGAGCTGACAGTGGCATCTGCATATAACAAATTCCTGCCTTTATACTATCCACGAAATAATCAGACAGCGACTGACTTGGTAGATGTAAATAGCAGGGGGTGTAGTGATTATGACCAACGTGGATTGGAACGTGTGACCGATGCGGTTTTACAATTAACCCCAAGCTTGCAAAACAGTTGTGAAATTGGCTCTGTTGAACAAATTAACTTAGCAGCGGCTGATGTAACTGATCTTAAAAATTCATCTTTAGTAACCCTGTTAGACTACTACCAGACCAACATTGACGCTCTTAAAAAGCTGATTGCGGATAGTCCTAAAAATAAAGAAGATGTGGCTGATTTTAAAGAAGAGTTAACGAACTACCAAGACCTTCTCAAATATACCAAGCAGTATCAGAAATATCGTGCGATTTATTTTGATCCTTTTACTCTAGCCGTTGCTGCAGAAGAGCGTGTTCCAGATAGTACAGGTGAAGATTACCGTATTAAGGCTTTGGATACTGAGCATTACAGTATTTCAGTAGAAACTTTCGGCATTGGTTCGCTAAAAGTCATAGATGGCACTCCGGTATTAACGGGTTCATTGGATGACTTGAAATGTGAATGGAAAGAAGATTTAAAACGTGTGTTGATCTACCGTACAAGCGGTGAATTACTTAAAAATGGTGACTATGCATTCTGCAAATACACCATCAAAGAAAAAGCTGGTAAAGGTCAAGAATCATCGGGAATTTTACAAACCAGCTTTACTAATATCGTACCTGTTGCTGTAGATGATGTTTATGTCTTAGAGGCAAGTCAGAATTTAACCGTAAGTGTGAATCCTCTAGAAAATGATCATGATGATGGTGATGGGCCTATTTCTACACTTGCTAAAAATAAAGCGCTGTATCATCAAAATGATGCAGGTCAAGATATTCCGATTCGATTTACTACATTGCCAGCGGGTTTAATTATGAAAGCTGAACACGAAGGTCCCTGCCCAGAGGCCTATATTCGTGATACCTGTTACGGTGGTAAGATTCAATTTACGGTGAAAAATAGTTTCAGTCAGTTCGACTACCCAATTGAATATACGATTTTTGATTCTGATAACGGTATGTCAAATATTGCTAAAATTACATTGAAAAATACAGCGAAGGATACAAACTCAAGCAGTGGTGGTGGTTCACTCGGTCTTTATAGCCTATTGGCTGTTGCTGGACTTGGCTTATATCGACGTTATAAAATGAAATAAATATCAAAAAAGCCTCATAAGAGGCTTTTTTAATGAGGAGTATTTACTATTTCGAGCATTAATGATTGGTAATATTGGTCTGCTGCAAATATTTAGTGATGTATTCCTCGCGAATAGCAGGTCTTTCTTCAGCTGTCGCTTTTTGCATACGGTTGCCTAAATCTTTACGTTCTTGGCTACTCATTTTTTGCCAAGTTTCTCGCATTTTTTGCTTTTCTTGCTCGGGTAATTGGGTAAACCAATCCATACGCTGATGCAAAGCTGTACTTTGCGCTTCAGGTAATTCTTTTAGCGATTGATAACGTTGAATAAGTGCACGTTGTTCAGCATCTGACAGAGTTTCCCAGGTTTCTGCCACTTGAGTGTCCGCATCTTTGGAAAAAATCCAAAAACGTTCAAAACCAGCGAAACTGGTTTGTAGAAATGCGAGTGCACAAAAAGCAAATGCTAATCTTTTAGCTGCCATGTGGAACTTTGTCCTCACCTAAAACCATTAACATCTCCAAATCTTCAACCATTTGTGGTGATAATTTTGGAGTAACTATGACCTGATTCTGAGGCTTCGCAGCCATTTCAATAGAATTTGGGAAGACCACAAAACCTGCAATTGCAGCAGCAAGTGCAAATCCTGACATTTTCCACAGTCCGTAACGGGAAGTTTCTCGATCTTGAATTTCTTCAATGACCAGATTCATCACAACAGGTTTATCTTTATGATGTTGTGCGAGTCCATCGAGTTTGGAAGTAACTTGTTTTAAGAAATCATCTTGTTTCATTCGGATGACCCTCCAGAATATGGATTCAAATGTGCCAGCGAGTTCCTAAGACCTTGAATAGCACGGTGATAATGCGTTTTCACACTACCTTCACTGCATTCCATGATTTGTGCAGTGGTGTGTGTATCAAAACCTTCCCAAGCACGTAGCATAAAAGCTTGTTGCTGACGAACGGGAAGTTGAGAAATGGCTTCCTGTATTTCTTCGGCAGTTACAGCTTGATCAAGAAAATCGAATGGGCTAGGGGTATTTTCATCAACAATATCATTCAGTTCAATATCATCGTCATCTAGGCTAACTTTTTTAAAAAAAGAAAAAGGTTGCGCTCGACGGACTTCTTTCCTGCGCCAGTCTTGTAGCTTATGGTTCAAAATGGTGTAAAACAGGGGATACCATTCATCAGTCGGCTTTTCGGCATATGCTTTATGTAAGGAAATAAATGCTTCTTGCACCAAATCCATTGCAATGCCTTGTTGACCTTGAGTAGCACTTTCCATCATCACTAAAGCACGCCCTGTCACATCCTGCATGAAAATTTTTAGGCGCTGTTCAGCCGTACTCTTCAGAATACTCAAATTTTCCGCTTGAGACTGTTTTGGTGCTGAATCCATAGATATGGAAAATCCTGTCATTGGACACCCACCATTATTCCTATTTTCATACATATATAACGCTAGGAATAATGGTTTGGTTGACAACAAATTTATTATTTTTCTAGTGTAGTCTATTTTTAAACATCAGCAGGTGATGTTTAAAATAAAGTAACGAAACAACAGGCTTATAAACGTTGACGAACCATCTCAAAGAAACAAATCGAACCTGCAACGGCAACATTTAATGATTCTTGTCCACCAGGCTGTGGAATAGAAACAGCTTCGGCATGCTTAAGTGCATAATCAGAGACACCTTGACCTTCATTGCCCAGAATCCAGACACACTGTTTTCTTAAGTTCTTTGAGTAAAGGCTTTCAGACTGGTGCGAGCTGGTAACATAGACTGGTATGGTGAATTTTTCTAACAGATCTTCTAATACAATATTTTCATAGGTGTGTAGAGAAAAATGCGCCCCCATACCTGCACGCAAAACGCGCGGTGACCAGATTGAGGCTGAACCTTTAGTGCATACAACTTGCTCAATGCCGGCAGCGGCAGCGGAACGGAGCAAAGTTCCGACATTACCCGGATCCTGGATATTGTCCAGAATTAGAGTATCTTCCTTAAAGTTCAAGGCTTGACTTGAACTAGGTAAATCAACAATTGCCAAACATGCCAAAGAAGTGCCTAGGGTACTTAAGTCGTTGTATAAAGCTTCACTCAGTACAAAAACATTACCGTCGTATAAGGATACGATTTTTTCTAAATCAGGATGACTATAGGCAGCTTCGGTAGTGAATATAGAATTAATGCTTCGACCCTGTTCTAACCAGGCAAGGCTTAAATGGGTACCTTCGAGTACCGTTTGACGATTCTTTTTACGGAATGAGCTTTGTTCAATCAATCCACGTAGGTGTTTGATTTTTGTATTGTCTTTTGATTCGAGAAAAAAAGCTGGCATGGGAGAATTATCCGTGGAAGTAAGCGACAAAACACTTACTTCCATTTTTTAAATTAATGGTGGTAGTGAGTAACTAGGTCAACTTCGTTTTTAGATCCAATCACGACAGGAACCCGTTGATGTAATTCAGTCGGTTGAATTTCTAAGATACGAACACGGCCCGTGGTAGATGCACCACCCGCTTGTTCCATCAGCATACTCATCGGATTTGCTTCATACATCAAGCGAAGACGACCAGCTTTTTGAGGATCTTTGGTGTCATATGGATATAGGAAAATACCGCTGCGGCAAAGAATACGGTGGATATCACCTACCATACACGCCACCCAGCGCATGTTGAAGTCTTTACCACGTACTGACGTTTTACCATCTTGAAGTTCAGCAATATAGCGTTTTACCGGTTCTTCCCAATGACGTTGATTGGATGCATTGATGGCATATTCTTTGGTATCGGCAGCAACTTGAATATTTTCAGAAGTTAATAAAAATTCTTGAGTTTCAGGATCGAAAGTGAAGAATGCAACCCCTGCACCTACGGTAAGCGCCATCATAGTAGATGGGCCATATAATACATAACCTGCAGCAGCCTGGTTTGTACCTGGCTGCATGAAATCCTCAGCTTTGGTCACGGCATTTTTAGCCGGCAAAATAGAGAAAATTGTGCCGACACACATATTGATGTCGATATTGCTGGAACCATCAAGTGGATCGAACAATACTAGGAATTCACCATTTTCTTGTGCAGGGGTAAATTCATCGAGTTCTTCAGAAGCCAAACCGCCGACATGGGGATGAACTTTTAAGGCATCGATCAAGTAATCATTCGAAATAACATCAAGTTTCTTTTGTTCTTCGCCTTGTACGTTTTCGTGTTGTGCACTACCCAATACACCTGCCAAGGCTCCTTTTTGTAATAACTGATCAATGGCTTTACATGTATTACCAATTGTTTCAATTACTTGAGCAAGTTCAGGTGTTAAGTTCCCTGATTTTTGTTCTAGAAATTGGGAAAGGGTGAGGTATGACATGTCAGGAAAACTCCAATTAGAAAATGATAAAAAATTATCAAAAGAATATAGGCAGTCATTTTAGATGAGAACGCGGCAAAAGAACAATTAAACTCGACTATTTGTCGTGATTTTACTCTTGTAAGTTCTGTGGAAAATGCTATGTTGAGGAACGAAGGGTATTAAAAATCGTGATAGGAGCCCAGTTATGACAACGCAAAAGTTTGATGCGACTCCAACGCCAAATGAAGCTATGAATTTAGATGATATTTCTGCGGAAAAAGTGAAAGAAGCCTGGAAGGCTTATGAAGCAAAACCAGAATATAAAAAATTCAATAAGCATGATTTAATCGAATCCATGCAAAGCTCCACTGATGAAGTTGAAAACTCTGAACAAGCTTAAAATATAAAAAAGCGCTCAATCAAAAGATTAAGCGCTTTTCTTTATTTAAGCCATTATTTTAATAAGGGCGGAACAGCTTCGTAGTTCAGTTCTACGCGGCGGTTTTCTTTCCATGCATTTTCATCATGGCCAGCATTAATGGGCATTTCTTTACCATAGCTTACGGCTTCTAATTGCGTAGCAGCAACACCATTGGTAATCAGGAAGCTTTCTACCGCTTTCGCACGACGCTCACCCAAAGCGATGTTGTATTCACGTGTACCACGTTCATCGGTATGGCCGGTTAAAGCCACTTTCGAATTTGCATTGGCCATAAGGAATTGTGCATGTGCTTGAAGGGTTTGATAGTCTTCGTTAGAAAGATCGCTGCTGTCATAGTCAAAGTGAACTACACGTTTTGCCAAGAATGCTTTATTTGCTGCAGTCACACCTTTAGAAGAAGCACCTGCCAGGTTTTGCGCATTTAGGGCAGCATCTTCACTTAAGCCTTCAGTATTTACTGTACCTGCTTGAGATGGGTTTTGTCCTGCTTGAATTTCAGCTGCAGGTTTACGGCTGGCACAACCGGTCATTACTAACGCTGTTGCAAGAACAGGAAGGACCAATAGTTTAATTGCTTTCATCTTTATCTCCATAATCATCATTGATTTAAATTAAATTCTTATTTCGGTGCCCAAGCAGGTTCACGAACCTCACCTTGTTCACTGGGTAAATTCATGCGGAAACGCCCATCAAGCGACATGATGGACAATAATCCACGATTCCCTTCACGTGTTGCATAAACCACCATTTGTCCATTTGGCGAAAAACTTGGTGATTCATCCAGACTGGTTGGGGTCAGAATATTGGTAATGCCGGTATTGATATCCTGAATAGCCACTTTGTAATTGCTGCCACTTGGACGATGGACTAAAGCAATTTTTTTACCATCTGCACTTAAACTACCGCGTGCATTAAATGCCCCACGGAAAGTTAGGCGCTTAGTTGAAGTATTGGCAAAATCATAAGTATAAATTTGTGGTGAACCGCCGCGGTCCGAGGTGAAAATAAATGATTTACCGTCTGGGGCATACCGTGCTTCTGTATCAATGGCACTATCATTGGTCATACGCTGTAACTGACGTGTTTCCAGATTCATTTGATAGATTTCAGGGTTGCCATGCAGAGATGCAGTAAACAGCATGCTTTTACCATCTGGCGAGAAGCTGGGTGCACCATTTAAACCACGGAAGCTTGCCAGTTTTTCACGTTGACCTGTCCCCAAGTCTTGTACATAAATGGCAGGACGTTTGGTTTCAAATGAAACATAGGCAATTTTTTTCGCGTCCGGTGTCCAGGCAGGGGACAAAATGGGATCACGGGAGGTGAGAATTGTTTTTGGCTGTTCGCCATCCGTGTCGGCAATTTGCAGGGTATAACGCTGTTCAGGTGTAGCGGGGTTGCGCAGTACATAGGCAATGCGTCCGCTAAAGTCACCTGCAATACCCGTTAATGCCTGATAAATTGCATCACTGATGGTGTGTCCCGCTTGGCGAATACGTGAAGCAGGAACCGTCAGTAATTCATTTAATAAGTATTGCTGTTTTTCTACATCATAGAGCTGATAATGAACTTCATACGCACCATTTTCTAATGTTTTTACTGTGCCTGTCACCACATACGGAACACCTGCAGATTTCCATGCCTCTGCATTCGGGGTATTCATACTCGCTGTTGCAGGCAGGTTTTTTGAAGCACTTGAAAATTTGCCAGAGCGATTTAAGTCATTTTCGACAATCGGATAAAGATTTTGATCATTATTGAACGGAATAATCGCAATTTTCGGTGCTTCTTCTGGTGCCTTAGCAATTTCTAAATGCAGTTGTGCATAAGACTGGGTCGCTAAAACAGGACTTAAAGCTGTCAAAATGGTTAGGCAAAGTAGATGTTTACGCGTCATTTTCATCATCCGCTACTTACTCTAAAAAATGTAAATTATTGTGAATTCGGTTGTGTCACATCATGGCATGATTTTGCTTTATTGAAACCACCTCATGATAACTTAACTGTTATAAGACTGTGAAAAGTGAATAAAATATAAGCTATTTTTTAACAATAGCCCAATACCCCCGTCAAAAAAAACCTCAATTAAATTTGATGTGGCCGTTTGTTTTATTTCGCAGTAAAGCTTGAGGTAAAGGTTCTTGCTTCATGTCGTGCATCTGGATCGGAAGGCATAGGATAAGGCGCTGCTGCACGAACTGCAGCTTCTACACTTGCTTTCATGTCCGGATCACTTGAATTGACGATAACCGATTGAACTGCACCACTATCACTTAAAGTCACACGAGCAGTGGCTTTTTGACCGGATGAGCCGCTCGGAATATCCCAAGCCCGTTTAACTTTATTTTCAAAGTCACGTTTTGCAGTTGAGGCGATTTTCTTTGCTTCCGCTTTTTTAGTCGCGGCTTCTTCAGCAGCTTGTTTAGCTGATGATGCTTTGGCTTCTTCAGCTGCACGCTCACGGGCTTCAGCGTCCGCTTTAGCTTTATTGGCTGCGTCCGCTTTAGCTTTATTGGCTGCGTCTGCTTTGGCTTTTTCAGCCGCATCAGATTTGGCTTTATTGGCAGCATCTGCTTTGGCTTTATTCGCTGCATCCGCTTTGGCTTTATTTGCTGCATCCGCTTTGGCTTTATTCGCTGCATCAGCTTTGGCTTTTTCAGCTGCATCAGCCTTGGCTTTATTCGCAGCATCAGCCTTGGCTTTATTCGCAGCATCAGCTTTGGCTTTTTCAGCTGCATCAGCCTTGGCTTTATTCGCAGCATCAGCCTTGGCTTTATTCGCAGCATCAGCTTTGGCTTTATTTGCTGCATCCGCTTTGGCTTTATTCGCTTCATCGGCTTTAGCTTTATTCGCAGCATCAGCTTTGGCTTTATTGGCTGCATTGGCTTTATTCGCAGCATCCGCTTTGGCTTTGTTTACTGCATCCGCTTTGGCTTTTTCGGCCACTTCTGCCTTAGCTTTATTCAAAGCATCAGCTTTAGCTTTAGCCGCCGTATCTGCTTTGGCTTTTTCAGCAGCATCAGCTTTAGCTTTTTCAGCCTTATCTACTTTTGCCTTAGCTTGAGCATCAGCTTGGGCCTTTAGTTTACTGGCTTCATTTGCTTTTTCCTGTTCGGAAGCTTGTTGTTCAGCTTTTTTCAGAGCTTCTGCCGCAGCTTTTGCTTGCTGAGCAGCTTTATTGGCATCAGGCTTTGCTGGTGCTGGTGCTGGTGCTGGTGCTGGTGCTGGTGCTGGTGCTGGAGTAGAAGGAGTAGGCTGCGCAACTGGAATTACCGGAGCAGGTTCAGCACTCGGTTTTGCTATTTGTTGAACGTGTTCTGCAACTTTTTCATGCGCTGTTTCAGCCGAGTCTGTCTGTTCTAAAGGCACAGGCTCGGGTGGGAGTAAATCTTCAGGCTTGACCAAAACCATTTTAATTTGTTTAGGCTGCTCGACAGGTTTACTCATGCCTAAAAAAAGTAAGCCAGTGATTGCCACAGCATGGATCCCGAGGGTAAATCCAAGTGCAATTGTTTTTTCTTTGGATTGTGGCTTTATCAAATCTTTCATACTTTATTCTAGAGGCTTAGTTAGTAGACTAACTTGTGTTAAACCCGCATCTTGAAGACCTGACATTAAAGCCATGACATCTCCATAAGGACGTGTGGTAGCACCATTAATGACAACATTCATTTCCTTGTTATCATTTTTGGCTTGAGTTTGTGCCTCAATTAAAACACTGGTCAATTGAGTTAGATCAACAGGTCCAGTTTTTTGACCTTTATACTCCAGATAATACAGACCGTCTTTATCCAGTGTCACGATTGTCGGTGCATCTTTAGATTCGATGGGATTGCCATTGGCTTGAGGTAAATCGACTTTAATCCCACTGGTAATCATGGGTGCTGTGACCATAAAAATCACCAAAAGCACCAGCATGACGTCAATATAAGGGACGACATTCATATCACTTTTTAGTGGTTTTTTAACCCGTTCAAAGCGTCCAGAACGCTGAATTGCCATTAGTCATTTTCCTGTGCAGAACTCACAGTTTGACGTTGCAATAGCGCAACCATTTCTTCAGCAAATAATGCACGATCTGAATAGACCGTTTCACCTTTTGCCGTGTAATGGTTAAATGCCAATACCGCAGGAATTGCTGCAAAAAGACCAATCGCGGTGGCAATCAGGGCTTCGGCAATACCTGGAGCTACGGTTGCTAAAGTGACTTGATCTACATCTGCCAGACCAATAAAGGCATTCATGATGCCCCAAACTGTACCGAATAGACCCACATAAGGGGCAACAGAACCAATGCTGGCAAGTGCACCTAAACCTTGTTCAAGCAAACCTTGGTCACGACTTAGACCGACACGTAAAATACGTTCAGTACCTTCAATCGTTTGCGTATTTGGCGCTTGAAGTTTTTGGAGTTTAAAAAACTCGCCTATACCGTGATAGAAAATATCTTCCAGACCGGTACGTTTGGAATTGAGCTGGGCATTGTTGTATAGCGTATTGAGTTCAGCGCCAGACCAGAAGATTTTTTGAAAATGTTCATCATCTGCCTGGGCTTTTTTATAACTCATATGTAACTTGGCAATCAGATACCAACTGTATAAAGATGCGAGCAGGAGCACGAGCATTACCAGTTGAACGATGGGACTTGCTTGTAAAATAAGATCTGATATGTGTAAAGATGATTCTAGTTCTGTTGCCATAGTTACATGTGCCAATAAATTTTTTAGTCTTGTTCTAACTCTTTAAGAATTAGTTCACGAATTTCGTCTGGAAGTCTACGAGGTTTCATTTCGGCACTTATACATGCCAACTCGACCTCGCCAGATGCAAGCATGATTTCACCACGATAAATATTTTGTTGCAATACAAATGATGTCGCTTTACACGAAACTACACTTGCAGTCACGGTAATTAAATCATCCATCAGGATTGGGCGTGAATATTTCACGTTAATTTTATGCACCACAAAGTTGTAATCTTTTTGGTGCCAATAATGGTCCACACCCGATGCACGCAGCCATTCGGTACGAGTACGTTCCATAAAACGAATATGATTCGCGTGATAGACAATGCCACCTGCATCAGTGTCTTCAATATATACACGAATATTGAATTCGAATTTATTCGCCATGATTGTGTCCCATTTTTCAATTCGGTTTTATGGAGTTGGCAGTACTTTTAGCGTAATAAAAACCATTGGAAAATGACATTTCTTTCGCTAAGAGTCAAGCTGTGTAAAGCATTGCAGTTTATCATCATAAGTTTTTAGTCCAATGGCACAAGGTTTCAAATGAAATCTATTCTGTATTAAATTAGCAAAATCTTTAGATATAAAAAAAGTGAGCAAAGAATGCTCACTTTTTAAGGAAATGTACTTTATTTTTTTGCAGCTTGCATCTTTTTCCAGTCTGCCTGTACCTGCTCGGCAACTTTTGGATAATCCAGGATGAAGCGCACATGACTTTCAACCCCAGTTTTTAAGGTTGCATCATCAACAATAAACATTGGGTTATGGTTTGGTGCAGCGGTTGCCATATCTTGATTTGGCGGTGTAGCACCAACAAATACGAATAGGGACGGCATAATTTGACCATAGTATGCAAAGTCTTCACTTGCACTGGCATTGTTGTCGAGTAACTGTAATTTGGCTTCGCCATTTACTTTGGCGAGGGTGGGTTGCATCAATTGGGTAATCACTTTGCCATTTGAAGTCACAGGTGCATAAGATGAAATATCTACTTTTGCAGTAACATCATTGGCAAGTGCATTGTGTTCAATCATTATGGGTAAGTCTTTTAAAATGCTTTGGCGAATTTTTTCACTGTTCGAGCGAATAGTACCGACCATATTCACCTTATCAGGAATGACGTTGCCTGCTGTACCGCCGTGAATACTACCAATACTCACTACACCCATACCTTGAGTCAAGTCGGCACGACGACTGATTAAACTTTGTAAATTATTTACGATTTGAGATGAGGCATAAATCGGATCACGTCCTAGCCACGGCATAGAACCATGTGCTTGTTGACCTTGAACTTCAATATTTAATAAATCAGCGCTGTTTAAAATCGCACCATCTTTATATAAAATGTTGCCGCTTGGCATACCTGCCATCACGTGCATTCCAAAAATCACTTCCGGTTTAGGATTATTCAAGGCACCATCGGAAATCATTTTACGTGCGCCAACTAACTGACCCTCTTTAAAGTTATCAATATCCGCACCACCTTCTTCAGCAGGTTGAAAAACGAAAACCACTGTCCCTGCAATTTTATCTTTGTTGGCAGCTAAAGTTTTTGCTGCACCGAGTAACATCGCGGTATGGGCATCATGTCCACAGGCATGCATAACCGGTGTTTCTTGACCTTGATAGACGCCTTTTGCTTTACTTGCAAAAGAGAGTCCTGTTTTTTCTTCAACAGGCAATGCATCCATATCGGCACGTAATGCCATGACTGGACCCGGTTTGCCACCTTTTAAAATACCAATAACACCTGTTTTGGCATAACCTGTTTTTACTTCGATGCCATAAGATTTAAGCTCTTTTTGAACCAAGGCCGAAGTTTTAAATTCCATATTACCCAGTTCAGGGTTCTGATGAATATATTGGCGCAGTTTAATCGTATGAGTTTCTACATTTTTCACGGATTCATCAACCCAATCTGCAAGGCTTAATTGGCTACAGAACAGGAGCGGAAGGCAAAGCGAGATCTGCTTATACTTGTTCATATCTTCTGAAACTCCTTAAGAGCGTGAAATGATAGAAAGATTTTTGAATATTGCATGTGAGCGCAGGCTAAGCAAAACCTTTAAAGTATGGTTTTTATATCTTTAAGGTATATTGTGGTTTAGTGTTTGGAATATAAGGTTTTTATTTACAATTTCACTTTGTAAAATTCTGTATTTTAATTTGGAATCAGCTTCTATAAATTGTGATTGTAACTGTTAATTTTCGGGTCTGTGGCCCACAGATTTAATTCGCTTCAATTTATTATTTGTTCATTACTGCATTGATCAGCCTTAGAGTTTTAAATGAGTCGCTTTTTGAAATATATAATTATTTTCGCCTTGGGGTTTGCACTGTGGAATTATTGGCTGAAACCGGATAAAGGCATTTCCGATGCTGCTGATTATCAAACCATAGAGGGAGTGCAGCAGTTCAATGGTTACAGCATGACGAATTTGCAGCCTTATACGGGAGAGTTTAGGGTTTTATCAAGAGAAGACTATAGTTTCGGTCGAGAGGCCGAACTCAGTCCAGTTGATTTTGCCTTGGGATGGGGCAGCATGACCAATCCTGCTGTTTATAAGCAGTTGTCGATTAGTCAGAGCAACCGCTGGTATTACTGGCGTTATGAAAATGCACCGCCCATTCCAGTACGTGAAATTGAAACGCAAAGTGCCAATACGCATTTGATTCCCGCAACTAAAGCAATCGCCAAACAACTGTCTGAAATTGATCAAGACAATTTGATTTATTTGAAAGGGCAGTTGGTGGAAGTAAAAGCACAAGATGGATGGACATGGCGTAGTTCTTTAAGCCGTGAAGATACAGGTGGTGGTGCGTGTGAGTTGATGCTGGTGGAAGAAGTACATGTTATCTCTAATTTATAAGTATGTAATTAATTAAAATAAAAAGAAAAAACCTTTAAGATATCCTCCAGAAGATATTGAAAAAATAAGTTGGGAAAAGATGGCAGAACAAGAAAACAAACAAGCGTTAATGATTCAGCTTCCGTGGACAGTACCGCAACAGCCAAATGTACAAACGATTGTTTTACAACAACCTGCTAAAACACATATGGAGCTAAATGCATCTACAGATAAAACAGCCATTTCCTCTTTTGCACTTTCAGTAATGATTGCTCTGATTTTAGGAGCAATGGCAACATGGTTAGCCTATTGGTACGGACGTAAAAGCTTTGAGTTAACGAAGCAATCTTTTGATGCTCTTGTAAAACAGATTGAAAGTTCCGAACTTGTTACATTGGAGTCTAATAGAAGTATTTATGGACAGAACAGAAAAATTGAAATAATAAAACAAGAATTCGAACTCAAATATAGAAGGTTAGAAAGGTTAAAGGAAAATTTTTCAAATTTCATTGTCAATGCTGAAAATTTAAATATTGAAATATTCAAGTTAAATTTTGATGCTTTAAATGAAAAAATAGCGAATAAGGAAATTCAAATTAGAAGAAATACAATAAACGAAAATCAAAAAAAATTAGATTTACAGTCAAAAATTATTAAATTTGAATTCGATGATTCTTGTGAACAAGAAATAGAATTAGAAATTATACTTATAAAAATTATATTAGAGTTAACATGGTTAGAAGGGAATGCGTTGTTAAAGAAAAATAATGACCGATGTTTAGAGCTTGAAACCATTATAAAAAAAGCGGAATTTTTAATGAAAAACATAATATTTCAAAATAAAAAAGCAGCCTAAGCTGCTTTTTTAAATCATTTATCTTTCGGTTCAGGCGGTGTCATGCCAAACTGCAAATACGCCATATTGGTGGCAATACGACCACGCGCAGTACGCATCGCATAACCTTGCTGAATCAAATATGGTTCAATTACATCTTCCAATGTACCTGAGTCTTCCGCCATTGCAGCAGCCAAAGCTTCTACACCGGCAGGACCACCATCAAATCGCTCAAGCAACATGCTTAAGTAACGGCGGTCTAACGTGTCCAAACCATCCTTATCGACTTTCAACATATCCAGTGCACGTTGCGCCATATCCTGATTGACTTCACCGTTGCCTTTGACTTGAGCATAATCACGCACACGACGCAATAAACGATTGGCAATACGCGGTGTACCACGTGCACGACGGGCAATTTCTATGGCACCATCGCCAGTCATGGGAACGTCCATTAAAGATGCTGAACGTTTCACGATATGGGTTAAATCTTCAACCGAATAAAACTCTAAACGCTGCACAATACCAAAGCGGTCACGTAGCGGAGAGGTGAGCAAGCCAGCACGTGTTGTTGCTGCAACCAAAGTAAATGGTGGTAAATCCAGTTTAATTGAACGTGCACCTGGTCCTTCACCAATCATGATATCGAGTTGGTAATCTTCCATTGCAGGATACAAAATTTCTTCAATCACTGGAGAAAGACGATGGATTTCATCAATAAATAAAACGTCACCTTCTTCCAGATTGGTCAGCATGGCGGCCAAATCGCCGGCACGTTCGAGTACAGGGCCAGAAGTCGATTTTAAGTTACCACCCATTTCCCGCGCAATAATATTGGCAAGCGTGGTTTTGCCCAAACCTGGTGGGCCAAAAATCAAGGTATGGTCAAGTGCCTCACCACGGCCACGTGCTGCACCAATAAAGATTTCCATTTGCTCACGTACCACTGGCTGACCAACATAGTCTTCCAGAGAAGTGGGGCGAATGGCACGATCAAAATGATCTTCAGGTTTTTCAGAACCACTGATTAAACGGTCTTGCATCTTTATTGAATCTATCCCTATATGGTTGCTTTGAGGTGGATAAATTCACAACCTCAAAAAATCTCTATGACTCGTTTTGCCTTTGCGTAAGCAATATTTACTTTTGACCGGGCAAAAGTAACAAAACCCTTGGTAGAAATAATGACATATTCATATGCCATATTTCTGCGGCAGCGTGGATATTGCCTTTCATTGCATCTATAGCTTTATATAATGAGTTATTTATTCATCGATTTAAGCGCAGCACGGATAATATCACCGGCTTCGGTGTAATCACCTTTCACAGCATTAATCAGTTTTTGAGTTTCAGCCGGTTTATAGCCCAGTGATTGCAACGCTGCTTCTGCTTCAGCAACTGCCGAATTGCCCATAAACTGAATTTGTGGCGCAGTTGAATTGGTTGGGACATTACCAGAAGACATGGCTTTAAAGCGGTCACGAAGTTCAATCATCAAACGTTCAGCAGTTTTTTTACCCACCCCCGGAACTTTAACCAGTGTGTTTAGGTCTTCATTCTCAACGGTATGAATAAGCAGTTCGATACTTAAAGTGGATAAAATGCCAAGCGCCATTTTAGGACCAACGCCGTTTACTTTAAGGAGGGTACGGAAAATGGTTTTCTCTTGTGCATCTAAAAAACCGTAAAGTAACTGTGCATCTTCACGAACGGTTAAATGCGTCCACAAAGTCACTTTTTGCCCTTTTTGTAATTGGCAAAATGTAGAAAGCGGTGTATCCACTTCATAGCCCACGCCATTTACATTGAGTAAGACGGTTGGTGCTTCTAAAGCAAATACTTCACCAATGAGACATCCAATCATTTTAATTTTTCACTTATCTATCGTTGGTTGCATAGTAGTGAGCATTTGCACGAAAGGCAAAATGCGCACGCATGTTTTTTAAATTGAACAAAGCTTTTGATCCAAATTTATGCAAAGTCTTTAGATCAAACCGGCTTTATTACCTTGCAATTCTTGCGACAGGTTGTAGGCCTGATGGTCTGAAAATTTAGAAATAATGTCCAAGACTTGCATAATATTTTCATAATGATTGCTTTGAAAATTGACCCCGGCACGTTGCAGCATAGACATTAGACGCTGTTCCTTAAAACTTAAAGTTTTATCTGGTGTGGTGAGAGGAATAAAGGCATCCAAAATATTTTGCAGACTTTGATGCGCGATAATTTCCAGACCGGCTTTTTGCGGATGTTCAAAAATTTTGTCACGCGCCAAGTTCTTCGCTCGATCAATGCCACGTTCAATATCTTCAGAACAATATTGCAACAAGCTGCCTTTGAGTTGCCCAGACAAAATTTCATAGTGATGTTTGGCAAATGCTGTGGTGACTTCATCCACCAGACGCTTCATCACACGGCCACGTAAAGCGGCAATTTTTTGCTGCCACGTGGTGGTGGGTATAGACAGTTCTTGCGGTGTTCCATAATCTGCAATTAAGTCGAGGAAAATCGGTTCCACTTCTTCATAAGACAGCATGTTTAAAATAATGCCATCTTCAAGGTCAATCAGCGCATAGCAAATATCATCTGCCGCTTCTAATAAATAAGTCAGTGGATGACGGCAATAGTGATATTCACCCAGCTGAATTAAACCGAGCTGTTCGGCAATCTGCTTCAAAATCTCTTTTTCGGATTGATAACACCCAAACTTTGCCCGTTGACTGGCAGGGCGATCACCTTGAGAAGCAATGGTTTTGGACAGCCACGGATACTTTAAGTAAGCCCCTAAGGTTGCATAAGTTAGACGCATACCCCCATCATTGGGATGATAGTCAATTTTGGTCAGTAAGCGTAAACCTTGGGCATTACCTTCAAACTGGCGTACATCGGCTTGTTCCTCAGGCGAGAGCTTTGCTAAAAAGTTGCCATGTGAAGCATCATCAAACCATTCGCGAATGGCATATTCACCGGCATGTCCAAAAGGCGGATTACCAATATCATGTGCGAGGCAAGCTGCCTGAATAATCGCACCGACATCGGCAGGGGAAATCCACACTGGCAGTTGGTCTTTAATTTTTTCAGCCGCCAGCATGCCGAGTGAGCGACCAATACAGGACACTTCTAAAGAATGGGTTAAACGGGTATGAATACCGTCATGCTGTGTCAGCGGATGAACTTGGGTTTTTCGGTTCAGTTGTCGAAAACTTTGCGAGAAAATAATCCGGTCATAATCTTTATGGAATGGGCTACGTGCCTGTTCTGTACTTTGCTTTTTGCTACCAATACGAACTGTTGAAAGTAGTTCTAACCAACGCATTTGTTCCATTTATCATTATTCAGTGATGACCTGAAATCATCATGCCAAAAAAAAGCCAAACAGACTAGAGTTGTGCGACACGATTTGTCTTTTGAATAGAGCATATAAACAGACAGGGGATACTTCGTGTTTCCTGAATGTTTTTAAATCGCATTGATCGTATTAGCTCAAACTCTAAAATGTTGCGAGCTTAAACCTCGATTATTCTATTTAATGAACAAATAAAAAGTGATGCGCTTGAGTTTTCGTCGTGTTATCTCAGTGCTGGTGACAGCCTTAATCAGGTTGATCCGCAATCAGTTAAAATTGTAGCAGAGGCGGTGGTTCATCTGCTGAAAACCCTTGATGAGCAATCATTCTACGAATTATAAATCACATTTAGAAACAAGATACTAAAGAATCCGATAGTGACAGAATTCAAAATTTTTATCTGAAAATTAAACTATTCTTCAGTGTTGTTGCATGAATTGATGGCACATTCGTGAATTTCTATCTAGCTGATTTGGTCAATACGAAGTAGAATATGCGCTCTCTCTAAGTCACATTGGCGGTATGGTCCCAAAGACCTGCCCGTGGAGCCAAAATCAGCATGTTTATCGTGGCCGGTGCACCAGCACACTCTTCTTTTAAGAAAACTCAACTCTTAAACCGTTTAACGTCAATGAGTTCTGTTCAATCAATTGAAAGTCAATGGATTTATCTGTTTGATCAAACGCTCAACGAGCAGCAGCATCAATCTGCATTACAACTATTAAATGACGGTGCGTCTTTTGAAGTTCGCCAGGCGGCAAGTGATGAAATTCAAGTTCTTGTAACACCGCGTTTAGGGACAATCTCTCCGTGGTCTTCTAAAGCGACTGATATTTTTGCCAATTGTAATACCCCCATACACCGCCTTGAACGCGGTGTTTTGTTTACTTTAAAGGGTATTTCTGAAATATCGAATGAAGTGAAACTGGCATTGCATGACCGCATGACTGAAAGCGTTTTCAATCAAATTGATGATGCAGTTGCCTTGTTTAACGAGACTGAACCAAAACCTTTAAATAGCATTGATATTTTAGGTCAAGGCAAAGAAGCACTGGTTAAAGCCAACTCTGAATTTGGGTTTGCATTGTCTGATGAAGAAATTGATTACTTAACCGAAGCATTTATCAAGATGGGTCGTAACCCGCACGACATCGAGCTGATGATGTTTGCACAAGCAAACTCTGAGCATTGCCGTCATAAAATCTTCGGTTCAGAATGGACGATTGATGGTGAAAAACAACCATTGTCATTGTTCCAGATGATTAAAAATACTTATAAAGAATCTCCTGCAGATGTATTGTCAGCATATAAAGACAATGCTTCTGTAATTGTGGGTTATGACACACAACGTTTCTATCCAAAACCGGATGAAAACGGTCACCACGTTTATAAATACAAGAGCCAGGCCGCTCATATCCTCATGAAAGTGGAAACCCATAACCATCCAACAGCGATTGCACCATTTGCAGGTGCTGCGACGGGGTCAGGCGGTGAAATTCGTGACGAAGGCGCAACAGGTCGTGGCGGTAAACCAAAAGCAGGTTTAACTGGCTTTACCGTGTCTAACCTTAATATTCCTGGTTTTGAACAGCCTTGGGAAGAAAACTACGGCAAACCATCGCGAATGGCGTCTCCACTCCAGATCATGATCGATGGTCCTTTAGGTGGGGCTGCGTTTAATAATGAATTTGGTCGTCCTGCCTTAAACGGTTACTTCCGTACTTTTGAACAAAACGTCAATGGTGATGTAAAGGGTTTCCACAAACCCATTATGATTGCCGGCGGTTACGGTAACATCCGTCCTGACCATGTTGAAAAAGATCCAATCCAGCCGGGCGATTTACTTATCGTTCTTGGCGGTCCTGCAATGCTGATTGGTTTGGGTGGCGGTGCAGCATCTTCAGTCGACAGCGG
Source organism: Acinetobacter sp. SFB (assembly GCF_001647545.1). Classification (GTDB taxonomy): domain Bacteria; phylum Pseudomonadota; class Gammaproteobacteria; order Pseudomonadales; family Moraxellaceae; genus Acinetobacter. Next base: position 358,180 of record NZ_LSZH01000001.1, read on the forward strand.
TAAACTTGGTGAAAACCTGGATTTCGCATCTGTACAGCGTGAAAACCCAGAAATGGAGCGCCGTTGCCAAGAAGTGATTGATACTTGCTGGCGTATGGAAGATTACAACCCAATCGTATCTGTACATGATGTCGGTGCGGGCGGTGTATCTAATGCCATGCCTGAGCTGGTGAACGATCACGAATTGGGTGCAGTACTAGATCTTCGTAAGATTCCATCATTAGAGCCAGGAATGTCTCCAATGGAGATCTGGTCAAACGAAGCGCAAGAACGTTATGTATTAGCGATTCGTCCAAGTTCTTTAGAATTGTTTGAATCGATTTGTGCGCGTGAACGCTGTCCGTTTGCTGTACTCGGTGAAGCGACAGAAGCGCGTCACTTAACCGTTGAAGATCCATTGTTTGAAAACAAAGCTGTGGATATGCCAATGCAAGTGATGCTTGGCGGTACACCGCGTATGAGCCGTTCTTTTGAGACCATTGAGCGTCAAGGCGATGAATTCACAGCAGAAACAGTGACTGATTTAAAAGATGCAATCTACCGCGTTCTTAAAAATCCAACGGTTGCATCTAAATCATTCTTGATTACCATTGGCGACCGTTCGATTACCGGTATGGTTGCACGTGATCAAATGGTAGGCCCTTGGCAAGTTCCTGTCGCAGATGCTGCAGTAACCACCACAAGCCTTGTAGGTTATACAGGTGAAGCAATGGCGATGGGTGAGCGTCCTCCTGTTGCATTGCTTAACCCTGCTGCGTCTGCACGTTTGGCTGTGGCTGAATCCATTTCAAACATCATGTGTGCCAATATCGAACAGATCAGCGACATTAAATTGTCTGCGAACTGGATGGCGGCTGCTGGTCAACAAGGTGAAGACCAAGCGCTATTTGAAGGTGTGAAAGCCATTGGTATGGAAATGTGTCCAGCCTTGGGTATCGCCATTCCAGTGGGTAAAGACTCATTGTCTATGCGTACCACCTGGAATGACGAAGGTGAAGACAAAGCAGTGACTTCACCAATGACCGGTGTGATTACCGCATTTGCACCAGTTGGTGATGTGCGTAAAACATTAACACCTGAATTGAAAAATGTGGATTCAGTACTGGTGCGCATTGACTTGTCTAAAGGTCAGTTCCGTTTGGGCGGTTCGATCCTTTCTCAGGTTTACAAAGCCATTGGTTCTGTAACCCCGGATGTCGACAGCTTCGATGACTTCAAAGCATTCTTTGCCTTGGTTCAAGACTGGAACAACCGCGGTTTAGTGAAAGCTTACCATGACATCGGTGATGGTGGTTTACTCGCAACTGTTGCAGAAATGATGTTTGCTTCACGTTTAGGTGTAGCACTTGAAGATCAATCGACTGAAGCTTTATTTGCTGAAGAAATTGGTGCGGTACTTCAAATCTCGACAAGCGATTGGGAAGCCCTTCAAGCTGAAGTTGCCGAATCCGCATTGAAAGATGCAATTAGCGTCGTGGGTCGTGTAAACAATACCGATCAATTGTCTATCAATGGTCTGGTGCTTGAACGTAGCGACTTGCAAGTGGCTTGGACTGAAGTGTCGTATCAGATTCAGCGTCTACGTGACAACGTGGAAACTGCGGATTCTGAGTTTGCTTTAATCACCGACAAGAATCACAAAGGTATCATTGCACAGCCGACATTCGACTTGAATGAACCTGTTGAAGCGCCGTTTATTAATTCACGTCGTCCAAACATGGTGATTTTACGTGAACAAGGCGTAAACGGTCATATTGAAATGGCTGCTGCATTTGACAAAGTTGGCTTCAACACTGTCGATGTTCACATGAGTGATCTTATCGCGGGTCGTATTGATCTGGATGACTTTGAAGGTTTAGTGACTTGTGGTGGTTTCTCTTATGGTGACGTCATGGGCGCAGGTGGTGGTTGGGCTAAATCGGTTCTATTCAACCCTAAACTTCGCGACCAATTTGAGAAATTCTTTAATCGTCAAGAAACCTTTTCTCTAGGGATCTGTAACGGTTGTCAAATGTTGTCTCAATTGGCTCCATTGATTCCGGGTGCTGATGCTTGGCCACGTTTCCACCGCAATACTTCTGAGATGTTTGAAGCGCGTGCTGTGAACGTACGTGTTGAAAAGTCTCACTCGATCTTGTTAGACGGTATGGAAGGTTCGATTTTACCAATCGCGGTTGCGCATGGTGAAGGTCGTGTAGTTGCAACTGAGGACAAAATTGCTGCGTTAAATGCAGGCAATCAAGTCAGCTTACGTTATGTAGACAGCTTGGGTAATGCGACTCAGCAATATCCATTGAACCCGAACGGTTCACCGGAAGCGATTACAGGTGTGACCTCGAAAGATGGCCGTGCAACGATTATGATGCCGCACCCTGAACGTAACTTCCGTGCAGTTCAACATTCTTGGAAACCTGAAGAATGGACTGAAGACGGTGCATGGTTACGTATGTTCCGTAATGCACGTAAGTTCATTGGCTAACCTTCTCTAAGATACTGAAAAAGCCACCTTCGGGTGGCTTTTTTATTTTGTAGATATTTTTAATTTATTTTTTATTTCTCCCGCTGGACTTGGTTTAGATTTTGCTTTTATATTGGAGTGGAAATTATTTGTGTGTTTTGTGCACAATCACGATGTAGTATAGAGGAAATACGATTCACTAAATATAAGTTCAGGATTGAATCTCGAAGTGAGGTGACACAATGCCAAAAACTGTGACATATACAAGGCTTGATAAAGCGACTTTACGTAAGAAAGGCTGGATGTTTTTTATGGCAGTCGTTGGGCTGCAAATGTTGTTCTTGATCGGTAGCTATTTGCTTCAAAGCTTTTGATTTTTAGGTTGAGAAAGCCACCGAGAGGTGGTTTTTATAACTAAATTCACTTTAGGAGATTTTTTCATAATCTTTAAGAAGTTCTTCACAAGTTTCATCAATTTTCTTTATAAATCCATGAATTTTTTTAGTTAATTGAGGATCAACGGAAGATATGTCATTTGTGAAGGATGTATCAATTTGCCCTTTTAATGCATTATTCACTTCACGATGTACAGATATTTTATATGTAATTTCTTTATATTCATCAGAGGATAAAGCGAGCTTCACTTCGGATTCATCTTTTCGATAAATATTAATAAAGTTAGTGTAATCGATAGTAAAACCATCTATTTCACAACTAATATTATCAATAAGTTTAATTAGCTGATTGTAATACAGTAATAATTCTTTATTGTGGGTATAAGTATCTGTTTTAATAATACTTAAAGTTTTTGATACTTCATATTTTAACTGCTTGGCAGTATTGATCTCACAAATTTTTTGATCAAATAATTTACTTAAGTTATTTAGATAATCCTCCTCATTATTTTTAAATTTTGATCTTCTATAGGGGAAAATAACTCTTTGTCTTAAACTTTTTAGGGCTGCAATATAACTATGTAGTTCTTTTTGTAATTCAATAATGTTGTTAGTAACGCGATTAAATTTTGTTTGGGACTTCCAACTGTCATATAGTAAATATGCAGCTATAGGAGCATAAAATGTCGCGCCAAGGCTTAATAATGAAATAAAAATAGGTATTGTTTCTTTATTGCTAAGTTCTTTAGCTGGAGTAACAAATAGTAAATAACAACCAATCGATACTCCAAGACTAATTAATCCACTAACAATTAATTTAAAAGCTAATAGGTTTTTATTCATATTTTCAAATGGTTGTGATGCTTTAAAATTTATTATAGCAATATATTAAAAAACCATTAAATAAAAAACGGCCTCACAGGCCGTTTTTTATTGTTGAAATTTTTATGGTGCTAACGGTTCTTGCTGCTTCGGATCAGGCATTGGCGCGGATTCTTCCTCATCATTATAAGGATTTTCCAGTGCCAGAGCCTGATCAAGTTCCGAGTCAAAAACATCGGTCAGCATACTGTCGTAACGTTTTGCATTATAGCTAAGTAGACGAGAGGCTTCATGTTGAGTAATGAAACCTGTCTCTACCGCATCACTAATACGTTCATCAAAAGTTAAACCTTTAAACTGTCCTTTAGATTCGGCTTTTTTGAACTTGTCCCAAAGCGGTTCCAGCTCAAGCAACATGTTAAAAGTCGATTCCATACGGCCCGTAACATCGTCTTCGGCTGTGTTATAGAACACATGCTTTTTCAATTCATCACGGAAGGCATTGTCTTGCATAATGATCTCGCCAGCCTGTTGTTTCAAAGCATCGCTTGGTTTTTGAATAGGGCGACCGAGCGGGAAACAAATGAATTTGACTAAACCAGCCGCAATGCCGACAGGGAAGTTAGCAAACAAACCATAAAAGGCTTCTTGTGCATTAAACAGTGATTTTTCTAGCGCCAGTTTTGCATGAACTTGTTCGGCTTCGGTCTTTTTGCCATGTTCATAATATTTAAGAATCGCGGTGCTGATAAACAGGTTGGCATGAATATCTGCCAAGCGTCCGGAAAGCATTTCTTTACGTTTAATGTCACCTGCAAGTAAACCCAAGCACATATCGGCAGTCAGGGAAAAATTAGTACTTAAACGGTTAATGATTTTAAAATAGGGAAGGGTAAAATCATCGGCACTTTTTGGTACATCGGACGAGCCACCCACATAGCCATAAGCAAATGCTCGTGCAGTGCGGTTAAAGGTATAGCCTAAGTGTTTAAACAGCATTTCGTTAAAGGTATTCAGGGCTGTGGTTTTATCTTCCGCTTGCAGCAGTTGTAATTCTTCAAACAGATAAGGATGGCAACGCATCGAACCCTGACCAAAAATCATTAATGAACGACTGAGGATATTTGCACCTTCAACGGTAATCGAGACGGGAATAGCTTGATAATAAAGAGCAAGAAAATTACGTGATCCCATTTGCACGGCACGACCGCCAACCACATCCATGCCGTGATTGACTACGTGGCGCATGGTTTCAGTAGCATAGTATTTGGCCATTGCTGTCATCACAGCAGGTTTGCCGCCTTGGTTCAGACCACAGGTGACCAAATAACGGAAGGCTTCCAGCATGTAAGTATCACTGGCAATATCACTAGTAGCTTCCTGCACACCTTCAAATTTCCCCACGGAAATTTTGAATTGCTGACGAATTTTGGCAAAAGCCCCCACTGTTAAATACGTCATTTCGCTGGCTGCAGTGGATAGGGCCGGCAGGGAAATACCACGACCGACTGCCAGACATTCCATCAACATCCGCCAGCCTTTGCCAATATTTTTTGAACCGCCAATAATCCAGTCAAGTGGAATGAAGACATCTTGACCATCAACCGTCCCGTTCATAAATGGAGATCCCGGATTATGGCGTGCACCGATTTTGACGCCGTGATGTTTGGCAGGAATCAGGGCACAGGTAATGCCATATTCAGTTTTGTTTTTATCACCTAATAGTCCATCAGGATCATACAGTTTAAATGCCAAACCGATAACGGTTGCAATAGGCGCAAGGGTAATCCAGCGTTTGGAGAAATTCATGCGTAAGCCAAGCACCTGCTGACCCTCAAACTCTCCATAACACACCACACCGGTATCCGGAATGGCACCTGCATCAGAACCGGCTTCCGGACTGGTTAAACCAAAACAGGGAATCTCTTCACCACTGGCCAAACCGGGTAAGTAGCGGTTTTTTTGTTCTTCGGTTCCGTAATGAAGCAGTAGCTCACCCGGTCCTAAAGAGTTGGGCACCATACAACTTACGGCAGCCGTTAATGAACGAGAAGCAATCTTGCTCATAATGCGACTTTGGGCAAATGAGCTAAATGCACGTCCGCCATATTCCTTGGGAATAATCAGCCCTAAAAAGCCATTATTTCGAATATAGCTCCAGGCTTCAGGTGGCAAATCTTTAAAGTGATGATGGATATCCCAGTCATTCAGCATCAAGCATAATTGTTCGACTTCATTATCTAAAAAAGACTGTTCTTCTGCCGAAAGCGTAGGATAAGGATAGCTCTCAAATTTTGACCAGTCCGGTGCTCCCATAAACAGGTCTTTTTCCCACCAGCTGGTACCTGCATCCAGGGCTTCTCTTTCCGTAGGACTCATACTGGGCATGGCGTTGGCAAGGGTTTTATAAGCAGGCTTGGTAATCAACGCCATTCGTAAGGACTCAATCATCACAATTAAGCTAATGAGAATGAGGGGGATACCAAATATAAGCGACCAAGGGCTGATAAATGCGGTAACGATTGCAACAATAATGGCGGTGATTGCACCTGCATTACGGCTGAGTGCAAAAAAGAAAATTGCCCATACGGCGAAGAATTGAATAAGCAGACTGATGATGAATAGCATTTATTTTCTCCAGTTGCTTACACCAGATGAAAGTCACAGAAACAGTAAATGGCATGGATATACCTAAAGCTGAGTAACTGTTTTATTAGAATGACTATTGGTGTAATGAAAATATTGTTGTAATGACCGAAATGAACATTCAAAAAGTTTCATCCCGAAGTTATAAAATTAAATCTTGTTTTTAAAATAGAGTGTTTTTCGATCAGTGTAAAAGATTGAACTGTAAGAGAAATGTCACGAAAAGTAATGGATACTTGTATCTGCCTCTATTTTGAATTTTATTATTTTTAAAGAAGTAATAAGCCATTTGCAGCGATGTATGTAGGTGTAATATTACGATAACAGTAAATTAATTTAGAGGATCACCCAGATGCTTAAACTGATCTATTACGTTGCTGAATCTCATCTGGAAGCCACTAAACTGGCAGTGTTCAAAGCAGGTGCAGGTGGAATAGGCAACTATGAGCATTGTGCCTGGCAGGTTTTGGGTACAGGCCAATTTAAGCCAGTGAAAGGTGCCAATCCATTTATTGGGGAGTTAGATATTTTGGAACAAATTCCTGAATGGCGGGTAGAAACCATTGTGCCTGAAGATAAAGCCGCTGAGGTCGCAAAAGCACTCAAGGCAAGTCATCCTTATGAAGAGCCTGCTTTTGAATTTATACAAATATTAGATATTGACGGATAAAGATAATTTATACACCTCATGACCTCACTTTATGGTGAGCTGATGAGGTGTCATTGCGTAACTGATGTCTAACTTTTCAAAGGCGAAAAGTGACAAAAGCCCTTTGTTAGACTGATGACACATCCATGTACCACAGTCTAAGTGGCGACATTCCTGCCGCCTTGACGCCGATCCAATTATTTTTAGATCAACAATGAATAGGCTACAAAAAAAGTCCTTAAACTTTCTGAATAAACAAATCACGCTCAAAACGGTATTGCGGGAAGAATACCCCATCCGCTGCACGTTCACCTGCACCAATGACCATGACAGGATATTGCTGATCATTCAGATTCAAGATTTTATTGACCATGGGTTCATCAAAACCTTCCATCATGCAACTGTCAAAACCATAGGCACGTAAAGCCAGAACCAGATTTTCGCATGCCAAAGCTGTGGTTTTACTTGCCCAAAGTTTTGCATCTGCCGGGTTAAAGGCAGTCACGGGCAATTGCTTATCCAGCGTACGTGCAACTTTGAAAGCAACTTTCTTAAAGTTACCCAGAGCATTGAAATAACCCGTTTTATAATTATACGGAATAAATTTGTAGTACTGCTTTACTGCTTTTGGCGCTTCAGGGAAAGGAAAATCACTGATGTTCTTTTTCGCCATTTCATCAATACGGTCGGTACGTGCCACACAAACAATCAGCTCGGAAGCCGTTTTTGCTGCCAATTGGCCTAAACAGGCTTTTATCAGCTGTTTCTTTTTGGTAGGGTTTTGCACGACATAAAAGGTCCACGGCTGCAGATTCGATGAGTTTGGTGCAAGCAATGCAAGGTCTAGACAATCATCCAGCACTTCAGCAGGAATAGGTTTTTGAGTAAATTTACGTACAGAACGACGGCTTTGTACCACTTTCTTAAAGTTTTCGACATCAATGTCTGTAGGGGCAGGTTCAAAATAACGTTTTTTTTCAGTGTTGGTTTCGCTTGAATCAGTCATCTTTATTTACTCAAATTTTAAAGCTTGAAATTTAGATCTATTAAAATACATAAAGCCACTGAACAATGTCATGATTCAGTGGCTTTTCATTTAACAATAAAACCAATTAATTAAATTGCGCAAAATCTGGTTTGCGCTTTTGCATAAATGCAGCCACTGCTTCAGCCATTTCTGGTGAAGAGACACGCTTCATAAAAATTTCAGCTTCGTCATCTACACAGTCCAGAATTTCCTGCAAGTTATGTTTCATTAACGCTTTGGTTTGCTTAATTGAAGCCAATGGCAGGGCAGCTAAAGTTTGCGCCTGTTTCAATGCAGTTGCATAAACATCTTCTTCGATGCTATTCACCAAACCTGCACTTAGTGCTTTTTCACTGTTAAATTTTTGCGCAGTAAATAGCAGCTCAGCCGCTTTATGATAACCGGCTTGTTGAATAAGAAGCTTGCTTGAAGCCCCTTCCGGAGAAAGACCCAAGCTTACAAATGGAATCTGGAATAGGGCAGTGTTATCACTATAGACAAGGTCAGCATGAAGTAAAAGCGTAACACCAATACCAATTGCGACACCACGAACCGCTGCAATTAACGGCTTGGAAAATTTTGCTGCAGATTTTAGCACCACAAATGGAGGGGCATCTCCAGCTTTGCCTGCAAGTGGCGTTTGAATAAACTTCATGAAGTCCTGCATGTCATTGCCCGCGCTGAAATCCGCATCAGCACCGCGTAAAATGACCACACGCACATCTTTATCTTGATCGGCTTCATCTAAAGCTTGGGCAATCCAGAGATACAATTCGCCATATAATGCATTTTTTGCTTTTGGTCGATTAATGGCTAAAGTTAGTACACCATTTTCTAAATTTGCATCCAAATGTTCATGCGCTTGTTGAATACAGCTCAGTGTCATCGTACTATCCTTGCTTTAAATACTTAATTTAGTTTTATGGCGTTTATTATGTCGCATATTTATTGGGGCGGCACAACTCACGAGTCATAAAAAATATGATCTGTTATGAACTATACATTTGATTATCTGGTTTTCATTGGTCGCTTTCAGCCTTTTCATCTGGCACATATGCAAACGATTAAAATTGCTTTAGAGCAAAGCCAAAATGTGATTTTGGCACTCGGATCTGCACAAAATGAACGTAATATTAAAAATCCGTTTAGTGCTGCTGAACGTGAACAGATGATTTTGTCCAACTTTTCAGCAATAGATCAACAGCGAATTAAGTTTGTACATGTGGTTGATGTTTATGATGATAAAAAATGGCAAAATCTGGTTACTTCTCTGGTAGCAGAAATAGTGGAGCCTTCAAATAAAGTTGGTTTAATTGGTCATTTTAAGGATGAATCTTCTTATTATCTGCAGCTTTTCCCTGAGTGGGAAATGGTGGAACTTGAAAGCCTGAAAGGTGCAATTTCAGCAACGCCGCTGCGTGAAGCCTATTATCGTGGAGAAATTATTGAATCTGCTTTTCCACTTGGAACCCGTGAATTTTTACAGAAATTTCAGAATACGCCTACTTACCAACAATTGCAGCACAAATACCTGACACAAGATAAAACCAATCTGGAATAATTTTAAGTAAGCTTTTCAGTCGGGGCAAGAAATTGCAACGATCTAGGAGTGGATAAGATGAATATCCCGAGCATAATCAAAAGTCTCATAATTGCTGGAACAGTAAGTTTAAATATCTTGGCTCAGTCAAATGCACAGGAATGGATACTGACCCCTCAGACTCATGTCAGTTTTGATATCAGGTCGATGGGTTTTTCGATCGTGAAAGGGAAATTTGAGCAGGTTCAATCCAGTATGAGCTTTGATCCCAAAGTGCCAAAAAATGCCTCGGCACAATTTGTGTTGGATATAAGTAGCCTAAGCTTGAGCCGACCTTCACTCAGAGAGATGATTTTAGGTGAAGATTTATTTTATGCAGAAAAATATCCAACCGCGACTTTTAATAGTCATGAATTTATAGCTTTAGGCAAGAATCATTACAGTATAAAAGGTGATTTGACATTGCGCGGTATCAGTCAGCCCATAACCTTTGATACGGTTTTAAAACCAAATACCGCCGATCCACAACTTTTGGATGTCGAATCTAAAGCCGTGGTGAATCGTAGTGATTTTGGTATGAAAAAAGCATTTGGTGGGATAGGGGAAAAAGTGAATATTGTAGTAAATGGACAATGGCAAACAAGATAGTTTATGCCTTCAAACAAACGCTTAAAGTACTTTAAAATTTCGAGTGTTTTACGTTTCTGGGTAATCGTTTAATTGTTATAGTGATATCGACTTCTCTACTTTCAAGTTGCTGACAGCGTTTAAACTTCTTGATGAGCTTAAAATCAGACAGTTTTTTAGAGTTAAAATATTAAAAAATAAAAATTTTATAAAGTGCTACTAGCTTAACCATACTATATTAAGCCAATTCTTATAGAAGAATTATATCGAGTATTTTTTCCATTAGTCATTAATGGTTTTACAAAAACCTCAATAAACTGATATAAAAATAACTAAAATGAGAATTCGAAAATTTAAAACAAATTTAATCTAAGGATGGACCGCATGTCTAAATCCGATCAATAAGCAATCAGAAAAGGTGGATTTAAATTTGAACACAACAATAAAAAATGGACTTATTATCGTCGCAATGGGTTTAGCGGTAAGCAGTCAGGCCTTTGCGAAATCATGGATTTTAACACCCCAAAGTAATGTGGGTTTTGAGATCAAGTCGATGGGACTCACGGTGGTGAAAGCTAAATTTAATCAAGTTCAATCGAGCATGGAGTTTGATAGTAACGCACCGCAAAATGCATCGACACATATTATTATGGATGTCGATAGTCTGAGTTTCAATAAACCCTTGCTAAAACATATGATTCTGGGTGAAGACCTATTTTATGCAGCAAAATACAAAACTGTAAGATTTAAAAGTATCCAATTTAAAGACTTGGGAAATGGAAAATATAATGTTTTAGGAAATTTAACCCTGCGTGGTGTGACCAAACCAGTGATTTTTGTCACGACCTTTAAACCCAGTCAATCGAATGTCAACATGCTCGATGTCCAAGCTTCTGCCGTGATTAACCGTAGCGATTTTGGTATGCGAAAAGGTATTGGAGGAGTGGGGGAAAAAGTTAATCTTCAGCTTTCGGGGCAATGTGAACTTAACTGAAAATTATATTGGCTGGCATTTTAACAAGATCTTTTTCTAGGTTTTTTTAATTTATCTCGTGTGTTGTACGCTGGTTATTATCTGTATTTAAAAATCCAAGCAAAGAGAAATTAAGATTTTTGGTTGCATAAAAGAACTCTCAAAAAAAGCAGGATAAAAGCCCAAAGGTTTGGCTTTTATCCATTCAGTACAAGTGCGATCAAACTGACTGGAGGGCTTTTAAGTCTTCCAATACTTGCTCTGCATGACCTGCAGCTTTGACTTTACGGTATTCTTTGACTAATTTGCCATTACGGAAAATAAAGGTTGAGCGTTCAATACCCATTACCAGTTTGCCATACATGTTTTTTTCTTTAATCACATCAAAGTGCTTGCACAGTATTTCTTCTTTGTCACTGATCAGATTAATGGTCAGATTCTGCTTTTCGGTAAAGTTCTGATGCGCTTTAACCGAGTCGCGTGAAATACCCAGAATAGTGGTATGTAAAGCATCAAATTGATCTTTTAGACATGAAAAACCTATCGCTTGCGTGGTACAGCCCGGGGTTGAATCTTTCGGATAAAAATACACAATAAGCCATTCAGTCTGAATTTCGGTCAGATTAATTTCACCCGTGGTGGTAGGGAAGGTTTGATTGAGGAGGCTAATATCAGACATGTCTTGATCCTTGTAAAGTCGAATTTGTCATATTAATCTTGAGTTTATACTGACATGATAGCGAATTTATTCACACTTATACTGAAGTCCGCCAAGTAAATTTTCAATAATAAAAAGCCTGCAATTGCAGGCTTTTTATTGAATCTAAATCAACTTATTTTTTAGGTTGTTGAGCAGATTTCATTGCTTCTTCAGTTAAGCTTTTAAGCTTGCCTGTAAGTTGTGGACCAAAACAAGCTTGAAGATCTTTATTTTGTTTTTGAACAAAAGCTAAAGTAGCCGGGCTTTTCTTTTGGTTAACGGTACTTTGAATTTCCCATTTTTGAGCATTGGTTAATTTACCGTCCGCCTCAACCGCACAAGTACAATATTTACTTACTTCTGCAGCTGATAATTTTTTGCTTTTACCTGTTTCATCTTTACAAACATTAATTAAAGCAGATTTTACATTAGTGCTTTTATAAGCTTCTTGGAGCTTGTTTGTTTCTGCCGCATTTGAAGAAGTTGCCATGAATGCTGCAACAGAAACTAATGTAGAAAGAATAATGTTTGACTTCAAATTTTTCATGTATTGTTACCCTGTTATGACGGTATATAACGTGTTGGATCTGCGATACCTGCATCAGCAAAACCTTGTTTGCGTAAACGGCAACTATCGCATGTGCCACAAGCACGTCCTTGGTCGTCTGCTTGGTAGCAAGACACCGTTTGACTGTAGTCTACGCCATGTTCTATACCTAAGCGAATAATATTTGCTTTGGATAAATGTAACAGAGGTGTTTCAAATTTTAGAGGTTTACCTTCCACGCCAACCTTGGTAGCAAGGCGGGCCATGCGTTCAAAAGCATCAATAAATTCAGGGCGACAGTCAGGATATCCTGAATAATCAACGGCATTAATTCCAATCACAATCGCTTCTGCACCAAACACTTCTGCGGCAGCGAGCGCATAAGACAGAAATATCGTGTTACGTGCTGGAACATAAGTTACAGGAATACCTTCCTGTTCATAATCTGGAACATCAATAGTGTGGTCTGTTAATGCAGAGCCACCGAGGTTACCTAAATCGATATTAATGACGCGATGTTCTACTCCAGCACGCTGTGTTAATGCTGTAGCAGCATCAAGTTCAGTGGTAGAACGTTGACCATACATAAAACTGATGGCAATACATTCATAACGTGCTTGCGCCCAAGCCAAACAAGTTGTTGAGTCTAAGCCGCCAGATAACAAAACTATGGCACGAGAGCGCATATTCAAATCTCCAAACAAATATAGGTATTCAAAAACAGAAATAAATTAACGACCAGTTTCATCATTCCAGAGCAATTTATGCAACTGGAGCTGGAAACGAACAGGGAGATGGTCTTCTAAAATCCATTGTGCTAAATCACGCGCAAGTTGAGGCAACCGAACTACACCTTTTTCAACTGCAAATGCAGGAGAGAACCACACCGTGCTTACTTTGTCGGTAAGTTGGTACTGTTCAACTTGTTGTTTTGACCATTCATAGTCTGCACGATTACAAATCACAAACTTGATTTGGTCGTGCTGAGTCAGGTGATCAAGATTACTCATTAAATTTCGTGAAACTTCACCAGAAGTGGGAGTTTTTAAATCGAGCACTTTAGAAATACGCGGATCAACTTTAGAGACATCTAAAGCACCACTGGTCTCAAGTGAGACTTCACAGCCCAGATCGGCTAAACGTTGCATTAGAGGCAGGGCATTTGGCTGAGCCAGCGGCTCACCACCCGTCACGCAAATATAAGGTGTTTTAAAATCAAGTGTAGTTTTAATAATATCGTCTAGTGATTGGCGTTCACCGCCTTCAAAAGAATAAGTGGTATCACAATAAGTGCAGCGTAAAGGACAGCCGGTTAAACGAATAAACACCGTTGGCAAACCGGCAGCGTTGGCTTCACCTTGTAATGAATAGAAAATCTCCGTGATGCGTAAACCCGCAGACGGATCAGAAACAGGAATAGCAGAAGAGCGAAGAGTATTCATAACAAAAAATTACCACACCAGAAAACATAAGAGTACAAAAACAAAAATCTCTACGCTCATGTCTGAGCGTAGAGACGAGGAGCGGTTAAAGCTCCGAGGAACACAAATGTTCCGTGTAAATTAAAGACTTAGTCTTCGCGTAATAAATCGTTCAAGCTGGTTTTAGCACGCGTTTTCGCATCAACTTTTTTCACGATGATTGCAGCATATAAGTTGCAAGTACCATCTTTAGAAGGAAGGCTGCCAGCAACGACTACAGAACCTGCAGGAACGCGACCGTAATGGATTTCGCCAGTTGCGCGGTCAAAGATTTTAGTCGATTGACCAATGAATACGCCCATTGAAATTACAGAACCTTCTTCAACGATTACACCTTCAACAATCTCAGAACGTGCACCGATAAAGCAGTTGTCTTCAATAATAGTTGGATTTGCTTGAAGTGGTTCAAGTACGCCACCAATACCAACACCACCCGACAAATGCACATTTTTACCAATTTGTGCACATGAACCAACAGTTGCCCAGGTATCAACCATGGTGCCTTCGTCAATATATGCACCAATGTTCACATAAGATGGCATCAATACGACATTTTTTGCCTGGAATGAACCTTTACGAGCCACAGCAGGTGGCACAACACGCACGCCAGCAGCTTTAAACTGTTCTTCAGTCCAATCGCCAAACTTGGTATCTACCTTGTCGTAGAAACGAAGATCACCAGACTCAATGGTTTTGTTATCATTTAGTTTAAAAGATAACAAAACTGCTTTTTTAAGCCATTGGTGAACAATCCATTCACCATCGATTTTTTCAGCTACACGAAGTGTACCGTTATCTAGGCCAGCAATAGCTTCTTCTACAGCGCTACGAACTTCGGCAGGGCAATCAGCCGCTGTGAAATTAGCACGATCTTCAAAAGCCTGTTCAATGATTGTTGAAAGCTGAGACATGATCTTCCATTTCCAAAAAATTTCCCAAGATTTTACACTATATTGAGACAAAAATAGATGAAAAAGTGGCTTTAGATCGGAATTAATTATTAAACCTCGATGAAAGACTTTAAGCACTAGAATGGGAGAGATTCATTTGAGATGTTTGTAAAGTATTAATGCGTTAACACAACGCAAACAATACAGTGATTAATACAATAGCTTATTAAGCTAGGTAGATAAATTTCATCCCATAATATAAAAGTATCCATATAAAAAATTATTATTAATCAATGATAAATAGTATTTGTATCAAAATTTAACAAAAGTAAGCAATTTTTGAATAAAACATAACCTCTTTATATTTTATAGTTCAAATACGAAAAAAACATTAATGATTAAATAAGCCCATTTTGAGGAGAAACACGATGAAAACTTTAAGTACGATTTTAGCAGCAGCTGTATTGACTGCTATGGCCGGAACAGCGATGGCTGACGATGCAGTAGTACAAGACGGTTATGCATTTGATCGCAATCAACTTATCCCAACGGGCGTTCGAGCGGAAGTAGGTACTACGGGGTATGGTGGTGCATTGCTTTGGACTGCTAATCCATATGTAGGTTTAGCGCTTGGTTATAACGGTGGTGACATTTCTTGGACTGATGATGTATCAGTAAATGGTACAAAATATGACCTGGATATGGAAAACAAACTCGCTTATTTAAATGCAGAAATTCGTCCTTGGGGTGCAAGTGCAAACCGTTGGGCACAAGGCGTATATATGGCAGCTGGTGTAGGTTATCTTGATAATGACTATGACTTAAATAAACGTATTGGTAACGGTGGCACGTTGTCGATTGATGGTAATGACTATCAACTAGCTGTGCCAGGTCAAGAAGGTTATGTACGCGGTAAAATGTCTTATAAGAATGACATCGCACCGTATGTAGGTCTAGGTTTTGCACCTAAAATCAATAAAAACTGGGGTGTATTTGGCGAAGTCGGTGCTTATTACACGGGTAATCCAGAAGTTCAATTAACTCAATATAATTTAGCGCCTGTGACTGGGAATCCTGTGTCAGCTCAAGATGCAGTAAATAAAGAAGCCAATGAAATTCGTAATGATGATAAATATCAATGGCTACCAGTAGCTAAACTTGGTGTAAGCTATCACTGGTAATTTAAAGTTATCATTTTAAAAAAACGAGCTTCGGCTCGTTTTTTTTTCGAAGGTGAGGTTTTAAATATTTTGATTAAAAGCGATAACCGACTTTGAGACCATAAGCAAGCGCATCATTATTATTTACTGTAGATAAAGGGCCAAATAAACTGCCTGAACCATTCTGATCCTGCTGAATTTTTGCTTTATTGAACTTTAAATATTTTATGCCACTGGCAATAAATAAATTAGGCTGAATATTATAAAAACCACCGATCCCAAAACTATAGAAACCATCTGAAGGGCTTAAGGTAGAAGCAGGATTATCGTTACCGCTATCTCGTCCTATATCGGTCATCAATATCCATTTGTCATTCAGTATATGGGCGAGACCTAAAGTTGTAGTCCACTGATCTGTCTGATAATCCACTAAAGGGACAGGGGTATCGCTAACTGAACTGATCAAAGGTGAAACAATTTTGAAATTTTGCCAATTGACCCAGCGCACTGATGCATAAATTAAATTATTGGCTGTTATGCCGGATTGAAATTCAAGGTTGACTGATTGAGGTATTTCTATGTTGGTGTTCTGGTCTGATGCTAAATTGAGTAAAGGGATATCTGGAACTGTGCTGACTTTTTCCTGAAATTTTTGCTTATGTCGGATTTTAGAGCGGTAAGTGAGTGAGGTCTGAAGAGCATATTCAGGTCGTTGATAGCTCATCCCAGTGAGCCAACCAGTTGATGAATCTTTTTTTATTTCCCCAATATAATCGACTCGTAGGCCCATCGATTGAGCTGAAATATTCAAATGTGTTTTTAAGCTTTGATAACTTAAGCCTGTATAGACATTCCAAGATTGATTTGGCTGATAGCCGACTAGGGTGGTGAGATTGTTAGTATCCAATTTAAAGTGCACCGCATTGACTAAATTATCCGCACTAGTGGCAACGGGATCCAACGCATAACCAACATTGGTTCCAAAAGGTTGATCATAAATAAAACCTAGAGACCAATTGGGATCGAGTTGTAATTTTAATGCCATGCTAGATAGATAAAAGTGATTAACAAAATTTTGTGTAGAGCTTTCTGCATATATCGATGGATTATTGGCTGCAGGTCGGTAGCTATTCCCTGAAATATTGGCATCAACAAATATGGTTGAAAATTCAGCGTAATTCTCGGGCTGTAAAAATATTGCAATACTTTGGTTGGAAGTTTCAAGTGCTGCGGAAAAAACCTGTGTAGGCAAAAAAATGCAAACACTGATGCCAAAGGCCGTAGCTTTCATGAATAACCCCAAATTGAATATTGAAATATAGCTATAAAGTCATGGTTTAAATTATGAGTACACAGGATGTGCTTGAATGCTTTTTATACATATGTACTACTTTATGCGGTTTTATCCAAAATGAGCAAGTCTAGATTTCAAATTATTTATACTGTAATGATCCAAGGGGGATTTTTTTTATATTATTGATAAGTAAATAATTGAAATTATGAATGAGGATTAAAAAAGGGATATTGTGATATCCCTGATCTAAAAAATAATGTGATTTTTAATCTTCTGGATAAGCCACCCGTTTCAGTGCCTTGATGTCTGCTTCGGGTGAGCAGAGTGAAACAAACTCATAACCATATCCGCGCAGTAAATGTCCTTTACGCACCGCAATCCAGGTGGTATTCACCCCAAAAATATCGGTAGGAATTTGTTTCAAACGGTAGTCACGTTCTGCATCGTAAGCGACATTATTGACAATACCGACGCCCATATTCAGTTCAACATAGGTCTTGATGACATCAGCATCAAGCGCTGACATCACAATATCAATATCAATTCCTGCCTCTTCAAAGGCCTTATCAATTTTTGAACGACCGGTGAAGCCGCCGTGATAAGTAATCAGCGGATATTGCGACAAATCTTCTAAACTAATATCAGTTTTGCTGGCCAGTGGATGATTTTGTGGCGTAATAATACTGTGTTGCCAAGTATAAAAAGGCACACTCGCGAGGTTGTCTTCAGTGGTTAAAGACTCGGTCGCAATACCGATATCGGCTTCGCCTTGAAGTAGCATTTCAGTAATTTCAACCGGACTGGCCTGTTGCAAAATCAGATGGACTTTTGGAAATTCTTTTTTAAATTGGTTCACAATCGGCGGCAATACATAACGCGCTTGAGTATGGGTGGTTGCAATCGTGAGCGTGCCTTCATCAACGCGGTTAAAGTCATCTGCCAGACGTTTAATGTTGTCTGCATCGACCAGCATGCGCTCAACAATACCCAGTAAAGACTGACCCGGCTCAGTTAAACCCAGCAGACGTTTCCCTTTGCGGATAAACAGTTGTACGCCCAGTTCATCTTCCAAATCTTTGATGTGTTTACTTACCCCCGATTGCGAGGTGTAAAGTGCTGCTGAAGCTTCAGTTAAATTAAAGTTTTGTCTAACGGTTTCTCGAATAATTCTTAATTGTTGGAAATTCATGATTCTGCATACCTTAAAAGGGGATGGGGCTTTTTTGCCCCATCTATTTGTTTTTAAGCGACGTCATTGGCAAATAAATGCAATGCAGATGGGCTTAACCACACAGTTTGATTTGGTTTGAATTGATGTAATTTGGCTTCTTCAGAGCTAAGCGAAATTTCAATCAAATTACCTTGGCGATCTTGAAGTTCGGCAAGCACTTTACCGGCAATCCAGATTTCACGTAAAAAAGTGGCTTGAATGGCATTTTCTTGCGGAGTTGCATGAATACTGAGTTCGTTTGGACGCGCAAATGCAATGATTTCACCTTGGGGTGCATCTTTCACTTGTGGCAACTGAATACGGTCTTCACCCAGATGAATAATACCTTGCTGATTTTGACCTTCGAAACGATTGGCCTGACCGAGGAAGTCAAAAACAAATGGCGTTGCCGGTTGTTCATAGACTTCACGCGGTGAACCAATTTGCTCTACATTACCTTTGTTCATAACGATAATCTGGTCAGCTACTTCCAAAGCTTCTTCCTGATCGTGGGTGACGAAAATAGAAGTGATATGCAATTCATCATGCAAAGTACGTAACCAGCGACGCAGTTCTTTACGCACTTTGGCATCGAGTGCACCAAAAGGTTCATCCAGTAACAGTACGCGAGGCTCAACAGCGAGTGCTCGCGCCAATGCAATACGTTGACGCTGACCGCCTGATAACTGAGCCGGGAAACGATCTGCCAAGAAACCGAGCTGAACCAAATCGAGTAAACGGGTGACACGCTTTTTGATTTCAGCTTCAGAAGGGCGGGTCGAGCGCGGACGAACACGTAAACCAAAAGCAATGTTTTCAAATACGGTCATGTGACGGAACAAGGCATAGTGCTGAAAAACGAAGCCCACTTGACGTTCGCGAACGTGAACATCGGTTGCATCTTCACCTTCAAGAATCACCTGACCGCCATCGGCTGATTCCAGGCCTGCAATAATGCGCAGCAAGGTGGTTTTTCCGCAGCCTGATGGCCCAAGTAATGCCACCAGTTGCCCATCCGGAAAATCCAGTGAAATATTATTAAGTGCATGGAATGCACCAAAGTGTTTTTCAATATTTTTAACTTGAATACTCATGATGTCATTCCTTAAGAAACTGTTGAATCTTCATTACGTTTGTTTTGGTTCTCTTGGCGAATCTCAACCCAGGCTTTTAAAATCAGGGTCACAATAGCAAGTAAGGCCAACAAAGAGGACACTGCAAACGCAGCACTAAAGGTATATTCGTTATAGAGAATTTCTACATGTAACGGTAGAGTATTGGTTTCGCCGCGGATATGTCCAGACACCACCGATACCGCACCGAATTCACCCATGGCACGGGCATTACACAGAATCACACCATAAATCAGACCCCACTTAATATTCGGCAAGGTCACTTTATAGAAGGTTTGCCAACCGGAAGCACCGAGTACAATTGCCGCTTCTTCTTCTTCAGTGCCTTGTGCTTCCATTAAAGGAATCAGTTCACGCGCCACAAAAGGAACGGTAATAAAGATGGTTGCAAGTACAATGGCAGGCACGGCATACAATACTTTGATGTCGTGATCCATCAGCCAGCTGCCCATCCAGCCTTGAGTACCAAAAATCAGCACCAGCATCATGCCTGCAATGACCGGGGATACCGAGAATGGAATGTCAATAATGGTGGTTAAAAGAGATTTACCACGGAAGTTGAATTTCGCAACAGACCATGCAGCAGCAACACCAAACACCACATTTAAGGGTACGGCAATCGCAGCGGTCAATAAAGTCAGTTTTACTGCAGATAAAGTGTCTGGATTGATCAAGGCTTGGAAATAAACCGCAACCCCTTGCTTAAAGGCTTCCACAAAAACCAAAACTAACGGCAGAATCAGGCAGCTCAAGAAAAAGATCAGCGCAATGGTGATCAGAACATTACGTACCCAGGTCGGTTCGCGGGTTGCATCACGAGATTGCAATTTTTCTGCTAAAGCATTGCTATTGGTCGTTAAGCTCATCGGGCTGTTCTCCCTGTACGGCGGCTTGCCCATGCTTGTAGCAAGTTAATCAGGAATAAAATCGTAAAAGAAATTAACAACATCACCACCGCAATCGTGGTTGCACCTGCGTAATCATATTCTTCTAAACGCGAAATAATCATCAATGGCGCGATTTCAGTTTCATAGGGCTGGTTACCGGCAATAAAGATCACTGAACCGTATTCACCGACACCACGTGCAAATGCCAAGGCAAAACCAGTCAATAGTGCAGGGAACAGAATCGGCATAATGATTTTGGTTATAATCTGAAAACGGTTGGCGCCGAGTGCTGACGCAGCTTCTTCCAGTTCGGTTTCCATATCACTTAAAACAGGTTGTACCGTACGAACAACGAAAGGTAAGCCAATAAAAATCAGCGCAAGCGTGATCCCGATCGGAGTATAAGCCACTTTAATGCCCATCGGTTCCAGGTACTGACCAATCCAGCCGGTAGGTGCATATAAAGAGGTCAGGGCGATACCGGCAACTGCGGTTGGCAAAGCAAAGGGTAAGTCGACTAAAGCATCAATAATTCGTTTGCCAGGAAAGCTGTAACGAACCAGACACCATGCCAGTAACAGACCAAAGATCACATTGACTAAGGCAGCAATAAGTGCGG
This sequence comes from Acinetobacter sp. SFB, assembly GCF_001647545.1. Lineage (GTDB taxonomy): Bacteria > Pseudomonadota > Gammaproteobacteria > Pseudomonadales > Moraxellaceae > Acinetobacter. Next base: position 379,238 of record NZ_LSZH01000001.1, read on the forward strand.
CACTAAAACTTAACTGCAAAGATTTTAGGATACGTTCTGAACTTAAAATTTCCCATAAACCGTCCCAACCAATTCCCAGTGATTTAATAAACACTGCAGAGAGTGGAATAAGAACAATTAATGACAAATACGCTAGGGTAAAGCCTAGAGAAAGACCAAATCCTGGCAGCACTCGGGATCGCTGCGACATGATTACTCCTCAAAAGAGAAAATGCTGACCAATTAAGTCAGCAAAAATAAAAGTTTAATTCGGCACAAGCATAATTTGCATACTCTAAATTGCAAATTTAAAATAATACTTGCTCTCATCAGAAAAATTGATATGTTGCAGTACATTCTCTGAAATCAAATAATCATAAATTTCAGGAAACGGACCAAAACCGGAAGCCACATTAATATGTCCGACCTGGCCCAGATTAATCGGATTGAGCTTCCATGCTTGGGCTAAGCATTGGGCATCTTCAAAACTTAACCACGGGTCGTTTTCACTGATCAGTAAAGTAGTAGGAACGACAGTTTTTAACTGATGAAAATAACGTTGATAATCTTGTTGGCTATCACGTGCAAAGCCGGCTTCACCAAAACGTGCAGGATTGGCTGGAGCAACCAAAATCAAATTTTTAATTTTTTGATTGAGTTCAGGGTGCTGCGCCAGTGCTGCAACAGTGGTGAGGCAACCAAAGCTATGTGCAACAATTTGGATAGAGCCTTGAATTGGAGACACGGTATTTACAAATTCGCTTATCCAGGTTTCAAGTACCGGTTTATGCCAGTCCTGTTGTTGCACACGAGAGCATGACATAAGTTGTCGTTGTAACCAAGACTGCCAGTGAGCAGGTTCACTGCCACCTACACCTGGAACAATTACGGTATGAATCATGTCGATGCTCCTCTATCTTTCCAGCGCGATTATTTTGCGTTATTGGCTTTTACGATTTGGTCAAAGATGCCACCATTCTCAAAGTGAGCTTTTTGAACTTTATCCCAACCGCCAAATTCCTGATCAATGGTGACAAGTTTAAGTGGCTTGAATACATTGCTATATTTTGCTAACACTTTTGCGTTACGTGGACGGTAGAAGTTACGTGCTGAAATTTCTTGACCCAATGGAGAGTACAAGAAGTTCAAGTAACCTTGTGCCAGGTATTTGTTGCCTTTTTTCTCGGCATTCTTTTCTACAATCGCCACGGGTGGCTCAGCCAGAATAGACAGGCTAGGGGTGACGATTTCGAATTTACCCGGCTGTTCACGAATCGCCAAGTAAGCTTCATTTTCCCAAGCCAGTAATACGTCACCCATGCCGCGTTCAGCAAATGTTGTTGTTGCACCACGTGCGCCAGAGTCAAGCACTTTGGTGTTTTTATAGATTTTACGCACGAATTCTTGAGCCGTTTTATCGTTACCACCGGCTTGGTGTTTCGCCCATGCCCAAGCGGCTAAATAGTTCCAGCGCGCACCGCCAGAAGTTTTAGGATTTGGCGTGATGATCCCGACACCTGGTTTAACTAAGTCGCCCCAGTCTTTTAGACCTTTCGGGTTGCCTTTACGTACCAAAAAAACAATTGTAGAGGTATAGGGTGTTGAGTTATGAGGAAGTTTCTTTTGCCAGTCAGCTGGAAGAAGTTTGGTTTTTTGTTCAATCACGTCAATATCCGCAGCAAGCGCAAGCGTCACCACATCAGCATCTAAACCATCAATCACTGCACGTGCTTGTTTGCCAGAACCACCATGAGATTGCTTGAAGTTAATTTTTTGACCGGTACGGCTTTCCCAGTATTTGCCGAACTGTTTATTGACATCTTCATAAAGTTCACGGGTTGGGTCATAAGAGACATTTAAAAAGTCTTTTGCGAGTGCGCTAAAAGAGGTAGCAGAGATAACTGCTGCTAAAACCCCTAACTTTAATTTTGCTGAAATGCTCATGCCAACCTCAATATTCTTAACTGTTTTGTAACATGAATGCAGAATAGCGCCATACTTTATGCATAAAAAATAATAAAAAATGAATTTAATATGAAAAAAAGAGATAAAAGAAGCCTGTTCCGTATCCAAAGCACTGGCCTTATCAATAAAGCCAGTACTGTTCTTAATTTTCCCAAATTATTTGGTGCTATTTGCTTTTACGATTTGGTCGAAAATACCGCCATTATCAAAATGTTGTTTTTGAACCTTAGTCCAGCCACCAAATTCTTTATCAATGGTCACCAGCTTTAATGGTTTGAATACGGATTTGTATTTTGCCAATACAGCCGCATTGCGCGGACGATAAAAGTTGTTGGCAGCCACAGTCTGGCCTGCAGGTGAGTACAGATAGTTTAAGTAAGCTTTCGCTATGTTCAGATTGCCATCTTTCTGTGCATTCTTTTCAACAATCGCTACAGGCGGTTCTGCCAAAATAGACAATGACGGTGTGATAATTTCAAACTTGCCCGGCTGTTCACGAATTGCCAAGTGAGCTTCATTTTCCCAAGCCAGTAATACATCGCCAATACCGCGTTCAGCAAATGTGGTGGTTGCACCACGTGCGCCAGAATCAAGAACTTTGGTATTTTTATAGATTTTGCGTACAAATTCTTGGGCTTTGGTATCGTTGCCACCCGGTTGGTGTTTTGCCCACGCCCATGCTGCTAAATAGTTCCAGCGTGCACCGCCAGAGGTTTTAGGATTAGGTGTGATAATTCCGATGTCGGGTTTAACCAAATCGCCCCAATCTTTAATGCCTTTCGGATTGCCTTTATGTACCAGAAATACGATGGTTGAGGTATAAGGGGTCGAGTTATTGGGAAACTTTTTCTGCCAGTCTTTTGGCAGCAGATTTGTATTTTCAGCAATGGCATCAATATCTGCAGCCAGCGCTAAAGTCACAACGTCTGCATCAAGACCATCAATGACGGAACGTGCCTGTTTGCCTGAACCGCCGTGTGATTGTTTGAAGTTAATTTCTTGGCCTGTGGTTTTCTTCCAATATGCACCAAACTCTTTATTATAGTTTTCATACAGTTCACGAGTTGGATCGTAAGAAACGTTTAAAAAGTCTTTTGCAAGCGCACTAAAAGATGTTGCCGAAATAACTGCTGCTAAAACCCCGATTTTTAATGAGCGCATTTTTGCTATCCTTTACATTTAAATTATTTATGTTTTGTACAATGCGGAGAATAGCGTCATCTTTTTTATTAAAAAAATAATAAGAAATGAATTTGATATGAATAAAAAAGCTATAAATCTAAGACTGCTGTTTTAAACTAAGTCATCATTCACAGGACGCTTTGTTATGCCATGTTTTAAGAATGCAGAGGAAATAAACGAAATTTCATTATTGGATCGCGCTTTCCATTATGGTGATGGCTGTTTTACGACAGCGCGTGTGCGGCATGGCAAAATAGAGCTTGAAAACCTGCATATGGCACGGCTGCATTTAGGTTGTGAACGACTGCTGTTAAAAGCTGATTTGAGTGTGATTCAAAAAAGCTTGGTTTTACTGCAAAAGAAATTTTTAGCAGTGAATGGTACGTTTAAAATCATTATTAGTCGTGGTGAAGGACAGCGCGGATACAGCTTGCCTGAGCATTCAGCGGATGTATGGGTGTTTTTTTATCCTCAGGTTGTTGATGATTTTCAAATTGAAAAAATTAAATCGGGTGTACTGCAGCAAGCCTTAGGTCTAACCATGCCAAGTCTGGTTGGAGTAAAAAGCCTGAATCGTTTGGAACAGGTGTTGTTAAAAAGTGAGGCCGATCAAAAAGGATGGGCGGAAGCACTGGTAACCGATGTGCAAGGCACTGTTGTTGAAGGAGTAAGCAGTAATTGTTTCATTCGTTTAAACAATACATGGATTACGCCAGAACTTCGTTATAATGGCGTCCATGGTGTGATGCGCGCGGAGATATTATCTCGTATGCAACAACAAGGTATTCATTGCCAACAGCGCTTTATTGATATGGAAGAAATTTCAAAATTTGAAAGTCTGTTTTTCTGTAATGCCTTAAGTCCAATGAAAGTTGTGACTGAACTTAATCAGCAAACTTTGAATGTTCAAGCCTGTATTGAACTGTTTAATATCCTTCAACTGAATCAGATTCGTTAATATGTCCAGCACACAGAAAAATTCAAAAAAGAAAGCCAGAAAAGCATTTCCATTGAAAGGTTTGATCATTCTATTCCTGGGTTTTGTGGTGATGGCTTCAGTCATCTTATGGTCAAGCTTATTTAAGGCTTACCCCGTCCAAGGTCAAAAGCAGATGCTGGCGATTGGAACTGGTGATACCTATTCAGGTTTTATTGATCGCTTAGCCAAAGAAGATAAAGTCAGTTTTCCCATTATATTAAAGCTTTATCAAAAAATTATGATTCATGACACCATGAAAGCCGGTGTGTATGAAGTGCGTCAGGGCATGACTATTCGTCAAGTGATGGATATGGTAGCGAATTCTGAAAATGCGCAAATGAACCGTATTTTAGTGATTGAAGGAACGACCTTTAAACAGTTAGTTGAACTTCTAAAGAAAGATGATCTAGTCACCAAAGAAGTGCTGAATCTTCCGCAGGAGCAGATGCTGCAAGCGTTGAATATTCCGTTTACGCATCCTGAAGGTCTGTTTGCGCCGGATACCTATTTCTTTGCCAAAGGCGAAACAGATAAAAAGATTCTGACGGATTTGTATAATCGTCAAATGAAATCTTTAGATGCCGCATGGACAAATCGCGCCTCGGATTTACCTTATAAAGATAAATATGAAGCCTTGATTATGGCTTCAATTGTTGAAAAAGAAACCAGTCTCGACCGTGAACTTGAACAGGTTTCCGGTGTGTTTGTGCGCCGTTTAAAAATGGGCATGCGTCTGCAAACTGACCCTACTGTGATTTATGGCATGGGAGATAATTATAAAGGCAATATCACCCGCACTGATTTACGTACACCGACTTCTTATAACACTTATACCAATAATGGTTTGCCGCCCACACCGATTGCGTTACCTAGTCAAAAAGCCATTGAAGCTGCAATGCATCCCGATGCATCAAACAATATCTATTTTGTGGCAACAGGTAATGGTGGACATAAATTTACGGCAAGTTTAGATGAGCATAATCGTGCAGTGCAAGATTACTTGTCAGTTTTAAAATCGAAGCAGGAGTGAGGGATGTTTATTAGTTTTGAAGGCACTGAAGGTGTCGGGAAAACCACACTCATTCGTAAAATGTATGACTATTTGGAACAGCAAGGTCGGCAAGTCGTGCTTACTCGTGAGCCGGGTGGCACACCGATGGCAGAACAGATCCGTTCACTACTGTTGTCGGTTAATCATGAAGAAAGTATGGCCCATGATACCGAGCTGCTTTTAATGTATGCAGCACGTGCACAACATTTACAGCAAGTCATTGTACCGGCCTTGACTGCGGGTAAAACCGTACTCTGTGATCGTTTTACCGATGCCAGTTTCGCTTATCAGTGTGCGGGGCGTGGTTTAAGCAAAGAAAAATTGCAGTTATTGAATGCAAATTTTGTCTCACATATGCCAAATATCACTTTTTGGCTGGATGCACCGACAGAACTGGGCATGTCACGCGCACGTGAGCGCGGTGCACTGGATCGGTTTGAACAAGAAAAAGCCACTTTCTTTGAGAAAGTACGTTCAGGTTATCAGGAACTTTGGGGGCAACAAGGTAAACGAATTAAGCGCATAGATGCGACACAAACGCCAGATCAGGTATTTGAACAGGCAGTGGCTTATCTGAAATAACTTTTCAAGATTAAAACAAAGATCAAAAAGATCAGTGCTTAAAGTAGATTATTCTTTTATATTCGGCATGATCAAGGATGAAGATAGAATATAAATGAAAAGTACCAAAGCAGAAATCATTGCTTTTTTACAGGCTGAATTTCCACAAAGTCTGGAAAAATGTGAAATAGAAAAAGTGACTGAAAAAGGCGCATCCATTATTTATCGTGTGGGAGCTGCGGATTTAAGACCAGGTGGAACGGTGTCAGGACCGACCATGATGACTGCGGCCGATTATGCGCTTTATATTGCGATACTGGGCGAGATCGGCATTGTCGCGTTGGCAGTCACCACCAGTTTATCCATCAATTTTTTAAGAAAACCTACAGCAGAACAGAATATTCGTGCGGTTTGCAAATTAATGAAAGTCGGCAAGGCACTGATAGTTGGAGATGTATGGTTGTATTCAATTGATTCGGAAGAACCGATTGCGCATGCTGTAAGCACCTATTCCATACCGCCTCAGCGATAAATAGAGGTGATGCAGCGATAAAAAGCCGAACAAACATGTTCGGCTTTTTACTGATTTGATCATTATTAAAATTTAAGGCTAAGCATTAACCAAAGGCGTTTCGACTTTAAAATTAGGTGGCATCAGTACAGTTTTACGCAGTTCATCCGAGAGTTCAGGATAATCCAAAGTAAAGTGCAGACCGCGTGATTCTTTACGCTCCATCGCACAGCGTACAATCATCTCAGACACCAGAACCAGATTGCGCAGTTCAATCAGGTTTTTACTGACTTGATAATCGTGATAATACTCGTTGATTTCCCGTTTCAGCATTTCAATACGGTGTAGGGCACGTTCCAAACGTTTGGTAGTTCGTACAATACCGACATAGTTCCACATGGTCTGACGCAGTTCATCCCAGTTTTGTAGAATCACTACATCTTCATCCGGATTCATCGCCTGAGAATCATCCCAAGCGGGCACATGGGGAGATTTATATTGGGTATCAAACTGACTTTCAATATGTTTTGCAGCGCTCATGCCATACACAAAACATTCTAAAAGTGAGTTGCTGGCCATTCGGTTAGCACCATGCAATCCGGTATACGAGGTTTCCCCAATCGCATAGAGTCCTTCAATATCGGTCTGGCTGTGTTCATCGACCACCACACCGCCGCAAGTATAGTGTGCAGCAGGAACCACCGGAATCATTTCTGTGGTGATGTCGATGCCCAGTTCCAATAGACGGGCATATAAGGTAGGGAAATGTTCCTTCACAAACTTGGCCGGCTTATGGGTGATATCCAGCCACACATGACGAATCCCTAAACGCTTAATTTCATAGTCAATGGCACGTGCCACAATATCACGTGGTGCAAGTTCAGCACGTTCGTCAAAACGCAACATGAAGCGTTCACCATCGGGCAGACGTAAATAGGCACCTTCACCACGCATGGCTTCAGTAATCAAAAATGAACGTGCTTGAGGGTGATAAAGACAGGTTGGATGGAACTGGTTAAACTCCATATTGGCTACACGACAGCCAGCACGATAGGCCATGGCAATACCATCACCAGTCGCTATATCCGGATTAGAAGTATAGAGATAGGCTTTCATGGCTCCACCACATGCCAAAGCGGTAGAGGGTGCTAAGAAGGTATGAACTTTTTCAGTTTTTTCATCTAAAGCGTATAAACCCAGAGCGCGATTGCCTTGATCTTTCAGCCCTAATTTTTGGGATGTAATCAGATCAATGGCAATGTAGTTTTCAAAAATAGTGATGTTCTGTTTTTCTTGAGCGCGTTCAACTAAAGTGGTTGAAATGGCACGACCGGTTGCATCTGCGGCATGAATAATACGGCGCTGTGAATGACCACCTTCACGAGTTAAATGCAGTTGTTCTTGTTCGTCTAAGGTGAATTGGACACCATGTTTTAAAAGGAAATCAACCGATGGTTTGCCGCCTTCAACCGTTTGTTTGACCGCCTCAATTTCACATAACTGTGCACCTGCAATCATGGTGTCATCAATGTGCTGTTCAATTGAATCGGTTTCATCTAGAACAGCCGCGACACCACCTTGTGCATAAAAAGTACTTGCATCTGTTAAAGTCGATTTTGCCAAAACTGCAATATTGAAATGATCGGGTAGCGATAAAGCCAGACTTAAACCAGCACCGCCACTTCCCACAATGATCACATCAAAATGATGCGTAGTGTTTAAATTAGACATGTCCATCAGCTAATTCGAAAAAAAAGTTCGCTAATAACACCGCTTTTTTGATCAAAAAACAAGAGCTAATATGCTAATGTATGATGAGAAAAAGTAATAAACCAACAAACTTTTAAGAAATCTTTAAGCTGTTGTTTATACAAATATAATCAAACATCTTATTACACCAGATAGACAAGGTTTATGCTAAAAAATGTCTACACATATTTATAACGAAATGGAGCGAAGGCTTTATATGAATAATCGCTATGTACAAAAAGGAATTTATGCTGTGGTATTTACCATGGCGACAGTGCAAACCCAAGCAGCATCGACAGTCGACTTTTCTAATTTAGTTGAACAGGTCAGTCCTGCAGTGGTCAGTGTAAATGTCGTTAAAAAAATGACAGAGCAAGAATTGCTACAGCAGCAAGTTCCTGAAATATTGAAACGTTTCTTTGGCAATCGAGTGATTATTCCTCAACAACAGGCACCACAAGAAAAAACTGGATATGGTAGTGCATTCTTTATTAGCAAAGATGGTTATTTGTTGACCAATCACCATGTGGTAGAAGATGCATCTAAAGTCACGATCATGCTGAACGATCGCCGTGAAATTGATGCTACTGTGGTTGGAAGTGATGAGCGTACCGATGTTGCACTTTTAAAAGTCAATGGCTCGAATTTTCCTGAATTACGTACCGGCAATGTTGATCGCCTCAGAGTAGGAGAGCCGGTACTGGCGATTGGTTCACCCTTTGGCTTTGATTATTCTGCATCAGCTGGCATTGTCAGTGCGAAAATGCGCAACATGATGGGAGAAACTTCAGTTCCTTTTATCCAAACCGATGTGGCTTTGAATCCAGGGAATTCGGGGGGGCCATTGTTTAACCAAAATGGTGAAGTGGTTGGGGTGAATTCGCGGATCTTTAGTGGGACTGGAGGATATATGGGCTTATCCTTCTCTATTCCGATTGATGTGGCCATGGATGTGGCAGAGCAGCTGAAAAAGAACGGCAAGGTGACACGTTCATACTTAGGCGTAATGCTGCAAGATATCGATCGTACCCTTGCGGAATCTTATAACCTGTCCAAACCTGAAGGTGCGCTGGTGACACAGGTGGCACCAAATTCTCCAGCCGCCAAAGCCGGCTTTAAGTCCGGCGATGTCATTTTGAAATATAATGGGTCACCCATTTCAAGAACTTCGGATTTGCTTAATTACCTAAACCGCACTACACCCAATCAACACATTCAATTGCAAGTTTTACGCGATGATAAAACCCGGAATATCTCCGCAACATTGACCACTGCCCCAGATGATACTCCAGCAAAAGTGGAACAAACTGCTGAACAAAAAGGTCCAGTTATCGGCGTGAGTATTCGTAACCTCACTGCCGCGGAACAAACGCAGCTGAATGTCAAGGGCGGTATTTTGGTCGAGGAAGTGAAGCGAGGGGGAGTTGCTGCACAAGCACGTATGACGGCAGGGGACATCATTACTCAAATCAATAATAAAACCATTTTGAACAGTAATGATTTTATTAAATCTGTGTCTGAGTTGAAAAAAGGCTCAATTGCACGTGTTTCGGTAATTCGTCAAGATCAACGCGCAATTTTGGGCATGCGGATTGAATAGTCTCAATAAATGAACAGCAAAACCACTCTGAAAATGAGTGGTTTTTATATTTTGCAATTTTACTCGATCTTAAAATTACGTAGACTGTGTTTCCTTGAACGAAATTTTTGCAACGAGTACGGGTTTAAAGAATATATGAGCACAGTTTTTGATTTGGAAATGACCGTTCAAGCAGAGCATATTGACAGTTTGGGACATGTCAATAATGTGGTGTATATGCAATGGATACAGGACGTTGCTACTGCCCATATTGACGCTTTGGGTTTGGGACTCAAGGAGTATCTTGAGCTGAAGCATGCGATGGTGGCAATTGAACATCATGTGCAATATCGAAAAGCTGCGTTTGAAGGCGAAAAAATTATCTTGCGCACCTGGTTGAATGATCTCAACGCACTCTATTCTTTTCGCCAGTACGTTTTCTATCGTCCTCAAGACCAAAGTGTTTTATTCACGGGAAATACCAAATGGGCGTGTATTGAAATCGCAACAGGTCGTCCAAAACGCATGTCACCGACGTTTACCCAAGCCTATCAACCGATAGCAGCTGATATTAATCCGCTAGATTTCACCAATATCCATTTAAAAGGTGAAGATTGATAGCTACCTTCCTGTCGAGAAAAGCTTAAAAGATCGGATTAAAGTGCTGTCATTACATTTATATATCAATACTGGGATAAGGCGGATTTATCGCAAAGTTTTGCAGAAGAAAGCGACTATTTTTAAAAGCTCACTGTATTTTTAACTATCTACTGCTTATACTGTGCAACATCTTCGGAATATCCTTTTTTGCACGTCATAAATACTTTGTTCATTCAAGTATGTGATTGTGTGTTTTGATTTAGAGTAGTTTATGGCAGTTGCTAAAAAGTCAGTTAATATCAATAATATACGAAATTTTTCGATTATTGCGCATATCGATCATGGTAAGTCGACACTTGCCGATCGATTTATTCAAACTTGTGGTGGTTTGCAAGCACGCGAAATGCAAGCACAAGTCCTTGACTCTATGGACATTGAACGCGAACGCGGAATTACCATTAAAGCTGCTTCAGTAACCTTGTATTACACTCACCCCAATGGTCAAGAGTATCAACTGAACTTTATTGACACTCCAGGACACGTGGATTTTTCATACGAAGTTTCTCGCTCTCTTGCTGCCTGTGAAGGTGCACTACTGGTTGTCGATGCTGCACAAGGCGTTGAAGCTCAATCAGTTGCGAACTGTTATACCGCTCTTGAACAAGGTCTTGAAGTCCTTCCTGTTTTAAACAAGATTGATTTACCTCAGGCTGAACCTGAGCGTGTCATTCAAGAAATTGAAGATATTATCGGCATTGAGGCGACAGAAGCACCGACCTGTTCTGCAAAAACAGGATTAGGCGTTGAAGGTGTTTTAGAAACACTAGTGAATGTGATTCCACCGCCAGTAGGTGATCGGGATGCTGCTTTACAAGCCTTAATTGTCGATTCTTGGTTCGACAACTATTTGGGCGTTGTCTCGCTGGTTCGCATCAAACATGGTCGTATCCGTAAAGGCGATAAAATGCTGGTCAAATCGACTGGTCAAACCCATATCGTGACCTCAGTCGGTATTTTCAACCCTAAACACACTGAAACAGGTGAGTTAGAAGCGGGTGAAGTGGGCTTTGTCATTGCCGGGATTAAAGATATTTTTGGTGCGCCAGTAGGTGATACCCTTACTTTGTCTACGACCCCTGACGTTGCTGTATTACCTGGTTTTAAAAAGGTTAAACCGCAGGTCTATGCAGGTTTGTTCCCAATTGATGCCAGTGATTTTGAACCATTCCGTGAAGCACTGCATAAATTACAAATTAATGATTCAGCCTTGTTTTTTGAACCAGAAAGTTCTGATGCCTTAGGTTTTGGTTTTCGCTGTGGTTTCTTGGGTATGCTGCACATGGAAATTGTGCAAGAGCGTTTAGAGCGTGAATACGATTTAGACCTCATCAGCTCGGCACCAACGGTAATTTATGAAGCGTTAATGAAAAATGGCGAAACCATTTACATCGACAGTCCATCGAAAATGCCTGATGGTTCAACGGTTGAAGATTTACGTGAACCGATTGCTGAATGCCATATTTTGGTTCCTCAAGAATACTTGGGTAACGTCATGACTTTATGTGTTGAGCGCCGTGGTGTTCAAAAAGAAATGAAGTTCTTGGGTAAGCAAGTCTCCCTGACTTTTGAAATTCCTCTAGCTGAAGTAGTAATGGATTTCTTTGACCGACTCAAATCATGTTCACGTGGGTTTGCCTCGCTCGATTACAACTTTGTCCGTTTTGAAAGCTCATCTCTAGTGAAAGTGGATGTGTTGATTAATGGTGAAAAAGTTGATGCCTTGGCAATGATTGTTCATCGTAATGATGCACGTCATCGTGGTATTGCACTGGTTGAAAAGATGAAAGAACTGATTCCACGTCAAATGTTTGATGTCGCGATTCAGGCTGCAATTGGTGCACAAATTATTGCGCGCTCAACTGTAAAAGCAATGCGTAAAAACGTATTGGCTAAATGTTATGGTGGTGACGTTTCACGTAAGAAGAAACTGTTGTCTAAGCAAAAAGAAGGTAAGAAACGCATGAAGCAAGTGGGTAGTGTTGAAATCCCGCAAGAAGCGTTCCTGGCTGTATTGAAAGTAGAAAGATAATAAAATTGAGGATATATGCCCATGGATTTTGATTTTAATTTAATCCTTGTACCAGCGACACTAATTTTCTTTTTGGTGTGGTTGTTGGATAAGTTTGTCTTTAAACAAAGACAGACTCGAGGCAAGGATAATGAGAATTTCATTATCACCTGGGCGTATGACTTTTGGCCGGTGTTGGCCGTTGTGCTGATCCTACGTTCATTTTTCTTTGAACCTTTTAATATTCCATCCGATTCGATGGTTCCAACCTTGGAAACCGGCGATTTTATTCTGGTCAATAAATTTGATTATGGAATACGTTTACCTATTGTAAATACCAAAGTGATTGACGTGGGTGAACCTGAACGTGGTGATGTAATTGTATTCCGTTATCCACCACAACCGACCATTAGTTATATTAAACGTGTAGTCGGTTTGCCCGGCGATCATATTGTTTATGATCACGGACAACTTTCTATTAACGGTAATAAGGTTGCTAAAGTTCCAGTTGAATTTAGCCGTGAAAAAGATATTTTAGATACGCCTACCTCGATTTATCATCAAGAAACGCTGGGTAAACATACCTTTAAAATGCGCGAGCTTGAAGATGTAAATGTTGCACGCCAAGCACCATTTATTAATTATGTTGAAAATGGTAAATACTCGGCCGAAAATGGTTTATATTGGGAAGTCAAAGTTCCACAAGGTCATTACTTCGCGATGGGGGATAATCGTGATCAAAGTGCTGACAGTCGTTTTTGGGGCTTTGTACCGGAAGAAAACTTAACAGGTCGTGCATTCTATATCTGGATGCATAAAGAACCTGGTTTTAAATTGCCGTCATTTAATCGTAACGGTAAAATTGATTAAGCATGATTGGAAAAATAACAAATGCATAAAAATCAACAAGGGGCATCGTATATTGCAATTTTGATTGCAATTATTGGTTTTGCTTTTTTAGTGAAAATTGCTATTGCAGTGTGGGGACCGTATGTAGATGATCGTCTTATTGATAGTCAGATTACGGAGTTAATGCAAAGCAGTCCAAAAAATATTTCTCCTTCTGAATTTGAAAAACAGATGGGGCAGCGTTTTGATATGAATGGTATTCGTGACCTCAAGTTTAAAGATGTTGCACAAGTCATCAATACCGATGGTCTGCAAGTGAAAAAAGATTATGAGATAAGAAAACCGTTCTTACTCAATATAGATTTAGTGTTAAAGTTCGAGAAAAGTTTTGATCAAAGGTCAGTCCAAACTAAGTGATATGCACTTAGTCAGCCGTATCGGTTATCAGTTCAAGCAGCCTGAATTATTGCAGCTGGCACTGACACACCGCTCGGTGAGTCATAAATCTAATTATGAGCGTCTGGAATTTTTAGGCGATTCGTTATTAGGGATGATCATTGCCCATTATTTGTATCAAGCCTACCCTCATGAAAATGAAGGGCGTTTAACGCGTATGCGTGCCACATTGGTTCGTCAAGAAGCATTAGGCAAAATTGCAAACGATTTGAAACTTGGTCCGTGTTTAATCTTAAGCACAGGTGAGTTGAAATCGGGTGGACATCATCGAGAATCTATTCTTGCTGATACTGTAGAATCGATTATTGGTGCAATTTATGTCGACTGCAATGATTTAAAAGTCTTGCAAGAGATCGTACTGAAATGGTACGTGCCATATTTAGACCATATTGAGCCTACAGACCAACTCAAAGATCCCAAATCACGCTTACAGGAATATTTACAAGCGCGTAAAAAGCCTCTCCCTATTTACGATGTTGTGGATATTCAAGGCGATGCCCCGAATCAGCATTTCAAAGTGGAATGCATTATCGAGGGCTTGCCTGTATTATATGGTGAAGGATCCAGTCGTCGTTTTGCTGAGCAAGCAGTAGCGGCAGATATCTTAAAACAATTGGAGCAGTAATCTGCATGACCACACATTCTGATCACATCGATGCTGATCACGAGCCGCAAAGCAACGGCAATGACCTGATTAATGATTTTTTCAGTTCACAAGGCACTATTATTCCTACAGATTTCAAAAGTGGATTTGTGGCTATTGTTGGACGTCCAAACGTAGGTAAATCTACGTTGATGAATCATATTTTAGGTCAGAAACTTTCCATTACTTCACGTAAACCGCAAACCACTCGTCATAAAATTGTCGGTATTGATACGCGTGAAAAGTCTCAAGCGGTTTTTGTAGATACGCCAGGGATGCACAAAAAAGAAGTCCGTGCCATCAATAAAATGATGAACCGTGCAGCAAGCTCTGCATTACGTGATGTAAATCTGGTGCTGTTCGTTGTTGATGCTCAAAAGTGGACTCAAAATGATGAGCTGGTTTTGGAAAAACTGAAAAATGCTGAAATGCCTGTTATTTTAGTGATCAACAAAATTGACACTTTTGAAAATAAAAATAGTGCTTTGCCATTGATTCAAGAACGAGCGAAATTAATGAATTTCGCAGAAATTGTTCCGGTTTCAGCGTTGCGTGCTTCAAATCTTGATCACTTGCGTGACACCATTGAAAACTATTTGCCATTTCAGCCACCTTTGTATGCATTGGATCAAATTACCGATCGTTCAGAGCGTTTTCTGGCATCTGAAGTGATTCGTGAAAAGATCATGCGTCAGTTAGGTGAAGAACTTCCGTATGATTTAACCGTGCAGATTGAGTCATTTAATACTGAAGAGGCAACGATTAATGAAAAAACTGGTCGTCCAAAACCAGCCTGTACCTATATCGATGCGACGATTTTCGTTGATCGCCAAGGCCAGAAAGCCATTGTAATTGGTGAAAAAGGTGCGAAGCTGAAAAAAATCGGTATGGATGCGCGTGCGGATATGGAAAAAATGTTTGAGCAAAAGATCATGCTGACACTTTGGGTTAAAGTGAAAGGCGGTTGGTCTGATGACGAACGTGCATTGAAAAGTTTAGGTTATAGCGATATCTAAGCATATAGATAAGTAACGCTTTTATAGGGAATGGTGATGATCAAAGTATTGGCAGTTGTAGCATGTATTTTATTTATGCAAGGCTGTATTCATAAACTTGTCACTGTTCCTGTAAAAGTCGCTTATAAAACGACGAAGGGCGTGGTTAAAGGCACTGCAGCTGTCGTAGGTGCCGTCATTCCTGATGGGAATGATGAAGAAACAGACTCTAAAAAGAAAAAAGACTAGATTTGATTATTCATGCGAAATGAAGAGTTGCATGGTTATTTAATCCATCACCGTAAATACCGTGAGCGCAGTCATATCGTGCATTTGTTTACGCAGGAGCATGGGCGCGTTGATGGAATATTGAGACAAACGCCACCTCCACAATATCAACCGATTGGCTTGCAGGCTTCAGGAAAGTCGGATCTTAAAAATTTTACTAAACTTGAAATTGTCAATCAGCCGGTTTTTTTCTTTGGCGATGCCTTCTTTTCTGGTTTCTATTTGAATGAACTTATTCTTCGTTTATGTCCAGTTGAAGTCGAAATGCCTCAGACTTTTGTGCAATATCATCTGACCTTGCAACAACTACAGCAATTGGCACAGCACCAAAATCCTCATATTTTTCTCCGACAAATTTTGCGTCAGTTTGAGCATGCACTGTTAGAAGAGCTCGGCTATGCACTCGATTTTAGTATTGATGCCCAGCAGCATGAAATTCAAGAAGCGCAGCATTATATATTTCAGCTTAATGAGGGCTTTATCCCCACCATCCAACAGTCACGCTCAACTTTAGCGGGACAGCACATTCTGTCGATGCGTGATTATGAAAAGGGTAGGGATTTTAACCCGGAACAGTTACAATTGTTGGCGCAACTGTACCGGCAGATGATTACTTCTCTGTTGGGAGAGCGACCGCTGAAAAGCCGTCAATTGTGGGTTCAAAATACTCAATCTAAATCTTAATTTTTAATCTTGGTTAGGAAATTGTTATGGCTGCTTTGCTTGGGGTAAATATTGACCATGTGGCGACATTGCGACAGGCGCGCGGAACCACTTATCCAGATCCAGTCAATGCTGCATTGATTTGTGAACAAGCTGGCGCAGAAGGGATTACCTTGCATTTGCGCGAAGACCGTCGTCATATTCAAGATGATGATGTGCGTCGTATGCGTCCGTTACTAAAAACGCATATGAATCTGGAAATGGCAGTGACCCCTGAAATGGTTGAATTTGCTAAAGAAATCAAGCCGCATCATGTTTGCTTCGTTCCAGAAAAACGCCAGGAAGTGACCACTGAAGGTGGCCTGGATGTTTTGGGACATTTTGAAGAGGTCAAAGCCGCAACCCAAGCCTTAACTGCCATTTGTTGTGAAGTGTCTTTGTTCATTGATGCCGATATTGCACAAATTGATGCAGCAATTGCCTGCGGTGCACCGACCATTGAAATTCATACCGGTGCTTACGCAGATGCAAAAACACCAGAAGCACAACAGCATGAACTTGAACGTATTGCTCAAGCTGCAGAATATGCGGCATCTAAAGGTTTATTGGTGAATGCAGGACATGGTTTAAATCTTGACAATGTCACACCCATTGCAAAAATCCCACAAATTCATGAACTTAATATTGGTCATTCCATTATTGCCGATGCTGTATTTGTCGGTTTGGCCCAAGCCGTTCAACACATGAAAGCTGTCATTAAATCAGCAAGATAAGTTTTTAGAATTATGTCGTCAATAAATTATGATGATCTCATGAAGCCCGTTTTGGGCTTTTTGGGATGTGAAACCCCACAAGCATGGTTAGATGAAGCAATGAATAACCTCGAGTTACTCATGCAGGATCATGCCAATTGTGAAAAGAAAGCAGCAGGTACAGCCATGAACCTGATGTTTCGCTACACCTTCTTTACCGATTTGCAGATTAAATTGGCACAGTTGGTGCGTGAAGAAATGCTGCACTATGAACAAGTACTTGAACTGATGACCAAACGCGGACAGGAATGGCAATCCATTAGTGCCGGCCGTTATGCCGGTGGATTGCGTAAAGAGGTAAGGACGTATGAGCCTGAAGCTTTAATCGACATTATGATTATTGGTGCGTTTGTAGAAGCACGTTCCTGTGAACGTTTCTATGCACTTTCACCGCTTGTAGATGAAGATTTAGGTAAATACTACCGTTATCTGCTGAAGTCTGAATCTCGTCACTTTGAGGACTATTTGGCACTGGCCTTGGATGTCGCCCAAACCTCAAAGTTAAAAAATCCTAAAGAAGATATTCAGCAGCGTATTGCGCACTTTCGTGAAGTTGAAAAGAATCTGATTTTAACTCCAGATAATTTATTCCGCTTTCATAGTGGTGTGCCAAATAAAGCGGCTTAATTTTTAGTCCTTAGACGTGTTCTTTAAAAAATCCTCTATTTCAAATGGAGGATTTTTTATATGTTATTTTTTAACGTTGAAATAACAATGCCAATCTAAATGGATTAGATTGGCATTGTTAAATTAGACTAAGTTTTTATTTAAAATAAATTAAGCTTCAATGGTTTGAACCGCAATTTTCTTGGCAGGATCGGCTCTACGACGTACAGCCGGAACTGGTTCGCCATAATATTGACGGTCGGCAAAGTAACTTGAACGAACCATCGGTGCAGCCCAGATATTTCTAAAACCCAGCTTATGACCATGTGCGGTATAGCGTTCGAATTCTTCTGGAGTAACGAAGCGGTCAATCGGTGCGTGTTGCTTAGAAGGCTGTAAATACTGGCCAATAGTGATGTAATCCACATCATGTGCGCGTAAATCATCCAGTAGAGCCAACACTTCTTCTTCAGTTTCACCCAGGCCGACCATCAAACCACATTTGGTTGGAACCTCAGGGCAGTACTCTTTAAACATTTTTAGCAGGTCTAATGAATGCTGGTAGTCTGAACCTGGACGCATGGCTTTATACAAGCGTGGCACAGTTTCAATGTTATGGTTAAATACGTCAGGCGGGCATTCCGTCATGATGCGTAACGCCACATCCATACGACCACGGAAATCTGGGACTAGAATTTCAAGTAATGTTTTAGGACTTAAATTACGTGCTTCTTTAATGCAGTCTACAAAGTGCTGAGCACCACCATCACGAAGGTCATCACGGTCAACAGAAGTAATCACTGCATATTTCAGACCAAGATTGGAAATCGTTTCTGCCATATGACGTGGTTCATCAGGATCAAGTGCATTTGGACGACCATGTGCAACATCACAGAACGGGCAACGACGGGTACAGATATCACCCATGATCATAAAGGTTGCTGTACCGCCACCAAAACATTCTGGCAGGTTGGGACAAGCCGCCTCTTCACACACTGTATGCAATTTTTGTGCGCGTAAAGTAGTCTTAATGCGCTGAACTTCATCAGGAGCCGCCATTTTGACGCGAATCCAATCCGGTTTGCGTGGCGTTTCAACCGTAGGAATAACTTTTACAGGAATACGAGCGACCTTCTCTGCGCCACGAAGTTTGACACCCTGTTCTGGTTTACGGTTTTCAGACATATTGAACTTTTCCACTGTTTTGACGGGGGAGATACTAGCCATAATAGCGCTTTTATTATAACGGACTTGAATCTAAATGGGGCAAAAAGGATATTCATTTAATAAATGTTGTCATCATTTAATATATGCAAGGTAAATACAGCAAATTACTCCTAATTACGTCATAATATACTGAAGATAGACTAGGTTTGAAGATAGGAGCGTTGAATGCCACGTAAGAAAGAGGTCGTTAGTGGAACTTTCGTCAAGTATGATGCGGTAGTTCTCGGTTCGGGCCCTGCGGGTGAAGGCGCGGCAATGAAACTTGCCAAATCTGGCAAGCGTGTTGCAATTATTGATATACGTGAGCAGTTAGGTGGTAACTGTACGCATGTAGGAACTATTCCAAGTAAAGCATTACGTCAAACAGTATCGAGTATTTTACGTTACCAGCGTGACCCGATGTTCCAAAAAGTGGGCGACTGGAAACAGTTCACCATGAAGCAAGTGTTGCGTAATGCACATAAAGTGATTCAGCAACAGGTTGAAACACACTCTCGTTTTTATGATCGTAATAAAATTGATATTTATCATGGTCGTGCTTACATTCAAGATAAAAATACCGCACTGATTTTCAGTGAAGACGGTATTAAAGAAACCATTATTTTTCAGCAATTGGTGATCGCGACAGGTTCGCGTCCATACCGTCCAGCGGCGCTTGATTTTAATCATCCACGTGTATTTGATTCAGACAAAATTTTGGATCTTGATTTCTCAATCCAAAAAATCATCATTTACGGGGCTGGGGTTATTGGTTGTGAATATGCCTCGATCTTCATTGGGCTGGATCATAAAGTTGATTTGATCAATACACAGCACAAATTATTAAGCTACCTTGATGACGAAATTTCTGATGCTCTGTCTTACCGTTTGCGTGAACAGGGTGTGTTGATTCGTCATAATGAACAACTGGATCATCTTGAAACATTTGATGATCACGTGGTGATGCATTTACAAAGTGGTAAGAAAATTAAAGCCGATGCCATTTTATGGTGTAACGGCCGTTCGGGTAATACCGATGGTTTGGGTCTTGAAAATGTAGGGATTCAACCAAACAGCCGTGGTCAGTTAACGGTGAATGAGCATTACCAGACTGAAGTAGAAAACATCTATGCTGCCGGCGACGTGATTGGCTGGCCATCACTTGCTTCTGCTGCTTATGACCAAGGTCGTTGTGCAGGTTCAAATATGAGCGGTGAAGATGTTGCACCAGTAACGGATATTCCGACAGGTATTTATACTATTCCGGAAATTTCATCGATTGGTAAGACTGAACAGCAATTGACTGAAGAAAAGATTCCTTACGAAGTCGGGCAAGCGTCTTTTCGTCATTTAGCGCGTGCACAAATTACTGGCGATACTGTGGGTGAATTGAAGATTTTGTTCCATCGCGACACGCTGAAAATTTTGGGTGTGCATTGTTTTGGTAATAATGCTTCAGAAATTATTCACATTGGTCAAGCGGTGATGAACAGTGGTAACAACACGATTAAATATTTTGTTGAAACCACATTTAACTATCCGACTATGGCGGAAGCCTACCGTGTAGCAACTTTAAATGGTATGAACCGTTTGTTCTAAGATGGGTTTAATTCTTAGATTTTAAAACCCGTAAGTGAGCTTGCGGGTTTTTTTATGGAGAATATAAAGCCAAATTTTAACAACTATAAAATGAGTAGGATAAGAGTGAATATATCTACTCTATAAACTGTATGAGTTTTGACCATCAGCAGTGAAATCAACTCAATCTAGTTTGGTTAGTGGATAACAATATGCTTAAATTTTTAGTGTTTTTTGCTCATTTCAGATAATAAATCGAGTTGTATTTCTTGGATCTGAGCCAATCTATCCCACTGGTGCATTAACAGATGATCTAATTTTTCATGCAAATGTTGAATTTCAAGCTCGGCTTTTAAGTTAATTTGATAATCATTTTGTGAACGCAATCGGTCTTTTGCTTCCTGTCTATTTTGGCTCATCATAATCACCGGTGCCTGTATAGCCGCTATACAGGACAGGATTAAATTTAACAGGATAAAAGGATAAGGATCAGCAGGATGTGAAACCATAACCACAGTATTGACAATAATCCACAGGGCTAAAAAAATAGCAAAACAAATCAGAAAAGACCAACTTCCCCCGAAAGACGCAATTTTATCTGCCAGCCTTTCCCCCAATGTCCAGTTTTGATCTAGCTTAGTTTCAACATTTTTCGTGATAAGTTCATGCTGTTGCATACTGTTAATCACTTCATACTCAAGATCAGTCACTTCACCTTTTTCAGACTTTAACAATGAGTGAACATACTGTATTCGATACTTGGTTAAATCTGCCTGGCAAATATAGCTATGAGGTGACCATTCTGGAAAATCATGTGAAATTGCTTCTGTAATGACCTTGCGTACTGTACCCATCGGGATGAGATTTTTTAGAGGGTAATGTTTTCCACAAACCATGCATTTATAGCATTCATTTTTTTCATTCATAAGCGCGCTCTTTTTAATAATCCTGAAATAATTGAATAAATTTTTTATCGATTGTATTTTAACCATCTTTAGGGTTTTACACTGCTTATATTATTAATTTTTTTTATGCCAAATATAGAGTTCAGTAAGTTCTTGATAATGTGACTGAGTCATTTTTGCGGCAAGGGGTAAATTTACCCAAAGCTGAACCATATTTAGTACAGCATTATTTTGAGCAAAATCTTTGCAATATTGAATTGAGCAATTTAAATGCTTAAACGTGCAGAATAATTTTTTTTGAACATCTTGAATCTGTTGTCTGCGCACAAAGGGGTTGTAGGTGATCAGTTGCAACTCATCAATATTTTTTTGAGTATCAATATCTAAAGCTTCATAAGCCTTAATGGTATTAAATCATGATGTTTGAGCACCATCTTCTGGAAGTTCTATGGCATAGAGTAATGAACCGAAAGAAAGTTGTGGGGTCCATTGATGATCGGCATGCGGTGAAAGCTCACCATGCCCAGTATAATCGTCTTGTCCCACTGCATTAGACACAGGAACGACATCAGGTGGAGTACCAGTATCCGATTGTGTTGCCAGTACAGGATTGTCTGCACATAGATGAGTGTTAAACTTTTAATATAAACAGCAAAAGAAAGCAGTTTTTTTGCTGTTTAAGTACTGATTTTTACACATTAATGTGGACAGAACGCTTGATTGAAATATTCAAACAGTTGCGGTGTTTTAAACCACAACAGTATCGCTAAACTGAGTAAACCTACCACTGCTAGGCCAATCAGGCTTTTTAAGCTACGTAAAGAATCAGTCATGTATTACAGCCTCCTCATTGACAAAGAAATGTACCAGCACACCCACTAGACTCAGCACGATCGAAAAGATCCAGACCATATTGTAGTTACCGGTCATGTCGTGATTGAGACCACCGAGCCATCCGCCAAAGAATGAACCGACTTGATGGGTAAAAAAGACCAGACCGCTGAGCATGGAGAGGTATTTAACCCCAAACATATTGGCGACAATACCATTGGTGAGCGGCACCGTAGATAGCCAGAGTAATCCCATAATTACCCCAAAGGCATAAATTGTCCATGTGGTTAAAGGAAGTGCCAAAAAGCCAATAATCGCGATGCCACGAAGGCCATATAATCCCATCAATAATTTTGGCTTGGAATATCTTCCACCCAGCCAACCTGCGCTGTATGTACCGACAATATTAAATAAACCGATTAAAGCCAGGAAAATGGTTCCGGTGGTTGCATTGAATCCGTGATCAATCAGATAGCCGGGTAAATGAATGCCAATAAACACCACTTGGAAACCGCAGACAAAAAAGCCCAAGGCTAAGAACCAAAACGGGGTATGGTTTTTGGCAATCACCAAGATTTGTTTAAAACCTAAAGCGGGTTTATTGACATCTGATGATGCCTGAGGCGCGACATACATCGGTGCTTTTAGCATCCATGCCAAAGGAATAATCAGGGCAATGAAAATGGCGCTCACTACCAAGGCGGCTGACCACCCTATGTTTTGTAAAAGCAGTAAGGTCGATGGCAACATAATAAATTGCCCAAAAGAGCCTGCGGCGCTGGCAATCCCCATTGCGAGGCTACGCTTTTCAGGATGAGCAGCACGTCCCACAGCAGAAAGTAATATCGGGAAAGATGTTGCAGATAAGGCCAAGCCTAAGATTAAACCCACGCTTAAATTTAGCATTAAGCCTGTGGAGCTGACTGCCATGAGCAATAAGCCGATGCTGTATAAAGCGCCGCCTACAGCCACCACAATCTTACTGCCATACTTGTCCGCAAAAGCACCGGTGATGGGTTGTACCGCACCCCAGATTAAGTTCTGCAGCGCAATGGCAAGGCTAAAGACATTATGTCCCCAACCAAACTCATGACTCATGGGTACCAGATATAAACCAAAAGCATGTCGTACACCCAGTGATAACGCCAGAATCAGCGCACTTCCAATTAACATGTAAATAAGAGGTTTGGAAAAACGGGTATCTGACATAACTCATCCATGAAGCAATTGCGGTTGTCGCTATGGTATTAGATTCTCAATAATGAAGCGATTAAATAAAATTTAAACAAAAGATAAAATTAAGTTATAGAACGTTTTATGAAATCAAAAAAAGACGACATAAAGCCGTCATTTTTTCAAAGATAAACTTAGAAGCGAATACCCACACCTGCATAAGCCAAGATTGGGTTTATTTCAATATCGGCTTTAGAGCGGATTAATTCACCGCGGGTCGCATCTGTCACGGTAATTGTGGTTTCATTTTTCATGTGCGCGTAGGAAACTGAACCGACCGCGAACCACTTGTCATTAAAATCATAGGTAAAACCAAGTGTGGCGATAGGCGCAATGGCATCGGTTGCTTCCAGATCAACTTTGGGATTGGCTTTGCTCAGTTTACCCTCTAGAGAAGCACCTGCATTACCTTCTTTAATATTGGCAATCATATGACCTGCCGCAATTAAATCTTGTTCTGTACGCGGATTAATTTCCAGTTCGTTAAAATAAGCATACATGACGCCTAAACCGACATAAGGGCGGAATTTATTCACACCGGTTTTACCAAAATGATATTGCAATTCAAATGCAGGCGTCCATGCACGGGCGGTAGCAGCAGGACCATTGGCTTCTAAATCCGTAATAAAGATATCATTTTGCAGATCGATATTCAGAAATTCCAGAGGTAACTTGCCAATTTGTGGGGTTGCTACTGCAGAAAAAGGTGCATAAATTTTGCCTTTACCTTGCAAGTCGACTTTAGGGGGAATGCCGGCTTTCATTTCGAAGGAAATATTATCGGTAAAGAAATAGTTGGTCAAAATGCCGAGAGTCGTGACATCATCTGCCTCTAAGCCTGTCCCGGGGTTATTCCATTCCTCTAAGCCTTGGATCTTTGCACTACCACTGAGTTCGCTGTCTAATTGACCACCTGTAAGAAAACCTAAACCCTTTAATACGGTCGCCAGTGCTTTTTGGTCTACTGCGGGATTTAGGTTATTTAATACGGTATTGACTTGAATATCGCCATTTTTGGAAACTTCACCATTTTTAACCGCAGTATTGACTTGGAAGGGTTGAGCCTTCCCTTGTGGCATGACATGCAGTGCACCGACAGATACAGAAAAGCGTTTAAATCCATCGCCATCTTTTAAACTAAAATAGGGTGAATCGGCATAACTGATCGCAGGTAGAGCAGCAAGAGACGAGATAATACAAAGTAAAGACTTGTTCATTTAGGGACTCCATGTCCATTTTACATTTTTAAGTTTTTTTCTAATGTCTATTATATGGTTGAAAAATCACCTAAATGTTACTTAAAAATATAATTCTGGTTGTGTTCCTGTAATATTTTTGCTTATTTGTTATCAATAACATAGAGAAGAATAATTTTTTGTAACTTTATTTTTTGCTAATAGGTAAAGTAATAAGCCGTTTGAATGAAAGATAATAATGCGAATATTGGGATATTTTTAAAGCATTTTAATCACTAACTTAAAGCTGATGCGAAGTCAGACCCCACTATTTAGGCCGTTGGTGAAGCATTGAATAAGGCGAGGATATGAAGGATCTAAAATCGTATCTCGCACTTGGAGACATTTTTCCGTACAATATGTCTCAGAAATCCTTGAGTGAATCACATGAGCACCCAAAATACTCCCAAGAAAAAACCATTGGTCAATTTGCCTTTCCCAATTAAAAAAGAGAATGGGCAAAATGCTGATGAAGTATTAGATGACCTGCGTCCACGTCCAGAGCGTTATGCTGATCGTACCTGGATGCCACCTCGCGGTACACGCCGTTCGATGGGAAAGCGCTAAGCTTTCAAATAAGAAAAGCCATGGTTTTTGCCATGGCTTTTCTTATTTAACTAACGCGATACATGTCACTTAATCAAATCTCATTAAATGTTGGTTTTCTTGCTGTTCAGATAGTAATTTCTTTTATTCTGATACATCGCCATGTCAGCACGTTTTAGCATCTCTTCCATACGTTCATCCGCATAATTGGTGGCATAACCGATGGATAGACTGATCTGTTGAGTGGAATAAAACTGGTTGTCTACCAATAAAAGTTCTTGCAGGCTTTGCAAACAGTTTTGTAGCGCGGCTTCATCCGCACCCGGCAACAGAATGACAAACTCGTCGCCGCCAATTCGGCAGGCAGAATACAGGGTTTGCTGAACCACCTGATTCAATACATTGCCCATACGTTGTAATAAACTGTCACCGGCATCATGACCTAAACTGTCATTCAGTTCTTTTAATCCATTTATATCCATAAAAATACAGGATACGGGGCGTTGCATATTACGTTGCAAGCGATTTAATTCAGTTGTATAAAAAGAACGGTTATACAGTTTAGTCAGCACGTCATGCTTACCCAGATATTCCAGATATTTTTCAGCTTTTTTGCGCGCGGTGATATCCGTGAGCGCAACCTGAACCATTGCCCAATTATTCAGGTAATCAGGGAATACCGTAAATTGCAGCAGTACGTGGCGGATGCTGCCATCAAGTGCATAATTCACCGCTTCACGTTGATGATGAATATTGCCATTCCAGAGCTCGATTAATTGCTCTCGAAAGGTTTGGGTCATTTCTTGGGCAAAAACTTTGTGCATATTTTTAAACAAAACGTCTTTGTTGGGCGCACCAAATAATTCAAGCGTGGCCTGATTGACATCAATAATCACAATATCTTTGATACATTCATTGATGAAATCATTATGCACATCCAGAAAAGTACTGAAATCTTCAATGCCTAAATGGCGTAATTGATCTAATTTAATTTTGATGCGGCTGAAATCTTCCACCCAAAGTGAAGTGGGTGAATACGTAAAACGGGCTTCGGCAAGATGTCGGCTTTTCTCTTCAAGACGACAGGCTTCGGTATAAGAGGTAATATCTTCAGTGGTAATTAATAGTAACGATAAATCATGTTCATGTTGCGGCAGGACAATCCCCTTAAGCTGAATATCCAGACGCTCTCCAGCTAGGGTGTAGTTCACTGCAGAATTGGAGAAATGGGTTTCACCATTCCATAAAGCAACCAGCTCCTTGATATGGGTCTTGCTCATATCTTCTTTAAAAATTAAATCAAGATTTTGATGCAAATGTTCAAAGTCTTTGGCTTGATACAGTTCCAGAGTTTTAGAATTTACTTTTAATAATTTAATTTTTCTTGCACATTGCAGAATACGCGATTCATCTTGCTGGAGAAAACCTAACAAATCTTCAACCCCCTGACTGCGCCAGAGATCAAATTGCTTTTTGACTTCACTAAAGTCTTCTAGCCACATGGCAATGGGGGACAGTTCAAAAAAGGGAGAATCCAACATTTCCATTCCAGAAGCTCGACATTTTTATTTAAATTTAATAATGCAGTATAAGGGTAGGAAAATGATTTTAAAATAACGTGATAGGTAAAATAATATTTTTACTAATGATGATTAAGCCACGAAATATTCTATTTCTTTAGTAAAGAAGCCAACTTATAAATTGGCTTCTTTTATGGAAATTAAAAATTAGCGGTTTTTTCTGCGTGCTTTATTTTCAGGTTTTGGGGCAGGAATTTCCCGTTCGCCCAGCCATACATCAATAAAATCTTTTTCATTAATGTTGTATAGTTCAAGTAAGGCTAAAATTACGCCGCCAAACATCATCGAACCTTCAGAGTTACTTTGCCATTCAAATATTTTCCCGTTTAACACATGCAAAATATCTGAAACTTCAAAGCTGCGATCACGACCGTTACTATCGGTTGGGTAAATTTCTGTATTTAAAATAATTCTTGCGGCACTTTTTTCACTTTCTGACAAATCTAGACGAGTAACCACGTCATCATCACGGGTGGAAAAAATCACGTCATCGGTAAAAACCGTTCTTAAGAAATGACGGGTCAGTTTGGGTAAGGCTCTTTCTACAAAAGGGCGGAATGAACTTGGGAAAATCACATTATGGGAAATGCCCTTAAACATCGGCGCAATCTCTTCAGTTTTATAACCGGCAATCCCACAACCCACCGAGGTGATGAAATAAGTGATCTTGGGATGATTTTTGGTATATATCTTGAAATCATCAATATAGTGCTGAATTTGTGACAACGGCATTTGTTGCAAATGCTCATTCATGGTCGGAATAGCATAGCTTTGACCGGACCAACCGCGACCAACGCCGGTAATCGCACCAAAGTGCTCAAGCGCAGTACGTGCAGCTCCACCTGAGTGCAGTCCTGCCATATTGCTGCCAAAAACAAATACCGTATCTTCAGGTAAGCTTTTTATAATATTTTCATCGTGATAGTGATATGACATAGGTGAATACAATCGTGATGGTCTTTCTTCATGTTGCAATTGAAAGAGCAGATGGTCAAGTGAAAGAATCAGTATTTTTAAATTTAGTCTACAGATCATAAATGAAGAGAAAATTTTCAACCTGTTTCAAACATATTTGCTTATAAAAACTGATTTAGGAACCAAACTTTATTCTGGTGGTTTAAAACTGTTAAGAGATAAAAAAGAAAACGGAAAATATAAAACATCTAAAGTGGTGAAATATACAAATATAGATATCCCGATATTGCATGTTGAGCTTTAGCCCTCATATTATTGGAATTGTATTATTGTATAGAAGCTGAAAAACATGTCGGATAGTCAACAACCTTTTGAGTTAGTGACCAGCTATCAACCTGCGGGTGATCAGCCGCAAGCCATTGAAAAACTGGTCAGTGGTATTGAAAAAGGCTATCACGACCAGTTGCTATTAGGGGTAACAGGTTCGGGGAAAACCTATACCATGGCCAATGTCATTGCCCGGACCCAACGTCCCACCATTGTCATGGCGCACAACAAAACCTTGGCTGCACAGTTGTACGGCGAATTTAAGTCATTTTTCCCGAATAATGCGGTTGAATATTTTGTCAGTTATTACGACTACTATCAGCCAGAAGCTTATGTTCCATCTTCCGATACTTTTATTGAAAAAGATTCGGCCATTAATGATCATATTGATCAGATGCGTCTTTCAGCAACGCGGACATTATTAGAACGTCGCGATGCCATTATTGTGGCTTCCGTTTCTGCAATTTATGGTTTGGGTGATCCGAATGCCTATATGAGCATGTTGCTGCATATTGTGCAGGGCGATCGAATTAGTCGTGATGATATTATTCGCCGTCTGGTCGAGATGCAATATACCCGCAATGAACTCGAATTTTTACGTGGTACTTATCGTATTCGCGGTGAAATCATGGATATTTTTCCGGCCGAATCGGATCAGAATGCAATTCGTATCGAACTGTTTGATGATGAAGTTGATTCCATCCGCTGGTTCGATCCCTTAACCGGAAAAATGGTACGTAAAGTACCGCGTGTCACCATTTATCCAAAAAGTCATTATGTGACACCGAAAGATAATTTGCAGCGTGCTATCGGTACGATTCGTGAAGAACTTAAAGAGCGCTTGGTGTTCTTTCGCGAGCATGACAAATTATTAGAAGCACAACGGATTGAACAGCGCACCCGTTATGATCTGGAAATGATGCAGCAGTTGGGCTATACCAACGGGATTGAAAACTATTCACGTCATTTGTCCGGTCGCCCAGCGGGTGAAGCACCGCCGACCTTGTTTGATTATATTCCTGACGATGCTTTACTGATTATTGATGAATCACATGTGACGGTTCCGCAAATTGGCGCGATGTATAAAGGTGACCGTTCACGTAAAGAAAACTTGGTCAATTATGGTTTCCGTTTGCCGAGCGCTTTGGATAACCGTCCAATGCAATTTGAAGAATGGCAGCGCATAGTTCCGACCACCATTTATGTCAGTGCCACGCCGGCAAAATATGAGCTGGAAAGATCTGAGCAAATTGCCGAGCAGGTCGTCCGTCCTACAGGTCTGATCGATCCCGAAATTGAAGTTCGTCCGGTACTGACCCAAGTCGATGACGTGCTTTCAGAAATCAATCTGCGTAAGGATATCGATGAACGTGTCTTGGTTACGACGCTAACCAAGCGTATGGCGGAAGATTTAACTTCGTATTTAAAAGAATATGGAATAAAAGTCGCTTATTTACATTCGGATATCGATACCGTAGAACGGGTAAAGATTATTCATGACTTGCGTTCAGGTGTGCATGATGTACTAGTCGGGATTAACCTGTTACGTGAAGGTCTGGATATGCCGGAAGTATCTTTGGTGGCGATTTTGGATGCCGATAAAGAAGGCTTTTTGCGATCAGAGCGTTCACTGATTCAGACCATTGGTCGGGCCGCGCGTAATGTGAAAGGTAAAGCAATTTTATATGCTGACCGTATTACTGATTCTATGCGAAAAGCGATTGACGAAACCGACCGACGTCGTGCTAAACAAATCGAGTTCAATACGCTACATGGGATTACGCCGCGCAGTACTAAGCGTCAAAACAATAAAGATATCGATACCGGTGAAGTACTGACGGATGATCAGATTGATGCAAATATCTCGGATCAGGCCCGTGCTTTAAGTGCAGATGAGTGTCATATTCTGGCCGATCCTAAGTTGCTGGCGAAGCACATGTCCAAACTGGAAAAAGAGATGCTGAAAGCATCGAAAGAATTACAGTTTGAGCAGGCAGCACGACTCCGTGATGAGATTGTCCGCCTAAAAGCACAGATGCTAAGTTAAGTAGGAATGAAGTAGAAAATTAATTTTTTACTGCAAAATCATTACATAACACTACAGTATCACTCAGCTGGAATGGTTATTTTTAAATTGAGATTCACTTTATAACTCTTAAATTTTGACTTGAAAGGTAGCTTTATGACAACGAATGATCTTCCTAAAGCCGGCTTTAAACTGGCTAAAATTGCGTTAGGCGGAGCCGTACTCATTGGCTTGGGTATGGCAACAATGGCTTATGCACAAACCAAGCCTTTGCATACTGTTGAGAAAGTCGAATTAGATAAATATTTAGGCGTTTGGTATGAAGTTGCGCGTAAGCCGATGTACTTTCAAAATAAGTGTGATCGCGATGTAGCTGCTACTTATACCTTAAATGAAAATGGCAATGTTGGGGTAGATAATCGCTGTTATAGTAAAGATGGAAAATTAAACCATTCTGTCGGTGAGGCATTCATTCAAAATGCGCCATTTAATACCAAGTTGAAAGTCAGTTTCTTACCGGAATCTGTTCGCTGGTTGCCGGTAGGACGTGGTGATTACTGGATTTTAAAAATTGACGATGCTTATCAAACGGTATTGGTCGGTGAGCCACGCCGTAAATATCTGTGGGTGCTGTCTCGTTCAGCACATCCAGATCAAGCAGTGGTCAAGGAATATCTGGATTATGCCCAATCAATAGGCTATGACATTAGTGATGTGATTCATACTAAACAAACCCAGAAATAATCTAAAATATTGACGAATAAAACCATGCTTCGGCATGGTTTTTTATTGCATGGTTAAATTGAAGGGTGAATTATAAAGTTTTCTTGGAGTGTAATGTTTATAATGCCTGCGAGATAAATCCAGAGATACAAGATGTATAAAGGCGTAGCTTTGTCAGTATTGGCATCGGTCACTTTTGGGGTTTTGTATTTCTATACCCAATTCTTGAAACCGCTTGATAGCGAGCAGACTTTTGCTTGGCGTATGTTGGCTACACTACCATTTTTAACGTTATTTATGTGGTGGACAGGTGATTTAAAACATATTACAGAAATTTTTAAACGAATTTTCAAGCAACCAACTTTATTGATCTGGCTGATCATCAGTTCACTTTTATGCACCACCCAGCTTTGGTTGTTCTTATGGGGACCAATAAACGGACGGGGTTTGGAAGTCTCTTTAGGGTATTTTTTATTGCCCTTGATAATGGTGCTAATAGGATGTGTACTTTATAAAGAAAAACTCTCCAGATGGCAGATTGCAGCAGTTCTTTTTGCCAGTCTGGGTGTAGGACATGAATTGTGGCGTATCGGTGATATTGCATGGGAAACGGTATATGTGGCCGTGGCCTATCCGATTTATTTCTTTTTAAGACGTGCTTTTAAAACTGACCATTTGGGTGGTTTTTGGTGGGATTTATTTTTAATTCTTCCCATCGCTATTTATTTAGCCACAGTGTATAGCGACTCTTTGGCTTTAATGAGTCAATTTCCTTACTTAATCTGGGTGGTTTTAGGGTTAGGTTTTTTAAGTGCCTTGGGGTTGGGAAGTTATATTCTGGCAAGCCGATATTTGCCCTTTGTGATATTTGGATTGCTAAGCTATTTAGAACCGGTATTGCTGGCCTTTGCCTCCATTGCATTAGGTGAAAGGTTAGAAACGGCAGAATGGTTAACCTATATTCCAATTTGGTTTGCAGTGTTACTGCTGGTGATCGAAGGTGTAATTCATCTGTGCAAACAACAGCAAAAGCAAAAGGCTTTAGCGCAAAATCTGGAAAATTATCCCGATCGTTTAAAGTAAGTGCGCTGTATTTTTAAATTCTGTTTGATAAAGCAACATTTGAACCCGATGTAGGGTTTTACAAAAAAATCGGTGATGTATGGCTTTCGGTATGAAAATCATAAAAATAATTACAGCTATTTCGTCAATTTATAGTGAATATAGAGCAAAATATGCGGGCCAGAATGAGCTTTTGATTCAAACTTACCGATAATTCCTTTACAATTGTGGGGTTTTGAAATTTATGCCTAGATATACAATTAATTAGAGGACGTATCTGTGAGCAAAGAGACTATCATCGCCCTACATGCAGATCACCAAGGTCGCTGGAAAAACCGTGAAGAAATCGCGGAACATATGATTGCCTTAATTGGTCAGTTGTATCGTGAAAAAAATATCGTGACTTCTGTATTCGGTCGTTCTTTAGTTAACCGTTCAGTTATCCAGATTTTAAAAGCACACCGTCGTACCCGTGTGATGGATGTTGAACTTTCTGTGGTTAACACTTTCCCAATCTTAGAAGCATTGGCTAAAGTTGAGAAAATTGGTTCTGCTGAAATCGATCTAGGTAAACTGGCTGTTGAATTTAAAGAAAAAGGCGGCGACATTGATGCATTTGTTGCTGATGCTGTTAAATCTTTAGAAGGTAATCCTGCAACTGTTGAACCTAAGGATGTTGTTCTTTACGGTTTTGGTCGTATCGGTCGTATTCTTGCCCGTTTGATCATTAGTCAATCTGGTTTGGGTCGCGGTTTAAGCCTTAAAGCAATTGTTGTACGTAAATCATCGGATGGTGATTTGGAAAAACGTGCATCTTTACTTCGTCGTGACTCAATTCACGGTCCATTTGCAGGCACCATTTCTGTAGATGAAGAAAATGAAGCAATTATTGCCAACGGTAACTTCATTAAAGTCATCTATGCTTCAAGCCCAAGCGAAGTGGATTACACTGCTTATGGTATTAATAACGCTCTAGTGATTGATAACACAGGTAAATGGCGTGATGCAGAAGGTCTTGCTGAACACTTGAAATGCCCGGGCGTTGCTCGTGTAGTATTGACTGCACCAAGTAAAGGCGAAATGAAAAATGTGGTGTATGGCGTAAACCATACTGACATTTTAGATGAAGACAAAATCATTTCTGCTGCAAGTTGCACTACAAATGCAATTACACCTGTATTAAAAGTGTTAGATGACAAATACAAAGTGCTCAATGGGCATGTTGAAACTGTTCACTCTTTCACCAATGACCAGAACTTGATCGACAACTACCACAAGGCGGATCGCCGTGGTCGTGCTGCGACTTTGAACATGGTGATTACTGAAACTGGTGCTGCGAAAGCGGTTGCTAAAGCACTTCCTGCACTTAAAGGCAAGTTGACTGGTAACTCGGTACGTGTTCCAACGCCTAACGTATCACTTGCTATTCTGAACTTAACTCTTGAGAAAGAAGTTGATCGTGAAGAAGTGAACGAATACATTCGTCAAATCTCAATCAACTCAAGCCTTCAAGGTCAAATCGGTTATACAAATTCGACCGAAGTTGTGTCTTCTGACTTTATCGGTTCACGTACTGCAGGTGTATTTGATGCGCAAGCAACAATCACTTCAGGTACTCGCCTAACAGCATATGTTTGGTACGATAACGAAGTAGGCTATAGCTGCCAAGTATTGCGTATCGCTGAACAAATGTGTGGCGTAAGCTATCCAAAAGTTCCTGCTGAAACAAATGCATAATTAGTATTTAGTTAAAAAAGAGCCTCATTTGAGGCTCTTTTTTTTGTCCTGATAAAATGAGAAGTTTGCACTGTAAATGGACTTCACTTTTCAATATCTAAATTGAACTGAGCGACAAGCAAATTGGCATAAGCATGGATTTTATTTATTAAGCTAAGGTCGCTTTTACTTGATCTTTAATGGCTGTGCTTTGTGACCCTTGATATTTTCTAAATCTTTGCTCTTACTGAACATTGTACCTTTTTAGTTTGAATATTTGCATCGACAATGACATCCACTAACCGACAGCTAATCCAGCTTGTAATAATGCTTAACTGTAATCTTCAGTATTTAAGTTTTGATAAGCGACAGCTTTGCCTGAAACTCCAGTAATGTCCTTTGCAAGATTGGCCAGGGTGAAATTGCCAGAGCCTGCAAGCTTATAAGTTGTATGGTCATAAGCTTGCAAGACTAAAACTTTTGCTACGGCTTCTGCATCATTTTGAGGTCAAGATGGACAAAATTCTCAAATCTTCCCCATATAAGGTGTCGAATTCTAGAGCATTAGCTATTGCATTTAAATAGTTCTGGCTATACCGGTTTTTGCGTAAAAATAT
The DNA here is from genome assembly GCF_001647545.1 of Acinetobacter sp. SFB. Classification (GTDB taxonomy): domain Bacteria; phylum Pseudomonadota; class Gammaproteobacteria; order Pseudomonadales; family Moraxellaceae; genus Acinetobacter. Next base: position 413,274 of record NZ_LSZH01000001.1, read on the forward strand.
ATTTTAATCCGCTGCCTTCAATCAGTGCTTCTGTCTCTGAGGATAAATCTAAAGCTGATATTACTATTGAATAAGCTGGTATAAGCAAACCCTGACTGGTTGGCAGCCTCAATTAAGGCTTGATGCTTTGTTGTGCGAGACCTATTGCATTGGCTTAAATATGTAGCAGTTTATCAATCCGCGACCATGCCGAAGAGAGCGTTTTAGGTGCATCATAATCAGAGTAACTTAGTTCAGCTTTTGCTTTTAAAGGAGTTGTCTTAGGTGCATTTCGAATCAGTATCACTATGTTTAGCGCCACTATATGGTCTGTAGCGGTATTTTTAATAACCAAGCAATAGCCCATTGACCTGTAGCACAGGTAATTATAATTTTCATTCTAAAAAGCGCTACATTGTTTATTTTATATACTTGATGTTTATATTTTATTATATTGACATTACTTATATATAAGTACATGCCTAAAAGTAAGTTAATTGCGGTCTGGAGAGAGTTGATGAGTAACTATGCAACGAGTCATTTGCTTGGACAGGTTTTATCCAAGGAGTGTCCATCGCGTGAAATATTGGAACACTTAACCACCAAATGGTCTGTGTTGGTTTTACGCTGTTTAAGTGACGGTGTGCATCGTTTTAGCGAGTTAAAACAGCGCATAGAAGGGGTAAGTGAGAAAATGCTGGCGCAAACCTTAAAATTATTGGAAAAAGATGGTTTTTTGATTCGTACGGTTTATCCGGTTGTACCGCCGAAAGTGGAATATCAGTTGACGCTTCTGGGAGCGCAGGCAGCTGAAAAAATGACAATGCTGATTGGTTGGATTGAACGAAATTTACCTGAAATTTTAGAAAATAAACAAGGTGTTGCTCAATGATAATGGTGAGTCATTTAAATGGCTTATAAATATTTAAGCACAGGGGCTTTTATTTGAAACTGGCTGTTTATTGAGAGACATCCAAGAATAAATTTATTTAAAATTCAACTTTTTTAAAGTTTAAACTACAATTTGATGTTTTAAAAAATCTAAGAACGGAAGCTTAGACGCAGAGAGAATGTATTTAAGGAATAATTTAAGTGAAAATATCCCTGCATTATTTTATTAATTTTTTTGAAATGCATGAGCGTTAATTTTGGACTGACGTTTATTTTAATAATTAAAAAATAAAGTAAGTGAAATTTATCTGAAAAATAAGTTTTACTTAGCTAAGTGGATGGTTCTTTTTAATTTTCTGGTTGGATAATTAAACTAAATTATGCAATATCATCCCCGTTCAAGCCAAATCTGTCTTAACAAGACTAAAATTCATGTAATGCTGAATAATTCTATTCGAGAAATTTTATAAAATATGGCAGAATATGCGGTTTTAAAGTATTTAGAGGATTGGCAATATGCGCTTTGTTGATGAAGCAGTCATTACCGTAGAGGCTGGCGACGGTGGCAATGGCGTAGCCAGTTTTCGCCGTGAAAAATTTGTACCATTTGGTGGTCCAGATGGTGGTGATGGTGGTCGTGGCGGTAACATTTATGTTGAAGCCGGTAACGACACCACCACTCTTGTAGATTATCGTTATACACGTCGATTCCGTGCAGAACGTGCTAAAAACGGTCGTGGTGCGAACTGCGCAGGCCGTGGCGGTGAAGACACCGTATTAAAGGTTCCAGTAGGAACCACAATTGTTGATACAGAATCAGGCGATATCATCGGCGACTTGGTCACTGATGGTCAACGTGTATTGGTGGCAGCAGGCGGTGACGGTGGTTTGGGTAATACTCACTTTAAATCATCTACAAATCGCTCGCCACGTAAATGCACAACGGGTACCAAAGGTGAATACCGTGAAATTCGTTTAGAGCTTAAAGTTCTTGCGGATGTGGGTTTACTGGGTATGCCAAATGCAGGTAAATCTACATTTATTCGTGCAGTATCAGCAGCAAAACCAAAAGTTGCAGATTATCCATTTACCACCATGGTTCCAAACCTGGGTGTGGTAGATGCAGATAGCCATCGTTCATTCGTAATGGCCGATATTCCCGGGTTAATCGAAGGTGCGTCGGAAGGTGCAGGACTGGGTATTCGTTTCCTTAAACATTTGGCACGTACCCGTATTTTGTTGCACATTGTAGATGTTCAACCAATTGACGGTTCAGATCCTGTTCATAATGCCAATGCAATTTTACAAGAGTTGAAGAACTTCTCTCCAACTTTGGCTAAATTGCCAGTGGTGTTAGTGCTGAATAAAGTTGACCAGCTTGACCCAGATACCAAAGAAGAATGGTGTAACCATCTTCTGGAAGAAATGCAGTGGGAAGGCCCGGTATTCCAAACTTCTGGCTTGATGTCTGAAGGAACGAAAGAAGTTGTTTATTACCTGATGGATCAAATTGAACAACAACGTGAACGCGAAGTTGAAGATCCTGAATACGCAGCAGAAATGAAAGCATTCCGTGATCAGCTTGAAGCTGAAACACGTGAACAGACCATTGCAGCGAAAGAAGCTTATCGTGAAATGCGTCGTCAACAACGTCTTGCTGGTCTGTTGGCTGAAGAAGACGATGAGGACGATGAAGCAGACGACGATAACGATGTAGAAGTGTTTTACGTACGTTAAGCTCTTAGTAGAGTAACTGAGGACAAGATGATAGAAGTGGTAGATGGGCAACGTCAGCTCAAGGGTTGTAAACGAATCGTTGTTAAAATCGGATCATCTTTACTCACAGCAAATGGGCAAGGTCTAGATTTGGATGCAATTTCGCATTGGGCGAAACAAACTGCAGATCTATACAAGGCAGGACACGAGATCATACTCGTGTCATCAGGTGCTGTGGCTGAAGGTATGGTTCGGATGAAATTGTCGAATCGACCCACTGATTTACCGAGTCTTCAGGCGTGTGCTGCTATTGGTCAAATGGGTCTGATTCAAACTTGGTCGAGTGTATTGGAAAAGCATTCCATTCAAACGGCTCAAGTTTTACTGACGCATGATGATCTGGCAGACCGTCGTCGTTATTTAAACTCTTGCGATGCTTTGCAGCATTTGATTGATTGGCATGTGGTTCCGGTCATTAATGAAAATGATACGGTATCGACTGACGAAATCCGCTTTGGTGACAACGATACTTTGGCCGCTATGGTCGCAGGTCAGGTTCATGCAGATTTGTTGATTATCTTGACCGATCAGCAGGGTATGTTTGATTCTGACCCGCGTTCTAATCCAAATGCAAAACTGTTCCATACGGTTCGTGCTCTGGATGAAAGCCTGTTTGATATGGCCGGTGGTGGTGGAAAATTTGGTCGTGGTGGTATGTTGACCAAAGTTCGTGCTGCACGCCTAGCTGCAAAATCAGGTTGTCCAACACTCATCGCCAGTGGCGAAAGTGACAATGTACTAGCCCGCTTGATGTCTGGTGAATTGCTCGGAACCTTGTTTATTACCGATAATGACCGTATTACTGCACATCAGCAATGGTTGGCTGCACATTTGCAAACAGCAGGGCGTTTAGTCTTGGATGATGGTGCGGTGAAAGCGATTAAAGAAAACCACCGTAGCTTGTTGCCTGTTGGTGTAAAAGCTGTGGAAGGGCATTTTGACCGTGGTGACGTGGTTGAATGTGTCGATTCACAGGGTGGTCGTATTGCTGTTGGTCGTGTCAATTTTAGTTCGCGTTCAGCTGAAATTGTGAAAGGTTTATCTTCGGATAAAGTGTATCAGGTTTTAGGTGAAGCACGTTCATTGGAAATGATTCACCGCAATCATATGGCGATTTATTAATTGATTAAGTTATTGAATTTTGTGAATATTTATTAATATTGTGATTTATTAACTACCTATTTAACTACTTCTAAAAAGCTCATTTATATTGTGAGCTTTTTGCTCTTAGCATTATTTAAAATAGTGCTCTTGGTCAGTCAATTCATGACAGCGTATTTATAAATACCGTATCTAGACTGCCGCAAAGAGGCAATAGCAACTGCTTATATTTTAGGCAGAAAGGCAGTACCCACAGCCGTAGTTGGGGTGATTTCGGGAATTCAAATACAGGTAGGGGTTTATTGAATGTATCAGTTTTCGGGTAGATCAATACTACATTACCGTTGCCGTCGAGATAGTTCTGTCCATAGGCGTGAAGCTGATAGAAGTCCCCTTGACTCAACCCATATTTCTCTGAACCTTTGGTCTGTTGCCTGTCAATCAGCTTCCATTTAGTATCTAATACTAAGAGATTCACTTTCGATTTCTGCACTAGCAGATCAGGTATGAGACGGAACCAATCTTTCTCAAGATGTCTGACCAGAGACAGGCTTCGAGCCTGTGTGCGAATTGTGAATTCCTGCTTAAGTTGCGTGGCAAGGTGTTGGGCAACGAAGGCTTCGAATACTGCTTCCATAGGGAATAGTAGGGATGGCGCACTATGACTACCTACGCCAGTGAGTGGCGATTCATCTTCTAGAATTAACTGTGCCCACGCAAGAGCTCCGGCATAATGCGCCATGCCGCGATCCAAGCGTATCCGCTGGAAGTCCGCACAGGGATGTTTCGATGCGGGTACCTCGGCAAACACAAAGCATAGCTCACGTGCCAGTTGCTGATGTGGTTGCGAGTTTGTCCAGACGAGTACACGTAGCAATGCTGTGTGCAACAGGCGATTTTCAGGTCGATCAGGCGAAAATTCATCAAATTCCGAAAAGAAGCGATCACGGCGACATATGTTGCGTTGCAGGTGCGTAGCTATCTGTAACTTACCACGTAAGGCGAATAGGTTATCCTGTTGCAGGGTATAATCACTACGTAGGCCGCGTTTGACTACGTGCTCAACCGCATGCAGGAACTCACCAATGAACACCTCGAGCAACGGCATGCGAGTAGCCACTAGCTTTGCGCTTTCGGTCTTGATATGACGAAAACCACCCAAGCAACGAAGCATTTCGATTAGCAGGGCACGAGCCTCAACATCCCCACCACCGATGGCTTTAGCAACTTTGGGAAGTATTTCGATCTGATATCCATTTGGTGCCCGAATCACGCCCACAAAGCTGGTAACCTGTACAGCTCGCCGACCTCGTCGCTGAGATAGTCTTAGCCACGCAGTTTTGCCCACTTCTGTCATCTGCAGTGCTTGGGATTCCAGCCAGACAAACACTTGCGGTGGCACCGAATGCAGGCCTACAGTATCAGATACCCCAGGTGTGGCAGCTACCAAAGCATCGAATTCGTAGATCGTGGTGCCTGGCATTTCTTCGCTCCTCAAGCATAAGGCTGGTAGATGCCAAGATATGCGGCAGGGTTGGCAAATGCTGAATACTGAGATTGATAGCGGCGCTTAGTGTCATAGCTATCAAGACCATGGTTATTGCCAAACAAATCATTCAAATCCTGTTCATGTGCATCACTCTCAGTAATGAATTGAGCCGTCTCAGACTTTTGATTGTCGCCCAATACTAGTCGAATCTTGTGCCAATCCTCAAAAAAGTATTCTTCAAGTAAGGGTACGATACGATTGCGGAAGATGTCAGCCAATTTTTTAAAGCGAGCCTGTCCATCATTCACATCCGTCAGTACCGTAAGATAGGCATGGCCGATGCAGTGATCGCGGTCGTACAGAGCTTCTATACGTTCATTGATGCGTTCTAGCATCCTGCGCACATCAATCGTGCCGATTGCAGTGGTAACTATCAATCCAGCTAGCGGTGCGCTGTGGGGGTCATTTGTATCTTTCACAGCGCGGGTGTCAGGCAGTAGTGGTACGAAGTCGAATCGTCGGCGCAAGGCCGTGTCTAATAGAGCAAGTGATCGATCCGCCGTATTCATTGTGCCGATAATGTCTACGTTTGCAGGGACTGAAAACTTTTCACCCGAATAGGCTAGTGTCAGTTCAATAGGGGGCTTACTGCCATTGAGGGGATCGCGCTTGTCTGGTTCAATTAGAGTGATCAGTTCACCAAAAATTTTGCTGATGTTACCTCGATTGATTTCGTCGATCACCATAGCGAAGCGTTGGTCAGGAACTTGACGGGCTTTATTGCAAAGTTCCTTGAAAGTTCCGGAGCGAATTTCGTATTTCACTTCGCTGGTTTCATCATCGCCATTCAAAACTGGGCGCAATCCTTCAACAAATTCTTCGTAGCCGTAGGATTGATGGAATGTTACGAAGCTGTAGCGCTGCACCATGGTAGTATCCTGGTGACCTGTTTTGAGCTGCTCGACTTGGTTTACTTTGAGCTGGTCGACCAGCGTGATCAAGTCGGCACAAGCATCCAGCCAATCACCGGCGAACTGCCAAACCGAGTCAGCTGTCTTGTCAAATACGGCAGGGCCTCGGCGTGTTTTCACTTTCACGGTGGTGGATTCATCTACGGTGTGGTCTTGGAGGGTGCGCCACACTGTTTGCTGCACTGTATTATTTGATCCATTGGCTATGAAAGCCTGAATAAAATGATGCTGAGAAATCTCAGCCACCTTCGCCTTGCCACCCATATCGTACAGCGCAGCTGCTACGCGTTCCCACCACTTCAACACAGCAACTTTCTCTGTAACGATCTGAGTGCGCAACTCTTGAGTGGTAACGGATGCAGCCTGCTGCTCGTAATCACGCTTGAGTAGTTGCATCAGTGTATAGGTTTTACCTGTTCCGGGTGGGCCGTAGTAGATGCGGTTGAAGCAAGTGATTGTGCGCATTTTTTTGCCTATAGCATTGGTAGGAAAGGTTGCTAGTGTAGCTCCATCGCTCATGCTAGCATCTTCAATTGGCTCGCCGGCTAGCGCAGCGAGTTCTGCCAAGTCCGTGCTGAAAAACGGCGTGAGCAAGGTGGACTCGAATTCAGGTAGGTCATGCGCGGCTACTTGCCAGAAGGTCGAATTGCCTTGTGGCGACCAGTTTTTGGAGTTGGCAGTGTAGCGGTCAGTACGCTGGGCAGGTTTAAGGATGCGATAACTACGTTGCAACCAACCATCACCTTTATCACAACGTATGACAGGCGATGTGAACTGAGCAATACGCTGCGGGCTGTTACCATGGCACAGGAAGAACAAGGTGCCTACCGGTGCCTCTGCGAACTTTTTGCCTTGCTCTTTGCCTGTGTTCCTGTGCATTACCGCTAATTGATCGACCAGATACTGTCGACGCTCCGTATCGGTGAAATTGGGTGGGTTACCATGAGAGAGTTTCCATATCACTAGATTCTTCTGGCTCCACGCTTCCCATACCTGTTGGCCGAACTCCAGAATACCAAGGTCGACCGGACGTCTGGTTATTGTTGCCTTCTGTAGCGCGGCCATGTTTTGGCTTATGGTTTCGCCAACGAACATTGCTAGCGGTGCACGCTTGAAGATGTCGACAATCATTGGAGACTGGCGATTCTGATAGTGGAAAGCAATTTTCCATTTGAAGGCCTCACCCAAATATTCGAATGATTCAATGGCATCCAAATTACCTTCGGCTGCCCAATTTGCAACCTGTGCCACGAAACCGCGTACCTGCTTGAAGGCGACTTCTGCAGTAGTACCCAGCGATGAATACCAGCCATGGGTATCGGAATAGGAAAGTTTGTTGTCAGATTTTTTATCTTCAGTGTCCTTGCGCGAAAAGACACCAAATTTAAACGATGAACCACCCCAGATACTGCCCAATTCGTCAAGGTGTGACTCGATCCAGTAGGTGAAACTTTCCTTTGATCCTGCTTGACTATAGTCATCCAGCGTCATTATGGATAACCGAGAGGCAGGCCAGACAGACAGGAATTCATCCCAGAGTGTATATTGCTTTTGGAAATCGCTCATCTCAGTCGTTCCTTAGATGTACTTTTGCATGACGACCTGCTTGGAAATGGCTGCGCCATCGATAAGCGCCTGTACTTCTGTATTCATTGTATTGATATTCAAATATAATTTAAAAGTCACCTTAAATCGTTTGAAGTCTATCATCGGCGATCTTGTAATGTAAACTGAGTTAGATTTATTTTAAGATTTTATAAAGTAGACCTGTAGAACTATACTAAACACGGGCTAGAGCTTCCGAATAATGCGGAATTCTTAGGATATGTGATTCACCTTTACGATCACGATGAGTTTGTTGGAAAAATTGAAGAAAATGATGTAGCTATTAATCGAGTCTATATAAAAATTCCTGATTTAGCTCATGTTTTGACTCTATATTGAAGAGGCTTTAAAAATTGATAAGTACCGGTTGTTGGTTTGTCTATTATTCGAAGTTGATAATCAACATATGATCCATGATGTATGGGCTAATTTTGATGATTAATGTAACGGAAAATTTGCCCGTTTTTTGTGAAGTATAAGAATGTTGTCTGATGGTTAATTTTTATGAATGGTATCCATAGAGTGTTTCATTTAACTTCTAAGACTTCGCTCCGAAAATACATGCTAAATACTTTGAGCAAATTTATTTTTAGTTAAGTTTTTAGTCAGAATGCTAAAAAGAAAGATGTTAAGTTTTGACCTTAAATAGGTTAAATTAGGGTTAAGTAAATGTTAAGTTTTCATCCTGTATATACTCTATTAATAATGTATATAAGTTATTAGGCAGATGAAGTTTAATTATTTGGCTGTAAACCTTTAGTTACAAGGTTTACAGCCAAATAATATTTTTCAACTACTGACAGTAAAATTGCGAAAACTAAATCGAACTTAACTCAGTTAGTGGAATGTTGAATCTAAACATTATCCTTAGCTTCTTTCCACCAAACTAATAGTGTCTCTAGATGTACGCTCGAAAAATCGACACCTAATTTAGATGCTTTACTATAAAGGTAACTAGTTCGTTTTTCATATTTTTGAATGGCAATATCTAAAGCCACATTGCTATCGAGATTTAATCTGCAACCAATATTGATTAATGAAAATAGACAGTCTCCATATTCTTCAAGAAGACGATCGTGGCTTTCGTCATGATCGATGGCTTCTTTTAGTTCGTTGATTTCCTCTTGATGTTTAGCAAAAGCATTCTTATGTGTACTCCAACTAAAGCCGGAATCAATTAGGGTCTGCTGTAGTGTTTCCGCTTTCTTTAACATCATTTTCCTTTAATTCGCAAAATTTAGAATAATGATATCTTAAGTAGTTAATGGTTTTACTTAACATATCAGGATTTTTTTCAGCAAAAGGGAATTCTAATTTGTTCTCAATATAAGGAGACATAATTTCTTGAACTTCAGAATCATTACCGGTTTCAATTAATAAGGTTTCAGGGTTAATAGAAATAAGCTTTCTATCAAAAAGTCTGTCGATGTTTGCAGATAAGGGCAAGAGGCTGAATAGCTTCAATTTGCTTTACGGTGAGCATATTTATCAGTATAAAGAAGTAAAAAAATATTTAACTACCAATTTAACTACTTGATAGTTGGTTTTGGATTGTTATTGATGGTAATTGTTAACACTGCATATTTCAATAAAATATATTTAAAATAATAACTTATGATTAATTTTTGACTTAATGTTTTTGAATGTTTGTTAAAGTAGATCGCAATCATATGGCGATTTATTAGTTTTATAATTTTTTGAAATATAAAGTTTTATTTTTTAATTTTAGCTATTTAACTACCTATTTATTCACTTTAGAAAAAGCTTACTTAAAAAGTGAGCTTTTTTTGGGTCAGTAATTTTAATCTTTTAATTTTGAGTGAAATGATTAATTATTCTGAAAAAATTCAAAGCTTGCATTATATATTTAGTTTTCAATGTGATCGCGAAAAGATCGGATCTTGATTTGTAATCTTCTAAACTATCTTTGCGATGGCGAACGGGGAAAGATCTAAAACTCGAATACGATCGCTCCTTATAAAAAACCGTACAAATGTACGGTTTTTTTATTTTTTGCTTAAAATCTTATTTAAATTGAATCGTACCATTGGCGTTCACGGTAATTTTAGATTCACCTGCTGCTACGTCTTGAGCATCAGCAGCTTCAGCACCTGAAAATTTCGCCATACTGGCACGCATCATGACCGGTTGTGGATATTGATTGCTGGTATTCAAGTTGAGATTAACCAAGTTATAACCCGATTTATTCCATGCCTGGCTCAGCATTTGTGCACGCTGCTGAAAGTTTTTCGACGCTTCAACCATCAACTCATTTTCAACTTTTTTACGTTGTGCATCTGAAACGCTAAAATTAATCGATTGCGTCTGGAAGTTTTGTTGAAGCTCACCAATCAATTGGCTGGCTGCTTTAAAGTCAGTACTTTCAATCTGAATTTCTGCACGACCGCGCCATTCTTTTAGTTTGCGATTCTCGTTATCATAAATTGGATAAGTGGTTTGAGAGCCTGTTTCTACTTTGACTTGCGGATATTTCTTCGCTAAAGCCATAGCTTGATTCATTAGTTGCGTGATTTGTGATGCAAGTTCGGCGGGTTGTTTGTTGCTTTTCTCAATGTATAAAACCGCATGCATTTCATCATTCGATACTTTGCGTGCTGCTTCTGACTGTACATTGATGACGTTGTAATTAAGTTGATCATTTTGTTGAGCAAATGCAGATGTACTGAGAGCAGAAGCTAAAACCACAGTAGAGAGAGTTAAATAACGCATTTTTTTTGCCTGTTTTTGTAAGTAAAATTTAAATTTATAGAAGTGATATTAAAGGGTGTTTATGGTGAATTTTAGTAGAGTTTGTGGTGGGATTGTAAAAATAAGCTGATAAAAAACTATTTATTTTTAATCATAAAATTAAAGAAAAATTATACACTTATAAATTAATTTGCAAGAAGTTTTACTTTATTACACGACTTTATTCATAAAAGCATAAGAAAATAAGGTTTTCTTTCCTCTGTCACAATGTAAGATGATAATACAACCTATAGATTAGCTTGATATTTTTTTCGATGAATTAGGGCAGATAAAGTACCGAAAGTTGTTTATTTTTCAGAAAAAGTCGGTATCATCCGCCCTTTAGTTATGACAAACAAATTCAAGTCTAGCTAGATTCTATAAAGCACCGAGTCAAAGGACCGCAAGTCACCCGACTTATTTCTATCAACCCATATCAGAGATGGTAATTCGATATGAGCGTTTCTTCTGTAAATCCTGCCCCTAATTCTACTAACGAATACTATTTGACTCGCCAAAGCCAGATGGAATCCAATGTTCGTAGCTATCCTCGTAAATTACCGTTAGCGATAGCAAAAGCTTTAGGATGTTGGGTTACTGATGTTGAAGGTACAGAGTACCTCGATTGTTTAGCTGGGGCAGGAACATTGGCTTTGGGCCATAACCATCCTGCGGTCATTCAAAGTATCCAAGATACACTTGCAAGTGGCCTCCCATTGCATACTTTGGATTTAACAACACCCTTAAAAGATGCTTTTACTGAAGCTTTACTTGAGCAATTACCAGGTGGTAAGGCTGAGTATTGTTTACAGTTCTGTGGCCCGTCTGGTGCAGATGGCACAGAAGCAGCAATTAAATTAGCAAAAACCTATACAGGTCGTAGTTCAGTGATCAGCTTCTCAGGCGGCTATCACGGAATGACGCATGGTGCTTTGGCCATGACAGGTAACTTATCTGCGAAGAATTCGGTAAATGGCTTAATGCCTGGCGTACAGTTTATGCCATATCCGCATGAATACCGTTGCCCATTGGGTATTGGCGGTGAAGCAGGTGTAGATGCCTTAACTTACTACTTCGAAAACTTTATTGAAGATGTAGAAAGTGGTGTAACCAAACCTGCAGCAGTCATTCTTGAAGCGATTCAAGGTGAAGGCGGTGTGGTTACAGCACCAACCAAATGGTTAAAGAAAATCCGTGAAGTGACTGAAAAGCACAATATCGTTTTAATTCTTGATGAAGTTCAAGCCGGTTTTGCCCGTTCTGGCAAAATGTTTGCCTTTGAACATGCAGGGATTGAACCTGATGTGATTGTGATGTCTAAAGCCGTTGGCGGTAGTTTACCGCTTGCAGTACTGGGTATTAAACGTAAGTTTGATGCTTGGCAGCCTGCTGGTCATACCGGTACGTTCCGTGGTAACCAATTGGCAATGGGTACGGGTCTTGCAACCATCAACACCATTAAAGAGCAAAATCTTGCGCAAAATGCCCAAGAACGTGGTGATTTCTTACAGGCTGAATTTAAAAAATTAGCGGTAGAATTCCCATGTATCGGTAACGTACGTGGCCGTGGTTTGATGATTGGTGTTGAAATCGTGGATGAACGCCAAAAGGCAGATCACATGGGTTCATTGCCAGGTGATTCGCAATTGGCTGCTGCAATTCAAACCGCATGTTTCGACAACAGATTGTTGCTTGAAAAAGGCGGTCGTAACGGTACAGTGATTCGTTTACTTTGCCCATTGATTATCACACATGATGAATGTGTTGAAGCTGTTGCTCGCTTTAAGAAAGCAATTGCTGAAGCTCTTGTTGCAACTCGAGGCGCATAATACATGGTAGATTTTGCAGAACACCGTAAAGCGTTACTTTGCAATGATGCTCAATCTATTGCTGACTATGAGTCCGCAATGGGTGAGGCTACAAAAGCTGTAGCAGCATGGTTGCATAACGACAAAATGTACACTGGTGGGAGCATTAAAGATTTACGCAGTGCGATTTCTTTTAATGCCACTAAACAAGGCTTGGGCGTACATAAATCGCTTGAGCGTATGGTTGAGCTTTTTTTAAACAAAAGCTTGAAAGTACATCACCCACATTCTTTGGCACATTTGCACTGCCCAACCATGGTGGTGAGCCAAATTGCTGAAGTTTTAATTAATGCAACCAACCAGTCAATGGACTCATGGGATCAAAGCCCAGCCGGTTCATTGATGGAAGTTCAGTTGATTGACTGGCTGCGTCAAAAAGTTGGTTATGGTACAGGTCAGGCAGGTGTATTCACCTCTGGCGGTACGCAATCGAACTTGATGGGTGTGCTACTTGCACGTGATGCCTGCATCTCGAAAAACTGGAAAGACGAAAACGGTAATCCTTGGTCTGTTCAGCGCGATGGTATTCCAGGCGATGCAATGCGTAATGTCAAAGTGATCTGTTCTGAAAATGCACATTTCTCTGTGCAAAAGAACATGGCGATGATGGGCATGGGCTTTCAGTCTGTAGTCACTGTCCCGGTAAAGGACAATGCACAGATGGACGTTGCTGCTCTTGAAGCGACAATGGCTCGTCTGCAAGCGGAAGGCAAAATCGTGGCTTGTGTGGTTGCGACCGCGGGTACCACCGATGCCGGTGCGATTGATCCATTAAAAGAAATCCGTGAAATCACCAACAAATATGGCGCGTGGATGCATATCGACGCAGCATGGGGTGGTGCGCTGATTTTATCGAATGACTATCGTTCGATGCTGGATGGAATCGAGTTATCTGATTCGATTACGCTCGATTTCCACAAGCACTATTTCCAAACCATTTCGTGCGGCGCGTTCTTGTTGAAAGATGAAGCCAACTACCGTTTCATGCATTATGAAGCAGAGTACTTAAACTCGGCTTATGATGAAGAACACGGGGTGCCGAACTTGGTGTCTAAGTCACTCCAAACCACGCGTCGTTTTGATGCGTTGAAATTGTGGATGACGGTTGAGGCACTCGGTGAAGAGCTTTATGGTTCGATGATTGACCATGGCGTGAAGTTGACCCGTGAAGTGGCTGACTACATCAATGCCACGAACGGTTTAGAGATGCTGGTTGATCCGCAGTTTGCGTCTGTATTGTTCCGTGTGATTCCGGCAGGCTATCCGGCAGAATTACTGGATACATTGAACCAGAACGTTGCAGATGAATTGTTTGCACGTGGTGAAGCGAATATTGGTGTGACTAAAGTAGGTGATGTTCAGTCATTGAAGATGACCACTTTAAGTCCAGTTGCGACTTTAGATAACGTGAAAAACTTACTTGATCTGGTATTGGCTGAAGCTGATCGTATTAAAGGTTCAATCGCTGATGGTACATATGTGACTGCGCTTGATTAATGAGTTTTTTCAAAAAAAGGGAGATCAATAGATCTCCTTTTTTATACTTGAAAATAGTAGAGAAGATATGCGTTTAGTGCATAAATACATACCTTTTTAGTCCTTGATCTTCTTATCTGCAGTTTCTAAAGTAGGAAAGATAAGAGAAAAAGGAAGTATCACATGGAGAAGGTTGAACAAGGAAAGTCGTTAATAAAAGAGGTGATCGATCAGAAAATATCGCCTTATCAATGGATGGTCATTTTACTCTGTTTCACTATTGCTTTATTTGATGGTTTTGATACGCAGGCGATCGCATTTACAGCACCAGCCTTGTTAGAGCATTTTAATTTACAACCGGGCGCATTAGCCCCCATTCTGACTGCCGGAATTGTTGGAATGACAGTCGGCGCTATGTTATTAGGGCTGTTGGGCGATAAATTAGGGCGCAGAAAAACCTTACTGTTTTGCACAGCCATTTTTTCTAGTGCTACGCTTCTCACGGCTTTTGTAAGCAATGTTGAACAAATATTTATATTGAGAGTAATTGCCGGTTTAGGCATGGGAGGCGCAACACCTGTATTGTTGGCACTCGCTGCAGAATATTCACCGCAACGCTTTAAAGGCACAGTAACTACAGGCGTTTTATTGGCTTTACCTGCAGGAGCAATGTTTGGCGGGCTACTGGCGGCGAAAATGTTACCGGTGGTAGGGTGGCAGGGAATTTATATTATTGGGGGAGCTTTGCCCCTTGTTTTACTGATTGTGTTGTATTTTGTTTTACCTGAATCTTTAGAATATATGGCACAAAAAAACAGTGTCTCTAATGTTGCTACTATACAAAAAATTCTGAATAAAATTTCTCCTAAAGCTGTCTCATTCACACAGGCAGACCTGATCACAGCCAGTCTGGCAGATCAAAACCAAGCAAAGTTAAGTGTCCTGTTTCAGAATGGATTAGCGCGTACCACAGCTGGCGTATGGGGAACCTATTTCTTTAACTGGATCGCTTGGTTCATGTTGTTATCATGGTTACCTACTATTTTAAAACAGGCAGGCTTGGCACCTGAACAAGCGCCTTATGCTTCCGTTACAGTAAATGCAGCCTTTATTATTTTTGCTATTCCTTTGGCGTATTGGTTACCTAAATTAAATACAGCCAAAATATTAACTTTTATGCTGGTCACAGGAATGGCTGTGGTCATAGGGCTAGGATTACTCATCGAAACGCAGCAATGGGGCTATATTTTTGCACTGATTGCCTTGGCTGGATTTGGTATTGGAGGCCAGCAACTTGCATTGAATTATTTGGTGGTTGCCGCATATCCAACCGAAGTTCGAGCGACAGCGACAGGGTGGGCCATTGGTATGGGCCGGATGGGAGCAATTATTGGTTCAGCCATTGGCGGGATTGTTTTAACCAGCTATGGCGTGACAGGTTATTTTTATGCATTGGGTGTTCCTTTAATTATCGCATTATGCTGTGTTTTCTTAATTAAGTATCAAATGCCACTTCAAAAGGGTCAAACTGATTTTGCAGAAATTTCCCACTAGGCATGAGGCGAAATTAAAATATTTAGTTCAAGTTAATGAGGTCAGATCTGGCCTCATTGACTATATAGCCTATTTTTTTAAGCTAAAAATAGCGTGCTAAAACCCATCGTTCTCACAATTTTCAGATATATACGCGAACTACAATCCACAGGGGAATATGCTTTTATTGATGAATCAAGCAGTAAATTTCAGGTTTCTGAGTTTCAGCGATAGGTGGATTTTCCTCAAAAATTTTTAAGTTAAAGTCATATGCATTTTCAAGCGGTAAGTCTTTGTCATAATTACGGCAAGTTGGGGCAA
Source organism: Acinetobacter sp. SFB (assembly GCF_001647545.1). Classification (GTDB taxonomy): domain Bacteria; phylum Pseudomonadota; class Gammaproteobacteria; order Pseudomonadales; family Moraxellaceae; genus Acinetobacter. The sequence continues at coordinate 429,032 of NZ_LSZH01000001.1, forward strand.
AATTTATTTTTGAATATATGACAAAGTAATGTTCTCGGAGATTTCAATTAACTGGATTTGGGATTACAAAAAATAGAACAGGGATACAATGTTAAGATGAGGGAGTTAAAAAAGTCGTCATGGTTTGATTTAGGCAGGATCTATGCAGCAGCAATCGACTAAGGTTCTGGTGTTATTCAAAGAGGTTTTCTTAGACTTCTTCTTTGGCAGTAAAAATTTAATCAGAGACTATTTGTAAGTTCAAAAAATAAAATAGATATGAAGCAAATTGATAAAAATGATGAGACGCACAAAGCAAATGATTAAATAACAAGCAATGCGTTTTAATGATGGTAAATGAATTATTACAATTATAGTGAGGTGGGAATAATAAATTAATCAGATTAAATGTAATGTTAATTACTGATTTATATAAATTTATAATTATAAAAAAACTGCTATTTCAATTATCATTAAAACGTCACATAGCTGTAACTTCTTTGTCATATTATAAAATCACAATGCAGTTATCGAAAAAGTACAAAACTTTATAAAAAAGTAGCGTACTTCAAAATTGCATCTAATGAAGAGAGAAAAGAATGCGCTTAAATTACATCGCACTTGCTTTAGCAGTTTCAGGGGCAGCTGTAGCAACAACAGCAAATGCAGCTCGTGACACCATCCAAATCGCTGGTTCTTCAACTGTTCTACCTTACGCAAGTATTGTAGCAGAAGAATTTGGTAACACTTTTCCGCAATTCAAAACACCGGTTGTCGGTTCAGGTGGTACATCTGGCGGTTTGAAGCAATTCTGTCAAGGCGTGGGTGACAACACCATCGACATCGCCAATGCTTCTCGTAAAATTAAAGATTCTGAATTAGCAGCATGTAAAAGTGCTGGCGTGAATCAAGTGATTGAAGTTAAAGTCGGTTATGACGGGATTGTATTTGCGTCTAATTCAAAGAAAGCCTCTTTTAAATTACGCCCACAACATGTATTTGCAGCGCTTGCAGCAGAATTACCTTCAAATGGTAAACTGGTTGCAAATCCGTATACACGTTGGAATCAAATTGACAAATCACTTCCAAATGAACCGATTACATTGGTCATTCCAGCATCTAACCACGGTACACGTGAAGTGTTCCAGGAAAAAATGGTTGAAGCAGGTTGTGAATCTTACGCATATTTCAAAAATTTAGATAAAGATGCACAGAAGAAAGCATGTTCTACTTTCCGTAAAGATGGCAAAGTGATTGAAATCGCAGGTGACTATACTGAAACACTGGCACGTTTAAAAACTTCGCCAAGTGCCGTAGGTGTATTTGGTCTAGGTTTCTATGATCAAAACCGTGACAAATTACGTGTAGCGACAGTGAACAATGTGGCTCCCTCAGAAAAAACGATTCTGAATGGTTCTTATCCAGTATCACGTCCATTGTACTTCTACGTGAAAGGTGAGCACCTTAAATCAATCAAAGGTTTACAACAATATTCTGAATACTTCTTAAGTAAGAAAGTTTCAGGTAAAGGTTCCAAGCTGGAAAAAGCTGGTCTGATTTCTATGTCTGATAAAGAACGCGCAAACACTCTTGCAGCTTTGAAAGCTGGTAAAGCGGTTAAGTAATTAGGATGAACGAGCTGATGCTAGATAATTTTTAGCATCAGCTTTTTTGCAAAGACAAGGTTTTTCAAAGCATGAAAATTGAAAAAATGCCGGAGAATACATGAATCTGCTACTTATAGGTGTGTTATTGGCATTGATTGCCGTAGCCTATCAAATCGGGTTATCTAAAAGCCGTAGCCTAGCAGGTAAGGGAAATAACTCAGCGAAGCTGCACTCTCGTCCTGGATATTATGGTGCGTTGGTGGCTTTATGGTGTGGTATCCCTGCTTTTTTAATTTTACTGGTTTGGAATATTGTCGAACCGAGTATTTTGCGACATGTGATTTTAGATAATGTCCCTGCAAATATTGCAGCAACATTAGATCGATCTGGCATGGAAGTTGTAATTGACCGTGTTCAAGCGATTGCCTCTGGTTTTGGCGTGAGTGATCAAGCGGCCGCCTATGAAATCGCAGCAGCACAACAGTTATCAAGAATTGAAACGATAAGCTCTTTTGCCAAATTGGCAGTGGTAATCTGTGCCGCACTAGCAGGGCTGGTTTTGGCAAAAAAACGTGTAGCCCAACAATTTCGTGCACGTAATCAGGTCGAAAAAACCATTAATATCGCTTTAGCCTTATGTTCTGGTGTGGCTATTTTAACCACCATCGGTATTGTGATGTCGATGTTTAGTGAAGCCATGCGCTTCTTTCACTTCGTCAGTCCACTCGATTTCTTCTTTGGAACTGAATGGAACCCCGGTTTTAGTACATCAGGAAATGCGGAAGGTAGTTATGGCTTGTTGCCGCTGCTTTGGGGCACGCTGATGGTTAGTGGTATTGCTTTATTAGTGGCAGTACCAGTCGGTTTGATGATTGCAATTTATTTAGCTGAATACGCATCATCAGGCTTTCGCTCTTGGGCAAAACCCGCGATTGAAGTTTTAGCCGGTATTCCGACCATTGTGTACGGTGTGTTTGCACTGATGATTATTGGCCCATTCTTTAAAATGCTTGGAGCAAGCGTGGGGCTGGAAATCAATGCCACCAGTGCCTTAACTGCAGGTTTCGTGATGGGGATTATGATTATCCCGTTTGTATCTTCACTCTCAGATGACATTATTACTCAGGTGCCTCGATCGTTACGTGATGGCTCTTTAGGACTCGGTGCAACCAAGTCGGAGACCATTCGTCAGGTGGTGTTGCCTGCAGCCTTGCCGGGTATTATTGGCGCATTTTTACTTGCGGCATCTCGTGCGATTGGTGAGACCATGATTGTGGTTCTAGCCGCAGGGAATAGTCCATTACTGCATGCCAATCCACTCGAAGCGATTTCCACCGTGACCATTACTATTGTCAATCAACTTACAGGTGATACTGACTTTGCCAGTCCACAAGCATTGGTAGCATTTGCTTTGGGATTAACCTTATTTGTGATTACTTTAGGTCTGAACATTGTTGCACTGTTTATTGTGCGTAAATATCGCGAGCAATACGAATGAGTACTTCTAATACACCTTCCATGGATCAGGCAAGTGATCCCCGCATTGCCGCTGAATTACGCGAAAAACGTAAACAAAGAATTAGTAATACTTTAGCCAAGCGTCATCGCAAAGAAAAAATGTTTCGGGTGTTTGGCTTCTCTGCCGTTATCACCGGTCTGTTCTTTGTGGTACTGCTATTCGGAAGTATTCTGGCAAAAGGCTTACCCGCATTTTGGCAAAGCAGCATGACTGTTCCGGTCTATTTTGATCCGAATATCATTAATGCGGGCGCAAAACCCACCCAAAAAGAGGGCGAATCTCCTGCGCATTTTCAGGAGCGCTATATTGCCTGGCAAACTGAAATGGGAATGGTCGACTGGGATGCTTTAATCGTCAATGGATTAATTGCCAAAGATCCAAGTATTGCGTCTAAACGCGATGATCTTGGAAGCCTGTATACCAGTTCAGAAGCCTACCGTTTGCGTGATTTGGTGCTTGCAGATCCAGCCTTGATTGGTCAGAAGAAAGACTTAAATATTTTGGCCGATGCCAATGTCGATGTATGGTTAGCAGGAAATATTGACCGTTCATTGCCTGATGATCAGCAGCAATTAAGTCCGGAAGTTCGCCAGTTAGCCGATGATTTAAAAGCCAAAGGTGTGATTGAAAATACCTTTAATACCAATATCTTTACCAATCCAGACTCGCGTAGCTCTCCAGCAACATCTGGTTTAGCTGGCGCAATCATGGGCTCGCTGTTCATGATGCTGATTGTAATTTTTATCTCGATTCCAATCGGCGTAGCATCTGCTATTTATCTGGAAGAATTTGCCCCTAAAAACTTCATTACCGATGTCGTGGAAGTGAATATCAATAACCTTGCAGCAGTACCATCGATTGTCTTTGGTTTGCTTGGTGCTGCCATTTTTATTGGCTGGATGCATTTGCCGATTTCTGCACCTTTGGTCGGTGGTCTGGTACTTAGTTTAATGACTCTCCCAACCGTGATTATTACCACACGTGCATCGCTTAAAGCTGTACCACCATCCATTCGTCAGGCGGCATTGGGCTTGGGAGCTTCCCGTGTGCAAACTGTATTTCACCATGTTCTACCGCTTGCGATTCCCGGAATTTTAACGGGTGCCATTATTGGGGTTGCTCAGGCATTAGGTGAAACAGCGCCATTACTCCTGATTGGTATGAGTGCTTTTGTGGCGAGTGTTCCGGCTACACCATTAGATCAATCGACTGCTTTACCGGTACAAATTTTCTTATGGCAGGGCAATGAATTACGTAACTTCTTCGAAGGACGTACCGCTGCTGCAATTATTGTCTTACTTGCACTGATGGTCGGCTTAAATAGTCTGGCAATCTGGTTACGTAAGAAATTTGAAGTGCGCTGGTAAGAGGAACAATATATGAATACTGTAACAGCGATGTCAAAAACAAATTCCTTAGAACAGGATCAAACCGTGAACCAAGATCAGAAGCAATTTACCTCTAACGAAGTAGATAAAAAACATCAAGGGACTTCATTTGTTTCTCAATTTGATACCCATCCTTCGGCTAAAAAAGAAAATCAAACAGCCAGTGTGAAAATAAGTACTTCGGATGTGCATGTTTACTATGGCGAGGCAGAAGCGATTAAGGGTATTGATTTAAATATCTACGAAAATGAAGTGATTGCCTTTATTGGGCCGTCTGGTTGCGGTAAATCGACTTTTCTACGCACGTTAAACCGTATGAACGACACGATTGATTCATGTCGTGTGGCGGGTAAAGTAATGCTGGATAATCAGGATATTTATGATCCAAATCTAGATGTCGTATTACTGCGTGCGCAAGTGGGTATGGTGTTTCAGAAACCCAATCCTTTCCCGAAATCAATTTTTGATAATGTGGCTTATGGTCCAAAACTGCATGGTTTGGCACGTGACAAATATGACCTTGAAGAAATTGTTGAAAATAGCCTGCATAAAGCTGGTCTTTGGGATGAAGTCAAAGATCGTTTAAACCAGCCGGGAACCGGTCTTTCCGGTGGTCAGCAACAGCGTTTATGTATTGCACGTACTATCGCCGTGAGTCCGGAAGTGATTTTGATGGATGAACCATGTTCAGCACTGGATCCAATTGCTACGGCAAAAATTGAAGAACTCATTTCAGAGCTTTCAACCCAATATACCATTGCGATTGTGACACACTCAATGCAACAGGCTGCGCGTGTTTCTGACCGTACAGCATACTTTCACTTAGGTGATTTGATTGAAGTCAATGCAACTGAAAAAGTATTTACCCAGCCGGATCATCAATTGACTGAAGCATATATTACCGGTCGTTTTGGTTAATGAAATGACAGTATTAAAAAGAGCCGGAAGGCTCTTTTTTGTTTAATCTTCAAATATTTTTATCTTGAGAAGACATGCGACCTATCCAAATGACATAATTTAACCTTTATTTATATTGGGTTATTATGTTTAGGCATCTGTTTTATGCTGAGAAAATGACTAAATTTAGTAAGCATTTAAAGTGTAAAGAATCTATGTAATGAGATGGTTAATAAAATTCATATTGAATTTTCAATGGATTGGCCTCATGTTAAAGATAACTGCACATACAATTAGAGAAATCATTTTCTATGCTATTCCATACTCCGAAACTACCCGCAGAAATTCGAATCAGCCATTTAAATGCGCGCCTAAACGAACAACGTAAAAAAGTTGCGCATACCACAGCATCTAAATTTGAACTTTTGCAACTCACTCAACAGCTTTCAAAGGAAGCGCGTTTACGTAAAAAGAATAATCAAAAAATTTATGTCCTCGATTTTAAAGGTGATACGGCTGCATCTGCGGTAGAAAGTTTACGTGAAGAAATCACCCTGATTTTAGCGACTGCTAAAGCGGGGCATGATCGTGTGGTGGTGCGTTTAGAAAGTCCGGGTGGTATGGTGCATGGCTATGGTCTGGCTGCTGCACAGCTGGTGCGTCTGCGTGATGCCGGTTTTAACCTGACGATTTGTGTTGATAAGGTTGCGGCAAGTGGCGGTTATATGATGGCATGTATTGCCAATGAAATTGTTTCTGCGCCGTTTGCTGTCGTGGGTTCAATTGGTGTGGTTGCTCAAGTGCCTAACTTTAATCGCCTGTTAAAAGAAAAGCATATCGATTTCGAGCTTTATACCGCAGGTGAATTTAAACGTACTGTAACCATGTTTGGCGAAAATACCGCTGAAGGTAAAGCCAAATTTGAAGAAGAGTTGCAACAAACGCACGAGTTATTCAAGCACTTTGTGGAAAAATATCGTCCACAACTGAATGTTGAAAAAGTTGCAACAGGTGAACATTGGTACGGGAAGGATGCACTAGCATTAAACTTGGTGGATAAACTGCAAACTTCAGATGAATATCTGCTGGGTTTATTGGCTCAGCATGATGTGTATGTGATTGATACCCGTCGTAAACCAACGTTGGGTGAAAAACTGGGCTTACAGGCCGCTCAAATGGCAGATGGTCTAGTGCCAGCAGTAGTGAATAAAGTGATGGAAACTTTGTCAAAAGCGAGTGCGAATGTCATTCAACTGCGTGATCCTAAGCTTTAATTTAAAATGATCTTCTGATTTTAAAATTGCGTTCTAATGAGCGCAATTTTTTTGACTGTATGTTGATTTTCAACTCGGCATGAGTTGCTTTGCCGTAACTAAAATACAGATCGTGATCATTGTGAGTTTTAGTGGGAATACTCTCATGAGGAGAGGCAGAAGAATAAAAGCAAGTGCAAGCCAGGGTTTGAACCTGAATGAATGTTCAATTATTCTTTTTTATATGTGCAAAATTTTTATTGTGCATATTGAATTGTTATGAATTGCTGGTGTTATCGCAAACATAGAGGAATTATTCACAGATTTTATTGTAATAAAAAAGCGAAGCCGTAGCTTCGCTTTTTCTGACTAAAATTTAATTAGATTTTCGCAATTAAATCTTTAATTTGTTTGGCTTGTTCAGCTGCATTACCTGTATACGTTGCAGGTGTCATTGTCGCAAGACGTGCACGGTCCGCAGCAGGAACAGCTTCAAGTTCATTACCGTTTACGAAGTTCACCATCATTTCGCGCGTCATTGCTTGACCACGAGTCAGGGCTTTTAATTTTTCGTATGGTTTTTCTACGTTATAACGACGCATAACGGTTTGAATTGGTTCAGCCAATACTTCTTGAGCATGGTCTAAATCTTCAGCAATACGCGCAGCATTAAGCTCTAATTTACCAATACCTTTTAAGCAAGCATCAAAAGCAATCAAGCTTTGCGCAAAACCAACACCCATGTTACGAAGCACAGTAGAGTCGGTTAGGTCGCGCTGCCAACGAGAAATCGGAAGTTTTTCACCCAAGTGAGCCAGTACTGCATTGGCCAAACCTAAGTTACCTTCAGAGTTTTCGAAGTCAATCGGGTTGACTTTGTGCGGCATGGTTGAAGAGCCAACTTCACCTTCTTTCAAGCGTTGTTTGAAGAAACCTAAAGAGATATAACCCCAAACGTCACGGTTAAAGTCGATCAAAATTGTATTGAAACGACGTAACGCATCAAAAAGTTCCGCCATGTAATCATGTGGCTCAATTTGAGTAGTGTACGGGTTGAACGCCAAACCTAAAGATTCAACAAAAGCTTGCGAATGAGCAGGCCAGTTAATGTCCGGATATGCTGAATAATGAGCGTTGTAGTTACCTACAGCACCATTGATTTTACCCAGTAATTCAACATTGTTAAATTGTTTGATTTGGCGTGCAAGGCGGTAAGCCACGTTTGCCATTTCTTTACCCAAAGTGGTTGGGCTCGCAGTTTGACCATGTGTACGAGACAACATTGCTTGTTCAGCGTGCGTTTCAGCCAAAGTCGCAATGGCATCGATGATGCTTTGCATTGAAGCCACCAGAACATCACGACCATTTTTAAGCATTAATGCGTGAGACAAGTTATTGATGTCTTCAGAAGTACATGCAAAGTGAATGAATTCACCGGCATCTTTCAATTCATCAATGTGTGCAATTTTTTCTTTAAGGAAATATTCAACCGCTTTAACGTCGTGGTTGGTGGTACGTTCAATGTCTTTAATGCGGTTTGCATCATCTTCAGAGAAATCAGCCACAATTGCATCTAAAGCAGCATTGGTTGCTGCTGAAAAAGTTGGGACTTCAGTGATTTCAGGACGGTTTGCAAGCGCTTGTAACCAGCGCACTTCAACAGTCACACGAGCATGGATTAAACCAAACTCAGAGAGGAAAGGACGTAGAGCATCACATTTGCTCGCGTAGCGTCCATCTAATGGAGAAAGTGCGGTTAAAGCGTTCATAGCGATTCCTTAAACATTGGAATTAAACGTAAAACAAAACCCGCACAGCATCAGTTAAACCACCTGATACTGTAAACGGGCAAGATCTTGAATATCTTGGAGCAGCTTACGCTTGCTGAAAATCATCCCCCATGAACTGCCACCCATTTGGCGCCATAAGTGCGCCAGTTGCAGGCCAGTAAACAGGGAAGCGCGAATACGGTTGGTATGAGAAGTATCTTTAAACGCTTGGGCGTTGCCTTTAACCATAATACGCGGATTAATTTGTCCTGCAGTTTCGACATAGGTTTGGGCAAGATTGGCAATAATACTGGGATGTAGATAATTATTATCAAAAAATGAAAGTTGCTTTAATATTTTCTGTTGTGATTTTTCAATGATTTCAACAAATTTTGGATTGCTATAGACTTTTTTCTCTAACTGTAACAAGGCCATGGCATAGCTCATCGGTAACTTGGCGCTAGAGAGTTTGGGTAAACGAGATTTTGGGGAGGGGTTAAACGGTTGGTTAATACTGCTTTCTAAAGTTTTCAAACCGAGGGAAATATCGGCAAGTTGATTAAAGAAGTGGAGGGTTTGACAAGATTCATTGGAAGTGGGACGGATATTCAGGCTGGCTTTAATGAGTTGTTCTAGATAGAAACTACCGCTTTCCCCAATACTCTGCTGTCCCGACATGGCGGTCATATGGGTCAGCTGTGTCGATTGAAACACAGCCGCCAACGCCAAAGCACGGTTTTGGCGTATATTCAAAGTTTGAGGCTGTTGAAAGGGTAACTCAGCCATGCCTATCGCTTCCTTTTAAATAAAATCAGGTTTTGGAGCATTGGTATGATGAATCACACCGCCACCTAAACAAACTTCATCTGCGTAGAACACTACACTTTGTCCTGGAGTCACCGCACGTTGCGGTTCGTCAAATTCAACCCGTACACCATTTGGCATATCGGCATCTTTATAAATAACACAGGCTTGATCGGGCTGGCGATAACGCGTTTTCGCAGTGCAGCGGAAACCAGTCTCTGGAATATCTTGCTCACCTGCAACCCAGTCAATCGCTTCACTCCAAAGTATAGTACTTTGCATTAGTGGATGCTCATGACCCTGACCAATGACCAGACGGTTATTTTCAATGTCTTTATAAAGAACAAACCATGCACCTTCAGATTCGCCCTTAAGACCACCTAAACCAATGCCGCCACGCTGACCGAGCGTATAGTACATTAAGCCGTGATGTTCACCAACCTCTTTACCGGTATCTAGGTAAATTTTTCCAGCTTGGGCAGGTAAATACTGTTTCAAGAAGTCATTAAAACGACGTTCGCCAATAAAGCAAATACCGGTTGAATCTTTTTTCTTCGCTGTAGCTAAACCCAGTTCTTCAGCAATACGACGAACTTCCGGTTTTTCAATTTCACCCACAGGGAACAGGGTCTTGTTAATTTCGCGACCATGTACAGCATGCAGGAAATACGTTTGATCCTTATTCTGGTCAAAACCGCGTAATAAAGGGGCGTATTCTTCACCACGCGAGTTGGTCATGGTTTCACCGCGACGGCAGTAATGACCGGTTGCAATAAAGTCTGCACCCAAGTTTACGGCATGGTCTAAAAATGCACGGAACTTGATTTCTTTATTACACAAGATGTCCGGGTTTGGGGTGCGACCCGCAGCATATTCAGCCAGAAAATGCTCGAATACACGATCCCAATATTCCATGGCAAAGTTGGCAGTGTGTAATTTGATGCCAATCTTGTCGCAGACGGCTTGCGCATCTGCAAGGTCTTCCATCGCCGTACAATATTCCGTGCCGTCATCTTCTTCCCAGTTTTTCATGAAAAGTCCTTCAACTTGATATCCCTGTTGAAGAAGAAGTGCTGCAGAAACAGAAGAATCTACACCACCGGACATACCGACGATGACACGTTGTTGCATAGGATTAAGCATCCAAAGTTGAAATTAAGGGAGAGTTTTGGTGCTCGTAAATGAGCGATAAAGGGTATTTTTTGCCTGAAAGGGCATCTTCAATGGCTTTGATCACCAAGGGGCTACGCGCACGAGCCGACTCGATCAGTTCATCCAAAGTCATCCAGACTGCGCCAATGATTCCTGTATCTAATGTTGCGTGTTCATCATGCGCAAGCGATTTTGCTAAAAAGCAGAAACGGAAATAGGTACGATCTGGAAACATCGGCGGGGTATAGGTATAAATACCCAACAGTGATTCAATACTCACTGTATGTCCGGTTTCTTCCATGGTTTCGCGAATGGCAGCATCCATAATGGTTTCGCCACATTCGACATGACCTGCAGGCTGATTAAACACAGTATGTGTTACACCTTCTGTATGTTCTTCAACAAACAGAAATTTTCCGTCTTTTTCGACAACAGTTGCAACAGTAACGTGAGCAGTCCAAGCGGTCATTGAAAAGCACCAAGGAATAAAAAGGCTATTCTACAAAATTTAGGGCGTAGTGGCTATGTTGATTTATGTTTATAACTAATATCTATATATTTAAGAGTAAATGACATTTGAAGATCAAATAATTTTAAGTTTAGTCTTCTCGTAGCTTAAAAATATTTCATTATCAAATATTCTTCTTTCTCTTATTAAGCTAATTACTTCATCTTGAGATTTATCTGGAGGAATAAGGGTTTCAAGTTTGCGAATTGCAGAACTAGGAATGCTGTACTCAGTTAAAATAGTAAGATTTTCTCTTAAAAAATCATTTTCAATTTGATTGGCGAAATGACTATAGTTTCCAGGCCTTAATCCTTGTTCTGAACAAACAAATCTTTGAAGACTATCAATGACTGATAACCATTTAGGAATTTTGTACTCAAACCAGTGCTTTAAAATTTGAAAACTATTTCTTATTGCTTCATCCATTAGATCAGAATCACTTGTATCCTTGTACTTACTTAAGGTTTTATAATAATTAAAGTTACTGTTGATTAAATCCCAAATGTTATGATTAGAGCTATAAATTTTTGTCACAGTAATAAGGCTATTTAATGTCATAGGTTTAACACTTTCGCCTTCTTTTAACAGATGATGCCAAGCTAAGGCAAGTGTGTAGGCTAATTGTTCTTTTTTAGGGAAACCACTCCAACAAACAAGTTCATAGTTATTACTAATATCTTTTCTTAATTGATTAATAATACTGAGTTGTCCGGTTACTTGAACACCATTTTTACGAATGACATATTTTTCTTCATTTGAAATACCATTGATAAACTTATATTGTTCTGATGATTTATCTTTAATTTCAGATTCATCAAGTTGAATCAGAATTTCATTTGAAATTGGATTTTGTTCAAAAAAAGGGATATCTATTTTAATAATTTCATTTTTTGGAATTGGATTAAAATTATATATAGTTCCGGTATAATGTATCATTAGGCGTCCTGCACGGCCTTTAATATTTGAATAGTCAAAATAATCAATTTTAGTATTCATTCCTTTTGTGCTATCAAAGAAGAATATATTTTTAGCACTGGTATTAACACCTTCAATGATAGTGGTGGTACAAAAAAGGTAATTTAATAATCCCTTATTAAAATAGTCAATTACAGATGTTGTAATGTGTTTTTGTAAAGCTCCATCATGAATTCCGATTCTTTTTTTAAAAATCTCTATTAAGCTCCATTGTGGAGAAATATTTTTTTCAATCCATTCAAAAATTTCGAATTTTACTTCATTAAATGAATTTATTTTTGATTCGATAAAATTTGAAAATTTCTTAGCAAGATATCTAACTCTAGCAGGAGAAGAACAGTAAATTATATTCTGTTCATTAATTTTTTCTAAAAGAAGATTAAATAGAACCTCTTCCTTATATTCTTTATATTTTCGTGGTTGTTGGAACTTTTGTTGATGTTGAGAATAAATATCGATGCTATTAGTATCGACTAATGAGGTTTTTGTTTTATAAAAAAAAGCATTATATTTTTCTTCAAAGCCATCTGATATCTTGTCTATATTAGGGCCTAAAAGATAAAACTTACTGTTATATTTTTTTAAAATGTAGTGAAATGCATTATTTAAGGAATCAGCTCTTTCGTCATCACGTTGAGAACTGAGTTTATAAAATTCATCAACAATAATAAAATCTATATGTCTAAAATCTTGATATTCATTTACGCGTTCTGCAGTAAATAAGTAAATATTGCCTTTATCATCAGATGAATTTTGTGAAGTTTTAACAATCAACTTATATGAATCATCGTATTTTCTTAATTTTTGTCTAGTTTCATCTAATAAGGCTAAGGTGGGTTGTATGATAATTATATTTTTAAATTTTCTTGAAGCTATAAACTCTTCTATTAATAAGCTTTTACCAAAACTTGTGGGTGCACTGACAATAATATTTTTATCAGTATTAAGTAATGATAATAAATATTTTTGATCTTCGTGTAAGAATTTATTTATGTTTTCAGAATAATGATAATTTTTTCTGATTTGAGAATCAGTGGAATCTAAAGTGAATTTTTCTTTTACTAAATAAGGATAAAAACCAATAGATTCTACTAAATTAGTTAAAATGTTGTGTAGACTTTTATCAAATTTAAACAGATTGTCTAGAATATTAATTACTAGTTTTTGTGCTGATATCTTATCTTTAAAAATTAAAGACGAACATTTTTTATATATTGAAAATGTTTCATTAAATGAAAATGAGTTTTTATTTTGTATTTCTAAAATTAGATCTTCCATTATTCACCTAGCTTCTGTAATAACGAAAGTTTATTGTGTAATCCTTTTACTAAATGAACTTTATTTTGGACAGGAAATAAAAAGAGAACGATATTTAATTTTGATTTCAAAGGATGATCGTAGTGTTCATCAAAATATTTTTTTAACTCCAACATTTCACTTCTATAATCATTTATAAATTTTTCTGTGGTTTCATCTTGATGATCTGTAAATAGATTACAAGTATATGTACATAGTAAAGGGATATTAATCGCATTCAATTTATCACTTAGTTTGGTTTCTTCTGAAATTAGATCAACCCAATAGTCTTTGTCAGGGATATTATCAAAATGTTTAATTTTTTTTGAAACTAACATAAATTCAGAATTTAAATAATCAGACTTAAAATGTTCGTGTATATCCTGAATTAAAGCTTTTACTCCATTCTTTCCATTAGAATAAAGTTTGGATTCCCCGAGCCACAAAGTTTTAGTCTCTGGTTCTATATGAACTGCATCAAATCCATGAACAGTGTGACCTAATGAGTCCTTGAAATATATTTTTGATAGTAAAGGCGTTGTTTTGTGAAAATCTCTAAGTAATAAGTGAAGAATTAACTCTCCAAACTCTCCTCTTCTTAAATATTTATCTTCAACTGTATCAAGAATTGAACCATCATTTTCATATATATCTTTTACTTTTTGAAATTCATCAATCTTATAAATAGATTTGGCTGCTTCAGTCAATTTAGAAAAAATTTGGGTATTGTTAGTTTCAGTCCCTTCGTGAAAGCCAAAAGCAAATTCATGAATAACTTCCAATAATTTATCAATTAGAGGCTTTAACCTATATTGAGCCTTACCATCATCTGTCAAATCAAATCCTACTAAGAAAGTACTTAGTTCAGCTTCTTTAATCGAATGTGATATGATTTTTTCAGATTTAAATGGACTGCTCATAAGTTGTACTTTTATTCAATTTATTGAATATACGAAATATTTTATATCATCGCAATCTTATTTTTCTAAATAATTATTCGCCACTTTCACATAATGTCGTGCTGAATAAGGCAAAAACTCTTTTTCTTTATCGGTTAAAGGGCGGACTTTCTGTACAGGACTGCCCACATATAAATAACCGCTTTCAAGACGTTTACGTGGTGGAACTAAAGAACCTGCACCAATCATCACATCATCTTCAATAATCACATCATCCAAAATAATTGTGCTGATGCCCACCAATACACGATTACCAATGGTACAGCCATGTAGTTTTACGTGATGACCAATGGTGACATCTTCGCCAATAATCAGTGGCGAGCCTTCAGGTTTATCTGCTTTTTTATGACTGACATGCAACATGGCATGATCTTGTACATTAGAATTTTTACCAATATGAATATGATTGACATCACCACGAATCACAGCAAAAGGCCACACCGATACATTTTCAGCCAAAGTCACCTCACCAATCACCACGGATATTTCATCAATGTAGCAAGTAGCATCAATTTTAGGATGGTGATCTAAATAAGGGCGAATATTCTTTTTCATCATTCGTCTTCAGTGGCAATGGTGTGAGTCATTATAAAATAAAAAAGCACCCATACCGAAGTAAGAGTGCTTTATCTTTAGTTTAATGCTTAATTTAAACTTAACGTTTCATTAGAATAAATTACTAAAGAATTGTTTGATATGGTCGATCATTTTTGCAAAGAAACCGGCTTCTTCAACATCTTGAAGTGCAACAAGGGGTTTTTCTGAAATGACTTTACCATCAATGCTTGCGACAAATTTACCAACCACTTGACCTTTTTTAAGTGGTGCAGTGAGTTTTGGTTGAACAACCAATTGGGTTTTGATCGCGTTAGCCTGACCTTTTTGCATGGTCACGTTGAAGTTTTCAGCTAAACCAATTTGAACGTCATTGCTTTTGCCGTACCAAACTTTAGCTTTTGCTAAAACCTGATTGGCCGGTTGTACTTTAACAGTTTCAAAGTTTGCATAACCCCAAGCCAAGATTTCACGTGTCTGAGATGCACGATCGTTCATGCTTGGCGCACCAAAAATCACTGAAATTAAACGCAGGGGGCCGCGTTTAGCTGAAGTGGTTAAGCAATAACCTGCTTCGTCAGTATGACCAGTTTTTAAGCCATCTACACTTGGGTCAGTATAAAGCAAGGCGTTACGGTTACCTTGTTTAATGCCGTTAAAGGTAAATTCTTTTTCAGAGTAGATCGGGTAATACTTTGAGCTGTCATGAATAATATGTTGCGCAAGCGTTGCCATATCTTTTGCAGTCGAGTAGTGACCTTCAGCAGGCATACCGGTTGAATTGATGAAGCTGGTATTGGTCATGCCAATACGTTTTGCTTCTTCATTCATCATGTGAGCAAAAGTGCCTTCGTTTCCGGCAATATGTTCCGCCATGGCTTTAGAAGCATCATTACCTGACTGGATGATAATCCCACGCAGCATTTCCAGTGCTGTTGCAGTACCGTTGAGTGGTACATACATACATGATTCCGTGCTACTGCCACGACACCATGCTGATTCGTTCATACGAACTTTTTCATCTTCCGTGAGATCACCACCCAACAACTTCTGTTCGATGATGTAACTAGTCATCATCTTGGTCATTGAAGCCGGTGCTAATTTTTCGTTTTCATTTTTAGATGCAAGGATTTGCCCAGTCTCATAGTCCATTAAAACATAAGATTTATTATTGAGTTCTGGCGGTGCAGATAAGACAGATGCTGCGAATGTGAAACTAGGTAATAGTAATAATGCAGCAAGGGCGCTTTTGTGGGTCATTCTAGGTGGTTCCAATATCTTGATATAAGCACAAAGAGCCTAGCATTCTAGGATAAAGCTAGACCGACTTCTACGGAGAAATCGGCTTATTTCAAAAGTATTGTAACCAATTGGTGTTAATTACTGTAAGTCGTCATTTCTTGGCAAATTTCTTTGTTTTTCGCATCACCGGCTTTTTTTGCATCACTACGTGCTTCAGTTAAAATTGATTTAAATTTTTTCTCTTTGCTCAGCTTAGATAAGGCTGAAACCGCATCTTTTTCTTGAGGTAAATATTCTTGGGCAAGTTTGGAATATCCTTTTTCAAACTGAGCATCGTTTTTCACCAGACTTGGGCAGACTTCTGACAATACATAAATTGCAGCAAGTTCTTGTTGGGTGATTTTTTGAGTAGGAGTAACTTCAATATTTTCTTCTTGTTGTGTTGCGGCGTGAGTCACTGAAAATGTCATTGCAGCGGTGGTCAATAGACCTAAAGATAACGATTTGAACATAGATGATTTCATTTAAGCAGACCTAAATTATTTAAAAATATAATAATATAAATAAGCTTAACGATATTTTTGGTAATTGTAAGTACACAAATGTATTGAAGCTGTTGAAAGTTGAAGAAACAATGAATCGACTTTGAGAGTTAAATCTGACTTGTATTTATTTTATGAAAATGGGCATGAAGGTCAATAATCTTCATGCCCATTTTATAGAACACTCAATCGGCTGAATATTCTCTAGCTTTGGTCTGTTTTGAATTATGCTTCGTAATTGACTACGTCATCACAAACAGATTTTTGTTCATCTTTGCTGGTTTCTTTGGCCGCCTGACGTGCTTCATTTAAAACAGCCTTATATTCTGTATCTGCCTGAAGTTTATCGTAAGTCATAGATTTATCTGAATAATCTTGTAGATAAGACTGAATAAGCTGATGGATATTATGATCAAATTTTGCGTTTTTACCCACAATTGCAGGACATACTTCAGCCATGACTTGAGTTGAAGCCAGGTCTTCTTTGATAATGGTATTTGCTTCCGCTTGAGTTAAGCCGTCATTGGCTAGAACAGCTTGTGATAATAATGCAGCAAAACCTAAACCCAAGAAGCCACGCAATGAGATCATTTTAATCATTTGTTAGTCACATATTTTGAATGGATGTCGAGCGTTAAATATATATAATTCTTTGTATTATTCAATCAAATGTTCTGACCAGTCATTTTTCAAACCCTTTCGAGATTTTTAAGTGAATATATTAATTGCCAATGATGATGGTGTTTTTGCTCCCGGTATCCAAGCGCTTGCACATGCTTTAGCCCCTTTGGGGCGTGTAGTGATTGTTGCACCAGAAAGCGAGCGCAGTGGTTATTCCAGTGCTTTGACGCTAGATCGACCATTACGTCCCATCCAGATTTCCCCCGATGTTTGGGCCGTCAATGGCACACCGGCAGATTGCGTTTATCTGTCTATGAATGGGCTATTTGATTTTGAATTTGATCTGGTGGTCAGTGGTATTAATAGTGGCGCGAATTTAGGTGATGATGTGCTTTATTCGGGAACAGTCGGTGCAGCATTTGAAGGTCGTTTAATGAAACAGCCTGCAATTGCCGTGTCTATGGCAGGACAAAATGTCCGTTCTTACGAAAATCCACAAGATTATGCTGTGGCTGCGCAATGGGTGCATGATTTTATCGCTTCAGGTTTGCCGGTTTTACCTCCACGTCACATTTTTAACGTGAATATTCCTGATGTGCCTGAATTAAAAGGTTCAAAAATTACTTACCAGGGCCGACGTCGTCAATCAAAACCCATTACCAGTCATGTAGACCCACGCGGTCGTCAAGTCTATTGGATTGGGCTTTCAGGCGAAGCTGTGGCAGACCCGAAAAAAGGTTTAACTGAAATAGAGTCGGACTTTTTTGCAGTGGCGAATGGCTATGTCAGTATCACACCTATTCAAATGGATGCGACCAATTACGAGATTTTGAACACATTGCATGCACAGTTTTCTAATTAGGCTGCAGTAGTGTTATAACTTTGTGAAAATGTAGTGTTGAAATAATTTTTTATATACTTTTTTGCTAATCTTAGCGCAATTCAATAAATACTATTTATATGTAGAGAGGAAGAGTAATGCTCTTGGTGTCATCGTATCGCTTATTTGCTACGCCTTCAGCCTTGCTGAAAACCATTGTGTTGTCTACAGCTGTTATTTCCACTGTTATTTTGAGTGGTTGTGCTTCAAAACCACAAATTCATAATTCAACACGTTATGCAACTGCACCAGACTACTATACGGTTCGGTCTGGAGATACTTTAAGTGGGATTGCTGCACGTTATGGTTTAGCCTATACCAGTGTCGCGGATATGAATGACATCACGCCGCCGTATCGCATATATGTGGGGCAGTCATTACGTTTAAAAGATTCAGGTTCACGCCGTACCACGACGACTCAAGCCGTAACACAAGCTGCGCCGATTCAACGTCAAACCGTACAACTCCCAACAAATCCAGTTAAAACCAGCGCACCTGTTGTCACCAATGTTCCGACTGTGCCTGTGGCATCTTCTAAAGCATCTGCATTACGCTGGGTTAAACCAAGCAATGGTGCAGTTCTGCAAAATTTTAATTTAGCCAATAATATTAAAGGGATCCGCTATACCGGAAATGTAGGTGATGCAATTTATGCGGCCGCAGATGGGCAAGTGGTATATGCAGCAGACGGTTTAAAAGAATATGGTAATCTGATTCTGATCAAGCATATTAATGGTTACATTTCAGCGTATGCACATAACAGTAAAATGAACGTGAAAAGTGGAGAAAATGTGACGGCTGGGCAGAAGATTGCAGAGATGGGTTCATCAGGTACAACCCGCACCATGCTTGAGTTCCAGGTTCGTCTAGACGGTAAGCCTATTGATCCGATCCAGGTATTACCTATTAATTAAATAAGTTAATGCATTACTTAAATTTCACCGTATAATACAATGAGTTGCTTTTATCGAGAGATAAAGCATCTCATAAGTTCAGAGGGAAATTTATGTTAGATCAACTTCGGGCAATGGGTGTTTTTGCTTGTGTTGTCGAAAAAAACTCGTTCAGTGGTGCCGCTCGCAATTTAGGCATCACCACCAGTGCTGTAAGTCAGCAAATTCGTTCTTTAGAACATGAGATGGAAGTTACACTTTTACATCGTTCTACCAGGAAGTTGAGTTTAACTGAAGCAGGGCAAGCTTTTTTCCACAGCTGTCAAGAGATGCTCGCTGCTGCAGAGCGCGGAAAGGTACGGATTAATGAACTGCGTGATGACATTGTTGGCGAGTTACGTATTGCAACTACACCAGAGTTAGCTGCAAATCATGTCATTCCAGCATTATCACATTGGATGTCTGCTCATAGAGGGTTGGCCGTTCATGTAGAAGCTGACAATCAATATATTGACCTGATTGAAGGTCGGATTGATATTGCGTTGCGCATAAGTTCAAAAATTGAAGATAATAATTTGCATGTCGTGCCGCTTGCTCGAGTTGAGCAGGTTCTGGTGGCTTCACCGAGTTATTTGAATCAGTCGATACCCATTTCACGTCCTGAGGATTTAAAGCATCATGATTTAATTCCGATGAATGTGATCAAGAATTATCAATATTTGTCATTCCAACATGTCGTGACAAGTGAAGAAATCAGTTTAGAAATGCGTTCGAGATTGACCTCAAATAATGTTTTGGTTGCCAAAGCATTATGTCAGCAAGGGCATGGGATCGCTCGAATTTTATATCTAGATGCACAAAAAGATTTAATCAATGGTGCTTTGGTTGAGGTTTTACCAGAGTGGAAATTACCTAGTTTCACCTTATATGCCATTATTTCAAAACATGAACAGCAGCCGATGAAAATTCATCGTTGTTTAGAAGCATTAAAACAATATTTCTGCCAATTACCCGGTGGCAGAAATTATCAAGAAGCTTCATAAAAGCTAAGCAGTATGAAAAAAAGCCGCTATCAGCGGCTTTTCATTTTTTGAAGGAAGAAAGAATTAAGCTAAAAATGCTTTAATCAATTTTACCAGGCGAGCAATCAGTTGATCGGCTTGTTCTTGAGTGATATTAAGTGTTGGCAATAAACGAACCACGGAACCTGCAGTTACGTTAATAATCAAATGATATTCATCACGTGCGATATTCACCAGTTCACCACAGTCTTTCGGTAATTCAATCCCAATCATTAGACCGAAACCACGTACAATGACATTTTGATCAGCCAGTTTGTTGCGCAGCTGATCAACAATATAGGCACCTTTTTCGGCAGCATTTTCAACCAGATTTTCTTTCTGCATAATATCGAGAACTGTATATACCACACGCGAACCGAGCGCTGTACCACTATAGGTTGAACCATGGTTGCCCGCAGTCAATACACCCACACCACGACCTTGAGTCATCACCGCACCAATCGGGAAGCCGTTCCCTAAGCCTTTTGCCGTAGTTAAAACGTCTGGAATGATGTTGGTATGCTGGTAAGCAAAGTATTTACCGGTACGACCATTACCTGTTTGAACTTCATCAAGCATCATCAACCAGTTATGCTGATTACAGATTTGACGAATTTCTTCAAGGTAGCTAAAACCTTGAGGTGCAGTATTTACACCGCCTTCACCTTGAATCGGTTCAACAAAAACAGCCACGATGTCTGGGTGGTTAATTGCTGCTTCTTGAATGGCTTCAATGTCACCAAAAGGTACACGGATAAAACCTTCAACCAGAGGTCCAAAACCTTCCTGAACTTTTTTGTTGCCGGTTGCAGCAAGGGTCGCCATGGTACGACCATGGAAAGAACGGTCTGCAACAATAATTTTTGGATTGGCAATGCCTTGCATTGATCCAAACTTACGGGCAATTTTAATGGCACCTTCATTGGATTCTGCACCGCTGTTCGAGAAGAAAATTTCTTCCATGCCTGAAACTTCAGCAAGTTTTTGCGCTGCAGCCGTTTGCCAAGGTACTTCAAATAAATTGCTGGTGTGAATAAGTGTTGCGGCTTGCTCGGCAATGGCTTCGGCAATAACAGGATGAGCATGACCTAGACCACATACTGCAATTCCTGTAAGTGCATCAAAATATTCAGTGCCATCTTCTGTATAAAGATAAGAACCTCGACCGCGAACAAAGCTGATCGGCTGACGGCCAAAGACTGGCATCAAGTGTGAAGGTTGATCAGATTGCACTGGGGCAAGGGTAATGTTATTCATGACTTACTCTTATCTGTTAGGTGGGAAAATAAAGCTTTATCTAAGCAAAAACTGCTACAGAATAACAGCCCAAATGGAAATAAAAATGGAAATATTGCTTTAGTCATACTGTTTTGTTAAGTTTTGGGTATAATGCGAGGCAGATGAGTTGAGGATTTATCAATGACTGAACAAGCACGCGACACTGAAGCGTTAATTCGCGACCAAATTGCTAAACATGCAGTACTTCTTTATATGAAGGGTACGCCGCAATTCCCACAATGTGGTTTCTCTGCACGTGCGGTAGAAGCACTCAGTCAAATTGGTCGTCCATTTGCTTATGTAAACATTTTGGAAAACCAGGATATTCGCGCGACTTTGCCACAAATTGCAAATTGGCCGACCTTTCCACAATTGTGGATTAATGGCGAATTAATTGGTGGTAGCGATATCATGCTAGAGATGTTCCAAAAAGGTGAGTTAAAAACCTTGGTAGAACAATACAGCCCAGCATCTGAAGCTTAATTCAGTTGTGAAGCCATTAAAAAAGCGCCTTGTGGCGCTTTTTTAATGGCTTGGTTTAACATCGCTTTATAAAGAAGCAGATTACTCTGCTTCTGACTTGTCCTTGTTGGCCTTTTTAGATTCAAGGACATCAGACGGAACAGGTTGTTTTTCGGCTTCTTCTTTTTTCTTTTTCTTGGCTTTTTTCTTTTTCTTTTTTTTCTTCGAGTCATCTTCAAACTCTGCACCATCTTCAATGGCTTGCCAATACTCAAGTTGATCCATTACCGCAGCATAAATTGAATTTTTGCTATAGCGACCTTTTTTGTTTAGAGTGCCGACCGGGCGAGCCATCAGAATTTCCAAAGCCTGATCGATGGTTTGAATGGCATGAATATGGAATTGACCTTTTTCAACCGCTTCAATGACATCGTGTCTCAACATCAAATGTTGCATGTTTTGGCGTGGAATAATTACGCCTTGTTTGCCAGTTAAGCCTTGTAATTTACAAGCATCAAAGAAACCTTCAATTTTGGCATTCACGCCGCCAATCGGTTGAACTTGACCGAGTTGATTCATTGAGCCAGTAATTGCCCATGACTGGTCAATCGGCAATTGGCTAATCGCAGACAATAGTGCAGATAGTTCAGCTACGGTTGCACTGTCCCCATCCACCTGACCATAGCTTTGCTCAAAAGCGAGGGCAGCAGAGAAGTGCAAAATCTGTTCACGGCCAAAATGCGCTTTGAGGAAACTCGACATCAGTAACACGCCTTTGGCATGTAGGGAGCCACCCAGTTCAACACTGCGTTCGATATCCAGAATATCACCACCGCCTTGATAAACCGAAGCGGTTAAACGCGAAGGCAAACCGAATTCAACATCTGCATATTGAATTACAGACAGGGCATTAATCTGTCCTAAACGGTGTCCTTTGGTTTCAATCAACTGTGTGCCACGTGATAAATCTTCCCAATACAATTCACGTAAATAACCGAGACGGTACTTACGATGATCGAGTGCGGTATTGATATGTTTATCACTAACGATTTTATCACCCGATTTTTCCGCATGATGATGGGCTTCTCGAATCAAATCACCTAAAGTTAAAGCATGTAATGACAATGAACTCTGGTCTTCTGCCTGCCGACTTGAATCAGTCAGTAATGCCGCTAAGGCAGAGCGCTCAAAAGGTAATAATTTATCTGCTTGCACATAATCGGCAATCAGCTGCATATACGCTTGCTCATTAGTGTCATTACGTTGTAATGTATCGGTAAAGTCAGCACGGATTTTAAATACACTGCCGAGTTCCGGTTCAACTTCTAAAATTTGATAATAAACTTCAGGTTCTGCCAGTAAAATGACTTTCAGATTCAAGGGGATAGATTGAGGTTCAATCGAAATACTGCCGGTTAAAGTCAGCATATGTTCCAGTGAAGATAGTTTTATCTGCCCTGATTTTAAGGCACGTTTTAAACCTTGCCATGCATAAGGTTGTTCGAGCAGTTGCTCCGCTTCGAGCATTAAAAAGCCACCATTGGCTTTGTGCAATGTACCGGGGCGAATCAGGGTGAAGTCTGTGGTAATGGTGCCATTTTGGGTAAGCTGTTCGACATGACCCAGTAAATTGTAATGCGTTGGGAAGTCTTCAAAAATCACCGGTGCGCCAGAATTTGGCTTATAGGACACAATGATATTGACCTGATAACGTGCAGGCACTCGGCTAAATAGGCCTGGGGTAAAGTCATCTTCTTCTTGCTCAAGCACAATTTCGACATTGTTAATAATGTCTTCAGCATAGTATTTGAGATAGTCTTTTAAGCCTGCAACCTCACCAAACTTATTTAAAATTTGCTCAATACGTGGCATCACCACCTGTTTTGCGATATCACGATTTAAGCTTTGCACTTTGTCGCGTGCATCATCTTCTAAATCGCCTAAATGTAGGCCTAAGCGTTCCAGTTTTTTATCCATGTAACGCATATTGGTTGAAATTTCAGCGCGCTCTTTACTGTTGAGCGCATTAATGTCTTCTGCTGTCATTTCTTCCGCAGAATCATCAATGAAATGTACCGGAACAAAGCAATGTTCTTCATTACGGGTAATCAGTTTTAGATCAAGTTCTTCACCTTCTTTGGTGAGATCAATTAATGCCTGGCGTTGCTCATCCCCAATTTGCTGGCGAATTAGTTCAATACGATTGTGATAAATTTCGGCGGTAAAACGTCGTTCTAACTGCTTTAAGATGGTTTGCCAAGTTTGATGCAACAGTGTTTGAAATTTCGCTGCTTGACCAGATGGAAGTTCGAGCGCAATCGGTTGGCGTGGCAGTTTAAAATTATTGACATAGACCCAGTCATTTGGTGTCGGCATGGTTTTGGCGTGTTGTTGTAATAAACGCTTGATCATGGTGCGTTTACCGAGGCCCGCTGTACCCACAGCAAAAATGTTATAGCCTGAATAAGGTAAAGCAATACCTGCTTCTACAGAGGCACGTGCGCGATCTTGCCCCAGAAAATTATTTAGCGGTTTAAGGCGACGTGTTGATGCAGGAATTTTATCGTAATTAGGAATATGCGTCAGTTGTTCAGATTTCAGTTTGGTTTTTTCTAAAGTGCTTTGTATTTCTGGTTGTTCAAATGCAGAAGTTAAAATGTTTTGGCTCGGTTGTTCAATGTTGCTGATAATATTGGCGGATAAAGAAGAGTTCATTTGCTCGAGTCTTTGGGTCACTGTGAAAATCCAAAACGAAATATTGCGGTAGAGTGTTAAAGGTATACAGGTTTGCTTGAAAAATTCAAGCGGACATGATGCTTTAAACGATAAAATAAAATAATGATTTCGTAAATATTGTTGAAACCTATCGCATTACGCGTTTGAATAGCGACATTGAGTTTTTGCAGAACATAATAAATTAATGACAACACAATCTACTGGATGGAAATCGGCCTTTACGGCATTTCTTGATCGCCGTGCCCTTATTATGCTGTTTCTTGGTTTCTCCGCAGGTATTCCAATCTTGCTGATTTTTTCAAGCCTGTCTTTATGGCTGGGAGAAGCCGGAATTGATAAAAGTGCGGTGACTTTTTTTAGCTGGGCGGCGCTAGGCTATTCTTTCAAGTTTGTGTGGGCACCTTTAATTGACGAATTGCCAGTTCCAGTTCTGACGAAAATACTCGGTCGCCGCCGTGCATGGTTGCTGATTGCGCAAGTGCTGATTATCTGCGCCATTTGTATCATGGCATTTTCAAACCCTGCTTTAGGGCAAAGTTATTTGTACCAGATGGCGGTGGGTGCAGTATTGCTGGGCTTTTCTGCGGCAACACAAGATATTGTCATTGATGCTTACCGGATTGAACTGGCTGAAACTCAAATGCAGACCGTTCTGGCCTCGACCTATAATGCCGGTTATCGCATCGGGATGATTGTAGCGGGTGCAGGCGCGTTGTTTTTAGCTGCTTCCCTCGGTACAGCGAAAGGTAACTATATTTATAGTGCATGGAAAATCACTTATTTAGCTATGGCTGCGGTGATGGTGGTGGGTATTATCACCACATTGGTGATTCGTGAACCGCAAGTGAGCCGGATTTATAAGGATTATAAACGTACCGATTACTATCGTTTGGTCGCAGTATTCTTTGTGGCAGTAATCAGTTTTGTACTGAGTTATATTTTCTCTGGAAATTTAACAGAAGCGCTTAAATCACAATTTGAAATTTCAGATTCTTTCTTACTATTTTGCTTTGAAGCATTACGTTTTATTGGCTCTGCTGCTGTTGCCGTATTGGTCGGTACATTGCTGGTGAAAATGGGTGCCGTAAACAAACAAATGGCCTTTGAAACCTGGGTCAACCCGATTGCAGATTTCTTTAAACGTTATGGCGTTAAACTGGCATTGGTGTTGTTGCTGTTGATTGGTTTTTACCGTATTTCCGACATTATTGCCGGTGTCATCTCGAATGTGTTCTATCAAGACCTGAACTTTACCAAACAGCAAATTGCTGAAGCAGTTAAAATTTACGGCGTGATTTTTAGTCTGGTTGGCGGTTTCTTGGGTGGTCTGCTGGCACAGCGTATGAACATTATGAAGTTGATGTTTGTCGGTGCAATCTTGGCCAGTTCAACCAATCTGATTTTTATTGGCTTGGTAAAATCTGGACAGCAACTAAATGATGTCAATGTCACAGTCGGGCAGCACAGTTACAAGGTTCAGTCTGATGAAGTGGGATATTGGAAACTCAAGGTGCCGAGTCAGATTTTAGCACAAGCAGATGAAGTGCAAGTCGTTGCCCAATATTCGGATGGGTCTAAAAATACCGCAATTACAACATTGCCTTATTTAAAGCTGGATGAAAAACAATCCAGTATGCAGATTCTGCCCGTAACCAGTGACAATATCATTGCTTTATACGAGAAAAATAACAGTCTGGTGATCCGTGGACAGTATTATGGGCAACCTTTATCTGAATCTCAAAAAATTGTCTTAAGTTTAGACAAGCAAACTTTTGATGCAAATCTGGATAAAACGGGTGTGTTTAGTGCGGCAATTCCGGCTGAAATTTTGATCAATTCAGCTTCTAAACAGCTGGTTGCTGAAGTGATTGAAAATAATCAAGTCTTATCAACCGCTCAACGTCGCTATACGACCAATATGAAGTTGAGCACCGCCAAAGATTTAGATGTAGATGTTCAGCCTTTACCTGTCGTAAATGCTCAATCGACTGATGAAGTTGAAATTACTGGCAAGGTGATTAAACCCTATAGTTCAGGTTGGTTGTATTTTGCCATTATTGTCGATAATTTGGCATCAGGGCTTGCTGGTGCTGCGTTTATTGCCTTCTTGTCTAGCTTGACCAGTGTGTCATTTACCGCAGTGCAATACGCGATTTTTAGCTCCCTCATGACTTTAACCCCCAAGATTTTAGGCGGTTATTCGGGTACTATAGTCAGCAATATTGGTTATCCGAACTTCTTCCTCATGACCACCCTGATTGGTATTCCCATTCTAATTTTAGTGGTGTGGGTAGCGAAGTTATTGGGTGAACATCAACATACGAAGAGTCAATAAGGATGAAGAATATGCGCATGCTGCATACCATGTTACGTGTAGGCGATTTGGAACAATCTCTAAAGTTTTATACTGAAGTACTCGGTATGACTTTGCTTCGTAAGCGTGATTATGAACAAGGTCGTTTCACTTTAGCCTTTGTGGGTTATGGTGATGAAGAAAACAATACTGTTTTAGAATTAACGCATAACTGGGATACTGCAAGTTATGAGTTGGGCAATGGCTATGGTCATATTGCTATTGCTGTAGACGATGCATATAAAGCATGTGAAGAAATTAAAGCGCGTGGCGGTAAAGTTGTGCGTGAAGCCGGTCCGATGAAAGGTGGCAGTACGGTAATTGCTTTTGTTGAAGATCCAGACGGTTATAAAATCGAGCTGATTCAGCAAGATGTCAATGCCAGAAATAACTAATAGATTTCTTTATAAGTGCTGCTGCCCTTTTTATTTTTCTTCTAGTAAGTGGGATAAAAGGGGCTTGCAAAGAAATTTAATTATAAAGTGATATAGATAAAATAAATATTGATCATTGATTTGAAAAACTAGCTTTATTTATTTAGCCCATTAAGATGAAACTTTACTATTAGGTAAAATTGTTTAGTGGGCTTTTTTATATCTTAAAATTATTATAAGGAATGAATAATGTTGAAATTATTGGCACTGGATCGCTTTACTATTTTACTGATCGTGATGGTCATTCTGGCGACTATTATTCCAGTATCGGGTTGGGCAGAAAACATCTTCAGCGTAATTACCACAATTGCGATTGCCATTTTATTTTTTTTACATGGTGCAAAAATTTCCAGAGAATCGCTCGTTGATGGGATTATGCATTGGAAATTTCATGTGGTGGTGTTTGCTTTTACCTTTGCCTTATTTCCACTTTTAGGTTTGCTGGCTAAACCCTTGTTGTTGCCAATTTTAGGAAAAGAATTGTATTGGGGCTTTTTGTTTATGTGCTTTTTGCCCTCGACGGTGCAGTCCTCTATTGCCTTTACCTCGGTTGCCAAAGGTAATGTGGCCAGTGCAGTGTGTAGTGCTTCATTTTCTAATTTAATTGGGATGTTTATTACTCCGATACTGGTAAGTTTCTTTATTTTAGGCCAGTCTCAGCATGATTTTGATCCCACGTCAGCCGTGATTAAAATTGCCTTATTGTTATTGGTGCCTTTTATTTTAGGGCAAATCTTACGTCCTTATGTCTATCCTTATATGCTAAAAATACCCGGTCTGGTTAAAGGCTTTGATCAGGGTACGATTTTAATGGTGGTATATGGGGCTTTTAGTAGTGCGGTGGTAGCAGGCTTATGGCAACTGGTCAGTTGGCAGACCTTACTGATTTTAACGCTGGTGTGCTCCGTATTTTTAACGATTATTATGCTGTTGGCTTTTTACATTCCAAAATGGCTTGGTTTTAATAAAGCTGATCAAATTGCCATGTTCTTTTGTAGCTCTAAGAAAACGTTGGCCAGTGGTGTACCCATGGCACAGATTTTATTTATCGGACAGCCGTTAGGCATGATTGTGTTGCCGATTATGATTTTTCATCAAATTCAGCTGATGGTATGTGGGGTTATTGCCAATTATTGGTCCAAGAGCATGGACGATGAGTCTAGTATAGGTGGTGAAATTAAAGAATAATTCGCTATCTGATATTTTTTGCCGTATAATTATGCCGACTTGTTGTGCTTAGCCCTGGCGGTATCCGTCTCGGTGGGCCAAAAGAATGGTCTGTTATGGTGTTGATCTCGCTTTTCTTTTGAAGAAGCTTTTTTCCTCATGAATCATGAGAGTGATCAATTGCGATGACAGCATAAGCCTTTCTTAACTTAGGAGTAATCGACGATGCGCGCCGATATTCACCCAAAATATGAAACACTAGTTGCTACCTGTTCATGTGGTAACGTAATCGAAACTCGTTCAGCGATTGGTAAAGAAACTCTTTACCTTGACGTATGTTCAGCTTGTCACCCATTCTATACTGGTAAACAGAAGAATGTTGACCAAGGTGGTCGTATCGACAAGTTCAAACAACGTTTTTCTGGTATGTCACGTTCTATCAAACGTCCTGACTAATACTGTAAAATGTAAAAAACGGGCATACTGCCCGTTTTTTATGCCTGAAATTTATGTATTTCGCAGCAACACCATATGTACAAGACCTATTGGTCTTGTACATCAATCAGGTGATCCAGTTTTTTCTGGAAATAATCGCCTTGGATAAAGCGTGCATCTACATTCCAAGCATTGGCGAAAAGCGTCATATCATTTAATTCGCGTAGCATGATTTCAACAGGTTTAATTTCATGGAAAATTTTGATTTTTTCCTGTAATTCTTCTGTGGATTGTTCTGTATCTAACATTTTAGTTAGCGTATGGTGCAATGTTAAGCAGTTGATATCCAGTTGGCGTATAGCAGATTCACTATAAATAGTATTGCCAAAGTCTCTTAAGGATACTTCAGCGCCAAACTGACGTAGCTGAGTAATATGCTTTTGTGCCTCTGAAATATTGTGAGTAAGGTCTTCTTCTGAAAATTGTAAAATCAGTGGATGAGTTAATTTACTACGTACAATCGTGATTAGTTTGGAAATAAATTCCGGGAAGGTTCGATCATGGAATAATACTTCTTTATTTAAATTCACAATCAATTTTGCTTCAGGATATTGTGTAATAAAATTATGTAATTGTTTACATGATTCAACCAAGATCCAGCGATCCAGTTTAATGGATAATTCTGGATCTTCTGCCAATTCTCTTAAGCTGGATAAGTCTTTCCAGGAATTTTCAAAAATGAAGCCAGTGGTGACTTCATAGGTGTATAAATTCGTATCTTGTTTATCATAAAGTTGTTGATATTTAAGATGGATCTCTCCGCGATCTAAACTTTGTTCTAGCGCTCTGATTAATGAAGATTCAGGCGAAGAATTTAAGGTCTTGATATCTGGATGATGAATCTCCATCGTTGGAATATCTAAATCCATCTCTAAATCAAGCGCAGGCGTTGGTTCATTTCGGGGTAATGCTGTCTTGTATGCTGAATCAATCAATTGTTCAAATTGGCTTTCATCACCAATTTCACTACCTAAAATTACATAACCAATTCTTAAGTTCAGTGGATAGCTCGTGTGGTTTACTGTCAATAATTGCGGCTTGGTTAATGAGCTTAAGCCAATCAGTTTAGATTTTAATTTTGCTTTTGTTTCTGCCTGAAAAAGCCCGGTAAAGATACCCGGAGAGACTTCAAATAATGCAACGTGAGTCTGTTCTTTTAAAAATTCTTTGATTTGACGGAAATAATTTTTTGAAGTGACCCAATTCCCTTCAAAAATAGTTTCAGGACAAGAAGCTAAAGAGAACAGTACCAGTGCATTAATATCAGAAGGCTGTTTGGTAATGGTCCGGTTAATTAACTGATAGGGAGTGGCTTTCTGAGGGTTTTTATCACTTGTTGCAGAGGTTACACTCGTTGGTTTAGATGTTTCAATATCAATGGTAATTTGTAATGTATCTTCATCTGTGGCGGGTAGAAATTCGATTTTCAGCGGATTCGGCACTGAAACCTGATCATTTAATGTGACGATTTCTAATCGACCTAAATCAACCTGACCTTGCGTAATTTTTTTAAAGCGTAACTTAAAGTCGTTTAAGTCTTTCGGTTGTAACAGGTCAAGCACAGGAAGGCCTACAATATCTTCCTCATTTTTAATCCTAAAGAGTTGTAAATATTCAGGATTGGCTTGAATGTGAATGCCTTCTTGAATAAGTGCAACGGCCTTGTTGCTATCCTGTACCAAAGATTGTGCTTGGCTTTGTGCAGACTCTAACTCATCCATTAGATGCTGTTGAGTCATGAGTAGGTGACTGGAGGAAAGTGCACGAAGTAAGCCAAGGTAAAAACGATCTGGATAATCCAGATTTAAAATGTCGTAAATGCCTTTACGAATATAACTGGCATATTGATCTGCCTGATAATCTTCTGGTTTAAGAAGGAGAATTGGTAAATTCGGTTGTTTTGATAGCTGGATTAAGCTTAAGGCCTGTTCGTATTTTAAGTCGTAGGCACGGCCAAAAATGACCAAGTCCCAATTTTGATGGAGTTGTTTTTCAAAATTTTGTAAATCATCCAGCAATGTTGCCTGTATGACATGTCCACTCGACGTTAAAAGATCACAAATTTGGTTAAAACGTATTTGATTATCATCGATAATGAGTAAACGTGTCTCGGTACGTTTTAACTTTTTAGACAATAATGGATTTCTCACTTCAATGCTTCCCATAAATCTTGATTCTTTATTTCATTCATTTGTTTGTTGATGAAGTTTTTGATCAGGCTTTCTTGTTGATCATTTAGTAACTCAAACTCAAAACGAATAAAACTTTGCGTAATAAGCTGTGCTTTGGTCAGATAAATTTTTAGTTCTTCTTTTCCTAATCGCAAATGAATGGTTTGTTTTTCTCTAAACATGTGCGAGCCCGATACAATTAAACTGGTTGAAACATCATTGAGTTGAGAAGTTTGAACAATAAGAGCAGGTTGGTAGTTGCTACTGTTACGTTCAGTTTTCACCATGACTGAGCAGGGGAATAAATCTTGAGCCAATACTTCAAGCCCAAGTTCCAAACTTTTTTCTGTCGATTGTTTAATCCAGCGAACCACACCGCCACGCCAAGGACTATTGGTATTTTCCTGAATTAAAATAAATTCCCCGGTTTTTAAATTTGAGGGTGTAGCACCGGTCCATTTAATTCTGTAACCATTCACACTAATATCCAGAACTTCGGCTGGATAAATCTGTTTTGCTTCCCGATCCAGAACTTTAGCTGTGGTGATTTCAGCAGGAATATTGGAATTCATGGAATTAATAAAGCTACTTTCGTTTTGGAACTGATAATTATTTTCCACATCCAAAGTTTCGTGAAAATTTTTACCTTTAGAGAGGTAAAAGTGCGCCACAGACAGACTAAAACAAATCTGCAATTGTGCCGAATACTCATAGCGCTCATGGCGACGTTCGACATTGGTTGTAAGCAAGTTATGAATATGAAAGTGTAGGGCTGGAGTCAGGAATAACTTTTCATTACGAGACAGATAACCTGTTTTTTTGGTTTGAGTTTCAGACAAATGATCTAATAAATTTTGCGTTGCAATATAGATGGTCGGTTTATACAAACTGGATTGATTGATATTGAAAACCGGTGGATAATCTTTATTAGTATCAACAATATAACGAGAAAGCGTGGTTTCTTTCGGCAAAATGTGAACCAATTTTGCCCAGTCAAAGCTACATAAATATAAGCCTTGCATTTCCGATGGGCGAATTTGATGGGTATTGAAAATATCCAATAAAATAAGTTGTGAATAAGCGTGAGCAATCGTTTGTAATTGATGCTGTGTATCTAAAATTTGATTGATATTGGTTTGATAAAAATTATTCTTGATTGAACATTCGAGCAGTTGATGCGCGATCAACCATTGACCAAATAATGGAGTGCTATACAGCAAATTCTGTTGATAAAGTAATAACGAGAGTTGCTGCAATGCGTAATAAGTCGAAACAATTCTGGCAGTCTGTAAACTCTTCTTTTGATTAAATGCAAAGATAGAAAACTTTTGCAAACTTAATTGGGTATTACAGCGTTTTGAAATATCAATATAAATTTTGGCGAAATGACTACGTAAAAGCATAGCCAATTCAATAATTTGATCACTACGATCGGTGGTGATGAGGCTCTGGTTAAAAAAATGCTTTTCCAGACTGGCGAGTACATTGTCAATAGTCGGGTGCAAGATTTGAATTAAATCAAAACGTAGCATTTCTGGGCATTTAAGTTCTGATATCTCCAATAACGCATTGAAAAGTTCTTTTGAAGAATTTCCAAGTTGCAGGATAGATAAATTAGACACCCATTCTTGCAGCCCTTTTGCATTCGATGGACAAAAGCTCAGTTGTTCCAACTTTAATTCTGTTGGTGTTTGGAAGATATCAGAAGTACTCATAAGCATCGTTATTATTTAACTCAAAAAGTTGAAACTCCAAAAAGCGGTGTTTTATTTTTTTCGCCCGCTATTTCCCTAACGAGTTTAGGAACCAAATATCCTGGAAGGTTCTCTAAAACATCTTTATATATAAGATTGATCTGCTCAGGACTCAAGTCAAAATGATGCGCACCTTTTACTTTATCTAATACATGTAAATAGTATGGCATCACGCCTGCATCAAACAGACGGTAACTTAAATCCACTAAAACTTGTGCAGAATTATTGACCCCATTTAATAAAACTGCCTGGTTAAGCACGGTGATTTGTTGTTGAACCAATCCTAAAAGTTTAGCGCAAGTAAAATCATCAAGCTCAGCCGCATGATTTGAGTGTACCACTAGAATAATTCGTAGCCTACTGTTTTTTAATAGGGAAACCAGCTCTTCATCGACACGGTTGGGGATTACGATAGGAACCCGTGAGTGAATTCTCAAAAATTTAATTTGCGGTAGTGATTCTAAGCGTTCTATCCAGAGTTTTAATTTTCGATTGGAGAGCGTAAGCGGATCTCCACCACTAAAAATGACTTCATTAATATCGGGCTGGCTTTCGATATAGCTTTTAATGTTGAGCCAGTCTTCATTTTTTGGCAGATTTTCCTGATAAGGGAAATGGCGGCGAAAACAATAACGGCAATGCACCGCACACGCACCAGTCAAAGTGAGTAAAAAGCGTGATTTGTATTTGTGTAATACACCGGGTTGCTGATTGGCTTGCTCTTCACCTAAAGGGTCGGTAACAAAGTCCGCATGATCTTCAAGTTCTAGATGATGCGGCAACACTTGTAATAGAAGCGGGTCAAGCGGGTCCCCAATGTTCATTTTCCCAACGAATGCACGAGGAACACGTAACTTAAACTGTTCAGAAGCAAGGATTGCGCCTGATAATAATTGATCAGGTGAGAGCTGAAGCGTCTCCAGAAGCTCTAATGGATCTGTAATCAGGTCACTGAGTTGAGATTGCCAGTTTTGCTCTTGATATAAATAGTTTATCATGCCGCATGTAAAAAATGATGCTAGTCTAGCATTAATAGATTTAAGTTAGTAAGTTTGGAGCGAGCCTTTCATGGCCAATTATTCGACAAATGATTTTAAAGCAGGCCTTAAGGTCATGCTTGATGGTAATCCATGTACAATTCTAGAAAATGAGTACGTAAAACCAGGTAAGGGTCAAGCCTTCAGCCGGGTAAAATTACGTAATCTTAGAAGCGGAAAAGTGCTAGAAAAAACGTTTAAATCCAATGAAACACTGGAAGGTGCGGACATTGTTGAAGTTGAAATGGAATACCTCTACAACGATGGCGAACTTTGGAACTTTATGGATCCAGTGAGCTTCGAACAAATCGCAGCTGATAAAACTGCGATGGGCGATGCTGCCAAATGGTTGAAAGACGATTCAAACGAAAAATGTACAATCATGCTTTTCAATGGTGTTCCATTGTCAGTAAGTGCACCAAACTTCGTTGTGTTGAAAATCGTTGAAACTGATCCAGGCGTACGTGGTGATACTTCGGGCGGTGGCGGTAAGCCTGCCAAACTCGAAACGGGTGCTGTAGTACGTGTACCATTATTCGTACAGCAAGAAGAAAGTGTTCGTGTAGATACCCGTACAGGTGACTATTTAGAACGTGCATAATGGTTTTAAAATAGACTATTATCGAAAGGGATGATTTAAATCATCCCTTTTTTTATGCCAAACTATTAGATGAAAAGTAAATAATGAGGAGTAGAGTCGCAAAGGAAGAAACAGCAGTATTTCCAACAATAAAAATGAACGCTGATTTATGCAGAAGATATGAGGGAATTACATGGAAAAAATTCAACCGAAGTTAACCATGACTTCAAAAATAGTGTGGCTTCTGGTCGCGATTTTAGGTGCGGTATCATTCGGGATACTGGCGATCAGCAGAGGAGAGCATGTGAATGCAGTTTGGCTCGTATTGGCAGCCATCTGTGTATATAGCATTGCTTATCGCTTCTATAGTTTATTTATTGCCAATAAAGTCTTTGAACTAAATGCCCGACGTTTAACGCCAGCGCATCGTTTAGCCGATGGTCTGGATTATGTTCCCACCAATAAATATGTCCTGTTTGGTCACCACTTTGCCGCTATTGCAGGTGCCGGGCCATTGGTCGGTCCTATTCTTGCAGCGCAGATGGGTTATTTACCTGGAACCATCTGGTTGTTGGTGGGTGTGGTTCTTGCGGGTGCTGTTCAGGACTTCTTGGTGCTGTTTATCTCCACCCGCCGTGATGGGCGTTCGCTCGGTGAAATGGCCAAGCAAGAGCTGGGTTCTTTTGCGGGTGTAATTGTAATGCTAGGCGCCTTAGGCGTCATGATCATTATTCTGGCAGTGCTTGCGCTGGTGGTGGTGAAAGCCTTGACCAACAGTCCATGGGGTGTGTTCAGTATTGCTGCCACCATTCCAATTGCATTGTTCATGGGCGTATATATGCGTTATATCCGTCCGGGAAAAATTGCCGAGGTTTCGATCATTGGTTTTGTGCTGATGATGCTGGCGATTGTGTACGGTGGAAATGTCGCAGCTGATCCTTATTGGGGGCCGATCTTTACACTTTCTGGCACGCAATTGACTTGGTGTTTAATCATTTACGGTTTCGTTGCTTCAGTCTTGCCGGTATGGTTGCTGCTGGCGCCACGTGACTACCTTTCTACCTTTTTGAAGATTGGTGTGATTGCCGGTCTTGCAGTCGGTATTATGGTGGCATTGCCCGAAATGAAAATGCCTGCGGTAACGCATTTCATTGATGGCACAGGTCCCGTATTTGCAGGATCTATGTTCCCATTCTTATTCATTACTATTGCCTGCGGTGCCATTTCAGGTTTCCACGCTCTGGTTGCTTCAGGAACTACACCAAAACTCATTGAAAATGAAGTCGATATTCGTGTAATCGGTTACGGTGGTATGTTGATGGAATCTTTCGTTGCTGTCATGGCAATGATTTGCGCCACCATTCTTGAGCCAGGTGTCTATTTTGCAATTAATGCACCTGCTGCCGTATTAGGTACCACAGTTGAAAGTGCTGCTGAAGCGGTGCGTAATTTAGGCTTTGTGGTGACCCCTGAAGCATTGACTTTACTTGCTCAGGAAGTCGGTGAAAGCTCGATTCTCTCGCGTACGGGTGGTGCGCCAACATTTGCGATTGGTATGGCTCACATTATTACGGAAATTTTTAACAACCGTTCTATGATGGCGTTCTGGTATCACTTCGCAATTCTGTTTGAAGCTCTATTTATTTTAACTGCGGTAGATGCGGGTACACGTGCTTGCCGTTTCATGGTTCAGGATACTGTTGGTATCGTGATTCCTGCGCTGAAAAAATCACATAACTTCTTTGGTAATCTGGTGGGAACCGCCGTTGCTGTTTCAGGTTGGGGTTTCTTTGTTTATCAAGGTGTGATTGATCCACTTGGCGGTATCAATAGCTTATGGCCTTTATTTGGTATTGGTAACCAAATGCTTGCTGCAATGGCCCTGATTTTGGGTACTGTGATCTTATTCAAGATGAAGAAAGAGAAATATGTTTGGATCACTATTTTTCCAACCATTTTCTTATTTATTACCTGTATGACGGCAGGTTGGCAAAAAATGTTCCATGAAAATCCAAAAATTGGTTTCCTGGCACAAGCCAACCGTTTCTCTGATGCAATTGCACGTAATGAAATTTTAAAACCAGCCAAAGATATTGCTGAAATGCAAACGATTGTGTTCTCAAATCAAATCAATGCTGTGCTTTGTGGTTTCTTTATGATTGTGGCGATTGTAATGTTGGTGGCTGCCATTGGCGTGATTCGTCGTGCATGGGCAGATCCTAATCCAAGCGTACATGAGTCAGAAGCTGTTTACAGTGATGAGATTAGTCCAAGTGAAGTGGCAGGAGAGCTGAAATGAGTCTAAAAGATCAGATTCGCCAAAAACTGGCTTTAGGCAAAATCATTAAATTTACAGTGCTGGCACAGCCGAAAAAGTTTTTGATGTTGAATGGCATTAAAACCATTCAATTGATTTGGCAACGTCTCCAGCAGAGTTTTCGCTTGATGGTCGGTGTGCCGGATTATCAGACTTATCTAGAGCATATGAAAAAGAATCATCCAGACTTGGTCGCAATGGATGCCAAAACATTTTACCGTCACTGCGTGGATGCACGTTATCCGAGTGCAGCTGGGGGAATGAAAAAGTGCCCTTGTTAATCTGAATCAGTCTTTTCAAAAATCTTTTGATTTCTTTGGGAAAACGATAAAACGGTGTATGTTAATTATGCACCGTTTTTTATTGGGGGAATGAATTGTGATTTGGGGTATGAGTAAGGTTCAAAAACAAGAACTCACACACGAACAGCTACAGCTGAATGAAAAAGTTGAATCTTATGCGGCAAAAATTCAAGCCTTCTTAACGCAAATCAATAGCATTATTTTAGATAAAGAACATCAGACCAAACTGGCTTTAACCAGTTTGCTAGCGGGTGGACATGTGTTGTTTGAAGATTTACCTGGACTTGGTAAAACGACATTGTCCAGTGCCTTATCCCATATTGCAGGGCTAAAGTTTCAGCGTATTCAGTTTACCAATGACATGCTTGCCAGTGATGTCATTGGCGTAAATATGTTTAATCAAAAGCAGCACCAGTTTGAGTTCAAGCAAGGTCCAATTTTCACCCAAATATTACTCGCAGACGAGATTAACCGCTGTAGTCCGAAAACCCAGAGTGCGTTGTTAGAAGCGATGGAAGAAGGTTTGGTGACGGTAGATGGGGTGCGTTATCAATTGCCGCAACCTTTTTGGGTGATTGC
Source organism: Acinetobacter sp. SFB (assembly GCF_001647545.1). Taxonomy (GTDB): domain Bacteria; phylum Pseudomonadota; class Gammaproteobacteria; order Pseudomonadales; family Moraxellaceae; genus Acinetobacter. The sequence goes on from NZ_LSZH01000001.1 coordinate 466,597, forward strand.
CACTCAGAATCCATTGTTTCAAAGTGGCACTTATAGCTTGCCAGAATCCCAGCTGGATCGGTTTCTGATGCGTTTGTCACTGGGCTATCCATCACGTTCTGCAGAAAAACTATTGTTACAACAGGCCTCCCGCTATGCCTTGATTTCAACCTTGGAACATGTTTTTAGCGAGTACGAAATTTTAGATATTCAACAACAGGTCATGCAGATTCATATTGCTGACGTGGTGCTGGATTATATGCTGGATTTGGCCAGTGAAACACGTAAAAACCGGCATGGATTATCCACGCGTGGACTATTGGCTCTGAAAAAAGCTTCACAAGCGCATGCCTTTATTGAACAGCGTAGCTATGTAACACCGAATGATGTTCAGGCCGTGTTTGTTGCCGTGGTTTCGCATCGGATTGGATTGAGTGAAGCAGAAACTTTGCAGTTGATGCAGCAAATCAATATTAGCTAAAGGAAGATCAAATTGAGCAAGCCTTGGCAAAAATGGTTAGCAAAACGCTTTCAATTTGAAAAAGTAAAACAGCTTTCGCAAAAAGACATTTTGATTTTTATCTATCAGCAGGGTTATCTGTATTTAGTATTGATCTTGATTACTTTTATTGCCGGAATCAATTATGCAAATAACCTGATTTTGGGTTTTTGCTTTCTGATCAGTGCAATTTTATGTATTAGTTTTTATGTCACCTTTAAACAATTACATGATTTAAATATTGAAATTTCAATAAATGAGATAGGGCAGGCAGGCGATAATCTTGATTTACAAATCCATTTTCAACAACGACAAAAGCAATCGCGTTATCTGTGGATTAAAACCGATCAGCATTTAGAAAAAGTCTCTATTGTCGAACTCAAGCAAAAAATTACCCTGTCTTTTTTTATGGATAAACGCGGCAAATTTTGTTATCCAACTGTGCAGATTTATGCTGTATATCCATTTGGGCTGGTTCGTGCATGGACCTATTTTTACTTAACCGAATATTCGTGGGTGGCGCCTAAAGCTGAATTTTATAATGCAGAAAACAAACACTATCAGCATAGTTTTGAACCTGATATGGATGAGTTTCGTGAACTGCGTAATTTCAAGTTGGGTGATTCCTTGCAGGCCGTGTCCTGGAAGCAGGCAGCACGTGGGCAAGGTTTATATATTAAGGTCTTTGAGCAACATAATGATCAACCGAGTATAGAAATCCATTATGCAAATATGCCAAGTACCGAGCATGAAGAAAAACTCAGTTTAATGATGGGACTGATTGAGCAATGTGAGCAACTGCAATGTAGCTATGCAATATTTTTACCTCACACTGAATTAAGCACAGGAAGTGGTACAAACCAGTTGCTTCAGGCAAAAAAACTTTTGGCACAGGCTTAAATTATGATTCATGCTGACGTTAGAACCTCGATTTTAATTACTTTATTATTACTACTAATTGCACAAGTATTTTTTAGTCCTGTTCTGTTAAGTGCAATTTTTGCCGTGATTATGCTCTATTTGTTTTTTAGCTTCAGACAGGACTCTAAAGCAGTATCCAAAATCTGGACATTTGCCCTGACAATTTTAGCATTGGCGACTATCTATTTTACCTATCAGAGTTTTATTGGGATAGAAGCCGGGGTTGCGGTTTTATCCACTTTTTTGTTTGCCAAAGCTTTGGAAGCCAAAAGTAAACGTGATGTTATTATCTTGTTTAATTTTGCCTTGTTTGTCGGAGCGAGTTCATTTTTATATAGTCAGTCCATCTGGATGGCCATTATCATTCTGCTGTGTTTATTCAGTTGCCTGATCGGGCTTTATCGTTTACAAACCAGTGACTTTAAACACGCATCCAATCCATCAGCGGCATTAAAAACAGATGCCAAGCATGTGGGTAAATTTCTGCTTTTGGCTTTGCCTTTTTTTATCTTGCTGTTTATCTTTTTTCCGCGTTTACCGCCACTGTGGCATATTCCAATTCCAGAACAAAAAAGTGTCACGGGGATGAGTGATAGCATGTCACCCGGTGATATTGCAGCGCTTTCTCAATCTAGCAGTTTGGCTTTCCGCATTATTGGCAATATTAGTAAACTCCCTTCCCGAAATGAGCTTTATTGGCGAGCAATGGTTCTGGACCAATATGATGGCAGGACATGGACCAGCAGTTTTGTGAATCAGCAACCTGTCTTTACGAATACGAATACGATTACGAGAAAAACAAATCAGGGTTTTGATTACCAATATTTAGCTGCAGATCCACGGGTAATGTGGGTAATGGGCTTAGAAAAATCCATTCCCAAAGACCCCGAATACCGTTTAAAGCAGGATTGGGGTATTAACCCGATCCGTTCCATCACCCGAAATCAGCCTATTAATTTGCATTGGTTAGGCGATGTACAGCTACAAGAACAGGGATTATCCCAAAACAATGTACTGAAAAAAATCACTCTTCAAACTCCTGCACAACTTGATGAAAAATCACGTCAATTCGCCTTGGAAATGTTTCAGCAAAGTGGACAGTTACCTGATCAATATGTCCGTAATATTTTACAGTGGTATAAGAAAAATGATTTTGTATATACCTTAACCCCGGGTTTATTGGGTGAAAACCGTATTGATGAATTCTTGTTTCAATCCCGGCAGGGCTTTTGTGAGCATTATGCTTCGAGTTTTGCCATGTTAATGCGATATGTCGGAATTCCTGCACGTGTGGTCATTGGTTATCAAGGCGGACAGCTTGCGCTGGATCGAGCTAGTTGGGAAGTTCGTCAACTTGATGCTCATGCATGGACAGAAGTGCAATTAAATGGAAAATGGCAACGTGTTGATCCCACTGCAATCATTGCACCGCAACGTATAGATGGGGGAATGCAAAATTATATTGAAAATGATCGAACGATTTTGGGAAATAAAGAGCAAAAGTGGAAATATCGCCAATTTGCAGTGATGAAAAACATGCGAATATGGAGTGATTATGCAAGTTATCAATGGCAAAGCAAAGTCATTGGATACGATGCTGAAAAGCAGCAAAGTTGGTTGTCGAAATTAGGTCTAAAAACTGCTTATGCCAGTATCCTGATATTGCTCTCCAGCATTTTATTAGTGGTGATTTTTTATTTTGTTTGGATTTATTATCGTAACAGACAGTACGGTTCGGCATATGAAGGTGCGATTCAACAGTTTTCTAAGCAACTCGAAGAACCATTACGTAAGCAGCCTGCTGAAACTTTTTTTGCCTGGATGCAACGATTAGCCGATGGAATTGAAGAAGATCAGCATAGGATATTTATCCAAACGGCAGAATATTATCAGCAGCAACAGTTTTCTGTAGTGCCAAGTGATACAAGGGTAAAAAAATTCAGGGAAATGCTGAAAACTTGTGCATATGCGTTAAAAAAGAGAAGAAAGCACTTGTCTTAAAAAATAAAAATGAATATGATTCACAGCACTTAGGTGTATAGCTCAGTTGGTTAGAGCGCTACGTTGACATCGTAGAGGTCAGCAGTTCGAGTCTGCTTATACCTACCAAAATTCAAAGCGGTATGATATAAGGGTTTTAAGCGAAAACAGTAGCTTAAAACCCTTTTTTAATGCCTGTCGTAAAGTTTGCTCTAAACCTTACATTCTGCAAAATCGGTATTTTATGCAGTTATTGCCGTTAAATTTACGTCAAGTTTACGTCAAGAATTTTGGAAATTACGTCATGAAATTACCTAAGCCTAGAAAACGCGGTTCGGCCTATTACATTGAATTAATGATTAACGGTAAGCGCTCATCTGCAACTCGTGATACTGCAAAAGAATGTGAGCAATGGGCAGCTCAAAAAATGCTTGAGGCAAAAGCAAATCAACTTGCCGAAGATTCAGGTGTAAAGCATCACTTTCCCTTCAAAACACTTTTTCATAAATATTATGACGAGCAGGGCCGGAAGCTTCGCGGATCCAAATACGTCAAAGAACAATTAGCGCCGTTTGATGAGAAATTTGGTGCACTGGGAGATATGTCTATCCATGAAATTACACCAAAGCATTTAACCGCCTGGCGTAATAAACGTTTAAAACAGGTTGGAGCAAATACAGTGCTTCGTGAGATTGCGCTGTACTCGTCAGTTTTCAGCTATGCAGTAAAAGAACTATTTCTATTAGATAACAATCCATGGATGGGCATTAAGAAGCCTGCCAAACCTAAAGCGCGTAATCGCCGTATTCGTGATGAAGAGATTCAGCTCATTTTAGAGGGATTGAATTATCGTGAAGGGCAAACATCCACCTTGCCAGAACACTACGTTGCATGGGCATTTCTATTCGCTCTAGAGACAGCAATGCGCCGTGGTGAAATCCTTGGCATTGCCATGTCAGAAATTTATGATCGGCATGTGCATTTACCTAAAACAAAAAATGGCGATGCTCGTAATGTGCCACTGACAAAAAAGGCTTTAGCTTTGTTGGATCTGATCGATCACGAGGGAGATAAATTAATTCCACAGTCTGAGAATGCTTTCCGGTTAATGTGGGAACGTAGAAAGGAAAAAGTGGGATTAGCGGACATTCATTTCCATGACACGCGACATGAAGCCATTACTCGTTTTGTAAATAATCAAAAACTACCGGTAGAAGTGTTGGCCAAGGTGACAGGGCATAAAAATATTAAAGTCTTGGTGAATAGTTACTACAACCCGGACGTTGAAGATATTGCAGATATGATGGATGCATAAATGAATCCCTTTTCAAAGTTCAATTGAATGGGAGCTGGTTTATTGTTGGTCTAAGAAAATTCATTGAGCGACTACTTAACGACTATGGTTTCGATCTCTTTATACTCGATAATTTTAAAAATAGGTTCTTTTGTGTTTTTCTTTAAGAGAACTTTGTCACCACTCATTTCTATCAATAACCAATTAGAAGAATTATCTTTAAGGGTTACCTGATTAAGATTGCCTCTATTAATCAAGACTCTTTTACCCGCATCCATACCAGAAAAGTAAGGCATCCCTGTAACCCCAATAATAAACAATAAAGGCATACAGTATCTTAAGATACGTTCTAATTTATCTATTTTTGGTGGTTGAATATTAATTAAAATAGACTTCTTTTTAGAAGCCATTAAAATCTCTGAATTAATTAAAAACATGGCGACTAGAAAGTTTAAGAAAAATAAATAAAACCAATCCATATTTAGATTTCCAAAACTTAAGCCGATTTTTTCTCCATAAAAGGATAATAAAATATAACCAGGGAAAGTGACAAATAGTACTATATTCACTTGCCTTTCCGATATTTTAGCTCCTATCCAAAACCCCACTAATACACCTGTAATAGAGCTAATAATTAGTTTAATTGATGATATGAATAATTGTTGAGGTGTTAAATTATTAATGTACCAATTGATACCAAGTGAATTATAAAATCCCATCTTGTAGATTAAGGAAATACCTACACTGATAGAAAATAAAATAGTTAGAAGCTCAGCAATACTTATTCTTTTAAAAAAATTATTGATCAGCACAATTAGTTCATTCTTCTAGAGTAATGATGTCATCATATCAATAAAATAACTCTTTAATGAATAAAGCCCCAAAAATGGGACTTGAATTAATTCTTGCGTAGGCGACCACGTTTTGCCACAGGCTTGGCAGTTAAAATTAAATTTGCCTGTTCTGGATCATAAAGGCATTTACCGCGAGTACCTTTATTAATCTCTGCACAGCGATCGCGGACAGCATCCACACTAATACCGTAGTGCTGAGCCAATTCAGCAGCTGATACCAGTTTTGGGCTTATATCCTTGATTGATACGATCTTCGCACCGCCAACCTCAGCACCTACAAATAATTGAGGTGCTTCACCTTGAACAGTGATTTGAAAAAATCCCATTAAGATATCTCCTGCAAATTTTCCATCTTCATAAAAGTAATCCAGTGCGTATTTGCACGTTTACCACTGATATGTCCAAATACTGGCTTCTGATCAGTTAGTTCTAAAATTTCTGAAACCTTAATTTGTGTTTCATTCCATTTGAAAATTAGAACACCACCGGTGGCCAACACACGAAAGCACTCTGAAAATTCCTTTCTAATATCTTCACGCCAGTCTTCATTTAATTTTCCATACCTCAAAGCAAGCCAACTTTGTTTACCGGCTTTAATTAAATGCGGTGGATCAAATACAACTAAATTGAATTGGTTATCTTTAAAAGGCAGATTGCGAAAATCCATTTCAATGTCTGGTGCCACTTCAAGTGAACGACCATCACATAAAATATGGCTTTCTTTTCTAATATCACCAAACACCACATTTTCATTGTGATTATCAAAGTGCATCATGCGAGATCCGCAGCAGGGATCAAGAATTTTGGCGTTCATGAAACTTCTCCCAAACTTAGAATCACATCAAAAGGCAACTTCACATCAACGCCTTTCACCTCATTCCGCATCACATAATCGTTAAAAACTTCATATGCCAGTTCAACTTCTTCACCACTCAATTCGTAGCCAGTGTCGCCAATTTTACGAGCTGCTAACGATTCAAGAAGGTCTTTGGCTTGTTCAAGATTGATCATTGGCTGGCTCCTGAATTTCATACTCTCCATTTGCCCAACCATCTTCGTAATCAACATCTGCCCAGCCTATTTGCTTGGCAACATGCTTAACATCACTGAAATTCAAATTGTTTGCGGCCCAATCATGAATTTCATAATCATCTTCATCAAAAAGAGGAACGGTATCTTCTTCAAGACTTTCTTCTAGAAGAACCCCGTCTTTTTCCGCAAAATATTTAGCACGGTGTTCGGCAATAAATCGAACAGGAACAGCCCATTTGCTACCGTCTTCCATGGTGACAACATAATTTTTAGTTAAAATACTCATCCCTTTTGCTCCTGTGCTTCGATCACTTTTGGAAGCGGCATCCAATGTACGACAGTTCAAATCATAAATAAAAGCTTTGCTGAGATACTGATTGAATAGCATCAGCAGTCTGTTAGGGAAGATCTGATCAATGTCGATTTTAGACTGTACCAATAGGGTGACAAATTCCCGAGTCAGCTGAACATGGATATCCTCATACTCCAGTTTTTCTGCATGGCCCAGAATTTTTTTACGTGCGGTAGTGAATGATTTGATGCCTGGATGAACAGGCAGCAAGGATGGCATGGCTTTGGTCACTTCATAGAGACAAAGATCAAGGCCTTTCGCTATTTTTATCAGCTCAAGAGTTTTTTCTTTGGATAATCTCGAGGTAATTGTCGAAGTGGGTAACTTTCTTTTCATAGAGATTTCTTATTATTTTTATGCGATATCTCTATGATAAAAGCGAAATGTACCTTACGAACGTATGATCAAAAACTAGGGAATAAGGAGAAAGGTTTTTGTTGAAAGAACAGAGATTTCTTAAACTATTTGATATAAGCTAAATTGGTTTTATTTTTATAAGTAATTAAAAAATAATGTTTTTTGATAAATTAAATCTCTATGGTTTTTATTCATATTGTATTTTCCTGATAAGCCTATGAGCTCTAAGCAAGGGGGGTGGCACTAGTTCCTTAAATTGAAAATTTAGATTGGATCATAATAGGGTCTATAAATATAAAAAATTTAGAATGAACTATTATAAATCAAAATATTATATTCTTGGTTCAACTGCCACCATCTCCACACTAGAATTAAGATCATTTTTACTAAATCCTCTATAGGGAAATTTGAATAAAGAATGAAATTATTTGTTAATATTTGTTAGTTACTGTTTAATCATTGTTAAGATTAAGTTAACTATTTAATTTTATTAAAAAAAAATAAAATAAATAGTTTGAAAGTACAAAAAAGTGTCTAGAATGTTGCAAAATAAACTCAAAATATGGGGTGTGTCTTGATTCATAATCAGGATAAAGCAGTGTGGAATTTATCATCCGGAACTTGGGTTCAAGATGATAAAGTCGGTTTTACCTTAAAAAACACACCGAATTTAAGAATAGCAAATCATGTGAATCCTCAATTTGTTAAGCAATTACTCAATTTGCCAAGTTTGGGTACGAAAATGTATCCCTCTGAATTTTTGTATGATCCTGAAACAGGCAAGCGTCTAGAAAAAGTACAAATCAATTCAGATTCATATTGGCTTGCACCTTATGGGCAAAGTTTACACTATGAGGATGGTCGTCAATATATAGATAGTCATGGTCTACAATTGAGTACCCAACTCAAAGAATTAGAAAGTAAACCTGATGTCAGTAATGATGCACCACTTAAAATTAAAATGCCGCCAAGAGGGATTTTTGAGTTCGTATCTATTAAAGTGGGTACAGATATTCCTCAACTCATTGCATTAAATAAACGCAATGGTGATTTATTTATTTGGACTCAACACAATAATGAATGGCTAAATTTAAAAGCCCAAGGGCAAAGCTTGCAAGGTTCTCCAAAGCAAATAGAAGAGTCTTTTCAGCTTTTAGGTGTTGTGAGTGGAGATGGAACACCTCATTTATATATTCCGACAAAAGCAGGTTTGGCACGAGTCATTATTGATGGTTTAGCTCAGACTTATCATGCTCAGTATGTGACTGAACATAACCCATGTTTGGGGATGCCTGTATATTGGAATAAAAAAATATTACAACCAATGTTGATCAATAATCAGGTGCAGATTCTTGATGTGCTTACTCGGCAGACATCAGTAGTAGTAAATAATCCCGCATCAGAAATTTATTTTGAAAAAGTAGTGTATGACAACAGACGTATAATTTGGGTCGGTAAGTCAGGCCAGTTGATTTTAAAATTTGAGGGTCTTGATGATCAAGAGCTAAGTGTCGTTTACGAGATGTGGATACCGGGATATAAGCCTGATTTTCGTTTTGGCGCACCTTATGATGATAGGAAAGGAAATTTCTACCAATTCTGTACAAATCAGAATGCTGAAAAAGGACCTTGGTGTTATATCGAGCTCGATGCAGAAAAACCACATGTAGAACCTTCTTTGTTTCGTTTTACCACTGGCTTTTCAAAATTCTACCTTGGTGACAAACTTGACGTAAAAGATATTTGGAAAGAAAAATTTGGTCTTGAACCAACACATCGTTTTACGGTTCCGCTTATTGAGGATGAAAAGCACCAATTAATTTTGGGTTTTAGTTTTGATACAGATACAAATATAGGTATTGAGCAAAAACTTGAAGATGATTCTAAACAGGACATTATGCTATTTATAGATACACATGATGGGCTCATAGATTTTCATCGTGTTCAAGTGGAAAAGCCATTACAGTCAAGATTTTTTATTCATCAAAATGTTTTGTATTTTTATAACCCTAGCTTAAATGAAATCTTAGGTTGGGAGCTTGCTGTATGAAAAAAATAGGATTGATAACTATATTTAGTCTTGCATCATCTTTGACTTGTGCAGGACAACATGCGTTTTTAGTCCAAAACTCTGGTTGGATGGAACCCTTTTACCAAGATCAAAACTCACAATTAAAACCCCTTGTAAATGCTGTAGTTCAAACCGTCACGCAACCAAGTGACACTATTGCAGTAGCAATGTTTAACCAAAGTAATGCTGTATCTAAATCACCTACGGTGATTTATCAAGGCGCTGGTAAACAAAATGTTAGTCAGCAACTAAGCCAGCAGAGCATTGCGAAAAAATCTGATAAAGCCTATGCAGATACCGACTTTAAAGAAGCGGTCGTTGCTACGATTACAGGTCCATTTTCGAAAAAATCAGGCATTATTTGGATTTTTACCAACAATAAAAATAGTCCAAATAATGATGCAGCTACGGCTGAACGTAATAAAGAATTCTATGAGTTGGTGCACTTAGATCCTGCCATTAACAAAGTTATGGCATATCCATTAAAAATGCCTGTACAAGGTCAACATTTTAATGCATCTGGCTTAATGGTTTATGCATTGGCTTATGGCGAACAGGCTGAAGCGGAATTAAATCATTTGGTTCAATCAGGTCAAATGGAAAAGGTTTTCACACAACAACCTGCGTTGTTAAAGCCTTTAGACAAAGAACCAGTTCAACTCATTCCAACAGGTGTGAAAAACTCGTCTACGATTCACGCCTCTTTAGCATCTGATCAAAAAACCTTGGTTTTTAATTTAGAACCTAAAGATGTTATTCCTGAACTCAAGCTAACAGCAGATCTAAAAAATAAATTTTATCCGTACAACATTGCTGCAACACGTGTTGAATCAAAGTTGAGATTAGCCAATGGTATGCAAGCACCGATTCAGATTTCTGAATCAGATATTAATTTGATGACCAAAGACAACACGAAGCTAGAATTTCAAGTGCCAATTCCTTCGCATTTAATTGTGTCTCCCTGGTCTTGGGAAGTGTTTAAGGCAATGGGTAAGGCAGTTACGATTCCTGCAAATATTGATGTAACCTTATATGAGCAGAAGCTGAGCTTATCTGAAGATTTTAAACAGAATTTGCAGAATTTATTTCCTGGTGATCCATTATCGGATGTCTTTGTTGCACCACAAAGTATTCAGTCGTCTACAGCAACAATTCCTGTGCAATTCCGTTTGCAATATCCCTTATGGCCGGTTGTAGTCATGATTGCAGGGATTTTATTGGCACTTGTACTCGGAATTTTGGCTTTGGCATTGAGTTCAAAACGTAAAAAATACGATGTTTGGGTGAATGGCTTGAAGAAACAAACTATCCAATTAAAACCATTTTCCAAGTTGAGTGTTTATGGTGATTCTGGGGAAGAAATTGCGATTGTAAAACGTGGTATTTCAGACGCATCTGTTCAAGTTATACATAAAGAATTTAGTGTGACACTTCGTTAAATATTAAAGATTAATTTTAAAAAAGCATCCAGGGGGATATATGTCAGAGTCAAATACAAATAACGGTTTTGTTTTACCAACAGCAGATGAGCAAGCTAAAACTGAAACAGGTACAGCAGCGCAAACTGTTCAAGAAGTGAATGTCCCAACTGTTCAAGAAGAAAGTGGTTCTCGTGATCTCATGATTGCTGGAGGAATTATCCTTGTTCTTCTCATCGCTTTCTTTTTTGCAAAACGTGGTTTCAGCAATAGTTTGGTAAAAAAACGTATTTCTCCGAGCAAAGCAAGTATGGCAGGTTGGTGGTTGTTTATTTTCCTTGCTGCAGTTGCCATCGGTGCAGTCTTGGCAGCAGTCAATCCAGTGAAATTCTTATCTCTGCTTATTTTGGGGCCCTTAGGTATTGTTGCATTGGTAAGTGCTGTTCTGACATTCACATCAAGCCGTGCTTAAGCACTGATTATAAGCTAAGTAATTAAAAATAAGTGAAATAGAGAGAAGAAGATGACAGACGCACAAAATGTCAACACAAGCACTGCAGCCAAAGCAGCAGAGCAGACCGTAAAACTCCGCCCAACACTTTATATTGGGGTGGGTGGTACAGGTATGGAAGTGATGATGCGTGTGCGTCGTCGTATTCTAAATGCAAGTTGGGGCAGTGATAATGTTCGCTTAGAAAACTTATCACAGTTTCCAATTGCACAATTTATCCATTTTGACTTAGATCAGGGTGCAATTATTGATAGCGGTCGTGCACAAACTGAAGATTTGCAATATAACTTAGTCAAGTTCACGGATGATGAAAAAATTGTAGAGTCTTTTGATATCGAGAAATATAGCCGTGATGATGCATCACTGAGTCGTTATCCTCATATTCAAAATTGGTTACCGTTAACACCAAGAAAAATTCGTGAATTGGGTATTGACCCGGCAAAAGGTGCGGGACAGATTCGATCTGTATCGCGCTTATATTTCTTTGATAAATATCCAAAAACACGTGACAAAATCCGCTCAAAATTAAATACATTAAAAGCGGGTTTATCACGTGATGACATGCTGAGAAAATTAAATCTACAGCTGGATACAAGTAAATTCCGTATCGTGGTTATGGGGTCTGTTGCTGGCGGTACAGGTTCGGGTTCATTTTTGGATATGGGGTGGTTATCTAAATGGGTAGCAAGTAACGAAGTTGAAGCTGCTGACGTAGAACTTATGTTGTTCTTGCCGACAGGTTATTCAAGTGCGAATAAATCACGTACTGAAGCGAATGCTTATGCAGCGTTGATGGAAGTTGAGTCTGCAATGGTAGGTCATTCTAAGTATGTTGAAAAATGGGATGATTATGATCGTCCACAGCTTGCATCGAAGCCGTATGATGAAGTCCATTTAATTGATTCCGGTAACCTTGCACGCCAGCATACGGATAATATGAATGATGTATATTCAATGATTGCGGATACTTTGTTTGAGGATTTTCGTTCTGCTGACTTTGCCAACCGTAAACGTTCAGTTGCTGTGAACCAACGCCAACATAAAATTCATATGTTTGCCCCACCTGTACCTACGGGGCGTTTTGGTGACATGAAGCTAAACTATTCATGTGCATATTCAGCATTCGGTCAATCCACTTTGGATACGCTTGGTCGTGCTCGCTATGATGAATATGCCTATAGTTTGGCATCGGACATGCTTAAAGCCTTCTTTGGTGTAGCAAGCGCTAATCCTACTGCAAACCGTGCAAGTCAAAAGCAATGCGATAACTTTATGTCTGAATATATGTATTCAGCTTTAGTTCCATTTAATAACTTGCCAGAGTTTTCTGCTTCAACACTGAAAAATCCTGAAATTCGTGAGTTAAATACAGAATTTATGGATTTGACGATTGTTGAAACATTGCTTCGTGCAGGTCAATCTGGTGTGGAAGTTGATATTGTGGATGAAACACGCCAACGTGTCAGCAAGCGTATTAATGAAGTCAGCAATGTAGATCGCGATCAATGGCCAGTACAGGTCCGTCTTGCAATGGATAATTTACTTGAGCAAGTGATTCGTAACCCGAATACAAAAGGTGATACTGCTGAAGATCAGGTAGTACGTCGACGCAAAGTAATTTTTGATGCATTAAAGAAAGATATCGAAAAGCGTTTGTATCTTTATATTGATAACCAAGATTTAGGTGGATTTGAATACGTTATTTCTTTAGTTGAACAAATTAAAGGACGTATCGAAAATGCCAATACAGGTATCTGCGTATATTTAAAGAATTCTGCAAATCGTTATACAGCCATTAAAGATGCAGTACAAACCTATGAGTATGAAAAACAGCTCAGAGATTTAGAAGAAACCAAGGGTACAGGTTTTCTTGGCTTTAGTGCATCTTCTCGTGAAGAACAAGCGAGAAATATTTTAGATCATTTACGCAATGATATCTCCAATGTTTTAGCTTTCCATTTGCAGGCGAAAGCTGCAGTTGAAGCAATTGAACTAATGCAGGATATCTCTAACTGGCTTGGCAACAGTTTGGGTGTGGATGAGAGTGGCAAGACAATTTGGAATGGTGTGATGGGTGACCTGCAAAATGGTCAAGAGTCCGTTATGGATATGATGAAGCGTCTGGATCATGACAAGGAAGTGATTCATCAGCAGATTCGTACCAAACATGCAACTTTGCAAATTATCGAAACAGATGATGTAAAAGAGCGTGATATTGACCCAAAACAGCTTTGTGAATGGGCCGCTGAAGCATTTAAAGATTTTGGTGGTTCAAGAGAGCTATTTAAAGCCCTTGTCGATCCAGATCAGCAGACACCATTATTGCTTAAAATTATTCGTATGGCTGAGCGTCGTCTGGTTGATTTTGAAAAAAATGATCAAGAAGAAGATGCACTATATAAAGCACTTGAAAACATGAGTGTGATTGAACGTCAGAATGTATTCACTGAGTGGTTACAACGTGCCATGCCTTGGATTGATGCTAAAATGGGTGGCGATTTCACCCCACCACCAGACCGTTTCAAATGTTTCATTGGTGTTAATGGGGCCGATCAATTCAGTAAAAAGTACAAACACGAATTAACTGGCTGTATTCCAAGTGGCTTAGGCTTAAATGCTCAGGCATTGTCGATTGTCGAAACCGGGGAACCTGGTCGAGCAGTATGCTATGTTGAGTTGTCAGGTATTCCTCTTACGATTTTACGCGGTATTGAAACTTGGCGTACGAGTTATCGTAAAGAAAGCGAAAGAACTCCTTTACATACCCATATTGACTCAACACGCTTCAAGCATCCATATGCACCAACACCTGATGAATTAAACAGTTTAGCTGATGATTTTAAATGCTACTTGAAAGCAGTGATGCTGGGTATTTTAAAGCGTTGTGATGTTCCAGGCTTGATTCCAAGTGGGCAATATGAATTTGCAGTAGCACGAGGTGATATTCGCCGCTTAGGTAATGAACGTGGTTTCCGTTTAAATGGTTTACCTCAGACTTACCGTGACAACATTTATGATCAAGTTCAACAAAAATTTAAATCTCTGAGTGATGCAAATTTAACAATGCTAATTGCATTAGTTGATCATTATGAACGTGAAGTTTACACGCCGCGTTTGGTACAAAATGAAACTGGTGCTCAGGTTGAATATGTTGGTTTTGCATGTGCCATTGCGAAAGAATTGAAGAAAGAACTTATTGATTTAGCTCAGCGTAAGGAAATTTCACAAGAATTGATCGATCTCGCATATGAATTAACTGAGTATCGGGAAGAAATGGAAAAATGGGCTGAAGTGCTCAAAGATTCAGACGAGGATGCATATCAGGACGAAATTCGTGAGCCCAATAAGGATCGACGTCTTAAATGGGTAATGAACATGTCACCAAGTATCTTAAAAACACATCAGCAACTTCTTGTGAAAAAAAGTGTGGCAGAAGTAGTCATACCAATAGCGGCTGTTGCAATGCCTAGTATGACTCCACCACCACCTCCGGGTGCGATGCCACCACCAATTCTGCAGCAACCACAGTATCAATATCATATAGCGATTAATGGGCAAAACTTTGGACCATACTCACATCCTAAACTGGTTGAAATGTTGCAACAGCAACAAATTAACATGGCAACGATGGTATGGCGTGAAGGTTTAGCTAATTGGATCGCAATTGCCCAATGCCCTGAGATTGCAATACCTGTGCCGCCACCAATTCCTAGTATTCCGCCAATTTTACAATAATTGCTCATGCAGTATTGTCCTTGAAAAGGGCAATACTGCCAGCGCTCAACACAAAAAAGAAGTAATAGGTTAAATAACATGGCTAAGCAGAACGAAGAGATTGTTTGTATTGAATGTGAGCGGAAGCTACAGCTCAAAGTAAAATATTGTCCTTTTTGTGGTACTTTGCACGACGTTCAACTCCAAACTCCACCTGTAGAGTCAAAGGAAATACCAATCATTCCAAAAGAGTCATTGAGTGAAAATCAAGATTCAATTGGAAGTCAAAGCCTAAATGAAACTCAAATCAAAGACAAACCAAACTCATCGGCCGTAGTTAAACACCTCACAAAGCAGGGCAATAAAGAGCTATTAGGTGTCATCATTGTTGGCTCGACCCTTGAAATCATGCGAACTTATGATCGTTATGCCTTTAAAAAAGATGAAGGGATTTTTGTACGTTTAAAGCATTTAGCAAATATTCCAAATGAATATTTAAGTTTGGAACAATCTCAACTCAAGTTTCAAGGTGATCTGTCAGTCTTAGATGCTGAACCAGATGAGCATCTTCTTGAACCGATACAGCCTGCAGCACCAATCGTAACGCCTCCTCAACCACCATTAACGAGTCAACCTATACCCTTAGAGACACCACAGCAAAAAACCTCGAGTTTTAAATATATTGCGATTGCCTTTATCGTACTTTTGGTTGTGATTTTCTTTATGTTCAGTGGTAAAGAAGATACAGAAAAAGCTGTGGTTGTACATGAGGGCACCCAGCTCGATCCTTGCGAAAATGCAAATGCAGAAATTAGTAGTTTGCTAAGTGAAAAAATGCCGACACGTGCATTGAGTATCATCAACCTCAATCAAGCAGAATGTAAAACCAATGCAAGTTTTGTTCAGTTGGTTGTATCGGCAGAAGCGCAAGCGACATCTGCAAAAGAGAAACTCGCTTTAGCCAAAGAATATCTTCAAGCTGAAAATCTAGAGTTGGCACATCAGACATTGCTTGCTGCATTAGAGTTAGATGCTGAACTTGTCGGTGGTATAGAGCTACTACCGCAAATCGAATCGAGGATTGAAGAATTTAATCTTCAACAAGAACAAGAGACAGATGAAGTTTCATTAGAAAGTGAGGATGTACAAGATGCTGTTCAAAGTATACCTCAACAAAATACCAATCATGAGGTTGAACAAGCACAACGTCTAACCCAAGCAGAACGTGAGCGAGGAGAAGCACAACGCCAAGCTGAGCAAGCACAAAAAGAACGTCAGCAAGCTTTTGAAAAGGAGCGTCAAAAAGCTGAGGAAATGGCACGTAAACAAGCAGAAGCAGCACGTCGTCAGAATGAAGCACGTTTTGATGCCCAGCTCAGTCGTGCAGAGCGCGCATTAAATGCAAATAATTATGGTTTAGCAAAATCTTTAGTTCGCGAAGTGTTATCCGCTTCTCCAAGCAATGGTCAAGCAAAACGGATTTTACGTCAGGCAGAAGCTGGTGAGTCTGCAGCTTTTGACGATATGGTGATTCAATAATCATTTGAAATGTGAAGAGGGGAATAGAATGAAAAAATCAATGTCTATCGCTATGCTCAGTTCAGCCTTAGTTTTTTCAGGTTGTGCAAGTACAGGTGGATTGGCAACGTCAGCCAATGGTGGATGTAATACAGGAATGTCTACAGCAGTAGGTGCATTACTTGGTGCAGCAATCGGGGCATCTGTAGGTGATAGTACTTATGCTGCAACAGGTGCTGCCATTGGAGGGGCGGTTTTTGCAGCAGGGTGCTTAATGATTAATGCACACACTATTCAAAAAAAATCCGCTGCTGAAGTTGAAGGGGCATATAAACAGGCTAATAAAGGGCAATTGCCACAACAAACACGTATACAACAATACTCAACAGTTGTTCTTCCTAATCAGACGATTCAGGCAAACCAAAGCATTACTGTGAAGTCTGATCTAACAGTTGTAGAAGGCATCGCAGAACCTTTGCAACGTGTACAAGAAAAGCTTGTTCTAAAAAATGCAAGTGGCAAAGTGATACGTGAACTGGTGAAAGATGTTCAAGTGACTAATGGGCAAGATTTTGGTTCTGGTTTGTTTGAAAATTCATTCAGTTGGAAATTCCCTGCAAATGTGTCGAAAGGGCGCTATGTCTTAGATACAGAAGTATTGGTGAATGGGTTAAAAGTTGCAAATAACTCACGTGTAATTACATTGATTTAAATAAAAATTTGATCTCCGCTATGGCTAAAATAATTTGGAGATCTTTAAATAGATTAATACTGGAGGATTATATGAAATTAAAAATGTTGTTGTTAGGCAGTATTGTTATGCTGAATGGTTGTGCAATTATGTCTAAAAATGAGTGTTTATCTGCCAATTGGGGTTTAATTGGTCAAAATGATGGTTATAACGGTAATGGTTCATTCATGCAAAAGCGTACTCAAGCATGTATGAAGCACAACGCGATTTTAGACACAGGAGCCTATACCACTGGTTATAAAAAAGGTCTAAAAAATTTTTGTAATCCACAAACGATTTTTGATTACGCACTACAAGGTAGGGGGACATATCAGAGTTGTCCAATGGAAATGCAAAATAGTTTGCGCCCATATTATAACGTTGCACATAATTTCTATAATGCAAACAAAAACTTAAAATCTATCGAAGATACAATGGTTACAGCAAAATCCAATATGTATAACTCTGATCTTAAGGAAGAATCACGAAAGTATTATCGTGAAAGATATGACGAAGCCAGCAATAAGTTGGGGCAAGTTCAGCGTGAGTATAATATGGCAGAACGAGAAATCCTGCAATTCAAGCGAACGGCAAGTTTTGAATAATAAGAGTTAGTTATAACATTGAAAAATGCAGTTTCTGATTTAAAAAGAGACTGCATTTTTTTATTTTAGATCATAAAAGAATTTTCAAATTATTGGTTTATCTATATGAAATATTTAAAGGCAAAATTACTTCTTTCATCACTCGTATTAACTTTACCTTCTTATGTGACAGCTAATACAAAAAGCGAAGAAATTCATTCAAAAGTTTTAGGTGGTATTGATAAGGCTGGTGAAATTGCTACCCTTGGAATTGAAAAAATGTTTTCACCATTACATAAAGGGGTTGAAAAAGTTGTCAAACCTCGTATTGATAAAATTAATGGTGAGTATTATTTTAATCTCGGTAATGCTTACTATAAGGGAAATGTCTCTTTTAATAATAAATACATCCTAAAAGATGATGCTAAAGCATTGGAAGCATGGACGAATGCTGCATATCACAATCATAAATCTGCGCCATTTAATTTAGGGATTATGTATTACAGAGGTGAAGGAACCCCTGTTAGCAAACAAAAAGCGTGTGAATGGTTTCTGCGCGGGGCTTTATTAGGTGATACAGGGGCACAAGCAAATGTGGGTACTTGTTATTATACTGGTCAGGGGATGCAACAAGATTTACCTGAAGCATTAAAATGGTTCTCACTAGCTGCAACAGATGGAAACAGAGCAGCTCAATTCTTACTTGGTGAAATGTATTCCGACGGTCAAGGTACAGAGTTAAATTTAACTTTAGCCAAAGAGTGGTATGAAAAAAGTGCAGTACAAGGCCATGAAGGAGCTCGAGAAAAATTAGATAAACTTAAAAGCTCATGGGATATGCCATATAAGCAACTGACAGTGGCAAATACAGCAGGAAAAGTGATTGATGGGGATGCGTATTTTGTATCTGCTGTAAATAGCGCACAATCAGGGGATACAAAAGCACAATTTGAGCTTGGAGTCATGTACTTCAAAGGATTCGGTATGCCGCAAGATTATATAAAAGCTCTAGATTTCTTTGGAAAAGCTGCTGCTCAAGGTCATGAAAGAGCAAAAGACTACATCCCAAGAACGTATTTTGCCTTGGGATCGGATTATTTCAGTGAAGATGCGGGCGAACGTCAAGATGATCAAGAAGCATTTAAATGGTTTTCAAAAGCAGCCGAGCTAGGTCATGCTCAGTCACAATATATTGTTGGTCTCATGTATTATTTTGGAGAAGGCATTCCAAAAGATGAATCTAAAGGGGTTCAGTTGATAAAACAGTCCGCTCAAAACGGTTTTGAAGAAGCCCGAAAAGTGATTGATGAATATAAGCTTTAAACCTAACTTTATATATAAAATGAGATTTTTTATTTTAAATCAGGAGGATGAAACAGCATAAAATACTGTTTAATCCTCCTGATAGGAAATCATTGGCCTATTAGTGCTAAATAGCAAGCCTATGCTTGAAATTGATCTATCTAAGATTTAGAAAAATTTTTCGTAGTCATAAAGCTACTCCTGATTAGGCAACTCAGAAGTATTTTCTTTTTGAATTTCATGGTTAAGGCTCATTTTAGCCTGAGAAGGCAGAGATGTTACGGCCTTATTAGGTGAGTAAAAGTCATAAATTGCATAACCGATACCACACAGCATGATGAATACAAACAATATGAGAATCGGAGTGAAGTTGAAGCCTTCTTTTTTCTTTATACGAGCACGAGGTATACGCTGACTATTTTGATTAGACTGATTTGCTAGTTGTGGCTGATCATTTTGACCGTATTGGGAGAAAGGGTTGCGCTTTGGTTGAAGAATGTCTTTATCAATTTCCGTCTGCACAGAAGAGACTTTTTCCTGAGTGACTTGAGTCGAGTTGATTTCAAGGGGATCAGGAATTTCAATTTTAAAGCCTAACTTAGGAAACGCTGAATTTGTTTCAGCTCTTCCTTCAGTAGGGGCAGATGAGGTGGGAGTGATCCCTAAACATTCACTGTAGCTATTTTGGTAGTCTTGCAAAGCATCTTTTAATTTATTCAAGGACATTATTTACGAATCCTTGTATAGAAGATGCCTTGTACACGATCTCGTGGTGCAACAAGATTTGAACGCTCATGTAAAGTCACGGTATAACGGCATTGAGGATATTTGATCAATACATTGTGCCAACTAGAGCTAAATCCCCGTAGTGACCATTGTTGGTGGTTACTGATCGGTTGATTAATTTGCTTGGCTAATTGTTCAAATTCAGGCTGCCAAGAAATCAAACGAATCGAACTATTTGTTGCTTCAAAGACTGCAACAGTTTTTGCAACTTTTAGACCATTCTCCATTGCAAAAATACAAGGTGGTTTACCTTGACCATCCTTGAATTTTTCCACCATGGCATTGACTTCTTTTAAGCCCCCATTAGCATCCATAAAATCTTGTGCTTTTTTTGCATCTTCTAAATTATTGATTGGGGCGAGGGTTTGTAAACGGTCAATGAGTTCCTGAACGCTATCTACTTTATATTCTTTGGCAAGATCAAGAAATTGTTTCGCTTCGGCATTATGACGGCGTTCGACATAAATATAGGCCAACAATGCAATCATGACAAGAAAAAGCATTTGTAGGAAAAAATCAATCAAGGTGAGATATAAAACATCTTCTCTTCTGTTCATTTACTTAACCTGCGACTTGATCAAGATTTTTTGGTGTATTCGTATTTGCTTTACGCATGGTTTTAGACGTATTGTTTGCAACTTCAATTAGAGCATCATTTACAGCCTCTACCGAAGCTTTTGTGCTTTGTAATGTATGTTGGAGTTGCAAATGGTGTTGCTCATGTAAGTGGGTATATCGCTCTGTCATATTTTGAAGCTGAGTATTAAAATGCCCAATATTTTGTTGCATGTCACTGTATGCACCAACCAGCTGTTGAGAAGCTTTTTTTGCAGAATCTGCAACGCTTGGAAGAGCTAAATCATGAATCGCTGTGCCAATATTGGATGCTAAATCTATTAAATGTTGTTGTGATTTTTCTACATATGCAAGATGTGATTGATTCGCTTGTTGCATATTGCTATAGAGTGAATCATTCATCCCTTGCATCTGTTCATATAGATTTTTTTGTAGTTGTTCTTGATGCTCAATTAATTCAAGATTTTTTTGCTTTTGGTGCTCGATTAAAGCATTTTGTACATTGATCGACTGTTCATTAAAAGTCAAAGTCGCTGATTTTAAACTCTCAATAATTTCTAGATTAAGTACTTTCTGTTGATTCTTTAAATTGACATTAATATCCTTTAATTCACTGGCAAAACCAGTAATTTCTTTTCTCAAGTCGATGATGTCATTAATGAGTGCATGGCGTTCATTTTGTTCCTCATCTGCGTTTTGTTGATTCATGGATGCCAATAAGAACAAACGTAAGATCAAACCAAGACAGGTTACTAATAATCCAACACCAAATTGTGAGAATACAAGATTTAAGTTTTGTAGGTCTTCAATATCAGAAGAAAGACCAAAATGAATAATGGCTGAAGTTGCAAGCGTGACAATAGTTAAACTAAAACCAAAGTAGTACACACTATCAACTGCGTTATAGTCAGGTTTTTTTAGTAGGTCTCTTTTAACAATATTAAAATAAATAATAAGTGGGACTGTTACTGTGAAAGCTAGTAATATAATGTGTAAATTAAACCAAATGATAATCATTGAGACTAATGCTGCTCCACCTAGAATTGGTAGAAAGCCGCTTGGAAGCCCTTTTTTTGCTGTGAGTGTCATAATGAATTTCCCCTTAATAAATATTATGAGCCTGGTAGATCGTGACGTTCCAAACCATATGTACTTCTATCTCCACGCATATCTCCAAAAAACCAAATCCAAAAACCATCGCGAATATTGAGTAGGTTCTCAGTGAGTTGTTCATGCGGAATAATGTGTAAATATGCAGTAGTATTGACAAAAGTTGGACGTTGTACACCACCAAGGCGGCTTAATTTGAATTGATTAATCGCTGTCTTTAGATCTGTACTCTGTATAAATGACAGATTTTGTGAATTTTGTAAGAAATTAGAAAAAATAAATAATCGAGTTTGCTTTGGCTGAAACTGGTGTTGACTCAGTTCGATATCGAGTAATGCTTCAGCAAGCGGAATGGCTGTTGAATGCTGTGGCTGAGCATAGACCGCATGCTGTATAGATTTCAAAAATAATTTTTCAAAGTTCGCATCGGTGTGACATGCTTTAAATACGGGTTGCAATTGACTCATGGATTGACCATTCATCACATATACTAAAGCTAAATCTTCACGTTTGATGTTGCGGGCTTGCTGTGTAATTCTAGATAGAATTTCAGATTGTGTTTGAGTGCTATGAATCGATGATGGATCAATAACAAAAACATGTTTTTGTTCAATTTTATTAAGGCAACCTGTAAAGCGGTCACGTTGATTTTTTTTATCGAATTGGTAGAGAATAATACAATTAATCAGTACTGTAGAACAGAATATCATCCATAAAAGTGACCAAAGCTTCTTGGGGTTTTGACTTAAAAGCATTTATATTCTCTCCGCCTGAGCAGTATCAAATATTTCAAACTGTTGTTGTAGAGATGATGCATCTTGAGAGAGTAGTTGTAGGGTACTCAGTAAATGTTGAATGCGCTCAAGTTGATGTTGTTGTTCTAGATGACTGTGATCAATAGACAGATACGTCACTTTCTCTTGTATCTTTTGAATAGGATCAATGAAATTAAGAGTGGAAGATGAGTTTAGATGTTCAAGAATTGGATCATTTTCAAATTCTGAAATTAACTTTGCTTTAAAGCGCTCAAATGCTCTTAGGTTGCTGTTAGCTTTATTAATTTCTTGGACTAAGTCTCGTTTTTCTTGTTGCAGTTTATGTGGATTCTCAATATGGAAAATATCGGGGTAGCGCCGAACAATATTGGCTATTTCAGGGGATGCAGAAAATAAATGTGAGCTTACATAAAATACAACGACCCCAATAATACAATATAAAATGAATAGAAATTGAGTCCCCGTGTTTGTAGGGATTTGTGTAAATAAATGGAAAATTTGTTCAGGAATTAAAATTTTATGCAAACTAAATACAATTAAATTATCAGCATAAAAAAATAAACGTTGGGCAGAACCAAATGCCAGAACAAGTCCTATTAGGGACAAAATACTCCAAAGAATTTCATCTACTCTACGTGTTACACGCGTTGCTCTGAGCATTAAGCCTGAACCTATGCAAAGAAGGAAAAATATGGTGAATTCAATATAGGCAGGAACAAGATTTACCCAATGAGATGCAGTTTGAAAAAGGAGTAGATGGAGTAAAATGAGTAAAATAGAAAGTAAGTTGAACAGTCCAAAGCCGATCAAACCAATTGATGGTAACTGTTGAACATTTTGAAAATTAAAACCTAAGATATGTACGGTGTTTAAATCAGTTTGAGAAATATGTTGAAAAGTTTGGGTAGGGTGATTGATTTTGAATTGTTGTAAATGCTCAGAAATTTTTTTTTCAAAAAAATGAACTTTGATTTCATGACTTAAAATCTTTCCGCATAAGGTATCAATATCATCGGAAGTTAGCAGTTTTGATTCCATAAAAAATCTGAGTTCATTGTGTGAAAAAGAAAGTAAATCATGAGCTTGTATTAAACCATGAATTCGAATTGAAATTTTAATTTGTTCATAATTTATAAGTCCTA
>NZ_LSZH01000001.1:490443-643301 GCF_001647545.1 Acinetobacter sp. SFB
CAAGCCAGTCCAAGTGAGGTATGCCTTTATTCAGGACAATCAGCGTATATGGCCGATTCGTCGTTTGTGTTCAACTCTGGATGTTCATCACAGCGGCTATTATGCATGGTTAAAGCAACCATCAGTAAGACTGTTAAGAAACGGCAACAGCTTTCAGGATTGATTAAACAATTCTGGCTCGAATCTGGTGGAGTTTACGGCTATCGCAAGATTTACTGTGATTTAAAAGATCTCGGTGAAGGCTGTGGAATTAATCGGGTACATCGGCTGATGAAAGCGGATGGGCTTAAATCACAGCGTGGCTATCGCAAACCTAGAGCTCATGCTGGTACTCCATCGATTGTTGCTGCAAATACTTTAGATCGTCAATTTAACCCAACTCATCCTAACCAACTGTGGGTGACTGATATTACTTATATCCGTACGCATGAAGGTTGGTTATATCTTGCTGTGGTGATTGATTTATTTTCAAGTCTTGTTGTTGGCTGGTCTATGAAATCGAGAATGACTACAGATCTAGTTTTAGATGCATCATTGATGGCGCTATGGCGAAGAAAACCACAAAATAAAGTCCTGATTCATTCTGACCAGGGCAGCCAATACACCAGCCATGAATGGCAAGCATTCCTTAAACAACATAATCTGGAATGCAGTATGAGCAGAAGAGGAAACTGTCATGATAATGCTGTTGCTGAGAGTTTCTTTCAACTGTTAAAGCGAGAGAGAGTCAAAAAGAAAATATACGTATCGAGATCAGATGCAAGAGCAGACATATTTGAATATATTGAAATGTTTTATAACTCAAAACGACGACATAGTTCCAATGGGCAACGTTCTCCATTAGATTATGAAAGGACCCATCAAAAGATGGTTAGGTGTGTCTAGAATTTTGGTGGCTATTCACATTTAAAGTATTTAATGTAATTAGTCAGAGAGTGGAAGCACTGATATACAAGCATGACATTCGCTATTGGTCCTTTAGTTCAACATCGGGAAAAAAAGCCAATGTTTATGAAAAATTGCTAAAACGTTGGATGAATCGTCATACATTGAATTTTAGATTTGATCGTATAGCCAATGATTTCTATGTCTATGTAGAAAAAAGTTCTAATGATTAATAGTGAATTAGTTTCAAAATAGTACACAAGAATAGTCTGAGTGCATATGGCGCATAGCTTAAAGTGGAATTCTGAAAATGTATTACTTAAATATGATCGTATATAAGATAAAAAACTAGAGGGGAAGCTAAATGAAAAAACCAGTTGTGGGATTTAAACCCATCTATTTAGATAAGGTTTTAATGGGTAGGGGATGTGCTGAAGAACCACCACAATTATTCCATGAAATTGCACAAGCAAATCAAAGATTTATAATTAAATTGAATGCCTTTAAACAATTGATTGATTGTTTAAGTGGAGACAAGGTTTTTTTACTTAGGATTAGTGACACAGAAGAGTTACTACAACATTCTGAAGAGAACTTGCGACAACTAGCTCATGGGATGCATGAGCAGCATTTTATTGAGCAGCATAGCATGATGGCTGGAAGAATTTTAGATTTAGCAGGTCGTATAACGAAGGCCATTGGGAATATGGTGTATCTCAAGAGGCAGATCAACAGTTTGATGATCTGACGGAGTTATGTAGTCGCATTTGGGATAAAGAAAGTAAGGCGTGGAAGGTATTAGCTAGAGCTTGGCGAAATATTTAAATCAACTGAACTCATATATTAAGTAACAAAGAAAAATTAAATCTTTAGAGATTAGGTGGTTTATGAATTATTGGATGTTAGGGGCTGATTGGGATGGTGATGATCAAACTAAAAAGTTCGTTGAACAAGGCATTTGGCAAAATGGATATACAGATAAGTTTTTAGATACAGCCAAACGTGTCCAAGTTGGCGATAAAGTTGCGATTAAAACCGTATATGTGCAAAAGAATAGTTTGCCATTTAAAAACTACGGCTGTGATGTCAGTTGCATGAAGATCAAAGTCATTGGGGAAGTGACTGAGAACTTAGGCGATGGGCGGACGTTAAAAGTGAAATGGGAACCGCTTGATCAAGAGCGCAAGGTATATCTTTATACATATTGGCATACGATTATGCGTATTGCACGACCCTTTGTTAAAGAATGGATTTTCGATGAAGTACCACAAGATTACGCAGAATTAGAAGAAATTTATAAAAAAAGAGCTGGAATCGCTGAAGATCAAATATCGGATGAGCAAATCTTAAATCACTTTAAAACAGTGAATGGCTATTTAGAAATAATACAAAACGAAGAATATAAGTCTCTCTTTTTAGATTTTGTGCGTTTTATGCATCATATTCCGTTTGATTGGTGGATTACGTACAATGATAGCAAACATCAAATTCGATTCGGTGAAAACAAGAGTTATAACGTTTTACATAGCACTAATCGTATTTTGGGTTTCTTAGACTTTAAGCCTGAGGGTTTATTTTTAACCTCAAATCAGGATGATTTTTTTTCTGCACAAGAACGAATTCAGTTAACCCGTGAAATATTTAATGAATTAAAAAAAGGTGACTTTGTTGCGATTGATAAACAACGAGAACCTTATGTGGGTTATTTCCCAAATGATTATGTAGATACGAATATGGACGAAAACAAAAAAAATCCAACTCTCTCAGAAGAATCAGTATTAAACCGTATTCTATTTGGTGCCGCAGGTACAGGTAAAACCTACAATACCATTAATCATGCTTTAGCAATTTTAGAAGATAAAGATTTAATTGAAATTGAGAAACAGGAAAAACAACCAGGTGGAAGAAAGAATTTAAAAGATCGATTTGATCAATTTAAAAAAGAAGGGCACATTAAATTTGTGACTTTCCATCAAAGCTTTAGTTATGAGGATTTTGTAGAAGGCATTCGTGCTGAAACAGATGATATAGGGAAGCTGACATATGATGTTCAATCTGGTGTATTTAAAGAAATTTGTAAAAGAGCTGTTTTCAAGCAAGTGTCAGAAGTTGATATAGATAGAACAATAGATGATTTTGTTGAACAAATTTCTCTAAATGAAAAGGTGCTAGAAACAAAAACAGGCGTGGAATTCACAGTATTTAACAGCTCGGGGAAAGGAGGAATATCTGTTAGAACAACGACACAAAATGAAATTGTGATTTCAAAAAAAGCAATCAAAAACTACTTATTAGACCCTAGCGAAAATATACGTAGTAATCAGGCTTATGCTTGGGCTGTTGCTCGCTACATTAAATCTAAATTAGATGAAAAAATTTCAGACGTTGAGACTAGCGCAAAAAATTATGTATTAATCATCGATGAAATCAACCGAGGGAACATTTCCCGTATCTTTGGCGAGTTAATCACGTTAATTGAAGATTCAAAACGTCAAGGCGCTGAAGAAGAGTTATCTGTAACGCTGCCATATTCAAAAGAAGAGTTTTCTGTACCAAGTAATGTCTACATCATTGGCACAATGAACTCCTCTGACCGATCTTTAACAGGTTTAGATATTGCATTGCGCCGTCGTTTTACCTTTATTGAAATGCCACCAAAACCTGAGCTACTGAATGATATAGAGGTAGAGGGATTGAATATTGGTAAATTATTAAAGGTCATTAATCAACGTATTGAGGTGCTGTTAGACCGTGATCATTGTATTGGTCATGCCAACTTTATGCGTTTGAAAAAAAAGCCCATACTTGCGCATTTGGCATCGATCTTTAAACAGCAAATTATTCCTCAACTGCAAGAATACTTCTTTGATGACTGTGCAAAGATTAATATGGTTTTAAATGCCAATGGTATGTTGACACCTAAACCAGTTGAGCGCTCGGTATTATTTCCAAATGTAAATACTGAATCAGAAGGCTTCTTTGAAGAACAAAAAACATGGCAATTGGTGGATACGTCTTTTGATTCAATTGACAGTTTTGCCAAGATTATTAAGCATTAATCGGGGAAAGTAATGCCTGATTTTACCGTCCGAGAATATGCTTTCATCAGTGTTGATTATAAAGGTTGTCCTATATCTAGCTTGGATCATGCTTATATTCCTGAAAAAGCATTTGAGCATTTGTGTGAACTTGCCGCTTCCTTTTCTAAGCACGGCGCAAAAGTGTTTGAACTCGCAGGACGTAGAAAGCTAAAGTTAGACCAATATGTGGGTGTGATTGAAACGCCTTGTGGTACGCGTATCGAAATATTACCGAAGCATGTCGAGCTTAATGGGACAAGTGATAAAACGATTATTCAAGACGAGCGGAAACTTCTGCAAAAAATGCTAAGTGTTTCATTACATTTACCATATAGAGAAGCAGGCAGTGCCAATTTAAATCGTTTTAAACAGCCTTTGCATGAATGGATTATGACGCAGTTCCTCGCGTCATTTGAGTGTTTGGTACAACGAGGTCTGCGTTTTGACTACAACCGTGTGAAAGAGGAACAAAAGTTTTTACGTGGGCAATTACAGCATGTGAAATATATGCGTCAGACACCTGCAAAGAAGCATATATTTCCAATTGAACATGATGTCTATGAAGTCAATCGTCCTGAGAATCGTCTAATTCGTACAGCATTGGAAGTGGTCTGTAAAAAGACTAAAGATGCAGGGAATTGGAAGCTTGCCCAAGAACTGCGTTTGATGACTAGTGAAATACCACGCAGCCAAAAGCTTCAGCAGGACTTTAGACAATGGCAATCAGGGCGTTTACTCGCACTATATGCTGAGATCAAACCTTGGACAGAGCTGATTTTGGGTGAATACATGCCTGTATCTACACAAGAGGAATGGCGAGGTATGAGCTTATTATTCCCAATGGAAAAGCTCTTTGAACACTTTGTGGCTTATCATTTACGCCGTAATTCCCCTGCATGGAATGTTAGGACACAACATGCCACTGAGCATATCTGTGAGCACCGTCAGAGTAAGATCTTTAAGCTAAAGCCTGATATTTTTATTGAACGTCCAAATGCGAAGTCGATAGTAATGGATACCAAATGGAAACTCATTGATCAAAGTGATCGTGGTGGTCGTTATGGTTTAAAAGATAGTGATATTCAGCAAATGTTTACCTATAGCCATTATTATTTAAAACATGAAAGTGAAGTCGTACTCATCTATCCATATCGGAAGGACAAGTTTACACAGGCATTAGATGACTTCGAGTTTAGGCTTACCACTAGTGCAAAACTACGTGTGGTGCCATTTAACTTAGATGAGCCACAAAATTTCAAAATTATTTAGTATGTACTTTGTCTGCTAAGTGCAATATTTGGTACTTAAAGCTACTTTTTGGCTAGGTAGGTTCCAATTTTTGCACTTATCGTATGGCATATATAGGCATGTAATTTATGGGGGATACCCCTTCATTCATTGAGTGCTTTGAGTCTTTCCAGAACTTTCTCGGAAAATGGTAGCCAATAGTTCCAGGATTTATATGTAGGATTATACGAGCCACGCCCTTCACGTCTCCACTCTTTTAGCATAGCAATGATTTCAGGGTTGTATGCACTATTTACGGAGATCATTCCACTCGAAAAATGGCGTACATTCACATGCATGCCTTTAACTGTAAATTTATAGTCCTGCCATTTTGGGAGAGTATTTTGTTGCTCCGAAATTAATTGTGGTGTGTTGATGATTTGGGGATAGACAAGGGGGTTTTGTTGGGTAGATGATTGT
The DNA here is from genome assembly GCF_001647545.1 of Acinetobacter sp. SFB. Lineage (GTDB taxonomy): Bacteria > Pseudomonadota > Gammaproteobacteria > Pseudomonadales > Moraxellaceae > Acinetobacter. The sequence goes on from NZ_LSZH01000001.1 coordinate 496,116, forward strand.
TCCATTTGGATTGGGTAAACCCATTTTTTATTATCTAGGTTCTCAATGATTTCTTTTTTTGCATCAGGGCTTGGTATAGAAATATTGCTTTTAAGAAGCGAGGAGAGATTAATTTCAATACATTTTGATTTAAATATTTCGATGCGTTTTAGTTTTTCAGCATCAATAAAATGAGTTACAGCAATTTCAATTAAGATAGGTTCTCCATCAAAATAACCAACTAAATCTGGACGTATCAATCCTAGAGAGAATTCTGGTAATAATGTTTCGAAGCTCCACCATGCGGCTGCATTATCTGAATCGGGTAAAGCAGGAAGCATGAGCCCCATAGATTCGAGAATAACTTCTTTAGCATATTTCTGTAGTACGGACTCGGTGTTAATCGTACAGCTTGTTTTATTGCTTGCGTGAGCAAAATGATGTTCTTTAATTTCACCCTTACGAGCGATAACTGTTTCACCACATTCAAAGCAAGTACATTGGCAAGCAAAACCGCGTTTAACCTGCTCAATACTAACCAATTTATTATTTTCGTCTAATGCAATATTCATAGTCATGATTAAAACCCTTTAGGAAGTTGATTTACTCACTTACTATGCTTGTGGTCTAATCCTCATAACACCGTATAAAAGGGGTCAATACGGGTATCTGGGGGTTTAAGTGTTTGAATTAAAATTAAAAGTTTTATATATTTTATTGGAAGTGCTGAAGGATGATTTAGCACAAAATAGGGCATTATGAATGCTTAAAGGTCATGTGTGCTGAGACAATCGAGGCACTTAACAGTCAAACTGAAGAGCATGTTGCTTATTCAAGGTATAAATTGAAGTCAGCTGTAGATGGGAAACTTTCTGCGGATAGAGTCGATCCAAAAGAATTAGGAAAATGGATTACTGAAAGAAAATTGAATGAATATCTTGATCGCTTGTGTATTAAGCATCGTCAAAAATTTTTAGAAATTGGATATGTGCCTGTTATACGCACGAATGAAACCGTTGGTGGGAAAGGTAATGAGCGCCTCTTTTGGCTGGACATCAATGAGATCTTGATTGAAAGTATAGATGAAGAATTAATAAAAGAAGAAGGGGGGAATTCATAACTTATGAACGAGTTGATCCTTCTGAAATCAAGCTATCGTGGCTTTATCGATTTATTTTTAAAAATGGTGAAATAAAAAATAAAAGTATGAGAGGGTTATTTATGTTGATAGTTCTCTTTGGCGGTTTTATTACATGGGCATTATATGTTTGTGCATTTTCATTAGTTTTAGTGCGTGAAGGACAAAATTTCACGACTTTTGATTTGTTACTTATAGTCTGTCTACTGGGATTTTCTTATCATTCATTTAAATATTGGTTTATACCAATTTGGAATTTACCAGAGCATCGTGTCATTAAGGCACCCATGACGTTTATTTCATTCACAGAAGAGCATGCTGATATTGAAATGTATCGTGACAGGGATCGTCATCAATTAACAAGAGTGACTCGTTTTAAAGGTATATGTCCAATCTGTTCTTCAAATGTCATTCTGAGAGATGGAAAGACAGATCAACGAGTCCCTTTGGTTGGACGATGTGTAGAAAGCCCTTTTGCGCATGTTTATAGTTTTGATCGTATACTAATGACTGGGAAGATTTTTAAGTAATCGATTTGATTGGAAATAATAATGCATCATGGGGAAGAGGGCGTATTCGTCAGCAATCAGCATACTACGATATTGTCGAAAATATTGATGAAATTTATCTAGGTCATACCATTGTAAAAGAACCAACTAAAATTGATAATTGCCATTATATTGATGTTGGATCTTTCTTCACGAAGAAGCTTTGTATTGTCAAAATCCAATGAGCCTAGAGTTAAGGTAGGGGGGTGATGGAAAAAGCTCGATTGATTAAAAAATAAACATTTAAACCATGTATCCTGAAACATATTAGAATAAATTAATGCAATAAAAACAATTGGTTGGTTGGTTGATAATTTTTGTCCGTCTGGGGGCATCAAATTAATTAGTTTTTAATATACCTATATTAAAGTTCGACAGACTATAGTTATCTGGCAGTGGTAGCGGCACTAGTAAAGAAAGATGCTTTGACCAAAGAGAATAAAACGATATCCTTACAAAAAGATACAATAAAAATCATAAATTTTCTTGTATCACAACGTGTATCACTGAAATATTTTAATTTAATAAAGTGTTAAAAATCAAAATATTATAATGATCATGGGTAGTGCTTATACCTACCAAGATTCAAAGCGGTATGTTATAAGGGTTTTAAGCGAAAACAGTAGCTTAAAACCCTTTTTTAATGCCTGTCGTAAAGTTTGCTCTAAACCTTACATTCTGCAAAATCGGTATTTTATGCAGATGATTTAGTTGCAGCTTTTAATGGATAAAAATAAGCCTACTTTTTAGAATTGGAAAAAATTGATATTGGACAGCGCGAAAGCAATGATTTAAATAAAGCAGCTTAAATAAGAATGATTAGAGCTTTATAAAAAGAAAGGAAAAATATGATTTACGTTCTTCTGCTTGCCTTAGGTATTTTGTTGACTATTCCACTACTTATAATTTGGTATTTAGTTCTACCGAAAACATACTTCCTGACATTTGATGGTGATACACCTTCACGGATTTATATCTTCACACATCTTTTCTTCTCCTTCATCCTGTTATTTATAATTATTGGTTCGAGTTCTGAAATAGCATTTAATCATCCAAAAGGTACAGTCTCACCAATATTTTTCTTATTATCTATCCTTGTACCACTAATCTTCTGCATTTATTTTGGGAGGAATAAAATAAATTTGGGTGATAAGAAAAGAGTATAAATATCCAAAAATGATCACAACCAATTTCAATATTACTTTTTTGTTCAATCCATTATTACTTAAAGCTCGAAGACGAGCTTTTAACCTATACCATATAAGAAAAAAATATTGACAGAAATGAAGCCAATCAAAATGCTGATAATAAAAGGATAGATCCACATTTAGATCTCCTTTGTTTGTACTTTATCAATACAACGTTCAATGAGGCGGTGCTCTTTTTTAACACTGTTTACAAACGTTAGTTATAAGGGTTTTAAGCGAAAACAGTAGCTTAAAACCCTTTTTTAATGGTTCTAAAACAGTTTAATAAAAAATATAAGATACTGGATGTTAAATTCACTGGTAGCAGACTCGTGCTATTAAATTTGTATTATTCCTTTGCCATACGATAGTAAAATTCCAGATCAAATTTATGATGTGGAATATTTAAATTGTTCTAATTTCAAAATATGTTGATTAATCTGATGATCCATATCGGGTAGAATTTGCCTTAAAAATTGGCAATATGAAATTGCATCGTTCGCTGAAAGCCCGCCTGCTTTTACCAGCTGTTGTTGCTTGTCTAATAAATCACTTACTTGGCGAAAATCAGGTTGTTGTCCCACACTCAATGACTGACTGATTGCTTCAAAATCCCGATAAAGTTGGTCACGTTGTTGAATCAATTCTATTTGAGTCGGCAATGATGTTGAAATTACTGGATCTTGCTTTATAAATACTTTTTCTTTTTCTAACGAAATATGAGCTTGAGCATTAACAACTCTTGGCTTAACCGTATTTTCTTGAGATATAACAGAGGGTTGAAAGAGATAGATAATGCCGATGAGCGCCCATGTCACAATTATTCCAGCGATAATCCCAAGTCGTATAGTGCGATCCATCTATTAACCTTGTTAATTTCATTTAAATTAAAAAATAGACCCAATCTAGGATCAGGTCTGTTCAACTCATCAATTATCCACTCATTAACTGTTCATTACTTCGTTGACCAGCCAGCCGGTGCATAACCGATACGAACACGCTGTGGATGATTACCGACTGGTACACTCAGCACTTTTTCACCTGTGGCAAAATCAATTACGGTGACCACATCAGTCGCACTCTCTGAAATCACACAACTTTTTCCATCCGGACTTTGCGTTGCCCAATATGGCTTGCCGGCAGCGATCAGCTTCCCAGCTTTTAGCGTTATGCGGTCGACAATGGTGGCATAGTCATCCATAGTGCCTGCTACACATAATTTCTCACCATCCGCACTGATGGATAATCCATGATGGCGGGAGTCATTGACATATTTGGTTCGGTCAGAGGGAATGGTCGAGCTGCCCGGTAATTGTCCAATTCGAGTAACTTTATCCTGATTCAGGTCATACTCAATCAAGCCGTTGAAAAACGAAACCTGAGCATAAATTTTACTTTCATCCTTGCTAAATACGATCGGACGTACTGCATTGGATAAATCCTTACGGCCTACCGCATCGAGTGCTGGACGGAAATCAATTTTTTTGAGCACTTTAAATGTATTGGCATCGGCAATGGTAATGAACCGTTTACCCTTGGTGAAATCTTGCCATGCGGCATCCATGGCGGTCTCTACATTGCCAATGGCTGAGTTTAAGATTTTTGTTCCACCACTAAAGAAAATGTTTTCATGTGGTTTGTCACCGGTTGCAAAGCGACCCAGTTCCTTACCGGTATTAATATCTAAAACATGAACCACATTTCCAGAAGAAGCAGATACCGCTAGACGCTGACCATCAGGAGAAACTGCCATATGATCGGCACGGAATCCTTCTACAGGCGTGCGCCAGTTGACCTTGCCGGTAGTAATATTGATAGACACCACATCTGCAAAACTTGGGCGAGAGGCAACCACTGACTTTCCATCGGGTGTTGAGTACATGTCATCAACCAGTTGATCATTCCCTTCACCAGCGGTGGACTGAATATAAGTATAAGCAATCAGTTTAATTGGGTTGAGGTGGATTTCCTTTAAACGCTCTGACCGGTCAGGGACCATGTTAATAACACCGATTTTGCCAAAATCCTGTGAGGGACGAATCACGGTTACGGTTCCATCCCAGTTATTGCCCACAAAGAAAACTTGCTGGCTATTCGGTGGGGCAGGCGTTGTTGCTGTGATTGCATTTACACAGAGGGATGTGAATGCGCTAGATGCAAGCACGACCTTCGTAGTCCATTTAAAAAATAATTTTTTGTTTTTCATATTCGTTTTATCCAGTTCAGTTCCATGAAAGCAATTTTTATTTGAATTTTCATTGCCAATACTCCTGTATTAGCAGAACAATAGAATAAAGAACTGAGTGATAATTAACCACAATTACCCGATAATCATGTATACAGGATGATTATTGGCTTAGGGAAATTCACCAAACCTGATCAGTAAATTGAATCATTCTTTATTTAAATACTTGAAATATATATTTTATAAATTGTTATTTTGAGTTTGTGGGAAGTGGTTTTTGCAGAGAATATTTATGAGCATCAACGTTCAATGTAGAAATTGAGATTCTAGGCAGACTCATCACTCTGCATTACTCCAGCTTTTAGACGCTTAAAAATGATGCTGAGAAGTGGGTGCAGGTGATCCAATATTTCACATATTCAGCGTAGTGAACGAAATGAGCAAAAGATAGAATTAGGCGAGGTAAATTTTATTTTTTAAATCTTGTTCGAATTTTGATTGAATTTCTTATCAAATTTATGATTTATAGCAAACAGGGATTGCAAAAATCTACATGATATTTTTTCTAAAAAGCTTACTATAAAAATGATTTTATTGAGTTTCTAATATTATGTCTCAGATAGATGTTCTCGTTCCCTTGGCTGAAATTGAAGTGAATCGGGCTGAACTTTTCTCCATTCAGCGTAATGATTTAGTGCCTGTGCTGAATGATCAATATCGTCTGAATCATTATGCTGATCAACTTATTCAAGCACAGTCAGTGCTGTTAAACGGGGTAGATCCACATTTAACCCAACAGTTAAGCTCGACCATTGAACAACTGATTCAATCCCTGGCCGATTCAAAAAAATATTTAAAAAAACGTAAGTTCAATGCCTTGCAAAAGTGGCTAGGTATCGACTTGGAATATGCTGCCGGGCAGGTCGAATATTATAAAAATCTGGATCAATTGCTCAATCGTGCCAATCATTTAAGTCAAAAATTGCAAATCGAGATTCAAAAGTCGCAAGCTCGTTTTCAGCAGTTGCTCGGGCTTCGTGAACAAATGGCAAAATATATTATGGCTGCGCAAGAATTTTTGGTGGAATATCCCAATTTTGTCAAGAACCAGCATCCACTCGATAATTTTTCAGAAAGATTATCTAAGAAAATTAATACACTACAAACATTACAAGCCAGTAATGACATTGCAATTACACAGATGCAGTTATCTCAACAGCTCTCGTTTACCTTGCTGGATCGTTTTAAAGAGGCGCAGCAAGTCTTGATTCCTGCATGGCAATATCATGTTAAACAAAGCAACCAAAGCAATTCGACAAGTGAATTGGAAAAGCTGGATAATAGCCGAGAGAATCTGATCCAAACTTTAAAAAAATCCCTTCAGAAACCGACACATTAAACAGAATATTCAGGTGAAGCATGACCGATTTTGAACAGAAAGATCTCCCTGCTGAAGTGAACACTGATGTGGTTCAGCAAAAATTTCAGCAATTAAATTTACAAGAACTGGGTTTGCAGCATTCAGACTTTAATGAAGTGATGAATGCACATAAAGAATTAGCTGCAATGAACCATACCGCAGTGGCGGAATATGGCAAAAATATTGCGACTAAAACATCAAGCTATACTGACGAGCTACTCAATCTGGTACAGAACAAAGACCTGGACACGACCGGTCAAAAGTTAAATCAGGTGGTACAGGTTGCCCAGCAGTTGAATACCAGTAGCATTCTCAACAAGAAAAAGAGTTCCGGTTTTTTGGGTGGCTTGATCAGTAAAATGAAAGGAGCCAAGCAAAGTTTCGATCAGAATTTTAATAGCACCAAAGAACAGATAGATGTTTTGGTGAAAGAAATTGAAACTTCACAATCCGGACTGAAAAGTCGTGTGGATACCTTGGATAAGATGTTTCAGGGTGTGCAAGACGAATATAAACAACTGGGTATTTATATTGCTGCCGGGAAATTGAAAGAGCATGAAATTCAGCAACAAATTGGATCTTTAACCATACAACCCCAAGATCAAACCACCGTTCAAAAAGTCTATGACCTGAATCATCTGGCCAATAATCTGGAAAAACGGGTCAGTGATTTACAGGTTTTGCAGCAATCGGCAATGCAAACCTTGCCGATGATTCGGATTATTCAGTCCAATAACTTGATGCTGGTAGATAAATTCTATGCCATTAAAAACATCACTTTACCTGCTTGGAAAAATCAGATCAGTTTAGCCATTTCCTTAAATGAACAGAAAAATAGTGTCCAACTTGCCAATAGTATTGATGATGCCACCAATGACCTGTTACGCCGTAATGCAGACTTGCTACATCAAAACTCGGTCGATACCGCTAAAGCCAATCAGCGTTCAGTCATTGACATCGAAACGCTTGAACATGTGCAAAACACCCTCATTAAAACAGTGAATGATGTGATTCAGGTACAGCAAGAAGGCATGCAAAAACGTGCTGAAGCCACCACGCGCTTACGTGCTTTGCAGGAAAATTTGAATCATTTGGTTATAGAATCAAGTACCAGTGGAGCGAATAAATCTTAAGAATACACTTAAGTTGATTGCTTGCACTTTAGGAGAAACCGTTTGCCTCCCTTAGATGAATATGCTGTGAATCCGCAACAGATTGAATCGGGTGTAGTCGCGTTGAAAAAACGTCAACGCAATTTAATGTTGTTGGGGATTACCAGCAGCACTGTTTTTATTGCTTCAGTGGTAGCTTTATTTTTACAACATGATTTTGTGTATAGCTTTTTTGGAATTAGCACTGAATTAAAGCAATTGCATATGCCGATGAGTGTGGATGCAAATCTGGCTGAACTTGGGCAGCATACCGATTATTTTACTAATCTGTTGTCATGGTTTGGCTGGCTGATTCTGAAGCTGTTTGTGTCTTTTGTCGGGGCATTTTTTGTTATTCATTTTTTGAAAAAAATACGTTTTTTTTATACTCGTTTTCAGTCTTTTATTCTGAAATTTGTGGGCTGGCTGGTTGCCTTTATTGTGTTGTGGTCAGGCTTAACCTTTCTGCAGTACGATCTAAATGATGATGCAAATAATGCTTATAGCGAAGCGATTCAATACAATAAAAATATTCAGCAAAGCGAATTGGCACAGGATTTACAGCATTCTGATCTCGATGCGCCAGTAAAGGCTTATTTGTTGGCTCAAACTGCGCTACTCCATAGACCGGTCGATAAAGATGCTGCCATTCCTCAGGTTCTGGCTTTGGTTAAAGCGGAAAAAACAGATCCGCATTTTATTGAATATGGCTTCAAGCCTGAACAACTCTGGACCATGCAGCATCAACTTTATGGAAAAACACTCACCCCGATGGCGCAGAGTGTTTCGAAGCAAGTGGATCAGGCTGAGCAAGTGAGCAATGTAGTCAATATCTTTATTATTGCAATGCTCATGCTATCTGCAATTCTGAGTTTGATTTTGTTTTTATTATCGCAGTATTTAAAAGGGCGCGTGTTAAGAGTTGAACAACGCATTACACCTTAAATGAGGTAAGTCAAAAGCTCCGGAAGGGGCTTTTGTTGTTTTTATTGACGGTTATTTCATTATGGTTTTTCTTAAGTTTTAAAATCATGCTGAGCTTTGTGTGAATAAGATAAATGCTATTTGATTTGATAATCCGATCATAACAATAAAAACAAACTGTTTTACCTATATTATTGTTTGCATTAGTATAGCTTTATTCAATAAGCATTTACTCCCTTGGAGACGTTAGCCATGTTAGACCCAAATACTTCAGCTCAGTTAAAAACACTGCTTGAACGTCTGGAAAGCCCGATTGAAATTGTGGCGACTTTGAACGGTTCGGATAAATCAGACAAGATCAAGGAACTGGTCACGGAAGTTGCGGCGCTATCGGATCAGGTCACTGCCCGTTTCGATGGTACAAACTCACGTGCACCCAGCTTCGGGATCGCCAAAGTCGGTGAACAGCCACGGGTCAACTTTGCCGGCTTGCCGATGGGACATGAATTCACTTCCTTGATTCTGGCATTGCTGCAAGTCTCGGGTTATGCCCCAAAAGTGTCGGATGATGTATTGGCACAAATCAAGGGTCTCAATCTGACGGATGATTTTGATGTCTTTGTCTCGCTCAGCTGCCATAACTGTCCGGACGTGGTGCAGGCGCTGAACCTGATTGCAATTTACAATCCGGGTGCAACAGCAACCATGATTGACGGGGCTTTCTTCCAGGACGAAGTGGAACAGCGCAAAATCATGGCGGTACCGATGCTGTTCCAAAATGGCGAGCATATTGGTCAGGGCCGTATGACCCTGGAAGAGATTGTAGCCAAACTGGATTCCGGTTCATCCGCCAAAGATGCCGACAAACTCAATGCCAAAGGCGCCTTTGATGTGCTGGTGATTGGTGGCGGACCTGCAGGCAACACTGCGGCAATTTACGCGGCACGTAAAGGCATTCAAACCGGGATCGTGGCTGAACGCTTTGGTGGCCAAGTCATGGATACCATGGACATTGAAAACTACACCTCGGTGCAGAAAACCCAGGGGCCGAAATTTGCTGCTGAAATGGAAGCCCATGTGCGTGCTTATGATGTCGATATCATGAACCTGCAAAAAGTTGCTGCTATTAAAGGCGCTGATGAAACTAAAAACGGTCTGGTTGAAGTGACTTTGGAAAACGGCGCCAAACTGGAGTCGAAAACCATCATCCTGTCAACCGGTGCACGCTGGAGAGAGATGAATGTTCCTGGTGAGCAGGAATACAAAACCCGTGGTGTAGCATATTGCCCGCACTGTGACGGTCCACTGTTTAAAGGCAAACGTGTTGCGGTGATTGGTGGCGGTAACTCGGGTGTGGAAGCAGCAATTGATCTGGCCGGTATTGTGGAACATGTGACCTTGGTTGAGTTCGATACCAAACTGCGGGCCGACCATGTATTGCAGGACAAGCTCAACAGCTTGCCGAACACCACGGTGATCATGAATGCCTTGTCGACTGAAGTAGTCGGTGACGGTTCACAGGTGACTGCGCTGAAATACAAAGACCGTGCTACTGATGAAATTAAAACAGTTGAACTGGCCGGAATCTTTGTGCAGATCGGTTTGTTGCCGAACACGGAATTCCTGAAAGCATCGAAAGTTGAACTGTCTAACCGTGGCGAGATTGTGATTAATGACCGTAACGAAACCAGTGTCAAAGGGGTGTTTGCTGCCGGTGACTGTACCACAGTGCCGTACAAGCAGATCATCATCGCCACCGGTGAAGGTGCCAAAGCAGCACTGTCTGCCTTTGATTACATTATCCGCTCAGGGCAATAATTGCATCATTCAGACCATTAAATTTGGATAAAATAGAAAAGGCTTATATCTCCCCATAGATATAAGCCTTTTTTTTCACTCGTTTTTTTCACCAAACGTTACATTTAATCAACAATTTTTGAGCGTTATTTAAAAGACTTTTCGATTATATTCGCTTTATCCCATTTATCTGGGTAAAACAATTACAAGGACATATGAAAATGAATAAATTACTTGTTGCTTTAGGTCTTGCTGCTACCGTTGCTTTAGTTGGTTGTAACAAAGACAAAGCGCCTGAGACGGGTGCGACAACTGGCGAACATATGCAGAATNAGTTGAACTGGCCGGAATCTTTGTGCAGATCGGTTTGTTGCCGAACACCACGGTGATCATGAATGCCTTGTCGACTGAAGTAGTCGGTGACGGTTCACAGGTGACTGCGCTGAAATACAAAGACCGTGCTACTGATGAAATTAAAACAGTTGAACTGGCCGGAATCTTTGTGCAGATCGGTTTGTTGCCGAACACGGAATTCCTGAAAGCATCGAAAGTTGAACTGTCTAACCGTGGCGAGATTGTGATTAATGACCGTAACGAAACCAGTGTCAAAGGGGTGTTTGCTGCCGGTGACTGTACCACAGTGCCGTACAAGCAGATCATCATCGCCACCGGTGAAGGTGCCAAAGCAGCACTGTCTGCCTTTGATTACATTATCCGCTCAGGGCAATAATTGCATCATTCAGACCATTAAATTTGGATAAAATAGAAAAGGCTTATATCTCCCCATAGATATAAGCCTTTTTTTTCACTCGTTTTTTTCACCAAACGTTACATTTAATCAACAATTTTTGAGCGTTATTTAAAAGACTTTTCGATTATATTCGCTTTATCCCATTTATCTGGGTAAAACAATTACAAGGACATATGAAAATGAATAAATTACTTGTTGCTTTAGGTCTTGCTGCTACCGTTGCTTTAGTTGGTTGTAACAAAGACAAAGCGCCTGAGACGGGTGCGACAACTGGCGAACATATGCAGAATGCTGCAGATCAGGCAGGTCATGATATTTCTAATGCAACCGCTGAAGCCGCTGCAAAAACCGAAGCTGCGACTGATGATGCTGTAGCTAAAATTGATGCTGCAGGTAAAGAAGCTGCTGCAAAAACTGAAGCTGCCGCACAAGATGTAAAAGAAGCGACTAAAGAGGCTACTGCAGCAACTGCTGGTGCTGTAGAAGATGGCGCTGCTCACGTTAAACAAAAAGCCCAATAATAATTTAATTAATTAAATAAAAAAGCTCCTTTTTTAGGAGCTTTTTTATTTTTTAACAATCTTGCTTTTATCTTTCTACTTCTTATATGGTTGAAGTGCCAATATTTTTTAAGAGCATGTTTACATGTCATATTCTATTCATCATGAAAAACATTATATCCAAAGAACTGGTTGGCTTCGTGCAGCAGTATTGGGCGCAAATGATGGGATTATTTCAGTCACCAGTTTAATTATAGGAATGGCCGCAAGTGGAGCTTCATCGCAAACCCTACTGATCACATGTGTTGCAGGTTTAATTTCAGGCGCAAGCTCTATGGCCGCAGGTGAATATATTTCTGTCAAATCACAAGTAGACATTGAAAAAGCAGATTTGCATATGGAGGCTCACGAACTTAAACATAATCCTGAACATGAGCTTAAAGAACTGTCCCAAATCTATATTATGCGCGGTTTAAAACCTGAACTTGCACATGAGGTTGCGCTACAACTCACGGCACATGATGCTTTGCAAGCGCATGCCAGAGATGAAATTGGGATTCATGAAAATACAGCAGCCAAGCCCCTACAGGCCGCTGGTTCCTCTGCCCTGGCTTTTTCACTGGGAGCATTATTTCCAATGTTTTCAATTTTGGTCAGTCCGGAACGCTATGTAGCAATGACTGTCATGATTGTTGGGGTTTTATCTTTAGCTATACTGGGGGGATTATCAAGCTATTTTTCCGGCACCTCCCTCGTTAAAGGCAGTTTGCGTATTACGCTTTGGGGCATTATTGCCATGACTTTCTCTGCATGGATTGGTTCTCTCTTTAATCTTTAACCGATTTAGTTAATTTATTTTATTGATATACAAAATAAGTTATTCTCAATTAAATATCCTATAATCTATCAGTTTAGATAATATTAAAGGTGAATAATCGATTAAAATATCATTAATCATTTATTCAATTTTATACTCCCATGTCTGTTATCGCTGCAAAATCCAATCGATCTAATCTATCGATCTGGGTTGCTCTTTTTCTATTGCTGGTGGGTACACTCGGTGCCTATCAAGTGGTTGGGCTGAATCAAGCCTTATTGTTTCTGGTTGGCGGTGCTTTAGGCATGACGCTTTATCATGCTTCATTTGGTTTTACCTCCAGCTGGCGGGTTTTTATTAAAGAACGTCGTGGTCGCGGCTTACGTGCACAAATGATCATGTTGGGTCTTGCGGTATTGCTATTTTTCCCGGCGTTAGGCGCAGGTGAGCTATTTGGCAATCCGGTTAAAGGTAATGTCAGCCCTGTCTCCATGTCGGTGATGATTGGTGCATTTATCTTTGGTATAGGCATGCAATTGGGCGGTGGTTGTGCTTCCGGCACACTTTACACGGTGGGTGGCGGTAGTGCCCGCATGATCGTAACGCTGATTTTCTTCTGTCTGGGGTCTTTAATTGCAACGACACATTTGGATTGGTGGTTTAACCTGCCTCACCTTGAACCTATTTCTATAGTTTCAAGTCTGGGCGTTATTCCTGCGTTAATTGTCAGTTTTATTCTGTTTGCCGCGATTGCATTTGCCACCATCTTTTTTGAAAAAAGACGTCATGGTTCACTTGAAGTCGAACCCATTGCTGAAACTCAAGGTTTCAAACGTTTTCTACGTGGTCCATGGCCGTTGGTCTGGGGCGGGATTATTTTAACCTTGCTTAACTTTGCCACTTTGGCTTTAGCCGGTCGTCCTTGGGGTGTCACTTCTGCCCTTGCAGTTTGGGCAGCTAAATCTGCGAGTTTGATGGGTGTAGATGTAGCATCTTGGGCTTATTGGCAATTACCGGGTAATGCCAAAGCGCTCTCGCAATCATTATGGTTCGATATTACTTCCATGATGAACTTCGGCATTATGCTGGGTGCATTATTGGCGGCAAGTCTGGCGGGTAAATTCGCACCAAACCTGAACATTCCAAAGCGTTCATTTATTGCTGCTGTGGTTGGCGGATTATTACTCGGTTATGGTGCACGTTTGGCCTATGGCTGTAATATTGGCGCTTACTTCAGCGGTATTGCCTCAGGTAGTTTACATGGCTGGCTGTGGCTGATTTTCGCCTTTATTGGTAACAGCATTGGTGTCAAACTTCGTCCAATTTTCTTCCCGGGTGAACGTCCACAACCTGAAAAATTAACCGGTTGTTAATTCCAAAATACTGAAATTAAAAAGCCCATCAGATGATGGGCTTTTTATACATTTTATTTTTAGTATTTAGTTTAAAGCGGCTTTTAAATTACAGCCAAAACCCATAATTTCTTGCGCCTGACGGTAGGTCGTATAACGATTTAAAATAAAATCATAGAACTGATCGGCATCTGCAAAACTTTTTGCCAGGTCTTCCCCCTGCGCATTGGGTAACTGGACTTGTCCGATTAAATTCAGGTTTTGATTGCCCAAATGATACATCTCGGCAAAATATCCATTCATCATTTCACAATAAGCCTGTTTAACTGGCTTTAAGGAAGTCCGGCTTACAGCATTCTGATCCAATGTCCTGAGCTGATTGACATCAAGTACCGACTGATCTGAAAAGGCAATATTATTGGTTTTCTTAAATGCCTGATAATTTTTAGATAACTGTTGATTTAAAGTCTCGAAACGCTGCTGCAAACTTGCGAGATCTTGAACTTTGTATTGTTGAGGATCAATCTGTGTTTTATGCTGTTCAGAGCTTGAACAAGCTGAAAATAATAAACTTGAAATCAAAATCGTAAAAATTAACCGCTTCATCATCACTTGCCCAGTAGTCGCATTATACAACCCCATATTATGCCTGAATTATCCGGTTAAATTGACTTTTCATTCATATAGCGCCAATACCGTTTCGGTACATATTGAATGTGCAATTTCATGTTTTGTCGTGCCTGAATGTTTATACTCTGGAAATAGTCTTTCCACAGCTGATCATAAAGCCATTCTTGTTCATCCAGTTTTACAGTAAAGGATTGACTAAAACCGGCAGCGAGCTTGGCATCGACTTCACCGGCATTCATTTCAATTTGATGTACTTTCTGCAAATCATAATAAATCCCATACTTACGTTTTTCATCATAAATTAGCCAGGTTTGATCCTGATAACGCGCTTTAAAATGTCGTTCAATCAAGGGCAGAACGTTAAAATCTGGTCGAACCAGACTTAAAAACAAACCATCCTGACATTTCTTAAAACGCACAAAGGCTTCCATACGATGTTTTTCACGCCCCACCTGTTTGGTCCACTGTGCTAAGGCCAAAACATCGGGATGTCCATAATTTTCATCGACCTTATATTTATGCTGAAAAATATACAGGCAATAATTAAATAAGTGCTGATAAGCAGTTTGATTTTCCGATAGATAAGTATAGTAAAAATTGCGCTGACTCTGACTCGAGGTTTTTTTCTTTAATCCTTGCCAGACACGCTGCGCCTGCTCATCATTTGAAGCGACCTGAATAAAATCATCAAATAATCCATTTTGGGCATGTTCGTCGCTGGTGATCTTGACTTGAAAATCTTTAAATTGAAATGCGCGAAATACACAACTGAGCAAGCCAGTCATACTGCCATCGAAGCCATAGGTCGCCATCAGAAACCAAAGCCTAATTGTGGGGAGAGTTGTTGAGTATATTTTGACTGTCCCGACTGTAAAATCTGATGACGAATCTGGCTCGGTAATTGTTCTTTGATAAATTTAGGCGTATCTGCACAACGAATAAAATGTTGCGCCCAGTTATATGCCACCCCTATACGTTTTAGTTGATCAATATAAATTTTACCGAAACGACGCGCCTGTACAATTTTTTTCGCAGAACGCACTCCTATACCCGGTACACGTAAAATCATTCGATAATCCGCGCTGTTCAAGTCCACCGGAAATTGCTCCGGATGACGCAAGGCCCAACTCAGCTTGGGATCA
Source organism: Acinetobacter sp. SFB (assembly GCF_001647545.1). Taxonomy (GTDB): domain Bacteria; phylum Pseudomonadota; class Gammaproteobacteria; order Pseudomonadales; family Moraxellaceae; genus Acinetobacter. The sequence goes on from NZ_LSZH01000001.1 coordinate 511,637, forward strand.
ACATCTAAATCCAGATTCGGATATTTATCATCGACCAGTTCTGTCGCATTAAAACCATAAAAACGCATTAACCAGTCACTTTGGTATAAACGGTTTTCTCTGATTAAAGGCGGTGCGGAACCAATCGCCGGCAAAGATTTTTCCTGCTCATTAATTGGAATATAACCGGAGTAATACACACGTTTCAGATTAAATTCTTTGTAATGACGATCTGCCATTAAAATAATATCCTGATCTGTTTCACTATATGCCCCCACCACCATCTGCGTAGTTTGCCCTGCTGGAACAAACTTAGGAACGGAGCGTATGAGCTTGCCTTCATCTTTAAGTTGAATTAAACGGTCGCGCACAATGCCCAAATCTTTTTGCACTTCTGCATGGTTTTTTTCGGGCGCAAATTTTTGCAAGCCTGCTTCAGTCGGCATCTCCAGATTAATACTCATCCGGTCTACATACAGACCCGCTTCGGTAATGATTTCCTGTGATGCTCCAGGAATGGTTTTTAGATGAATATAACCGTTAAAATTTTCTTCCAGGCGTAATTTTTTCACCACTTGCAGCATACGTTCCATGGTGTAATCTGCCGATTTAAAAATACCGGAACTTAAAAACAAGCCTTCAATATAATTGCGGCGATAAAAGTTCATGGTCAAATCGACCACTTCCTGTACGGTAAATGCGGCTCGTTTTACATCGTTGGAGCGTCGTGATACACAATAAGAGCAGTCAAAAATACAAACATTGGAAAATAAAATTTTTAGTAAGGATACACAACGACCATCTTCGGTATAGCTATGACAAATTCCGGAACCGGTATTACCCAAACCTTTATCTTTGTTTTTATGGTTACTGCCACTTGAAGAACACGACACATCATACTTGGCAGCATCGGCTAAAATTTGCAGTTTTTCACGGATCCGTTCAGACATGAGCAGGCAACATTTGACGATAAAAACACATTATAAATTTTAATTTCATAACGAGCTGTTCACTAATCTTGGACGCGACAAATAATGACGTTTTATTTTTTAATTCAGGGACTAAAACCCCTTTTTATTTCACCAGGAAATAACGAATATTATTTGCTTAATTTTCAGGGCTTGGGCAAAGTAATACGGATGAGGAGGAACCAAATATGACTTTATTACAACAACTCGAGATTAAACATCCTATTTTCCTTGCTCCAATGGCGGGGGTTTCTACTCCAAAATTGGCTGCCGAAGTCTCTAATCAGGGAGGTTTGGGTTCACTCGGTTTGGGAGCAAGTTCTGTTGAAGCTGCACGTCAACAAATTTTAGAGACTCAAGTACTGACCCATCAACCTTTTCAGGTAAATTTTTTCTGCCATCAAAGTTTAGAATCAGACCACGAGATTGCACAGCAATGGATTGAATATTTAGCGCCTCAATTTGAAAAGTATCATGCTGTTCCTCCAACAGAATTAAAATGTATTTATCCCAGCTTTTTAGAAAATGACGACTATCTAAACCTGGTTTTGGAAACCAAGCCTAAGGCGGTCAGTTTTCATTTTGGTATTCCTCATCCTCATCAGATTCAGGCTTTAAAAGCTGCCGGTATTATCACTATGGTTTCCGCCACCAATTTGGCTGAAGCCCTAGAAATTGAAGCTGCAGGTATTGATATCATTATTGCCCAAGGCATTGAGGCGGGTGGACATCGCGGTATCTTCAATGACACATTTGACAGCGCGGTTAAAACACCAGATTTGGTTCAACTCCTTAAACAATACTGTAGCCTTCCTATTGTCGCAGCAGGTGGCATTATGAATGGGCAACAAGCGCAGTTATTAATGAAATTAGGTGCAGCAGCTGTTCAGCTAGGCACAGCCTTTGTACAATGTAAAAGTTCCAATGCGAATGCTGCGTATCGAAAAGCCCTGTTTAGCAAACCGATTACCCAAATCAGCGCAAGCATTTCGGGTCGTCCTGCGCGTGGCCTGATTAATCACTGGCATACTCAAGTAGATCGTCCTGAACGACCTGCTGTTGCGACTTACCCCTACTGTTATGATCTGGGTAAACAACTGAATGCCGCAGCAACAGCACAAGGCGAATATGGTTTTGGTGCATTTTGGGCAGGAACCAACGTGGCACAAATTCGAGAAATTGAAGCTGCCGATTTAATTAATCAACTGGTTTTAGAGATGATCCAACACTAAACCTCTCTATCCCGAAAATTAAAAAGCCATGAAAAAAACCTCTCCAGAGAGAGGTTTTTTAACTTAACATTTACATGAATAACAGATTAGCGATGAGCACGCAGCCAGGCATCTTTAGCGGCATATTTTGCCTGTTCCCAATTTAGACGAGATTGTCCTTTATTGCCTTCCCATTGACTTTGTAGTTCAGGCTCTACCTGTTCAAAATGGGTATCGCTATCAAATAAAGGACGATTTTTATATCCGACTTCATACGCCCCACGATAATCCCGATCATAATCTAGATCATGATGTGTAGTACGTGTTTCATGGAAGTAAGGCCTGTCTTGGTGTTGCTCGCGCCAGTAAGCATCTTCCGCTTCTGGATTAGATTTTTGCGCGATGTCATTACCCGCAAGCCCACCTACAATACCTCCGACAATACCGCCAATCACAGCGCCTGGGGGACCACCGACCATACCTAGTGTCGCCCCGACAGCTGCACCCCCTACAGTACCGGCACTGGTTGCAGCCAAATGATCACCCGCTTCAGTCATATCTGGTACACGACGGCTTTCAGTCGCTGGCGAATTCAGATCAGGACGTGCACTGGCATCGGTGGCTGGACTCGATATTAGCGCATCATTATTGATTGCATCACTGCGTTCTGGAAACCGTTCTGTTGCAGCTGCCGGATTAATATCTGAAACTGGTCGATTAGTACTGGTCATTTTTCATCTCCCTCGATCTTATTTCTTCTTTAAACAACATTGCTTGGACAAGACTAAAATTACATCTTGTTATCTATGTAGACTTTCAGCATAGAGAAAATTTAGGTAAATAATGTTCAAGTCCTGTCCAGTTTCAGTGAATAAAGGACGGCGCTATGTATAAGAAGATATTTCATGTAACCGGTGTGTTGAGAAAACATGACACAAGATAAAAAAAGGTACTGTCTCCACAACAGCACCTTGATTGTTTTTTCTATCAGTATTGATTACATCAGGGTTGCAGCAGATTAACCTGTTCAATTTGTACATCACTCATAATTTCACCTTGAGTGAGTAACTGATTAAAATAGTCTTCAACTACATTAAATTGTTCAGCCGTACTTTCAACCTTATACATGTTCTGACGAAACTCATTACTTGAACGCAAACCTTTGGTATACCAGGCAATATGTTTACGTGAAATCCGGCAACCCGAATATTCTCCATAGAAGTCATACAGTTCAGATAAATGCCCCAACAGCACATCTTTCACTTCCTGAATATTCGGTGCAGCCAAGTGCGTCCCAGTAGCTAAATAGTGAGAAATTTCACGGAAAATCCACGGTCTGCCTTGTGCTGCCCGTCCAATCATGACCGCATCAGCACCGGTGTAGTCGAGCACATATTTGGCTTTTTCAGGACTGTCGATATCGCCATTGGCAATCACGGGAATATTCAGCATCTGTTTGACTTCTTTAATCAAACTATAGCGCGCAGTATTTAAATACATATCTTCACGAGTCCGACCATGCAATGCCAATGCAGCTATACCCGCTTCTTCGGCACGTTTGGCAACCCGCATAATATTTTCATGGCCATTTAAATACCCCAAACGCGTTTTTAAAGTCACCGGTACATCCACCGCAGCCACGACCGTATCTAAAATACGTGCAACCAGATCTTCATCTTTTAATAATGCAGAACCTGCCAGTTTATTACAGACTTTTTTGGCGGGACAGCCCATATTGATATCAACGATCTGTGCGCCATTGGCAACCTGATAACGTGCTGCTTCGGCAAGCTCGAATGGGTCGGAACCTGCAATTTGTGCAGATATCGGCGCAAGTTCACCATCAAAATTGGCACGGTACAAACTTTTCTTACTCATGCGTAAGGTCTGGTCTGAGGTCATCATTTCACTGACGGCATGTCCTGCGCCAAAATACTTACACAACGTCCGAAAGGGACGATCCGTAACACCTGCCATGGGAGCAACAATTAAATTATTTGACAGCTGATATGGACCAATATACATATAAATTCATCACTTTTTCGACCGGCATAGTATACTGCATCTGCGGTATTGGCTCATCCTTTTGGAATATGTTTTCATCATTATGAAAAAAACTTTTGTTCATTCATCTTACGTTAAATCTTTGAGTGTTTTAGCTTTGTCTCTTAGCTTGGTAGCATGTGGCGATAGTTCCTGGTGGTCAAAAAATAATGAACCGACTTTAGAAGAAGATCAAATCAAGCATCTTGTTCCACCACGCGTCAATGATCGTAGCTCATGGGCTAAAGATATTTTCGATATTACCGACCAGCTCGGTATTCCCCAAACCAAAGAAAACATTTGCAGCATTGTGGCAGTTGTCGATCAAGAGTCCAACTTTGTTGCCGACCCGCAAGTAGCCGGTTTAGGCGAAAAAGCAGTTAAAGAAGTTCAGGACCGTTTGGATGAAAAATTTAAAGATAAATTGGGTGATGCAATTGGTGGAACCGTTGCAGGCTATTTTCAGGAAGTCTTAAAAAATCAGCCAAGCCCTGAAGATAACTATTTAAACCAAATGCGCCGGGTAAAAACTGAACGAGAATTAGATGAATTATATCGTGAAATTTTTACTTATATGTCAAAGCATTATCATGTCAGCGCATTAACAGGCGCCGCTAAACTGGTTGGACAAGATATTGCTGAAAAATTAAATCCAGTTACTACATTGGGCTCAATGCAAGTCCATATTGGTTATGTCAAAGAACACAAACGTCAAGGCGGCAATATCGCCGAATTACGTACTGACTTATATAGCCAGTATGGCGGTTTGTATTACGGCATTCACCGTTTAATGATGTACCCTGCCGATTACGACAAAGCCATTTATCGTTTTGCAGATTATAACTCGGGTATGTATTCAAGTCGCAATGCAGCTTTCCAGAGCATGCTGAATGATTTAACCGCAGCTGAGCTAGAGCTGGATGGCGACTTGCTGCTTTACACTAAAGAGGGTTCAATCCGTTCTGTCGGCAGCCAGTCGGAACGCGAACTGATTAGTGTTTTTGCAGCCAACAATATATTGGTCACACCACGCCAAATTCGCTCGGACTTGAAAAAAGAAAAGGATAAAGCTTTTGAAGACACAGCCACCTATCGTGCTGTAACCAAGCTTTACCATGAGAAAACAGGCAAAGACCCTATGTATGCGATTATGCCTGAAGTGGTCATTTCTGGTCCTAAACTAAGCCGTGAATATAATACCAACTGGTTTGCAACACGCGTAAATGGAAGATATCAATCATGTATGCAACGAGCAAAAAGAATAAAAATTTAGCGCTTTTTGATTTTGATGGAACCCTGTGTAAAAAAGACAGTTTTACGGGGTTTATCTTTTATGCTTTATCTAAACGTCATATCGTTAAACAAGGCATTAAAATCCTGCCTTGGATTCAAGCCTATTATTTAAATGCTTACCCTGCGCATGCCATGCGCTCTAAATTATTTCGCGCAATGTTTAGTAATGCAAATGCTTTAGAATTAGAGAAAGTTGCTCAGCAATATGCCAACAATCTAGTCTCCCAATTAAATCCGCCTTTGCTAAAACAACTTAGACAGCATCAGGCTTTAGGCGATGAAGTTGTACTTGTTTCTGCATCAGTTGATATCTATCTGCAACCTGTTTGTAGCTTATTGAATATTGATTTAATCTGTACCCAGACTGAACAAATAAATGATACTTATACTGGTCAATACACAACTCCAGACTGCAGTTCGGAGCAAAAAAAGCAGCGTATTTTAGAAAAGTATTCTTTAGAGCATTATTCTGTCATTTATGCCTATGGAAATAGCATTGAAGATAAGGAAATGCTGGAGCTAGCTGATCATCGCTATATGGTCGGCGTAGATAAAACCATTCCGCAATTACCTGCCAATATTCAAATTGCAATTTAAAGAACTGCAAAAATGGTAATTACAGGAATTTGATTAAAACCTTATGCGCGCATATGCATGATATAAAAAAGCCACTTCAATTGAAGTGGCTTTTTATTTGAGATTTTATTTATTTCTTAAATGGGAAAGCATATTTAGCAATACGTTTAATCACGCTTCCGTATTGTTTGATCAGACTGGCATTGTTGTAGTTTAAGCCATACTTTTCGCAAACCGCTTGTACTTTTGGTGCCATTTTACGATAGCGACGTGCCGGAACATCTGGATATAAATGATGTTCAATTTGATGACTTAAATGGCCGGTCAAAATATGAAAGGCTTCTGAACCGGTTAAATTCGATGAGCCACGAATCTGACGCATATACCAGTGACCGCGACTTTCGTTTTCAAGTACTGTTTTTGGGAAGACTTCAACATCTTTCGTGAAGTGACCACAGAAAATAATACTAAAAGTCCAAATATTACGCATACCGTTCGCCACCAAGTTACCCGCTAAAACAGGTAAAGCTGCCGGGCCGGCAATTAATGGGAAGAACACGTAATCTTTAAACAATTGTTTAGTGATTTTGCGTTGCATCGGACGCCATTCTTCTTTCGCTTGTTCTTTGGTTTTACGACCAAACAATACTTTACCTAATTCAAGGTTCTGAATCGCTACGCCCCATTGAAACAATAAGCAAAATGGAATTGCATAGATCGGTTGTAAAAGATAGCCGGGTTTCCAGCGTTGTTCCGGGAAAAGTCGAAGCAGTCCATAACCGATATCATCATCCATACCCTTAATATTTGTATAGGTATGATGTTTATAGTTATGGGTTTGACGCCAGTTATCCGCTGTGCCGACAATATCCCATTCGTAAGAAGGGCCATGGAATTTTGGGTCATTCATCCAGTCATATTGACCATGCATAACATTATGACCTAACTCCATGTTTTCCATAATTTTAGAAAAACCAAGTAAAGCTGTACCTAAAAGCCATGCTGGCGGAAACCAACCTGCAAACAAACAGGCACGACCCGCGATTGATGAATAACGCACGGTTGAATAAACACGGCGAATATATTTCGCGTCTTTTTCCCCAATATCATCTAACACTTCTTGCTTAATGGCATCTAACTCACGTGCCAATCCATCTAACTGAGATTGAGTGAGTTCACCATTTTTAGGATTTTTAAAATATTCTATTTTTACGGGCATATTCATGATATTTGACTCACTTATAAATCAATAACAAGATCAGACTGTGCTGAATTGATACAAATTTTTAATAAATTACCGGGTTCTGTATTTTGTCCGCCATTTACCAGATTCCTGGTTGAACCTTCGACTTTATTGCAGACACATTTATTACAGATTCCCATACGGCAGCCATGAATGGGTTTAACATTCTGCTGCTCAAGGCTGGCTAAAATTGACTGGCCCTTTGGAATGGCCAGCACTTTTTTCGATTTCAATAAGGTTACATTTACAAAGCCAGTTTCAGAATTTTCCAGAGCTGTCATGCTGAAAGCTTCACTTTTAAAACTTTGTGCATGTGCAAATAACTGTTCAGCCTGTGCGACGAATCCAGATGGACCGCACGCATACACCACGCTATTTTCAATATTTTTCAGCAATGCAGCATGGTCTTGGTTTAGGCGCTTACCAGCATCGGCTTCTTGGGTATAAAACACCTGAAATGAGAAATTTGGATATTGTGCAGCAAGCTGTTCAAAACGTGCTTTGAAAGCGACATCTGCATATTCTCTAACCCAATACAACAACTGAATAGGTGCTTGAATCATGCGATCTGTTTTAGACAGGGCTTCGAGTAAACTTAGCATCGGGGTAATACCACTACCCGCAGCAAGCAACACTATCGCTTGAGCCTGTTCAGATAACAGCATATCGCCATAAGGCTGCCCAAATTCGAGGACATCACCCACTTGCGAATGTTCAACCAACCAAGAGCTGACTTTGCCCTGGTCGACTTTTTTCACCGTCAACAAAACACGTTGTGAATCAAGTTGAGTCAAACTATAGCTGCGCTCATAACGAATACCATCGACTTCTACAAAGATCGGATGATGCTGTCCTGCTTGTCCCACCTTAAAATAACGATTGAACTGAATGGTGAGGCTCACCATATTTTGAGCAGAATTTTCTTTTTTAACAATTTTGCCCAACGCCTGGTTAACTGACCAAAGCGGATTAATTTTTTGCAGCCAAAAGTTTGCTGCATGCTGATCAATAACAGTTTCAGCAAGAGAACCCAAGGGAGATTTGGTTTTTTCTAACACATGCACAGTAAGCACCACGCGATTGAATTTTAATTATTATACACATGTATATATATTTGTATATATATTCGTATTGTTTCTATTCATTTCCCAAGTGAGCTAGCAACAGCTATAATGGTTGGGTACCTCTAATCCTTTGAAAAATATGAATCAGTCTTCAATCAAAAAAAATGTTGATGTCATAACCACTCCCCAAGGCCTTGCTCATGAGCTAGTTATGGTCCGTACGGTTGGTCGAAAAGCAACAATTACCAAAGAAGAACTGTTTCAAGCTGCACTTAATTTAATTGGTCCTCAAAAAAGTATTTCATCCTTAAGCCTGCGTGAAGTTGCCCGTGAAGCAGGTATTGCTCCGAATAGTTTTTATCGACATTTTAAAGATATAGATGAACTTGCAATTGAATTGATTGATCGTTCAGGGAATGTATTACGTCAAATTTTGCATCAGGCACGCCTAAAAGCCTCCAAACAAAGCAGTATTATTCGCAGTTCAGTTGAAGTTTTTATTGAACAGTTAGATGCAGATGAAGGAAATTTAAGCTTATTACTGCGTGAAGCCTATACCGGTTCTGCTTCTTATAAATTAGCGGTTGAGCGCCAGTTAAATTATTTTCAACAAGAATTAAAAGATGATCTGATTCGTTTGGAACGTCTTAATCACAGTAAATTGTTTCATCCTGACATTGTGGCAAAAGCCATCACCCAATTGGTGTTTAATATGGGTGCGATCGTAATCGATATGCCCATAACTGAACGCAAAGAAATTGCAGAACAAACCATGATTATGATTCGCATGATTTTGGAAGGTGCACGTCACCTGGATGAAGCACAAATTCGCTAAGTGTTGAATATTTTAGAACTCAATCCTGATTGATTCAATTCTTCATGTGTTTTTAAATGCTTTTCTGCTGAGCAATAATGGATTTAACCAGTTCAGCTGTTTTTTCGGGCTGTTCCAATGGGAACATATGTCCGCCTGGCATTAAACTATAATTAATCCGATAAATCTTTTGCATCGCTTGCGGAAAACCTTGCTTGTAAAAGGGGCTGTTCTGCGCACTCATTAAATGTACAGGCACAGCTGGGGCTTTTCTTGGCGTACGCCACCACCATGCAGGCACCGTTCTAAAAATCTGCGCTTCAACACTTTTAGGCACAGCCAAAGTCAAGCCTCCACGTTGAAGATCTAGTTGCAAACCGCAGGCTAAAAAATCCTGAAAACAGCTTTCATCAAAATGTTTAAATAATGAGTTATGCCGCATGGAAGCATAGGCTTGCTCATGATTTTCCCAGTGATCTGTACGTTTTAAGGTAATTCCTGCGGGTGTAAACCGGTCGACTGACTTAAGGTTTAATTTTTTTGCAATCTCAAATATGGGTGACTTCGCACCAATCACAAAAGGCGGATCCATAATCACCAATTGTGAAAATAAATCAGGGCGCTTATAGGCACTCATGAGTGTGAGTAATGAACCAAAAGAATGCCCAAGACCTATGACCTTTTTTCCTTGAAATTTCTGTTCAATATCATTAATAATTTGATCAACCAAATAGCGCCAATCATGGGTAATCGGATATTGTGGATCCATTCCAATCATGGGAATAGCTTTCAAATCAAACTCATCTTCAAAGCAGGCAAAAAACTTTTGATAACTTGGTGCAGGAATTCCATTGGCATGGGTAAAATGAATCGCGGTCCTATTAAATAATGAATCCTGCATGTAGTTAAGCTCTTCTTTTATTAAACCTATGAACGTCGTCTAGCTTAAGGAAAAGTCTGCTTAATTCAAATCTTTAAATCGTAGATCAGCTGACTTTAAAGTCAGTCTTTTCTTATGATGAAGCATTATGATAAAAATACTTTTCAATGCATTACCATTATTTCTGAGAAATAACCAGAAACTGATTGCCTAGAAAAGTTGCGCCACACGTGGTCTTATCTCCCGCAATAACAACGCCCCGTCCTTTCACAATGGTAGATTGATCTGTAGCGACTGCAGCCACCACTACGTGACATTGGGGACAATAATGTTTCATACCATGCAAATGTACTGCAATTCCATTGATGATAAATGTATTTTCGCATTCGGAGACAATGCCGCCATGCGTGGTTGACGAGCCCAGAGTCACTAAAGATTTAGCCATATTTTTCTAATTTTATTTATAAAATTTATGCGCCATTTTAACATGAAGTGATTTACAAGCTCTAATCGTCCACTGTTCACACAAAAATAAACGAGAGAATTTTCAACAATAAAAAAGCACCCGAAGGTGCTTTTTAAAACAAGTCTCAAAATTATGGTTTAACCACCACCAGCACTTGAATGGCTTCTGGTGTTACTGATAAACCATCTAGCAGGCTAATGCCTTCTGATTGAAATTTTTGTAAGCGTGCAATTTCATCTTCACGAATACTTGGATTAAATTGTTTCAAGTAAGTTAAACGGTCAATTTCATATTGCCACTTATTGCCATACACTTCTCTGGCTTGTTGTTTGAAGTTCGGCAGTGCGGTTTTAGCAATATCAAGCGCTTGTGTATAACGCTCCTCAATCACATCACGGCGAGCTTTCACCACCTGACGGCAGCTATTACTATCTAAATGATGCAAATACGGTTTTAAAATACTTGGATCAATCTTGGCAGATAAATCCTGACCGGTTTCGCTGAGCAATACGCGAATCAACTGCTGTGGCAAGCTGGAAGGCAGATTCAATGCTTTTGGTGCAATGACATCTACTTTAAACCACACTTCTAACAATAAAGAACCCTGTTTCAAGGCATTGGATTTTAACAGTGCGACGTTGGTGCTACCAAATGACTGGGTATTAATCATTTCCATCACACTTTCAGTGAATGGATGTTCCAGCGTTAAGTATTGCGCATCTTCACGGATTAAAGCCTGATCACGATAGAAAGTCGCGGTCATACCTTCTTCATCAAGAGACAAGCCTTGCACCTGCATTTGATCGGTTGGCTTGATGATTACCGTACCATTGCTTTGTTCATCAAAATCGATGTTTGTTGATGCCATGAAGCGCTTCATAAACATAGGCAAAGTGGTGTTGTCATCGTAGTTTTCAAGCGCTTGAACAATTTCTTGCGCCACAATTGGACGACATGAGTTGTATTCAAGCAAACGGTCACGACCTTGCTGCAATTCTGTTTCCAAGGCTTCACGCTGAACACTGACTTCTTCAAGCAAATCTTCAAACTGTTGTCCTAAATCAGCCAATAAACAGCCTTTTAATTTAGCAATGAAGTTTTCTTGTAGCGTTTGCGCAGTGGGCGAAATATTGCTGAAGATATTTAAACCTTCGTTATACCAGCGGAACATACGCTCTTGCGCCGTACCAACCAAATAAGGCACATGAATTTGAATACGGTTTTCTTGACCAATACGGTCTAAACGACCAATACGTTGTTCTAAAACATCCGGATTTGCAGGTAAGTCAAACAGAATGAGGTCAGAGGCAAACTGGAAGTTACGTCCTTCTGAACCAATTTCAGAACATAATAAAATTTGCGCACCATAAGACTCTTCTGCGAAATAAGCGGCTGCTTGGTCACGCTCTAAAAGGCTCATGCCTTCATGGAACATGGCAGTACGAATACCCGCATGGAGACGAAGTACATTTTCCAAAGCTTCAACCACGGGACCACTACGCGCGATGAGCAACACTTTTTTGTGTTTAAGCTCGGTACGCAGCATTTCCATCAGCCACATCACACGTGGATCATGTTCCATCCAAGCACCATCAAGCTGCGCTTCTTCAGGCCACATTTGTTCACGTAACTTGCCGTCTTTCGACCATTGAGCAGGTGCCGGTAACGGTGCAGGTTGACAGTCACGACCAGGAAAACCTCGAATGGCTTCACGAGTATTACGGAATAAAATACGACCAGTACCATGACGGTCTAACAATTCATGAATGGCACGGAAACGCTGTTCTGGCTCATCCTGAATACTATGACCCAATAAGCCTTCAATCGCAGCCAAATGGTCTGGCTCCAAAGGCAGATCCGACATCAGCACTTCAGCAATTTTTGCCGTGTGGTGATATTGCTCTTCTTCATCCAAGAAGCGATCAAGCGAACTAAAACGCTGCGGATCAAGTAGGCGTAAACGGGCAAAATGGCTTTCTACACCCAACTGTTCAGGTGTTGCGGTAAGCAATAATACGCCCGGCGTTTTTTCAGCAAGTTCTTCAACAAGGTCATAACGGTCGTTACCACCTTCTTCTTCACTCCACATCAGGTGATGTGCTTCATCGACGACAAGAAGATCAAAACCGGCTTCTAAAGCCTGTTCACGTAAATCTTCGTGATCGACCATCAAATCCACACTGGCAATAATGCATTGCTCAGTCAGGAATGGATTTAAATCTGGATCATGTTCTTTAATAGACGCGGTACGGGTCAAATCAAACAATGAGAACTGTAAATTGAAACGGCGACGCATCTCAATCATCCACTGATATTGCAGTGAATCTGGCACTAAAATCAGGATACGGTCAGAACGACCGGTTTTAAGCTGCTGATGAATGATCAAGCCTGCTTCAATGGTTTTACCCAAGCCTACTTCATCTGCAAGTAAAACACGCGGTGCAAAACGCTGACCGACTTCATGTGCAATATAAAGCTGATGGGGAATCAGACCCACACGCGCGCCAATCATGCCACGCAATGGACTGGATTTCATATTGGCTTGCATCATCAAGGCTTCAATACGAAGGTCATACCATTCTTTATAGTCCACTTGACTGGCAAGCAAACGGTCCAGCGGCTTTGAAAGCTGAATCTGTGCGCCAACACGGGTTTCATTTAAAGCTTTGCGTTCTTCAGTACCATCTTCCAGGGTGCGAATTACGTTATAACGAACTACGCCATGACGGTCTTCAAAAGACTCAACCAGCCACTTGGTGCCTTCCTGATCCTGCAATTCATCTTTAATGTTAAAAACAATACGCGATAAAGGTGCATTGTTACGTGCGTAAACACGTGTTTCATCACTCTTCGGGAATAAGATGCTAACCGATCGTTCATCTACATCAATGAGAACCCCTAATCCAAGCTCTGTTTCTGTATCTGATAACCAACGCTGACCAATAGCAAACTGATGCAATTTTTCCACCTTTATCTAAAAATGAGGACACTTATTTTCACGATCAAAACCTGATGAGTATTTGAGCAAGAAAACAGGTCTTTAAGCAATATATTTTGACATAAAGCCCACTAAAAAGTGCGCAAAACCGATGACGATTAAAAAGTTTTTACCTTAAAAAGGAACAGGATAATAAAACTCTACCCGCTCCTGTGTTTGGGGATGATAAAAACTCAAGTGTTCAGCATGCAAGCACAGTCGAGGAATCAACTGTTGCTGTTCTGGTGTGGCATATAAAGTGTCACCGACAATCGGATGACCGAGATACTGCATATGTACACGAAGCTGATGTGAACGACCTGTAATGGGAGTAAGTTTGACACGCGTTACCGCCTGTCCTTGAATTTCAAAATGCTCGATGGCTTGCCAATGCGTTAACGCAGGCTTGTTGTGATCTGGAGCTGCAATATGTAAAGGCGGATGTTCAGGATCGTAAATTACCGGTACATCAACCGTGCCTTCGCCCTCAAGATGTCCGGCAACGACCGCTTGATAGGTTTTCTCGGTTTGGCGTTCCTGAAACTGACGGGAAATGGTTTTTTGTCCCCATTTGGTCAGGCCAAACACCAGAATACCAGAAGTATCACGATCAAGACGATGAATCAGTAAGGTTTGCGATTCTATTTTTAATAATCGGTTGATCACGCAATCTTGTAAATCTTCAGTTTTACCGGGAACGGTGAGTACACCTGCAGGTTTATGGATCACCATAAAATCTTCGTCACGATGGATCAGGTGTTCGGTTAGAAAATTACTCAATGTTCAATTCCAAGCGGATCGCGAAAACAAGCCGGCAATGATAGAAAGCTTGGCGCAGAATTACAATGCACAATACCGGAATTGGCGACGGATTTTCCGATTTTGCTCAAAAATTATTTTAATCTCGTGTTATGAACGTGCGGATTGCAATATAAAACCCGCCAGTTCATGCATAGAAGCATGTTCTAAAACATCTTCATATTGCACATTTGCACCATGCGCGCGCCAAATGCCGGCCAAAGTGACAATGGCGATAGAATCCAAACCGTATTGTCTCAAATCGACAGAAGGATCAATTTCAAGCGCATCCATGTTCAACTGCTCTGCAACAGCAAGCATAATTCCCTTGGTTGAAATTACATATTTTGACGGTGCAGTTAAATCACATAGCCGAGCCAAACTATAGCTAGACATGTGATGCAGACCTTGTGCCGAGATATTTTCAATCCACTGAATATGCTGGTCTTGATTCGACAATAAAATCGCATCATCAACCACACAAATTTGCTCGGAGACACTTTGTAGATGCGGCAAAATCTGCTTGAGCATCGGACTCACCTGCCCTGCAAATACCATTTGTGGATTCGATGATGCATATTCACCGAGTTGTTGCATTCCCTGTATCAAATCATCACCATACAAATCAACAATTGGAATGTCTAATGCTTTGGCTTTATTGCTGATCTGGATTAGATTACTCAGCAAATCAGTGTCTTGAATTCCGGCCTGCATTCGCAAATTTTGCAATCCAATAAGTACCAATACTGAATTTGCAGCAGCAAGCTGCCATTTGGCTTGAGAGGGTGCAAGTTGGATTTTTTTGGGCATGGGGTAAAGCATGGGAGATTATTTATCTAACATTTACATAGTTAGACCATGCTAGCTTAGATTGATTTGTTTAATTGATAAGCTTCTCAAGTAACCGAAATATTTTTTAATATGAATTTCGTATAACGAACAGTATTATTAAATGGAAGTTTTTTAGCCTAGCCAATTAAACAATAAATTATACTAAACTAGCTCTTATGACTTAGTATCTAAATCGATAAATGCATGCTAAATATAGGATTTAGTTCCATGAAAATAAAAGGTTTTCTTTTAAACCAAAGTCCAGTATTTTTTGATGGGAATGCATATATTTTCAAAAATCCGCCTACGATAAAAATAAAAAAACTCTGGAGTATGTGTAATAGAAATTTTAGTGATCTTACTAATAAAAACTATCCCGAGGTAATTCAATTAGTTTTTTCTAAATATAAAGTGAATGAACAGACAAGCTCATTTGATTCCACAGGAAAAATATTAGAGTTTGATATTTCATGCTCTATGTATGATTGTTTGGCATATGAAGAAACTGAGGGATTCTTCGATGAGTGTGATTGTCCCCCCCCAGAGTTTTGGATTGCTTATATTCCAAAAGAATATTTAGATATAGCAAATTTAGGTGTAGAAATATCTATGAGCGGAAGCTTGCAATGGATTCAACCATTCCTAGATTAGATTTTTCTTTTTATTCGTTTATAAGTTTTTCTAAAATCAACATAATAAAATTTATAGAAAATATCTTATTAATTTAATATAAATCAATCGTTTAAATTTCAATAACAAAGCCCAATTAAAAAATATTGGGCTTTGTTATTGAAATTTCACGCTCAGCACTTAATTTTCGTAAAACTTAAGATAACTTTACTCAGTTAAGCTTGTAATTTTTTATTTGAATTAGCTCGTCTGCGCCAAAAACTTCTCAATCGCCTGTTGTGCAATCTCCGCATCTTCAAAGGATTTCACCCCGGAAACACCCATCGCCCCAACCAACTGCCCTTGATACAAAATCGGCTCGCCACCTTCCAGCATGCCAGAAAAACTGTCCATAGTCAGAAAACCCATTTGACCGCCCTTAATAATATCTTCAAAAAGCTTGGAAGGACGACGGCTCATGGCCGAACACTTGGCTTTTTCTATTGCCAAATTTGCAGTCATCGGTGCTGCGCCATCCATACGCTTCATGACTAATAAACTCCCTGTTTCATCTACCACAGCAATACTGACATTGAAACTGTTCTGAATCGCATATTGATGGGCCTGATCTAATAGAAACTCAGCATCGCTTAAAGTCAAATAATGTTTGGTTTGCATCCGTCTTTTTCCATTTTCAAAATCTATATAAAAAAACCCGAACGAGTTCGGGCTTGGGCTAATTTATACTATAAATATTAAGCTTTCATTTCGGCAAAGGTTTCTTTGGCAGCTTGAATCGTATAAGCAATATCTTCATCACTATGCGCTGCTGAAATAAAGCCTGCTTCAAAAGCAGATGGTGCAAGGTTCACACCACGGTCTAACATGCCATGGAAGAATTTACGGAAGGCAGCAACATCACATTTCAACATTGAATCAAAACTGGTGATGTCTTCTTGATCTGTGAAGTACAACCCAAACATACCGCCCACTTGTTGCGTCTTAAATGCAACACCCGCTTCTTTCGCAACTGCTTCCAAACCTGAAAGTAACTTAGCAAGTTGGGCAGTTAAATTTTCATAGAAGCCTTCAACACGTAAATGTTTGAACATTTCTATACCGGCACGCATCGCCAACGGATTACCTGACAATGTCCCCGCTTGATAAACTTTACCCAGTGGCGCGATGCATTCCATCACTTCACGTTTACCACCAAAAGCACCCACCGGCAGACCTGCACCGATGATTTTACCCAATGTGGTTAAATCAGGGGTTACGCCATAATGCGCTTGCGCACCGCCAAGACCGACACGAAAACCGGTCATGACTTCATCAATAATAAACACCGCCCCATGTTCATCACATACATCACGGATTGCTTGCAGGAAACCATCAATCGGTTTCACCAAGTTCATGTTGCCTGCAACAGGTTCAACAATGACACCGGCAATTTCATGACCAAATTTTGCAAAGCATTCTTTTAAAGTAGCAATGTCATTGTATGGAAGCGTCAGCGTATGCTTGGCAAAATCAGCAGGCACCCCCGCAGAAGTCGCTTCACCTTCACCGCTGGTCAACATACCTGAACCTGCTTTGACTAAAAGCGAATCTGAGTGACCATGGTAACAGCCTTCAAATTTTACAATCTTGTCACGACCGGTATAACCGCGTGCCAGACGAATCGCGGTCATGGTGGCTTCGGTACCTGAATTGGTCATACGAACCAACTCAATGGACGGCATAATTTCACAAATAATATCCGCCAATGTGGTTTCATGAACGGTTGGTGCACCAAAGCTTAATCCATCAACCGCTGCTTCTTGAACGGCTTTAATAATCGCTGGATGTGCATGACCCAAAATCATCGGTCCCCATGAACCCACATAATCGACATAGCGTTTACCATCAACATCGAACAAATACGCACCTTTGGCTTTTTCAATAAATACAGGCGTACCACCCACCCCATTAAACGCACGTACCGGGGAATTCACTCCACCTGGAATATGTTTACTGGCTTGTTTGAACAATTGTTCTTGCTTTGGAGATAAGCTCATGAAGGCACTCGACTAAAAATTAAATCTATCAAAAATATTTTATGCTGTAGCTTGAAAAAGCGCAGACCATTCATCTAAACGTTCAGGAATGGCATACATGGGAAGTCCCAATATATCACTAATCACGGCGCAATAATCTGCACCTGATTCAATGACTTCTCTGGAATTTTCGACCGTTAAACCGCCAATTGCACAGAGGGGTACATTGAGTTTTTCTTTGGCCAGTTTTAAGGTCTCCAAGCCAATGTTACCTGCTTCTGGTTTGGTATCGGTGGCATAGATTGCACCAAATGCCACATAATTTGCACCCTCTGCAATCGCCTGTTCAGCCAGCTCAAGCGAGTTATTGCAGCTGCGGCCTATTAACACGCCTTGAGGCAAACGTGCAACAGCATCAACAATAGAACCGTCACCCTGCCCCAGATGCACACCTACCCCGTATTTGACCGCCATTTCAAGATCATCATTAATCACGAAAGGTACACCGTATTCAGCACACATGGCTTTCATATACTCGATTTCGTAAATTTGGTCTTCTTTGGCGACTTTTTTACGACGGTACTGCAACACCGCAATGCCACCATTGGCCATTGCACCTTCCAACTTCGCCAATAAAACCTCTACAGGATCATCATTAGTAATTAAATATAAACCGCGCATAAAAAACTGCCAAAACGAGAACTGTCTTATTATATGCATATCAACAGCGAGATTCAGCGCATATCATGCAAATACAAATGAATTGCTAGCGGTAAATTCTCAAAAAATTGGCAGTTGATCATCATTTTCATATTTTTTCTGATCAAGTAAAAAACATCTAGTTTTATTGATCGATCATATGGACATTAAAACGATTTAATTCGTCTTAAAATAACAGTCAATAAAATATAAAAATTACAACAACGATCTGACTTTCTAATCCATTTTTATAAAACGCGCTATGGGAAGTAAAGACACGATTAGAGAGTAGTATCTATATTTCAATTCAGATTTAAATTCAGATTTAAATTCAGATTTAAATTCAATTTAAATAAAGCCATAAAAAAAGCCCGGAGAAAGGTCGCTCCAGGCTTGGAAAACTTAAAAATTACATGGTTTATTCAATCCGAGAAAGGAATTAAATAAGCACAACATCATTAATAGAATATTCGCTCTTTTTTTGCAAGTCTTAGCGGTTTAAATTTTGTATTATTTTACCTTTTAGTCAAATTTTGTTTTTAATTGTGCAACGATTATTGCCTAAAAATTTAAATCCATTAACTTGGGATTTTATCCAGTGACCGATCATTTAAACTCAAATTTCCGCGTAGCACATCAGAGAACATACGCCAATCCGAGATAAAGCTATACAGCGGTTGCTTAAAACTGGCAGGTTTATTCTTCTCAAACATAAAATGCCCCACCCATGCACAGGCATAACCAGACAATAAACCATAAGCCAAATATTTTGGTTTCCTGTGGCGAATTGCCTGAGTAAAGAAATATACACCGACGCTGCTTCCAAATACATGCAAACGGCGACTGGTAATATTGCGATGCTCGGTCAAATAAAACCGATAAAATTCATGATAGTCTTGAATCGGAAGCTGAAATTCCGGTTCTAGAGGATGTTCGAATTTTAGCTTTACAAGTCCATTCATTGTTATGATCCCGATTATTTTTATTTACGTTAGCGTATATTTTGTCCAAATAAAAGCTTTGTTTGTTATTCGTTTTTGTTCATTTCAAAAGCGCTTACTTAAGAATTGCCTCGTCAAGTCTTACATCAAAAATCATTTTCGTTACAATCGAGGACTTAAAATGCAGAATACAATTCCAGCGCTATAAAAGAACAGATTTCATAACGCATTTGTACCGTAAAGAGGACGTATTTCATTGCTGAAATAACGTCAGAAATTAGGATGAAAGATCATGGTCGAAGTTGAATTAAAATTTCAAATTCCTGAAACAAGACGTAATGCTTTACTGAAAGCTTTAGATCCTAAAAAATCGGAAATGATTCAACTTAAAGCAAAATATTACGACACTGAAGAGCGCCTGCTTTCCCAACATGGTGTTGCCCTACGCCAACGGCTGGAAGGTACACGTTGGATTCAAACCTTAAAAGCTGCCGGGAAAAGTCATTTACACCGCTTTGAGCATAATTATGACCTTGGGGAATTTGAACAGGCGCCACAGCTTGATTTAAGTATTTATGAGGATGATGCTGAAGCACAGCAAATCTTAAAAAATGCTTTAGGCGATTCACAAGAGCCACTTAAATTACAATTTGAGACGGATATTCAACGCACCTTCCGCGTGATTCAGTTCCAAGAGACTGACATTGAAGTCAGTCTAGATGTGGGTGAAGTACGAACTGAAACTGCGCAAAATGCAGTGCATGAAGTCGAATTTGAACTTAAGGCAGGTTCTGTACAATCACTGTTGGCCTTCAGCTTTGAATGGGTTAAAAAATACCAGCTCTGGCTCGATGTTCGTAGTAAAGCCGAGATCGGTAATCTTTTGGCGACGACTCAAAAAGTTAGTCCAACAAAATCAGCCAAAGAATTCACTTTAAGCAAAAAAGACCCAGCCAATAAAAATTTACGTTTATTGATTGCTCAACAATTACAGCATTTACTGCCTAATATTGCCGCTATTTCGGCGGTGGTTTCTGAAAAAGAACATATTCAGCAAGCGCAAATTGCTCTAGATCATTTGAATTTGACGCTATCGTTATTTAAAGACTGGAATGAGGCTGTCTCAGACAAATGGGCCATGCAACTCGGTGCATTCAAGCAGCAATTTGATCATTTGCAGCATTTGGAACATATACAGACGACTTTGGGAGCTTTTTTACAGAACCCCAATACCGCATCAAATTTAACTAAAGATATTCTATATGCCAAAGAAAAGTTATCTAATTTGGTTCGCTCAACTCAAAATGTGCATCACTATTTAGAATTACTCATGTTTAGTTTAGACACTGAAGAAAAGACTCAGGATCATGACTTGAAATGGTTTGCGCAAAATACCTTGCAAAATCAATATAAGCAATTACAAGACAGTTTAACCAGTGCAGACATTACTGATTTTGAAAGCTTGGATAAATTAGCCACTAAAATTCATGAATTGAAATTTAGTTTTCCTATTTTAACTTCTATTTATGATGTCAAAAATTTACAGAAATACAGTAAAGCTTTAAATGATGCACAACTTGCCGCAAGTGAATATCAAATTTTGGCATCCTCTGCGGATTATATTCAGCAAACTGAACTTGAGGCCAGTGACTGGTTTGTATTGGGCTGGCTGACAGCCAAACAGGAAGTTTATGCACAGAATTTACTTGAAGCGACAGAACAATTTTTAATCAGTCGTAAATTCATTAAGTAACAGGCAAAATTAAAGCGTAGCGCAGGATATTTCAACAATTGTTATGAAATATCCTGCATAGACTTTGCTTAATTTCGCGCAAAACTCCACTACTCTTTTTTGCCGTCTGGCTTAAACTCGAAGTCATCACAACTTTGATTGTAAAGTATCAGGAGTTTTAACATGCTCGAAGTAGAATTAAAATTTCAGATTCCTCTATCACATCAAAAACAAATTCATCAATTATTTTTGTCCAAAAATGCTCGTCCGATTTCTTTATCTGCACAATACTATGACACGCCCGAACGGCATTTAGCCCAACACAATATTTCATTGCGTCAGCGTCTTGAAGACTCGCACTGGATACAAACGTTAAAAGCTCCCAGCAGTCACAACCTAGAACGTTTTGAATTAGAGGTTGATTTAGGTGAGGTAGATCAACCTGAATTAGATCTCAAAATTTATCATGCTTATCCTGAAGCAAAAAAGTTGCTGCAACAGGTATTAGGCAAACAGGTTAAAAACCTAATCAAGCAATTTGAAACGGATGTCGAACGTCTGGTTTATGTGGTGCATTATAATTGTGCAGAAATTGAAGTCAGTTTAGATCGCGGCGAGATTCGCCATGATGATCAGTCATTAGCGATTTACGAGATTGAATTTGAGCTTAAACAAGGATCTATACAAGACTTAATCAAATTTATTCAACCCTGGGTCAAACAATATCATTTATGGCTAGATGTCAGAAGCAAAGCGCAACGTGGAGATTTACTTGCCCAGGATTTAAAAATTTCACCGGCCCAGTTTGCAAGTCCCTTACAGTTAAATCAAAAAGATTCCATAGATAGTGCATTAAAACAGATCGTCAATAATGCCTTGCGCCATCTTTTACCCAATGCTTCCGCCATTTCTTCAGAATACTATAGTAGCGAGCATGTTCATCAAACTCGTGTCGCGATTCGCCGTTTAAGAAGTGCCTTACGTGTTTTCGGCGACTGGTCAACAGATGTCGATCCTGATTGGCAAGAACAACTAACGACCTTATTTCGTCAACTCGGTTCAACCCGAGACCGCGATGCTTTAAGCGAAGGGCTTTTACCTCAGCTTGAAGCAGCTGGAGCACCGTTTGTGCAACTGCCAAACCTCCCTGAAGAAAACAGCATTCCGATTGATGCATCTTTACGCTCTGCTAATTCGGTTCACTTATTATTGGCTTTACTACAACTCGTGCATCAGCCTTGCGCAAAAAAGCAAAAGACCACATTAAAAAAAGATATCGCAAAAAAACTTCAGAAATTGCATCAACAAATTTGCAAAGATGCCGCTCAATTTTTAGAACTGGATATTGAATCACGGCACCGTACCCGTAAACGGATCAAACGCTTACGTTATTGCGTCGAATTTATTGCTTCGCTCTACCCAAGCAAAGATGTAAAAAGTTACTTAAAAGATTTAAAACCTGCTCAAGAAAGCTTGGGCCACTATAACGATTTAAATGTGGCTGAGGCTATGTTTCAAGACATTGTCAAGCGGAAGCAAAAAGCATGGTTCATCTTGGGCTGGATTGCAAATGAGAAAAAATACACCCTGCAACAAGCTCAAGAACATTTAGACACTTTTTCTAAAACCGAGACTTTCTGGTAAGAGGAAGATAATCTTGATTAATGTCACACCAGATTAGCGATATTTACCAAAAATCTTCCAGGTGTCATTATCCGCCAAGGGATCGCTATAACTGTCATTACGTTGTTTACGTGGCTTATCCCGGGCATCGACCAATTCAAAATGTGGCTCGGTACTGAGTACAATGCCATTCACATAAAATCGGGTACGCGTGTATTCACTTTGCCCATGCTGGAACACATAAGTACGCAAATCAATAAATTCACGGTGTGCAACCAGGACAGCGGTATCATCACTGTCTAGCCACAGTCTCATGGCTTGAATTTGCTCTGGCTCAAATTGCCCGCATTTATCGATCAGACTCGCTATGCCACGAAAAGTTTTCGACTCTTTGGCACGGGTTTTATTAATCCGGATTCGATCCACATGAAAATAAAATAACGGTAAATTTAAATGACTGGGTAAATGAACCGCATCGAGGGTTTCATCCTCCATAAAAGGTTGAAACAGATCTTGCGCCCTCTCAATCAGGCCCGTCCATTGTCGGTAATATTCTGCGACTTCTGACTTCGAGCCATAATAAATCGGCAAGCCTTCCACATTGGCCAAGTTTGCAGGTGGCCAAATGTTTTGACGTAATAAGGCAATGTCACTTTTTAAACTTTGTACCGCAATGGCATCTTGCATTGGATTATCCATTTTCACGCTTAGGCTATTTTTAGATTAATCCAAAGGTTTAGTTTCTGCAAGGCTTTGCCTATAATATGCCATTAGATCGTTTTTGCAGGAAAAGTTCATGGTTCAAAAGATTGAAGCAACAGATGTCACCGAAGAAGAAGCGTTAAATGCTGTTTTTTTTGAACGTGCTGATGAATTTATCAAACAAGCCAATGAGTTTTGTCGGGTTGAAAAAGGTTCACAAGTGAAACCTGCTGAAATGCGCGGTCAAGTCAGTGCTGCAATGCTGTTTGGTACTGCTCGCTTTAATACCTGGGTTGCAGCAAACAACTTTAAAGATGGCAATGAAATGCGTGATGCCAAAGACCAAGTTATGTCTTACATCATGCAGCAGTTTCAGATGATGCTTGAAGACAACTATGACGAATATTGTGAACAGTTTGAAAACTATCTTCGCTTCCGTCATAACGAAGAATTTCATGCCAATAAGCATGATCCTGAGCATAAACACTGATCAGTCGATTAAAAGCCCGAAAGGGCTTTTTTTACGCCCCTCTTTTTGGATAAAAGGTCATTCAAAGCCATGCCACTTTGCAGTATGGTGATAACAGAGAGCTGCTGAATTAAGGAAAAATATGCAACAACTGGACTTTGCAATTATTGACTCGCACATTCACCAATGGGATCCGTATAACACGCCCCATGCAGCGGCTTTGGCAGTTAAATTATTGGGCAAGCATCCTTATCTGCTGGATAAATTTATACGTCTGGTGAAGTCAGATGATCTCATTGAAACGGTCGGACTCACCAACCATATTACCGCGCCCTATTTACCTGAAAATTATATGCAAGATATTGGACATTATCAGGTCGAACAGGTGATCCATGTAGAAGCCAATTGGCATAAAAATAAAGGCAAAGGGGTGATAGGCGAAACAAAATTTATTGAATCTCTGCCTTTTAACCAAGGGACGGTGAAACTGGGCGGTATTGTGGCCACAGCAGATCCACGAGATAGTAATTTTAAGAAAATTTTACAGCTACACCAAAAGGCCTCACCGCGTTTTAAAGGCATTCGTAAAATGGCCGCGGTGCATGAAGACAAGGATATTCATGCCTGGGCAGATGAACCCCATTTATATCTGAATAAACAATTTCTTAAAGGTTTTGAGATCTTAGCGCAAAATAATTTGACCTTTGATGCCTGGGTTTATTCAACGCAATTGAATGACCTCATTTCCTTAGCCAAACAATTCCCTGAAACCCCGATTGTGCTAGATCATTTTGGAACACCTGCGGGAATTTTCGGTCAAGTCGGAACACTGACCGGACTAACAAAAATAGCCCGTGAAAACATTTTCATGCGTTGGCAAGAAGATATTGCCGAACTTGCTATGTGCCCAAATGTCTATACCAAGATGTCAGGCTTGTTAATGCCTGTTTTAGGCCATCAATTCCATAAGCAAGATCGACTCGCCAACAAACAGGAAATTTATGATTTAGCCATGCCACTGATTAGCCATGTACTCAACTGTTTCGGTACATATCGGGTGATGTTCGCTTCCAATTTCCCGATGGATCGTGTCAGCTCATCATTGGTGAATATTATTGATGCCTTTAGTGATGCAGTTGTCGCCTATGACCCGAATGCCTTAGAACAAGTCTTTCATCACAATGCGAAGCAGTTTTATCATTTATAGTTTTACTCAATTCAGCAAAATCTAAAAACCTCTCCCTTTGCGAAATAACATTTCTTAGCTTTCTAAAAGGAAGAAGTTTTAGTGCCCCTTTTAAGATGAGAGGTACTCATATATAAAGGTTTAAATTAAGAATTATGACTTGTTTTGTGCTTTCCCATATTGATCCGCCATAACTTCAACCAGCTGATCCAGCTTGATATATTTTTTGATCACGCTATCAACATCAGCTTTGGTCAATTTTGCTAGCGCCTGATCACGTTTTTCACGAAACAATAGGTCACGATCACGTTCCAATTGTGGCGTTAACATTTGATGAATATTGCGCTCATCTTCCAAAGCCGTAACACGTTTTTTCAGGATATTGGCTTTGGCTGCTTCCAGTTCTTGGTCTGTTACCCCTTTCGTTAGCAAGTCATTTAAAACTTTACGCACGCCTTGTGAAACTTGAGCCGATTTACCTGCCGTGTAATTGGCTTCAATGGTTAGCGCACCTGAATCAATCCAGTCATCCAGTTCGACATTACTGCCAAAACCATAAACCAGGGCATTTTTTTCACGTAATTCTTGTGCTAAACGTGAAGAGAGTTGTGAGTCACCTAAAATATAGCTGAATACGATTAACGCTGTAGCATCGGCATGATTTGCACCGGCTGGAAAAGTCAAAATAGATTGATAACTGCCGAACTCACGTTGTTCGGATAAAGTATGAATTTTCTGTGCCGGATAGGCTTGATAATCAGAACTTAGACGTTGATATGGTAGTTGTGCTTTCCAATCACCAAATTCCTTTTGAACTAATGTGAGCATGGGTTGGGCTTGGTAATCACCGGTAATCGCGATTTGTGCGTGATTGCTAATGAAGAAATCCTGATACAATTTCTTCACTTGCTCAACCGTTGCAGCTTTAATTTGTTGCTTGGCAAGATCAGGCTCAAAATGGTAACGCAAATCACCGGGTTGATAGGTTTCAAGCAGTCGGGTCATGGTCAGCGCCGCAACAGTTTCAGGCTCGGTATAAGGACGATCCAATGCAGATAAAGTTTGCGATTTAATCAAATCAAATTGTGACTGTTCAAACTTCGGCTTTTTCAACACCTGCAGCATAAATTTAAAATAATCATCAAACTTTTCTTTTTTCGCCACAATCTGAATGGTAATACTATTGGCTGATGCAGTTGCAGTGGCGCCACCACCGGCTTCAATTGATTTATCGGCAATATCTTGCAAGCTATATTGGTCTGATCCACGTAATAATAAATACGCCATCAGATCAAGGACTTCACCTTTATTAAACAGCGATTTCTCCGTACCGAAATCGACAGAAATGGTGGCATAGGTTTTGTCATCACGGGTCGATGTTGGATACAACGCGTATTTAATTCCATTCTTTAAGCTGCCGCGTTGAATTTTCTTCTCAGTATCAACTAAATACTGTTTCGAGGTTTTAACATATTCAGCAACCTCTTTTTTATATTCACTGCTATCTTTCAACGGCTCTTCTTTTACATCGCTTTGATCAAGCGTTTTAGGCTGATCAGCTGGCTGTTTTTGCTCTAATGCTTTTTTCTGATCTTCAGGTGTGGGTGTGATATCCCCTGAAATACGATGTTCGGGCACTAAGAACTGGGTTAAAGTTTGATTGACTTCAGAGAGGCTCAATTTTTTAACATTATCCAGATCAGTAAAATATTGTGACCAATTGCCTTGATAAGAGACGTAATAATCACTCAAACGTCCGCCCAAAGCTGTGGCATTACTCTTGATGTTGTCTGCCTGATTCTGAATCAGATTTTTGACCCTATTCAGCTCGGTTTCATTAAATGGCTTGCTTTTTTCTACTCCTGACACCAATTCAGATTGGACTTTCTTCGCATCATCATTTGGGGCATAAATAGCACCCATGAAAACCAGATTGAAGTCCTGATCTAACCAGGTCGTAGATTGAACTCCGGTACTTACACCTGTTTCCACCATACTTTGGTAGAGATGTCCACTTGGCTGCATGGTATATAAAGACGGTGCTAAGGCCAGTGCAGATTTGATCTTTTCATTTTTGCCATTCAGATAAATATTGAATTTAGCCAGATCACTGCCCTTTTGTACCAGAAAGTTTCTGTTCTTAATTTTGGCTGAATCAAGAACAGGAACTTTAATCTGTGCTGGAACTTGGCGTGCCGCAATTGGGCTGAAACGCTTATCAATCTGTTTTAATACTTCTGCTTTATCAAATTTACCTGAAATCACCATGACTGCATTATTCGGTGCATACCAAGTACGGTAAAATTTATTCAGCTCACCCATTTTAATAGACTGTAATTCGTTTAGGTCTCCGATCGGTAAACGCCCCAGATATTGATTGCCATAAGCCGACTTCCACATTTGATCCATCAGGACCGAAAAAGGTTGGTCCATTCGAACTTCACGTTCCCGTTTCACAATTGAAATTTCAGAAGGTACAAACTTTTCTTGCAGCACCAGTTTATCCATTCGTTCCGCTTCGAGAGAAATCACTTCATTAATGGCACTCTGTTCTGGGCGAATAATATTGGTATATTTAGTCGAGTAATAATCGGTGCTGGCATTGGTCATTAAGGTGTATTGATCCAGACGGCGCTGGAATTCTTCGCCTTTGATATTTTGCGTGCCTTTAAATGCCAAATGTTCTAATAAATGCGCCAATCCCCCTTTGCCTTGTGGATCATTGAGTGAACCTGTGAGATAGACGGTATTCATAAATACTTTATTTTCTTTGTCATTTTGCGCAAGTAATATGCGCAAACCATTATCTAATTTATATTCCTCAATCTTCTGTTGCGATTTTACTAAAACAGGCTGTGACCAAGCGGTTGCGCTAAAGCCAACCAATAATAAAGAGATGGTAAGTTGTTTAAACCGCATTAACATAATTATTCCAATTTTATTCAACACTATGAATTTTTATCACCCACGCCATCTTAGAAAATGCATTTGAGTTTTAGTAGTAGTTTTTTGAAAAAACAGCCGTTTATTTCAACGGCTGTGTAGCAAATTTATTTACATATTTTATAGATACAGCTCTGCCTGCATATACAACTTTGCATAACCTGAAATTTCGATGCGCTCATTTTCAAGTATCACACAATACAATTCACCACCCCGTTTTGATGCCTGATAAGCCAAAATTTCACTTTTACCCAGTTTTTCAGCCCATAGCGGTGCAATGGCGGTATGAATTGAACCGGTCACCGGGTCTTCATCAATGCCATTGGCAGGCGCAAAATAACGTGAAACACAATCATATTGCTCAGCTTGTGCAGTCAAGGTTAAATCCATACATGTTCCTTGCGCTGTAATTGCCGTACGAATGCGCCCCAATTGTTTGAGCAATGCCAGATTTGGAGTTTCATCAACAACATCTTGCGGATTTTCATATTCCACAATATAGGCTTGGCTATTCAAATAGACATTTTTAAAGGGCTTGCTTAAAGCTTGATTTAAAATTTCAGGATAACTTTCAATTTTCTCTGCACGGCGAACAGGAAAATTCATTTTGATTTTGCCATCAGCTGCTTCTGTGACCACAAAAACGCCCAAATTTTTCACATGAAATTGGATGACTTTTGCCGAGGTAAAATCTTTAAACAGCACAAAACTGCTGGCTAATGTGGCATGTCCACAAAAGTCCACTTCTGTGGTTGGGGTAAACCAACGGATTTCATAATTCTCTGCATCAATGATTTTCACAAAGGCGGTTTCAGACAAATTGTTTTCCAATGCAAGATTCTGCATCAAAGTTTCATCTAACCATTGCTCAGTCACAATCACAGCGGCAGGATTTCCCTTAAACAGCTCATGGGTGAACGCATCCACCTGATACATTTTCATCTTCATTTACCTGATTTTATTTGCGGTCATTTTACCAATTGAAAACTTGGATATAGAAAAAGAATTAAAAATAATTTTATCGATCATTTTTACAAAATACAGATAGTTATTACTTTATTGAAATTAAGTTTTATGATGGATTTGCAACCTTCTACTGGCAAAAAATCGACATTAACGATAGCTTATTGATATCTCTCTCATTGATCGCCTATCTCATGACTTTTCAAATCCATATGATTGATGTCAAAAATCAACTACAAAACTATATTTGGTTATTGGAACATACGCCGACTAAGCAAGTTGTCGCAATTGATCCCACTGAAGCGCATTTGGTAGAGGCATATTGTGCAGAAAACAATTTAAAGCTAAGTCAGATCTGGCTGACCCATTGGCATAAAGACCATACCGGTGGTGTACCTGAGCTTTTGCTCAATCGTAATATCCCGGTCTATGGTCCACGTGAAGAATTAAGTAAAGTTCCTTTTATCAGCCATCCCCTGCAACACGAAGCTCATATTACTTTCCACGATTTAGATATAGAGGTCATTGCCGTACCGGGGCATACCTTAGGACATATCGTCTATTTTATTGATGCTTTAGATGTTCTTTTCTGCGGCGACACCCTGTTTGCGATGGGCTGTGGTCGGGTCTTTGAAGGCACATATGAGCAAATGTATCACTCACTTAATCGCTTAGCTGCTTTACCTGCCCGAACCAAAGTTTATTGCACCCACGAATATACCCTTTCCAATGCAAAATTTGCATTGCACGTGGAACCGGACAATCTGGCGATTCAACAGCGTTTCGAAAAAGTTGAAACTCAACGTATGCTCGGTCAATGTACACTACCGAGTACTATTGAATTGGAGTTGGACACCAATCCGTTCTTAAGGGCTGAAAGCGTTGATGAATTTCAACGTCTGCGAGAGTTAAAAGATGATTTTTAATATGAGGCAAATATAGAAGGTTTATAAAATCTGATGTGTTTGCGCATAAGCATCTAGCTCAATTTGACTCACCACACGAGTCATATTCATTTCATCAACCCGAACCAAGAGCAAACCACCTAAAGCAGGTTGATAACGTCGGGCACTGCCAAAAGGCGTATAAGACACATTTGATTGTTCCGCAAAGACCAGCCAATCTTCATGTCCTAACATGACAGCAACAGGGACTAAATCTTGTTGCTGCATATTTTGAATTTGATTCAATACATTTTGTTCAATTGTGTCTATCGTCATTTCAATATAATCATCATCTTAATAAACATTACACATCTGCCAGAATTCAAAAATCCCTCGGCATGGCGGAGATACAGTTTATCTTATCTTTTTTTAATATCGGAAGCATTGTGATTTTTTTTGACTCATTTTTAGTCGCTTATAAAATGATAATGATTTCCCGCTTCAGCTCAGTATTTCTAAATAATCCTCCAAAGACAGCTCAAATATAAATACATTTAAGCTACATTGAAAATTGTGTATAAATATTTCCACCTTTAAAAACCCAAACAATCAATAAATTTTTATATAAATCAATTTCATAAGAACAATTATCTCAGTATTTGGTTAAATTTTGACTTCGATTTTAGATATTATTTGGTCTTTTTAAGCATAAAAAATATACGTAATATTTATTTTATAAAAAACAATACAAAGCGACCCTTTAAAAAAAAACCTGCATCCCTATTATTAATTTAATACTGTAATGTATCCAATATACACAAGGAGTTCTCTCGTGAAGAAAGTTGTTAAGGCAAAAAATTTAATTGCGTTTCGCATTTGGCTAGAAAAATTAGGATATTCAGTAAGAACATTAACCGATAATCGTGGCTTCACTTTTAGTTTTAAAAAAGAATATGGCTTAGTTAC
Organism: Acinetobacter sp. SFB; assembly: GCF_001647545.1. Taxonomy (GTDB): domain Bacteria; phylum Pseudomonadota; class Gammaproteobacteria; order Pseudomonadales; family Moraxellaceae; genus Acinetobacter. The sequence continues at coordinate 542,533 of NZ_LSZH01000001.1, forward strand.
CTGTGATTTGGCCGGTAATTCACTGGCTATGCAACTTGGTGAAGAATTCGAGGATCACCTAAAAGCTTAAAAATATATTTCACGTTTGAATCGAGATAAAAACAACCTATTTAAAATATATTTTTAGAAATAACTTTTGAAGCCCTCTTTTGGGCTTTTTTATTTTATCTTTCACTTTTTTCCAGACAATAAAAAAGCAAGGTAGAAACCTTGCTTCAATATCTTGATGGTGGGGACGGAGAGACTCGAACTCTCACACCTTGCGGCGCTGGAACCTAAATCCAGTGCGTCTACCAATTTCGCCACGTCCCCATCAGGGTACTAACATAGTGTTAGATTTTTTAAAACTTGGCAGAGGATCAAGGACTCGAACCTTGACGAACGGTTTTGGAGACCGTCATGCTACCATTACACCAATCCTCTACAGCCTTATTACCAAACAAGTTTGATAATAATTGGTGGGGACGGAGAGACTCGAACTCTCACACCTTGCGGCGCTGGAACCTAAATCCAGTGCGTCTACCAATTTCGCCACGTCCCCAATGGCTGTGTATATTATAGAGATCGTTTCCTGATGACAAGACCTTTTTATGAAAAATCCACTTGTTTGTTTAAATAAAAAACAAAAGTGGTTTTTTTGTATTTTTATTGAACATTTTCAGTGAGTAAGCACTGTTTTACAGTGTAAATATCGGTAAATCTTCGCTCTTTTTGCTTTGCCAACATCCCCGATAAAAGCTTTTTAAATATTAATAAATGTTCTGGAAGTTCAATTCTTAAACGCTGGCAATGTAAATATGCCCAATCTTGATAATTTTCTGCAGTTAAACGCTGCCCTGTAAGCCACTCATAAAAAATAATCCCTACAGCATAAATATCAGTTTGTATGGTTTTTTTTGCTGCATGAAAAAGTTCAGGTGCCATATAGCGTGGAGTTGCGGTCAGGCTTTGCATTTTTTGGGATAAATTGACTTTTTCAACCTGTTCAAAATCAATCAAACATACGCGCTGCTGGTATTGAACAAAATGCTCTCGCTTTAAATCGGCATGAATCCAGCCAAGCTGATGTAATTGATCCAATACATCGAGTACTTTTAACAGCGTCTTTTTAATCTCATTTAGCGACATATCAGAACAATCACTAAAGAATGATTCAGCATGACTTAAAATCAAAATAGGGCTTCTCCCCGACTCCGCTTGCCTATCAGTTTTTAAATGAGCAATCACTTGAAAGGGTAATAAAAAATCAGGCATGAGGTTGGAAGAACTGCGTTGCTCTACAAATTGCTGATAAAAAGCCAACTCATTTAAAAACCCTGCTTCATAACTTTGATTTGTGCTGAGTGCTTGAGTTTTTAACCAGTAGTGTTGCTGCTGATGTTCAAAGGTATATAAAAAACGCCCAAAAGTTAGACTTTTAGGCTTAGTTTTAAGTATTAAGTTTAATGAAGAAAAATCTTCCTTTTTAAACTGCAATAAATTCTGCGGCTTTTTGCTCTGGATCATGTTTATAATTTAAAATTTCCAAACAATGCTGGATGGTTTTCCCTACCCGGGCATGCATTTCAATTGAAGATATCTTAGGCCACGTCGCCCGCTCACCTTCACGTTGTAATAATTTGAACAAATATGGTCGCGGGTTCTGAAACATATAACTGTAGTGTCGCAAGCTATAATCACCGACAATATTTAAATCGCCATAATAACCTTGATCAATCACACCAAAACCATGATCAAGCAATCGTCGAACCGGGGGGATTTTTCCAACCCGATCACGGGTAAAGTCCATAATGCCTTTGCTAATCACCTTCCCCTGACGACGAATAATCCGTTCTGGCCAACTCAACAGATCTCGACGGTGACGTTCTGCATCACTTTGCATAAACGGCACAATATGAGGATTAACCTGACTTGCGATGGTGTAATTTAAATTATACAGTCTTGCCATTTTTTCTTGAGGGAAATCACTGCGTACACTGCCATCTACCCAACGTGTGTCTGCCATATAAGGCGTTAATTGACCATTTTGACGTTTACTGGTCAATTTAACCGGTGGAAATAAAATAGGAACTGCACAGGAGGCCAATACTGCACTCCAAACCAGCAAATCTGGCGAAGTATAGGCATTCAAAATCCGGGCTTCTTGTGAAGCATCATACGGGGCAACAGCCACATTAATATGTAAGCCAGAGATTTTAAATGCTTCTTCAAAGGTCACATCACCCAAATTTTCAATCAAGAATTTCTTTAGGTACATCACATCGGCAAAACCACCGTTGCCCTTTAAAATTTCGCTAAATTTACGAAAATGAAAAGCTTCACTAAAAAAGTTCTCACCATTTAAAAGACCTGAAATATCTGACGGTTTTGAAGTTCCCAACATGGCCGTCATAATTGCACCCGCGCTCGAACCAGATAGCACTTTTGGCATTAAATCTTGTTCAAGCAATGCCTTACATACACCTGTATGAAACAATCCCAACGTCGCACCACCTGAAAACATGATAGCAGGCTGGCCGTACGCCTTTTTACAATGCTGAAAAAATTCAATTTTTTCAGCAAGACATAAACAAGAACAATTATCTGAAGCAATGTAGGCCAGACTTTCACTGACTTCTTCCACATAATCTTCTATGATTTTTTTCGTTCCCACATATGTGGCGGTAAATAACATCGGATTTGCAATATTGGCGATATCATAGGTTAAACCTTCACGTAATATATACATGATATCTTCAGTACGTTTCTGGAAACGATAGCGTTTTAACCGGCTTAATCGCTCGGCAATAATTTCAGCATCAAAATAAGGTGAACAGTTATCATATTTCCATTCTTGCGCACCGGTTTCTTCATCTATTTCTAATGCTAGGCTTTTCCATTCTTCATATGTTTCAGCTGTTTCAAGTTGGCGCTTTAATTTTTTTATGCGATAGGCTTGATGTGGATTAATATCCTGTGTGAAATCTTTAAATAGCATATCTATCCCTCAAACACTTTCATTATTATTTGCATCTTATGATAGGTTATCATACATGACATTGACAGAATACTCGGTGGAATATCGGTGCAAAAATGTCTATTGTATTAGCAAATCATGACTAATTCATATACAGTTCTTCAGTAAAACCACCCTTTTACTTTTACACGTATAAGCTGAACAATCATGGCAACAATTGATTTACCTGATCATATCTTACAAGCACTTTCTACTGTACTCCAACAACTACAGCAAAATTTACCAGAACTGAAACAAGAAACTGACTTTTCAGCATCTGCTTATAAATGGCAAGACAAACAATTAAAAGCCATTCAACAGCCTAAAAAAATGTATTTGAATGATTTAAAAGGTATTGAAAGACAAAAAGAAAAAGTGATTCAAAATACTCTGCAATTTCTGAAGGGTTTGCCGGCTAACGATGTTTTACTTACCGGCTCACGTGGTACAGGTAAATCTTCCATTGTGCGCGCCCTACTTACTCAATATGAAGCAGAAGGTTTACGTTTAATTGAAATTGAACGTGATGATTTGTCTGACCTTCCTATCATTCAGAAGCTGATTGAAAACCGTCCGGAAAAATTTATTGTCTATTGTGATGATTTAGCCTTCAACGCAGAAGATGAAAACTATCGCAGTTTAAAAAGTGTTCTAGATGGCTCATTACAATCCGGTTCAAGTAATTTTATTATTTATGCCACCAGTAACCGCCGCCATTTACTGCCTGAGTTTATGCATGAAAACACCCCAATAACGCGTGTAGATGTGCCGCAATATACTGAGCTTCACCCACAAGAAGCGATTGAAGAAAAAATTTCACTTTCTGACCGTTTTGGCATGTGGCTGTCATTTTATCCAATGGATCAAAATTTGTATTTAGAAATTGTTGAGCATTATTTATCAAAGGCCAATATGCCAATGGATGAGTTTACCCGTGCTGAGGCGTTACGCTGGTCTCAGGCTCGTGGACAGCGTTCGGGGCGTGCAGCCTATCAGTTTTCAAAACACTGGATTGGTTCGCAAAAATTGGCATCGTTTTAAGTCATCACTATTTAGCCATTTTTAATACCTTCATAAATACCGAAATAAAGATCTAAACTTCACCTCAAGATAACGTTTAATCTTTATTTCAGTCATTACACTTTGCAAAAAATTCTGGATTATTTATTCTTTTAGATCTTTCCTCAAAAGATTTAAATCAGTTTATTTGGACGATATAAACAACTGTTGCTATATTCATTGCAATTTTGACATATCAAAGTCCATCAAAATGCTTCAAACTCTGCAAAATCTCTTGAGAGTCACGAATATTGTTCATTATTCAGTGGACTCACACATTTTAAGGAATCTCCCCTATGACCAATAACGAACAAGACTCATTAACAGCCAAGCCTGATGGCAAACCATTTTCACGCAGCTTTGACTTTTCACTCGACTTTGAAAAAATTAATTTTAGAAAGCGTCCAGAATTATATCGAATTGGTCGTGGTGAAGATGGTGTTTTATTGGTTGAACCTTATACATCTGAAATTTCACCATTTTGGAAATTTGAAGATGAAGCTCAAGCTATTGAAAGTAGTACAAAGATTTTTGAATTATTTCAAGATTATTTAGAGAAAAATGATTTTGTTGGCGCAGACATGGCAAGAAAGTTTTTGCTGATGGGCTACACCCGTGCACGTCGCTATGCACACCATAAAAAAGGCAGCCAAAAAACTGGCCGAAAAAATAAAGGTGTTACCTCTACAGTTAAAGCAGAACTAAATGAGGCTGTTACAGCCGAAAAAAAGCCACGTAGCACCGAAGATCAGGTGAAAGCTGCTGTTGCGAAAATCTTTAAAGACAAGAGCGATCAAGCTAAGTTAAATCAGAAATATATCGAACTTAAAGAAAAATTCAATGAAATAATTCGCGAGGATTAATTGAACGCCGTTATTTAAATATCAATGATAGTTAACAATTAAAGAGCAGTTTAAATTTAGAAACTGCTCTTTTTTCATTGTCTAAAATCATTTTTATCCATGTCACATTGCATGGCTTTGTTCTACGAATTCAGGCTAACTGCCGATGTAATTTCTATGATGCAATCAACAAAGAATTCTATCTATTTATTAGAATTAATTACAATTCTATTCTTTTAATAGATTTTTCAAACAGAAGTTTACCAAAACATTCTGCTGTTATATTGAATTATGAATAAGAAGTTTTATGGATCGAAGCTTATAAATTAAAAATACTTGCTTATTGGAAATGTGCAAAGGCAACTCAAGCTGTCACTGCTTTTTTTGAGCAAGGTACGATAAAGCCGAGATAAATAACGCCTATCTAATATTAAAAGACCAATTCAATCATTTTATGGAAGAAAATAACCATAATTGATTTGATAAAAATTTTAGGCTTTCAACTTGATTTGATGTTTATGCTCATACATCTTTTTATCTGCCTCAACAGCCGCCTTAAAGAGGCCTTGAGAAGGATGACGCATAGCGACTCCAATTGCTGCGCATATTTTTGCTTGTGCTAAAGCCTCTGTAATTCGATTTAAAAGTAGGTTTGCACCCATTTCATCATTTTCCACACTTAGAATTACAAACTCATCTCCACCTAAGCGCGCCACAATATCGTTTCCGCGTGCGGTTTCACGCAATACATATGCAGCCTGCTGAATCAAGTCATCCCCTTTATTATGTCCTAAGCTATCATTCACTTTTTTTAGATCATTTAAGTCGATAAAAAAAACTGCAGCAGGATGCCCATAACGCTTACAACGTTCTTCTTCTGCATTTACCAACTGCTCCCAAGCTCGACGGTTGTAGAGTCCGGTTAATCCATCTCTTAAAGCTTCCGCTTCTAAGCGCTCACGCTGACGAATTTGTTCATTTTGACGCAGTTCAGCTTGCAGAATATTACTTAACAAGTTACCGAATAATTCGATTAATTCGACATCCTGAATAATGGCTTCGGATTTTGTTTGCGGATCAATGGCACAAAGCGTACCAAACAGGCTTCCATCTTCATTAAAAAGAGGCTGGCCAATGTAGGATTTAATACTGACCTGTCGGTTAATTGGCGCAGTTGCGTATAACGGTATGTCTTCCGAGCGAGGCGCAATTTTAGGCGCTTTACCAACAACCATATGAGAGCAAAAAGAATCTGCCCACAGAAATACCTGTCCAGGTTTAACATCATAACCATGGTCTTCGCTCTGTAGTACAATCCAGTCTTTACCCTCTACTCGAGTAATCATCCATAAATTAAATCCGAAGCGTTGATAGAGATACTGTAATACAACTTTTCCAGCTTCTTGAAAACTTTCGATATTTTTATGTTTCATCCGAGTTGGCCTATTTTTATGATCTTGAAATAATGATTTTTCATGATCTAATTTAAAAGATTTTTCAAAAATTCAGTAAAACCTATTCTGAATATAATATCTGATATACGCATGGATCTATGCAATTATTTTTTGCAAAATCAGTTCGCATTAAAATAAAAAAGAGACTTCAGCCTCTTTTTTTTAAATCTTGAAATTTCACTCATTAAGCTTCGTTTGGATTTGAAAGCTCTGTCATCGGCCAACGTGGGGTCGTCGTAACCGCCAAACCCTCATATTGCCCAGCTTTTAAACGCTGATAACCTGCAAAAGCAATCATTGCACCATTGTCAGTACATAAAGCAGGTTCTGCATAATAGACTTGCGCCTGAATTTTCGCTAAATCTGCTTCCAGGCGTTCACGTAAACGTTTATTCGCGCTAACACCTCCTGCGATTACTAAACGTTTTAACCCTGTCTGTTTCAGTGCTTTAACCGATTTTTTCACCAAGGTATCCACCAAGGCTTCTTGGAATGATGCTGCAATATCCGCTTCACGGTTTTGACCTTCGACTTTTTTCAATTGAATTGAAACCGCAGTTTTTAAACCACTAAAAGAAAAGTTCAGACCTTGATGCAACATTGGACGCGGGAAATCAAAGGCTGTTGCGCTACCTTGCAGTGCCAATTTTGAAATATTGGGTCCGCCCGGATAAGCCAAGCCCATCATTTTAGCGACTTTATCAAAAGCCTCACCCGCTGCATCATCAATCGATTCGCCAAGCAATTCATATTGACCAATACCGTGCGCTGCCATGAGCTGAGTATGACCACCTGAGACCAATAAAGCGACAAACGGAAATTCTGGTGGTGTAGCAGATAATAAAGGCGCAAGCATATGGCCTTCCATATGATGCACACCAATGGCCGGTTTGTTTAAGGCAAATGCCAAGGTACGCCCGAATAATGCACCCGTCATTAATGCACCCATCAAGCCTGGACCACGCGTATATGCGATAGCATCAATGTCTGATTTCTCAATATTACTTTGTTCAAGCAATTGATTAATTAAAGGAATTAATTTTCTTACATGGTCACGTGAAGCCAGTTCCGGCACAACACCACCATATTCTGCATGCAGTTTAATCTGACTATATAACACCTGTCCTATCAAGCCGACTTCACTGTCATAGAGTGCTAACCCAGTTTCATCACAAGAAGTTTCTAAGCCAAGAACGATCATTAAACTGCCTTTTACCAGTATCTAAATATTGCTAAAGCTATTATAGACTTGTGGTATGAGATGTAAATGAGTAAAATACTGTCCTTCACTTGTGATCTAAGGCAATCGTGCCTAGATCTTATCCATAACTTATGAGGATTCTTCATGCCACAAGTTAAATTGAAAGAAGGCGAACCAGTAGACGTAGCTATCCGTCGTTTCAAACGTTCATGCGAAAAAGCTGGTGTTTTAGCGGACGTTCGTAAACGCGAATTCTACGAAAAACCAACTCAAGAACGTAAACGTAAAAAAGCTGCTGCAGTTAAACGCTATCAAAAGAAATTGACGCGTGAATCTGTACGTACTACTCGCCTTTACTAATTAATTTGTGATTGACTGCCTGGACAAGATAAATGACTACTTTAAAAAACCAAATAACCGACGTTTTGAAAGCAACTATGCGTGCCAAAGAAATGTCAAAGTTAACGGTAATACGTGGTCTTCAGGCGGCAATTAAGCAAATCGAAATCGATGAGCGTAAAGAGCTTGACGATGTTCAAGTTCTTGCGGTCATTGAAAAACAAATTAAACAACGTAAAGATTCGATTAAAGCCTTTGAAGGCGCTAATCGACAAGACTTAGCTAGTAAAGAACAAGCCGAACTTGAGATTTTATCTCAATTTCTACCAGCAGCTATGACTGAGGAAGAGCTTGATTCTATCATTGCGCAGACTATTTCTGCTCAAGAAGCTACTAGCATGAAAGATATGGGTAAGGTGATGAATTCTCTGCGTCCGCTCATAGCCGGGCGCGCCGATCCTGCACAAGTTTCCGCTAAAATTAAAGCTAAACTTGCATAATCCTACTTCTATATAATTCTTGACTTAACGTTGAACTGCCTTTATTTAAAGACAGTTCAAGTGTATCCCCTTCTTATTTCAGATCACACTGAATATTATATTTTTTCAAAACCAGCATCTCTTTTGATAACATCACTTGATGAATCACATCCTGCTTAGTTATCTGTCTAAATTTACGATCTAAAGAATCCCGGTTTCGATCTGCTGCTTGATACAACTGTTCCACATAATTACCCACAATTCCGCAGAATTGAACGTGCTGTTGGGGTGTGAAACTGGTTTGCTGAGCATCTAGACTACTGAAAAAATTTCTGGTGTCCTGCTTATATTGTTCAGAAATTTTTTCTACCGATAATACGTATTGCTCAACACCTGCCAAGACAACACTTGATGCCGTGCACCCAATTAGAAAACAAGAAAATAATATTTTTTTCATCATTTAATCAATCTTGTTAATCGTTAAAAATATAAATATGGCTCAATATTATCATATACTTAGCTTTTATAACGGTAGATTTTATCCATCAATATGTAGAAAAGATGGCTGATATTGAATATAAGCCTGCTCTATGGGTGCCGGTAATTCGCCCACAGTGACCGTTCCCAAGCGTAAGCGGATAATTTCAGGTGAATCTATCCGATAAGAATAAATTGGACTACCGCATTCCTGACAAAAAACACGTGCCTTATTCGGGCTATGAAAATATTCTTTTAGAAATTTAATCCCACTGCTAATTTCAAATTTTGATTTCTGCAAAGGACTGTTCCAGCCAAAGATTGAACCTTGAGCCATTTGGCAGTCTTTGCAGTAACATATGATAGTTTTTTCAATTTCACCATGATAGCGATACTTCACCATTCCACATAAACATTGACCTTCTATCATGCTTAACTCCTTATTTTTATTATTCAAAATTTAAAATAATGAATTTAATTTAAATTTTTAACTGTCGCTCTTTTTGCATTTCATTAATTCGTATTTTTAATTTTGCCGACAAGACTTCATTATTTTTAACCAAGCGCTGTGCATGCAATAACGACTTAATCGCATTTTCTTCCCAGCCCGACCAATATTCTACTTCTGCACGATAACGCAGGACATTGACCGTTCTAAATGGGGATTGTTGATCAATATTTGCAGTTTGTTGCATCAAGCGCCAAGCCTGAATATCCCGAGGATTTTTATTGGTAAAACGCTGAATTAAGCTCTGGGCTTGAGTAGCCTGTTTTTGACGAATCAACACTTCCGCCAACTTGAAAGCCAAAGCACGATTTTCAGGCATAATTCGCACGGCCGACTGAATTGCTTTATAGGCTTCATCGGTTTTATTTTGCCCCAAATAGATATCAGTTTGTATGAGCACCAGCAAATTATTTAAGCGCTGCTGTGCCTTGGCCTGATCTAAAACTTGTTGGGCTAAAACATAGTCGCCTTGTTTGAGATAAAAAGCGGATAGCGCCAACTGTCCTGCAAAATTTTTACGATTGGCTAAAATTTGTAATTGCTGTTCAGTGGCTTGATTAGAAATTACCCTACTGTACCATTTCAGTATTTCAAAATCTTCATCATGCAAACTTGATTTCACTTTGGGGAATTGATTGGCGCGTAAACGTGCTTCACTCATCCGTTCTGTACTGAGTGGATGGGTTAACCAAAAATCCGGCAAAAAACTGACTTTGCTGGTTGCCCGATCCATCACCTCAAAAAAGTCAGCCATACTTTGCGGATTATATCCGGCGGTATACATGTACTGCATACCGATACGGTCTGCTTCACGTTCCTGGTTGCGACTATAATTCAGCTGCTTGTCCATTATTGCAGCCTGCGAGCCCAACATCACTGCTGTACCCACATCACTATCTGCTTGTGAAGCCACCAACGCTCCAACCAAAAGCCCAGCAAGTGTCAGAAAACCTTGTCCCTTAAATGCCTCTTGTGAGCGACTGTAATGACGTTGTGATACATGGGCAACTTCATGCGCCATTACTCCCGCCACTTCATCCATATTTCGTGCAGAGGTCACCATCCCTGTATTAATGGCAAATAATCCACCGGGAACAGCAAAAGCGTTAATTTGAGGGTCATTGATAATGACTAAACCAATAGGTTGCCCAAACTGGGTTTGACTTAAAATATGGGAAAATACACTGACCAATTGATCCTCTAACCATGGATTTTGCAGCACAGGCATTTGTTTTTGAACTTCGCGAAATACTTTTTCGCCAATCATTTTTTCTTTTTGTTGATCAATTAAACCGACTCCACCGCCGATTTCAGGAACATTAAACTGTGGCGTTGAATTCACATTCGCACTGTGCGTCAGCCCCATGATTGACACTAAACCAATACTGCAAGCCAATAAAAACCGTTTCAATGTTATATTCTCAAACTGCTTTTTCTCAATTTATCCGACTATAACATTGAAAATTGGAGGGATTTGCAATGAAGTGTTATCAATTTTTAAGAAAATGAAGCATTCACCACATAAGGCGGTGTTCGCCCTTCAAGCGCATCGACCAAATTACGATAAGCCAATTCAGCCATTTTTTTGCGTGTTTCTGCAGTCGCAGAACCGACATGTGGCAAAGTCACCACATTCTCTAAATTAAAAAGCTCTGATTCCTGTAAAGGCTCTTTTGCATAAACATCTAATCCGGCAGCAAAAATCTTGCCTGCTTTTAAGGTTTCAATTAAGGCCTGCTCATCTACCACAGAACCACGGGCAATATTCACAAACACAGCATGTGGCTGCATTTGATCAAACTCATGCTGACCGATCAAGGCTTTGGATTCTGGATTTAAATCAACAGCGACCACTACAAAATCTGATTGTTGTAATAATTCATCTAAACCGCAATATCGTGCGTTTAAAGGCTGTGCCAATTCCAGCTTTTCACGGCGATTATGATAAAGAATATTCATATTAAAGCCATAAAAGCCACGACGCGCGACAGCAGCACCAATATTACCTAGACCAATAATACCTAAAGTTTTACCAAAAATATCACGTCCAAATTGTACTTCAGCTGCGGTACGTTTCCATTGTCCTTGCTTGGTCCATTGATCCAAATAAGGCACTTTACGCGCAGCACTCATCAGCAAGGTAAAAGCCAAATCGGCTGTGGTTTCCGTAAGCACATGAGGCGTGTTAGATAACCAGATTTTTCTCTGATTTAAATAAGCAAGATCGTAGTTGTCATAGCCTACGCTAACACTGGAAATAATTTTAAGTTGTTGTGCTGTGACCAAATTACTTTCATTCAGCAGGCGCCCTGCACCAATCATGGCATCTGCATCTTTAACCTGTTCTCCGATCTGCTCGTTGACGTCCCCCAGTTTTGGATTAATGACTTCCACCTGATATTGAGCTTGTAAACGCTGCAGCACCTCTGCATCTAACTGACTAAAAACAACAACTTTTTTGTTCATGTAGCATCCGGGTTTTGGTTGGTTTTTTGCATAAATTGCCATAAGCGTTTTTTTAATAATGGCTGGCCCAGCATCTCTTGCAAACCAGCCAGATGAATACTTTTTGAATGATTAAAATAAGGGAATTGCCCTAAAAAAATAATATTCTTATCCGTACTAATGGCATCTATAAAACCTTGTACATAACTTTCTGCACCGCGCCCATCCTGAAAATTCATTAAAGGAAATGGCCACTGTAATTCATAATATTCCGCTTGAACGGCTTGCTGAATATTATTCCACAATTGCTGTTGTTCAGTGCTCAGTTCAGTCGCATCAATCACAATAACACAATGTGGCAAACCAAAAGCCTGCAATTGAAAAGCCGCTATGTGGAGTGCTGGTCGCTCTTCAATCACTTGAGACACAACTTCAGCTTGAACTTCTTTATCAACAACCGGTGGCGTTGGGAGTTGTTCTGGTAGATCAAGTGTTTTAAGCTGTTCAGTCTTTGGCTGTGGAGCTAGGGGGATTTGAGCTTTCGCAACCACAATTTCGGTCAGATATTCAGGTGCAGCCTGATCTCGCCAAATGGATGAGGATGGCATATTTTGGCACACAGCACCCTGAGGAACCCAGATATCGATTCCTAATGTTGCCAGTATGTCACGCTGATGCCCTATCATCTTTTTCATCACCCATTGAATGCTTGGTATTCTAACGAGATTAGTTGCCTTTTGCTGATCTTTTCTCAAAGATTAGTTTAATCATCACCCATCTATAATTTTATCGCATCCAGCTTATACAATTATTAAACTATTTTTTTTCTGCATTTGCTCAACCATTTCATTCGTTTCGAAACCCAAACGCCAATACAGCAATTGCAAAACATCCAGTTCATCTTGGGTGATAATACGATCATTCCACAAACATAATTCAGCAATGCCTAAAATACTTAAACGGTCACGCAGTAGTAAGCCTGCAATATCATTTAAGATTTCTGCCAAATCAATCGGCTCATCTGAAATCTCGGTATACATTTCCAGTTCTTTCGCACTCAACACACGCTTGAGAATCTTTTCACGTACATCCAGCTGATTCAGGCTATTGATTTGCTGCACATGCAATAAGGCATCAATCAAACGTACAATATGCGGTTTCACTTCTTCTAATGACGTTGGTGTATGTAATGGCAGAAGATTGAGTTCAAATTTCACATATTCAAGTAGCAAGGCATCTAGCAGACCAATTTCACCATCTTCTTGAATAATACGTGCCAATTTCATTAAAAACTGCCGCGCAATGGTGGCAGGCATTGCTCCAATATTTTTACAGGCATCATAGAAAATAGAGATATGGACTCGTCCATCTAAATTCAACAATGAATCCACAATCGCCCGACTGACTTCAGCATCTGCAGGGATAAATTCACGATACTGCCGAATCATTAAAATCGACACCATCACTTCTCGCGAACCTGTCGCCGTCTGTAAGGCACGCTGGATTAACTCAGGGCGTCGTATATTATTTCGGAGGGCCGGATTTAAAGGCTTAATCGCGTCATTAATTGCAAAACTAATCGGTGATAAACGCAACAGTGGAAGCGGTTGAGGGGAACTCCACGGTGAATATACTTCACTATTCATTTCATCCAGTGACCGGAACAAACTAAACAGCGGCTGATTACGTAATTTTTTTAAATTTTCGAGCTGTAAATCCTGTACCAATCCTGGGTTCATTTCATAAATGCGCTGCTCAATGCTTGGATGGATATTCATCCAGTTTTGCGGACTTAAAGAATTAGCAAAACACATATGAGAAATGGATTCCGCATATTCACTGTGAATTTGCGAGCCGGAATGATGGACATAAATTCTTAATAGGGTTTGTACATTGGCATCGTTTTGAATCAGACGTTTGGTTTTTTGATCATTTTTATATGTTCGCCCACCCAATGAAATATATTTAATAAATCGTGCAATCAAAACACCGAGACTTCCAACCAGCCAAATTACCCCACCCATCGCCACAAAAAAAGTTGCGAATTTATGCGTATGTGCTTGACCATGCTTGGTAAAACCCAGCTTGGCAATTTTACTGCCCCACTGGCTAAAAGTGGTCAGACTACTGTAGAGAATTTTTAGACGGGTATTTTCGGCGGTTTCACCGGATAAAATTTTATTAAACTCATGACTTAACAAGCCATAAAGTTCCAGTTCATCTAAATTTTGCAATGCCCCCCAAGTCAAAATAATGACAATATCACTTGGATAAAAACCTGCCGTGAGTGCATTCACCCCCACTTCATCGGGCAGCACATAGACTGCGGGAGTATCAATTAAAAAGGTTTCGGCAAGTTGCTGGGTTATTGTTAAGGCAACACTTTCTTCAGGAATACTTTCGATTAAGCTTAATCGACGCGCACCCAACTGTTTTGTCAGCGAATGCCCCCCAGAACGAAAGACATAGAATTCATACAACACAGAAATCGTCATCAGGCTCAGCAAGAGCGCAATGAGATAAGGACTCAAAACATGCCAAAAAACGGACTGGGTAGGATCAAGATAAAATACCCACAACCCCGTGATCGTATTTAAAATGAATAGTGTGAGCAATACCGCAAGTACACAAACACTTGCAGACCAAACCATATTTTTGTTTTGAATAAAAGAATAACCCGCACTCTTCAATGTGAAGATCCTTTATTACAGTGTATTTTGTTTAAACATCATAAATTAAAAAAGCGGGAAATTCCCGCTTTTCATAGAATTAAGAAGAATTTTTATTCTTCTTTCACTCCAGTAAGGTCAACCGATGCAGCATCAATATTGACATCAATATAACCACTGACAGCTTTTTTTGCAGAATCATTGCGTTTACGCTCAAGCTCATCTAGATAAGCTGCATCAATTCCGCCTGCCACATACACACCATCAAAAACTGAACAATCAAATTCTTGCAGTGCAGGTACTTTACTGGTGCGAACAGCACCTTTTAAATCTTCCAAATCTTGGAAAATCAAACGGTCAGCGCCAATAATTTCACGAATTTCTTCAACGCTACGGCCGGATGCAATCAGCTCATCTTTCGCAGGCATATCAATACCATACACGTTTGGATATTTTACCATCGGTGCAGCGGAAGCAAAGAACACTTTCTTCGCACCGGCATCGCGTGCCATTTGAATAATTTCGTTACAGGTTGTACCGCGAACAATCGAGTCATCCACCAGTAAAACATTTTTGCCTTTAAACTCAAGCTCAACCGGGTTCAATTTTTGACGAACTGATTTTTCACGTTGTTGCTGACCCGGCATAATGAAGGTACGTCCGATATAACGGTTCTTCATAAAGCCTTCACGGAATTTAACGCCCAAGATATTGGCAAGCTCTAAAGCTGAAGTACGTGATGTATCTGGAATTGGTATCACCACATCAATATCGTGCTCTTCGCCCCACTCACGTGAAATTTTATAGGCAAGTTTTTCACCCATTTTTAAACGTGCTTTATAGACTGAAATGCCATCTATGATTGCGTCTGGACGTGCAAAATACACATATTCAAAGATACAAGGACGATATTCAGGATTTTCTGCACATTGCTTGGTAAACATTTCACCTTCTGAAGTAATGAAGATTGCTTCACCCGGCTCAATATCACGTTCAACTTTAAAGCCCAAAGCAGTAATGGCGACTGATTCAGAAGCAATAATATATTCCATGCCTTTTTCAGTTTCACGCGAACCATAAATCAGTGGACGAATACCGTTTGGATCACGGAAGCCCACCAAACCATGTCCGGTGATCATTGCCACAACGCCATAAGCACCTTTACAGCGCTCATGTACCCGTGTAACCACCTGGAAAATATCTTCTGCAGCAGGATTCAACTTGCCATTTTTTTGCATTTCATGCGCAAAAACGTTTAGAAGCACTTCAGAATCTGAATCGGTATTCATATGACGAAGATCTGTTTTAAACAAATCATCGTGAATTTCTTCAGCGTTGGTCAAGTTACCGTTATGCGCCAAGGTAATCCCATAAGGCGAATTCACATAAAACGGCTGTGCTTCTGCACTGCTTGATGAACCTGCTGTTGGATAACGTACATGACCAATACCGTAATTACCTAGCAGTGCACGCATGTGACGCGTATGAAAGACGTCTCGTACCATACCGTTGTCTTTACGCAGGAACAAACGCCCTTCATGACAAGTTACTATTCCGGCTGCATCCTGACCACGATGCTGTAACATCGTTAATGCATCAAACAACATTTGGTTAACAGGTGATTTACCAGCTATACCAACTACTCCACACATAGCAACCTCGCAAACAAGCTAGGATTAATAAAAAGGATTATTTGTTGATTCATCTGTACGCGCTGCATGTTTCTGCGTTTTATCAGATGATGAGTCGGAAGATGTCGGCGCACCTTCATCGGACTTGATATGATTGAGCGCTCCATGCGCGGCTTCTTTGGAAAGCTCGGCTGCCCATGGTGCATAAGGGATAAGAAGTTGTACAAATTTAGACTGTTTCCAGTGCGGAGAACTTTCCACCCAGGGACCAATGCCCTGCATGGTAACAAGTACAATCATTAAACCCTTTAAAGAGCCAAAAGCACCACCTGCCAGTCTGTTGAGCGGGCCCAGTTTTAGACTCTTTAATATCTTGTTGAGGAATGCAGTAATAATCCAGGTTAATACCACCATGACCAATACAATAAATGCAAAAGCTGCAATTTTTTGTACCACCGGATCTCCACTGAGTGAGACCATCGAAGGTGCCAGGATGGTTGCATATTTTGCACCGATGATGAGTGCAAAAATCCATCCTACCAAGTTCGCAAAGGCTGAAATCAATCCTTTTCGCAAACCGTTAAGCCCTCCAATGAGCAAAATAATCAGTATGAAGATATCCAGTGTATTCATGGAGTATTTAGCACATCAACACACTCTTTAACCAGTGTTGGACCTGTATATATGAGGCCGCTATAGATTTGTACAAGGCTTGCACCTGCAGCTTGTTTAGCAACGGCCTGCTCACCCGACAAAATACCGCCGACTCCAATTAATGGAATTTGACCTTTCAATGCTTTTGAAAATGCTGCAAGACAAGCGGTACTTTTTTCAAACACCGGTGCGCCCGACAAGCCACCCGCTTCATTACCGTGCTTGAGATTTTCCACGCCTTCACGTGACAAAGTCGTATTCGTCACAATCAAACCATCAATTTTAAACTGGATCAATTGCTTTGCAATAAATTCGATATCTTCGACTGTTAAATCTGGCGCAACTTTAAGCACCAAAGGGACATAATGCTGATGTTCTTCGGCCAGTTCAAGCTGACGCTTTCTTAATGTTTCCAGCAATTCTGTCAGCGCATCACCGCTTTGCAAGCTGCGCAAATTTTTGGTATTCGGCGATGAAATATTGACCGTCACATAAGAGGCGTAGTTATAAACTTTTTCCAGACAAATCAGATAATCATCGACTGCATTTTCAACAGGAGTATCGGCATTTTTACCAATATTAATCCCCAAAATGCCTTTGAATTTTGCCGCTTTGACATTTTCAATCAGTTTGTCTACGCCATCATTATTAAAACCCATTCGGTTAATAATGGCTTTGGCTTCAGGTAAACGGAATAAACGTGGATGAGGATTACCCGCTTGTGGACGCGGGGTAATGGTTCCAATTTCAATAAAACCAAAGCCCAGTCCAGCCAGGGCATCAATATAAGCGCCATTTTTGTCTAAACCGGCCGCCAAACCTACCGGATTGGGAAATTGAATCCCCATACAAGTCACTGGTTTAGAGGCAATGCTTTGACGCATCATGCCCATGCGATGAGCTGATTTCAATAACGATAGTGTCAGCTCATGTGCACGCTCTGGTGCTAAAGAAAACAACAAAGGGCGGGCAAGAGAATACAACATATCTGTAAAAGTCTACTGCTTTTTAAGTCGCCATATTATAGGCATAGCCCATGGAAAACGCCATGCTTAGCGGATCTTTATTTTTACCTATTATTGCACTGTCGCTGTTAATTTAATCTGACCTGCCTCGGAAATGAATTCTATTTTTTCAAGACTTAATCCCATTTGCGCGAGTTGGGTTAAAAAATTTGCCAAAATGGCATAATTTTCATGGGCTGCCACAATTTGAATTTGTTCACCCGCTTGCTGTGATGCAACCGATAACCCTTGCTGCTGGGCAACACGTTGCACTTTATCTGCTGCAGTTAACTGCAAATCATCTGCTGGTTTCATGGTCACTGCATTACTTTGCATCCACACCATCATGTCTTTTAAATCATTAACTCGGTTTTGCTGCTTGTTTGCTGCTGCATGCATAAACCAAAGTGTCGAACCAATCGCTATAACCACAACAAAAATAGTGGTAAAAATTACCATGTAGCGTTCACGTACAGACAGCCGGTCTAAATAATCGGTAACTCTCTCGATGGATTGATCAATCGAGCTTTGCAGTTTTTCTGATGTATTCATTATTGTATTTTCACCAATCCAATTGCACCCGTGCCATTCGGCTGAATATTGCCTAATTCAACTTTAAACCCTTGCTGATTCAGTTGTTGCGTTAAAGTTTGCAATGCCGTCGCAGAATTGGCTATCAGTTCCATATTTAAAACTGAAGCATCGTAGTTGATACGCTTCGCCACAATTTGATTCTGCATTAAAACCGGCCCCACCCGACTGAGTAATTGCAAGGCTTGAGTATTGGCACTTTTATTCAAACGCACATGACTTTCAAACTGGCTTTTTAAATTCTGCTCGGTGACACGGCTACTCTGTCCAAACCAGTATTTATATTGATCAATCGCTTGTAGCGCGGTCTGATCTGCCACTTTTCGATACTTATACCAGCGTGTTGCATCATAGCTAAACTGCACTATCAAAGCAGCGACCAACACGGCAGCACAGGCTTTCCAATACCCTGCAACACCAGTGCTGTTTTTCGCTTTCGGCAAGATATTAAAAGGATGAGCTTTGGCTTTTTTTAAGACGGGCAATACATAATGAAAAAATTCTGTCTGCTCATGCGTGACCATCGCTTCCAGGCTTTGCATTTGCTCAGCACTAAAATTGCTAATTTTATAACGTTGTCCTGGCGGCTGATAATCTAAAAATAAGGCTAAGTCATCAACCGAATTTCCCAGAAATTCATTTTCACGTGCTAGCAAGCGCCCAGATATATTAGCTATAACAGTTTGACCTGCTTCAGGAATAGGTAAAATCTGAAAATCAGGCAACAAGGAAATGACTTTAACCGGAATCAAGCTTAAAGCATGATTTAGCATTTCTACTGTGCTATTGGCTACACCCAAAATGAACAACTGATCTGGATTTTGAAAATGATGTAAAACTTTCATTGCATCAATGGGTAAAACCACAAACTCTTCTAAAAGATACTTGACCCCATCCCCACCCAATTTTTTATATTGTGATTTGGCTAAAGTCTGTTGCAGCATTTGCGTATCACGGCTTGGAAAAAACACGATGGCCTCTTCCCCATGATAAGCTTGAGTTTCTTGAATCAAATGTTCAAGACTAGAGACTGTATACCAGTTCTCTCCAGTCGACCATTGCCAAACCCCATTGGCTTCAGGCATCCATAAATACAACATTAATGTTTTTCTGCCGTTTTAATTAATATTTTATGTGTTTGGAATAAAGCTTTTTAATTGTGTTGATAAGCCAGCCGCAATCACTGCTTGTTCATATATCCGCGCCTCAGCCAGAGCATAAGGATTGAACGGCTCGGATGTCAATAATGAGGAAATATGCGCCACCACATTCATATGACACACCACCACAATTGATTCATAAGGTAACTGGGACAACCATTCAACTGCAGATTTTGCATCATCTTCAGGTTTAATCTTATTACATACCAGTACAGGCACATCATTAAAATAATGTTGCAGATGGGCTAAAGTTTCTTGAGCACGTAATAAAGGACTCACCACAAATACATCGGGTTTAATCATGTCCTTTAAATATTCTGCAGTTTGTTGTGCCTGCTTACGCCCTCGCTTGGTTAATGGGCGTTTGTCATCATTTCCATTGACCGCAGCAGAAGCTTCACCATGACGGACTAAAGTGAGTTGCATAAAATTTCCTTATTTTCAATCTGCAGCAATTATAACCCAGCTTTATGACAGCGCTTATTCATTCAAATATTTTAAAATTATACTTCATGATGGGGCAAAACGAATTCCACATCACTGCGATGTCCATTTTTCATCAATGAAAGTGCAATGCTTAAAGGCGGTGCGCCTTCAAAAATCACATCATATAAAGCACTGGTAATGGGCATGTAAACATCCAGTTCTTCTGAACGGCTGCGTACCTGAACAATAGTGTTAATCCCTTCTGCCGTTTGACCCAATTCTTTGATTGCCTGATCCAAGCTCTTACCAGAACCCAATGCAAACCCGACTTGGTAGTTTCGACTGAGTGGACTACTGCAGGTTGCAAATAAATCGCCCACGCCAGACAAACCTAGAAAAGTCAGCGGATTTGCACCCAGTTTCACTGCAAAACGGCTCATTTCTGCCAATGCACGGGTCAAAATCATACTCTTGGTATTTTCACCTACTTTATAAGCGGCTGCCATCCCCATTGCGACGGCATAAATATTTTTTAATGCCCCGCCAAGTTCTACTCCATGCACATCGTCACTGGCAAAGACACGGAATAAAGCACTATGTAAGGCTTGCTGTACTGCATAACGCACCAGTTCAGACTCACTGGCGATCACTGTCCCTGCGGGCTGTCCTGCCATAATCTCTTTGGCCAGGTTCGGCCCAGAAAGCACCCCATAAGGCACTTCAGGCAATTCTTCACGAATAATATCGCTCATAAAACTAAAGGTTTTAGCTTCAATACCTTTGGTTAAAGAGATAACTGCCTGTGAAGTAATAAAGGGCTTAATTTGTTTGAGCACATCACGAAAAGAATGGCTGGGAATCGCCACTAAAATAATGTCACGATTACAAATAGCCGTTTCTAAATCAGATACCGCTTTCAAACCGGGTTCCAAAGTAAAATCGGGTAAATATCGTTTATTGATATGGGTTTGATTAAGTTCTGCTGCAGCAACTTCATCACGAATCCAGATCATGGTCTCGCAACCATTACGTACTGCAGTATTCGCCATTGCAGTACCAAAGCTTCCCCCACCTAACACTGTGACGCGTAACGCCGTTTTTTGATTTAAGCATACAGGTTCAACTAGATCTGAAAATTTCAACTCTGACATTCTTTTTATATCTCGACTCAGTATTTAATGACTCAGTATTTTATAAAGTTATTTATTCCAATAACTCACATAATTTTGTGTATTTATTTCTGCACGTGCAGGAATTACTTTTGCTGCCGTTCCAATATAAATAATTCCAGAAATTAAATCATCTTCTGCAAGCCTTAAAGCCTGTTTAAATAAATTCGATTCAATCACGGCACCACTGCGCCACATACTTGAAAAACCCTGAACTTGTAATGACAACAAGAAATTTTGTATTGCTGCCCCGGTACTTAAGGTTTGTTCAAAATTGGGAACTTTTGGATGAGGCTGAAACTGTGTTAAGGCCAGCACCAAAAGTGGCGCACGAAATGGATGGTTTTTGACACGTTCCAACTGAACCGGATCAGTTTCGCCTAAATCTGCCAAAGCTTTAGACAGCAACTCACCAAAAACTTCACGTTGATCACCAGGAATAACCACAAAGCGGGTTGGCTTTAAACGGTGATGATCCGGTGCAGTCAGTGCCGCTTGAAAAGCTTTTTCCAACTGTTCTGCATTCGGTGCAGGCTCGACTAAATGGCCAATCGACTGACGTTGATGAATATTCAAATGAACCATATCTACCGCTGAATCAGTCATTAACTTTCATATCTGTGTACTAAAATATTTAATCAAGATTAGCATATTCTTATTCAGATACTCTAGAGCAATTAGCCAATACCCTTCCCTCATTCTATCCTTGTCTATTTAGCAGTCACACAGGCACCATATAAAACTGCATATTTTATACAAGTCTTTCAAAATGCATCTAAAAAGTTATGCTCAAATACTTTTATTCTTTTAAAACAAATCAGGGGAAAAAGATGAATAAAGTTTTTGCGCTCTCTTCCACAGTAGCGATTGCTCTTGCCTTAACCGCATGTGCATCTAATCCGACTACATCATTAGCTATTCAAAAACAAAATAACCAATATGAAGTGACCGGTGTAGGTAAGAGTAATCTCATTTCTAAAAATAATGCGATTACGGCTGCCAACAATGCTTGCGGCAAAAAAGCCACTCCAGTCGTGATGGATGAAAAAACTGAATACAATGGAGCATTGAAAGGCGTTGTTGATGATAAAACAGGACAAATGATTCAAGCTGCAACCAGTGTTCTGGGTACTTTAGCAGGAAAAAGTGCCAGTCTAGCTCGTGATGACGACTACCAAACAGTTCTAACATTTACTTGCCGAGCAAACTAGATCCTTAGAAAACCATTCTATTTCATCATATCCAGCAGATAATGATATTTTGAGTGACACAATAAAAAGCCGCTTTAAATAAGCGGCTTTTTATTTAACATTTTATTTAATAGCAAATTAACAATAACCTTCCATACGGGTTAAAGGTAGTTTTTGACCAATGGCTTTTTCAATTTCTGGAAGGTAGAACGCATCATCTTCAGACAAGAAACTAATACTGACACCTTGTGCACCCGCACGACCGGTACGACCAATACGATGAACATAATCATCTGATTGTTCAGGCAAAGTAAAGTTTATAACATGTGAAACACCATCTACATGAATACCACGACCCGCAACATCGGTTGCAATCATAATATTATGTTGGCCATTTTTAAACTGATCGAGCATTTTGGTACGCTTGTCTTGTGCAATTTCACCTGACAACATCACAACCTTATAACCATCTCTTTTTAAATGATCATACAGTTTACGCACCTGGTCACGACGATTGGCAAAAATCATCACTTTTTCAATCGGTTCATCGCGTAAAATTTCTTGCAACAATTTATATTTATCTGTTTTTGCAACCATGTAAACGCGTTGCTCAACATCTGCATTGGTTTTCTTTTCTGGCTCAATCTCAACAGTCACTGGTTCAAACAACCATTGTTGTGCCAAATTTAAAACATCATAGCTAAAGGTTGCAGAGAACATAAGCGTTTGACGTTGTTCTTTACGCGGTGAATAACGCACAATTCGTTTTACAGATGGAATGAACCCCATATCCAGTAAACGGTCTGCCTCATCAATCACTAAAAATTCGATTTGATCCAGCCAAACTTCTTTTTGTTCAACAAAGTCAATTAAACGACCTGGTGTTGCCACAATAATATCGACAAACTGTTTATCGAGTTGTGCTTTTTGCTTATCAAAATCAACACCACCCAACAAGGTAACCACATGCAAATCGGTAAATTTGGTTAAATCTTTGGCATCACTTTCAATTTGTAAAGCTAACTCACGGGTTGGAGCAAGAATGAGCGCGCGTGTTTCACCACGAAAACGTTGTTCTTTAATCGGATTATTTAACAAGTCATTAATCACACTAACCAGGAAAGCGGCTGTCTTCCCCGTTCCTGTCTGTGCACGACCAATGGCATCATGTCCAGCCAAAGTAAATTTTAAAACCTTTTCCTGAATCGGTGTCATTTCTGTGAAACCTAAAGCATCAATCGCTTGTTTAAGTTTCGGATGTAAATTTAAGGTTTCAAAACCAGATGACATATAAATGTGCTCTAACTTAATAATCAGGAAAATTATAGCCTATTATAAACAAAAACGCCCCAAATTACATTGGGGCGTTCTCATGAATAATCAGGCGATTAGTCTAAAGGTTGTACTTCTTCAGCTTGGAAGCCTTTTTGACCTTTAACTACGCTGAATTCAACACGCTGGCCATCACGAAGTGAACGGTGACCGTCACCTTGGATAGCGCGGAAATGAACAAATACGTCATCGCCGCCGTTACGTTGAATAAAGCCGAAGCCTTTAGTGTCGTTGAACCATTTAACTACGCCTTGTTCACGAGCTGTCATAAGTTAATCCTCATTGTATTTAATAGAAGGACCACCCGGTGTTGCAAACAGCAGAGTAAACAAGGTTTAAAAATATTTATTATTTCTAAGCTTGTAATCATTCTGTATTACTATTAACAAAATCCCGGTTACATCCATTACTGCATTCAATTTTAAGACAAATTTAAGTGTGTCATTAATTTGAATACGCAACGAGCTTATCATGGGTTTATAACAATTCATACTGTTTTTTTTGAATAATTTTCCGTTTGATCGAGTTTTATTTTACTAATTATTTCCGTATTTATATAAGTAGTTTTTCTGTTGAAATTATATAATTTCGTTTAGCTTTGGCATCAAATTTGCTAACATTTAAAAAATTTTTTCAGAAATTTCATGAGATGAATGAGCGAGCCAGCACAGCGATTATCATAGATGCGATGGGTAAACCTTGCCCCATGCCATTATTGATGCTTAAGCGAGCGATCAAGAATAAAACAGAGTATCTGTTTTTATTGAAATCTTCAGATCCGCACAGTCAGCAAGATGTACTGCGTTATTGCCAAATACATCAATTGAAGTGCAATATGACAAAAATAACTGATTTTGAATATCACTACTTAATTGAATCTTAATTATTTTCATTTAAACTAGAGCTTTTCAAATTTGCATAAAAAATTACATTTCTCTACCCAATATCCCTTAATTCAGAAAAATATTGGATTAAGATAAAATTTAAGTTGGTTATGCCACCCAATCCTTTAAGGAGAACACATGAGTGACAGCAGCAAGCAATTGATGCCCCTGTCATTATCGGCGCCAGGGGTAAATCTCGGTGCTTATATCAGTACTGTCAATCAGATTCCTATTTTAACGGCTGAACAGGAAAAAGAGTTGGCCGAACGCTATTATTACGACCAAGATTTAGATGCCGCAAAAATGCTGGTCATGTCGCATTTGCGTTTTGTCGTCCATATTGCTCGTAGTTATGCTGGCTATGGTCTACCACAAGGTGACCTGATTCAAGAAGGCAACTTAGGTCTAATGAAAGCGGTTAAACGTTTTGACCCGACTATGGGTGTACGTTTGGTCTCTTTTGCCGTGCACTGGATTAAAGCTGAAATTCATGAATATGTGATTCGTAACTGGCGTATTGTTAAAATTGCGACCACTAAAGCACAACGTAAACTGTTCTTTAACTTACGTAGCTTAAAAAAATCGACTAAGAAGCTGACCCTTGAGGAAGCAAGATCGATTGCCCATGACTTGAATGTAACAGCTGAACAAGTCCTGGAAATGGAAGGTCGTTTAACAGCCTACGATGCAGCATTTGAAGCTCAGGGTGATGACGATGATGAAGGTTCCACTCATGTCGCACCGGCTTTATATTTAGAAGATAATCGTTACGATCCAGCACGTTTAGCTGAAGAAGAAGATTACGAGCAACAAAGTACATCTGCTCTGCATAGTGCAATGGATCTGCTTGACGATCGTTCGCGGAACATTTTGCAACGTCGCTGGCTAGATGATGAAAAATCAACACTGCATGAATTGGCGGCTGAATATAATGTCTCTGCGGAGCGTATTCGCCAGTTAGAAAAAAATGCCATGGAAAAAATTAAAGTCGCCATGTCTTCTAATTAAGCTATTGGACTTATTTTATTCGTTTTTAAAGAAAGGGCTGCGTGCCCTTTTTTTCATCCTTAAACATTTGTATTGTCGCATTTGGCCTTTTGTGTAAACACTAAAATATGCTAAGTTAGGCGCAAATTTACTCAGGTGATCATTGCTTATGTGGATTGCAATTTCAGCCCTTAACTTGGCATTTGCTGTCATGCTGGGTGCATTTGGCGCGCATGGCTTAAAAGCACATGCGAGCGAAGTCCAATTGACTTGGTGGCATACCGCAACTGATTATTTTTTCTATCATGCCCTGGGGCTGTTAGCACTTGCCATTCTCAGTAAAGTTATTCCTCAATTGCCTGTTAAAGCCAGTTTCATCCTGATTCAAGTCGGTATTTTATTTTTCTGTGGCTCACTGTACCTAATGGCCCTAGGTTTACCCCGGGGATTAGGTGCGATTACACCTTTTGGTGGTGCTTTAATGATTGTAGGCTGGCTGGTACTGGCGTGGAATGCATTGAAGTACGCAAGATAAGGTAAGGGAATAGGGAAAATCACTATGCATATTTATTTAAATGGCGAATCAAAAAATACCTTATGTACTAATTTATTAGAATTGGTTCAAGAATTAGCCTTGGAAGGCAAACGCTTTGCTGTAGAACAGAATGAAATGATCATTTCCAAAAACAAATTGGCACAAACCCCCATTTGCGCTGAAGATCATATCGAAATTATTCATGCCGTCGGTGGCGGCTAATTCGGAGCTCCCATGGAAGATACCCCGCTTATAATTGGTTCTCGTACATTTAATTCACGCTTATTGGTCGGTACAGGTAAATATAAAGATTTAACTGAAACTGATTTAGCCATTCAAGCCAGTGGTGCAGAGATTGTTACGGTCGCAATTCGCCGCGTAAATATTGGTCAACATCCTGATCAGCCGAATTTACTTTCTGTGATATCACCAGAAAAATATACCATCTTACCTAACACTGCCGGCTGTTTTGATTCCGACAGTGCGATCCGTACCTGTATGCTGGCCCGTGAACTGCTGGATGGTCACAACTTGGTTAAACTAGAAGTATTGGGTGATGAAAAAACCCTATATCCCAATATTACCGAAACTTTAAAAGCTGCCCGTACCTTAATTGACGATGGCTTTGAAATTATGGTCTATACCTCGGATGATCCAATTGTAGCGCAAGAGCTAGAGAGTATGGGCTGTGTGGCGATTATGCCTTTAGGCAGCCTGATTGGTTCAGGTTTAGGCATTTTAAATCCGCATACCATTTCCATTATTAAGGAAAATGCCAAAGTTCCCGTGTTGGTCGATGCTGGTGTCGGTACAGCGAGTGATGCTGCTATCGCAATGGAACTGGGTTGTGATGGCGTACTGATGAATACCGCGATTGCTGCTGCACAAAACCCTATCTTGATGGCATCTGCAATGAAAAAAGCAGTCGAAGCCGGTCGCGAAGCATTTTTAGCGGGTCGCATGCCACGTAAACGTATGGCCAATGCCAGCTCGCCTGAAACAGGGTATTTCTTTAAATAAAGTTAAAGCTTAAAAAGGGCTCTTTTGAGTCCTTTTTTATACTTCAAGAATGTAATTAAAGACTTAAACCCTTTTGCATAATCCGGATTTTAACCTCAAGTACATCATCTTTAACTTGCTTTTGATACGCTTGCATATCCGGTGTGTGTAAATGTGCATTTAAATGTTCCATACTTTTTCCACTGTTCCAACATGGTAATTGTATCAGGCATTTTAGTCTGATCATTAGGATCAGATTCATGATCTACCAGTAATTCATAGCCGTAACATCCATTTTATTACTAAACCACTAGGCAAAAACATCCATCAAATGCTGGCGATATTTATTTTCATATTCAGCGACATTCGGCATTTTAATCACATCCTTTACGATGAAGGTGCCTAAACTTTTCATCCCTAAAAATTGATTGGCTTTATGAAATGACAGATACACCCCGTCAACCCCGACGCCATGAAAAAATTGATCAGCTTCATTAAACGCTTCCATGGGCGCATTCCACGTTAACGATAACATATACTTTTTATCGTGAATGAGACCACCTGAACCATATTTTTTCGATGCATCTGAACGAGATCGACCATCACTGGCATATAAAGTTCCATACCCTTCTGTAAAAATATCATCAATATATTTTTTTACTGTCCCAGGTGCACACATCCACCAATCTGGCATTTAATCAATAATCACATCTACCCCCACATATTTTTGAATTTCTTCCTAAATTTTATAGTAGTTATCTGCAGGAGAAATTTTAATGCGATGACCCAGCTCACCAAGCACAGCATTTGCCAATTTAGTTAAAGTATTATTTAACTCGCTATTTGAGTGTGCAAATTGCTTGGCACCATTCACAATCAGGATATTACTTATTCATTCGCCTTGAAGGATGTGTTTAAAGCGACCAATATACGCAACTATTTTATTGCTAAAAATTCATGAATCTGCAAAATACTCTTGAAAAAAAAATCAACAATAAAAATTCTCTAGTTATTTAACATTTCACACTCTTAAAAGCAAAGAAAAAAGCACCCTCAGGTGCTTTTTAAAATTAATGGAAAATTAAGGAATTAGACCTTCATCACGCATCGCGATTTGTACCGACTGGCGTTCAGCCACTTTATTACGTAAGGCAATAATATGGTTATACGGCGTAAGGTCATGCCCAATACCATTCGACCAGTTTGTTAATACAAATAGATAGGCATCTGCGGGACCAAAATTATCATCAACCAAATAGTCGTTATCTGACTCGCCAATGGTTTTTTCAATATAGGTAAGCAAACGATCAATTTCAGCATAGGCTTTTTCTTTCGCTTCATCTGACAAAGGCGCACCGAAAAATACCGCATAAGCATCATGTAATTCAGAGTTTAAGTAACCCAACCATTCCAGAACTTTGGCACGCCCCAAACCAGACGGCGGAATTAAATCTTGTTTGGGATCATGTTGGGCAAGAAACGGTAAAATTGCCACATTTTCAGTCAGAATCAAGCCTGGATTAATTTCTAAAGCCGGAACATAGCCCTTTGGATTAATTGCGTAATAATCAGCACCTTTTTCTGTTGTATGTGTTTTTAAATTGACACGCTCTAAATCAAAATCGACATTAATTTCATTTAAAATAATATGTGATGCTAGAGAACACGCGCCCGGGGCGTAATAAAGCTTCATATCTGATCCTTGTTATTTAACTATTAACTGTTTTAAATCTCTTCTAACAAACTTTCAAGTGATCGTACCTGTAAATTGCAAAAAAGCATCAATGCGTAAAAAACCCTTACCTTTTGAATATTGTCTAAAATGCAGTATTTTTCAAGTCAATCTGATGTGCTTTTTTCTATAAAACTGTTTTAACATACCCAGCTTTAAAGTTTGATGAAAATTAACCTAGTGATTAGCCTTAAAAAAGAAGAATGGTTTTCCAATATCCGCACCGATATATTAGCCGGTCTGGTGGTGGGTTTAGCACTGATTCCTGAGTCAATTGCCTTTTCAGCCATTGCAGGTGTTGACCCGCAAGTCGGTCTATATGCCTCTTTTTGTATAGCCTTTACTATTGCTTTCTTTGGCGGTCGTACGGCAATGATTTCGGCGGCGACCGGCGCGATGGCTTTGCTGATGATTACCTTGGTCAAAGATCACGGTTTGCAGTATTTACTGGCAGCAACCATTTTGACCGGCATCATTCAGGTGATTGCAGGTTATTTTAAAGTCGCCAAGCTGATGCGCTTTGTTTCGCAGTCCGTGGTGTATGGTTTCTTAAATGCGTTGGCGATCTTAATCTTTGTGGCTCAACTGCCCGAATTAAGCAAGATGGATAGTTTAGGCTATTTATTTGTAGGCTTAGGTCTGGCACTGATTTACCTTTTTCCCTATATTCCGAAAATTGGCAAAGCAATTCCCTCACCTTTAATCTGCATCGTGGTACTCAGTATTTTAGCTTTATTACTCGGCGGCGACATGCGTACCGTGAGTGATTTGGGATATTTTCCAGACACGCTTCCTATTTTCCTGATTCCAGAAATTCCACTGAACTTTGAAACTTTAAAAATTATCTTTCCTTATTCAATGACCCTTGCAACAGTCGGTTTATTAGAAACCATGATGACCACGACTGTTGTGAATGAAGTTACCGACACCGAAAGCGACCGTCATCAGGAATGCCGTGGTCAAGGTTATGCCAATATCGTCAGCGGTTTTATGGGCGGCATGGCGGGTTGCGCCATGATTGGTCAATCCATCATTAACGTATCATCAGGTGCACGAACGCGTTTATCCACCCTGGTTGCAGGTGTGTTTTTACTGTGCTTAGTGGTGTTTCTTAAAGACTGGCTGGCCTACATTCCGATGGCTGCTCTTGTTGCTATTATGATTATGGTGTCTTTTACCACCTTTCAATGGGGCTCTATCAAACAGTTCCGCAAGCATCCTGCTTCATTTAATGTGGTGATGATCGCTGTCGTGATTGTGGTATTGGCCACCCATAATCTTGCATTAGGGGTTTTGATTGGTGTGCTACTGTCTGCGCTGTTCATCATCAATAAGCTTGAAAGTGAAGTAAAAGTCAGCTCAGTATTGCTCAATGAATCAACACGTCATTACACAATTTCAGGGCAAATTTTCTTTAGCAGCTCAGAAAAATTCTTCCAGTTTTTTAACTTTAATGAAGATGTTCTTAAAGTTGAGATTGACTTAACCCATGCTCATATTTGGGATATTACTTCCGTCAATATGCTGAACAATGTGATACAGAAATTTAAAGCTCAAAATATTGAAGTTGAAGTTAGCGGTCTGAATGAAGCCAGCAATACATTAATTGATCGCTATAATCCGCTTTAACTTTTGATTAAAATAACAGTGCGATCATGGCTGCTATCCGTTCCTAAATTTCCAATATGATGGCAGCCCAAAACTAAAAAAATTATAGGCAGTATTATGAATACTAATCACTGGTTTATGTGGGCGATATTATCTGCCTGTTTCGCGGCCTTAACCGCTATTTTTGCTAAAGTAGGTTTGCGACAGGTCGATTCTGATTTGGCTACTCTGATTCGTACCGTTATTATTGTCTTTGTCTTAAGTTTAATGGTGTGGGGATTAGGCAAATGGCAGAATCCCCTGTTGCTTTCAGGCAAAACCTGGTTGTTTTTAACCTTGTCGGCTTTAGCGACTGGCGCATCTTGGCTGTGTTATTTTCGCGCCCTACAAATCGGTCAAGCCTCACAAGTGGCACCGATTGATAAACTCAGTGTGGTTTTAGTGACCCTATTTGCTGTGCTTTTTTTAGGTGAACGACCCAGCCTACAAGAATACTTGGGTATCGTCCTGATTGCGCTTGGCGTACTGACCATTGCCTTAAAATAATCATCACTCTATTCCATATAGTTCAAGCCTTTCTTTTACCCAACACTCATCACTATTCATTTAGTCAACTTATTTTTCTCCATCAGAAATCCTTATACCTTGTCCTTATTACGATAAATAAAGGCGCAATAGCCATATGGCTCTGCTGTCTTTATTGCAGCTTAAAAATGAAAATGTTTGACTTGTTAGGCTCAGGACTTAAAATACCGCATTCGAATTTTTTACATTTGCCAAAGTTATGTCGAACGATCAATTAGACCCGCAAGTCGTCGAGCTGGACAACTTGAATGAACATCGCGAAATTGTTACTTTTATGCGTCGTTCATCTCCGCTGAATACCTCTCAACGTACTGCGCTTGAACAATATGGTCACCTAATTTTGGAATATCCGGTGGGTGATTTACGTCAGCACTTTGAACATCCAGAACACCCTTTAACAGTTGAGATTGGCTTTGGTATGGGCCGTTCGCTGGTGCTTATGGCAAAAGCCAATCCTGAACGTAACTATGTCGGGATTGAAGTGCATGTTCCCGGTATCGCGCAATGT
Source organism: Acinetobacter sp. SFB (assembly GCF_001647545.1). GTDB lineage: Bacteria > Pseudomonadota > Gammaproteobacteria > Pseudomonadales > Moraxellaceae > Acinetobacter. The sequence goes on from NZ_LSZH01000001.1 coordinate 573,996, forward strand.
GTATATGAAGCCGGCATGGCAGGCGTAACCAATCTGCGTTTACTTGATGCCGATGCGATTCAAGTACTTCGGGAAATGCCGGACAACAGCATTAATGCAGTACAGCTTTATTTCCCCGATCCTTGGCAAAAGAAACGTCATTTCAAACGTCGTTTTGTATCGCATGACCGTATGCCGCTGGTTGAGCAAAAACTGGAAATGGGCGGTACCTTCCACTCGGCTACAGATTGGGTGCCCTATGCGGAATGGATGCTGGATGTGTTAGATAACCGTCCAAATCTTGAAAATATGGCGGGTAAAGGCAACAGCTACCCTCGCCCTGACTGGCGCCCACAAACCAAGTTTGAACGTCGCGGTATAGAGGAAGGTCATACCATTAATGACTTCCTGTTCAAGAAAATTAAATGAACCGAGTAAAGATTTAAAAAAATGGCTCATATAAATATGAGCCATTTTTATGCCTAGACTTTAAGCTTTTATCGCCAGATAACCTTGATAGGATAAAATTTGGGTAAAGCGTTCTACAGAATCAAATCCACTCAATTTCAATTGTTCAAATGTTTCCTGTTTCGACAGCGGATAAAAATCATCTTCCAAACGATCAATCATTGCAGCAGATTGCGAAGTCGTTAAGCCATTTGCCTGAGAGATATGTTTCAGTATTTCCAGCTCCTGATCTGACTTTATTCGGGTTAAATCAAACGTAATGAATAGTCCTTGAGGTTTTAAACGTGAGTGAATAGCTTTAAACAACTTGGGCTTATCTGAATAAGCTACAAAATGCGTGACCAGAATAGAAAGCGCCGCATCGTATCTTTGACCTGTTTTTAACTGGTCTACATCTCCCAATACAAACTCCACCCGATGCGATGCATTTAAAGAATGGATCTGCTGTTTGGCTTTATCCAGCATAGCGGCTGATAACTCTGTTGCAGTAAACGTCCAGTTCGGAAACAATCGTACCAGATGACCCAGTTCATAGCCGGTACCGCAACCTACAATTAGCACATCTGCATATTCATCAGCATAAGTTTTCAACAAGGCTTGAATTTGTTGATGTACAACTTCATAGCCGGGAATTAATTTACGGATATGTTCATCATAACCATCAACTACATATTGGCTGTTAAAATCCTTTGCCATAAAGACATCCTTGTTCTATTCATTCTTCAAGTATATTGACTTAATTTTAAACGATTATTTTTGCTGATGCGATTGCAAAATCTGCTGGCTCATCAAACTATAAATATTTTTCAAATCATCCCGATTTAGATCTTGTAGCATCTGTTGATGCATATTCAAGATATTTTGATCCCCTCGCATTGCAGGTCCAGTCTGCATCTGTTTAGGATCATGCTGTACAGCTTTATGGGTTGTTTCTAATATCAGTGGATAAAGCAATGAGAAATCTACCTGCTGTGCATCCACAATCTGCTTCGCCATGTCATAACAATAATTACTAAAATTACAGGCAAACACCGCAGCCAAATGCAAGCTTAAGCGCTGTGCCGATGTATATTGATAAACGCGACTACTCAACTGATTGGCCAATTGGCTTAATAAAACCAGATCCTTTTCAAACTTGGCTTCTATAAATAATGGCGTATCGGCCCAAGTAATTTCCCGATCCAGACTAAAGGTCTGTAAAGGATAAAAAACTCCAGCACGTGCATGAACTTTTGCCAAGACTTCAATATCGGTACTGCCTGAAGTATGCACAATCAAAACATCTGCTAAGTGTTGATGAGCCTCTGCAATGATGGACGCAATCGCCTGATCACTTACTGCAATGATCACCAAATCAATTTCAGGATTTATCTCGGAGATATCCACCGTTGCAGTTGCACCGACTTGGGCAGCTAAAGTTTGTGCAGGCTCAAGACTGCGGCTATAGATTTGCATGATTTGATGATGCTGGCTTAAAACACGAGCCAAATGATGTGCAACCCGCCCAGCGCCAATAAAACTAATACGCATAATATGTTCACGTTTTATAATTCACTACAGCATGCCAATAAAAAAAGGACGAATCAATTCGTCCTTTTAGTGAGTGCTCATTATTTACTGTTTATTAATCCCTTGCTCATCGACTTCACGAACTACACCTGTTTCGGTATTTAACACTTCAAACTCAATACGGCGATTTTTAAATTGACCTTCAGGCGTTGCATTATCCGCTACAGGCTGTTCCGAACCATAACCGACTGCCTGTAACTGTGCTGGATCAACACCTTGTTGTACCAGGTAATCGACAACGGCTTGTGCTCGTTTTTGTGATAATGCTTTATTTGCTGCAGCATCCCCCACAGCATCGGTATGCCCTTTAACCGTCAAATGCACTTGTGATGCACGTTTAATCAGCGCAGCGGCTTGATTTAAAATTGATTTATTGGCATCAGGAATAGTGCTACTTGCTGTATCAAAATTGATAATTTGCATATTTAGTGCTGTTGCAATATCTAAGGCGCGAATGCGATCTGGATTAATTTCCGCCAAAGCTTTTTCCGCATTGATATTACCTTCACTAATTGCGGTACTGGTATCAACCGGTGTAGAAGCAGCAGTCGTTGCTTGCGTCATTACTGTCATGTTTTTAACCAGTGGCTTAATTTTAGTCGCCAATTGCTCTGCATCAGTCGGATTGGCAGTCTGAATAGAAAGCTGATCTCCCATCCAGATTATGGATGCATTTGGAACCCCTTTAACCAATTTCAATACACTTGGAATGGCATCTTGAGCAATAAATTCGGTATGGTAGCTTGCATTTGTTTCTACACCACAACCAATATTGTGATTAAAAATTTGTTTAATTTCTTTCTGCAGAATATCGATATAACTCGCATTGCCAGAATATAACTGACATGTGGTTAAATCTCCTGTCGAACCCGTGCTGAGTTGTAATTTTGCTGGCTCACTGGTGGCAGTCTGTGCAGGCACACCGCTTACAGACTCAGTTTCCTTTCTATCAGAACAAGCCCTAAACATTATGGCAAGTAGTACAGCCAAAATAATAAAACCAATAAGTGGCAATAAAAGACTCGATTTCTTTTTTTCTTCTACCAGCACATGTGTTTCAGGCGCCTGATGTAAGGAATGTTCAGAGGCAAGTCCTACGCCTAAAGCACTTAAAAACGCTGGTGCCCAATGTGGCAAAGCACTCGATACAGCAGGCCAGTGTGTCTCGATAAGATGTGCAATCGCACTTGGTTCAGAGGAACCGGCTTCATTTTCTAAAAAGCCAAGTGTGGGAGCAATTGAGCGATTTAAGGTGGATTCAATTGCGCCAGGGGGAACTGTGCCTGAAATCTGTTCTAAAAATTCCCGCTTTAAATCGGGATTTGTTTCAAACAGATCGGGCAATCTCGGATTTAATTGACTCTGCAAATTTCCAATAAGTTCTGGTTTAGATTTGAAAATTGCCAATAGAATAGGGAAAAAACTACTTAATGCTTGACTTTTCTCGCTTAGGTATTCCGTTTCACCTTCAAGAACAATTGCAGATACTTTCTGCTTCAATAAATCAATCAAATTAATATTCATCCATTATTCCTTTTATTTTGGTCTTATCATATGTATTTTTATTTTATCTGCTCATTTTTCAGACAGTGTAATTAATTGTATTATTTGAATACTCTTATTTTTTTCAAAAATAAAAAAGCCAGCCGAAGCTGACTTTTATAAATTATAAAAAAATATTAAATCCATTAAGGCACAAAAGTTTGGACCACTTTACCCACTACTTTTTGATTAATAAGCGGTGTATTTTTACCTTGTGAAAGAATGGAATCTTTAGCAACTATCCATTCAAGTTTAGGATCAACCAAGGCCCAACCTGATTCTTCAGTCCAGCGATCCATCATATTCGCCACTTTTGCCGGAGCCAGAGTGACTTTTTCCACCCATTCTAAAGGCTCGAACAGTCCTTCATTGATCAGCTGAATACCAAACGCCACATAAGTATCAAAAGCAGTTATACCCGGTTGTGTTTCCGCAAATGGTGCTAATTTTGCAGAGCTGCTGAGCGGTTCATGGTGGGTACAAATCGCATCAATCACGCCGTCTTTTACACCTTGTCGTAATAATTGCTTATCTTTTTCAGCCCGTAATGGCGGGCGTACATGCGCCAAAGAATTAAAACCGTCAGTTAGGCTTTCGGTTAAATGCAGTTGATGCATCGCCACGTCAGCAGTGACAGGCAAGCCCTTATCTTTTGCAATTTTGATCAATTCAACAGATGCCCCACAAGACAACAATCCGAAATGTGCACGTACTTTGGTTGCTTCGATGATAAGCAAATATTTAGCAATCGCAACAGTTTCAGCCAATGCCGGAATCATCGGCAAACCCTGACGTGAAGCAATAAAGCCTTCATGTGCACAACCATCTTTGGCAATTTGATGTTCCTCTGCATAGAACACGACAGTCATGCCTAAACCTGCAGCATATTCAAGGGTACGAATCACCACATCATCATCAGCAAACGGTGCATTGGCATTCGAAACAGCAGTACAACCGCCTTTTCTCAAACCTGCCATATTTGCAGGCTGTCTGCCTTGCAAACCTTGCGTTTGCGCACCAATCACCTGCAGATAAATACCGCCATCCAGCATGGCCTTTTCAACCAAACCATGAATCAGTGCACCATTGTCTTGTACGATTGGTTTTGAATCTGGTGGAGTAAAGACATGTAAAATACCGTTTTCACGCGCGGCCTTTCCTTCAGATTTCAAAGTACCGTGTTGTTGCTGACCGGGTTCACGTAAACGTGCACACAAATCGACCATGGTTGGCATCAGCCATTGACCTTGACCATCAATGCTTTCACTAATCTGATCCGTTTCCGCAACCAGTTTGCCGTTTTCGATAAATACCGTTTGTACGCTATCCGTTTTTTGAATGGGGTCTAAGACACGGACATTTTCAATTTTTACAATACTCATGACTTTACCTTATCCCGCAATCGCTTCAATTAAACCTTTTTCTTGCAACTGACCTTGCATAGACAGTGCCAGTACCGCCATTCGCACAGCAATACCATTGGTCACCTGATGCAAAATGACCGCTTGCGGACCATCAGCAATACTGGAATCAATTTCGACCCCACGGTTCATTGGCCCCGGATGCATCACGATGCAATCAGGTTTCGCCATCGCCAAACGCTCTTTGTTCAAACCGTACATCTTGTAAAATTCAGCTTGTGACGCCAGCGCTGGAGAATCAATACGTTCATTTTGAATACGTAAAGTAATAATCACGTCGCAATCTTTAATTCCGGCTTCCATGTTATTGAACATACGAACATCTTCACCATATTCTTCAAAGCCATATGGCAGCAAGGTATTCGGTGCAATCACACGAATGTCTTTACAGCCTAAAGTTTGCAATGCCGCCACATCAGAACGGGCTACACGCGAATGTTTGATATCACCAATAATGGCCACACTTAAAGCTTCGAATGGCTTTTTAGTTTCACGGCGAATAGTTAACATATCCAGCATGGCTTGAGTCGGATGCGCATGACGACCATCACCGGCATTAATAATTGCAACATCCAGGCAAACGGTTTGGGCAATAAAATGTGCTGCCCCTGAAGATGAATGACGAACCACGAAAATATCCGCTGCCATGGCTTCAAGATTCCACAAGGTATCTCGTAATGTTTCACCTTTTGAAGTACTTGAGCGTGCAATATCGATATTCAGTACATTGGCTGACAAGCGTTTTGCCGCTGCTTCAAAAGTGGTACGCGTACGGGTCGAATTTTCAAAGAACAAATTCATCACTGTACGGCCTTCTAATAAAGGCGTCGTGATCAATTGATTTTGATCATTAAAAAAGGAATTGGCTGTATCAAGAATTTTGGTCAGGGTTTCTTTAGAAAGACCGTCAATGGTCAAGAAATGTTTGAGATTACCCTGTTGATTGAGTTGAATCTGGCTCGGAGTATGCAATGCCGCCAAGTGCATGAGAGATTCCCGTTCAGTTAAGTTGAACTATTATACAGATATTCCCCCGTGGTTGGCAGTTGAAGTTTTCAGCATTCAGTGACTATTTACGTGTCATGTCAATTTATTAATTAAAAGTAAGGGATTAGTTTTACCCATTTAAATGTTCCACCACCTAATGAATGAAATTCAATTTGTGAGTAATTTATTAAAATCAGGCTCTAAATCAAAGCAATATTTAGAGCCTAAAAAATCAACGCAATGCACCAATATAGTGATGGGATACTTGTGCTTTATAAATTTCTTCTTCTGTTAATTCCGTTTCATAAATGTCTGCAATTTCTTCCTTAACCTCAATTTGAATTTGATGAGGTTCAGCATCGAGCACCATTAAGGAACGTAGACGCTCTGCTTGTCGCTGCAACTCGGAATCATCCCCAGATAAAGCAAGATCAATCACATATTTGGCGTAAGCTTGATTTTCTACCAGATACATAACATCTATTACCCGCCCACTCACGCGCCTTAATCGGGTATACAGCAGTGTCGCAACAGAAAAAGCTTCAGAGCGGTTCAAAAAAATATTTTCAGTTGTATCTTGCATTCAGTACCCCTTTAAAATCAAAATGATTACAAATAGCAGTTAGGGTCAGCATCACGTGACTTATAACCAATAAGCAGGGTTATCAGCAAAATACATACCAGTTATGCAAGTTTAATAGATAAAAATCATATATTTCCTCTATCAAGCTTAGGCTTTGCCCTAATTTAAAAACTTTTCAGGACTAAAATACGTTAAAATAATAGATTGCTTAGCTGCTTTTGGAAAATTTGCATGAATTCGAAACTACGTCTTTCTACATACTGGGTCACCTGTGCAGATGGGCTTGAAACCTTACTCCAAGAAGAATTGGAAGGTTTAGGTGTTCAAAATATTGAACGCTTTCCAGGACGTTTAGTTTTTCAAGGCACGCTAGAAAATGCATACCGTATTTGTTTGTGGTCACGTTTAGCTTCTCGTGTACTGACGCCTATTCATACGCATGAATTGGACTTCACGCATGATGCACGTGATGTGGCTGAAGAATTGTACGAAGGTGCAATGAACTTTGACTGGTCACTTATTTTTGCTACACAAAGTACATTTGCCATTCGTTTACATGTCGAACGTGACATCAAAGTAAATACTCAGTTCGCGACTTTACGTGTAAAAGATGGTGTGGTCGATTCCTTTATGGAAGCGGTAGGCAAACGCCCAAGCATCGACATTAAACAACCTGAAATTACTTTATACGTACTTGCTGGTAAAACTCAGCATACGTATTGCCTGGATTTATCAGGTGATTCTTTACATAAACGCGGCTATCGTCATTTCATGACCGATGCACCAATTAAAGAAAATCTTGCAGCAGCAATTCTGCAAAAAGCCAAATTAATCGAACGAAATCCTGACATTATTTTAGATCCAATGTGTGGTTCAGGGACATTCATCATTGAATCTCTAATGATGCTCACCGATCGTGCACCCGGTTTAGTCCGCCGCTTTGGTTTCAGTGGCTGGAATGGCCATGACCATGATTTATGGATGTCGATTAAAGCTGAAGCAGTTGAACGCCATCAAGCAGGATTAGAAAAACAGCTCCCTCAGTTCTATGCCTATGATGCTGACTGGGAGGCTGTAAAAGCCACCAAGCAAAATATTATTGCAGCTGGTTTTGAATCGATACTCGATCAAATCAAAATTGAAGAACGTACCCTTGCAGATTGGCCAGATTTCCAAGCTGAAGGGAAAACTTCATTTATCGTCACCAACCCACCCTATGGTGAGCGTTTGGGTGAAAAATCGTCAAACCGTGCTTTGTATTTAGGCTTATCAGGTCTTTTGCAAAAGAACTTCCCGAATCAATATGCTGCAGTGATTGCTGCACAAGTTGAACAGGCCGATGTACTGGCGTTCAATGATCCGCAAATCTTGCGTTTGATGAATGGTAAGCTTCCTATTTATGTACGTTTCGGCACGATCAAACCTGCAGCTGCAAGCCAGCCTTTCCTGGCGACTTGGCAACCGCAACAGTTCGAGCCAATTGAAGGTGCTGAGGACTTTACCAACCGTTTGCAAAAAAATATTCAAGCCTTGAAAAAATGGGCGGTTAAAGAAAATATTTATTGCTTGCGTTTGTACGATGCAGATTTACCTGACTTTAATGTCGCAGTAGATTTATATGGTGATCGTCTGCATGTGCAGGAATATGCACCACCAAAAACTATCGATCCTGAAAAAGCAAAAAAACGCTTTAATCTTGCATTGGCTTCTATTCGTGCGGTGACTGGTTTAGGTCGTGATGCGATCTTTATTAAAACACGTGCCCGTCAGGAAGGTAAAACTCAGTACGAAAAACAAAGTACTGCTTCTAAGCGTTTTATCGTTCAAGAAGGCAAAGCCAAACTTTTAATCAACTTGACCGATTATTTAGATACCGGTTTATTCCTCGATCATCGCCAAATGCGTCTACGTATTGCTGCGGAAGCAAAAGGTAAACACTTCTTGAACTTGTACAGTTACACCTCTACTGCCAGTGTTCATGCAGCTTTAGGTGGCGCAGCAAGTACTACAAGTGTCGATTTATCCAATACCTATTTGAATTGGTCTAAAGAAAACTTTGTCCTTAATGGCTTGACGGTAGATCATCCAGATCAACAACATCAGTTCTTCTCTAGCGACTGTTTTGAATGGTTAAAAGAAGGTCATGAACAATATGACCTGATCTTTATTGATCCGCCAACCTTCTCAAATTCGAAGAAGTTCTACGGCACTTTCGACGTACAACGTGACCACAACTCTTTGCTTAAACGTGCCATGAACCGTTTAACCACTGAAGGCACTTTGTACTTCTCGAATAACTACCGTGGTTTTGAGATGGATGAAGAAGTTCAAGCCATGTTTGATGTGCAAGATATTACCAGTGAAACCATTGGGCAAGATTTCAAGCGCAATACCAAAATCCATAAAGCATGGATAATTAAGCACCACCCAATCTAATGACGCTTGGCATGAAATAATACACATTGAGATGAAATGCGATTTAGCATTTCATCTCAATGGTAATCCCCTCATAATAATTCATATGTAGATTATCTGATTGATTTACGGTATCAAATAAACGAATGGTCGAATGGGTGCTGACTTGCTTTTCATTCAACATTCATTGTTCAGCCGCTTTTTTCTTCTGCATCGCGTAATCGGTTAATACCGTTTCTTCAATATTCTGCTTTTGAATATGTTGATTGTTTTGATCAGTTAAAATTTTACTTTCTTTTTTTGTTTATCCACCGATGGCTTAATACTATTTTGTACACGTTAAATGCTTTCAGCATCAAGATGCTTGGAATCACTCATTTTTTCTGACAATTTATGATTAATGAGATGAAACTTTGCAATTGATGAACAAAGTTCACTTTAGCCTACTCTTGGCTTAAATCAGGCTGACTTATTTTGCGAAAAAATATAACTAAAAAATGAAAATTAATATAATTTTTTCAAACAACTTGCTACTCCCAATCACATTGCATGATTGGGTCATACCAAACACTAATTAAATACGTCCCACTTCAAAATAACTAATTTTATTACGATCAAAGATGGTATAGGGATTAGCTTTAAAACTATGAAAATAATGCTTGGCTTGAATCACATGAGAGCTGGTATTGTTCATCCAATGAATACGTGGGTCATTATTTGCTAAAGTAATACAAAAGGCTTGTTTACGACGCAGTTTAGTCTGTTGCTTCGCATGAAAAATCAGACTGGCAAACACATCTTGTTGCACGGGATGACATAAAGCACTATGAATCATCAAATATTCAAAGGCATCATTTTTTTTCGGTAAAGACAAAACCCCTCGAATGCCAGCATAGATATTATAAAAAGGCTTAATAACTTTTAAGGGCAAAGAGTAATCGACAACACGGGTTTGTTTAAAAGTTTTTTGATTCCACAAACCATACAAACCGACAATTTGATTATTCTGGTCATACATAATATAAAAATCATTGATATTCATGCCCAACCAAAAAGGATGATTCGATTCCGCTAAACTTGAAAAATCATAATTTGGTAAAAAATTATAATGTTGTTTCATCGTCAAGATAAATGTATTGGCTTCGCTTATATGGCTCGCATTCATTTGCTGAAAACGATATTGTGCAAATTGCGCCGGTTTTTTCGCTTGTGACACCGTAAAGGTACGAATATCGTCATAATGAAACGGTTTGGGAAAGCCTTTACGCTCATTGTGCAAAATATTGCATGCGACGGTGTTATCTTCTAAAACCACACTTTCAAAAATAGTATCCAAGGGAATTTCGTCATAGACATAGTCCATCAGTAGACGTAGAACTTTATTACCGCGGTACATCGGATGCATGCGCAAATCTGCAACATAACGTAATGGCTCTGCTTGACCATTGATAAAACAATAGCGCCAACCTAGATTCATCATACCGACTACTTGTGCCGGATTTTCCTCCAGCACCACCAACTTGATATCTGGACAATTGTACTGGGCATGACTGGCACTGAGATAACTTGGAGAGCGCTCAAAAGCCCAAGTCATACCATTGCTTGGCATGGTTTCCGCAATCAATTGAACCAGTTGCTCGTCATCTGCTACAGTTGCGGAACGTACCAGAAAATCCGGTTCATTTTTGGAGCGATAAATTTGGTTGTCATTGTCATCTTGTGCATACAATACGTTTAAGCTCATATAGTTTTACTCAAATACACTTAAATTATTTTTGTTTTCATTTTTTTCAAAGGTTCAGGTTTAATATTCCCTTCGATCATTCCATTATGCATTGCTAAGGTTTTATAATAATGCCAAGCATCATCTACATGTTTCACCTCAGGTTCATCTAACTGGCCTAAATTTCGTGCCAATTCATAATGAAAATTTTCTTTTAACAATTCATCTAATTCTACTGCTGAAGGTTGCTTAGATAAATTACCTTCACTTAATAAAATATAGTGAGGCTTTTTAATCTCACAAAACTCAATCCCTAACAAACTTACTGGAACATAATCGTCTTGTTGAAATGTGGCTAATACTTTTTGTGCGGTTATCTGATCAATTTTCTCCCCCACCAAATCGACCGTCATTTTTCGCCCCAAAAACAAAAAGCATGGAATTTTTTCATAAAAACCGGTCACTTCAAGTTCATCATCAATCACATACCGGATCAGTCCAGAACCCGTAGTAATAACAGGACTTACAATATCACCCACTTTAAGCCCCCATGAAGGTAAGGTTTGACCACTTTCTAAATTTAAAAATTCGTAAAAGTGTGACTGATAGCTGAGCGGATAACAATTATTGAAAGGAATCGTGACTACGCCTTCTGTTGCCCATAAGCCCTTACCCTCAAAAGCAACATTCGCTACACGATCTTGTAAATTTTTGGCCCAGCGTTCAGCACTTGCTGTATCCCAACTGGAAATTAAGGTCAATTTAGACCAAAGATTTTTCCAGGCAGTGGGGGCTGTTAAATCTAAACGTTGTAATTTATAACTTTGCTCTGAAGATTGTGGTGCTTTTAAATAATCCAGACTGTTACGTTTCCATTGCCCTGTTCTCAGCACTTCCACAATTTCATTTTGATTCTGTTCAATCACGTCCAATAATTGCAGTGCAAAAGTCGGACTCCACACTGAAATCATACCTAGATTTTTATCTGCAACCAAAAACACGGCGGTTGCAAACATGGCATCTTCTGCTGATTTGGCCAGGGCAATGTCGGTTGGGACAGATTGAGTAATTTTACTTAAAAAACGTTTTGAAACATTGAGTAATGCACTGTCATCATTGAGATTACTGTTTTCTAAAAGTTTACGCTGGCTTTCCGGCAACCATGACACCGACCAATAATGGGTTGAATTTTTTAATTGTGGATATTCACGATATAAATTCGTTAGCCATAAACCAATAGCTTCATCTAATTCATTTAAAAAACTTTGCGTATAGGGAATAAATTTCAGTGCTTCACTTGAGCCACTGGTGGGTTGAAAGCGAATAATTTTCCCCGCTCCTAAACAGTTTTTGCCACTTTGGCGAGACTGTTCAATTTTTTCCTTCCAATGGCTATAACGGGTAAGTGGATATTTTTCTACAAACTGTTCATAACTCAGACTTTGCGAAGTATGCTGCTTTAAGAACAGGTCCAACTTTTGACGTTGCACCCCTTCTAAATCATTCGCTTGCTGCCGATAACGTTGAAATGCTTTACGGCAGGCGAATTCCAGTATTTGATGTGAAGCTGAGAGCAGCAATCCCATGGTTACGCCACCTTAGAATCAGAATCTGAAGCAATATGTAATGGACGTTTTTGTTGCACTTGGCTTTCTACTTTGCCCACACTCATATTTTTGGTCATAAAGCGGCTAATAAAGCGATATAAATCACTCCAGCGTAATTCACCGATACAGGGTAATTCTGTCCCTTCCACCCATGTCGGATTTTTATCTTCAAAGAATGCAATTTTGGTATTTTTCTCGCGCAATTCTTTGGTAATCGGTGCAACATCCGCTTTCAAAGGCTGATAATCTTCACCGAAATTCAGCAACCCCGATGATTTATCATAATATTCGGCAAAATATTGTCGGCAATAGGAATCGACATAATCTTGTAAATGCGAATTTTTTTCCCCATAGTGCGGATAATAGCTGTAATAGTTATTTGCGAGCAATAAATAGGTTTTAAAGCCTTTGGAAATCAAGATCCAGTAAATCGGCGTAAGTGGATAGCGCATTTTAAAACTGACGATATAACGGTACATGGCACGCGTTAACGCCCGATTTCCCCAATAAGCCTGCTCAATAATAGTGTCACCGCTAAAAAAAGCATGGCGAGCTTTACCATTGACCACGAAATCACGTTCCATAACTGTAGAAAAGCCGACGATTTGTTTGTTTTTAGGTTCGATAATAAAGAAAACACCTGTTTTTTCTAAGAAATCATGTTCAAAAATTTCATAACGGGTGTTGGCATAATATTTTTGATAAATATCATACATCCGCTTGAGTTCTTGAACCGTCACATCTCCCGTATGTTTATACTGACTATACGGCTCTTTTTTTAATTGTCGTAAAAGTTTAAATTCCATCATACTTTTTATTCCTTTTCGCACGCTGCACGGCGGCATTTTTTGTTTTTTTTAAAGCACTGATCTACACATCCAAGTTGTAGATTCGGATGCAATTTTAACCATCGATTAATAAATTGCAATTAGCTTTACGTATAGAAACAAAAAAAGCGATAGACGTAAAATAAAAAAACCCAGCCAAGGCCAGGTTTTTTTATCTTTTGGTTTAATCAAATACTTAACTTAATTTCATTTTTTCAAACTCAAGATGACCATTTTCACCTTTAATCAAAATCGTATCGCCAGGCAGAAAATCTCCGCTTAAGATTTTTTGAGCCAATGAATTTTCAACTCGCTGTTGAATTGCACGTTTCAATGGTCGAGCACCATATACAGGATCAAAACCAGCATCGATCAATTGATCAAACGCACTATCATCGACAGAAAGACGCATGTCTTTTTCACTTAAACGAGAACGCAAACGATTCAACTGAATATCTGCAATACCGCGAATTTGTGCTTTTTTCAGTGAATGGAATACCACCAGCTCATCAATACGGTTAATGAATTCTGGACGGAAGTGTTGTGATACGGCTTCCATTACCACTGTGCGGACTTCATCATCGGTTGCATTTTCACCTAATTCACGTACATCCTGCGAACCCAAGTTAGAGGTCATGACTATAACGGTGTTTTTAAAATCGACCACACGGCCTTGAGAGTCAGTCAAGCGTCCATCATCAAGCACTTGCAGCAAGATGTTAAATACGTCCGGATGCGCTTTTTCGACTTCATCAAACAACACGACACTATAAGGTTTACGACGCACAGCTTCAGTTAATACACCACCTTCTTCATAGCCCACATATCCTGGAGGTGCACCGACCAAACGGCTGACAGAATGTTTCTCCATGAATTCAGTCATGTCGATACGAACCATCGCATCATCACTGTCGAACAGGAAGTTTGCCAAGGCTTTGGTCAATTCAGTTTTACCCACTCCTGTTGGGCCCAGGAACATGAATGAACCGCTTGGACGATTCGGATCAGACAATCCTGCACGTGAACGGCGTACCGCATTCGACACTGCAACTACCGCTTCATCTTGTCCAATTACACGGTTATGTAAGAAATCTTCCATTTGAAGCAGTTTTTCACGTTCGCCTTGCAACATTTTCGCCACTGGAATACCGGTTGCCGCACTCACCACTTCTGCAATTTCATTCTCAGTCACTTTGGTACGGATTAACTTTGGTTCTTCATTGTTTTCTTCGGCAACTTCTTCGCTTTCCAGACGTTTTTGCAATTCAGGAATCACTCCATATTGCAGACGGCTGGCTTCCGCCAAGTCACCTTCACGTTGTGCTTTTTCAAATGCGGTACGCGCTTTATCCAGCTCGACTTGTGCCTGATTAGTGCCTTCAACCAATCTTTTCTCAGCGATCCATTGTTCTTCCAAATCGCTATATTCACGCTGCACTTCTTCGATTTGTTTTTCCAAATGTGATACTTCAGCTTTACTGACTGAATCTGCATCCTGTTTTACCGCTTCCAGTTGCATTTTCAACTGGATTAAACGACGGTCCAAACGGTCAAGTGGCTCGGGTTTTGAATCAATTTCCATTTTGATTCGTGAAGCTGCTTCATCAATCAAATCAATGGCTTTATCCGGTAATTGACGATCGGTAATATAACGATGCGACATTTTTGCAGCAGCAATAATGGCTGAATCCAGAATCTGTACGCCATGATGCGTTGCATATTTCTCTTTCAGTCCACGTAAAATTGCAATGGTATCTTCAACACTTGGCTCATCTACCAAGACTTTCTGGAAACGGCGTTCTAGCGCAGCATCTTTTTCGATGAATTGACGATATTCATCTAGAGTCGTTGCACCGACACAATGCAGTTCACCACGTGCCAATGCAGGTTTCAGCATATTGCCTGCGTCCATGGCACCCTCGCCCTTACCGGCACCGACAAGGGTATGTAATTCATCAATAAAGAGAATAACTTCTCCTTCATACTTGGCCAGATCTTTCAGAACCGCTTTTAAACGTTCTTCAAACTCGCCACGATATTTCGCGCCTGCGAGCAATGAACCCAAATCCAAAGATAAAACCCGTTTACTTTTTAAGCCTTCAGGGACTTCACCATTGACGATCCGTTGTGCCAGACCTTCGACAATCGCAGTTTTACCCACTCCCGGTTCACCAATCAATACCGGATTATTTTTAGTACGGCGTGAAAGTACCTGAATTGTGCGACGAATTTCTTCATCACGTCCAATCACTGGATCGAGCTTGCCGGACATCGCACGTTCAGTTAAATCAATGGTGTATTTATTCAGTGAATCACGCTGATCTTCGTGGTTATTACTCATGACTTGTTCACCACCTCGAATATTCTCAATTGCTTTACGTAAACCTTCTGATGTTACGCCTACACTATTCAGTAAAGTTTTAGTTGCACCAGTTTCAGCCAAACTAAGCAATACCCAGTCGGTCGATAAAAATTCATCTCCGGCTTTTTGTGCATAGCTGTCTGCCAGGTTTAGGGCGCGTACCGCTTCAGGATTAAGATTGATATCTCCGGTTGGATTGGCAATGGTCGCTGCATTATTCAATGCTTGTTGTAGCTTGGTCTGAAGATCGCGCAGATTTGCCCCGGCCTGTTGTAACAAGCTGATATTGGCAGGCTCTTGCAATAGCACGGATAAAACATGAATACCTTCGATTGAGGTATTGTCTTTACCCATGGCTAAAGATTGAGCATCTGATAAAGCTTGCTGCAGCCGATTTGTAAATTTTTCAAAACGCATTCTTATTTTCCTCACAACAAATTTTGTACTTGGACAATAGATGGGAATGGTTTGATATTTTTCAACACAATTTATTAAAAAATATTTTAATTTTCAAAGACTAAAGAAATAAAAATAAAACATGAAACTGAGTTTTAATATGGGGATTTAGCTCAATTTTTTCAAGCTAAATTTAATATCTTCTGTATCAAATTCTATTTAGAACATATTTCATCACGATGTTGGATTAACCCAGTTGAAAACTCAATATTTGCAGTTGAGAATTTTGAAAAAATTATATATTTATTTATAGTATATAGACGAAGTTCACTAGATTGATCTACGTTGTGATTTAACAAAAAATTAGAGATTGAAATTGAATAAAAAAAGAAGTGAAAGAATGAAAATTAGTTTTTTAAATTGTGCATTAAGATGGTACTGATTATATTTTATAGAATAATTCTAAGTTGAATGATTCATAAAAAAGGCAATTCATTTGGAATTGCCTTTTTTTTATTACGCAGCTTCAATAATTTCAAAATCGTGGGTAATTTCAACACCACCATCAGATAACATTTTGCTTGCGGAACAATATTTTTCAGCAGAAAGTTCAACAGCTTTAGCCACCTGTTTTTCTTTTACCGCTTTACCCGTCACGACAAAGTGTAAATGAATATTGGTAAACACTGCAGGAATCGTATCCGCACGATCCGCTTTTAGCTGACATACGACCCCTGTCACATCTTGGCGTGATTTCTTTAAAATAGTCACAATATCAAAGGAGGCACAGCCACCAAGTCCCATTAATATCAGCTCCATGGGACGTGGACCACGGTTTTCACCACCATATGCCTCAGCGCCATCCATGACAATGTGGTGACCACTTTCTGATTTTGCTTCAAAAGCAACATTCTCTAGCCAATGTACGCTTGTTTGCATTGCAACTACCTGAAAAAAGCTATAAATTTACGAAGTACCCGTACACTAACATAAATTGAGTTGATAAGGAATTTCATCTCTTCTATGTGACAAGTTCATTTTAGGTCTGTGCGATCTATTACTTATCCATATTCGGAACCGTTAGCATGACTGCAAGCTTTTCACAACTAAGCACCGATGCCCTTTCTCCTGGTCAATTACCAGAGTCAGTCAAAGCATTATTAAAACGTGCATATATAAATCGCTATCCAAAACGTACTGCAATTATTGATGCAGGCACTGAATCAAAATCACTTTATTTAATTTTAAAAGGTTCAGTATCCATTATTTTACGTGAAGATGATGAACGTGAAATTGTGGTTGCGTATTTGAATGCAGGAGACTTTTTTGGGGAAATGGGTCTCTTTGAAGCAAATCCACAACGTACTGCGGAAGTCCGTACTCGTGATGTCTGTGAAATTGCCGAAATCACCTATGATAACTTTCACGAGTTAAGCAAACAGTATCCAGATCTGAGCTATGCTGTATTTGCCCAGCTTGTCCGTCGCTTAAAAAATACCACTCGTAAAGTGACTGACCTGGCATTTATTGATGTATCTGGTCGTATTGCGCGCTGTTTAATCGACCTTTCTTCGCAACCAGAAGCCATGATTTTACCAAATGGCCGACAAATCCGTATTACACGTCAAGAAATTGGCCGTATTGTCGGTTGTTCTCGTGAAATGGTGGGACGCGTTTTAAAAACGCTTGAAGAACAAGGCATGATCGAAACTGAGGGTAAAGCCATTCTTATTTTTGATGTTTCAACTGAAGATGCAAATGTCGCTGTGGATGAACTGGATGAGGAAGAATAAGTTCTTTATCCTTTAGCACGCACGAAAAAAAGCAAATCTTAGGATTTGCTTTTTTATGGCTTGATTTTTATTCATCTCCTTTTGTAAATTTGATGACAACATTAAAACTATTGATGATTTAACGCTGATCAAAAAATCAGTTAGCCTTAAGTCATTTAAAATTTCATTGATAAAAACTCAAGGATCAAGCTCTATGCAATTCAAACCTTTAGCCAATACAGGAATACTTGTTCCTGAAATCTGTTTAGGCACGATGACTTTTGGTGAGCAAAATACCCAAGCAGAGGCCTTCCAACAACTTGAATACGCTTTAGACCAGGGTTTGTTCTTCTGGGACACTGCTGAAATGTATCCTGTGCCACCAAAGCCTGAAACCCAAGGGGCAACTGAAACCATCTTGGGTCAATGGATTGCTGAACGAGGACATCGTGACCAGCTGTTTATTGCTTCAAAAATTGCAGGTCCCTCACAAGGCGGCAGTCACATCCGTGATGGACAAACTCGCTTCACAGCAACAGAGATTAGCTCAGCTATAGATGGCTCCTTAAAACGCTTACAAAGCGATTATATCGACCTATATCAGCTGCATTGGCCACAACGTCCAGCCAATTTCTTTGGCAAGCTCGGTTATGGCAATACTGAAGCTCAGCAGGATGCAGAAATCACTGCTTTAGAAGAAACCTTAAGTGCTTTAATTGATGAAGTCAAAAAAGGACGTATTCGATATATTGGTCTATCCAATGAAACCCCGTGGGGCACTTTGAAGTTTTTACATTTGGCTGAAAAGTTAGGTTTAGAAAAAATGGTGAGTGTACAAAACCCGTATAGTCTCTTAAACCGGACTTATGAAATCGGCATGTCAGAAATTGCCCATTATGAAAATGTGGGACTACTTGCATACTCCCCTTTAGCTTTCGGTTATTTGACCGGAAAATTCCGTAATGGTGCACGCCCTGCAAATGCACGTGTCACCCTATTTTCTCGTTTTAGCCGCTATAGCAATCCAGAGAGTGAATGGGCAACCGAACAATATGCTCAACTCGCGGAAAGACATGGCTTAACCCTGACCCAACTGTCACTGGCATTTATTAAACAGCAGTTCTTTGTGACCAGTACCATTATTGGTGCAACCAACCTGGATCAACTCAAAGAAAATATCCAAGCCTTTGAAATTGATTTATCAGCTGAAGTTTTACAAGGTATTGAGGATATTCACCGTCAACAGCCCAACCCTGCCCCATAATTTTATTTTAAGCAGTGCTTAAAAATTAAGTTAGACAGATTTATACTGCTTTATCTTCGATCACATCGAAATAATTAACATCCTTACCCCTTGCGCAGCAGTGCTGCTCATCCTATAAGGATGAGGAAGTAAAACTAAAAAAAGGATGCTTCGTGCATCCTTTTTTATGAGTTAAACAGCAATTAACGTTTGTTATAAATCGCTTGAGCGGCTGGCAAGTTTTTACGCATTGCTTCAATACGCTGGCTATTTGAAGGGTGAGTCGACAAGAATGAAGTACCGCCCGCACCTTCCAGTTTGTTCATTTTTTCCCAAAGGGTAATAGCAGCTTGTGGGTTATAACCGGCACGCGCCATCAGCATTAAACCGCCTTGGTCAGCGCGACTTTCCAGACTACGAGAATAAGGTAAACCTACACCCACTTGTGCACCCAACTGGGCAGCAGCAGAACCCAACTGCCCTACATTACTTCCCGCAGCGCTTAGACCGATGCTTAAAGCCAAATCAGTTAATGCTTGTTGACCAATTTTATTTTTAGAGTGTTCCTCTAAAGCATGCACCATTTCATGACCCATAACTGCTGCAATTTCTGCATCAGTCAGGTTTAATTTATTCACGATACCGGTATAGAACACAACTTTACCACCCGGTGCTACATACGCATTGATCTGGTCCGATTTTAGCACAGCCAGTTTCCAATCAAACTTTTGACCCGTTTGATTGATTTGATCGCCATAAGGTTTTAAACGCATAAATACGGCATTAATGCGTTTATAAGTCGCTGAAGAAGTATCTAAGGTTTTATTTGCACTTGCTTCCTGAACTGTTTTATTAAAACCTTGTGCTGCTGTTACATTTAATGTTGATGAATCTGCCCCTGCCATTTCCGCTACAGTGGTACAACCAGAAATAGTGATCATACTAGCCGCACACAAACTTAAAACGAGTTTGCTATTCATTATAATAATCTCCACCTTGAATACAGATATCAGTTTTAAACAGATTATAGGGAATCGTGGATAAGCTTTGAATTATTATTCCATCCATATTCATATTATTTATGTAACTGTGCTTATTTAAGAAACTGAAAACTAAGCCAATAAATAAGACATAACGCATTCAAAACCAAATACACTTGGCAAAATGGTTTGATTTTCTGTTCCAGCTGTTCATTTTTTCTTTTAAAAAATAAAATACCATTTTGAATAAGAATTAATGGAACTAAAATGCAGGCAATAATGACACTTAAACCAATAAATGCCGTATAGATAATATTGGGATCTTGGGTTTGTGCCTGAATGATCAGCATCGCAATGGTGGGTGCACCACCCATGGCAAAGAGTAAGGAATAAAAAATCGTTCCTGAAATATTCTTATGCATCCAGCATAACCTTTCATTTATTTTATGTTTTGTATTCTAACAAGTGCCAGTTATTTAAACAGTATTCTCGGATGCAACTTTAGTCTCGCTAAAATTTTCCCCAATATATTCTTTTAGTACATTTTCAAAATAGTGAATACAAAAAAAGCCCCGCAAATTGCGAAGCTTTTTTAATCATCGTCGTATCAGCTTAAATTAAGCATCAAACGGATGACGCAGGACAATTGTTTCTGCACGGTCAGGACCGGTCGAAATAATGTCAATTGGACATTCAATCAACTGTTCAATACGTTTTACATAAGCAATCGCATTTGCAGGTAATTGAGCAACATCAGTTGCACCCACTGTAGACTCAGACCAACCTGGCATAGACTCATAAATTGGTTTTAAAGCTTCAAATGCAAGCGCATCAGAAGAACCGACACAACCAGAATCAGCCGCTTCGTAACCCACACAGATTTTTACTTCTTCTAAACCATCAAGAACGTCAAGTTTAGTTAAGCAAATACCTGAAAGTGAGTTTACATCGACTGAACGACGTAAAATTTCAGCATCAAACCAACCACAACGACGCTGACGACCAGTTGAAGCACCAAACTCATGACCAATCGTACCCAAATGTTTACCAATTTGGTCGCCTGTGTCATTTGCAGCATCGTAAACCAATTCCGTTGGGAATGGCCCTGCACCTACACGCGTTGTGTAAGCTTTGGTAATACCTAGTACATAATCAAGGTGCAATGGACCCAGACCTGAACCTGAGCTTACGCCACCAGCAGTTGTGTTTGAAGATGTGACATACGGGTATGTACCGTGATCTACGTCAAGGAGCGAACCTTGCGCGCCTTCAAACATAATGTTGTCACCGTTTTTACGGAAATTGTGCAATTCCGTAGTTACGTCCACAACCAGCGGAGTAACGACTTCACGCCATTGATCGCAAAGTGCCAGCACATCTTCTAATTTAACCGCTTCAACACCGTAGTATTGAGTTAACTGGAAGTTATGGTAATCCAGAAGCTCAGTAAGCTGGGCTGTAAGATGCTCACCACCACGAACAAGATCAGCAACACGGATTGCACGGCGTGCAACTTTGTCTTCATATGCTGGACCAATACCACGACCCGTGGTACCGATTTTCGCATTGCCACGTTTCTTCTCACGCGCTTGGTCAAGTGCAATGTGATTCGGCAAAATTAATGGACAGTTTGGAGAGATTCGTAGACGTTCTTTAACTGGAACACCTTCTTTTTCAAGAATATCCATCTCTTTGATGAGCGCTTCAGGAGAAAGAACCACACCATTACCAATTAAGCACAATACGTTTTCACGTAAAATACCAGATGGAATGAGGTGTAATACAGTTTTCTTACCACCAACCACAAGTGTATGACCTGCGTTGTGTCCGCCTTGGTAACGAACTACCGCAGCCGCTTGATCTGTGAGCAGGTCAACGATTTTACCTTTACCTTCGTCGCCCCATTGGGTACCAAGTACCACAACATTCTTGCCCATAATAGCCTCATTGCATCATGCTGTTAAAATTGAAAACTTGAATTAGTTCATCAAACCAATTCACATCATTAAATCTTTTCGACTGTCCACTCACCCGCCACACCCACCAATTGATGCGTTGCATGCGGTACCGAGTCTAAACTGTCCTTGCCAAGTAATTGAATTACCCCAAAGCCTTGTGTACGGGCATTTGAAATTGCCTTAAGCAAATCAGCGTCTGTACCCTTCGGTGCAACAACTACATTTAAATCTTTAAATTGACCTGCACTTAAGGCATATAAGTCGCACGAAAAACCTGTTGCAGGACGTGCACGACCAAAATGTTCACCAATGCCATCATAACGTCCACCTTGAGCCAGTGGTGCTGCACGGTTTGGTGCATATACTGCATACATTAAACCAGTGTGATAATGGTATGAACGCAACTCTACAACATCTATACCAATATGCAGATTTGGCCAACGCAACTGAATTTCGACTTGCGTCGTTTTCAAAGCATCAAATGCTTGCCTGAACGCTTCATCAGCGAAAATTTCAGCACTTAAATTGGCTTGTAACGCATCTAGGTCACTTGAATAACGACCTAGTGTATAAAAATCTGCACCAAATTTTAATTCTTGGGTAAATTCTGCAAGTTCAGGTAATGCTTTACGTTGATAAAGATCCGAAAGATGACTTTCAACAGCTTTGGTCAAACCCGCATGTTTCACTAAACTGCGGAATAGACCGACATGACCCAAATCTAGATGGATCCCGTCTGCCAAGCCCGCGGTTTCGATCAGACTCAGCATCACGTCAACCATTTCAACGTCTGCATCAATACTGTCTGAACCGAAAAGCTCCGCACCTAATTGCAGGGGTGCACGTGTGGTATTAAACCCTTGGGGTTTGGTGTGTAAAACCGTGCCAGCGTAGCAATAACGCGCCACGCCTTCGACTGGATGTACATGCGCATCAATACGAGCCACTTGTGGTGTCATATCGGCACGCACACCAAGTAAACGACCTGATAACTGGTCAATAACTTTAAAAGTGGCTAAGTCTAAATCTTGATTCGATTCTGAAAGAGAAGATAGAGATTCGATGTATTCAATAAATGGCGTGTACACCAATTGATAACCCCGAGATGCGAGGAAATCTAGGGCGTTACGACGCAAAGTTTCAATCACTTGCGCCTGTTCTGGTAATACATCAGCTACACCATCAGGTAATAACCATGTCTCTGAAATGGGCATGTTGTAAACCTAAATTCTGTCAGAGCGGAAGTTATCCGCATAAAAAAATCGGGAGCACACCCGATTTCTCCTAGTCTAGCACGATAGTTTTAGCTGTGCATCTGACTTTTTCACAAAAAATAGCGGAATACTTATTGTTTAATCAGACAAAACACTCCAATTCATTTAAAGCGGCTATAGCGCTCAAAGATGACGCTAAAAATGTTTATAATTTTATTATCACTTCAAGGGCAATTCAGTGGTTTGTTTAATCTTTTGTAATGGAATTTCAGTTTTTACATATTGTATCTGCTTTCTTTTAATAGCAAATGAATAATGATTCACTCCGCAATGCTACTTGCAATTATGATTACTTTAATAGCAGCTTCACGTTTTTCATTACTGCCTACGGTTTTGATGAGCATGACATCGGCCGCTATTTTAAGGTTTGTTATTCTTCAGATTGCAACAAGAATGAACTTATACCGAGGGTCTGTCCGAGGAATTGACTGCCCTTGTCAACAATCCAACCAATTCGGCATTTTGCAACTCGACCTGACTAAGTTTAGCGCTGGTTTTATCAAGCACTTCCTGCTGAATATGCATTTTCTTGGCCAAGTCCTGCATAATTTCCAAGGTTTTCTTTAAGTTCTGTTCCAAATGAATTACTTTTTCTTCGAGCTGCAGGTTCATTTGAATGTCACTGACCGCATCATTTTGATTGGTAAATTGTGCCCAAATCAGAAAAATCACTGCTATGGCTAATAGCAGAATAAAACCCCATATAAATATCAACATAGGTAGATGCTCTTTATTTTATTTAGTTATTATTCAACATCATGGCGAATTAATGAAGTGAATTTTTTAAAAGCCTGATTTAAGCAATTTATTTCATATATAAAAGATTACTGTAAACAAGCTCAGCCTTTTCCCAAACCTATCAAAAATTATTTCAACTTGCTTTTTAGATTATATTTTTAGCAAGTTAAATTTTATATGTATTGATCTATCAAAAGTGATTAAAACATCATTTTATCGTTGTTTGTATGATCAGTTTATTAAGATTTGTTCTATTTCTAGAACCACATCACCATCTAAAAGACAACGCTTTAAGCATAAAGTAATGAATCAATGAAATGCCTTTTCTAGCCATTTCATGATACTAAAAATATTCAAACGAGCTGCAATTGCCATTCATCTTATCCAAACTAACCTGCTCGCTCATGCCTTGGCCAATCAAGGCAATCCCATTCAATGATGTGACCCGATAATAAAAAACAAGAAATTACTTCTCAAAACCAAGACACACCAGATATCTAATGCACATCAATTTTATGATGTAAATGACTCGCATAAATCCAGCAAGCGATTGGCATAGCCCCACTCGTTATCATACCAGGCAAATACTTTCGCTTGATGTCCAACCACAATGGTTTGGCTTAAATCCACAATTAAAGAATAGGGTGAATGATTAAAATCAGATGACACCAAAGCTTCATCTGTCACATCCATAATTTCCGCATAGCCCTGCCGTGCCGACTTGAGCAGGACTTCATTAATTTTATGCACGGTGACATGTGATTGAGCAACAAAAGTTAAATCAATGGCAGCGACATTAATGGTCGGTACACGAATGGAATAACCATTAATCCGGTCTTCCATTTTTGGCATAACACGTTTTAATGCAGCCAATGCTGAAGATGTGGTGGGAATAATATTTTGCCCCGAAGCTCGTGCACGACGCAGGTCACGATGTGCATGATCCAGTACCGATTGATCAGCTGTGACCGCATGGATTTCTGTCATGAGTGCGGTATCAATGCCAAAAGCATCATCAATGATTTTAACCAGTGGCACCAAAGCTTGCGTGGTACACGATACGCTGGAAATAATTTGATCCGTTGCTTTAACTTCATGATGATTTACACCATACACAATAGCCGCATCTACACTGTCAAAAGGCGCAGCACCAATAATGACCCGTTTCGCCCCTGCGGTAACATGTCTAGTTGCCGCTTCACGTGAACGGAACAAGCCAGTACATTCAAGCACCACATCAATATTTAAATCATTCCACGGCAAAAGTTCAGGCTGTTCCTGACAAAATACCTGTACTTTTAATTGCGCCAAACCCGCTGAAATATGCAAAAAAATCTGTTCATTTTCCAGCAACACTTCGACTTTGCCTTTAAAGCGTCCGTGGGTAGTATCGTACTTAAACAAATGAACTAAAGTCTCTACATCTGCAACATCATTAATCGCAACAATATCAAAATGAAAATCCTTGGGATTTTCAAACCAAGCACGTAATACATTGCGACCAATTCGCCCGAAACCATTAATGGCTACTCGTTGCATCAGATATCCTTAATTCTTGGGTAGATGTAAACACTGGTGTATGTTAATGGATTTCAACCGAAATCCGATACCATTTCTTCACCTCTATTTATTAAATAAAGTGCGGCAGAAACGTCCTATCCACTTTATAAAGCGCTTTAATCACCAATCAGCATCAGAAAAAGCCAGCTAAAAATACTCATTCAAGCATTCGTTAAACTTTACTGGCAGTTTGATGATATAAATTAACACGTGGATTTACCTCAAGATGCCTATATCGCGAATACATAGAATTGTCATGAATTCGCCTTAAAGTGATTGGTGCATGCAGCTTTTTCCGTTATAATTTGGCGTTTTAAAATTTTAAGCCCGGTGTACTCAGGCAGTTCATCTTCTATGAAAATGCTCGGTATACTTCTAGCCAATACGAAATATGGAGTGACTTGGTTGTGAGTACTCGTTTTATGACATCAGCTGAAATTCGTGAAGCATTTTTGCGTTACTTTGAATCGCAAGGGCATACACGTGTCGCGTCGAGTTCACTAGTACCCGCCAATGACCCGACTTTATTGTTTACCAATGCCGGGATGAACCAGTTTAAAGACTGCTTCCTGGGTTTGGAAAAACGTGATTATGTTCGCGCAACATCATCACAAAAATGTGTACGTGCCGGTGGTAAACATAACGACCTAGACAATGTCGGTTATACAGCACGTCACCATACTTTCTTTGAAATGTTGGGTAACTTCTCATTTGGTGATTACTTTAAACGTGATGCGATCAAATTTGCCTGGGAATTTCTGACTGGCGATGAATGGTTAGCACTACCTAAAGATAAACTCTATGCCACTGTTTATCATACTGATGACGAAGCATTTGACATCTGGAACAAAGAAATTGGTCTAGATGCCAGCCGTATCATCCGTATTGGCGACAACAAGGGCGAAAAATACGCATCAGACAACTTCTGGGCAATGGGCGACACTGGTCCTTGTGGACCTTGTTCTGAAATTTTCTTTGACCATGGCGATCATATCTGGGGTGGCTTACCAGGCACACCTGAAGAAGATGGCGACCGTTTCATCGAAATCTGGAACAACGTATTCATGCAGTTCAATCGTACTGCTGATGGCGTGTTACATGAGTTACCTGCTCCGTCTGTAGATACCGGTATGGGCTTGGAACGTATTTCTGCAGTTTTACAACATGTAAATTCAAACTACGAAATCGACTTATTCCAAAACTTACTCAAATCAGCTGCAGAAATCATTGGCATGGATACTACTGCTATTGAAGCTGAAGCTGCTGCAAATAACAAAGCTGTTGAATACCCTGCATCTTTAAAAGTGGTTGCGGATCATGCACGTTCATGCTGCTTCCTTATTGCTGACGGTGTAAACCCTTCTAACGAAGGTCGTGGTTATGTACTGCGTCGTATTATCCGCCGTGCTGTTCGTCACGGTAACAAATTGGGTGCGACAGGTTCATTCTTCCATAAAATGCTACAGCCTTTAATTGAAGTGATGGGTGAAGCCTACCCTGAACTAGCAGCACAACAATCACGTATCGAAGCACAGCTTTTAAAAGAAGAAGAACAATTCGCGAAAACTTTAGAGCAAGGTTTAAAACTGCTTGAAGGTGAATTGACTCAACTTAAAGGCAACGTGATTCCGGGTGAAACAGTATTTAAACTGTATGATACTTACGGCTTCCCTGCTGACTTAACAGCTGATATTGCACGCGAACGTGATTTAACGATTGACGAAGCTGGCTTTGAAGTTGAAATGGCAGCACAACGTCAACGTGCACGTGATGCAGGTAAATTTGCGATTGATTATAACTCGATTGTAAATGTCGACAGCGAAACTCAATTCGAAGGCTATGAAGCAACTCAAGGTCAAGGCCAAATTGTTGCGATCTATAAAGATGGCGAACAGGTTGAAGAAGTGGTTGAAGGTGATGAAGCGTTAATCGTATTGAACCAAACACCTTTCTATGCAGAAAGCGGTGGTCAGATCGGTGATACCGGAATCTTCAAAAACGATACCGGTATTTTCGAAGTGCAAGATACCAAAAAATCTGGTGCTGCATTTGTACATCAGGGTATCGTGACCATGGGCAGCCTAAAAGCTTCTCAAAGCGTTGAAGCTACTGTTAAAGCGGACATTCGTGCTGCAACTGCACGTAACCACTCTGCGACTCACCTTTTACATGCTGCCCTACGTCAAGTTTTGGGTTCTCATGTTCAACAAAAAGGCTCATTGGTTGCAAGCGATATCCTGCGTTTTGACTTTGCCAACGATCAACCGGTTACTTTCGAACAACTTCAGCAAGTAGAACGCTTGGTAAATGCAGAAGTGATTACTAATACTGCGGTCTCCACTGAACTTTTAGACATCGAATCCGCCAAAGAAAAAGGCGCAATGATGTTGTTCGGTGAAAAATATGGCGATGAAGTACGTGTACTGTCTATGGGTTCAATCATTGAAGAGAAAAACTTCTCGATCGAACTGTGTGGTGGTATCCATGTGAAACGCACTGGCGACATCGGTCTGTTCAAAATCACTTCTGAAGGTGGTGTTGCAGCTGGTGTGCGTCGTATTGAAGCCGTGACTGGAACTAAAGCAGTTGAAATCGTGCAAAAAACTGATCGTGATGTTCAATACATCAACGGTTTGTTAAAAGCACAGAATCATCAAACAGTTGAAAAAGTTGAAGCTGTAGTAGACACTGCACATCAATTGCAAAAACAAATTGAGCAATTGAATCAAAAACTTGCAAACCTGCAAGCTGGCGAACTTTTAAGCCAAGTTCAAACTGTTGCAGGTCGTCCGACACTGATTACCACTGTACAAAACATGGACGCGAAATCACTTCGCAACCTGCATGACGGTGTGAAATCTAAATTAGACAATGCAGTGATCGTACTTGCGGGTGTAGAAGGCGACAAAGTTAGCCTTATTGCCTCCGTTGCAAAAGATTTTACTGCCAACATTAAAGCAGGTGACATCATCAAACACTTGGCTACCGAACTCGGTGGTAAAGGTGGTGGTAAGCCTGACTTGGCACAAGGTGGCGCGCCACTTAACGAGAAGTTTGCAACAGTGATGGCAGATTTAACTGCCTGGCTTGAGGCAAAATAACACTTCACTTTTTGTGTAACGGACCCTGATAGCGATATCAGGGTCATGGCTTTTATGGAACAACTATGGCATTAATCGTTCAAAAATATGGCGGTACCTCTATGGGTACTCCCGAGCGCATTTTAAATGTTGCTCGTCGTGTAAAGCGCTGGCATGATCACGGCCACAAGGTAGTGGTCGTAGTTTCAGCAATGAGTGGCGAAACCAATCGCCTGCTTGCTTTAGCGAAGGCCATTACCGAAACCCCTGATCCGCGTGAACTTGACCAAATGGTCTCTACGGGTGAACAGGTTACGATTTCTATGTTAGCGATGGCACTTAACTCTATTGGGGTTGAAGCAAAGTCGCTCACTGGTCGCCAGGTTGGCATTAAAACGGACAGTGCATTCAATAAGGCGCGTATTGAAGCGATTGATACTGATGTTTTAACTGCAAATTTAGACGCAGGCCGTGTGCTGGTTGTTGCAGGCTTTCAAGGCTTTGACGAACAAGGCAATACCACTACTTTAGGTCGTGGCGGTTCAGATACTTCTGGTGTTGCAATTGCTGCTGCACTCAAAGCGGACGAATGCCAAATTTACACAGACGTTGATGGTGTTTATACCACCGACCCGCGTGTTGCACCTAAAGCAAAAAAAGTTGATCGTATTTCTTTTGAAGAAATGCTGGAAATGGCATCTTTGGGTTCTAAAGTTCTTCAAATTCGTTCAGTTGAATTTGCTGGTAAATACCAAGTGCCTTTACGTGTATTATCAAGTTTTGATAATGACAATGATGGCGCATTTGACGAAGACTTTAAACAAAACGTCGGCACTCTTATTACTACTGAATTGGAAGACAACATGGAACAGCCAATTATCTCTGGTATCGCATTTAACCGTGACGAAGCAAAATTAACGATTCTAGGTGTGCCTGATGAACCAGGTATTGCAGCTAAAATCTTATGTCCAATTGGCGATGCGAACGTTGAAGTGGATATGATTATCCAGAACGTTGAAGAAGACGGTACAACTGATTTCACCTTTACGGTTAACCGTGGTGAATTGGCTAAAGCCAAAACAATTCTTGAAGATACGGCGAAAAAAATTGGTGCACGTGAAGTTGCAACACGCTCAGACATAGTAAAAGTATCTATTGTGGGCGTAGGTATGCGTTCACATGCTGGCGTGGCAAGTAAAATGTTTACTGCTTTAGCTGAGGAAGGTATCAATATTTTGATGATCTCTACCTCAGAAATCAAGATTTCCGTGATCATTGAAGAAAACTATTTAGAACTTGCTGTGCGTACCCTTCACACTGCTTTCGGTTTAGACCGCGAGCATGGCGAATCTAGCGTACGTGCATAATATCGGAAAATATGACAAAAAATGTCATTGTTAGACAGTTTTTAAAATAGTAGAAAAAAACAGAGCCACTATAGTTTTTCTTATAGTGGCTCTGTTATATTAACCATGTGCTTTTAAGAAAATTTTAGCAAAATGCGATATAGGACGAAGTTTGTCACATTGCTTTGTTAAAATTTTCTTTGATATTTAAGGTTGTGTTTTTTACATTTTAGATCAATTGCAGGTTTAGCATTTTGCAAGGAGATAAACATGCTGATTCTGACTAGACGTGTCGGAGAAACATTAATGATTGGGGACCAAGTCAGTGTAACTGTGCTTGGGGTTAAAGGAAATCAAGTTCGAATTGGCGTCAATGCTCCAAAAGAAGTATCCGTTCATCGTGAAGAAATTTACCAACGTATTCAACATGAACGCGCTATGCACGAACATCTTCAACATCTCGATCAAGATTATCAACCTTCTTTTGAAGAAGATAATTTTCCACAAAATACCCAGAATGACTTTAATCGTTAAACATTAAATGTTTTTCTCCTAAAGCGGCTTACTTAAGCCGCTTTAATTTTATCTGGCCATTAGTTTTGTCCACCTAAAGCCAAAGCTTTTTTGACGGGTGCATAACTGCGGCGATGCTGATCAATAACACCATGTTGCGCAATCGCCTCAAAATGAGCTTTGGTTGGATACCCCTTGTGTTTCGCAAAGCCAAACTGCGGATATTCCAGATCCAATTCTACCATTTGATGATCACGTGTAACTTTCGCCAAAATACTGGCAGCTGAAATTTCTGCATGGATGGCATCACCACCTACCACCGCATCACAACTCATCATTAAACCTTGTGGAACTTTATTGCCATCGACCAACACATGTTCAGGTTGAATGCTTAATGCCTCTACAGCGCGACGCATCGCCAGCAATGACGCTTGAAGAATATTGATCTCGTCAATTTCTTCATGGCTCGCTTCAGCAATCGCCCAAGCTAGGGCTTTTTCCTGTATTTCAATAAATAACTGCTCACGTTTTTTTTCAGTGAGTTTTTTAGAATCATTTAAGCCCTCAATCGGGTTATTGGGATCTAAAATGACTGCAGCTGCAACCACTGAACCGACAAGTGGACCACGGCCTGCTTCATCTGCACCAGCAATTTTCATAATTTGTCTGCCTAGCTAAAAAAAGAGGCTGAACAAGTCAGCCTATTTATTACTTCATTAAAGATTATTGCACTGCTTCTGCAACACAGGCATTAATTGTTTTAGTCACTGCATTTGAAACGATTGTAGTACGTGCAGCAGGATCAATTGCTGCAGTTGCCAAATCTACCGCTGTTACGCTTTGCGGTGCTTTTTCACTAACACAACCACAAATTTCAGACTGAATATTTTGTTTTTGAGTTGCAGTCATCAATTTAGTGGCTGTTTGCCATGCCGCAATATTATTCAACTCAGTGGTACATTTTGCATTGATGGCAATTTTAAGTGCAGCAGTACCCAGTTGCTGAGTTGCAGATTGCGTACCTGTTGCACCCGCTGTACCTGTCGTTGTGCCAGTTGACACACATGCACTAAGCGCTAAAGTTAAAGGTGCAAGTACAGCAATTAATTTTTTCACAGTGAAATCCTTTGTTATAAAATCTGTTGGGCCTATTCTGCCGAAACTTTTCCCTATAATAAATCTATATTTCAAATGAATTTTCCATGTGTGACTTGCCTGTCTAAAATCCATGCAGCTTTCAGCGTTGCAAAAATTATACGCTTCGTTCCATAGTGCCCATTTTTTTAAATATACGGTTTGATTAGGATACGCAGACTTATAAATCACATGTTGGTATAACATGACAAACACTTCACCATACTATACGCGTACAGCCCAAATGCTTCATTGGCTGATGGCTGTTATTTTTATTGCCGCATGGTTAATTGGTTTTTATAGTGGAAATTTTTTAAGCTATGATGTGGATGGCAGTTTTAAAGGTCAAGTCATCAGCTTGCATAAGAACATCGCAACCACGATTATATTTCTGGTATTGATTCGTCTGTTTTGGCGCTATACCCATCCTGTTCCAACACTGCCTGATTCCATGTCACCATTAATGAAAGTTTTGGCACATCTAGGACATTTGGCTTTATATTTAATGTTGCTCGCATTACCAATTACCGGCTGTTTGTTTAGCTGGAGTGCTGGGCATCCTGCACCTGTTTTATATTTATTTGAAATCCCGCGTCTGGTTCAGGACAACCCTGAACTTTTAGCCATTGTTAAACCTGTACACATTTATTTGTCATGGTTTGCAGGTTTTCTGGTGATAGGACATATTGTCGCTGCGTTAAAACATCATTTTATCGATAAAGACAATATTTTACGCAGTATGACCCGACAAGAAAAATAGCCCAATAGTACCCAATAAAAAAGCCGCATCAGTTTATGCACGGATGCGGCTTTTTCTTAATTAAAACTTACTTCAAAGCGTCTTGAACACAACCTTTAACGCTATTTAACACGGCTTGTTTAATCAGACTATTTTTAACCTCTTCATTAAACGATGCCATGACCAAGTCTTTCGCAGACACAGCATTCAATGCATTTTCACTCACACAACCACAAATCTGTTTTTGCACAGAATTTTGACGCTCCGAACTCATAAACAAGGCAGCCGATTGCCAGATTTTTGAATCATTTAATTCACTTTTACACGCTTGCTCAACCACTGGCTTTAACATTTTTTGCATTAAAGTAGAGTTTTTATCCGTCACAAAAACCGATACACAACCAATCAATAAAGCAATAACAGCTAGCCAGCAAAGACTCTTTTTCAAAATTAAACCTAACTCTTTACACGCAATATTATTGACACAATAATTTAAAAAACTAATGAAAAAATCCGCTCAATCTAAAAGCATTTTCAAGTGAATAAATTACGCCAAGGCATCAATCTGGTGTGACCATTTTTGTTTTTCTGCATCAGAAATAAATGATGCTTCAAACGAATTTTTAGCCAATTGCTTCAGTTCATCGTTGGACAGATCTAGCGCTTCAGCAATCGCAATAAAATTGTCATTCATATAGCCACCAAAATATGATGGATCATCTGAATTGACAGTCACATGCACACCTTGTTGCAATAAACGACGAATATTGTGCTGTGCCATATCATCGACTACACAAAGCTTTAAATTACTTAAAGGACATACAGTCAACGGCATTTTTTCAGCAATTAAACGCTGCATCAATTTCGGATCTTCTTCTGAGCGTACACCGTGATCTACGCGATTTACTTTAAGCAAGTCCAGGGCTTCCCAAACATATTCCGCTGGACCTTCTTCACCGGCATGTGCCACCACCAAAAAGCCCTCTTCACGTGCTTTGGCAAATACCCGTTCAAATTTAGCCGGTGGATGCCCGACTTCACTTGAATCCAGTCCCACCGCAATAATTTGATTTTTAAATGGTAAAGCTTGTTCTAAGATTTCAAATGCCGCTTCTTCACTTAGATGGCGCAAGAAACACATAATTAAATGCGAGGTAATGCCAAATTTTGCTTTTGCCTCATCACAGGCACGTTGCAAACCATTGATGACGACTGCAAATTCAACCCCACGATCGGTATGTGTTTGTGGATCGAAGAACATTTCAGTATGCACGACTTTATCTGCAGCGCACTTTTCAAAATATGCCATCGCCAGATCATAAAAGTCTTGTTCAAGCACCAAAACATTTGCGCCTGCATAATAAATATCGAGGAACGATTGCAGGTTATGGAAATTATAGGCCTGTTTCACTTCATCTACAGATTTATACGGAATATCAATATGGTTACGCTGAGCAATGGCGAACATCAGTTCAGGCTCAAAAGTCCCTTCAATATGTACGTGTAACTCTGCTTTCGGCAGCGCTTGAATAAGCTCAATCTGGTTCATATCTTATCCTTATAAAATCTTTTTCAAAAAATAAAAAAGGGTGCAAACTTGAGTTTACACCCTACTGTGAATTTGGTGAATTAGCCACCAAATGCAGCAAATTTCAATGCCCAAAGTGCAGCAACAATCCATACCATATATGGAACAGTTTTCGCTTTACCTGTAAATAGTTTGATCAGCGCATAGCTAATGAAGCCCATTGCAATACCATCTGCAATTGAATAAGAAAATGGCATAAATACAATGGTCAAAAACGCAGGTACTGCTTCAGTGATATCATCCCATTCAATATGAACGATACCCTGAATCATCAATACACCGACAAATAGCAATGCAGGTGCTGTCGCAAAACTTGGCACCGACTGCGCAAGTGGTGCTAAAAACAGGCACAACAAGAACATGATGCCCACTACAACTGCTGTTAAGCCAGTACGCCCACCCGCCGCAACACCAGCAGATGACTCAATATAAGGCGTTGTTGAAGATGTACCGAGTGCTGCACCGGCAACAATGGCTGTTGAGTCCGCAAATAGTGCTTTTTTCAAACGTGGCAATTTACCATCTTTTAATAAACCTGCACGGTGCGATACACCCACCAAAGTTCCTGTTGAGTCAAACAAATCGACCAGAAAAAATACAAAAATAACTCCGACCAGGCTTGCAGTAAATAATCCCTCAAAGTCCATTTGCAAGAATGTTGGAGCTAGAGATGGAATCTGTCCCACCACACCTTGGAACTGGTTATAACCCAATACTGTAGAAATAGCAGTAATCACCAAAATACTGATAATAATGGCGCCCCGCACCTTAAACTGGTGCATCACCACAACCATTAAGAAGCCAAGCAAGGCTAGAAGCACTGAAGGTTGTTTTAAATCACCCAAACCGACTAAGGTTGCAGGATTATCAACAATAATACCGGCATTTTTTAAGGCAACCAGCGCAAGGAACATACCAATACCGCCACCAATGGCCAGTTTTAATGACATTGGAATTGCGTTGACAATGGCTTCACGAATTTTAAACATGCTGATCGCAATGAAGACCAAACCTGAAACAAATACCGCAGCAAGTGCAGTTTGCCAAGGCACGCCCATTCCCATACATACCGAATAGGTAAAGTAAGCATTCAAGCCCATACCCGGTGCCAGTGCAATTGGATAATTTGCAACAAGTCCCATCACCAGACAACCGATTGCAGCTGCCAGACAGGTTGCGACAAAGACCGCCCCATGATCCATGCCTGTTTCGGACAAAATCATTGGGTTGACAATAATGATGTAACACATCGTTAGGAAAGTGGTTACACCTGCAAGAACTTCTGTACGAAAACTGGTTTTGTTTTCGCTTAACTTAAATAAGCGTTCAAGCATATTCTCTGAAGATGGATTAGGAGTCGTCATGACTTTACCCCGGTAAGTAAACTTTATGCTGTCAGCACGCTATAAAATTAATGATCAGCCAAATACAATCATCATTAATTTTATAGATATTCAAGCAATTGATATACCATAGTTTAATTTCAAAACCAGTAGATTGAACAACTTTGCATTGGGTATAAAACAACCAAATGACAAAAATTGTAAAACAAAAAAGCTGCATAAATGTTATGCAGCTCTACTTGTTTCAAATAAATCATATACTTAAAAAATAAAGAGAATGATTTAATTATGGTCGCGGCAAATTATAGCACAATGATTTTTTATTGTTTCTAAAATTTATTCTTCAATAAAATTCAATAAGATAGCTCGGTTCTAAAATTTATTTAGCGACGTAATACAATTAAAGGTGATTGGATTCAGTCATCCATCGTTCTGAAGATTGAACAAGAGCGGCAACCTTATCATGATGAGGCATGAAATTATCAGGATATGACTTCACAATATTGAGTGACTGCTGAGCCTCATGAATGAGCTGATTCACCTTATTCTTTTTTTTCATTTCTGCATCCTGATAAACCCAATATCCGAGCACGACTACAGCAAAAATGATGATTAAAATTAATAAATTTTTCATAACAAAATTTTATTATTCAGTAAGCTTTTTATCATAATAACAAAAAATCACAATATAGCGTGATGGAATTCACACTTTTAAAATCATTTTCTATCCTTAAATAGACATATTTAATAATTAAATACGTTATTTATAAACCAAAAAATCCTGATCAATTTCAGGATTTTTATGACTAACCCAAACAGACTTAAGCCGCCTGTTGCTCATCACGCTTAAACACCAATTCACCTTTAAGTGAACTTTCAGCATCAAAATAATAACCTTCGCTATTAAATGACTTTAAGTCTTCAGCCTGATTTAACTGGTTTTCGATCATATAACGTGCCATCAGACCGCGTGCTTTTTTGGCATAAAAACTAATAACTTTGTATTTTCCATTTTTTTGATCAAGAAAAATCGGCTTAATAATTTCAGCTTTAATTTTGCGCTCAATCACTGACTTATAGTATTCATCCGATGCAAGATTGACCAATAAGTCCGAATTCGCATGCTCTAAATCATCATTGATTAAGCTGGTAATTCGATCACCCCAGAATTGATATAAATTATGACCTCGCGGATTGTTCAATTTTGTGCCCATTTCCAAACGATATGGCATCATCAAATCTAAAGGACGTAATAAACCATACAATCCTGATAACATACGCAAATGATTTTGTGCAAATTCAATATGTTGATCATTCAATGCATAGGCATCTAAACCTGTATACACATCGCCTTTGAAGGCAAATAAGGCCTGACGCGCATTGGAGAAATTAAATTCAGACTGCCAGTCATTGAAACGTTCAACATTCAATTTGGCAAGTTTTTCACTCACGCTCATTAAATTGGATAGATCTGCAGCAGACAGTTTGCGACTAACGTCTATAAGTTCTTGTGAATGTTCCAGCAATCTTGGTAAGGTATGCGCATCAGTGGGTAGTGCAGATTCATAATCTAAAGTCTTAGCAGGAGAAATTAAGGCGAGCATGAATAACCTGATCAAAAAATAATTAAACAAACTATAACAGTAGACTTATTTTATTTCCAATTTGTGTTTTTACTGAACATTATCGGTAAAATACCTCATTCTCCTGTTATTTATCGGTTGCTATATGTCCGAGCAAATTTTCATTCAAGGTTCTGCTGGTCAACTTGAAATTTTTGTTGATTATCCACAGGGTGAAGTGAAAGGATTCGCGATTGTATGCCACCCCCATCCCCTACAAGGCGGTACTCCGCAGCATAAAGTGCCGACTCTTTTGGCTCAGATGTTTCTTGAGCGCGGTTGCATTGTGTATCGCCCAAGTTTCCGTGGTTCAGGTCAAAGTGAAGGCTTGCATGATGAAGGTTTTGGCGAAACTGATGATGTGCTAGAAGCCATCAAGCAAATTCGCAGCAAGCATATCAACCTACCTTTTTATGCCGGCGGTTTTAGTTTTGGTGCACATGTCATGGCGAAAAGTTATCACGCCCTGCCGGACGAAATAAAACCTAAACAATTGATTTTATGTGGCTTGCCCACAGCAACTGTGGCAGGTTTACGTCATTATGTCACCCCAGCCATCAAAGGCGATATTTTGTTTATTCATGGGGAAGCCGATGAAATTACTTTATTGTCAGATTTGATTGAATGGGCAAAACCACAACGTCATTTGTTGACGATTCTGCCGGGTGCAAACCACTTTTTTACTGGATATTTAAAGCAATTACGTATGGCGATCTCTCGCTTCTTAATTGCATCTTAATAAACAACTCAGCAGTGCCATTGCGAGCCAAATCAATTTTGGCATAGGCTGATATTAATTTAGTGAAAAGACTCAGAATATTTCTGAGTCTTTTGCTTCGTGTCTAAAAAAGCAAAAGCTTTATACCGAACTTCTTTCCCACTGAAAACATACCTCACAAATTTCTTAAAAAAAACATTACTTCTCTTATTTTCAGTAAATTACGTCCTCTATTTCAATCATATAAAAAACACTAAACACCTGAATACTTAAACTTTTTTGCAATTCATAACACAATCCATAAATAATATAATCACTGTATGAGTCGGATGCGGCTCCTGTTTAGTGGTAAATTTCATTGCTGTTTTAAAGGGATATTATGAAAAATATTTTTGGGATTATTGCGCTTAGCTTGTTCTATTCTTCAGCTATGGCACAAAATATTGAAGGCATTTGGCGCTATATGGATGATAAAACAGGTGAAGCCAAGGGTTTGGTTAAAATTGAGCAGCAAGTCGATGGCACATACGCAGCTAAGGTACTCAAAGTCACTCCTCGTCAGGGCTATACCCCTAAAGAATTTTGTACTAACTGCCCTGCACCCTATACCAACCAGCCTATTATTGGCATGCAAGTCATTAGCAAATTAAAGTCTGTCGACCAAGTTAACTATACTGATGGAAAAATTATCGATCCTGTCTCAGGGAAAATCTACAAACTTAAAGGCAAACTGAATGCTACTGGGAAAAAATTATTTCTCCGCGGCTATATGGGTGTTTCTGCCGTTGGACGCAGCCAAACTTGGCTCCGTGTGGAATAAAATGCCAATAAAAATGTAATATTCATAGTCAGTTTTACTTAAAATTATTGCTTTATATTATTAATTTATTTGACATTGCACATTGCTTATCTCAAATAAAAAATTGGCAGATATCACACATGATTTTATCTGCCACTTTTAAGTTTTAAACTGAAAATTCAAATCAACCCTTCCATTTGAAGCCACTAAAAGATTCATCTTCTTTTAATGTATTTTCTACCGCTTGCGCCAACTGATTCAATAAACTTTGTTCGGTGATCCGATCTAGCCAATCCTGCTCTTCATCTGGATATGACGTAATTTCACAGACTAAATGCCCCTCTGCATCATGACTCTGGCAAGTGACTGATAAAGGCAAAGACTGATTGTCTACACTGACAGCAACCTGATCACCACTTTGTGACAAAGTTTGAAAACCATATTGCCCCAATTCTTTCGATAAAAGATCGGCAACATATTCCTGAGTCACATGACAATCATTGGACTGCTGAGACACATGGTTATGCTTTTCACAGTTTGCAGTAAATTGTAATTTTCTCATCTCTATATCCAAAGGCATTCTTGTTATATGGTTTTAGCATAAGCAATAAAAACAAAACAGCCAAGCAAAAGCTTGGCTGTCATCTAAAAAATACACAACATTAGACTAATTATTCACTCACTAGAATCTCTAATCCGGCTTGATTGGTCAATTCAGTGAAGCTGGGGAAACTGGTGGCTACCGTTTCTGTACCAACAATTTTGATTTCACCTGAGGTACGCAAGCCTGCCATACTAAAACTCATGGCAATACGATGATCATGATGTGATTCTATTTCACCGCCAGTGAAAATTGCAGACCAGTCACCTGATTTACCTTTACCTTCAATAATGATGCCATCGTTAGTTGGTGTGCAGTCAATGCCCATAGTTTGCAAACCATCAGCCATCACCTGAATACGATCTGACTCTTTCACGCGAAGCTCGGCAGCACCGGTCAAAATGGTTTGACCTTCTGCACATGCAGCCGCGATAAAGAGTGCCGGAAATTCATCAATCGCCAATGGCACCTGATCTTCCGGCATATGAATGCCTTTTAAAGTACGCGAGCCTTTGATACGAATATCTGCAATTGGCTCACCACCAGCAATACGTTCATTTTCTACCGTTAAATCTGCACCCATTTGTTTCAGAATTTCAATCACACCAGTACGGGTCGGGTTAATCCCTACCGCTTCTAAAGTAACATCAGAACCTTCGGTAATGGCTGCACCAACCATAAAGAACGCAGCAGATGAAATATCGGACGGTACTTGAATTTCAGTCGCTACAAGTTTTCCACCACCTTGCAGTGAAATGCGGTTACCTTCTGTTTTTACCTCATAACCGAATGCACGAAGCATACGTTCAGAGTGATCACGGGTTGGTTCTGGTTCAGTCACCGAAGTTTCACCATTTGCCCAAAGACCCGCCAACAAAATTCCTGATTTTACCTGAGCGGATGCCATAGGCAAATCGTAGTGGATACCTTGAAGGTTTTGGCTGCCCGTGATTGAAACTGGCGGTGTACCACGTTCACCTGTGGTTTGAATCTGCGCACCCATTTCACGTAAAGGTTTAGCAATACGCTCCATAGGCCGTTTAGACAGCGACGCATCACCGGTCATGACAGAATCAAACTTCTGTGCACACAACATGCCTGAAAGCAGGCGCATAGAAGTACCCGAGTTACCCATATATAAGGCACTTGCAGGTGCTTTTAAACCATTCATACCGACGCCATGAATCGTCACTTCACCATTTTTAGGCCCTTCAATGCTAACGCCCATATCACGAAATGCCTGAAGCGTTGCTAAAGCATCTTCACCTTCCAAAAAACCGGTCACATGTGTGGTACCTTCAGCAATCGCACCAAACATGATGGAGCGATGCGACACAGATTTGTCACCTGGCACGGTAAATTTACCCTGAAATTTTTTAGCACCCGGCAAAATGGTAAATTGTTGTGTCACTTTATCGTTCTCCATCAAAGGTTTCTTAGAAAGCATGTGATTAAAATGCTGACGTGCCGCTTGGGCATGTTCAAGCAATCCTATCAATGCTTTGGAATCTTCATTTTCAATCAGTTTGCGGATTTGAGTCAGTTGCTGTTCAAATCCATCTACCGCATTTAAAATTGCTTTTTTATTGGCAAAAAAAATGTCATGCCACATTTGTGGATCACTGGCGGCAATGCGCGAAAAATCGCGGAAGCCCCCGGCAGCATAACGAAAAATGTCGAGATTATCTTCACGGTTGGCCAGTTGCTCAACCAGGTTAAATGCCATTAAATGCGGAAGATGGCTGGTATGGGCCAGCACTTCATCGTGCTTGTCGACATCCATACAAATCACTTCTGCCTTTGCCGCTTGCCACAGTTGAACCAATTTATCCACGGCCCAGTCACCACTGCTTGGAAGCGGTGTCAAAATAACTTTATGGTTGGCAAATAAATCGACCTTACCGGCATGCACACCGGTATGTTCTGCGCCTGCAATCGGATGCCCCGGTACAAAACCTGCAGGCAGGTTCTCACCATATACCGCTTTTGCAGCATCCACGACATTACCTTTGGTACTGCCCACATCGGTAATGATGGTTTTAGCTGACAAATAAGGCTTGATAGTTTCCAGCACTTTTTTCGTTGCACGAACAGGCAAAGCTAAAACCACCAGATCCGCGCCTTGCACGGCATCAACAGGATTGCTATAGCCTTCCTGAATCAAACCCAGTGCTTTTGCATCATCCAGCGTTTTTTGCGAACGTGTAGAGGCAACAATCTGCTTTGCCAGTTTTTCAGCAATCATCACACGAGCCAGACTTGAGCCAATCAGCCCAAGTCCAATAAAGGCAACTTTTTCAAACAGTGGCTGAGACATGGCTTAAGCTTTTTCCTCTACCGCACTGCTGGTCAAATCCAATACTTTGGCAAGTGCTGTCAAGAACTTGGCATTTTCAGCTTCAGTACCAATCGATACACGAAGATGATTTGGAATACCGACAGGACGCACAATTACGCCTTCTTTGAGCAATGCATTAAAAGTCTGCACAGAGTCCGCTTGCACATCGACCAGAATAAAGTTGGCGCGTGAAGGCACATAATTTAAACCCAGCGCAGCAAAACCTTGTTCAAGCTGCTTCATACCCGCTTTATTAACAACACGCGATTGCTCAATAAAATCTTCATCTTTGAGTGCGGCCACAGCAGCCACCATTGCAAGATGATTGACGTTAAATGGCTGACGAATACGGTTCAGGTAATCAGTTACTTCTGCCGATGCCAGTGCAAAACCCACACGCAGTGCAGCCAGACCATAACATTTAGACAAGGTACGGCTGACGATAATATTTGAATATTGCTCAAGGAATTTCAGGCTGTTGAAGTTTTCAGGGAAATATTCGACATAAGCTTCGTCCAGTACCACAATTACATTGGCTGGAACTTTTTGCATGAAAGCATCAAATTCAGCTTCTTCAAACCAGGTTCCGGTCGGATTGTTTGGATTGGCAATAAACACCAGTTTGGTATTGTCTTTAATTGCTGCTGCCATGGCATCCAAGTCATGGGCAAAGCCTTTTGCCGGCACTTCAATCGCTTCTGCATTAATCGCCTGAGTCACCAAAGCATATACCGCAAACGCATGTTGGCTATACACCACAGAATCGCTTGAAGAAACAAATGCACGGGCAAACATTTCAAGCAAGTCGTTTGAACCATTACCCAAAGTAATACGCTCAGCAGTCACCCCAAATTGTGACTGAATCTGGTCTTTTAAGATAAAACCGCCACCGTCCGGATATCGTCCGATTTCTGTCAATTCAGCCGCTACAGCTTGTTTGACTTTGTCAGAACAGCCCAATGGATTTTCATTCGAGGCCAATTTGACGATATCAGTAATCCCCAACTCACGCTCAAGTTCACTAATGGGTTTACCTGGTTGATAAGGCTTTAACTTTGAGATGCCTTCATTGGCAGGGACAAACGACATGTTACTCTTCCAGTTATTTCAAGTGATAAATGGGGGTCAACTTCAATGCAAAAATTGACCACCGCTTTTCAGGGAAAAATTTACAATACTGCAATTGGGTAAGATCCCAAGACTCGAACTTCTTTGACTAGCGGACGAATTTCTTCAAGCGCCGCTTTGACGTTTTCTTGCTCTACATGACCTTCTAAATCAATAAAGAAAACATAAGCCCATTTTTCCGGTAAAGCCGGACGAGTTTCAATACTGGTTAGACTAATGTTGTGTTTGGCAAAGGGTGCCAAAATTTCAAGTAATGCACCGGCACGGTCATGTGCAGAAATGAGTAAAGAGGTTTTGTCATTGCCACTTGGCGGCACTTTTTCACGGCCAATCACCAAGAAACGCGTAGTATTTTCCGGATTATCTTCGATGTTGCTGTGAAAAATCTCCAAGTCATAAATACTTGCCGCTACATCAGACGCGATTGCGGCTGAATGCCATTCATTGCGAATACGGCGTGCTGCTTCGGCATTTGAACTCAGGGCAACACGTTCAACACCCGGATAATGTGCATCTAGCCAGCCACGGCATTGTGCCAGGGTTTGCTGATGGGCATAAATCTGTTTGATGCTGTCTTTACGGGTATTGGATGACACTAAAAATTGGTGATGAATACGCAATTCAACTTCACCAATTACATTTAGATGCGAGGCTTTAAAACAGTCTAAAGTATGGTTGACCACACCTTCAGATGAGTTTTCTACCGGCACCAGACCATAATGGGCACTCCCTGCTTCGACTTCACGGAATACTTCATCAATGGTGGGAAGTGGACGAACAATAGCATCTTGCCCAAAATGTTTAAGCACTGCTGAATGAGTAAAAGTGCCGACAGGACCCAAGAATGCAATACTTTGCGGAGCTTCAAGCGCCAAGCAAGCTGACATGATTTCGCGGAATAAACGCGCCATGGTCACATCAGATAAAGGACCTTCATTACGCTGCATAACATTACGTAAAACTTGCGCTTCACGTTCAGGACGGTAAAACATTGGATTCTCTTCAGAAGCAAATTTTGCTTTTGCCACTGCTTCTGCCAATTTCGCTCGACGATTAATAAGTTGTTGAATCTGCTGATCTACAGAGTCAATATCCTCACGAATTTGAGCAAGGTCAAGAGAAGTCTTTGTGTTTTGATCGTCATGGATCATTGTTATGTCGCCCTT
Source organism: Acinetobacter sp. SFB (assembly GCF_001647545.1). Classification (GTDB taxonomy): domain Bacteria; phylum Pseudomonadota; class Gammaproteobacteria; order Pseudomonadales; family Moraxellaceae; genus Acinetobacter. The sequence continues at coordinate 617,515 of NZ_LSZH01000001.1, forward strand.
CGAAAACATTATGCAAACAGTATAACAATAGTTAGCTTTCAAATGTTACGCAATAAGACTTTGATTGATTCAGTCTTAAAAACATACAGTTGATTTGATCAGCAATTTTATCCTTCACGTTTTTGCCAGGAATATTTAAAATTGATGAATTTTTGCCAATTGAATCAAAGTTAAGCGGCCAATCTAGATTTTTAAATACACAATACACATGGCAATTTTATGTCATCGGGTTAAATTAATTTATCGGCATTTGCGAATAAGTTCATATTTTAAAGCGCTTAATCTTGATTGCTTTTTACTTAATTTTTTGATTTCTATCTCACCGATTGGCAGAATTGATCATTGCGAAAAATGCCTGTTTAGTCGATGTTAAAAGGTCAATGTCAGGACTGACATAAAAAATCAAAAACAATTTAAAAAGATAAATTTAAGGATATGAGATGAGCCATTACGCACAACGCCCTTGGGAAAAACATCTGCCTGCATCACTCCATGGCTATCAGCTGCAGCCAGAGCAAGTGCATTCCAATTTAGCAGAATTACTCACCCATACCACGGCGCAATTTTCTCAATCACCTGCATTCAGTGTGGTATTACCCGTTGGCTTAAGCAAGACTTTAACCTTTCAGGAAATTGATGATTTATCCACGGCCTTTGCCAATTATTTACAACATCATCTTCAGCTTAAAAAAGGCGATGTTGTGGGATTGCAAATGCCAAATTCTTTGCAATACCCGATTGCGGTGTTTGCATGCTGGAAAGCCGGACTGATTATCACCAATATCAACCCACTGTATACAGCTCGTGAGCTTGAATACCAATTGACCGACAGTGGTACAAAAGCACTAATCGTTTCTGATTTATTTTTAGCGACCTTTGAACGAGTAATTGAAAATAATCCTCAACTTAAATCGCTCGCACTGGTCACAGCAAGTTTAAGTGAGTTTTTTGATGAACCTTATAAAGGAATGATTGCACAAAAAATGCAGGCAGATGCCGAAGCTCAAGGTCGCTCACTCAAACCAAGTATTGAATATGCCACCTTCGCAGATGCGTTAGTCATTGGCAAAACTTTAGAACAATACATTCCTATTCAATATGATATTGCTCTGTATCAATATACAGGCGGCACCACTGGACGCAGTAAAGGCGCGGTGATCAGTCATCAAAATGTGGCATCTTTGGTAAAAATTACCGGTGATTATTTACGCGCACATCAATCTGGATTTAATCAGCAGGACTGTATTTTAACGGCTATTCCGCTATACCATATTTTTGCTTTCAGCGTGAATTTCCTGATGTTCTTTGAGGGTGGCTCACATAACCTGCTCATTCCATCACCACGCCCGGTTAGCAATTTAAAACCCGCTTTTGAGAAGTTTAATGTCACCTGGCTAACCGGTGTAGATACTTTATATGCAGGTCTTTTGGCAGAGGACTGGTTCGTGCAGAACCCCCCAAAACTAACCTGTGCGATTTCAGGGGGAACTGCACTGCGTCCTACTACGGCTGAAAACTGGAAAGCCAAAGTAGGAACAATTATTGAAGGTTTCGGCATGACTGAAACCAGCTGTGCAGCACTACTGCATCCACCGATCAGTAAAATTCGCCAAGGTTCGGTCGGTTTTCCACTCCCAGGTTCGGACATTAAAATTGTCAATGCAGAAGGTCAGGATGTTCCCTTGGGTGAAGCAGGTGAACTATGTATTAAAGGTCCACAAATTGTCTTGGGGTATTTAAACCGCCCAACCGAGACGGTAGAAACTTTTGTTGACGGCTGGTTACATACCGGCGATATTGCCAAAGTGGATGAAGATGGTTTTTGTTATATTTTAGACCGCAAGAAAGATATGGTAATTGTTTCAGGGTTTAATGTTTATCCCAATGAAATTGAGGCTATTCTGGCAGAACATCCCGATGTTATTGAGGCAGCAGTGATTGGCATACCAGATGAACAAACTGGAGAGTCGGTCAAAGCCTTTATTACGTCAAGTAACCCAAACCTTTCAAGCGATCACATTCTAAAACACTGTAAAGAAAACCTAACCGCCTACAAAGTCCCAAAATTCATTGAGATACTAAACGAGTTACCAAAGTCAACGGTCGGAAAAATCCTCCGTGCCGAACTTCGACAAATACAACAACAACAAAATATCGCTTAGACTCAAGTCATTACAGCACTTACATTTCGCTCAAAAGCCCTATATTTGGGGCTTTTTCTTTTGCAATAGTCCTTTACCAAACTGCATCACAAAAATTTAATGTTTCCTCTATAGTCGTTTAATAAAGCAATTCGGAGAATAATAATGTCAAAAAGAATCGCCGTTTTAGTGACTCATGATTTTGAGGATATGGAATATTCAGAACCTGTACAGGCCTTTCGTGCCGCCCGTCATAGTGTTTTGAACGTTGAAAATAGAGCGGGCAATATTGTCTACGGTCATAAACGTAAATCTGCAGTGACCATCGACCAAAGTATTGATGATGTTTCAGTGCATGATTTTGATGCCTTACTTATCCCCGGTGGTCATTCCCCTGACCGCCTGTGCGGAGATGCGCGTTTTGTCGATTTTATACGTAACTTTGCCCATGCCAAAAAGCCTATTATGAGTATTTGTCACAATCCACAGCTACTGATCAGCGCTAAAGTCGTTAAAGGGAGATTAATGACCACGCTTAAAATGTTCGCCACTGATCTGGTCAATGCTGGCGCGGTGTATTACGACGTAGGAGTCGTGAATGACAATAATCTGTATATCTCTTCACGTTCGCCTGAAGATTTACCCGCCTTTATCGAAGAAAGCCTGATGGTCTTGAGTCAATAACAAAGAGCCATCTGGCTCTTTGTTATTTCATGGATTAACGCCCCAATATACTGCGCGCAACAATCTCTTTCATAATTTCATTGGTCCCACCGTAAATACGCTGAATACGGGCATCGACAAAGAACCGTGAAATTGGATATTCAGTCATATAGCCATAGCCACCGAACAGTTGTAACAGGTTATCGGCAATTTTCATTTGCATATCCGTTGCAAAACTTTTTAATGCAGCAGCAGTTTCTACATCAAGTTTACCTTGCATGTAGAGTTCAATATTCTGGTTATAAAACGCGGCTGTTGCCAATTCATCAATTTTTGCCTGTGCAAGTACGAAGCGAGTATTTTGAAATTGACTAATGGGCTGACCAAAAGCTTGACGCTCTTTTACATAAGCGACAGTGACATCAATTGAACCGCGAATCGCACCAATGGCTGTTGAAGCAATCGCAGTACGTTCGCGTGGTAATTCTTGCATTAAATAGGCGAAACCTTGACCCGGCTGACCCAGTAATTGATCCTTCGGCACTTGGATATTATCAAAGAATAATTCGGAGGTATCTTGTGAATGCAAACCAATTTTGTTTAGGTTGCTGCCCTTTTTAAAACCTTCCAGATGCGTATCGAGGAGCAATAAGGACACCCCTTTTGCACGTGCTTGCGGGTCAGTTTTTGCGGCCAATACCACTAAATCTGCATGTTGACCATTTGAAATAAAGGTTTTCGAACCATTTAAAAGGTAATGATCGCCCTGCAAAATGGCATTACTACGCATAGCTTGCAAGTCTGAACCGGCTCCCGGTTCAGTCATGCCAATCGCACCGACCACTTCACCAGAAACCATTTTCGGTAACCAGTATTTTTTTTGTTCTTCCGTACCTATATGCAAAATATATGGTGCTGCAATTTCAGAGTGACATGAAATACCGGTCGATAATGCGCTAAATCCTGCGCGTGCAGATTCTTCAACCAGCATCAGTGAATAATGCGTTGGAACCCCATAACCACCATATTCTTCAGGTACATCGACACACAAGAAACCATTTTCGCCTAATGCATTCCAGATCGAACGCGGCATAATGCCTTCTTGCTCCCACTGTTCATAATGAGGTGCAACATGCTCATTCATAAAACGTTTAAAGTTATCGCGAAACAGTTCTAAATCTGCATCATAAGCCAACATATAGCATCCTTGTATGTGGTTGTTGTATTTATTCCTCTCCCCATCCTATTCATTTTATAAAGATCTGTCATGTTCTATAGTCCCCCTATTTCATGACTTTTGGGTCAATAAAAAAGGAAGCCGGAGCTTCCTTTTTAGAGTCAAAGAAAATTAAGCCTGCGGCTTAACTTCTTCTTCCATCAGGTTATCAATTTCACTCGGATTTGCTAATGCATAATCAAGCTTGTCTTTATCAAGTTGACCGACCCATTTTGCAACCACCAAAGTTGCCAAAGAGTTACCGACCAAGTTGGTCAAGGCACGGGCTTCTGACATGAAACGGTCAATACCCAGAATCAATGCTAGGCCTGCAACTGGAATATGGCCTACCGCAGACAAAGTCGCAGCCATCACAATAAAGCCAGAACCGGTTACACCAGCAGCACCTTTAGAAGAAATCAACAACACTACAAGTAATGTAATTTGATGTTCAATATCTAAGGGGGTATTGGTGGCTTGTGCAATAAAGATTGCTGCCATGGTCAAATAAATAGAAGTACCATCCAGATTAAATGAATAACCTGTTGGAATGACCAGACCCACCACTGACTTTTCCGCACCCGCAAGTTCAAGCTTTTTCAACATACGTGGCAATACGGATTCTGAAGATGAGGTACCGAGTACAATCAGCAGCTCTTCACGAATCAGGCGAATCATTTTCATGATGCTAAAGCCTGAGATACGCGCAATGGTTCCTAACACCAGGAAAATAAACAGCAGGCAGGTAATGTAGAAACAGATGATTAACTGTGCCAACTGTGCCAGTGAACCAATACCGTATTTACCAATGGTAAATGCCATTGCACCAAACGCACCAATCGGCGCTAACTTCATAATCATGTTTACGATATTGAAGAATACATGGGCAATTTGATCGACCAGTTTCAATACTGGTTTACCGGCATCACCGAGTTTATGCAGCGCAAAACCGAACAGAATAGCGAAAAGCAAAACTTGTAGAATTTCACCTTGAGCAAATGCACCCACCACCGTATTCGGGATGATATTCATAAAGAAATCAAGCGTCGACTGCGAAGCACCTGATTCTACATATTTAGAAATACCCGAGGTATCTAAAGATGCAGGATCAATGTTCATGCCTACACCCGGTTTGGCAACATTAATTACCAGTAAACCAATGAGTAAGGCAATGGTTGATACAATTTCAAAGTAAAGTAAAGCAACGCCACCAGTTTTACCCACTGACTTCATGCTTTCCATACCAGCAATACCGCTGACCACTGTACAGAAGATTACTGGCGCGATGATCATTTTAATCAAGCGAATAAAAGCATCACCTAAAGGTTTAAGTTGTTCACCTAAGCCTGGAACATATTGTTCTGCACCATTAATTATTTGCGTTCCGCTTGGTGAAAAATGACCAACGAGGACACCTGCAATAATGGCAACAATCACTTGAAAATAGAGTGACTTATAAATTGGTTTTTTAGCCATGACATTACTTCACGATATATTTCTAAATAAGAAATATTCAGTTTTTGTCTATTTTCAAAAAATAAACAGCCCAAAACCCTTTTGCCAAACAAAAGAGCACCAAAGCATTGAATTCATTCAATACTGAACAATAATACGTATTATAAATGTGATTAAAATCACGATATTCTGAACTTTTCCAAATTCAAAACTGTTAGATCAGGAGGGTTAAAATGTAACAAAAGTCTAACCTAGGTTAAATTTTACCTAATTCTTTCGCCTTTGTTTTCCTTTATTTGTTAATAAGACTAAATAATCACCTATTTCTTGTTAGACTTTGGTCTAAACCCAACCCACCAAGTTTTAGTTGAATTAGTCGGAAATATTCCTGCCAACTTTATAAAATAACGGCATACTTATTTTACTTGCCCATAAAGTTAGCCCTATGCAAACCAAAAAAAACATCTATAAAGATTTTGAACATCCTTTTGCCCAATATGTCCGTATTGTGGGTAAAGGAAAAAATGGCGCGCGTTCACTCAGTTATGATGAAGCCTATCAAGCCTTTAGCATGATCTTAAAAGATGAAGTCTTGGATGTTCAGCTCGGTGCTTTTTTAATGCTGTTACGTGTTAAAGAAGAATCTGTAGATGAGCTGGCGGGTTTTGTGCAAGCCACCCGTGATCAACTTAATTTTAAAAACCTGGACGTCGATTTAGATTGGTCATCCTATGCAGGTAAGCGCAAGCATTATCCATGGTTTTTATTGGCTGCCCTGACTTTGGCCCAACAGGGTTATAAAGTGGTGATGCATGGTGCATCGGGTCATACTATTAACCGTCTTTATACCGAGCAGGTATTGGAATACCTTGGTTATGCGATTTGCCAAAATGACACAGATGTAGAACAACAATTACAACAACGCAATTTTGCCTATATTCCTTTAGAAGCGATTTCACCCATCTTAAGTGACTTGATTGCCTTACGTAACATTATGGGTTTACGTTCACCCATTCACACCCTTGCCCGTTTAATTAATCCTTTCAATGCCAAAGCCACCATGCAAGCGATCTTCCATCCTGCATATCGAGCGTCACATCAACAAGCGGCTTTTAAACTCGGTTATAAAAATAGTGCAGTAATTAAAGGTGAAGGTGGAGAATTTGAACGTAACCCTGATGCGAAAACTTTAATCTGTGGGATTAAAAATGGCGAGCTGTACGAACACGAATTACCAAAACTGACTGTAAACCGTAGCCCGATTGAAGAAGAACTGGATTTAGCAGTTTTTAAAGCCGTTTGGGAAGGCCAGCAAAGTCATGAGTACGGTGAAATTGCAGTCACTGAAACTATGGGGATTGCGTTATATACCATGGGCGCTTGTGATTCTTTTGAAGAGGCAATGTTAAAAGCGAAAGAGCTTTGGGCAAATCGTAAGCCAAAAAGCTAATTTGCTGCCTATTATTCTATTTGAGAGGCGACAACACCCTTCGCAATTGTTCGAAGCAAGTGTTCAGGGAATAAAATGGTTCTGCAAAACATTCATTAGATGACAACATTCATCGAGTTTTGTGATGATGCCATTTGAAACATGTTTCAACGGTTAGACACCATCGTACCCTTCAAAAGAATCAAGATATAAAAAAAGACACCACAGTGTCTTTTTTTTATATCTACCAATAAATATTTAAACAAAACGAATCGGTTTGAACTCAGGTTCTTCAACATGCGAATCACAATGTTCATCTTCTTCTTTGGTGCCACGGTCAATATATCCGCTGCGTTCAGACTCAGGTAAATTTTTCATTTCCCATGCATATACTGCTTGCATACAGGTTTGACGCTGTTCAGCCGTTAATGCAATACCGTTAGGCCATTTACCAATTTCTACTGCTGTTTTTAAACGCGAAACAATTTCAGGATCGAGTACGGCCAGCATTTGTTCAATATTCATCATTTAATCCTGCTGTTGTAAAGAGTCAAAATCTTGATTCCACCCCAATTTGGTACGACATGCCATATAGAAGTCATATCCTGGTGGATGAAGCAAATTCAATTTAAAAGGATGTTTACGGATATGTAAACTATCCCCAACATTAAGTGAAACACTATGTTGACCATCGGCACTGACCATCGGTAACACACGATTTTCACGAATGATAATCTTGATTTCACTATGCCCACCGACCACAATCGGACGTGAAGACAAGGTATGCGGATGCATCGGTACTAAAGAAATAGCATCCATACCCGGATGAACAATCGGTCCACCACCGGATAAGGCATATGCCGTAGAACCGGTAGGTGTAGAGACAATCAGACCATCACTATGCTGACGATAGACATATTGACCATCAATATTCAGTTCGAAGTCAATCATGTGTACAGAGCGACCCGAATGTAAAACTATATCATTCAGCGCAATGGCATCATAAATACTCTCGCCTTTGGAGCGAATTTCCATTTCCAACAGGAAACGGCGATCCAACTGAAACTCACCTTTAAGCACCTGATCGAGTTTAAATATAACTTCGGTCGGCTTAATATCGGTTAAAAAGCCCAAACGACCACGGTTCACACCAATCACAGGCGTATTATGTTTTACCAATGCACGTGCAGCATGTAATAAAGAGCCATCGCCACCCACCACAATCACCAAATCAACCACTTCACCCAGTAAAGCACGACTGACGGTTTGCGTATTGGCATAAGGAACCAATGCTGCTGTTTGAGAATCAAAAACAGGATGAAGCCCTAAACTTAAAAGATGGTCATGAATGAGACTTAAAGTTTCAACGACGGAGGATTTATCTGGACGTCCTACTAATCCAATGTTTCGAAAAGTCTTATGTGAAATTTTCACCTGAGTCATCGCTCCGCTACGATTCCTGCCTATCATAGCATTAACACTATTCATTTTAAAAAACTTTAAAGTGGGATATATAATTAATAGGTTACTAAAGAACGATTTGCCTCAGAGATACACACGCGCCTTAAAGCAAACATTCTTGCAAGTTTAAGCAATATTTATTTTTTATGATAAAGATCACATTTTATCAGCAGCATCTTGAGGTTTATAATGCTGTTCAATGGCTCAGTTCTGGAAAAGTGTTTTAAAATTTACCCAATTTATTGAAATAAAAACCACGCTGTAAAAATAATATTTTTTATAAAATCAATAACTCCTTATAGGTTCACCGAGTTTTTAATTACTCTATTTCATCTTCATTCACAGATTAATTATTGCAAAAAAATGAAAAGCTTCGCATGATTAGCACAATTTATCAGGATCTTATATTAATTGATGAAGTCTGAACGTGGTATCGGTTTACTAGCGCTTATTTTTTCAATATTAGTCATTGCGGCTTTCTTGGCTTTTAGTATCTATTTAATACGAATGGATAATATTGTGCGGAATAAGTTTGAAGGACAGCGCTGGGATATTCCGGCAAAAGTATTTGCTCGTCCTTTGGAAATCTATACCAATGCGCCGGTTAATCAGACAGACTTTACTCAAGAGCTGAAATTACTCGGCTATAAGAATTCTGACAGCTATACCAAATCGGGAAATTATGTTACTTCAGGCGATTCACTGTATGTGCATACCCGTGGTTTTGATTTCGGTGATAGCGCAGAACCTGAACAGGTTTTAAAAGTTACTTTTAACAATAATCAAGTGGGTGAAGTCAGTGCGACCAAACCCTCATCTACCGGCATCGCTCGTTTAGAACCATTACTGATTGGCGGCATTTACCCACAGCATAACGAAGACCGTGTTCTGATTAAACTCGATAAGGTTCCTAAACCTTTAATTGAAGCGCTCATTGCGACAGAAGACCGCAACTTCTATCATCATCACGGGGTTTCAGTTCGCGGTACAGCACGAGCTTTAGTCAGTAATGTGACTGGTGGTAAACGTCAAGGTGGTTCAACCCTGACCCAGCAATTGGTAAAGAACTTCTATTTAAGTCCAGAAAGAACCTTGAAACGTAAGGTCAATGAAGCCTTAATGGCGCTGCTGATTGAGCTGCATTACGATAAAGATGAAATTCTGGAAGCTTATTTAAATGAAGTGAACTTGGGTCAAAATGGTAACTATTCAATTAATGGTTATGGCTTGGCTTCACAGTTTTATTTCGGTTTACCGCTCAGAGAGTTAAATACTGCTCAACAAGCGTATTTGGTCGGTTTGGTTCAAGGACCAACACTTTTTAACCCTTGGAAGAATCCTGAAGGCGCAAAAAAACGTCGGGATATTGTCTTACACAATATGCTGGTCATGGGTTATCTGACTCAGGAACAGTTTGAGCAAGAAGTGGCACGACCACTCAATGTTATTGCAAAACCAACCTTAGGCCCGGCTCGCTTCCCCGACTTTCTGGATATTGTCCGTCGTCAACTGCGTACCGAATATCAAGAAGGTGATTTGACCAATCAAGGTTTAAGAATTTTCACTACCCTTGACCCAATTGCCCAAACTAAAGTCCAAGAGGCGTTTAAAACATCTGTTTCCGGTTTAGCCAATGCCAATCCAAAACGCTTAAAAGACTTGCAAGGTGCGGTTTTAATTTCGCATCCTGAAAATGGTGAACTGGTTGCAGCGGTGGGTTCTACACAAGATTTTACCGGTTTTAATCGTGCTTTAGATGCCAAACGTCAAGTGGGTTCTTTACTTAAACCGGTTATTTATTTAAGTGCGATTGAATCGGGACGATATACCTGGGCCAGTCCAATTGAAGATAGTCCGCTGAGTATTGAAAGTGGAGGAAAAACCTGGACACCAAAAAACTATAGCGGTGGCGGCCATGGCGTAGTTCCAATGGCGGAAGCGCTGGCAAATTCATATAACCTTGCCGCAGTGCGTTTAGGTCAGGAATTTGGAGTTTCAACTTTCAGTAATCACCTGAAAAAGTTTGGCGTAAGCTCAGACATTCCCACTTATCCATCTATATTCCTCGGTGCAGTTGATATGTCGCCGATGGAAGTGATGAGCATTTATAGCAACTTTGCTACGGGTGGATTTAAATATCCAATCAAGTCCATTCGTTCTGTAGTCGATGCAAACGGACGTTTATTGGATCGTTACGGTCTGACCATTCAAAAAACCATAGACCCTTCTGCCGCCTATATTTTGAATTATGGCTTACAGCAAGTGATGAGTTCAGGTACAGGGCGTTCAGCTTATAGCGCATTGCCTACTGATTTAAAACTGGCCGGGAAATCGGGAACCACCAATGATACCCGTGACTCATGGTTTGCCGGTTATTCGGGTAATTACCTCAGTGTGGTTTGGTTAGGTCTGGATGACAATAAAGTGACTGGTTTAACCGGTTCATCAGGTGCCTTGCCTGTCTGGACCAATGTCATGAAGCAGCTGCGTCAGAAACCTGTAAATTTACGTCAAACAGAAAATGTGCAATGGCACTGGATTGACCGCACAACCGGCTATTTATCTGCACAAGGTTGTGAAGGCGCAATGTATATTCCACTATTGCGCAATAATGTGCCACGTCAGGCAACCGGATGTGGTTTACCTTATTATCAAGTAGAACCGGTTTACAATTCTGACACTGAAAACAATCAGGCCGTACCCGAACAAAACGATAGTATTGAAAACTATATTCGTGAAAGTGAAACTGAAATGCCACGTGACTCTTCCAATAACAGTCAGGTCATTTCAAGCGGTAGCTATAATAATTAATGGTGACAATTCATAATGATGTTTCGATTCAACATGTATAAGCAGGTACTGTTCGCTTTAGGCCTAACCGCTTTGGCGGGCTGTCAAAGCCTGCCAGCTCCTGAGACCAAGGAACCAACAAAACCTGTACCCTTTGAAAAAAAGGAAATTAAAACGCCTTCTGGTGTAGTCATTACTCCTTATGAGCGTGAAGAAATTCAACGTAAAAAGATGCAGGTGGTCGTGCCTGAGCAAAGAAGCAGGCAGCAATTTGATGATGGCCGTCAACTTCCTGCATTTAAAAAACTCATGCAAAAAACCCAGCTTGCTTATAAACAAGGGCAATGGAATCAAGCTGAAGCTGCCGCACTCCAAGCCCAGCGCCTGGCTCCCCAATCTGCCGAAACTTATTTGTATTTGGCGTTAGTGGCGAATAAGAAAAATAAACCTGCAAATGCAGAGGCTTTAGCGCAACGTGGACTGAGCTATGCTCAAAGTAATGCGATGAAGAAACAGCTCTGGTTAGCCATTTTGAAAGCTGCACAACAGCAAAAAGATCCAAAAACTATTCAGCAAGCACAAACGGCATTGAAAGGCTTATAACTTTTAAGATGTATTGAGTCGTCAAAGTCTGGCTCAATACATCTTTTTATTTTTTATATGAACCGGATACCTGCAATTCCATAAGCGCCCTGCTGCTGTGCCGTCATCAAATCACCTGCTTGCATTCCACCCAAAGCAAAAACAGGAATTTCGACTTGTGAAGCCAACACTTTAAACTGCTCCCAGCCTAATACTCGAGCAGCTGGATGCGTTTCTGTAGCGACTACTGGACTTAACAGAATGGCATCACAACCAATTTTCTGCGCCTGGTTTATTGAAACCAAATCATGACAAGCCGCGATATAACGCTTACCGATAATTAAATCACCCTGCATCAAGGACAGTAATTGCGACTGTTTTAAATGAATGGCTGAAATGGCTTGCTGTTGAATTGAATTTAACTGTTGATAAAGGTCAATATTTACAATCAGTTTAGATAATTTTTCAACGCTTAAGCCTGAAATTTCAATGATCTGTGCCTGAGTACCCTCAACACGCCAATACATCGACTGGTCTAAATGCAACTGCTCTAATGCACTTAACTGATCTGAAATTTTAATCTGATGTTCCCAGTACAATCGTTTAATCATGACTTGATTGGCCTTGGGAAAATTTAAACTCAGTAATTCATCACGGCTGTACCACGTCCAGGGCTGTTGAATTTCATTCAATAGTGCAGTCGGTACGATGGCATGAAATAAATGCAAATTGACGATCACATCATCATATTCATGCCGAATCACATCAAAAGCATGCCAGTCCTGCAACCCGATCCCCACTTCTTCATAAATTTCACGGCGACAGGCCGCTAAGGGACTTTCCGCTTCTTCAACTTTACCCCCTGGAAATTCATGCTTATTTCCCTGATGCTGTTTTGCTTCACGCCATCCTACAAGTACCTTGTTCTGATGCAACAAGATTCCAATTGCAATGTGAATGGTAGGTTTCGACATTCCGTACTCCTTTGCGTGAAAATATTACAGAGTGTAAGCAAATTTAGGTTTTTTATAAAATCTTTAATAATTGATTGACAGGTCTATTCGATAATGATTATCATTTAAAAAGTTCACAATATACCACGGAGTCGACGGAATGAACGCGCCATTTAGCTTATTTACCCGTAATAATGATGTAGCACACTCACTACCTATGCTGTACTCGAATAACTTATTTTCCTTGGGCCGAGAAATTCGAATTATGCATGCCGGAGAAGAATACCGTTTGCGTTTAACCCGTAACAACCGACTGATTCTAACCAAATAAAAGAATAACAAACCAGTTAATAATATTCGTGGAAACAAGCAGTATGTACATACGCATACTGCTTTTTAGCGCTGAACATTCAGCGGAAATTGCAGCTCAACTTTTAATCCACCATAACTGGATTGAGAAAAATGCATTTCAGCTGCATGCAATTCAATAATTTTCTGACAAATCGAAAGGCCTAAACCTGAACCCTGAGTTTTAGTACCTAAAGCACGATAAAAGCGTTCGCCCAAGCGTTGCAAGACTTCTTCCGTCACACCCTGCCCATCATCCTCAATCGTCATCGTTAGCTTTTGATGCTGCTGTTGCACATTAATAAATACATGACCATTTTGCCCGACATATCGAATGGCATTATCCATCAGGTTTCGAATACAGCTAAAAATGAGTTTTTCATTCGCCAAAATAGGAAGATCAGGCGAAAACTGAGTCTGAATTTGAATATTTTTCTCGGTAGCAAAGGGTTGTAAGGCCTGAACAACATCGTTTACTACAAACCCCAAATCAATTTCAGCTTTAGGTAATTGATGGGTATTGGCCGGATCAAGACGAGCAAGTAAAAGTAGGTTTTCTAACACTTGTGTGCCACGACTGACATCATTTTGAATACTGGCCAAGTCATGATTTAAATCTGGATATTTACGTTTTAATACCTGCAAACGCATTTGAATGGCAGATAACGGCGAACGTAATTCATGTGAAGCATCTGCAGTAAAGCGCTGCTCCGCGACCAAAGATTGATTTAATCGTTGTAATAATTGATTTAGTTGCCATACCATCGGCTGTAATTCTTGTAACTCGGGTACTTGCTGCTGAATCGGAGTGAGATCATCGGCATTTTTTTCAGCAATATTTTTAGACAATTGATGAATGACTTTAAATTGACGCTTCACTGCAAAATGTAAAATCAGCCATTGCGTCAACCAGAGCAAGACCAATATCAGACTATAACCCATCACATTTTGAGCCAAATCTTTAAAACGCTCTCCTAGCGGTTGTAACACCAATACCGACATATTCAGCTCAGCATCTTCAGCCGTGTACATACGCCATAACTGTTGCTCTTGCCAAATAAAATCATATCCCTCAGATACATTATTTTTGAGCTTTAAGGGCTGTTGCTCTAAATAGAAATCTTTTGATTCGGTCAGCACCTGCTGCTGATCTTTGAGTTGATATTGAATATCAAATTCATCGCTAAGTTTATCCACCTGCTGTTCTGAACTCGTAGTCACATCAGAGATTAACAGCATGTCTGCAATTTCATTCATGAGCTGATCTTGCACCTGCATGGTCTGATAGAGCGAAATCCCAATAAACAGCAGCAATGCCAGCACACCCGCCAGCATTGAACTGAATAATGAGGTCTTGATCAGGCTGCTTTGTAGAGACACGGCTTGTGACATATTAATCCTGACTCATGCGATAGCCCAAACCGCGAATGGTTTTGATATATTGGCTGCCAATCTTTTTACGCAATTGATAGATAAACACTTCTATCGCATTACTTTCGATTTCATCACCCCAGGCATAGAGTGATTCTTCCAGTTGCTCACGGGTCATCACATGTTCAGGCTTTTGCATCAGCTTATGCAAAATCTGAAATTCCTTGGCGGTTAAATTGACGGTTTGACCATCTTGGATCAGAGTCTTCGCTTGCGGGTCCAACACCAGATTTGCATAATGCAAATATTGATCAGCACTGCCTTGATGTTGTCGTAATTGCGCACGTACACGCGCGGAAAGTTCTTCCAGACTAAAGGGTTTAACCAGATAATCATTGGCCCCTAAATCTAGACCTTCAACACGATCCTGAATACTGTCCCGCGCAGTAATAAAAATCACCGGAGTTTGTTGCTGCTGTGCTCTTAAAGCTTTTAAAATCTCATCCCCAGTGGCTTTGGGTAGCCCACGATCGAGCAAGACACAATCATACTGATGCTGCTCAATAGCTAAAATGGCATGATCGCCACGCTCGACCCAGTCAATATTATAACCATCCATTTCTAACCAGGTTTTAATGCTCTCTGCTTGAGAAGCATCATCTTCTGCCAGTAAGATTCGCATCTGTTGTTCTCAAGTATTTGGCATGATTGGCTTTTAACATAGCATGCTTTAAAAGTCGCTAGAGTCAAAAAACCACATGAATCAATCATTCATATGGTCTTGGCAAGAGGCTATTTCAGCCACTGATCACTTTATTTTCAACTGCTCAATACTTTAGAACTTAACTGCATCCACATCAATTTCAACACGTTTCGCAGGTCTGTAATCAATGTCGACTTCACCGATGAGAGTCACAGGTGTTTTTGCATTCACGGGTTTCCCCTGCCATAACTCATCGTCGATATCGACTGTAATGGTGCCAGTGTTATCACGGAATTGATATTTTTCATCCCCGACTGCTTTCACCACATAACCTTTGAGCTGAACCTTAGTATCATCTTTTAAAGTTAAGGCATGTTTCACCGTAGTTGTCGTTTGTGGTGCAATAGCAGCTTGATTCACGGCAGTATTTGCCAAAGCAAAAGTAGATGTGCCCACCAAACCACTAATTAAAGCTGCTTTTAAAATCATGTTCATAGAAATCTTCATCTTTTTGTTCATCATTTCGATGAAGCCATTAAAGCAAATCAAGATGAGGTGAATCTTAAGATTGCTTCATTTCCATAAAACTCTTAATTCAAAGGAACCACGCGTAAAACTTCTTCCAAAGTGGTCAATCCATCCAGAACTTTACGTGCACCGGCAATACGCAGTGGTTCAACACCCTCTTTCTTGGCTTGCTGGCGTAATTCATTTAGATTGGCATTTGCACCAATCAGTTGTTTGGTCTCTAAACTTAACGGCATAAACTCATAAATTCCGATACGCCCTTTATAACCTGTATGACGACATTCTTCACAACCAACTGCCTGAAATACAAAGCTTGGCATCTCTATTGAAAAATCATAGGTCAAATGCTTCCATTCTTGCTCATTGATAAAAGTTTCTGTTTTACAATGTGGGCAAAGCTTTCGTACCAGACGTTGTGCCAATACCCCTAAAATGGTCGCGGCCGTTAAAAATGGCTGTATGCCTAAATCATGTAATCGCGTCAAACTTGACGGCGCATCGTTGGTATGTAGCGTGGATAGTACCAAGTGACCGGTTAATGCTGCTTGAATCGCCATATTGGCGGTATCGTGGTCACGAATCTCCCCGACCATAATAATGTCGGGATCCTGACGCATTAAAGCGCGCACGCCATCAGCAAAACCCAAGTCAATCCCTTGATTGACCTGCATCTGGTTAAAGCTCGGTTCCAGCATCTCGATCGGATCTTCAATGGTACAGACATTGACTTCTTCAGTCGCCAGCTGTTTAAGCGAAGAATATAGCGTTGTGGTTTTTCCTGAGCCTGTCGGACCCGTCACCAGAATAATCCCGTGACTATGTGCAGTTAAAGCTTTCCAATCATTCAGCAATCCCCCTTCAAAACCCAGTTGCTGAAAACTGCGTACCAGCACTTCCGGGTCAAAAATACGCATCACCAGTTTTTCACCAAACGCAGTCGGCAAAGTCGATAGACGCAGCTCGGTTTCCTGTCCTTTGGGCGTACGGGTTTTTAAACGGCCATCTTGCGGTTTGCGTTTTTCCGCAACATTCATGCGACCCAAAATTTTAATCCGTGAAATCACCGCAGTCAGGGTATTGGCCGGCATTTTATAAATGGTATGCAACACTCCATCAATTCGGAAACGCACCTTACCTGCGTCTTTACGCGGTTCCATATGGATATCACTGGCGCCTTGCTCAAAAGCGAACTGCAACACCCAATCCACAAGTTTTACAATATGCTGGTCATTGGCATCAGGGTTTTGCGTATCGCCCAGTTGTAAAAGCGCTTCTACGCCTTTGTTATCGCGGTCATAAGCACTGGATTTTTGTGATGAATTAACTGCACGGCTGACTTGATAATATTCGACCAGATAACGCTGTAATTGATCTGGGCTTAACAGCACACGCTGAATTTTTTTCGGTGCAATCGTATGTTCAAGATTGGCCACCCATTCCGTTTTAAAAGGCTGATCTGTTGCAATCAGGACTTTGTCTGGCTGAATTTCTACCGCCAAAATTTTATTCCGCACGGCAAATTCTTGCGACATGATATTGGTTAAAGCACCGACATCAGCTTTTAAGGGATCAATAATATAAAAAGGAATATTGGCTTTTTCTGCAATCCACTGACACAAACGGTTTAGGGTTAAGGTAGATTGCGGATGGGACAGATCGACCAGATTAAAATGTGCAATCCACTGCAACGGATGCCATTTCAATTGTTCACGTTGACGGTGTGTGGTTTGTATCAGTAGCTTGTTACGCTCGGTAATACGTCCATCTTTTTGTAGTTGTTCCAGACACCAAGCCGTGTCCATTTCAAAATTAAAATTCATTGTTATACGCCCCAAAACCTACCCACACTATAGCAAACTAAATTTCATCTGACTTATATCAGTTTTAGAAAAAAAATTTCCTTAAGATTTTTTTAAAGCCAAGCCAACGTGTAGGTCACTCAAATGAAAACTATAATTTTTTTGGCAATTATAATACTTTTACTTTCATTCATTTATAGCCAATAATGCTAAATTCCTGCTGAATTATGCAGCACTCCTTTTCCTACTCAAGCGATTGGATGAACCCTTTGAATAATATGCTCGATCAGTCACTGCAAAGCACATCATTTCAAGAACTGCTGATGATTATGGCAGCAGCTTTAGGTTGTGGTTTGCTGATTGGTTTAGAACGTGAACGCAGCAAGCAACGTGAAAATCAGCATAGTTTCGCCGGGGTTCGTTCCTTTGTGATCTGTGCATTACTCGGTGCCTTATGCTTTAGCTTTGGGTCTGTTTTTGGCCTCATAGGCGCGATTATTGTGGGAGGAATAGGCATTTTTTCATTAAAAAACCAGTTAAAAGACCCGGGAGTGACCACTGAACTGGCTTTCGTAATGACTTATTTCATTGGGGCACTGTGTATTTTGAATGTCACACTTGCAGCAAGTTTATCGGTAATACTGACTGTTATTTTAATGATGAAGCATTCGATTCATGGGTTTGCAGGCAAATGGATTACCGAAGCAGAATTTAAAGATGGTTTATTTTTACTGGCACTGATTTTAATTGCTCTACCGCTCACGCCCAATACCCCTTTATGGGGTGCAGTTCTTAACCCGCATATTATTTTAAAACTGCTTACCCTGATTCTTGTGGTTCAGGCAGTGGCACATATTGCTAAACGCTTACTTTCAAAAAAAAGAGCACTCATTCTTTCTTCAATCGCTTCGGGGTTTGTATCCAGTACCGCAACGATTGCGCATTTAGGTATGCAAGTACGTAATGAAGGGGTCGATGCACGATCGAATGCCGGTGCAGCACTGATGTCCTGTATTTCAACATTAGTGTTGTTATTGATTGTTGTAGGAGGCGTCTCTTTAGCCTGGTTAAAACTGTTGGTATTTCCATCGCTCATTGCCATTCTTATTTTGGCGCTTTGTGCTTACTGGCTTTTACGTAAAGCAGAACCTGTCGAAGAAAAAGAACCCGCAGATAGTCCTATGTTCAGTTTAAAAGAAGCCGCCATCATTGCAGTGACTTTAACCATTATTCAGGCTGGCGTGTATGGCTTAGAGCTTTTACTCGGTGATTCCGGTTTAATTGCAGGTACACTCTTGGCTTCACTGTTTGAAATTCATGCCGCTGCAGCCGCTGTAGTGATTCAAGGTGTACCCACAAGCACCAGTTTAGTGTATGCAATGATGTTAGGTTTAGGCGCACATGCGATTTCTAAATCCATTAATGCCGCTATCAGCGGTGGATTAAAATTTGCACTTTATTTTACCCCTGTACAGATTCTACATATGACCGTTTTAATTGGGATACTTTGGTGGCTGGTGCAGCACTAAGCTGAAAGTTGAATAATTTCTGTCACAGTAATGCAAGCCACTCCGACCCTAAAACTGACATCAAAATGGGCAAAATTCATTTTATAAATCCGCTCTGCATCATCCTGATAAGCAGGTCTTGGATCAAGCACTAGAACCTGTTCCAATTCATTCACAATTCGGCTGTCCAAGTTTTGACATTTGATTAAATTTTGCTTTTTCTGCTCTGCACTTTCTGTCCAAATCACTGTCATTCGTTCAGGCTGATCCTGTGCATAACCACTTTTTGCATCCATCACGGCATCGGAATACTGGATATAAGGCTTGATATCGATAATGGGAGTGCCATTCAATAAGTCACTTCCTGTGACATATAGGCGAACCGACCTACCGACTTTTTTCACTTCTTTCAGTTGCACGACGGACAATCCCATGGGTGCAGGACGGTACATGCTGCGTGTGGCAAATACCCCTATTTTCTTATTGCCACCTAAACGCGGTGGACGGACTTGCGGTCGAAATTTTGCCTTAGCTTGTTGATTCTTATTGTCATGAAACTGCCAGATCAGCCACAGGTGACTAAATTCATTGATCCCTTCAAATGCCAGTAAATCATTATAAGGTTCCAGCATTTCGATATACGATTCGACCTGAACCAAATTTGGTTGTCTGGGGATACCAAATTTTTCAAGATAGGGGGAATTCATATACCCGATTATTGGCACTTTAATCTCAGTCATAATCACTTTTTCTGATAAGGTCAATTCAATATATTCAGTTTATCGAGAATGTTTTTAGATTAGAATAGTAAGCTGTTCTAATTTGATAATTTATTGAGACCTTTAATGGCTGCTTTCAACGTCGAAAAGATTACTCACGTACACCACTGGAATGACACATTATTCAGTTTTAAGACCACTCGCGACACTGCGCTGCGTTTTAAAAATGGTCAATTTGTGATGATTGGACTGGAAGTAAACGGTAAGCCTTTAATGCGTGCTTATTCTATTGCTAGCGCTAACTATGAAGAAGAGTTAGAGTTTTTCTCTATTAAAGTGCCAGATGGTCCTTTAACTTCTATTTTACAAAAAGTAAAAGTGGGCGATGATATTTTAGTATCACGTAAACCGACCGGAACTTTGGTTCTTGACGACTTAAACCCAGGTAAAAACCTGTACCTTCTTTCTTCAGGTACAGGTCTTGCACCATTCTTGTCGACAATTCGTGACCCGGAAACCTATGAACGCTTTGAAAAAGTAATTGTGGTTCACGGTACCCGCTTTATCTCTGAATTGGCCTACCAAGACTTGATTCTAAATGAACTTCCAAATCACGAATTTTTTGAAGAGTTGGGTATTAAAGACAAACTGGTGTACTACCCAACCGTTACTCGTGAAGAATTCCACACTCAAGGTCGTGTCACCACGGCCATTGAATCTGGTCAACTGTTTGAGAAAATTGGTTTACCACGTTTCAACCCGGAAACGGACCGCGCAATGTTGTGTGGTAGCCCGGCATTTCTAGATGATGTAGTTGCGTTGCTTGATCAGCATGGTCTAAAAGAATCTCCTAAGATGGGTGTTCTTGGCGACTACGTAATTGAACGTGCATTTGTTGAAAAATAAGATGACGTGTTATTTCTAATAACACCGAATAAAAAACCGGGCGACATCGCTCGGTTTTTTATTTACTTATTGCAAGTATTTCAAGATTATTTCAATCCACGTTCAGAACCAAAGGTCTCAATTTTGTTTGTAAATTGAAGCACTTCGCTTTAATTACCTATGCCGTTGACCCAACACGTTTTAAAAACATTATTCCAGCACGTTTTAAGCTGGACACCATTTGTGCAGTGAATAACGTCATTGATGAACATTTAACCCATATTGAGCGCAAAATTTCCGAATTGGAAAAGTTCCAGCTGCAACTGCAACAACTCAGGCAATCCTGCTCGACTCAAACTACCATTGATCATTGTCAGATTTTAAAGCAGCTGGAATCTGCTGAATGAATTAAATAGACTGCTGATTAACCCGTTTTGAAAGTTCAGCCGCAGATTCTTTACGTTCTGAATAACGATCGGTTAAGTACGCTACCTGTCCACGCGTCAACAAGGTGAATTTATACAACTCTTCCATCACATCGACAATGCGGTCGTAATAACTGGATGCTTTCATTCGCCCATCCTCATCAAACTCCATAAATACTTTAGCAATGGACGATTGATTTGGAATGGTGATCATCCGCATCCAGCGACCCAAAACCCGCATTTGATTTAAAACGTTGAATGATTGCGATCCACCACAGACCTGCATCAAAGCCAAAGTTTTACCTTGGGTGGCACGAATGGATCCTGCTGCCAATGGAATCCAGTCAATTTGCGCTTTCAAAATCGAACTCATCGAACCGTGCCGTTCCGGAGAACACCACACCATGCCTTCAGCCCACGCCAGCAAGGCATGCAATTCCTGAACTTTAGCATGCGATGTTTCGGCATCTTCGGGTAAAGGTAAACCTTTAGGATGGAAAATTCGTACTTCTGCGCCGAAATGCTCAAGAATGCGTCCAGCTTCCAGCACCGCCAGGCGACTATAAGATCGCTCCCGGTTTGAACCATAAAGCAATAAGATACGCGCTGGATGGGACAATTCCTTTGCCTGAACCTGATCTAAGTTAGGTGTCGGCAGTAAGTCTAAATCAATATTCGGTAATGACATTTTAAGCTCACATTTATTCTATGAACATTCTTCTTAATCCCCCACTCTTGTTAGAAAGGATAAAGAAGACTTAAACAATAATTTCTTTCATTCCTTGCTGATTAATCAGCAATATGGGTCTCATTGAGATAAAACTTTTTACGCAGCCAAAGTGATACGCTGACTAAAGCAATCAATACAGGGACTTCCACCAATGGACCAATAATGGTGGTAAATGCCACAGGCGAAGCCAAACCGAATGTAGCAATGGCAACGGCTAAAGCCAGTTCAAAGTTATTCCCTGCTGCGGTAAAGGAAATGGCCGTGGTACGTGGATAGTCATTTCCCATCCATTTACTCATAAAGAAACTGATAAAGAACATCAGCACAAAGTAAATGGTCAATGGAATCGCAATACGCAAAATATCCATGGGCAAGCCAACGACATCTGCACCTTTCAGACTAAACATCGCCAAAATCGTAAACAGCAGTGCAATCAAGCTGAGTGGACTAATCTTGGGAATAAATTGAGTTTGATACCACAGCAAACCTTTTGCTTTAACCAGAAATAATCGAGTTAAAAAGCCCAACAAAAATGGAATGCCCAAATAGATCAGCACCGCCTGACTAATGGTCCAGAAACTGACATCAATCACTTGTCCGGCCACACCAAAGTAAGGCGGCAAGTAACTTAAAAACAGCCATGCATAAGTACTAAAAAACAGAATTTGGAAAATACTGTTAAATGCCACCAATGCCGCGACATATTGGTTATCGCCACACGCCAGATTGTTCCAGACTAAAACCATGGCAATGCAACGCGCCAAGCCAATTAAAATCAGACTGGTCATATATTCCGGATAATTTTGCAGGAAAATAATTGCAAGACCAAACATCAGACAGGGTGCAATCAGCCAGTTTTGCACCAGAGATAAAATTAGGGTACGTTTATCCTGAAAGACTTGCGGTAAAGCGGCATAATCCACTTTGGCCAGTGGTGGATACATCATTAAAATCAGACCGAATGCGATGGGTAAATTCACCGACCCCACGCTCATTTGATTTAAAGCAGACGATGCTTGTGGCAAATACACACCAATAGCAACGCCTAAAGCCATGGCAATAAAAATCCACAAAGTTAGATTTCGATCAAGAAAAGACAATTTTCTAGCAGTCATAACCTTCTCAATTAGGCAATTTCAGAAATTTTTTCGATTTCTTTACTTAATTCTTCAACAGATAAATGGGCTAAATCCAAGGCAAAAAAAGCATCAAGGCGACGGTTAATATGCTCCACGGTTTGCATAAATGCCTGCATTTTTTCATCTTCAGCAACCTCTAAATGCGATGGATCTTCCAGTCCCCAATGCGCTTTAATGGCTTTACCCAGATACAAAGGACAAGGTTCTGCAGCTGCTGAACCGCACACGGTAATGACCACTTGCGGATTAAACTGTTCACAATCCTGCATGGTTTTACTGGATAAAGCTTGCGTCGAAATTCCCAAACTCTGTAAGGTTCTCAATGTTAAAGGATGAACTGTTCCGCTGGGTTTACTGCCGGCGCTACAGGCACTAAAGCCTTGCGGTGCACGGGCATTAAAAAGTGCTTCCGACAAAATGCTACGGCAGCTATTTCCGGTACATAAAAAAAGAAAATTCATTATTATTCCAATCACTTATTCACAACAATTTAAAGATTCGCAGGCAGATAAATTCACAGCATTAAAACGGTCATTTTGTGAAGAAACGCTGTTTAAAACATCCAGACACCACTGCGGTAAATCTGCTGCCAGGCTGTAATAAATCCACTGCCCTTGACGCCGATCTTGCAAAACTCCATTGACACGTAACAGCGCCAAATGCCGTGAAATCTTGGGTTGGCTTAAGTCCAAAGTCGCGGTTAAATCACAGACACATCGTTCGCCCTGCTTTACAATCAGCATGAGAATGTCTAGGCGCGTTTGATCAGCAAGACATTTAAAAAAATTGACTGAATCCATAAGATATATGCATATACGTATTTTCATATATATTAATGAAAATTTGATGACATTACGATGAAATATCCGATAATTCCGAGTTTTTTACTAGGTTGAATCATTTTTTTAGATCCCTACAATAAAGCCATAGTTTTTTTATGCCTTTAACGACATGACCATTTCACACGTAACCGAACTTCTCTCTCCTGCCGGCTCACTGAAAAATATGCGCTATGCTTTTGCCTATGGTGCCGATGCGGTCTATGCAGGACAGCCGCGTTACAGTTTGCGTGTACGTAACAATGCTTTTGATCATGACAACCTGAAAATTGGCATCGCCGAAGCGCATGCTTTAGGCAAAAAATTCTATGTCGTAGTCAACATACAACCGCATAACTCCAAGTTGAAAAACTTCATTCGTGACTTGGAACCTGTGGTTGCCATGAATCCAGATGCACTGATTATGTCCGACCCTGGTCTGATCATGATGGTACGTGAGCATTTTCCCGATGTTCCAGTGCATCTTTCTGTTCAAGCCAATGCAGTCAACTGGGCAACGGTAAAGTTCTGGAAAAACATGGGACTAACACGTGTCATTTTGTCACGTGAACTTTCAATCGATGAAATTGAAGAAATTAAAAATCATGTTCCTGACATGGAAATTGAAGTTTTCGTGCATGGTGCATTATGTATGGCTTATTCCGGTCGTTGCCTGCTTTCAGGCTATATGAACAAACGTGATGCCAATCAGGGTGCGTGCACCAATGCCTGTCGCTGGGATTATAAAATTCACGAAGCAGCGGAAGATGAAACTGGAGATGTCATTCCTGTTCAAAATATGGAAGACTCATTCAAAGCTGCGTCCTGCTGCAAAAGCAAAGATGCCGATGAGCAACACGCCCTAGAACAACATCAATTTGGCGATCCGGTTTTATTACAACGCAATGAAGAAGACATGTTTGCCGCGGAAGAAGACGAACATGGCACCTACTTCATGAATTCCAAAGACTTGCGCGCAGTACAGCATGTAGACCGTTTAACCAAGATAGGCATTCACTCTTTAAAAATTGAAGGTCGTACCAAATCTTATTTTTACTGTGCCCGTACCGCCCAGATTTACCGTAAAGCCATTGATGATGCGCTTGAAGGAAAACCTTTTGATCCAGCATTGATGACTCAACTGGAAGGCTTGGCAAATCGTGGTTATACCGAAGGTTTCCTGCGTCGTCATGTGCATAGCGAATATCAGAACTATGAAACAGGTTCATCCCGTTTTGACCATCAGCAGTTTGTCGGTGAAGTTTTAGAGCGTAACGGTGACTACATCAAGATTGATGTCAAAAACCGCTTTGTGCTGGGTGACTCTTTAGAGCTAATGACCACTTCAGGCAATATCACTTTCACCTTGACTGAAATCTTGGATAAAAAAGGCAATTTAATTGAAGATGCCAAAGGTTCAGGTCATGTAGTGGATATTCCAGTCCCTGCCGATGTCGATATGAACTATGCCCTGCTGATTCGCAACTTGCCGCACTCAACAGCAGATATTTCAGCATCTTCTTTAGCTTACCAAGCTGTTTGAGTATCCAGATGGCTCTCTTGATTACTGATAAATGCATCAACTGCGATATGTGTTTGCCTGAATGCCCAAATGAAGCGATTTATGAAGGTGACCAGGTGTATGAAATTGATGTGAATCGCTGTACAGAATGTGTTGGCTTTTACGAGCACCAAACCTGTCTAGCCGTGTGTCCAATTGAGTGCATTATTCCGCATCCTGAACATGTGGAGACACAACAACAATTGATGCAGAAGTTTAAGGGTTTGAATTTATTTAAATCTTAATTTTTTTTGGAGTTGGAATAAAACTTGCTTAATTAAACTTAATAGCCTTGGGGAAAGAACAATAAAAAAGACAAAACAAAAAATGTAAAAAATCAAAACAACAAGGGAAAGGGTCTTGATAAAAAAAAGGAACTCAGCGTTAGCGCCCTGAGCTCCTATAAAAGGTAAAACAAAAACTTGGGTAACTAAAGCCAAAGTGTCTATGTCTAAGTCTGCATAGCCACTTTGGCTTTTTTAATTATTGCCCTGAGCGGATAATGTAATCAAAGGCAGACAGTGCTGCTTTGGCACCTTCACCGGTGGCGATGATGATCTGCT
>NZ_LSZH01000002.1:0-121299 GCF_001647545.1 Acinetobacter sp. SFB
TCTTCAAGACTTCCAGATTTAAACCCTTTAGGCTAAATCCTTGTTTCTCAACAAGTTTTAATCAACATCACCGCCGATGGATGTGCATTCTACAGCATTTCAGAGGGGTTGCAATACTTCCGGCTAAGAAATTATTTTGAGTGTTTATTTTTCAAACCAAGAAAAACATAAGTCAATGTTATATATATCTAAATTATATTAATTTTTTTCTAATTTTATTTAACCGAGCTACTCATTCCTACATTTATTCATCTCAAGGCATTGTTTTAATTAACTTTAAAATATAAAAATATTTATCGCACGACTTATATTACTTAATACTTACTCTATTTTTGCTTTATTCTTAGCCAACTTGCTTTTTATATATACAAAACTTGTTTTATTTGGTCTTATTTCTACAGATAAATTCTCAATATAAATATGGCAAAATTAGTTTCAAAGTTCAGAAATTAAAAAACCACTACTTTTTAGCAGTGGTTTTTTAGAATACTTTAGAACAGTTAGAACTTCATACTGACACGCGCCCAGTAGTTACGACCAATATTATTAAATTGCTCATCCGCCGCAAAACCAAAGCCGGCACTACCCGCTTTATTTAAGTGCTCGCTATAGGTTTTATCCAACACATTATCAATGCCTACAGAAAGATCCACTCCATCGCGAATATGGTAGGTGCCATTCAGCGACAAAGTTCCAAAACCGCTGCTTTCACCTAAATCATATCCCACAATATTGCCTTGATCTTGACTGATACGATTTTGACTATCTACCACACGCCACAATGCACCTAAAGTATATTGATCTTGCACATAACGCAGATTGACACGCCCTTCAAGAGGTGAGATTTGGGGTAAAGGTTTATTGTCGGTGGTATTTTCACCCCAAGCATACATCGCGCTTATATCTGCTTGCAGATGGTCGGTAAGTTGATAGCCAATTCCTGCTTCTGCTCCTGCAATGGTCGCATCCACATTTTTAGCTCCTACCGTTTTGCCATGACTCATCATGCCCGGCATGCTATGCATGTCATAGCTCATTAAAATATAATCATTAATTAAGCCAGCATAAGCTGATACCCAAGAACTGAGTGCGCCATGCTCATGCTGATAACCTAAATCAAGCTGTAGGGTTTTCTCTGTATCTATTCCATTAAAGGCATTCACCGTACCGGGATTACCATGTGCAGTACTGAACAGTTCCCAATAGTCTGGCATGCGCTCGACATAACCCAGGCCGATATAAGTTTTGGCGTCATGTTCTGGATGCTGGCTTTCTAAACGTATAAATGTGCTTGGTAAGGTTTCAGAACGACTATCATTCAATTTAAGTGCATCAATTTTGACTTGATCAACGCGTGCACCCGTCACCAATTTATTTTGTTCACTCAATTGATAACTGAGTTCACCAAAAGCACCATAAGATTGGAAACGCATATCACTGCTAAATGGAACATTCATCGTTGGCATTGTCGGCGATGACATACTGCCACCATGTTTATTAAACTGAGCATCTACCCCAGTGATCAAATTCCATTTATTCCATTCACTGGTCATCGCTAAACGTGAATTCAAGGTACGGCGCGTGACTTGCATTTCTGATGGGTTTGGCATTTCCATCAGCATTCCACCATGATTCATTTCTACCATTGGTGGCGTACGTAAATGGAAATTATCCATTACATGATCGTTATAGCTATAGTTTACTTGCCCTTCAATTTTCTTGATGACGTCGGTAACATTTTTCTTTTCAAACCTTAAACCGAGGCTTTCACGGGCAAACTGCGTGCCATCCATTTCACGACCTGCATAGACCGCTTCGCCATCTGCTTTGCCGCCAGTAAGTTCGATCCAGGTATTTTCATCCGGTGTCCATCCCAAAGCTAAATCAGCATTCCAGCGTTGCCAATCTGAAGGAACGGTTTTGCCATCCCCATCTTTATAGCTATCTGAAACAGAGCGGTTGGCATTTAAACGAATATATTTTTTCTCATCTCCAACTGCCGCTTCAATATTATGATCCAGACGACCATATGAACCCATCAGCACACTGGCTTGACCTCGGTAAGGCTTATCGTGATTCAGTTTTTCCGCTTCGCGCTCAAAAATGACGGTTGCAGCCGAACCGGTATTGGCA
The DNA here is from genome assembly GCF_001647545.1 of Acinetobacter sp. SFB. Classification (GTDB taxonomy): domain Bacteria; phylum Pseudomonadota; class Gammaproteobacteria; order Pseudomonadales; family Moraxellaceae; genus Acinetobacter. The sequence continues at coordinate 2,134 of NZ_LSZH01000002.1, forward strand.
TATTGAACCGTTTGCGGACCTTTAATCACCGAAATACGGTCATAGCTTTCTGGTGAAATATAGGAAGTTGGCGCATCCATACGGTTTGGGCAGGCACCTAGATTTTCTGTGCCATCCGCTAAAATTTTAATCCGCGAACCAAACATGCCACGGAAAGTGACATCACCATTGGTGCCACCATTTTTGATAGAACTAAATCCCATGATGCTTTGCAGATAATCAGCACCATCGCTGGCTGGAATCGGCTGGATAGGCTGTTTCGGATCGGCACGCACAATCAAACCATTGGCATCATTGCCTGAATGGGCCGTTGCCACAATCGGCGCTAAAGTTTGAACGATGGTATTTTGTTGCTCGGCAAATACCGAAGCTGAATAACAAGCCATACAAATTGCAGCCGCAAGAGGCTGTAAATAAAATTTAGGCTGAGCCATTTTTAAATCTCACTAATACATAAATACAACTGGGCTGGAGTCATTCAAGACCCAGACATTCCAAATGGTTGAATTATGCAAATAGTGGTGGAGCACGCCCTTGCGGCAGCAGAAAGAGTCGTTGTAAAACAAACCAGACATGACTAAAGGTCTTTTGGAATGCCAATAAACGAATTTGAATACGATCTAAAACTTCTTTCACATCCAATTCTGGCGGTAAAACCAAATTACCGTAGACGGTACAGTACTGACACTGATGGCTGGCATCATGATCATGCCCGGCATGCGAATCATGCTGTTGAGTGTCATGATTGACTTGATGATGGGAATGTTCAGAAGCAGAAGAATGAATAGAACTAGGGCTGAGTAATAATGCACGCGTAATGGTTTCACAGACCGGCGCAATCTGATATTGCTCCGGCAGCAAAGGCTGTAAAAAAACAGCAATCTGTAAAAATACGGCCATACAAGCGAACAGTAGACCACTACGCAGAAGCACCAGCAAACCCTAAAATTTGTCTAACCCAAGTATAACAAAGCCCAATCGAAATTGGACTTGTAAATTTTTATTTTATCTACATCGTTGGGCTTAACGTTTGACGGTAACTTTGTCTTTTTGACGTTGACGAACAGTTTTTTCGACTTTTTCACGTGCCCGTTGACGCTTTAATGGCGATAAATAATCAACAAATAACTTGCCATTTAAGTGATCCATTTCATGTTGAATACAAACAGCGAGAAGTTCGTCTGCTTCTATCTCAAATGATTGACCTTCAAGGTTAATTGCCTCGATTTTTACACGTGACGGACGCTCAACTTTATCGTATATTTGAGGGACTGACAGGCAGCCTTCTTCATAGGGCTGAGTTTCTTCAGTTAACGGTGTGACTTTGGGGTTAATAAATACCATGGGTTGATCTTTATGTTCAGATAAATCCATGACAATCAGCTGAATATGATGATCAACCTGTGTTGCTGCCAGACCGATACCGGGTGCTTCGTACATGGTTTCAAACATATCTGCTACAAGCTGACGAATTTCATCAGTGACTTCTTCGACTGGTTTAGCAATGGTACGAAGACGGGGATCCGGGAAACTTAAAACAGGTAATAAGGCCATACGGTGTCCTCACTTATGCCATTGATCAAAAAACAAAATGAAGGAATGCTTCATCAAAAAAATGTGTGTAATATCGTTATTATAACGCAACTACATACATAATTTTAGGAATTATGATAATGAAAAAGGTTTTCAAGGGCGCACCAAATTTTAGTGCCTTGGGGTTTAAAAAACAATTATTGGCACTTGCCGTATGTGTAAGTGTTGGAATCGGGATGGTCAGCCTTGCTGAAGCCGCCCCTGCCCGCAATGTCAATCCACCTGCCTTAAAAGCCGGAGCACCACAAGTTTATGTGGTGAAAAAAGGTGATACTTTATGGGATATTTCCAAAAGATTTTTGAAAAATCCGGTACGTTGGCCTGAAATCTGGGCAAGCAACAAACATGTGAAAAATCCGCACTGGATTTTCCCGGGCGATCGTCTGCTGATGTGTACCTATAACGGCAAACCAATCATCGGTAAAGATGAAGGTGATGGCTGTGAAGGGATTATCCGTCGCTATACCGGTGGCAGCACCAAGCTACAACCTCAAGTCCGCATCGAGTCTTTAAATAACGCTATTCCCGTAATTCCACTGGAATACATTCAACACTGGTTAGAACGCAGCACCATTGTGGCACCTGAATCGATTCAAGGTACGCCATACATTTTAGGTACAGCCGATCAACGTGTAATGGCTGCCAAAGGTCAAACTGTTTATGCACGCGGCAATGGGCTGGAAGTGGGACAACGCTATGCCGTTTACCGTGAAGGCGAACCGTATATGTTTACCGATGCCAAAGGTAAAAAATACAATGCTGGTCTTGAGTTAATTCAAGTCGCCTCAGGTGTTGCAGTTCGCGGTGAAAATGACATTACCACCCTTGAACTGACAGATACTTATAATGCTGAAGTTCGTCGTGGTGATCGCGTTCTGCCTGAATATGATCCAATGCTGCCAACCTTGTTCTACCCAACCAATGCAGAAGATGTGGTTGCAGGGGGCCAAATTGTTCGCGTGATGGGATCAATCGGTACTGCAGCAAAACACAGTGTAGTGACGATTGACCGTGGTAGTTTGCAAGGAGTTCAAGTTGGACACGTGCTGACTGTTAACCAAAAAGGTGAAATCGTTACCGATCCAAAAACCAAAGAACGTGTTCAATTACCTGGACAGCGTATTGGTAATATTATGGTATTCAAAAGCTTCGAAAACTTAAGCTATGCCTATGTGCTTGATAGCGAATTACCGATTAAAGTCGGTGCTGGCATTCAGCCGCCGCTTATGGATGACTAATCATTAAATCAAAATCTAGAAATGAGGCTGAGATTCAGCCTCATTTTATTTTTAAACAATAAAAAGAAGACATCATTAAAGGTCTCGTTATGCTCAATTCATTAAGCTCCGTGCAGCTGGACTATATTCGTTTATGGTTTCTGGTCCACCACTCGCTGACCAGCTTTTATAAAATCAGTAAACACTATACCCATCTGGCTGAGGCAACACAGCCTGATCAAATTGAAACATGGAAAAAGCTGGGCATTCACAAAAACCATATTCAGCGTCTGCAAGATTTTCATCTTCCTGAAGCACAGCTGCAATTTCAGCGTTGTGTTGCTCTGATTCAAAAACATAGCGACTTCATTCTGACTTTCGACCATCCTGACTATCCCACCCAACTACTACCCTATGCTGAAAAACCGCCCATTCTGTTTGGTCAAGGTGATGCTCAAGCCTTGTTGCAACCGCAAGTTGCCATCGTTGGCAGTCGAAAACCGAGTAGCCACGGACGACAGGTGGCTTATGATTTTGCCTATTATTTAAGTGATCAAGGTTTTTACATTATTAGTGGTTTAGCTGAAGGGATTGATGAAGCCGCACATCAAGGTGCTTTACGCCACAGTCGAACCATTGCTGTCATGGGCACAGGATTAGACCAGACCTACCCGACCCAACATCAGCAACTGCGACAACAGATTATTGCCCAGTCAGGTACAGTGGTGACTGAATTTTTACCCGGAACACCGCCTTTACAACAGCATTTTCCACGGCGCAATCGCCTGGTGAGCGGTTTAAGTCTGGGTGTTATCGTTGCAGAAGCCGCACTGAAAAGTGGTTCTTTAATTACGGCAAAATGGGCAGCCGAACAAGGCAAATTGATCTTTGCTATTCCAGGTCATATCTATAGTGAGCATCATCAAGGCTGCCATCAACTGATTCGTGAAGGGGCTATTTTGGTCGACCATCCGGAGCAGGTGATTGAAGATTTGGCACTGCCCACGCAATGGCAAAATCAACAACAGATTGAACAGGTAAAAAATTCAAATAGCCTTCAAGCACCCAACGAAGCACCCACTGCATTATCGCCCCACCTAACTCACCTGTATAACCAGCTGGATTGGGTCGGGCAAAACATAGATAACATTGTCGCTAAGCTGCAATCAGATATCGGCACAGTGACCAGTCAACTGATGGAATTAGAATTACTTGGATTATGTATGCAACAGGCGGGCCTGTATCTACGTTGTCGTCCAAGCAAATAAAGTTCACAATAAGCCTTTAAATGTATTTGAAGGGATAAAATTCAATGATTACCACCTCTGTTGCCGAAGCTGCTGAATGTTTAAAACAAGGACAGGTTTTAGCATATCCCACAGAGGCAGTTTGGGGCTTAGGCTGTGATCCCTTTAATGAACAGGCTTTCTTGGAAATTCTACGCTTAAAGCAACGCCCGATTGAAAAAGGGGTGATTTTATTGGCCGCACAGATCGCGCAAGTTGAGCCTCTATTAGAATCCCTCACTGCAGAAATGCATCAAAAAGTGATTGATTCTTGGAGTCATCGTTCTCCCACTGAACGAGCAAGCACCTGGTTATTGCCTGCAGGTGACCATATTCCCCACTGGATTAAGGGCAACCATCCTAAAGTGGCGGTACGTGTCACCACCCATCCTTTATGCGTGGCGCTATGCAATGCGTTTAATGGTTTTATTGTATCGACCAGTGCCAATCCTGCCGGTGGCAAACCTGCCCACTCACTGCAAGAAGCCAATCAATATTTTTCAACTCAGATCAATTATTTGAATGGTGATTTGGGTCTCAGCCAAGAACCGAGCCGTATTATTGATGCTGAAACAGGTGAAGTGATTCGCGCTTAATGCGGATCATTTTTTTAGTAGAATCATAGCAATTTTCAGGCAAAAAAAAGCTCAACCATATAGGGACGGCTGAGCATAAAAAAGGATGTGCATAAATCACATCCAGAGGGTCTGTGAATCTGGTTGCAAAAGTTTAAATTTGTTAATAATCACTTAAACATTCACTATATAAATATTATCTAATAAATTGTTTTATTATACAAATAGATTATTTATCTCATAAAACACTTAAAAACTATGAGACATTTAGCATATTTTCTTAAAAATTTAAATTATCTCACTATTTTTTAATCATCTTTTTTAAAAAAAATCGTTTCAATCTATTGGCAAAATGCTTAGGCCTTTCCCACTTCCATTAAATAACAAGTAAAAAAATAAATGTGTTTGTTGGTTTTTTCATCTATTTTTCACTTAAGCATTCAATTTTTCTGCTGCTACTGCGGGTACTTTCTTCTGGGCCAATAAAATTCCCAGTAAAATAATGACTCCCCCAATACTGTGATAAATCGTCCAAGCTTCTGCTAACCACACATAGGCAATAATTGCGGTGCAGACCGGCATTAAGTTCATAAAAATACTGGTCCGGTTCGGCCCAATCATTTGTACTGCCAGCATCCAGACTAAGGGTGCAATCAAGGATGGAAAAATACCGGCATACAACACACTACCGACATTATGCTGATCAATGGCATCGAGTCCTAAATATAAAACAAAGGGTAAATGGTAAAGCAGGGCAAAAGCGATCTGCACATACAAACTAATCATCAATGGAATTTGCAGTTGCCACTTTTTAAGAAATACACCATAAAAAGCATAGAAAAATACCGCCAGTACCATCATGGCATCGCCCAGATGGCCGCCTGACTGTATCAAATTAAGCAGACTCCCCTGCGCCATCACATAGAGCAAACCGGCAAAAGATAAAATACTACCCACCACAGCAAAACGGTTAGGAATCTCCTTGAGCATGAACATGGAAACAAAAATGGTAAACACGGGAATGAAGGCATTGATAATGCCCATATTGGTTGCCGTCGTATAATGTGCTGCGGTATAGCCCAGCCCTTGATACAACACCATGCCAAAGGCGCCCAATACGGCGAGCTGTTTCCAGTGTTTAACAACCAGTTGACGTTCATGCCAGACCTTATTCAGCATAAAGGGGGTTAATACCAGAAACGCCACTAGCCAGCGATAGAAACTGATGCTCACTGGAGAGATATAATCTGCCACATAGCGTGTCACGGTGATATTCATGGACCAGATTAAAACCGCCAGCAATGGCAAAGCGAGTGCCCACCAGAGTGGTTTGCTTTGCAGTGTCATCCCCTTTCCTCACACTAGAATATTTATTATCCATTTTCACCGAAGTCTGAAATAATTAGAATATCGGATTTCAGACATCAATATTGAGCTACAGACACATCTAGATCGTTTCACTGCTGTGCAATTAAAATTCATTCTTTTTATGAAATGGATGTAGGAATATAGAAGAACCTAGAACAAGGATATAGACATGCTGGAACATATTGAGCGCTATATAGAAGTAGATGATTTCTTTTATCAAAAGGATGAAATTGTTGCGCCACACAGTTCGGTATGGGGCGATTTTAATTTCAGCTTGAACGGTATTTTGGAATATGAAATAGAGGGACAAATTTATCTGTCGCCACCGAATTATGGCCTCTGGTTGCCACCCCAAACAGCGCATACCTCTATCGCACTGGATGAACAAATCACCCACTATGTCTGTATCCGCATCCATCCTTCGCTATGTGAGCATTTTGCATCTTGTACCAAGACTTTAAGCATACGCCCCTTTCTTCGGCATCTGGTGCATGAAATCCTGAAGCAAAAACAGCAAGGCATAGTGACCCCACATTATTCGCACTTATTACAGGTGTTATTCGATCAGCTGAAAACTGCACCAGCGTATGAGCATTATTTACCACAAACCAATCATGTTTTGCTTCAGCCCCTATTACAGCAATTGGCCAGTCCAGCGCTATTTCACAAAAGCTTGCAGCAACTTGTTAGCGACTCATCCATCAGCGAACGACATTTACTGCGTTTAAGCCAGCAGGAATTGCAGTTGAGTTTATCGGAATGGCGCAATCGGGCCAAAATCTTATATGCCATCACCCAGATTCGCCAAGGCAAAACAGTAAAAAAACTGGCCTATGAATTGGGCTATCAGCACAGTTCCAGTTTTATTGAATTCTTTAAGCGTTATACCGAACAAACCCCTGCACAATTACGTGATATCTAAATTTCCATGTTATTAAATAAGTAACTCTTTTTGCAATTTGCAGCAGCTTACCAACAAAAACACCATAGTCAGCAGCCAGTCAGATATGCGACTTTAACAGTTGGACTCCACCCAGTATGTGCAGTATTTTTTAAATTTGAATGAATAGAATCAGGTTTAGTGATGTAAACCTGTGAGGATGCATTATGAAAAAACGATTATTAGCTTCACTGTGTTTTGCCGCTTTGGCATTAACAGCATGTGATAAAAAACCAAATAATGAAGCACCTGCATCGTCAGCGACGAGTAGTTCAGCGGTATCTACGCCTGCTAGTACTCAGCCCGCAACTGCTGTCTTAAGCACAAACAATGCTGCAGATATTAAAAATGATTTAAACCAGATCGAAACCCTCTCTACGAGCCGAACCAAAGAAGCTTCTGCTTTGCAAAATAAAGCCAATGAAGCTGCACAAAAAGGTGACAAAGCTGCTTTAAATACAATTGTTGCCGAAATGAAAACCTATATTGGACGCTTTAACCAAGACCTTGATGCTTTAAACCTGAAAAGTTCAGAAGTCGATGCATTACGAGGAAAAATTAAAGAATCTAATAATGTCGGTGTAGAATTTTCTGAAGCAAGTATTGCCAATCCCCAGGATAAGGCGAAAATCACCGAGCTTCAAAACCGTGTCACTGCATTGCAGAAAGAATTGGTCTCTGAAACCCAGGCTTTGCAAAATAAAGCCAAAACAGCAGCTTAATCTAAGCTTAATATTAAAAAACAGGTCTATTGGCCTGTTTTTTATTTCTTTTATCCTACAATAAAATTAATCTACAAATCAAAATAAAATAAAGGCTTGTCGATAGCGTTAATAACCGTTAAAACAAAACAGTGATTATCTCAAGTATTTAAGGACAATAGAATGAGCCATTCCGTTTATGACATTCCTGTCAAAACTATTCAAGGCAACGAAACGACACTGAACCAATATCAAGGTAAAGTTCTGCTCATTGTAAACACGGCCTCTAAATGTGGATTAACGCCACAATATGAAGGTTTAGAAAAACTGTATAAGGACAAGAAAGATCAAGGACTTGAGATTTTAGGTTTTCCGGCCAATAACTTCCTGGCACAAGAACCAGGTTCTGATGACGAAATTCAAGAATTCTGTTCACTCAATTATCAGGTGGATTTCCCGCTTTTTTCTAAAATTTCGGTTGCTGGTGAAGACAAGCACCCGCTTTATCAAACTTTGACTCAAGCCATACCAGAACGTATGGGTGAAGGGCCTTGGTGGAAAGATCTGGTCGATTATGGTTTAACACCGAATCCAAAACCGGAAGTGCTGTGGAACTTTGAAAAATTCCTGGTGAATAAACAGGGTGAAGTGGTAGCGCGTTTTGCACCGGATATTACTGCAGATGATGCACGTATTGTTGATGCAGTAAATGCCGAACTTGCCAAGTAGTTGGTAATAATAGTAAGCATTGACACCTTGTGTAGATGCTTACTATTTTAAATTGAAAACAATAATTTAATACCATAAAAATAATGTTCTCTGCTTCACACTTCATCCTTTATTTTAATGATTCAACAACATCACGTTCACTATTTATCAAGGGCTTAGGTATAGGATGAATCTATAAACCAACCGCCATGAATGAAAGGTGAAGTATGAATATTCTCGTGAAAGCAATTGTTTTATCATTTTCCACTGCTTTAGTGGCTGCACCTGCAATGGCTGCCCCACAAGATCATTACGGTCAATCTCATCAAATTCAAAATCACCATAAAGCACCTGTTCAACAGCATCAACATGCGATTCATAAAAAAGCAGTAAATCCGTCCCATGACTGGAGAGTCGGTCAAAAAGTTCCAACTCAATACTATGGTCAAAGCTATAAAGTGGATCACAAAAAATTTAAAAAATTGAGCAAACCTGGTAAAAACCAGCAATGGATTAAAGTGAATGGCGATTATGTGTTAACCAATGTCATGAGTCACAAAATTATTAAAATTATTGGCGGTTAATTCCAACAATCTTGGTGCTAAAAGAGTACTTCGGTACTCTTTTTTAATGCCAAAAAATAAATTTGTTATTGCTTTGCAACAATCATTTTTTTCTCCACATTTCACCCTTATATTAACCATCATTAAAGTAATGATATGAATTGGTTATGAAAAAATTCATCCAAAATGTGGTTTCTCCTTTTGTGATGTTTAGTGCGGGTCTGTTATTGATTGGTTGTGAACAAGCAAACTCACCTGATTCAACAGAAACCCAAACTTCACAATCAAACGAAATATCTGAACCGGTATCTCAAGAATCAGCAGTAACATCTAAGGCTGAACTGAAAAGTGGCAACATGTTTTATATCGTGCGTGATGTTGCGGATATGCAACTGAAAGCCGGTGATTATGTTGAGCAGCTCAAGCAAACTCAAAGTGAGTTGCAAACTGCGATTAATGATAAAGATCAACAGCAGTTACAAGCGACTGCGAAAAATCTGCGACACGAACTGACTGGATTTAATCAGGCATTGACTGGCTTGAACCTGAAAAGTCAGGAGATTGATTCGATTCGTCAAAATATTATGCAAGCCAATCAGCAAGTTCTGGCTACCCCATTGTTAAATGGAGATGTCGATTTGAGTCAGGTGGATTTCAAGAAAATTGAGAAACAGATGGGCAGCATCCAGATGGAAATGATCAAACTGGCTGGGATGATGATTCCACAAGGTCAGGATGAAGCAGAACAGAATGAAGCTGATCAGGAAAGCTAATATATAAAACCATTTCGACAGACCAATTCAGCATCATTGAATTGGTCAGGTCAAATTGATCATGACTTAACAATAACGAAAAATCGTGCATTTAAAATCCTGCTATTCACATTAATTTTCGCCATCTCGGTCATTGCATGATTTAATCAAGATTGTGTTTTATAAATCGCAGATTTTTCATGCAACTGATTATTTTTAGCGGTGTTCAGGCTTCGGGTAAATCCTCTTTTTATTTACTGAATTTACATCATAGCCACTTGAGAATTAATCTGGATATGCTGAAAACGCGGCATCGTGAAAATCTCATTTTTGAAGCGTGCTTAGCCAGTCAAGCCAAATGTGTCATTGAATACCAACCCGAGCAAAGCAGATCGTGCACGTTATATTGAGCGTGCTCAAGCCGCCGGGTTTGAAGTGATTTGCTATTTCTTTGAAACAGATTTAAACAGTGCTTTAGAGCGAAATAGCCACAGAACGGGCAAAGCCAATATTCCTGAAGTGGGTGTTCGAGCGACTTATAAAAAATTAGAATACCCCACTTTAGACGAAGGATTTGAGGCAATCTTTAAGGTGAAAATTGTGGGGAATGGAGAGTTTCTGGTCAAACCTATTTAATGCCATGGAACCTAAAAAAGCGATCCGAAGATCGCTTTAAGACACAACCTTAATGTCTAACAACCACCAGTTTTTTCTGTACAAACTCGTTAAAACCTAAATCTGCCAGCTCATGACCATAGCCTGAGTTTTTAACACCGCCGAAGGGCAACTCTGGAGCAGAATCGGTTAACCAGTTAATCCACAACATACCCGTTTCTACACGTGACGCTAATTTCTTCGCACGCTCAATATTTTGCGAATGAATTGCACCCCCTAAACCATAGTTTGAATCATTGGCAATCTTCACGATTTCATCATCATCTTGTGCCACATAAATTTGCGCCACCGGGCCAAAGAATTCTTCGTACCATGCTTCATTTTCTCGGCTGATATTTTCTAAAATTGTAGGTTCATAGAAGTAACCGTCATGATCAATCGCTTTACCGCCTAAAACTAGGGTCGCGCCTTGCTGAACTGCTTTATCAACCTGTTTAACCAGATTTTTTAATGCACTTTCAGAGGATAAAGGACCCAAGGTTGTTGAACGATCCATCGGATCACCGGTTTTTAATGCTTTAAATGCATCTACTAAACCTACTTTAAATTGTTCAGCAATATCTTTATGCAAAATGAAGCGTTTCGCTGCCGTACAAACTTGCCCCGTGTTGTTGACCCGCGCTTTACAACCAATCTGTATCGCTTTTTCTAAGTCTGCGTCATCCAGTACAATGAACACGTCATTTCCGCCCAACTCGAGTGTCGACTTCTTAGTATATTTACCTGCTTGCTGCGCCACCGCACTACCTGCACCTTCTGAACCGGTGAGTGCCACACCGCGCACACGTTTGTCTGCAATAATATCTGCAACTTGATCCGTGCTAATAAATAAATTCGTCCATACGCCTTTGGGCGCACCTGCTTCCAACACTAAATTTTCAAACGCTTCAGCACATTGCGGTACAATTCCGGCATGTTTGGCCAACACTGGATTACCAATCGCGCAGTTCGGTGCGAAGACACGCATGAGTTGGTAAAACGGGAAATTCCACGGCTCTACCGCCATAATAATACCCAGCGGATGATGTTCCACCCATGCTTCACCATGATCTGTCGGATAGTTCACCGGCGCCAAAAACTCCTTAGCTTTCTTGGCATAGTATTCTGCAATTTGAGCGCAGGATTCAATTTCGCCTTCGCTTTGTTCAATCAGTTTTCCCATATCCTGAGTCATGAGCTTGGCCAGTTCAGACTTTTTCTCTCTTAATAGCCTGGCCATGTTCTGTAATACGTCGACTCTTAAATCAGTTTTTTGCGACCATTCTGACTTTAAAATTTGCTGGGCTTGATCAAGCGCTTTTTGAATATCTTGTTCTGTGTGGGAGGAATATTCTTTATTTTGTTGATTGGTAAATGGGTTAATTGATTGATACGTCATAATTTTTCTCTTCTTCTTTGCCAAAAATAAAATTTGCATAGGCTTTATGCGTTAGGCGTAATGAATAAAATTTCCTGCGTGTTATATATAATAATTAACTTATCACGTATTTTTTTGATGTGAATGTAGCTTTACAGTTTGGTTCAAAACATTACGTATAGAGGGTAAAAGCTATGAGTAGTTGAACAAATCCTCGACCTATTTCATATGCTGATCAATCTAAATACGATACTTCCCCCTACCCATGCTCCTAAAGCTGAAAAATTAAAGCAATTGATTAGGAGGTAAAATGACAAGTGAATCGAATGTTGTTAGCTCAGGTCAGCCCTATTAAAAGACAATAAAAATTAGAATTTTAGTTCAGGAAAATAGCTCAAACAGTTTTGATGAAATTTTTAAGGTGAAGATTGTGGGGAATGAAAAATTTTCTATTTCCCCCTTCTCCTTTTAAATAAATCAATTTAATACAATCTGCTGAGACATCAGGTCTGAAATACTTTCATCATATTGATTTACAATTATTGGTAGTTGCTCTTTTAAATTTTTAGCATCATAAAAATGTTCAGAATGATGAACATTTCCCTGTCTTTCATTATATTGCTCTAAAATTGGATCTAACACTTTATCTAGTTCGGCTTTAAATTCTTTAATGGTCTGGCCATAAGTTTTATCTTTAAAAATAATTGCATAATAATCAAATGTATTCGTTATTTCCTTCAAATGGATTTTGACCTTGTAAACGCCTTTAATTAGTCCACCATCCTCACAATCATCAATGTGACACCGATATCGATCCATATCTTGAATCCAAGAATTATGAATATTTTGAAGCACATAAATAGCATCTTTTAACTCTATATATTTATTAAAAGTTTTCTGAAAATAGGCACTTTTTAAGTTTTCTCTATGCTGAATTTTCCAATTATCAAGTAATAGATATGCAACCACAGCAGCATATAAAGTTGCCCCAAAACTTAAACAGGAAGCTAGAGTAGCTCCTCGATCAACAGAGATGGGTAAAATAAAAAAAATTGCTATCAATACTGTATAAGAAAAAATAAGCAAAAACATAGAAAACATCTTTCTATAAAGACTAAATTCTGAAAACTTTTTCAACTTATATTCCTTTTTATTTTTAATTATTTATAGCATAAAAAAACCACCCTTCCGGGTGGTTTCTTTAATCTCGAACCGTCTCTTATTGAGCGCGGTTTTTGATTTTGCGGATCGTTTCTAACTGAGCAACAGTTTCTGCCAAAACAGCAAGTGCAGCAGCAGTATCCAACTCGCTCTTTTGATTCGCAAGCAATGTTTCAGCGTGTTTACGCGCTTCAAGAATTGCAGCTTCATCTAAATCGTGTGCACGAACTGCAGTATCTGCAAGAATCGTAACCACGTGAGGTTGAACTTCAAGAACACCACCTGATACATAGATTAACTCTTCTGTACCATTTTCAAGCAAAACGCGAATTGCGCCTGGCTTGAGCAAAGTTACCAACGGAGCATGGCCAGGCATAATACCCAACTCACCGCCAGCACCTTTTGCAATTAGCATCGTTACAGTGCCCGAGTACAAAGACTCGTTTACACTTACAACATCACACTGCATAGTCGCCATGAGAATCTCCTAAATTAGAGTAGCTAATTAAAGTTTCTCGGCTTTAGCAATAACTTCGTCAATACCACCAACCATATAGAACGCTTGTTCTGGAATGTGATCGTATTCACCAGCAAGAAGACCTTTAAAGCCACGAATCGTTTCTTTAAGAGATACTAATTTACCAGGCGCGCCAGTAAATACTTCAGCTACGTGGAACGGTTGAGAGAAGAAACGTTGGATTTTACGCGCACGGTAAACAACCAATTTATCTTCTTCAGCAAGCTCGTCCATACCCAAGATCGCGATGATGTCTTTAAGCTCTTTATAACGTTGCAATACGTTCTGTACAGAACGTGCAATTTCATAATGCTCTTGACCAACAACTAACGGATCTAATTGGCGTGAAGTTGAGTCTAGTGGATCGATCGCTGGGTAAATACCAGATGATGCGATGTCACGGCTCAATACAACAGTTGCGTCTAAGTGAGCAAACGTTGTAGCAGGCGATGGATCTGTTAAGTCATCGGCAGGTACGTATACCGCTTGGATTGACGTAATAGAACCAGACTTAGTCGATGTAATACGTTCTTGAAGAACACCCATCTCTTCTGCAAGAGTTGGTTGGTAACCTACTGCAGATGGCATACGACCTAGAAGTGCAGACACTTCGGTACCAGCCAATGTGTAACGGTAAATGTTGTCAACGAACAACAATACGTCACGGCCTTTACCGTTTTCGTCTTTCTCGTCACGGAAGTATTCTGCCATAGTCAAACCAGTCAACGCTACGCGTAAACGGTTTCCTGGTGGCTCATTCATCTGACCGTAGACCATTGCTACTTTGTCTAGAACGTTAGAATCTTTCATTTCGTGATAGAAGTCATTACCTTCACGAGTACGTTCACCAACACCAGCAAACACAGATAAACCTGAGTGAGCTTTCGCGATGTTGTTGATCAATTCCATCATGTTTACAGTTTTACCAACGCCGGCACCACCGAACAGACCAACTTTACCACCTTTCGCAAACGGGCAAAGTAAGTCGATGACTTTAATACCAGTTTCTAAAAGGTCAGTAGAAGCCGCTTGTTCAGCATAAGAAGGTGCTGCGCGGTGAATCGGCAAACGTGCTTCTGTCGCAACAGGACCAGCTTCGTCGATTGGGCGACCAAGAACGTCCATGATACGACCCAAACATGCTGTACCTACAGGTACAGAGATTGGAGCACCAGTGTTAACTACGTTCAAACCACGCTTAAGGCCTTCAGTAGAACCCATTGCAATAGTACGAACTACGCCATCACCAAGTTGTTGCTGAACTTCTAAAGTAGTTTCAGTACCTTCAACATGGAGAGCGTCATAGATCTTAGGAACGCTGTTGCGTTCAAACTCGACGTCGATTACCGCGCCGATGATCTGAATGATACGACCGCTATTCATTGCTGTCTCCTCAATTCAAAATAATGTTAAACGGCAGCGGCACCACCAACGATCTCAGAAATTTCCTGAGTAATCGCGGCTTGACGCAGCTTGTTATAAATAAGTTGTAGGCTCTTGATGATGTCACCCGCATTGTCGGTAGCAGCTTTCATTGCCACCATACGTGCAGATTGCTCACATGCGATGTTTTCAATCACACCCTGATACACCACAGACTCGATATAGCGAACCAATAAACCATTTAATAGCTCTTCAGCTTCTGGTTCATAGAGATAATCCCAACCGTATGAACGGTTCAGATTCTCGCCTTCTTCAGCAGCTGCCAAAGGAACGAGTTGCTCAATCTTTTGATTTTGAGTCATGGCATTCACGAAGCCGTTAGACACTAGATAAATACGATCTAACTCGCCTTTATCAAATGCATTCAACATCACCTGTACAGAACCAGATAACTGTTCAAGACTAGGAGAATCACCCACTTGAGTGTTTGCACCAAGCACTTTACCGCCGTAGTTTTTAAAAAACGAAACCGCTTTTTGACCAATTAAAGCAAATTGAACTTCAATTGACTGCTCTTGTTGCTGTTGGACGTGTTTAACCACTTTCTTGAACAGGTTAATGTTCAAACCACCAGCAAGGCCACGATCTGAAGAAACAATGATATAGCCAACCCGTTTTACCGGACGTTCAACCATATAACGGTGTTTGTATTCAGGATTCGCTTGGACCAAATGAGCAATTACACGGTGCATATTTTCGGCATACGGACGGCCTTGAGCCATGCGCTCTTGCGCACGACGCATTTTAGAAGCAGCTACCATCTGCATCGCACGCGTAATTTTCTGCGTCGACTTGATACTAGCTACTTTGGCGCGAATTTCTTTTAAATTTGCCATACGCTTAACCTAGTATTCGAAGGCTTTTTCAAGCCTCCGAAGGTTGATTCCGTGAACCAAGCCTACTAGCTTTTAGCTATTGCTAAAATTAGTAAGTTTGAGTCGCTTTAAAGCTTTCAATACCAGCTTTGAATGCAGCTTCGATTTCTTTATCCCAAGCACCAGTCTCGTCAATTTTTTGCATTAACGCAGCGTTTTCTGAACGGAAGTAAGAAACAAGCGCAACATCAAATGCAACGATTTTATTCACTTCAACGTCAGTCATATAACCTTCGTTAGATGCATAAATTGAAACAGCTTGGTCAGCAATTGAATATGGAGCATATTGTTTTTGCTTCATTAATTCAGTTACACGTTGACCATGTTCAAGCTGTTTACGAGTTGCTTCATCAAGATCAGAAGCGAACTGAGCAAACGCTGCCAATTCACGGTATTGCGCCAAAGCGGTACGGATACCACCAGACAATTTTTTGATGATCTTAGTTTGCGCAGAACCACCAACACGAGATACAGAGATACCCGCGTTTACAGCAGGACGAATACCTGCATTGAATAATGATGTTTCCAAGAAGATCTGACCATCTGTAATCGAAATTACGTTAGTCGGTACGAATGCAGATACGTCACCGGCTTGAGTTTCAATAATCGGTAATGCAGTTAATGAACCAGTTTTGCCAGTAACTTCACCGTTAGTGAATTTCTCAACGTATGCAGCAGATACACGTGAAGCACGTTCAAGTAAACGTGAGTGTAAATAGAATACGTCACCAGGATATGCTTCACGACCTGGTGGACGGCGTAAAAGCAATGAAATTTGACGATACGCAACAGCTTGTTTAGACAAGTCATCATAAATGATAAGCGCGTCTTCACCACGGTCACGGAAGTATTCACCCATTGTACAGCCAGAGTACGGAGCCAAATACAGCATTGCTGCTGGATCAGATGCACCTGCTGCGACAACAGTTGTATACGCCATAGCGCCAGTTTCTTCTAGCTTGCGCACAACGTTAGCGATAGTCGATTGTTTTTGACCGATTGCTACGTATACACATTTAATGCCAGAATTTTTCTGCGCGATGATCGCGTCGATCGCCATTGCTGTTTTACCAGTTTGACGGTCACCAATGATCAACTCACGTTGACCACGGCCTACAGGGATCATTGTATCTACTGATTTATAACCAGTTTGTACAGGTTGATCCACTGATTGACGCCAAATTACGCCTGGTGCTACTTTTTCAACAGCATCAGTTAATTTAGCATCAATTGGGCCTTTAGCATCAATTGGGTTACCCAAAGCATCTACCACACGGCCTAAAAGTTCTGGACCAACCGGAACTTCTAATACACGACCTGTGCAACGCGCTTTTTGACCTTCTTGAAGGCTTAAGTAGTTACCTAAAACAACGACGCCCACTGAATCCTGTTCTAGGTTCAGTGCCATACCAAATAAGCCGCCGTCGAATTCGATCATTTCACCGTACATTGCATCAGCAAGGCCGTGAATACGCACAATACCGTCGGAAACCATAACAATGGTCCCTTCGTTCTTAGCGGTTGCGCTGGTGTCCAGATCGCCGATACGCTGTTTAATGAGCGCACTGATCTCGGATGGATTCAGTTGTTGCATTGCGCTATACCTCAATCTTTTTAAAGTTCAGTCTTCTTCTATGCAGTAATTTTTAAAAAAAATTACGCAAGAAGACGAGTCCGCATTTTTTCAAGCTTGTTAAGTGCAGAGTCATCTATCACTTGGTCGCCTGCACGAATAACAACACCTGCAATTAACGCAGGATTCACTTCTACAGTTACATTTACCGCAGCGTTAAATTTTTTCTCTAACGCATGAACCAGTAATTGTTCCTGTACAGCAGTTACAGGGAATGCTGATTCAATCACAACATCCACAGTATTGTTATTCTGTGATTTGAGCAGTTCGTATTCTGTTTCAATTTCAGGTAACAACGCTAAACGATCGTTGTCTGCAAGAAGAGTCAAAAAGTTTGACACTTCTTGAGTTTGATTCTCACCTAAAACTTTTGCAAAAACACTCACCTGCTCAGCAGGAGTAAGCTCAGGGCGATTCAAATAAGCGGAAAATGCTTCGTCTTGCACCGCAGCACTGAGCACTTGTAACACATTCGACCAATTGTCAGTTGCACCTTGCTCAGAAGCGAAAGCAAATGCTGCTTTTGCGTACGGGCGTGCCAACGTCAAGAGTTCAGCCATAATCGCCTCGCTTAAAGTTTAGCAGCCAGCTGAGTAAGCATGGCATTGTGAGCTTCCGCATCAACTTGCTGGTTCAGAATTTTTTCTGCACCAGTAACTGCCAAGGCAGCAACTTGTTGACGTAATTCTTCGCGTGCAGTATTGATTTCAGTATCAACAGTTTCTTTCGCCTGTTGACGGATACGCTCACCTTCAGCAGATGCTTGGGTACGCGCTTCTTCGATCAATTGTGCACCACGACGGTTCGCTTGTTCGATCAATTGAGCCGCTTGTGCTTTTGCTACATCTAATTCAGCTTTCACTTGAGCTTGCGCATCGGCAAGGTCAGCTTTTGCTTTTTCAGCAGCATTTAGCCCATCAGCGATACGACGCTGACGTTCACTAATCGCATTGATTAGTGGTGGCCATACAAACTTCATGCAGAATGCGACAAACATCGCAAACGCAATTGCTTGGCCAATCAATGTGAGGTTGATATTCATAGCTATTCCTCAATAGTTTAATTTAGGAATTAAGCTGATTAACCTACAAATGGATTAGCGAAGATGAAGAACAAGCCAATACCAACACCGATCATAGGCACAGCATCAAGAAGACCTGCGATTAAAAACATACGAGTTTGAAGTTGTGGAGCCAATTCTGGTTGACGTGCAACAGCTTCAAGGAAACGGCCGCCTAAAAGACCAAAACCAATCGCAGTACCTAAAGCACCAAAAGCGATCAAGATAGCAGATGCAATTGCAACTAGACCTAAAGTGAGTTCCATGAAAAATTCCTCAGAGGTTAGGTTTTACCCAATTAAATTAAAAATTGTACCCAACCATCTTATGATAGTTAGGCAATTACCATTAATGCTTTTCGCTTGCCATGCTCAAATATACGATAGTCAGCATCATGAAAATAAATGCTTGTAGCGTGATAATTAAGATATGGAAAATAGCCCATGGCACAGACAATGCCCATTGGATCCAGAACGGTAGTAACGCGATAAGGATGAAGATTAACTCACCCGCATACATGTTACCGAACAGTCGTAGAGCCAATGAAATTGGACGTGCAAGGAAAGTTACCAATTCCAAAAGCAAGTTAAATGGAATTAAAAGCGCTTTAGCGATTGGATTCTTTGGATTGAACGGGTTCAGCGCCAACTCACCAACAAAGCCACTCAAACCTTTTTCACGAATACTGTAGAAAATAATGAGAGCGAATACAGATAAAGACATCCCTAATGTGATGTTTGGATCTGTTGTTGGTACGATTTTGAAATACACACTATGTGGATCCATTCCGAATACATTGCTACCAATAAGTGTAGCTAAATGAGGAATGAAATCTACTGGCATCAAATCCATTAAGTTCATGAGGAAAATCCACACGAAAATGGTCAGTGCAAGCGGTGCAATCAAACGTGACTTTCCATGGAAAGTATCACGAACACTTGAATCAACAAACTCAATGATCATTTCAATTGCTGACTGGAACTTGGTAGGAACACCAGAGTTTGCAGCTTTCGCTACACACCAGAACAACAAACAGAAAATCACACCCAGCGTGATTGACCAACCCATTGAATCCAAGTGAATAGCAGTGAACCCCATCTGTTGAGCTTCATCAGTAGTCTCAGCCAACTTCCACGAGCCATCAGGCATCTTGCCATAGGTCATATTGGTCAAGTGATGCTTGATATACTCGGTCGAAGTAAGCGCATGTTCTTCAGCAGCCATAAATCACACCTGGTCAATGTCAAATACTAAATAGAGTGAACGAACATCGCGTGCTGCCTGATATCTCGTCCATCTCCTAAAAAACTTTTCAATTTTTTGTTGTGCTTAAACCCGTTTTTGTAGACGTGACGCTAAAAAAGGAGCGACCCACGACATGGCTTGAACGAGGATAAAACCACAAAACAACGCTCCCGCTGACAACGGTTTAACGTTACTTAAAATTAAAATGAAACCAACGATCACAATTGCAAACTTGCCCATCAGGCCTCTATACATGTTCGAAAGAACCTGCTTTGAAGCTCGTGCACCTGCGGCTCGAAATGATTGCCAAGAAAAATAACAACTTGCAAGCCAGCACACCAACGCACCAAGCGCAGCGCTGTAAGCTGCAGTTGAGTCTTTCAGGACCCACCCTATCAAGGCTGAAACAGGAATCATACATGTTTGTAAGATGACCAAAGCTTTCGCTAATCGTCGATCAATCATGCGACTAGTTCGGCTCATTATTTATTCACTCACAGCAATCATGCTTGACAAGTTTAGCTGATGATCGTTTTAATCGCAGGCATTATAGAGTTACACCCCTGAACATGCAATCTTTTCCCGACCTAAGTCTTGTTTTTTTCAACGATTAAGTTGCTTTGTTACTAATCAATAGTTGTTTATTTTTTGTATTACTTTCGTGCATTTAGCACGCAGTTATGGGTTTGCTCGGCAAGTTTCTTCCACGCCACCACAAAATCCCCTGCCCCGCGCATACTTTCATCTACGGCCTGAAAGGTAATCGGATTTAATTTTTGGTACTGGTTTTTACTGGCATGCCCTTCTGCCAACAGACACATATTGCGACTTGGACGACTATCATTTAAGTATTTAATTTGCGCCATAGTCGGTGCAACATGCGGATCATCGGTTAATGCACCGGCAAATTTCACATTTAAGGCACGTTCTAAATATTGATAAGCATCGTGATACGACCAGTAGGTCTTTGCAGGTGAACTCGTATTATATTGTTGTGTAGCCTGAAACATCTCTTGTGCAAAGCGCTTGGCGTTCGCCCAATAGACGTCTTTATATTCAGGTAATTGTTGTGAACGCAATGCAGCGATAAAGAAGCCAATCCGTACTGCATTATTTGGATCAAGCCAAACATGAGTATCGACCGTATTATTTAAAGCGACCCCACGGGTATTGCGCTGCGGCAACGTTTGCACGATACCTGAATCTAAAATTGAAATGGCTTTGGGATTATCCGACAACAGCTTATCAAGCGGTGCTTCATGTGCTTTGCCCAACCAGATCACCAATGATGCATCTAGAATGGCTTTGCGATGTGCAGGTGTAAGCGTGACATCGTGTCCGGTTTGATCTGCCAATAACAATACAGGCTTTTCAACCCCTTGCGTGATTTCTTCAGCAATAAGATAAATTGGATGCGTAGAAACCACTAAACTCTGTGACCAGCTTAAGCTACTGAATAAAGCAAGCGCACAAAATGCAAAGAAACGGGACATGAAAGAAGATCACCAAATATTCAACAGGTGTTATAATATAACAATTCGACAAAAATACCTACGTCTAATCGAAACCAGTATCGCTTCATGTTAAGATTTAGAGTTCGTTTGTTTTTATAAATTTCGCACTTGAGGTTAGCTATGAGCTCATGTTCTCATGAACATCACAATGCATTACATGGCGTACATGACCATCATAATGTCGAAACACGTCTTGCTGAAGCGGAAAATCTCTGTGCAATCACTGGTGCGCGTTTAACCCCCTTACGCAAAGAAGTATTAGGACTGATTTTAAATGCTACAGGTCCCATGGGCGCATATGACTTACTGGCTAAAATCAAGAGCGATTCAGACCGCCCTGCTGCCCCACCGACGGTTTATCGTACTTTAGACTTTTTATTAGAAAAAGGTTTAATTCATCGGTTAACTTCTATTAATGCCTACATTCCTTGTTGTCATCCGCGTGAAGGACATCAGGCTGCATTTTTAATTTGTACCGATTGCAAAAATGTGACCGAAGCTTCTGCACAGGGTTTATTAACACAATTAGATGCGCTTTCAGCATCTGATCAATTTACTGCACATCACAGTATTATTGAAATTTCTGGGATATGTCAGCAGTGTCGCAACAAATAATAACCGCCCTTCCACTGATTGCATTAGACAAAATCAGTGTACGTATCGATGAGCGTGACATTTTAAAGAATGTCGATTTCGCCTTGCATGAGCGAGAAATTGTCACGCTGATTGGTCCGAATGGCGCAGGAAAATCGACCCTAATTAAAGTCCTTTTAGGGATTGTAAAAGCCAATGCAGGCAAAATTCATAGCAATAAAAAATTAAAATTTTCTTATGTGCCGCAAAAGTTTAATCCCTCGCACAGCCTGCCTTTGCGTGTAAAAGACTTATTGGCTTTAGAAAAATGTGATGCCGATAGAAAAGCAGAAATTATTTACGATACCGGTATTACTAAATTACAAGATGCTAAAGTTCAGCAACTTTCAGGTGGTGAACGGCAACGTGTCTTGCTGGCACGTGCTTTACTGCGCCAACCCGATGTTCTGGTTCTGGATGAGCCGATGCAAGGCTTAGACATTCAATCTGAAGCTGAACTGTACGAATATGTTAGAAGCTTGCCGATCAAATATGGCTGTGCCGTATTAATGGTATCGCACGACCTGCAATGGGTGATGCAAGGTACGCACCGCGTGGTGTGTTTGAATAAGCACATTTGCTGCAGCGGTTTACCTGAAAATGTACAGAAGCATCCAGAGTATCAAGCCATTTTCGGTACCAATCGCGCTTTCTATCAGCATCATCATGATCATTGCGCGCATGGTGACAGTGCAACTCCGTGCCAGCATGACCCACGCCCTCATATTCACCCAGAACCGGAAGCTTAAGCCATGATGGAATGGTTACAACTATTGTTACCTGCATGGACCATGGGAACATTACTGGTGTTTCTGACTGCGCCACTGGGTTGTTTAATGTTATGGCGACGGATGTCGTTTTTTGCCGACACCATGGCACATGGCACTTTACTGGGTGTTGCTATTGCCGGTGCCTTAAGTCTGCCACTGTGGTTAGGCGTGACCTTTTTGGCATTTTTATTGGTCGGTGTTTTATGGGTGCTGCATGACCCTCGTCTGCCCAATGATGCTTTGCTGGCGCTCTGTTCAGCCACCCTGCTCTGTTCAGGATTAATGTTTATTCAGCATATTCCAAGCTTAAGACCGGAACTGCTCAGCTATTTGTTTGGTGATCTGCTACAAATTTCCTGGTCAGATCTACCGATGTTTGCTTTTGTCATTCTTGCTGCACTGGCTGTGCTATATAAAAACTGGCAAGCGCAAATTCAAATGGCAATTGATCCTGATATGGCCGTCAGTGAAGGTGTGAATGCCAAATGGCAACGTCTGGTGTTTATGTTGTTATTGGCACTCTTTACCGTATTGGCTTTACGTGCGGTAGGTTCATTATTGATGGGTGCTTTACTGGTGATTCCGGCATTAACTGCACGCTTACTGGCACATTCTCCGAAACAGATGGTGATTTGGGCTTTTGTGATTGCTCAAATTGGAATAACCGTTGGTCTATGGTCTAGTGCAGGTTTAGATACCTCCACCGGCTTAACCATTGTGCTGACCATGGCGATTTTATTTGCACTGATTTTTGCAGTGCAAAAAGTGAAGAAGATGGCTTAGTCTTTCCTTTATATGCATTATTTTTAAGATGCTTTTTATTTTCCAACAAACTCTGCCTAACCCTCTCCTTTTCAGGAGAGGGAAAAAGTCTTTACTGATGACTGATCAAACTCAGTAATCCGGCTGCACAGCTGAATAATATCGCAAAAGTACGGTTCATATACTTTTGCTGTTTTGGCGATTTCAGTAACCGTAAAACTTTAGCTGCCAGTCCGGTATAGCCCGCCATGACAATCAAATCAATTGTAATCATGGTTATCGCCATAATCAGATATTGGATCCATTGCGGTTTGGACAAATCCAAAAACTGCGGCAACACTGCAAGTAAAAATACAATGGCTTTGGGATTACTCAGATTAACCAAGAAACCATGCAAGACCAATTTAGCAATTGATTTATCCGGTTGTTCCTGTTGAATCTCAATCGACTGGGGCGCTGCGTTCCATTGCAAATATGCCAGATACAATAAATACAGCACGCCAAACCATTTCACCACTAGAAAAGCCCAAGGCGTAGTTGCAAACAGCACCCCTACCCCAGCAGCTACAATACCAATTTGCAGCAACAAGGCAACTTGCAGACCTAAAGCATTCCAATAGCCGCGTCGAAAACCATAGTTTAAACCGCTCGACATTGAGGCAATTGCACCTGCGCCAGGAGAAATACTAATTACCCAACACGCCAGCATATACGCCAGCCAAACTTGGTAAGACATAAAATATAAGCAGATAAAAATTTGTGACTATTATAAGACTTTTCACGCTTATGAAACGTTAAAAATCAATAATCAAAATAAAACTTTGGACTATTCACCTTGGCAGTGATAGGGCACAATAAAGCCAGCCACATATTTTGCAAAAATTGTTAGGAGCCCTGTATGACTGCCCAATCTGTAATTTTACCGTTACCTTCAGATCATGCGCGGTTTATTGTTTTGCGTTTAAAAGACTTAACAATTGATGAGTTAAAAGAAAAACTTGAAGATTTATTTACGACACGTGATCGTTTAATCACCCAGCATCCTAATGCACAAATTAAAACCGCTGTAGCGTTTGGTCCCGAACTTTGGGCAAAACTCTATAACCAGACACCTGCAGGTTTTAAACAGCTTGAGCCGATTCAAGGTTCATTTCAAATGCCTGTTTCTATTGCTGATATATTGATTCATGTGGCATCGCAACGCACAGACATCTGTTTTGCATTAAGCCAATCTTTCTTTGAAGGCATTCAGGATAAAGTTGAAGTACTGGATGAACGTGTATGTTTCCGTTATTTCGATGGGCGTGACATTACCGGTTTTATTGATGGAACTGAAAATCCACAATTCCCCGATGACCGTGCCGAAGTCGCTTTATTGGGTGAAGATGCGGGAATTTTTGCCGATGGTTCTTTTGTATTTGCACAGCGCTATACACATAATCTGGAAAAATGGAAACAGCTAAAAGTTGATGCGCAAGAAAATGTAATGGGGCGAAGCAAGTTAGAATCGATTGAAATGGACGATGAGGTTAAACCAAAGAATGCTCATATTGCGCGCGTAGTAATTGAGGATGAAAAAGGCGAAGAAATGGAAATTTTACGTCACTCTCTGCCATATGGTGAAGGTCGAGGTGACCAAGGTTTATTCTTTATTGCTTATACCAAGAACTTAGAAATTGTCGACCATATGTTGCAACACATGTTTGGTACAGCTGGTGATGGTATTCATGACCGCCTGCTTCACTTTGTAACTCCAGTAGATGGTGCTTATTACTTTGCCCCAAGTGAGGAGTTGTTAGAGGAAGTGTTGGAAGGGTGAAGTAAAATGTAGCTATTATTTGCATTAGCCTGAATCCCAGGAAAAAATTTAATGTTAAAGAAAGATAACTAGAAGCCATTTAGAAAGTTAATTTACACCTTAAAGCTTCTAGTACACTTTTTTTAATTTAATTTAATTTTATCAATTATTCAGATTATTTATAATTTTCTAAAAATTTTATTCGTTTATGATTTTCTTGTGCATAACAATCAATTAAATAAATGGGTGCTTCTCTCCCCCCTTCTGCCTCTTTATATTCAGCTGTACATTTATTTTTTCGGTTTTTCAACCATACTCTTTGACTTATTAATAATTCTTTTTTCTTAACTTTATTCATTAATTTAATTTTGTCTTTATATTTTATATTTAAAAACTCATCTGACTCTAAATAATCCCTTGAGACACAATACATTAAGTCCTCTTGCATAGAGCTTCCTTCTTTACATTTCACTTTCAGAGCATCTTTGTATAAAAAATCTTCAGGAATAACTGCATGAGTATTTAAAGAAACCAATAAAACTAAGCAAAATAAAAATTTATTTATAACAATCACATTTTAATCCTTTTTCAAAAATTTTTGCTTCATCTTCTCGTCTCGCTTGTAAACCTCTATTTTGTTTTGTTGTCCACAAACGTTTCATATTTCTTAAAGATATAGAAACATTACTTCCACTTTTTTTCAAATCATCCTGAATTTCTCTCATTTCTTTTCGTCTATTTCCTTTAAGACCTATATATCGATTATATACAAGCGATAAAATCGCACCTTGACAATGAGGATGATATTTTAAAATATCAGGGTAAATTTTTAATGTATCTTTTGCATATCTTTTCTTTACTATCATTACCATATCATAAGCTTTATTTTTACTTATCGTAATATCAGATAGGCTACTAACTAAGGCTTGTGCAGATACGCCTTTTTTCCCTTGAGCTTTTAATAAGCGTTGGATTTGATCTGGATTATAATATAAAGCTAAATCTTTTTTAATTTGTTCTATACTCTGTTGTCCTAAATCATAACCATATCCTAATGTTACCCCACTTCTACCATCTCCCCCTTTACTCGGCACATAAGGTTTAAATTCATATTTTTCCCATTTTAGAATTGATTCAAGAGATTCTTTGGAAATAATCATTGTTCCTAAAGATGTTTCAAAAGAATATGTTTGAATAATGCATTCAGAAGAGCACTTTTTATGATTAATGCTTTTATTTATAACTGGTTCATCTTGTTGAGTAATTCCATTCGTTACATCCACGTCTAAATGCAACTTAACTGAACTTTCATTTATTATTTTTGGTAAATAGTTTATAGATTTTAATGGTGTACCATCAGGTTTATATACTGTTATCCTTAGCCACTTTCCAATATGACCACGAACTACAATTTTTCCATTTGAAGTAGTGATTATATTCTTTTCTCTACTCTCTAAAGCCAATATTTCAACGTTCGTTTTTTCTACAATATAGTTATTATCATTTCTATCTAGCAGAGTTATTGTAAATAAACTTTTAAAATTATCATATGGTTCATCTAATTTAATAAGAATTGGCTGTTGTGACCCATTGCCGGAATTTACAGATTTTTTTAAAAGAAATCTATCACTCGATGTAAGCACTAAAATTTCTATTTCTCTATTTGGAGAGGATTCTATTTCTACAATCCCATCTTTATTAGTAGAACGTTCAAAAGCTTTTTTACCTTTGGGTCTAGATTGAACAGGAAAATTAACCATAACTTTTCCTTTACTATCTATAACTTTAAAGAGAGTAATCACTATTCCATTTGCAGGCTGTTTTACCTTTCCCGTTTTATATTCCTCAATAGTTTTTGGCAATTGAACTTTTATCGGATTAAGTTCAGATGAAACTATCGATGAGCTGATCGTTTTAAAAACTTTATAAT
This sequence comes from Acinetobacter sp. SFB, assembly GCF_001647545.1. GTDB lineage: Bacteria > Pseudomonadota > Gammaproteobacteria > Pseudomonadales > Moraxellaceae > Acinetobacter. Next base: position 29,210 of record NZ_LSZH01000002.1, read on the forward strand.
CGCTAGTATTCGGTGGTTTAGCTAAAATCTCGATTGTCCTATTTGGAGATGCGTGAAAGATGAAAAATCCTTTTTTATCTGTATTTTGCTGATTTTCTTTGGTTGATCCATGATAACGAGACTTTACATTTAAATTGATAATTCGACGTCCCGATTTATCATAGAATTTAGAGGTAATAGTGACTAAATTACTCATTAATCAAAGTCCTCTTCCGTATAAACTTCATCATCCTCAAAAATCTCTTCTTCAATTTCTTCCATCAGTTCATCAATATTGTCATTTGGTATTTCCTGACTTAAATAAGTATTTAAAGAGTTAAATCCCACTGCGGTAAATTCTGATTGTTGTGCAGTATAGAATCTTAAGGAACTAATATTTTTTTCGCTATCTAATTCATTTTTAGTATTTTTAATTAATTTTCCATCTGATTTACCCACAATGAAAATTTCCTTTTCACCTGCAGATGATCTGCTCCAACTATAATCAATTTGATTGCTATACGGAGTTTCAAGCATTGGTAAACTTACCTGAGGTGTTAATACTTTCCCCCCTCCCACAAAACTATGCTGCCCCGCCTTGCTCTCAAACTTGCCACCCGTGGTGGTAAAAATACCTTCACTATTAATTTTTATTTGTGAACCACCAGCGGTCAGTACAATCTCTTTCGGACTGGTGATCTCAATCTTATCTTCAGTCGAAATCAGCTTAATGACTTTGCGAGCAATGACTTCAATTGCATCATCCTGTGCTTGTAATTCAACTTTTCCTTTTCCTGCATAAAACTTTGCTCCTTCTTGTGCGGCAAAAAGACTAATTTTTTTATGTGCATGCCCAATCAAAGACTTTTGTGTACTGAAGTTAATACTTTCGCCTGCATTATGGTTAATCTGTTGATCTGCTGAAATATGAATATCTGCATTTGTCGCCAGGGCAATCGAATGAGGGGCAGCGAGTAGCATTAAAGCCTGTTTAAAATTATCCGCCCTTTCTTTTTCCCCACTTTCAATTTGCTCAAGAAAAACCTTTAAATTTTCTAAAACATCTAACGGATCTGTCAGCTGATTCTTTGCGATTTGACTCAATGCTTCAGAATTATTTAGACTCGATTGCAGTTGAGTTCTTGCTTCATTTGTACTGAGATGATGAGCACTGGCTTGATCTTGAGGATGTGTCGAAATCAGTAGCCCCTTACCCGCACGAACAGCTCCATATTGGTCGGTTCTTAGCTCAAATCCTTCACCACGACCGCTACTGGTTTCGGCAGCTTTAGGATGGCTCAAGTTACCCAAATTCAACTGACTGGCACCATGACTGCTCTGCAATTGGCTACTGATCTGTCCTGTTGTGTCATCAAAACGGAGTTGGTTAAAGCCCGCACCACCGACCTCTTGAGAGCGAATACCACTCAGTTTTTTGGTATCAGGCAACTGACCTTTAATATCGAACATGGTCTGATGACGTTCAGCCTCATGAATACGCCCGACGACAAATGGTCGATCAACATCACCTTCAAAAAAGTCGATCACCACAATTTCACCAATTCGAGGATGAAATCGCGCGCCATACCCTTCACCGGCCCAAGGGGTTAACACATCCACCCAAGCGGAATCGGTATCGTTGTCATTACTCCCTGCACCGCCATCGTGATCATGGTCGTCCACACGCGTAAACATGAAACGGACTTTGATACGTCCCCATGCATCCACAAAAATAGTTTCACCTTCAGGACCCACCACTTTGGCACGTTGCGGATAGGCTACCGGTCTATGCACTAAAGGATTATATTCAGGTATCACGGGAATATTGCGACGAACCACATACAGCTCATTGGCTTGTCGTTCATCGCCCTGATGCTGCCAGCGACTCAAGCTTAATAATGCATCTAGCTGACGAAGAATGTCTTTGGGTAAATTATTTTGGTTATAAAAAGCTTTGCCCAGAATTAGAAATTCTTTGTCCGAACCTGAATGCAGGTCAATTTCTGGATGATCAGTTAATTCAAACCAATATCCCACCTGTGCATCACGCACACTGCTATTGGCCGTGAAGTATTTGGCCTGCAAGTCTTGATATTGAGACAACTGCTGATTGAGTTTTTCTAACTGCTGACTGCCCGAAGTCGTGGTCTGATCCTGACCGGTTAAATCTGCTGTCCATGCCGGGCTGATGCTCCAGACTTGCTCCAAGCTTAAGGTTTCATTGTCTTGTACATCACTATGCCGATGATTAGTCAGCAAACTATTGGCTTGATCTTGAGACTGACTGCTAGGTTGCCAGCGTTGTAGCTGAATAGCGGTAGACTGCAAAGAGCGTTCGGCAACAAAACTGGTAATGCTGTCTAAGCGCTCTGTGGCATGACTGCGATGGAATCGGATCGATCTTCTGCTTAAAGCACTATATTGATTGTTATCATCAATTAAACGTAGTTTCTGCGGCTGAATTGCGGAGCAGGAAACTGCAACGCGGTGTTCAGTCTCATCAATCAGCCAGTTAATGCCTTCACTGCGCCACAGTCGGGTCAGAAATTCATAATCCGTTTCATTGGATTGCATCACAAAAGGACGGATATCGTATTCTCGGATTAAGCCTTGAGTATTTAGACTTAAGCTGGCTGCAAATAAGCTACTTTTAGCTTGCCACTCCTTGAACAGTATTTCACTGATATCGCGCACACTTTTGTTCATAAACACACGACTATTCCGGCGCTTGTGCCAGAGTGCTGTCGCATCTTCAATGGTCAGCTTATACAGGGTAAGTGCCCCATCACTTTGACCTTGGCTGGCGCCCGTCACCATACCCGTAATTCGAGCGAGTTCACCGAGGTCCGTCACCTGATCGACCGCTACTCGTCCACCAATAAATTGCTTGAGGGGAATATAGGCATTGGTCGACAGGCAAATCAGTTCAGCCTTGAAGCCATGATTAACCCGATGTTGTCCTTCAATTCTTTGAATAAAGACCTGCGGATTGAGCAGTTCGTTGGAAAAAGATATATGCAGGGCGCGTTTTTGCAAACTTAAGCCCATAGCTTCAATTACAGTCTGAATAGTGTTTAACATAATAATTTATTGTTTTAAGAATATTATTTTAATAAGTGGCTGCATTCTAGGAAATGTTGTTTTTTTAGTCTAGTGAGTTTTTTGTTATTTTGATAAAACTGCATTCTTAAATGGATAAGATGAGCTTAAAAATGTAGCGATTAAATCTGGAGTTTTATTTTTCCAATCCATGCTTGCTGCTACACTGAAAAGAATAACAATATTCAAGAGTTCGGGTCATGCTTGACTTCCATTCCAAATTACCTGCACAAGGACTGACTATTTTCAGCGTGATGACTGCAATGGCACATCGTCTGAATGCGTTAAATCTCTCTCAAGGTTTTCCCGATTTTGCAGCTCCGCCGGCATTATTAAAAGCTTTAAGCCAAGCGACTTTAGAGGGTTTTAATCAATATGCACCCAGTGATGGACTGATTTCGCTACGTGGACAATTGGCACATCAATTTTTAAAACGCGATCAACTGGTGATTGATCCCATCACTGAAATCACCATTACTCCAGGGGCAACCATCGGGATTTTTTGCACCATTCAGGCCCTCATCCATGCCGGTGATGAAGTTATTATTTTTGATCCCTGTTACGACAGTTATGGCCCCAGCGTGAAACTGGTGGGCGGCAAAGCCATTCATATTCCGCTGCTTGCGCCTGAGTTTTCCGTAAACTGGAATCAGGTTAAGGATGCCATTAACCACAAAACCCGAATGATCATTGTGAATACTCCTCACAACCCCACCGGTGCAATTTGGTCACATCAGGACTGGTTGAATTTAATTGAACTGATTCGGGACAAGAATATTGTGGTGCTGTCCGATGAAGTCTATGAACATCTGGTTTATGACGGTCAAAAGCATTATTCAGCGCTTTCTTTTCCTGAATTGCGTGACCGCAGTATTGTTGTGGGGTCCTTTGGTAAAACCTTTCATGTCACGGGCTGGAAAACTGGTTACTGCATTGCCTCACCCGAATTGATGAAACTATTTAGACAAGTGTATCAATTTGTCAGTTTCTGCGGTGTCACTCCCATACAAATGGCACTGGCGACTTTTATGCAGCAACATCCTGAACATATCGATCAGCTGGCCGATTTTTATCAAGACAAACGCGATCTTTTTAATGCTGGTATTCGCAACTCTCGCTTTTACTTTACCCCATCGCAAGGAACTTATTTCCAGAACCTAAATTACAGTGCCATTCGCCCCGATTTAAACGATGTCGAGATGTGTAAATTTCTTGCAGAGCATCATGGTATTGTTGCCATTCCAGTGTCGGTTTTTTATCAGCAAGCGCCCGAAAATTTACGTTTAATCCGTTTTTGTTTTGCCAAAAAAGATGAAACCTTGGAACAAGCCTCTGCCATTTTATCTGCTGTTTAGGTTCATGATTACTTCATAAGTTTAAGCCTTAGTTACTTAACAACTAAGGCTTTTTTAAGCTAATTCAGGTAGGGTGAGCTTAAATCTGAAAAATGATAAAAATACTTTTACAGGACGCTCAATGGCTCACCATAAATCACTGCTCACTCAACAGAAATTATGGAAAACTTTTTTAGTTTTCCTGCTGCCGTTGATTGCGACCAATATTTTGCAAAACCTGTCAGGAACGATTAATACCGTTTTTGTAGGGCAAATGATGGGAGTGAATGCCATTGCCGCCGTGGCTGTGTTCTTCCCGATTTTGTTCTGTTTGATGGCTTTTGTGATTGGCCTTTCAGCGGGTGCAACAGTATTGGTTGGACAAGCTTGGGGGGCTAAAAATGTTGAAAAAGTGCGCTGTGTGGTTGGTTCGACCCTGTTTATGACTTTAATTGGCGGCAGTATTATTGCCCTGCTTGGGGTGCTTTTTGCTGAACATATTTTGCTTGCCTTAGGCACAGATCCGGACGTCATGCATCTGTCCCTGCCTTATGTACAGTGGATGCTTGCCGGCAGTCCGTTGCTGTTTATTTATATTATTTATACTTCTATTTTGCGCGGTGTCGGTGATAGTACCACCCCGCTGATTGCATCTGGCATGACCATTCTGATTGGTGTCATGATCACCCCAGTGCTGATTGCAGGATATTTTGGTTTTCCGAAAATGGGCATTGTTGCACCTGCCATTGCCACCATTGTCGGATACCTTGCGGTACTGATCTTTTTGGCTGTGTACTTAAATAAAAAGGATCATCCACTTAAACCTGACCGTCATCTGCTCGGCCATATTCGTCATCAACCTGAACTCAGTAAAATTATTCTGCGTTTAGGCGTTCCAACCGGGATTCAAATGGTCACGACATCCGTTGCCGGTTTAGTGATTGTCGGCTTGGTGAATCATTATGGTTCTCATGCAACCGCAGCTTATGGTGCAGTCAATCAGGTGCTGAATTACATTCAGTTCCCTGCCCTGTCTATATCTATTGCTGCTTCCATTTTTGCCGCTCAAGCCATTGGTGCGGGTAAATCGGAACTCCTGAACAAAGTGACGCGTACCGCACTCGGTATGAATATCATCATTACAGGTGGCCTAGTAGCATTGGCCTATCTGTTCTCAAAATATCTGATGGCACTCTTTATCACTGACCCGACAGTGGTGGTACTTGGCCAGCAACTTTTATTTATTGTGTTGTGGTCGATTATTTTCTTTGGGGCGAGTGCCATTTTTGCTTCAATTATGCGTGCCAGTGGCACCGTAACTGTTCCTATGATTATTAATATTGTTGCGATTATTGGGATTGAAGTGCCGTGCGCCTATTTGTTCAGCCAATGGTGGGGCTTGCAAGGCATTTGGTATGCCTATGCTTTGGCTTTTGTCTGTTTATGTATTCTACAAGGTCTGTATTATCAGTTTGTGTGGAAGAAAAAAACGGTTGAAGCCCTGATTTGAAATTTATGTAATTAAATTATTTCTCTTTACAAAGCCTGGATCAAAAGGTTAATTGATATGTTCTTTTTCCTTATCCCCTATCGTGGATAAGGATTTAATTTTAGCGTATTTTCCACACTTCTGATTCTTGGATATCACCCTATATAAATTAATAATTACAACAGGATATAAACAGGTCTAAGCAACACATTAAACTTATTGCCTTTTATTCGCAACATGCAAATGGCTAGCCTCATCCTAAATCTTGTCCTCAAAATTCCTTGAATCTTGATTACCTTATTGAACTCGCAAAAATCGCTAAGAAAGGCTGATTTAATGCTTAATTCTGGCAGATGAACTACACATTAGGTCCCACCAATCAGGTACTCAAACCACGGCGCACAATAGTTCGCGCCATAATCAGCAAATGGCTTTATATCACCACGCACAATCAAGCCATTTTTGACGGGTAAATAGCCTTAATAGGTTGCTGCTGTTACAGCCTAAAAGTCGGGCTTAAGTTTTCAGGTAACTATTCATCTAAACGCCAAGGCAGCAGTCGCTGAGCTAAAATTTTATTTCGCTGCCACCCTGCCAGCTACATAAATTATTTTTCTATTTAATTTATTATTTTAATTTAATTTAGACTCTTGGCTTTACCGTGCTCTGCCTGTTGATATTTCCACACTTTCTTATTTAAATTCAGCTTGTTTCTGTATGTTTATTTCTTAATTTTAGATCCCCGCTCTTTTTAGACTTAAATCCTGTTTTAGTCAGTTTTGCAGTATTTTAGGTATAAAAAAACCCGCTATTTGCGGGTTTTAATATCTATGTTTTAAGCTGATTTCTTGTTCTTATTGCCTAATTTTGTAGCCAATGCAATAACACGCTGATAACCGCTCGGCAAAATACGCTGCATCAAATCAACCGCTTTAGCATCATTACCAATCAATAAACGGCGCTTGTCTTTTTGCACCGCTTCAATAATTTGACGAGCTGCTTCTTCAGGTGGACAGCGCAATAATTTATTAAAAGCTTTGGCTGATCGTTCCGGATGCATGCCTAAGCTTCGAATGCTGTCATTCATTTTTGCCGCATTGGCAATATTGGTCCGAATCCCGCCTGGGTGAACACATAGCGCACTCACGCCACAGTTTTCCATATCCAGTTCCTGACGCAAGGATTCAGTAAAACCACGTACCGCAAACTTGGTGGCATTATAGGCAGACTGGGTCGGTTGAGCCGTTAAACCAAACAGACTGGAAATATTAATGACATGTCCTTCACCGGATTTCTTGATTAAAGGCAAAAACTCTTTGGTGCCGTAAACTACGCCCCAGAAGTTAATATTGACGATCCATTCCAGTTCTTCGTAACTTGCCCCTTCAACGGTTGAACCCAATGCGACCCCGGCATTGTTAAAAATCATGTTGACTGAACCGTGATTTTGCACGGTATCTGCAGCCCATTCTTTCATGCCATCACGGTCAGCCACATCCAGCTTCTTGGTGGTTACCCGTACATGACTGTCTTTAACCAGTTCGACTGTTTGCGCCAAACCTTGCTCATTCACATCACTTAAGGACAAATGACAACCTTGCTTTGCCAACAGAACCGCCAATTGCTGGCCAATCCCTGAACCTGCACCAGTAATTGCCGCAACTTTATTTTTAAAATTTTTCATGACACATCCTTATCCAGTTTTTTCTGCACCATTCACCTAAACATCTCGATTGTTTTTCTGTTGATGAGGTACAGTTCATTGATCCAATATAATTTTGACAATACATATTGTCAATATAATATATGATCAATAGTAAGATCAAAGTGCATCTGGTCATTTGCAGCATAGGTCTACGAGTAAATTATTGTTAATATAAGGCGAAACCTAGATTTAATTCGGCACACTACATTTATGACTGAAGCATACGAAAATCTTGAAGAAAAACAAAATAAGCCGTCGCAAAGCAAAGAACGTCAATTTAAAGGTTTGTCTTTAACTGAGCGTAAACAGCTACGTCGTGAAAAGCTGATTGAAGCCGGCATTGAAGCCTATGGTACCCATGGTTTTTTTGCAGTGACGGTAAAAGATATTTGTAATGAAGCCAAACTGACCGAACGCTATTTCTATGAATCTTTTAAGAAAAGTGATGAACTTTTTCAAACCATTTTTTTAAAATTGATCGACCAATTGCAGCACAATGTCATGCAAGCCATCATGCAGGCATCCACCGATCCGCGAAAAATGATTGAATCCGGCTTAACCGCGTTGCTGACCACTTTAAAAGATAATCCACGTATGGCACGGATTATTTATATCGATGCCATGCTGGTGCAAGAACTGCATAATCAAGCCACCATTCATGAAACCATGTTGCGTTTTGACCGTATGATTCATGCCTTTGTCATGTTAATGATGCCGCATATTGACCGTTCTGAACGTGAAATTTCTCTGGTTGCAACCGGGCTAAATGGTTATGTCACTCAAATTGCCATTCGCTGGGTAGTCAGTGGTTTTAAACAGTCGATGCAAGAGGTTTTATCGGCTTGCAGTATTGTTTTCCTATCACTGCTGGATACTTTTTCAGAAAAAGACAAAATAGTGAAAAAAGAAAGTTTATCTTAGGCTTGAGTTTGAAATATATACAAAGCGTTGAATTCATTATATTTATATGACTGATTTATTTTAATTTATTCATTTAGGAATATAAAAATTGTCACATTTCTTTGCGAAAATTGGCAGATAGCCCCTTTCTGCAATGATACTGTCATAATTAATCTTTGTAATAAGCCTGTCATAAATACAAAACGGTTCACCGTTAACATCAAATAGGATATTGCGTTGTGAAAGATGACTATATATTAATCGTCGATGACGAACTTCCCATTCGAGAGATGATTCACACCTCTTTAGACATGGCAGGCTTTCAATGCTTACAGGCAGAAGACGCCAAACAAGCCCACCAAATGATCGTGGATCAACGTCCTGCGCTTATTTTATTAGATTGGATGTTACCGGGGGGGATTAGCGGGGTTGACCTGTGCCGTCGCTTAAAACGCGACGAAAGCTTAAATGAAATTCCGGTGATTATGCTGACTGCACGCGGTGAAGAAGACCATAAAGTACAAGGTCTCGATGCCGGTGCAGATGACTATATGACCAAACCGTTCTCGACCCGGGAACTGGTGTCACGTATTAAAGCGGTATTGCGTCGCGCCAATGCCTTGAGTGGTGAAAAAACCATTGATGCCAACGGTCTGATACTTGATCCGGTCAGCCAGCGCGTCAGTTTCGGTGATAATATTTTAGAGATGGGCCCTACAGAATATCGTTTGCTGGCATTCTTCATGACCCATCCCGAACGTGCCTATACCCGTGCTCAATTGCTGGATCAGGTGTGGGGTGGTAACGTATATATTGAAGACCGGACCATTGACGTGCATATTCGCCGCTTGCGTAAAGTGCTGGAACCTTTTGGGGTAGACCGCTATATACAAACCGTTCGTGGCACAGGTTACCGTTTTTCTACCCGCGCAGATGTCGCTTTAGGTTAGTCGTTTTTTTAGGTAAATCGCGTTTTATGTATGAGCCCTATCCCATCCCGGAACTAGCACGAGAACATAAACGGTTCCGCTACAGCAGTTTATGGAATTTTGCCAAGCAAGATTTACGTTTACTTGCCTTTTTACTGCTGATTGCAGGTTTAATGGGTATCGGGATTGGGTATTTCTGGATTTTTATTTTCATCGCTTTTGCGATATTTTTCGCTTTTCAATTACGTTCATTATATTTGGTCAATGAATGGATTTCCAATCGCCCTTACGATGTCCCACCAAATTTAGATGGAATTTGGGGTGCATTACTGTTTAATGTTTATCGCGCACAGCGCCAAGAACGTATTGTACAAGCAGAAATGGTCGGCTTAATTGATCGTGCTCAATCTTCACTGGTTGCACTGGCCGAAGCGGTAGTTTTGATTGATGAATTACACCAGATTGAATGGTGGAATCCCGCAGCGGAAAAATTATTGGGAATACAGCCTCTAGATCGGGGGCGTAATATCTTAACCCTGCTGCGTCAGCCAAATTTCATTGAATATTTCAACCATATTGACGAGGCGCCTGATGGCTTAAAAATGAAATCTTCTGCCTTTGAAGATCATTATGTACAAGTCAAAATGACCCGTTTTGGTGGCGAAAGTCGTTTATTGGTGGCTTATGATGTCACCCGTATGCATAATCTGGAACAAATGCGTAAAGACTTTGTCGACAATATTTCCCATGAACTGCGTACTCCCCTGACCGTACTCAGTGGTTATATTGAAACCTTTACCGATCAGGAAGATTTAAATCCGCGCTGGAAACGTGCTTTTGACCAGATGCAGGCACAAACCAGACGTATGAATGCCTTGGTCAATGACTTATTGTTGCTCTCTCGTTTAGAAAGCAACAAGCAGATTGCAAAGAATCAGATTATTGAAATGCCAAGTCTGATGAACCAGCTGTTTGATGATGCTCAAGCCTATAACGTTGATTATCACCATACCTTGAATTTAGATATCGACAGTCATTGCGACCTGATTGGTTCAGATACCGAACTGGCCAGCGCCTTCAGCAACCTGATTACCAATGCCATTAAATACACGCCTAAAGGCGGAACCATTACCATGGGTTGGCATGATGATGGCGAGCACGGCATCTTTACGGTTGAAGATACCGGCATCGGGATCGACCCCAAACATTTGCCGCGTTTAACCGAGCGTTTCTATCGTGTCGATAGTGCGCGTAGCCGTCAAACCGGCGGAACCGGTTTAGGATTGGCCATTGTCAAACACGTACTCATGCAACACGGCGCACATTTAGAAATTGAATCGAAAGAAAATAAAGGCTCAACCTTTAAAGTGATCTTCCCGAAAGAACGTCTCTACTACATGAGTTAGATGTACAGTACATCTAACTCAATCTAAACCAGGTTCTGTTCTTTAAACTTTGCGCGCTGATAAGCCGGACGCTCCGCCAAACGTTTTACATAGGCCGCAATATAAGGATATGACCCTGATGTTCTTGTCTGAATGGCCTCAAGTGGAAAGCCCATCTGAATATCGGCAAAAGAAAATTCACCTGCTACATATTCATGCTTCGCTAAATAATCTTCCAGATAGCTAATATGATCTTTTAAACGCGGTTGAATAAACCCGGCCTTCACTCCTGCTGTAATTTTTTTTGCCACCGGCCTTACCAGCCAGGGTACCTGTTTGGGTACATTATTCATCACCAATTGCATCACCAGTAAAGGCATGAGTGAACCTTCTGCATAATGCATCCAATAGCGATATTGCTGCTGATCTTTATTATTCTGCTGTTTAAATTGCTGTTTTTGATCATAGGTTTCTTGCAGATATTGCAAAATCACCGCAGATTCGGCAATGGTTTGATCCGCATCGGTCAACACCGGCGCTTTGGCTAAAGGATGCACCAGTTTTAATTCAGGCGGTGCAGCAAAAGTCGGTAAGCGTTTATAAAACTTGACCTGATAATTCAGGGCCAGTTCTTCTAAGGCCCATAAAATTCGAAAAGAACGTGATTGATCTAAATGGTGCAATGTAATCATTATTTTGACCTCTATTTTTTCTGCTCTGACTATACGCACAGCGCTAAAAAAATGACATCCTGCTTTACACAAAATGTCATTTCGATCTGTTGATCAAATTAAATCAGTACAGTATGAATCTCTAAACTACGTAACAAGGTTTTGGTCACCGGCGTTTTACTGCTGATGTCTAAAACCTTTTGTTTAAGCTCATCCGATAGAGAATGCGCAAAAGACAAACGCCGTTCAATCCATTCTTTACCTTCTTTATTGGCATTAAAATCGGCTTCAACAGAAAATTCGCCCAATTCTATGCCTTTATGACTGGCATACATGCGTAGCGTGATCATGGTACAGGCGATCAGACCCGAACAAATCAAATCGTAAGGTGCAGGCCCTTGATCTTGCCCACCAAAAGATTCGGGTTTATCAGTCATAAACTGGTGTATGCCACTTTTGATCTCGCCTGACCAGGGTTCAGCCAGGCTATGTACTTCTGCATTTGCAATAATGGCCATGAGAGTGATGGTTCCTAAATATTAGCTTTATTTTAAATTTTATCTTTATTTAGAGGCACGCATTTTGTCAGGAAATGCCGGGGCTTCCAAACGTGGTCCTGGATAATCAGCGATCTTGCCAAAACGTGCATGTTGTTCAATCCAGTGGTCACGCGCCTGGCAAAGTTCTTGCTGAGTACGACCGACAAAGTTCCACCAGAGTAATATTGGCGACTCAAAAGGTTCACCACCCAACAGCAGAATACGACTGCCCTTATGCAGCTGGATTTCAATTTGGGCCACGCCCGGCTCCAGAACGACCATATTGTCTTCAGTCAGTTCATGACCATTTACCACAGCAGCGCCATCCAACGCCATGAAACCGTATTCAAATTTTGGATTAAGTTTAATTTGGGTGGTGGTCGATTCTGTTGCCGTTAAATCCACCCCAACTAATTCTGTATGCACGGCTACCGGTGATTTGGTGTTTAAAAACTCACCGACCAATACGGTAAATTCGACCTGATCTTTTTCTACCACTGGAAGTTCTGGATAATGCTCAAAACAGGGTGCCATATTCATTTGATCATCTGGCAACGCAATCCAGAGCTGTGCAGCATGCATATGAGTTTCAGTTTCTGGTGCAACTTCAGTATGTGAAATACCATAACCCGCCGTCATCAAATTGACCTGCTTTGGGCGAATCAACTGTTTCGTGCCCAGACTGTCGGTATGCATCATGGTGCCTTCAATCATCCAGGTGAAGGTCTGCAAGCCGATATGTGGATGCGGTCCAACATCCAGTCCATCGCCTTGCGGAAACGTCACGGGACCGGCATGATCCAAAAAACACCATGCTCCAATTAAGCGTTTATGGCGGCTGGGTAAAGCACGTTTAATCACGGTGCCCTGTCCAATTTCCGCGCTCCGCAAAGGAAATTCCTGAATAAACTGATTTACGTATTTTTCACAATCGTCTGAATCAGAAAGCTCTGTATAGTTGCTATTGGTCATATTTTTATCCTGAATTGTAAGGACTAGACTGTTTTTAATGTCTGACTTATTCATATGATCATATAGGCTCTTACTGATTCAGCCTATAGCCAAATTAATATGCTGAATATCATGTATAGGACAATATTAGTTTTAAAATTTTCCTTAATAAAACAAGCCCTTCATTTTTCATTTGCTCCTTTATTCATCTCCTATTCATATGAATTTTATACATAAATAAAATTTTGTCACAATTGTCTGCCCCATTGATTGTTTAAGCTGTATACAAAATTTCTTACTGTCCCTATTATTCTTGCTTTACGAATCCCACATAGAAAGGGGTATCTCCATGTTGAGCGGAGATCAAGAAAATCCTTATAACAACAATGATAAAAATCCTCATCAGATTGGCACGAATGAGGACAAAAATTCACATCATGAAACTGCTTATATTTTACCCAAGCAGCTGTGTACAGTTGAAAATAGAAAATCAATAGAACAGGAATTACAAAATCCCACTACCCGTATTCCAGATCAATTTCAACCATACTACTTGGACTATCAAAATACACACCAACGACAATTTTTAAAATGCGTCAATTTTATTGGCCAGATTACATTTTTAAGTTATTTCTTTATAGACTGGTTGCTCATACCTGAAATTGGCATGCTTTCCGGTATTTCACGGCTCATTCTTGTGCTCTGTGCCATCATAATCAACTGGCTGGCCTTTCGTTACTGCAAAAATATTAAAATTCTAGATAGCTTGCTTCCCCTATCCGTCGCAGCAGCGGCTGCACTGTGGCTAGGTCTGCTGATTTTGTCACATAGCGCACTTGTGACAACGTATATATATGCTTCTGTAATTTTTATTTTATTGGGCAATTTATGTGTACAAGTCTCCTTTCGAAATTCAATCTTTACTTCTTTGCTGATTAGTGCGGTCATTTTTTATGGCGTATTTCAGCTGGTCAGCTTTGATGAAGTGGTTTTATTTTCGCTCATCTATGCCCCGGTTTTATTACTCAGCATGTATATCAGCTGGAATAATACTTTAAATTCAAAACGCAATTTTTTACGGGTGCTATTAAATGACTGGAATTACTATGCCCTAACTGAACTGGCACATACGGATGAGTTAACTCAACTCAATAATCGTCGCCAGTTTTTGCAGGTGGCTGAACAAACCATCCAGAAATGGCCAAAATATAATTTAGCCTGTTTATTGATGCTGGATATCGACTTTTTCAAAAACATTAATGACACTTATGGACATGATATAGGTGATGAAGTCCTTCGAGTGCTTGCTGAACTTGCGCGTAAAGAAATGCGATACACCGATGTGTTAGCACGTTTTGGCGGAGAGGAGTTTATTGCATTACTGCCGAATACCACCTTGGATGATGCAGTCGCGATTGCGAATCGCTTGTGCCGAACCATTGAAAGTCATCAAATCTGTATTAAAGATAAGTTGTTTTTAAATTTTAGTGTCTCGATTGGGGTGTCCCAATTACAACCAAATCAAAATGATTTGAGTTTACTGATTAAAAACGCCGATATTGCGCTGTATCAAGCCAAGAAAAATGGTCGCAATCAGGTGGCGATTTATACCTGTGAATGATTAAAAACCAATAAAAATTGAATAAAAATAAAACAAATCTGTATAGTTGATTTTTAGACTATGTCTGTGGGAAATTAATGAAAATCAAAAGAATAGCAGAAATACAGAACTTTTCGATTTTTAAGGACTTTGATTGGTCGCAAAACCTTTCGCTTGGAAATAATCAATTTTATGACTTTAAAGATATCAACATATTTTATGGTCGAAATTACTCAGGCAAGACAAGCCTTTCAAAGATTATTAGATCTTTAGAGAAGAAAGCTTTACCTCCTAAATATGATAATCCTAACTTTAAAATCCAATTAAATGATGATAGTGAAATTAATCAGTCTACACTTTCGAACTTTCAGCATTCAATACACGTTTACAACTCAGATTTTGTAAAAGAAAATCTAAAATTTATTCACAATGAAAACGAAAATATTGAATCTTTTTCAGTGACTCTCGGCGATGATAACGATAAAATTTTAACTCGTATCCAAGAATTAAAAAATGAATTAGGTTCAAATGAGGAAAATATTGAATCCAACCTCAATTTAACAATAAAAAATAAAAATTCAGAATTAAAAATAGCAAAAAAAGCACATAAAAATGCTGAAGATAAAATTGAGAATATTTTAAAAAACAAAGCTTCAGGTAATTTCAACTCCATTCGCTCTCAACCAAATCTTTTTGGTGATCAAGAGTATAATGTCGGTAAGCTAAAACGAACAGATATTCCTTTAATACTTAATACAACATATCAAGCTTTGACTAAAGAAAAAGAATTTGAGTTCCATCAAATTTTAGATCAGCGTAAAATAGATTCACCACCTAACATCTCGACATATTCACTAAACTTTTCATTATTCATTAAATCAACTAATGAAACTTTAAAAACAGTTGTTAGCCTGAGCAATAAAATTGAAGAATTAACAAATAACCCCACACTAAACTCATGGGTACAAACAGGTCTTCCTCTTCACAAAAATCGAGCTACCTGTCTATTTTGTAATAATAAAATTTCAACTAAAAGATATGAAGAGCTAGCGCAACATTTTGATCAAGAAACCCAAAAAATTCAATACAGAATTTCCGAAGGTATCGAACGCTTAGATCAGCTACTAACTGGTAATGAGCTTAAAATTAGCTTCGATATTAATCATTATTACTTACAATATCACCATGAACTCTCAGAGCTAAAATATGAACTAGAAAAATTTTTACAAAAGCAAAAATCATCAATTGAAGAGCTAAAAATGCTCTTAACACAAAAAATTAGCAGCCCATTCACTGCCTTAACGGCTGAATACCCTCAAGATTTCTCAGAAGAAATTATCAAGATTCTGGCAAAAGTTTCTGAAATACGGACGCATTGTATAAAACTGAATGATGAGCTTTCCAACACACAGAAAGAGGCAAAAGAAGCTCTGCGCTTAAACCATATTTATCATTTCTTACAAGATATTAATTACACGCAGTTAAATACGGATATAAGTCTAGCTTTTCAAGCCATTGGGCCATTAGATGCAGAACTTACAACACTGCAAACTCGCAAAAATGAAATTGAAGCTGAAATAAAGAGAGAAGAAGATAAATTAAAATCTGAAGGTGAAGCGTGTAACCGGATCAAAGATATTCTCAATCATGACTTTGGACATCAAACATTAAGTTTAGAACCACTCGAAATTCATACAACAAATGGGGAAGAAATTAAATTTGAAATTCAACGTAATGGTATGAAAGCTCATAACCTCAGCGAAGGTGAATGTAGCCTCATTTCTTTTTGTTATTTTTTAGCAAAAATTCAAGATGATTTGGATCAAGATAAACAGCCTATTATTTGGATAGATGATCCAATTTGTAGTTTAGATAGTAATCATATTTTCTTCATTTACAGCCTAATAAATGAAAAAATTTGTAGATCAAAAAAATTCTCTCAGTTGTTTATTTCCACACATAATTTAGATTTTCTGAAGTATCTAAAAAGATTGGATAATAGTTTCCATAATAACGGTATAACACCAAGTTTAAAGAGAGCCTCTTTCTTAATTCAAAGAACAGAAAGTAACTCTATTATTTCAAAGATGCCTAATTACTTGAGCGAATATGCAACTGAATTTAACTACCTGTTCAACCAAATTCACACATGTGCTAGCACGGATACTTTAAGTGATGAAAATCACTCAGTTTTCTATAATTTTAGTAATAATGCGCGAAAATTTATTGAAGTTTATTCATTCTATAAATTTCCAACCTATTTCAAAGAAGATGATGAAAGGTTAAAAGCTTTTTGGAATGATGAAATTTATAGGCTATTTATTGGAAGAGTAAATAATGAATACTCTCATTGTGCAGGTGTTTTAGAACGAGGAATGTCACTGATGGATGTTCCTGAAATGCATCGAGTTGCGAAAGCCATTATCCATAAAGTTAAACAAGACACTAATCAATATAATGCTTTATTAGAAAGTATTAATGTTACTGATGATCCATTAAGTCGAATTGAATCGCCAGCAGCTTAAATAAAAAAGAGCGCTTAGGCGCTCTTTTTTATTTAATAATTTCCGTTAGGAAATTATTCCCATTCAATCGTAGCGGGTGGCTTAGACGACACGTCATAAACTACACGTGAAACATCTTTAATTTCGTTCATGATACGGGTTGAAATTTTATCTACCAATTCGTATGGAAGATGAGCGAAACGTGCTGTCATAAAGTCAACCGTTTCTACCGCACGAAGCGCAATAACCCATGCATAACGACGACCATCACCGACTACACCCACAGATTTAACTGGTTGGAATACAGCAAATGCCTGAGCAGTTTTATCATACCAACCGCTGGCATGAAGTTCTTGCATGAAAATGTCATCCGCTAAACGAAGGATGTCAGCATATTCTTTTTTCACTTCACCCAAAATACGCACACCCAAACCTGGACCCGGGAATGGATGACGGTAAAGCATTTCGTGTGGCAAACCTAAAGTGGTGCCTAAACGACGTACTTCATCTTTAAACAAGTCGCGAATTGGCTCAACCAACTCAAATGCTAAATCTTCTGGTAAACCGCCCACATTGTGGTGGGATTTAATTACGTGTGCTTTACCGTTTTTAGTCGCAGCAGATTCGATCACGTCAGGGTAAATTGTCCCTTGAGCAAGGAAGTTCACGCCATCTAAAGCACGTGCTTCTTCAGCAAAGACTTCAATGAATTCACGGCCAATAATTTTACGTTTTTTCTCAGGATCAACTTCACCGGCCAGTGCAGTTAAGAAACGCTCTTCAGCATCGGCACGAATTACGCGAATACCCATGTTTTTAGCAAACATGTCCATCACTTGCTCGCCTTCGTTCAAACGAAGCAAACCGTTGTCTACAAATACGCAAGTCAATTGGTCGCCAATCGCACGATGTAAAAGTGCAGCGACTACAGATGAATCTACGCCACCTGAAAGACCAAGCAATACTTTTTGATCACCGATTTGAGCACGCAATTGTTCAACACGCAGGTCGATAATATTTTCAGAGTTCCAAAGATTACGACATCCGCAAATGCTGTGTACAAAGTTAGATAATAACTCTGCGCCTTTTGCAGTATGAGTCACTTCTGGATGGAACTGGACACCGTAAAAACGACGTTTTTGATCGCTTACCGCTGCAAATGGACAGCTTGGCGTGCTTGCAGTTACAGAAAAACCTTCTGGAATCGCACTGACTTTATCGCCATGGCTCATCCAAACATTCAGTTTGTTTTCGCCATCGTCCAAATCGCCAAGAAGCTGGTCACGGACTAAAACGTCAACCGCAGCATAACCAAATTCATGCACTGTACCTGGCTCTACTTTACCGCCAAGTTGTTCAGACATGGTTTGCAAGCCATAGCAAATACCCAATACAGGTACACCTAAGTTAAATACAACTTCAGGTGCGCGTGGACTACCTTCTTCATGAACACTTTCAGGACCACCAGACAAGATGATACCGTTTGGATTAAATGCGCGAATGTCTTCTTCAGACATGTCATAGGCATACATTTCAGAATATACACCAGCTTCACGTACACGACGTGCAATAAGCTGACTGTATTGAGAACCGAAGTCCAAGATCAGGATGCGGTCTTCAGTGATTTGAGTATTGGTAGTCATGACAAACAACTATGTAAGGCAAACGAAATAAGCGCTGCATTCTATCATTTTTCGTCGCATTAAGCACACTATTCGCGCAAGGCCTGCATTCAATTGATTGCGTTATATTTCGATCATAAAAAAGCACCCTTCTAAGTACTTTTTTATGCAGCATTTTTTCTATATTAACAGGATCATTACCCGCCGGTTTATTGCAATGCGTCTGGACTTGACCAATTACCTTAATTTGATCAAAGTTTAAAAGCCATAGCTTTGCAGAAACCCCCTCTGCCTCAAATCCGATGAAACCACGTCCATTTATCAGCTGAATTTTCCATTTTACCGATTTGAATCACCTCAATATCAGTTGATTGACCATTATGGGTATCAACTTCACCAATCACCTTAACGTTATCACCTGCTGTCAAGCGCATTGATTTTGATAAGTTAGCATCCACTTGGATACCAATTTTACCCGAGCTATCTTTCAGTTCAAAACGATCCTTATGGGTTTTTCGAACAATCACCCCGGAAAGCGTGACCGCAGTCTTATCGGGAAGTTGTTTTGCCTGTGCAATAGTCACCATATTTTGAGCAGCTTCAGCAATAATGACCTGATCACCTTGAGCTGCCCATACAGGTGCTGTAGAAAGCATTGAACCGGTAACAAACAGTGCCAATAATATTTTGTTCATGATTGACTCCTCTATTGCAGTTGCAATCATGATATTGAAACAACATTTAGGCAATTTGTACGCAGCTTTTATGTAGGGTAAGCAACTATTGTGTAATTACAAAAAAGTAATATTACAGCTTAAATCATGCTATTTTTTAGATTTAATGCTTATTTTCAATCCTCTACTTCACAGTCAACTTTCCTGTGCCATACCACCTCAGCAACAATAATCCTCCCGTCATAGCCATGTTTTTCATCAAGTGAAGTGTATTTATCCGAAGTGTCCGTCCATGAAAAATAAAGCCGAAAATAAAAGAGAAAATGGCTAAATCTAAAGCAGCCACCAGATTCAGCCAAGCATCGGGTTATAGGGATAAAACCTTATTTTTATAGCCATCTTGGGATTAAAGATCGAGTGACATTTTAATTTTTTTAATGATCTGTTCATCCTAAGCCTGTTTTTCTGTTTCTAGAGGAGTTCAAAAAATAATGTGCAAGATAAATCCGGACAAAAAGGAAAGGATGAAAAAGCAATTAATTTCTTTTCTGATACTGACTTTCATGTCCCAGACTGCTAGGATTTCAGCACATTTTTGTTGCCTGTAGCCCCATGGAACTGCTTGATTTTATCTTACATGTCGATACCCATCTGCTCGAATTTATCACCAATTATGGCATCTGGATTTATGCCATTCTCTTCCTCATTATTTTTGTGGAAACTGGTTTGGTAGTTATGCCATTTCTACCCGGTGATAGCTTATTGTTTGCTGCGGGCGCATTAGCGGCTTCAACCGGGGCAATGGATCCTGTCGTTCTGGTGATCCTGCTTTTTGTTGCTGCGGTATTGGGCGATACCCTGAACTATCATATTGGTAAATTTATCGGGCCACGAGTTTTTGAAATGGAATCCCGTTTTATTAACAAACAACATTTAGCGTATACACAAAAATTCTTTGAAAAGCATGGCGGTAAAACCATTATTTTCGCCCGTTTTGTGCCTTTTGCCCGTACTTTCGCTCCCTTTGTTGCCGGTGCCGGCAGCATGAATTATAAATTCTTCCTCAGCTTTAATGTGATTGGAGCGATTTGCTGGGTCGGTTCATTTATTACCTTGGGTTATTTATTTGGCAACATGCCGATTGTCAAAGACAATTTCACCCATCTGATTTTTGGCATCATTATTATTAGTGTACTGCCTGGCATTATTGGTTTTATCCGCCAAAAGCTGAAAAAGGCACATTAAACGAGTGTGTTGCAATAGCTGTGAAATTTAAAAGAAACGAATCATCACAGGCAACATCCCGAGCAACAGCAGCATGGCCGATCCTTTATATAAAAGATTGGCTTTTATTTGCTTCGATTGACCTGCCAAAATAACGCTTCCAAATGACATCCAGAACGCCACGGTAGGCAATAGCACCAAACTGAATGCGGCAAATACCAAGATAAAATTGGCTGGACTGTTCCAGGTTTCAATCGGTAAAACACCAGTGGCAAATAACAAGGCTTTCGGATTTTTAAAAGTCGAAAAAAACAGTTGTCGGGGTCGGATAGAAGGGTGACGTTGATTATGCGTTACTAAATCAGAAACTTTCCATAAATGGAAGGCCATCCAAATCACATAGAGGGCGCTAAAAAAATGCACAATATGAATAAAGTTCGGCCAAACTGGACTACATAAGTGAATCAGTAATGCCCATAAATTAATGGCATAAAAATAGCCAAGCAGCTCGGCTGGAATAAATAAACTGGTTTTGGCAATGCCTTGTTGGTGTGCAGAGCTTGCAAGTAATGCGTTAGTTGGACCCGGAATCATCAGAACCGCAATCACTGCCAACACAAAAAGCCAACTCTCAATCATAAAGACCTGATATCACCATTAGAAGAGTGGCACACCTTATACGAAAGTCACAAAAAGTGACAAGTATTTCGATCAGGAAATCATAACCTTATGCGTCTAAATTTCACCCTAAAAATTATTAAGCACTTGATAATAATATTATTTTCTTGAAACATTTTGCTAAGATTTCATCATCCTGCTGTACATTTAATATGCACAACAGAATGATTATGCGAAAGATTATGGCGCTTTATGACGAATAATAATCGGACAATTTTTAAATTGGGCTGCCTGAACTACAGCTTCTTGCTCACCCAACAAACGGGCTAATTCAGTTTTTTTGGTATTTGAAGACTGCCCCATGTTGACTGAAACACTTGGCCCAATGCCCCAACCACCACGACTGCCCCAACCTCCCCCAACGCCTACACCAACACCCACGCCGCTACGCTTAGGAGGTTGTACACCATTGTCAACATATTGCTGGATACGGTTATATTCACTTTGTAATTGCTGACAGTTCAAGGCCTGATATTGCGTCGGTGATACATAAGTCGGTTTGACGGTTGTCGCACATGCAGCTAATAAAAGCGTACTACCCACTAACAGGCTTAAATACATTGTTTTCATGGGAAACCTCAAATTTTATTTTGTTCAATTTCATTGAACAATGATTGATAGGCTTGCGTCAATTTATGTTCGGTAGCCAAATAAATGAGAGGCTGATTTTTAAGATGAGATTCTTTCATTAAAATTGACGGGGGCAACATACTGTCTAAAACAGGCAAACCTTCATCTTTAAGTTGCTGTACCACTTCACGTGGCAATTTTGCCTGAGCCTGAAACTGATTGACGATAATCCCTTCAATTTCCAGACGGTCATTATGATCATCTTGGGTTTCAATGACATTTTCAATCAGGGTTTTTAAGGCACGTTTTGAGAATA
The DNA here is from genome assembly GCF_001647545.1 of Acinetobacter sp. SFB. Taxonomy (GTDB): domain Bacteria; phylum Pseudomonadota; class Gammaproteobacteria; order Pseudomonadales; family Moraxellaceae; genus Acinetobacter. The sequence continues at coordinate 51,379 of NZ_LSZH01000002.1, forward strand.
CATCACAATCAAAAGGAATCAGCACCCGCTCTGCGGCAATCAGTGCAGATAAAGTAAAGAAGTTGAACGCGGGTGGCGTATCAATATAAACCCGGTCATATTGTCCAGCCAACTGTTGCAAGGCATCACGTAATTTATAAATTTTATGTTTCGATTCTAAAGCATGTGCCAGTGCGCCTAAAGTTGGACTGGCCGGAATCACATGCAGATTTTTAAATGGCGATTGATGCACATAGCTTTCCAGACCTTTGGAGCGATTCTTTAAAATCGAACCAATGGCATTGCCTAAAAGCCCTTTACTTTGGTTAGCACCCAGTACTTCTTCAAAATAGTTTTCAACATTCGGCTCCAATGCAGGTTTATCAACCGAGTAAGTCGCATCATCTCCCAACACATATTGACTGGAATTGGCTTGAGGATCGAGATCAATCAGTAAAGTTTTAAAACCTTGATGTGCACTGATTGCCGCTAAATTTACGGCAATACTTGACTTGCCCACCCCACCTTTTTGATTAAAAACCACACGTGTCCGCATTGCAGTCCTCTATGCTTTATATTTATTTATTGCTGGCAGTTTAACCTACCTGCCTTGCTTCAAAAACAATTATGTCTAACAATCAACCGAAATTTGGCTTAATGATGACGAGGCCAATAATCCCAATTAGTGCCACGATAGCAATGGCTAGGCCTGCACGGCGTTGTGCCAATAAAATACGGTCATCTTTTTTATATGCTTTGATTAAAGATGAAAACAAAACCAGAAATAAAACCACTTTGGCATAGAACCACGGCTGCACGTCAAAGTTTTTAATTACTAAAGATGTAACACCAGTCAATATAATCAAGGTCATCGACAAATGTTGAAGTGCCACCAAGAGTTTCCGTGCTACAGGATTAGGCTGATTACCCTGAACTCCGACAAACAGAGTAAAAGCCCGAGCAATCACCACCCCAATCAGCAATGCCACAATGCTCATATGTATAATTTTAACAGTCAGCTGCATGTCCATTGTTCAATATCCCTTATTCAGGTTTAGGTGCATGGGCACAGTCAGGACTCGGCGTGGATTGTCCTTGCCATTCCGACGGAACAAAAGCGTGGATTGCCAGTGCATGAATACGGCTTGGGCTCAGTAAATCACCCGCAGCAGCATAAATTTTTTGATGACGTTGCACTAAACGTAAACCTTGAAAAATATCACTGACCACAATCACTTTAAAATGTGATTCTTTACCCGGGAAATAACCGCCATGACCTGACGATTCATTTACCACTTCTAAATGTGTCGGGGATAAATCCTGAAGGCGTTGAATCAGTTGTTGTTCTAAAGTCATAATAATACTCCCAAATTACTTAAGCGCTGGATTGATTATAGCGTGTTCCGCTTCAATCTTTACCCAGACCTCGCTAAATCATTCAACAGTTTTATTAAGTAATCATTCTGATTTATAGTATTTTTGCTTACAAAATCATCAAAATCCTGGAAAATGGTTTTATTTTATGCAATTGATACAAGTTTTCTCACAAAGTTATTGACCCTGTTTTTGCATACTGTATTATACACGGCATGCGGGAATAGCTCAGTTGGTAGAGCATAACCTTGCCAAGGTTGGGGTCGGGAGTTCGAGTCTCCTTTCCCGCTCAAATTTTTTAAGTGTAAGTTTTTTATAAAACTGCTCAATTTGCGGAAATAGCTCAGTTGGTAGAGCATAACCTTGCCAAGGTTGGGGTCGAGAGTTCGAGTCTCTTTTTCCGCTCCAAATTTAAAAAGCCCTTATCGAAAGATAGGGGCTTTTTTTATGCAATAACAGTTTAAAATCTCGCCATTCCTGACCATTTTGCATAAGCTTGTCAGGAATTATGTATTTTAACTGCTTAAAAATTGGGCACAATCACGGCTTTTTAAAAGAAAGTCCTCTTTTCAAGCTTTCTATGACTGTGTATAACAATGGGCAGTTAGGGAAATCAATAAGCATAGGCAAATGACGTCAAAACACGTTAGACTATGCAGCAATCAATGCAAGCAAAATGTCATTTGAGACAAAAAGAAGGTGAAGGTTGATGCCGCTCAATACCGTTGAAGAGCTCGTAGCAGATATCCGTGCAGGAAAAATGGTCATCCTGATGGATGATGAAGATCGTGAAAATGAAGGTGATTTAGTCATTGCGGCGACACACGTACGTCCGGAAGACATCAACTTTATGATCACCCATGCACGTGGTTTGGTCTGCCTGACTTTGAGTAAGGAGCGTTGCCAACAGTTAAATCTACCGCTTATGGTGGATGCTAACGGCGCACAACACGGCACTAACTTTACCTTGTCAATTGAAGCGACGAATGGCATTACTACAGGTATTTCACCTGCTGAACGTGCCCATACAATTCAAACTGCGGTTGCAGCCCATGCAAAACCTGCAGACATCGTGCAACCCGGACACATCTTCCCGCTGATGGCGCAGCCAGGCGGTGTATTGCACCGTGCCGGTCATACTGAAGCCGGTTGTGACTTATCTCGTCTAGCAGGTCTTGAGCCCGCTTCTGTGATTTGTGAAATTATTAATGAAGATGGTACGATGGCGCGCCGTCCAGACCTTGAAGTTTTCGCAGAAAAGCATGGTTTGAAAATTGGTACGATTGCCGACCTCATTCACTACCGCATGACCAATGAGCAAACGGTAGAACGCATTGATCAACAAACCCTAGATACCGAATACGGTACCTTTGAATTGTTCCGTTACCGTGAACTGGGTAATCCAGATATTCATTTGGCTTTGGTCAAAGGTCAGCCGAAAGAAGGGGTGACGACTGTGCGTGTCCATGGCTTCAATCCGGCACGTGACTTACTCAAACTCAATAAGCAAGACGGCGAACCCGCGTGGAACTTAGACCGTGCCCTGAAAGAAATTGCACACAGTGATCGTGGTGTCTTGGTCTGGATTGGTCAACGCCACCTACAAGATTTAGGCCCGGCACTGGACAGCTTAACTGCACCGAAACCAACAAAATCCAATGCTGCCCTTTCACAGCAATATCAGACCATTGGTGTTGGCGCACAAATTTTACGTGATTTGGGCGTTGAAAAAATGAAGCTGCTGAGCTCTCCATTACGTTTCAATGCACTCTCAGGCTTTAACTTAGAAGTGGTGGAATATGTCACCGCACAACAAACATCTTAAGAAATAAACGAGGTTGCTATGGCAGTTCGCCGTATTGAAGGTATGTTACATCTCGCGAGCGAAGGCCGTTACGCGATTTTAGTCGGTCGCTTTAATAGCTTTGTGGTCGAACATTTGCTAGAAGGTGCAATTGATACATTGAAACGCCATGGTGTATCGGAGGATAATATCACTGTTGTTCACGCACCTGGCGCTTGGGAACTTCCTGTCGTTGCAAAAAAACTTGCCGCTTCAGATCGTTTTGATGCGATCATTGCACTTGGCGCCGTGATTCGTGGTAGCACGCCTCACTTTGATTTTGTTGCTGGTGAATGTGCCAAAGGTTTAGGCGTTGTTGGCCTGGATACTGGCTTACCAGTGATCAACGGTGTATTGACTACGGATAGTATTGAACAAGCGATTGAACGCTCTGGAACAAAAGCAGGTAATAAAGGTGGCGAAGCTGCCCTTACTGCAATTGAAATGGTTAACTTGTTAAAGGCTATTTAACGCTATGTCGCAAACACTTCAAGCAACTTATGCAGCAAAACGTAAAGCACGTCGCTTTGCTGTACAAGGAATTTATGAATGGCAAATGAGCCACAATCCGGTGCATGAGATTGAAGCACGTACGCGTGTGGAAAATGCCATGCATAAAGTGGATCTGAGCTATTATCATGAATTGTTGACTCAAGTGGTTGCCAATCATGAAGCATTGGATGCGCTCTTAATCCCTGTACTCGATCGTGAACTTAGCGCCCTTGACGGCGTTGAACTTGCGACCCTTCGTCTGGGTGCCTATGAATTGAAAGATCATCTTGAAATTCCATATCGCGTCGTTTTGGATGAATCAATTGAGCTGGCTAAACACTTTGGCGGTGCAGATAGCCATAAATACATCAATGGTGTATTGGACCGTTTAGCAACCAGCTTACGTGCAGCAGAAAAGCAATAAGCCAATTAATTTTTAAGTGGACTTGTTGCATGGCTGAGTTTTCGATTATTGACACCTATTTCAATCGTCAGACTGTTACATCTACTGATGTCAATTCTGTCGATTTGGGTGTTGGTGACGACTCAGCCTTGCTCACCCCCCCACCCAACCAGCAACTAGTCATCTGTGCCGATACCCTGGTTGCCGGCCGACATTTCCCTCTAGATACAAATCCCCATGCTATCGGCTGGAAATCTGTTGCCGTCAATTTATCTGATATTGCTGCAATGGGTGCCAAACCGCATAGTATTCTTCTTGCATTGAGCCTACCCCAAATTGATCATGACTGGCTGAAAGGCTTTAGCCAGGGTTTATATGAGTGTTGCGATCAATTTGGTGTGAGTTTAATTGGTGGTGATACTACCCAAAGTCCCCATCTGACCATTTCAGTTACTGCCCTGGGCTGGATCGAAACAGGTCAAGCCGTAACACGTGCTGGCGCCCAAGTGGGTGACTATGTTTGTGTGAGCGGAACTGTGGGTGATGCTGCATATGCTTTGCAACATTTGGGACATCCGCTACAACAACGTCTCGATTATCCAACGCCACGTTGTCAGCTTGGTCAACAGCTAAAAGGCTTGGCATCAAGTATGATTGATGTGTCTGATGGCTTGGCCCAAGACTTAGGGCATATTCTTAAAACATCACATGTCGGTGCAACTTTGGATTTAGGCCAACTACCGGTTAATGCCGCTTTAAAAAAATTACCACAAGAAAAGCAATGGCAATACGCACTCGCGGGTGGCGACGATTATGAATTATGCTTTACAATAAGCCCAGATAAGTATCAGCAGCTATTGCAACAAAAATTAGATGTAAATCTAACAATTATTGGACAAATTACCAAGAATTTGGGATTAACTTTTTCTCAGAATGGCGTAGATTGTTCCATTCAATTTCATGGGTATCAACATTTTGCATAAACCCAGCATCAACTTTAAAGACATGTCATGGTCAAACCGCTGCATCGTGTTTTGTGGTGTGGGATTCGGTTCTGGTTTATTACCCAAAGCTCCTGGGACTTTTGGTTCTGCTTTTGCATTGCTGTTTATTCCCGCATGGTTAAGTCTGGGTTTTTTAAATAGCCTTTTTGCCATTGTCATCATGTCCTTGATAGGTATATATATCTGCGGGCAAACTGCCAAGATCATGGGTGTTCATGATGATGGTCGTATTGTCTGGGATGAGTTTGCCGGGCAGTCCATTACCTTTTTACCGCTCATTTATTTAGGGCACATGAGCTGGTTATGGATACTGGTTGGATTTGCCTTATTTCGTTTGTTTGATGTATGGAAACCTTGGCCTATTCGCGTAATCGATCGTCAAATCGGTGGCGGCTTTGGTATTATGTTTGACGATATTATCGCCGGCATTTGGGCTGCACTATGCATTTACATTTATTTATCGTTCCTGATGGCTTAAGCTAAAAATTGTAGGATTACACATGTCTACTAGCGTTATTATTCTTGCTGCAGGTAAAGGGACACGTATGCGTTCCAATTTACCGAAAGTATTACAACCTCTTGCAGGACGTCCTTTACTGGGTCATGTGATTGAAACTGCAAAAAAACTCAATGTGGCAAATATTATTACCATTTATGGTCATGGTGGCGATAAAGTACAACAAGCCTTTGCGCAAGAACAAATTCAATGGGTAGAACAAGCAGAACAGCTCGGAACAGGTCATGCGGTAAAAGTCACCCTTCCTGTCCTTCCTGCTGAAGGTGTATCTCTTATTCTTTCGGGGGACGTACCTTGCGTCACTCAAAATACCTTACAACGCCTACTTGATGCCTCAGCACAAACCGGTATTGGTATTGTGACTTTAACTGTTGATGATGCAACAGGCTATGGTCGTATTGTGCGTGAAAATGGTCAAATTCAAGCCATTGTCGAACATAAAGACGCCAGCGATGAACAACGTCAAATTAAAGAATTTAATACGGGTATCTACTGTGTCAGTAATGCCAAATTGCATCAATGGTTACCCAAGCTTTCCAATGAAAATGCGCAAGGTGAGTATTACCTGACTGACATTATTGCTATGGCGATTGCAGATGGCTTAGAAGTTGCTTCTGTTGAACCGGACCTTGCTTTTGAAGTTGAAGGGGTCAATGACCGTGTACAACTGGCAAGATTGGAACGTGAATTCCAAGGCGACAAGGCAAAAAAACTCATGCAGCAAGGCGTGCATTTAATCGACCCTGCTCGTTTTGACTTACGTGGTAACTTAAGCGTTGGTCAGGATGTTCGTATTGACATCAATGTGATCATTGAAGGTGATTGTGAATTTGGTGATGATGTTGAAATTGGTGCAGGCTGTGTGATTAAAAATACGAAAATCGCATCGGGCACCAAAGTTCAGCCTTATAGTATCTTTGATCATGCTGTAGTGGGGAGCGATGCTCAAATTGGGCCATTTGCACGCTTACGTCCTGGTGCAAAATTGGCAAATGAAGTGCATATCGGCAACTTTGTTGAAGTTAAAAATTCAAGTATTGGACTTGGCTCTAAAGCCAATCACTTCACCTATTTAGGGGATGCAGAAGTCGGTGCAGGTTCAAATATTGGTGCGGGGACCATTACCTGTAACTATGATGGTGCAAATAAATATAAAACGATAATTGGCGATGCTGCTTTTATTGGTTCAAATAGCTCCTTGGTTGCTCCTGTCAGTATTGGCAATGGTGCAACTGTGGGTGCCGGTTCAGTCATCACACACGATGTTGCCGAGAATAGCTTAGCTTTTGAACGTTCAAAACAAGTGGCTAAAGAAAACTATCAACGCCCCCAAAAATTGAAAAAATAAGAGGATTATAAATATGTGCGGAATTGTCGGTGGCGTTGCTGAACGTAATATTAGCAATATTTTAATTGAAGGCTTAAAACGTCTTGAGTACCGTGGTTATGATTCAGCAGGTATGGCGCTGATTAGTGGCGGCCATGTTCTGCGTGAACGTCGTGTCGGTAAAGTCGTCAACCTGGAACAGGCAGTCGCTGAAGCTGACATTCAAGGTTCACTCGGTATTGCCCACACCCGTTGGGCAACGCATGGCAAACCGACTGAAAATAATGCTCATCCGCATATTTCAGGCACGGTAGCTGTGGTTCATAACGGTATCATCGAAAACTATCAAGAACTTAAAGATGATCTTGAAGCACTCGGTTATGTGTTTACTTCACAAACAGATACGGAAGTGGTGGCACATTTAGTCAATGATGCATTGCAATCGGCGACTAACCTGTTAACTGCAGTACAGCAAGTCGTTCCGCAGCTTAAAGGTGCGTATGCTCTCGGGATTGTACATACCGATTATCCTGATGAATTGATTACCGTTCGTGAAGGCTCGCCACTAGTGATTGGTGTCGGGATTGGTGAAAACTTTATCAGTTCGGATCAATTGGCGTTACTTCCCATTACCAACCGCTTTATTTACCTCGAAGAAGGTGATATTGCGCGTTTAACTCGTAATAGCATTGAAATATTTGTAGATGGTCAATTGGTTCAGCGTTCTGTGAAAGAATTGGATGCCACGGTAAGCAATGCTTCTAAAGGTGAATACAAACACTACATGCTCAAAGAAATTTATGAGCAGCCAGAAGCGATCCAGCAAACCATTTCCCAGGCATTAAATGGCAATGTTTTGCGTGAAGATTTCTTAAAAAATGCTGTCGTTGATTTTGAAAAAATTCAACAGGTACAAATCATTGCCTGTGGTACCAGCTACCATGCGGGGATGATCGCAAAATACTGGTTCGAGCAACTGATTGATTTACCGTGCCAGGTTGAAATTGCCAGTGAATTCCGCTATCGCACCCCTGTGATTGTAAATAACACACTCTATGTGTGTATTTCACAGTCAGGTGAAACGGCCGATACTTTGGCTGCGCTTCGTGATACGCAAAAACGTGCTGTTGCAAAAAATTTAAACATTGCAACCTTGACCATTTGTAATGTTGCAACCTCTTCAATGATTCGTGAAACCAACCATAGTCTACTGACGTTGGCTGGGCCAGAAATTGGGGTTGCATCGACTAAAGCTTTCACTACGCAACTTGCCGCACTCATGTTGTTGGTTTTAAAAATTGGGCAAGTGAAGCAAAGTATTACTGCTGAAAAAACCACGGCGATCATTACCGACTTATGGCATGTGCCGAAAGTCATTTTAGATACTCTGCAAAAAGATAAAGATATTTTGCGCTTATCTGAACTTTTTGTAGAAAAACAACACTGCTTATTCTTGGGTCGTGGTACAGAGTTCCCTATTGCACTTGAAGGCGCTTTGAAACTGAAAGAAATTTCGTATATCCATGCTGAAGGTTATGCCGCAGGTGAACTGAAACATGGTCCACTGGCATTGGTCGATAATGACATGCCTGTGGTGATTCTTGCACCTCAAGATGACATGCTGGATAAACTCAAATCCAATATGGAAGAAGTTCAAGCCCGCGGTGGTGAGTTATTTGTATTTGCCGATGAAAACAGTGGAATTAAAGGAAAAGACCGTCAACACGTGGTACATGTCCCAAGTATCAGTCCGATCCTTGCTCCAATTGTTTACAGTATCCCGGTGCAACTACTGTCTTACCATGTAGCCGTATTGCGTGGTACCGATGTTGACCAGCCACGTAACTTGGCAAAATCGGTCACTGTAGAATAAAGATTCATTTAATATATAAGAGGCTGGTAAAAACCGGCCTTTTCTTTATAGTGAGAAAATAAAAATGACGCAACTGACGTGTTTTAAAGCCTATGATATTCGTGGCAAGCTTGGCAGCGAATTGAATGAAGACATTGCCTATAAAATTGGCCGTGCTTATGGCCAGATTTATCAACCAAAATCAGTCGTCATTGGTTGTGATATCCGCTTAAGCAGTGAAGCATTGAAACAAGCCACCATCAAAGGCCTCAATGATGGGGGCGTCAATGTTCTTGACTTGGGCATGACCGGTACAGAAGAAGTCTATTTCGGCGCTTTCCATTTGGATGTACAAGGGGGTATCGAAATTACCGCCAGCCATAATCCAATGGATTATAACGGCATGAAACTGGTGCGTGAAAATGCACGCCCCATTAGTGCCGACACCGGACTTAAACAGATTCAAGCTTTGGCAGAAGCAGAAAACTTTACTGAGGTTGCAAAAAAAGGTACCACTCAAAATTACAATATTCTGCCTGAATTTATTGAACATTTGATGATTTACATCGACCCGACCAAAATCAGCCCAATGAAATTAGTGATGAATGCGGGTAATGGTGCAGCAGGTCATGTGGTCAATGCCATTGAAGAAAAATTTAAACAGCTGCATATTCCGGTTGAATTTATCAAAATCAACAATCAAGCTGATGGAACTTTTCCGAATGGTATTCCTAACCCGATTTTAATTGAAAACCGTGATAGTACCCGTGATTCAGTCATTCAGCATCAAGCAGATATGGGCATTGCCTGGGATGGTGACTTCGATCGTTGCTTCTTGTTTGATGAAAAAGGTCAGTTTATTGAAGGCTATTATATTGTTGGCCTACTTGCACAAGCCTTCTTGCTGAAGCAGCCTGGGGAAAAAGTTGTTCATGACCCTCGCCTGGTTTGGAACACCTTAGATGTGGTCGAGCAATATCAAGGTACTGCGGTGCAATCAAAATCAGGGCATGCCTTCATTAAAGATGTGATGCGTGAGCACAATGCAGTTTACGGTGGTGAGATGAGTGCGCATCATTATTTCCGTGATTTCGCCTATTGTGATAGTGGCATGATTCCGTGGTTACTGGCGGTTGTGGTTTTATCTGAAACCAAACAATCATTATCCAGTCTGGTCGAAGAGATGATTGCGAAATTCCCTTGTTCAGGTGAAATCAACTTTAAAGTTGTAGATACTCAAACCACCATTCAAAAACTTTTTGATCATTATGCCGATCAAAAGCCAGCAATTGACAAAACGGATGGCGTTAGTCTGGACTTTGGTGCATGGCGTTTTAATGTGCGTGCTTCAAATACCGAACCGCTATTACGTTTAAATATCGAAAGCCGCCGCGACAAAAATCCAAAACCGATGCAAGACTATGTGGATGAATTAACTTTACTCATTCAAAGTTAATTTAATTGGAGCAATAAAAGGGAGCCTATAAGCTCCCCTTTTTATTTAGATGATTTAGTTTTGATAACCCGTTGGGTTTTGCTTTTGCCAGTTCCAACTGTCCGCCAACATATCTTCCAAGCCATATTGGGGTGTCCAACCGAGTTCGGCCACTGCACGTGCATTATCGGCAAACGAGGTGGCTACATCCCCTTCACGGCGAGGTTCAATGCTATATGCCACTGGAACATTATTGACCCGCTCAAATGTCTTTACCACGTCCAACACCGAAGAACCCTGACCTGTGCCAATATTCCAGGCACGACAACCTTGAGTATTTAGACGGTTATTCAAGGCACATAAATGCGCATTGGCCAAATCGACCACATGGATATAATCACGCACTCCGGTGCCATCAACGGTATTGTAATCATTGCCATAAATGGCTAGTTTTTCGCGACGGCCTACTGCCACCTGAGTCACATAAGGCATCAGGTTATTGGGAATCCCGTGTGGGTCTTCGCCAATGCGACCACTTTTATGTGCCCCGACTGGATTAAAATAACGCAGTAAGGCAATCGACCAACGCTCATCAGCAACTGCTAGTTTTTGCAACAGCTGTTCAACCATCAGTTTGGTATAACCATAATTATTACTTGGCATACCTGTAGGCATCTCTTCATTCAAGGGAGATATATTGGCTTCATCATAAACTGTTGCAGATGAACTAAAAACCAAATTAAAGACTTCGGCCCGCTCCATTGCTCTGACCAGGCTAATCGAACCTGCAATATTATTGTCAAAATAGGTTAAAGGAATTTGCTGACTTTCACCTACAGCTTTTAAACCGGCAAAATGAATGACGGCATCAATTTGATGTCCAGCAAAGACAGTATCCAAAGTTTGCGCATCTCGAATATCACCTTCGACAAAGGTCAAATTTTTACCCGTCAACTGTTGCACACGGTGAAGAGACTCTTCGGAACTGTTGCAAAGATTATCCAGAACCACAACCTCATGCCCTGCATTTAACAATTCAACACAAGTATGCGAACCGATATAGCCGGCCCCGCCTGTCACTAAAATTTTAGCCATTCTTTTTTCCCAATAATATCTGGATTAAACCTTGAGTAGAGGCGTCTAAACGTGAAATATCCTGCACTTCCCCGTTTAAAATCGGTAACAGCTGATTGGCAATTTCCTTGCCTTTTTCAACACCCCATTGATCGAATGGATTGATATTCCAAAGTACAGACTGTACGAACACCTTGTGCTCATACATGGCAATCAGCATACCGAGGCTATAAGGATTCAATTCTTGTAGCAAGATGGTGGTGCTGGGCTGATTACCGCTATATTGCTGATACAGAGGCAAAGACTCGAGTTCTGCTTGATCAAGTGCCTGATTACCAAATGCCAATAAGCGTGACTGTGCTAAGCAATTCGACAATGCTAAATGGTGCTGCTCAATCAAGGCATCAGCATTTTCTGCATAGGTAAACTGATTGGAGTTATAACGTTGCACCGGGGCAATAAAGTCACAACTCACCGCCTGTGTGCCTTGATGTAATAATTGATAAAAGGCATGTTGGGCATTGGGTCCCACTTCACCCCAGACAATCGGGCAGGTATCTAATTGTACTTTTTCACCATTGCGCTGAATCGACTTACCATTCGATTCCATTTCTAGCTGTTGCAAATAAGAGGCAAAGTATTTCAAGCGGCCATCATAAGGCAGTACTGCATGGGTTTGAATATCAAGAAAGTTATTGTTCCAAACCCCAAGCAGGCCCATCAGTACCGGAATATTTTGATTTAAAGGTGCGGTTTGGAAATGTTGATCAATCGCATGCGCACCGGCAAGCAATTGCTTGAAACCTTCCACCCCGATGGTTAAAGAGATTGGCAAACCAATACATGACCAGAGAGAATAACGTCCTCCGACCCAGTCCCAAAGTAGAAACTGGTTTTCCTCGGCAATGCCCCACTCCGTCATTTTTTCAGGTTTGGTCGAAATACCGACAAAATGATGTTTCAGCATCTGACTATGTTGACCAAAGGCTTTTTCCAGCCACAAACGCGCTGTTTGGGCATTGGACAAGGTATCGATGGTGCCGAAGGACTTGGAAGAAATAATAAATAAAGTGGTTTCTGGACGCAGTTTGTGCAAGAGCTCGGACAACTGACTGCCATCAATGGTTGACACAAAATGGACATCCAGGGATTTTACAGTCGCCTGCTTAAAATCCGATAAAGCTTGCGTTACCATCAATGGCCCAAGGTCTGATCCCCCCACCCCGATATTGACCACATCCTGAATCACTTCACCAGTTGCCCCGCGACATTGTCCTGCATGGATTTTTTCCACCAGACTAAACATGCGTTGTAACTGTTCATGCACCTGACCTGAAAGTTGTGAATGTACTTGATCATTTTCAGGCAGCCGCAATGCCCAATGCATGGCTGCACGCTGTTCAGTGTAATTAATCTGTTGTTCGGAAAAAAATTTCTTAATCCACTGCCCTAAGTTTTGGGTTTCAGCAAACTCAATCAAATGATCTAATACACTTTGATCAATACGATGTTTACTAAAATCAACTACAAGCTGTTCAAATACGACTGAAAATTTTTCGAAACGCTGCTCATCTTGTGCAAACAGGTTATTTAAATGTAGTTTCTGAAATTGTTGTTTTAAATGTTCAAGCGTCGTTAAAATAGGCTGCTCTTCATTGAGAGCAAAAGGCTGAATTGGCTGAGTCATTAGCGTCCTACTCCCATATAAGCAAAGCCTTGTGCCTTCACATAAGCCGGATCAAAAATATTACGCCCATCTAAAATTAATGGATGTTGCATGGTATGTAATAATTTTCTGTAGTCTGGACTCCAATATTGTTTCCAGGCGGTGAGTAAACACAATGCATGGGCATTTTGCACTGCTTTATACTGATCATTACATAAGATCAGATCATCCCGCTGCCCATACAAGGCTTCTATTTCAGCCAATGCTTGTGGGTCATGCAGTTGAACTACCACGTCTTGTGCCCATAAGGCTTCCAGCATCACATGGATCGGCGATTGCTGAATCCGTGAAGTATTTTCTTTAAAGGATGCGCCCCAAATAGCGACAGTTTTGCCTTTTAGATCACCTTGGAAATAATTCCATAATTTTCTGAACAACAGCTCTTTTTGTTGCTGATTAATTTCCCACACTTGCGCCAAAAGCTGACTTTTCACCCCACTTCCAGACACGGTATGAGATAAAGTTAAAATATCATGCGAGAAATTTTCACCACCAAAACCGGCACCCGGACTTAAATAAGACAGGCCAATGCGACTGTCTGCGCCCATCCCCTGACGCACATGCTCAATATCGATGCCTAATTTTTCTGCGACCATGGCCAAATCATTAATATAGCTAATACGGGTGGCCAACATCCCTGAAATACTCAACTTGGTAAATTCAGCATCCAAAATTGGCATAAATAAATAATTTTGCTCTAGGGGAAATAAAGGACGCATTAATTCCTTAATTTTTAAGCGCGCAGAGTCTTGGGTTAAACCGACAATCAGTTGTTTGGCTTGGGTTAGGCTGACTAGAGCGTTGCCTTCCTGCACGGTATCCGGCAAATAGACCCATTCATCTTGAGCAAGAATCTGCTGAAATTTCTCTGTGCTGTGTAGTCCCAAAGTAGAGGCATTAATCATTAACTTTGGATGAATAATCGCACGCTGTTGTAATTGTGCTAAAAGTTCTAGTCCTGCCTGTTCTTCTGTCGGGCTAAAACTGAATAAATAGGTATCGATATCTAAGGGCAGATCAATAAATTCACAAAATTTTAAAAATCCGCTGCGCACTTGTTTTTTTAATAGATGATTAACCGATTCATCTTGAAAGTAATGGGCCTGCTGGCGCAAATCTGGACAGCTATCGCACCAATAGACTTGATGTCCACATTCAGCCAATAAGGCGGCCATCACACCGGCATATAATGTTTTTCCGAATACTGAGACCTTCATAATCGCGTTCTTTTTTAAAGTAAGAGTTCTTGGATCAGGAGTTTAAAATCTGCACCGAGTTGCGGATGCTCAACCCCATAATGCAACACTGCTTTAAGATAGCCGAGCTTGCTGCCACAATCAAAAGTTTGACCTTTCATGCGATAAGCTTCAACCAATTCGGTCTTTTGCAACTCTGCTATCGCATCGGTCAACTGGATTTCATTTCCCGCACCTTTCGGCGTATTTTCAAGCAGCTGCATAATTTTTGCCGGTAAAACATAACGACCCACCACTGAAAGATTGGAAGGTGCCGTACCTACTGCCGGTTTTTCAACAATGCCCTGCATTACAATGCTTTCACCTTCATTGGGTGAATGCTTAACATCGACAATGCCATATTGATTAACCAAATGATCAGGTACTGCTTCCACCATAATTTGCGCAGCTTTTGATGCATTGAAACGTTGAATCATGAGACTTAGATCATTGATTGGATCATGATCTTTGACCAATACATCTGGCAATAAAACAGCAAACGGTTCATTGCCAATCACAGATTTAGCACACAATACTGCATGTCCTAAGCCTAATGGCTGTGGCTGACGTACACTAATCACACTGATACCGGCAGGTAAAATCTCAGTAATTTCTTTAAGCAGATCAAATTTTTTTTTATGCTCGAGTATTGTTTCCAGCTCAAAATTACGGTCAAAATAATTTTCAATTGAAGCCTTGGACGAATGAGTCACCAGAATAATTTGTTCAATCCCTGCTGCAACCGCCTCACGTACTACATATTCGATCGCAGGACGGTCAACCACCGTGACCATTTCTTTGGGAATGGATTTACTGGCAGGCAAGAAACGAGTACCCAGACCAGCAACCGGGAGAATGGCTTTCTTGATCATCATCATACCTAACTTTAATTTACTTTAATTTCTTTACCACGATGATAGCCATCAACATAATGCTCTAATTGTGTTAATGCCCAATTTACATCATCATCAATAGCAGTAAGTGTATTAATTTTTTCAAAAATTTCAATTAACTCATCTAAAGGATAATGCTTTTCAAAAGATCTTAAAATACGAGTATGTTGCGTAATTTCAGTATCTTCGTGATCGATGAGTAATTCTTCGTATAGTTTTTCACCTGGACGCAAACCGGAATACTGAATTTCAATATCACCATTTTGAGTGCCTGTTTCACGCACTTTTAAGCCACTTAAAGCAATCATCTGGCGGGCCAAGTCCTGAATACGAACGGGTTCTCCCATATCCAACAAAAATACATCACCGCCCTGTCCCAAGGCACCGGCTTGAATCACCAGCTGTGAAGCTTCTGGAATAGTCATAAAGTAACGTGTTACATCAGGATGGGTCACAGTAATTGGACCACCTTTGGCGATTTGCTGCTTAAACAACGGTACGACCGAACCTGAAGAACCCAGAACATTACCAAAACGTACAATACTGACCTGAGTCTGATCTTGCGCTTCTGCCATGGCCTGACAATACAATTCTGCCATACGTTTGGAGGCACCCATCACATTGGTGGGGCGTACTGCTTTATCTGTTGAAATCAGGACAAAGGTTTCTACCCCTTTCTTTACAGCTGCATTTAAGCTAAATGCCGTACCAATCGAGTTATTTTTGAGTCCCGCCAGTGGATTACACTCCACTAAAGGCACATGTTTATAGGCAGCCGCATGATAAACAGTTTGAACTGCATATTGCTCAATGATGCGTTCGAGTTTAGCTTGATCGAGCACAGTACCCAAAATAGGAATAATTTCAATTTCACAGCGTAAATTCAATTCTTTATCAATACTGTACAGCGCAAATTCTGTCAGTTCATAAATCACTAATTTTTTAGGCTGATTTTTAATAATTTGACGGCAAAGTTCAGAACCAATTGACCCCCCCGCACCTGTCACCATCACCACTTTATCTTGGATATTCTTTGCCAATAATTCCTGAATTGGTGGAATCGGATCACGGCCCAGTAAATCAATAATGTCAATTTCCTGAATATCTGAAATACGGATGTCACCATCGACCAGCTTGGTCAAACCTGGAATTTCAGTAATTTTAAGATGTGCAGGTTCCAGAAATTTAACAATTTCACTTTTACGGATACGGCCCACTGAAGGCAGGGCGATAAGTATTTCATCCACCTGCTGTTTGGCAAATAAATTTAGAGCATGTGAAGGAGGATAAACCCGTAACCCTCCAATCATTTGACTTGATAAAGAAATATCGTCATCAATGAAAAATACCGGAAAATGTTCATTAGAGCGATAGAGCGTAGCAGCAACCTGCTGCCCAGCATAACCTGCACCGTAAATAGCCACACGTTTACGTGGAATATCAGACTGCAGGTAAGACTTTACAAGGGCCCGAATTAAACCGCGACTCAACCAGATCCAGGCAAACATCATAAAACCGAACATCATGGGAATAGATGTAGGAATAAATGCATGGGTAAAATATGCCATGCCATATAAACCAATGACTGTCAGTATTGTAGCTATTGCCAATTTAACAATAAATGCTTCATTAAATGTACGAACAATAAAGCGGTAAACACCGCAAATAAATAAAGCTAAAACTGCTAAAAAACTGACCCATAAAGTACCAAAAGCTAGATTGGGAACAACTTCTGTACCTAGGTCAAATTGACGAATGGCATAGCAGAGCCAGATAAGTATAGGAAAGATCACGAAATCTAAAGCAATAAGAAAGCTTTGTTTTAGGTGTCTTGGTGCGGTAGCAAATGGAACAATCATTGATTTCACGGGGCAAAGGCTTCTTTTTCAATTCTATTAGATAGCTAGCTTAGATAACCTTCTTAGATAAGCTTGTGTTTATCCAGATTCCCAAGCATTTAATTAATTATTTACATGATATGGAGAGTATATATTTTTATTCTCCATATCCATGGATAAAATGTTAAAGCTGATTAATGACTTGCTGAGTTACCGTTACCGTTTTATGCATACTTTCCTGGCTTAAGGTCGGGTGAACTAAAAACATTAAGCTGGTTTCCCCTAATGTTTTGGCATTTACAAGTCTTTCAACTGGACGCCAAGGTGTACCATCAAAAGCATGCTCTAAATAAACTTCCGAACATGAACCACTAAAACACGGCACACCTAAAGCTGCAATTTCATTCATGATACGGTCACGTGACCAACCGTCAGGTAAGGCTTCAATATTGACCTGTACATAACATTTATATGCCGCATGTACATAATCTTCAGATGGGCGATGTACGGTAAAATATGGACTGTTCTCAAATACAGCTAAAATCTTTTCCATATTTGCATTACGTTTCTGCGTCCACTGTGCCATTTTTTTCAGTTGAATTCGTCCAATGACCGCCTGCATTTCCATCATGCGCCAGTTGGTACCAAATGAGTCATGTAGCCAGCGAAAGCCTGGTGGGTGCTGCTTGTTATAAATGCTGTCAAAGTTTTTGCCATGGTCTTTATAGGACCACATTTTTTTCCAAAGTGATTCATCATTGGTGGTGACCATACCGCCTTCACCGCCTGTGCTCATGATCTTGTCCTGGCAAAATGACCAGGCAGCAATATGACCAATTGAACCTGCCGGCTTGCCTTTATATTGTGCACCATGCGCTTGAGCACAGTCTTCAATCACATAAAGACCTTTTTCCTGCGCCAGTTGCATGATTGGATCCATATCACACATCCAACCCGCCAAATGCACACAAATGATGGCTTTGGTATTTGGGGTAATGACGGCTTCAATAGTGCGACGCGAGATATTTTGAGAATCCAGTTCGACGTCGGCAAAGATTGGATTTGCACCTGCTGTGACAATTGAACTGGCAGAAGCTAAAAAAGTGCGCGAAGTAACAATCACATCATCCCCTACCCCAATGCCTAATGCCTTGAGTGCAACATCTAAAGCGACCGTACCGTTGGCAAGTGCTACTGCATATTGAGTTCCCGCGAACTGTGCAAATTCTTTTTCGAACTCACGGCATTCTTGTCCCGTCCAGTAATTGACTTTATTGGAAAGCAAGACTTGCGATACGGCATTAGCTTCTTCTTGGGTAAAGCTTGGCCATGGTTCAAATGCAGTATTTAACATTACCTATTCCTAGATTTTAAAAAGTTTAAAAATTATTTTTTCTCTAAAATTCGTGCCGGATTTCCGACAACGGTTACCCCTGCAGGTACACTTTTAGTCACTACTGCCCCCATACCCACAACCGCACCCTTACCAATCACTAAAGGTTTTTCGGGGGTTCCTTGTTTAATCACGGCACCCGTACCAATATAGGCATGGTCTTCAATATGAATATTACCATTACATTTCACCCCAGGCGCAAAGGTGACATAGTCTCCAATCACACAGTCATGAGCGACATAGCTATAAATATTGGCATGGAAGAATTTGCCAATTTTAATATTTGACGTCAGACAGGTGAAAGGACAAAGTAGGCTTCCTTCACCAATACTTACTTCATCTAGAATCACAGTATTCTTTGACTGAATCTCCAAATGCTGAATTTGATCTTCTGTTAAACGTTTAACCAGTTTTTCACGAACCTGACTGTTTGCTATAGCAATCGTTACAGCCTTATGGGTATTCGGTTTAGCAAGAAAATCCTGATAACTTAAAACGGTATAACCGTTTAAACTATTACCAGCTTGACCATCATCAATAAAAACAAAGCTATCTTTAGCTAAAGTTAGAAATTGCTGACGAACTAATGGCATTACTTCCTTACCAAAACCACTAGCGCCATAAACACCAATATATAAAGCTGTCATTATGTTTCATCCTTGTTTTGTGATCCAGTAAAGCGTGTCATGGTGGCTTCACCCTCGGCACTAATATCATCTTTTGCTAAAACTTTATGTACCGTTTTAAACATGATCTTAAAATCAAGTAGTGTCGACTGATTTTCCACATACCATGTATCCAGCTTAAACTTTTCTTCCCAACTAATCGCATTACGCCCATTGACCTGCGCATGACCTGTCATGCCCGGACGCACATTATGGCGTTTTGCCTGTTCTTGATTATATAAAGGTAAATATTCTGTCAATAATGGGCGCGGGCCAACAATACTCATATCGCCTTTAATCACGTTCCACAGTTCAGGCATTTCATCCAGACTGGTTGAACGCAGCATTTTACCGAATGGCGTTAGACGTTCAGTGTCGGGTAATGGATTACCTTGAGCATCCACCGCATCTTTCATGGTGCGGAATTTAATCATTTCAAAGGGTTTGCCATGTAAACCTGGGCGCAATTGGCGGAATAATACAGGTGAGCCTAAGTTTTTTTTCACTTTATAAGCGACAAAAGCATAAAGCGGTGAAAGCAAGATCAGGGCAATGGAGGCGATGATAATATCGAGTAAACGTTTAATCATGTTGCACCTTTTTAAAAACTCCAACGAACTGCTCAACTCCACTTTCTAAAGATAATTCTTGTAGATAATAATTACGCGCATTTAAGCCCATTTGCAGCTGTTCATTCGCAGACAAGTGATAAATTTTCAAAACAGCATCCTGAATACTTTCTACATTTTCAGATATTGCGACACAGCCACATTCAGCACTTCTTATAAGATCAGCAGCATCGCCCGCCACTGCCATTAATACTGGTTTACCCATTGCCATATAAGCCTGAGTTTTAGAAGGAACTGTTATTTCAAATAAAGGATCTTTTTTTAAGTGTACCAACAACAAGCTGGAAAGCTTTAAGACTCCCCCTACTTCTGCCATAGGCATACGAGGGATAAAAACAGTATTAGAAATATTTTCAGTAATTAAACGTTGTTTTAAACGCTCAGTTTCTGTTCCTCCGCCGACAAACACAAATTGAATATCCTGAATAGGCTGGACTTTTTTAGCAACATCTAAAATGCTATCTAAAGCCTGTGCTTTTCCCATATTTCCTGCAAAAACAATATTAAATTTATCTTGCATTAATTGTTGATATTCAACTTTTGCTGGTTGAGCCTGAGTTAAGCCTTGCTCATCACACCAATTATAAATAATACTGATTTTTTCTTCTGGAACGCCTCTTTCTATAAGTTTGTTTTTAAACCCGGGACATAAGACCACAATATGATCAACACATCGATAAACCAGCTTACATACCAAGCCAATAATATTTAAAATTTTATTGTTATTCAGCATTCCTGTAGACTGTAAGGTATCTGGCCACATATCCTGAATGTCATATACAATGGGTGTACGGCGAAAAAATTTAATAAAAATTGCAGCAATACCCACCGTTAATGGAGGGTGATAAGCATAAATAACATCCGCTTTCTTGGTTGTAAAAACACCAAACAGCATTGCCATAAATGCAAAGCTAATATAGTTAAAAATTCTCTTTAACGCAGAGCTATCATGATTTGGATATAGAGCTACGCGCAAAATAGAAATACCCTCTATTTCTTCTCGTTGATAAAGTTTTAATTTATATCCATCATAAATTTTCCCACCAGGATAATTAGGAAACCCTGTAAGAACCTGTACTTCATGACCCTGTTGCTTTAACTCTCTTGCAAAAGCAAGTCCTTTAAAAGTAGGCTCCGGATCAAACCACTGCGTTAAAAGAAGAATTTTCATAGCTTAGTACTTCTTCCACACCACACGGTTGATATAATCAGTATAGCTTAAAATAATTCGCGCAACCTTTTCACTCACGTTTGGCATACTGTAATCCGCTACTAAACGCAGTAATCGTTCTTCGCCACGTGGTTGATGATCTAGAATCTCCAAACCTTGCAAAATACGCTCTGCAGTTAAACCGACCATCATCACCGCAGCTTCTTCCATACCTTCAGGACGTTCATGGGCCTGACGCAAGTTCAAAGCTGGGAAATTCAGAATTGAAGATTCTTCATTAATGGTGCCACTGTCAGACAAAGTTGCTTTTGCAGCAAGTTGCAATTTGTTGTAATCACTGAAACCTAATGGTTTTAATAATTGAATTAAAGGATGAAATTCAATATTCAGCTCTTCAATACGCTTACGAGTACGAGGATGTGTTGAAACAATTACAGGATATTGATATTTTTCAGCAACTGCATTTAACATTTCAACCAAATCTAAAAAGTTTTGATCTGAATTAATATTTTCTTCGCGATGAGCACTCACGATAAAATATTCATATTCTTTTAAACTTAAATGCTCAAGTATCTCTGAAGATTCAATTTTTGCTTTATAGTGATTTAACACTTCAAACATCGGACTGCCTGTTTTAATTACTTGATCTGCTGGCAAGCCTTCAGCCAGTAAATAATCACGTGCAATTGTGCTATAGGTTAAATTGATATCAGCAGTGTGGTCGACAATGCGACGATTAATTTCTTCTGGCACACGCATATCAAAACAGCGGTTCCCTGCTTCCATATGGAAGGTTGGAATCTTACGACGTTTCGCAGGAATGACTGCCATACAGCTATTGGTATCACCTAACACCAACAATGCTTCTGGCTGAACTTGTTCCAAAACTTTATCGACTGCAATGATGACATTACCAATCGTTTCAGCACCCGTGGCACCCGCCGCATTTAAAAAATGATCAGGTTTACGGATACCTAAGTCGGTAAAGAAAATTTCATTAAGTTCATAATCATAGTTTTGACCGGTATGTACCAAAACATGATCAAAATATCGATCACACGTAGCCATCACACGGGATAAACGAATAATTTCAGGACGTGTACCCACCACCGTCATTAATTTTAATTTTTTCACAACTTTTACTCTCAATTAGTCAATGACATTGCATAAGTATCAGGCTTTTCACGGTCAAAAATTTCATTTGCCCATAACATGACCACCATTTCTTCATTACCAATATTGGTAATGTCATGCGTCCAGCCCGGTACAGTTTCTACAATTCGTGGTTCACTCCCACAAGTTTCAAGCTTATAGAACTCACCTGTCACCACATGCTGAAACTTAAATAATGCCTTACCTTTAATGACCAAAAATTTTTCAGTTTTAGTATGGTGATAATGGCCACCACGAGTAATACCCGGATGTGCAGTAAAGTAAGAAAATTGCCCTGCATCTGGGGTTTTCAACATTTCGACAAACACACCGCGCTGATCGCCATATTTAGGTACGCTATAGTCAAATTGTTCAGGTTTTAAGAAACTTAAATAGGTTGAATAAAGTGCGCGAGTCAAACCTGTTCCGACAGGACCGGTAATTAAGGTATTGCGAGATTTTTTAAAATCTTGCAGTGTTCGTGCGAGTTCACCGACAGTGATTTGATATTCTGGCTCAATACTAAACAACTGTTCTACTTGTAACTCACCCTGAATAATATGCCAGAATGACTCTACAACATCATCGACATACACTAAACGAATAACTGCCTTTTCATCATGAATCTGGATCGGTAAATCATTTGCAGTGTTATAGCAGAATGTCGCTACAGCCGAATTGTAGTTTGGACGTGACCACTTACCGAACACATTGGCTAAACGGCAAACATAGACCTGATTGCCCTGCTGTTGCTGCAGCTCCACTAAAGCCTGTTCACCACCCAATTTACTCTGACCATAGGCATTATCACGATCTGCCTGAATAGATGAAGAGAGAATAATCGGGGTTTGCTTTTCTGCTTGTCTAAGAATGTCTGCTATTTTTTGTGTGAGCGTAACATTCCCATCAACAAATTCTTGTTCATTTAAAGGACGATTAACTCCAGCTAAATGCACAATCCAGTCTGCAGCGAGTACAGATTGCTCTAATTCTTCTGAACTAGACTCTCGATTAAACTTTAAAACTTCGATTTCTGATTTTTCAGACAGAAATTGAGTTAAGTTTTTTGCAATAAAACCGTTGGAACCTGTGACTAAAATTTTCATGTTTAAGCCTCTGGATCAATATATTGACCTTGAGTTAAGGCACGTATAAATTCCAGCTTGAGTAAAAGCTTTTGCATACCTTCGACATCTAAGCGTTCAGTATTATGGGAGTTATAATCTTCATATTGAGTAATTTTTAAATCACCATCTTCAACATATTTTGAGTAGTTGAGGTCACGTTGATCGGCTGGAACGCGATAATAATAACCCTGATCTAAAGCAACTGCCATTTCTTCACGGCTCAATAAAGCTTCAAATGCCTTTTCACCATGACGAGTACCCATAATTGAAATAGGATGCTCTGGGACATTTAATAACTGAGTCAAAGCTTGCGCTAGAACATGGATGGTGGCTGCTGGTGCTTTTTGTACAAAAATATCACCGTTTTGACCATGCTCAAATGCATATAAAACCAGGTCTACAGCATCATCCAGAGTCATCATAAAACGTGTCATATTTGGATCTGTTATTGTCAAAGGCTTCCCTTGACGAATTTGATCAACAAATAAAGGAATGACAGAACCACGAGATGCCATCACATTACCATAACGCGTACAGCAAATAGTCGTATCTAATTCTTCTAAATTACGTGATTTCGCTACAATGACTTTCTCCATCATTGCTTTTGAAATACCCATGGCATTGATTGGATAAACAGCTTTGTCTGTACTCAAACATACAATACGTTTTACATGGTTTTGAATGGCCGCTTCTAAAACATTTTCGGTTCCCAGCACATTCGTTTTAACTGCTTCCATTGGGTGAAATTCACATGAAGGTACTTGTTTAAGTGCAGCCGCATGATAAATATAATCTACTCCACGCGTGGCATTTAAAACACTGTTATAATCACGCACATCACCAATATAAAATTTTAGCTTAGATGACTGATATTTTTTCCGCATATCATCTTGCTTTTTTTCATCACGGCTAAAGATACGAATTTCTTTAATATCTGTTTCTAAAAAACGTTTTAGGACAGCATTTCCGAATGAACCTGTACCACCTGTAATAAGAAGGGTTTTTCCTTTAAACATTTATATCTCTCTATTTACGCAATTTGTCCAAATTTTTTCATATTGGTGACATACTGTTTCTAAGGTATATTCACTTTTTACTTTCAAATATGCATTGTGTGCAAAAATTTTAGCTTGATCTGGATTTGAAGTTATAAAATCTAGCGATTCAGTTAGAGCCTCTACATTTTTAGGCTCTACTACTAATCCTGCAGGATTAGAATATCCATCATTCAACATACTCGCTACAGCACCAACCCTTGTAGCTACGATAGGGCATTGCATAGCCATGGCTTCAATAATTACATTGGGAAAACCTTCTGTATAGCTTGGAAGTACGAGAACTGTAGCTCGTTTCATTGCATTCAGAACTTCAACTTTGTCTAAAGCACCAGTAAACGTAATTTTATCCGATTTTATACCCGCTAATTCAATAATCTGATTTTTAACCTCTAATTCAAAAGGTCCTATTAATATTAATTCATCAACATTACTTAATGAGGAAAAAGATTGGACCAGCTCAAATATACCTTTATTTTTTGTCACATGTCCTACAAAAAGAATGTTTCTATAAACACGTTTATCATTCCATATGCCATCTTCCTGAGTATTCATTACATTTTCTACTGAGTCTGAAATCGGATTAGGAATAGTATATATATGCTTAAAACCTTGACCTGTAAGCGTGTGCTCTGAAGTATCATCAAGCACAATGACTGAGGAACTTAGTGAAACAACTTTTTGTAAAATCTTCCATTCCCAATTATTCAGTTTACTAATTTCAGGAATACGCCCAAAACGAAAATGGATAGTTAAAGGGATATTAAATAACTTCGCAATATAAACAAAAAGAACATCCTTCCATAAACCAAGGGAACCACTACTAGTTAAGTGAATTACATCGGGCCTATATTTCAATAAGTAATAAAAAAAAATAATAAATGTTCTTATCCCATCTTGAACACCTGAAATTACTCTTGAAAAAAAACTAAGCTTCGTTATTTTTCTAAAACGAATTGCTGTGTTTTGATGAATAATATTTACGTCAGACTCTTTTTGCTCTTTTAATTCATAATATTTAAGTATATTCACAGTCCAAGTAGCGATCCCTCCAACAGGAGGTGGCAGCGGAGATAACAATAAGACTTTCACAATAATTTACTCAAAAAATCAACTCATTAGCTCTAAATATTTATCTGAAATAAAATTTTCATCAAAAAGCTCTAAAGCTTTTTCTCTATTCTGAAGCCCTAGCTGTTGAAGTTCATGTTTATTCATTTGTAATATTTTTTCTAACAATTGACTTAACTCTACGGGATTTTCAGGGTTGAAAATAAAACCCTCATCAATAAGTCTACCTACATCCGACACATTTGACGCTATAATAGGTTTAGAATTAACCATTCCCTCACAAACAGTATTGGGAAGTCCTTCATAGAAACTAAATAATCCAACTACGTCAGCCTTATTCACGATTTGATTAATCTCTGAAACAGGATCATGAAAAAAGAATACGTGATTCAAACCATATTCTGATATTTTTTTAACTGCATCAGTATAAGAATGATCTTCTACACGACCATACCACTCAATATGTAAGTGATCCTTATCCTCAGTATTCAGTAAATGAACAGCTTCAACCAATACGTTTAAGTTTTTAAGATAATGATGTCTTGCTGCAATAACAATTTTTAACTTTCCATTTTTTCTAAAAATATATTCACTTCGATTAGGGGCCCATTTATCAAAATCTACCATATTGTAAATAACATGGCATTTAGAGCTAGATAAAGCAGGATTAACCTTTCTAACTATATTTATATTTTCAAACGAATTAGCTACTACTGCATCTGCAAAAAAATGGAATTTACGATATAACTTTAATTTCTTAGAGAAAAATATTTTAGGATTGGCACTACGTTCTCCTACAACCAATTTCCACTCTTTAAAGGGAAAGCTTGCTAGCTCACAAATTAAGTTGGGTACTTCTAAGAATGATAAAATAGAGTCGTATTGACCTGATCGAATTATTTTTCTCATCTTTAATATGCGTTTTAAATAATTACCTTCGATAGCCTGAATAACATTTATTTTATTTTTTTCCAAGTAGTCTAAATAAAAATTATCTTTGTAATAAACTAAAAAATCAACATCATGTCCCTTTTTTTTAAAGGAGACTGCTAAGTTAACTAGTTGACGTTGAGCACCACCGGAACCAAGGCTATCAATAACACAAAGTAATTTCACTTCACACCTGAAAAATAATAAATTTAAACTTTTAAAAATAAGTAAATTACGATCAAAAAACAATAAAGGAAACAACCATAGAAAGTTGTAACTTTAAAATTCTGCCTAGTTATAGCCACCTCTTTAAACCAAATGTACAATAAAAAAATGAAAGGATAAAATACAATAATACGTCTAAGAGTCATATTAGCTGTATTAGCTATTAGGAAAATTAAACACAAAATACTTAAAACAAGAATTTCATTTTTTAAAAGTAAAACTCTTCTTTCAAAAAAAAGCCACTTACATAGCGAGAAAAATATAATAAACCAAAAAAAGGCATATATTATCTGCAATAACCCCTCAATAGTTTTGTAGACATTTGTAGAAGATTCCAATAATAACCATGAAGGAAAAGGCTGTATTTGTGAGTTAATAATTACACCAATTTCTTTTGTTATAGGTGGTAATTGATAAATATATTTAGCAAAAGAGTCTTCCTTAGAATCAACACTAGTCTGAGTAAATTCACTGTACATATCCAACCTTGATGACAACTTACTCACATGATTAAAAAACAAAAAACTCAATATTGAGATTGAAACAATAGAAACCAAAATCAATATATTTTTATTATTCTTAAAAACCTTAAAACAATAAAATAGAATAAATAAAGAAAAAAACAAACCATGCTCAAAACGAAGTTGCCAAATTAGCAATAATAAAAATAACAATAAAAATAATTTTAAATACTTTTTATTTAAATTTTTACTAATTAAAATATATATTCCGATTGTGTAAAAAAAAGCAATAGGAATATCTCTTAACAAATTAAAAGAGTAAAAACTAAAAACAGATAAGAACATAAAAATCAAAGTATAATAAAAAGATTTTCTAGTGTCGACATATATATTTAATATTTTAAAAACTAAAACTGAGGTTAGTATTCCAAATAGTGTTGTGCCTAAAAATTGTAATAAAAGATGATTTCCATCAAAAAAACTATTTGCTATTGAGGCTAAAGTAGATATATAAAACACATATCCAGCATATTCCAAATAATCTCTAGAAATATAACTATCTTTAAAGTTTTCAGAAATACTTTTATATTGATTAGTATCTGTTAATAAGTAGAATTTATATTCATCTAACCAATCTTGTGTAAAGAGAGACCAATCAACTTGATAACCTAAAAAATGATTAATCGCTAATAATACATAAAAGCAAAAAACTATATTATAAACTTTATTTTCTGCATAATTATTCCTTCTATCACCAACTAAATAAGCAAATATATTTCCTAATATAAGCATAAATAAAGAAAAGTAAAAAGTTGATGATGATAAAGTGATAAAAAAAGCAAATAGACATATAGCACCAGCTAAAACAAATGAAAGTGCCAAATTATTCAAACTATTCATAATTAAACCAAAATTATTTTTTTATAAATCATTTAACAATCTCTTTTCTTAAATTTTCCATTATCCAAAATTGTGGGTTAAACTCATCTTCATGCCATATTAAATTTTCATCCCAATAACCAGGACAAAGATCATAAGCTAAACTAGTAAATCCATAACTAATTTCAACAATCAAGGGTCTTCCATTGTAAAGTACAAAATCAAAGGCAGTACATAATGATTTAATTTTATTATTAACTTCAAATGCTAATTGAATACAACTTTCATTAATTTCATTTTTATCATAAACAATATTACCACTTCCTGAAGCACGGAAATCATTCTCCCTAATCATTCGCTTAATTGCAAAAGCTTTATCACCTATTATGATTACCCTTATATCAGAATCATTATTGGGGATAAATTCTTGAAAATAGATATAACCTCTTTCTGCGGGCAGTTGTTTAGCAAATTTAGGAATAATAAAAATTCGAGCAAATCCTTTTAGAACTCCAATAAACGTATCTTTTCCACTTTTAAATTTATTAAATCTTTCCTTGAAGTAACCTAAACGATCAAACTGAGCAAAGCCACGACCAAATGCTGTATTAATTAGCGCTGTTGCTTGTGAATAACTTCTGACCAGCTTTACATTAGACGCACCTGCACCACCTTTAAGTTTAAAAACTTTCGGGTATTTAATTTGTTTGGCCCAATTTAGAGCCTGCTTTTTATCATAGAATACATAGCTTGGTACTAATGGTGCTTCTATTGCTTCTAACAAATATTTTTGAGCTACTTTATCATCAAAGTGCCAACCCGTTTTAAAATCTGGAAAAACTTTAATACCAGCATGCTCTAGAGCAAACAATATTCTCTTAGCTGTTAAAACATCTTTATATTGCGCATGATGATGATGCCACATAAAAATATCATAACCCTTAAGCTGCTCAACAATATTGCTATCAAAAGCATTTACTAATCTATATTCAATTTTTTCTTTTTCACAATATTTTATCCAGCGATCAGAAAAACTATGAGGATTATGATGGATAGCAACCTTCATTTTGCTAATATACTCCGTTGAATAGCTTTAGCTTTAAACATAATAGATAAACCTAATAGAACTCTCGTTCCCGTTATCAAAATGGCTGCGCCCAAGAAATTATAAAAATAAATAAGTGGAAAAGAGACAACAAAACCAATCATTGAACATGCAATCGTAATATTTCTTAAAGATTTTTCAAACCCGTGAATTATCATATAATTTAAGCCATAGGTACTGATGAGTGTCTGAAAAATTAAAGAAAATGCAATAATTTGTAAAACAAGTATTGCATCGTAAAATTCAGCAGTAAAAAATATTTTAATAATAAAGGGCGCTAAAATAATTAATAAAATAGCGGATATCATTGTAATTAAAATATTGATTTTAGCATAGATACTATGGTTGTTTGACTTTCTAGATAAAAATGGGAAAAAAACTCGTGATAATATATTAATAAACTGTTGAGCAATATTAGCAAATTTACTACCCGCATCTAATAAGCCATTAGCTATGCTCCCCCCCAAAAAACCAAGAAGTACTGAAGAAAAACTATTATAAAAATTTGGAACAATATTATTTATAAAGACATCTTTACTATTTTTTATAGTCTCCACTACCTCTTTACTTTTAGGGGCTATTATTTTAACCTTCCATTTAAACAAAATTAGGTAAAATGAAACTATGCCTACTAATATCGAACCTAGACTTAAAAATAAAGGCTGTAAAATGAAATCAGATTTTTCTTGAACAAATATAAAAATACATAAGGTAAAAATTAATTTAGAAATTAAATCAAAAATAGTAATAAATTTCATTTTTTCAATTGCTTGAAAAAACCAATCTGCAAATAAAATTTTTGCTGGTACTAGCATGAAAGTAATGAATAATAAAGTCTGATTTTCTTTTAGATAAGGAATATACTCAGTAAGAATAAAAAGTATAATAAAAGAAATTAGTGCAAGTAAAATTTTAGCCCATAGTACATTAGAAAAAATTTCTGAAACCTTTTCTAGATTTCCTCTATTACGTGCTATATCACGGGTCGCCGTATAACTAAATCCCCAATCAGTAATAGTCTGAAACCAGACTATTACTGCTGCTGCAAAAGCAATTTTTCCAAAACCCTCTACCCCTATTACCCGTGCTAAATAAGGAATAGTGAGTAACGGAAAGATGTAGCCAGTAATTTGCATTATCATGAGATAACCAAAGTTACTGGCTAAAGCTTTACTATCTTTATTAGCACTTAAACGATTTTTAAGTGCCTTAATTCTATTTCGCATATTTACTTACTGAAATTGATATACCAAGGCATGGCTTGATCAATTCCTTGCGAAATTACAAATTCTGGTTTGTATTCTAATAAGTTTTTTATTTTTTCAATACTTGCCTGTGAATGACGCACATCACCAGCACGGAAGTCCCGATATACAGGCTCTTTCGTATAAGTCACGCCATTTTCATTTAAGGCAGTTTTAATGGCATTAAACAAATCATTTAACGTGGTACGATCTCCGACTGCCACATTATAAACCTGATTTTTAGCTTCATCATTTTGCGTAGTAGCTGCCAGAATATTGGCCTGAACCGTGTTTTCAATAAAACAGAAATCACGACTGGTTTCACCATCACCATTAATGAAAACATCATTACCAGCAATCATGGCTGCTGTCCATTTTGGAATGACTGCCGCATAGGCCCCATTCGGGTCCTGACGCTTGCCGAAAACATTGAAGTAACGCAAACCTATGGTTTTAAACCCATAGGTTCGGGCAAAGACTTCAGCATACAGTTCATTTACATATTTGGTGACCGCATAAGGTGAAAGTGGCTTACCGATATTTTCTTCAACTTTAGGCAGTGCCGGATGGTCACCATAAGTTGAACTGCTGGCGGCATAGGTAAAGCTTTTCACTTCTGCATCACGTGCAGCAGTCAGCATATTTAAAAAGCCGGTAATATTGGCTGCATTGGTGGTAATCGGGTCAGCAATCGAACGCGGTACAGAACCTAAAGCGGCCTGATGCAACACATAGTCCACTCCTGCACAGGCTATCTGGCAATCTTCAAAATTACGGATATCACCTTCGTAAAATTTAAAGTTCGCCCATTGTTCAGGAGTCACCAGACCCTGCACTTCATCCAAGTTATGCTGATGACCTGTGGCAAAATTGTCCAGACCCACCACATTTTGGTTCAGCTTTAACAGGGTTTCCAGTAAATTTGAGCCAATAAAGCCTGCCACACCGGTAATTAACCAGGTTTTAGGTGCTTGTTGTAGTTGCTCGCATACAGTTTGATATTGGCTCATGTTTAAGGTCCCTATAAATTACAGACGAAGGTCAGATTCAGATTGATCCAGTACATATTTCAGGTCATATAAAATATGTGCTGACTTGCCCAGGGCACGTAATGCTTCGGCACCCATGGCTTTAAACTGATCATGGGCAACGGCTAGAATCACCGCGTCATACTGCCCCTGTTCCAGATTGGAGACTGGAGTAATCCCGTATTCATGTTGAGCTTCGTTTGCGTCCACCCATGGGTCATACACATCTGCAGCAATATTGTATTCTTTAAGCTCATGCACAATATCAATAATTTTAGTATTACGAATATCGGGGCAGTTTTCTTTGAAACTTAAGCCGAGTACCAAAACTTTAGCACCTTCAACCTGAATTTTTTTCTTGATCATCCCTTTGACAAGCTGAGTCACGACATAAGCGCCCATAGAATCGTTTAAACGACGACCTGCCAGAATAATTTCAGGATGATATCCAATGGCTTGAGCTTTATGGGTTAAGTAGTACGGGTCTACACCAATACAATGTCCACCGACTAAACCTGGACGGAAAGGTAAAAAGTTCCATTTTGTACCGGCAGCTTCTAATACAGCTTCAGTATCAATACCCATTTTATTAAAAATAATGGCAAGCTCATTAATTAAAGCAATATTTACATCACGTTGCGTGTTTTCAATGACCTTTGCTGCTTCAGCAACTTTAATACTTGAGGCTTTATGGGTACCTGCTTCAATCACCAAGTTATAAACCTGGTCTACAAAGTCAGCGACTTCTGGAGTAGAACCCGAAGTAATTTTTAAAATATTAGTGACACGGTGCAGTTTATCACCCGGGTTAATACGCTCCGGGCTATAACCGGCAAAGAAGTCCTGGTTAAAAGTCAAACCTGAAACTTGCTCTAAAACTGGAATACAGGTTTCTTCGGTTGCACCCGGATATACAGTGGATTCATAAACCACTACATCCCCTTTATTTAACACCTTGCCAATACTGGTTGAAGCTTTTACAAGCGGCGTTAAATCTGGCTGTTTAAACTCATCAATAGGGGTTGGAACCGTTACAATAAAGAAATTACAGTCTTTTAAATCATCTAAATTCGCTGAATAAGTTAAATGAGCCGATTGTACTAATTCTTCTGGTGATACTTCTAAGGTATGGTCTTGACCACTTTTTAACTCATCAATCCGTTTTTGATAAATATCAAAACCCACAACTGGTACTTTTTTTCCAAATTCAACTGCTAAAGGTAAGCCGACATATCCTAGACCAATTACGGCAATCTTGAGTTCTGACAAAGTGAGCATTTTTGAGCCTTGCTTATTTATATAATCTAAGAGGTGAATAAAAACGCTAAGAACTATATCAGAAAATCAAGTATTTTTTGTTGCTAATTTATATAAAAATCAATTAAAAACTTGAACAAATATTTTTTAAAAGATGCATTTTTATTGAATTTATAATAGATTTGTCTTCTTTTATCTAACACCTTTCATCTATTTATAAATAGTAAATAGCTTACAATTTGTTATATTTTTTTCGTAATTAGAAAGGTAGAATAACTTAAGTTGAAGTTTTTAATAATTTTTAAAACAGGATTTAGAGTGAGAAAAATTCAATATACTGCTTTACTGGTTTTAAGTTGTGCCATGACAGGTTGTGCAATTACTTCTGGTTTACAAACTTATGATTTACCAAGTGAAGGAGTTTACCAAACGGATTTAGGCACTCAGGTGAATGTCATCAGACTCACTCAAGAATCTTTATTTGCGGTACAACCGGCCGAAATTAATCTTCGTCAAGATTATGCACATTTATTTAATGCTTCCCATAAAAACTATAAACTCAGTGCCGGTGATGTTCTTTCCATTTATTTATGGGCGTATCCAGATATTACTCCACCCACCACAACTATTAATAATGAACAATCTGTTCAAGCCAATGGCTATCAAATTGATCAAAATGGCTATATCCAGTTTCCCATGATTGGTCGTTATAAGGCTGCAGGAAAGTCTTTAACTCAGGTCAATCAGGAGATGCGTAGCCAGCTTGCGCGTTATTTAAAGACCCCTGATGTAATTGCGCGGGTGTTGTCTTATCAAGGCCAGCGCTTCTCTGTGCAAGGTAATGTGACCAAAGGCGGACAATTCTACTTAAGCGATCAACCTGTCAGTGTGTATACAGCTTTAGGCATGGCGGGTGGTGTAAATTCTCAACAGGGTGACAATGCCTCTATTACTCTAATCAGACAAGGCCGTAATTATCAACTCAATACAATTGAGCTGGAAAAAGCCGGACTTTCTTTACATAACTTACTCATACAACCCAATGATACCCTGTATGTCAATTCACGTGAAAACCAGAAAATTTATGTGATGGGTGAATCGGGTAAAAACCAGTCTTTGCCTATGCGGGACCAAGGCATGAGTCTGAGTGATGTTTTAGGTGAGAGTTTAGGTTTAAATCCGCTCTCTGCCAGCCGCAGTAAAATTTACGTCGTTCGAAGCAATACTGTTGATACTTCTACAGAAGTGTATCAATTAGATTTAACCAGCATTGCCGATTTTGGTTTAGCCAATAAGTTCAAAATGCGCAGCAATGATATTGTCTATGTGGATGCTTCAGGCTTGGCGCGTTGGCAGCGTGTCGTGAACCAGGTTATTCCGTTCTCAAACGCACTTTATAATCTGGATCGCCTGGGGCAATAATGCAAATTCAGAATATTCTTGTGGTTTGCGTAGGCAATATCTGTCGTAGTCCAATGGCTGAATATTTATTAAAACAGCAGTATCCGCAGCTTGATATAGTGTCGGCAGGTATTTCCGGTTTAACTGGTCATGCTGCGGATGAAAAAGCCATACTCTGTATACAGCGTTTAGGTATCAATATGAGCACTCATATTGCCCAAAAGTTGAATACAGAGCTGATTAAAAAAGCCGATTTAATTTTGGTCATGAGTCAAAATCAACAAAAGCATTTAGAGCAGACCTGGCCTTTTGCGAAAGGAAAAACTTTCCGACTAGGACATTGGCGAGGCAGAAATGTGCCTGATCCTTATCAGCATGAGCAATTGGTCTTCAATGAAACCAGTCAGTTAATACAAGATTGTATCAGCGACTGGACACAACATATTTAACTTTTTGATAGCAAAATTATGAGCCAAAATACCAATACTGAAGATACAATTGATTTAAAAGAGCTGTTTTTCTCACTCATTGCGCAATGGAAACTCATTGCGCTGTGTGTGATTTTAAGTTTGGTCTGTGCGTTGTTATATTTAAGAACCACACCCGACACTTATGCGGTCGATGCATTAGTACAAGTCGAAGAAAGTAAAGGCACCTCTGCTGCGTTATTGGGCGATCTCTCCAGCATGATTGAGCAAAAACAGCCGGCTCAAGCTGAAATTGAACTGCTGAAATCACGTCTAGTGCTGGGTTCTGTCATTAAACACTTGAACTTAGATATAAAAATTTCCGGTACCGAAACCAGTTTCTTTAAACGTTTACTTAGCCCCCATGATTATCAAACTCAATATCAAGCCAAATCAGTTTTATTCCAAGACGATGCTAAATCTTTTGATGTGCGAAAATTTGAAGTTCCAGCTTATTATTTAGACAAGAATTTGTTACTTAAGTTTAATGCAAACAAATTTACTTTAACCGATGCTGAAACTAAACAAATTGTTTTTAGTGCACCCATCAATCAAGAGAGTTTACACACTGCAGAACATGGCACGTGGAAAGTTGCTATTTATACTCAAGATCAATTCAAACACACTTATAATATTCAAAAAATGTCTTTGCCTGCAGCTATGGGCTCAATTACAGATAGTTATTCTGTGGCTGAAAAAGGCAAGCTTACCGGTATTTTAGGACTGAATTATCAAGGTCAGGACAAACAACATATCACCAAAGTTCTGAATGCTATTCTGGTGGCTTATAGCCAACAAAATATTGAACGTCGTTCTGCAGAAACAGCTCAGACGCTTAAATTCCTTGATGAACAGTTGCCAGAGTTAAAACAGCAGCTTGATGTGGCAGAACGTGAATTCAACAAATTCCGTCAACAATATAATACCGTCGATGTCACCAAAGAATCTGAATTGTATTTGACTCAAAGCATTACCCTAGAGACGCAAAAATCACAGCTGGAACAGCAACAAGCTGAAATGGCGGCAAAATATACCAATGAACACCCAGTGATGCAGCAAATGAATGCACAGTTGGGAGCAATTAATAAAAAAATAGCGGAGTTGAATGGTACCTTAAAACAACTGCCTGATTTACAACGTCGCTATTTACAGTTGTATCGTGAGGTTGAGGTTAAAACCCAGCTTTATACGGCATTACTGAATTCTTACCAGCAACTGCGTATTGCCAAAGCAGGTGAAATTGGTAATGTGCGTATTGTAGATACAGCCGTTGAGCCAATTAAACCCATTGCGCCGAAAAAATTACAGATTCTTATTTTAGCCCTCTTCCTGGGTGGTTTCCTCGGAACCTTGCTAGCCCTGCTGCGCAATATGCTGCGCTCTGGCATTAAAGATGCAAGTCAAATTGAAAATGAACTGGACTTACCCGTTTATGCAACAGTTCCGCGCTCATCTATTCAAGAAAGCCGCGTTAAACTGCTGAAAAAGAACAAACATATTCCTATTTTAGCCATTAAAAATGGCGATGATATTGCGATTGAAAGCTTACGCAGCATGCGTACTGCAATTCACTTTGCCATGAGTCAGGCCAAAAATAATATCATTATGATTTCGGGCCCTGCACCAGAGGTAGGAAAATCCTTTATTTCTACAAACCTGGCGACCATTTTGGCGCAAAGTAATAAACGCGTATTGATCATTGATGGAGATATGCGTCGTGGTTATCTACATAAATATTTCAATTATGACACCCAGCCGGGTTTGGCTGAATATTTAAATACTCAGCAAACATTAGAAAGTATTATTAAATCAACTGAAGTTGACAATTTAGATGTCATTACGCGTGGTAAGAGTCCGGTGAATCCTTCCGAACTTTTAAGTTCGGCAAAGTTATCAGAACTTTTAGATCAAGTTTCACAGCTGTATGATCACATTATTATTGATACCCCTCCTGTACTTGCCGTGACTGACGGAATTATCATCTCACAATATGCCGGTGTGAATTTAGTCATTGCACGTTATGCAAAATCACAGATGAAAGAACTTGAATTAACAATTAACCGCTTTGAACAAGTCGGCGTTAAGGTCAATGGCTTCATTCTGAATGATATTCAACGCGCGACTGGCGGTTATGGTTATGGTTATAACTATGCCTACGGCTATAAAGCTTCAAAAGACAATGACTAAACAGATTTGATCCAGATCGATTGAATGGGTTTATTGTAAAAGCCAGTGATTTTCACTGGCTTTTCTTTTTAAGATCATTTTCATCTAAAATAATCTGGCTTGGAAAGACAGTAGCAAAGAAAATAATTTATAATTCACTATCGAATTAAATAAAAATTTGATATTTAATTGTATTAAAAATGTTTTATATATTCAGTCTGTTATAGAATAACTGGCTTGATAAGAATATATTGGACTTCTGTACAATAGCGCTTCCGCGAAACGTGTTGGATAGAAAAGTCTGCTAAAATTAATGCAACTTTTGAATATAAAATGAATTTGGGAAAACCTATGAGTAAAGCCTTACCCATCGCTGTCGCTGTTCTTTTAGGCGGTGCTGCACTTGTACCTGTTTATTATGCAACTCAAAACCCGGCTACTATGACATCAAAAGCATCAAAGAATGCATCTGCTGTCGAGAAAATCAGTTATGCACTTGGCTATGAAGTTGCACATCAAACCCCACCTGAATTAAACATCAATAGTTTCGTTACCGGTGTACGTGAAGGCCACGCTCGAAATAAACCTGCTTATACAGAACAGGAACTGCAACAAGCCTATGAGCAATTCCAAAAGGAAATGCAACAGAAGCAAGTTCAGCAAGCACAGCAAGTGCAAACTGCCAGCGACTCTTTCCTAACTGAAAATGCGAAAAAACCGGGTGTAAAAACCACAGCTTCTGGATTACAGTACAAAATGATCAAGGAAGGTACAGGTAAACAACCTGCTGCCAACGCTATGGTGACTGTACATTACAAAGGTCAATTAGTTGACGGTAAAGTATTTGATAGCTCGATTGAACGTGGTGAACCGATTGAGTTCCCATTAAATCAAGTCATTCCGGGTTGGACGGAAGGTCTGCAATTGATGAAAGAAGGCGGTAAAGCGACCCTTTATATCCCTTCTCAATTGGGCTACGGTGAACAAGGCGTTCCGGGAATGATTCCAGCCAACAGCACCCTGATTTTTGATGTTGAACTGATCAAAGTAAAATAAAAAATTCAAGGAGAGCTTTTGCTCTCCTTATTTATCTTGGGATAAGAGAATGAAAACACCTATAACATTGCTTTGTTTCTGTCTTTTTAGCACGGTTAGCTTTGCAAAACCCGTGACCAATAGCAGCAATTTAAATGAACAGGTCGGCTACAGCTTTGGCTATCTGATGGGGCGTAGCAATGCTGAATCTGTTAAAGATTTGGACCTGGATGCTTTCATGCTCGGTTTAAAAACTGCAGCTCAAGGCGGTAAATCTTCTCTTACCGATGAAGAAATGGCACGTGTTCTGACCCAACATAAAAAGCTGAGTGATGCCAAACAACTGATTGAAGTTAAACAAAAAGCCGATAGCAATGCCAAAATCGGGACAGAGTTTTTAAAAGCCAATGCTAAAAAAGATGGTGTCCAAACCACCAAGTCTGGCTTGCAATATCAGATATTAAAACCAGGCACAGGAAAATCACCTCAAGCCAATTCCGTAGTCAAAGTCAACTATGAAGGTCGTTTAATAGACGGTACAGTGTTTGATAGCTCAATTGCCCGAAATCAGCCGGCTGAATTTCAGGTCAGCCAAGTGATTCAAGGCTGGACTGAAGGCTTACAATTGATGAAAGAAGGCGCTCAGTATCGCTTCTTTATTCCCCCACAACTTGGCTATGGTCAAATTGGCTCTGGGGATGCAATCGAACCGAATAGCACTTTAATTTTTGATGTAGAACTTCTTGAAGTGCTGCCGAAATCATCTAAATAACCCCTATTTATTCTGTATTGCAAAGTTGCGGGTAGATCAATATGAGCGCAGACCGTACTCATTCCCTACTCGCTATTTTTTAAAGATTTAATCTATCACTTTTCAATACTGGCTTTTAATATAAACATGTATGTTCTTTTTCAAGCCATCGCTACTACCCTACTTAATCAGTACAATATAATAAAAACCTATATTTATTAATTATTTATATTTTTAAAAAGCTTTATTTAACAGCATGTTTCAATTTATTGATAATAATATGCAATCAAAATAAATCGATCTTGTACAATCATTAAAGACATTAATTTTCATATTTTAATCAATAATATTTTCTTCACTCATTACAAGGATTGAATCCATGGCTCTCACCATCAAAACTCGCGAAATTCAGTACACTGCTGCAGATGGAACACATTTGATTGGATACTTTGCAGCACCTGAATCAGAAACACCCATCGCGGGCGTGATTGTAGCACCTGAATGGTGGGGACGTAATGAATACACCGAACAGCGTGCTCGTGAGCTTGCGGAACATGGCTATGCAGCCCTTGCCATTGATATGTATGGCGATAAGAAAGTCACCACGGCAGTGCCAGAAGCCAGTGAATGGATGATGCAAACCTTTGAAGATCCTGAAACAATTGTGACTCGTGCGTCCGCAGGTTTGGTCACATTAGCAGCGCAACAAGAAGTAAATGCAGATAAACTGGCTGCTGTAGGCTTCTGTTACGGTGGCAAAGTGGTGCTTGATCTGGCACGTTCTGGTGCTCCTTTACAAGCGGTGGTCACGTTCCATGGCAACTTGACACCGAAAGCACCGGCACAGCCCGGAAAAGTCAAAGCGGAAATTTTAGTACTCCACGGCGAACTCGACAGCATGGTCAGCCTAGATGATGTTGCACGTTTTAAAGAAGAAATGCATGCAGCTCAAGTCGAGCATGAAGTGATTGTCTTTGAAGGTGCCAAACATGGTTTTAGCAACCCACTTGCTGATGAACGTGCCAAAGCCAATAATGTCGATCTTGGCTATAACGCAGCCGCAGAACAACAAGGCTTATCTGCCATGTACGAGTTATTAAAAACTCGACTTGGTGAATAGCAATAAAGCTAAAGATGGCTCTACCATCTTTAGCCCTCCAGTAAGCTGGATATTTTAAAAATTATATTTTTAAAGAGGATAGAATAATGACTGAAAACAACTGCCCCTATTGCAACTTTGATGAATATGACATCATTGATAAAAATGACTTTGGTGTGATTCTACCTGAGCCCAATGCATTATCCAAAGGTCACTCTGTCATTGTTCCTCTACGCCATGTCAGCTCTTTTTTCGATGTTACTGACAAAGAACGTAAAAGCTTAATGTCCTTACTTGAGCTTGCACGTAATGAGCTGCAGCTGCGCCACCACCCTTCTGGCTTTCATATTGGTTTCAATGATGGCAGTGTATTTGGTGAAGCCTCTGAACATTTGCACATTCATATTATCCCGCGTTATGAAGGTCAAACCTTAAAACTGGATGAACGCTGGGGCATGACCAGTGAGTAAATAATAGATTTTAATAATTTAAAAATGATGCTGCGGCATCATTTTTTTATGTCATGTCCTAACCGCAATGCCGCACAGTTTTCGTTATACTATTCATCTATTCCCAATACGCGGTTCGCATGTCACAGTTTTCTTTTTCCGATGCCCTTCTTTCCTGGTTCGATGTCCACGGTCGTCATGATTTGCCGTGGCAAGTGGTCGATGATCCCTATAAGGTTTGGGTCTCTGAAATTATGTTACAGCAGACTCAAGTCAAAACCGTACTACAATATTTTGATCGTTTTATCACACGCTTTCCCACGGTTAAAGATTTAGGCCTTGCCAGTTGGGATGATGTTGCACCCTATTGGGCTGGGCTGGGTTACTACGCACGCGCACGAAACTTACATAAAGCTGCGGGAATGGT
Source organism: Acinetobacter sp. SFB (assembly GCF_001647545.1). Classification (GTDB taxonomy): domain Bacteria; phylum Pseudomonadota; class Gammaproteobacteria; order Pseudomonadales; family Moraxellaceae; genus Acinetobacter. Next base: position 91,558 of record NZ_LSZH01000002.1, read on the forward strand.
GGCACGTCAGGGACATTTTCCAGCTACATTGGAACAATGGATCGAACTTCCCGGGATTGGCCCTTCGACTGGCGGTGCACTCATGTCGCTGGGTTTGCGTCAGTACGGCGTGATTATGGATGGCAATGTCAAACGGGTCTTGGCGCGTTTCTTTGCCATTGAAGATGATCTGTCTAAACCGGTGCATGAACGTGCGATGTGGCAACTGGCAGAACAGCTGTGCCCTGTTGAGCGTAATCATGACTATACCCAGGCGATTATGGACTTGGGCGCAACCGTATGCACCCCGAAAAAACCGCTGTGTTTATATTGCCCGATGCAACCGCACTGCAAAGCCCATCAACAGGGTTTAGAAACTGAACTGCCGTTTAAAAAACCGAAAAAAGCCGTACCGGTCAAATCGGCACAGGTTTTAGTGATTCAGTCGAATGGTCAATGGTTATGGCAACAACGTCCGAATAGCGGCTTATGGGGCGGCTTATGGTGCTTGCCGATTATTGAAAATCCAATTGAATTTGAAACTCTGTGCAAGACTTTAGGACTCAAAAAAGTCATTCAAAGAGCTGAAATCACGCATAGCTTTACTCATTTCACCTGGCAACTTGAAGCCATCTGCTTTGAGGTAGATGCAGACCAACAAGAACATCTTTTGATTGAACTGAATGGCACATGGTTAGCTACACACATTGCCAGCGAAATAGGCATTCCTACCGCGATGAAAAAATTGATCTCTGCCATAAATTTATGACATAGTCAGGCGCTGTAACTCTTATAATTTTCACATAGATGAGAATCAAAAAAGGATGAATTGTGCTGCGTTTTATTTATGCCTTATTACTGGGTTTTAGCGTGTTATGGATTGCTGCATGTACCTCAAGTCCGAAAAAAACTTCAACAGCTCCTCTTCCGCCTGCTCAGGTACAAAAGCTGAAAAGTATGCAACTGAAGTCCTCCCTGCCTATTCCAGTGCAAAATATAAAAGCCAGACAGTTACGCGACACCTGGGCAGCTTCGCGAAGTAACGGCCGCAGCCACGAAGGCATTGACATCATGGCTCCACGTGGAACAAAAGTGCTGAGTGCCACAGAAGGTTTAATTGCTGACTTACGCAATAACAATTTGGGTGGTAAAGTGGTTTGGATTATGGGGCCTGGCGGGACCTGGCATTACTATGCTCATTTGGATAAGCATAAACGCGGCTTAAACGTCGGCGATTATGTCAAAAAAGGTCAATTGATTGGTTATGTCGGCAATAGCGGTAATGCCCGTCATACGGCACCACATTTGCACTATGGAATTTACCTCGAGGGTAAAGGTCGTGGTGTGGTCAATCCCTATCCTTATTTACGTTAATTTTTTAGGAACTATTCATGTCAGAAGCGTTGATCAATCGTCTGGTCGAATTTGCTGAATCAGGCAATCAACAAAAAATTGTTTTGGCTGGACAAAGCCATCAAGGCTGGGTGATGGAAATTACCGAAGAAGCGCTTTTGATTAGCACCGGTTTTGCCGAAAAAACCGGACAAGACAGGTGGATTCAATTCAGCGACTTGCCCCAAGCAGAGCTTTATTATTGGGATAGTCAACACGATCAGTGGGCTGAATTCAAGTTTTAAACCGCTTCAGGAGCAGCAGAAATGTCGATTCAACGCTGTGGTTGGTGCTCAAATGATGCTCTTTATATCGCTTATCATGATCATGAGTGGGGCAAAGCCAGTCATGATGAAGCACATTTATTTGAAATGCTGTGTCTGGAAGGACAGCAAGCAGGTTTGTCCTGGATTACCGTGCTGAAAAAGCGCGACAGTTATCGACAGCATTTCTTTCAATTTTCAATTGAAACCATTGCATCCTTTACAGATGAACAACTTCAGCTGAAATGTGAAGATGCTAGTCTGATACGGCATATCGGCAAGCTCAAAGCCATTCGTGACAACGCTATTGCCTGGCAATATTTAACCCAAGAATTAAAGCCACAACAAAGCAATGTCAGTGAATGGTTATGGCGTTTTGTTGAACATCAGGTCATTCACAATGATGTACCGGACTATCGTCAGGCACCAGCCCAGACCGAAATCAGTATTGCCCTGTCCAAAGCCTTAAAGAAGAAGGGCTTTAAATTTGTTGGCCCCACCACCTGTTATGCTTTTATGCAGGCAGTCGGTATGGTCGATGATCATGAAAATCATTGCTCTTTTAAATCATTTTAAAACATCAACAAGATAATAAAAGGATTCTCTCATGAGTGACAATATCATCCAGGCCTATGCCGCCATGAAAGCGGGTGCGGAACTTAAACCCTATCAATTTGATGCTGGAGAATTACAAGCGCATCAGGTTGAAGTCAAAGTTGAATATTGCGGTTTATGCCATTCTGATGTTTCTGTAATTAATAATGAGTGGAGCTCGTCGGTTTATCCGGTGGTTGCCGGTCATGAAATTATTGGCACCATTACCCAGCTGGGCTCAGAAGCCAAAGGCTTGAAAGTGGGACAACGTGTGGGCATTGGCTGGACAGCAGAAAGTTGCCAGCATTGTGATCCGTGTGTATCAGGCCAACAAGTGTTATGTACTGGTCACCCAGTAGCCACCATTGTCGGTCATGCCGGTGGTTTTGCCGACAAAGTCCGTGCCGGCTGGCAATGGATCATCCCCCTGCCTGAAAATTTAGCTCCAGAAAGTGCGGGTCCACTTCTTTGTGGAGGTATTACGGTATTTGATCCGATTCTTAAACATCAAATTCAGGCCATTCATCATGTTGGGGTGATCGGGATTGGCGGTTTGGGTCATATGGCGATTAAACTCTTAAAAGCTTGGGGCTGTGAAATTACTGCTTTTACCTCAAATTTAGATAAAAGTGATGAACTCAAAGCTATGGGCGCTGATCATGTGGTCAATAGCCGTGACGGCGCAGCGCTCAAAGCACAGCGTGGCAAACTTGATTTATTATTAAGTACTGTCAATGTGAGCCTAGATTGGTCAGCTTACCTCAATACGCTGGCGCCAAACGGCACCATGCATATGTTGGGTGCTGTTTTAGAACCGATAAAAGTTTCTGCTTTCATGCTGATTGGCGGTTCAAAATCGGTTACTGGCTCACCTACCGGTTCACCTGCTGCATTACGTCAATTGCTAAAATTTGCGGCACGTAAAAATATTGCGCCACAAGTTGAACTCTATCCAATGTCACAAGTGAATGAGGCTTTAGAACGACTCCATTCTGGCAAAGCGCGTTATCGCATTGTGTTAAAAGCGGATTTCTAATTTTTATTTGATCCCGCTGAATTTAAATCTGCCTAGCTGCAAGGGTGGGGCAGATTTTTTATACTGTTACACTTGCCGCTTGAATCCGCCTTTCCAACTTCAATATTGAACTGACTCATTGGAGTCGGTTTTTCTATCGGCAATCATTGGGGCGGTAAATTTGCCGATCTGTCCTTAGATAAAACCCTGATTGGATTTTTACTGCTGTTAATTGCAATGATGTTTCTGTTCCCTGTTTTGGCCACCACAACTCTAGGAGCAGCAGTTGCATTGATTATTTGGGGGGCTGCTGCTTTTGCCGTAGTTCCTCCGCTGCAAATGCGAGTAATGTCAGTAGCACATGATGCGCCTGGTTTGGCTTCTTCGGTGAATATTGGTGCCTTTAACTTGGGTAATGCATTAGGTGCGATTGCTGGAGCCAGTGTGCTGAATATGGGACTGAGCTATACTGCAGTTTCATTCACCGGTGCAGGATTGAGTGCACTGGCGTTACTGTTGGTATGGCTTCAAATGAAAATTGCAGCTAATAAAGCAGTGCATTATCAGCCCTGTGCATAAAACTCATCTCAACATATATCCTAAAAAGTCCGCATGATGCGGACTTTTTAGTGTTATGGATTAGCGTAAAGCTTCGGGTAAAGCAGCAATACTGGATGGTTTGCCGAGTTCGGTTTTCATTTTTTGCAGCATCTGATAGGGTTGCTGCTGTACAAACATATTCACAAAGCTTAAAGGAATAGCGCCTTCAGGATTGGCATATCCATAGGTTGAAACTTTAATTTTATTATTGGCCAGTTTCTGAAAGGTCCAGTCGCCTTCATAATGAGTAAGACGTACATAATCGGGGTTTTTAGCATAGTCTTTATCGACGGCTTTATTTTTAATCGTGATGATCCCTTGAGCATCTTTCATCATTTTGCCTTGTACCACCAAATCACGATCTTTCAGCGGAAAAGGGAAATCCAGCACCATATACAATAAAAATTCGCCTTTTTTGTCATCCCGCGCCAACACTTTGATACTGCCCATATACGGCACCCATTGCACTGCATGGTCAATATCTAAAATCAGACCAACCGCTTTTTCTAAAGGAGCATCATAGGTGGTTTCAGCTTTGTATAAAAATACCGGGTTTTGACTGTTTTGAAAGGTCCACACTTTAATATTGTTTTTATTAATGCTGAGCTTGGCATTATCAACAGGTTTAGCCTGTACTGTAGCCAACATTGCTACAGCACAAGCCATCAATATCACTTTTTTCATTCCGTTGAACATCTTATTTTAATTTTGTTGTCTTGTTATAAATGATTTTGATGTATTTTTATACTTGAATGTCGTTAAATCCAAGTACATCTTTCATATCATATTTACCTGCTTCACGGCCCACCACCCATGCAGCAGCACGGATTGCACCTGAAGCAAAGTTCATGCGGTTAGTGGCTTTATGGGTAATTTCAACACGTTCACCATCGGCAATAAACATGACGGTATGCTCACCCACGATGTCGCCACCACGGATGGTCTGGAAACCGATACTTTTGCGCTCACGCGGACCGGTATGCCCTTCACGGCAATACACAGCATCTTCTTTTAAGTTACGCCCCAAAGCACCGGCAATCGCCTCACCCATCATCAGCGCTGTACCCGATGGTGCATCCACTTTATGGCGGTGATGTGCTTCGATTACTTCAATATCGACCGTGTCACCAAATACTTTAGAGGCAAGTTCCAACAGTTTGATTGAAACATTGACACCAACCGAATAGTTCGCGGCATAGACTACTGGGGTTTGGGTTGCACTTTCATCAAGAAAGGCTTTTTGTTCATCATTCATGCCTGTGGTACCGATCACAATGGCCACGCCTGCTTCACGGCACAATTTTAAATGCTGCGCAGTGGCAAGCGGTGCAGTAAAATCCACCACTACGTCACAGTCTTTTAATACGTCTTGCAGATTGCCAACCACCTTAACCCCAACAGCACCAATACCGGCAAGCTCGCCTGCATCTGCACCAATCAAGCTGCTTTCCGGGCGTTCCACAGCCGCTGCAAGTTGGTAACCTGCTTCTTTTACCGCTTGAACAAGGATGCGTCCCATACGACCGCCTGCACCCAATACACCAATGCGTGGAGCTGCTGACATAACATATTCCTAATGTTGATTCTAAATTGTTCTTACTATAGCAAAACTCTGTACTAACACTAAATTTCAGTCTGAAAAAATTTTATTGAAAGCCGGTTAACCCGTCATCGCGGATCTTGATGTCAAAGCACAATAAAATGGCTCAGTCCAGGCCGATTGCTGTATGGAAAGTTCAATATTAAAAATAAATGATTTTGCTAAGGATTTTCATCTCCCTGTAAACATCACTGCGCAGACTACGCGACACGAATGATCAAAAGATGAATTATAAGGAGATCAGCATGCATTCGAAAAAAATCGCATTAAGCGTTTTGATAGCAACAACCCTCACTACCGCATGGGCAGAACCGGCAATCCAAGCCGGAGATACTTTAGAAAGCCTATCGCAAGTGAAAATAAATATTCGTACCCATAGCGCTACACCGGCTCAAGCTGCAAATCATCCGGCAGCGACCAAGCAAGAACCGGCTGATCAAGCAGCAACGCAAAAGGTAGATGTCGGGGCGATTGATCAACCCATCAGCAATGAACCAATTTAAGCGCATAAAAAAGGGTGATATCAATATCACCCTTTTTTAACCGTCATTTGAAATTAATCAAACAGGCCGAAAAACGATTTTTTCTTTGGAGATGATTTGCTGTCTTCACCATCCATCGTTTCTTGCAATTCTTTTAACAGCTCACGTTGGCGAGCAGTCAAATTCACCGGTGTTTCGATCACGACACGGCAGAGTAAATCACCTTGCATACTGGTACGCACGGGTTTAACCCCTTTACCACGCAGACGGAACATTTTACCGGTTTGAGTTCCCTCAGGAATTTTCAAACTGACACGACCATCGAGGGTTGGAATTTGAATTTCTTTACCCAAAGCTGCATCAGCAATGCTGACAGGCACATCCATATACAGGTCGGCACCATCGCGTTGGAAAATTTCATGTTCACGAACCACAACTTCAACGTATAAGTCGCCTGACTGACCATCACGAATCGCTTCGCCTTTGCCAGTTAAACGTACGCGGTCGCCATTATCCACGCCTGCAGGAATAGTGACTTCCAGCGTTTGTTGACGATCCGAAACACCCGAACCATGACATTTATTACATGGGTTCTTGATGATGGTGCCTTGACCACGACAGGTGCTACAGGTTTGCTGAACAGAGAAGAAACCCTGTTGCATACGCACTTGGCCTGCACCATGACAGGTTTTACAGGTTTCAACATCTTTCGGATTTTTTGAACCTTTACCATCACAGGCATCACAAGGTGCAGGTGCACTAAAGGTAATGGTTTTTTTCACGCCCTTGACTGCTTCTTCAAGAGTCAATTCCATGACGTAGCGAAGGTCGGAGCCACGACGTGCGCGTTGTTGTTGACGACCACCGCCACCAAAAGCGCCACCAAAGATATCGCCAAACTGGCTAAAGATATCTTCTGCACTGAAACCACCACCAAAGCCGCCACCGCCGCCCATACCGCCTTCAAAGGCATTGTGCCCCATACGGTCATACATACTGCGTTTTTCGCCATCGGATAAAATTTCATAAGCTTCAGCAGCTTCTTTAAATTTATCTTCAGCTTCAGGGTTGTCTGGATTGCGGTCCGGATGATATTTCATCGCCAACTTACGGTAGGCTTTTTTAATTTCATCATCACTAGCGGTTTTAGCGACGCCCAAAACCTCATAATAATCACGTTTAGCCATGTCTGGCGATGCTCCTCACGGAATTTGATTAATGCTTAACTGTGGACTGAAATTGGGGGTCAATCCAAATTTTACAAGGGGAATGATGGAAAAAAATTTAGCCAGCTTAGAAAACGGCTTTATTTTTTAAAAATCGAGAGATACCTTTAAGCCATGCATTAAGCAAAAACAAAAAGGCGATAATCGTAAATATTACCCCAGCAACGGTACAACCGGTTACCCAAAGTGCGCTATCCCAATAAAAGAAAATCAGTGGAATAAACCAAAGGGCAGCAAATACCACTAAAATAGAGTAAATCACAATATTTCGCATCACCCAAAGCCCTTGAGCTTCAAGCCATACTTCAGCACTATCCACTTGTGTGACTTTGCGCGCAAACCAGTAAGCAAATATGCCACTAATCACGGTAAATAAAGCAAAGAACATGAAGACATAAGAGATCGCAATGGAACGGCGAAGTCGGCTTAAGTTGTCTTGCTTCATGTGCTTTTTAACCCCATTCACTACACGTTTAGTTTTTTAATACGCAGTAAATTGCTTTATAGAAATGTATACAAATATCAAGTGCTACTATATTGAAATTTTCAATATTTCGCACCTGGTTATTATCAAAAATTTATGTACTTTGCTTATTTTTTTTCACTTTAAAGCATTGTGCATACAATGCAGGCAAGAAGAACAAGGTTAACAGGGTGGCAACGATCAATCCGCCCATAATGGCAACCGCCATCGGACCAAAGAAAATACTGCGCGATAAAGGAATCATCGCCAGTACCGCGGCCAATGCCGTCAGCACAATCGGACGACAACGGCGCATGGTCGCATCCACAATGGCTGACCAAGGATCATGTCCTTCTTGAATATCCTGTTCAATCTGATCAATCAGAATTAAAGAATTTCGCATGATCATGCCAGAAAGTGCAATCGTGCCCAACATCGCCACAAAACCAAAAGGCTTATTGAACAATAACAGGAATAACACCACCCCGATTAAGCCCAAAGGTGCCGTTAACAAAACAATCAGCGCACGCGAGATACTCTTGAGCTGAATCATCAACAAGGTCATGACCACCGCCAGGAAAAAGGGCATACCGGCATTGACCGAGTTTTGTCCGCGTGCCGACTCTTCTACGGTTCCGCCCACTTCAACCAGATAACCCCCTGGCAGTTCGGCTCGCAGCTGATCCATTTTGTCAACCAGTTCGCCAACCACGGTGGCTGGCTGTAATTTACTGCGGATATCGGCCCGTACGGTAATGGTCGGCAAGCGGTTACGATGCCAAATCAGACCATCTTCAAAGTCATATTCAATTTTGGCAATTTGCGCCAGCGGTACGGAACCCCCATTGGCAGTGGGTACCGCCAGACTGGACAAGGCCTCAACATCAACTCGTTCAGCCTGATCACCCCGCAGACGAATTTCAATCAATTCACGTTTTTCACGATATTGATTAATGGTGGCACCACTGATTGAACCGTTTAAAAAATTGGCTAAATCTAGGCTCGACACGCCCATTTGACGGGCACGATCTTGGTCAATATTCAAATGAATGACTTTGCTTGGCTCACCCCAATCCAGATGCACATTGCTGGTATTGGGATTATCTCCCACCACAGCAGCCACTTTGTGCGCCCACTGACGGACCAGATGCAAGTCTTCACCAGAAACACGATATTGCAGTGGATAACCGACCGGCGGACCATTTTCCAGCAAGGATACCCGGGTACGCACATCCGGCAACAATTTACGGATTTCCTGGTCTAAAGATTGACGAATTTCATCACGGTCATCCAGGGAAGACGCCAAGACCACAAACTGGGCAAAACTGGCCTGTGGAAGCTGTTGGTCTAGCGGTAAATAAAAACGGGTTGAACCTGTGCCGACATAGGCCACATAGTTATCAATCCCCGCTTTGGTCGACAAGAACTTTTCGACTTTTTTCACCGCATTTTCAGTTGAAGTCAGCGATGCGCCTTCTTCCAGTTTTAAATCCACCAAAATTTCGGCACGATTTGATGGCGGGAAAAACTGCTGCGGCACCAGTTTAAACATCAGGACTGACAAGACAAAAATGCCCACTGTTGCGGCAATCACCGTTTTACGGTAGGTCAGACAAGTATCGACCCAAGCTCTAAATTTTTGATAAAACTTGGTCTGGTACGGATCATGATGTTCACCGGCATGATGCTGCACCGGTTGCGGTTCAGGCTGCTTGCGCAACCGTGCCCAAAGACGCTGATACCACGGCGCTTTTTGGGGCAAATTTGAAAAATCGGGCAGCAGTTTATCACCCAAGTAAGGGACAAAAAGCACTGCGGCAAACCACGACACAATCAGCGCAATGGTCACCACCTGGAAAATGGAACGCGTATATTCACCGGTACTGGATGCTGCGGTTGCAATCGGCAAGAAACCTGCGGCGGTAATCAAGGTCCCGGTCAGCATTGGAAAAGCGGTGGTCTTCCAGGTAAAGCCTGCGGCCTCAAGCCGGCTATAACCCTGCTCCATTTTAATCGCCATCATCTCGACAGCAATAATGGCGTCGTCAACCAATAAACCGAGGGCTAAAATCAGTGCGCCCAATGAGATTTTATGCAGCCCGACATCGAATAAATTCATGCCGGCAAAGGTCATTGCCAATACCAGTGGAATGGAAAATGCCACCACCAGTCCGGTACGGAAACCCAGTGAGAAGAAGCTGACCAGTAAAACGATAATTACCGCTTCAGCCAACACCTTCATGAATTCATTGACGCTGCGTTTTACCGCAACCGGCTGATCAGAAACCTTTTGCAGCTGCATGCCTAAAGGCAAAGACTTTTGCAATTGCGCAAATTCCGTTTCCAGGTTTTTACCTAAAGCCAGAATATCACCGCCTTTACGCATCGAGACTGCTATGCCAATGCCGTTTTCCCCCATAAAACGCATACGCGGTTGAGCCGGTTCACTAAAGCCGCGATAGACCTCAGCGACATCGCCCAATTGAATGGTTTTACCGGCCACCAACAGTGGCATTTGCTTGAGTTCATCGACACTTTGCAGCTGACCGCTGACCCGCATTTGAATACGGTCAGCACCGGTTTCAAAGAAACCGGCGCTGGCCACGGTATTTTGCTGTTGCAGCGCTTGTTGAATCGCCGTGACTGGAATGCCGAGCTGAGCAGCTTTGGTATTGGACAGTTCAATCCAGATTTTCTGGTCTTGTAATCCCACCAGATTCACCTTGCCGACATCTTTCACCCGTTGCAGCTGGAGCTGCAAGCGGTCGGCATATTCTTTCAATACCCCATAATCAAAATCTTTGCCGGTCAAGACATAAATATTGCCGAAGGTATCGCCAAACTCGTCGTTAAAAAACGGACCCTGTACGCCACTGGGTAACTGCTGCTTGATATCACCGACTTTTTTTCGGACCTGATACCACACATCGGGAATTTGACTTGAGGGTAAAGAGTCCTTGGCAACAAAAGTCACCATCGATTCGCCCGGACGTGAAAATGCCATGATGCGTTCATACTTGCCCGTGCTCATCAGTTCTTTTTCAATACGGTCAGTGACCTGCAATGAAACTTCTTCAGCGGTTGCGCCGGGCCAATAGGTTTGAATCACCATCACCTTAAAGGTAAACGGAGGATCTTCACTTTGCGCCAGTTTGGAATAGGAAACGATTCCGACTATGCCCAAGAGCAGCATAAAATAAAGGATTAAGCCTTTATTTTTCAGTGCCCATTCCGACAGGTTATAACGTGATTGAGAATTCAGGTCTTGCTTCATGATGCAGTCCCTGCCTGAATGTTTACGGCACGATTGTCACGGTCAATCGGCTGAATTTTTTGTTTTTCACGCAGCAAATGCACCCCGCCAATCACCACATAATCATGGGCAGTTAAACCCGACAATACCGGCACACTGTCACGGCCATAGGCACCCAAAGTGACCGACACTTTACGAATGGTCTGATCAGGTTTCACCACCCAGACATATGCCTGCTGACCGTTGGCAGAGACACTGGATAAAGGCACACTCAATACATTGTGCTCAGTCTTGTTAAAAAACACCCGCGCGCTTTGACCCAGTTGAATGGCAGCATTGCCTTCACTTAACGCTACTTTCACACTAAAGGTTCGGGATTGATCGGCTGCAGGTGAAATTTCACGCACATAGGCTGCAAATTTATCTTCCGGTTTAGACCACAAGGTCACCCATGCACTTTGACCCACTTTAATCTCGGAAATGGCCTGTTCAGGCACCCCAATCACCACTTCACGATCACCGGCAATCGCCATTTGATAGGCTGCCTGACCTGCAGCAACCACCTGCCCCACTTCAATATTACGTGCAGTGATCACGCCATTTTTATTGGCCAGCAACTGGTTATAACCGGTTTGGTTACGGCTGACGTCATAATTGGATTGCGCCTGCTTTAAGTTCGAGAGCGCCGCTTTATACTGGTTATCCACCGCATCATATTGCGAACGACTCACCGCATTCATGGGAAGCAACTGCTTAAAGCGTTTCAGTTCATCTTCAGCATTTTTTGCCGCAGATTGTGCACTTTCCAGTTGAGCATTGGCCGCATTGAGTTGGAGTTGTGCATCTTTAACATCCAGTTTTGCTAGCACTTGACCGACTTTCACCTGATCACCGACATCCACATAACGTTCGATGACCTGTCCCCCCACCCGAAATGCCAAAGCGGTTTGCTGGCGTGCCTGCACATCACCGGCATAACTTTTCTGCTCATTATGCGTGCTATTTGGCTGAGTCACCATCACAAAGGGAACCTGTTCTGGTTCCGCGGTATCCGTGCTGCATCCCCACAAGGTCACACTGCAAACGATGATCATGCTAACAACTGCGGTCTTAATTATGCTCATGAATTCGCTCTTATTTAAAAATGTTTTTTAGGGCAAAATAAGGAGTATCTTAAATTGATTATTTTTTAATTAATATACTCACTGGTACATTAATTAAACCTCGCTGGTCAAAGCAATGACCTTTTTGATTTTTTTGGAAAAAATTGTGCAAATAAATGTGGGTCGCCCGAAGGATTTGGAAAAACGTCAGCAAATTTTAACTGCGGCAAAAAAGTTATTTTTGAAGTGTGGCTATCAGGGTTCCAGCATGAATCAGATTGCCCAAGAAGCAGGCGTAACCAAACTGACGGTCTACAATCATTTTCAGGATAAAGCCAATTTATTTGTCTGTGCCATTGCAGCGACCTGTGAGGAACTCATCAGTGCTCGGCCACTAAATTTGCAGCCAGACAGTGATTTTAATAAAGAATTTATCCATGCCTGTGACTTGGCACTGAATATTATTAATTTGCCCGAAGCCATTAAGCTGGAACTGTTGTTACTGGAACTGGCGGCTGAACAAAATCCACTGGCGCATAAGTTTTATAATGCTTCGCATCTGCGTATGCATGCCGTTTGGGAAAACTTTTTTCAGCAGGCAATTGAGCTGGGTTTTATTCAAGCAGAAGAATTAAAAACCCTGACCTGGCTGATTGTGTCTTTATTGCTGGGGGTGCGTCATCACGAAGTACTACTCGGCATTCGTGCCATCCCCACTGCCGCAGAAAAACAGCAGATTATTTTAAGCAGCATTGAATTGTTTATGCTGAAATATCAAAAAACAGCTTAAAAAAATCACGTAAAAAATCATTTAAAAATCATTTAAAAATCAGCTTTCATTTTTCGAACAGCATACGAGGCAGATCAAGTGCTATTTTATCAGCCACAGATTACATACTTTTGTCTTCCCCTACTTGGAATGTCATCGAATCGGGGTATATTCAAAACAGAAGCCTAGGGAGAATGAAAAAAATGATTCAACAAATTGATGCTCCACTGCGTGAGGATGTACGCTTACTCGGGAATTTACTGGGAGAGACCCTCAAGGAACATGCAGGTCAAGATTTGTTTAATCAGGTTGAACAAATTCGTGCGCTATCTAAAGGTGCCCGTGATGGTCAGGTTGAAGCAGAAAAACAACTCGAACAACTTTTTTTAAGTCTGGAAGATGAGGAAATTCTTCCCCTGACGCGTGCATTTACCCACTTTCTGAACTTTGCCAATATTGCCGAACAGTACAATGTAGTGCGCAGCCGTCGTAAAAGTGAATTTGATGAACATGCGCCTTCACCAAACCCACTGGATCATCTGTTCCAAAAATTCAAAGCGCATGAAATTTCATCAGACACGCTATTCAAGCAAATTTGCGAACTGAACATTGAACTGGTGCTCACCGCGCATCCAACAGAAATCAGCCGCCGTACCCTGATTCAAAAATATGACGGTATTAATGACTGCTTATTCAAAGCGGATCAACAAAAACTGACCCCGCGTGAACGTAAAGCGGTGCTCGAAGAATTAAAACAGCTGATTTGTTCTGCATGGCAAACTGATGAAATTCGTCAGCACCGCCCGACCCCGGTCGATGAAGCAAAATGGGGTTTTACCACCATTGAACAGACCTTATGGAATGCGGTACCGAAGTTCGTTCGTGAACTGGATGAAATGGTTGAAGCGCACTGTGGACAGCGTTTGCCTTTAAGCATTGCACCGGTTCGTTTTGCTTCCTGGATGGGCGGCGACCGCGATGGTAATCCGAATGTCACCCATAATATTACTCAAGAAGTACTGTGGCTTTCACGCTGGAAAGCCGCCGACTTATACCTGCGTGATATTGAAGACCTGCGCTGGGAACTCTCGATTCAAAACGCAAGCGATGAACTGATGCAAGCACTGGGACATCCACATGCAGAACCGTACCGCGAATATCTGCGTGATACTCGTGAACGTCTCAAAGCCACCCGTCATTGGCTGGCTGAAAAACTACAAGGTCAAGATTCCGACGGTAGTCTGGTGATTAAAAGCAAAGATGAATTATTACAGCCATTATTGCTCTGTTACCGTTCATTGATTGCCTGCAACTTGCCCGAAATTGCCAATGGCAAACTGCTCGACTTTATTCATCGGGTCAACTGTTTTGGTATTGAATTGCTCAAACTGGATATCCGTCAGGAATCCGGTCGTCACCGTCAGGCCATTTCGGCCATTACCGAATATTTAGGCTTGGGCAATTTTGAAACCTGGACCGAACAGGCGCGCCAAAACTTCCTGTTGCAAGAGTTACAAAGCAAACGTCCTTTGCTGCCGAAACATTTAAATGAACCTGCACAAAGCCTGATTGAACATCCGGATGTGCAGGAAGTCTTTGCCACCATGCGCACCTTAGCTGAACAACCTAAAGAAAGCTTAGGCGCTTATATTATCTCGATGGCTGAATATCCAAGTGATGTGCTGGCAGTTTTACTGCTGCAAAAAGAAGCCGGTATTAAGCATGCACTTCGGGTAGTCCCATTATTTGAAACGCTGAAAGACTTGGATGGTGCAGCCGACACCATGAACACCTTGTTCAATATGCACTGGTACAAACAGCATATTCAGGGCAAGCATGAAGTGATGATTGGCTATTCGGATTCTGCCAAAGATGCCGGATTTATGTCGGCCAACTGGGCACAATACCGTGCGCAGGAAGAACTGACTTCGGTTGCACAAAAACATGCGGTGCAGTTGACACTGTTTCATGGTCGTGGCGGTTCCATCAGTCGCGGTGGTGCACCGACCCAGCAAGCGCTGTTTTCACAGCCACCGGGTTCTATTTCTGGTGCGATTCGAGTCACCGAACAAGGTGAAATGATCCGCTTCAAATTCGGTCTGGAAGGCATTGCATTACAAAATCTGGAAATTTATACCGCTGCAACATTGGAAGCAACCTTGTTGCCACCGCCCGTGCCTAAAGAGGAATGGCGTCAGTTGATGCACAGCATGACCGATTTGTCGGTACAGGTCTATCGTGAAACGGTACGTGAAAACCCACATTTTGTGAAATATCTGCGTACTGTCACCCCAGAACTAGAACTGCAAATGTTGCCTTTGGGTTCACGTCCGGCAAAACGCAAAGTTAGCGGCGGCATTGAATCCTTACGTGCCATTCCCTGGGTGTTCGCCTGGACGCAAATTCGTTTAATGTTGCCTGCTTGGCTGGGTACAGGCGCTGCAATTAATCAGGTGCTTGATCAAGGTCAAAAACCGCTGCTCGATGAAATGTTGCAACAGTGGCCGTATTTCCAGACCCTGATTGATATGCTGGAAATGGTGCTCTCTAAAGCCGACAGTCATGTGGCCTTATATTACGAATCGCATTTAACCGATGATGAAGATTTAAAAATACTGGGTGAACAGCTGCGTCAACGTTTAAAAGATGCGGTCCAAACCTTGTTGGCTTTAAAAGGTGAATCGCAACTGCTCAGCAGTAACGAAGTCCTCGATCAATCCATGAAAGTGCGTAAACCCTATTTACTTCCGCTGCATTTATTACAGGCCGAACTGATGAAACGCCGTCGTCGCTATTTGGCGGAATATCCGGCTGAACATACCCCGGTCGATCACGCTTTGATGGTCAGTATTGCCGGAATTGCCGCAGGTTTGCGTAATACCGGTTAAACATTTCATCTATACAACAAAGCACATCTTTATGATGTGCTTTTTTTTTGAGCATCCATTAGCAAAAAACATCATATGGTTTATCAGTGGAATAAGTATGCTTATAAATAATAAGCAGGCGGAATTCATTCATCAATTCGCTGATTTAATGCTAATTTTCCAATACCAAAACTTTTACCATACGGTAAAAAAACTAGAAAACTCAGTAGATTAATTTGAACAAATATATTATCAAAACGATTAAATCTTCTAAAAAACAAGAGTATGATGTGCACAATTTATCTTTTGAGTGCTCATTTTATGTCCAGCTGGTTTCCCAAATGGCGTCCTTATTCAGGTCAAATCGATGCACGTCCAGTCGGTACCAATGAGTATCTCCCCCCTGCTCAAAGCGTAGTCTTAGGGGTGCAACATGCTTTTGCCATGTTTGGCGCAACAGTTCTTGCACCTTTTTTGATGGGTTTTGATCCCAACCTGGCCATTTTAATGTCCGGTATTTGTACCATTCTGTTTTTCCTGATTACAGGTGGCCGTGTACCGAGTTATTTAGGTTCAAGTTTTGCTTTTATTGGTGTGGTGATTGCCGCTACCGGCTATGCCGCATCGGGTACAGGCGCACCCAATGCCAATTTAGCTGTGGCTGCTGGCGGCATCATGGCCTGTGGTGTGTTATATGCCATTTTTGGTTTTATTGTCATGGCAACCGGCACCAACTGGATTGAAAAACTGATGCCTCCAGTCGTCACCGGTGCTGTGGTCATGATTATTGGTTTAAACCTTGCACCCGTTACGGTGAAAGGTGTGGCAGGCAATAACTTTAACATGTGGATGTCACTGGTGACCGTGCTGTGCATGGGCTCGATTGCAGTATTCACCAAAGGTTTGTTGCAACGTCTGTTGTTACTGATTGGATTGCTGCTGGCTTATCTGACCTATTATATTGTTTCCAATGTGATGGGCTACGGTACACCGATTAACTTTACCCCCATTCAGCAAGCGGCATGGTTTGGTATGCCAACGTTCCACTCCCCGGTCTTTGACTTCAATGCCATGCTGATCATTGCTCCGATTGCCTTGATTTTAGTGGCTGAAAACTTGGGTCATATTAAAGCTGTCGGTGCCATGACCGGTGAAAACCTGGATCCGCATATTGGTAAAGCCTTTGTGGCGGATGGTATTGCCACCACATTATCCGGTGGTGTCGGTGGCCCGGGCATGACGACCTACGGTGAAAATATTGGGGTGATGGCAGTGACCCGAGTCTATTCCACTATCATTTTTGTATTTGCTGGTGTATTTGCAGTGTTTTTGGGTTTGTCGCCTAAATTTGGTGCAATTATTCATACCATTCCGACTGCAATTTTAACCGGTGCATCGATTGTGGTATTCGGCTTAATCACCATTGCCGGGGCAAAAATCTGGATTGAAAACAAGGTTGATTTCTCTAAAAACAAAAATCTGATGGTGGCTGCGGTAACCATTATTTTAGGCACAGGTGACTTTGCACTGCAATTTGGTCATTTTAACTTGGGCGGTATTGGGACGGCTACGTTTGCAGCCTTGATACTCAACTGGTTCTTTAGCTTAGGCGATAAATCATAAATATAAATACATATTTTCAGGCAGCCGCAAGGCTGCTTTTTTTATATCTGATACCAACACAATTTTAGTATGATGAGCTGACTTTCACTTCAATGACACAGCACATGCGACTGGACTTTTTTGATCTACAGCTGTTTTTAAATATTGTAGATACTGGCAGTTTAACCAAAGGTGCTGAGCGCTCGTCAATTTCCTTACAAGCCGCCAGTGAGCGGATTAAAAAACTTGAACAACAGTTCGCAGTGCCTTTATTTACCCGTCATGCATCGGGGGTCAAACTGACCATCGCTGGGCAGACTTTTGTGGAACAGGCACAGTTACTGATGCAACAAAGCAGGCACCTTGAACAGGTCATGGCCGCTTTTGCCGAAGGCTTAAATTCGCAAATGACCTTATGGTGTAATTCTTCTGCACAAAGTGAATACCTTCCCCTGCTCGTTCCGCAATATCTGGTCGAAAATCCCCATATACAGATCGATTTAAAAGAAGCGGAAACCAACGATATTATTCAGGCCCTGGAAAAAGGCACGGCACAATTGGGCTTAATTTCGAGTTTTTTTAATTCTGAGCATTTACAAACACTGGAATTTATCGATGATCCTTTAGTCCTGATTTGCCCCCTGAATCATGAACTCAAAGATAAATCAGCACAGCCATTAGTCGATGTGCTGCATTATCCCTTTGTTGGTTTAATGCAATACCATTCCCTGCAACAATCTATTGAATCACAGGCTAAATTACTCGGATGCGCAATACAGTACCGTTTGCGTTTACCCAATTTTGCCGCGATTGCCCAAGTGGTGGCCAATGGGGTCGGTATTGCAATTATGCCGAAACGTGCAGCCCTTCGTTTAAAGACGGTTTATTCTTTTCATCATATTGAACTAACTGGAGACTGGGCCAATCGCAAACTACTCTTGGCAGCGAAAAATTTTGATCAATTGCCGGTGTTCTATCAACATTTTAGTCAGTTTTTACTCTCACAAAAATCCAACTTATTGATTTAATTTTAGCAAAAACACTCACCCTTAAAGCTTAATTTTAGATCATACCAAACTGATGCAGCATCATATAACCACCAAAAATTACCAGACCACAAAAGAACACTTTACGGAATTTTTGTTCCGGAATGCGAGAGCGAATTTTTGTGCCCAGCCACATCCCCACCAGAGCAGGTAATAATGCAATCAGTGACATTTTGTAGTCGATAGCACTATTTTCAACTGGATTCTGCTGCAGAAATACAGCCAGACAAAGGGTAGAAATGGTAAATGACAAACCTAAGGCCTGCACCAGTTCATCACGTTTTAACTGTAGTGACTGCAAGTAAGGCACAACTGGGATTACCACTACACCGGTGGCTACCGTCAACGCACCGCCCAGATAGCCGATAATCGGAGATAACCATTTTTCATGCGGTGCAAGATTCGGCATATTTTTTGAGAATAGACCGTACAACCCATACAATGCCAGCATTCCACCGAGTAAAGCTTCACTTTGAAATTCGCTATGTCCGAGGGTAGGGAAAATGCTCCAGATCGAACCGACAATAATACCCAGCAATAAGGGCCAAAAACGGCGAATCAATTTGAGCACATGACCTTCTGCAAACAGCTGCCAAAAGTTGGTCACCATAGAGGGCACAATAAGCAAAGTTGCGGCTTGGTATGGGCTGATAAAAATGGTCAGCAAGCCCATGGAAACTGCAGGTAAACCCAGACCAATGGTACCTTTAATCATGCCGGCAATGGCAAATACTGCAATAACAAACCCAATCATGCTCGGCACTCTTTAAATGGTAATGCGATGCTAGATGAATCGAAAAAAATGTAAAATCATTGTTTTTTGGACTCAGCCTCAAGCAAAGATTGAGCCTATTTTTTACCTTGCAGATGTTAGAAATTTACAGGTCAAATATGACAAAATGTTAATTTTTGATCAAAAAATCACCAATTAATTGCATGATTACATAAAAATTCACTCAATTAATAACATATTTATAGGTTTTGCTTAACTGACTGATTTCTAAATTGTCCCTTCTGCTCTTCTGGCGTTAATCACCTCAATTTAACCGCCTTTTGGCTCTCTTTTTTACTATTTTAAGCGGTGAAGCGGGTGGATATTTGATCAAAAAGCTTTTAAAGTACCAATTCCTGATGAGCAAGCGATATGTAATAACATATCATTTGAACCAATTTAAGGAAAAAAAATAGGTATTTCAGTTCTGAAAAATGTTGTCTATTTTTTTCTAAGAGCAATTGAAGATAAGGTAGAAATTTAAGAATGATTTATGATGTACAGCATAGCAATATGATGAATGCTACAAACCAGAATACTGCAGTAATCTCCCAGCAATATCAAGATAATCAATCAGCGTTAACAGCCAAGAATCCCCAGAAGAATAAAGGTATCCCCTATCTTGATGTGCGTAAATTTACGCAAAAGTTACATAGTATGTCATCCGCCACCAGTACCAAAAAATGTGCACGAAGCATTCGTATTGCACTGCAGTCAGCAGGCGCCAAAATTTTAAACCATCCTGTAGCAGCTGCAGATTGGGGTCGTACGCTCCAGACCATTGGCTACAAGAAGATCAAAGCGTCATTTGATCAACCGCGGGAAGGTGACATTTATATTATTAATAGAACCCAAAAACATGTGTATGGTCATATTGCTGCCTATACCGGCCGCCAGTGGGTTTCTGATTTCCGCCAAAACAGCCATGCGGTGTATAAGAGTGATCAGGTGAGCTATACCTATTACCGACTGGCCTAATAGATCTATCGTACCATTCGAATAGACACCTTAAAAGGTGTCTTTTTTATGGCATGCTGGGCATTCACTGAAAGCAAATTAGGGTCTAATCTCTTTCAGTTCGCGCTGAATAAAGCGTTGAATCATTTCTCTATACAGGTGTTCAACCAAATCCGGATCGGTTCCCAATTCAATGGCTTGTGCGCGCACTTTGCTAATCACCTGCTCAACCCGTTCCGGTGACTGCACATCCTGCACCGTACGTTTAAAGCGTACTGCCTGTTCCACATAAAATTGACGCGTTGCAATCATTTCAATCAATGCCGTATCAATAGCATCAATTTTTTCACGGACTTGTTCTAAAGACTCACACTTTTCTTTCTTCATCTTTTCTATCATCATTTTCACTTTTATATTGGTCTTCTAAAACATTACTAAAAATGCTTTCAATCATCCAGACACGGTACAAGCTGTTAAATACATAACTTTGACCATCAATGCGAAGTTCAAGCACAGGAAAATTAGGCTGTGATTTCATTTCACAGCGTATGTCATTTTCTTTTAATTTGGCAGTGATATCTTCTTGGGTTAATTCACTGATCTCTAAATCACGCTGTATCTGCTCGAAATGTGATTTAAACGACAGGTCTTTGCCTTTGGTCCATACCGCCTGCAAAATGCGATACATCGCATCCACACGCTGCTCTTCAGGCACACTGTAAAACAGTTGCGCCATCTCAAAAGTGGCAGATTGTGTGGGACGGCAAAATGGGGTAAATTTCACGTCTGTGCGTTTGGAAAGACGCGTCGCCAAACTCCAGTCAAACAGATCGCGTCCATGATAAGAAAGTGGATAGACATTGAGCTGAATATTATAATAATTCGCCAGTTCTTCTTTAATATAAGCCAATAATAACCACGAGATCGGGTCTTCAAGCGCAATATACAAATCCAGTTCCGGATCTAGTGCCTGAATTTCATTCAGCTCTTCTGCATCACTAATTAAGTGTTCGCGCCAATCAATATGATTAATCAGGAAGATAGGATTTCCGGTCAGCAGTTTCTGTTGTTTTAAACGACGCATCAACCGAAGTAAATCATCTACCGCATGGTATTTGCGCTGACCAAATTCAAAATAACTGGCAAGGACTTCGTCATCATTAAAAATACGTTCTGCAAACTCTTGAGCACGATGATGTCGGCTGGCCATAGCATGTAATGTACGTAATTTTCCATACTGTTTTTGCCACAACATGTGAAATACATCTTCGAGTAAATAGAGAAAGTCTTGACCGCGTAATGGGGTATTGCGAAGGATGGTTTCTGCTTGTGTTATGGCATCAAGCGGTGGTTGTTCTGGGGTTTCATGGAAACTAAAGCGATGCTGTTTAGATAGAATTTTGGCATCATTCAAGCAGTAATTTTGCCACTCCATTGCAGACATACGATTGGGGGGTTCCGCCGTTCGGCTGGAAATAATCACTTTTAAAGGTTTCAGTTCATCACTTAAAATTTCTTCAAGTTCAGCTAACTGCTGTACAGCCAAATAACTGTACACATCATCCAGACGTAAATGGATACTTAAACCCTGTTCCGTAGATAACACCACTTTACGAGTCGGCTTTTGATAAAACCAACGCGATCGAAGTGGATCAAACCAACGGCGCAACAGTGACATGAGATAAACCTCGAAAAAAAACCCTTGTAGTGCTACAAGGGTTTATAACAATTTGTTAGGGAATGATCAATTATACATCTAAATTTAAATCCGTTACTGCCCCTTTTTCAGCCCCTGTGGTCAATTTGGCAAACTTCGCCAAAGCACCATAGGTGTAATTCGGTTTTGGCTTCACCCAGGCGGCTTGACGTACTGCCATTTCTTCATCAGAAATATGTAAAGTCATTTCTCGGGTTTCAGCATTAATGGAAATTTTATCACCATTTTTAACCAAGCCGATCGGACCGCCTTCATAGGCTTCCGGAGTCACATGACCAATGACAAAACCATGACTCCCCCCAGAAAAACGACCATCTGTAAGGAGTGCAACAGATTTACCCAAACCTTTACCAATAATCGCAGAAGTCGGTTTCAGCATTTCCGGCATCCCCGGACCACCTTTTGGCCCTTCACCGCGAATGACGACTACCTCACCTTCTTGCACTTCGCCATCCATAATTCCGCGCATCGCACCAATTTCACCTTCGAATACCCGTGCCGGACCTTCAAAATACAGCCCTTCCTTACCGGTAATTTTTGCCACTGCACCGGTTGGTGACAGGTTGCCTTTTAAGATCACCAGATGCGAGTCTTTTTTGATCGGCGCATCAAAGGGCAGAATAATTTGCTGCCCTTCAGGATAGTCTTCAACATCTGCCAGATTTTCAGCCAAGGTTTTACCGGTGACGGTTAAGCACGAACCATCCAGCATGCCGGCATCCAGCATACGTTTCATCAATGGCTGAATACCGCCAATCGCAATCAGTTCAGACATCAGGTATTTACCTGATGGACGCACGTCTGCCACCACAGGAATGTCCTGCCCAATACGGACAAAGTCGTCCAGTGACAGTTCCACACCTGCAGTATGTGCCATCGCCAACATATGCAGTACACCATTGGTCGAGCCACCCAGTGCAATCAACACTTTAATCGAGTTTTCAAAGGCCGCTTTGGTCATGATGTCGCGGGGTTTAATGTCTAAACGCAGCAAGTTCATTACCGCTTCACCGGCACGGTTACAGTCAAGCAGCTTCTCGTCTGACACCGCTTCCTGTGCAGATGAACCGGGCAAGCTCATACCTAGCGCTTCAATGGCAGAAGCCATCGAGTTTGCCGTGTACATACCGCCACATGAACCCGGGCCTGGCAAGGAAACTTCTTCAATATGCTTCACCTGAATTTCGTTAATCTCGCCTTTGGCATATTGACCAACCGCTTCAAATACCGAGATCATATCGGTATGGCCGGCACCCGGTTTAATGGTTCCGCCATAAATAAACAGACCCGGACGGTTTAAACGTGCCAGCCCCATAATGCAACCCGGCATGTTTTTGTCGCAGCCACCAATGGCAATCACGCCATCATAAGCCTGACAACCCACCACCGCTTCAATCGAATCTGCAATAATTTCACGCGACACCAAGGAGTATTTCATGCCTTCGGTACCATTAGAGATACCGTCAGAAATAGTAATGGTATTGAAGATAATACCCTTACCATTGGCAGCATTGACGCCCTTTTCCACTTCACGTGCCAAACCATCAATGTGCATATTACAGGGTGTGACATTGGCCCAGGTCGAGGCAATCCCAATAAATGGACGGGTAAAGTCTGCATCTTTAAATCCCGTGGCACGCATCATGGAACGTGCCGGTGCATTTTCAATACCTTCGTAAACCGGTGCGGAATGCTCGCGGATATTTGCTTTACTCATTATTTTATTCCTTGGCGATGACCGATGTTAAGCTTCAGTCTGGAGCAATTTATTTTAAGATCATTGTATAGAAGGCAGACAGCACATAAAAGCGAAACTCTGTTATGGCATTACGCCATTTAATGCTTTTACCCCCAACCAAATCACATGATGAAGCGACATGGATGTCGCTGTTTTTCTGTGCAGCAAGGATGCTGCATCAGGAAAACAAAGGCGTTTTGTTACTTTTGCGCCGCCAAAAGTAAAACATCGTCTAGGCAATATCATTGCAAGATCACAAAGTAAAATACGACCGTGTTATTTTCAATCATCAATAAAAAAGCACTCCATCTGGAGTGCTTTTTTAATCTGTACAAACTACAAATTAGATATCACGTACCGCACCTTTTGAGGCACTGGTGGTATGCATCGCATAAGCTTTGAGTGCCTTAGAGACTTTACGCGGACGCGGTTCCGCAGGCTGCCAGCCTTTGGCTTCTTGCGCTTCACGACGCGCAGCCATGGTTGCATCATCCACAGCCAGATGAATAGTACGGTTCGGAATATCAATTTCGATACGGTCACCATCTTCTACCAGACCAATGGCACCGCCTTCAGCGGCCTCAGGTGACACGTGACCAATAGATAGGCCTGATGAACCACCAGAGAAACGGCCATCAGTTAAAAGTGCACAGTCTTTACCCAAACCTTTCGATTTTAAGTAACTGGTTGGATACAGCATTTCCTGCATACCCGGGCCACCGCGTGGACCTTCGTAGCGAATTACTACTACATCGCCGGCTTTAATACCGCCACCCAAAATACTTTCTACCGCAGCATCCTGGCTTTCAAAGACACGTGCTGTGCCGTTGAATTTTAAGATCGAATCATCTACACCAGCCGTTTTGACGATACAGCCATCCAGTGCAATGTTGCCGTAAAGCACAGCCAAGCCGCCATCTTGCGAGAAGGCATGTTCTGCATTACGGATCACACCGGTTTCACGGTTACCGTCTAAAGTTTGGTAATAACGGTTTTGCGAGAAAGCAGTTTGAGTCGGCACACCGCCTGGGGCTGAGCGGAAAAACTCGTAGACATCCGCATCTTCAGTACGGATGATGTCCCATTTATCCAAGGCATCTTTTAAGGTTTTTTCATGTACTGTCGGTACTGAAGTATCCAATAAGCCTGCGCGGTCAAGTTCACCCAGGATTGACATGATCCCGCCTGCACGGTGTACGTCTTCCATATGCACATCTTGTTTTGCCGGTGCCACTTTACACAGCACTGGAACTTTACGAGAAAGACGATCAATGTCTGTCATGGTGAAATCGACTTCGGCTTCATGTGCCGCGGCCAATAAATGCAGTACAGTATTGGTTGAACCACCCATTGAAACGTCTAAAGTCATGGCATTTTCAAACGCTGCTTTAGTCGCAATTGAACGCGGTAAAATGCTGTAATCATCTTGTTCATAATGGCGTTTTGCCAGTTCTACAATCAACTGACCTGCACGTTCGAATAATTTTTTACGGTTGGCGTGAGTTGCTAAAGTTGAACCATTACCCGGTAAAGACAGACCCAAAGCTTCAGTTAAACAGTTCATTGAGTTGGCGGTGAACATGCCTGAACATGAACCACAGGTTGGACATGCAGAGCGTTCGTATTCAGCCACTTCTTCATCGGTGAAACTGTCATCTGCTGCAACGATCATGGCATCGACCAAATCAATGGCTTTTTCATCCCCACGAATTTTGACTTTACCCGCTTCCATTGGGCCACCCGACACGAACACCACTGGAATATTGAGACGCATTGCTGTCATCAACATGCCCGGGGTGATTTTGTCACAGTTAGAAATACAGACCATCGCATCGGCACAGTGTGCATTGACCATGTATTCAACCGAGTCCGCAATCAGGTCACGTGAAGGCAATGAATACAGCATGCCGTCATGGCCCATCGCAATTCCGTCATCTACGGCAATGGTATTGAATTCTTTGGCCACACCGCCTGATGCTTCAATCTGACGTGCCACAAGCTGACCTAAGTCTTTCAAATGGACGTGACCCGGTACAAACTGAGTGAAAGAGTTGACCACCGCAATAATCGGTTTACCAAAATCTTCATCTTTCATGCCGGTTGCACGCCATAAGCCACGTGCGCCAGCCATATTTCTTCCGTGTGTCGATGTTTTTGAACGATAGTCAGGCATTGTGTATTTCCAACAAAGTTTGTGCTCGAAATGAATTCTAGGATTCACTCTGGCTGAATGATACTGATATATAAGGTTAAATCAGTCGAAATATAGACATATCTTACTACAGGTTGCATTGAAGCAAAGCCCTGTAAGCATGATTTTTAATGAGAGAAATCTATGGATGTTTCGACGATTTATATAAAATAAACTGATACTGAAAGCTAATATAACGCCATAACACTGAATTAAATACAAAACTTTCATGAATAATTTTTTAATTTTGCATTACTTTATTTTATTATTAATTAGGTTTGAATAAAGCACTATCTGCAAAAACCCGAGATAAAGATCTGAGTTTCAGTAGTTTGGGACTTCATGCACACGATCTTAGGTCTGGCTCTGCTTTTGCCTTATAATGCATTAAGTTTATTTGGAATTTCATCTGTGAAAATCATCTTTGCGGGTACACCAGAATTTGCAGCGGTCGCTTTAGACGCGCTGTTGAAAACAGAACATGAAATTGTTGCGGTATATACCCAACCTGACCGCAAAGCGGGTCGTGGGCAAAAACTCAGCGCATCGGCAGTCAAACAATTGGCTTTAGAACACGACATTCCGGTGTATCAGCCGCTGCATTTCAAATCATCGACTGAAGAAGGTCTGGCAGCACAGGCTGAACTGAAAGCTTTAAATGCAGATGTGATGGTGGTGGCAGCCTATGGCTTGATCCTGCCGCAAGCGGTTTTAGACACGCCTAAATATGGCTGTTTAAATATTCATGGCTCTTTATTGCCACGCTGGCGCGGTGCAGCACCGATTCAACGTGCCATTGCAACGGGTGATAGCGAAACAGGCGTGACCATTATGAAAATGGCCGCAGGTCTGGACACCGGTGACATGATGTATAAAACCCTCTGCCCGATTGAAGCCACAGATACCTCTGCAAGCCTGCATGATAAACTTGCCATTCAGGGGGCAACTGCTATTGTCGCTGTTTTAGAATCGACAGAAAAACTGCAACACTATTTAGCAACACGTGAAGTTCAAGATGAAGCTTTAACCGTCTATGCGCACAAATTATCAAAAGCTGAGGCGCAGATTGACTGGGCCATCGATGCGGTACAAATTGACCGTAATATTCGCGCTTTTAACCCGTGGCCTGTGGCATTTATCGTGCTGGATGAAAAAAACAACCTGCGTGTCTGGAATTCTCAGTTATCCAATGCCACTGCAGAAAATTCTCAAGTGGGTGAAATCATTGCAATTGATAAACACGGCGTACATGTTGCCTGTGCAAATAACACTGTAATCACGCTAACTGCTTTACAATGGCCAGGTGGCAAACCGCTGAATGCCGTACAAATTTTACAAACTCAAAAACTGAATATCGGACAAATTTTATAATGAGACAATCTCCCCACGCCTCTGGTAAGACCTTAAACTTACGTGCTCAGGTTGTTAAAACGTTATTGGCTGTCCAAAATGGTCAATCACTGGCATCGGTGTTAAATCAGCACATGAACATCGTGTCAGACAAAGACCGCGCGTTGTATCACGAATTGGTGCTGGGCTGTCTACGCCAGTGGCATGCACTGAAACAGGTGACTTTACCCCTGCTTACTGTACCGCTTGAAAATCCAGTGGTTGAAACCTGTTTATATGTCGGTTTATATCAATTGCTGTGCACCCGTGTAGCTGCACATGCTGCGATTTCTGAAACAGTAGAAGCCAGCAAACAACTGGGCATGGAAAGTTTAAGTGGCGTGGTAAATGCCATTTTACGCCGTGCAACGCGTGAAACTGAGCAGTTTTATGATGTCTTGGAAAATGCATCGAATTTACCAAGCTGGTTGGCGAAGCGTTTAAAGAAAGACTGGGGCGAGCAATTTGCTGAACTCAGCTACGAGCTTAAACAGGTTGCGCCACTGACTTTGCGTGTCAATACCCGTCAGGTCAGCCGCGAAGAATATCTCGACATTCTGGAAGACGAAGGCATCGATGCCCATCGTTGTGAACTTTCCGATGTCGGTATTGTACTGGATGAAAGTATTCACGTGCCGAGTCTGCCAGGTTTTGAAGCCGGCGGTTTTTCGGTACAGGATGAACATGCCCAGCTTTGCGCAACTTTAGTACCTAATCTGGACGGTAAATTTGTAATTGATGCCTGTGCAGCACCGGGTGGGAAAACCGCGCATCTTTTAGAGAAATATCAGCCGAAAAAACTGATTGCACTCGATCAAGACGAAAAACGCTTGAAACGTGTATCTGAGAACTTGGAACGCCTGATTCTCGACGGCAAACACGTTGAAATCATCACCGCAGATGCAGTGAAATGGACTGCACCTGAGCTTGCGGATTGTATTGTACTAGATGCGCCATGTTCAGCAATTGGGGTGATTCGTCGCCATCCAGACATTCGTTTATTGCGTCAGTCGGGTGATATTGCCAAAACCGTTGAGTTGCAAAAACAGATTCTTGAAAATATGTGGCAACAGTTGAAAGTCGGTGGCACCCTGCTTTACATCACCTGCTCGATTTTAAAAGCTGAAAATGAACAGCAAATGGTGGACTTCTTCGCCCGTCATGCCGATGCGCAAGAACAAAAAATTGATGTGGACTGGGGAATTGAACAAATTCATGGTCGCCAGTTACTGCCAAAAGTGGATCATGGCGATGGTTTCTTCTATTGCCGTATCCAGAAAACGGCATAACTCCCCGACATAAAGACGGTTTACATCAAAAAGGTGGCTTTTGAGCCACCTTTTTTTATGTCTATGTTTTTTGACGCTATATTTTTAAATGACAAATTTAAACAGCACTAAACTCAGCGCTAAAGATGCCATGCTAATCACCCGTCCATACACTGTTTCATGACCTTGGGCGTAGCGCTTTGCTGTGGGTAAGAGTTCATCCAGTGCCAAAAATACCATCACTCCACCAATCACACCAAAGACCGCACCATACACAGTAAAACTCATAAACGGTGCCAAAATAAAGTAACCCAGTGTCGCCCCCAATGGCTCTGCTAAGGCGGAAATAAAACTGGCACCTAAAGCCAGATCTCTGCGCCCGGTTGCCATATAGATCGGCAACGCAATCGCAATACCTTCGGGAATATTATGAATGGCAATGGCCACCGCTCAGGGTGCACCCAAAGTTGGGCTTTCTAATGTCGAAAAAAATGTCGCTAAACCTTCAGGGAAGTTGTGTGCGGTAATGGCGAACAAGGTCAGTAAAGCGGTACGCCTTAACCGTCGTTGTTCAATCTCGGCAGCACGGTTTGCTTCAAGGGTTTCATGTGGGTTGGGAATGAAATGATCCAGCAGCAAGACCAAGATCCTCCCAAATAAAAAGGCAAAAGTACCCAAGGCAAAACTAACTTTAGGGTCAAAAGCCTGACTAAAAAAGCAATTAATATATTTAAAATTTCAGCCAATAAAACCTAAACCATTGCCCCTGCTGCAAAAACCAAAGCGAACAATAACAGCCGATAACTCGGTTGCCTGAAAAATAAAACCAATATGCCACCAAGCACGGTGGCCAATCCTTCCAGAAAGGTCACTGCAAATGCGATCCACACTTGGTGCTGCAAAATAGTTTGCATCCGTCAGCTCCCTTTTCAGAAACCAGAAAGCCATTATCATTTATGATAATGGCTTTCATTTTCGTGCATTGTCAGTAAAGACTGATTTTTTGACTTAAAGCGTATGCTGATCTTTCACTTCTTCAAGCACATCATCTAATTCTTCAGGATTTTTCATCAAGTGAAGAATCGACAAGGCTAATCCACCCCATAAAAACACTATCGAGATAATCATCATCACAATTGCTGAAGTATTCATCTTTATTCTCCTAGCGATCTTTCATTTTGGCTAATACAAACGCCACCACAGCACAGAAAATGATGCAGCCCCAGCCAAATAACCACTGTAAACTTGTACTATAGTCACCATAACCTTTTAATAATAAGTTATAGATGGTCATTCCTAAAGTAACCAACAAAATCAAAGAGGTAACCACGGTTAAGGTGAAATTCCAGCCTTTGCCCAATTGCACAGTTGAAATGGCATTGACGTGATTGCGCAGTTCTAGCAAAGCTGAACGCTTGAACCAGGCAATACTGATAATCGAAATCAACGCTCCGCC
>NZ_LSZH01000002.1:121592-130461 GCF_001647545.1 Acinetobacter sp. SFB
CCAGCACCCAGGCTAGAAATAATTTTAGGGAAGGCAATAAAGGCCAGTCCAATCCCGCCACTCACTACATCTTGTACATTGCTATTTGCAGTATAGGCCATAAAGCCAAGCGCAGAAAAAATACCAATACCGGCTAAAATTTCAGTTGAAGCATTGGCAAAGCCCACGATTAAACCGGAACCAGTTAAATTGGTTTTGGGTTTTAAATAAGAGGCATACGTCACCATGATCCCGAAACCGACGGAAAGCGAGAAGAAGGTATGACCATACGCTGCCAGCCAAACCTTATAGTCCATCATCGCCGCCCAGTTCGGGGTAAAAAAGGCATTTAAACCATCAACCGCGCCGGGTAAACGAAGTGCCTGAATCACTAAAAGGCTAAACAGGACAAACAACAAGGGCATAAAAATCTTGTTGGAAAGCTCCACGCCTTTTTTTACACCACCATATAAAATGATTAAGGTCAGCACCCAAATCCCTGCCAATGGCCAGAAAATATGGCTGACAAAACGGGGATCAAAACCGGTAGCATCCGAAGTCTGCAAATAGGTTTTAAAGAAGAAACCTTCCGGATCACTGCCCCACATCTGACCAATAGAGAAGTAGACATAACTGCCCGCCCAGGTCAAAACGCTGGCGTAATACAAACCAATGATGATACAGACACACACTTGCCACCATCCGAGGGTTTCACC
The DNA here is from genome assembly GCF_001647545.1 of Acinetobacter sp. SFB. Classification (GTDB taxonomy): domain Bacteria; phylum Pseudomonadota; class Gammaproteobacteria; order Pseudomonadales; family Moraxellaceae; genus Acinetobacter. Next base: position 122,288 of record NZ_LSZH01000002.1, read on the forward strand.
ACCACGGAACAGTTTTCGGTATGCTTTGGGAGGTGAACTGTTGTTCTTATGCCCTACTGCATAATCTAAAAATAAAAGCGGTAAACCGGCAGTAATTAAAGCAATTAAATAAGGAATTAAGAATGCGCCACCGCCATTTTCATAAGCAATGTAGGGAAAGCGCCAAATATTACCTAAACCGACAGCCGATCCGACTGCTGCAATAATAAAGCCCGATCGTGATGTCCAGTTTTCACGAGTATCTGTCATAAAACACCTAAACCTTTAGATATCTTTAAATGCTGCTTGTTGTTGAGTTATCTGGCGAGCAAAAAAGTACCATTCAAAAATTAATCTTTTTATGTCTGAAGTTAGTTCTACGCCTTTTGAGCATTCTGTTCTAAATTGCAAACAGGCTGTCATCACAAAATCTTGCTTAAAGTCTTTTGTGTCTTTTGAGCCTTTCAATGCTTGAACAATACCCATTTTCCAGAGCTTTTTCTGTAGTTTTTGCGGAAATTATTTAATTTTATAATCTATAAATCATGAATTGCTCAAAATATAGCTGATATGGCGCTCTGCATAATTCAATCTGTTCCTTTTGTTAGTATGACGGATTTTCCATTGGGTTTTTATTAAAAGCAATCAGGGCATTTCCATACCCCAATTACCTCAATTTTCTTATTTTTTAATGACTAAAATACGCTCTTCCTGCATATCACGAATCGCATATTGCACGCCTTCACGTCCCAGACCGGAGTCTTTTACACCACCATAGGGCATGTTATCGACCCGGAAAGAGGGAACATCATTAATAATCACGCCACCGACATGCAAATGATCCCAGGCATACAGCATTTTATTCAAGTTCTGGGTATACACCCCGGCCTGTAAGCCAAAACGGCTGCTATTGATTCGGTCTATGCCTTGCTCAAAAGTCTTATATTTCTCAATAATCGCCACTGGTCCAAATGCTTCATCTTTGTAAATTTCTAGCGAAGTATCGACATTTTCCAGCAAAGTCGGTTCAAACATCATTCCATTTAGCTCGCCGCCAGTCAGCAATTTTGCCCCTTTTTTCACCGCTTTATCGACCCATTTTTTCAGACGAAGGGCTTCTGATTCTTTAATCATCGGCCCCACTAGCGTGCTGCCAAGCTCAGGATCAGCCGCCTTGATTTTTTTCAGTTTGGTGACCAACTTCTTCTTCAGTTCAGCATAGATATCTGCATGTACCAAAATACGTTGCACACTAATGCACACCTGCCCGGCATGGTTATAGGCACCGCCAATCAAACGATCCAACAAGGCATCACTAATTTCAGTATCGGCATCAATCATGACTGCGGCATTACCGCCCAGCTCCAGAACTACTTTCTTACGCCCGGCACGTGCTTTCATATCCCAACCGACCACATCCGAACCGGTAAAACTGAGCAGTTTGAAACGGTCATCGGTGACCAGTACATCGGCATGTTCACGTGGACAGGGTAAAATCGAAAATGCACCTTTGGGTAAATCGGTCTCGGCCAGAACTTCAGCAATCTTCAGTGCAGAAATAGGGGTTAAGCTGGCCGGTTTAAGCACAAATGGGCAACCCGCTGCAATTGCAGGGGCAATTTTATGCGCGGTGAGATTCAATGGAAAATTAAACGGACTAATTAAGGAGACTGCACCAATCGGGACATATTTCATCATGCCTTGATAACCCGACGCTGCCGCTGTAACAGCCAACGGAATCATGCGTCCATCATCCAATTGAGTTACCGCATCGGCTGCAATTTGAAAGGTATTGATTAAACGTTCCACTTCAGCAGCAGCGGCCTTGCGTGGTTTTCCACCTTCTGCAATCAGGATTTCAGTCAACTCCGCTCGCATTTCACTAAAGCGTTTCACACAATGCAGCAAGATTTTTTGTTTTTGAAAGGGTTCTAAAGCCGCCATTTCTTTTTCCGCTTTTACCGCAGATTGAATCGCTTTCTCAATAGTTTTTTCATTTGCCAAAGCCACCCGTGCATAAAGCTCCTGCGTATATTTATGTTGAACTTCAAGCCATTGCTCGGTTTTAACCGCTTTACCTGCCACATACAGGGGATAATCAATCACGTTTACAGCTTTATCTGCCATGTAAAAAATTCCTTTCATTTTCTAGAAATAACAGCAATGCAATTTTCTTTCATTCGCTATATGATGCGCTGAGTTGGGCAGTAGTTCCTTATATTTAAGTAACAACATTATTTTCTAAAAATAACACATCGCATATTCAGGATATCCATGCAATCACTCAAATTATTTAGCTTCATCCTTGGACTTGGCGTAGTCAGCTCTGCACACGCCGATTTTATTGGGGTTAAAGCCGGTATAGATTACTGGAACTACAGCGCAGATTTAAGTAATCCAGCCTCAGCACGTCCACAATCCCAACTGGAAGATGATCACGGCATGTCATTTTCTGTGGCCCTAGAACATCCGGTACCCTTTTTGCCCAATGCCAAAATTAAACATACTAATGTGCAGGCTGAAAGTGATCAGAGTTTTGCCGGGGTAAAAAGCCATCAGGTCGATCTGGATTATTCTGACTTCATTCTGTATTACGAAATCCTCGATAATATTGTCTCGGCCGATGTTGGTTTCGGTGCCAAATTACTCGATGGCGATATCCAGCAGAACGTTACCCAAAATACAGAAGTCAGTGAAACCTTACCGATGGTCTATGCAGAAGCAGGAGTCAAACTGCCCTTTACCGGACTCAGTGCCAAGGCAGAAGCCAGTTTTGCCAAGTTAAGCGATCGGCAAGTCACCGATGCCCAAGTAGAACTGAAATATAACTTTGTCGATACCCTACTGGTCGATGTCGGTGCCAAAGCCGGTTATCGCATTCTGGATATTCAGTTAGAGGAAGGTTCAGATCAGGAAGCCAAATTGAAATTTAAAGGGCCTTATCTTGGTGTAGAAGCTCATTTCTAAAGCATTGTTGTACGCTTTTGCTTACATCAACTGCAGAAAACAGCAGCTATTCAAGCCGTTTGATTCGCACTATATTTAATTCACCAGGAAACAGGAAGTTTCCCAAACTAAAAACAATAATAATCAGTTTGAGCATCAGGAAGTGAGGTACGACAGGAGTTATACCTAAGTCACCCATACGAAAAAGCCCTATCAGGATGATGGGGCTTTTTTCATGCTTCAAATTAATCTCATCTACAAATAAAAAGCCTCCCGAAGGAGGCTTAAGTTTTAAAATAATCTATCTTTAGTAGATGAGCATTTTCAAGAACGGCTAGGTTGTACAGATGTCGGAAGGGTTTGTTCAGCTTTAATTTTTTCCGTTTTTGCTGGGCGGATAAAGAATATGGCCATGGCACCAATAATTCCAGGAATAGCCACAGCGATAAAATTCCATTTATGTGGCAGTTCCATACCCAACAGCATGCCAATCGCAATTGGACCAACAATCGCGCCGGTACGACCCACAGCCGATGCCCAGCCAATACCTGTTGAGCGGACTGCAACCGGATAGTACTGTGCCACATAACTGTACAGTAAAATGCTGCTGCCAATTGAGGATGCACCAGCCAGACTTACCAGTAAATAAATAACAGGCTGTGGAGAATTGAAGCCGAGTCCAACTAAAGAAAGTACGCCTAGCACTAACATACTGATCAGCACCGGTTTAAAGTCAAAGCGGTCCGCTAAAACGCCTCCACTGATGGTTCCAATCACGGCTCCAATATTCAATGCCAGTAAGAACATCAAGCTGCTGCCTAAAGAATAACCGGCTGCCATCATCAGTTTTGGCAACCAGCTGCCTAATGCATAAAGCATCAATAAGCACATAAAGAATGCCAGCCAAAACAAGAATGTTCCCACAGCTCGATTTTCACTGAACAGTTCTTTTACTGAGGTACTTCCCGTCTGATCATTGGACGCTAAAACCAATTGTGTATTTGCAGACACTTGCGCTGCTGGCTCAATTTTTTGTAAAAAATGACGTGCCTGGTCTTCTTTCTTTGCCTTAACCAAAAATATTAAAGATTCCGGCAGGAATTTCCAAAAGAATGGAACGAACAGTAAAGGAATAACTGCAATATAGAACATGATTTGCCAGCCATAATCTGCGGTAAACCAAGTTCCACACAATGCTGCCAGAATCCCGCCCATGGCATAACCGCTAAACATGGTGGTAACTAAAGTACTGCGCACACGCTGCGGTGCATATTCTGAAGTTAAAGCCACTAAATTTGGCAATACGCCGCCAATACCAAGGCCTGCAATAAAGCGTAATATTGCAAATTCTGTAGGATTGGTGGCAAATCCCCCTAAAAACGTAAACAGGCTGAACAATGAAACGCAAATTAAAATCACTTTTTTGCGGCCAATTTTATCCGCCAACATGCCAAAGCCCATCGCGCCAAACATCATGCCAGCCAAAGCTGTACTGGCCAACATGCCTGCCTGCACGGCACTCATGCCCCACTCTTGCATTAGTAATGGTAAAACCACCCCATTAATTGCCAAGTCATAACCGTCAAATAAGACAATAAACAGACACCACAGCACAAGTTTCAAGTGAAATGACTTGAACTTGGCTTGATCTATTACAGCATTTACATTCATTGTTGTCGTTGTCATGAGTACTCACCTCCAATGTGAGACTTGAATTTTCACCTACAATGGGTTTCTGGCGGAATTTTGTCCACAACTTGAAAGGCATAAATCTATACCTTGAAGGTATATGAAATCTTTTCTGAAATAAAATGACAGGATAATACGAGCCAAGAGTAGGATTTTTTGTTACATATTTTACTGTGAACTATGGTTCACACTTATTTTTAATAATAAAAACAATATATTAAAAATTTAAAATTTTATACCCGACTAAAGAGGATTTGATTGAAAGATTGTCAGAGTTTGTCGACTGAAAAGCTTAAAAGGAATAAGTACGGATATCTTGAAGTAAAGTATTCAATTCTGGCTTAAGTTATAGATGTCTTATGATTGATGGAGATAATCCTACAGATAAATTTTGTCTTCTAAATTCAGAATCAAACAGAATGTTTATCCAACTAAAAACAGCAATAAAATTTGAGGCTCAGGATGGAAATACAACTGAAGTAAATAGTGAAACAAAGGATATAAAAAAGCCCCATCAATGTAGGGCTTCATCTTTGAGTTTATTAATGCAGACTTTTTAAGCTTTTTAAATAAGCCACTATTTCCTTATTTCCCGCCATTTCTGCAAGTTCTAGCGCGGTATAGATACTGCGATGATCAATATCAGCACCTTTACTGACAAGTAGCTTCACAACTTCCAAGTGATCATTTTCAGCGGCTGCCTGTAAAGCACTATAGCCTTCATCATCGGTAGAATTAGGGTCAATGCCTTGCTTTAAGCTTTCACTCACCTGTTCAAGATCGCCAAGTGAAGCCCAGTAAACCAGTTCAGGAAGATGCAGTTCTTCATCATCTTCAGGGATTGGGGAGATCGAATTAAATTGCATAGGATTGGTTCCAAAATCTTTTAACTTATTAAATGCATAAAGCTTTAGATGGTCAATTCAAATTCTGTTTAAATTAAGGCTCTTCATATTTTTCTATATGACTCTTTGTGATTCTAAAAGCATCTTTGAAGTTTTGGTCATATTTATTATGGTACTGATAACCACAACGTTGGTTATGGATATCTGTGAAATCATCATGCCAATGCATGATTTTACCATTTTTATATTTTAAGATTGTATTAGGATAAATTTTTCCTTTATATAGATCTGAAAATTTACGTTTTGGAATCACTAATCCTAGAGTTAAAAAATTTTCTTCTAAAATCAATTTCATCACTAATTTTCTGAAAGAAGCTAATTCACAACTTCCCCCCCATCCGACTTGTCCACTGAAATGTAATGAGTGATTAAGAATTAAAAAATGATATTCATTTATCTCTAATAAGATACAAGTCTCTCCACAGATACTATCTGATCTTATAAAATAAATAGTAGTTGGATTAAGCTCATGAATTTTTTGTATACAGTCATAACAATTAGAATAGTGCTCTTGATCAAACTTGAACGGCTCCTCCTGTCCTTGAATCAACCATTTTGAATTTATAGCAAACTTAGCTGAAAATTCCTTAAGAAATTCTATTGAAGGCTCTTTCTGCCCTAAAAAGTATTTTTCTAATTTACTGATTTTTTTGAATTGAAACATTTGGCTTAATTGAGCAATTGTAAGAGCTTCTTCTCTGCCATCATTCATTAATTCAAGTACCTGAGTTAAGCGTTTAGAAATAGCATTAACTTCAGTAGGCTTTTCATTATTAAATGTATGTTTACTAAATTTTTTCTTTATCGTATAACTTAAAAGATTAGTAATTAATCCTGACCCAATACTTTCCAAAAGACCCATTTTTAAATTTCTTTTAATGTACTTTGTTAAGTTTAATATACATCAAAATCTCTACTAGCTATGACCTATACACTAACAAAAAGCCCCCTTTCGGAGGCTTCTTTTCAATTTTAATTTCTAAGCTTTGGCTGCTATCTGTTTCGATGCTTTAATCTTTTCAGATTCATCTTCACTCATAATCAATGCAACTGCAATCGCAGTAATCAACACAGGTAAACCTACCGCCATAAAGTTAAAGTAGGCAGGTAAGTTCATACCAAGTAAGCCACCAATTAAAATTGGACCTACAATCGCACCCATACGGCCAATTGCAGAAGACCAGCCAATGCCCGTCGAACGTACAGCAAGCGGGTAGAACTGAGCCACATAACTATAGAGAAGCATTTGTGAGCCGATTGAAGCTGCACCTGCCAAGAATACTAAAATATACAGAAGGAATTGATTCGATTGGAAGCCCATTAAGCTCATCACAATCGCACCCATAATCCCAAGGAACATCAGCACAGGTTTTAAGTGGAAACGATCCGCCAAAATACCGCCGCCGACAATACCGACTACCGCACCGACATTCATCACCATCATGAACATTAGACTGTTATCCATCGAGTAACCAGCTGCCATCATCAGCTTAGGCAACCAGCTGCTTAACGCATACATCGTCAGTAAACAGGTAAAGAATGCAAGCCAGAACAACAAGGTATTGGTTGCACGTCCACGACGGAACAAGCTCAACACGTTTGCAGCTTCAGGCACACTTTCTTGCGGCAAAGTAAAAATCGTGGATTCTGTAACTTTAAGTGAAGGCTCAAGACGACGCACGATTACGCGTGCATTTTCCTGTTTGTTTTGCTTCACCATAAACGCTAAAGATTCTGGTAAGAATTTCCAAATAAGCGGAAGTAAAAATAAAGGAATGCCCGCAATAAAGAACATGACCTGCCAACCATAAGTTGGGGTAAACCATGAACCTAACAGTGCAGCCATCACGCCACCCACGGCATAACCACTAAACATGGTTGTAACCAGCGTACTACGCATCTTTTGCGGTGCATATTCAGAAGTTAAAGCCACAAGGTTTGGCATCACACCGCCAATCCCTAGACCAGCCAAGAAACGTAAAATACCAAACTCAGTCGGATTTGAAGCAAAACCGCCTGCAAAAGTGAGTCCGCTAAACAGCACAATACAAATCATAATGACTTTTTTACGGCCAATTTTGTCTGCCAATGACCCAAAGAACATTGCGCCAAACATCATGCCCGCAAGCGCTGTACTGGCTAACATGCCTGCTTGAACGGCACTCAAGCCCCAATTATTCATCAACAATGGTAAAGTCACACCATTAATCGCTAGATCGTAGCCATCAAATAGGATAATGAGTAAACACCAAGCGACCACATTAAAGTGAAATGGGGTAAATTTCGCATGATCCACTACAGAATTTACATCTATTTTTTCCGTTGTCATTCGTTCTCATCTCCCATGAGTACTTGTCCATCACATCACATGAATTGTTAAGTTAAAAATTCAATTTGGCACAATATACTCATATGATTTTCTAGAAACAATAAGACTAATTATTCATATAAAAAACCTTATGACTTTTTAAATTTATTAATATATATCATCATGATAAGAGATTATTTTTTGAATTATAATTTCATATTTTTTAAATTTAAAAGAACTTTTATTCTGACGTTTTTCTAAATAGAAAAAAACAACTTCACCTAAAATGAGGGGTTTTGAGCGGCTGATTCCGGGGCTTAATCTCGGCTCTTCGCATTGAGTTTTTG
>NZ_LSZH01000003.1 GCF_001647545.1 Acinetobacter sp. SFB
CCTCTTTGCGCTGATGGTAGTGTGGGGTTACCCATGTGAGAGTAAGTCATCGCCAGCTCATTATTCCTGAAAACCCCCTCAAATGATTGAGGGGGTTTTTTTTAGGTCGTAAGTTTTATATGCTAAAAACATCCCTGCAGAGAGAGCCTTTGATTGGATGAAGTGTTTCAACAAAGTGAGGGTTAGCTAACTTGGTATTCAAGCTTGAACTTTAAAAATGAATATCTATGTCTAGAACTTGTTTTATTAAATTAAGAATAAGATAAATTGATGAATAGCTTAAAATTTCTCTTACCTTGTTAAAAGTCATTTCTCTGGTAAATAGGATAGGAAAAATACCTTCTACATCAAGTAGAAATGACTTAATCAATAGCTTAAATAGATAGACGACGGAATCTTCATGAATGAAAGAAGTCCACGGTAGGTTGGCTATATTGAGAAAATATATTAAGCATTATTTATTTTTAGCTACGCTATTTATAAGTCTAAACTATTGACCTATTTCCAAATAAAAATCGCCATTTAGGCGACTTCTATTTTTACTAAACTTTTAAATATTTCAGTTAAACATTTGAGTTGCAGCAGAATATAAAATCCAAAGAATGATGATGGCAACTGCAGGTTCTAGACGTTTTGCCCATGTTGGCACTGCACTACTTACTGCCGCTGCGGTTCTGTGCTGATCTTCATTAATATCAGTATGTTGTTGACTTACCATTTGATTAAACTCCTTCATTGTTGAATCTAATGATATCTCTTCTTGCACAATCGGTTTAGAGCCTTTTAACTCTAACAGATCATTTGTTGACCAAACCCAATCAGGCGCTTGACCAGCAAGATGTTCAATTTGTCCTAAGAGTAATTCATGTAATCCTCGAACTTCGAGATTACCAATATCATTAAGTTGCTTGAGCTCTGCCAGTTGTAAGCGCAATATCTCTGTGACTGCTGGCTCTAATTCACTTTTAGCTAATGTGGACTGATTTTTTGGAGAAGTGGTCAGGTGGCGGGCAACCTCTTGTATAAAGAGCTCATCGGGTGAGGAAATTTCCTGATAAACTTTTTTGTCATTAGAGCGCCAAAGTGTAATCAACTTACCCAACACAAGCGCATTTATTTCCAATAAATGCTCTTTTTTATCTTCTCTAGAGTATTGCCCGAGAAGCTGAGGCTTTTGAGTGTTAATCTGCTCAGCAAAATATTGTACTAAATCAAAAGCCATCAATTTACTCCATATTGTTTTAGTCTAATAACCGTAAACTCGGTTTTTTCTTGGTCTTGGGTTGTTCAGTTTCTTCTGAAAGTGTTGTTGATTTTAAAGTATCTTCAGGGATTTGGGTATCTTCATATTCACTTGGATCAAAGAATAGACCTTGACCATTTTCACGTGCATAAATACCCATCACAGCATTTAAAGGTACATATATATCACGAGACACGCCGCCAAAACGAGCGGAGAAAGTAATGCTAGCATCGCTTATATTTAATTTATGAACTGCATGAGGGGCGATATTTAAAACAATTTGCCCGTCTTGAATAAATTGTTCTGGAACCATGGTATTCGGTTGTGTGGCATCAACAAGCAAATGTGGGGTGAGGTTGTTGTCACAAATCCATTCATAAATTGCACGAGCGAGATAAGGACGGGTGGGAGTGAGGTTTAATTCCTGATCAGACATTGAAATATACTCTATTGATTCACTAAAATTTCACGATATTTATTTTTTTCCTGCATGGTCATAGACTTGATAAAAGCAGGACGGGAAAATATCCGTTGGCAATATAAAAAAATGGGGCGGCAATGTTGTTTAGGGAGTTCAATCCCCATTGAATGTAACCGTAAAAAAATTGGCGCTAACATGCAATCTAAAATTGTAAAATTTTCTGACATAAAATAGGGAAAATGCTGAAATAATGGCGTTAGAGAGATGAGTATTTCACGCAATTGTTTTTGGGCTTTTGCTTTATCTTTTGTATTTAAGCTATCTGGATGACGCAGCATGATATCTGCAAGCTTTAACCAATCTTGTTCAAATCGCCAAATATATTGACGCTGTTCAGCGCGCGGCATGGGTGCATCCGCATATAATTTATTTTGACGATAGCGATCATCTATATATTCGGAAATAATACTGGTATTGAACAGTTTAAGTTCATTTTCAATCAGCATCGGAACTTGGTTGTATGGATTTAAGCTAGCGAGATCTTCATCGTCTTCATCTACAATAATCAGATGATATTTAATTTGCTTCTCGGCAAGGACATAGCGAATCCAATGTGAACGAAAGTCATCTGCATGGCTATACAGTGTAATTCCTTGAACAGGTGCGGTTTCGACGGACATAATCCCAAACAAAGCAAAAATGAATAGAATAGGATACTAAAATTCAACCTAAAAAGCACGAAGCATAAAAGACGAATCAACTATTGCACAGGTAGATTATAAGAAAAAATGGCTGGAGTAAGAAAATATGATAATTAAACTGGGTTTGATGATGCTTTTTATTTTAATTGGTGTTGCTAACTACTATCTGAGTAAGTCATTTTGGTGTCATGAAGGAGTGTGGGGTAAAGATGTGCATAAGCAGTAGAAGAACAAAGGCCTCACCTAAATTTTTAGGACATAAAAAAGCCTTGGATAAACCAAGGCTTTTTGTCCGATTCGGTAAACGAATTAACGTTTAGAGAACTGAGGACGTTTACGAGCTTTACGTAAACCAAGTTTCTTACGTTCAACTTCACGAGCATCACGAGTAACGAAACCAGCTTGACGAAGAGCAGGTTTTAAAGTTTCGTCAGAAGCGATCAATGCACGAGTAATACCGTGACGGATAGCGCCTGCTTGACCACCAATACCACCACCAGCAACAGTGATGTAAAGGTCATATTTTTCAGTAACTTCTAAAAGCTCAAGCGGTTGACGAACAACCATACGAGCAGTTTCACGACCGAAATATTGTTCGATAGAACGGTTGTTAATTACGAGTTTGCCTGTACCAGCTGACAAGAAAACACGTGCAGTTGCGGTCTTACGGCGACCTGTACCATAATTAGTAGCCATGTGCTGTATCCCTTAGATGTCCAAAACTTGTGGCTGTTGAGCTGTATGTGGATGCTCAGTACCAGCGTACACTTTCATTTTTTTGATCATTGCATAACCAAGAGGACCTTTTGGTAACATACCTTTAACAGCTTTTTCTAAAACTGCTTCAGGTTTGTGAGCGATTAACTTCTCGAAGTTAGTCTCACGGATACCACCAGGGAAACCAGTATGGCGATAGTATTTCTTATCCTGAGCTTTTTTACCAGTCACAGTAATTTCTTCAGCATTGATTACAACGATATAATCGCCAGTGTCAACGTGAGGAGTATAAGAAGTTTTATGCTTACCGCGTAAACGACGAGCGATTTCAGTCGCAAGGCGACCTAAAGTTTTGCCAGAAGCATCAACAACATACCAGTCATGTTGAACTTCAGCTGGCTTAGCGCTGAGAGTTTTCATTAAACCACTACCTATTATAGTTGGTTTGGACTATGGAATCTGTCCAAACAAAAGGAGACGCGATTCTAAACGAATACGTGAAGAATCACAAATGAAAATGTAGAATTTCAAGGGCTATATTTTATAGGTAAAACCTGTAATGTGCAAAGAATAATCACAACTATTTTTCATATTATCAATAGAACGGATAGAACTTGATATTACCCCATCCATGATTAGGAGCTGATCTCTATTTTCTCTTGGAAAATAGCTGTTAGCGAAAAACTTGTTTATCTAACCTGTATATAATAATGAGATTCGAGCGCAGCTTAGACGAGACGAAAATATGCTTCCTTTATATGTAACCAGTGGTGAACCTGCAGGGATTGGTCCAGACATCTGTTTAAGTTTGGCGATGCGTATTGATGAACGTCCGGTTGTGATTTTGGCTGATCTCAATCTTTTAAAAAAACGCGCCGAAATTCTAAAGCAAACCATTGAACTGATTGAGTATCAAGGACAATCAGAATCCTCAGCCCAAGGTCAGTTATATGTGGAGCATATTCCACTCAATACTGAGGTGGTCTTGGGTGAGTTGAATGCTGAAAATTCTGCTTATGTATTAGAACAACTCCGTCGTTCCGCTGATTATGCGATGTCAGGTAGAAGTGTGGGGGTGGCAACAGCTCCCGTACAAAAATCAGTGATCAATGATGCCGGCATTCATTTTAGTGGTCATACCGAGTATTACCAAGAATTTGCAGGTGTTGAACGCGTCGTAATGATGCTCGCAACCAAGACCTTACGTGTAGCCCTCGCAACCACGCATCTGGCTTTACGCGATGTTGCAGATGCCATTACCACGCAGCGTCTGCATCAAGTCCTTGATATATTAATTCATGATTTAAAAACCAAGTTCAAGATTGAGCATCCGCATATTCTGGTCTGTGGCTTAAATCCGCATGCAGGCGAGGGGGGGTATTTGGGGATGGAAGAAATCGAAGTGATTAATCCGGTGCTTGAAAGCTATCGGGCGCAAGGCATTAATATGAGTTTGAGTCTTCCTGCTGATACCTTGTTCACTCCTGAAAATTTAAAAGATGCCGATGCTGTTTTGGCGATGTATCACGATCAGGGTTTACCTGTGTTAAAATCACAGGGCTTTGGTGAAGCCATCAATATTACTTTGGGCTTACCTTTTATTCGAACTTCTGTCGATCATGGCACAGCACTCTCCCTTGCGGGTAGCGGACTTGCGAAAAGTTCAAGCCTGCACGTTGCTGTCGATTTAGCCCTCGATTTGGCGCGCCACTGATTATTGTTCATTACTCACGTTGGAAATGTTTTTATGTATCAAATTAATGCCTTAAACCCAAAACAAGAAGGGCATCAGGCTCGAAAACGATTTGGTCAAAACTTTTTACATGACCAGCGTGTCATTGCCAAAATTGTACGCTCAGTCAATCCGCGGCCAGGTCAAAATATTCTAGAAATTGGACCGGGTTTAGCTGCGTTGACCTCACCATTAATTGGCGAGTGTGATGCTTTAACCGTGCTTGAGCTGGATCGTGATTTGGCGGCAGGCCTACCGGGTCGTGTGCCATATCCTGAACGTTTAACCATTATCGAAGCCGATGCATTGAGATATGATTATTCTCAATTGTTCCAAGAAGATCGCCCTTTACGTGTGGTTGGCAACTTGCCTTATAATATTTCGACACCACTTTTGTTCCATCTCTTGGAGTTTGGTGACAAAGTGCAAGACATGCACTTCATGTTGCAAAAAGAAGTGGTAGATCGGATTACCGCTTCGCCCAATACCAAAGAATATGGTCGTTTATCGGTGATGATCCAGTATTACTGTAAACCGACATTTTTATTTGAAGTGCCGCCAGGATCTTTTAATCCACCACCCAAAGTGACCTCTGCGGTATTCCGTTTAGAGCCGTACGCGGTAAAACCGATTATTGCCAAAAATGAAAAAGCTTTGGCCCGTCTGGTTTCACATGTGTTTACTCAGCGTCGTAAAACACTGCGTAACAGCTTGAAGGGTATGTTGGTGGAAGATGCCTTCGAAAAAACCGGTATTGATCCGATGGCACGTCCAGAGACCTTATCTATGGCACAATTTGTTGCTTTGTCAGATCAAATGGTGGCTTAAGTGGCACGCTCAGATATTCGATACAACTATGTCATTGGTGATGTTCAAGGCTGTTTTGAAGCCCTAAAAGCCTTGCTAAAAGAAATCAAGTTTGATCCGGATCAAGATTTTATCTGGTTTGCCGGTGATTTGGTGGCACGTGGTGAAAATTCGCTTGGTGCATTGCGGTTTGTTAAAAAACTTGTTGATGGTGGAGTCGCCGCAACAGTTTTGGGTAATCATGACCTGACTCTTTTAGCCTGCGCGCGTGGTTTAAAAGAGTTAAAAGACAAAGACAATACTCGTGATGTAATTGATGCGATTGATAGTGATGACCTGATTGACTGGTTGCGTAAACAACCCTTGTGTCTTTTCCCCAATGATCACACCATTTTGACTCATGCGGGTATTCCATGCATTTGGTCAGCAGAACAGACTTCTGCTTTGGCAAAAGAAGTTGAAGCGATCATCGGTCATGAAGACTTTGCTGTGCTCGATGCTTTCTTGAAGGAAATGTACGGTACCGAACCTGAGCTCTGGTCGGCTGATCTAGAAGGTCATGCGCGCATACGTTGTATTACCAACTATTTAACCCGTATGCGTTTAACCGATAGCCAAGGTCGCTTAGAGTTTAGCTTTAAAGATTCGCTCGATGAGCCAATGCCTCAAGGTTTTAGACCATGGTTTGAATTTGAATCGGAAGCTGCAAAAACACATCAATTGATCTTTGGACACTGGGCTGCATTACAGGGTAAAAGTATTAATCCACAGATTCAGAATGTCGATGGCGGCTGTGTTTGGGGTAATCAGTTGATTGCCTATCGCTTGGAAGATAAAGAAATATTTAAAGTTAATAATCCAGTGATGTAATCTTTGGATAATTTAAAAAATAAAAAGCCACATGATGTGGCTTTTTTATGGGTATTTATCAGGTTTAAATTTACTCAAGTCGAATCCATGTTTGGCTACGTCCCAAAGTTGAAACGCCCATATAGGCTCTCAAAGTAAGACGCTTACCAGTAGCATTCATTTTAATTTTGGCATCATAAACATTGCCTGCTAAAGGATCAATCACCCGACCTTTTTCATAATTGTTGGTTCCTGCAACATGTTTTAAGCCTTTAATGATTTCCATGCCTAAAATTGGCTGGTTGGTATAGGGTGCAGGGCAGTTATTACATGTTTCACGAGGAGTATAACCTGGACGAGGTGTTACTTTGACAATCTTAGCTGTAAAGCTGTTGTTGGCTTCTTGATGGATTTTGATAATTGCTTTGGCTGCACCCGATTTATCATCAATTTGCTGCCAAGTTCCAGAAATGTCTTCAGCAAAAACATTCGCACTAAAAAGTACACTCGCCAAAGTTGCAAGCAATATATTCTTTTGCATATACATCCTTTACATAATTCATTATTTTTTATTGAGTCGGTATATTAGAAGGATTATGTGATTAGTCAATATTCTGGAGAGTGTGCAAAAAAATGAGATCATTTGATTGACTAATGTAAAAAAGCCACTTTAGGGTGGCTTTTTGTTGAGTTTACATTCTGATTATTCTACCCGAAGCCAAGTTTGACTGCGTCCCAGTGCGGAGATACCGACATAACCGCGTAAGGTCAAGCGTTTGCCATTGCTACTTATCTTGACTTTAGCATCGTAAATTTTTCCTGCAAGCGGATCAATCACGCGACCTTTTTCATAATTATTTGTATCAGGCACATGTTTTAAGCCGGTGAGGACATCCATGCCTAAAATTGCTTGGTTGGTATAAGGTGCCGGACAGTTGTGGCATAACTTTTGAGGTGTATAACCTGGACGAGGCGTGACTTTAATAATTTTACCCGCGTAAGTATTATTGGCTTCTTGACGAATTTCGATTAGCGCTTTAGGTGAACCGGTTTTATCGTCAATTTGTTGCCAAGTCCCCGACAGGTCTTGTGCCCATATATTTCCACTGAAAAATAAGCCAGCGAAAGTAGCAAGCATAATATTCTTTTTCATATCAATTCCTTCGATTGTGGACAATAATTTTTTTTTATCTATAAGAACATAATATGAGCGTTTAATTATTAGTCAATATGTGGGTTTATAAAAAATCAAAATAATGTGAAATATTTAAAGAATTATAAATAAAAAAGCCACATAGTGCGGCTTTTTGTCAGGATTAATCACTTTTAATCCAGGTTTGAGTTCGACCTAAGGCAGAAATCCCCACATAACCGCGTAATATAAAACGTTTACCGTTGGCGGAAACTCGTCCTTTCAAGCCATATATTTTTCCAGTTAAAGGATCCAATACCCGACCGTTGGCATAATTATTTCCTTCGATATGTTTTAAATCTTTAAACACTTCTAATCCTAATATGGGTTGATCTGTGTAGGGCGGTGGGCAACGATAACAGGTTTCTCTAGGTTTATAACCCGGGCGTGGCGTTACTTTAATAATTTTACCAGTATAAGATTCATTATTTTGTTTCTCAATTTGAATCAGTGCTTTAGGTGAACCTGTTTTATCATCAATTTGTATCCATGTACCGGCTATCTCCTGAGCAAAAATTGAAAAACTGCTGAATAGTGCGACAAAAAATGAAGTCGCGATTGCTATTTTTTTCATAAAATTTCCTTATTTATATAAGTTCACTGTCCTGCTAACTTAGTTTAAGGTAAGGCTGTGATACGAAATTAAGCAATCTTTTAAATGAAAATTAAGCTGTTATTCGTACCACATTAACCTTCTATGCTGAATGGTAATGAGCATAATTTAATCTTGCTTAATCCAGGTTTGGCTACGACCCAATGCGGAAACACCGACATAACCACGTAGCGTGAGACGTTTACCATTGGCACTCAATTTTGCTTTCCCGCTGTAAATTTTACCCGTGAGAGGATCAAGAACTTTAGCATTTACAAAGTGGTAATCATCCGCAGCTTTCAATCCGGTTAAAATATCTAAGCCTAAAATGGGTTTGTTGGTATAAGGCGCAGGACAATTTATACAGGTTTCCTTCGGGGTATAGCCTGGGCGCGGGGTTACTTTGATGATTTTTGCGGTATAAGTACCATTATTTTCTTGGCGCATTTCCAAAATTGCTTTTGATGAGCCTGTTTTATCGTCAATGGTCTTCCATGTTCCGGTAATATCTTCTGCTAGTACATTCCCACTAAAAGCTAGACTAGCAAAAGCAATACATAATAGATTTTTCTTCATATCCATTCCCATAAGTAAGGAAAATATTTTTCTTATCAGTTTAAAGATATAATCATTGTTTAAAGATCAGTCAACCTATTGCTTCATAAAAAATGAAAATAATGTGAATTATTTAGATACTATTAAAGAAAAAGCCACATAGTGTGACTTTTTGTCATATTTAGTCATTTTTAATCCAGGTCTGGCTGCGACCTAAAGCTGAAACTCCGACATAACCACGCAGGGTTAAACGCTTACCGTTTGGACTTAATTTTGCTTTCATACTGTAAATATTGCCGCTAAGTGGATCAATAATCTTGCCGTCAGTAAAGTTGGATCCTGCGGCCGGTTTTAAACCTTTTAAAACATCCATCCCTAGAATAGGCTTATTGGTATAAGGCGCAGGACAATTCACACAGGTTTCTTTGGCTGTATAACCGGGGCGAGGAGTGATTTTTACAATTTTTGCGGTATAAGTGCCGTTATTTTCTTGGCGAATTTCAAGAATCGCTTTTGAAGAACCGGTTTTATCATCAATATTTTTCCAGACTCCCGAAAGGTCTTCCGCAAAAACAGCACTACTGCTGGTGGATAGAAGTAGCGCTGCTAAAAGTCTAAAATTTTTCATCAAATAACCGTTCAATAAATTTAGGAATAATTTTCATCATAAGGTCAAATTTTGACTATATAAATGTGTATTAGTGAAGTATCAGTCACATTTTTTGCAAATAGAGTATAAACGTTGGCAACCAGATGGCGGTGAACACGGCATTCACAGCCATACCAAATGCCGCATAACGGCCTGCCACACTGCCTCGTTGCCATGCCTGTGCAGTTCCAATGGCATGTGCTGCCAAGCCTAATGCCAGACCAGAGGCTCTTTCATCATTCATATGACGCAAGATAAATGGAGAAAAAGCAGCACCAATCACACCGGATAAAATGACAATTAAAATAACCAAGCTGAGGGGTGCATGTAACAGTGTGGCGATATTAATGGCAATTGGTGTGGTTACCGCCCGAGTTGCAAAGGCCATGATGCTTGCATCAGACATATGCAATAAATAGGCAAGTCCCATCGGTAAAGCCACAGCACTAATACTGGCAAAAATCAAAATACCGACAATCGCTTTGAGTGGTAAGTCGTCATAACGCATGGCGGCAAGCGGAATGGCTAAGGCAACAGTGACATAGCCGAGTAAATGATTAAACAGCGGATTGACCCGAGTCATATAAGATTCGTAAGGAATCCCAAACACAAATAACAATCCAATAATGAAAAACATGCCGATGACAATGACTGGAACTTGAGGAAGCCTTTTGTTTAAAGGTTTGGCTATAATATAGGCGAACAGGGTTAAGATAAAACCGTAGAGTACTGCTAACATCATATTTCCCCTATAACCAGCGTTTGGCCATTTTTGCGTAGATCCATAATGGAATCAGGGTACTGATACACATCACCACAAGAAAAACAGGAATTTCCTTTCCCATGTGTACCAGCATAATCAGCGAGCCTGCACTAATCGGCAAAAAAGCAAAGGCACTTTCCTTCATGATTTTATTGTTGGTATCGACTAAACGCGCAGGTAATTTGTGGACATTTCTCCAGATAAGCAGAGTCAGCAACAAGCTAATCAAGCCGACCAAATTACCCAGTTCAGGATGATTAAATTGCGTCATTAACCATACTGCTCCCTCACGAAAGCAGATGATTAAAGCCAGTGTACCGATCCATGCTGGCCAGTCGATGGTTTTTATCCCGTGCATTTTTACCAAACTTTAAAATTATACTTATCACGTTTTAACCGATTTATCTTTTGATTTCAAATTCCTCAAGCGGTTTTTTAAATTGCGTGGCTTTTTTCCCCAGAATTTCATCAATCGGTAAATGTGCCTGTTTAATCAGTTGCTCCAGCTTTTGTGGGGCAATAATGACGTGTAAATGCAGATTGCCATTTTCATCATGATTTTCAGTTTGAATGACATTTAGCGCATACAGTTGAGTACGCAATTTTCCATATTCGGGTTTTAATACCAGCTCGAAACTTTGCAACTGTCCCATCAAGCATTCTTGAACTGCTTGGCGTAACAGGTCTAAACCTTTGTTGGCATGCGCAGATACATAGACACGATCGGGCAAATGCGGTTTGGCATACACAATTTTGGCATCTTCACCGCTGATATCAATTTTGTTATAGACGCGAAGTACCGGGACATCGACCCCAATCTCTTTTAAAACAGACTCGACGGCTTCAATTTGTTCCAGCATATCTGGACTGCTGGAATCGATGACATGCAGCAGCAAGGTAGCCTCCGCCGTTTCCTCAAGCGTGGCTTTAAAGGATTCTACCAAGGCATGGGCGAGGTTACGGACAAAACCTACGGTATCAGCCAGAACCAGAGCACCAATCCCATCCCAATTTAAACGGCGTAAAGTCGGATCAAGTGTGGCAAACAGCTGGTCTGCGGCATATACGTCAGAGCGCGCCAATAGGTTAAATAATGTCGATTTACCTGCATTGGTATAACCGACTAGAGATACCGTTGGAATGGCCGCTTTCTGGCGTGCAGAACGACCTTGCATACGGGTTTGACGAACTTTTTCCAGTTTGTCTTTTAATTGTCCAATACGTAAACGCAGTAAACGGCGATCTGTTTCCAGTTGTGTTTCACCAGGTCCACGTAAACCGATACCGCCTTTTTGACTGTCTAAACTGATGCCACTGCCGACTAGACGTGAAGACAAATAATCCAATTGTGCCAATTCAACTTGAAGTTTACCTTCATGGGTACGGGCACGTTGGGCAAAAATGTCCAGAATAAGCCGCGTACGATCAATCACGCGGCATTGAATGACTCTTTCTAAATTGCGTTCTTGGGAAGGGGTCAGGCTATGATCAAAAATGACCAAATCTATTTCTAATTCTTTAGCTCGCTCCGCGATTTCTTCTGCTTTCCCCGAGCCAATAAACAGTTTTGGGTCGGGCTTGATACGTTGAGCGGTAATATGTTCTACAATTTCAGCACCCGCTGACTGGGCCAATAAGCGAAATTCTTCTGCATCAAGGTCATCTAAAAGTTGTACAGAGACACTTACTAATAGGGCGCGTTCGCCACCTTGATGTCGCTCAATATATTCCACTAAATACTATCTCAACTACGTTAAAACTTCATTTTAGTAGAAAATAAGCACGGATAGTGAAAAATAGATCAGACTGGCTAAAGTAAGGTAACAAAACATTCAGTAAATAAAAATATCCTGGCTAAATGTAAAAGTCATTTTTGTTAAACTGATTTTAAGATATTGATAAATTTTATAATTTTAATGGATGGTCAGGTTGTTAAAGCAGACGGATTTATTCGTATAATTTGTGTATTAGATCAAAGTGCCGTGTTTTTGGATTTTCATCATTCCATTAAAAAGGCAGGATTCGGTTTTTATGATCAATGCAAGATCAAAATGAACAGTATAGAATGGCTGAAAATAAATGATTAAACCCTGTGTCTGGTAATTAGTGATCAATCTATGACTCAATCCTCTGTAACTGAAACTTCATCGTTAAATAGTATGTCTAAATTTTTCTTATATAGTAAAAAGTTATTGGCGGTTATCGCGGCGATTGCACAAGGGTTTTATCTGGTTTTTCGGCACCGTTTATATAAAGATCCGAATAATCCGTGTAACACGCGTTATGTGCAGCATTTTTGCCGTCAATTATGTAAGGTTTTTAATCTTGAGATTCAGGTACATGGAATCATTCCACGTGAGCCGGCGCTCTGGGTGAGTAATCACATTTCCTGGTTAGATGTTGCCGTTTTGGGATCTGGGGCTCGAGTTTTCTTTCTGGCAAAAGCTGAAATTGAACAATGGCCGTTACTTGGCAAACTGGCAAAGGGCGGTGGGACACTGTTTATTAAACGTGGTTCCGGCGATTCGGTTAAAATTAAACAGCAAATTACCGATTTTTTAAAACAGGATATTCCAGTATTATTTTTCCCTGAAGCGACCACTTCAGATGGCTCAAGAATAAAAAAAATCTATGGACGTATTTTAGGTGCAGCCATTGAAGCCAAGCGTCCTGTACAAATATGTTTGATTTGTTATGTGAATCAACATGGACAACTGGATCTGGTAGCGCCGTTTGTTAATGATATTAGCTTTGCCGATCATGTTAAAAACGTCTTGGAAATGCCTAAAGTGAAAGCACATTTAATCGCCTTGCCGGCAATATCTACTGAAGGGCATACGGTAGAAACATTGACTCAAGAAGTTCAAAGCAAAATGACTGAAGGGCTAGCACAATTGCAGCAAAAAGTGCTTAAAACTGCAGCTTGAACAGGCAAAACAATGAATGTCAGACAAAGTAAAGGCTTACATAAAGCCTTCGAGTGGCAACCATGAAATCACTTTAACTCCTGCCTTTTGCCACCATTTCATTTTCGGTTCTTTGAGATAGGTTTTGATGCTGCCATCATGGCGTTTGATTTTCCAGTTGATGTTATTATTGGCATCTAAAACCAGTTTATAAGCATATTTGGATAAATTTTCATCCATGGTTTGGTGTACAGCTCTGGCTAAATTCGGGCTGTCCAGCAACACGCCAATTTCCGTATTTAAATAGGCAGAACGTGGATCAAAATTGAAAGAACCAATAAAAACCTGTTTTTGATCAATCGTCATCAGTTTGGCATGCAGGCTGGAACGGCTTAAACCTTTTAAGCTAACTTTGGCTTTTTTAGCAAGTTCATCGGTATTGGCATTCAAGTTTACCGTTTCAGGGGCAGACAGAAACTCATATAACTCGACATCATCCTTTAATAAATTTTTTCGATACTTTCCATAAAAAGCATGCACTAAAAACACATCATTGGCTTTAAAAGAGTTGGTGAGTACTCGGACATGGATATTATTTTGAGCCAGTTCACTCAGCATCTTTTCGCCTTTTTTTTCAGGGACGAAATAGGCTGAAATAATATCGACGCTTTGTTCCGGTTTGTCTAAACGATTCAGCAGCTGAAAATTCAGGTGTTGCTCTTTTTTCGCTTTAGCCCTGATTTTACTGGGTGAATCATTCACGATTTCGGCTTTGACCCAGTCAAACTGGATACTGCTATTGAGCCATTTTTCAAAGGCGTGCGATCGGTTGGCTAAATCTAGATAGTTTTGAACGTTAACAGTTTGTGAATGCTGCTCGAGTTGCTGTTTTAGACTTTCAAAACGCAATGCATAATGTCGAGGATTAACAATTTTTTTAACTGGAAATGCATAATCATCATTCCAGTAGTCATCAAAAGAATGAACGATTTCATCGGACGCAGAGCCGACCAGCATCACATCGACATCAGAAAATTGATAATTGTCGCTGACGTTATAATATTGATTACTCATATTGCGACCACCAATTAAAGCGATCTGGTTGTCTGCAATGAAGCTTTTGTTATGCATACGACGGTTAATACGTTTTAAATCCAGCACCATATCCATGGCACGGTAATGTCTAAAACGGTAAGGATTATACAGTCTGACATCAATATTTTTATGTTGATCGAGTGCCAGATAAATGCCTTCCATCTTTTTGGCATTGTTGTCATCCATCAACAAACGGACTTTTACCCCACGGTCTGCTGCTTTAATGATGGAATGCAGTGCAAGCGAGCCAATTTTATCGTTGTCCCAGATATAGTATTGTAAGTCTAGAGTTTTTTCTGCTTTATCAATAAGATGTATGCGTGCTGCTATAGCTTCCAGGGGGTCGTATAAAACATGATAACCGGTAAGATTAGGGTTCTGTTCTCTTAAGGGTAAAATGATTTGAGCCAGTGAGGTTTGTTTGGTTTCGGTATCAAATGCATATTCAATCGGTTGCGGCGTTTGTTTAGGCAGAGTGGTACATGCGGGAATCCCTACAATCAGGCTACAACTTAGTAATACTGTAGTTTTAGTGGAGGTAGAGTTACGCAATTTATAAGTATCTGATTGAGTTTTAGGAGAGCAAGATCGCGCCATAAGTTATAAACAATACCAAAATTTGGTTTGAGTATAATGGTCAGCTATGAAAAGATAAATATCAGAATAGATGAATGATGTCATATCTTCGTTATCGTTAGAGAAATCATTATGTGGGATACAGACTCGGTCGTTTTTTATTTTTATATCAGTTTTTTAGTGCTTGGAATTTGGGGTGTGGCCCAAGCATGGTTAAGTCAAACGCGTACGGAAACCATTCATCCGTTTAAAGCTTTTGTGCATTTACTGGCATTTTATCTATCTTATTTACTCCTTCCTTTGTTTTTCTTTAGCATTTATGCCGGTTGGAGTGGCTATTACTCCATTCATCAAGCTGTTTTTATCTTCCTGCTGAGTAGCGTACTCATTTATGCACGTTTTATTGAGCCGCAGCATGTGATGGTGAAAACCCTGCAATATCAGTTGAATCCGAATCAGAACATGCAGCGTCCAATCAAACTGGCCTTGATTGCCGATTTACATATTGGTCTGTTTTCAGGGCATGAACGGCAACTGAAAATTATTGTCGATAAAATTAACCAGCAGAATCCTGATTTAGTGGTAGTAGCCGGGGACTGGACCTATGAACCAGAAAACAAACTTGCCGATGAACTGGCAATTTTAAAACAGATCAATGCCCCGGTTTATTCAGTCAATGGCAATCATGACGAACAATATCCAGGCCCCCCGATTCAGCAATTATTAAGACATGCTTTAAAGATCAATGATGTGATTGATATTGAAGGACAGATGGTGGAATTTGATGAATTTCGCTTGTTGGGAGTCGGTGATTTATGGGCAGGCAAAACCGATATGCGTTTTATGCCTGATTTACCTCAAGATAAACCTTGGGTGATTTTGTCGCATAATCCTGACACAGTGGATATGGTGCCACAATTGCCGACACGTCCTTTAATGCTGTCTGGTCATACGCATGGTGGTCAAGTTGAGCTGCCTTGGTTAACCAATTACATCATGAAAAAAGTGTCTATACTGGGACATAAAAAAGGTTTATATCAGCATGAATATGCGGATGTATTTGTTACGGTTGGAACAGGAATGGTGGGCGTACCGTTTCGTTTTCGGGTGCCACCGACCATTGATATCATTGAGCTGGTTTGAAATTAAAGATCGAGTACTGGAACAATTATTGACATAGCGTAAAACAAGATTGCTTTATAACAATGAGAACAAAACAGGAGAAGAGTATGTCTTTTTCAGAAGAGGTCGGTCAGTTTTTTGCTTTAACAGAGACTCAATCGGCACAGCTTGAAGCGGGTCTGCTTGCTTTAGAACAGGCTTTTCAGCAAGCCGAAAGCGATGTCATCAATACCCCAGCTTTTGCCAGCCGGTTTTATCAAAAGTTTCAGCAACTGATGACGGCATTTGATATTGATGAAAATCATGTGGAAGCTTTTTTAGACCACTTATATGGGACGGAAAGATACCGTCAACTGGTGACTTACATTGTTCCGAGTTATTACATTGCCGGTGGTGATCGTAAGGTTTTTGAAGAGCTTTATCAGGAAATGTTAAGTGATGAACAGATCTGAAAAAACAGCATAAAAAAACCAGCATGATGATGCTGGTTTTTTTATTTTTCGATGATATTAAACTTGGTTGTTTACATCATCGTTTTTGGTTTCACGCATCGCCAGGAAAGCAAGAAGTGAAAGGATGGATGCAGCCGTCAAGTAATAACCTACCGCTTGTAAACCATAAGTGGTTGCAAGTTTAGTGGCAATAAGGGGAGCAAAAGATGCCCCAAAAATACCAGCAAGGTTAAAGGTTAATGCAGAACCAGTGTAACGGACTGAAGTCGGGAAGAGTTCAGAAAGTACAGTACCAATGGGACCATAGGTTAAGCCCATGATCGCTAAACCCGTACATAAGAATAAGAACACGACAATAGTGCTGCCAGACTCAAGCATGCTTGCGAACACTAAACCGAATAACGCTGAAGCGATACATACGCCAATAGATGTTGCCTTACGACCAAATTTCTCGGCAAAAACTGCAGAAAGTGGAATGAATGCAGCAAAACACAGGGTAGCAACCAATTGCAATTGCAGGAATTCAGCGCGGCTATAACCGAGCTTGGTTGTGCCCCAGTTTAATGCAAATACTGTGGTCAAGTAGAACACCACAAAAGTACAGATAGCAGCAATAGTACCCAGAATCAGCATGCGCCAGTGTTTGGTCATGACTTCTTTAAATGGAATATTTACTTCTTTTTGCTTGTCCAGTACTTTTTGGAATGCAGGCGTTTCGTGAAGTTTTAAACGAATCCAGAGACCCACAATGACCAGTGCAGAACTTGCAAGAAACGGAATACGCCAGCCCCATTGCATAAAGTCTGCTTCAGACATAAATGCGCCCAGGGTCAAGAATGAACCTGTAGCCAAGATAAAGCCGATTGGTGCGCCCAGTTGCGGGAACATGCCATACCAGGCACGTTTGCCTTCAGGGGCATTTTCCGTAGCAAGCAGAACCGCACCACTCCATTCGCCACCAAGACCCAGACCTTGTCCTAAACGGCAAAGCGCGAGCAGTAATGGGGCAACAATACCAATCTGTGCATAGGTTGGAAGTAAACCGATACATACAGTTGAAACACCCATGGTGAGTAAGGCAGCAACCAGCGTGGCTTTTCGACCAATACGGTCACCCAAATGTCCAAACAAAGCAGCACCAATTGGACGGGCAATAAAGGCAATAGCAAAGGTTGCTAAAGACTGAATGGTTGCAGTCGTTGGATCTGTACTTGCAGGGAAGAACAAATGAGGAAAAATAAGCACTGCAGCGGTGGCGTAAATATAAAAATCGAAGAACTCGATTGTTGTACCTACAAGACTCGCAGTGAGTACGCGGAATTTTGAATTTGTAGCTACTTCTTCCGAAGCAGGAATAGAATTTGATGACGCCATGAGAAACCTTACACTTACTAAAATTAAAAAAGATTAGTTTTAAAAGCGTAATCTTTTTAAAAAAGGCGTAATTTCTTAAAAAAATACGAAATACCGGCTCATGTCTACGGATTTAGGGTTACTAAAAAATATAGAGATAGAGGGTTTATATCACGTAAAGACAGATCGCTAAGAAGTGTGATCCAGCACCAATCAATACAAAAACATGCCAGATAGCATGCGTATATCTTACCTTTTTTAGGGCATAAAACAATGCACCAATGGTATAGGCCAGTCCACCGATCACCAGATAGGTTAATGCTTGATCGCTTAAAAAGCGTCGCATATCATCCATGACCAACAATGCAAGCCATCCCATAGCCAGATAGGCGATGAGTGAAACTTTCTGGAAACGATGAATGAAAACTAACTTGAATAGGGTGCCAATGCCAGCAATCACCCACAGTGCAATTAATAGGTATTGCGCTTTTGCCGTTGGAAGGGCGATAGACAAGAACGGAGTATAGGTTCCAGCAATCAAATAATAAATTGCGGTGTGATCGAGTTTTTTGTACCAGCCGCGACGCTGTGGCGATTCGGCATAGTGATATAAACTTGAAGCGGCAAAGAGTAAAATCAGGCTCAATGCATAAACACATAGGCCAATAAATTGTCCTAGCGGTAAATAACTGCCTTTAACCAGCATGAAAATACTGGCTATGACTGCCAGAAGTGCGCCAATTGCATGACTAATCGCATTTATTTTTTCTTCATGTGGATCGTAAGCCTGCAAGGTAGATGTACTCATTGCTTATTTTCTTTAATTAAAAATACACTTGTATAGTAATGAAGTTTTACCTTTAAAGTAAGAAGTTTTACACTGAGCACTTAATTTACTCGGGTTATGTATATGTCTCAATTGGCTTCTCCTTCTATTCAGGAACAACAATTCTTAGATGCTTTTCAGCAAGCCATTGAAACACAAAGTTTTGATCGAATGATTCTTAGCCAGTATAAAGGTGAACTTGAAAATCTGGAGAAAATGACCTTGCGAGTCATTTCACTGCAAGGACAGCTGGTTTTAAGTTGTTTATATCGGTATAAGACTCAGGATGTCACCAAAAACTACCCTTTAGCGGAAGCCAAACCACTCGTTCAGGATTTATTGGCCCAATGTAAACAAGCCAATCTGTTTAGCACTGAAGAAGAGTTGCAACTCAAAAAGAATAAGAAAAAAGCCATGTTGACGGTGAGTAAAAATAAATCTGCATTAAAGCCACAGAATATAGAAAATCAGCACGGGCATGACCGCAGCAAATATCGCTATGTTGATCAAAACAGTTATTTTCTACAGCCTTTAGGCATTACTGACGCGAAAGCGCAAATTATTCCCAGCATGGCGCGTAAATGGAAGCAGATTAATAAATTTGTAGAAATCTTCTCGGGTGCTTTAGATCAACTTCCACAACAAGAGCATGCTTTGCGTGTGGTCGATTTTGGTTCGGGTAAAGGTTATTTGACTTTTGCCTTATACGATTATCTGGAAAAGCAGGATCAAACCCCATTTGTTACCGGTGTTGAGTTGAATGACAAAATGGTGGAGTTCTGTCAGCAGGTTGCCGAAGAGTCTCAATTTAGCCAACTGGATTTTTTCCAAGGGGATGTACGAACCTATCAACCTGAACATCTGGATGTAATGATTGCTTTGCATGCCTGTGATGTGGCGACCGACTTTGCCATTCACAGCGGTATTCGTTTAAATGCACAAATGATTATGTGCGCGCCGTGTTGTCACAAGGAATTGCGTCCACAGCTGAAAAGCCCGGAAGTGCTAAAGCCGATGTTGCAATTTGGCATTCATTTAGGTCAGCAGGCAGAAATGCTGACCGATACCATTCGTGCTTTATTGCTTAAAGCCTATGGCTATGAAACCAAAGTGTTTGAATTTGTGGCTTTGGAACATACCAGTAAAAACAAGATGATCTTGGCGACCAAACGTAAAGACTATCAAGCGCCGGATCAGGCAGTATTGGAGCAGATTCACGCCTTAAAAGAGATGTATGGCATTCACAAGCATTCGCTGGAATTGTTGCTCAACAACCAGTGGGATCAGCAGGATATTGGCTGCAAGTGTTAATTTAAAACCAGTTTAAAATGAATGAAGCGGTCGCAAGGCTGCTTTTATTTTAGGAAGATGATTTTTGATGAGCCAATTTATCATACGTACAGGCAGTTGGGATGAGCTGCAAAATGATGCAAAACTGATTCGTGAGCAGGTATTTGTTCAGGAACAGCAGATAGCTGCTGAAGATGAATGGGATGCTGACGATGCAGTGTCGCTACACTTTGTGATTTACAATCAAGATCAGCCGATTGCCACAGCGCGGTTATTACAAAATAACAGCGTCGGGCGCGTGGCGGTGCTGAAATCGTATCGCGGTGTAGGCATTGGAAAATGGCTGATGCAACAGATTATTCAGCAAGCCCAACAGGAACAGCGCGAATTTTTAAAGTTGTCTTCTCAAGTACATGCCATTCAGTTTTATGCGGGTCTGGGTTTTAAAGTGGACGGTGAGCAATATCTGGATTGCGGTATTCCGCATATCAATATGCGATTGCTATTCAATTACGCTTAGATATTTAAAATTTCCGTGTTGAAAATAAAAAAGCCACTAAAAAGTGGCTTTTTTATTTTCAGAAATCTTGGAATCAATGCCCATGCTGAACTGATTTTTCCGCTTCTGTCATTGCAGCATGTTCTTCTGCCGACATTTGAGGATCTTGAGCAGTCACTGTTGCAGCAGCTTCTTTCTGATTTTTAGCCTCAGCTAAAGCTTCTTCAGACATTGCTGGTGCATTTTTAAAAGCATGTTGCTGGGTATTTTTTTGCTGTTGGCTCGGCATGTAATCTGGTTCGTTGCTTACGGCAAGATAGAAAAAACCCATGAAAAAAGCACCTAAAATACACGCAATAATCAGCGCTTTCCAGCCCCAAGGGGATTTTTCGGGAGAAGAATTGTCAGTCATGAATAAATACCAAAATGGATAAAAATAAATCAGAATCTATGTAACTTTATAACACAGAATAGAAGAAAATCCGACTCATAACTGATTCAACTATTTATTTAAACTAAGCGAGTGAAATGAATTCAAGGAGCTGGTTTCGGTTTAAGTGAAGTCAAAGTT
Source organism: Acinetobacter sp. SFB (assembly GCF_001647545.1). GTDB lineage: Bacteria > Pseudomonadota > Gammaproteobacteria > Pseudomonadales > Moraxellaceae > Acinetobacter. Next base: position 20,912 of record NZ_LSZH01000003.1, read on the forward strand.
TATATCGCTATAAATATTCAGGCTTAAAAGATAGGGAAGTGTTTTAAATGAGCAAAAAACATTTCAATGTATTAACGCCCTTATCTTCAATCTAAAGAAAGGGCGTTAATGCTTTATAACTTAAGGGGTTTTATGAAATTTTCTCGCCAGTGTGTACTTTATCTTTCAGTAATTGTGGCGCTTTAAAACGTTCACCATATTTAGCTTTAAGCGTATTGGCGCGGATGAAGGCTTTTTCCAGACCATACTGGTTCAGATACTGTATGGCTCCACCGGTCCATGGGGCAAAACCAATCCCGAAAATGGAACCGACATTGGCATCGACAACCGACTCCAACACACCTTCTTCAAAGCAGCGCAAAGTATCCAGCGCTTGAACAAACAGAAAACGGTCAATCATTTCCTGTTCGGATATCTCCACGTCTTTTTTCCAGTGGCTTAAACCTTCCCATAAGTGCTTTTTGCCAGCTGCAGGATATTCATAGAAACCCGCACCCGCAGCTTTACCTTTACGGTTGAATTGATGAATCATGCTTTCAATCACCTCATCGGCAGCCGAACGTGGCAGGGTTTTGCCTTCTGCGTGTAAGGCTTTGCGCGTCTCTGCAGCCACGTGTTCAGACAAGGTTAAAGAGACTTCATCCTGAATCGCAAGTGGCCCAACAGGCATGCCGGCTTTAAGTGCTGCCATTTCAATCTTGGCAGGATGAACTCCTTCCGCAAGCAGTCGTAAACCCTCTTGCACAAAGGTACCAAACACACGACTGGTGAAAAAACCACGACTGTCATTCACCACAATTGGGGTTTTACCCATTTGCTGCACGAAATCAAAAGCCTTGGCTAAGGTTTCAGCTGAGGTATTTTTTCCTTTAATGATTTCCACCAGTTGCATCTTATCCACAGGGCTGAAAAAGTGCAGACCAACGAAGTGGGTGTCGTCTTTAGAAGCTTTGGCAAGTTCGGTAATGGGCAGGGTAGAGGTATTTGATGCCATCACACCACCGTCGATTAAATAGCGTTCTGCTTCTTGAGTGACTTTGGCTTTCAGTTGCGGATTTTCAAACACTGCTTCAATGATCAGGTCACAACCTTGCAAGTCTTCTGCTGAAGCGGTTGCTGTAATTAAACTTAAAACTTGATCACGTTTTTCAGCCGTTAAACGGCCTTGAGAAATTTTCTTGTCCAGTAGCTTTTGACTGTAGGCTTTGCCTTTTTCAGCCGCCTCTAATGACACATCTTTTAGAACGACTGGTATGCCTTTCGATGCAGTCGCATAAGCAATGCCTGCGCCCATCATTCCTGCACCTAAAATACCGACTTTGCTGGCTTTCCATTTGGGAATATTTTTAGGCCGGCTTGCACCTGACTTAATCGCATTCAGACCATGCCAAAAAGTGCCTATCATATTTTTGGAAATCTGACCGGTCGCCAGATAAGTAAAGTAGCGCGATTCGATGGTCAGTGCGGTATCTATATCTACCTGCGCACCTTCCACGGCTGCTGCCATAATGGCTTCAGGAGCGGGATAGCAACCTTTGGTCTTGTCACGCAGCATGGCAGGTGCAATGGCAAGCATTTGAGCAACAGCAGGGTTTTTGGGGTCGCCACCTGGAATTTTGTAGCCTTTCACATCAAACGGTTGTTGTGAGATTGGATTGGCTTTGACCCAGGCAAGCGCCTGGTCTAAAAGTTCTTGTTCAGTTTCCACAATAGCGTGAATTAAACCTAAAGCCTTGGCTTTATCGACAGAAAACTGTTTGCCTTCCATCAACAGTGGAAAGGCATTTTGCAAACCGAGCAGGCGCACCATACGCACAATTCCGCCACCGCCGGGAAGCAAACCTAAAGTCACTTCTGGTAAGCCAAATTTGGCTGTCGGGTCATTCAGTGCAATACGGTGGTGACAGCACAAAGCCAGTTCCCAGCCGCCACCCAGCGCCGTACCATTGAGTGCTGCAACCACCGGAACACCACGTGTTTCGATATAACGCAGTTTGGCTTTCATCTCTTCAATCATGTTGAAAAATGCTGTGGCATGCTCCGGCTCTGCCTCAATGAGTTCATCCAAGTCCCCCCCAGCAAAAAAGGTTTTTTTCGCTGAACGGAAAATAATCCCGGAAATTTCTGCATCTGCTTGCAGTTTTAAAACAATATCTTCCAGTGCCACACGGAAATCTGCATTCATAGTGTTGGCAGACTGATTTGGAGAATCTAAAGTTAAAATGACGATGTTGTCTGCATTTTTTTCATATTGAATTGCGCTCATTGTTGTTCTCCTTATACCAATTCAATAATGGTTGCGATGCCCATACCGCCACCGACACATAAAGTGGCCAAACCGCGTTTTTTACCTTGACGTTCCAGTTCATCCAGCAGCGTACCCAGAATCATTGCCCCGGTTGCCCCGAGTGGATGACCCATGGCAATTGCCCCGCCGTTAACGTTGACTTTAGCCGGATCTACTTTAAGTTCAGTAATAAAGCGCATCACCACCGCTGCAAAGGCTTCATTGACTTCAAACAGGTCAATGTCATCTATTGTTAAACCTGCTTTTTCCAATGCCTTACGTGCCGCAGGGGCAGGACCGGTTAGCATGATGGTTGGATCAGATCCGACCAGTGCAGTAGCCAAAACTTTGGCACGCGGTTTTAACCCTTGTTCTTTCACTGCTTTTTCTGAAGCAATTAAAACAAGCGCTGCACCATCGACAATGCCGGATGAATTTCCTGCATGGTGCACATGATTAATTTGTCCGACTTCTGGGTATTTTTGCAGGGCGATCGCATCGAAGCCCATTTGTCCCATCATGGCAAAACTTGCATTGAGCTTGGTCAAGCTTTCTGCAGTTGTGGTCGGTTTAATAAATTCATCTTGGGCTAAAATGGTTACCCCAGCTTTGTCTTTGACCGGCACAATCGATTGATTGAAATAGCCGGCGGCTTGAGCAGCGGTAGCCTTACGTTGTGATTCTGCTGCGAATGTGTCGACATCTAAACGCGTATAACCGTCAATGGTAGCAATCAGGTCAGCACCAATGCCTTGCGGAACAAAGTCGCAGGCCATATTGGTTTCCGGATCGAGTGCCCACGGGCCACCATCTGAACCCATTGGCACACGTGACATCGATTCCACACCACCCGCCACCACGATATCTTCCCAACCGGAACGGACTTTCATGGCTGCCATATTTACCGCTTCTAGTCCTGATGCACAGAAACGATTGATCTGTACACCTGCGACATCATTGTCCCAACCTGCAGCAATGGCAGCGGTCTTGGCAATGTCAGCGCCTTGGTCACCAATCGGGGTCACACAGCCCAGCACAATGTCATCCACTTTAGAGGTGTTGAGCTGGTGACGGTCTTTCAGTTCATTGAGTAAGGTGGTGAGTAATGTGATCGGTTTCACCTGATACAGCGAACCGTCTTTTTTTCCTTTTCCGCGTGGTGTGCGAATGGCATCAATGATGTAGGCCTCGCTCATAGCTGTTCCTTTGTTATGACTTTTAAATTGTTATACTTTTTGAGTTTAATGATTAATTTTTGAAGTGCAATGACGAGAACGGATCAGATCAAATGAGTTTTTTTGCCAATAAAAAAAGCCCAGACATCGAGTCTGGGCGGAGAAACTGTTATGCAATTAAATGATTAATGATAGCCGTGTAACTGACGATACAGTCCTGGGGTGACTCCGGTCCATTTCTTGAATGCGCGGTGGAAAGTACTGGTTTCACTGAAACCAACTTGTTGTGCTACATCTTCCAAGGTTAGGCCCGGGTTGAGTAAAAGGTGAATGGCCGCATCACGACGTAATGCATCTTTAACCCCTTGATAGCTTTTACCTTCAGCAGCCAAGCGACGACGTAAAGTCTGTGGAGACAAGTACAACATAGAAGCGACATCATTCAAGGTTGGCATTTCTTCACCAATCTGGCTTTTGAGGACTTCACGAATACGCGAAGTTAAAGAGTTGGTGTTCTTGAATTTGACCAGTAACTGAGCCGGTGCAGCTTTTAAGAATTCTTCCAGATTTTCTTCAGTTTGACGAAGCGGTAAATCCAGATAATCTGCTGCAAACGTAATTTCGGTGCGTGGAGCATCAAACTGCATCACCGGTGCAAAGAACAGTGCATCGTATTCATCGGCCTGGGTAGGGCGTGGATAGCCAAAATGCACGCGTTCCAATGGAATACGGCGTTCAATTAACCAGGATGCCAGACCATGCCAAATCATCAGCATACTTTCAGTAATGAAATGGTCGGGATCCATGCTCTGGGGAACATGAGGAACTAGACGTGCTTCGTGTTTATCACGCTCTATAGTCACTGACCATTCATCACCAAACAGTTTATAGAATTGTGCAGAAAGATCTAAAGCATCTCCTAGCGTTTTCGCGTGAATTATCAACTGACACATAATGGCAAAAGTGCCCAAGCGACGTGGCTGTAAGTCAAAGCCCATATGTTCGTCTTGAGTCACCATCCATAACATTTTAATAAATCGGGTGTATTGCTCAGGAGAAATACGTGCCTTAGGTTGACGTAATAAGTCGGGTTCAATGCCTACATGTGACAATAAAGTTTCGACGTCCATACCTAGACGTTTTACGCCTGTTAAAGCCGCATTCACGAAGTGGATACTAATCGTATCGCGACTTATATTGAAGTCTTCAGTTTCTTTATCTTTTATATTCACTGGTAGTTGACCTAATTTTATATTCACTTGTGGTTGACCTAAATGACGCTAAAAAATGTTGGGGTGGCAATTTACAATATATATTTTACCTTATCTACATATTAAATTGCCGAAATAATCAAGGTAAATGGCTGAACATGACATTGTTTTGTTGCATTTATATTTCTAATATGAGGAAAAAATCAACATAAAATGAGTAAAAAGAACATGGACGCTGCTTTAAAAGGACTAAAAGTTCTCGATTTTTCTACGCTTTTGCCGGGACCATTCGCCACATTATATTTGGCTGACATGGGTGCAGAAGTCATCCATGTGGAATCGCCGACACGTCCGGATTTAATCCGTTTGTTGCCACCTTATGCCAATGGACAAGCGACTGCACATAGTTATTTGAATCGAAATAAACAATCTATAGCGCTGGACTTGAAAGATCCTGAAAATATTGCTGCCATTAAACAGAAAATTTCTGAATTTGACATTGTGGTTGAACAGTTTAGACCCGGAGTGATGCAACGGCTGGGCTTGGATTACCAAAGTCTTGCCAAGATTAATCCGCGACTGATTTATTGTTCCATTACCGGTTATGGACAAACCGGACTCTATAAAGATAAAGCCGGTCATGACATCAATTATCTCGCCCTTTCCGGAATTGCAGGACATAGCGGTCGACAAGACAGTGGCCCACCGCCCATGGGTATTCAAATTGCAGATGTTGCAGGAGGCTCTTTACACGCAGTGATTGGAATTCTGTCTGCGGTAATTGAACGGCAACGTAGCGGACAGGGTCAATATATTGATATTTCCATGACCGATTGTGTGGTGGCCTTAAATAATATGGCAGCGTCAGCATCCCTTGCCGGAAAAACTAGCCAATATGCTGAACAAGGGCATTTAAATGGCGGAACTTTTTATGATTATTATCAGACCCAAGATGGTCGTTACTTGTCTGTAGGGAGTTTAGAACCGCAATTTATGTCTGGCTTGGCCAGCATTTTACAACTTCCAATCCTTTTAGAAAAAGGTGCTTCTTTTGATGAGTCAGATCGACAAATGGTTAAGCAAGCCATTCAAGACAAAATAAAATCCAAAGCTTTTGTTGAGTGGCAGGCGGTTTTCGCAGCGCAAGACGTTTGTGTTGAACCTGTACTACATTTGCATGAGGCGCTGGATTCGGAGCTTGCCAAGCAACGACAATGGACAGTCTTGGTGCCTTTAAATACAAACTCAGAACAGACTGAGCAGCAGTTAAGTTGTCCCATCAAGTTTTCCCGATCAAAAAATATCTATAACTTCGCTGGACAGCGGCTCGGGGAAGGAAAATGGTAATTACTTTACCTGATCAAAAGAAATAAGTATTAAAAATAAAAAAGCCTAATTCTTCAGGCTTTTTTATTGGATCAATTTAATCATTTTTAAAAAATTTAAATTTCTCATATAAAAAATAGGAGTATTTACAGGGGGATTTGCAGATTTATTTTCTATATGAAAAATAATGCTAAGCAATTGAAAACAACATCAAATCTGGTTGAAACTGGCAGGATTCGGCTGTAAGTGGCTATATCAGTGAAATCCAGACATGCTTATCAATAAAACCGCTATTAAATATGTAAAAAACGCATTTTGTTGATAGGTTAAATCTCGTTATGCTGTCAGCCGTTATAATGAACCTACTAGCTGTACGCCATGTATTTATATACTGATTTCGATCAGCAACTGATCAATGAACGTGTTGCACAGTTCCGTGACCAAACGGAACGTTATTTAGCGGGTAAATTGACGGAAGATGAATACCGTCCGCTACGTCTCCAAAATGGTTTATACGTGCAACGTTATGCACCAATGTTACGTATTGCTGTGCCGTATGGTCTGATGAATTCGAACCAGCTCCGTAAAATTTCGGATTTGGCTAAAGACTATGACCGTGGTTATGCACATGTATCAACACGTCAAAACATTCAGTTTAACTGGCCTGCACTAGAAAATGTACCTGACATGTTGGCAGAACTGGCAACAGTTCAAATGCACGCCATTCAAACATCGGGTAACTGTATTCGTAACACTACAACTGACCAGTATGCAGGGGTGGTTGCCGGTGAAATTGCTGACCCGCGTCCAACCTGTGAATTGATTCGTCAATGGTCAACCTTCCACCCGGAATTTGCTTTCTTGCCGCGTAAATTTAAAATTGCGGTGTCTGCTCTGGCTGAAACAGACCGTGCAGCGGTTTCATTCCATGATATCGGTGTATATATCGTGAAAAATGAAGCAGGCGAGATCGGCTATAAAATTAAAGTCGGTGGCGGTCTTGGTCGTACACCCGTCATTGGTAGCTTTATTCGTGACTTCTTGCCGCGTGAAGATTTAATTGCTTATCTTGAAGCAGTGCTTCGCGTATACAACTTGCACGGCCGCCGTGATAACAAATATAAAGCACGTATTAAAATTTTAGTAAAAGCGTTAACGCCTGCTGTATTTGCTGAAAAAGTCGAAGCCGAATTTGCCCATACTATTCAGACTTTAAAGATTCAGCCTGAAATCCTGAAAAAGCTGGATGAAGAATTCACTCCATTTGATTATCAAACTTATGAAGATGAAGATTTCACTGAACAGTTTGCAGCGCATCCAAAATTCAAACAATGGTTCAACATCAATACCAATGCACATAAAGTGAAAGGCTATCGTATTGTTACGATTTCACTGAAACGTGCCGGTATTGCACCGGGTGATATGAGCGTTGAAGAAATGAATTTGATTGCAGATCTTGCAGACAAATATACTTTCGGTGAACTTCGTACCACACATGAACAAAATATTTCATTGGTTGATGTTCCACAAAAAGATTTGTTTGAATTGTGGCAAATCCTTGAACAAAACAATTTGGCACGTGCGCATATTGGTTTTATTACCGATATTATCTGCTGCCCGGGCGGTGATTTCTGTTCATTGGCAAATGCAAAATCGATTCCTATTTCTGAAGCGATCTCTCGCCGTTTCGATGACTTGGATACCGTATATAACCTCGGTCATCTTGACTTGAATATTTCTGGTTGTATGAATGCCTGTGGTCATCACCATGTCGGTAATATCGGTATTTTAGGTGTTGATAAAAAAGGCGCTGAATTCTACCAAATTACTTTAGGTGGCAATGCCGATCATGATGCTTCAATTGGTGACATCTTAGGACCATCATTTGCCGCGGATCGTGTACCGGATGTTGTAGAAGAAATCTTGAATACTTATCTCGATTTGCGTGCAGATGGTGAAGAGTTTATCGATACTTACCGTCGTGTTGGCATTCAACCCTTTAAGGAGCGTGCATATGCTTAATACTGCGCTACAAGTGCTCTCTAAAGATGGCACGATTGCAGACAACACTTATCAATTGATGGATGAAGATGGGGTTTTGCCGCAAGGTGACGTGGTTCTGACGGTAGAGCAGCTTGATCAATTGGCAAATGTACAAGGTAAAAAAGCTTTGTATATTACGGTTGATGCTTCTCCTGAAGTCAATGAATTCCCGCTTGACCAGTTAGATGCAATCTTTATCGAGTTTGCAGGCTTTAATGATGGCCGTGGCTATTCATTTGCAGCATTGTTGCGTCGTCAAGGTTATCAAGGCGAACTTCGCGCGACTGGCGATATCTTTAAAGATGTGTTGAACTATTTAAAACGTTCAGGCTTCGATACTTTCGTGGTTAAAGAAGGTAAAGATATTGTGGAAGCTGCTGAGGGCTTAAACGATTTTAAAAATCCGTACCAAGCATCTACTGCAGTTGCACAAGCACGTTATCAAACAGGTGCTTAATCTGAATTAAGTTGCTGTAAAAATCAAAAAGCCGGAGTAATTCCGGCTTTTTTATGCGTGGTATTTAAAGTAATTGGATATCACGTGACGTCTAACTGACAATTCACCATCCATTTAATTCCAAACTGATCAGTGAAAGCACCGTACAGCGCACCCCAAAAAGTCTGTTCCAAGGGCATTTCAACTTGTCCGTTAACAGATAAAGCCTCAAACAAGCGTTGTGCTTCCGCTTGTTCATCGGTATTTAGATTGATCGAAATATAGTGATTATTACCTTTGGTGAAAACGGTATTGTTTTGCGCACAGAATTGATCATTGGTATCGGATGCCATCAGTTCTGTAAACGCATTGATGGGGAGTGAAACATGCAAAATAAGATTTTTATCCGCTTCAGAGAGCGTAACACCTTCTTCAGCAGGTAGCTCACCATAACGGGTAAGATTCGAAAATTCGCCACCAAAAACTGATTTATAGAAGTTAAAGGCAGCTTCAGTTTCACCTTGAAAATTGAGGTAATGATTGAGTTGCATGGAGAAGCCTGTTTGTTGTTGTTTTATTCAGGTTTAATTTAGCAGGCTTAAGTTTAAATTTTGATAATAAAAATATGAAAAAATGTAAGCATAAAAAATCCCTCCAAGTGGAGAGATTGTTTATGCTTTCTCCCTATGGGATAGAGCTACAGAGGGGGATATAAAATTACAGTAATTCAATCGCCACGGCAGTCGCTTCACCGCCACCGATACACAGAGCCGCAATACCGCGTTTGCCACCTGTACGTTTCAGCGCATGAATCAAAGTCAGGATAATACGTGAACCGGTTGAACCGACTGGATGACCAAGAGCACAAGCACCACCATTAATATTAACTTTAGCTGGATCAAGCTTGAAATCATCTATAGGACACATCGTCACCATGGCAAATGCTTCATTGATTTCCCAAAGGTCAACTTCTTGCGCATCCCAACCAGTTTTTTTGAGAACTTTTTCAATCGCCCCAACCGGTGCAATAGTAAATTCAGAAGGGTGCTGTGAATTTGATGCATAAGCGACAATTTTCGCCAAAGGTTTTAAGTCTTTTGTGGCAGCATTTTCAGCAGAAGTTAAAACCAGGGCCGAAGCACCATCGGAAATTGAGCTAGCATTTGCAGCAGTAATTGTACCGTCTTTAGCAAAGGCAGGGCGGAGTGTTGGGATTTTTGCAATGTTGGCATTAAACGGTTGCTCATCTTTATCTACAACCACCTCACCTTTACGTGTTGAAATGGTCACAGGAACAATTTCATCAGCGAAGTAGCCTTCATTCACTGCAGTTTGAGCACGTTCCAGTGAGCGAATTGCAAAGTTATCCATTTGCTCGCGCGTATAACCCCGGCTATTTGCCATATCTTGGGCAAATGAACCCATCAGGCGACCCGTTTCAGCATCTTCAAGACCATCAAGGAACATGTGATCTTTCACATCCCCATGCCCCATGCGATAACCTGAACGTGCTTTGGTCAATACATAAGGTGCATTGCTCATTGATTCCATACCGCCAGCCACCACAATTTCAGCAGATCCTGCTTTGATCATATCGGCAGCCTGCATCACCGCTTTCATGCCTGAGCCACAAAGTTTATTGATAGTGACTGCTCCAGTTGAATCAGGCAGACCGGCTTGACGCATTGCCTGACGCGCAGGCCCTTGTTTTAAACCGGCAGGGAGTACACAGCCCATAATGACTTCTTCGACATCTGTTGGTTGTAATCCTGCACGCGCAATTGCTTCTTTAATTGAAGCTGCACCAAGCTCAGGTGCTGTTACACCTGCTAAGCTACCCTGAAAACCGCCCATAGCTGTACGTGCGCCATTTACAATTACGATGTCTGTCATTTTTTTTCTCTCCGAGATTTACTTTTTAGGGGATTGTTTTACAAACATAAGCAGTATATGGAAAAATGAACAGGAATAAAGTCTGTTTGTTCTACGCCTTTAGACTGATAAGTTTTTAGCAAGTGAGGGGATTCTCAATACGGGTATGTCCCATCCTACTCAATAAAATTTTATAGTGGGTTTGTTGATAATTAGAACAATAATAAAAACTGCCATTTGATCCATTCGGAAGCCCATTTTCAGCTTGAAAAGTGACACTTGGCGTCCTTAACGTACCTCTCCAATCTAAATTTCCATATTTCAGCTCAGTCGTTTCTATAGAGATAATTTTTTCATCCGCATCAACCTGTCTATTTTTATTGCTGTCTAAAAAAACAATGAAACCTGAATTCCAATGACTTGATTGGCAACTCACTTTATTTTGGCTAGGACAGAGCACGACATTGGTGTGATGTATGGCAGCATGAGATTTTGCTAATTGAATACTTGAAATTAATTTGTTGCTAATGTTTTTGATTTCTTGTCTTGCCATGATGTCGTGAAAATAAGGCAAAGCGATGGAAACAATAATCGCTACAATAGCGAGCGTGATAATAAGCTCAATGAGGGTAAAACCATTTTTTTGTTTGGAAATCATTAAATTAACCTTGTAATGTATTTTTTTAGTTATTTGTGTTATTAATATTTTGTTTTTTAATGGTTTTTTAAAGCTAATATTTATTACTCAACTTTTAAGAAAGCTGTTAAAATAATTTAGCAAGTGACAATAAGCTATTCATAAGAATAAATTGAGTAAAAAATTACCGAATTACAACGGAAATTGTAAGTAATTTTGTCAATAATTTACTTGATTAAAATTATCAAGCACTTGGAAAAAAAATAAAGTGTTTGTATGATTCAAAGTGAATGGCTTAAAAATAAAACTGGGGTATTGGAAAGCCTATCTCAGGTAGCCCAAATTTAGGCTTGAGCTTGAACAACAATTGTTATCTCTGGAGGATAATTCCATGAAAATGAGTCGTATTGCATTAGCAATGCTCGTTGCTGCACCTTTGGCTGCTGCTAACGCTGGCGTAACTATTACACCATTAATGCTTGGTTACACATTCCAAGACACTCAACACAACAACGGTGGTTCAGATGGTGAACTAACTAATGGTCCTGAGTTACAGGACGATTTATTCGTTGGCGCTGCACTGGGTGTTGAATTAACTCCTTGGTTGGGTTTTGAAGCTGAATATAACCAAGTTAAAGGTGATGTAGAAGGCCCTGGTGTACTTGCAGGTTCAGAGTACAAACAAACTCAAATCAATGGTAACTTCTATGCTACTTCTGATTTGATCACTAAAAACTATGATAGCAAAATCAAACCTTATGTTTTATTAGGTGCTGGTCACTATAAATATGACATCGACGGTATTGCTGAAGACAAAGAAGGTACTTTGGGTAACGCAGGTCTAGGTGCTTTTTGGCGCTTAAACGATGTTTTATCTCTTCGTACTGAAGCTCGTGGTACTTATAACTTTGACGATAAATTCTGGAACTATACAGCTTTAGCTGGTCTTAACGTAGTTCTTGGTGGTCACTTGAAACCAGCTGCTCCTGTAGTTGAGGTTGCTCCAGTTGAACCTGTAGCTCCAGTTCAACCAGCTCCACAAGAGTTGACCGAAGACCTTAACATGGAACTTCGTGTGTTCTTTGATACAAACAAATCAAACATCAAAGATCAGTACAAACCAGAAATCGCTAAGGTTGCTGAGAAGTTAGTTGAATATCCAAACGCTACTGCTCGCATCGAAGGCCATACAGATAACACTGGTCCACGTGCATTGAACGAACGTTTATCTCTAGCTCGTGCTAACTCTGTTAAATCCTCACTTGTTAATGAATACAATGTAGATCCAGCTCGTTTGTCTACTCAAGGTTTTGCTTGGGATCAACCGATTGCTGACAACAACACTAAAGAAGGCCGTGCTATGAACCGTCGTGTATTCGCGACTATTTCTGGTAGCCGTACAGTTGTTGCAGAACCTACTCAAGCTCAATAATTAATTATTGATCTAATATAAAAAAGCAGCCTTAGGGCTGCTTTTTTATATCTGCTACATATGCATAACTTGTTTAATACATTGTTTTATTTTTATCTTGTTCTAATAAATACCCCTATACAATAAAAAGAGGGTATAAAAATGACCCAGATATTAACGACTGAAGATGGCACCTCAATTTATTATAAAGATTGGGGGGGCGGTACTGTGGTTGTCTTTTCACATGGATGGCCTTTATCGAGTGATGCTTTTGAAGATCAAATGTTGTTTTTAGCTGAGCATGGCTATCGAGTCATTGCATTTGATCGGCGTGGACATGGGCGGTCAAGTCAACCTTGGGCTGGGCATAGTATTGATCAATATGCAAAAGATTTACATCAGTTGGTTGAACATTTGAATTTAGATCATTTTGCTTTAGTCGGACATTCTATCGGTGGGGCAGTCGTCACCCGTTATACGGCAAAATATGGACAGCAAAAGGTCACTAAGCTTGCATTGATTGCTGCTGTGACTCCGTTAATGATTAAGCGAGATGATCATCCAGACGGAGTTGATCCAGAAGTATTTGATGAAATGCGTGCAAATTTATTGGATAACAGAGCTGATTTTTATCTGGATTTTGCTAAGAAGTTTTATGGTTACGACAAATTACTCAATAAAAAATCTGAAGGTGTAGTGCAAAATTTTTGGCGTATCGCGATGCAGGGTTCAATCAAAGCACATTACGATTGTATAGAGGCTTTTTCGGAAACAGATTTACGTGAAGATTTAAAAAAAATTGCTGTGCCGACTTTGGTGCTGTATGGAACGGCAGATGAAATTGTACCTCCAGAAATTTGTAGCCAGCAGGCGGTAAAGCTTTTAAAGCAGGGCGTAGAAGAGCAAATTAAAGGAGCATCACATGGTTTGTGTACGACTCATAAGAATGAAGTTAGTTTTGCTTTAAAACAATTTTTGGCAGATAACTCAGTATTATAAAAATAAAAAACAGCCCGAAGGCTGTTTTTTATTGAAGTAGAAACTTATTCACGGTCTACGTTTACAGGCTGAACATCCATTTCTTTATATGGAATTAGTTTGGTTTTATATTTCCATTTATAACCGAGCCAGATCACAAGAAATAATGGAATACTGATATAGGTTGAAAGCAAACCTAACCAATCAATTTTTCCACCGGTCAACGCTTCATAGTTCTGACCTAGAATAATGATCGAGCAGAGAATGAAGGCAAACCATGGAGCAAAAGGGAAGAACTTGGCTGTATACGCTAAGTCTTCAAGTTTATAGCCTTGTGCTAAATAACCTTTACGGAAACGGTAATGTGAAATGGCAATGCCTAACCAGACAATAAAACCACACATGCCTGACATGTTGAGCAGCCAGTTAAACACTTGTTGTTGGCCAATAAATGTCGTTAAAAAGCAGAGTGCAGCAATTGCAGTGGTGGCATAAAGTGCATTCATTGGTACGCCACGCGGGTCGAGTTTAGCAAACCATTTCGGTGCGCGGCCCTGACGTGCCATATCAAATAGCATACGCGTAGATGAATACATACCTGAGTTGCCCGCAGACAATATTGCAGTCAGGATCACCGCATTCATTAAACCTGCAGCAAAAGCAAAACCTGCTTTTTCATACAAGAGGGTAAAAGGTGAAAGGGTAATGTTGTCGCTTGCCGCGGCTTGTAAAAGACGCGGATCATCATAGGCAACTAATGTACCTATAATGAAAATACATACCACATAGAATAATAAAATACGCCAGAAAATTTGCTTGATGGCAACAGGAATGGTCTTTTTAGGATCTTTAGATTCACCTGCCGCAACCCCGACCATCTCTGTTCCCTGGAACGAGAACCCGGCAATCATCGCAACACCAATCATGGCTTGTAAGCCGCCAACAAAAGGCGCATCGCCTTTGGTCCAGTTGGAGAAGGTCATCATATTTGGTGTCAGCATGATTTTTGCAATCATGGCAATACCAATGATGATAAAGACAATAATCGCAATCACTTTGACGAGAGAGAATAAAAATTCAGTTTCACCAAAGCCTTTAACAGTTAGGGCATTAATACCAAAAATAATGGCAAGGAAAATGGCACTCCAGTAGAAACCAGGAATGTCTGGAAACCAGAACTTCATAATAAACTGTACTGCAACCAGTTCAAAAGCCACGGTAATGGCCCAGTTGTACCAATAGTTCCAGCCTAAGGCAAAACCAAAGCCACCTTCCACATATTTAGTCCCATAGGTGAAAAATGCACCTGAGGTGGGGTTGTGGGTCGCAAGCTCACCCAGACTGGTCATCAAGAAATAAATCATGATTCCAATCAAACAGTAAGCAAGTAATGCACCACCAGGACCGGCATTGGCAATAGTTGCACCAGAAGCCAGAAATAAACCGGTACCGATAGAACCACCAATGGCGATCATATTAAGATGGCGAGCACCAAGCTTACGCTGTAGGTGAGGTTGTTCTGTTTCGCTCATCATTTTTCCTTAACATTTTTTTGCATTTTGGCGAACAGTACTTTAAAGCCTTGTTGATCTGCTTTAGTCGTACATTGACCAAAATTCTGTTCAATTAATAATGGATAATTCAGAAAGCGGTTTGCCACAATCCATAATTCGCCGCCCGATTTTAAATGACGTCGTGAAGTTTTACATAAACTTTCACTGGCGTTGTAATCGGTTTGGATGCCCTGATGGAAAGGAGGATTGCTGACGATGGCATGCAAGAAGAGAGGAGCCTCCTCAATCCCTGTCACTGCGGTAATTTCAAGTTGTTCTGGGGCAAGATCATTTTTTTCAAAGGTCATGCGGGTAGAAGCCAATGCAAAAGCATCAACATCCATCGCAAAAATTCGATTTTTAGGATTCAGTTTGGCTAAATACGCACTGATCACGCCCGCACCACAACCAAAGTCGGCAATTTTACCTGAAGTCACTTTTGATAAAAAAGGCAATAATACGGCTGTGCCGATATCTAGACGATTTTGACTAAACACCCCTGGAAGGGCACAAATGGTTAAATCACCGTTAGGTGTCGCGACCGTATATTGCTGCGCCCAATCTGCTAAAGCTTTTGCAGTCACTGTAGCGTCAATGGTGAGTTGCCACATCTGGCAATGGCGTGCGCTGTCAAGTTTTAGTGCTTGACCATAAGGTTGTAATTGCTTGGCTGCACGTTCAACACCGGCTTTCTTTTCGCCGACTAGAAAGATAGAAGCCCCCAGACTTAAGCGACTAACTACATTGTGTAGAATATAGTTGAGTAATTCTTTCGACTTGGGCACAAAAATGATTGCTTGGTCAAAATCGCCTTCAGGAAGATCGACACCAAAGTGGACATGGGCTTGTTGTGACTGAAAGTATTGAAGTTCATTATAATCCCATGTCCATAAACAGGGAGTGATGTCTTTCTCTAAATTGGAAAGTAAATCATCTGTTGGTGCATTAACCAGCAATACACGTCCTGAAAGATATTCATGCTGTCGAATGACAACTTCACTTCTTGGATCCATTTTTTATCTCGCCATTGAAAAACTCTGCCCAGACAATGCTGGGCAGAGTTGATGCTGAAATGAAATTATTTCTTCGACTCAGGAAGAATAATATTTAATAACAATGCTGCAATACCGCCTGTCGCAACACCAGAACTGAAGATATTACGGACTAATTCAGGGAGGTGTTCAAGAATTTGTGGCACTTGTGCAACACCTAAACCGAGGGCAAGCGAGATTGCAATAATCAATAACGCACGGCGGTCAAGTTGCACACCTGAAAGGATGTTAATCCCCGAAGCTGCAACAGCACCAAACATCACCATAACAGCACCACCTAGAACAGCTTGAGGCACAGCTTGGATGACACTGGAAACCGCAGGAAACAAGCCAAGAATCACCAATAATGCAGCAATCCAGAGGCCGACATAACGGCTTGCAACACCAGTCAGTTGAATAACACCATTATTTTGTGCAAATACAGAACTTGGGAAAGTATTGAAAATACCGGCCAAGAAAGAGTTAGCCCCATTGACCAGTACACCACCTTTAATACGTTCCATCCATTTCGGACCACCTACCGGTTGGTTTGAAATCTTGGAAGTCGCGGTGATATCGCCAATCGCTTCTAGCGACGTCACCAGATAAATGAATGCCATTGGAATAAATAAACTCCAAGAGAAACTTAAACCAAAATGCATCGGGGTCGGAATTTGTACAATCGGTGCATCTTTTAAGGCTGAAAAATCAAGGTGTCCCATGAAGCCAGCAAGTGTATAACCAATAATTAAAGCTATTAGAATTGCAGAGCTTTTTACCCAGGTAATACGGACACGGTTCAAGATAATAATAACCGCCAGTACGGTACATGACATGATCAGGTTGTCGGCATTGGCAAAGGTTTTATCGCCCATGGCTTGATAACCACCCCCCATACTGATTAGACCTTCTTTAATTAAGGTCAAGCCAATCAGCAGGACAACAATACCTGTCACCAATGGGGTAATGAGTTTTTTCACCCAAGGTAAAATGCGTGAAACACCCATTTCAATAAATGAGCCTGCAATCACCACACCAAAAATAGAGGCCATTACCGCTTCAACCGGGGTGCCGGCAGCGACCATGGCTGAACCGATACCAATAATTGGACCAATAAAGTTAAAGCTAGTGCCTTGAACAATCAGCAAGCCAGCACCAAAAGGACCAACTTTTTTACATTGCAGAAAGGTCGCAATCCCCGAGATCACCAATGACATCGAAAGAATCATATTGGTGTCTTCTTTTGAAACACCAAGGGCTAAACAAATCAGCAAGCCGGGCGTGACAATCGGGACAATAATTGCAAGTAAATGTTGCAGTGCAGCTAAAAAAGCGATGAAGGGTTTAGGACGATCGTTCAATCCATAGACCAAATCAAGGCGATCTTGTTGCTCGGGAGAGTTATTTAAATCAGACATGTAAGACAAGTACAGCAGCAATTTGTCGTTATTCTAATCGAGTTACAGGACATTACAAATGAAAAAAAGCCCGATTTGTCAAAAAAACTTGTAACTGTCAATAAACTGTCACTACTAAAAGTTTGTATTTTTCTGTATAATTTGCCCTCAAATTAAATATGCATCGAATTTACATGTCAGATATTAAAACTCTCCGTAACATCGCCATTATTGCGCACGTCGATCATGGTAAAACCACTCTTGTAGATAAACTTTTACAACAATCAGGTGCTCTTGGTGATCGCGCGGGTGAGATCGAGCGTGTCATGGATTCAGGCGCTATTGAAAGCGAACGTGGTATTACCATTCTTGCAAAAAACACTGCAATTAAATGGACTGATGCACGTACGAACACTGAATACCGCATTAACATCGTGGACACCCCGGGACATGCTGACTTCGGTGGTGAAGTTGAACGTGTAATGTCTATGGTTGACTGTGTATTGCTTCTAGTAGACTCACAAGAAGGTCCAATGCCACAAACTCGTTTCGTAACGCAAAAAGCGTTCGCACGTGGTTTGAAGCCAATCGTAATTATCAACAAGGTTGATAAACCAAGCGCGCGTCCAGACTGGGTAATTGACCAAGTGTTTGACTTGTTTGATAATTTGGGTGCTACTGACGAACAGTTAGACTTCCCAATCGTTTATGCTTCAGGCCTTCGTGGTGTTGCTGGTCCTTCTCCAGAAGAACTTGCTGAAGACATGACCCCGTTGTTCCAAACGATCGTAGACATCGTTGAACCACCAGCAGTTGACGTTGATGGTCCATTCCAAATGCAGATTTCATCTCTAGACTACAACAGTTTCGTAGGTGTAATCGGGATTGGTCGTATTCAACGCGGTTCAGTGAAATTAAACACTCAAGTGACTGTCATTGATAAAGAAGGTAAGACCCGTAACGGCCGTATCTTAAAAATCATGGGTTACCATGGTCTTGAGCGTATTGACATCGATGAAGCAAATGCAGGCGATATCGTTTGTGTAACAGGTATCGATGCGCTGAATATTTCTGACACGATTTGTGATCCGAAAGCAGTTGAAGCTTTACCACCATTGTCTGTAGATGAACCTACAGTTTCGATGACATTCCAAGTAAACAACTCTCCGTTTGCTGGTCGTGAAGGTAAATTTGTAACTTCACGTAACATTCGTGAACGTCTAGACCGTGAATTGATTCACAACGTAGCACTTCGTGTTGAAGATACTGAAAGTCCAGACCGTTTTAAAGTCTCTGGTCGTGGTGAACTTCACCTTTCTGTATTGATCGAAAACATGCGTCGTGAAGGCTTCGAGATGGGTGTTTCTCGTCCGCAAGTGATCATGAAAGAAGTTGATGGTCAAATGCAAGAACCGTTTGAAAACGTAACTTTTGATGTTGAAGAACAGCACCAAGGTTTCGTTATGGAACAAATGGGCTTCCGTAAGGGCGAAATGACCAATATGGAAGTAGACGGCAAAGGCCGTATGCGTATTGAAGCAACTGTTCCTTCACGTGGCTTGATTGGTTTCCGTTCGGAATACCTAACCATGACTTCTGGTACAGGGATCATGACTTCAAGCTTCTCGCATTATGGTCCTGCTAAACCAGGTACTGTTGCGCAGCGTCAAAATGGTGTGTTGGTTTCTATGGTTCAAGGCGTATGCTTGGGCTATGCATTGTTCACACTGCAAGACCGTGGTCGTCTATTTGCTCGTCCGCAGTTAGAAGTTTATGAAGGTATGATCGTAGGTATTAACTCACGTTCTGACGACATGGCTGTGAACCCGACTAAAGCGAAACAGTTAACTAACGTACGTGCATCTGGTACAGATGAAGCGTTAACATTAGTTCCTGCAATTGAATACACGCTTGAACAAGCGCTTGAATTCATTCAAGATGACGAATTAGTTGAAGTAACACCTAAATCAATCCGTATCCGTAAACGTTGGTTGACTGAAGGCGAACGTAAGCGTAACCGTGGTAAATAAGATTTAAAATAATTTTGCTCACATAGGGCACTGTTATAAAAAAATGCTATCAATTTATTGGTAGCATTTTTTTGTTTGTAATTGGCAATTCAATATATTCAACACAAATAATTCCGAGTAAATTAGAGGGAATTATAAGCTGTGATAAATGCATTACAGTGCAATACAGTTCTCAAAATATTTTACTTAATAAAGAATACTATCAAAGATAAGCTGGAGAAAAGCATGAGTATTGTTCAGGAATTCAAAGAATTTGCCCTCAAAGGTAACATGATGGATTTAGCCATTGGTGTCATTATTGGTGGCGCTTTTGGTAAAATTATTGATTCATTGGTTAAAGACATTATTATGCCTTTAATTACAGTTATTACGGGCGGTGGAGTCGATTTCACGCAAAAATTCTTTGTATTAGGAAAGAATCCCGATAATTTGCAATCTTTAGATGCCTTAACTAAGGCCGGTGTAAATGTACTGACTTACGGTAACTTTTTAACGATTTTGATTAACTTCTTAATCTTGGCTTGGGTCGTGTTCTTGTTGGTTAAATTCATGAATCGCTTGCGTAAACAGGAAGGCCCGGTAGAGGAAACACCAACAACTCCAGCCGATATCGAATTGCTGCGCGAAATTCGTGATGAATTAAAAAAACGTTCACAGCTGTAAGTTTATTCATATGAAAAACGGTACTTTGAGTGCCGTTTTTTATGGCTTAAAATAAAATATTTATAATTAAATGAGCAGAAGCCTAAGATTTTTATGGGTTAACTTGATGAAAAAAAATCATGTATAAAGTTGATGCAACAGCCAAATCAAGCTATTAAATTAATTATCTTTGACTGGGATCGTAACTGGGATTAAGCCCAACAACTTGCACGAAATAAACTCAATGAAATATTTTATAAATAGCTGAATCTAGAATAATTTTGGAGGATCTATTCAGAATTAGACGAAGACTTGTTTCGAGCCTTTTGGGTTCAAAAATTGTCTGTGAAGGAATATCGTCTTCTTCGCTATTTAAGGCCATTACAAAGCTGGGGAGTAAATGATGAATCTTCGCTGCAAGATTGAATCAATGTTTTCTGGAAAATGTGCAGCACTGCACATGGTTATGTGCAGGTGCAGAAGATGTTCTGAATTATTTTCAAAGTGTAGATGTGAAATTAATTTTACTGACCAATGAACCAGCACAGCGGCAAGTTCAAAAAATCTGCAGGCTGGCTTTGGATCATGGGGTTGATGCTTATTATATGAGTCAAGAAAAACAAGTCGCAAAGCCAGAAAGTGCCGCATTTTTAAATATTTGTCAGGACTTTGTTATCCACCCACAAGAGTGCTTGATGGTGGGAAATGATCTCGATATTGATATTTTGCCTGCTGCCGTATTAGGCTTTAAGACATGTTGGGTCGGCAAGCAAAATATTAGGCAACGTGCGGGCATTAAGAAACATCGACTCATCGAATTGATTTTTTATTTGACCCAGCTCAATGGAACATTTAATCCATCCGAAACTTAATTTCGAGTAAATGCCAGCCAAACTGACTCTTGATTGGGCCATGCAATTCACGCTCAGGAAGGGTAAATACCGCTTTATCAATCGGGCCGACCAATTGCCCTTTTTTAATCTCGCCAAGTTCACCGCCTTTTTTACCCGACGGACAAGTGGAATGCTGTTTGGCAAGTTTGGCAAAATCTGCATCGGCTTTAATTTTCTTTTTCAGCTGTTCAGCCAGTTCTTTGTCTTTGACTAAAATATGACGGACGATGGCAGATTTCATGCTTTATTCCCTTTAAATGGAGTCTTGGTCGCTATTTTAACTTTTTTTAAAGGCTGACACTGCGGACAAAATACACTGGCACGTTGTCCAAGCTTTAAATTTTCTAAAGTGGTTTCACAGTTCACGCACATTTCACCAGCACGGCCATAAGCCAATAGAGTTTGCTGGAAATAGCCATTTTCGCCCATGGCATTGGTATAGTCGCGTAGAGTAGAACCGCCCAAATCAATGGCCTGTTTTAAAATTCGTTTAACTTCGATAACCAGTTTTTCAATTTGTAGACGGGTTAAGCTTGATGCAGGTTGAGCAGGATGAATGCCCAAGTTGAACAGGCTTTCGGTGGCATAGATATTTCCAACACCGACCACTATATGATTATCCATAATCGCCACTTTGGCAGCGACATTTTTCTTTTTAAATTTTTCCGCTAAATAATCCGCATTAAAGGCCTCACTTAAAGGTTCAGGGCCTAAAGTATCAATCAGTTTGCTTTGCGAATGGGGGTCCAACCATAAAATACAGCCGAAACGACGCGGATCGTGATAACGCAGTTCTACATCTTCAAACTGAATAATCAAGTGATCATGCTTGCGCAATTCTGTGTTGGCATCACACAGGCGAAAACTGCCCGACATGCCTAAATGCCATAACATGCTATCTTGCTCAAACTCCGCCAAAATATATTTAGAACGTCGGGTTAGCCTAACTAATTTTTGTCCCTGCAGTTTTTGAATATCGTTCGGGATAGGCCAACGTAAACGTGATTCACGGACTTGAATAGAATTCACTTTTTGATCAATTAAAGGCAATAAACTGGTTTTGGTGGTTTCGACTTCTGGTAATTCAGGCATGTTGGATTCTAGTGTGAGTAGATAAAGCTAATATCGGGTTGCAAAGCAATGAATGCAAGTTTTTATTTTGAATTGCAGCCTGTTAAATTTGCGATTTATCTTCTAGAGATCGGTCTTTTAAATTGATTAAACATATATCTATGAGTTTAATTTTAAATTCCATTTTTAATATAGATAACTATTTTTTAAATTTTAGCTTTTTCTTAATTTATTGAAAAATATTAATTTATTTTACTTTATGTATAGCTTTTTGTTTTTTGTATAATAAAGAAATGATGAAATGAAGATTTAAAAATTATGTAATTTTCACACAATATTTAAAATTTATTTGAATTGTAGCCTGTTGCTGGGGTTTTCCTTATGAAAAAATTTAGTCTAGTTCATTTATCCACTTTGATGATGGTGGCTATATATGACCCACACTCAAGCCGCTGAAGCATTTGGCCTAAATGGTGAGGATCAGTTAGGTGACTGGAACGGTAAAGGTACTGAACTTGCTGCTTGATTCTCAACCCAATGACATTTTAGGTCTGGCGATAAACCGTGTACATATGAATGACCGTATCCCTAATCCTGCCTTTAATGCCACTGCTGAATGCAATGTTGAATTGAATTATAGTTATTACCCAACCAAGTGGTTAATGCTTGGTGGGAATATTCAGTATGTTATTAACCCAGGGGCTACAAATAACGTAGACGATGCCTTGGTACTTGGTTTAAGCTCTAAAGTAGTATTTTAATATGACATAGAGAGTCCCTCATGCAAGGTAAATATCACGTGATGCCCATCAATATGACTTTACTTTGCCTGACGGTATGTATCTGCCAAAACCTCTATGCTGAAACAGCTTCCTCAACTGAACCTGTTTTGTTGCCTACCTTAAAAATTGAAGCGACACGTACCGATACTGACTGGTTGCAAACCCCGGCTTCGGTATATCGAATCGACCAAAATAACAATCAAAATAATCTCGGGGTCAATCTCTCTGAAACCTTAAAAGGGGTTCCCGGCTTACAACTGAATAACCGTGAAAATTACGCCCAGGATTTACAAATCTCGATGCGTGGCTTTGGTGCGCGCTCAACTTTTGGGGTGCGTGGCATACGTTTATATGTGGATGGTATTCCGGCAACCATGCCTGATGGTCAGGGACAAACCTCGAATATTGATTTAAGCAGCTTGGATCATATTGAAGTTTTGGGTGGACCATTTTCATCGCTTTACGGTAACTCTTCGGGTGGGACAATTTTAACCACCACTCAACAAGGTGAGGGCCGTGATTCTATCGAGTTAGGCTACTCAGGCGGGAGTCATAATAAAGGTCGTGCGGATATTGTCTTGCAAGGGGGGGCAGACAAAACTAATGAACCAAGTTATGTCGTAAGCTCTTCTTATTTTGATACCGATGGTTATCGTGAGCATAGTGCTGCCAAAAAAGTATTAAGCAATGCCAAACTGACTTGGGATTTAGACGATGGTTCTAAACTGAACTGGATTGTCAATCATGTGGATATTAATGCGGATGATCCGCAAGGTTTAACGCGTAAGCAATGGAAAGAAAATCCGAAACAACAAGTCCCATTCTTAAAACAGTTTGATGTACGTAAAGAAATCAATCAGACCCAGACGGGTTTAACCTGGTCGAAACCGATTAATGATCAGCATGAAATATACGGTATGGCTTATTACGGTCAACGTGAGGTGGTGCAATATCAATCTATCCCAAGTTCAACACAAGTAAACCCACGTCAAGCAGGTGGAGTCATTGATTTTAGCCGTAATTTCTATGGAACTGATTTACGTTGGATAGGTAAAGATCTATTACCGAATACTCGATTTACTGCGGGTTTAGCAGTTGATTTTATGGATGAAGATCGTCAAGGTTATGAAAACTTTGTATTGGTAAATAATCAGCCACAATATGGCATCAAGGGGGATTTACGCCGTGATGAGACTAATACGCTGTGGAATTTAGATCCCTATCTTCAAGCATCATGGAACTTTTTACCCAATTGGACGTTAGATACAGGGCTACGTTATAGCAATGTCCATTACAAATCTAAAGACCATTACATTGTCACAAATAATGGTGACGACAGCGGTAAAAAAGACTATAAAAAGCTGTTACCTTCAGCTGCATTGAGCTGGAACATTACTCCAGAATTTTCGACCTATATCAGTTATGCCAAAGGTTTTGAAACGCCGACTTTTACCGAAATGGCCTATCCAACAGTGGGAACTTCCGGGATTAACTTTGACTTAAACCCTGCGACCAGTGACAACTATGAACTGGGCTTAAAATCTCAAAATCGCTTCGGTAATTTTACTGCTGCTATTTTCCAAAGTGAAACGCACAACGACATTGTTTCAGCTGAATCGAACAATGGACGGAATACTTTCCGCAATGCCGATAAAACGCTAAGACAAGGTATGGAACTCTCATGGAATAAAAAGCTATGGCGTGATCTGACTGCTCAAGCGAGTTACAGTTTTGTCGATGCAACTTTTGATGCCGATATCCCAAATACTGACCCTGCAAAGGTCGTAGCGAAAGGCAATTACATTCCGGGTGTAGCTAAAAATCAGGCTTTTGCATCTTTAGGCTGGCAGCCTGAAACTGGCTTTAACGCAGGCGTAGATGTTCGCTATATTGACAAATTATATGTCGATGACATCAATTCTGATGCTGCACCAAGCTATAGCGTAACCAGTGCCAATGTTGGCTATGTCTGGAAAAATGCAGACTGGAAAGTGCGCACTTTTGCCCGGGTCGATAATTTATTTGATAAAGAGTATGTAGGCTCAGTCATTGTCAATGACGGCAATGGTCGTTTCTTTGAACCTGCCGATGGTGCGAACTGGAGCGCAGGTTTAAGTGTCACTAAAGCATTTTAAGGAGAGAAAGAGTGGCTTTATTATTTGAAACTATTCAGTTTGGAACATTAAAACTCAACAATAAAATCGTGATTGCACCCATGTGTCAGTATTCAGCGACTGAACAAGGGGAAGTGACTTATTGGCACGAACAGCAATGGGCGAACTATGCCTTGTCGGGTGCAGGTTTATGCATTATTGAAGCCACTGCGGTTCAGCCTGAAGGGCGGATCAGTTATGCGGATTTAGGGCTTTGGAATGATTTGCAACGTGCTCAAATGAAAGCGCTCTTGGCTAAAGTGAAATCTTTATCTCCTATGCCTTTTGGTATTCAATTGGCGCATGCAGGCCGTAAAGCCTCTACTGATAAACCCTGGACTGGAAAAGATCAATTCAAACCAGAAGAAGCCCATGGCTGGCAAACTGTTTCTGCCAGTGATTTGCCATTTAACTCCACTGATTACCCACCGCATGCGCTGAGTAAAGATGAAATTCAGAAAGTGATTCAGGACTTTGCTGATGCAGCCGTGCGCGCCGTAGATGCAGGATTTGACCTGATTGAAGTCCATGCCGCACATGGTTATTTACTGCATCAGTTTATGTCGCCACTGTCTAATACACGTGAAGATGAGTATGGCGGCAGTTTTGAAAACCGGATTCGCTTGACGCTTGAAGTATTGCAGGCGATAAAAAATGCAGTACCTGCAGGTTATCCAGTCGGGGTACGTATTTCAGCGACCGATTGGATCGATGGAAAAGACAGTTGGGATATTGAATCTTCGGTTGGTTTATCCAAAGCTCTAGAGCAGCTGGGTGCAGTTTATATTCACGTATCTAGTGGCGGCTTGCATGCAAAGCAACAGATTCAAATTGGTGCCAATTATCAGGTGCCTTTTGCGGATGCAATAAAGAAAGTGGTGCATATTCCGGTCATTGCAGTAGGGCTGATTACTGAAGCGCAGCAAGCTGAACATATCTTGCAAACAGGACAAGCAGATGCCATTGGTCTTGCACGTGCCATGCTTTATGATCCGCGTTGGCCTTGGCATGCTGCTGCAACATTGGATGAACAAATTGAAATTTCACCGCAATATTTGCGCTGTCAGCCGCATGGTTTGAAATCACTGTTTAAGCCTTTTCAAAACCAAAATTGAACGGCTCAAATCGCAGTGATTGAGCTGAAGTAAGTTGATTTAACAACAAGGAGCAGTTGTGGTTTTAAGTGTAATTTTACCGATTTGCCTGCTGCTTCTGTTGGGATTTATCTGCGTAAAATTTGAATTTATTTTAGCCGAGCATATCAAAGGTTTAAGCCAGTTTGTTTTTAAAATATCCTTGCCGGCATTTTTATTGCAAGCCTTAGCGAGTAAGCGTTTTGATGAAATTTGGCATCCCAGTTATTTCATCGCTTATGGCGGGGGGTCACTGCTTGTTTTTGCCTGTGCATTTTTGTTGTATCGTCAATATTTTCAATGTCGTTTGACCGAATCTGGCGTATTGTCTATGGGTGCATCCATGTCCAATACCGGGTTTATTGGTACAGCCATATTGATGATGTTGATTGGACAGCATGCCGCAATTTATCTTTCCTTGACCCTGATTATTGAAAACCTACTGATTATGACTTTGACCCTGATTATTGCCGAAGCAGGTATTCATCAACATCGGGCGAAATCTCAGTTGCTCAAGCAGACCTTATACAATGTCATTAAAAATCCGGTTATTCTGTCTATCGTGTTTGGCATGTTGTGTGTAATCTTGAAAATCCAACTTCCATCTTCGATTGTTCAGGCTTTAGAGATGTTAGGCAAAACCGCATCTCCGATTGCTTTATTCGTCATTGGGGGAAGTCTGGTTGGAATGAGTTTAAAAGCTGTAGATTTACAAAGCATGACTTTGGTGCTAATAAAAATTGTACTGATGCCACTGACTATATTTGTCTTATTGAGTATTTTGCCCAATGTCAGTCAGGAAATGTTATATGCCGGCACATTGCTTGCTGCGCTACCCATGCCGATTGCGTTCGGTATTCTGGGGCAGAACTATGGACTGGGTGATAAAGCACTCAGCGCTCTAATGTTAAGTACAATATTGGGTTTTATGCTGCTGAGTGGTCTAATTGCAATTTGGTGGTAAATGATGACGGCAATAAAAAAGCCCCGAGTTCGGGGCTTTTTTATTGAAGAAAATTTAACTTTTCTTTTCAGTTTTTGCTGGAGTTTTCGCTTGTTCAGCCATCATTTTATCTACTACAGCTAAAGATTCTTTGGCTTGCGGTATATTTTCTTTTGCCAGGGTAGAGAAAATCTTTTTCGCTTCAGGCAGGTTTTGCGGAACAATGTTGCCATTCGCGAACATATTGCCCACCGCCATCAAGGCTGGAATATAGCCTTTTTGCGCCAATTCTTGAATGCTTTTTAAACCTTGTTTAATGGGTGCTTCATTTTTATTTTTAAAACCCTGACTAATGTCATATAAGGCTTTGGCATGAATCGCTTGATAGTTATCTTTTTTAATTAAAGGATCTAATTTTTGCAAGGCCAGTTTATCTGAAGCCGGTGTGCCTTCAGCAAAAAGTAAAACTGCTAAATCGACAGTTGCATCAGAAAAACCTTGGCTCGATGCTTTTTCTAAATACTGTTTGGCTTTTTTGGTGTCTTGTTTAAGACCTAAAGTTCCCCCCATGTAATTTTTACCTAAGACATAGTTGGCAACAGGGTAGCCTTTGCTTGCCGCCTCTTCATACAGCTTGATGGCTTTTTTCTCATCTTTGGCTGTACCTTGGCCGGTTTGAGTCAGATAGCCTAAGTTATAAATGGCTTGAGCATTGCCCGTTTTGGCCAACTTATCCAGTTCTTGGTAAGCATCCTTCATATTATTGGATTTGATTAATGTTTCAATTTTAGCAAATGCAGGATCAACAGAGTTTGTAGCCATCTCTGCCATTGCAAGATGTGAAGACAGGGCGATGATGCTGGCAAGTATAATTTTTTTCATAGTTTAATAACCTTTTTATAAACAATCACATAATTCCATTTATGTGTTTAAGAATGTATGTGGAAGACTCAATACAACATCATAAGTTTAATTATGTGAATGTAAATATATGATTTGTGTATTGCAACAAAATTTTTTGCTATTCGCATAGCACGTACTTAAGTAAATAATGAGTAGCTTAAATCAGCCTTAAGTGCTTTTCTGTTTTAACATGAATCATTTTGCTAGAGTTGAAATTTTATGACATAAAAAGGTTTAGAGAAGGCAACTTCACTTTGCTTTTTTCTCAATGTTTGTTTAAATCGCAGTTGAATAAAATTGTGAGTATATGAATGTTCATCAACGCGATTAAACGGGCTTATGATCAGATTAATCTGGATGAAACTATTCCAGATGAAGACAAATTTGACGCCTTGTTAATGAGATTAGGCAAAAACTTTTTGGTGAGCAAAGAAGACCGGGTTTATATCTTTGAGTATGAGGGAAAGACGGCGCGTATTGATGCAAAACATGCGCGTGCCTACCATTTTAAAGAGTATGTCATTAAAGATATGAACAAACTTTTTCACGATTTTAATTTATGATTTAAAAAAGCCTCCGATTTGGGAGGCTTTTTTAATGGGGTGTATAAAATTGAATATTATTGTGGACGTGCCACGTCGCCTTTTAACGCTTCTGGCAAATCTAAAACGGCTAAGCCTAGTTCTTCAAGTGCTGCAGGTTTAGCGACCACTAAAGCTTTATAACCGCCATCAATCGCAATGCTGTTTACCACTTCGACATCATTATTTAACTTTGTTGCCAAAGCTGGTGTCGCACCTGCGCCTTGAACTAGGTGTAACCAGCTTTTCGGCTTGGCTTTAAACCACAGGCGCGCAATAATTTCCTGACCAATATAACAGCCCTTGTCGTAATGCACGCCTTCACGTTGGTGTAAACGTAGCTCTTGCGGTTGGAACTCATGCGCCGTTGCTGCTTCAATCCAAGCTTGACCGGCTTCAATGGCTTGAAGTTGCCACGCTGCAATATCGGTTTTAGCCGCAGAAAAATCGGTAGTATCGCCATTTAGAGTAGGGAACACTGGACCGACTTGTTCCAGTTTCATTTTGGAAAATGCACCAAACTTTTTAATATGCTGGGCAAACTCTTCGGCTTGATCGGCAGTCACAACAATTTCAAAACTTTCCGGATTAATTTTTTTCAGCCATAAACCAAACTGAATACGACCTTTTAAACTACAGATGGCTGTATAGCGAGTTAGGTTTTCTGCTAAGGCTTCGGCATTTAAAGTTACTTGACCTTGAAGAAATTTTTGCGCATCTACACCGTTTAGCGTGTATAAGGAGAAAGCTAGATTGCTCATTTATTGTCCACCAATACTGGATCTAATACTAAAGAATTAGCGGTATTTTCCGCTATTTTGCAAAAAAAAGCACATTTAGGGCAAATATTCTAAATTTTATGCAACTAAATATTTCAAAAGTGTTCATTTTAAACTTAAGTTTTTGAAATATATATGATTTGGGAAATGGCTTTTTCACAGCGTACAATGCTAACAAACCCGTGTGACTCGTCAACAACAATTACGCAGTAAAAAAATGATTTAAGAGGCAGGTAAGCTATGAACAACAACTACCGTAAACCACTGCAAGGCACCCAGCTCGAATATTTTGACGTGCGTCAAGCCGTAGAAGATATCCACCCAGGCGCATATGCCAAACTTCCTTATACCTCTAAAGTACTTGCAGAACAGTTGGTACGCCGTTGTGACCCAGCCATTTTAGAGCAGTCATTAAAACAACTTATTCAACGCAAACAAGATCACGATTTTCCCTGGTATCCGGCACGTGTAGTCTGTCATGACATCTTGGGTCAGACCGCACTGGTCGACTTGGCGGGCTTACGTGATGCGATTGCCGACCAGGGCGGTGACCCGTCTAAAGTCAATCCGGTGGTGCCGACACAGCTCATCGTTGACCATTCATTGGCCGTGGAGTTCGGCGGTTCCGATCCTGATGCTTTCGATAAAAACCGTGCCATTGAAGACCGCCGTAATGAAGACCGTTTCCACTTTATTGAATGGACCAAAACAGCCTTTGAAAATGTCGATGTGATTCCGGCGGGCAATGGCATCATGCATCAAATTAACCTGGAGAAAATGTCTCCGGTGATTCAAAACCGTGATGGCGTGGCTTATCCAGATACCTGTGTGGGTACAGACTCGCATACGCCACATACCGATTCACTCGGGGTAATCTCGATTGGGGTAGGTGGCTTGGAAGCTGAGAATGTCATGCTCGGCCGTGCATCATGGATGCGTCTACCCGATATTATTGGTGTCGAGCTTGTGGGACAGCGTCAAGCCGGCATTACTGCAACCGATATCGTGTTGGCACTCACTGAATTCTTGCGTAAAGAACGTGTTGTGGGTGCATATTTAGAATTCTTCGGTGAAGGTGCGGACAGCATGTCGGTAGGAGATCGTGCCACGATTTCCAACATGACCCCTGAATATGGCGCAACGGCTGCCATGTTCTACATCGACCAGAACACCATTGATTATCTGACTTTAACTGGTCGTGAAGCCGAGCAAGTGAAACTGGTTGAAACCTATGCCAAAGAAATCGGGCTTTGGTCATCCGAGATGAAGCAGGCGGAATATCCGCGTGTACTGCGTTTCGATTTGTCGACTGTGACCCGTAATATTGCCGGGCCATCCAATCCGCATGCACGTGTATCGACAAGTGACTTAAAAGAAAAAGGCATTGCCGGCGTGGTTGAACAGCGTACCGATGGTTTAATGCCGGATGGTGCGGTGATCATTGCTGCCATTACGTCGTGTACCAATACTTCAAACCCACGTAATACCGTTGCCGCGGGTTTGCTTGCACGTAAAGCCAATGAGTTGGGTTTAACCCGTAAACCATGGGTGAAATCATCATTTGCACCGGGTTCTAAAACGGCAGCGCTTTACCTTGAAGAAGCAGGCGTATTGCACGATTTGGAAAAACTCGGTTTTGGGATCGTGGCTTATGCCTGCACCACCTGTAACGGTATGTCGGGTGCGCTAGATCCAAAAATCCAGCAAGAAATTATTGACCGTGACCTGTATGCAACTGCGGTGTTATCGGGTAACCGTAACTTTGATGGCCGTATCCATCCTTATGCAAAACAGGCATTTTTGGCATCGCCGCCGCTTGTGGTTGCTTATGCCATTGCCGGTACCATTCGTTTTGACATCGAAAAAGATTCGCTTGGCAACGATAAAGACGGCAATCCAATTTACTTGAAAGACATCTGGCCATCTGATGCTGAAATTGATGCTTTGGTGCAAAAGTCTGTTAAGCCTGAACAGTTCCGTCAAGTCTACATTCCAATGTTTGATTTGGGCGAGCGAGTAAAATCGGTCAGTCCGCTATATGATTGGCGTCCGCAAAGTACTTATATTCGCCGTCCACCCTATTGGGAAGGGGCATTGGCTGCACCGCGTACTTTAAGCAATATGCGTCCGCTGGCAATTTTGGGTGACAACATTACCACCGACCATTTATCTCCTTCAAATGCGATTGTGCTGGACAGTGCATCTGGTGAATATCTGGCGAAAATGGGCGTGCCTGAAGAAGACTTTAACTCTTATGCAACTCACCGCGGTGATCACTTGACTGCGCAGCGTGCCACGTTGGCAAATCCGAAACTGTTTAATGAAATGGTGGTTCGTTCCGACGGCACGATTAAGCAAGGTTCGAAAGCGCGTGTAGAGCCGGAAGGCGAAGTAATGCGTATGTGGGAAGCGATTGAAACCTACATGAACCGCAAACAGCCTTTGATTGTCATTGCAGGGAAGGATTATGGTCAGGGTTCTAGTCGTGACTGGGCTGCGAAAGGTGTGCGTCTTGCCGGTGTGGAAGCGATTGTAGCAGAAGGTTTTGAGCGTATTCACCGTACCAATCTGGTCGGCATGGGGGTATTGCCGCTTGAGTTTAAACCGGGTACAGACCGAAAAACATTAAAGCTGGATGGTACTGAGCTGTATAGCGTGATTGGTAACATTGCGCCACGTTCGACTTTAACTTTAGTCATTGAGCGCGCAACGGATGATGGTAAAAACCAAATTGTTGAAGTGCCGGTGACCTGCCGTTTAGATACCGAAGAAGAAGTACATGTGTATGAAGCGGGCGGTGTATTGCAACGCTTTGCACAGGACTTCTTGGAAGGGCAATTCGCTTAGTAGATTGTTCTAAAAGTTATTGATTTTGCATAAAAAACACTCTATTTTTTAATAGGGTGTTTTTTATACAACTTATTTGCTGGGGGCTGATATGCCTGAAAGATTAGAGCTAACAAAAAACGTACTATTTTTCAAAACTGTTGCTCCAATTGATGATAATGCTATTTCTGAAATATTAGATGAAGCTGTTGAAAATAAAGAAGCAGGTACAAATTTTATTATTGATAATTTTAGGTATTCAGAATCAACAAATTTAAATGTTGATTACAAAGTTTCAATTAAAGTTTTTCCCACCGTTAGGCCTGTATATTTTTTAGATGATGATAATTTTGAAGATCGAATTTATGCTTTTATTATCATAATTGAATTAAGTAATTATTTAGTTGTACTTAGTAAAAGTTGTTCTAGTTTCTTACAAGTTTTAAAAGAAAAATTTGATTTAATTCAAGTGTCTGATTTGAGTAAGTTATTAAGGAATGATGCTGAATTTCAAAAAATGTCATTACGAAATATGACAGTTTCCGATAAGGCAATTCGAAGTCGCTCGTATGAATCAGGAAATCTTATTGGAACATTATCAACACATGCAGCAGGTCGTTCAATCCCATCTCATTTTAAAGTAAGAGAAGGTGGTAATACTAAATCAATTTCTGGTACGGGACGAGTTGTTGAATCATCTGCTAGACAATCTATCAATGACATCGTTAATTGGGCAGATACTCAAATTAATTTACTTACAACAGCTAATCAAAATGATTTTTTAAATTTATTTGCTAAAAAAGTATTACTAAAAGATGTTCTAATGATTAGTAAGCCTAGTGCATTGTTAATTGATATATCTTCAATAGAAGACAAAATTTTGGATGGATCTTTACAATTAAAATATGAGTTAATTAAGAAAGAAGTTTTGAATGGTAAAAAAAAGCGATCTAAGAAAATTATAAATATTACGGATAGAATTCAAGCAAAACTTATTTTAGAACTTGGAAAAGTTTACGAAATAGATTCAAATTTAGACTTGGTTGGTTATAAAAGTTCATCAAAAATTAAAAAGAATAAAAAAACATTATCAATTTCATCAAATCTATTGAGAAAGATAAAAGTTGAAGAAAATAATAAATTAGAAAGTTTTATGGGGTATATCAATAAACATGGATTGTTTAGTATAACTTTTGATGATCCAAAATATATGTATTTTATGGATAACTGCTTTGAGGATGTTTCTGGAGTTGCTGAAATTGAAAGTATTCTTGAAATACTTCACCCGCAGATTAACATTGAAAAAGTTCTATCAGAGAAAGGGGCTTTTATAAATAATCAGATAGCCTTTGATAACGATTCCATGTTTGGATTTGTTGAAAAAACACATGCCAACGATGATTATATTTTTTGTGATGATCTAGGTGATGAATGGGCGGATCATATTACTTTAAATTTAACCGATCCAAGTATTAGTTTTATCCATTCAAAACATGGAAATGTTTCAACATCAGCAAGTAACTTACATGATGTAGTCGGTCAAGGCATAAAAAATTTAGGGAACATGTTTTTTTCAAAAAATCAGATCAACCAGAAAGTCACCCTATCTTTAGCAAATCACTATAAGTGTGGGAAAGGTGTTCAAACTCAAATTGCTAGAATTCGTAAATCTACGCCAAATTTTGATACAGATATAGATTCATTATTTAGAGATCATAAACTACATAGAAAATGTATTTTAAGTTGTAGCTTTATTTCAAAGACTGCAATCACAGCAGAATTTAATAAATTGAAAAATGGGCAAAAAGTTAGGGGGAATATTGTTCAGTTATTATGGATATTATCCTCCTTTGCACATGCTGCAAAAGATGTAAATGTTATTCCAATGATTTATTGCGCGGCTTAATTTTGATTAAGTCTTTGACTTTAGATTTGCCAATTATTTTAATAATGATCAAAGTGGATAAATTGTTCGCCCAAACGCCACCATCACCTGTCGAAATGGACAATAGACATTCATCATAAGAGGGATATACTGGTTCTACCATTTCTAAAACCCATGGAGAACAAAAATGGTTACTGCTGGCGAAAAACCCGGAACAGGCTTCTATTTTTGTGTTCAGTGCGGAAAACGCACTTACTTAGAAATTGGTACAGATCGTTTACCCCCGTGTACCAAATGCCTTGGCAATATATTTAACAACAAAATTGCCTAAGCAGCACATATAAAAACAGTTACCCTCTGTTTTGAACAAAAGCCCTATTACACGATAGGGCTTTTTTATTACTTAAGCATAGCGGTTACACTCAATGCTTGTTTGAAAAATAATCAAATTATCCCCATATAAAAACAAGCAATTCATGGTTTTCAGGACTATTCACTTGGAACATTATCTAGATCTCAATCACGACTCAGGTGTTGCCAACTATGAAATTGGCAATGAGTTTATTCGGGTTCAATTCAAGAAAAAATCAAAAATTTATACTTATAGTTATGCCAGTGCCGGCTATCAGCATGTCGAGAACATGAAACAACTGGCACAGTATGGCGATGGTTTAAATGCCTATATTAATAAAAATGTTTACCACCTTTATGTGAAATAGCACAACGAACATTTCATGGCTTAAATATTGCTTAATAAATTATCCCAAGTTGCGAGCATCTCTTTAAGGGTTTGTGCTCCTATCAAAGGGCTAGATACATTTAAAAAGCAGAAGGAGAAATTAAAATGGAACACACCAGCGAAATAATGAAAATTGAAAAAACACCGAAATATGTACACTTAATTGCAGGTTGGCCTTTTATTTTGGTGCTATTTGGCGGCTTGATTGGCGGTGGATTGGGCGGACTGGCTTATCTGGTTAACTTGAAAATCTATAATTCCGAGCTCAGCAAAATCAATAAAATACTGGCCAATATCATGTGTGGCATGGTCGCGATCAGTGCATGGTGGTTGATTGCCGGTGCAGTGCAAAACACGTTCTTTAATTCTTAACGGTCATTTTCATGCATATGAGAACCTTCATATTTTCATATGCAGCTTTTGCTCAACATAAAGTTAAAGCCAAGATTCTGCCAACTACTTAACATCAAAAAAGTAAATCTGGAAAGTAAAAATTATCTAAAAATATCAATAAATCGCAATAAAAAGCGGTAATTAATGCTGTTTTGATTAAATATTCCGTAAATATTAATTTTTAAGAAAATAATTTCCAAAAAATATTTAAATTGGCTTTTCTTAGGGAAATAATCCCGAGCCTAACTTGGTAAATTATATCTCAAGGGTGTGACGGGGATCGAAAAGAGTAGATTGCTACCAGTTGCGTATAACGTGAGTGTAGTACTTACCCAAAAGGTCTCGATTCGGCTTAGGACGCTATAGATCACGAGTTTATAGGCATAAGGTTATCGCTTACAAAGCTATAATTGTTGAAGTTAAACATTATGTTTTCCCTAACACCCTCAAAAATTATCTACCGAATAAAAAATAATAAAAATATAAAAATGAATTAAAAATCATAATCTTAAAATAAATTAGAAACCATAAGGTGTAGATACACATCATCTACTCGTTTCAGCATATTAAATCTGTTATTTTAGAAATCACAAGCTACCGCGTAGAGAATCAGTATGAATCTCGATTTTTGGTTTCGTTTTTTACTTTCCTCAGTACTGATCAATTACATCATTTTAATGCTTTGGTTTTTGGCCTTTATTTTTGCCCGTGACTGGATTAAGCAAGTCCATGGAAAATGGTTCCATCTGTCAGATGCGACCTTCGATGCAATTCATTATGGGGGAATGGCGGTCTATAAAGTGGGTATTTTAATGTTTAATTTAGTGCCTTTAATGGCTATATACTTTATGGGTAAAAGTTAAAAACTACCCCACCATTTTAAAAATTCAACTACAAAGTAAACGTGCTATACCACAATAATTTAATCAATATTTTCAGGCGTTTGTAGTACTTATAAAAACGGAAAAATCTAAATTATAATAATGTTTAAAAGGAGTTTAGTCCGATGAATCAGCTCAAACCCGCCCTTATTTTAGGTGTATTCATTTGCTTGGGGATGATTGTTGCAGGATGGATATTAGGTAATAGCGCACTGAAAATTAAACAATATGAACGCATTGTTTCGGTCAAAGGTTTGTCTGAACGCGAAGTCAAAGCCGACGTTGCGGTGTGGCCGATTCGCTTTAGCGCTGCCAGCCAAGACCTGACGCAGTTGTACGACACCATGGAAATAAATACCCAGCAAATTCAGGCATTTTTAAAAAGTGAAGGGTTTACTGCTGAGGAAATCACCTCGGCTGCGCCAAGCATAACCGATAAATATGCCCAGCAATATGGCGGCAATGAAAATGTCGCGCTACGCTATACCGCACATCAAAACATAACCGTATATACCCACAAAATAGATGCGGTACGTGCTGCACAAAGTCGCTTGGTGGCTTTGGGTAAAAAAGGCATTGCCTTTGGCGGAGATGACTCTGGACAAAAAACCGAATATTTATTTACCAAACTCAATGACATTAAGCCGGCCATGATTGAACAGGCCACCGAAAATGCACGCAATGTTGCAGAAAAATTTGCTGCCGATTCTAAAAGCGGTTTAGGTAAAATTAAATCGGCAAATCAGGGCTTGTTTAGTATAGAAGATCGGGACAGTAATACCCCGTATTTGAAAAAATTACGTGTGGTGTCAACAGTCGATTATTATCTTGCGGATTAATTTAATAAAGCATGTCAGTCAGATTGTTGAAGATAAGTTGGATACAAATTTCAGCATTGATGCTTTTTGCGTAACAACGATCATGGTCATTTTGCACGGATGAAACAGAAAATAACTTTAACCAATGAGCAAGAGAATGAATCTTTTGAAGCGCTAAAATGAAACAAACTTGAGCTAATCTGGGTACAATGTTAGAGATTTAAATGATTACGATAAGGAAACGCCCATGACACGCGATTTTGAACAATTCCCAGATGACGAAAACGGTAACGTACTTTGGCAAATGGCTGAAGATGGTGACGATCTGACTGAAGCACATGAAATTGAATTTTCGATTGCTTTTCATACCCAAGAACAAGCCGAAAAATGTGCACTTTATTTGCTGAAAGAAGAACAAAAAATCAGCCTGTTTGAAGATGAAGAAGCCGATACGCTAGAGTGGATTATCACTATTTATATGTATATGGAACCTGACTATTCAGACATTGTCGACATTGAAGAATGGTTCACAAAAATTGCTGAACAACACGGCGGTGAATACGACGGCTGGGGTTGCATGGCGTATGTCTATGACGACGAAGACCTGGAAGATGAACTGCAAAGCTAATTCAAATCAGTGAATAATAGTCCAAATATAGGGTCTGAATTCAAGTAAAGCTGAAGTCGAACTTCCTCTTGTTGAGTGAAAGACCACGCAACCCTAACGCTGAAAATCGTTAGGGTTTTTTTGTGCCCAAATATTTGGTAAAAATAAAAAATAATGCACTTGAACTGAAAATGAGGGGGAGAGACTCGGATTTTACTTACAGTAACTCTCTAGAATTTCTGCACCAAAAAATCTTAAATACAGAGATAGGAATAAAAAATAATAAGGATATTAATGTGAATAAGGAAAAACCACTAAATTCACAATCTCCATTACGCTCAGAAAATGATGAAGTACAGACCATGCAAGTTTTACGTATGATGGCGGGGTTCGTGATTGCCGCCTTGATTATTTTAGCCCTCTACTTTGGAAAAGATATTCTCATTCCTTTGGCGCTGTCGGTGCTCTTGGCATTTTTACTTGAACCTTTAGTGACACGCTTAAAAAAATGGGGCTTGCCGCAATTGCCATCGATTGCATTGGTGGTGCTATTTGCCTTAAGTGTTTTGAGTGGGGCGGCAACTTATCTCGGTTATCAATTGGGGAATTTAAGTCAGGAACTGCCACAATATCAGGACACCATTAAACAAAAACTCGACTCGGTAAAAAGTTTTACCTCTGGACCGAGTGTGTGGGACGGAGCTATCAAGACCATTGATACGGTAGAAAGTTCGATACAGGACGTGGCTCCGGTTAGTAAAAAAGAGGGCGTACAACAGGTAGAGGTGGTGGGGCAGCAACAAAGTGACGCTGAAGCGGCTATGCAGTGGGGATCAAAAATTCTCAGTCCTTTGGCGACTGCAGGTATTATTTTTCTGTTTGTGGTGCTGATTTTACTCAGTCGCAAAGACTTGCATGATCGTTTGTTGAAATTGCTGGGTGGCAATTTGAATGTCGGTACAGATGCACTGGATGAGGCGGCAGATCGGATTGGAACCTATCTGCGGATGCAACTGTTGGTAAATGTCACTTATGGTATTCCGATGGCATTAGGTCTATGGCTGATTGGCGTGCCGGCTGCCATTATGTGGGGAATGGTCGCGGTAGTGATGCGTTTTGTTCCTTATGTCGGCCCGATGATCTCGGCCTTATTTCCCCTTACTCTGGCATTTGCAGTCGATCCGGGCTGGAATATGGTGCTATGGACCCTTGGGCTGATTCTGTTGCTTGAGTTGATTATTAACAATGTGATTGAGCCGTGGTTATATGGAGAAAGTACCGGTCTTTCCACTTTGGCGATTATTCTGGCAGCAACATTCTGGACCACCTTATGGGGACCAGCTGGCCTGATTCTCTCGACCCCATTAACAGCATGTTTATTGGTATTGTCCAATTATATTCCGGCATTGGGCTTTATCAAAACGCTTATAGGCAGTGAACCGGTACTGACGCCACCAGAACGGTTTTACCAGCGCTTGGTTGCAGATGATGTAGATGATGCGCTTGAAGTTGCCCAAGATTATATTGAACAAAAATTACCTAAAAAGCCCAGTGAGGAAGTCGTCGTTCGTAAGGTTATAAGCTTTTATGATGATGTTGCCATTCCCGCAATTCGTTTGTTTTCAGAAGGACATAGTACTGACGCAAGCGCCGAGCATCGTTTAAGAATGCACCAAGGCTTGAAATTGTTTAATCATGATTTTCAACACAAGTATCCGAGTCCAAAGACAAATGATCCCGTACAAGTCATTTGCCTGGGCGCACGCTGGGAAATTGATGTATTGGCCTCTTCCATGTTGGCCCATGGTTTAAGTTTAAGAAAAATTGCAGCGCAAAGTCATAATGAAGTACTGATTCAATCAAAAACAGATCTGCTTGAATCCTTACCCGAAAATATTCAGATGATGTGCATTTCTATGTTTCATCATCAGCCTTTGGCGCAAATTCGTTTGTTGAATCATCGCATTCGTAAACGTTTACCGCATGCAAAAATTATTTTTGCCACCTGGGGCAATACCAGCGATGAATTGAGGGATGAAATTCAAGAGCGTTTCCAACCGGATGCCGTAGTCTCCACAGTGAACGAATTGATGCTGAGTATCGATGCTCTGATGCTACAACACGGTGAAAACCCTGCACGTGAATTGCTTGCTGAAAATGAACCAGAACGTTTGGCGGCGTTGCATGAATTACAATTACTTGAACCTGAAACTTTATTAATTTATCAGCAATATATCGAAGAAGCTTGTCAGGCATTTAATGTGACATATGCGCAAATTTCCCTCGTCGATGAAAAATGGGTGAATACTCCAGCCAGTCCACTGGCAGATGAAAATCAAAATCCGATAGAAGCGGGCATTCCTCGGGAAGAATCCATTTGTACCCATCTGGTTCATCAAAATGAAGCCCTGATTATTGAGGATATAGACCGGGATCCGCGTTTTAGCCATAATCCAGAGTTGAATAAAAATAAAATCAAGTTTTATGCAGGCGTACCTTTGCGCAATAAGCAAGGCTTGGTGTTAGGTAGTTTATGTATTTTGGATAAACAGGTACGGCATATGAGCGAAGATGATTTGCTTTTATTGAACCAGCTTGCAGATGATTTAATTCAGACTTTAAGTAATGACAAGGCACAAACCCAAAAGTTAGAGGAAATTGCCAAGTTGCAACAAGCAGAGCCTATACAGGGTTTATCTAGCTGATGAATGTTATCGCTTGGACTGATACATGATCAAGAAGACTGGGCAGTTAAACCCGTTCATCTGTATTTTTTAAGTATAAAAAGTTGGTGAGTTTTATCTGCTTGTTGATGAAAAAAATAATCACACCCATACCAAAGCAATACATAGCTATGAATGGGCAGCAGTAGACTAAATATATAAAACAACAAAAAGTGAGAAACAAGAAATGCCCAATACTGTCAAATTTCACCGTGTATTTAGCGCACCTCCAGCACGGGTATTTAACGCTTTTATTGATCCTGACGCTTTAGTGAAGTGGATGGCGCCGCATGGTTTTACTGCCAAAGTCCATCATCTCGAAGCAAAAGTCGGTGGGACGTTTAAAATGTCTTTTTGTAATTTTTCTACCGGTTCAAGCCAGTCTTTTGGAGGAACTTATCATGAGCTGATTCCCAACCAATTATTACGTTATACCGACCAGTTTGATGACCCAAATTTGCCGGGTCAAATTGAAGTCACTATTCAACTCAATCCTGTTTCTGTAGGGACTGAAGTGAATATTACTCAATCGGGTATACCTGATGTGATTCCAGTAGAAGCATGTTATTTGGGCTGGCAAGAGTCCTTGCAACTGCTGAGTTTATTGGTTACTCCTGAAATACAAGACCAATAGAAATAAATGCAATCAAGGTGACGCAAATTCAAATCAAACATGCCTATGCCTGAGTTTTGACTTGAGATGGACAACGGATTTTACTCAATCGACTTTGGCCCAGAGGCATCAAAAAGCAAGATGCTAAAGTTGCTCTAAGGTCCAAGAAAATTACATCATCGGCTGAAGTGCGAAAATACTACATGGACGATGCAGCACACTGGCAAGTATTTCAACGAAATTATAATGAAGAATTGCTTAAGCAACCGGAAGTGTTGTAGTAAATTCGAGAGAGGACTCAACAGCAACCCGTGACTTTAATTACTGCTGAAAAAATTGAATTCTATAATCATGTGATTGTACTTAAACAAGTTTTAGAACAGAGTTAATATTAGTCTTGCCTGCTTTTATCCCATAAAATAAATAGGGTTTTAAGCAAAAGATTGGCTTCTAAAATGTTATAGTAGAGTTTTTGAGGTTTTTATGTCTTTGCCAAATTGCCC
Source organism: Acinetobacter sp. SFB (assembly GCF_001647545.1). Lineage (GTDB taxonomy): Bacteria > Pseudomonadota > Gammaproteobacteria > Pseudomonadales > Moraxellaceae > Acinetobacter. The sequence continues at coordinate 62,167 of NZ_LSZH01000003.1, forward strand.
CAAATGTAATTCAGAATATGCCTATGAAGATGGCGATATGCTGATTTGCCCAGAATGCTCTTATGAGTGGAAAGAGGGTGAAGGCAGCACTGAGCAAACCACCGTTATTAAAGACTCAAATGGTAATGTCCTGGCTGATGGCGATACTGTTACCCTAATTAAAGATTTGAAAATTAAAGGTTCTTCAGCGGTGATTAAAGTGGGAACCAAAGCCAAGAACATTCGTTTATTACCTGACTCAAGCGATGGTCATGATCTTGATTGTAAAGTTGATGGGTTTGGTGCAATGAAATTAAAGTCTGAATTTGTGAAAAAAGCTTAACTCACACGAATTAAAAACTAGAAAGCTCTGGCAGAAATGTGGGGGCTTTTTTTATGAGGCAGTCATCATACGAGTACAAATTTAGGCTTGGTGTATAGCATCTAAACAGCTTGGATGCCGCACTGTCTGGCATGACATTTTTTCATCTATAAATACTTTATGTCTAAACAGGATCCGGTTGATTAAAGATTGATATATCGGATTTAGGGTTGAACCAGCAGCATGATATAACAATAACAATCAAGTTAAAGGATTTCTGTTATGCCTCATATTCACCTTGAATATTCAGACAATATTCAAAATCTGGAACCAAAACCGATTCTGCTTGCCTTAAATCAGGCCATGGTGGATGGTGCTTATGTAGGGTCAGCGAATGAAGTTAAAAGCCGTGCCATTTGCCAGCACGATTATGTGATTGGTGTGGGAGATGCTTCACAAGCTTATGTGCATGCTAAAGTTTCTTTATTGAGTGGTCGCAGTGTGGAAGTACAACAGGAAATTTCACAATTGTTATTAACCACACTCGAGCAGCACTTACCCGGACAAAACCAAGTGAGCTTACAGATTTGTGTGGAAATTCTGGAAATGCCAAAAGCAACTTACACGAAAAAAATTGTGTGAGATTTTAGATGAAGATCAAGAGAGTAAATTTCCGTTTATTCTCTTGATATTTTTATTCTATTGAATATATTTAGGCCAAATTCAGTACTACAGACCAAACTTTTATTGAACATAACTACAGCTATGAAGGGTTACAAAACAATCATATTAAAAAGCTGAAAATTATTTATATTTTATAAAATAATAATATGTATTCATAACTAAAATTAGAATTTTTCTATACATTTAAAAATAATAAAGAGGTTTATATGGCGGGATGGTATGAGATCAGTCAAACAGACGATGGACAATATCGCTTTGTATTAAAAGCTGGAAATGGCGAAGTGATTCTGAGCAGTGAATTATATAAGGCAAAAGCTTCTGTACAGATTGGCATTGAATCGGTGCAGAAGAATAGTACAGAGGATGAGCGTTTTGAACGACTTGAAGCTAAAAATGGTAAGCCTTATTTCAATTTAAAAGCTGTGAATTATCAGATTATTGGTAGAAGCCAATTCTATTCAAGTGAGCAATCACGTGCAAAGGGCATAGAATCAGTCAAAAAAAATGCATCGACGACCAAGATTAAAGAACTCATTGCGTAGTTTTAAATGATGGGCGTCCTAAAGCATGTATTGATACATGCTTTATTTTTGAGTAGCCCCCTAAAACTCAGATTTAAGCAATTAAAATAAATGCAAAAAAAACCTGATCTCAAACTATATCAAGCATTTGATGATCAGGTTGAACAATACGAATTTTTAGAAACGCTTGGGAATTTTCTGACCATTTGGCACTGGAGTTTCGGCTTTTTTAAGCACACCAAACAGCCAGGTTTCAGCATGGTTGACGGCTTGTTTCAAATCATCCCCTTGCGCCAAACGACCCGCCATAAAGCTGGCCAATGAGCAACCTGAACCATGGTATTCACCTTTAAGGCGCGGGCATCTGGTTTCAGAAACCAGTTTGCCATTCATGTATAAAGCATTGCGGATATAGTCAGGAGTATCTTCATGTCCACCTTTAACCAACACGGCTTTGGCACCCATTTCAAAGAGTTTTGCCGTGGCCTGATCAATATCTTGAACACCTGTTAATGCACGAAGCTCTACCGTATTCGGCGTCAGCACTGTAGCCAGTGGAATCAGTTTGATAAAAGCTTTTACCAACGTTTCCTGATTGCCCAGTGAACCACCGCTATTGGCAACCAGAACGGGATCAAGCACATAGAGGTATTCAGGATGTTCGCGTAAAAATTCAGCCAGTGCTGCAATATTGTCCGTGGTACCCAACATGCCAGATTTAACGCATTTAATCGGTAAATCGTCCACGACTGCATTGGCCTGCGCTAACAGTAATTCTTTTGAAGTTGCTTCAAAGCCAAACACCTGTTGCGAGTTTTGAATGGTCAGGGCAGTACAGGCAATTGCTGCATGTGACCCACTTTGACCAATCGCTTCAATATCTGCCTGCAAGCCAGCTCCACCCGAGGGATCTAAACCAGAAAAGCAAAGTACAGTAGGGCGCACAATGATGTCCTTCTTCACAAAATTTGCGTTAGTATAGGCAACTTTGAGCCAAGTCTCGATAGTATTTGTGAAGTAAAAATTTAAGAGGAAAGGGTCAGTCTGTGATTAAAAATATTTTGATTGATTTAGATGGCACATTAACCGATCCCAAAGTGGGGATTACCACCAGTGCCCGTTATGGCTTAAATAAAGTGGGTCATCCGATTGCAGATGATGTCAATATTGACTGGATTATTGGTCCACCACTTAAAGCTTCCTTGGCAAAAATTTTAAATGTGGCAGCGGATGATGTTTTGGCTGAACAGGCATTGATGGGTTACCGTGAACGATTTGCGGTCACCGGCTTATATGAAAATCACGTCTTTCCTGAAGTGGCTGAAACTTTAAAAACATTGCAGCAACAAGGCTATCGTTTATTTTTAGCCACGGCAAAGCCTGAAATTTATGCCAAACAGATTTTAGAGCATTTTGATTTATTGCAATATTTTGTTTATCCCTACGGTAGTGAACTCAACGGTGAGCGTACCAATAAAGCCGAATTAATTGCTTATATTATTGAAAAAGAGCAATTAAATCCTGCTGAATGTTTAATGGTCGGAGACCGTGAACATGACATTTTGGGGGCGCGTCACAATGGAATAGAAACCATTGCGGTGGAATATGGCTATGGTTCAGATGAAGAGTTAACGGCAGCGAATCCTAAAGCCAGAATCGAGAGTTTTGCCGAGTTATTGGATCATTTAAATTAGTCTGGGCGCTAAATTAAAATTTATTTTCAAATACATAAAAAGGATCTGCTGATCCTTTTTTTAATTCTAGAATTTCAAATTGACCACTGGCTTAATCATTAATCAAGATCTAAATAAAAGCTTTCTTTGACTTCTTCCATCACGATATAGCTGTGTGAAGAAGCAGAAGAAGGTAATTTCTTTAACAAGTCCCCTAAAAGTCGTCTATAAGCGCTCATTTCTTTCAGACGTGCTTTGACCAGATAATCAAATTCGCCCGAAATGAGATGACATTCTAAAACTTCCGGAATTTCCACCAGGTCACGTGCCACCTGGTCAAACACATCTCCCGATTTGGCGGACAGTTTGATTTCTAAAAACACCAGCAAATTTCGATCAACTAGTTGCGGGTTTAAACGAGCGTAATAGCCCATGATAATGCCATCACGTTCCAAACGTTTTACCCGTTCTGAACAGGGCGTGGTGGATAAATTTACCCGAGCCGCCAATTCACTAATCGCAATCCGTCCGTCTTTTTGCAAGATGGCTAAAATCTGATGATCGATACGGTCTAATTTACGCATCAGTTTTTTCCTTTTTTTAGATTTTTTTCACGATAAATCCATCGAATCACCTGGATTATAGACAACAAAACAGTGAAATAAACTATCAAAGCAAAAATATACTAGGTAAATAAACTAGATGTTGCTCGAGGGATGGAAAATGCACGTAATTGTATTGGGTAGTGGTGTCATTGGTGTTGCAAGTGCGTACTACCTCGCGCAGCAAGGCGCAAGTGTGACTGTATTAGACCGTCAGGCAGGTCCGGCGGAAGAAACCAGTTTCGGCAATGCAGGTCAAGTCTCTCCCGGCTATTCAACCCCTTGGGCAGCACCTGGTATTCCTTTTAAAGCGGTGAAATGGATGTTTCAGCATCATGCACCGCTGGCCATCAATATGGATGGCAGCATGTGGCAGTTGCAGTGGATGGCGCAAATGCTGAAAAACTGTAATCCGCAAAGTTATGCCATTAACAAGGAACGCATGACACGCGTGGCCGAATATAGCCGCGACTGCTTAAGAGATTTGCGTAAAGCCACCGGTATTCACTATGAAAATCGTTCTAAAGGCACATTGCAAGTCTTTCGTAACGAAGCACAGCTTGAAGCGGTACAGCGCGATATTCAAGTCTTGAAAGAATGCGGCGTTGACTATGAATTGCTGCTAAAAGAAGACTTGGCAAAAGTTGAGCCAGCCTTAGCCTTTGCCCAAGACAAACTGGTCGGTGGTTTGCATTTACCGAATGATGAAACAGGGGATTGCTACCTGTTTACCAATGCCTTAGCCAACCTTGCCAAAGATCTGGGTGTGGATTTTAAATTTAACCAGAACGTTGAAAAACTGGTGCTTGAAGGCGATGAAATCAAAGGCGTGCTGGTCAATGGTCAAGTGCTCACCGCCGATCGTTATGTGCTGGCTTTTGGCAGTTATTCTCGTGATTTCTTAAAACCATTGAACTTGAATTTGCCAGTCTATCCAGTGAAAGGCTATTCACTCACCATTCCAATTGTAGATCCGGCTTTTGCTCCGCAATCTACGGTACTCGATGAAACCTATAAAATTGCGATTACCCGTTTTGACCAGCGTATTCGTGTTGGCGGTATGGCGGAACTCAGTGGCTTTAATCATGGCTTGAATGAAAATCGCCGTGCCACTTTGCAAATGGTGACGCAGGATTTATTCCCGGGTGGCGATATGCAACAGGCGACATTCTGGACCGGTTTACGTCCAATGACACCGGACAGCACGCCAATTATTGGTGCGACCCGTTACAGTAACCTGTTTCTCAATACCGGACATGGCACCTTGGGTTGGACCATGGCCTGTGGCTCAGGCAAATTGATCAGTGATTTGGTGCTTAATCATAAAACCGACATTAATACTGAAGGTTTATCGATTCAGCGTTATCCCAACGCGGCTTAATTTACCCCAAACCCATATTCAAGGATGAATAAATGTCACGTCCCATTAGCGCGGTGATCCATCAGCCGGCATTACGCCATAATCTGGCGGTTGCACGTCAGATGATGCCTGACAGTCAGGTTTTTGCCGTGGTCAAGGCCAATGCTTATGGTCACGGTATTGAACGTGTTTATGATGCTTTTCAACAGGCAGATGGTTTCGCCTTGCTCGATATTGCGGAAGCGAAGCGTATTCGTGCACTCGGTTGGCAGGGGCAAATTTTGCTTCTCGAAGGTTTGTTCGAGGTTCAGGATTTACGCGATTGTGCTGAATTAGATCTCAATTTTACCGTGCACAGCCAGTATCAAATTGACTGGTTACAGCAATTTCAAGGTTCCGCACAGTTTGATGTGTTTCTGAAAATGAACAGTGGCATGAATCGCCTGGGTTTTAATCCTGAAGCCTATCAGGCGGCATGGCACAGTTTGCAGGAACTTGGGTGTGTGAAATCTGTAACGCATATGACGCATTTTTCCGATGCGGATGGCGAACGCTTGGGTGAGCCTGGCATTGGCTATCAACAACAAATCTTTGCAGAAACCATCAAAGATTTACCGGGAAAATGCTCAATCAGTAATAGTGCCGCTATCCTGCGTTATCCCCAACAACTACATTCCGATTATATCCGTAGTGGCATCATGCTCTACGGCAGTTCCCCCGATTATCCAGCGCATAGCATTCAGGACTGGCAGCTGCAACCCACCATGTCGCTTCGAAGTAAAATTATTGCTGTGCAAGAAGTCAAAGCCAGTGAAAGTATTGGTTATGGTTCACATTTTATTGCCTCCAAACCCTTAAAGGTTGGCATTGTAGCCTGTGGTTATGCCGATGGTTATCAGCGCATCTCGAAAACCGGTACGCCGGTACTGGTCAATTCAGTTCGAACCCAAACGCTAGGTCGGGTCAGCATGGATATGCTGGCGGTTGACCTAAGCCATATCCCGGATGCTGAAATTGGCAGTGAAGTCGTGCTTTGGGGGACATCATCAACAGGTCAGGTTTTAGCTATTGATGAAGTGGCAGTCAGTTCAGGAACAGTGGGCTACGAGTTGATGTGTGCAGTCACGGCTCGGGTTCAATTTGAAATTGAACATTAGAATTTAAAGTTTATTGATTCAAAATCCAGTTATTCACAATAGGGAAATTAATATGTCACATTCAGATATCCAAAAGATCAACACTACAGAAGTAATGAGCGCAGTGACCATTTTTAATCAGGTGGTGTATTTATCTGGGCAGGTACCGAAAACCACGGCACAAGATATTGAACTGCAAACTCAGGACATTCTGGCCACAATCGACAGTTTATTGGAACAGGCCAATAGTGATAAGTCACGATTATTGTCAGCGCAGATTTATATAAAGAACCTTGAAGATTTTAAAACGGTGAATACGGTTTGGGTCGACTGGTTAAAAGACTGCGTCGCCCCATCACGCGCTACGATTCAGGCGAATCTGGTTAACCCGGATTGGCTGATTGAAATTGCTGTGACCGCAGCGCAAAAGTAATTTTTAGCTTTAACTTTTTAAAGTCATCTCCCGCAACCAGATAAGGAACAGTGTAACTGTCTTGATTAAAGCAGAAATTAATCAAGAGGCAGGATTGAGCGCACCGGAAGCTTTCGCTCAATTCAAAATGCCCGGTTTATACAGTGCTATAAGGATATTGAAATATGACAACGAATCAATTGGATGATTCATCCTCTCCGCATGAGTTACAAAGGAAACTCTCCAACCGTCATTTACAGTTGATCGCCATTGGTGGCGCAATTGGTACAGGTTTGTTTATGGGTTCAGGGAAAACCATTTCCTTGGCCGGGCCGTCTATCCTGATCATCTACATGATTATTGGTGCGATGTTTTTTTTCCTGATGCGTGCATTAGGTGAAATTTTGCTTTCCAACCTGCATTACAAATCCTTTATCGATATGGCGCATGATCTGATTGGCCCTGCTGCGGGTTATTATATCGGCTGGTCGTATTGGCTGGGTTGGGTCTTGGTGGGTATCGCGGATTTGGCTGCGATTATCAATTATCTCGGTTTTTGGCTACCGCCTGGAGAAGCTTTTACCCCGATGGGGCAGGCAGCCATCAGTGCCGGTTGTGTACTGTTGGTATTAGGCATTAATCTGCTCACCGTGAAACTGTTTGGTGAAATTGAATTCTGGTTCGCGCTGATTAAAATTCTAGCCATTTTGGGCTTGATTGGTATTGGCGGATATATGGTGTTTATGCAGTTCCAGCCACCGCAAGGTGCTGTAGCAAGCTTTAGTCATGTCTGGTCACATGGTGGTATGTTCCCGAAAGGTGCAAGCGGGTTTTTGGCCGGATTCCAAATCGCGCTGTTTGCCTTTGTCGGTGTGGAGCTGATTGGAACCATGGCAGCAGAAACCAAAGACCCAGAGAAAAATCTGCCAAAAGCCATTAACGCGATTCCGACGCGAATTATTCTATTTTATGTTCTGTCGCTCTTTGTAGTGATGTCGGTTACACCCTGGAATCAGATTCCCACGGATCAAAGTCCATTCGTGACTTTGTTCCTGCATGCCGGAATTCCAACCTCTGCCATTATTATGAATCTGGTGGTTTTATCTTCAGTGATGTCCTCCATGAATAGTGGCGTGTTTTCGACCAGCCGAATGCTGTTTGGTTTGGCTAAAGATGGTCAGGCACCGCAAACCTTAAGCCAGCTGTCCAAACGTGCAGTTCCGGCCAAAGGACTTATTTTTTCTTGCTGCTTTATTATGGCGGGCGCGGCATTACAGTATTTCGTACCGAATACCATTGAAGCGTTTACCTTGGCCAGTTCATTATGCGTCATCCTGTTCATTAGTATCTGGAGCCTGATCATGGTCTGTTACATTCGCTACAGAAAACGTAGTCCTGAATTGCATGCCAAATCAACGTTCAAGATGCCGGGTGGGGTATGGATGTCCTATATCATTCTAGCTTTCATGCTGTTTGCTTTAATTATTTTGAGTTTAGAAGCTGATACTTTAAAAGCCCTGATGATTAGTCCGCTTTGGTTAATAATTCTTGGAGTGACCTATCAACTGCTCTATAAACCACGGATGAAAAAGCGTATTCAGCCGTTAAAAATAAAGTAGTCACTGATTCAGACAGTTAAAAAGAGAGTGGTTTGATCCACTCTCTTTTTTATGAGAATCCATTTTAATCATGATTTGAAATTGAGTTAAGCACGAATCGCGGCTAAGAAATTAACTTAAAAAAGTAGGAAGATCAGGGCCATCCTCGATCAAAATTAAAAAATAGGTAGTGGGTTCAGCGGATACTGAATCTATGGATGATAAAAGTCTTTTTTAATTAACTACTTAAAGTGTAAGATTTATCTCTTAACATTAGAAAAACAGTCTAAGAGCCAAAACTCTGCAATGATTAGTTTATCTCTTCAGAGCGCAAAGTCCGGATCCTGAAATGGCGGGTGAATTGCTGCTAGAAAACAAGCTTGATCTGATAGTTGGAATTAGATTCATAAAAGATTGAACAAGCTAAAATTAAATAATGATTTAATAAAATTCAAAAAAATTAGAATAATTAGGAGTGGCTATGAATATCTATGTTGGGCATAAAAACGATGGCTTAAAAAATATCTTGGCAAAATTACTGGATGAAGCGGGTATTCATATTAATGGTGACCAGCCTTACGATATACACATACATAATGATAATTTTTATAACCGTGTCTTACAGCAAGGCTCATTAGGTTTGGGTGAAAGTTATATGGATGGCTGGTGGGATTGCGACAGGTTGGATATTTTATTTTATAAAATTTTACGGGCCAAATTAGATCAAAAATTACCGCACAATTTAAAAGATATTATCAGAATTGCGATTGCTCGAATCAGAAATTTACAGACTCAAAAAAGAGTATGGACGGTGGGTGAAGAACATTACGATCTGGGCAATGATCTTTTTAACCATATGCTAGATCCATCCATGCAATATTCCTGTGCTTACTGGAAAAACACCGATAATCTTTTTCAAGCCCAGCAACAAAAACTCGACTTAATCTGTCGTAAACTTGACTTGAAACCCGGTATGCGATTATTAGATATTGGTTGTGGCTGGGGAGGGTTAGCCGAGTATGCAGCTAAAAATTATCAAGTTTCGGTTACAGGGATTACTATTTCTAAAGAACAACAAAAACTGGCAGTTGAGCGATGTAAAGGACTGGATGTTGAAATTTTGCTTATGGATTATCGCAACTTAAATGATCGCTTCGATCGTATTGCATCAATAGGCATGTTTGAGCATGTAGGCTTGAAAAATTACGACACCTATTTTCAAGTGGTACAACGTAATTTAAATGCTGATGGATTGTTTTTATTGCACACTATTGGTTCTAATCTAACAAGAATCAGTACCGATGCTTGGATAAGTAAATATATTTTCCCCAATGGTTATATACCCTCAATTGAAAAAATTGCTCATTTTAGTAGTGGCAAATTTATTATGGAAGATTGGCATAATTTTGGTAGCGATTATGACTTAACACTTCGGGCTTGGTCTGAAAGATTTATTAAAACGTGGCCAGAAATTGAAGCCAATTATAGTGCGCGCTTTAAGCGTATGTTTAATTATTACTTAAATGCCTGTGCGGGAGCATTTCGTGCAAGGGACTTACAATTATGGCAAATCGTATTCAGCCCAAATGGGATAGAAGGTGAAGTTCGAATTGCACGTTAGAATATGAGATTAACCGTGAAACACGGATTAAAATTTTTCTTTAAAATCATCCAGAAAATTTCTGTTTATCTGATCCAAAACTACTTTGCTAGGTTCCTTAAGATCAATTCAGAGCGATTTTCGGATCAAAAATGATTTTGAGGTTTAAGCTAAGAAAAATGAAAAAGTAGCAGTCCTGAAGAAGAAAACTGAATTAAAAAAGTGACTACTAATAAAATTATTTATATTAAGCTCTGATAAATTTGTGGACACTATTCTAGTATTACCCAGTTAGAAAAAGTGGGCTTTACCGGATGCTTACATGCATCTTATGGAAACAATCGGCTTAAGCCGGATTCGGGTGAGTGAGTAAAAAAAGATATAAAAAAACCTCCAAGAGGAGGTTTTTTTATATCAACCAGATTAAAACTGCGGTTTAACGACCACTAAAATCACCACCGAAAATAGAATCAGCGTTGGCATTTCATTAAAGTAACGCCAGAATTTATGCGATTTATAATGGGCATCGACCATCAGTTTTTTACGGTAATAGCCGCAGAAAAAATGGTAAATTACCAGTAAACCGACCAATCCAACCTTCAGGTAAAACCAGAGTGCTGCATGGTAATGCCGAGTTGCATCACCCCAATCCACTAAAAAGTGCGCTGTGATGAGGGTGGCAAGCATGGCAGGCCACATGATGCCGCGGTACAACTTGCGTTCCATAATCTGGAAGCGCTGATGACTGGTGGCATCCTCACTCATTGCATGATAAACATATAAACGTGGCAGGTAGAACAAAGCTGCAAACCAGCAAACCACAGCAATAATATGTAATGCTTTTACCCACAAGAAAGCATCAGAAGGAGCATCCATCTATTCACCCTTTTAAGGGCAGTGTGGCTGAAGTTGATCATCCGTTGCCGAATGATCAACAATTCTTAGCTTAGCCTTCCCATTTTTTGAAAACAAGACAGGCATTTACACCGCCAAAACCGAAACTGTTACTCATCACAGTATTCAATTTTGCGTCGCGTTTTTCAAGCACGATATCAAATGGTTTTGCGCCTTCATCCAGTTCAGTCACGTTAATGTTTGGCGCAATAAAGTCATTTTGCATCATCAGAACCGAATAAATCGCTTCTTGAACACCGGCAGCGCCCAAGCTGTGACCGGTCATTGACTTGGTTGAGCTCAGTGGAGGAACCTGACCTTCACCAAATGCACGTTCCATGGCTTTAAGTTCTGTGATGTCACCGGCAGGAGTAGAGGTACCATGCGTATTTACGTAGTCAATTTTATCTACACCGTGCTGTTTTGCTTCTTCTAAAGCCATGATCACACAACGTGTTGCGCCTTCACCGCTTGGCGCAACCATATCTGCACCATCGCTGTTTGCAGCATAGCCGACGACTTCAGCAAGAATTTTTGCACCGCGTGCTTGCGCATGTTCGAGGGATTCAAGTACCACAAAACCGCCACCACCGGCAATCACAAAACCGTCACGGTCAGCAGAATATGGACGAGAAGCCTTTTCTGGCGTGTCATTGTATTTAGAGCACAGTGCGCCCATTGCATCAAACAACAAGCTTTGTGACCAGTGATCTTCTTCACCGCCACCTGCAAGCATTAAGTCTTGTTTACCCAATTGAATCAGGTTGTAGGCATAACCAATTGCATCGGCAGACGTTGCACATGCGCTGGTAATGGTATGCGCCACACCTTGTAATTTGAATGCCACGCCAACGTTTGCGGTAATGGTATTGGTCATATTGCGAGGAACAAAGAAAGGACCAACTTTGCGCGCACCTTTGGTTTGCAATAATTCATTCATTTCAATAACAGAAGCAGTTGAACCACCACCTGAACCACCGGTAATACCGTAACGCGGGTTATTCGCCAGATCATCTGCGCTTAAACCTGCATGTTCTACCGCAGCTAAAGCCGAATTATAGGCATACATCGCACAAACACCCATAAAGCGTTTTAGTTTACGGTCAATATTGTCAAAGTTTTGTTCTGCTGCTGCACTCACGTGGCTTTTAAAATTAAGTTCAGCATAAGTCGGGTTAAAACGTGTTCCAGAAATCCCGTTTTGCAAAGAATTAGTTACTTCTTCTAAAGAATTACCAATACATGAGTTAATGCCCATGCCAGTGATTACAACACGTTTCATCTACAGATCCCTTATGTGGTCGTGGTTTGAATAAATGCAGCTGAATGTATCTTTTGCCTCAAGCAAAACCCAGCGCCTTACTCATGTATTTCAATTACATTCATAATAGCAGAAAGGTTTTTGAATTCTTATGGCAAATATTATGCCTATTGCCCTGTGTATCTATTTGTGAAAATTCTCCAGTTTAATTAACCAAAAGATACAGATTAAAATTGAGATAAACTTAGACTGTACCTAGTATTTATCAATAATTGTAAGAACTGAAAATGAGGATAAAGAATGACTGATATCAATAATAAACATTCGCATGGATTCTTCTCAAATGCCTTTGGAGTGGCTAAAAAGATCAGTGCAGCTGGAATGGGTGTACTGAATCATGCCGCGCCGAACGGTGTAAGCAAGGACATGCAGCCCGTAAAAAATGGCAAGGTAGTGAATGGTGATACTCATCAATTAAGTACTTCTGAAGCCCATAAATATGATAATCCTCAACAAATGCTGCGCGAGTATTTCCCTAATGTGTCAAAACAATTGCTCGGTCGTCAGTATGGCAAGGTGACGCGTGTTGCCAATTTTGTTTCCCCGCAATTGTCAGATAAAGTATCGGATTATTTTTTTGAACAGTTAAATCAGTTTACTTCAAATCTCAGTTCCGTCGATGCCGTGCTTGATCAGGCGGGCGCAAAAGATTTACAGGAATTGACCCAGGACGTAGACCGTTCAAAGCGAATCAGCCAGGCCTTGGCAGAACAGAATAAATGGATTGCTTCTATGCAAGGCGCTCTCACCGGGGCGACAGGGGTGGTGGGTTCGGCAATTGATGTGCCGTTGTCTTTAGTCATGTCTTTGCGCATGATTTATCAAGTGGGGCGTGCCTATGGTTTTGAGCTGAATAAAGAAACAGAACACGATATCGTCCAGTTTGTGTTTAAACAAATTGATTTAGGCCAGATTGCGGAAAAACAGAGTGTATTGATGGCGCTAAAAGCATTATCAAGTATGTTGAAAACACATGATGTCTCTCAATTCCAGCAAATGTTGGGTTCGAGTAACGATGTGGCATCGCTCAAAAAATGGTTAAGCAATGAAAATGGTGAAATGAAGTGGCAGTGGTTGAATCATCTTCCTAAAGTTTCAATCATCAGTAAATTGACGCCAGTCGCAGGAGCGGGCATTAGTGCGGCATATAGTTGGAAACTGGTTGAAGACGTCAATCAAAAAGCACAACAAATCTTTTCTCAGGCGCGAAGATATTTGCAACAGCATCAAGGCGTAGAGTTATCTGCGATTGCAGCTTATGAAAAATCTGTGACCTTATTGGCTCAAGCAACACCGAAATTATTAGAACATTTGTCTAAAGTTGATAACAAGCCAAGTGAAATTAAATTAGATCAGGATATTCAAATCCCTGATAATAAAACCATCTCTAATGTCACCATCAAAAAGAAAGCAGAAGTTTCCAAGAGCGAAGAAAATCAGCAAGCAGAGCAAGATGAACAGGTTGAACAGGGTCTGGAAGCTTTAGCTGAGCAAATGGTTGAACCACATGAACAGGTTGAACCTCAGAAACCTGCTGTGCCTTTAGAAGAGCCAGAATTAGATCCAGCTCAAGAAGACTCTGAGCCAGAATTGGATCCAGCTCAAGAAGACGCTGAGTCAGAACTTGAAGGAAGTGAAAGTGAAGACAAATCAGAGCAATCTTCTAGTGATACCTCTGCAGCACAGGATGAAACCGCTCCAACAAAACGTAAAGTTACAAAAAAGAAATCCTAAAAGCTGGGCTTAAGCCTGGTAAGTGCTTTAAAACGCCCTAATTATAAGGAAATGGTTGATATTTGAGATGGTATCGAATATTGACCATTTTTCTATCTTCGCTTACAATTGTCTGCCCTCGAAAAGTAGTATTTTTTTGAGGCTTTTTATTAACGGGAGAATTGCCAAATGGCAACAACAAATCAGTTGATCCGTAAGGGTCGTACTACTTTGGTTGAAAAATCAAAAGTTCCTGCGTTGAAGGCTTGTCCACAACGTCGTGGTGTTTGTACACGTGTTTACACTACTACACCTAAAAAACCTAACTCAGCAATGCGTAAAGTTTGCCGTGTTCGCTTAACTTCAGGTTTTGAAGTATCAAGCTACATCGGTGGTGAAGGCCATAACCTACAAGAGCACAGTGTTGTTCTTATCCGTGGTGGTCGTGTTAAAGACTTACCAGGTGTACGTTACCATACCGTTCGTGGTTCTTTAGACTGCGCTGGTGTTAAAGATCGTAACCAGTCTCGTTCTAAATACGGTACTAAACGTCCTAAGAAATAATCTTTTTAGATTAGCTTCTTAAGAACGTAGAACCGCAATCCTTTATCGTCTCGCTTGTCTGATTTCTGCATTTAATTTTGTAAAATTCAAGCGACGTGTAGTAAGGCCAGCGAACAGTACATGACACTTTGTACTCATGCTGGATAAACCTGAAGTGTCATATTTATAGGTGTTAAAATGCCAAGACGTCGCGTAGTTGCTGCCCGTGAAATCCTTCCGGATCCTAAGTTCGGCAGCCAAACAATCGCTAAGTTCATGAACCACGTAATGCAAGATGGTAAAAAATCTATTGCTGAAAGTATCGTTTATGGTGCTTTAGACCGCGTTCAAGAAAAATCTAAAGTAGACCCAGTTGAATTTTTCGAGACTACTCTTGAAAAAGTTCGTCCTATGGTCGAAGTAAAAGCACGCCGTGTTGGTGGTGCTACTTATCAAGTGCCTATGGAAGTACGCCCATCCCGTCGTACTGCCTTAGCTATGCGCTGGTTAGTAGATGCTGCTGCTAAGCGTTCTGAAAAAACTATGGCTTTACGTCTTGCTGGCGAGTTGCTTGATGCAGCTGAAGGTAAAGGTTCAGCGATTAAGAAACGTGAAGATGTGCATCGTATGGCTGAAGCCAACAAAGCCTTCTCTCACTACCGTTTCTAATAGGTTTAAAGACCTTAATCAGGAAGATGATAGGGCGGTTTACTGAACTATCGTCAAACACTTTAAGCTGCTCTTGCAGCTTAAAGTGTCCTGTTTTAAACAACAAATTTAGGAATGCAAGAAATCATGGCTCGTCAAACCCCTATTTCTCGTTACCGTAACATTGGTATTTCAGCACACATTGATGCTGGTAAAACCACGACTACTGAACGTATCTTGTTCTACACAGGTGTATCTCACAAAATCGGTGAAGTACATGATGGTGCAGCAACAATGGACTGGATGGAACAAGAGCAAGAACGTGGTATTACAATCACTTCAGCTGCTACCACTTGTTTCTGGTCTGGTATGGGTAAACAATACCCAGAACACCGTGTAAACGTAATTGACACCCCAGGACACGTTGACTTCACAATCGAAGTTGAGCGTTCTATGCGTGTTCTTGACGGTGCATGTATGGTTTACTGTGCTGTAGGTGGTGTACAACCTCAGTCAGAAACTGTATGGCGTCAAGCAAACAAATATAAAGTGCCTCGTTTAGCATTCGTGAACAAGATGGACCGTACTGGTGCAAACTTCTTCCGTGTTGTTGAACAAATGAAAACACGTCTTGGTGCACACCCTGTACCAGTTGTAATCCCAGTTGGCGCTGAAGAAAACTTCACTGGCGTTATCGATTTGATCGAAATGAAACAGATCATCTGGGATGAAGCTTCTCAAGGTATGCAGTTCGAATACGGTGAAATCCCGGCTGAACTTCAAGAACTTGCTGAAGAATGGCGCACCAACATGGTTGAAGCTGCGGCTGAAGCTTCTGAAGAATTGATGGACGAATACCTAAACAATGGCGACTTGTCGAAAGAACAAATCGTTGCTGGTATCCGTGCTCAAACTTTGGCTTGTGAAATCCAACCAATGCTTTGTGGTACAGCTTTCAAAAACAAAGGTGTTCAACGTATGTTGGATGCTGTGATTGATTTCTTGCCATCACCGACTGAAGTTAAGCCTATCGAAGGTATTCTTGACGACAAAGCTGAAACTAAAGCGATTCGTGAAGCATCTGACGAAGCTCCGTTCTCTGCGCTTGCATTCAAAATCATGAATGACAAGTTTGTAGGTAACTTAACTTTCGTACGTGTTTATTCTGGTGTGCTTAAACAAGGCGACCCAGTATACAACCCAGTGAAATCTAAACGTGAACGTATCGGCCGTATCGTGCAAATGCATGCGAACGAACGTCAAGACGTTGAAGAAATTCGCGCTGGTGACATCGCTGCATGTGTAGGTCTTAAAGACGTTACCACTGGTGATACACTTTGTGATGAGAAAAACATCATTACACTTGAGCGTATGGAATTCCCTGAGCCAGTAATTTCTTTAGCTGTAGAGCCTAAGACAAAAGCTGACCAAGAGAAAATGTCTATCGCACTTGGTCGCTTGGCAAAAGAAGATCCATCGTTCCGTGTTCGCACAGACGAAGAATCTGGTCAAACGATTATTGCGGGTATGGGTGAGCTTCACCTTGACATCCTTGTTGACCGTATGAAACGTGAATTTAACGTTGAAGCGAACATTGGTAAACCAATGGTTGCTTACCGCGAAACAATCAAAAAGACTGTTGAGCAAGAAGGTAAATTCGTACGTCAAACAGGTGGTAAAGGTAAATTCGGTCATGTATATGTTCGCTTAGAACCTATGAATGTCGAAGAAGCTGGTAAAGAATACGTATTCGCTGAAGAAGTTGTCGGTGGTACTGTACCTAAAGAATTCTTTGGTGCGGTTGACAAAGGTATTCAAGAACGTATGAAAAATGGTGTATTGGCTGGTTATCCTGTTGTGGGTATCAAAGCGACATTATTTGATGGTTCTTACCATGATGTCGATTCTGACGAATTATCGTTCAAAATGGCGGGTTCTTATGCCTTCCGTGATGGTTTCATGAAAGCGGATCCAATCCTTCTTGAACCAATCATGAAAGTTGAAGTAGAAACTCCAGAAGACTACATGGGCGATATCATGGGTGACTTAAACCGTCGTCGTGGTATGGTTCAAGGTATGGACGATTTACCTGGTGGTACTAAAGCAATTAAAGCTGAAGTTCCATTGGCTGAGATGTTTGGTTACGCAACTTCTATGCGTTCTATGTCTCAAGGTCGTGCGACTTATTCTATGGAATTTGCTAAATATGCTGAAACTCCACGTAACGTGGCTGAAGGCATCATTACTAAGTTCCAATCTGGCGGTAAAAAAGGTGACGACGAGTAATCTTTCGATTACTATAAGCCCAAACTAATTCATAGTTAAAAACCAAGTGCTCATGCAGTAACCCTGCATGAGTAGTTATAAAAGGAAGCTCTCATGGCTAAGGCTAAGTTTGAACGTAATAAGCCACACGTAAACGTGGGTACAATTGGTCACGTCGACCATGGTAAAACAAC
>NZ_LSZH01000004.1 GCF_001647545.1 Acinetobacter sp. SFB
TTGCTCTTCGTCAGAGACAAGAAACAACAAGATAATCTCAACAACTCAGCGCTTCGCGCTTCGTTCGTTTCAACATATCTCGTTGGTATGCGCCCATTATAGGGCAATTTCTTACACGTGCAAGCGCTTTTGACTGCTTGCTTTATCGAGTGTGTTTTTTTTATGCACCAAATTGGGTCAATTTTATACAAAACAACTATAAGATATTGTTTTAAAGCAAAAATATTAATTTTTATATTTCTGCTTTAGTTTGTATTAATTTTTCTCGGGTGCTGCTTTAACAGTCACACTCACGATTTTTACTGCTTGCTTGGGTACATTTTGATGCATGCCAAAGTTTGCAGTCGGTACTTGAGTAATTTTATCGACCACATCCATACCTTTGGTCACTTTACCAAACACGGCATAGCCTGCATTCATCTGGCTTTTATTTAGGAAGTCATTATCTACAGTATTAATAAAGAATTGGCTGCTTGCAGAATTTGGATTATTGGTACGCGCCATCGCTAAAGTGCCACGTATATTTTTCAAACCATTATACGATTCATTTTGAATGGGAGCTTTGGTTTGCTTCTCTACCATGTTGGCATCCATTCCTCCCCCCTGGATCATGAAGCCTGGAATCACGCGATGAAAAATGGTGCCGTTATAAAAGTTATCCTTTATATAGCCTTCAAAATTTTTCGCTGAAATAGGTGCTTTATCATTAAAGAGCTCTATTTCAATATTCCCCATAGATGTTTTCATTTCTACAATCGAGTTTGCCGCGATTGCTTGTCCACTCATAAAAATAGCAGCAACAGCGAATAAGGTTGGTTTTAACATTTCTTTACTCTTCTACTTCAAGTTGTAATTGTGAATATCTATATATTAATCGTTCACTATAAATAAAACAGCATCTCTTTTTGAGAACAAACGAGAATAAAAATGAGTGAAGAATTAACCACTACAACTTTGCGTCACCACCCACCTTGGCATTTGCAGGGTGATGCCTTTATTTTAAATTATTGGTTAACGCCGAATTTTATTAAATGCAATCAGACTTTCCAACTTGCTCCCTCTCCCTTGGGTCGATTAGTTCAGGTGATGTTGGTTCGTTATCAAGAATCCCCGGTAGGTCCTTATGATGAACTGTTGATTCTAGATCATCCTTTAATGAGCAAAAGACGCTTGTCTTCAATTCCCAAAATTTATGTATCTACCGAAGCCTCTATGCTACATGGTCAACATTTTTGGGGAATCCCGAAACAGTTGGCTCAATTTGAATGGTTGATGAAAGATAATGTGGTGTATTGCAATATTTCATTTGGGCAGCAAGACATGAGCTTATGCCTACAGAAGTATAAGCACAGCAAGGATTTTTACATTAATAGCCATCATATACCCGCGCGGCTGCTCGGTATCCATCAGACCTGGCAAGGTTTGCATTATCAGTTCAGCCCTCAATTTCGTGGCAAACTATCCAAGCTCAAACAGGCTTCGTGGAAAAACACGTTGGAGATCTTTCCAGATTTTTCCCAAGCCAAATATTTACAGAGCTTTTATGTTCCAGAATTTAGACTTATTCTGCCTACCGCCAAAATTGAGAACAAATAAAAGGTGTTTCACGTGAAACACCTTAGAACTACAGAGTCGAATTTGTTAAAAAGGCTTAAGCGTGTTTATCCCAAAACTTTCTATAGTTCTTACTAATTTCAATGAAGTACTTTTTGGCTCGATAAGAAACCGGGGTAAGATTCACGAAACCATGCGCTTGATCACTATATTCCTGATAATGCACTTTCACGCCACGATGGCGTAACTTGTAGGCATAAATTTCCCCTTCATCATGCAACACATCATGACCCGCTGTAATCACAAAGGCAGGCGCTAATTTGTCATGTTGGCCGTAAGTCGGGGAAATAATCGGATCATCCAGTTTAACTTGATGTGTATCTGCATAATATTGCGTTACAAAATCGATATCAGTACCGGTCAGAACCAAACCTTCTTTATATGCATGGAACGATGGATGACGACTTTTAAAATCGACCGCAGGATAAAGCAATAATTGGGCTTGCGGTGCATAAACTTTATTGACACTACGCTGAGCAACCACTGCACTAATATTGCCGCCCGCACTATCCCCGGCTACCGAAATTCTGTTCTTTAAAATTTTAAGCTGTTTTCTATTTTGATATACCCATGCCAGTGCATCTTCACAGGTTTGGATCAGTTTTGTCGGGCTGGTTTCAGGCGCTAGAGGATAATCGATGCTCAGCACCTGAACCTTTGCATGCACTGCAAGTAAGCGACACACCTCATCATGAGAGTCCAGACTCCCCACCACAAAACCACCACCATGATAGAACACCACCAGCGGAAGTTTTTTATTCGGTGCAGGATGATAATGCCGCGCGAAAATGGTGCCGCTATGTAAAGGAAGCCGTATATCTTCAACTCGCTTTACGGGCGTGGACTTGCTCTTAATTGCCTGCATTTGTAAATCAAAAGTTTTACGCGCGTGGACAACATCTTCGCCGATGAAACCGCTATTGCCCTGTTTTAACTGGGCCGCCATCATGCATTGAATTAAAGGATCCAGTTCAGGATATTGATGTGGATATCTTAAAATTTTAACTAAAGACTTTTGTGCAAAACTCGGCAATCGATCCAAGGTACGTGCTGCCGTGCCTTGCCCTTTTTCTATCATTGTCTGTAGCGTTCGATTAAAAGCAACCATTAATATCCCTTCCTTTTATTATATTCTTCACATTTTCTACATGATCAGCAAATAAGTGACCATACTCTTATATAAGTCTAATCATCTGTATACACAGTAAAAACATTCATACGCTAATCTTCTTATAATAACTTGTCATTGACAATTTTCATGTATATTTCGGAGTTTTTTGCTACTCCTTAAAAGAAGAAGGGTGCAAACCATGACTAAAAAACTGATTATACTCTGTTTAGCGACTACATTTTTAGCTGTAGGTTGTGTGGCATTTCCAGAAGATGGCGGTTATTACAATGGGGGTTATGATAATCGCTATGACCGTCGTTATGACCGAGATTACGACAATCGATATGACCAAGAACGCAATCGTCAACGTTGGGAATATCAACAGCGTCAAAACCGAATTGAACTAGAACGTAAAAAACGTGAGCTTGAGCGTCGTCAGTGGGAACAAAATCGGCAAAAACAGTCTGATTGGGAGCGTAAAAAACGTGAACAGCAACACCAATTAGAACAGCGTAAAAGATCTGCCGAAAAAAATCGAAATACCCAATCCGATTGGGATCGAAAAAAGCGTGAACTTGAACGCCAGCGCTCAGAACAACTGCGTAAAAAAGCTAATACGCAAAATGGTCAAAAAATGCAACAACAACGTAAGTCTCAAGCAAGAACGTAAGTCTCAAGCAAGCCGTTGGGATGAACATCGTCGCTCTAACGAGAAACATGATCGTCGGGACAACTGATCCGTTTACACTCGCTTCATTTTAATTAACTCAATGCCCTTTATTGAAAGGGCATTTTTATTGAATTAAAATAATCCAGCTCAGATCCCTATACCTTGTTACTGAAATGATGATTCAAGCCATCCCATATTTAATTTGCGATATCGCTTAAATAGAGGATAGAAGTCTCCTTGCTACCATCTAGGCTGAATCCTTCAGCTGAAGACACTGTTCTGAGCTTATAAATTATCTCATCCTTTAGCTCTCTATAATCTGGTAATTACTGCACGGCTTGCGAACTTTGATGAGTAGAACCAGAGTGGGTAGCATCTGCTTGGACCGAAGTATCTGCCTGAACACCACTACCGCCTAGTTGCACTTGAGTTGAAACGCCTAGATCTGTAGTAATTTTAACAATCTCAGGATTTTGTGTCGTTTCATTAGAAGTACAACCTAGTAAAAATAGCAGGAATAATTCATTTAACCCTCCTTTACCTTTCATTGCTCTCTAAAAATTCTTGCTCAACAGATTCATAAATTCTATTCATGCTGGATTTGGCAAATTTAAGGCAAAAAAAAGCTTACCCAGAGGTTGGATAAGCTTAGAAAACAAATTTCAAAATACCAAGAAGAAACTACAGCGATAGAATCTAGATGAAATAATAATCAATCTAATTTATTTTGTAAAATACATAATTCATTCAATATTGATCGTTTTTAAGTCTAAGTTTGATATTACAGCTCACAACATTCATCGCCTTTGCATTTTTCTTCCTCATCCGCCCTAATTCATTACTCGATACACACTGAGCTAGAACAAAAAAACTTGATTATTCCAGCAACTGATGCGCAAGTTTTCATATCAGCCGCTTTGTTGTTTTATCTATTCGCTCACTATTGACTACAAAGAACCTTACAATTTTTGCCTAAATGTTCCAAAAAGCAGAATTTTTGCTGATTTTGATTAAATTAAACAGATTTAATTGATTGTCTCGCTTGAATTTTTATCGCCTGCCCCGACCTTTGTACTAATCATGAATTTTATCACTCATGGCAGTTCAGAATTAACCCAGTTAACACTGAAGCCAAAAGGACTGTACATGTTTAAGAACCCATTTAAACGGAGTAAATCTATGGCGGCTGAGCAAAACGAACAAGCTCAAGATCTAGGGCAAGAGCAAGCTGATCAACAAACAGCACAAACTCAAGCTGAAACTGAGCAGGCTGAAGTTTCAGTTGAAGATTTACAGGCACAGATTACAAATCTGGAAGAAAGTTTAAAGCTTGAAAAAGCACGTACCGCCAATGCGGTATATGAAGCGCAAAAAAGTGTGGAACGCATTCAACGTGATGCTGAAAAGCATAAAGAAATTGTGATTGAAAAATTCGCCAAAGAATTACTCGACACCGTCGATAATTTAGAACGCGCCATTCAAGCTGCTGGTGATACGGAATCTCCATTGCTTGAAGGTGTACAACTTACATTGAAATCACTACTTACCACACTAGAAAAATTCGGTGTAGTCGAAGTGAATATGAATAACGGTTTCAATGCAGACTTGCATCAAGCAGTGGGTATCGCACCTGATGCTAAAGCAGGTGAAATTGGTACTGTACTGCAAAAAGGTTATACCTTGTCGAACCGTTTGCTTCGTCCAGCAATGGTCTTAGTCGGTCAATAAGGTAAAGAAATTCGAGAGTTTTTCACTTTTTTTGATGAAATAAACTTGAAAAAATTTGAATGGCTCTCATATCGGATAACAAGCAAAAGCATTGCAAAAAATAATTTTGAGGAAGCATCCAAATGGCTAAAATCATTGGTATTGATTTAGGTACTACAAACTCTTGCGTAGCAGTACTTGAAGGCGACAAAGTTAAAGTTATCGACAACGCTGAAGGCGCTCGTACAACTCCATCAATTATTGCTTATAAAGATGGCGAAATTTTGGTGGGTCAATCTGCTAAACGTCAAGCGGTAACCAACCCTAAAAATACATTATTCGCGATCAAACGTTTGATCGGTCGTAAGTATCAAGACCAAGCGGTTCAAAAAGATATCGGTCTGGTACCTTACAAAATCATTCAGGCAGACAATGGTGATGCTTGGGTTGATGTAAACGATAAAAAATTGGCACCACAACAAGTTTCTGCTGAAATCTTGAAAAAGATGAAAAAAACTGCAGAAGATTATTTGGGTGAAACTGTTACAGAAGCGGTGATTACCGTTCCTGCTTACTTTAATGATGCACAACGTCAAGCCACTAAAGATGCAGGCCGAATTGCCGGTCTTGATGTTAAACGTATCATCAACGAACCAACTGCTGCGGCTCTTGCGTTCGGTATGGACAAAAAAGAAGGCGATCGTAAAATCGCGGTTTACGACTTGGGTGGTGGTACTTTCGACGTATCCATCATTGAAATTGCTGACCTAGATGGCGACCAGCAAATTGAAGTATTGTCGACCAACGGTGATACTTTCCTAGGCGGTGAAGACTTCGATAACGCAATCATTGAATACTTGGTTGAAGAGTTCAAGAAAGAACAAGGCTTTAACTTAAAACAAGATCCACTTGCGTTACAACGTTTGAAAGAAGCTGCGGAAAAAGCAAAAATCGAGCTTTCTTCTTCTAACGCAACTGAAATCAACCTTCCGTACATCACAGCTGATGCGACTGGTCCTAAACACTTGGTGATCAACGTAACTCGCTCAAAACTTGAAGGTTTAGTTGCTGATTTAGTTGCGCGTACCATTGAGCCTTGCCGTATTGCACTAAAAGATGCTGGTCTTTCGACTTCAGACATCTCTGACGTAATCTTGGTAGGTGGTCAATCACGTATGCCAATGGTTCAACAAAAAGTTCAAGAATTTTTCGGTAAAGAGCCACGTAAAGATGTGAATCCTGACGAAGCAGTTGCGATGGGTGCGGCGATTCAAGGTGCAGTATTGTCTGGTGACAAAACTGACGTATTGCTTCTAGACGTAACGCCGTTGACCCTTGGTATTGAAACCATGGGCGGCGTGTTAACAGCAATCATCGAGAAAAACACCACGATTCCTGCGAAGAAATCTCAAGTGTTCTCAACTGCTGCTGACAACCAACCTGCTGTAGACATTTCTGTGTTCCAGGGTGAACGTAAAATGGCGCAGCAAAACAAATTGTTGGGTAACTTCCAATTGGGCGACATTCCACCTGCTCCACGTGGTGTGCCACAAATTGAAGTATCTTTCGACATCAATGCGGATGGTATTTTGAAAGTGTCTGCCAAAGACAAGAGCACGGGTAAAGAACAATCCATTCAAATTAAAGCAAACTCAGGTTTGAGCGATGCTGAAATTGAAGCGATGATTAAAGATGCTGAAGCGAATGCTGAAGAAGATCGTAAGTTCGAAGAACTTGCTAAAGCACGTAACGAAGCAGATGCTCTTGTTGCTAGCGCGCAAAAAGCAGTGAAAGATCTTGGCGAACAAGTCACTGCAGACGAAAAAACTGCAATCGAAACTGCGGTTTCTGAGCTTGAAGCTTCAACGAAAGAAAATGATGTTGAAGAAATCAAAGCGAAAACTGAAGCGCTGCAAAACATCATCATGCCGATTAGCCAACGTGCTTATGAAGCTGCGCAAGGCGCTCAAGGTGGCGCTGAAGGTTTTGACCCGAGTGCCTTCCAAGGTGATGCAGGTCAATCTCAAAAAGCGGACGACGGCGTTGTAGATGCTGAGTTCACTGAAGTTAAAGATGACAAAAAATAATTTGTCGCTTTAATTTGATTTGAAAAAGTTAAAAAAGACCGCGCGAAAGCGCGGTTTTTTTATTTCTACAATTCGAATAAATGTTATACAGTAATTAAAATAAATAACTTTTTAAGCCCTTATGCGCTTGGTTGTGCTCTGCCTTTTGGTCATGTTCTTTTTGCTCATGACTTATCAAACTCGAAACCATCCACAAACTCGGCACAATAATCTGTTGGACCGTATTCAGCATCCATTCGATACACGGCTGCGTTATCGTATTGCAGAAGTCGATCCGCGTTTTGGCTTAACTGAAAATGAAGTGCAGCTCATTAGCCAACAAGCCACGGATATTTGGAAACAAGGTACAGGCAAAGATTATTTTGTCTATGATCCGGATGCCACACTGGCGATTCATTTAATTTATGATCAACGTCAAGATGAATCGAATCAACGCCGCCAACAGCTAGGCCATATCGAACAAGATCAGCAAATCTGGTCGAATAAGAATCAAAATCTCAAACAATTTAAACAAGAACTAAACCGTGCTAATGGTCTGCTGGAGGCTAAAAAAACCCAGCTTGATATGCAATTAGGTCAATATAATCAGAAAATTGCCATGATCAATCACAATGGGGGTGTAAATCCTGCGCAACGCGATCAGTTCATACAACAACATCATCAATTACAACAACAAATTTTTGCCCTAGAGCAGGAAATCAATTTGTATAACCAAAAAATTCAGCAACTGAATAGCCATGTGGATGAACTGAATCAAATTAACCATCAGTTAAATCAATCTGTCGAGCAATTTAATCAGCGCTTTCAACCGCATTTATTTGATAAAGGCTTATTTAATGGTAAGCAAATTAATATTTATGAATTCGAGTCAGCAGACGATTTACGTCTAACCCTAGCACATGAATTTGGACATGCACTCGGCTTAGAACACAATCAAGATCCTCAAGCGCTGATGTATCCGGTAATGAAAGATCAACAGATGCAAAATTTTAGATTATCGGCAGCGGATTTAGCCTTATTACGGGCACGTTAAGATTAAACTCGGATACAATGCAAAAATCCCTTACTTTTTATAAGCATATACAGGGCAATAGATCGGAAATCAGGCTCATTTCATGCTATTGTGATGTCAATAAATGACAACATAAAATCTCTGGAGACGCGTGTGAGTTACTACCATATTCTGATTGAAATGAATGATCACATTAGTACAATTGAGCAAACTCGTGAGATTGAAATCTTTGATATTATTGAGATTCAACCCTACCTCCATTCTATTTTATTGCCATTTTTAAACGAACAACTGATTGAACTGGAAGATGAAAATCTTGAGTTCAAAGATATTCTGCATTTAGAAATAAAACAGACCTTATTACCCATTCAGCAGTTGATTGAAGAAGAACAACGCTTACTGCCAAGTGATACAGATGTGACCATTACGGCGCATGAAATTTTTAACAATCGTGATTTAAGCCAAGATGTGACGACGGTTATTTTTGATATTTTGCAAGCCGCAAAACTAGAAGCATAATTTTTTAATGATGTTTTCACACTAGCTTACTTAATTTCTGTTTTTAATGAAAAAAAGCCCTCTCAATAAGACGGGCTTTTTTTTAAATTTTTTATTAAAGTGAGAAAGAAGAACCACACCCACAAGTTGTAGTTGCATTTGGGTTTTGAACCACAAAACGTGATCCTTCTAAACCTTCAATATAATCGACTTCTGAACCGACAAGATATTGGTAACTCAAAGAATCGACCAGCATTTTCACATCGCCATTGATAAATTCGGCATCATCTTCATTCATGCTTTCAGCGAAATTAAAGCCATAAGAGAAACCAGAACAGCCACCACCTGTAACATAAACGCGTAACATTAATTCTTGGTTGCCTTCACTATCACGCAATTGGCGTACTTTATTCGCAGCATTGTCGGTCAGCACCAGAGCTTGGGCATTCATGTTGGATTCCTCTGTTCAATTCAGTTGTCTTTAAAAGATAAAGACCATATTTCAAGTATAGCATACCCAATATATGGTCAGTCTCTACAGATTTAAAGTCAAATCCGAGTATTTTTATCAAGATTGTTTGTAGTTCTCATCTTGAAGACTACATTCAAAATTTTTCGGGTCTTCTTTACAACGGAATTGCCATAACAATTTCATCATCCGTTTATCATAAATACCACGTTTGGTTAAATCGACACGTGATTCGCGCATCATTTTTTGATAGCCCGGCTTATCCGCTGCAGGAATTTGCATCCAATATTTTTGTGGAATATCCGCTTTCATTTTCCCCAAAATACCAAATGCACGCGGTAGCTGACCTCTCACCCATTCACGTGATTTTTGGCCATAACCTTCCGGGAATTTATCTGGACGGATAATAATATTACCGGTCACCTGTAAAATTGGATAATTTACAATCGCACCTTTATTACCCAAACCTTTATGCAATTCTAGCGGTTTAAATACAGCAGCCGGTGCGCCAATAATATCGACCTGACCATTATTAAATTTGGCCCCAAAATTGGTAACATCGGCACTGATCGCCTGTGCCCCAATTTGCTGAACCATAATTTTTTGTGCTTCATCATAATCCAAGACTGCAATTTTTTTACCCGCTGCTTTAGCAATCGTGTTAATGCTACGGTCATTGACCATTAAAAATGCATCCCCCACTGGAATGACACCCACCACTTCATATTTTCCCCGCAGCATATGTTTGGCAAAAGTCGGGCTGGCTAAACCTTGCATTACTTTAACCGCAAGTTTTAAATCAGGGATCGCACCAATGGCATCTAAAGATCCGGTAAAATCGTTAAACTGGCGCCCACGCATACCTGTAACACTAATCGCATCACATTTACCTGCTTTAAAATCTTCAGCAATGACCGCTTCATTCTGGCCGACACGTAACTCAATATCCGCACCCCAATTTTTGGCTGCTAACTGATAATCTTTCATCAGGGTAAAAACATCACCACTTTTACCGACCAAATCGAATACACACATCACCTGTTTTGCTTGACTCATACCGGTTACAGCACACAGACCTATACCCAGTAGCAACGCTTTAGACCATTGCATCATAACTTTTTCTTCCTTGTTTTTTGTTTTTATTCAGTTTTAGACTGAATCTTTTGAGTTTTTATTCATCATGAATTACAAGCTTTTTATACTTGCTTTCATGTTTATGATAAAAAAAATTTATATCATTATTTTTTAAGATTACGCGTTTTTTGACCAACAACAATGGCGAAAATGACATATTTAACTCGATAAAAAAGCCTAGAAATAATCTAGGCTTTCTTTTTAAAAATCAAAGTTATTCACCACCAAGTGAACATTCAAAATTCGCTTTATCAACAGAACAGCGTGCTTTTTTCAATACCGTCATCATGCTGGCATCATAAACCCCACGTTTAGTCATATCCATACGGCCTTCGCGTAACATTTTTTGATATTTAGTTTTATCTTCTGCAGTTAGGTTCATTTTAAACTTGGCAGGAATACTGGCTTCAAGACGATTAATCATCGCAAAACTTTTTGGCAAGTTTTTCACAAACCAGTCACGCGATTTTTGCCCAAAACCCGCTGGGAACTGGTCAGGACGGATAACAAAATCTGACGTCACTTGAAGTACAGGGAAATTAAACATTGCACCATTGCTACCTAAACCTTTATAGATTTCTAGAGGCTTGTACGCATAAGCAGGTGCACCCACCATATCCACCTGACCATTATTAAATTTCGCCACAAAGTTCGATACATCCGAGATTACAGCTTGTGCACCTACACGTTGCACCATAATTTTTTGCGCATCGTCATAGCCCAATACTGCAAATTTTTTACCTGCTGCTTTTTCTATTGAATCAATACTCTTATCACGTACAAAAATAAAAGCTGAACCTAACGGTGCAATACCCGCAACTTCATATTTTTTTCCGCTTAAATTACTGACCATTTTCGGAGCATTACGTTTATCCAGTGCAAATGTAATCGCACGTTGAGCAATGGCATTGCTGGGTGCGCCACCCAAAGCATCAATTGAACCTACAAATTTATTGTATTGACGTGCACGCATCGCTGTCATAAAAACGCCGTCACATTTGCCAGCTTTAAAATCATTATCAGCCACAGCTTCGTCTTGACGTGGAATTAAATTAATATCAGCGCCCCAGCCTTTGGCAGCCAGCGCCCATTCCTGCGCCATTTGATAAGACTCACCAGATTTGCCCAGTAAATCAAATACGCAAACATCCACTTTTGCTGCTTGTGCTGTGGTCGCTAAACCAATAGTAGCCAATGCAGCTACTGCCAGAATCGTTTTTTTCATTAGAGTGGTCCTTTCAGAATCTTGTTGTTTGACGAGTTTCCATCCATGGCACAAATATTATGCAAGTTTATTAAAAAAAAATAGAGTATTTACTCCATTTTTTTCCGACTTAAATGTCAGTTGATTTATATTTTTTAAAGTTAATAATAAAATCATATAGTTAATAAATAATATTTTTATGGGTCATTTAGAAAACTGTAGATATTTTACAAATTACTACACAACACTCGAATTATTCACCACTTAAAGAGCACTCAAAATTGGTTCGCTCCACGGTACAACGGGCTTTTTTCAATACCGTCATCATGGCCGGCTCATAAATTCCTTGTTTGGTTAAATCAATTCGTCCTTCACGCAGAATTTTTTGATATTTTACTTGGTCTTCTTTGCTTAAATTCATGCGGTATTTTGCCGGTATTTCAGCTTCCATACGTTTAACCATGGCAAAGCTTTTGGGTAATTGTTTTACGAACCAACTACGCGATTGCATGCCAAAGCCTTCGGGAAATTTATTTTTACGTATAATCAAATCAGCAGTGACATTCACCACCGGAAAATTGATCATCGCTCCTTGGGTACCTAAACCTTTATAAATTTCTAGCGGTTTAAAGGCATAAGCGGGTGCAGCAACAATCTCAACTTCAGCTTGATTAAATTTTTTGATAAAATTTGAAATCTCAGACATTACGGGAACAGCGCCAACACGCGTTACCATAATTTTTTGAGCATAATCATAATGTAATACAGCGAATTTTTTACCTTCTGCGCGGGCTAAAGAATTAATCGAACGATCACGGACAAAAATATAGGCCGAACCAATTTGTCCAATCCCGACCACTTCAAAGGTTTCTTTACCCATGGTATTGATCAGACGTTTTTCATTACGTTTATCGAGCACATAGCTAATGGATTTTTGCGCAATATCATTACTGGGTACGCCACCAATCGCATCAATCGAACCAGCAAATTTATTGTAGGCACGCGCACGCATTGAGGTCATATAAAAGGCATCACATTGCCCCGATTTAAAATCTTGTTCAACTTTGGCTTCATCTTGATAAGCTATTAAATTGGCATCTACACCCCAGTTTTTACTGGCCAATGCCCACTCTTCAATCAATTTATAAGATTCCCCGGCTTTTCCCAACAGATCAAATACACATATATTATGTTTTGCCTGAGCAAAACTTGAAAAACTGAACAACAGTCCGGTTGATAAAATTAAAATCCTTTTTTTCATGAGAGCGCCTAATTCTTATTCACATATTCCTTTATAAACTGACTATAGATTTGTTTTCATAGTAAAAATAGAGATTTAATTCTGTTTCTGATGAAAGGCTATTTTTTGTATAACTTGTCACATTTTTATTTATTTACTTAAAGCCCATCTTTTATCCAAATAATAATGTCTCAGTCTTTTTCTTTTCTCCGCCACTTCCTTTAGAATACGCACACCATTCTTCTCATTTAGATATTTTAATGATTCAGTTAGATCAACTTTCTATACGTCGCAGTGGACGTGTTTTATTTCAAAAAGCATCCATGCAACTCCATCCAGGCTGGAAAATTGGTTTAACTGGTGTAAATGGTGCAGGAAAATCCACGCTATTTTCTGCACTGCTCGGTGGTATGGAATCGGATGGGGGGTCTTTAACTCGCCCTGCAGTTTGGACTGTTGCTCATATGGCACAGGAAATCAAAGCTTTAGATATGAAAGCCATTGATTTCGTCTTGTCTGGTGATGAAGAGTTTTGGGAAATTCAAAATAAATTAGATCAGCCAGAAAGCTTAAGCGATGATGAGCTTGCACATTTATACGGTCGTTTTGACGAAATTAATGGCTATTCTGCACCGTCTAAAGCATCACAATTGATGGCAGGTTTAGGCTTCTTTGAACACCAATCACAACTTGATGTTTCAAGCTTTTCCGGTGGTTGGCGTATGCGTCTGAACCTTGCGCGTACCTTGATGAGCCGTTCAGACCTGTTGTTACTTGATGAACCGACCAACCATTTAGACTTGGATGCCATTTTATGGCTAGAAGACTGGTTAAAAGCCTATGAAGGCACCCTGATTCTGATTTCGCATGACCGTGATTTCCTCGATGCAATTACCGATCATATTTTACATATTGAAAATCAAGAACTTGTTCTGTATACCGGGAACTACTCTACTTTCGAGCGTACCCGTAGCGAACGTTTGGCGCAGCAA
This sequence comes from Acinetobacter sp. SFB, assembly GCF_001647545.1. GTDB lineage: Bacteria > Pseudomonadota > Gammaproteobacteria > Pseudomonadales > Moraxellaceae > Acinetobacter. The sequence goes on from NZ_LSZH01000004.1 coordinate 13,739, forward strand.
CAACAGGCTTATGAAAAGCAATTAGAAACACGCGCACATTTGCAGAAATATATTGATCGCTTTAAAGCACAAGCCACCAAAGCCAAACAAGCGCAAAGCCGGATTAAGCAGCTTGAACGTATGCAAGAATTGTCTGCTGCGCATGTCGATACACCGTTTACCTTCTCCTTCCGTGAACCGACTAAAATGAGTTCACCGCTGCTTGAACTTGAGCATGCGGATATTGGTTATGGTGACAAACTGATTGTGACCAATGTGAGTTTACAAATCACGCCTAGCAGTCGTATTGGCTTACTCGGGATGAATGGTGCAGGTAAATCGACACTGATTAAATCATTGGTCGGTGACTTACAACTGCTGCAAGGGACGCGTAAAGATTCTGAACTGCTCAATATCGGTTACTTTGCACAGCATCAAATGGATGCTTTGGATGGTAATGCCAGTCCAATGCTGCAATTGTCGCGTATTGCCGATAAAAAAATCAGTGAAGCAAGCTTGCGTTCTTTCCTCGGCAGTTTTGGCTTTAGTGGCGAACGCATGGATACCCCAAGTGAAAGTTTCTCGGGGGGTGAACGTGCCCGTCTAGCGCTTGCACTGATTGTATGGCAACGTCCAAATGTCTTGATTCTAGATGAACCGACCAACCATTTAGACTTGGACATGCGTCATGCATTGACCATGGCATTACAAGATTTTGAAGGTGCTGTGGTGCTGGTATCGCATGAACGTCAACTGATTGCCAGTGTGTGTGATGAATTGATTTTGGTTCATGGTGGTCAAAGCCGTGAGTTTGATGGTGATTTGACTGCATATGCAGACTGGTTACGCCAAGCCCGTATTGAGATGATGAAGTCCGGTCAACAACCTGCTGCACCGGTGAAATCTCAAGTGGAAGTTAAACCGACGATTTCTAAACTGGATAAAGAGGCACAACGTAAAGAAGCTGCACGTCGTCGTGAACTCAGCCGTCCTGTTCGCAAGAATATTGAAAAAATTGAAGCTCAGATTGCCAAAACGCAACCTCGCTTAGCGGAGATCGAAACATTACTCGGTGACAGTGCATTATATGAAGCAAATCATAAAGATGATTTGTTGAAGCTGATGAACGAACAAACCGAGTTAAAAGTGAAATTGGTTCAAGCTGAAGAACAAATGTTAGAGCTGATGATGGAGTTGGAAGAACTGGAAGGTGCTTTCGAATAAGCCAATCCACCACTCTTAAGCAAAACTAAACTGATGCTTATTTTATGATCGCAGTACAATTTAAAACCTGTACTGCGATTTTTTAATTTTTCTACACAACACTTTTACAGCGATATTACTCATAAAAATAACAGTGTCTTTAAATTTAAAAAATCACGATCTATCAAGTTTAAATTCAAAACGTACTTTTAATTTTAAAAATGCTTATCCACAATAGAAATAAAACCAAGATTGAATTTAAAATAAAATCGCCATTTAAACTGTGGATAAATTAATTTCCATATTTTCATTCAATAAAATAAACTTATCCACAGTGGTATTTTATTCGTCCTGCTGTAGTTTTTGACGTTTTAAAAACCTCAGTTCAACAATTTTCCAAGCACCTTCATTGACCCATAATTCCTGAATTTTTCTTTGATCTTCTAAACCAATTAAAACCTTACAGCGCTTCAAATCTCGATCAAAATCAAACTCTTCAAATTCTATCAATGGTTGTTGCGGTTTCCATACACCATTTTTCACTGCATGAGCAATACGTTCATAGCGGGTAAAATTGCTCTCAACTCGACCTTCCTGCTCATAAACCACCTTAAACTGTTCATGTTCATACTGAGCTAACACCTCAAAATTACCGGTAAAAAATGCATTGCTCCAAATGTCGCGGATCTGTTCCAGTTGATTATCCATTGTGCTAACCTCGTAATATTGCATGATGATATTCCGTATATATGATTCATCATGACAGAGGAATAAGTCATTTTTATAAAACAAAGATGGCTAAAAGTTAATCGTATTTAAATAAAAATAGCATAAAAAAAGCACCCCGAAGGGTGCTTTTTACAATTTAACTTATCAATACACTAAGCGTCGATATCTGCATTTAATGCGTTTTCTTCAATAAAGGCACGACGTGGTTCTACATCGTCACCCATTAAGCAAGAGAACATACGATCGGCTTCAATCGCGTCATTAATGGTGACTTGTAACATGTTACGGTTTTCAGGATCCATGGTGGTTTCCCAAAGCTGGTCCGCATTCATCTCACCCAAACCTTTATAGCGCTGGATCATCATGCCGCGACGTGAATCAGCTAAAATATGCTGCCATACTTGATGGAAAGTTATGACATTAATTTTACGCTCACCTTTCTGCAAATACGCACCATCTTCAAGCAAACTAAACCAGCTCTTCGAATTTTGCAGTAAACGCTTATATTCACCAGAAGCCAATAGTCCAGAATCAAGTAAATAGGAGTGCGGCAAGTTATGTACATAGATGGTCACACGTGGCCAGAAATGTGCCACCTTAGAACCATCAGCATGTTCTTTCTCAAACACTTCCAAACTGATTTCAGGACGTAAACTTGGCTGATATTTTTCAATCGCAGCACGTAACTGTTCAGACCATTGTTTCACATAATCTTCATCATGATTTTGATCAAGTTTGAATGCATCGAGACCCAGTAAACCATCCAGCAAACTTGCAGGATAGCGTACGGTTAAACGGTTCAAACTTTTCTGTGAAACCTGGTAATCTTCAATCACTTTTGCCAGTGCTTGACCGGTAATTGCAGGAGATTCAGCACTGATATGCAAAGATAAATCATCAATCGCATTTGAAATCAGGAAGGTTTCCAGAGCATCATTATCTTTAAGATATTGCTCCTGCTTGCCTTTTTTCAATTTATACAACGGTGGCTGTGCAATATAGATATAACCGCGCTCCACAAGCTCAGGCATTTGACGGAAGAAGAAAGTCAACAGCAGCGTACGAATATGCGAACCGTCGACGTCAGCATCGGTCATGATGATGATTTTGTGATAGCGTAATTTATCGGGATTATATTCTTCACGACCAATACCACAACCGAGTGCAGTAATCAGCGTACCGACTTCTTGCGAAGAAATCATTTTGTCAAAACGCGCACGTTCCACATTCAGGATTTTACCTTTTAGTGGCAGAATCGCTTGCATCTTACGGTTACGACCCTGTTTTGCAGAACCGCCCGCAGAGTCACCTTCGACCAAGTACAATTCAGACAATGCCGGATCTTTTTCTTGGCAATCGGCCAATTTACCTGGAAGACCTGCAATATCAAGTGCACTCTTACGACGCGTCATTTCACGTGCTTTACGTGCCGCATCACGTGCACGTGCCGCATCAATGATTTTACCGGCAATTGATTTTGCCGCTTGTGGATTTTCTAATAAATAGGCAGAAAATTCCTTGTTCATCGCCTGCTCAACAGCAGGTTTAACTTCACTTGAAACCAGTTTTTCTTTGGTTTGTGAAGAGAATTTTGGATCTGGCACTTTTACTGAAACAATCGCAGTTAAGCCTTCACGTGCATCATCCCCAGTCACCGCGACTTTTTCTTTTTTCAGAATATTTTCGCTATCCAGATACTGGTTTAAACCACGGGTTAATGCTGCACGGAAACCGGCTAAATGCGCACCACCATCTTTTTGCGGAATATTGTTGGTAAAGCAGCGCACGTTTTCTTGATAGGTATCATTCCACTGTAAAGCGACTTCAACAGTAATCCCTGTTTCCGGCACTTGGCTGGTGAAATGAAAAATATCATTCAAATGGGTTTTACCCTGATTGATATATTTTACGAATTCAGACAGACCGCCTGCATAATCAAACACATGTTCAGCATTAATGCGTTCATCACGCAATACAATACGAACACCCGCATTCAAGAATGAAAGTTCACGCAAACGACGCGCTAAAATATCAACATTGAAAATGGTTTGGGTGAAGGTTTGCGTACTTGGATAGAAACGAACCGTTGTTCCTGTTTCATCAGTATCCCCAATGGCACGCAAGGGATAGACCGGATCGCCATGAGAATATTCTTGTTCGTACACTTTACCGGCACGACGAATATTCAGTAATAATTTACTCGACAAGGCATTTACAACAGAAACACCTACCCCATGTAAACCACCGGATACTTTATAGCTATTATCGTCAAACTTACCGCCGGCATGAAGAATGGTTAAAATAACTTCAGCGGCAGATACGCCTTCTTCCGGGTGAATATCAGTTGGAATACCACGACCGTTATCTGAAACACTTACCGATTCATCCTCATGGATGATGACTAGGATTTCATCACAGTGACCCGCCAAGGCTTCATCAATTGCATTATCGACAACCTCAAACACCATGTGATGTAAACCTGAACCATCGTCAGTATCACCAATATACATGCCTGGACGCTTACGAACAGCATCGAGGCCACGTAATACCTTGATACTAGAGGAATCATAAGCCTTTTCATTGGTTGGTTCTGTTTGAGAAGCAGCTTGATCTTCTGAACTCATGGTTTCTCCCTAGTGAAATATAGGTCTATCCAAAGATGGGTAAAATCTAAAAAACTATTGCACAACAACTTGAACTTGACCGTTTTCAACATTGAATAATTGATATGAAATAGACAAATCATGTAAATGTTTTTTTACTGATTCATACTCTAAAGTGGTAATAAAAACTTGACTACCCAGTTGGCTCAATCGCTCAATTAATCGTCGCTGTGCAGTTAAATCTAATTCTGCTGTCACATCATCTAATAATACCACAGTTTCCTTGTTACAGGCATGCAGCATTGCAATCTGTGACAGTTTCAAGGCTACAATCAGCAGCTTTTTCTGACCGCGTGAAAGCACCACATCAGCATCGCCCAGTGTTGTTTTTAAACGTAAATCTGCACGGTGCGGACCATACTCGGTATAGCGTCTATCCAGGTCTTTTTGATGGTGTACAGTGAGGTCATGCAGCAAGCCAAGCTCGCTATGAAAACCGGGAACATATTCCATCTGAATCTCCAGATGGGGCAATAAATGTTTTAAATCCTGCTCAAAATAGATCTTCCACTGCTCCACAATTCCACTGCGCTGTGAATGCAGTATCTCGCCATATTCGGCCAGCATTTTATTCCATGGCTCTAAATCATTCAGATTAAGATTTCGTCTCGATTTCAACAAACTGTTGCGTTGTTTTAAGGCGCGTGAATAATACTGCCAAGCATGATAAAAATCTGGTTCCACGTGGAACATCAGCCAGTCTATCAATTGGCGCCGTGGTTTGGCTCCGTAGTCAATAATGTCGGTACTTTGTGGATCGATATGCTGCAAAGGCAAAATTTTAGCCAACTGCCCCTGAGTTGCAATATTATCCCCATTGACTTTGATCAGTTGCTCGCCTGACAACAGTTTTTGCATGCCAATTTTTTCAGTCGCAGATTGCGCAAAAACAATTGCATCACTGGTTTCATTTTGAATATAGTTTTTTGGAATATGGGTTCGAAAAGAACGTCCGGTCGCCAGCAAATGAATGGCCTCTAGAATTGAGGTTTTGCCTGAACCATTTTGGCCATAAAAGACATTAAACGGCTGCAACTCTTGGAGTGCAACCGCGTTTAAATTTCGAACACGTTCTATATTTAAACGCGTAATAAACATAATTTGATCTGCGAATAAAGCTGCAAATTAAACCCGCATTGGCATGACCACATAGGTTTGATCTTGTTGCGCTGGATCGTGTACCAATACCGATTGGTTGGCTTCAGTCATGGTCATATAGACATCATCACCATCCAACGCACCGAGTACATCCAGTAAATATTGCGCATTGAACGACATTTCCATCGGTGCATCCGCATATTGAATGGCTAGATCTTCAATCGCTTCATCTTGCTCGGGGTTATTGGCGCGAAGCTGCAAAGTGTCAGCATTGAAATTCAGGAAGACACCGCGCAATTTTTCATTACTTAAAATTGCGACACGCTGCAAGGACTGTTTAAATACATCATGAGCAATCGATACGTTTTTATCGCCACCACGTGGAATCACACGACGGTAATCCGGGAATTTGCCATCAATTAATTTGGTGGTGAAACGAACCGTGATATTGCCCTGTTCTTTGTCGCGGCTTGGCGCACTAATGGTCACGTTCAATAATTCGCGGCCAATGATTAGCGACAATTGCTCATCTTCAATGCTGAGCAGACGTTGTAACTCCGCGACTGCTTTGCGTGGCACAATCGCTTGAATGGCCTGAGTTGCCGTGGATGTGGCTGTGGTTTCACATAAAGCCAAGCGGTGACCGTCAGTAGTCACGGCACGCAGCTGATCTTGATCAATTTCAAGTAAAGTACCGGTTAAATAAAAGCGCACATCTTGCACAGCCATGGCGAACGCAGTTTTTTCAAACAGGCGTTTTAACTCGCGCTGCGTTACCGTCACTTGCGTACCCTGCGCATTTTCAGTGCTCAATAACGGATAGTCTTCAGCAGGTAATGTACCCAACACAAAACGGCTATTACCCGATTTCAAAATGCAACGATCTTCAGTAATTTGCAGGTCAATCAATGCCGCAGTCGGTAATGATTTACAGATATCCATCAGCTTGCGTGCAGGCACAGTGGTTTCGCCCACTTGCAAGCATGCACCTTCAGCCAAGGTCGTACTGGCCACCAATTCCACTTCCAAATCCGAACCGGTGATGGTTAAGGATTCGTTGCTAACTTGAATTTTGACATTAGACAGAATGTTTAAAGTATGGCGACGTTCAACCGCTCCTACGACATGTGACAGAACATTAAGTAAGCTTTCTTTCGCGATTTTCAAACGCACGGTACATTCCTCTAACTACTGAAGATAAATAATAAATAAATGTGTTTTTTAGCAGTGTACTATGCGGCAGAATATGCCGCATTGCAAGAATAGAATTTGATCAAATTCGATCAACTTTGCAACAAACGTTGCAGGTTTTTATAGTCTTCATTAAAGATCGGATCTTGTTCGCGAAGGCTCAAAACTTTCTCACAGGCATGCATCACGGTACTGTGATCGCGTCCCCCAAATGCCATGCCAATTTCCGGAAAACTATCGCCGGTCAATTCACGCGCCAACCCCATCGCAAGCTGACGAGGACGTGCATAAATACGGGTACGTTTCGGACCGACAATTTCTTTTAGCGGAATACGGAAATATTCACTGACCACTCGCTGAATATTTTCAGTACTGATGGTTCGGGCACGAATCGCGAGGACATCCTTTAACGATTCCCGGACGACTTCCAAATCAATCGCGGTGCCTTTAAAACGTGAAATAGCCACGACTTTATTGAGTGCACCTTCAAGTTCACGTACATTGGCAACAACCTGTTGTGCCACAAATAAAGCACAATTGCGCGGCAACTCCACCCCGATGTTTTCGGCTTTTTTCAGCAAGATTTCGATACGGGTTTCTATGTCCGGCGGTTCCACCCCCACAGACAAGCCCCAAGAAAAACGCGAAACCAGACGTGCATCCAGTTCAGTCAGTTCTTTAGGATAACGATCCGAAGTTAAAATGATTTGCTTCGATTCATCCAGCAAGGCATTAAACGTATAGAAAAACTCCACCAAACTGGCTTCTTTGCCGGCCAGCAAATGAATATCATCGACCAGCAACAAATCCAGCGAGCGACAATTTTTCTTAAATTCTTCAACCTTGCCCTGTTGCAATGAGCTGACAAAATCTTGCACAAAACTTTCGGCAGTCATATACATCACGCGCGCATTGGGTTTGGCTTGTAATAAAGCATTCCCCACTGCTTGCATTAAATGGGTTTTACCCAGACCTGTCGGGCCATATAAAAATAAAGGGTTATGTTGCGAAGCACCCAATTGGGTTAAAACTTTACGGCAGGTTTCCGCTGCCATCTGGTTCGAGCGACCTTCAACAAATAACGAAAAAGTAAATAGGGGATTCAATAAGCGCTTACGGCTATTTTTTGCGACGGATTCTTCTTTTTCCTTTCGCGGTCTAGCCATGGGTGTGGCAACGGATTGTAAAGCAGCAGTAGTGGTTGCAGGTTGTTCATTTGCAGACAGAATGGCACCAGGTCGGGAATCCACCAAAATTTCGACTTTACGCACCCGACCTTCAGACATTTGCTCTGCCAAGATCGTGATCAGCTCAAGATGATGTTCTTGAATATAACGGGTCCAATACGGATTCGGTGCATAAAGTTTTAATGTGTCGTTAAGCTCTTCGGCAACCAATGGGCGAATCCACATTGTAAAGACATTACCCGAAAGCTCTTGTCGCAAACGAGTTAAACAGTCTGTCCAAAGCATGTAAAACCCCTATTTATTCCATTAATTATAAAAAATCACTTTGAGCCCGACCAAGCGGGTCGCCATTCTATCGAAGTTATCCACATCTGTCATGGCAAAATTAAAGAAATATCACTTAAAAAAGCAAAATTCAGTCTAACTTTAAATTTAAATCATGATGTGGATAACCTTATCCGCAAGCTGTGGATAAAATATATCATAAAGTTATCCACAAATTAACCAGCTTATAAAAACATGGATATCCACAAGTTAACTTTATGTTTATAAAAATTAAAAATAGCTTTTCCACAGGAAAACGACTCCCTAATAGTAATAACTTTAAATTTATAAATTTGAATTTAATTATAAGAACCCTTGTGAATGGGGATAACTTTAAATATTTTTAAATTTAAATTCAAAAACCAGGAAAATAATCTTATCAACATTAAGTTGTGGATAATATTGTGAATATTTCTGTTTATAACTTATGTTGTATTATTAATCAACAACTTATATTGTGTGTAAAATTAAAACAATTTTTAGTGTAATAAAAAAACTCTATCTTCATCATTTTTTGAAAAAAAGCCCTTATTTTGAAAGAAAGTTTGTTTTTGATTGACAGCTCACTGAATGACCACTAAAATCGCGAACCTTCATAGAAGATCATTTTTGGAGTTTCAATATGAAACGTACATTCCAACCATCAGAATTAAAGCGTAAGCGTGTTCATGGTTTCCGTGCTCGTATGGCTACTAAAGCTGGTCGTCAAGTATTAGCTCGTCGTCGTGCAAAAGGTCGTCGTGACTTAACTGTTTAATTAGTTAAGTTATTACGATTTTGGGTGTCATGACACTTTATGGCTTCAGCACGGACGTACGTATACGCTGTGCTGCCGATTATAAAAGTGTGTTTGATGGTGCACTTTTTAAAGTGCACCAACCCCACTTCTTATTTTTGGCAAAAAATTCCGAGCAGCCTTCAAGCCGTTTGGGTATTGTTGTTGCCAAGAAAAAAGTGCGTCGCGCACATGAAAGAAATAGAGTAAAACGTCTTGCTCGCGAAAGTTTTCGCCTACATCAACAGCAATTAAATTTATTAGATATTGTGGTCATGCCTAAAGTCGGCATTGAAGCAATCCCTAATGCAGAATTGCAACAGCAATTACAATTTGCTTGGCAGAAATTGCAGCGCCTTGCCAATAAGCATAAAAAGATAGCTCCCTCCCCACAAAAGTAGAGAAGGCCAATGGTACGTTTACTGCATTGGTTGATTCGATTCTATCAGATCGCGATTAGTCCTTTATTGGGACCCCGCTGTCGTTATATTCCAACATGTTCTCAATATTCTTTAGAGGCAGTCCATCGTTATGGTGCTGTGCGTGGTGCGTGGTTAGCTACTAAACGTATTTGTCGTTGTCATCCTTGGGGTGGCTCGGGTTATGACCCTGTTCCCCCAAAAGCAATTCGTTTTATTTCATTTCAGCAAATGGATTCTCAAACGCTTCACGTTGCTGTACCCTTTCGTGATCGTTTATTGAACCGAAATCACTCTAACTACTTGGGATAATAGATATGCAACAATGGGCCAGGTTTGCAATTCTAGGGGCTATGTTTGTCGTCGCATATTTGCTTATTTTGGCTTGGCAAAAAGATTATGGTCATGCAGAGACTAAACCGCAGCAAGATGCTGCCGTAGTTTCGCATGAAGTATCTGCAGATTTGCCAAATGCTCAAACAGCTCCGGCAGCGTCTGACATGCCTCAAGCAAATATTGCCACTCAGCAAACTACAACAGATGCCACTGCACCTGTAAGTCAACAGCTTATTTCAGTACAAACTGACCTTTATCATCTGTGGATTAATCCTAAAGGTGGTGACATTGTTCGTATTGAATTGCTCAATCATGACAAAAATAAAGACAGCGATGAACCGTTTGTCATGCTGGAAAGTGATGCAAAACGTACTTACGTTGCTCAGTCTGGCTTGATTGGTTTAAATGGCCCGGACAGCAATCGTAATGGTCGTCCGGTGTATGAAGTTGAAAAAGCAAATTATACTTTGGCCGATGCTAAAGCTGAAGCAACCAAAAATGGTAAAGCGATTAAAGTTTTATCAGTACCTATGGTTTATAAAACGCCGGATGGTGTAGAAATCATCAAAACATTTACCTTTAAACAAGGTGAATACCCGATTATTGTGAACCATAAAGTTGTGAACCGTAGTGCTCAGAACTGGCAAGGTCAAATGTTTGGTCAAATCAAACGTGACAATTCGGATGATCCGGGTAAATCAGACCAAGGTATTTTCACACTCGGTACATTCTTGGGTGGGGCTTGGGGTACACCTGACGAACATTACAACAAGCTTAAATTTGCCAACTTCAATGAAGAAAAATTGAATGTTGAAGCGAAAGGCGGCTGGGTTGGTATTGTTCAACATTATTTCGTCAGTGCCTGGATTCCAGGAGATCTTAAACTGACGCAAGCCAATGGTCAGCCGTATAGTGCGAAACTGGAATCGCGTCAATCTACTGATAATATGAATATTATCGGTTTCACTTCACCGATGATCAATGTGCCTGCCGGAACTGCAGCTGAAGTGGATGCAACCTTCTATTCAGGTCCTAAAGTTCAGTCTGAACTGAAAGATCTGGCAATTGGTTTAAATCAAACTGTAGATTATGGCTGGTTATGGCCGATTGCTAAATTATTGTTCGTTGGCTTAGAGTTCTTCCACGGATTAGTGGGTAACTGGGGCTGGGCAATTATTTTATTGACTATCTTGGTGAAGTTAATTCTTTGGCCATTATCTGCTAAGAGCTACCGCTCTATGGCAAAAATGCGTGTCATTGCACCTGAAATGCAGCGTATGAAAGAAGAATTCGGTGAAGACCGTATGCGTTTCTCGCAAGAAATGATGGCACTGTACAAACGTGAACAAGTCAATCCGCTTGCAGGTTGTTTGCCACTGTTGATGCAAATGCCGATTTTTCTTGCACTGTACTGGGTATTGATGGAGTCAGTGGAACTGCGTCATGCACCGTGGTTAGGCTGGATTCAAGATTTATCTGCAATGGATCCTTGGTTTATCCTGCCGTTATTGATGGGCTTGACCATGTTTATCCAACAGTCTCTAAATCCGCAACCGGCTGATCCGATGCAGGCGAAAGTCTTCAAAATCATGCCGATTATCTTCACCGTATTTATGTTGTTCTTCCCTGCGGGCTTGGTAATGTACTGGATTGTCAACAACAGTATTACTATTTTGCAGCAAAGTTTGATCAACAAAGGTGTGGCGAAAGAACGCGAAAAACGTGACGTTGTTTAAGTAACGACTGATTGCGAAGAGCTGAATAAATCCGCTTAAGATGGTAATCTTAGGCGGATTTTTATTTGGCTGTGATTTGGGATTTTTTAGGTGAATTTTATGCAAAACCGAACAACGATTGCTGCAATTGCAACTCCGCCCGGCCGTGGTGGTGTGGGGGTGATTCGTCTGTCAGGTCCAAAATCCTATGCCATTGCAGAAGCCTTGACGCAAAAGGCTTTACCCAAAGCCCGCTTTGCCGGCTTTCGTCAGTTTTATGATGCAGCGGGTGAAGTCATGGATGAAGGTCTGGCGATTTGCTTTCCCAACCCCCACTCCTTTACCGGTGAAGATGTGGTGGAATTGCAGGGTCATGGTGGACCTGTGATTCAAAATGCCTTGCTGGGCCGTTTACTGGAACTGGGTGCAATTTCGGCCAAGGCGGGTGAGTTTTCCATGCGTGCCTTTGAAAATGGCAAGCTGGATCTGGTGCAAGCGGAAGCGATTGCCGATTTGATTGATGCAACCTCACAAGCAGCGGCACGTTCAGCAGTACGATCTTTGCAAGGGGCGTTCTCGACCCGAGTAAATAGCGTTTTAGAGAAACTGATTCATCTACGTTTGCATGTGGAAGCGGCGATTGATTTCCCGGAAGAGGAAATTGATTTTTTGGCGGATGGCAAAATTTTGGCTTTGCTTGAAGATGTGCAAAGCTCGGTGACTGAAGTTCAAAAGTCTGCCCGCCAAGGCCAGTTGTTGCGTGAAGGATTACAGGTGGTGATTGCCGGTAAACCGAATGCAGGTAAATCGTCCTTGTTGAATACTTTGGCCGGAAATGAGCGCGCCATCGTGACCGATATTGCCGGTACCACCCGTGATGTGCTACATGAAAAAATTATCTTAAATGGCTTGCCGATTACCCTGACCGATACCGCGGGTTTGCGTGAAACCGGCGATATTGTCGAGAAAGAAGGCATTCGCCGCGCGATTAAAGAAATTGAACAAGCCGATTTGTTGCTGTTGGTCTATGACTTAAGCCAAGGTGAAGATCCGTTACAACTGGCCCAAAACTATTTTCCAGATCATCTGGAACCCCGCCGTCTAATGCTGATTGCCAACAAGTGTGATTTAACTGGTGCAGCTGCGGAAATTGGCGATTATCAGGGTTTCCGTCACATTACCGTCTCTGCCAAGCAGGAAACTGGTGTTCAGTCGCTTATAGATGCGATTACAGCGCATGCAGGCTTTCAGCCAGAAGAAGATACCTTTATTGCCCGTACTCGTCATTTGGACGCAATGAAGCGTACACAGGTATATTTGGCAGAAGCGCATGAGCAGTTGGTGGTGTATCAAGCGGGCGAGTTAGTGGCGGAGTCTTTACGTCTGGCCCAAAATGCCTTGTCCGAGATTACCGGTGAATTTAGTGCGGATGATTTGTTAGGAAAAATTTTCGGATCGTTCTGTATTGGAAAATAATTTCAATTAATTTTAAAAAACCGCCTTCAAAGAAAGGCGGTTTTTTATGATGAAATTTTCTGACGCCAGAATAATAGCGCAAGACAGAGTAAACCCACGCCTATACAAAATCCTAAAACACCAAGAGTTAGACCAAAATGATCGGCTAAATAACCTACTGCAATAATCGGTACAATCGTGCCTAAGTAACCAATAAATAAATAGGTCGACATCACTGCCGCACGATTATCTGTCGTGGTCATCTGGTGAATTAGACCGAATGCTCCCATCAAGCCAAATCCATGTCCTACACCGACCAAGATATCGCTGATAAAGAACAAAATGCTCCACTGCATACTCATACATAAGCCGAGTAAAATAAAGCTTAGTACGAGCGTTATCAGTCCTAAATTCAGGCTTTTGCCAGCAGGAAGATTTTTAGCAAGAAATTGTACTAGGGCGGAAACCATTAAAATACTGGCAATGGCTGAACCACTGACCAAAGGCCCATGCCAGGGGATCAGGTCTTTCACAAAAGAGGGTGAAAGCGAGGCAAATAAACTAAAGGCCCCAAAAGCACTAAATGCAGTGAAACCGGCAATAAAGAACAAGGCTTGATGTTGCGCTGCTGGCATTTCTAAATGCGGTGCGATTGAAAAAGGTTGGACTTTAAATTGCCGAACTTTAACCAGAAATAAACCAAAAAAACATAAAATCGCAGCGGCAATAATCGGTAAATAAGGGGTAACTAAAGGCTGGCTAGAGAATTGGGCAATCAGCCCACCAATAAACGGCCCCAGTCCAAAACCAATCACGGTAATGATAGAACTTAATTGGGGTGCATTTTGCTTATGACTGTCTGGAATAGTGGTGATTAACCCAAGCATTGCAGAGGTGCTGATCAGTCCAGAGGCAATGCCAATCACAAAGCGACCTAATCCCAGCCAAAGTGCATTCGATGCAACAGATGAAAGCGCTAAACCCAATATGACAAACAGGATACCGGTTTGTAATGTACGTATAAAACCAAAACTGTTGCTGGTTCGACCTAAAAATAATAAGGTCGCCAGACAGCCGAACATATAGGCGACAAAGATATAAGTAATATGGCTGGGTAATAGATGCCACAGCTCTTGATAGATCGGATATAAGGGGCTAGCAAGCGCGGTTCCAATGGTTCCAATACAAAGTGCCAGGCTGACCATGAAAAAGGGTTGCCATGATTGTTGAGTCGTCATGTAGGGTCACAGAAACAGCCGCTAGATGATGTGGCAAATAGCGAATATTTACAGAAAAAAAGAAGAACTATAGATTAATTCTTATCAGGCTCAGAGGTCAATTTAGAAGATGTAAATCATTTAACTATAACGCTTTAATAATTTTAAAAATTCATCCAGTTGCTGCTCATTAATTTCAGTCTGTTCACCAAGCACATGATGTCGCAAATGTGATTCAACTAATTCATTCATCAGACCATTCACTGCGCCTTTAATGGCAGCGACTTGCTGTAATACCGTAATACATGAATGTTCAGGGCTGTTTAAAGCTTGCTCTACGGCGTTAATTTGCCCTTGTAAGCGTTTGACTCGATTCTGAATTTTCTTGTCTTGATGTAAATGACCCACCACTCTACTCCAAAAATAAATATACTATGGGGGAGTATATTTAAATATTAAGATTATGCAAAAGTCCGCATTGACCAGAACACACGCTCATTAGTTTGATGAAGGTAATCCCCTCGCCCAAAAACGTATTCTATGGGCCACTATTCTAACGGCAGTGATGATGCTATTAGAAGTGATTGGGGGATGGATTTACAACTCTATGGCATTGCTTGCAGATGGATGGCATATGAGTTCGCATATGCTGGCTTTGGGACTGGCTTATTTTGCCTATCGTTCTGCGCGCCATTATGCACACGATAGCCGTTTTAGTTTTGGCACCTGGAAAATTGAAATTTTAGCCGGATATAGCAGCGCGATCTTATTGATGGTGGTGGCGATATTTATGGCATTCCAATCAATAGAACGACTAATAAATCCCATAGATATTCACTATAACCAGGCCATTCCAATTGCAATTTTAGGCCTGGTAATTAATTTAATCTGCGCGTGGTTGCTGCATGATGACCATGACCATGACCATGACCATGACCATAACCATCACGAACATGAAAATGAGCACGCTCATGCACATCATGACTTAAACCAGAAAGCGGCATTTCTGCATGTTGTGGCAGATGCAGTGACTTCAGTATTTGCCATTATTGCGCTGTTTGCTGCAAAGTATTTAGATTGGCGTTTTCTGGATGCGCTGTTGGGGATTATCGGTTCAATTCTGGTGGCAAAATGGGCGATTGGCCTGATCAAGGAGACAGGAAAGACTTTACTCGATGCAGAGATGGATCATCCAGTCGTAGAAGAAATTCGGGAAGTGATTGCTGAATTTTCTCGGGTTGAAATTACCGACCTGCATGTCTGGAAAGTGGGTAAAGGAAAATTTTCCTGCATTTTGGCTTTAGCCACCGATTCTAATTTGACTGCAGATCAGGTTCGTGAAGCCTTATCCATTCATGATGAAATTGTGCATGTCTCGGTCGAAATAAATCCGCTATAAATCTGGTTAATGTTCCACGTGAAACTTAGATGAGTGAATATGTGTGCTTTGCGTAAAGGCATCTAAAATTTTAAGATTATCTGGCTGGTTTTTGAGTAGAATCAGCGGGAAAGATTTTTGAAGCAATGAGCAAAACAGATGATTAAAAAAACATTGGCATTCGCCTTGGTCAGTTTTATTTCCAGCTTAACTTTGGCAAATGTTGATACGGTTAAAATTAACCTGACCAAGCAACATCCTAAATTGAAGATAGAAAACATTCAAAACACCGAGATGAAAGGTATTTACAGCGGTTCAATGGATGGTCAAGTGGTGTATCTGGGGGAAGATGCGCAACACATTCTGGTGGGTTCCATGTACCGCTTAAGTGATCAGAAAAATTTGACCCAAGATTTAGTGCTTGAACAAAATAGTATTGACTGGAAAAAACTGCCCTTGCAGGATGCGGTAAAAAGTGTGCGAGGTAATGGTAAACGCCAGATCGCAATCTTTTCTGACCCAAATTGCCCGTATTGCAAACAACTTGAGGCTGAAATAAACAAGTTAAATGATGTCACCCTTTATACCTTTATTTATCCAATCAAAACCCAGTCTATTGCTGTTTCCAAACAGGTATTTTGTGAGAGAGATCCAGCTTTGGCCTGGTCAAATCTGATCAGCAAGGGGATTCAGCCGAGTTCTAAAAATACCTGTGCTAATCCGATTGAGCGTAATTTGAGTTTGGGCAAATCTTTAGGTTTAAATGGAACTCCCGCAATTGTTTTCTCTAGCGGTTTTAAAGTGATGGGTGTTCGTTCTGCGCAAGAAATTCAACAAATTTGGAAAGAATTAGGTTTATAAACCTAGTGCTTTTTCAATCGAAGCATAAAAAAAGCACCTGATGAGGTGCTTTTTTTAACGGTAACATTGATTATTTTAAAGCAACATTTAAAGGCGTGATTTTTTAGTTACCATGTTGTATATGAACAAAATAATGAGGGCACCGATTACGGATGCAATAAAGCCTGCTGCTGAGTTTTCATCATAGAGTCCGAGTAAACGTCCACCGTAAGTTGCCAATAAAGAACCGGCGATACCCAGCAAGGTGGTCACAATAAATCCTGACTTATCATTTCCAGGGTGAATAGCACGCGCAATTAAGCCTGCAATAAAACCTACTACGATGGCAACTATAAGTGTCCACATATGTCTTCTCCATTTATCGTTTATTTATATCTTTTCATTACGCTTTCATTTTTATAATTAATCATTTATGCAACATTCACCAGATGAGTCCTGCTAAAAACTGTTGCTTTTTTGTTTAGACACAAATACAGCGTATAAAAAAAGTGGCCTGT
The DNA here is from genome assembly GCF_001647545.1 of Acinetobacter sp. SFB. GTDB lineage: Bacteria > Pseudomonadota > Gammaproteobacteria > Pseudomonadales > Moraxellaceae > Acinetobacter. The sequence goes on from NZ_LSZH01000004.1 coordinate 30,766, forward strand.
AGCCACTTTAAATATTAACGCTTTATATTAAAGACCAATTTCACCAATAAAGGGAATGTGACGATATTTCTGGTCATAGTCTAAGCCGTAACCGACAATAAACTTATCTTCTACTTCAAAGCCTAAAAATTTCACTTCAAGCTCAATTTCACGGCGTGAAGGTTTGCTGATTAAAGTACACAGTTCAATGGAATTCGGATTACGGGTGGTTAAAATTTCCAGAACTTTGCTGAGGGTATTGCCGGAGTCAATAATATCTTCAATAATGAGCACGTCTTTACCGCGAATTTCGCCGTCCAGATCTTTTAAAATTTTCACATCACGCGTTGAAACCGTACCGCCACCGTAACTTGATACCGTCATAAAGTCGAGTTCATGCGGTTTAGTAATTTCACGACATAAATCCGCCATAAAAATGATTGAACCACGCAGTAAACCAATTAGAACAAGTTCTTTGTCACTATTGGCATAGTGAGCATTAATTTTTGCACCAAGCTCTTTGACTTTAGCTTGAATGTCTTCAGCTGAGATCATTACGCTCATATGAACGGTCATGGGTAGATACCTAAAAGCAAATCAAAAAATAAAAAAGGTGTTGACCAGCAACACCTCAAAAGATGTTTTAATTTTAATACATCTGCCCAATAGATGCATCTTTTTTGCGCCTGAAAATGTATCAAGGCTTGATCTGTGGGGTATCGTGCTTAAGCAACACCGCACACGCCACGCCTATTCCAAGCAGTAGGAAAATCTTTTTATTGGATATTTTCGTGGTCTTGTTGTTTGACATATACCGGTTCTCCATAAATATAAGTTGCCTGGATATTACGATCATCACCCATGGTCATCAGGGCAAATAAAGCGTCTTCTATACCTTTAGTGCGTTGTTGACGCAGTGCCTGCAGGGCTGTGGCTTTTAAATCCAGCACAATAAAATCGGCTTCTTTACCCAGATTAAAGTTACCCAGTTTATCGTTCAGATCCAAGGCTTTGGCTCCACCCAAGGTGGCATGATACAGAGACTCAAATGCAGAGAGTTTATCGCCCTGAAGCTGTTGCACTTTGTAGGCTTCATTTAAGGTTTGCAGCTGGTTAAATGAAGTGCCAGCACCAATATCAGTGCCCAAGCCGACTTTAACCTGCTTTTCCCAGGTTTTTTTCAACGGAAATAGCCCACTGCCCAAGAACAGATTTGAGGTTGGACAAAAGGCAATCGCCGAGTTGGTCTGATGCATACAGTCCCATTCGGCATCTTCCAGATGAACGCAATGCGCAAAGACCGAGCGCTGCCCTGTTAGGCCATAATGGTGATACACATCCAGATAGCCTTGTTGTTCTGGAAATAGTTCTTTCACCCAGGCAATTTCATTCTTGTTTTCACTTAAATGGGTGTGTACATAAACTTCAGGATATTCCGCTTTTAACTGCCCCGCTTTGGCAAGTTGGTCAGGTGTAGACGTCGGTGCAAAACGTGGAGTAATCGCATACAGGTTACGCCCTTTACCATGCCATTTTTCAATCAGTGCTTTAGAGTCGTGATAAGAACTTTCTGCTGTGTCACAAAGATCATCAGGAGCATGGCGGTCCATCATTACCTTGCCGGCAATCAAACGCATTTGATGCTGTTCTGCAGCTTCAAATAATGCATCGACCGATTCAGCATGGACGGTACAAAACACCAAGGCGGTCGTGGTGCCGTTTTTCAATAATTGCTGAACAAAGAATTGCGCGATTTTGTCTGCATAGGCTTTGTCTTTAAATTGCAATTCCGTGGGAAAGGTATAGCTATTGAGCCATTCTAGAAGTTGTTCCCCATAGGCACCAACCATCTCGGTTTGCGGGAAATGAATATGCGTATCGATGAATCCCGGTACAATCAGTTGCTCAGGATAATGTTCAAAGGGCATATCTTGATTCAACAAATTCTGCCCGTCTTGCCATGTCCCAAACCAGGTGATTTTTCCCGCCTGGGTGATGAGCAAACCATCTTCAAGATAACGAACCGCTTGAGCAATATCGGCGGCTTGGGAAACAGTGTGTTGAAGATCAAGAAAGCGACCACGAACGGCACGTTGAGTCTGAAGAGAAGACATGTAATAACCTTTTAATTTCTCATTTTTTCAATTGATTGTACCTGAAATCTGGGTTTTAGACCCTGATGCCTCAGTTTTAACTACTGCCCTGTTCTATAACTTCAGCAGGATATTTAGAGTTTAAAAAGCAGCCATAAATAAAATACCGGGCATAAAAAAGCCTCCCCTCTATACGATGGAAGGCTAGATCATTTTATTTAAAAATTACAGTTGCGCTTGCTTCTTGTTATAACGAATTGATAACCATGAGGTAATGGCTAAAGTTACGATAATAAAGCCAAGTGAGATCCAGATTGGCATATGGAACACATCAAGCATTAGCATTTTGAAACCAATAAATAGCAGGATAATCCCGAGGCCATAAGGCAAATAATGCATTTTAGATGCCGCACCTGCCAGTAAGAAGAACATGGCACGTAAGCCTAAAATGGCCATTAAGTTTGCGGTTAACACAATAAAGGGATCACTGGTCACTGCAAAAATAGCCGGAATAGAATCCACTGCGAAAATCACATCGGATGCTTCCACCAAAATCAACACCAAGAATAATGGCGTGGCCCATAACACACCGTTTTGACGCACAAAGAACTTATGCCCATCCAGTTGCGGGGTAATACGCATATGTTTGCGTAACCACTTCAGTAAGGCCATATCTTCAATATTGGGGTTATCTTCATGACCTTGAAGAAATTTAAAGCCGGTATAGACCAGAAAGGCACCGAAAATATAGAGGACCCAGGAGAATTCCTGAACGAACCACGCACCGATAAAAATAAAGATGGTACGCAATACAATAGCGCCCAGTACCCCATAGAGCAAAATTTTGCGCTGCAATGCGGGAGGAATGGCAAAAGCTGCAAAAATCATCAGCCAGACAAACACGTTATCAATGGCAAGTGATTTCTCTAACAGATAACCTGCAAAATATTCCATGGTCTTTTGATTGGCTAAAGCAACACCCGCCGTTTGCTGTAAATAAAGCCATAAACCGCCAGCAAACAGCATGGACACACTGACCCAGGCAATGCTCCAATAAGCGGCTGATTTAATTTTAACCGGCTGGTCTTCTTTGTGTTTGAAGCCAATGAAGTCGATGATGAGCATGACTGCCACCATCGCAAAAAATGCCAGATACAACCACGGGTTGCCGATAGATTCCATAATAAATCTCCACACCCGACAACTGGTCATAAAAAAACCTTGACCTGTTGCCAGATGATTTAAACATCTGTGTCAACATGATCAAGGTCTTGCCTACATCTAAATAGCAATATTGCGTAATTTCAGATGCTCAGATACCGACTTTTTGCAAAGTGTAATGACGATATTCTGACACGTCGGCTAGAATTACTTCTAAGGACGCTTGGAGGAGGCTACTCCCCTTGTTCAACTCAATTTTGTTTTTGGATCTAATAATCCAAATGTGGCTGAAGAATCGCATATTTATATGAATTGTGCAAATTTTATCTAGCTTGATTATACTTTAATGAAGTCACGGCGCTGCACCAAAATAAATGCCAATACTGTGCCCAAGACAGCAATCAAGCCCCCTACTATGCCAATCTGACTTAAGCCATAACGTGCCGTGACTATTCCGCCTAATAATGCGCCAGCGCCAATACCGACATTATAAAGACCTGAATAAATCGCCATGGCGACATCGGTTGCATCTGAAGCCAGATTCAGGGTTTTGGCTTGCAGCGCAAGACTAAAGCAAATGATGCTCATGCCCCAAAACAAGCTCAGAATACTCAAGCTGTTAAACCCTTGAGCCAGGGGCAAGAGTAGCAACATGGACATCGCCAATAAAGCACTGCTTAAAGGAATCGCAATTTTGGGATATTGATTACCAAATTTACCAAACAGATAAGAACCAATAAAACCTGCACCGCCGTAAATGAGCAATAAAGTCGTGGTTTGGCGAGAGCTAAACTGGGCAATATTCAGGGTGAAGGGTTCGATATAACTATAAGCGGTAAATTGTGCGCTAATGATGATAATGGTTAAGGCAAACACCAGCACCAGGCTTGGGCGTTTCAATAGCATACCAATACTTTTCAGCGAACCTGAATTGACACTGGGGAGTTTAGGTAAGGTCTTTGCCAAAGTCAGACAGACCATTACCGCACCAATGGCAATTAAGGCAAAAGTATTGCGCCAGCCATAGGCTTCACCAATCATGCGACCAAATGGAATGCCCAATACCATGGCTAAAGCTGTGCCTGTCGCCAGTAAACCCAGCGCCTGAAATTCTTTACCTTTCGGTGCAACACGTACTGCTAAAGAGGCTGTAATCGACCAAAACAGCGCATGTGAAAATGCTATTCCGATTCGACTGGCTAAAAGCACATTAAAATTCCAGGCGAAATAAGATAGGCCATGACTGATAATAAATACGACAAATAAAGCAATCAGTAGAAAACGGCGCTCAACATTACGTGTCAGCAGCATCAGCGGGAGTGATAGGGGTGCAACGACCCAGGCATAAAGAGTAATCATGATGCCGACATCAGTGGCAGGCATATTGAAACTGTGGCCAATATCGCTCAGCAATGCCACAGGAATAAATTCGGTGGTATTAAAAATAAAGGCAGCAAAGGCTAAAGTGATCACGCAAATCCATTGCCGTGTGGGATTAGGTAGAGACTCAGAAGATAAGGATGACATAGTCAAAGGATTTAAAAAATAGCATTAAAGTGTAGGCTGAATCATACCCCTTGTTAAGTTTAATCCTTAAGATGAAGTGTACTAAGCAGGGATAGAAACAACAAAAAAACTTAACACGATTGAGCAGTTCTTTATGGCATGTTTATTTATATTGACCTGAATGAGAGAATAAAAATGTTGGAAATCAAACATACAGATGATGGCAAAAAGGGTGAATTTTATATCGGTGACAATCATCAGCCTCTAGCGGAAATGGTCTATAGCTGGGCGGGTGAAAGTGTCTTTATTATTGAACATACCGATGTGGCCGATCCTCTGCGTGGACAAGGCGTAGGCAATAAATTGCTTGACCGGGCTGTTGCCATGGCACGAGAAAAAAATCTCAAGATTATTCCGCTCTGCCCTTTTGCCAAGTCCGTTTTTGATAAAGATCCATCTATTCATGATGTGTTGAAATAAGACGTTTTTAACGTATTCTAATATCAATTTCTAATATCAATCCAATTAAAAATTGAGGGCTAACTATGCAGTTTCAACATAAGGATAACGGTCAACAGGGTGAATTTTTTACTTTGAATGATGCAGGTCAACGGATTGCAGAAATCAGTTATGTCTGGACAGGTGAGCATAAAATTGTCGCCAATCATACCTGGGTGGATGATACTTTGCGTGGACATGGCGTAGCGCGCCAGTTGCTGGATGTTTTGGTCGAATTTGCACGTCAAAAGCGATTGAAAATTATCCCCACCTGTTCTTATGTCGATGTCATGTTTAAGCGCGATAAAAGTTTTGCCGATGTGAGAGCCTGAGTTGACCGTAAGATAAAAAAGCCCAAAAAATTGGGCTTTTGTTTTTTCAATTCATTAAGTCAGATCGATAATCACTTTCATTGCTTTCTCCTCTGAGGCATGTTTAAACACCTCATAGGCTTTCTCAAACTCCGCAAATTTAAAGTGATGGCTGGCTAACCGTTCCAAAGGGAGTTTTCCAGAACAACAGGTTTTCAGCAACATACCGGTGGTATTGGCATTGACCAGCCCTGTGGTGATGGTCAGGTTCTTAATCCAGAGTTTTTGCAGCTCAAAATTAACCGGCTTGCCATGCACACCCACATTGGCAATATGACCGCCTTCTTTTACGATATTTTGGCAAATATTCCAGGTCGCTTCTGCCCCTACTGCTTCCATAGCACAGTCAACCCCCCGCCCGTCAGTAATCTCGAGTACCCGCTGGATTGCATCTTCCTTGCCAGAATTGATGGTATGCGTTGCACCCAGTTCTTTAGCCAACGCTAAACGATGGTCATCCATATCAATGGCAATTATGGTTGCTGGTGAATAGAATTGGGCCGTAAGTAAGCAGCCCATGCCAATTGGCCCTGTGCCCACGATTGCAATGCTATCACCTGGCTTGACATCGCCATACTGCACGCCAATTTCATGCGATGTCGGCAATACATCCGATAAAAATACTGCGATATCCTCATTTAAACCTTCAGGTAAGGGATAAAGCGAGGTATCGGCAAAGGGCGTACGGACATATTCAGCATGGGTACCATCAATCATGTAACCCATAATCCAGCCTCCTCCGTTACGGCAATGCGCATAAAGTTGTTTCTGACAGTTTTCACACGTCCCGCAGCGACTGACGCAGGACATAATTACCCGATCGCCTTTTTTGACATTTTTGACCGCCGAGCCCACCTCTTCAACGATACCAATACCTTCATGACCTAAAATACGGCCGTTAAATTGACCGGTATGCTTCTTGGCCTGTTCCTGGATTTCGGGATTTTTACCTTTCCAGATGCCTAAGTCTGTACCGCAAATGGTGGTTTTCGTGACACGGATGACTGCATCCGTTGCATCAATAATCTGGGGAATGGGACGATCTTCAAAACGGATATCATTTTCGCCGTAGTAGACCATGGCTTTCATTGTTGTCATCAGCTTATTCCTTTTCTATTCCCTCTCTTGCATGCTATGGAGTAAATTTTCTCTTTAAAAAATTAAGTAAAAACATTTAAATAAAGAAAAATTAAACAAGGATGAGAGGAAAAAAATTGATCAGAGACTCTGCTGTATTGATAGAACCTTGAAGCATTGAGCATAAATACACAGAGCTTATCTATCTAAGCTATCAACACTCAGCGATGAAGTCATTAGGTGGACAGTTTTGCTTACAGAATGACCGGATTTAATGAGGATTGAACGGGTTTAAGACAATACATTGAGAGTTGCAGACTTTTATTTCAACTGGATTCTGTTCAGGTGATTTATGAGGGATAAGCTGATAAAAATAATAAAAACTATTTCTTGGTCTTGGCGAGGGCGTTTAAAAGAAAATGAGCTCTGCAGATGTCATGATTTAACATCTGCATGGTCTAATATTGTCTGGTATGCGATTAAAAGCGTCGCCCATACTTAGCGCTATGATAAGGATTGGGTTTTATTAAAGTGCAGGTTCTGGGATTGAATCAGCTGGGTTAAAACAACACCGAGCAATGAAGTCATCAGCATCATTTCCAGCATGGCATATTCTTTTACCCATAAAAAACATACAGCTAAGACACCCAAACTGCAAGCTAGATATAAAGTATTTTGAATCCAGATTTTAAGCGAAATACCAAGCAGGCCTGAACAAATAGCAATGTTCAGCAGCTCTTCAATCCCATTACGATGCAAGACGATAATTAGACATAAATAGCTACAAACTAATCCCATCGTGATGAAAAGATTTTTTAACATGCTTTTCCCCTGATCTTAGCTAATGATTTGTTTTAATTTGGCTAAATCCATTTTAATATACCAAAAGGTAAAAAATAAGTTGTTTTGACCCATAGGCTTTGTAAGAAAGAAATTACATTTGCTTAAAAAACAACCAAAATTAATGCTAAGCTTATAAGTCAGAAGATTAAGCAATAAAAAACTCTATTTCAAAGTTGCATGGCCAAAATGGGAATTTTATGTTGATTCAATTGTGTTATGTCAGTAGCCGGATAGAAGCTGAAAATGACCTCTTACAGGATTTAAGCGATATTTTGGTCACCGCCCGGTCTTTTAATCAGCCGCATGATATTTATGGGGTGCTTTATTATGCTGAAGGGATTTATTTCCAGTGTCTGGAGGGTGAAAAAAACCAGCTCGACGCTCTATTTTCACAGATCAGCCAGGACACTCGTCATCATCAGATTCAGCGTTTTCCTGACCATGCTGTTGAGCAGCTGCATTTTCAAAAATGGTCGATGAAATATGTCAATCAGCATGGAAAAGTCACCCGCCTTTTCAAGAAAATGGGTCTGGAAAAATTTCAGCCCCATCAATTGAATTTTGAGCAGATGAACCAGTTTCTCGATTTGCTGCTCAAAATGGAAGAAACCGAACATAAGCCAAAAGCCAAGGTCGGCATAAAAAACCGCGGCTATCAAAATTATTTTTAATTAAAAAAAACCCGCTGATACGGGTTTTTAAATCTTGAGTTATTTATGCTTTTAAAGCGGTAATTAACTTCTGATGTAAACCACCAAAACCGCCATTCGACATAATCACTACCGCATCGCCCTCACCTGCTTCACTGGCGACAGTATTAATGATGTCATCCAGTGTACGGACCACAATGGCTTTATTCGGTGCAGCCTCAATTACCGGTTGCAAATCCCAGTCCAGACCTTCCGGTTGATACCAGATTACTTCATCTGCCAAACGTGCTGAATGTGCCAACCCGTCTTTATGGCTTCCCATACGCATGGTGTTTGAGCGCGGTTCAATAATTGCCCAAAGTTTGCGTTCGCCTAAGCGTTTACGCGCGCCGTCTAAAGTGGTTTCAATTGCGGTGGGATGATGGGCAAAGTCGTCATACACTTCAATCCCTTTTACCGTATCCAGCAATTCCATACGGCGTTTCACGCCGCCAAAATTTGAAAGTGCCTCACATGCAGTTTCAATCGAAACACCGACATGTTCAGCCGCAGTAATGCTTGCCAAGGCATTGGCGACACTGTGCTGGCCGGTCATATTCCATTTAACGATGCCTTTAACTACACCATTTTCTAAGACTTTAAAGTGAGAGCCATCGCTAGATAATTGTTCCGCAGAAAGCGAGGCTTTTTCATTGGCATCTAACGAAGTACGAACTACAGGTGTCCAGCACCCCATGTCCAGCACTTCATCAATATTGCTTTCAGTAATCGGTGCAATAATGCGGCCTTCACTTGGAATAGTACGTACCAGATGATGGAATTGTTTTTGAATGGCAGCCAGATCATCAAAGATATCGGCATGGTCAAATTCAAGGTTATTTAGAATCGCGGTTTTAGGATGGTAATGCACAAACTTGGAACGCTTATCGAAGAATGCAGAATCGTATTCATCCGCTTCTACACAAAAGTATTTGCCGCCACCTAAACGTGCGCTTTCACTAAAACCGAGTGGTACGCCGCCAATCAAAAAACCCGGCTCTAACCCAGCTTGATCCAGTACCCAAGCCAGCATAGTCGTGGTCGTGGTTTTGCCATGTGTACCGGCAACGCCTAAAACATGTTTGCCTTGGAGTACATGGTCTGCCAAAAATTGCGGACCAGAAATATACGGTAGACCTGCATTTAACATATATTCCACAGCCTCAATGCCACGTTTCATGGCATTGCCGACAATCACCAAATCGGGGTGTGGTTGCAAATGGCTATGGTCATAGCCTTGCATTAAGGTAATGCCTGCATTTTCCAGTTGGGTCGACATGGGTGGATAGACGTTCGCATCCGAACCCGTCACCTTATGTCCTAAATCACGTGCTAATAATGCCAGCGAACCCATAAAGGTGCCACAGATACCCAAAATATGCAGATGCATTCGTTTTAACTCCACTGCTTTTTTGACACATCACTTTGGTCTGGGTGGTGTCATTATTGATTCAATTTGAAAGCAACGATATCAAGGGTTTCGCCGAAAAGATAGTCTTTCTTGTATCTATTCATAGGATTGCATGATGCGTTTTATATCGCTGTTATACGGCTATAGTTTGCTGGAAAAATCATAGATGAAATGACATGCTTTTTTAGTGGAAAAACGTAAAATATTCACGATTAATTTAGAAAAATTGACTATGTTCTTTCCGTTGCTGCTTTTAGTGATTTCTAACTGTTTTATGACCTTGGCTTGGTATGGTCATTTGAAGTTTTTACATGGCGCACCGCTTTGGCAAGCGATTTTATTTGGCTGGCTGATTGCGCTACTGGAATACAGTTTTATGATTCCGGCCACCCGATTGCTGGCACAACAAGGCTGGGCGGTTGGACAAATGAAAATTACCCAAGAAGTCATGACTTTACTGGTATTTGTGCCATTTATGATTTTTATGTTTAAGCAGCCTTTTAAGCTGGATTATTTATGGGCAGGATTGTGTCTTCTGGGTTGCGTATATTTTGTTTTTAGAAGTCAGTAAAACTTGATCATTTTATTTGGAATTTGAGTTACATCACTGCCCTTTCCTCAGTGATTTCTTTATTATTTATCTAAAAATAGCGGAAATATGGCAGTACAGTCTCTGTTAAATTTTGGTGAGATGAAAAATCAGTCTATAATGTCGGGCTTGTGATTCATTTAAAGCTTGGCACTTGTCGAGATTTATCCTTCCTTACATTTGTTTATGGAATATTTGCAATGAATGCTGCTGCTGCAGACACTCAACCTCTCGTTGGAATTATCATGGGGTCTCAATCTGATTGGGCAACTCTCGAAAACACTGCCAATATGCTTGAACAGCTTGGCGTCCCATTTGAAGCGGAAGTTGTTTCTGCGCATCGTACGCCAGATCGTTTATTTGAATATGCTGAAACAGCACGTGAGCGCGGTATTCAGGTGATTATTGCCGGTGCCGGTGGTGCAGCGCATTTACCCGGTATGTGTGCAGCAAAAACTGACCTACCAGTACTGGGCGTTCCGATAAAATCTTCCATCTTGAATGGCGTAGATTCATTGCTTTCAATTGTGCAAATGCCCGCTGGTATTGCAGTCGGTACATTGGCGATCGGTCCTGCTGGTGCCACCAATGCCGCGATTATGGCCGCACAAATTTTAGGTTTAACACGCCCTGAAATTGCAAAAAATGTTGCCCAATTCCGTGCTGCGCAAACTGAAAAAGTGGCGAGCAAAAATATTCCAGGTCAAATGTAAAGCCAAGCTTAAAACGGGACACACGTTATGGATAAAACCATCGGTATTTTTGGTGGTGGTCAACTCGGCCGTATGATGGCACAAGCTGCCCTACCGCTGAATATTCAATGCACCTTCTTTGAAGCCAGTACAGATTGCCCTTCCGCAGCGCTGGGTCAGGTGATCTCTAGCAAAGCTGAAAATGGCTTAAAACAGTTCATCGAAAGCGCAGATGTTTTCAGCCTTGAGTTTGAAAACACACCACTGGCAGATGTTGATGTTTTAACCCAGCAAAAAGAACTGCATCCGCCACGTCAGGCTTTGGCCACTGCGCAAAACCGTTTGCTGGAAAAAGCGTTGTTTGATCAACTCGAAATTCCTGTGGCGCCGTATAAAGCGGTCAATTCTTTACAGAGTTTAAAAGCTGCGGTTGCTGAACTCGGTTTACCGATTGTTTTAAAAACAGCCACTGGCGGTTATGACGGTAAAGGTCAATTCGTTCTTCGTACTGTAGATCAAATTGAACAAGCATGGGCGGAACTTGGCCCTGCAGGTTCCTTGATTGCTGAAAGCTTTGTGATGTTTTCGCGTGAAGTGTCGATTATTGCAGTTCGTGGTCAAAACGGCGAGGTGAAGACTTGGCCATTGGCTGAAAATCACCATCATAATGGCATTCTGTCGCATTCAATTGTTCCTGCGCCAAACAGTGCAGATTTACAACCTGTGGCACAAGACTACATCACTCGCCTGTTGAATCATTTGAATTATGTTGGTGTGTTGACGCTTGAATTATTTGTGACTGATAAAGGCTTATATGCCAATGAGATGGCACCGCGTGTGCATAACTCAGGTCATTGGTCTATTGAAGGCGCGGTATGCTCACAGTTTGAAAACCACATTCGTGCAGTTGCGGGTTTACCGCTGGGTTCAACTGAAGTGGTTCGTCCCACAGTGATGGTCAACATTATTGGCAAGCATCCGAAATCTGAAGATGTCTTGGCTTTAAATGGCGCGCATTTGCACCTATACAACAAAACTGAACGTACAGGCCGTAAAATTGGTCATATTACGCTGATGCCAAACGACAGCACTGAGTTAAGCACTTTATGCCGTCAATTGGCGAAAATTTTGCCTGAACCTCTGGCATTGACTCAAGATATGAGCATTTAATCCGTCGATTGAATGATAAAAAAGCGGTCATGCCAATGACCGCTTTTTTTATGCCTGAAGTTCGGGCATGATTGCGCCTCTTTCGAGCATATGCACCATTTATCGGAATAGAATAAGAAATAACTGTATGTAATTCATACAATCTATTATAAATATATTGCATAAAAAACAAACAAATAGAATTGTGCTGTATTTAAGTTTTGCTGCTGTAAAACGATAAAGAAAAAATGCAAAAAAATTTAAATTCAAAAGATAAAAAATAAATTCAAAATGATACGAGTTTAAATTCAAACTCGCATATTTGAATTTAAAAATTATGAATTTAAAGTTATATCTGGTGGTATGAATTTAAACTTTAAATTTAATAGCAGACTTTTGAATTTAAACTTTTATGATTTTAAGTCCATAAAACAAAAGAACTTAACTTATCCACAGGGTATTTGAATTTAAAAGGATAAATTTAAATTCATATTTTGGGTATTTTTGAATTTAAAGTTTTGAAAATAAGGATTGTGGATAACTTTTTAAATTTAAAAACAGCATATGAATTTAAAATAATGAAAAATGAATTTAAATTTACGATTTGATTCAGAAACTGCTAACCGATGATGGTATGGTAAAAACACAATTTAAATTCAAATACCATCAGGGATACTATGCGTCGCTTAGCTTTCGTTTTAGGTTCAGTTTTTTTTGCAATGACTCAAGCCAATGCTGAGCTGCTTATCAATGGTCAGCCTGTTACGACCGCTTCAATTCCATCATCCACGCCAGTTTTTAGCGCTCAAAATAATTTTCAGCAATGTATTGCAAATTTACGCAGCCAAGCCATGGCTTCGGGGGTGAGTGGGTCAACCTATGACCGCTACACGCAAAACTTAACGCCTGATTATTCTGTGATTGAAAAACTGAATTATCAGCCTGAATTTTCGACTCCGATCTGGGATTATTTATCCGGTCTGGTGGATGAAGAGCGTGTGCAACTGGGACGCCAAAAATTAGCCCAACACCGTGATGTACTCAACCGCGTTGCGGCCGCTTATGGGGTTCCGGCTGAAACTGTGGTGGCAGTTTGGGGGGTGGAAAGTAATTTTGGTGATATTGCCGGAAGTTATCCTTTATTACAGGCTTTGGGGACTTTAAGTTGCGAAGGTCGTCGTCAAAGTTATTTTCGTGGAGAATTCTTTACCACGATGCGAATTTTACAACGCGGTGATTTAACCGAGCAGCAAATGAAAGGTTCGTGGGCGGGGGCATTTGGTCATACTCAGTTTATGCCGTCCACCTATGAAGAGCTTGCGGTTGATTTTGATGGTGATGGTCGTCGCGATCTTGTTTCTAGCACCAGTGATGCTTTGGCTTCAACCGCAAATTTCTTGAAAAAACGTGGCTGGCAAACTGGCATGCCGTGGGGTTTCGAAGTTCGTATTCCTGAACGCATGTCAATCAGTGGTGAAGGGCGCCGGAATAAAAAGGCTTTAAGCAGCTGGGTGAGCCGTGGTGTGGTTCGTGCTGATGGCAGTCCTTTAATTCAGGGGAATTTATCTGACAGCAGTGCGGCGGGATTAATGGCGCCTGCAGGTGAAAATGGTCCGGTATTTTTAGTCTTTAAAAATTTCGATGCTATCTATAGTTATAATGCAGCGGAAAGTTATGCCTTAGCGATTGCACATTTATCCGATCGCCTGCAAGGTCAGGGTGGGTTTAGTAAAGCCTGGCCCACCGATGATGCCGGAACATCGCGTTCTGAACGACGTGAAATTCAGCAATTTTTATTGAATAAAGGTTACGATATTGGTACAGTTGATGGCTTAATTGGTGATAAAACCCGTCAAGCAATTCGCCAAGAACAAACACGTTTAGGTTTAAGCCCAACTGGTCGTGCAGGCCAACAGATTTTGCGTGCCTTTAGAAATGAAAATGCCAAAATGATGATGAACTAATCCTATTTTAGCTATAAAAAGGTCTGCTTAATGCAGACCTTTTTTATGGCTAACTGTTTAAACGGGTAGCTATATAGCAGTAATAGTACCTAAAACACGATAGCCTACAGCACCCGTAACGGTGGGTAGATTGCCACTTTGCTGATTCACAAAGCGCATCGCCAGCCAGGCAAAAGCAGTGGCTTCGACCCAGGTGGGCGCTAAACCAATTGCAGAAGTGGTTTGAACAGACCAATTATGTTTACGTAAACGCCAACGCAGTTGTTCCAGTAAATGTGAGTTAAAGGCACCCCCGCCACACACATAGACTTCACCGGTATCCATGTCAGAGCGGTAAATGGCTTTTTTAATCGCCCGTGTGGTGAGTTTTAATAAGGTCGCCTGCACATTTTCAGGAGTATCTTCCAGCTCATTATATTCCACATCATTATGCCAGTCGGCAATTTGTTCATCTAACCATTCCAGATTAAAGTCTTCACGACCGGTACTTTTGGGCGGTTCTTTAGAAAAATATTCATGACTTTGCAGGCGGTCGAGCAGACTGCGAATTGGTTGACCATAAGCTGCCCAGTTGCCATTTTCATCATAGGGTTGACCGGTATAACGATGACACCAGGCATCCATCAAAATATTGGCCGGTCCGGTATCAAAACCATACACTCCATCTGGGTTACCCGCAGGCAACATGCTGACATTGGCAATGCCACCCAAATTTAAAATGACCCGATGAATACTGGGATGCTGGAACAAGGCTTGATGAAATGCAGGAACCAGAGGGGCACCTTGACCACCCGCGGCCATATCACGACGCCTGAAATCTGAAATTACTGGAATTTTTGTCATTTCTGTAATGATATTGGGGTCACCAATTTGCAGGGTGAAACCATGTTCAGGACGGTGGCGAATGGTTTGTCCGTGTGAGCCAATGGCTTTAATCTGGCTACGATCTAAATTATTTTTTTCAATCAGCTGGTTAATGCCATGACCAATCATTTGTGCCAGCGCCACATCGGCTTTGCCCATGCGGTCAATTTCGTTGTCACCGGGTAAAGTCAGTGCCATGAGTTCGTCACGTAAGTCCAAATCAAAGGGCAAGGTGAGGGTCGCGTGAAGCTGCAATGGATCAAATGAAGCAGCCACAATGTCAACGCCATCCATGCTGGTGCCGGTCATTACGCCAATATAGATCGCTGTCATGATGATAGTTAAGCCTGCATTATGCTGAAAAAGTGTTAGTATATCGCACAAATTGTATAACTGATGTATTGGGTTTTGTGATGTCAAATTTCCTGCCGGCTGAAGAACAACTTGCCCTCATTCAACGAGGTACTCATGAGATTATTTCTGAAGAGGATCTGTTAAAGAAACTCAAGGAAAATCGTCCATTAAAAATTAAAGCGGGCTTTGACCCAACCGCACCTGATTTACATTTAGGTCATACTGTACTGATTAACAAGCTAAAAGTTTTTCAGGATTTGGGGCATGATGTTACATTTTTAATTGGTGACTACACTGCCATGATTGGCGACCCAACCGGTAAAAGTGCAACCCGTCCACCCTTGTCGCGTGAACAAGTGCTAGAAAATGCAAAAACTTATCAAGAGCAAGTGTTTAAGATTCTTGATCCAAATAAAACCAAAGTTCGTTTTAACTCTGAATGGTTTGCAGAAAAAACTGCAGCCGATCTGATTCAATTGGCATCTCAGCAAACTGTTGCACGTATGCTTGAACGTGATGACTTTACCAAGCGTTATAACAACCATCAGCCGATTGCGATTCACGAATTCTTGTATCCATTGGTACAGGGTTATGACTCAATTGCTTTGGAAGCGGATGTGGAGTTGGGTGGTACAGACCAGACTTTTAACTTGTTGATGGGTCGTACGCTACAAGGTCGTTTCGAGCAAGAAGCGCAGGTGTGTATTACCGTACCTATTCTGGAAGGTTTAGATGGCGTAAATAAAATGTCTAAATCTTTGGGGAACTATATTGGTGTATTTGATGCACCAGGTGCGATGTACCAAAAAGTACTTTCAATGCCAGACGCTTTGATCGAGCGTTATTTTGATCTGCTGAGCTTTAAATCACTGGATGAAATTGCAGTGTTATTGAAAGAAATGCAAGAAGGTCGTAATCCGCAAGAGATTAAAAAAATCCTTGCATTGGAGTTGGTAGAGCGTTTCCATGGGGCGGAAGCAGCTGAGCATGCGCATAAAGGTGCAGGTAATATCATTACTGAAGGCGAATTGCCTGAAGGCACCCCAGAAGTGACTATTTCACGTGCTGAATTTGGTGGTGAAATGTTTATTGCTTCTATTTTACGTACTGCCGGTTTAACTAAAAATGCCGCACAAGCCAAAGATGCTGTGGCACGTGGCGTGGTAAAAGTGGACTGGGAAGTGGTTGATGCAGGTTTCTCGGTAAATGAGAATAAAACTTACATCATTCAAGCAGGTAAAAAAGCGATTGCTAAAGTGACCTTCACAGACTAATAATTTCTTAAATTTATATTTAAGTTATTGAAATAAAAGCAGGCTTTGGTCTGCTTTTTTTTCATATCGTATATGAGAATTATGAATAAGCAAATTCAAAAAAACCTTATAAAAACAACAATTAAATTTTTCCAAACCAGTTGCATTATCTTTTACTTATGTATAGGATTTATCCATCTGGACATTGTGTAGAAAACATATCTAGAGGGTCGGTTTGTAACAAAAAGCTCCACAGTTTTAAGTCTCTTCCCCAAGAGGCTTTTTTTAAATTTTTACCGATAACTATAATAATGACATCATGGATCTGAATGTGATCTAACTCCAAGGAAGAGGTTTTGGGAGAGATCTCTTTCTTTTTTTTATCTAAAATTTAGCAGTGATGATTAATCTATTATTTATCTATATGAATTTTACTTTTTATGCGATCAAATAAATTCAGCTCAAATAAAAAAATTTCCTTAATTAGAAACTTATTATTTCATTTGGCTCAATGGGCTAGGAAAATATATGGGGAAATGGACTGTCTTTTATATGGGCTAAGTTGAGTGAAATACACCACATTTGCTCTCTAACCATTATTAAAATACGTGCATAACCAACTCATAACTCGTGTCTTGCGCGCTACAGGTTAATCTTTTCTCAGATTTTTAAGCCTGCTTTTGCAATCTGGATATTGTCACTGCTATGTTCTGCGGCCACGTTAATACGATCGAAGACCACACCATTCATATAAAGGGGAATGCAGCTATCCCTCATCAGCATATTTTCATCCAAATAGCGGATAGCGGGCAGAATGGTGCCATCTTGAATACTCTAAGCAATCATTGCTGTTTCTCTTTTTTGCGAATTTGCTGTGTAGGCTTTATTTTATGCCATTTCACCCGTTAATAATAAAATTAAGCTATTGCGCTCAGAGAGCATTTTTATCGGATCTATGGCTTTTGATGTGGATGTTCTGTGCGGTATTCGCAGAGGCTATTGAGGATATTGCTAAGACAATCAGTGCAGTAAAGATAAGTAGTTTTTTGATCTTAACTGCAGATCAAAATGACGTTAAAATTTTACTGTTTTTAGTTGCTCGGTAGATCGAAAAGCAGTACGTCCAACTTGATTAACTTAGATTGCAATGGCGTTTGGCGGTACAGCCATGCTTGTTTAATCCTATAGAGGCTAAGCCAAAACATTGCTGCAACCTGAATGCCTTGGATCTACTCGTCATAGCATAGAGTGATGTACCACTATGAATGAACCGGAATCATAACTTCATTACGTCTTAAGAACCATGGCGTAAAAGGTGGGTTGTAGCGTGCCCATACGGCATTTCCTGTGGGGGTGAGCCCCATTTTTTTCATCCATGCGACAAGTTCTAGTTCGTGGCTCAAATAATTCTTTTCACTCCACATTCCAGAATATCGAACCACCGCCATACGTTGTGCTGGAACTTGACGTAAAGTAATGCTGGCATCCTCCGGTTGTGGCAACGTGCTTAATGTATAGCTCTTTGGCATCATAAAGCTTACCAGCCATTTCTCATCAACACGTTGTTGTGCTGCTACAGGCGCAGTCATTGGTATTTTCTCGCCTATAGATTGTTGAGAAACCGGTGCCGTCATGGCCACTTTGCTGCGCGAAACGTTACTGCCAGAGATATAGCGAAACAGTTTCATAAAAGCCTTATTGCTGACATTCTCCATATTACCTTCAACCAAAGTTTCAGCAATTACGTGCGGTGTATATTCACGAATCTCAAAGGGCTTATCCTGGCTTATCACCACGTAACTTGCTTCTTCAACGGCCATAGCCTCTTGTATCCCGGTTGTGATTAATAGTGCTACAACAGTAATTCCCACCACTTTTTTAATCTTCATACCCACCTCGAATGCAGTGTCTGCCTAATCCCGCTGATGTCTTGCGATAAAAGATCCGATATTTTTTGCTTAAATGAATCTAATCACTTTTATGCTGTACTCAGTTCAAGCTAGCACTATGAAAATCATCTTTCAATGTGCATTTTGATGTCCAATGAATAGGACGAAATTCAGGATTGAGTTAGTTGGTTCATAGATTATGTCGGTTTTAAAGCCAGGAGCTATAACAGGTAGGTGAAAAGATAGATGGGTCAAATTCAAAAAAATTTAACCGATAATGTAAATGGTCGATTTGACTCTAGTGCGTATTGATAGCTAGAACACCTAAATCAGATAAGGATCTTATGCGTTTACTGTGGGAGGCCTATCTCCACTATATAAGCTGGCCTATAAAATAACTTGATTGATGCTATCTAGGGATATTCTGTACATAACAAAGATCATCTTGCAGTAATAGGCTATACAGAGTTTGTTATTTTAAAATTTGTTTCAGAATCCAGGTCTATTTAAATCCAGGTCTATTTATAAGATGCGCAGATTAAAAATCTATCCCTTGGAATGAACAACAAAACTTTAAAAAACTTCCAAAAACCAATTTTTTTATTAAAAAAATATAAAAAATGAGTAAAAAATACGGTTTTTTAATGTTTTTGTAGAAAAAACAGACATGCGTGATAAATATATCATTTTAGGGGTTGCGCGGATGCTGAAACTGTATAGAATACGCCGCATACCAACGAGATATGTTGAAACGAACGAAGCGCGAAGCGCTGAGTTGTTAAGATTATCTTGTTGTTTCTTGTCTCTGACGAAGAGCGAGATAAATCATTAAGAACTTATGAAGAACAACTTGTGTGGATTTTTACCGGTTGATCGATCGAAATTATTTTCATTGATTGATGGTAAAAATGACTCGAAGTTTATTTGAGAAATATTTGTCAGAAAATTGATGA
>NZ_LSZH01000005.1 GCF_001647545.1 Acinetobacter sp. SFB
TCCTAGATTTTTTAAATGAGGTAAAAACTTTTTTTGCTTCTCTGGATCTCTCAACATATCTTTAATTCGAGCGGCAAGGGCTTCATAGTTTTCATTACCTACTGCCAAATGACTTAAATCATGAAGTTCTGCTAATTGATTTCCAAACAAGTTGATTTGAGAGTCGCTCATTTTATAAAAGTTTTGTTGCTCTGATTTTTGTTCATTTAAGGAGTTAGTCGCCTTGGGTTTCTGTTTGAGCTTAAATTGAAAGTCAGTAATAACCCGACCCTTTTTAAATTGATCATAGCTAACTGTTATATCAGTATTTTTATTTATATCTGCAATGGCTTTCTCAATTACATTAGTTTTAAAATTAGACATAGTGGCGTATTCATTCACTCCTACGCCTAATTTAGCTCTAATATCATCGATATTATATTTATCAGTTCTTCCCGCATTTAACCATTTTATTAATAATTCATATAACCTTAGACTATATTTACTTTTAAAATCAGAAACTTGTTCCAAATGATATTTTGTAAACTGTTCACTTAATCTGCTGATTAAACTTATAACTTCATTGCTTAGATATAAAACAATTAAGCCACTTGAATCCACATAAGTGACTTTATTGACCCAGTTTGCAGTTGTATATGCTTCTTTTCCTTTGTATCTATCTAAATAGCTGAATTCTCGTCTTTTTAATGTCCTGGCAGCATCTCTGATTAGGCTGTAAATATTGTTACTTTCAACTTTAAATTGATGAACATAGTCACTCACCGCAATTTCTATTGCTGTGTTGGGGCTTAAGTCAGGGACTTCTCTAGCCTCAACAATAGCTAAAAGCATAAGACGCTGTTCTATTAATGAGAGATTAAAAGAAGCATCTATTAGAGCATTATCTTTAACAACTAATTTATTACTACTCATTTATACGGCTTTTAAATTAATTTAACTAGGGTATAGACTGACTATTTAAAATAGTCAATATACAACCTATTCAAATACCCCTTAAACCTATCTTTATGACCCCTTAAACCTATCTTTATGACCCCTTAAACCTATCTTTATGACCCCTTAAACCTATCTTTATAAGGTCTAAGACCCTTATGTATAAAGGCTTTCAGCCTGTCTAAAAGCATTTAAAAGCTTTAAAAACAATTAAAAACACAAGCAAAGAAAAATTGCCCGTGGTTTTCGCTTCGCTCAAACTCTATTGAATCTCGCTTTCGCTCGATTCGAGGGGCAATTTTTAGTTAATCCCGGGGTAACTTTAATAAAAAGCAAAAGCGACTCGGAATTCGCTTCGCTCATGAGTTTTTTATGCTCGCTACGCTCGTCTTGAAATCCTTATTCTCAGTTCGCACCCATTCGGGATGCTCTGTTATTTCTGTGATATGCAAAAGGGAGCCTGTAATCAGGGAAAGGGAGAGGCAAATTTTCTCAGGTCGCTCGTAGACACTCGCTCGGTTTAAACCTGTTTGAATCAAACAAAAAAGCACAAAGCGAACGGAGTGTGAGCGACTTGGAAAAATCAAAATCTCAAAACGTATTCCTTCTGATCACAAGCTCCCATCTAAATCTTTTCGGCAGTAGCCGAGCCATCCCGAACGGGTGGCGACTCCCTTTTTGACTCTGGAAAAGAGCTGCCATTGCCCCTCAGTCGTCACTACCTATAAGTAGTGACGACTGAGGAAAGCCTTATATTGCTTACAATACAAAACATTTTTGGAAATTATTGCCACGTGATACAGCTAATTTTCACTCTATGATGATCGGACTTTTTTGTTTTTTCATAACTTTTCTTTGCTGGCTTTCATTTACGTTTTTCAGCTTAAACCCAAACTAAATAGCGGAGATCAAATACTTTTAATCGCTCTCATCCTATATGCAGAAACGGTTTATTTTTATAAGTATTCACACATTTGGACTTAAAGATTCTCGAATTTTTATACCCATTTTTTGAGCATTTTTTATCGAACCAATTTCTATAATTGCCTTTGATAAAACGTTAATTCGGCTCTTAACACTAACCAGTACACTGGATCTCAAACCGTTTTAAATTAAAAAAATGATGCTTCATTGATTCCGTAGCACAGCATAAAGCTGTGCTGTACTCATCAATCAAGCATCTCAAAAGAGTGCACATGACCTTAGAATATCAGTTCGATCAGCTCTGCAATAAGTTCCGTGAGGGTTCACACGCAACGCAAGCAAATAGGCGGTCTATGCTTAAATTGTTCACTGAACAATTTGCCAAGAATGGCTATGACGTTAAAACCATGTCGCCCAAAGATTTAAAAGGGCGGCATGTGAATAAATTGCTTGAGCAATGGCGTAAGGATGGCGTGTCCACAGGAACGATAAAAAATCGAATGGTGGCTGTAAGGTGGTGGGCTGAAAAAGTCGGCAATAGCGCTGCTGTCAAAGACAATGCAACCTATAAAATAGAAAATCGTGTCTATGTCACCAATGAAAATAAATCTATATCGCTAAAAGAGCTAGATTTGTCAAAAACCGATGCCAACATAGCGCAAAGCTTACGTTTACAAGACGCTTTCGGGCTGAGACGTGAAGAAAGCATGAAATTCCAACCTGAATATGCCTTAGATGGTCAAAAAATTGAAAATGCTCAATATATCCGCTTAAAAGACAGTTGGACCAAAGGCGGAAGACCTCGCACTATTCCCATCACCAACGAAAAACAACGTCAACAACTCCAAAATGCCTACGCTCAAGCCGTTAAAAATGGCGGTTCCATGATTCCAAAAGAAAAAAGCTATAAATCCCACAAAGCCAATTTTGAAGCGGTTACTCATGCGCTCGGGGTGGGACAAACCCATGGTTTAAGGCATGGCTACGCTCAAACCAGATACCGGGAATTAATGGGCTTTGATTGCCCTGCGGTAGGTGGCTCTCGCCTATTGTCTGAACATGAAAGGGAAAAGGATAAAGAAATCCGTATGTTAATTAGTGAAGAATTGGGACATAGCCGGATCAATATTACGTCTGTGTATCTGGGTTCATGGAGTAAAAACTAGATGGGTATTGCATCCGAAATAAGATCAAAATTGCCGTTGTGTGGTCGTTGTATAAATTGCAAATTATTGATTTGGAATGATAAAGCGGAACTTAAACCCACTCAAAATTTAATTAAATTTAGAAGCGCTGAAGCCTCTTTTTATTATACGGTTCGTTGTTCGTGGCTCAAAAGTCCTGTTTCTGAACCTCAATTTTTAGATACCTGTGAGGGTAAACAACAGCGAAAAGGGGATATTTAAGTGGTGCACGATTTTTTTATAGCTTATTACACGTTTTTAATCAGAACTTTGCACCTTAAACCGCTTTCGGTTGGCTATGCCAATACCCTTTTAGTTTTAGTCATTATTGCGCTTTTTCTCATGATTTTTGTGAGCTTAAAGTCACTTTTTAAAGCGCATGATCCATGGCATGAGTTTTTATATAATGTTGTGCTTTTTGGTTTGGCAGTTCTAGCCCAGACCTATCTGTTGAGCTACATCACAAACTTGCTTTCAAGTAATTACGTTTTTGTTTCAAATAATAATTATTTCGTGTCGTGGCTGGTGATGGCTGGTCTTTATGCCTTTTTGTACTTTGCAAATGGCAAGTCAAAACCTCGTGCAGAACGCATAAAAAAAGAGTCTGCGCAAGGATATGGCACCTTATTAACTGAAATGCACAGAGGGTTTAACAATAAAACGCCACTCATTGCTTTTACAGACAAGACTTTAGCAAAGAAGCAAATGAAGGACATGCAACAAAAACATCTCAATTGGTCGTTTCATCGTGAAAGTCTCAGGGTCACCAATGAAGATCGGGGCATTGTTTTGGGTGCACCGGGTTCGGGCAAAACAACGTTTTTAATTTCTCAGATCGTGGAGTGGATGAAATCGGGGCGCAGCTTCGTTGCAACAGACGTAAAGCCGGAAATCTGGGCAATTCTGAAGGCAAACAACGTATTTAAAATTTTTGGGTATAAGGATTGGGTTTTTAATCCGACCGATGTGGAGAGTGACCACTACAATATTTTTTCAGAAGTGAAGGATTCAGCAGAACTCAATGAGATTTTGAGCATTATCATTAAAGATGATACCGCCGAATCGGTGGTTTTTAATGACCTGGCAAGGCGCATTCTGAAAGCGATTCTGATCCAACTGGGGGATCAGGCATCACTGGTGAATGCCCAAAATTATATTAACAGCATGGATAGTAATGATGAGCTGTTAAAGGCATTAAGACAGTCTGAAAAATCCAGCGTTTCAAATATTGCCAAAGAAATTTCTCGGACTGCTCAAAATGATCGTTTGCTTGCCTCTGTCATGACGGCTGTTTCAAAAGCTTTTGATTTTCTCGATGATGACCGTATTCGAGTAACGACATCAGACAATGCCCAAGGTTTCTATTTGAAAGACGTTTTAATGCAGCCAAGACAAGCTGTATTTTTACAGTTTGACCAACAGTATAAGAGTTCAACGGCTACGCTATTCGGGGCGATGGTGGCGCATACCATGCGTATTTTACAAGCAAATCAAAATCGTGATGCGGTGTTTATTGCCTTAGATGAAATCATTAATTGTGCACCCATTCCAAAATTCACTGATTTGCTCAATACGATACGTTCTGCAAACATGCCTACCTTTCTCTATCTTCAGAGTTTAGAGGGCTTAAATCGCTTGTATGGCGCAAATAGCGACAAAATGTTCATGGGTTCGAGCAATTTAAAAATTGTTTTTAGAATCGACGATATTGCGTCGGCTGAAGAATGCAGTCGGTTGGTCGGTCAAACTGAAACAACCTACATTTCTGAAACAGCAGGAACAAGCCAAACGAGGGGTACTAATTCATCGAGTCGGGCAAGCGGTTCATCTTCTAATAAATCGCAAAACCTGGGTACAACAAAGTCCATTAAATTGGAATCCATTATTGAGCCTGCCGAATTTATTAAGTTGCCGATTTGTACTGCGGTAGTCATGTATAACGGCTCTTACGGAACCTTAGAAATGCCTAAATATTATGAGTGCTACAACATGCCAAAACGCACAAATTTAAAAACGATTAGGGATTTTAAAAGTAATTTAGAGAAATCCGCATAAATAAAAAAACGGCTATTTAGCCGTTTTTTTATTATTGAAAGCTATATCCCGAAAGGGATATAGCTATTTTAAGAGGGGTCTAACATCAGAATTTCGCATAAGGTGTATTATGTTAATTTTAGGAAAACTTAAACGAAATCACCAAAAACCATGAAAAAAAAATCAGCTTTTTTATATTATTTAGATGTTACAGCACCATTTTATTATTTTTATCTTGTACCTACTGCAATCGCATTAGTCATAGTTAGCTTTGATTTCTTATTTCAGGGCTTATTTCCGACCACAATTGACTCTTCGATTTCAAGCCAACATAAGTTTCTAAATGACTATTTTGCAATATGTAGTTTTTTCTTGATTGGGCTTATTGTTATTAATTACTTAAGGCACCCACTACCAGCCAAATATGTAAGACAAATACGTCAGCATTATTCAACACTAAATAAGAACCAGCAGTCTATCAATGGCTGGCTTGGCATTGTATTTTTCTGTTTTACTTTAGGCCTGATGAACCTGACTTGGTTTATTATTAATGATGAGCCTCTCCCACCATATAAAGAATGGCGCAAAGGCGATACTCTTACCTACTTAAACAGTTTCGCACATCCTTATATTTCTGCTATTGCTTTTAGTTTGCAATATGCCCTCATTGTATTTTTTACATTAATATTTATGAACATATTTGATAATCGTAAATATAGACAAAATTAATATGCTTAGTGCCATTTAACATAATGGCTGTTATACGAAATTCAGTGTCTCAGGCCCCAAAAACCAAGTTTATGTCTTGCATAAATGTATCCCATGGGATACATTTTACTTATGTACTCAATATATACCACAGAAGTCTTTGATGATTGGTTTACCAAGTTAAAAGACCAACAGGCAAAAAGACGCATACAAGTCCGAATTGATCGGGTTGAAGATGGGAACTTTGGAGATACTGAACCCGTGGGTGAAGGTGTCTCCGAATTACGTTTGTTCTTTGGACCTGGCTATAGGATTTATTACTGCAAACAAGGGCAAAGGGTTGTTATTCTTTTAGCAGGCGGAGATAAGTCTACGCAAAGTAAAGATATAAAACTTGCCCTGCAATTGGCACAAGATTTAGAGGAGGAGCTATAAATGGCTATTAAACTTCGCAAATGGGACAGTGCTGAGCATCTTAAAACAGAAGAAGACATGCAGGCTTATTTACAAGCATGTATCGAAGAATCTAATGGTGATGCCGCATTCATTGCTAAAGCTTTAGGTAACATTGCTAAAGCTAAAGGAATGGCCCAATTATCACGAGATACAGGTCTAGGTCGAGAAAGTCTTTACAAAGCACTTTCTGGTGATGTGAACCCTAGTTTTGATACTGTAATTAAAGTCGTAAAAGCACTGAATTTACGCTTAGCAATTTAAAAAAAGTTATTAAAAAATGGAGCTTTAGGCCCCATTTTTTGACTTCGTATAACGTGTATTATGTTAATTTTAGAGAAATTAAATAAAAAATATGAGTGACGCCAATAAAATTCAATTTAAAGTCGAATTAGAATTATATTTGAAATCCCCAGAAGACATTCAAAAATGGGCTTTAGATACTTTAGAAATTAATCCTTCAGATGAGCTAGCTTTAGAAATATGTTTTTTAGCGGATCTTCAAGAAATTATTGAGTATTTTAAAAAGATACATATCACTGATCTTGATATAAATACGAGAAATAATGTAATCCATCCATTATTGAATAAGTATGTTCTTAGTCACATTACTTCCATTCGGTCAAAAGAGGATATTTATCCTTTTTTTCAAAAAATTACTTTAATTTCAAAATACTTAGAAGATAAAAATTTAAATAATTTACTCATTTCATATGATGATGAATTCTATTTAGCACTAGAAAATTATTCGCCATTAGAACCTATGGAAGTATTTCATAACTTTATAAATGAGCTTCAAAAATGGCAAAAACAAACCTCCATTTAACATAATGGCGCTTATACGAAATGCCTTTTATAAAACCTTTGTTTTTCATATAGTTAAGGAATTTTAATCGACCTAAAAAACAGCAAAAAACCGGCCTGGAAACAAGTCGGCTTTTTTTTAAACTGTTTTGATATATTCTGCCAATAAAATTGATTACTTTTTAACCAAATTGAAACTTTCCTCAATGTTCCCGGTCTTCCCAAGGCAGAAAATATCCCCAATTTCTGCGGATAAAAAGGGGACAGTTTTTAGCCGGCTTTGTACGCATTTGCTCACATCAATCTCGGCCCTTTGCGGCTATACCACTTCGCTGTAATTTCATATGATGGGGACATAGAGAGCAGGAAGCTCCAAATAAAAAGAACAAAGTACAGAACAAGGAATGTGAGATCCGACAGGAGTTAGATCTAAGCATCAAATACGAAAAACCCCGACAGGATGTCGGGGTTTTTTATTGCCTATCATTTCTCATTTGCAAAACAAGCATAATGCTTCTAAAATATAGACTGTAATCTATATTTTGGTTGTGGTATGTGGACAGTCATTACGACAGATCTATTTAATGAATGGCTTGAACAGCAAGATGAATCGACACAAGAGAAGGTCTTAGCTGCTTTAGTTGTTCTGCAACAACAGGGACCGAGCTTAGGCCGCCCTTTAGTAGATACCGTATATGACTCTAAATTTACCAACATGAAAGAGCTTCGTGTTCAACATCGTGGTAAACCACTCCGGGCTTTTTTTGCATTTGATCCCTTACGTCAAGCCATTGTGCTGTGTATGGGTGATAAAGGCGGTAAAAAGCGATTCTATACAGAGATGCTGGCGATTGCAGATCAACAATATAAACTTCATCTCTCAACATTAGGAGAACAATCTAATGGCTAAAACTTTGCAAGAATTGTTAGCTAGCCGCTCTCCAGAGAGCCAAGCACGTATTCAAAAAATGGCTGATGAATTACTACTAGAAAATCAGCTTCATCTTATTCGTGAAGAATTAGAGATCTCTCAAAAAGAGCTCGCTGCAACACTTGGAATTAAGCAACCATCACTCTCAGCAATAGAAAATCGTGGTAATGATCTTAAGATTTCGACCATGAAAAAGTATGTTGAAGCAATGGGCGGAAAGCTCCGTATTGATGTAGAACTTCCAACAGGAAAACATATAGGATTCAATGTATAACGATTAAAAGGGAGCTTAAGCTCCCTTTTTTCATTTAGTAATATTTATATCCTATAAATTGAAGGGCATTAAATTTTATTTTTAAAAGGTCACTTTTTAAATTGACAACAAGTGACTTGGTCACTAATATAAAAAAAATAAATGACAAGGTCACTTTATTAAAAACATACTAATGACCAAGGATACCTAATGGAAAACGATATTAATGAAAGTAATCTAGGAAGTAAAATTCCTACTGTTTTTGAATGCACTCATAAAGGGGAGCTAAATTTAGGAGGTAAAACAGTAAGTTGTGCCGTATTAAGTAATGGCGATAGGGTTATTACTCAAACAGCATTATTTGATGTTTTCGACAGACCTCGAAAAGGAGAAAAAAGAAATGAGAGTTTGCCATCAATAATTGGAGCAAAAAACTTACTACCCTATGTTGATGATGAACTTAAAAAACTAGCTGAACCTATTCATTATTATAGTGATTCTGGTGCATTAAAAGCGGGGTATAGTGCTTTATTGATACCCGCAGTTTGCGATGTATATCTTCGAGCTTCTGATGATCCCAATGTAATAGTAGAGAGTCAAAAAAAGACAGTAGTCCAAGCTAATATAATTATTAGAGCATTAGCTAAAGTTGGTATTACAGCTTTGGTGGATGAAGCAACTGGATATCAGTTAGATCGAGAAGCTAATGAATTACAAACTCTTTTAAGTAAGTATATTTCTGAAGAATTTTTGAAATGGCAAGCAAGATTCCCTCGAAAATATTATGAAGAAATCTATCGCTTATATGGGTGGGAATATGATGCACTTAGTTTCAAACACCCTAAATATCTAGGTAAATTTACTAACGAATATGTATATGGTCACCTTCCTGAAGGTGTACTTGAAGAAATGCGTAGAAAGAATCCTAAAAATGAAAATGGGAATAGATCCAAACGACATCATCAATTATTAAGTGGTGATATTGGCCTTCCTCATTTAGAGAAACACATTACTAAACTAATTACAGTAATGGAACTTTCTGATGATATAGATGGTTTCAGAAACAATTTTGGCCGAATTTTTGGAAAATCGATTAAGACTAAACCAAATTCTAATCAAATTGAGATGCCATTAAATCCTGATGAGGAAAAATGATCATTTTAGAGTCATCTTTAAAGATGACTCTTTATTTAACATAAAATCTCTTATACGAAGCTTAAAAAATGAGGACCTAGAGTCCTCGTTTCGTGTAAGCGCCATTATGTTAAATGGAGGGGGAATCTGGATAACTATAAATATCCCATTGTTCTTTTATTTTATTTCTCACGTTTTTATAATACTTTTTTATAGACTCTTCATTGGATCTAGGATACAACTTGGTTATATCTTCTATAGCATTTTGCAAATAATTAACTTTTGACAATTCTTTATTTTTAATAGATTTATCGTAACAGTAGAGGCCAAGTAATCCCGATAGTAATCCATCTATACGAGTAACTTCTTGCTTTAAACTGTTATCCACTAAGTCATTATGTAGAAAATTAGATAGCATTTTGTTGGCTACAGGATCATATTTTGGGTATTTTTTCGCCTCCCTATATTTAGCATATTGATATTTAAATTCATTAATTGAATTCTCAATGTCATCTTCATTCATATTAATATCTAAGAATAAAGCATAACCAGGGATTTTTACTCCCACTTCTTCATATGGATCAAGTTGCATGAACTTTGCTCCAGGATAAAGAACTATAGCCTCTCTAAACTTTCCAAATACAAATTTTTCTATTGGAATATCATCTTGTTTTTCATATTGTTCAAGATTTGGCATCTTTTCTATAACTTTTAATGTCAGCTTTTCTATATCATTTCCAAGCAGTAAGTCTATGATTCTATATCTTTTTATTAATGGTATAGATTTATCCTTAAGAAAATCCTTACATTCGTCATACACTTTATGTGATGTTTCTTCAATTAGCTTTAGAAAAGATAAATTTGAATGAATTCTTCCATGCATTCTATATAGTGGAACACCTACTTGTATTAGATCCCAAGATAAATCTAACAACTTTTCCCATTTTATTTCTTCTTCATTAAAATCAGCATCTAGCCAAATTTTCTTAATAATTTCATTTTTTTCAGATAAATATTGATAATTGACAGGATCATTTTGCTTAAATGCTCTAATTGCATATTCCAATGGCAAAATTCCATTTAGAAGGGACTTTGTATGATAGTAAAGTGTGTTGTCAATTTTAGGTTTTGACAAAGGGAATCTCCGGAACAGCTCAAAGTGGCTTTGAAAATAAGTATATTTGTTAGTAAGTTATATTACCTATATTAGGAACTAGGAGTAATTATGTCTACTAACTTTCAAGCTATTATTGATAACATTATATCTTTCGATTTTTCCTCTATAAATGCTCGGAAGATAGCTTTATCTGGTCATCATGAGTTATACCATTTTCAAATGGCATTAAAAGAATTTGGTGAAGAAGCTCTTTTACAAGAGGTGGCTAAAATCTTAAAAAATCGATATCGATATACACATTCTGATGCATACAATGAAGCTGCTATTAGAATTAGAGCATTATTAGAAATTTGTGGTGGAGATAAAACCTTCAGAACGGCTAGAGATAACCTGAGAGGTTAAATAGTATATGTTCCTGTTAAATCAAAGCTTATCTATCATAATTTGTAAATATGTAATGTGAGAACTCTAATGGTAAAGACTACTTTTACTTTGAAAGAAAATCCAGAAACTGGCCAATTTCACCTTTTCGAAGGTAAGCTGAATCCTCCTAACGCAGATACTGCATGTACATCTCAAAACTCTTCTGTCTGTGAAAAGATGAAATGGGTATCTGGACATAAAGATATTGTCTGCGAGACTAATGAATCTATTGTACGTATGAAATGTGCGAAGTTAGGTCGTTCTGTATGTGGTATATGCGTTAGTCATTTATATTCAGATTCTGAATAAAATAGATAAGATATCTTCTTTATATTCACTATATAAGTGTTTTAGAATCTAAAGAATAGCTAAAATTAACATAATACCCCTTATACGAAATGCTAATATTTTATTCTTTAATTTCAGTGATATAGTTCAGACTTAACAGCCCGTTCTAGTCCGAATGGGTTTTTTTTATGATTTTTCATGTTCCACGATTAATAAATGATCAATGTTCCACGGTTTTGATTAGCTAAATTTATAAATAAGAATTTAATACAGGCGTTTTATCAAATTGATAATATGTTATTATGTATCTCAATTGAGTTACACAACATTAAGGTGAAGACATGACTTCTCAAACCTCAATGCTACACGTTCGAATTGATGATGATACCAAGCTTCAAGCACAGCAGGCTCTAAAATCAATGGGTATGTCTGTTTCTGATGCTGTACGGATCTTTTTAACTCGTGTAGTGGCAGAACAAGCAATACCATTTGATGTCCGTGTACCGAATGCTAAGACCGTTTCAGCCCTGAATGAAGCAGATGAAATGATCCAAGCAAAAAAAGCCCGTTTTGAAACTGTAGAAGACTTGTTTAATGACCTCGAAAAAAGCAGCTAAATCTAAACGTGCGGTTTTACCTCGATCATCGGATTATACCAAAGAGTTTTTAGCAGACTGGCAAAGGCTTTCTCGTAGTGGTCGTTACGATATGGGAAAGCTGAAGGAAGTTATGATGCTTTTAATCGCCAATGATGAACCTTTAGGCGCTGAATGGCTTGATCATGCCTTAAATGGCAGCCAATGGAAAAACTGCCGTGAATTACATGTCGGTGGAGATTTTCTATTAGTTTATCGTATTGAGTCACTTTCTAAGTTCGATATGATTGTTTTCGTTCGTGCAGGAACGCATAGCGAACTGTTCTAACCTAAAAAATTAGCCATTTGGTAAGAAGAATCTGCTCCAGAATCCTCTTTTTTTAGGCTCTTCTTCTATTATTTTATTTATATGGATATCACCCTGTTTATTTGGTGTTTTGACGCAGTTTAAACTGTCATTTTTACTGTTCAATTCTGTATGGTTTTGCTGTTCAATTGAATTGTTTTGAACTGTCGGTTGTTGTTCAGTACTTTCTTTTTGTGTGTAGGGTGTATAGCCTAAAACAAGTTTAAATTCTTTTAATTCTTCTCTTAAGCTACTAATTTCATTGAAAAGCCTATCTTCTCTTTGTTCTGCTTTTAGTCGGGCATTTTCAGACATTTCTAACATTTTTTTGTATAATTCAATACTGTCTAATTCTGTTTGAATTGAACTATTTTGAACTGTCTGCTGTTGTTCAACTTGAACAGCTTTGTTAGTTTTAGCTTCCCCATATAGAACTATCATATCAACCATATCAATGACTTTTTGACCCTGTTCATTGAGTGTAGCTGTTAGTATTCCTTTAGATACCTTGTCATATAAAGCACCACGAGAAAGTCCATAAAGGTTTGCCATTTTACTAATTGTTAGCTTTGCCATAATTACGCCAAATAAGACATTAAATTAAGTTTGAATTATTTATTTTAGGATTAAATCCTAGATTTTTTAAATGAGGTAAAAACTTTTTTTGCTTCTCTGGATCTCTCAACATATCTTTAATTCGAGCGGCA
>NZ_LSZH01000006.1 GCF_001647545.1 Acinetobacter sp. SFB
CTGCTGGCCCAGTTGGGTATCTACGCCCTTGTTCCCAGTTTTGTAGCGTTCTCGCACTGATATGCAAACGTGCTGCAAATTCCATTTGGCTTAAGCCTGTTTTTTCACGCACTTCTTTAATATCAGGTAATTCAAGCTCGGTAACTCGGCTTGCTTGGATCTCTTTGCGCTTAATCGCGCCTGCTTCTTTAATCGAAGAAACCAGATCATCAAATAAATTTTTATCCATGAAGTTGCTCCTTCACGAGTTGACGAAGAATGGCTGTTTCCTTATCTGTCAGGGTATCTTTTACGGATTTTGGATAAGCCAATAAGAAAAAGATTTGGTGATCTTCATTTACCCAGTAATAAATCACACGGATACCGCCACTTTTACCTTTGTTACCTTGAGCACAACGTACTTTACGTATCCCACCACCATTTTTTACCACATCACCTTTATCAGGCTGTACCAAAAGATCTTGCTGTAACTGACGATATTCTTCATCAGACACAAGCTCTTTAATTTGTCTGGTAAAAATACTGGTTTCAATGAATAACATGAATTAAATACGTCAATGGCGTATAAGGATTTTAGCAGTTCTGGAACTAAAAAACGAGAGCTTTAGGCTCTCGTTTCGCATAATCCGTATTATGTTAATTTTAGAAAAACTTAAAATAACAATACATTTTA
This sequence comes from Acinetobacter sp. SFB, assembly GCF_001647545.1. Taxonomy (GTDB): domain Bacteria; phylum Pseudomonadota; class Gammaproteobacteria; order Pseudomonadales; family Moraxellaceae; genus Acinetobacter. The sequence continues at coordinate 674 of NZ_LSZH01000006.1, forward strand.
GAATTTAATTATATGGAAATAACACTAGAGCAAGTGAAATCAATATTCGAGGATATTCTTAACAAGCGAATAACTAGAGAAGAAGCTGATCGCTGGGCTTATTCAGTAATAGCCGCATCAGAAACTAATTCATTGACTATCGTACCTAATGAAAAAAGAGATCAAGTATGGAATGGTGTTATGTATCTTTATGGAATAGATTTGATGGTAAATCCAGGTGAATATCTTCACACTGAAGAGGATATTATTATCGCAATGAATAAAAAACTATAGTGAATGAATCTGCCATTTAACATAATGGCGCTTATACAAAATTTTAAAAAATATAGTAAAAATAGTAGTTTAAGACTGAATTTATAATTTCGTACAAGGTGTATTATGTTAATTTGAGAGAAACTTAAAGTTAAATAAAAAATTTAGTATCTTCGATATATTTTATTATTTCTTTCAGTTCAGTTCAGTTCAGTTCAGTTCAGTTCAGTTCAGTTCAGTTCAGTTCAGTTCAGTTCAGTCATCAGAAGATGAAGATCATCTAAAGCAAGCTAAATAAAATAGAAATTTTATTTAGCTTGCTGAAAGGAACATATAATTTAATGACGAGCAAAGCTCGAAGTGTTGCAGGCTATTTGGCAGGAATTTATGCCTCTTGATGTGCTTATCAACTCTGTCATCAAAACAAGCCCATGATTCATATTATGCAAACATTGGCTTAAACGGGATTCGGGTTACTTAGGATAATTTAAATCTTTATGCAACAAAGCCGTTGAGCATTAAAAATGATATATGAAGTTGCTAATCCACCATTTTCACTTGATTTTAGAAAAATGAGTAAAGATGAATTAAAACAATATAGTGTATGGTATATCAGTAATATTGAAAACAGAGTTAATCAATTACAAAAATTGATTAATCAGAAAAAAAATAATGAAAAATGTACTTTGAACTATACTTATGATTCATTGATCTGTTTAGGTAAATGGTTTTGCACTATATTTAAAGTGAGAGATAGAACTAATAATGAAATTCTAGAAATAAAAAATTCTGGAAATTATTCAATTGATGTTGAAAAAAAAGTGCCTAATGAAATCACATATTCAATTGCCTACGATATAGGTATGTATTTATGCAATTTTTTCTTAAAAAATCATAGTAATTTAAAAATGGGTTTAGACTTGGTGAAAAAAAATAGTTTGGATTATGGTCAACCAGTGATCACAGGATTTAGCTATAATCAGGTATTTAATCCTCATTATATGATAGTTATTCAGGCAAAAAAAATGGTTAATGAATTAAATCCAAATTTTTTAATAGAGCTATATGATTTTTGGGTAACTAATTCGATATTAAAATAGATATTTAAGGAAGGAAATTTCATTTCATTGCTTAAATTGGAGTTTTGAAATGCTACCAAGTAACTATAGGCAAAAGATAAAACCTAAAATTAACAAATAAGCTCTCATTAAATAAAATCTTAATAGTTAAATGATTGGTTTATCACTGTACTCCCTACAGTAAGTCTTTAACATAAAATCTCTTATACGAAGCTTAAAAAACGAGGAGCTATAGTCCTCGTTTCGTGTAAGCGCCATTATATTAAATAGGAGGGGAATTAAATCCAATACTTAACTTTAGAACTAGTTTTTAAAAATTAGCTCGAAAGATAGACAATTGCGATAAAAACTCTTATTTTAATAATCCAATATTAAAGAATAAGAAAATTATGGGTTTATTAAAAACACATATAGAGTTCCGATCTGATAATTTCCCCAAAACCGCTGAGGAACAAAAAGAATGGGATGGACAAATATGGGGGTATACATTAGCCAAATACTTAGCAGAAGAACTTCCTAAACGTGGTGTAAATGTATTGGATTTCTTAAATGAGGATTGGGGATATTTAATACCTCTAGCAGATGAAAAATTTAAAGATATTTGGATTGGATGCAATCATTATCAAGAGTATGAAAATGGTTTTTTAGTTTTTATAAATCCATCTAAGTCATTAATTAAGCAAGGATTTTTTAAGAAAACTGATATATCAGAGCAGCTCATATTCGTCGCTAATATCTTGAATGAAATACTTACAACTAATTCTACTATTTATGATCAACATTGGTGGGATGAAAAAGATATGAAACTAATTGGTGAGTAATATTTAAGATTCCCTAAAGTTAACATAATACACCTTATACGAAATGCTCTTGTTAGAACCCATTTAAAGTGTCTATATTCTCACCAATAAAAATGTCTGGTTTATGAGGGTTTTTATCACCATGGACTGGATCTAAATATAGATGCTGATCACTATATCTGACAAAAAACTCAACGTCTTGCAGTTCTGCAAGACGTTCGAGATCCTCCTATTACCCAAGTCCAAACTGCTGAAATTATCAATCTTTTAACATGTCAAATTCCCCCGCTATGGAAAAAGCTAAATCAAGATAGTGTTTTTTAGGCATGATACCTACCAGTCGTGATCAACCTAGCCATCATCGCCATAATGATTTATTAAAATCGCAGTTCCTTTTCCTTATTTCTAAATATCTGCGTGGTTTTGAACCAAACTTGGCTCATCATAAGCTTAGCAGCGTATTTGAGCTGAATATCCTAGTAGAAACGATATTGAATTGGACTTATATTTTAAACAATCGACTTACTCTTCATTTCTTGGAGGATTGCCATCTTAAGGTGATTAAGATGTTCATCATCAGCAGAATCAACACTTGAACCATCTTTAGTAATAGTGTTGTAAATCTCACTTAAGAATATATGAATGAGCCATAACGAACCATAAAGATACTTGTGTTTATTATAAAACTATCCTGTTCCAAGTGTCTCAAATGTTATAAATTAAAGAAAAAAAACCACACATAAACAGTGTGGTGGCAAAATGCCTCAAGGATTGTTTCAAATTTATTAATTTTAGGATCTATTTAATCCTTAAAAGCGATAACCTATCCCCATATATGTAATGAGTGGATCGATATCAATTTTTGTAGATGAATGGATCAAGCGATTACCTGAGTTATTATCAATGACATCAATATTGACACGATTATTTAATTTCGCATAAGACACTGAAGCGACACCATACCAATTTGCAGTTAAATCATAAGTTGCACCTAAAGTTACAATCGGTGCAATTGCATCAGTTGTTTTTACTTTAATGGAAGGATCTGCACTAGAAATTTTTCCATCAAGTGCTGCACCTGCCTTATTATCAAGCACATTTTGGATCATATGCCCAGCAGCAATCAAATCTGATTCAACAATTGAATTTAACTCAATCTTATTGAAATAGGCATACATAATTCCTGCACCTACATAAGGACGGAATCTGTTTACACCAGATTTACCAAACTGGTATTGCGCTTCAATCGCGGGGGTCCAAGCACGTACTGTTGAGACTACTGCTTTATTTCCCAAATTAGTAATAGGAATATCCTGTCTTAAATCAAGACCTTCTGGAAAAAGCATATCTGAAGTCGAACCCGGAGTTGGGGTTGCATGCCCGCTTAAAGGTGCATAGATCTCGCCCTTGCCTTTAATATCAACTTCAGGTGGAATACCGCCAATAATTTGTAAAGAAATATTATCATTAATATAATAGTTAAAAGTTAAGCCTAATGTATCAACATCATCGGCCTCTAATCCTGTTCCTGCTGAACTCCAGTGTTCCAAACCTTGTATTTGTGCAGTACCCGATTCAGTTGCATTAATATTGCCTAGGCCATCCCCTACAAACGAACTTAACAAACCAGTATCATGGAGTTCTGTTAATACATCTTTCGCAAAAAAAGGTGCTCCAGTTCCAGGATCATTTGAAATAAAAGCAGGATCAACCGAATTAATAAATGCTTCTTCACTAATCGTTCCCACAGTCGAAATATGACCATTTTTGACTGCAGTACTAGTGCTAAATGCATTCGCTTTTCCTTGGGGCATCACATGTAGCCAGCCAGCTGATACTGAAAAACGTTTTAATCCCTCAGCGGAACTTAAATTTGCTATAAAAATCAAAGAAGTGCCAAGTGCTAATTTCTTTAATAATTGTCTATTATTCATTTTTTAGTCCTTTTTAATGATTCAAAGTCATACATGACAATGCACAACAAAAATACATAAAAAAAGTACACTTGTAGAGCAAAAAATCATCTATAAAATTAAACTTATCGTTAAAAAGTATTTTGTAAAAAAAAATTAAATTATTAATTGGGTTAAAAAATCTTACTAAATATATAGTTAATTATAATTCAACTAAAAAATTATTAATTATTAATATATATATTAAGTATATATATAGTTTAAATTTATGTGATAAGTATCAATATTAAGTCTTTTAAATTGCATAATATCTTTTATTTAAACAAAACTTATTCCTTAATTGATGAGGAGAACCAAGATTTAAAGCTTTTTTTCTATTCAATTTTAGGAGAGTTAATTTTATACGTTGTGAATATCCATCGATTTTGTAGACACTCTTTAGTTAGATAAAATGGCTAATTAACGAGGTGTTTATGAGCAGTAGCAAACGATATCCTGAAGAATTCAAAATTGAAGCAGTAAAGCAAGTGACTGAAAAAGGTCATAGTGTGGCCGAAGTTGCTGCGCGTTTAGGAACCACCACCCATAGTCTGTATGCCTGGATTAAACGTTATGATCTACAGCAGACCAAGATCACAGAATCTGGTGATCCACTTGCAGAATTGGCAAAGCTAAAGAAAGAACTCCAAAGAGTCACGGAAGAAAGAGACATATTAAAAAAAGCCGCGGTGTACTTCGCAAGCCAGTCCAAGTGAGGTATGCCTTTCCTTTATTCAGGACAATCAGCGTATATGGCCGATTCGTCGTTTGTGTTCAACTCTGGATGTTCATCACAGCGGCTATTACGCATGGTTACACGGGCAGACAGTTTTATTAGTAGCCCACACTGTACAAGATCATAATGGGATTGATCATATCCGTATTATTTCAGCACGACAGGCAGAGAAAAAAGAGAGGAAACAGTATGAACAAAACCGTTACTTACAAAGTGGATTTGAATAACCCTCCTGTTTTATCTGAAGAACAAAAGGCAAGACTTGAGGCTTTAGCTAAACGCCCAAACAGTGAAATAGACTTTTCAGACATTCCTGAACTTGATGAAAGTTTTTGGAAAAATGCAGTGCAGAATCCTTTTTACAAGCCGACTAAACAAGTAACTACGGTTCGCATCGATGCAGATGTCATGCAGTGGCTAAAAGCCCAAGGCAAAGGCTATCAGACACGAATGAACAAAATTCTGCGTGATGCCATGCTGAATGAACTAAAGAATCATCCATAAAAAATGGGAGCTATAGGCTCCCATTTTTGACTTCGTATAATCCGTATTATGTTAATTTTAGGGAAATTAAATAATTACTATTTTAAGGCCCACCACCCAATTCTGTAATAAACCAATTAGATCTAGGATCCTTTTGTACAATATTAATAAACAAAACATAGTCTCCAGGCGGATTTTCCGCATCATCCGTATGTACTACTTTTAATTTTATCATTAGTGAAATAATTTTATAAAATTCTTGATAGTACTCAGGTCTACCTTTCGCTGAATCATAATCACCCCTTGTTATCTCTAGAATTTTTGAGTCTTTGAAAGGGAGAAACCTTTCAGGAATTTTTAACTCTTCATATAATCGCTCATCTGGCCAAACATATTTCAGTGCTGATTTTGAATCGCCTTTGGAGAGTGAATTTAAGAAAAGAATCGTTGTTTGTGCAGCCATTTCTTTATCATGAGTTGACTTTTGTTTATATGAACTAAAGACTAGAAGTAAGCAGAGACCTATAAACAAGGTTCCTATTTTTATAAATGTTTTAGACTTTATCACTTTATTTTTATCTGCCTAAAAGATAAGTAGCAGGCTAAAAGACACCCAAGCCAAAATAAATAATCAAGAATAAAATATAAAAAAATGAATTGATCTAATCCTATAATAATATTTAAAGGATCTATAGCTATACTACCGCCTGGAGATATTTCACCATCTACTAAAAACTGTAATGGAAATCCTCCTCCTATGACTTCAACTTTTCCAAGTCTATCTACGACTATACGGTCAATTAAAATATATTTTTGATAAAATAAAGATATATAAGTAAAAATAAATGCTAAACAATTAAAATAAATTATCTTTTTCATAAATAATTCTTTAACTTTAAAATCAGTTAAAAATAACCAATAAGACAAGCCTGGAATTAGAGCCATAAGAATAGTCCAAGTATCGGTATACATCTTCCACCATTCTTTCGAAACTTCTCCTGTATGACTCCATCCCAAGAGAACAAAAAATGGGGTAGCAATAATTAACGAGCTAATACAGATGGTTATAAAACTAAGAACACTATAACGATTTAAAAGAATTGAGAACATAAAGCTAAAAGGTACTGTCAAAATACAATAAGCTAAGTAAATAAGACCATGCCCTACAAAAACCACAAAAATCGAATATAGACTATATTCACGATTCATTATGATAAACAGCAATGCTGTGAAAAAAAGTAATGGTAAAGGAGCAAGTAATAGGGCCTTTACTATTTTTTCTTTTGTGTATTTCATTAACTTAATTCTCTTAGCTACTCAAGAATTATTACACTATATCAAATCTTTGAAAGAGCTTTTTGAATGAGCATATGTAAGATAATGGTGGGTATTCGAACATAATTTATTAAAACCCATTTAAACTTATTTTGGTGCTTTTAATATTGATGTAAGGACATTCTTATTTAAAAATGTAGGTGATATGAAAAATAATAGTAGGGTGATTTATTTAGTTATTACAGCAATCGTAGTAGCTCTTGTTGGATTCTTTATTTTTGCCAAAAAAAGTGATGATATGCATAATAGAGAGCGCCTGCAAACTCAAGAAAAAATCAGTTCGAAAAGTACTATTCTTAATGCTAATGATGGTATCACTGACAATCAGCTAAATCTCCCTCATGAAACGCCTCCTAAATGGGCAAAAAGTATGATTGCTATTAATAATAGCCCTAGATATTCACGAGAAGATAAAATCCACCAGCTAGTTGATTTGTTGAAACAAAATGAATCGAATCCATATGCATTAAGTGCAATTCTTATATCACTAACTAAATTAAACCCAATTGAAGCAGTAGACGATATTATTCCTTATTTAAAAGATACGGAGCCAAAGGTTCAACTTTTAGCTCTGGGTGTTCTTCATAATGCGTCCCTACTCACTAAGAAAGAACATGAGCTTAAGCGTTCACTTCCAGAGAATAAAGCTGTTCGTAAACGGATTACTGAAGCCTTTAATGAGCTTAAAGTAGATCCAAATACGTCAGATGAAGTAAAGGGAGTATTAATTGCCACTTTCCTATAGATAAATCCTTTCTTAAAAGGCAAATAACAACTGATTTTATAGGGTATTCTTAATTCACTATGAGTGGAAAACAACCCCACTTAACATAATGGCGCTTATACGAAACGTAATTGTAATAATCATTTAATATCAATTGTTTATATTAAAATAGAAAACCCAAAAAACAGTAAAAAACCGGCCTGGAAACAAGTCGGCTTTTTTTTAAACAGTTTTGATATCTTCCGCCAATAAAATTAATCATTTTTTAATCAAACTGGAGTTTTTATCAATGTTGTCAGCCTTCCCGGGGTAGAAAATATCCCCAATTTCTGCGGATAAAAAGGGGACATTTTTTAGCCGGCCTTGTACGCATTTGCTCACATCAATCTCGGCCCTTTGCTGCTATACCACCTCGCTGTAATTTCCTATCATGGGGACATAGAGAGCAGGATGCTCCAAATAAAAAGAACAACGTACAGAACAAGGAATGTTAGATCCGACAGGAGTTAGGTCTAAGCATCAAATACGAAAAACCCCGACAGGATGTCGGGGTTTTTTATTATAAATAATTAGACTATTAAGAGTTTTTTATGCAGGTATGGATGAGTAGTGAATCAAGTAAAGAAGTATTAAATGAAGAACAATTAACACAATTAGATGTTGCTCGTAACTATGTTAAAAATCTTCTTAATCATAAACTTGAGCATAAGTCTTACGATATACCTTTAGATAGTTGGGACTGTATTACAGTAATGATGGGTCCAAGAGGCTTCGAAGAACGAGTCATGTATTCATTTAAAAAAAAGAGTATGGATTTTCGCTTAAAAATAAATTACGAGGAATTTAAGTCTACCGATGATTTGGGACGCCAAAAACTTATTTTTGAGATGATGCTCAGAAGTTTAGACTTGTTAAAAATTAAATTTGAAAAGGTGAGGCCTAAGCTTGATCAAAAATTATATGAAGAACTTGATAGACTAAAAAAAGATGTTCTAGATATTGCAAAAATTGATTCATAACTCATATGGCCAATACCATACAATGATCTATTTCGCATAAGAGATTTTATTTTAAATAAAAGACGCGTAATAGGATCTTCTAGAGGTTGTCTGGATAATCGTCATGATTAAAAAAATAATTTTTATTCTGAATTTTGGTTTTATAATTTTTTTAAACATTTTAATATTCATATATATAAAGTTACATTATATTTATTACAATAAACCTGTATATGAATATGATTTATTTGAAAATGATGCTGTAGTAAATATTTCTCTTATTTCGATTTTATTATTTGTAACAACAATTCCATTTATTTTTATAGGAAATAAAGTTAAAATCATTAGATATATAAAATTCATATTATATATGATTTATTTATGTTTAATGTTTAGCTTTATTTACATATATTTTCCAGAAAAGTATCTTAATTAATGTTTATGTTGGTAGTTTTCCTAGAAATGATAAATCATCATATAAGTTATTATGTGGAAAGTTACGTAGGATAGTTTCTTTTGCATCCATAATTTTTGTTATTTAAAGTTTTCCTAAAATCAGCATAATACACCTTATGCGAAGTCCAAAATGGGAGCTATAAGCTCCCACTTTTACTAATTTTTTTGATAATTTCGCATAAATACCATTATGTTAAGCAGGGGAATTTAGCAGTGGGTTAACTTCTTCAAAAATATTTTGTTCAGGCATCGATTTAGCGAAATAGCCTTCAAATACTAATTGCACTCTTTCCCTCAATTCATAAAGCTTAAGACGTTTCAATTTTTTTATTTTAAAGTAATCATTCTTATCTAAATGACAGCTAATTGTGCCCATAATTATGCTAAAAATTCTAAACACTTCCCAATCCAATTTTTCAGATGAGTTTTTTTCAAGTTCATAAATTCCCCACTCTAAAACCCAATATTCCTCAATATCCCATACTTGTTTTTCATGTAGTTTCCCTAAAAATGAATCATCATACAAGTCATTATGGGGAAAGTTACGTAGAATAGTTTTTTTGCATCCATAATTTCCTTCTTTAAAGAATTTCTAAAATGAACATAATACAGCTTATACGAAGCTTAAAAAACGAGGAGCTATAGTCCTCGTTTCGTGTAAGCGCCATTATGTTAAATGAACCTCAATTTTGGTAAAAGCCAATTTTTAAGATCATTAAGGAATGTGGGCCATACTTCTTCTGGTTCTAATATAGAAATACCTTTTAAAGACAAATAGAATTCATCGTCATAGTGAGTTATGAAGTCATATAAATATTCATCTTCAGCGTATCTAGAGATGTCTAGCAATATTACAAATAGATTAAAGATTAATTCCTTTGAATATTCGATAGGTAGCGGTTTTTCAATATATTTCTTCAATACACCCCAAAGGATTATTTTCTTAAGAGTAGGCTCTATCTTGCTCTGTTCAATATTAATGTTATGAAAATAATCTAAGACTTCCTCATCTTTAGAGAAAAAACAAATTTCCAAAGCCAATAAATCCGTTGGATTTTTCTCTAACGTATTTACAGCCCAGTTTTGAATGTCTTTGGCTGATTTTAAGTTTAATGCTAATTCCACTTTGAACTGAAATTTTTTTGCTTCATTCATTTCTTATTATTAACTCTACCTAAAATTAACATAATACACCTTATACGAAATTATAAATTCAGTCTTAAATTACTATTTTTACTATTTTTACTATATTTTTTAAAATTTTGTATAAGCGCCATTATGTTAAATGGCAGATTCATTCCCTATAGTTTTTTATTCATTGCGATAATAATATCCTCTTCAGTGTGAAGATATTCACCTGGATTTACCATCAAATCTATTCCATAAAGATACATAACACCACTCCATACTTGATCTCTTTTTTCATTAGGTACGATAGTCAATGAATTAGTTTCTGATGCGGATATTACTGAATAAGCCCAGCGATCAGCTTCTTCTCTAGTTATTCGCTTGTTAAGAACATCCTCGAATATTGATTTCACTTGCTCTAGTGTTATTTCCATATAATTAAATTCTAAAATGTATTGTTATTTTAAGTTTTTCTAAAATTAACATAATAAACCTTATACGAAAGGCCCAATTGATGGGCCTTTAGATTATCTATTTAACATAAAATCTCTTATACGAAGCTTAAAAAACGAGGATCTAGAGTCCTCGTTTCGTGTAAGCGCCATTATGTTAAGTGGCATGATCTAGGGGGTAATATTCAAACCATTTTTTTTCAAATTTGAATATTCATATGGAGCATCTTCTGCTGGATAACGTAAATTTTTAACACCATAAATTTGTGCAATATTCCATACAATACTTTCACCAGCAGGTAAGAGCTGTGGCTGAATTTTATAAATTGGATCTTGATAAGCTGTATCACTATCAATAAATTTCCAGCCCTGTTTGTTGAACGAAGAAATTATGTCTTCTAACCAAGCTGCATTAATCGCTCTAACATGAAGTAAAAGTACATGCTTTGGTGAACGTCCTAATGTTTGTAGTGCTAAATCATCATAATATTTTGCCCGATCAAGTAAATGGAAAATATAGGCCTGTTTTAATTTATCCAAGCTATTTTGATCGTTCTCTTGCTGATATTTCAAAAATAATTGGTTGTAATACCAATCACTAGCATCAATGCTAACGGCACCAGATTGATAGTTATGATTAATAAGCCACTTTCTCACGCCCTCCCTTTTTTCAATGGTATTTCCTTCTTTAAGAAATGGAAAACGATAACGTGGCACAAATCCTTTTAATGAAGAAAAGGCTTGATGACCTTGCTGTATATCTTGTAAATAATTAGGTAAATTTACTTCATTTTTATTAAGATTTAGGTGTAAATTTCCATGATTACCAATGCGATGTCCTTGTTTCCCCCATTTAGAAATAATATTTAATCCTTCTGTTCCCCCAATCCTACTTATATTTGGATAAACGATTGCATGAATATTATTCTGTTTTAAGGTATTTAAAATATCATTATTGATTTGTTGAGCTTCTAAATTAATTAATGGATCTAAACCATCATCGAAACTTAATGCTACGCTTTTTGCGATAGCTATATTAGATAAACCTAAGCAAAGACTTAAGATAATTTTTTTAAGCATAAAATGACTCTATTATTTTAAATTACTTATGATGAGTCACTAGCCTAACATTTTATTTTATAGTTAAACTTTTCTAAAATTAACATAATACAGTTTATGCGAAATGATAGCCTAAAGCTCTCGTTTTTTAGTTCCAGAACTGCTAAAATCCTTATACGCCATTGACGTATTTAATTCATGTTATTCATTG
>NZ_LSZH01000007.1 GCF_001647545.1 Acinetobacter sp. SFB
ATCATACGATCCATTATAAGGACATGGCATATCTGTTCATTTTTAATACTGCCTAATTATTAAAAATAAACTTCAATAACTATCTCATTAGTCTTTTTAGATTTATTAAAAACTACATGTTACACGTTATGCAACCGATTCAGTTCATGCATCTTCTGATCATCTATTTAATATAAAATCTCTTATACGAAGTTTAAAAAACGTGGATCTATAGTCCTCGTTTCGTGTAAGCCCCATTATGTTAAATAGGGCATAAACTCTCTATATATCATGCTTAGAGCTAAGATAAACATCATAAGAGATAGCCCCTTAAGCAAAGCTCTTTGTATTTTTAAATTACGTAAACACTTTTTTAGTCCTAAAGAAAAGAATACATAAAGACCGCCAATAATAGCTAAAGTTAAAACTGTGATTATGATTAAGGAAAAAGTTTGCTCTTTCAGGCTAGATGCTCCAAAAATAGCTGGAACAATTGCTAGGTAAAACGAAATGGTTTTAGGATTACTGAGCGTTATAAATAGCCCATCTCTATAAGAGAAGATAGTTTCATTTACCGTATTCTTAGCTTGAGTTTGTAAGAGGTCACCATTGAAAGACCAAAAACTATAAGCTAAATACAATAAATACATGCTTGATAGCAGGACTAAATACAAAGAAAAATTTGGAATAAATTGTGTTAAAGAAGCCAGTAAAAAAATAGAGGTTAATAGAAAAATTAGATCACCTGTGATTAGGCCAATTAGCATAATGACGCCATTTTTATAGCCTTGGGTGAGTGTTTTAAAAATTAGACCTGTCATACCTGGCCCAGGAAGAATTGCGGCTAAAGATAAGGTGAAAATATATGTGGTGAATTGTGCTAGATAGTCCATCTGAAAGTAGATCAATAAAATATATTGGGACTATTCTTTAGTAAAAACAAAGAAGAGATTGATCTATATTTTTTATAAAAATGACAAATAAGGGTATAAAATACCTCTTTTAGTTCATTATTTTAGTATTTATGCCTAATCATAAAAAAATTGATAAAACTGATGTAAAAATCTTGGAGTTATTACAACAGCTGAGTTATCAGAACAATTGAGCTTATCGACTTCCCCATGTTGGCGTAGAGTCAAGCAACTTGAAGATACCGATATTATAAAAGGATATGGAGTATTACTTGATCGTAAAAAAATAGATTTAGGTGTAATGGTATTTATACGTGTATCTATTGATAGCCATAGTGAAAAAGAAGCTAAAAAATTTGAGGAAGAAGTGACAGCTTTAGATTATGTCGTTGCATGTTACAGCATTGGAGGTGATGCAGACTTCTTACTTCAAGTTGTATCCCCAAATCTTGATACTTATGCTGAGTTCTCTATGTCAACAATTAGAAGATTGCCTGGAATAAAAGAAATGCAGAGTATGTTTGTTCTAAAAGAAATAAAACCATTCATAGGTTTTCCAGTTAAAACTTCGCAATAATATTTTTAAGTCAAGATTTCCTAAAATCAACATAATACCGCTTATACGAAATGCTTGAATTTTTCCTATAAGCATCAATTTCTTACATGAAACTATGATGGGGTTCACCGCACAATTATGGTTTCTTTGTGACTATTCACGTTCCATGCTCAATATTCAAGCAATGTTTCATGACTGTGATTATTTTTACTGCTTAATTAGAAGTAATGAGTTAATTACTTTTTCAGCCTCTTATAAAGTAAGACCAAAATATTTATCCAAAATTAGTTACTTTAGACTATACCCTAAAGTAACAATGTGAAAGTTCTTAAAACCGTGTAACATTTAAATGATTTTTAATCATAAGTAACATGTAACTTTGGCATTAAAGATTTATAATTTACGAAATTGTTCATTTTTATCTAATTGGGGCGTGAAAAATTGAAAGGTCAAAAAGTAGGTTATGTCCGGGTGAGTTCTGTGGAGCAAAATACTGGACGTCAACTTGAGGGAATTGAAGTCGACCGAACTTTTGTTGACCGAGCTTCGGGTAAAAATACAGACCGACCAAAATTTCAGGAAATGTTGAACTATGTCCGGGAAGGGGACATGATTGTTGTCCATTCTATGGATCGTTTTGCCCGAAGCCTAAAAGATTTGGTCACTGAAGTGGACAAACTTGTCAAACGAGGAATAGCCATTCAGTTTGTAAAGGAAAATATTACTTTCACTGCTCAATCGTCTCCCATGGATAATTTGATGCTGCAACTGATGGGTGCTTTTGCACAATTCGAACGTGAGATTATTCTAGAGCGGCAAAAGGAAGGGATTAAACTAGCCTCAGCTCAAGGAAAGTACAAAGGCCGGGTACATAAATTGAATTCTGCTCAGGCTGAAGCTTTACGACAAGCATGGAAGGAAGGGAAGTATCCTTCAAAAATGGCATTAGGCCAGGCATTTGGAATTAGTCGCCAGGCGGTATATCGCTACTTAAAAGCCGGGGAATAACTCAATTGAAATTGGCGAGTATATTTAGTTGAGATTATAAAACCGTGGAACGTGACAAATTCATGAAAAATCCTATTAGAGAGTGAGTGAGATTTTTATAAAGTATTATGGCCAACCTCAGGGTGAAGTGTATCTCGTGAATAGAGTTTTCGGTCTCTAAGCTTTTTTGAAGGGAATACATCGACTCAGATCCCTATTTGCAACAGTGCCTGCTCAAGTGCATTGAGCACCATATCTGTATTCATCCGTTTAGATACTTTCCATCCAACAATTGCCCGTGAGAACACATCAATAATAAATGCAGTAGTGTTTCAGGCGTACAGCCAATCTTAAGTGCAATTGCTGTGATTGCAGCTCAAGTAGAAGGATAATCTTTTTCGGATTCAATCAATAATTGAACTGCTCTATCTCTGATTTCACGGGTATATTTTGGTTTTTTCATTGGGACGCTTCGCTACGTCTTGCGAAGCAATGCTTCTCATCTCAAGAAAAGTGGTCTCCGACAAACCCGGTATAGTGCAGATATGTTCAAAAGAATAAATTTAAATGTATTAGTTCTGAGTTAATCTGACACAGCCCTTGAATAAGTAAATTCCTTATTTCACTTGATTTTAAAATAATGTTTTTCACTAATCAGCTTAATTTTTATTTTTTTGTAAAGCCGCTCTTTAGAATCTTCATTTGACTTTGTGACTTTATCAGCAAATTTCTGGTCTAATATCAAGGCTGCATAGGTTTTATAACCTATTTCCAATCGGTCTATTTTATTTCCTTCTTGCTCAAACTCTTCAATTAATTTATTGATTTTTTTTACGCTGATATCACTCATATTTTCAACCATTTAGTTTTAGATTTTTTAATTTAATCTTCAATTATTTAGATTATATTAAAGTACAATTTAAAGAATTCGAGGGCTAATAATTTGTAGCGTAATCAGCCCAGGTTAATTAAGACGTATGATTTAATAAGTGCTGTTGTGCAATATAGACGGGTTTGCCCAAACTCAGTGAATATTGTATCCATGTTCCATCTGCTTGAAGTTCCCATGCTCGACGATTATCTTGAAGGTAATTCATTAAACCATCTTCCAGAATTTGTTTACGAAGCTTTTTATCTTCAATCGGAAAACAGGTTTCGATGCGAGAAAATAAATTACGCCCCATCCAATCTGCACTGGCGCAATAAAGTTTGCTTTCACCCTGATGATAAAAATAATAAACGCGGGTATGTTCTAAAAAGCGTCCTACAATTGAGCGGACTAGAATATTTTCAGAAAGTCCTTTCACTTGTGGACGTAAGCAGCAAATTGAACGGACGATTAAATCGATTTGAACGCCCGCTTGAGACGCTCTATACAGAGCATCAATCAGTTGAGGTTCAGTCAAGGCATTTACTTTAATAATAATCTGCGCTTTTTTCCCTGCTTTGCTATTGTTAATTTCAGTTTCAATGAGTTCAATCAATTGAGAATGCAGAGTAAATGGTGCATGGAAAAGTTTTTTAAGTTCGACCAGTTTTCCCAGGTCTGTGAGCTCATGGAAGATTTTATGAACATCTTCACACATATCAGCATCACTGGTTAGTAGTCCGTAGTCTGTATATATTTTGGCATTGTTCGCATGATAATTTCCTGTACCCAAATGAACATAACGTTTAATTTTATCCACTTCACGGCGGACGACTAGAATCATTTTGGCATGGGTTTTATAACCAACAATCCCATAGACCACGACTGCGCCTGCTTCTTGTAATACATTGGCCACTTCTATATTAGATTCTTCATCAAAACGTGCCCGTAATTCAATTATTGCTGTGACTTCTTTACCATTTCGGGCTGCTTCTGCAAGAATTTGAACAATCTCCGAATCTGCACCACTGCGATAAAGGGTTTGTTTTATCGCCAAAACATGCGGGTCATGTGCGGCTTCTTTAAGTAATTTAATGACAGGAGAAAATGAATGAAAGGGATGGTGCAATAAAATATCTTCAGTTTTTAGTACTTCGAATATCGATTTCTTGCTATATAGCGCTTTGGGTAATTGGGGAATATAAGGCTTAAAACGTAATTCGGGTAAATTGAAGTTCGAGATAAAACGTACTAGGTTAAGCGGACCATCAATACGATAGAGTTGCTCTTCCTTAAGATCAAATTGTCAAAGTAGATAATCGCTAATCGTTTCTGGGCAATTTTTATTTACTTCTAGTCTTACAGCACGACCAAAACGTCGTGAGGATAGCTCACCTTTTAAGGCAATCGCTAAGTCTTCAACATCTTCTGAAACGGTTAAGTCTGCATTACGTGTAACCCGAAATTGATAACATCCCGTTGTGGTAACACCCGGAAATAATTCATGAATATGTTGCTGTATAATGGCTGAAAGTAAAATGTAGTATTCAGCCTCACCGGAAATACTTTTAGGCAACTTCACTAATCTAGGTAATGATCGTGGTGCGGGAACAATCGCTAAATCAATTTTTCGTCCAAAAGCATCTTTGCCCTCTAAGGTGACAATGAAATTTAAACTTTTATTGACCAACCCGGGAAAGGGATGTGCTGGGTCTAAACTGATAGGCGTAACTACAGGTTGAACTTCGTTATGAAAATAATCCTTAATCCATTCATTATGCTTTTCAAGGATGTCACCATACTGAATGAAATTAACGCCATGTCCTTGCAGTTGCGGCAGGACACTATAATTAAGAATTTTATACTGTTCTTCGACAGCTTCATGCGCAAGTTTGGAAATGGTGGTGACTATGTCTGAGATTAATAAGTCATCTGGACGAGTTCTAGCATGATTTGAAAGTTCAATTTGTTGCATTAAACTGGCAACTCGTATTTCAAAAAACTCATCAAGATTACTTGAAAAAATAATTAAAAAATTTAATCGATCAAGTAAAGGGTATTCAGTATCTTTCGCCTGTGCCAACACCCGTTTATGAAACTCAAGTAGTGAAAGCTCTCTATTTATATACTTTTTCAACGGATGTGATGAAGCGTTTGAAGGCACATTCAAGGAAGTCATTTATTGCTCTTATAAAGTTAGATTACAGCACTAAAGAAAACTTAATAAAAAACTTTCCCAGAACCTTTAGAAGAGGTCAATTGATTTTTTATAAATAAAAAATGCCTAGATCTGGGGAAGGCTAAGAATTAAACTTTATTCAATTGAGCATTTTGTTACTACTTAATGACAGATTTATGAAATCGTATTGTATTGTTGTTTCATCTGGCTGATATTTATACTTTTTATCTGAATTTGGCAGAACAGAGGAGTATTGATTAAAACCGAGACAATTGGGGTGTTGAATGGGGAACTTTCTAGAAAAGCGATTTCAACTCAAACTGTCATCAGTTATTCACAGTGATGTCATGTATAAAAATTAATCTACTTATAATTTTAACAACAGTTCAAAATCATGATGAATATAAAACCAAAAATATTGAGTTTAAGTTTAATGCTCATGGGGTGCTCATTTTCTGTACATGCACAATTAATGTTTAGTCAGTATATAGATGGAACATTTAACAAAAAGGGCTTGGAAATCTATAATCCAGACGGTTTAACAGTGAACTTAGCCGACTATGAGATTCAACAATTTACCAATGGTTCAATCACCAAGACTGCAGCTTTTCCACTACAAGGTTCATTGGCAAGTAAAGCAAAGTACATCATTGGTCGAATAGAGTTGCAGGCGGTACTTGGTAGTAAAGTCAATCAAGTGGCAGGGCTTGCATTTAATGGGGATGATGCTTTAGTACTTTTATATAAAGGTATTCCAATAGATCGTTTTGGTCGTGTGGGGGAAGATCCAGGTACGGGGTGGGGAGTTGGTTTTAGTAGTTATCAAAATAGTTTGTCGCGTACTAAAACTTCAAATAATGTAACTTCAATTGATCCTGTAGCAGCATTTGAGTTAGAAAGTGAATGGTCTAAATGGTCTGGTCGAGATGAGTTTTCCCAGTATTTAGACACGAGCTCACCTATCACTCCACCAATTACCCCTATTAGTTGTAATACAGTAGATACCGCGATTGCAGACCTACAATCTGCCACTCAAAATCAGCCTTATGTTGTTCGTGGTGTTATTACCGCAGACTACCGATACGATAATGGTTTTTCTGGTTTTTATGTACAAACGCCTGATAGCAAAGCCAAATCGAATTTGAGCAATGCTATTTTTGTCTATCTTCCTGTAAGTAGTAAAATCACTGGAGGAAAAGTAGGTGAAGAAGTTATTCTAAAAGGTCGTTTAACCTCATATCAAAACCAACTCCAAATAGATCAACTTGATCAAGATATTCAAACCTGTACTCCACAAGCATCCGATACAGTCACGGCACAGGCTCTTAATTTGCCATTTACCAGTTTGATGGATACAGCAGGAAATGTACCGAAACGCTATCAAGGTATGCTGGTTAAAATTCCGCAAACCTTAACGGTGAGTGAAAATTACAATTACGGTCGTTATGGTGAGCTATCTTTAAGTTTAGGTCGCTTATATATCCCAACCAATTTATATCCTGCAAAATCTGCTGAAGCAGTTGCGTTAGCCAAGCAAAACTTACTTTCTAAAATTATCTTAGATGATGGCTATAACAATCAAAATAGAACACCATGGCTGCCGCAAAACTTCAATGCCTTAAATACATTAAGAACAGGTTCACAACTGAAAAATGTTGAAGGGATTTTAGAGTACCGTTTTAATGCATGGCGAATTCAACCTATACAAGCGAAGGCAGAACCTGAAATTATTAAAGATACCAATATACGTCCTTCAACAGTGATTGCAAAAGACGCTAAGCAAATTCGCGCTGCGGCTTTTAATGTCTTGAATTATGATAATGGTGCAGAAAAAGGTTTCCCAACAGAACGTGGTGCAAGCTCAGAAGCTGAGTTTAAAAAGCAACATCAAAAAATTGTCAGTGCTTTAAAAACAATTGATGCCGATGTCTATGGGTTAATGGAAATTGCAAATAATGGTTTTGATGATAAAAGTGCAGTGGCATATTTATCCCAAGCCTTAGGTGCAGACTGGAAATATGTTATTCCAACCAAAATGACAAAACTAGGTACAGATGCAATTGCAGTTGCGATTATTTATAACAGTAAGCGCGTAAAACCTGTGGGCGAGCCTGCGGTTTATGACGATCAGACTCAAAAGAACCGTGTCACCATGGCGCAAAGTTTCCAATCTGTAAATGGTGGAAAAATATTTACGATAGTACCGAATCACTTAAAGTCGAAAGGCAGTTGTCCTGACGATAAAACTCTGGCCGATGCTGATCAGGGGGATGGTCAAGGTTGCTGGAATGCAACACGTTTAACGGCAGTACAAAAACTCATGCAGTGGATTGCAAAAAATCCAACGCAAGTGACTAAGCCAAATTATTTGTTGGTCGGCGATATGAATAGTTATGCTAAAGAAGATCCGATTTTAGCATTGGAAAAAGCCAATTATAAAGTCTTGCTCAATGATGAAAAAATTGGACAAGGTAAAACGGCCTATAGTTATGTCTTTGGTGTGGCAAGTGATGCGAATGGCAATGGTGGTGCAGGAAACTTAGACCATGCAATTGCTGATGCAGATTTATATCCAATGGTAAAACGTACTTTTGCTTGGCACATCAATGCTGATGAGCCGACAGCTTTAGATTATAATGAAGAATATAAAACAGATGAGCAAATCGCAGCATTCTATAGCGACGATGCATTCCGTTCTTCCGATCATGATCCAGTGATTGTTGATATGGATTTAAATGAATCTGTGCCGGATAATGGCAAGAGTGGCGGTGGCAGTATGGGATTGTGGTCTATTTTGTCACTTATGGGCTTGGTTTTAGCATCTGCAATACGTCGACGTAAAGCTTGAGCTGAGACACTATTATGAAATGCTGATTCAAACTGGCTAAAAGTAAATAAATAAGGTAAATCGAAAAGGAGAAATATAATATTTCTCCTTTTTTTAGCTTTAGAATAATGAATTGGTTTCACTAATTTTAAACACGACTGCGACATGATGAACCTTTAAAATTTAAAAAAATAGGGATAATCGTGATTCATAAAAAGAGAATAAATCATTATTCAACTACAGCATGTAGTTTACTATTTTCAAGCTTATTACTGACTGGATGTAATAATGATAATGATGGCCAGAACACAACACCTGTGAATCAGATAAATCCTTTGGAAGTCAATCTGCTGCATCTCAATGACAGTCATTCACATTTAGATGAAGAAAGCACCAAATTAATGCTTGAAACCTCTGCAGGAAAACGTGAGGAAATACAAGTCAAAAATGGTGGTTTTGCACGCGTTGCTGCGCTGATGAATACCTTAGCAAACAGTGAGAAAAACCCCATAAAAATTCATTCGGGTGATGCAATTACAGGCGATCTCTACTTTACTTTGAAGGAAGGTGAAGCAGATGCAGATCTGATGAATACCGTTTGTTTTGATACTTTAACTTTGGGCAATCATGAGTTTGATAATACGGATGCCGGTTTGCAAAAGTTTATTGGCTTCTTAAATGATAAAGGTAACTGTAAAAATAAAACCCAAGTCTTGAGTGCAAATGTCGAGTTTGGCAAAACTTCACCTTTGTACCAAACTGATCTTGTTAAGCCTTATACGATTATAGAAAAAGAAGGGCAGAAAATTGCTTTAATTGGTTTAACGATTGCCAATAAAACTAAAAATGCTTCTCGACCAAATCAAGATACTGTATTTAACGATGAAATAGTCACTGCACAAAAATATATTGATGAGTTAAAACAGCAAGGCATTAATAAAATTATTGTTCAATCTCATCTAGGTTACGGATTGGAAAAAGATTTAGCGACTAAATTGTCAGGCGTTGATGTCATTGTTGGCGGAGATTCACATACTTTACTTGCAGATGCGAAACTTAAAAATTACGGTATCAGCCCAGAGGGTGATTACCCTACGGTACTGAAAAATAAAGATGGTGATCAGGTGTGCGTTGTACAGGCATGGCAATATGCCTATGTCGTCGGACAGTTAAAAGTCAACTTTGATGCCAATGGTAAAATTGAAGCCTGTGCAGGAAAAGCTAATATATTGATTGGCGATGATTTTAAGCGTACAGCTAAAGAGGCGGTTGCCCTAAGCAGTAATGAAATTTCTCATCTTAAACAAGATATTGAAAACAGTAACTCACTACGCATCGTACAACCTGATACTACAGCTTTAAGTATTCTAGACCCGTATAAAGTTGCTAAAAACTTATTAGGCAAAGAAAAAGTTGCTATTGCAAATGATAATTTATGCTTACGTCGTGTTCCTGGAATGACCAAAGATACGTCACGTTCTAGTTTGGGTGATGTCTGCAATAAAGCAGATTTTATTAATCAGCATGGTGGCGATGTACAGCAGTTAGTTGCTGAAGCATTTTTGCAGCAGGGTAAAAAATATTTTAATGCTGACATCTCCATCCAAAACGGAGGTGGTGTGAGGGTAGACCTACCTGAAGGTGATATTACAGTAGAGAAAATTTATACAGTATTGCCATTTAAAAATACCTTGGTGCAATTAAAAGCAACAGGTCAAGAAATTAAAGCCGTGCTCGAAGATGCAATCGATGCAGTTGCCAGTAATAACACAGGCAGTTATCCATATGCAGGCGGATTGCAATGGGATGTGGATTTAACCAAGTCTAAGGGGCTGCGTGTATCCAATTTGCAGGTTCGAAATGCACAGGACCAATATCAGCCATTAAATCTAAATCAGACCTATCAAGTAATTACCATCAACTTTCTTGCCGATGGTCAGGACTTCTACAGTAGCTTTAAAAATATCACTGGCGAACGTCGTGTGGATGTAGGATTAGATTATGCAGAAGCATTTTTGCAGTACGTAGAAGGTTTATCTGGTGAAAAAGGGCAAAAGGTCTTGTCCCGATTGCCCGTTGAGCAATACAGCACGCAAAATTATAAAGAATAAAAAGGGTTAATTGATAACAGATAAAAATTTTGGCTTATAACCGACCCATAGTTTTTTAAAAGAAGAAGCTCAATTGAGCTTCTTCTTTTTAGTTGCTTTTGATTAGAGAAATACCACTTTCAATATTTTCTTTCAAAGGTCTTTAAACTGTACACCTCTTAATCATCTCTAGGCTATTTTCCATCTTTTAAAATAGGTATAAAATAGATCTCTTTCATAAATCATTTTTTACTCAATTCCAAGTTATAGATTCCAGCGATCAAATTGAATCTTAAACCGAGTCTTTTGCCTCTATTTCGATAACGCTCAGCAAGAATTTTGAAGGTTTTCAGGCTGCCAAATACATGTTCAATCCCTATTCTTCTTTTATTGATTTCCTGATTATAGATTTTTAGTTCAGGATCTAATTTACAACGTCTTTTGGCTTTTAAAGGCACTGTTGCAAATAGAGATTTGAGTCGATGATGTTCCCTTTAAAATTGCTTAGAGACCGAAAACCCTGTTGATTAGACAC
>NZ_LSZH01000008.1 GCF_001647545.1 Acinetobacter sp. SFB
TAAAACTGCATGCAGGACACGACCAAATAAGCCTCGCTTTTTAGGCTGTGGCGATGCCACATTTTGCACTGTGGCATGCTGTGGCGTTGCACTGTGGCTTACTGTATTAGACTGCTGTGGCACTGCCACATTTTCTGCTAAAATTTTATAATTATTTCCTTTATTTTCAATATCTTGATCTGTTGTTGCACTTTGTGGCATTGCAATGTCGCATGCTGTAGCGTCTTGTTGTGGCGGTACTGTAGCAGGTGCCACACTTTTTAACTCAATAAGTGTCTGCATGCGATCAATTTGCTGCATTAAGCGTTCTTCACGCTCTTGGTATTTTTTAACTTCATTTTCCAACTGCGCAATAAGTTTTTTTGTTGTTGCATCATCTGCCTGGTTAGGTACTTCATGTTTTTGAGCTGTGGGTGTTGGTTCACCAAAGCATCTAATGACTTCTGCTAGATCAAACTGCCCATCACTAGAACGAGATAAACGTCCATTACGCACAGCCCTATAGATGGTAGATCTATCGACATGAAACTGCTTTGATACTTCGCTCAGCGATAGCTTAGCCATTCATAGTGTCCTTTTTATTAGATGGCGCATATCCCACTTTTTTTAGATATGGATAGAGTTCTTTAAAGCGTTCGAGATCTTGCAACATCTCAGAAATACGTACAGCAAATTGCTGGAAGCTTTCTGTACCTTGAGAATATTTACTCATATCAGGAAGTTGTGAAAGCTTATTGGCAAATAAGTGTCGTTGAGTATCTGTCATTTTTGAAAATAGCTGTTCTGGACTCTGTTCTCTTGAGTTTTTTGGTTTGTCATCGTTTTCATTTTCATTTTTATATTTAAAGATAAATGTGAATCCAGAAACAGAACGTCCTTTTTTATGTTGTTGGTATTCTGCAGTTATATCTGAAAATTCATTTATTTGTTGAATAGCGACATCTACGACTCTTCTCTTAAAAGCTTCAACTCTCGAGTACTCGTTTATTCCTACACCTAGCTGTTCTCTAAATTTTTCTAGAGGGAACATGGGAGTTTTTTTAATGGATTTCCACTGTTTTAATAACTCGTATAGCCTTACTGCATAAATACTTTTAAAGTTAGCAGTCTGTTTTAGATGATAGCTAGTAAAGTATATCCGGAAGCCATCTAGCTTAGTAACTTGATCAATTAAAACCCGAGTTAGAGTTAGTAATATACGGCCTTCACCTTTCTTATAGTTTGCATCTTGGATCCAACGACTTTTAGTAATGGAACCATCATCATTTTCAATTGTAAATTGTCGTTTAAATAGAGTTTCTTCAGCCTCTGCTAAGCTTAAGTATGCAGCATCTAATGAAACATTAAATGCCTCGGCATATCGTGCAGCATTTAACTCAAGTGGATGTTTTGGAGTTAATCCTTTACCTGTTTCTCTTGCGTCAATAATAGCAAGCTGAATAAGTCTTGCTTCAGATAGGGTAAGAGATTGCAATGCTTGCACTAGCTTATTGGATTTAACTACAAGATCAGTCATATGAGAAATAAGCAACAAATAATTATATGTTGTTATAACAACACTATAACTATTTGTTGTCAATTGATATGATTAAAAAAAACTCGACATGTTTAAATATTAAAAATATTTAGTGCTAAATTATAAGTAATTTTCAATATATATCAGTTACTTAACATATTTACATTAGTAAACATTGACCGAGAAAATGTTGTCATATACCACACATAAGCAATACTCATCCTTTAAAAAAACGTCAATAAATGTAATTTTAAACATTTAAGTATATGTTTTTTAAAGATAATTTATAAATAAAAACAACCAATTTTATTCTGTTGTTATATACCTAGGAAACGTTGCTATATCACCTAGGAAACGTTGCTATATCACCTAGGAAACGTTGCTATATCACCTAGGAAACGTTGCTATATCACCTCTGTAACCCTTTATTTATAAAGGTTTCAGCTAGCGTAAAAGCATTAAAAGAATTAAAAACATTAAAAGGTAACATCACTAAAAATTGCCCTATGTTTTCGCTACGCTCAAACTCTATTGAACTTCGCTACGCTCAAACTCTATTGAACTTCGCTACGCTCAAACTCTATTGAACTTCGCTTACGCTCAGTTCGATGGGGCAATTTTTTGGTTAATACCTGGTATAAATCATAAAAAGCAAAAGCAACTCGGAATTCGCTTCGCTCATCAGTTTTTTATGCTCGCTTCGCTCGATCTAGGATCAAAATCACACTGATCGCACCCATTCGGGATGCTCTGTACTTAAGTTTTAGAAGCAAATGAAAGCCAGTAATCAAGGAAAAAGCGAAGGCAAATTTTCGTTGTGCCAGCTCGTAGACACTCGCTTAAAAAGAGTGTTTTTTATTCAAATATATATAGGTAATCGAGCCATATACTGGCACTTCAATAGTGCCGGTAAGATGTGCCGGTGAAAATGAGCAGAAAGATGACATGATTCACGGTAACGCAACCGCTACGCTATCCTCTGAAACCATGCTATCGCTAGGTTTCAGCCCGAAAGGGTTCGGGACGGATTTGCTAAAACGCTAGGGCGTTTTTACCTCTTACAAAGCCCCCGTCGTTGCGCTGCCGCGCACGACAACCCCCTTACTGAAAAGTATTGAGCTTCATTTGCTACGCAATGAACTCAACGGACTTTTTTAACCGTAAGAGGGTTGTCGTGCACTGCGTTTCGACGGGGGTGGGCTACAGGAGCAGCTTTTGCTACACCTAACAATGAGCCTTCGCGATTTTTTGAAGTAGGGCGGATTAAACAGGTCACTATGGATCATGGTTTAGCTCTACAGCGCATTAAAGCCATTGGGCTTAGGGGTGGTTGGGGTGAGTGGAAAAGCAGCTCTACGATGCTTAAAACAGCGAATATGAACCGTTCTGAGTGGCGTCAAGTGCCAGATGCAGTTGCTATTTCACCGCAAGGCCGAAAAGTAGCAATTGAGTTAGAACGTACGCGTAAGACGCCTAAGCGGTATGTTGAAATATTGGCAAATTATGCAGAAATGCTCGCATCTGAAGTTGTTAAGGAGGTGTTCTATATCTGTCCAGATATATTGGTGAAAAGAATAGAGCTAGATTTCTACACAATTGAAAAAATTATTTTTAGGGGGCGAGTTATGCCTGTGCATGAAAGCCTTTTGAAGCGTTTTTATTTTATTTCTTACACAGATTGGGAAGCTAAATATGTTGCATGAAGCGTTTTATCCAGCAGATAAATTAGGCAATAAGCCATCTAAAATTTTTTATGGTTTTGTTGAAGATAGTTCTTTAATCACTTTAGTTGTCTTTGATTCACAAGCAACTACCACCTCTGTCTTGGCTTTAACTCCTGAGAATCAAGCAAAGTTGGTTTATAGATTATTAAAGAACCATGTACATGGTGTTCAAGCGGACTTTATTAAAGTTGTATTTCTCCGTACTGACTCAATCTCTAAGCTTGTAGGAGAGCAGTGGTCGATACAGGTAAATAAGCATTATGTTGAAGAACGAGTCAATGAGATTTTAGAGCAGAGAAAAGCTCATTTAGGATTTTTTGGACGATTTTTTAATAATAAACCTTCCCTTCCATTTAGCACTGTGACGATTGATAAGAAGGATTTAGCTATTGGATTAACTGAAAATATTAGCCTATATAATCTAGTACATCTTGATTATGAACAGGCTAAATATCTTCTTCAAGCCTTGAAAAATACGGATTATGGGGACTTTAATGATATTTTGAAGGGCTAATTTTAATAGAGCCTGAGATGATCTCAGGCTTCTTATTTAGGGCTTACAACTGAATTTCGTATAAGTGGAGTACACCCTAAATTGACGTCATGACAGCCAAAATTCTCAACCTAAAATCAATGGTTTAGAAGCCGTGAAACATCATGTTAGCAAAGATTAAAACAAGTCTTAGATTTATACGTGACACTAAAAAGCCAGTTGTATGCCATGGCTTTTTTTAACTTTATATAAGCTGGATTAGATAAATTATAAATAAATTTTTAATCAGTTTTTATGATGAGATCTGAGCTTTCTCTAAGTTCAAGGAATGGTTTTGTACCCATTATAAAATCAGAAATAACATCTGCAAGCTGAGTTAGATCTTTCTTTGAAGCTTGGATTTTACATTCCCAAATAATGCAAACTCTCCAATTATTAGACATTAATAAATCTATTGCCCGAATATCATTATTGCGATTTTTTAAAAATTTTTCTTGCCAAAATTCAGTTCGAGTACTAGGTAATTTAAATAAACGGCAATTTTCGTGTCCATGCCAAAAACATCCATGGATAAAAATAACAGAGTGGTATTTAGGTAAGACAATATCTGGTTTCCCAGGCAGGTCTTTTACATGCAAACGAAAACGAAATCCCCTCTGATGAAGCATACTTCGAATCAGCAATTCTGGTTTTGTATTACGGCTTTTAATTGCTGCCATGATACGGCTACGGGTAAGGCTATCAACTCTATCGACCATTGATTTTACCTTTCTAACATTCTTATTTAGCCAGGATAAAACTTTGCTTAATTTATTATTCTAAATTTGAATTTACATAACGTTTTCTATACACATTATGATTTAATCATAGTAAGTAGTTTCTGTTGTGCTTGGATGCCGCAATTATCTCCGCCTCCATCTTTAAAGGATAATTATTCAATTATCCTTTCTAATTTTCTTGAAAAAAACTATATTAATCAAATTTTCTAACAATTGATTTTTATGTCATATCATTCAGAAGCTTTAAAAATTTTTTCAAAATTACAATCTATAAAAACCACTTTAATTGGAGGGACTAATTTTAAATTAGGAGAAATTTCTCTTCAAATTGAAGGTAAAGATGGAATAGGTGGATTAATAGAAGAATGGTTTGGTCATTGGGCTCAACAAAATGGCTTCAATGTTAGAAATCCTAAAAAAGAGGGAAGCAGTCAGGAATTCCCTGATTATTATATTTGGGAAGAACCAAAAGAATATGAAGCATTACTGGAAGTAAAAACCTACGATGCAAATGCTGGCGCTAATTTTGATATAGCCAATTTTCAATCTTACTGTGCTTCAGTATCTGAAAATCCTTATCGGCTTGATGCTGATTATTTAATTTTCGCATACAAAGTTCATAATGGGATACTTAGTATTCATGAAGTGTATTTGAAAAAAATTTGGGAAATAACGTGCCCTTCTAAACGTTGGCCATTAAAAACACAAACAAAACGAGATGTAATTTATAATATTCGCCCATCTTCTTTTCATTCTAATCAAGGTAGATATCTTTCTTTTAATACGAAGGAAGATTTTATCGAGGCACTATTCTTAACGGAAGAAAAATACCTCGATAAACATTCAGACAATAGAGCTACCTATATCAAAAATACAAATAATTAGGACATTTCTAATTTTGGAGAAGTTTTTGGAGTATCTTCTTCTTGATGCTCTAAAGCTTCTAATACTCTACTAGTTACAGCTTTTACGACTGGTACAGCTACAGTATTTCCAAAAAGGTCAAAAGCTTCTTTAGGTTTTACATTTAAAACATAATTATCAGGAAAACCAAATAATCGTTTCTTTTCTATAGATGTTAATAGACGAAGTCCTTTACCATCTGGCACTACGATTCTGTCTAAATCTGTAGCTACTAAAGTTGGGGCAATTGCTTTTGGGTCCAAAACTTTATTTATTTCATAACTTAATTTACCAGCAACAATATTGTAGCCCTTTTCAATATCTACTCGATATTCTCGTTTTTGTTTTTCTTTACCATTCTCATCAAGATAAGACACAACATCTTTAGGATGTTCTAGCTTCACATACTTTTTAGCACATAGATCATCTAGCATTTCTTGTAAGTTAGGATGGTCATAAAAAGTTTTAATCTCATTGATAGTTAGTGGCATCCCATCCATCCATTGAATACCTTTAAGATCAGCCCATTTTTTATTTCTTCTTGCTCTCATAATCTTGCCAAGAAGTTCTCTTTGATCTTTTGAAACAGAACCTTTTAATTCAATATCCCAACTATGAATATTATTAGTTCCGCCTCGTTTATCTTTAACGGATTTTCCATATAAATCATTAATAGAGTAATGCTCTAGCAATAAATCTATGAGCTTACCCTGGAGTAAAGGTTTATCCTTTTCTAATACTGTGTCTAATGATTTTATATCAGGTTCAAATCCGCTCAAATCAACAGTACTAGATAAAGTTCCTGTTATAAAAATGCGTTTTCTCGCCTGGGGTATACCAAAATAGCTAGCATCAAAAACTTTCCAGGATACTGAATATCCTAGCTCTCTTAATGCCTCAAGAATAATTGTTAACGTTTGACCCATTTCATCATTCTTGTTTAAAAGATCATGTTTAACTAAACCTTCGACATTTTCGAGAATAAAGGCTTTAGGTTTTTTAGCTTTTAATATACGTTCAACTTCAAAGAACATTGTTCCTCTAGTATCTAGAAACCCCTGTCTTTTTCCAGCACTGCTAAAAGCTTGGCATGGAAATCCTGCCAATAGCACATCAAAATCAGGTATTTCAGAACTATCAATTTTTGTAATATCGCCAGCAACATCTTCATTACTATAATTATCTTTATAAACTTGGATTGCGTAAGGTTTTATTTCTGAACTGAATACACATACAGGTTTTTTTTGCTGTTCAATCACAGCTTGTTCAAAGCCTAGTCGGAATCCGCCCATACCTGCGAATAAGTCGATAAATTTAATAGATTGCATAGTTCAAACATCAGATTTTACTTAATGGATAATGGTATCAACTAATGTTCAGAGGTTCCACTACTTTATGCAATTTTTCTACATTTTAAAGATTTGCTAAAATTAACATAATGCACGTTATACGAAATGCTCTATTTTATTTGTTTTAAATCATAGTCTTAACGTGTAATGAAAAACCCACACCTGCCGGTCTGGGCTTTTTTATGGATTTTTCATGTTCCACGATCATTAAGTGATCAATGTTTCACGGTTTTATTTAGCTAAATTGGATAATCCAGTTCTTAATCATCACTTAAAACTGCATGCAGGACACGACCAAATAAGCCTCGCTTTTTAGGCTGTGGCGATGCCACATTTTGCACTGTGGCATGCTGT
>NZ_LSZH01000009.1 GCF_001647545.1 Acinetobacter sp. SFB
AAGCCACTATTAAAATTTTGCCCTTTTTTTCTCTGATTACGCTTTTGCTTTTTTTAAATCCTAGATGGTAATTTTTAGCGAGTGTCTACGAGCGAAATATTGATGCTTTTGCTTTTCAAAAAGCATGAGCGAAGCGAATACATTACTAATGCTTTTGTTTTTAGATTTCACAAACAGGATTAACCAAAAACTGCCCCACGAAGCGAGGAACGAGCTTCAATAGAGTACGAGCTTTAGCGAGTACATAGGGCAGTTTTTATAAGTTTTTTCTTTTTTATAGTTTTTAAAGGTTTTTAAAGGTTTTTAGCCCCCTTTCAAAGCTATATACAGCAAGGCTTTACAAGTATTAAAAGGGAGGGATTGTCGGTGAAGAGGGAGGGATTGTCGGTGAAGGGGGAGGGATTGTCGGTGAAGGGGGGAGGGATTGTCGGTGAAAAGGGAGAATTACAAAAAACTCCTTTTTAAGAGAAAGAAGGAGTGCTATAAATTATTTCCATATATAAAAGGGAGAGATTGTCGGGTGAGTAATGATCTAGTTGTTATGGATAATTCCATCGTAAAAGCATCTTATAATTTGAGTGTGAGTGAGCAACGCTTATTATTGTCAGCACTAGCACAAATACCTAAAAACCAACCAATCGACCCTAAACAAGCTTATTACATTACAAGAGATGACTTTGTTAGATTGGGAGCTAATGCAGATCAGGCAACTAGAGATATTAGAAATGCCACTAAAGATTTAATGAAAAAAACTTTACTCATTGATACCAGTGCAGGAGTTTTAGAATTTCATTGGTTATCAGAAGTTTTACGTTTTGATAAAAATGCAGATGCTAGATTGAAATTAAAATATCCAAATCCAGAAGATTATAAAAACTACCTAAATGGATTAAGAAAATATAACTTATTAGAATCATTACCTTTTGGCAGACATAGCGATGATATTGTGGCTAGAGTTGTTTTCGATAGTCGTATTCTTCCTTTACTCAGTGAGCTAAAAGATAATTTCACTCAGTTTTTACTTAATGATGTTTCAGGTTTTGGTAGTGTTTATAGCTTTCGTTTTTATCAAATGATGATGCAATTTAAATCAACAGGCTACTGTAAAATAAGTCTAAATGACCTCCGTTATTCATTGGCATTATTTGAAAAATATGAAGCAACTAAAGATTTAAGAAAATGGGTTATTGAAACAGCAGTGAATGAAATTAATGAAAAAACACCTTATAAAGTTAGTTACGAATTACTCAAAACAGGGCGTAAATTTACTCACCTAGAATTAAAATTTAAGCAAAAACCCTTACCTAAAAAACAAGAACCACAGAAAGAACAAAAAGCGATTGATATATTCAGTGATCTATCAGACAGCCAAATTAAGACTTACAGTTCTACATTATCTAAACTTCATAGCATCTCAGATTTAGCCGACAATAAAGACTATCCAGCATTCGCTGTGTGGATTGCTAATATTTTACGTAACCCTCAATCAGTCCGAGAAGAAACAGTAAAACGTATATTTAAAGCTTTACGGACTGAAACAGATTTTAAAGATTAAATAGCTTTCGATCTCGATCTTCTGTTAAATACTCATTCAGCTCAGCCAGTATTTTTTCTTTATTGGCTTCATTGGATTGCATCTTTTTAATCAAATAAGAACCGAGCAAAATTTTACGCCGAGTATCATCCTTTCTTTCTTGTTCCTTTTGCTTGGTTTTTTCTCTTGCTTCGATAGCCTGTTTTTGCGCTTTTAACTGTTTCAGCTTTTCTAATTGAGCTTCAATTTTCTTTTCAATATTTTCAGCAGATTTTGTCATGACGGTTAATTTCGGGATATAGAAAACCACTCAAGCATAAAACCCTATGAATTGAAATTCAAGCGGTTAATATGCTATCGTGTTTTTCATGAAATGCGCACTTACGACTTGAATTTCATTCAAGTCACCGTTGCGTAAGGGGAAACCCCTTAACCCCAAAAAACTGCTACGCAATTTTTTAAAAGCAAAACCAACACAAGGCAACGGCATGGCAATTTATCATTGCTCGACTAAAACAGTGAATCGAAGTTCAGGAAGAACTGCGGTTGCTTCTATGGCTTATCGTGCAGGGGAAAAATTAAAAGATGAACGTACAGGACTGACCCACGATTTCACAAAAAAGGACGGTGTCGTCCATACCGAAATTATATCCAACCTCGATATTCAAATTGACCGTAGCGAACTTTGGAACTTGGCAGAAAAATCTGAGAACCGCAAAGATGCACGAACCGCTAGAGAATGGGTCATTGCCCTACCTGATGAATTAGACGCTGATCAACGTAAGGACTTGGCAAAAGACTTTGCCCGGTCCTTAGTTAATCACTATAGCGTGATCGCAGATATTGCCATTCACGAACCCAGCAAAGGCGGTAATGATAAGAACCACCACGCCCATATCATGCTCACCACCCGAAAAGCAGAATTAGACCCTGACAACCAACTCATTCTGACCACCAAAGCTGATATTGAGTTAAGCAACACCAAACGAAAAAGCCTAGACATGGGTACAACCCAAGAAGATATTAAATATATTCGAGAATCATGGGCAAACCTTGCCAATCGAGCATTGGAACGTGCAGGCTACCGAGAAAAAATAGACCACCGCAGCTATGCCGATCAGAACAATGGACTACAAGCCACGATTCATGAGGGAACAACCGTCACCCAATTACGCAGACAAGGCATAGATACCCAAATCAGCCGTTTCAACGACCATGTCAAACAGCAAAATACCCAACAGCTTCAACAGCAGAAACAACAGACCGAGAGTGTTTTACAGCGTGGGTTAAACCGTGTCGATCAAGGCTTTGAACAATGGCAGAAGAACCAAGAAGCTAAACGACTGGAGTTAGAACGCCAAGCAGAAAGACAGCGCCAACAAGACCTAGACAAACAACGAGCCGAACAAGCCAACCGTAAGGCATCACGAGATTTAGATAATGATGGATGGTCAAGATGAACAACCAAAATGATGACTTAGACGACCAACTCTATATTCTATTGGCATCAATGAAAGAATATCGAGAAGCCATAGCAGACGATAACAAGCGATTAGAGGCGTTTTACAACCAAGTCGCTAGCGGAGTACTAGATAAAACTGAAAAGTCGCTAGAAAACGCCAATAAGAAGCATATGGGTGCATTAGACAATAGTATTCAGGATCTAAACCAAGTCACCAACCGACTAAACACAAAACTTATTCTTATTTTTGCCAGTAGTTTTGTAGCTTCGATCATGGCGGTGCTTTTGGCTGTATTTTTATATGTACCAAGCATGGATGAAATTCAACAACGCAGAGCAGATAAAAAAGCATTAGATCAATATGCGTTACAAATGAGAATTGAAGATGGGGAAACACTGGTCAGAATTATGACTAAAAAGCCTTGTTATTCATTTCAGTCAAACAGTATGAAATCAGAAGATAAAACCTTTGACTGGTGTCGAATTGACCCTAAAAAATACTAGATGACCGGTACTTTGCTTGGTTTTTCTCATTACTAATCAGATTATAGTAAGCGCAAAGTTGCCCGACTTTGAAATATGGCTAAAGCCATATTTCAAAGCATCGGGCTAAGATAGTTTAAGCACCTAAACGTATTAATTTTTCTTGAATTGCATCACTGACAAAGGAGTTAAGAGAATTACTTGATGCTAAAACAGCTTTACGGTGCATTTCAGGGCTAATACGCACATTAAACGTGCCTTTGAATGGCTGATCAGGGTTTTTACCTAGTTCAGTACAAGATTCTAAATAGCCATCTACAGATTCCTTAAAAGCTTGCTCAAGTGCTTTTAATGTTTCTGCTTCATAGGTGATGAGATCACGGATAAACGCAAGTTTTCCAAATAACTCACCAGTTTCAAGATCAGGTTCAATCGTACCGAGATAACCTTTGTATTTTAAATAGCTCATAAAAATTTCTCCTGCTTGAGTGCCTGTTTTACAGCTTTCAATGCCCCACCTTTAATTTCGTTTTCAGGATGTGGACGGTGCAGTAAAATCATGTGTTCAGTTTTTTCATTAAAAAATCGAACACGAGAACCTGCCATTTCAAACTTTTCATAGCCAAGTTGATTCAGTAAAACGACTAAATCCTTATAAGGAAATGTATTTTTTGAATTTGTGAATTTTTCCAGTAACTTTTCCGTTTTACCCATACTTTAGCCCTGTTGCTATTGCAACTAAGTATAGTTGCTTTTGAGTGAATATTGCAACTGTATTTAGTTGCAATAGCAACAGGGCCATTATGTTAAATAGGCATATTTACTACCGAATTAAGCCTTCTATCCAACCTTTAAAATTCGGATTAGAATTTTGAGCATCACTTAAAATTTCTGAAACTGGTCTAGAGATAGACTTAGAATTTTGTTTTGCAAAATTTAGAAACTCATTATTAACTTTTGAGGTATCTTCAGGATATTCAATAGATTCTAATGGCCCATGGTTTTGGGCTAATAGCCAAAGGTAGTCGTTAAAATCTTTTGCTACAACTCCAATTTTGCCTTCTGATCCTAAGAATACGATTGGTTGATCTAGTATCTCTTTATCTGGATTAACCATCCAAAAGGCAGCATATCCACCAGTACCATCTTGCCCAAAGACAAGTAATGAATCAGCGTCTGCCTGACCATTACCAGTCCAAGCTTTTAACCATTGGCTTGCTTCATTTTTTGACATAAAAGTTTGATAAGGTTCGAAATCGATGCCATCCCCATCAGCATAATCAAATTCTAATTGATGTAATTCAGTAAGTAGATTTGGAAATTTAGTCATGAAATACTCTAATTCATTATTTTAAATAATTTCTAAAATTAACATAATACAGCTTATGCGAAATGCTATTTTTTATCTGATATAAATCATTTGCTTATCGTATATAAAAAAGCTCAATCCTAGCAGATTGGGCTTTTTTAGTGACTCTTCACGTTCCACGCCTATTCTTTGATCAAAGTTCCACAATTTTAATTAGTCCTATTAAATAATTTGATTCCAATCATAAGAACCAAACGAGTATCTACGAGTGATCAAGCCACTATTAAAATTTTGCCCTTTTTTTCTCTGATTACGCTTTTGCTTTTTTTAAATCCTAGATGGTAATTTTTAGCGAGTGTCTACG
>NZ_LSZH01000010.1 GCF_001647545.1 Acinetobacter sp. SFB
GAATTTGCAGCACGTTTGCATATCAGTGCGAGAACGCTACAAAACTGGGAACAAGGGCGTAGATACCCAACTGGGCCAGCAGCCACGCTAATTCGTATTCTTGATGCACATCCAGGCCTGATCTAAAAAATATAGGCCATAAAAAACCCCGGCAGGACGCCGGGGTTTTTTATTAGTTAATTTTATTTATAGGCCTTGATTAATTCTTCAAATATAGGTGCTCTTAAATTACCTTTTAGGATATATCTAGATATGACACCATGATCTGTATATATATTCATAGAAATATTTTGAGAGTTAGAGAAATCTGCCATAAGATTTATCGGAATCATGATACTGTTGCGAGAGCGATAAGCTGCAAAGGCATAATCATTTTCAGT
>NZ_LSZH01000011.1 GCF_001647545.1 Acinetobacter sp. SFB
GCGACCGGAGCAGACGGCAAAGACGGAAAATCAGCCCTGGAATTGTTGATTGAAGCGGGTGAATTACCAGCAGATGCAACCATTAATAATTTAATTGAATACCTTAAAGATGCAGATGGTGCTACGGGAGCAGACGGCAAATCAGCCCTGGAACTGTTGATTGAAGCGGGTGAATTGCCAGCAGGTGCGACGGTTACGGATCTGGTCGATTATCTCAAAGGTGCAGATGGCGCTGACGGTACAGACGGAAAATCAGCCCTGGAATTGTTGATTGAAGCAGGTGAATTACCAGCAGATGCAACCATTAATAATTTAATTGAATACCTTAAAGGCGCAGATGGCACTAACGGTACAGACGGCAAATCAGCCCTGGAACTGTTGATTGAAGCGGGTGAATTGCCGGAAGATGCGACGATAACGGATCTGGTCGATTATCTCAAAGGTGCAGATGGCGCTAACGGTACAGACGGTAAATCAGCCCTGGAGCTGTTGATTGAAGCAGGTGAATTGCCGGAAGATGCGACGATAACGGATCTGGTCACTTATCTCAAAGGTACAGATGGTGCGACCGGAGCAGACGGCAAATCAGCCCTGGAACTGTTGATTGAAGCGGGTGAATTACCAGCAGATGCAACCATTAATAATTTAATTGAATATCTTAAAGGTGCAGATGGCGCTAACGGTACAGACGGCAAATCAGCCCTGGAACTCTTGATTGAAGCAGGTGAATTGCCGGCAGGTGCGACGGTTACGGATCTGGTCGATTATCTCAAAGGTGCAGATGGCGCTACGGGAGCAACGGGTGCCACTGGAGCTACAGGTAATGATGGTGCAACAGGCGCCACAGGTGATACCGGAGCTACAGGATCTGCTGGAGTAACAGGTGCTACAGGATCTACGGGAGCCAATGGTACTGACGGTACGAATGGTGCAACGGGTGTCACTGGAGCAACAGGTGCCACTGGAGCTACAGGTAATAATGGTGCAACAGGCGCAACAGGTGATACCGGAGCCACAGGATCTGCTGGAGTAACAGGCGCTACAGGGTCTACGGGAGCCAATGGTACTGACGGTACGAATGGTGCAACGGGTGTCACTGGAGCAACAGGTGCCACGGGCGATACCGGAGCCACAGGATCTGCTGGAGTAACAGGTGCTACAGGATCTACGGGAGCCAATGGTACTGACGGTACGAATGGTGCAACGGGTGCCACTGGAGCAACAGGTGCCACGGGCGATACCGGAGCCACAGGATCTGCTGGAGTAACAGGTGCTACAGGATCTACGGGAGCCAATGGTACTGACGGTACGAATGGTGCAACGGGTGCCACTGGAGCTACAGGTAATAATGGTGCAACAGGCGCCCCGGGTGATACCGGAGCCACAGGATCTGCTGGAGTAACAGGTGCTACAGGATCTACGGGAGCCAATGGTACTGACGGTACGAATGGTGCAACGGGTGCTACTGGAGCTACAGGTAATAATGGTGCAACAGGCGCCCCGGGTGATACCGGAGCCACAGGATCTGCTGGAGTAACAGGTGCTACAGGATCTACGGGAGCCAATGGTAATAACGGTATGGATGGTGCAACGGGTGCCACTGGAGCTACAGGTAATAATGGTGCAACAGGCGCCACAGGTGATACCGGAGCCACAGGATCTGCTGGAGTAACAGGTGCTACAGGATCTACGGGAGTCAATGGTACTGACGGTACGAATGGTGCAACGGGTGCCACTGGAGCTACAGGTAATAATGGAGCCACAGGATCTGCTGGAGTAACAGGTGCTACAGGATCTACGGGCGCCAATGGTACTGACGGTACGAATGGTGCAACGGGTGCCACTGGAGCTACAGGTAATAATGGTGCAACAGGTGCCACGGGTGATACCGGAGCCACAGGATCTGCTGGAGTAACAGGTGCTACAGGATCTACGGGAGCCAATGGTACTGACGGTACGAATGGTGCAACGGGTGCCACTGGAGCAACAGGTGATACCGGAGCCACAGGATCTGCTGGAGTAACAGGTGCTACAGGATCTACGGGAGTCAATGGTACTGACGGTACGAATGGTGCAACGGGTGCCACTGGAGCAACAGGTGATACCGGAGCCACAGGATCTGCTGGAGTAACAGGTGCTACAGGGTCTACAGGAGCCAATGGTACTGACGGTACGAATGGTGCAACGGGTGCCACTGGAGCAACAGGTAATGATGGTACGAATGGTGCAACGGGTGCCACTGGAGCTACAGGTAATGATGGTACGGATGGTGCAACAGGTGTTAGCGGTTCAGCAGATTTAATTACATCGATTACTTTAAATTCTGATACAGATCTAAATGGTAAATTGAGTCAGGGAGAGCTTCGAGATCTACCGAACGAAGTCACTATTACTTTGGGAGCCGATGCGAAAGAAGGTGATAGTCTTGTTGTGAATGGTGCTATTTATATATTAGATTCGACCCATATAACTACCCACACGCTGATTGTACCTGTAGCTGTTCTCGATGGATTGAATTTCATTCGGGTAGATGCTTTCAATCCTGAAGGACAAACAGACATTGACTTCAAATTCTTTGAAGTATTAGACGGTAAATATATCGGTGATGTAAATGTCGTTAGTGATACTAACGGAAATAACATTATTGATAATAGCGAGCTTATTGCAGCTGGTGGCACAATAGATGTACGTGTTCAGCTCGGTGCAGATGTTCGTGTAGGAGACGTTGTTACTTTAGCAGGTAAAACTTCTCATCCCGTGATAGCAGCAGATATTACAAATGGATATGTAGATTTCATTGATGTTTCGGTAATTCAAGGACAGAAGGAAACTCTGGAAGTTGAAATAAAAACAGGTGCTGATGTATTAGATAAGGCATCGAAGGATATTCAAATTGACGGAGCACCACGCAAAATATTGAAATCTATTGATTTTACTAATGATATCAATAATGACGGCACACTCAATGCCATAGAAATAAATGGTAAAAACTATACGCCTATTAAAATTACATTAGGTGCTGATGCTAAATCTGGAGATATTGTTGTCGTAAATGGTGACAAATATATTCTGAATGCATCAGAAGTGAGTTCTGGCAGTTTAAATGTCAATGTAGCTGTACGAGAAGGTCAAAACCCAATTGAGATTAGTGCAATAGATGAGGGGGGTAATGTAGATCGTATATCCGACTCAATCATAGTCGATCTTGATCTAACCGATCCGATCGTAGATATAGAAGCGCTTACTCCGATCGACAGTGATAACCCAGCGGATGGTATTGCGAATCAAGTACTAATTACAGGGACATCGGATGAACCGAATGCACCCGTGGTGATCAAAGACAAAGATGGCAATGTGATTTGGGAAGGTGAGACTGATGATGCTGGAGCATTCAGCGCGACAGTAGACACAGCTGCGGTTCAAGCAGGTGATAATATCACAGTAGAAGTGACGGATAAGGCTGGGAATACAGGTAGTGATACAGCAGTAGCTGGAGACTTAATTTTTACAAATGATCCGCTAGTACTTGAAGATGATAGTAGCAATGCCGTTTATCAAGAAAGTCAGGTTAATCTAAATCCAATCGGTGAGTTAACATCTGACACAGCAATTCAGCTATTGGCTGGAAGTAGTGCTACAGACAAGTTAGAGTTTAGCATCTCAAATGGAGCGCAAGATGTTGTCATTACAGTCAAAAGCGAATCCTTGGTAACTGTGGCAGATGCATATTCATTTACTGTTATAAATAAGGAAACAGGTCAAGAATATACAGTGGCGGCATCAAGCACGGCTCAAGGCGGTTTAGTCGCAGGTGCTTTAGGATTAGAGGCACTGGGTGTTATCGGTGATGATGGCAATGGCCTACGACTAGATATTCATGACTTGCCGCCAGGCGATTATGAAGTCGTGGTTCAGGGTGATCAAAGTAAATTGGCTGATATCTTATCCACTGTGAGTTTAGAAGATTTAGGTAGTAATACGGTTGAAACTCTAATTCTGGATACGGTTACTGGTTTGCTCAAAGATGCATTGATTGGCAATAATGATAATATTACTACTGGACTCTTAAAGCAAATTTCAGTAAATGAACTACTGACTTTAATTGGTGATAACAATATCACTGGATCATTAATCAAGACACTACAAGAATTGTTAAATAGTCCTTTATTAAATAATCCATTGACTGGAATGCTAATTGGAGACTTGCTTGACGCAAATGTTGGGAATGTTATAGCCGGTAAGACGGGTGGTGCATTAGGGGGTGTACTAGGAATATTAGGTCTAGGTGGTGCGCTTGATGTTGCGCTTGATGCTGTTGTGAATGATCTAGTATTGAACAACCTTGATTCAATTGGTGAAGATTTATTTAATCTTGTGATCGAGCCATTAATTGCAGATGTACTACTGGCAGGTTTGATTGATAATTTAAGTTTAAATGATGCTTTGAATGGCTTATTAGGTAGTATCAATAGCTTATTAAATGGTATTGGTGCAGATGGCCTGCTCCCTGCATTGGATGATGTGTTGGAGTTAGTGGCTCAAGAAATTCTAAGTAATCCGGCACAGTTGTTTAATGAAGTGAATGCCGCAGTTTATGGGGTTGATGAAAAAACATATGTTGCCGAAGGTAATGTACTTGCGAATGATGATGTAGTAAATGGTTCAATCATTGAAGTCAACGGAGTTCCTATTACCTTTGATCAAACAGATGTAAATGGCAAATACACTATCATTACTGGTACTCACGGTACATTGCAGCTTTATGAAGATGGGCATTATATCTATACGTCCACAGTAACATCAGGGAATGCTACTTCAGTAGTTGATAATTTCACGTACACCGTTCAAGACAAGTATAACAATACTGAAGATGCAGTTTTAACCATTACAACAGATCCAGTAAATGAAACTATCGATTTTTCTGGTACATCCAGCGATGATATTTTGCAGGGTGGTGCGGGTGATGACATTCTGACAGGTGGCGAAGGGATCGATACTGCAATTTACTACCTATTAGATAATCTAGATGCCACAGGCGGTAATGGAACTGACACTTGGACTGATTTTGCAGTGGATTCAGCAGCAGACAAGATTGATGTATCGGCCTTACTTGATGGTCTGCAAACTGCAACCAATATTGGAAGTTATATTTCTGTCAAAACAAATGCGGATGGAGATGCTGTTATCACTCTTGACCGAGATGGTACGGGTACGGAATTTACCACCAAATCAGACCTGTTGATTTTGACAGGTGTCGATGCAATATCTCTAGGTGGTACGCCAGAAAGTCCATTGCAGGCTCTATTAGAAAACAATCAAATTATATTCTAAGGATGACTGTCTAATAAATCGAAAAGGTACTTTGCGGTTTTGGATGCAAAGTACCTTTTTTATCATTAAGTTGTGATTGAGGATGTAGGTGTTATGAAGCATCATATTCGACTAAATATGATTGTAAAAAATGAAGCGCATGTCATTTTAAGATGTTTGGCTTCTGTCAAGCCTTGGATTGATTCTTGGGTGATTGTTGATACGGGTTCGACCGACGGCACACAAGAGATAATTCAAAATTATTTGCAAGATTTACCGGGACAATTATTGGAACGGCCATGGAAAAATTTTGGTTTTAACCGTACTGAAGCTTTGCAATTGGCTTTAACTGATGCTTTACCCAAAGCAGATTATTTACTTTTTATTGATGCAGATGAAAGTTTATTGGCTGAATCTGGTTTCAGTTGGCCAAATTTAATGGGTACAGCATATTATTTTAATTGTATCTATGACAATTTACGTTATTGCCGAAATGCTTTGATCTCGACACGCTTAGCTTGGTCATGGAAAGGGGTTTTACATGAGTATTTACATTCTCATCATCCTCATCAATGGCAAACGCTTGAAGGTTTGAATATATTTATTCAGCATGATGGCGCCAGAGCAAAAAGTGCAGATACATATTTGAAAGATATCGCAACATTGGAACAGGGTATTCAAGATGAGCCAAACAATTTGCGTTATGTTTTTTATCTGGCACAAAGTTATAGAGATGCAGGATTATTAGATAAAAGTAGAACGTATTTTTTAAAACGGGCCAGTGCAGGAGGTTGGGAAGAAGAACGTTGGATGGCTCAATTTCGTGCCGCTCAAATGGCAGAACGCTTAAAACTTCCTCATGAACAAATTTATCTAGAATATTTACAAGCGTGGATAGCCAGACAGAATCGTGCCGAACCTTTATATGAGTTAGCCCGCTTTTACCGTTCTTTAAATCAATATGATTTGGCCAGTTATTATGCCCAACAAGCAATACAAGTTGGCATGTCTAATGACAAGTTATTTGTTGATGCAAGTGTCTATGAGTGGCGAGCATTAGATGAACTGAGTGTTTCAGCATCCTACTGTCAAGGTTATAAAGAACAGGGTAAACAAGCGATATTAAAACTTTTGCAAGAGCAAAAATTCCCACGTTCTGAAGCAAAAAGAATAAGCTGGAATCTGAAGTACTACGCCTAATTTCATTATATCGAGCTTTAGATTTATCATTTAAAAATCAGATGTCATTTTTGCAAAATGAACTGATCAAATATTTAAAGCAATAAAAAAAGCCCTGATTAATAATCAGGGCTTTTCGTATTCTGGAGCGGGAAAGGAGACTCGAACTCCCGACCCCAACCTTGGCAAGGTTATGCTCTACCAACTGAGCTATTCCCGCAATGGTCTGCATTATAGAGAATTTAATGAAACTGTCAACTCCCTATAATTACAAATGAGCAATTAATCAGCACGACGCCAAATAGTACCTTGACGGGTATCTTCCAAAACTATCCCCTGATCGAGCAAGGACTGGCGAATTTCATCCGCTTTGGCAAATTCTTTGGCTTTTTTTGCATTCACACGTTGTTGGATCAAATCTTCAATTTGTGCTGCTGTTAAGCCTAAAGCTTCCTGACCGATATCAGATTTTAAGAAATCATCGACATTGTGCTGAACCAATCCAAGAATATTAGTGAGATGACGTAAAGTTGAATAGTAAACAGTTGCCTGTTGTTGGTTTTCATCTTTCACTGCGCGATTCAGTTCTTTATTGATTTCGAACAATACTGCAATTGCTTCAGAGGTATTGAAGTCATCACGCATGGCTGCATTAAAACGCTCAACCAACGCGTCATCTAAAGCATCAGTAGTTTTTTCCGCATACACTGCCTGATAGGCTTTAAATGAATGATAGAAACGAGAAAGAGTATTTTTTGCTTCTTTCAGTGCAAAGTCAGAAAAATTGACCGGGCTACGGTAGTGTGATGACACAATAAAGTAACGAATCACTTCAGGATGGAATTTATCCATCACGTCACGAATGGTAAAGAAGTTGCCTAAAGACTTAGACATTTTTTCGCCATCGACATTGATGAAGCCCACATGCATCCAGTAATTCACATATTGTTCATCAGTCGAAGCTTCACTTTGTGCAATTTCATTTTCATGATGCGGGAACATTAGGTCGGAACCACCACCATGAATATCAAAATGATTGCCTAGGCAGCAAGTCGACATGGCTGAACATTCAATATGCCAACCCGGACGACCATTGCCCCATGGTGAAGCCCATGACGGTTCATTTTCTTTGGCATGTTTCCAAAGCACAAAATCGAACGGATGTTTTTTCTCCACTTCAACATCGACACGCTCAGAAGCGCCAGCTTGCATATCTTCTAATTTACGGCCAGACAAACGACCATATTTGGCAAATTTTTCTACCTGAAAATACACATCGCCATTATTTGAAGGATAAGCAGTACCTTTATTGACTAAATTACCGATCATATTTTGCATTTGATCAATATAGTCAGTCGCACGTGGGGCTTGATCTGGGGCTAAGCAACCCAAATTTTCAGCATCGTCATTCATCGCTTGAATAAAACGATCTGTTAATGCAGTAATACTTTCGCCATTTTCATTGGCGCGTTTAATAATTTTGTCGTCAATGTCGGTAATATTACGAACATATTTAACCGTCCAACCTTGACTGCGCAAAAAGCGAATAATGTAGTCAAATGCAACCATGACTCGAGCATGTCCAATATGACAGTAATCATAAACTGTCATACCGCAAACATACATATCGATATGTCCCTCGACACGCGGAACAAATTCTACTTTTTTACGTTGCTCTGAGTTATATAGAACAAAAGGTTGCATAGGTCTTCAAAAGGCTAAATATAAGATGGCTCATCTTAACCTAAGCATTTTTTTTCATAAAGTTTTATACGCTTTTTTTATATGCGTGTGAAAAGTTATACATTTAGAAACGTGTCATTTGCGTAGATATGATAAAATTGCGAAAATTATTTTTGCTTGATTAGAGTCAACGCTTTATAGCGTTAAGGTAAACCTACTTTGAACCCACCAAATATGCCAAATCAAATAGACTTCCAAAAAGTCGCATTAGAAACTTTGCGTATAGAAGAACAAGCGCTAGAAATATTGGCGACGCAAATCGATGAACGTTTTAGCCATGCATGTGAAATTATTTTGCAGTGCCGAGGACGATTAGTCATTACCGGTATGGGCAAATCGGGTCATATTGGTCGTAAAATGGCAGCAACCTTTGCGTCTACTGGTACTCCCTCATTCTTTATGCATCCGGGTGAAGCAGGGCATGGCGATTTAGGTATGCTGGTTCCGGGTGATGTGCTGATCGCGATTTCAAACTCGGGCAAGAGTGATGAAATTATGATGCTGATGCCGTTGATCAAACGTTTAGAAATTCCGTTAATCACCATCAGTGGTGATGACAAAGGACCTATGCCGCAAAATGCAGATGTCGCTTTAACCTTGGGTAATATTCAGGAAGCTTGTCCACTGGGTTTGGCACCCACTTCCAGTACTACGGCAACTCTAGCCTTGGGCGACGCGCTGGCTGTTGCTTTACTAGATGCCCGTGGTTTTACTGCGGATGATTTTGCCATGTCGCATCCGGCGGGTGCATTGGGTAAACGTCTGTTATTACATGTCAAACACTTGATGCATACCGGTGCAGAATTACCCAAAGTATCTCCAGATACACCAATGAATCAGGTTTTATACGAAATTTCAAACAAACGCCTAGGTTTAACCACAATTGTAGATCAAAATGATGTTCTACTTGGTATTTTTACCGATGGTGATTTACGTCGTTTAATAGATAAGCAACAAGGTTTTGATGTGAATCTGGTCGTATCGGAAGTGATGATCAAAAATCCTTTAACCATTTCGCAAGAAGCACGTGCAGTTGAAGCTTTAGAGCGAATGAATGAAAAGAAAATCAATCAATTTGTTGTGGTAAATGATGTAAATCAAGTCATTG
This sequence comes from Acinetobacter sp. SFB, assembly GCF_001647545.1. Taxonomy (GTDB): domain Bacteria; phylum Pseudomonadota; class Gammaproteobacteria; order Pseudomonadales; family Moraxellaceae; genus Acinetobacter. The sequence goes on from NZ_LSZH01000011.1 coordinate 9,341, forward strand.
GTGTGATTAGCATGCATGACCTGATTCAAGCTGGGGTAAATTAACAAATGGCATCTTATATTTTATTGGAACAGGCGCGTCATATTGAAGCTTTGGTTCTGGATGTCGACGGTATTTTAAGCGATGGTTTTGTGACATTGACTAATTCAGGTGATGAAATTAAATCATTCGATATTCGTGATGGCCTAGGTATGAAACTTGTACAGCAGGCAGGGGTCAAAGTCATTATCATTACAGGACGTAAAAGCAATATTGTAGAAAAGCGCATGTCTGATTTAGGTGTAGACCTGGTTTTTCAAGGCCGTGAAGATAAAGGTACTGCATTACGTGAAGCATGTGCGCAACTGAATGTTGCTCCAGAAGACTGTTTATATATGGGTGATGATTGGCCTGATCTTTCTGCATTTGCCATTGCAGGTATGAAAGTGACTGTGCCGAACGGTCATGTCGAAGTCCGTCGTCGTGCTGACCTGGTGACTCAGGCAATGGGTGGACGCGGTGCAGTACGTGAAATCTGCGATATGATTTTGATGGCAAAGGGGGCTTACCAAACGCTTCTTGAAAAATATACGTCTATCCCACATTAATAGTTAAATAATTCATTTCATTTGAGTTAAGTACCACACTTATGGATACAAAAGTTTTATACGTAACTGCTATAGCCATTGCAGCTATAAGTGGTGGTTACTACTATTACAGCGGTAAGGGCAATAAACTTGAGGCTGATTCAGCCAGAAGTATGACCTATTCTGCTGAAAAAATTAATCTCACTCAAACCGATGATGACGGTAATTTGTCTGTCCGCGCTAAGGTCGATCGTCTTGAGCAGGACATGCAAAAACAAACCTCAAGACTCACCAATTTGAATGCGTCGATGTATACAAAGGGTGCTGTAGATGCCACTTTTTATGCCAAAGTCGCAAATGGTTATGATGATAATGAGCGCGTGGTTTTGTCTGGAGATGTGTTGGCGGTAAAGTTGATGCAACAAGGCAAACTGCAGTTTCGAACTACAGAGTTAACCGGCTATCCTAAAACTCGTGAAATTGAAACCAATAAACAAGTCATTGTGCAATCTCCGCAAGCTGAATTTGTAAGCCAAGGTCTGAAAGCCAATTTTAATAACGGTCAATACGAATTTTTTAATATTCGAGGAAAATATGAACCAAAATCTTAAGCTTACATTTTCTAAAACCTTGCTTCAGCAAGCAGCTTTAGTCGGTTTGGTTGTATTCTCATCGGCAACGGCATTTGCAATTCCTTCTGACCGAAGTCAGCCCATTTCCTTGGTGGCTGATCGGGCAACCTATAATGAAAAAACGGGTGTGACGACCTATACTGGTAATGTCATCATCGAGCAAGGCACAATGAAATTGCAGGCCAATTCAATTATTGCCAACCTGAACAGTCAAAAAGAAATCAGCACGATTACTGCAACAGGTGGTCCTGCGCGTTTTCAGCAAAAAGTAGATGTCAATAAAGGTTTAGCCAAAGGGCAGGCACAAAAAATTCTCTATAATGCCCAAACCGGAATTATCACCTTGTCGGGCAATGCCTTATTAGAGCAAGGTGGCGCAAGTATTCGTGGTAATACTTTGAAATATAGTATGAATAAGGGTGATATTGAAGCAACCGGTACGCCAAATAACACGGGTTCATCTTCAGGTCGTGTTCAAATCGTAATTCCACCTTCTAGTTCAAAATCATTCCCGGGAGCACGTGATTAATGGAACAATCGCCAAACCAACCACAAACGCTTTGTATTAAACATCTTGCAAAAAATTATAGTAAAAGATGGGTGGTTAAGGACGTTTCTTTCCAGATGCAAAGTGGGCAGATTGTCGGATTACTTGGACCCAATGGTGCAGGTAAAACCACGAGTTTCTACATGGTGGTGGGTTTAGTCCGTATGGATAAAGGCGAGATTTATTTGGATGATCTTGATTTATCCGATTTGGCCATGCATGAACGTGCCCGTAAAGGGATTGGTTATTTACCTCAAGAAGCTTCTATTTTTAGAAAAATGACCATTTCTGAAAATATTATGGCGATTCTTGAAACCCGTAAGGATTTGAACAAACAGCAACGTCAACAGCGTTTAAGTGAATTGCTGGCCGATTTTAAAATCACCCATATTAAAGATTCTTTAGGGATGAGTGTTTCGGGTGGTGAACGTCGTCGTGCCGAAATTGCTCGTGCTCTGGCTGCGGACCCTAAGTTTATGTTACTCGATGAACCTTTTGCCGGGGTAGATCCTATTTCTGTAGGCGATATCAAAGACATTATTCGAAATTTAAAAGATCGTGGAATTGGGGTGCTGATTACCGACCATAATGTACGAGAGACTTTAGCAATTTGTGAGCGTGCTTATATTGTCAGTGAAGGGGCAGTAATTGCAGAAGGAACACCGCAAGAAGTACTGGAAAATGAAACAGTGCGCCAAGTGTATTTAGGCGATGATTTCACCGTTTAATGATAATTTTAAAAAAGGGTGATTTTTCATTTAAAAATTGACTAGATCATCCTAAATTTATACCTATAAAAATGACAATTACTATACAAAAACAAGCGTATTTTTCACTAAATACGCTAAAATATTCATAAAGTATAATTGTCCCTTCAATGATGTTAAACAATCAAAGTAAAGTAATTTTTCGGCAAAATATATTTTTGAGAAGCATGCAATGTCTAATATGTTTTATGACTTTAAACACAAGTTATACACATGCAACCCATTCCAAAGAGTTTTTAGAAACAGTTAAATCGGGAATTGGCCAAATTTTTGTTCCTAAGTCCGATGAAAACTATAATAAAGCTGATATTCAAAGCCTTAGTAACTTTCAATTAGATACCTCAAAAGTTCAGGAATTACCTGTAATACAGCGTTCTGATCAGACAGATGCTTTTTCTAAAAATCAACCCATGTATCAGCCTGTTAGCCAATTAAGTTTCAATGAAACCATTCTTCGGGCATTACAGCGCAGTCCAGATGTTTCACAGAGTGTTTCGGTTTTAGCTGGACAGGGGGCTTATATTGATGTTGCCAAAGCCGGGTATTATCCACAGCTTTCAGGTGGATTATCGACCGGAGACTTAAGTTCGGGTGAACGTGGGCGCCAGCTCATCAGTCTGAATGCCACCCAAATGCTCTACGATTTTGGCAAGGTAAAAAGTGGGGTGGATATTCAACAGGCAAAGCTTAGCGCTGAACAGGCCAATGTTTTGCTGAGCATAGACAATGTAGCTTATGAAACTGTCAATGCGATCGTGAATATTAAGCGTTATCAGGAAATCACCCAAATCGCACAGCAGCAGATTAACGGCATTTCACGCATTGCTGAAATTACAAATTTAAGAGCAAAGGCGGGGATTAGTACCCAGGCCGACCCAGTTCAGGCACGTGCAAATTTAGAAGCTGCACAGGCCAATTTAGTGGTACAGCAAACCCAGCTGAAAAAATTTCAACAGAAATTACGCACATTATTGGGCGTGGATGTGACAGGACAGGATTGGGCTATTCCAGAGCGTGTGGTGAGGGATTCCGATTTATACGGTGAGCCTGAATTTAACAAAATTCCCAGGATGATTGCGGCACAGGCAGAGGTACAGGTTGCCAAATTTCAAAAGCAACAATCAAAATTAAGTAACTATCCCACTCTGAGTGTTAAAGGTTCACTTAGTCAGGCCTTGAATGGACGTAATCCCAATAATAATGAAGATGATGGGATGTATAATTCCATCATGCTGGAAGCGAGCAGTAATCTGTATCAGGGAGGGGCAAAAGCATCCCAGACCCGTGCTGCCAGTTATGCCGAAGAAGCGGCAAAAGCAAAAGTTAATTCAGTCTATCTGGATGTGCTAGATGAAATCCGGCTATTACGTGAAGAAATCGAAAATAAGCAAGGTCTAATGAGCATTTTGATTGCGCGTAAGGAAACCACCATTCGTACCCGAGAGCTGTATCAGGAGCAATATAAACTCGGGACACGTTCAGCGGTTGATTTGCTCAATGCAGAACAGTCCATTCACAGTGCAGCTCAAGAAATCGAAAATACACGTTATGACATTTATGACGCAATTGTGCGATACATTACTGTTACAGGACGTTCTCGTGATCTCTATGATCTTAATAATATTCCAATCCAAGGGTTTGAGATTCAGCCATGAATAATAAAAACAATTATCAACCCTGGCTTCAAGCTGTACTCACGATTGCCAAACATTACCGTATAGAACCATCTGAAGAACGTATTCGTTTACAGCTTGACTGGAATTCCAATCAGAATGTCGATGATATCATGACACTGATGACGCGCCAGATCGGCATGAGTTTGCGTAAGTGTGCATTCAGTAAAGATTTAATCAATCCATGGCGGTTACCTGTTGTGGTGGAATTTAATGATGGTCAGGTCGGTGTTGTTGAAAAAGTTGATGCTGAAGGTAATGCCAATGTCCAACTGAGTGGTGATCAAGGTCTTGCACAGACTTTAACCCTGGATGTGCTGCAATCCAATATTCGTCAGGTCTATATTCTTCGACCTGAAAAATCCGTACCAGATGCGCGGGTGGATGAATACATCAAACCTTATGAAAGCAGCTGGTTCTGGTCAATTGTATTACGTGACTGGAAACGTTATATCGATGTGATGTTTGCCTCCATGATTGCCAACATTTTGGCCTTGGCGACTATTGTTTTTTCCATGAATGTCTATGACCGGGTAATTCCGGCCCAATCTGTTCCCACTTTATGGGTACTGGCCGGAGGTGTACTGATTGCGGCAATTTTCGAATTCAGTTTGCGGGTCGCACGAATTTATCTGTCTGACATTATTGGTAAACGTGCAGATTTAAGAATTTCAGACCGGGTTTTTGGTCATGCTTTAAGAATAAAAAACAGTGAGCGATCAAAATCCACCGGGACCTTTATTTCACAGATTCGTGAGCTTGAGGGCGTACGTGAACTGGTGACCTCAACCACAATATCAGCCATTGCCGATTTACCTTTCTTTCTGCTGTTTTTGGGGATTTTCTGGCTGATTGGCGGCAACCTGTTTTGGGTAATGCTTCTGGTGGTGCCTTTAATGATCCTGCCTGGAATTTTGGCACAAAAACCTTTGGCTAAACTGGCCAGTGAAGGAATGCGTGAAGGTGCAATCCGCAATGCCATGCTGGTTGAAGCAGTACAAGGGATTGAAGATATCAAGCTCTTGCGTGCAGAAGCCCGATTCCAGAATCAGTGGAATCACATGAATGAATCATCGGCAGATGTTTCAATGCGTCAGCGCAAGATTGTGGGTGTGATGAATGCCTGGACCCAGAAAATTCAGGGTTTGACCTTTGCAATTGTGGTGCTTGTGGGCTGCTTTGCGGTGATGAAAGGCGATATGACCACGGGTGCTTTAGTGGCTTGTTCGATGTTGTCTTCACGCATGCTTGGGCCAATTGCACAAATCACAGGTGTACTGGGTCGCTGGCAGCAAGCCAAAGTGGCTAAAAATGGACTGGATGAGTTAATGAAGAAACCGGTGGATCAGCCGGACCATGCCCATTTGATTCATCGTCCGGCACTAAATGGTCATTATGAATTAACCGGCATGACCTTTAAGTATGGTGAAGATGATCCAAAACCAAGCCTGATGATTCCAAATCTCGAAATCAGACCGGGCGAAAAAATTGCGATTCTTGGGCGTAATGGTGCAGGTAAATCGACCCTACTGCAATTGTTGTCAGGCATGCAAACTCCGGTTCAGGGCAAAATCAAACTTGATGGTGTTGAACTGAGTTTAATCGATCCTTCGGATGTACGCCGTGATATGGGCTTACTGAACCAGAATGCACATTTATTCTTTGGTTCGGTGCGCGAGAACCTGACGCTTGGTGCACCTTTGGCCAGTGATGAAGAAATACTGAATGCCTTGAAAATTACCGGTGCAATTCATTTTGTGCAGGAGAAAAAAGAAGGCTTGGATCATATGATTCTTGAAGGCGGTGTGGGTTTTTCTGGTGGTCAGAAACAGGCACTCTTACTGGCACGTTTACTGATTCGCCAGCCAAATATTCTGTTGCTGGATGAACCCACAGCATCGATTGATGATGTGTCAGAAAAACAACTGATTGATCATTTGAAATTATGGCTCGGTCAACGCACCCTGATTGTTGCAACACATCGCCGTGCAGTACTGGAACTGGTGGACAGAATTATTGTGGTGAATGATGGCAAGATTGTGATGGATGGACCTCGTGATCAGATTCTCAATCAAAATCAGCCACAGCAACATCAGGTTGCAGGAGCTAACTCATGAGCGCGGAATCACAGAACCTGAAAAATACCATCAAAGTTACTGAGCTTGAACCGCCTTTACCCAAAGCCAGTGTATTTATCTGGATTATCTGTTTGGGATTAATCACCTTATTGCTATGGGCGTGGTTTTTTAAGCTTGAGGAGGTATCTACCGGAACCGGTAAAGTTGTGCCTTCTTCAAAAGAGCAGATCATTCAGTCACTTGAAGGCGGTATTTTAACTAAGTTAAATGTTCGTGAGGGTGAAATTGTCAAGCAGGGGAAAATCCTGGCTCAGCTCGATCCGACTCGACTTGAATCCAACGTTGGCGAATCCGCTTCCTTGCTGATGTCCTCACGCGCCACTTCAGCACGTTTGAGAGCAGAAGTGAACGGAACGCCGCTTTCTTTTCCGAAGGAAGTTTTAAAAGAAAGTAAACTGGTGCAGGAAGAAACCGCACTTTATAATTCACGCCGTGCCAATCTGGATGAATCCATAGCCGGTCTGCGTCAGGCATTAAGTCTGATTGAACAGGAATTGAGCATGACCGAACCGCTTGTGGCTAAAGGTGCTGCAAGTGAAGTGGAGGTTTTACGTCTGAAACGTGAAGCCAATAATTTGCGTAATCAGATGAATGATATTCGCAACCAGTATTATGTGAAGTCACGTGAAGAATTATCCAAAGCCAATACTGATGTAGAAACACAGCAACAAGTGGTGAGAGGAAAGTCAGATACCTTAAGCCGTACAGTATTCAAAGCGCCAATGCGTGGGATCGTCAAGGAAATTGATGTCATGACCATTGGTGGAGTCATTCCACAAAATGGCAAGCTGATGACTATTGTTCCGTTAGATGAAAAATTATTAATTGAAGCGCGAATTTCACCACGAGATATTGCATTTATTCATCCTGGGCAGGAAGCTTTGGTTAAAGTCACGGCTTATGACTATTCTATTTATGGCGGATTAAAAGGCAAGGTCACCACCATTTCACCAGATACCATACGGGATGAAGTGAAGCAGGACCAGTTTTATTACCGGGTTTATATTCGAACCAATACTGATAAACTGACCAATAAAGCGGGTAAGCAATTCAGTATTACCCCCGGTATGGTGGCTACAGTGGATATTAAAACCGGCCAGAAATCAGTCCTGGATTATCTGCTTAAACCTTTCAATAAAGCGCAAGAAGCCTTGCGTGAACGTTGATTAAAAACTGAGAACCTTAAGTTAAAACCTTCTTTTACAGGAGGTTTTTTTATTGCTTGGATGAGCAGAGGAAGGGCATAAGTAATTAATTTAGCTCGGGACTGAGAGAGTATTTTGCACTCCAAATTCTTTGAACAAAGCTAACTTTCAACCTGAAGAACAAACGAAGATTATCAAAATTTTACTGGTAATCATCATTATGCTGGTGATTGCATCGACTTGGTTTTAGACGTAGTAAATATTTGCCTAAGATAAAAAATCCCGCTTAAAGCGGGATTTTTTATCTTTACTATTGGATTTTATAAGAAAATATTTCGAAAAAAATTTTCTTATCTGGCTAGTCAAATTTGATTATATTTAATCAAATCATCAAGGACTAAACTTGCACTGTTTGTATTTTGCAAAATAATTAGCTCTGTTGGCGCATAGCTTATGTCCGTTACCGAACCATCACGATCGATCGTTACTACCGTATCGTGGCCACGCTGTTCGAGTGTTATATAATTGCCAAGATTCGATGCATTTACAGTCTGATCACTCAGTAAAGCTGAAACATCAATCATGTCACCTTCAGCAGCATTAAAGTCAGTCCAAGTATCTGTACCATTGCCACCAGTCGCATCAGTATTATCCAGTAAATAATAGATTGCAGTATCTGCTCCAGCACCACCTGTCAGAATGTCATTACCTGCACCGCCTTGTAACAGGTTATCTGTTGGGTCATCGGCATAGTTAATGATTTGATTTACAGTATCAATGTTGATAGTCAAGTCTGCTGAAGCTGTTTCCTCATTCATCTGTCCAGCATTGCGCGTTACGGTATAGCTAAATACCTCACTGATTGGAGTTCCTTGTCCATTTAAACTATCAGAATTATAAATAAAGTTACCATCATCATAGAGTTTAAGGACTCCATAGCTCCCCTGAATAAGAGTGAACTTACCATCTGCATCAGTTGAATTGAAAGTTACTGGCACGCCATTTACTGCAGTTAATACACCATCACCCCAGTTATCGGCTTGAGTACCATCTTCTGAGCTTTCCTGAATATTTCCTGTTGCACGGTACGTTTCTCCATTCACAACATATACTTCGGCGGTCGTTCCACCTAATATAGTTAATGGATTACTCAAAATTTCTTGAGCCACAAGATCCAATAATCCATCGACAGTTGGTAAAACGTTACCTAATCCCAGAGTATTGAGTAAAGTATTTATTGAACCTAACAAGGTATTCAGCCCCGTTTCCAGGCCAGAACCTTCGAGTACAGTATCTAACAAGATATCGCTAACTAATGGTTCTACTAAATTATCGAATAATGCTTGGCCTGTACCATCTACACCATCTAAAATTCCACCAATCAGATCATTTACTGCTACATTTAATGTCCCTGCTAAGATATTTCCTACAACAGGAATTTCAAGTATCAAGCCCAGTACGCCACCTGCACCACCAGAAAGGATTTCAGCAACACTACTGTCTAATAAATCTCCTGTAATAGAGGAAAGAACTGGATTATTTAAAATAGCCGTAAGCGTATTTACTAAAGGAGTTAGAACTGGAGAGTTTTCGGCAAGTCTAAGCAGCTCGCCTAATTCTAATTGCTCTAATAGCCCACGAGGATCGATGTCTGGACCCGTTAGGAATGTTTCTAGTGCTCCTAATACCGTATCCGCTACCACCTCATTGACTGTATTATTACCTAAATTTGCTAAATCTATACTTGTTAAAATATCTGCCAGTTGTGAAGAGTCACCATGAATAGAAACTTCATAATTCCCTGCAGGCAAGTCACTAATGTCCAATCTCAGCCCTTGAGCATCTGCAACTCCCCCTAATAATTCTAATCCTAGTGCACCAGCAACTAATCCTCCTTGACTTGTATCTGCTGCTGCCACCTGAAATTCTTCACCAGTCGTCGTATTTCGCACTACGAAAGTAAAAGCACTAGCTAAGTCCACTAAATTATCTTGCTGTACAGCAATCACAACATCTTCCGTACCACTATCAATAGTGAAATTCATTACTGCTATTCTTGAATCTCCAGGAAGAACATTAATCAAATCTTGTTCATCTATTGTCGCAAGTGGTGTAGCTGTATCAATAGTCTTGTTAACGAGTAAGGCAGAAATCTCATCATTGGCTAAACTCAATGGTAGTTCCGGATTATTCACCACACCATTCGGCAGGTCAGCGGTATTAAAGCCTGCTGCATCATTACCGGCAGTATCCTGAATGGCATCGAGATCGTTTTCAGCACTTGGGTCGGTATAGACCACATTGACGTTCTGACCTGCGCTGATCACCGGATCCGTGATCAGGGTTAGGGTATTTCCATCTGCAATAATATCGATCACATTGACCGCAGTCTGGTCAGGGGCCGTACCGACCGTCACCACCAGACTGCCTGCAGGCGGCAGATTGTCTGCATCCAGGGCTTCATTAAAACTGAGTTCAATATTGCCGTTCTCATTGACTTCAGCATCGATCAGTGTAGGAGATGTCGTATCTGGATTTTTTACACCGCCTACTTCAGCAGAATCGAAATCCTCCAGTATATTACCGTCTGAATCTTTGATACCTTGATCATTACTAGGCGTACTATCTTGATAATCAACAGTTACTTCTTGACCATCGCGAATTTCTGGTTCAGTAACCAATGTAATCTTATCGCCCTCCACGATAATGTTAGTAACTGGAATTTCTTCTCCATCCACGATTACAGTAAAATCCTCAGGACGGGGATTTGAACCATTTACATTCTCATTAAAGCTTAATTCGAGCTGACCATTTTCATTAACAATTATATCGGTTAATTTTGGTGGGGTAGTGTCTTGACTTCCCGAACCGGAATCACCACCAGAAGAACCTCCTGAACCTGCAGCAGCAGCTATAGCCCCAATCGCTAAAGCTCCACCCAACCACGGTAGAATTCCGGCAGCCATATTTGCGCTTTCGACAGTACCTTCTGTGAGTGGATGATAAATTATAGTGTCCAGCATTTCGCCATTCTGATCAGTAAACTCTGCCCAGTATAATTTTCCTTCGTTCTCAAAAACAATTCGATTAGCATTCTCCGGATAGTCGAAATAGTTTTCAATAATAATGCTTTCGCCATTTTTGAGGCGAATAACAGCAGAATTCCCTTGACGAGTAATTTTTGTTACTTCATCAATATCAGCACTGATCTGAATAACTGAATTTTGTGTTAGTTTCACAATATTATTATCAATATTCTGAATAACTTCTCCATTTTTCACAGACAGTATTTTAATTGTAGCCATATCGAATCTCCCGCCTTTTATAAGTTATTTATTTCTAAAAATTAATCAAATTTAAATAACATTAAAATTTAAGATTGGGAATCGAGAAAAGAGAGCTTATAAATAGTTTTAAATTTCTAACAAATTATTAATTAAAAACTACAAAATTATAATTAAATGAATTTAAAACAATTAATTTTTTAATCCCTTAAATAGTATAGGGTGTACTTTGTGATGCATAGTTTGGTAAATTGACTATAATGTGTTAGATGTCACAAAAAATGGTAGGTTATGGAGGTGTAAAATTAGATGCAATTTATTACATAAATCAACAAATATTAAATTATTTTAACTAAATAAAACATTAAGAGATTAAAAACATCAGTTTATTTTATAGGTATGTTTAATTTATATTAATCAAAGTAACTAGAGTTTTTAATAGATTAATTATTTATATAATAATTTTAATTTATATATAAATAATTAATCTTTTCTGGTAAATAACAGGATTAAAATTATTTATTCGATATAGAAAGTAAGTTAATAAATGACTGTCTCAATAATTCTGTTTGCTAAGCCCCGTGTTATGCTTCCACTATTATAGTTTTAGACTTTATTTTTGATGAATGAAGCATTCTTGCAGCTTAGTTACACAAGGAAATATATTTACCTCACTTAATCATAAAGTGATTAGATTAATACTTGAACTTGTGTATTTTTCTAAGCACTTTATGCTCCTAATACTGGAGCATACTGTATCTATTCTTATTAGAAGATGATGTTACAACTCAAATGCTGATCTAAGTTGGCTACAGAGGTTTTAAAACACGTTATAATTTTATATTGATTTTTTTATTGTCAGATTTATGCCTTTTACCATTGCCTCGCCCGTTACTTTCGAAGAAGACATCAAAAAAAGTCGCTTTCAAGCCATTGCTGTGCCTGTCGAAAATGAACAGGCGGTCAAGGATTTTTTGGAGACTCATAAGGATCTCAGTACCACACATCAATGCTGGGCATGGAAAATTGGGCACAATGTTCGGTTTAATGATGATGGAGAGCCATCTGGAACTGCAGGAAGACCTATTCTAGCCACTATTGAAGGCAATGAATTAACCAATATTCTGGTTCTGGTCAATCGCTGGTATGGTGGGATCAAACTCGGAACAGGCGGCTTGATTCGCGCTTATGGTGGCTGTGCAGGACAGTGTTTATTGCTGGCTGAAAAAATTGAGCTGATTGAAAAGAAAAAAGTCAGTTTTGCCTGCCAGTTTAATGAATGGTCGATCTTTCAATACGAACTTGATCAACAGCAAGTTGAATTTAAAGCAGACTATACCGCAATGGGAGTTCAGGTCGAAGCTTTACTACAAATCCATCAAATAGAAACTCTGGCATTAAAAATTCAGGATGTGACGCGCGGTCGTGAACACCTCAAAATTGTAGAAGAACCAAACAATGACTGAACAAGATCTACTGTTAAAATATCGTGAACAGCATAAGCACCGTTTGAACTATATGCCGTGGTTATATTGGTCATTAAAACCGAAAAACCGGGCTTGGGCTGAAACATGGCAAAAAGAATATCAAGCCTATTTAATGCAAATGGAAACGGTTGAGATTGGGGAAAACTGTTTTATTTCACCGCTGGCACATATTTTTGCCGAGCCGGGTCGTAAAATTGTGATTGGGGATGATACATTTATTGCGGCAGACTGTACTTTGCATGGGCCATTAGAAATAGGCAATGAAGTTGCGATTAACCATCACTGCATTCTTGATGGTGGACGAAAAGGGATCAAGCTACATGATCAAGTCCGCATCGCTGCATATTGTCATTTGTATGCCTTTGACCATGGCATAGAGTTAGAGCAGCCAATTTATCAACAACCAGTCCGTTCACAGGGTATAGAAATTGGGCAAGATGTCTGGCTGGGCGCTCATGTTGGTGTAAAGGATGGCATAACTATTGGATCGCATGCGGTGGTTGGAATGAATAGCATGGTCACAAAAAATGTGGAAAGAGCGACTATCGTAGCTGGTAATCCTGCAACGTTTATTCGTTATAGAAATTAAAAAATTCAATAAAATTAATATGAATTAACGAGTAAGTTTAATTACATAAAAGCATGCACAGTCTATAAGAGTTATGCTAAGTTAAAAATAACAAATAGACTTAAAGCCTTTGATGGCGAAAAGCGAGGCGAAAAATGAAACGTGTAATCGCTTGTATTGATTCTTCTCCATGCGTAAATGCAGTTGCTGAAGCTGCTGCCTGGGTTGCGAAGGAGACCCAACGTGAATTGGTGTTATTACAGGTTTTAGATTATTATCCCGCCAGTTATCACTTGGGGGAAATAAGTGGGGTAATCGGCTTTGAAAGTAATGCAATGTTACTTAAAGAACTGGCTGAACTTGAACAGAAACAAAGTGAATTGGCACTGAATTATAGTAATAATTTACTCGATCATATTAGCGAAATGATTCAGCAAAAATATGGTTTAACTGCCTCACATCTACAAGAAAAAGGCGATTTTTTAGAACAAAGTTTTAATGTGCTCAGAGATGACGATATTGCGATTATTGGTCGAGTTGGAGAGCGCTCTGCAGAGCGGAATAAACCCATTGGCAGTAATGTTGAAAACTTTATTCGCGGGGTGAATTGTACCGTAATGACCGTGGGGGAGAACTTTAAGCCACCGACGCGATTTATTTTTGCCTATGAATATTCACCCACCTGCGTCAATTTGATGAAACGAATTGCACAAAGTGATTTGTTAAGATTATTACAATGTCATGTGCTCTATGTCGGCGATCATCCAGAAATATTAAATGAACCGGCACAATACTTACGTAATGCAGGTCTTGATGTGGTCATGGAATATCGTTATGGTGATGTTTCTGAAAATATACTTGAATATCAGAGTGAACATGAGATACAACTGATAGTACTTGGTGCATTTAGTCACAGTAAAATTCACCAGTTCTTTTTGGGCAGTGTGGCAACGACTATTTTCCGAAATTCAACTGTACCGTTACTGGTGGTAAAATAAGCAAAAGTGCTGCTTATAAAGTATGATTAAAAATTAGTCATAGTTATCCGCATAACTTGTGGATAACTATATGGACAGTCTGTGTAAATTGCTAATAAATAAATAAAAAAACAGTGCGATTGTTTTTTGATCTTTGTGTCAAATTATTTCACTATAGCCAATGCAAAGCCATCATGACCCTTGCTGCCTACAGTTTGTAAGGCGGTACAAGACAATATTCGGGGATGGTTTTGTAAAGCGACAAACATCTCTCGGATACCTTCAATACTGGGTTTGTGATTTTCAGGATTGATGATATCACCCGCACGAATGACATTATCAAGCACGATAATGGTCCCTGAATGAGACAAGTCTAGGCTTAATTCTAAATATTCAGGATAACTCTGTTTATTGGCATCAATAAAGATGAAATCGAAAGCTTCGAAGTCAGCAGGCAGTGCTTTTAATACTTCAGCTGCACGTCCCACTTTCAGGTCAATCGTTTGTGGAAGTTTGGCATTGTGGATATTTTCCTGAGCCAATGCAGCGTGCGTATCTCGGCCTTCAATGGTTAAGATATAACCATCTTCAGGCAGTGCGCGCGCTAGCCACATGGTGCTGTAGGCTGCAAAAGTACCCAGTTCAAGTACACGTTTGCACTTGTTCATCTGAATGAGCATTTGCAGCAGCATGCCTTGATTGGGTGCTACGGCAAGGTGATCTGGAAAACCTTTTTCTTCTGTGTTTTTTAAAGCCTGTAGAAGAATAGGGTCTTCTGGAATTAAATGTGAATCGATGTAAGCATCAATCTCTGTCCACATTTGTTGCATAGTTTCGTCACCTTTTTTGCGATGCAAGCATTTTAAACCTTTCTATTCAGAGTGCAATTTATCGTTTAAATTTATTCATGATAAGGCAATAAAAAAGAGATCATGAAGATCTCTTTTGAAACTAAATTGGTTGTATTAGTAATTGCACATTGAGCTATTACGGGATAAATCAGGTCCCCAGGTGCGATAACCTTGGGTATCAATATGGATTTGACCTGAAGCATACAGTCCTAGTCCCATATTCAGGCTTTGACCATGCTGCGCCCAGAATTGGCATAATTTGAATTTTGAATTTTCGATGTAGGCATAATCTTCCGCTTGAGGATAAGCGGGTCCAATACGGAAATCGATGGCAGAGTTAAATAAATGACGAGAGGAGTTTGCCCCGCCGGCACACTGATTCAGTGGTAAATCACGGTAAACTGAAGTGACTTCAAAATCTGTGAGAACTTTGGCTGCAACCAAATATTTAAATACACGCAAAGTCGGAATTTGGTTGTCCCACAACTCACGGTTTGGAATCATGTATTGTGAACGAGCACATTTTTGCCAATCACGAGCTGTACGCATGAGTTCAAAACTGGGAATGATATTGCCTACGCCATTACGTTCAAGAAACACTTCATATTCGCGCACGCGTCGTAAATTATCGCCTGTAGCTGCCCAAGCATTATAAGCATATGGAACTGTTTTAGGCGGAACAGGGCGTTCAATGATGATACGTTCTTGGGGAATGAAGATTCTTTTTCCATCGGGAGTCGTGGTGGTACGTCCTTGTTTCTGAGGAGATGTAGTACATCCAATCATGACAAGTGGGATTAAACCGAACCCGATTAATCCCTTTAGAAAATGCTTCATTATAGAAATCAAATATTTATAAATACCTGTACTATTTTAGTCTAAATTGATGGATGAAATTTGGAAATATTGCAATCAAATGTGTATTTTAGGTATAAAAAAAGATCAGCAATGACTGATCTTTTTTCGAGGTCTGAGAACAGGATTACTTTTCCAAGTATTGCAACTTGTCAGCTTTACCATTCCATTCTTCACGATCAGCAGGTTGATCACCAATTTGGGTGATGTTCGGCCATTTTTGTGAAAGTTCAGTATTAAGTTCAATAAAGACTTCTTGACCTTCCGGTAACTCATCTTCCGAGAAAATAGCATTCGCAGGACATTCAGGTTCGCAGAGTGCGCAGTCAATACATTCATCAGGGTTGATGACGAGGAAATTTGGACCTTCGTAGAAACAATCTACTGGACAAACTTCTACGCAGTCTTGGTATTTACATTTAATACAATTTTCAGTGACAACAAAGGTCATGGCGACAGCTACCTAAAAAATATGGTTCTAATTACTCTTGCTGTATTCTAGGCAAAAAAGCATGTAACTAACAATTGCTTTTATTGATATTTGTTATATATAGGGCTGTTAATTTGATAAAAATTGAATATTTGCTTAAATAGGGCTTTTAAATGAAAAAGACTCCTATTTAGAAGTCTTTTTCTTATTCATGATGATTTCAAATTAAGCTTCTAACGCATCTTTTAAAGCATAAATTTGTTGGAGTGCTTCTCGTGGTGAAAGACTATCCACATCTAAAGCTCTTAAAAGATTCAGCGCAGGTACATCTTTTTCGACTTCAACAATACGTTCAATCACTTCAATGGATGATTCATCTACCACACTGAATAAATCATTTTGCACCGCTTTATTCAGTTGATGGTGTTGCTGTTTCTCTAAAATTTTTAAACGATTTTGGGCCTCTTTAATCACGCTGGCAGGAATACCGGCTAACTTTGCCACTTGCAGACCATGACTTTGACTGGCTGGCCCATGCTGAACCTTGTGCAACAAAATTAAATTGCCATTTAATTCTTTGGCGGTGACATGGTAGTTATCGATGCCAGATTCTTTGCCGAGTTCCGTGAGTTCAAAATAATGGGTCGCAAATAAGCATAGGCATTTAATCCGTTTGCTTAAGTCAATTACACAAGCCCAGGCCAAAGACAAGCCATCATAGGTGCTGGTACCACGTCCGACTTCATCCATCAGTACCAAAGACTGGTTGGTGGCATGATGCAGAATTTGTGAAGTTTCCGTCATCTCCACCATAAAGGTCGATTTACCGGTGGATAAGTCATCCGCTGAACCAATACGGGTAAAGACCCGATCAATTGGACCCAGTACTGCGGATTTGGCAGGGACATAGCATCCACAATAGGCCAATAAACTGATCAATGCGGTTTGACGCATAAAGGTCGATTTACCGCCCATATTTGGTCCTGTCACAATGACCATGCGGTGGTTAAAATCTAGCGTAGTATCGTTTGGAGTAAAAGCTGTTTTACTCAAGGCTTCAACCACAGGGTGGCGGCCAGCTATAATTTTTACCCCAATTTCAGGGCTAAATTCTGGACGCGCCCAGTTGCGTAAACGCGCCTGATGAGCAAAATTGGCCAGCATGTCAATCTGTGCAATCGCACTGCTCATCATTTGTAAATTGCCGATATCTTGACGTAATTCATTCAGCAGCATTTCAAACAGCATTTTTTCACGCGCCAGTGCACGTGATTCACTGGACAGTACTTTATCTTCAAAAGACTTGAGTTCTGGCGTGATATAGCGCTCTGCATTTTTTAAGGTCTGGCGACGAATGTAGTGATCTGGTGCCTGCTCAGCTTGCGCGCGAGTCAGTTCAATGTAGTAGCCACTAACACGGTTATAACCAATTTTCAGGGTTGAAACCCCGGTATTTTTACGTTCTTGGATTTCCAGATCGATCAGGAACTGGCCGGCATGATCACGAATTTTACGCAGTTCATCCAGTTCACTGTCAAAACCTTCTGCAATGACATTGCCATCACGAAGTAATACTGGAGGATGTTCAACAATGGCAGACATCAGGCGTTGGTATAGCCCTTTAAAATCACCCAATTCATTATCTAACTGTTGAATTAAGGTGGATTGCTGGGCTTGAGTAATGGGCTGAATGGCATGGCGTAATAAAGGAATTTGCGCACAGGCTTGGCGCAGTTGGACTAAATCACGTGGACGCGCGCTGCCTAAAGCAATTCGGCTCAGCACGCGTTCAATATCACTGATGTCTTTCAATACCAAGCGAATCGGTGATTCATGATAGCTATTAAGCATCGCTGCAGTTGCATCAAGCCGGGCATCGAGTAATTTGGTATCACGCAGCGGCTGCATTAAGGTACGGCTGAGTAAACGTCCACCCATAGCCGTTTGACAGTCATTGATCAGCTGGAATAGGGATGTGCCATGATCAAACAAGGGTTCAACTAATTCTAAATTGCGACGCGTGACTGGATCTAAGGCAATAAAGTCACTGCTTTGTTCCAGTTGAATGGAACGGATATGCGGTAAAGCTGTTTTTTGGGTTTCTTTGGCATAGTGAATCAGTGCGGCTGCAGAGGCTTTTGCCAGTGGCAAATGATCAATACCGAAACCTGACAGTGTCGAAACGGCTAACTGGTCACATAAGGTTTTTTGCGCATTATTGACATTGAAATCGACATTTGGACGCTTGGTGACAGGGCACTCCAATTGTTTTTTGATTTGTTCAATAATATTGGGATCAACAATATCTTCATCTACCAGAATTTCGCTTGGCATTAAGCGAGAAAGCTCAATCGCCAGTTGCTCGTGTTGAAATTCTTGTTGTTGAACCTTGAAAATACCGGCACTTAAATCTAACAGCGCAATACCAATTTGATTCTGTTGTATGCAAAGTGCGACTAAATTTGACGATTGATGACTGTTAAGCAGCGCATCATCGGTCAGTGTGCCAGGCGTAATAATTCGAACCACACCGCGTTCCATAGGTGCCTTGCCGCGAGTGCCTGCGCTCTCGCCTTCACCCAGCTGTTCGCAGATGACCACGGTTTCGCCCTTCTTGACCAAACGTGCCAAATAACCTTCAGCTGCATGGTAGGGTACGCCCGCCATCGGGATCGGTTCGCCATTGGCTTTGCCACGATGGGTTAAGGTAATACCCAGTAATTTTGCTGCTTTATGCGCATCATCAAAAAACAGTTCATAAAAATCACCCATACGGTAAAACATGAGTGAATGTGGATGCTGCATTTTGACGTTCATGTACTGTTGCATCATTGGCGTTAAATTGGAAAAATCAGCCATGATTTCCGGGTAACTCATTGAGGTAAAATCCTTAAATATTTGAATAAATCTAGATCACTAAAAACTTGGCTGCCTCACCAATTTCAATTTTTTGCATGAAGATAAGTTAATTTTCCAGTAACACATTCTGCTTATATTTTTTGATTTTCTGGCAAATCCTGTACATAAAAAACTTCACTTCATGCGAGTGTCTTATCTTAGCAAATTTGCAAGAGTAGAGAAAAATGCTTTGCAATAAATAGGTAAAAATGAGGAACGGTTTTTTATTTTTCTATGAAGAGGGTAAGACGAGAATATAGCTGTAGTAAAGATCAATAAGCTAGATCTGAACTATTTTAATGGTGCGTGGAAATAGCCTAAGAAAATATCTTCACATTAAATTTAATAGAAAATCAGTCGACAATACATTATCTAAATTATCGACTGAGATTGATCAATCTTAGTTCTTAAGGTTTATGCAAACCTAATTGGGTCAAATGGAGACGTAATATGCGACGTAATTCTAAAATGGCTTCCGGTGTTTCTTGAATAGAATGTCCACCTTTAATGATCTTTTCAGAAACTGCCCCATCTAAGTGAGCACTTTTATAGGTAACGACATCGTCGCTAATGATATTCAGATCATTACTGTCAGTGATGTTGCCCATAATAGAATGGAAAGCGAGACCTTTACGTGGGTTAATGTCTTTGGTCAGTTCCATAAATTTTGACTGATGGCTTAAGTCACTTGGACCATTTTGAATAAGACCATGATCAATCTGGGTTAAGAGTTCTTTAACGTCAAGATCCTGGGTTTGTACACTGTCACTGAGGGCAGACAGGAATGCACCCGGTAGACGAATAATTTTACGTGCTGCCTTGGTAAACCAGCGATCGGCATAATCAGTTCCTTTATGCGGGGTGGCCAGAAATATCGCACGACTGAAATTAGGAATATCTTTAATTACGAGGCGTTGTGAGACGATCGGTAATTTTTGATATTTATTCAATTGGCGATTGTTCATCATGCCCAAAGCTTTTTTGGTCACATCTGCATCACTCACCAACAGGCGGGCAATAATACCGCCCATGCTATGTCCAATCACCACGGCATCTTTTTTGGCGGGTGCTTTGGAATCAATTTGTGCAAAAGCTTGGCTAAGCAGGGCATAGATTTGAAAGCGGCTTTCAATAATTGGCATATTGGTTGAATAAAACACTTGCCAGACTTGAAAATTCTCACGCAGTACCGTGTCACCCATCATGTCATTGGT
The DNA here is from genome assembly GCF_001647545.1 of Acinetobacter sp. SFB. Classification (GTDB taxonomy): domain Bacteria; phylum Pseudomonadota; class Gammaproteobacteria; order Pseudomonadales; family Moraxellaceae; genus Acinetobacter. The sequence goes on from NZ_LSZH01000011.1 coordinate 29,373, forward strand.
CAGTCGAATCCATGCTTCAGGACTACTCGCTAGACCATGCACCAAAACAATGACTTTTTTATTCGGGTTATAAGGTTCGAGCATATATAAATGCGGCATGGTGAGATGATCATCACGATTAATCAGGGTCAAATAGGCGGCTTTACCCAGATTATTTTGTGCCAGCCATAAACCATAGGGAGTCGAAAAGTTAGCAGCAAGCGGATAGGTTTTTCCTGCCAGATCAACTTTTTCATACTTGTATGGATCAAAAGCTTTTAATTCAAACTCTGAGTTATTTAAAATATCCTCAATGGTTGTCGCAACTTTCGGCTGAGCGGTAAGAGTGGCTGCCAAATAGCGCGCTTGATGAATATTCGGATTGATGCCATTTTTGTAGCTAAAATTCATCGGGTCGATAATGTATTTATTTTTACCCTTGCCGATATCATCCTTAACTTGTGGTAAAACCACGACAAATTCTGAACCAAAACCATCACGGCGGTTAATCGAACGTAATCCTGAAAAATTCAGGTTATAACTTGAAAGCAGTTGCTCAATTTTCTGTTCTTTAAGTTGCGGATAATGATCAAAGTTAATACTGTAGATGCTGTCACCCACTTTAATCCGTTGTTCGACTTCCGTAGGTTTGTGACGTAAGCCATAAGCAGACACCAATTTAGCCAGGGCCAAGTTGTAGAAGTCACGAATTTGAACCTGTCTGTTATCAAAAATGCGGTCTTGGGGGCCACGTTTCGTTTTAAACATGTAGGCATAACTGTAACGAATACTTTTATCCAGCATATAAAGTTGTTGATCCAAACATTTATCATAAGTTACTTGCTGGAGCTGCTGTTTTTCTTGTGACTTGCTGCTACTCAATATTCCGACTTTACAATCACTTGAATTTTCAAATGTTAAGGCTTTGGCTAAATAAACTTCACTGGCTGTAGACAATAATTGTTCGTCTTGAACTTGGGGGATTTGTTGTAGTTCTTTGACGCATTGTTCGGGTTCATCAGAGCAGATTTTCGCTTCACGGCCCGTCATTGAAAGCACGTTTAAACTCGCTTCACTCAATTTGTTGCGGGTCAGTATGCTTTCTCGTTCATTGGCGATGGTGACATTGATGGCTTGATTTTTAACACTTACAATTTGACATCCTGTCAGCAGATAACTACTGAATAGCGTTGCAAATAAAACTTTGTATATCTGTTTTGGCATCATAATAGTCTGCAATAAGGATTTGTTTGAATTTTTATTCATCATACGATAATTTTTCTAATTTTCAATTCACCCAAATAAAAATAGACCGTACTGGACGGCCTATTTAAATCAATAATTAAAAATTAAGACGCTTTAGGTGGAGTAAGGATTTGCCATACATTCCAGCGACCTTGCTTTTCAATTTCAGCAATTAAACGGTCAGCCACTTCAGCTTCTTGCGGATATTTTATCTTGTAATTTTTCAAAATTTGGAGCGCATTTTTCTTTTGTTCCATGGCAATGTAGTTATTTGCCGCAGATAGATAGGCTTCTTGAACACCCGCTTGCATTGCCTTATCTAAATAAGGGATCGCTTCACGCTGACCGCCACCTTCAGATAAACCAAAACCAAACCAGAAGTTTGCTTCGGCATCTTCTTTGTTAATTTTTAAAATACGCTGTGCATAAGTTAAAGATTTAGTGGTATAGACCGAACCCAAGTCCAAGTTGCGGGCCATGACGCTGGCTTTAAATGCACGAATCAGCACATCAAAAGATGCATTATCTCTAGATGCCAAGGTATCAAGCTGCTGAGTCAATTCTTTTAACTTCGCTTCAAAACCTTTACGTTCCTGACGTTCAGTAAAACGAGGCGGGTAATGACGTGCTTTACCTTCAACCAGTTGCAAGAAGTCATCAATTTCAGTGACATCAATTTCATTTTCGCCTGCAAGTACCGCAAATTTCAAATTACGTTGATTGCTGTTCACGGTTGGAACGATCAGTTTGTTTACATCTAAAGTCACTTTCTTGGAAGGATCGCTTTGCAGATTGACTTCCATTTTAGTGACAGGCTGCGCTGCAGCTTGTTTTAATGCGATTTCAAAGGGAGGCGGAGCATTGTAGTTAAACGGATTTAGCGCATAGAATGGTGGAGTCACATCAGGTTCTGTGAAAATAATCGGACTAGTCGGCTTTTCATCTTTTTTAGGTGTCGTGCTACATGCGGATAATAAAGATACAGCAATTAATGTGCATGCCAACGGCTTAAGGGTCATATTGGGTCATCCATTCATTTAGTTTTAAAATTGATCAGAGTTTGCTGCTATATCATTATGAAACAGTCGTTTAGAATGACTAAATATCCTGCGCCATGTTATATGAGCTAAAAGTATGCACCGTCGCAAACATAGATGAAGTGTCAACAAACCCATCCTGCATGTTGGTCAGTCTAAAAAAACTATCACGAACATGCAAGTTAGCGCTTGTTAATCTTTGAGATAAGTACTTCAGGCTTTGGATTGACTGCTTTGCGCTTCACATTCACGGCGTACATCTTCAATAATTTTAAGCTCTTCCACACTAAAGGGCTGTTCGTCTTGTTGCTTTTTAAAAGAAGGATCAAGTAAAGATAAACGCTGACATAAACTATTCATGCGTTTCTCATTATGCTGAATTCGATCCAGCAAAACCCGCATACCGTCTAAAATTGGATCCGACTGATCTTGTGTTGCCGCATACGGCTGGAAACCGATACTTTGCGCATAATCACGGCGACGTGCTTCTTCCGCATCTTTAGGCTTGTCTTTGGTGATAAAGCGCGCTGGATTACCCACAGCTGTGGTATCAGGTGGAACTTCTTTGGTCACAACCGCATTGGAGCCGACTTTGGAGTTTTTACCCACGGTAAAGGGTCCAAGAATTTTTGCACCTGCACCTACCACCACGCCATCTTCCAGGGTGGGATGGCGTTTGCCTTTGTTCCAGGTGGTTCCGCCGAGTGTTACGCCATGATAAAGCGTGACATCATCCCCAATTTCGGCAGTTTCACCAATCACTACACCCATGCCATGATCGATAAAGAAACGACGACCAATTTTTGCACCCGGGTGAATTTCAATACCTGTGGCAAAACGACTAAAAGAAGACAGCAGGCGCGCAGAGCCTTTACACTCTTTTTGCCAAAGTTCATGGGCAATACGGTGCATAATCAGCGCATGTATGCCTGGATAGGTGGTGAGAACTTCTAAGGTGTTTCGAGCTGCAGGATCGCGCGCGAATACAGCCTGTATGTCTTCTTTAAGCTGTTTAAGCATTAGGTTGATCCTCTGAAGAATCTGTTGTTTTGTCGGTAGATTTTTTCCATTTACCGCTATTCATGGCTTGTACACGCGTAAATATGCCACGAAGTAAATGATATTCCATACGGTCTAATTGTATACGTCCAAAGAGACGACGCAAGCGTAAAGGCAATAAACGTGGATTTTTTGGATCCATAAACTCAATTTCTGCCAACATTTTTTCAATATGTGGATAGAACTGTTCCATTTGTTCATGCGTAACCAGAGGTTCATCCCATTGCATGTCAATTTCATCAGTCACATGCATCGTAGCTTCGGGATTTTCTTTCTGCTCAGTCAATGCGATTGCTGCCATACGCATTTCATAGCAAATCACCTGAATGGCTTGGGCAACATTGAGTACGCCATAATCGTTATTGACTGGAATAGTGACGTGATAATTGGCCATCGCCAATTCTTCATTGGTCAAACCACGGTCTTCACGACCAAATACAATTGCAATTTCCTGTTGATCTTTGACCACGGCATTCAGCGATTTTTCCGCGGCAGGACGTGCATCCAGTAAAGGCCACGGAATGGTGCGGCTACGTGCACTGGTGCCAAAAACCAGATGACAGTCTTTAATCGCATCTTCTAAAGTAGGCACAATTTCAATCTGCTCGATCAAATCGACAGCGCCCGCCGCCAAAGCATTGATATCTGGATGCGGATAGGTTTTAGGTTCAACCAGTACCAGCTTGGATAAACCCATGGTTTTCATTGCTCTTAAAGCACTGCCGATATTCGCAGGTAAGGTGGTATTGACCATGACAATACGCACATGGGAGAGATGTGCTGAAACAACAGCATTGTCAACTTGACTCATAATGTGTCCGATTTGAATTTAAATATTTAAAAACTAAGAATATTGGTTGGCTTCAGCCTGATACATATCCATCGCATCATCCATGCTGACATTGGCAGGTGGCGGTGCAATATATGCCGGCTGACTATGATGCGCGGCCTTGGCAGCTTTGGATTTCACTTGATATTCAATGTGAATGACATCCTTACCAAAATAATCGCGCAATTTCACCAGCAGTTCATCCTGCGGTGCAACTTTCCAATTCAAACCCAAGTGAACTTCCGCAGAAGCATAGGGATAATCAATTTGTAATTGCATTGGAATATGATTACACATATCGACATTACAAAACGGAAGCAGAATCTTTTGTAAATCCTGACTCAATGTTTTGCTCAGATGTTCATTATTCAGTTTAATCTGGATGCTATTGGCACGTTTCTGACGAATTTCATTCAGGCTGAATGCCTTGGTTAAACGTCCCATTGGACGGTCATAACCTTCACGTTCATAGATTTCGCCTTCAATTACCACCACACGGTCGGCCTGAATGATATCTTTAAAACGCTGGAAACGTTCATGATTGGCAGAAACTTCTATACGCGCCGTCCCATCATCCAGAGTCACCATCATCCTGTTGGGGAAGTTGGCAACATCCACCACCAATCCGGCAAATACCGTGGTGACACCGCGACGTGTCGGGGTTAATTCATTAATTCGTACAGGAATAAAGGACTTTAACTCTGGACGATAAACATCAATTGGATGTCCGGTAAGATATAGTCCAAGCGTGTCTTTTTCGCCTTTTAAACGAACTTCATCTGACCACGGTTTTACCGGTTTGGATGGTTTACGTTGAACTTCTTCAACTTCACCAAACAAATCCATAATTCCGGTTTCGCGATTGGAGCGTGCTTGGTCAGCCGCTTGAACCGCTTCTGGCAATTGCGCCATAATGCTGGCACGATCAATACCCAAACAGTCTAAAGCACCGGAACGGATGAGTGCTTCTAAAGTTCGTTTATTGATTTTTTTCAAATCAATACGGTGGCAAAAATCGAATAAATCTTTGTAAGGTCCATCTTGCAAACGTGAGTCAATCACCGATTGCATGGCTGCTTCACCTACGCCTTTAATTGCACCCAAACCATAAACAATGGTTTTTTCATCGCTGGCATGAAACTTGTAAAAAGACATGTTAATGGATGGTGGAAATACTTCTAATCCATTAATACGGCAGTCATCAATCAAAAATACAATACTGTCGGTATTCTGCATTTCTGAGGTGAGTACCGCTGCCATAAATTCAGACGGATAATAGGCTTTTAACCATGCTGTTTGGTAGGCAATTAAGGCGTAAGCTGCCGCATGCGATTTGTTAAAACCGTAACCTGCAAACTTTTCCATATAGTCAAAAATATGGTTGGCTGTCGCTTCATCAATGTCTTTTTTTGCAGCACCTTCAATAAATATTTGACGCTGCTTGACCATTTCTTCAGGTTTCTTTTTACCCATGGCGCGACGCAACATGTCCGCGCCACCGAGGGTATAGCCGGCACAGTACTGTGCGGCCTGCATTACCTGTTCCTGATACACCATGATCCCGTAAGTCGGCTCAAGTACGCCTTCCAATAACGGGTGTAGATATTCAAACTCGCCACCATGCATACGGTGGATAAAGTCAGGAATAAGATCCATGGGGCCTGGACGGTACAACGATACGAAAGCGATAATTTCTTCGAACTTGCTTGGACGCGCCTCTTTGAGCATTTTTTTCATGCCGACGGATTCGAACTGGAATACCGCAGTGGTATTGGCATCCGCAAAAATCGAATAGGCTTTGGCATCGTCTAGCGGAATATGCGCAATATCAACGGTTTTTTCCGGCCCAACGCGTTTATTAATATTTTGAATCGCATCTTCAATCACGGTCAGGTTACGCAGACCCAAGAAGTCGAACTTGACCAGACCGGCTGATTCAACATCGTCTTTATCGAATTGTGCGACGCGGTTGGTACCATCCGCATCGCACATTACAGCTGAATAATCGGTAATTTTACCCGGTGCAATCACCACACCACCGGCATGTTTACCGGTATTACGGGTAATGCCTTCAAGTTTAAGTGCCATTTCCCAGATTTCAGCCGCATCATCATTGTCTGGGTTGGATGGGTTGGTGACAATATCTTTAAGCTGCGGTTCCATGTCGATGGCAGCACGAAGGTCTACACCTAAGGGCTTGGTCGGGATCAACTTCGAGATACGGTCTGCAAGTCCGTAGGATTTGCCCAGTACCCGCGCGACATCACGGATGGCACCTTTTGCCGCCATGGTTCCGAAAGTGGCAATCTGTGATACAGCATCACGACCATAATGACGGGCCACATAACCAATCACCCGGTCACGACCTGCAATACAGAAGTCGATGTCAAAGTCGGGCATCGAGACACGTTCAGGGTTCAAGAACCGTTCGAACAGCAGGTCATAACGTAGCGGATCGAGATCGGTGATTTTTAGGCTATAAGCCACCAGCGAACCGGCACCTGAACCACGTCCCGGACCGACGGGTACGCCATTATTTTTCGACCATTGAATGAAGTCCATCACAATCAGGAAGTAGCCGGGGAATCCCATGTTCAGGATCGTGCCAATTTCGTAGGCTAGACGTTCATCATAAACCTTACGAATTTCAGGCCAGTCTTCATCACGTTTTTCAACTGGATAAAGGAATTTTAAGCGTTCTTCCAAGCCTTGTTTAGAAATATGCTCAAAGAAGGTATCAATGGTATGACCTTCGGGAACTGGAAAGTCGGGAAGATCATTGAAGCCTAAACGCAAGCTGACATTACAGCGTTTGGCAATGTGATAAGTGTTTTCAATCGCTGTAGGAATGTCTGAAAACAGTTCAGTCATTTGCTCGGCAGTTTTAAAATATTGTTCAGGCGTGTAAGAACGTGGGCGACGGTTATCACCAAGCACATAACCATCGGCAATACACACACGGGCTTCATGTGCTTCAAAGTCGCTTGCTGCAATAAAGTGCACATCATTATGTGCCACAACACCAATATTGTATTTTTGAGCCAGTTTAACCGCACCTGCAATAAAACTTTCTTCATCGGGTCGGTCGGTACGGGTGAGGGCTAAATAAACCCGGTTGCCAAACTTTTCAATCCATTCTTCTAATAATGCTTCAGCTTTTTGCGGATTCGATGAGTTAAGCATCTTGCCGACATCACTATGCATGCCTAATAGCACGATGATGTCTTCGTTTTGTTCAAGCACCCATTCTTTTTTTACGCAAGGAATATCAAGCTGTTGACCTTCAATAAAGCCGCGCGAAATAATTTCGGTCAGGCTGCGCCAACCTTTATTGGTCATGGAAAGCAGAGTTGCTTTATGGTCTGCATCATTCAGGCGAATGACACCGCCCAAAATCGGTTTGATGCCATTATCCAGACATTTTTTATAAAATTTAACTGCGGCATGCAAGTTGGACAGGTCTGTTAATGCCAAAGCTGGCATTGCATCATTCACTGCAGCTTTCATAAGATCAGGGATACGTACGATCGATTCCGTAATTGAAAATTCTGTATGTATACCAAGATGAACAAAGTGCATAAATGAGTCCCTGCAAAAACTGACGGCTATTTTAGCATGCTCTGAATATGGGAATGGCTTAATATTTACCAAATTCGATGTAGATTTTTGATCATATTATTAACTATAGCCGCTGTTTTTATTGATAAAGTCGGAAATCGCATCATTTTTAATCAGAATATTTTTGCCAAATTAAAACCCTCAAGATGAGGGTTTTAAGGATTTAAGCTGATCAATATTTATCTTAACTTGGCGAGCCATTCACCCAAGGTCTGAACAATTTGCACCAACAGCAACAGCACAATCACGGTTAAGATCACTACGCTGGTATCAAAACGTTGATAGCCGTATGAAATTGCCAAATCACCAATACCGCCGGCACCGACTGCACCGGCCATTGCGGTTGCGCCAATTAAACTGATGGTCGCAGTGGTTAAATTAAGAATCAGTGAACTGCGTGATTCAGGCAAAATGAACTTGAAAATAATCTGTAATGGGGTGGCACCCATGGCTTGAGCAGATTCCACAATCCCTTCATTGACTTCTAGCAATGAAGTTTCAATCAGACGTCCCATATACGGGCCAATATATATGGTCAATGGAACAATCGCTGCCCAAGTGCCGATTGAAGTACCGACTAAAAATTTGGTGAGGGGAATAACCGCAATCAGCAAGATAATAAATGGAAGTGAACGCAAGGCATTCACAATCGGGTTGAGAATATGATAAACCGCTCGGTTGGGAAGAATGCCCTCAGGACGAGTAACTAATAAGATAATCCCCTGAATAAAGCCCCAAATTCCGCCAAACAGCATGGCAAAGAACACCATATGAAAGGTTTCTTGCAATGCCGTGACAAATTGGTCAATTGACAGCGAGCTTTGCCAAAACGACGCAGTCAGTTCAGTGAGCCATTGTACGATTAAATCTCTCATACCTGATCTCCTGAATGTTCAACTTTTACGCCATTTTGTTCTAAAAATTCAATTGCTTGCTGAATGATTTCTGGATCACCTAACAATTGAATAAACATTTGTCCAATCACGGTGCCATTAATTTCGGTCATATTGGCAAACAAGATATTTAAGCTAATATCAAATTTCTTAATGACCGCTTGTACCACAGTTTCTTGAGCAGATTTGCCTAAAAACTGCAGGCAATAAATGCTGTTGTGATTCTGGTTTTCGAGATTCTTTAAAATATTGACCGGTAACTGTTGTTGAAGCACCGTTTGAATAAAGTTTTTCGTGGTGGGATGCTGCGGCTGACTAAATATTTCCAGAGTAGTACCGGTTTCAATCACTTTGCCTTGTTCCATTACCGCGACATAATCACAAACCGTCTCAATTACATCCATTTCATGGGTTACCATCACAATGGTGATGTTCTGTTCTTGATTAATCTTCTTGAGCAAAGCCAAAACAGATTTGGTGGTTTGTGGATCCAGTGCAGAAGTCGCTTCATCGCAGAGTAAAATTTTGGGATGATTGGCGAGCGCGCGGGCAATACCGACGCGTTGTTTTTGACCACCCGAAAGCTCATCGGGGAAAGCATCTTTTTTATGTTTGAGGTCAATAAACTCAAGTAATTCATTTAAGCGCTTTTCACGCTCAACTTTGCGGATGCCCAAAAGTTTCAGTGGCATTTCAATATTTGCCGCGACAGTTTTGGTTTGCAACAAATTGAAGTGCTGAAAGATCATACCGATATTTGCACGTTCTTGACGTAATGAGCGTGCATCCAAAGCAGTAAAGTCTTTTTGATTAATCATTACCTGACCTTCATTCGGTCGTTCTAATAAATTAATCAAACGAATTAAGGTGCTTTTACCCGCGCCACTATAACCAATAATGCCAAAAATACTGCCTGCTGGAATTTCCAAATTAATTTGGTCCAGAGCGCGTATGGTTTGACCTTTGAGCTGATAGTGCTTTGAAATGTTTTTAAATTCAATCATATCGTCAGAAACTAAGCAGAAAATAAAAAACAGGCAAAATGACTTTGCCTGTTTGGTTTGGATGATTATATTACTATTTTGTTTCAGTTAAATAACTAATTGGTTTATTTACATCCACCTTAGTACCGCCAAAGTGTTCTTGCACGTATTTGTTCACAGCTTCGGTATGATACAACGCGCCTACTTTTTGTAGTAGAGGATCATCTTTACGAGATTCAGCAGTCGCTAAAATGTTTACATTTAACTTGGTGCTTTGGTCTACTGGCTCATAGTAGATCGAGTCTTTCAGTACGTTCAAGCCACCTTCAAGCGCTAGAGTATTGCCTAAAACAATCGCATCTACTTCATCTTTTACGCGAACAGCTGTTGCCATTTGAATCGGTTTGATTACGATTTTTTTAGCATTTTCAGTAATGTCGTTTGGTGTGCCTGTTGCAGGATTAAAGTCAGCTTTAAGTTTTAACAGACCTGCAGATTGAAGAAGGAGCAGGGCACGTGCTTCATTGGCTGCATCGTTTGGAATAGCAATGGTTGCACCATTGGCAAATTCTTCAACTTTTTTTACTTTGCTCGAGTAAATACCCATTGGCTCAAGGTAAGTGGTAGATACCGGTGCAATCTTGTCTTTATTCGATGCATTGAATGCCACCAAATAAGCATATGACTGGAATGCATTGATATCGACTTCTTTGTTGGCTACCGCAGTATTCATGGCAACATAGTCAGTGAAGTTTTTCACTTCAAGTTTAATACCGGCTTGCTTGGTTTCCGGTAATGTTGCAATAAAACGCCAGATATCTGCATCTGAACCAGTGGATGCCATTACAACAGTCTGTTCTTTTGCTGTATCACTTTTTGCTGCGTCTGTTGCAGGCGCTTCTGGTTTAGAGCAGCCTCCCAAGCCAACGGTTAGGCCTAAAACAAGTCCAAGGAGCTTTTTCATATATTCATCCCAAGTAAATTTAATTTTGGCTTTAAATTTACGCATAATTTATTAGAGAGATTTAAGTCGAAATCGAAATCAGTATAGAACGAAGGTGTGATTATAGTCATCATGTCCAAACGTTTCTCTGATAGATGTGCAGCACTATATAATTTACAAATTAGGCTATGCAATCAGCAATCTGCCGAATAGTGATTTAAAACGATGATAATTTTTTTAAATCATTGTATTCATTAATGAGATTGCGTTTCTACTCAATCAAAATTTATCTCATCATAGCAATAAATCTATATGCATAATAGTGATTATAAATCACACAATTAGCTTTATTTTTCATAACAAAGGTTGGGGTTTTAATAAAATAACTCATAAAACAATAGATTAAGTTTATTGAAATTAATAAAACGGATCATTTGATGTATTTAGCTTCTATATAAGTTTTTTGAAAATATAAAGATGAAAACTGAATAAGTGAAAATTTTAAACTTACCTGTTTTATCTTAATGCTCTGGATCTTTGTTTTTAGGGTTTTTAGGAAGTTTTGTTGGATGAATTAAGGTGGAAACTTCATAGTGAGTTTGTTAATGAGGTAATAGTAGAGGGAAGAGAGGAAGCAAGTTTTTATACGGAATATTGTTTCGAAGAGTTGGTGAATTGTTCAAGAAATAAACGGCTTGAGAAATCGGCGAAAACTTAAACAATATTCTTAGTAAGAAGTACCAAAAATGCGCATAAAAAAGCCGACTTGTTTCGAAATCGATTTTTTACTAATTACTTGGTTATGAATAAATTATTAAGTTATTGATATTTAAATTAATATGTAGGTGTGTTGCGTATAGGCGCTATTATGTTAAATGGCTAAGAAATACTGTATTTTTATGAATTAAATAGCATTATGAATCTATAAAATGAAATGGTCTAAATTAATTGATTTTGATGAGCAATATTTACAGCTTGGTTATCTTCTAAAATTTAAAGCACATTATCCATTTGAAGAAGAAGTAATAATGATGCTTGCTGAAGCACCCCATAAAGATGGTTTAGCCCTAATAACAATTAGTGGCTATAAAGCAGGTATTAACTGTTATCAAAAGCTACCAGTATCCGAAGTAACGAAAGATTGGATTATATTCAATTGGAAAAAATGGGTTTGGCCAGAGAGTGAGCTCGATGATGTCTTTGTGCGTTCTCAATTGAATTATGATGAAATATAGTTTAGCTTTTATAAAACTAACATAAGACCCCTTATGCGAAGCCTAGATATTAAATCTAGGCTTTCTATTACGAATAATTCGCATTAGTTTAAATTAGAGGTTATCTAGATAAATTATTGTCTATACTTCACTTTTTTTGGCTTGATCTATAGCATTACTTTTATAAATAAAAAATAGTGCAATAGCTAAAAAGAAAAGAGCAGCAGCTCTCGAACTATCCATACTAATAACTGCATTATCAAACCATCCAAAATGATCTATCAATAAACTCATTACTAATTGTCCACTGATTACGGTAACAGTTGTTGCAGCAGCACCCAATCTAGGCATAGCAAAAACAACTATGAGCATATAAGCAACACCACAAAAAGCGCCTGTTAATTGCCATCTCGGAGCGGTAAATAAGTTTAATGAATGAGATGGTTCAAAGAAAAATGCAAGCATGAAACTGATAAGTGTGCCCATCACAAAGGTTAACCAGGAACTTTCTAATACACCTACTGTTGTGCCAAGACGGCCATTAATAGATGATTGAGCACATAATACTGCTCCACTGAAAATAATGACAAATAACATTATGTAAATCATGGGGAAAGTTCCTTATTGAATAAGCCACAATGCAGTTAAAATGGCAATTAATGCCCCAATACGATATTTGTCTACAGTTCGTTTATTACTACCTAATAAGCCCCAATGGTCAATAATAAGACTAGCAGCCACTTGGCCAAATAAAATACCGATCATCGTTAAACCGACACCAATGTAAGGTGTCGCAACAGTTAAAGAGACTACATAGATTGGACCTAACAGCCCTCCTGTCAGTAGCCAGCGTGGTTGTTTGAACATAAGAGCAAGCCGTGGACGGCCAAAAATAAGTCCAAATGTTAGTAAAATAGAACCTAATGCAAAAATTCCTAATGTGGCCCACATATGCCCAATTTTTTCGCCCAGTGGACCCAGCAAACCAGCTTCGATAGATAACCCCATACCAGCAAAAAAGACCAATGGGAAGATCCATAACTGTTTCATAAATTACTTCTAGATGAATAGGAAAATGAATTATATTTATTTAGCAAAAAGCTACAATGAATCATTTTTTCAAAACATAATTGTTATAATCACAATAATTAATTCTTAAATATAGTTCTAGGAACAGTAAAATGCAGTTAACAGCATTACGTTATTTTGTGATGATAGCGACTACAGGTAGCTTTTCTACAACAGCACAGCATTTTAAGGTTCCTCCTTCTTCTGTATCCAGATTTATATCTAAACTTGAACAAGAAATTGGACAGCAGCTTTTTTATCGTAATACAAGATCTGTTAGGCTTACTGAAATAGGGGAAAAGTACTATATTCAAATCAAAGACGTACTTGATACTTTAGATTTTGCTAATGAAGAAGCTACAGGTAAAAACTCAAATTTAAAAGGATTAGTGCGAATTAATACGGCTGTTGCACTAGGACGGTTGCATATAGCGGATATTGTTAATAAATTACAGGAGATATATCCAGACCTTTCAGTTGAACTAACCCTAACAGATACATTTATTGATCCCATAAGTGAAGGTGTAGATATTGTTATTCGTATTGGATCACTACAAGATTCGGCACTGATTGCAAGAAAGATCTGTGACCAGACATATTTATTATGTGCTAGTCCTAAATACCTTGAACGGTATGGAATGCCCGAAAAACCTCAAGATATAACAAATCATTCATGCCTTGTCTACAAGGGCGTTGCAGGTAGCCAAACTTGGCATTTTCGCCACGCAGAACTAGATAAGGCCATGCAAGTTGAGCCTCAAGGCTCTTTAACGAGTAATAATGTTGATGTGTTGGTTAAAGCAGCATTAGAAGGTCGAGGTATAGTATTATTTCCAACATGGATTTTCGAAGAAGATTATTTTAAGAATAAACAATTGGTGAAATTATTACCTGAATGGTTTAGCACAGTAGAAAGCTATAAAGTTGGAATTTATTTAGTCTCGCCTGAAAACAGAATTCGTTCAAAAAAGGTAAGAACGGTTCTAGATTTCATATTGAATGAAATTGGAAGTCCCCCTTATTGGAATAATGTTTTGAATATATGAACTGAGTAAAGAGATTTTCATTTTAGTTTTCTAAAATTAACATAATACACGTTATACGAACTTTAAAAATTTGGTTATATAAGAAGATCATCATAAATAAGAGTAATACTCATGAACAAAATACTTTTAACTACAATTACTGGGCTCTGCTTGTTGGGTAGTAGTTTAGTCTTTGCTAAATCAGAAGTAGCTTTAGTGAAAGAAGCGAGCAAAAATGTCGTAACTGTTGCGAAAGCAAAAACTTTAGCAGATGAAACAGGAGTAACCTTAAAAGGTACAATCGTTCAGCATATTTCTGGTGATGATTTTGAGTTTAAAGATTCTACAGGTTCAATTGTAATTGATGTGGATGATGATCTATGGAAACCTATGCAACTTAAAGCAGGCGATCAAGTGAGTATAATTGGTGAGATAGATACTCACCGAATAAAACCTACAGATATTGATGTAATTCGAATTGAAAGAATGAAATAAGACTTTAGAATTTTGATAAATTGGCTTGAATTATGTTCGAGCTTTTTTTGGTATTCCCAAGTAAAAATGTCCTATATCCGATCTAGGCATCACCATATCAATCCGTCCGCTTCGATAATCGCAAAAGTGCATATTCTAAAAGCGGACATTTCTATTTTGGGCTTACATTTTTATTTCATATAACGTCCAGTATGTTAAATAGAGGTGAATCTTAATCTTTAGCCAATATAATTTTCAGTTGATATCACTTGAGCATAAGCAAATTTAAAAGCAGCCATTTAATGTTGCACGGACATGGCCAGCAAGTACTTTTATAGAATAATTCTAATAGTTAAGAATATAAAATCATGTTACTATTAATTTAGTAGTTACTGTTGAATTCGTTGATTTTATGAGTAAAAATATTAGTCTTGAAGTCTGCCCAATAGCAAGAAGCTTAGCAGTTTTTGGCGATGCTTGGAGTATATTGATATTACGAGATGCACATTCAGGATTTACACGATTTGATCAATTTCGTAAAAGTTTAGGCATCGCTCCTACAATGTTAACTAAACGTTTATCTGTATTGGTGGATGAAGGGTTACTTGAAAAGAGAAAATATTCTGAACATCCGCCACGTGAAGAATATGTATTAACTCAAATTGGTAAAGATTCTTTATCGGTTTTATTTGTGATCGGTGCATGGGGACGTAAGCATACATCTTTTGAAAATCGTGAAAAAATGCCTATTTTTCTTGATACTGAGAATGGGACAGAAATTAGACCTATTGTAATTGATCAAGTGACGGGAGCTGAAATTGGCACTCGAGCGATTCACCAACACGTTGAATAAAACTCAAAGTACTCATTGTGAGTACTTTTATACTTATAAATCAATTTGATGAATTATTATTTTACGTGCTTGAAATGATGGGGTACGAAAAAGAGAAACTATCATTAATTCTATAATAATTGCATTCAATCCAACATTCATTTCTTTTAATCTTCAGATTTCACTCAATTTTATGTATTAGCTCTTAAACTAAAAAATAAAGTCAGTATTAATTTAATCTTAATTATAAATCCGTAAAAATGATTACTATCATTTTAGTAGTAACTATTTTAATTTTACATTATGATCAAAACTTCAAGGTGAAATTGATTATCTAATCATCAACACATTGCAAGTGAGAAATTTTGTATGAAGAGTAAGGTAGTTCTGATTACAGGTGCATCTTCTGGTATTGGTTTAGCAACAGCCGATCTTTTACATGATGCCGGTTTTATTGTGTATGGTACCAGTCGACGTGCAAGTAATGCTTTTCAATATAAATTTCATCTGATCGAGCTAGATGTAAATAACGATGATTCGGTTAATCATGCAATAGAAAAAGTTCTTCAAAATGAAGGTCGAATTGATGTTTTGATCAATAATGCAGGATTTGCAATCGCACCCGCTGGTGCTGAAGAAAGTTCGATGCAACAAGCGCAAGCTATTTTTGATACCAATTTTTTTGGTGCTGTCCGAATGACCCGTGCTGTACTTCCAATAATGCGCCAACAGAAAGCAGGATTGATTCTGAACATTAGCTCTGTTTTAGGACTGCTGCCAATGCCCTTTGGTGCACTTTATTCTGCCTCAAAACATGCGCTTGAAGGTTATTCGGAGTCTTTAGATCATGAATTGAGGACGCATGGAATTCGTGTTTCACTGATTGAACCTGCTTACACTAAAACGTCATTAGGCATAAACCTACTTGAAGCAGATGCAAAAATCTCAGCGTATGAGCATAGTCGTGAGAAACTACATCAACAAATGATAAAATCAATAAATAAGTCAGATGACCCTAGTGTTGTTGCCAAGACTATTTTAAAAGTAATCAATAGCTCACAAATATTTCCGCGATATACCGCAGGTAAAACTGCAAAACTTTTAAAGAACATCAGACGATTTGCTCCGGTAAATTTATTTGACAGCTTAATTCAGCGAAGTTTGAAAGTGTAATCTAACTCAAAAAATCCATTTCTACCGACCAGAACATTAAATATATAAAGGTTCCAAATGAAAGCAGCTTATATTAATCATTATGGAAAAATCCATGATATACAGCTAGATGAACAGCCTCAACCCTCTATGACAGAAAATACTGTACTTGTTCAGGTTCATGCAGCAAGTATTAATCCCCTTGATTTACGCGTGCTGGAAGGTGAATTTAAAGCAATTATACCTGTTAAGTTTCCATTTATTTTAGGCAATGATTTTGCTGGTGTCGTTGTACAAATTGGTTCTAAGGTTACTCAGTTCAAAATTGGTGATGAAGTGTATGCCAAGACAGATATGAATGGGGCTTTTGCCGAATATACCGTAGTTGAGCAATCGTCACTTGCAATAAAACCTCAAAATATTTCGATGGAGCAGGCTGCATCACTACCTCTCGTATCCTTAACCGCATGGCAAGCCTTAGTGGAGATTGCAAAAGTTAAATCAGGACAAAAAGTATTGATTCATGCAGGCTCAGGTGGTGTAGGATCGATAGCAATTCAGCTTGCCAAACATCTAGGTGCAACTGTCGCCACAACAACAAGTGGTAAAAATATTGGCTGGGTAAGAGAATTAGGCGCAGATATTGTTATTGACTATAAAACGACAGATTTTGAGCAAGAACTGAAAGATTATGATGTAGTCTTCGACACTCAAGGTGGAAAAGTTTTAGAGAAATCAGTCAATGTTCTAAAGCGTAATGGACGCATTATTAGTATTTCCGGGCCGCCAGATAAAGCCTTTGCTAAAGCAATCAATGCAAACTGGTTATTAACATTTATTATTCCTCTCTTAAGTTTGTCAATTCGTAATAAAGCCAAAAAAAGAGGGATTACCTACTCATTTTTGTTTATGCAGCCGAATGGTCAACAGCTATCTCAAATATCAAATCTTGTTGAAATAGGAAAAATAAAGCCTGTGCTAGATACAGAATATGATTTTTCCAAAATAAAGGAAGCACTTGAATACGTAAATACTGGACGTGCTAAAGGTAAAGTTATTTTAAAAATTTCCGAATGATAATGTTCCCCCATAGTAAAATTTTATAGAGAAAGATTTTAATGTCATCGCTAAATCCAAGCGATCTTTATAATTTTCCTAAAATTAACATAATTTAGTTTATACGAAATAACTTTTTAATTATTTAAAAACATGTGGTTAAGCTTTATTTGAAGGGGAGAATGTAGCTGACTGATGTTCAGTATGAAATATCAGCTTCTTGAAATCATACTTAGATTTTAAAACGAGTAAGTCTAAAAAGCCCACGAAAATGTGGGCTTTTTAGACTTACTTTATTCTTTAAAAGAATTAAGCATTTTCACGCGCAATCGCACGGTAACCAATATCTTTACGGTATTGAACGCCGTCAAAAGTCACTTTTTCACACAGTTCCAATGCTTTCGCTTGCGCTTCGCCAATTGTGTTACCGAGTGCAGTTACACATAGCACACGACCACCAGCAGTCACAATTTTACCGTTTTCATTGGCTTTAGTGCCTGCATGGAAGACTTTGGCATCAGTCATGATCGTATCTAGACCTGAAATTACATCACCATTACTTGAAGTTTCCGGGTAGCCTTTAGATGCAAGCACGATACCTACAGTTTTACGTTCATCCCATTCAGCTTCCGCAGGTAAGTTCCCTGCAATACCCGCTTCAACCAAATCTACCAAAGATGATTTTAAACGCATCATGATCGGTTGGGTTTCAGGGTCACCAAAACGGCAATTAAACTCAATCACTTTAGGTTGACCTTGTTCATCAATCATCAAGCCAGCATACAAGAAACCTGTATATACGTGACCGTCTTTTTTCATACCTTCAACAGTCGGACGCATTACTTCATTCATGGCTTTTTCGAACACCTCAGCTGTCACAACTGGAGCAGGAGAGTAAGCACCCATACCACCTGTGTTTGGACCTTGATCGCCTTCAAAGATACGTTTGTGATCTTGAGAGGTTGCCATTGGCAGGATGTTGTCGCCATCAATCATACAAATGAAAGATGCTTCTTCACCGGCCAGGAATTCTTCGATGACAACACGAGAACCTGCATCACCAAATTTGTTACCTGCCAACATATCATCAATGGCATCGAATGCTTCTTGATTAGTCATGGCAACAATCACGCCTTTACCGGCAGCAAGACCGTCAGCTTTAATGACAATCGGTGCACCATTTTTTTCAACAAAGGCTTTCGCTTCAGCAACATCAGTAAAGACATCGTAGAATGCCGTTGGAATGTTGTGGCGTTTCAGGAAATGCTTCGCAAATGCTTTAGAGCCTTCAAGCTGTGCTGCAAATTGAGTCGGGCCCCAAATTTTTACAGCAGCTGCACGGCAAGCATCGACTACGCCATTGACGAGCGGAGCTTCCGGACCAACAATCACAAGTTCTACAGCATTATTTTTTGCAAAATCGATAATTGCAGCATTGTCTAAAATACTTAAATTAACATTTTCACATTTATTTTCAGTGGCTGTACCTGCATTGCCCGGTGCAACAAAAACTTTCGCTACTTTATCGTCTTGCGCGATTTTCCATGCCAATGCATGTTCACGTCCGCCATTACCCAATACTAAAATATTCATCGCTTCATACTCCATGAATCGAAATAACATAAAGTCCTCAACCCAGAACAGGTGAGGACTCTATGCAAGATTTAGAAATCTGTTTTAAACCACATGTATGACTTTGTCATTACAGTCAGGATGCCATCAATTAATGACGGAAATGACGCATGCCAGTGAATACCATTGCTATGCCAGCTTCATCAGCCGCTGCAATAGTTTCTTCATCACGCATAGAACCACCCGGTTGAATAATGCATTTGATTCCTGCTTGAGCAGCATTATCAATACCATCACGGAATGGGAAGAATGCATCAGACGCCATTACAGCACCTTCAACCACTAAGCCTGCATGTTCAGCTTTAATCGCTGCAATACGAGCAGAATTGATACGACTCATTTGACCTGCGCCGACACCAATGGTTTGACGACCTTTGGCATAAACAATCGCGTTGGATTTCACGTATTTCGCAACTTTCCAGGCAAAGATCATATCGTCGATTTCAGCTTCAGTTGGTGCACGTTTAGTCACAACTTTAAGATCATCTTTAGTGATCATGCCTAAGTCTTGATCTTGAACCAGTAAACCGCCATTTACGCGTTTATAATCCAACTGAGATTTGCGCGCATCGATTGCTGGAAGTTCACCACATACCAGTACGCGGACGTTTTTCTTCGCACCAGTCACTTCAAGTACGCCATCAGCAATACTTGGTGCAATGATGACTTCAACGAATTGACGATCAACAATTGCTTGTGCAGTTGCAACGTCTAATTCACGGTTGAATGCAATGATGCCGCCAAATGCAGATTCAGGATCTGTTGCATAAGCGAGATCGTAAGCTGCCTGGATGCCATCTAGAGAAACTGCAACACCACAAGGGTTCGCATGTTTAACGATTACACACGCAGGTTTAGCGAAAGATTTCACACATTCAAGGGCTGCATCTGTATCTGCAATGTTGTTATAAGAGAGTTCTTTGCCTTGAAGCTGAGTTGCTGTTGCAACAGACGCTTCAGTTGCTGTGTCTTCTACATAGAAAGCAGCAGATTGATGAGGATTTTCACCATAACGTAAATCTTGAGCTTTATTTAATTGCGTATTAAAGGTACGTGCAAATTTGTCTGCCTGACCTTCCTCGACACCTACGCGAGCGCCTAGGTAAGAAGCGATCATGCCATCGTACTGTGCAGTATGTTCAAATGCTTTAACTGCCAAGTCAAAGCGAGTTTCAAGAGATAACGCACCGTTGGTTTTTATTTCAGCAATTACGGTATCGTAATCAGCAGCATTAACCACAATACCCACAGACGCATGGTTTTTCGCAGCAGCACGAACCATGGTTGGGCCACCAATGTCGATATTTTCGATTGCATCAGCCAATGAACAGTTCGGTTTAGCAACGGTTGCAGCAAATGGATACAGGTTCACAACCACTAAATCGATGGCATCGATATTGTGTTCTTGCATTACCGCTTCGTCTAGACCACGGCGAGCTAAGATACCCCCATGAATTTTAGGATGTAGTGTTTTAACACGACCATCCATCATTTCCGGGAACCCAGTGTGCTCTGAAACTTCCACTACAGCGATATTGTTGTCTTTAAGCAACTTATATGTACCGCCAGTAGATAAAATTTCTACCCCAAGAGCTACAAGGTTTTTAGCAAATTCAACGATCCCTGATTTATCAGATACAGAGATTAATGCGCGTTTAATAGTCATGATTTTCGTCAACAATATTAAAGGTCTAGATTAAAACAGAAGGCAAAATATAAGATAAAAAAAATGCCCACGGTAACCGTGAGCATTTTATCATTTATTCACTCATTAAACCGTGAGCTTTTAACTTTTTACGTAAAGTACCACGGTTGAGTCCGAGGATCTCGGCAGCGCGTGTCTGATTCCCACGCGTATATTCTAGAACTACAGATAGAAGAGGTTTCTCCATTTCTGCCAGCACCATGTCATATACCTGAGAAGGTTGCTCGCCTTGCAATTGTGCAAAATAATGGCGAACTGCGCGATCTACGTGAATACGAAGAGCGACATCAGATTGTGCAGTAAAAATAGGAGATTTGCTATTCATGCGAATTAATCCGAAAAATCAAATATCACTTGGGTAAAGGGATATATAAAAAGGGTCTAAAATTTTAATTCCGTTTTAGGTCCTAAAACGGAAGTTCTAAAACTTGTACATTTAGCTTGCCACAACTCGACGGTTTTGATCGAAAATTAAGCGTAACAATAGTTTAATATTTGTTACTGACCAAAATCAAAACAAAAAAATCTACTCAATACGCATTATGATGATAAAGCGCATATAAGCTAAACTATAATTGTTGTGAAAATAGTGAGGAGTTTGCAGCACAAAGCTTTCGTGGCGCGTATAATAGCATTGTCTAAGAAAAAGTGAGCAAGAAAACTGCATTTTTTTTACATTTTTTTGTTTTTTTTAATAGTTTTTTTCAATATTAAGGTCGAATTATTTCCAAACTGTAGGTATCAAAGCTTTTGCGTTCCACAGGAAGGCTAAACTTGAATTTAAAAGGACTATTCTGTGGAATTCGTTGTATTCCGGTAAGACTGTCAATCAGGTATTCAGAAGGCTGGAAAAAATAAGAAGAAATAATTTCCCCATTATCTTTTAAATTTACCTTAATAAT
This sequence comes from Acinetobacter sp. SFB, assembly GCF_001647545.1. Taxonomy (GTDB): domain Bacteria; phylum Pseudomonadota; class Gammaproteobacteria; order Pseudomonadales; family Moraxellaceae; genus Acinetobacter. Next base: position 51,019 of record NZ_LSZH01000011.1, read on the forward strand.
TGGCAAGGCTAAACTTTTAGAATGGTAATTAATGAGCTCACCGGTGAATTGAGTTTTTTGTTTAGAAATTTGTTTTACTTTCACTTTATTGGTGGAGATGAGACTATAATTTTGTTCCATAATCGAACAATTAAATGCCTGACAGGCGCTATTAAATAAACCACTAAACACCGGACTATTATTTAAAATTTTTGGATTAAACCAAAAAAATTGAAAAATAAGTAAACCAATCAAACATAAATTAACAACACTCCATAAAACATAGTTCCAAGGACTTTTTTTATTTTCTTGTTCTAATTTTTCAGACCAATTCAGAGCTGGATATGTTCCAATCGGGTCTGTGCTGAAATAATTTAAATTGTTGAGATAGGTTTTTAAGTCAATATTGGAGTTTTCCACTTTACGATCGAAAATATCCAATAAATATTGTTCTGGGTGCTGATTTGCCATAAAGGTCTCAGCGTTTATCACATGAGATTGAGGGTTTTTATTGTCAAGATTTGCAGGGGAGGTCGATGTAGTAGAAGGTTGATCTGCTTCTACTACAAGATGCGTTAACGCATTAAAATTTGTCGAACATTTCGCGCAACAAACCATGCCTCGAGCAACTGTCAGTTGAGCCACGGAGACTTTATACTTGGTAAAACAGTTAGGGCAGTAGGTTTGTTTTTCGCTCATAGTCTATTCAAAATTTTAATGGGTATTTTGGCGTTTTCCTGAAATTCGGCACCAATGTTCTTCGCGTTTTTCGACTTGAAGTATATCAAAAAACTCAGAATAAACACTAGAAACATCAGCAACTTGCTCTTCTAATATGCCTGCAAGTGCGAACTCGCCCTCAGATTTAACTAAAGTTGCGAATTCAGGCGCAAGAGCCATAAGCGGGCCAGCAAGAATGTTTGCGACAAATACATCCGCTTTTTGAGCTTTAAACTCTTCATTGAATTCATCAGGCAAACCAACAAATAAGTTTCCTAATACCCCATTCAATTCAGCATTCTGTTTAGTCGCCAGCACTGCTTGAGGGTCAATATCCGTGGCATATACTTTTTTGGCACCGAATAACAGTGCAGCAACGCCTAAAATGCCTGAACCACAACCATAATCAATGACAATTTTATCTTTAAGATCAGTTTTGCCGAGCCATTGTAAGCACAGGAAAGTACTGGCGTGATTACCTGTACCAAAGGCTAGACCTGGATCAAGCTTAATATTTACAGCATCTGCTTCTGGGGCTTCCATCCATTCTGGAACAATCCAGTATTTCTCACCGATTTGAATCGGTTCATAAGCATCCATCCACGTGCGTTCCCATTCTTGGTCTTCCATAAACTCATGACGTAATGGCGCTTCAGGCATTTGTGCGGTAATAAATGTCGTTAAAGCATCGACATCAATTTCTTCACCTTCTTCTTGGGCGTAGATGCCGGTCACAATGACTTTATTCCAAAGTGGAGTTTCACCTGGAAGTGGTTCAAGTAAGTCCTGATTTTCAGCATCATCTAAAGTTACGCTAACAGCGCCTAACGAACTGAGGAGAGTTTCAGTAAAATCGACTTGAGCTTGATCAACGGTAATATGAATTTGTAACCACTTCACGGAGATAACCTAAATTTGTGTTTTTAAAAATGCCATTGTAACGGAACTCAGGCTTAAACAACTATAGATTGATAAAAACTATGCTGAAAATAAAAGGACGCCTACCTGCCATCCTTTTATTTGGACCCTATGAAGTAACTCACTACGGCGTGTGGCTGTGGTGCAAATTTATTGAGCAGCATGCCAAATGCAGCGGCAAAGACATACATGAAAATAGAATACACTGCGGCTGGCATAGCAATGGTAGAGCTGGCCATGACAGTAAGGGCAATCGTCATGGCAAGTGTGCTGTTATGAATGCCAATTTCAAAAGCGCAAGCACGGGCTTGGGCACTATTAATACCCAGTAAGCGCGGTACAAAATAACCAATGATTAAACTACACAAGCAGAATAAAACAGTTGCCAAGCCCACTTGCGCTAAATATTCCAAAATTTGATGACGTTCTTTTGCGACTGCACCAATAATAATTAGTATAAGAAAGCTCACCGCAAAAATGCGCAGCGGTTTATTTAGTTTGGCCGTGAAGTGGGGAGCATAACGTCGAATCAGCATACCCATCCCTACAGGAATAATAATGATGGCAAACACTTGCAATATTTTGCTGAACTGCAAGCTAATTTGTTGTCCATCATTCATAAAGTATTGAATGGAAAAATTAACAATAAAAGGCAGTGTAAAAGCAGCAATGACTGAATTGATCGCAGTTAAAGTAATATTGAGTGCTATATCACCTTTAAAAAGATAGCTAAATAAGTTGGCTGTACTTCCTCCGGGTGAGGCTGCAAGTAGCATCAGGCCAACAGCAAGCAGAGGCGGAAGCGCTAATACTTTACAAATGATAAATGCAATGCTGACTAAAACCACCAATTGGCAAAACAGGGCAATGAAAACCACCTTGGGTTGCTGGGTTACGCGGGCGAAATCTTTTAGGGTAAGCTCTAGCCCTAAACCAATCATAATAATGGCAAGTGCTAAAGGTAATAAAATGGTGATGATTCCGGAATCCATTCAAAATCTCCTTTTTAAATTCGTTATTTTTTTGCTCTGGGTGGAAATTTTCTTGTACTGATTTATATAACTTGAATACTGTTAAGTGTATAGCGGATATATATAGAATATGGAATAGCAAAAATTGTTCTTTAGTCACTACCTGGTAATCGCATTAATTGTCTTTGATTTTTTTTGCTTGGAATGAAGACAATTGCGCGGAGGAATCATTATTTTACTTAGATTTTATTCCCATCACAGCCTAGATCTATCAAAAGCATCTATTGTCTCTATGAATCAGACATTTTAATCATTCATTACTGCTGAATTTTCTTCTTTAGGGAGTCGTGGGCGTCTTGTTAAAATGTAGCCAAAGATAAAAGCAAAAATGTACATAAAAATAGAATAGATTCCAGCAGGTAAAGCAATGGTGGTACTAGATAATACGGATAATGCAATCGTCATTGCAACTGAGGTGTTATGAATGCCTATTTCAAAGGTACAAGCGCGTGCCTGTTTGTCAGAAATCCCTGCCATATGCGGTATAAGATAGCCAACCGATAAACTGATAAAACAAAAAAGCGCAGTTGCAAATCCAATATCGGCAAAATATTCGACAATGTTAAAACGTTCTCTATATATGGCATAAAAGAAAATCAAAAATAAAAACAGCACGGAAAATAATCGCATGGGTCTATTCAGTTTTAGTGCAAGGTTGGGTGCGATTGAACGAATCAACATTCCCAAACAAACCGGGATAAAAACAATTAAAAAGACTTGGGTGATTTTTTCAGCCGGCATACCAATTTTTGCATGGTCACCTAGAAAGTAATGAATCGACAGATTGACGATAAACGGCAAGGTAAAAGTACAAATCAGCGAGTTAATCGCGGTGAGCGTAATATTGAGTGCTACGTCACCTTTAAAAAGATAGCTGATTAAGTTTGCAGTTGGTCCACCGGGTGAAGCAGCCAGGAGCATCAAGCCTACAGCTAATAGTGGAGGGAGTTTTAACAAAATACAGATTAAAAAAGCGATCAAAACCAGAATAATCAGTTGGGCAAATAAAGCCAAAAAAATAACTTTAGGGTGGCGTTGTATACGAAGAAAATCTTTTACTGTAAGTTCCAGCCCTAATCCTGTCATCATAATGGCAAGCGCTACGGGTAAAAAAAAAGCAAATAAACCCGAATTCATGGAATATCCTTTTTTCTATTTTTTATCCTTTAATATGCTTTGAGTTTAAACGAGTTGTGTAAATAATCAATATGCAGAACGGGTAAAAGTAGTTCTTTTACCCGTTGATAATTTGAATAAAATTAGTGTCTTATATAAATTATTGCGACAGAAGTTTAGGTTAAGGTTGCATTTGTGGTTGAGTTTGCATTTCAGGTTGCATTCCAGGCTGAGAATACATTTGACGTTGCATATCCGGTGGGGACTGCATTTGACGTTGCATATTAGGTTGGGACTGCATTGAAGGTCGAGGTGGTACAAAACCTAAAGCGCATTTCCCTTTGATTTCTGTACCATTCACCATTACCATTTTAGTATTCATATCTCCACTACAAGCAGTGGTTAATTCTACTTCATCTCCATTAACAGCAGCATTTTTTGCAGAAGGGAAGAATTGAGGTTCACAGGTACCATTCCAGATTACACCTCGATAAGCAAAGCTGACTTGAGCACCTTGAGTTTTACCTTTACAAACCTGTTGATATTTCTGCGCATTATAAACCTTTTCAACTTTATCATTGGCAGAGGCTGCAAATGGTGCAAGACATAAACCACATAGAATGGATGAGAGCAGGAAATTCTTATTCATCTTTTATACCTTTGGTTGTAATGTATCCAATATCAAGCTTAAAAAATAACCAAAATAAAACAATGCCAATCACGTAAATTTTTGCCGACTAAGTGTTTTGTTTCTATAGTAACTCTGCAAAGCATGATTACATTGCAACTTTTTATGGATTGCTACACAGTCAGGTCTTGATTGATAAAATCGACTGATTTTATCCACTTATCTTTCTCAGTTTTGATATAATAATCCGTCTTTCTTTTTTTATCTCTCAAACCATTATGCATTATCCTAAAGTTTACGATGTCATTGTTATCGGTGGCGGTCACGCAGGTACCGAAGCAGCACTTGCTGCAGCGCGTATGGGTCGCCAGACTTTGCTCTTAACTCATAACATTGAGACTTTAGGGCAGATGAGCTGTAATCCTGCCATCGGTGGTATTGGTAAATCCCATTTAGTTCGTGAAATTGATGCCTTAGGCGGTGCAATGGCACTTGCTGCCGATAAGAGCGGTATTCAATTCCGTATTTTAAATTCACGTAAAGGCGCTGCGGTACGTGCCACGCGTGCGCAAGCAGACCGTGTACGATTTAAAGCAGCCATTCGTGAAACTCTAGAAAATCAGGCTAACTTAGATATTTTCCAGCAAGCGGCGGATGATTTAATTGTTGAAGGCGATACAGTTAAAGGTGTAGTGACTCAAATGGGGATTCGCTTTGATGCGAAAACTGTGGTGTTAACTACGGGTACCTTCTTGGGAGGTGTCATTCATGTCGGACTTGAAAAATCTAACGGTGGTCGTGCGGGTGATCCGCCATCAATTTCATTGGCTGCACGTTTACGTGAATTGAATTTACCAGTCGGTCGCTTAAAAACAGGTACACCGCCACGTATTGATGCACGTTCAGTTGATTTCTCTGTCATGACGCCGCAGCCTGGTGATTTCCCGTCTCCGACCATGTCATTCATGGGTGATGCATCTATGCATCCGGAACAAGTGAATTGCTATATCACCCATACCAACGAACGTACTCATGAAATTATTCGTGGCGGACTCGACCGTTCACCTATGTATACCGGTAAAATTGAAGGGGTAGGTCCGCGTTATTGCCCGTCAATTGAAGATAAAATTCACAAATTTGCAGATAAAAATTCTCACCAAGTATTCCTTGAGCCAGAAGGTCTGGATACGCATGAGCTTTATCCAAACGGTATTTCAACTTCATTACCTTTTGACGTGCAGTTTGAATTGGTACGATCAATCCGTGGTATGGAAAATGCGCACATTCTTCGTCCGGGTTATGCAATCGAATACGATTATTTTAATCCACAAGCATTGAAATTCTCGCTTGAAACTAAAGCCATTGCTAATTTGTATTTTGCAGGTCAGATTAACGGTACCACGGGTTATGAAGAAGCGGGTGCACAAGGTTTACTTGCAGGCTTAAACGCTGCACGCCGTGCCTGGGACCAAGAACAATGGACACCAAAACGTGATGAAGCGTATATGGGCGTGTTGGTTGATGATTTGATTACACTCGGTACAAAAGAACCGTATCGTATGTTTACTTCACGTGCCGAATATCGTTTGATGCTGCGTGAAGACAATGCGGATCAACGTTTAACTGCAATCGGCCGTGAAATGGGCTTGGTTGATGATACGCGTTGGGCAGCTTATTGCGAAAAAATGGAAGCAGTGGAAAAAGAAACTGGTCGCCTACAGCATTTATGGGCTGCGCCCAACAATCCAATGGGTAAAAAATTCGTTGAGTTGACAGGTGCAGATCTTTCTAAAGAGTGTTCTGCGATTGATTTGTTGAAACGTCCAAATATCAATTTTGCTCAAATTGCAGAATTAACCAATTCTGAAGTGACTCCATTTGTGGGCGAGCAAATTGAAATTGCAGTGAAATATGCCGGTTATATCAACCGTCAACATGAAGATGTTGCACAGATGAAGCGTCTGGAAGAAACACGTATTCCTGCCGATTTTGACTTTGATATCATTTCTGGTTTATCGCGTGAAATCACCTTGAAATTGAAAGATGTGCGTCCTGAAACTTTAGCGCAAGCGAGCCGTATTCCGGGTGTTACACCTGCTGCGGTACAGTTAGTCATGATTACGATTCGTAAGAATGCCCAAGCGAAGAAATCTGCGTAATTTTCCGGTTTAAAAAAACCCGCATAAGGCGGGTTTTTTTATGCTTAATTTTCATGAATCAATTTTGAATATGGTTTAATCACAAATAACTACTATAAATATAAGTCATTGAAAATAAATACCAATAAATAATACTAAGACTTAAATTGTCTACTTGTTTAATCTTTTAAGTCTAATTTGATGGGCTTTCCATATTTTTATGCCATGAAATCCGACTATTGTAGTGGTATTTCTATCGAACGATTGCACAGAGAATAGTGAGATGAGTCGTTATTGTAAAAACGATTTGTATACTATTGATGGAGATCAATCATGGCACAAACACACACAGGGAAACTACAAAAAATCTTAACGATATTTTTGTGTTTTTGGGTCGCATTTTTTGAAGGTTTCGATCTTCAAGCACCAGGTATTGCAGCGAAAGGAATTGCGGCAACCTTTGGTTTAGATCAGATTCAGATGGGATATGTCTTTAGTTTGGGCGTATTTGGAATGCTGTTTGGGGCATTCTTTGGTGGACGTATTGCAGATTATTTGGGACAAAAGAAAGTCCTGATGTTATCTATTGGTATTTTTGGTGTTTTCATGTCGCTGACTGCAATTGCACCAAGCGTCGAATTTTTATACGCAGCACGCTTCTTTACTGGACTTGGCTTGGGTGCAGCAATGCCGACCATGATTTCAGTGGTGGGTGATGAAGCAACGGAAGCCAATCGCGGCAAGTTAAATAGCCTGATGTATTGTGGTTTACCCGTTGGCGCAATTTTTGTAGCTGGTCTGGCAATTTTATTGCCTGAAATCGAATGGCATACCTTGTTTTTGATTGGTGGTTTAACGCCGTTAGCGTTTATTCCATTTATGGCGTTTATTCTTAAAGATAAGCCAAACCCTGTAGCTGTAGCACAAGTATCTACACAAGCTGTTCCGGGAATGGCGCAAGTATTGTTTAAAGACCAACAGTATAAAAATACCTTGCCACTTTGGGTCGGTTTCTTCTTTACCTTAATGATCAATTATATTTTGATTAGCTGGTTGCCTAACTTGCTGATGGAACAAGGTTTGCAAAAACAACAAGCATTCATGGTGATGTTGGTATTCCAGGTGGGCGCGGTAATTGGGACTTTGGCTTTGGGTTACTTGCTTGATCGCTTAAAACTCTGGCAAATGGCAGTGATTATTTATAGTGGTTTGTTTGTTGCCTTGAGTTTGTTATTCACCACCACATCTATTCCAATGTTGGTTTTGGCGGGGGTAATGGGCGGGATCTTCTCAACAGGTGGTCAATCCATTCTTTACGGTATTTCACCGATCTTTTATTCAGGCACCGGTAAAGTGACCGGTGTGGGTAGTGCGATTTCTCTAGGGCGTTTAGGTGCGATGACCGGACCCTTGCTGACAGGGAAAATATTGGCGCTCGGTTTAGGAACCACGGGTATTTTAATGGCGAGTTTGCCGGCAGTGGTAATTTCTGCTGTGGCGGTCACTGCATTATCGCGTTATAAATCTGCGCATAAATAGATGATTGCTGATCTTTAAAAAAACATGACTTTAAAAAGGGAATCTAAAGATTCCCTTTTTTATTGCAAATATGGATTGAAAAAATAAAGTCGGCTCAATAATTTGCTAAAATGTATATATAGCAAACAGACTTATTTTTATATGGCTTATCAACTTATCTCGTTATCCATTCAAGCAACGGACAACATTCAGTGTCCCCATTGTCAACAAGATGTCATTAATTGGGCTGAAGAGCAGTATGTGCAGCCTTGTGAGCATACTTTATTTATTGCCATGGATATCGGTTTTGAATATATGACCGATGAATTTGAGCAAAGCATGCCGCGTTCGGTGGATGATCTGCATGCGCATGATGATCAGGTAAATATGTTTGCAGAAATCACGCAATCTACTTATCCCAATTATTTGATTTTTCAATCTGATTTGGGCATAGCTGGGTATTCTCGCTATGTAGGTTTTACTGCATAAATAGCATTTAACAAAAAAGCTTCCGAACCTGGTAATACTCGTCAGTTAAGAAATTTTAAAATAAACTATTTAACTTTTGATTAGTGTGGAAGGGGCCTTAGCTGTTTTAATCCTATCTTAGGGGTTCATTGCTTCCGTGCGAACCAGTGTTTCTATTTGCTAAAAGAACTAAAAGCATTTTTGTTATTCATAAACCTGTTTAATTTGTATTTCTTAATCTTTTATTGAAAAGACAATAGCTTACTAACATCTGGTGGATTGTGAATGGCGTTTATATCTATCGAATGAATCTCCATAATTATAAAAGATAATGCCAGTCAATTTTTAACTGACTGGCATTATCTTGAAGAGGCTTTTATTTTTAGGGAAGTAGAAGGAATTTAGTTTTCGATAACTTCTTCTTCAATATCCTCATCTGCGGTGTCCATTCCTAATTCTTTCAGCTTGCGAGTCAAGGTATTACGTCCCCAACCGAGTAATTCAGCGGCATGACGTTTGCGACCACGGGTTTGCTGTAAAGCGGCAGTAATTAAAGTACGCTCGAACATGGGGGTAGCAATGTCCAGAATCTTCATTTCGCCATTTTTAAGCTTTTGGATCGCCCATTGCGCCAGTAATTCATCCCAATGATGCAGCGAAACACGATCAGAAGTATTGTGCGGTTGCGCCTCATCACCAGAGCGTTGAATGGGAATCTGTTTTAATTCAGCTGGTAAATCCTCAGGATAAACTTCACGTCCGGTAATCATGACGGTAAGCCAGCGGCAGGTGTTTTCTAGCTGACGGACGTTGCCTTGCCAAGGTAATTGTTGCATATACTCTTGGGTTTCAGGACGCAAGATTTTAGGATTCACCCCTAATTCTTTACCTGCACGTGCCAAGAAATGCTGCGCCAACATCGGAATGTCTTCACTACGATGGGCCAGTTTTGGAATATGAATACGAATCACGTTCAGGCGATGATACAAGTCTTCACGGAAGCGGCCATCATGCACCAGCTTTTCCAGGTCTTGATGCGTTGCTGCAACAATACGCACATCAACCTTTACCGGAATATGTCCGCCCACCCGATAGAATTCACCATCTGCCAAAACACGCAGTAAACGTGTTTGGGTTTCAAAGGGCATATCACCGATTTCATCTAAAAATAGCGTACCGCCGTTGGCTTGTTCAAAACGACCTTGACGTTGTGAGTTGGCTCCAGTAAACGCGCCTTTTTCATGACCGAAAAGTTCAGTTTCAATCAGGTCCTTAGGAATGGCGGCCATGTTTAAGGCAATGAAAGGCTTGCTGCTACGTGGTGAATGACGATGCAGGGCATGCGCAACCAGTTCTTTGCCAGTTCCCGATTCACCGTTAATCAGTACAGTAATGTGTGACTGTGACAAACGGCCAATCGCACGGAAAACTTCCTGCATTGCAGGTGATTCACCAATGATTTCGGTGGTTTGAATAGGTGGTGCTGTTTTTGCAGATTCTTGTTGTTGTAACTTGGCAATATGCAAAATTGCGCGATTGACCAATGCCAATGCTTCATCAATATCAAAGGGTTTTGGCAGATATTCAAAAGCACCGGTTTGATAGCTTGAAACCGCAGATTCCAGGTCCGAATGTGCGGTCATAATAATGACAGGCAGATCAGGGTGACTGGTTTTGACTTTGCCTAAAAAGGTTAAACCATCTATTCCTGGCATACGGATATCGGTCAAAATCACATCAGGTGTATCTGTATTCAGTTGATCAAGCGCAGATTGTGCTTCTTCAAAACTGGTAACGTCAAAACCTTCTTCTTTAAATGTTTTTTCCAATACCCAGCGCATGGCGCGATCATCATCAATTACCCATATTTTATTTCGCGACATGGTTAAACTCCCAAGGTAAATATAAGCTAAAGACTGTTTTTCCTGGAACTGACTGGCATTCAATCATTCCGCTATGTTGGTGCATAATATTTTGTGCAATGCTCAAACCAAGGCCTGTGCCCTTGGCACGTCCTGTGACCAATGGATAAAACACCGATTCTAAAATCTCTTCTGGTACACCTGGACCATTGTCTTCAATATCAATACGAACAGCAGAACGCTTTAACACACCATTAATAGTAACGAGGCGTTGAATCCGTGTTCGCAAAATAAGTTCAGGTTGATGGTCAACAAAGAATTCTTTATTTTCCATCATGGCTTGTACGGCATTTACGCTAATGTTGAGCATCACCTGAATCAGCTGATCACGGTCTGCCATGACGTCAGGTAAAGACAAATCATAGTCCCGAATGATTTTGATTTTCTTTTTAGTTTGATTGGTAACCAGTGAACGGACACGTTCGAGTGGCTCATGTACATTCACTGATTCATAACTTGGTAATTGACGTGAACCGAGCAGGGTATCTGCCAGATTACGTAAGCGATCCACTTCACTAATAATAATATCAGTAAATTCTGAATATTGAGGATCATTTAAACTACGTGCCAGCAGTTGGGTTGCACCACGAATGCCCCCTAAAGGATTTTTAATTTCGTGTGCCACACCACGAATCAGTTGCCGTGCAACTTGATGTTGTTGAATCAGGTTTTCTTCTTTAGAAATTTTCAACATCCGGTCGATTGGATTTAATTCTATTAGTAGAAGTGGGTGATACGGTTTTTGATCGTTTATTCGTGAAACCGTATAATCCACATGCATATCTTTAAAGTTGACACTGATAGTTGCTTCGCGGCGGGTGTAATTTTGTCCCGTGATGAAAGTGTTCAATAAAGCTTCTTCAGTATTGAATTCATCATCCGGCATATGCAGTAAATTCAAAACAGGCTGGCCTGACGCGCGTAGCAAACTAATGTCAAACAAAGATTCACAAGAAGAATTTAAATAAAAAATATTCAGCTGGCTATCGACCAGTAAAATGGCGGTGGTTAAGTTATCCACTAAAAGGCGATAGTCGATCCCGACGGGTTGATCCATTAGCGAAAGTATCCTGTATTAAAATAGCGCAATGGTATCTGCACCTCTTGTTATTCCTCCCTGTTATGGGACATTCAACCAGTTAAATGTTGTCGAAATAAAGCAAAATGCACGCCAACTTTGAGCAAGGGTGGAAATAAAAATTCTGAAGCTATAAAAATGTGCTTTTTGTTATTTGAGTACAGAATTTAAATAACATATTAAAGCAAATAAAAATATTAGTGAACCAAAATGGTGCGCTTAAAATATTTGATAAAAATTTGGACGTATTTTGGTGCGTTATGCAAAGAGTCGGCTTTCTACCTATTTTTATGATCGGAAAAGACATACAATACGCGCATTATAGTGGAGTGCAGATTCATGAAATCCCCCAAAGTCGGTTTTGTTTCTTTAGGTTGTCCTAAGGCATTGGTAGATTCCGAACGAATTTTAACTCAGTTAAAGACTGAAGGTTATGATGTAGCATCAGATTATGAAGGTGCTGATTTGGTTGTTGTTAATACCTGTGGTTTTATTGAATCTGCAGTACAAGAATCGTTAGATGCAATTGGCGAAGCGATAAGCGCAAATGGTCGTGTCATTGTGACTGGCTGTTTGGGTAAAGATGAAGACAAAATTCGTAAAATGCACCCAAGTGTCCTTAAAGTGACCGGTGCCGCGGCATATCAAGAAGTGATGGAGGCCGTACATCAGTACGTACCTGAACCACCAAAGCATAACCCATATATTGACCTTGTTCCTGAACAAGGGATTCGTTTGACCCCTAAACATTATGCCTATTTGAAAATATCGGAAGGCTGCAACCATCGTTGCACATTCTGTATTATTCCAAGCATGCGTGGTGATCTGGTTTCTCGTCCTGTAGGTTCGGTTTTAAGCGAAGCACAAGCGCTGAAAAATGCAGGCGTAAAAGAAGTCCTTGTTATTTCTCAAGATACTTCTGCTTATGGTTTAGACACCAAGTATAAACTCGATTTCTGGAACGGTCAGCCGGTTAAAACCAAATTCTTCGACATGTGTGAAGCCTTAGGTCAACTCGGCATCTGGGTGCGCCTACATTACGTTTATCCATATCCACATGTGGATGCGGTGATTGACTTGATGGCACAAGGTAAAATCCTGCCATATCTGGACATTCCTTTTCAGCATGCCAGCCCGCGGATCTTAAAATTGATGAAACGACCGGCGCATAGTGAAAACACATTAGAACGCCTTAAACTTTGGCGTGAAAAATGTCCTGAACTGGTGATTCGTTCAACATTCGTGGTGGGTTTCCCGGGTGAAACTGAAGAAGATTTCCAGATTCTGCTTGAATGGCTCAAGGAAGCACAGCTTGATCGCGTAGGTTGCTTTACCTATTCCCCTGTAGAAGGTGCGACAGCAAATGATCTGCCGGATCATGTACCTGAAGAAATCAAGCAAGACCGTTACGAACGCTTTATGCAAGTACAGCAAGAAATTTCAGCAGCCAAACTGCAAAAACGCATTGGTCAAACCATGACTGTACTGGTAGACGATCTGGAAGATGAATTTCCGGTGGCTGTGGCACGTTCTTATGCAGATGCGCCTGAAATTGATGGTAATGTCTTTGTTGAAGATATTGATAAGAGTCAAGTTAAAGCTGGTGATTTGCTTGAAGTCGAAATTACCGATGCAGATGAATATGATTTATATGCAAAGTTAATTCGAATTAAAGCAGCTTGATCTGTCATAAAAGTATACGAATAAAATTTTAGATATTGGAAGATTCGGAGATTTCCTGATGTTGGATTCAAAAAAGCCCCGTTATGAACGTATTTTGCTCAAGCTTTCTGGTGAGGCGCTTGCTGGAAATAAAGACATGGGGATTGATGCACAAGTGCTTGATCAAATGTCTTTAGCCATTGCACATTTGGTCGGTTTGGGTGTGCAAGTCGGTATCGTGGTAGGTGGTGGTAACCTGTACCGCGGTAGCCAACTGCAAAAAGATGGTTTGGTTGGCCGTGTAACAGGTGACCAAATGGGTATGCTTGCCACTGTAATGAATGGCTTGGCATTACGTGATGCTTTGGTGCGTCGCAATATTAAAACCCGTTTAATGTCTGCTTTGCCTATTGGTGCAGTCGTTGAATCCTATTCAAGCCGTGATGCGATTCGTTATTTAACTCAAGGTGAAGTGTGCGTATTTGTTGCAGGTACGGGTAATCCGTTCTTCACTACGGATACAGCCGCTTGCTTGCGTGGTATTGAAATTGAAGCCCACCTGATCTTGAAAGCCACTAAAGTGGATGGCGTATATAATAAAGATCCAAGCAAATATGACGATGCAGTAAAATACGAAACGCTTACCTTTGATCAGGTACTAGATGAAAAGTTGGGCATTATGGATTTAACGGCAATCTGTTTATGCCGTGACCACAATGTGCCACTTCAAGTATTCGATATGAATAAGTCGGGTTCATTGCTTTCAGTGGTTATGGGCGAAAAAGAAGGGACTCACGTTACCAATTAATGACGTGAGCCTGAAAGCTCTTTATACTACATGCTATTCAATAATTACATCTCTTAGAATTAAGTAAGGAAGATCATATGATTAACGATCTTAAAAAAGACAGTGAAGACCGTATGAACAAGACTTTAGAGTCTTTAGAACATGGTTTTGCTAAAGTTCGTACTGGCCGCGCACATCCATCTATCTTGAATGGGGTGATGGTTCCTTACTATGGCTCTGACGTGCCTCTCAACCAAGTGGCAAACGTGGGTCTTGAAGATTCTCGTACACTGGTTGTGCAGCCATTTGAGCGTACAATGGTTTCAGCAATTGATAAGGCGATTCGTGAAGCTGGTTTGGGTTTAAATCCGATTACTGCTGATGCTATTCGTGTTCCAATGCCTGCACTGACTGAAGAAACACGTCGTGACATGCAGAAAGTTGCACGTACTGAAGCTGAAAATGCAAAAGTTGCAATCCGTAACATCCGTCGTGATGTATTGGGCGACATCAAAGCATTATTGAAAGAAAAAGAAATTTCTGAAGATGATGATCGTCGTGCATCAGATGATATCCAAAAAATCACGGACAAATTTGTTGCCGAAGTAGACCGACGCCTTGCTGCGAAAGAAGCTGAATTGATGAAGGTCTAAGATTTAATGACTGTATCAGAAGACAGTTTACCTCTTCCAAAACATGTTGCCATCATCATGGATGGCAACAATCGTTTTGCAAAAAAAATGCAAATGCAAAAGGGTGCTGGACACCGTGAAGGGAAAAATGTCCTGGATCCGATTGTTGAGCACTGTAGAAAAAATAAAATTCAAGCATTAACCGTTTTTGCATTCTCTAGTGAAAACTGGAATCGTCCCCAATTTGAGGTTGATCTACTCATGGCATTGTTGGAAGAAACAATCCAGGAGCAACTGCCTCGAATGCAACAATTCAATATTGCTTTACGTTTTATTGGTGATCGTTCTCGTTTAACTGCACATTTGCGTGAGTTGATGTTGCAAGCCGAACAATGGACTGCTAAGTTCGACAGCATGACTTTGACCATCGCCATCAGTTATGGTGGTATGTGGGATATGGCACAGGCTGCAAAACAAATTGCAGCAGATGCTGTGGCAAAAAAAATCGCAGTTGAAGATATAAATGTTGAGTTGTTTGGGCAACATGTCAGTATGGCGGATTTACCCGCGGTAGATTTACTGATTCGCACTGGTGGTGATTATCGTTTGTCAAATTTTTTGCTTTGGCAAGCCGCTTATGCTGAGTTGTATTTTACCCAAACCTTATGGCCTGAATTTACTGTTGAAGAATTCGATGATGCATTGGCAGTTTTTGCTGGTCGTGAACGTCGTTTTGGTAAAACTTCAGAGCAAATCCAACAAGAGAAAATCGAGAATTAATAAATGTTAGAGCGGATTATAACCGCATTGGTATTGGTAGCAGTCGTACTTAGTTGTATGTTTGCTACACAGTCTCAGTATCCAATGTTTGTGCTGATGATTGTTGCAGCAGGGGTCGCAGGATATGAGTGGTTTAAGCTCATGCCAGGAAAAAACAAAAATCTTATTAAACCCTTTGCTTGGGGTTATGGATTGGCGACCGCAGCATTAGCAACTTTGGCCTTATATTTTAATGATATCGCTCTATTACTTTGGGCAGCTTCCATTTTTTCATGGATTTTAAGCATCTTTTGGGTTAAATCGTATCCAAGTTATGATGGATGGTATAATCCAAGCTTAAATGTAATCGGTTTTATTTTAATTTCTGCTGCGGTTACCGCAATTTTTTCGGTTTGGCATAGCTCGCCATGGTGGCTCATGTACCTGTTTTTACTGGTATGGGGCGCAGATAGTGGTGCTTATTTTGTCGGACGTAAGTTGGGTAAGAAAAAACTGGCACCAGATGTCAGTCCAAATAAATCGGTTGAAGGTTTATATGGCGGTATTTTCACTGCAATGATTATTGTGGTGGTGGTTGAAGTTGTTTATTTAGATTTAACTTTAGCTCAACATATTCTGTTTTTAATTTTATCTATAGTGACAGTATTTAGTTCTGTATTGGGTGATTTGTTTGAATCTATGATCAAACGTCGTGCAGGAATTAAAGATTCGGGTCGTATTTTGCCAGGACATGGTGGGGTGCTTGATCGTATTGATTCATTGCTTGCTGCTGCTCCAATTTTTGCTGCAGGCATGTATGTTTTAAAACTTATTGGTGTAGATTTATAGATGTCACAATCTGTTTGTATATTAGGTGTAACGGGTTCTATTGGTCAAAGTACCCTGAAAATTCTGCAACAACATCCTGAAAAATATTCTGTATTTGCAGTCACGGCATATAGTCGGATTGCGGAACTTGTTGAAATATGCAAACAGTACCGACCGAAAATCGTGGTTGTTCCCTCCAATAAAGTTAATGAACTAAAACAATATTTTAAAAATCAAAATATTAATCATATTGAAATTCTAAGCGATGAAGCCGGTTTAATTGCTGTTGCTGAACATGCCGATGTCGATGTGGTCATGGCGGCAATTGTCGGTGCGGCAGGTTTATTGCCTACACTGGCAGCGGTTAAAGCTGGTAAGCGGGTTCTATTGGCAAATAAAGAAGCACTGGTGATGTCGGGTGAACTCATGATGCAAGCTGCGCATGATTATCATGCAGAACTGCTTCCTGTGGACTCGGAACATAACGCTATTTTCCAATGCTTGCCTCAGAATTATTTTCAGACTAAAAGAAATGGCCAACCCAAACAAGGTGTGTCACGTATTTTGCTTACAGCCTCTGGCGGTCCTTTTTTAAAGCATAGTCTAGAACAATTAAACAGTGTGACGCCTGCACAAGCGTGCAAGCACCCGAATTGGTCGATGGGACAAAAAATTTCTGTCGATTCTGCAACTTTAATGAATAAAGGCTTGGAACTCATTGAAGCCTGTCATCTCTTTGCAATTTCAGAACAGTTTGTAACAGTGGTGGTTCATCCGCAGAGTATTATTCACTCTATGGTTCAATACGTGGATGGTTCGACTTTGGCGCAGATGGGTAATCCTGATATGTGTACCCCAATTGCACATGCGCTGGCATGGCCTGAACGTATTCAAACCCATGTGCCTGCACTTGACCTGTTTATGAATCATCAGCTAGATTTTCAAGAACCTGATACTGCACGTTTCCCTGCATTGAAGTTGGCTCGACAAGCAATGCAAAGTGGGGGGCTGGCACCCGCAATTTTAAATGCTGCGAATGAGATTGCTGTTGCAGCATTTTTAAAAAGTAGCATTGGCTTTACTGAAATTCCTCAAGTGGTTGAACAAACCTTGAATCAGGTTGAAAGTGGTGCTGCGGAATCGATTGAACTTATTTTACAAGTTGACAAGCTTGCTCGTTCTGTAGCCCAGCAAATTGTCATCAGTAAAGGAAACTAAAGCATGAGTGCCTTGTTTATTGTTGTGGCAGCCATTCTCTTACTTGGACCGCTTATCGCGATCCATGAGTTTGGACATTATATTGTTGCACGTAAACTTGGGGTGAAAGTTTTAGTCTATTCCATTGGTTTTGGGCCAACATTGCTGAAATGGACGTCTAAGAAGTCTGGTATTCAATATCAGCTTTCTGCATTGCCATTAGGTGGCTATGTAAAAATGTTGGATGAGCGTGAAGGCAATGTTGCTGAACAAGATTTACCCCAAGCATTTAACCGTCAGCATCCTTGGAAGCGGATCGCCATTGTAGCCGCAGGTCCACTCATTAATTTAGCTTTTGCTGTGGTTTTATTCTGGATTTTATTTATCCCATCGCAAGAACAACTCAATACCCGTGTGGGTAAAGTGTTACCGAATTCACCTGCTGCAACTGTTCAAATGCAGATTGGTGACAAAATTACTACAGTGGATGGTACTGAAACACCTACCTGGGAAAAATTGAATTTTGCTTTGGTCGATCGTGTTGGTGAAACAGGTTCAATCCAAATTCAGGCAGAACGTGAGGGGCAAGTCAAAACCTTCCAGTTACCCATTCACGATTTCTTAAAGAATCAAAATCAATCTGCTTTAGATAGTTTAGGCTTTATGCCATATCGCCCCAATATTCCTGCTATTGCTACTAAACTCAGTGAAGATGGTGCAGCGATTCGTCAAGGGATGAAAGAAGGCGATAAAATTATTGCGATTGATGGGGTGAAAATGAATGATTGGTTCGATGTGGTTCAAGTTGTTCAGGCTTCACCAGAAAAAATGTTAAAAATAGATATTTTACGTCAAAATCAATTGCTACATTTACAGGTGATGCCACAGGGTAAACGTGACAACATGGGTAATGTTTCAGGTGTGTTGGGTGTACAGAATATCCCCGGGAAAATAAATATTCCTGCAGATTACAAACAAATGATTCAATATAGTCCGACTGAAGCATTTGTGATGGCGGTTGATAAAACGGGTCAAATTTCAGGTATGATTTTGAACTCGATCGTCAAAATGTTTCGTGGTTTAATTGGCCTGGATAATCTATCCGGTCCAATCACCATTGCCAAAGTGGCAGGACAAAGTGCGGAAATGGGTTGGCAGACCTTTATCTCTTTTATGGCTCTAATGAGCGTAAGTTTAGGTATTTTAAATTTATTACCGATTCCTATGCTGGATGGTGGACATTTAGTTTACTATTTTATTGAGCTGATTCGTGGTAAACCTGTTTCTGAACAAATACAATTGGTTGGTTTGAAAATTGGTATGGTACTGCTCGGCAGCATGATGCTCCTGGCATTATTCAATGACTTCATGCGTTTATAACAACGCAGATTCGAAATAAATTAACATCGGAAAAGACTGGCATGCAGCACACACATTTATTTATGCCTTTGGCGCTCATTAGTGCAATGGCAGCAGTACAACAAGTATATGCAGCAGATGAATTCATTGTCCGCGATATCAAAATTGACGGGCTTGTTCGTTTAACGCCAACAAATGTCTATGGGATGTTGCCGGTCAATGCTGGCGATCGTGTCGATGATACGACTATTGCAAATTCGATTCGTGCTTTATATGCCACGGGCTTGTTTGATGATATCAAAGCATCAAGAGAATCGGATACGCTCATTTTTACCGTGGTTGAACGTCCACTGATCTCCAAGGTGGAGTTTAAAGGGAATAAACTGATTCCTAAAGAAGCCCTTGAAGATGGGCTGAAAAAAATGGGTATTGCCGAAGGTGAGGTTTTGAAAAAATCTGCCCTGCAAACCATTGAAACCGAACTTGAACAACAATATATGCAGCAAGGCCGTTATGACGCAGATGTAAGTGTTAAAACAGTCGCTAGACCAAACAACCGAGTTGATCTAACCATCGAGTTTGTGGAAGGTAAAGCAGCTAAAGTTGTTGACATCAATATTATTGGCAATACTGTTTTTAAAGAAAGCGAGATCAAGCAAGCTTTTGCAGTTAAAGAAAGTAGCTGGAGTTCGATTGTTACCCGTAACGATCGTTATGCACGAGAGAAGATGGCTGCCAGCCTGGAAGCTTTGCGCGCATTGTATTTAAACAAAGGTTATATCAATTTTAATATTACTAACTCCAGCTTGAACCTGAGTGAAGATAAAAAGAATATCTTTGTTGAAGTCGCTGTAGAAGAGGGTGAACAGTTTAAATTTGGTGAGACCAAGTTTCTGGGTGATGCACTTTATAAACCAGAAGAATTGAAAGCGCTGCAAATTTATAAAGATGGTGAGACTTACTCTCAAGAAAAAGTAAATGCAGTCAAACAGCTTTTACTTCGTAAGTATGGTAATGCAGGTTATTACTATGCCGAAGTGAACATGGTTCCTGAAATTAATGAAGAAAACAAACTGGTTAATTTGAATTACTATATTAATCCAGGTCAACAAGTGACGGTACGTCGTATTAACTTCACCGGTAATACCAAAACTGCGGATGAAGTATTACGTCGTGAAATGCGTCAAATGGAAGGCGCATTAGCAAGCAATGAAAAAATTGATTTGTCTAAAGTTCGTCTGGAACGGACCGGTTTCTTCAAAACTGTAGATATTAAACCTGCCCGTATTCCTAATGTACCGGATCAGGTTGATTTAAATATCAATGTTGAAGAGCAACATTCTGGAACAAGTACCCTGGCTGTAGGTTTCTCACAAAGTGGTGGTATAACCTTCCAGGCGGGTTTAAGTCAGACTAATTTCTTGGGTACAGGTAATAGTGTATCTATCGATTTGTCTCGTTCAGAAACGCAAGACTATTATAATTTAAGTGTGACTGATCCGTACTTCACCATTGACGGTGTACGTCGTGGTTATAACATGTATTACCGTAAAACCAAGTTGAATGACGACTATAACGTCAACAACTACGTGACGGACAGTTTTGGTGGTGGTATTAACTTTGGATATCCAATTGATGAGAACCAAAGCATCAGTGCAGGTCTAAATATTGACCAAACTGACGTCACCACAGGTCCATATGTTTCGACTTATGTTCGAGATTATTTATTAGCGAATGGTGGTAAAGCTACTGGTTCAGGTACAAGGTGTAGTGTCACACTTATCCCAGATCCAACAACAGGTATACCTACTTGCCCAGCGGGAGCAGAAGTTCCATTTGATAATGAATTTAATGGTGATTTTTTAACCTATAATTTAAATTTAGGTTGGTCTTATAATACTTTAAACCGTCCTGTTTTCCCGACCTCAGGTATGTCACATCGTGTGAATGGTGAAATTGCATTACCAGGCAGTGAAGTTGAATATCAAAAACTGACCTATGATGCGCAAGCATTCTTGCCATTGCCATATGACTTTGTGCTTCGTGGCTATGGTAAGTTAGGGTACGGTAATGATTTACCTTTCTATAAAAACTTCTATGCAGGTGGTTTTGGTTCAGTTCGTGGCTATGACAACAGTACCTTGGGTCCGAAATATCCGGGTGTAACATATAATGAGACTAGAACTAAGGACTATGATCCTGAAGAAGTGGGTGGTAATGCTCTAGTACAATTCGGTGCAGAACTCGCATTACCATTACCATTTAAAGGAGACTGGACGCGTCAGGTTCGACCAGTAGTCTTTGCTGAAGGGGCACAGGTATTTGATACCCAATGTAGTGTTCCTAATGGAAGCTTATATTTAAATGGCAATGCTGGAGTTGATGCTAAACAATATTGTGAAGACAATTTTGGTTTTGATGCTGACAACTTCCGTTACAGCGTTGGCGTTGGCTTTACCTGGATTACCATGATTGGTCCCCTTTCACTCAGCTATGCATACCCATTAAATGATAAACCGGGTGATCAAACTAAAAATATCCAGTTTGAAATTGGCCGTACATTCTAAAATTGCCTAAGAATAATTCAGGTTGTGTTAATACATTATTGGATGTATTGACACAACCAAACTTAAAGAGAAAATGATGAAAAAAATGATGATGGCGATGGGTATCGCTTTGGCAAGCATGAGCTCTTTGACGCAGGCCGGTTATGGGGTGATTGATTTAGAACGTCTGGTGGAAAATAGTAGTTATTTAAAACAACAAAACACCGCTGTACAGCAAAAAATTCAGCCACAAACCACTAAAATTGAGCAACTGTCTAAA
This sequence comes from Acinetobacter sp. SFB, assembly GCF_001647545.1. Classification (GTDB taxonomy): domain Bacteria; phylum Pseudomonadota; class Gammaproteobacteria; order Pseudomonadales; family Moraxellaceae; genus Acinetobacter. Next base: position 72,585 of record NZ_LSZH01000011.1, read on the forward strand.
GAGCTTGAAGTATTACAGCAACGAGCACAATCCAACACCAAATTTACTGATGCAGAAAAGCAAAAACTGTCGGCACAGTATCAAGCCAAGTTTCAAGAGTTGAATCAATTACAACAATCCGTGCAGGGTAGTGTGCAAAGCTCCATTCAACAAATCCGCACTGTTTTTGATGCGCGTGTGAAGCAAGCTGCTGAACAATTGCGTAAAGAGAATAATTTAGATATTGTTTTAAATAAAAATTCAGCGCTTGCCTATGACCCTAAATATGATTTAACTGATAAAATGATTCAAAAGGTCAATATTATTAAGTAATCAATGAATCCTAGACAATTTCGCTTAGAAGATCTTGCTCACCTTGTACAAGGTGAGTATGTCGGTCAACCTGATTTAACTTTAGAAGGATTGGCAAGCTTAGATGTCGCTCAAGCCAAACATATTGCATTTGTAAATGCGGAAAAATATTTAGATCATGCACGTGCCTCAAAAGCAGGTGCACTCATTGTCACTGCAGCTTTAAAATCCCAGTTAGATACGCATAATAATTTTATTATTGTCGATAATCCTTATCTTGCTTTCGCAATTTTGACGCATGTCTTTGAAAAAAAACATACCGGGCAGGGTATCGAAAGTACAGCTAAAATTCATTCGTCTGCAATGATTGCTGATAGTGCCTATATTGGACATTATGTGGTGATCGGTGAAAATTGTGTGGTGGGCGATGAAACCGTCATTCAATCCCACGTTAAAATCGATGATGATGTAGAAATCGGCAAACAATGTTTTATTGATTCACACGTCACTTTAACCGGTGAAACTAAAGTGGGCAGTCGAGTACGTATTCATGCTAACAGTGTGATTGGTGGAGAAGGTTTTGGCTTTGCCCCTTATCAAGGCAAATGGCATCGTATTGCACAATTAGGCTCGGTTAAAATTGGGAATGACGTCCGAATTGGATCAAATTGTAGTATTGATCGTGGCGCATTAGACGACACAATTCTTGAAGATGGCGTGATTATTGATAACCTTGTGCAAATTGCGCATAACGTTAAGATTGGCGCCAATACAGCAATTGCAGCAAAATGCGGTATTGCAGGGAGTACCACAATTGGCAAAAACTGTGTATTTGCAGGTGCAGTCGGAGTGGTAGGTCACATCAATATTACGGATAATGTTACAATTACCGGCATGTCAATGGTCACAAAAAATATTTCTGAGGCGGGTAGCTATTCTTCTGGCACACCCATACTGGAAAGTTTGCACTGGAAACGCGCTGCTGTACGCTTTAAACAATTAGCAGATGTGCCATTGACCCAACTGGTGAAACGGCTTGATCATATACAGGCTCAAATAGAGTCCCTTGAATCAACTTTTAAGCGTAAATAGAATATGATGACTGAGTCGAATACTCCTGCATTTACGAAGCCTGAATTGCCAATGCACATTCAACAAATTCGTGAATATTTACCTCACCGCTATCCATTTTTATTGGTCGATCGAGTCGTTGATGTGACTGATAATGGTATTGTTGGTTATAAAAATGTTTCGATCAACGAAGAGTTTTTACAGGGACATTTCCCAGGTTATCCAATTATGCCTGGAGTGCTGATTGTTGAGGCATTAGCTCAAGTCTCTGGTATACTTGGTTTTATCATGAATAATGAAAAACCAGGGCCCGGTTCATTGTTTCTTTTTGCGGGCGCTGAAAAGGTTCGTTTTAAAAAACAAGTCGTTGCTGGTGATCAACTCGTATTAAAATCAGAGTTGGTTATGCATAAACGTGGCATTTACAAATATAATTGTATAGCCACTGTTGATGGCGTTGTAGCAACTACCGCGGAAATTATAGTTTCGCATCAGAAAATAGAGCAGGCATGAGTAATAACGATTTAATTCACCCAACCGCCATTATTGACTCATCTGCAGTGATTGCTGCAGATGTACAAATTGGTCCTTATTGTATTATTGGGCCACAGGTCAGCATTGGTGAAGGCACTAAGCTACATTCACATGTAGTTATAGGTGGCTATACTCGCATTGGGAAAAACAACGAAATATTCCAATTTGCGAGTGTGGGTGAAGTATGTCAGGATTTAAAATATGCTGGCGAAGAAACCTGGCTTGAAATTGGTGATCACAACTCAATTCGTGAACATTGCAGTTTACACCGTGGTACGACTCAAGATCAGGGCATCACTAAAATTGGTAGCCATAATTTATTGATGGTGAATACCCATATTGCACATGACTGTGTGGTGGGCGATTATAATATTTTTGCCAATAATGTCGGTGTTGCTGGACATGTTCATGTCGGCGATTATGTGGTAGTGGGTGGCAACTCCGGGATTCATCAATTCTGCAAGATCGATTCTTTCAGCATGATTGGCGGTGCTTCGTTAATTTTGAAAGATGTTCCTGCTTATGTGATGGTTTCAGGTAATCCAGCGCATGCATTTGCAATGAATGTAGAAGGTATGCGTCGTAAAGGTTGGTCTAAGAATGTGATCCAAGGACTGCGTCAAGGATTTAAATTGATTTACAAGGAAGGTTTAACCACCGAACAGGCGATTCAACAGATTCGTGCGGAAATCCTGCCTGAAGTTCCTGAAGTTCAGTTGCTGATTGATTCTTTGGAACAATCGAAGCGTGGTATTGTTCGTTAATTAAACATGCTACTAAATAAAAAAGACACCTTCTATGGTGTCTTTTTTTGTATTCTTATTTTTTGAAATAACCCGCTTCTTCCGACTTTGGGTAATCTTTGATTAGCTTGGTTTTAAGTTGATTGGCCAGTGCTGTATTACGATCTACATCTTTAGCAATATTATGCAGTTGATAGAGGGCAAGTGAAGCCTTGGCCGAATTTGGATATTGATTGATTACAATGTTGTAATTCTTTTTTGCTTCAGCATAATTGGTCGGTTCAATGGCTAAATTGAATTCTGCCAACCAGAAATAAGCATTACTAATATAAACACTGTTGGGATTATTTTTAATAAAGTTTTTCATCGGTGCAATGGCTTTTTTCGCACCACCTTGTTTATAGGCATCTAAAGCAACCGTATAAGCTGCTTTATCCATTTCAGCTGAAGACTGTTGAGCACTAGTGGGTGGTGTTGCTTGTGTATTTGTAGTCTTTGCTGCTGGTAGTGTAGTCGTTGTCTTTGCTGTGACTACGGTTGGGCTATTTGCGGTGCTGGGAGAGGTATCTTGTTGATTATCCTCCTCTGAGGTTGCGCTTTCCGGATCTACTTTTTGCTGCAAAAGTTCTAGGCGCTGATCCAGATCAGTATAGCGATTGGTGAGTTCATGTTTAAGCTTGTCAATTTCATTGTCCTGTTCTTCAATTTTGCCGCGTAAGGCACGAATATCATTTTCTAATTGCTGGTTTTTCTGCATGATTTGCCAGTTCAGATTGGTCGGTACATTGGCAGTTGCAGCACCAGAATTAATTGCGACGCTGTTAGCGCTCGGCTCAACAGGGTTTTGACTTAAACCACGAGATTCAATTGGAATGTTGGCATAGAGAGAAACTGAACCAAATAAGGCGAGGGCACATAAAACATGCTGTTTGAGCATCATAAAAATATCCATGTCGTATTCTTAGGTATATTCAAAATTTGCAATATTTAGAATGTACCTATTTAAAAGATCTGAACACATTAAAAACGTCCATGCGGTGAAATGCAATATGCATTTACAAACTTGTCGTAGGTTTAAAGTAATTGATAGCCTTGATAAAAAATATAAAAAAATGCTGTTTTTAATCAAGATTGTTTTTTTAATAATCAAACAAAAGCGATGTGGCACGAAAAGTCGTTGCAAGGCTTGCAAGTTAAATAAAAATCTCTATACTCTGATCTTGCAATGGTAGCCCCGCTGGTGGCTTCGCAATTGTACTCTGTGAACCCCGCCAGGACCGGAAGGTAGCAACGGTAACAGAACTATGATGTGCCGAAGTTTTGCTAGTGGGGTTGCCACCAGTTTCTAAAATAATAATTCTTATTGTATTGTTCTCTTAAAACTCATCTTCTTTTCTTGTAATTGCTTTGATAATCGCATCCATTTCAAACCCCCGATACATTAAAAAGCGAATCTGTTTTGCTTTAAGTTTTGGCTCTTTTTCTACTTTTGTGCCATATTTTTTTACTTTCAGTTGATAAGCCTGTTCATTCCAATCGGTTTCTTTTAATTCTTCCTGAATTAAACTGGCGTCAATTTTTTTTGATTTTAATGCCAACTTAATACGGTTTGGACCTTTGCCTTTACGTTTTTGGCTAGACAGCATAATTTCTGCCACGCGTTGGTCACTTTGATAATTTTCTTTTGCTAACTCATCGACCAGCTTCAATACCTCATCACGATCCATGGCATATAGCGCAAGCTTCTCAATCAGGTCGGCTTTTGAATATTCTCTGCGTGTCAGTATGGCAAAGGCATAAGAGCGTAAGCGCGAGCCTGTAAGACCTTTAGGCTTGGGCTGTGGGTCATCTTCAAAATGTAATGCTTCTGATTCTATGGGGGCGGATAATGCTGCTGTTGACTCTGTCGATGAATCATCAAATTGTTGCTTGATGGCTTCATAGTTAAGCATTTTTGGAAATTTAGGATTACTCATATCGTGTATCGATCACATCAAATAAAAAACGCCCCGTAGGGCGTTTTACAGTTTAACTCGAAAAATTCGACTTTAACATCATGCTATTTAAGCATCGAGCAAGTCTGGTTCTTCTTCATCTTTTTCTTCAATTGGTTTGGTCACAGGGGTTAACAGCTTTTCACGAATAAGTCGATCAAGTTCCTGTGCAATTTGAGGATTTTCCTCTAAATGGCGGATAACATTATTTTTACCCTGACCAATTTTATTACCTTGATATGAATACCACGCACCTGCTTTTTGAACCAGCTCTTGCGCAACTGCAAGATCAACCAGTTCACCCAGCTGATTCACGCCTTTACCATACAAAATCTGGAATAATGCTTCTCTGAACGGAGGTGCCATTTTGTTCTTCACGACTTTAACACGTGTTTCAGAACCGACAATTTCATCGCCTTCTTTCACTTGACCAATACGACGGATATCGAGACGTATTGAAGCGTAGAATTTAAGTGCATTACCACCCGTTGTGGTTTCAGGGCTACCGAACATCACACCAATCTTCATACGAATCTGGTTAATGAAGATGACCATACAATTAGAGCGTTTTGCATTACCGGTAATTTTACGTAATGCCTGACTCATCAAACGTGCTTGTAAGCCCATATGTGAATCACCCATCTCGCCTTCAATTTCTGCGCGAGGGGTCAATGCAGCCACGGAATCGACAACGATCATGTCAACCGCACCTGAGCGAACCAGCATGTCTGCAATTTCAAGTGCCTGTTCACCATTGTCTGGCTGAGAAACCAACAGGTTGTCAAGGTCTACACCCAGCTTGCGTGCATATTGAGGATCAAGCGCATGTTCGGCATCGATGAAGGCACAAGTACCACCCGCTTTTTGACATTGTGCAATCGCTTGCAGAGTCATCGTGGTTTTACCCGAAGATTCAGGCCCGTAGATTTCTACGATACGACCTTTCGGTAAGCCACCAATACCCAAGGCAATGTCCAGTGTTAAAGAACCTGTAGACACCGCTTCAACAGCCAGTACGGTATTATCACCAAGACGCATAACTGTGTTTTTACCAAATTGTTTTTCAATTTGGCTTAGGGCAGCATTTAGCGCCTTACTTTTATTATCATCCATCTCACAACCTCAAAACGATGTCACAAAAATATTAACTTAAGTGGATGAGTTACTTTAAAACGTGTTCCACCCAAGTATAGTGACAGATTCATTCTTTATGTTCTATATCAATCCGGTCGAGTACGACAGAATATGACGCTTAAATTAATCATCGCTGTATGACCAGTCCTGGCCAAACTGTTGATCATTATCTTGTTTGAATTTGCTGATTAGTCGGCGATCTTTTTTACTTGGCCGATGTTCAGGTCGGGCTAGATTATGCAACTTTCTTTGTGTTGTAAGCAACTCTCGTCGTGCAACACTAACTTCAGTTTCATCATAAAGTTGTTGTGCAATCGGGGCTGCACCACGGTTTGCTGACAAGGCTTTGATCAGAATGGTTTTCCGATCAAAACCTTGCAGAATGGTCAGTTCCATTCCCACGCGAATTTCTTTGGAAACTTTTACGCGTTCACCATTATGGTGGACTTTCCCGCCTTCAATAGCAGCTTTAGATAGGGAACGGGTTTTAAAAAAACGTGCCGCCCACAGCCATTTGTCAACACGCATACTTTCAACAGTGTTTTGTTGAGAGGGATTAGGCATATTTTTTCTGATCCTCAGCTTGTTCTAACACAACGATTAAATCGGTTAAGTCTTGTAAAATAGCATAAGGACTTTCAGTCCGCATCTTTCCTTTAGATGAGGGCTGTGCAATGGTAATTAAATTGCCAATACCAAATTTTTTTGCACTGTTGAGTACTTTTTCTGTGTCATCTATAAAATAGGCTTGATTGATTTGGAAGGGATGAAGTGCTTGTAGTTTTTGCCAGAATTCGATCGACTCTTTGGCGTAACCGATACTTTCACTGCTGATCATCACATGAAAATAATCGGCCAGTTGGGTTTGTTCCAGTTTAAACTTTAAGCCTTCGCAATCTGCGTTGGTGGCAATCCAGCAAGCATAGCCATTGCTTTTGAGATAATCGAGTAACTCTAAGCAGCCTGCACGCAGCGCAACTTTATGTTTAAATTCATGTTGCAGTGCCAAGGTGTCGACCCCAACTTTTGCGCTCCAGAACCGGGTTGAGTACCAATTTAAGGTATGATTATGTTGCTGATAGAACTGAAATAACGATTCAGTGCTTTGTTCGAGCGTGCAGCCATGCGTGGCCGAATAGCGAATGGGAAGTTGATGATTCCAGATGAAATCATCATAAGCAAGGTCAAGGAGCGTGCCATCCATATCAAAGATGATGGTCGGTTTTTCTGAGTAATTCGGCATATATAGGTAATCTATGTTCAAAATAACAACAGCACCACAAGATGCTTTAATTTTACAGCTTATCCCTATTGTGACACAGGCATGTGAAATTTTGCGAGTGGAATATCAGGCCTATTGTGCAGGTGAGGCTTTCGATATCGAGCAGAAAAGTGACAATTCACCTGTGACCCAAGCTGATTATCGGGTCAATGACTTTATCACCACAGCATTACAAAAAAGTTTTCCACAGATCCCTGTATTGTCAGAAGAAGGGGGCCATACCGATCGTAAGCAATGGCAAAAATTCTGGTTGCTTGATCCTTTAGATGGAACCAAAGAGTTTCTGCATAAACGCCCTGAATTTACCATTAACTTAAGTTTGGTGGAAGGCGCAGATACTACTTTTGCGATATTGGCAATTCCTGCTGAGCAGAGCCTTTATATTTGTCCGAAGCAAGGTCTACCGTTGAAATTTGAGACTCAAACCGGACAATGGCTAGAATATGCAGAAGATGAACCTGGCGCAGCGATTAAAGTGGGTTTAAGTCAAAGTAGCCAAGGTCGGTCAAAATATGGTGAATACTTGGAAATATTAAGACATGAAGTTGAGATTGTTGAGTTCAAGGCAGGGAGTGCTTATAAATTTTGTATGATGCTTGAAGGAAAGGTCGATATCTATCCACGCTTCCATCCAACGAGCGAGTGGGATACCAGCGCAGGTCAATGTTTACTGGAGCGGATTGGTGGTGGATTGGTAGATTTGCAAGGCCGTCCTTTTTTATACAATCAGCGAGATAATTTGTTGAACGGCGGCTTTATTGCCTTTAAGAATATTGAAATAAAAAAATTGGCATTCCGTGCTCTAGGACTTATGGCGAACATGTATTGAGGTGATGTTTTAACATGTTATAGTGTACCGAACCATGTTTAATCTTTGGCTGCATCATGGCGCTAGACCTACTCCCTGCAAGTATGCTCAAGGCAATTGATTTGTTGCCCGATGCAAAAACACCTGTAACTTTATTTACTCGGCATTCTATTCGTGAAGTAGTGGCTGGGCAGGGTTTGGCTGGCTACGATTTGCAGTTAACCTCACAAGGTCGCGATTTGGCACAGGCGTGGGGAACTTATTTAATTGAAAATACAGACCGTAGTATTCAACACTGTATTTCAAGCCCCATTCAACGTTGTGTCGATACAGCAGTTTTAATGATTCAAGGTGCAGATTCTAGTACACTTGCGCAGAATACACATTGTATTGAAATTGTCGAGCAAGGCTTGTTGGTTGAACCGGGAAGTTTTGTGCTGGATATTAAACAGGCAGGTCCATATTTTATAAAACAGGGCGCTTTAGGCTTCATTAATAGTTTTGTTAATAATGCCTTGCCGGGAATGAAACATCCGATTACGGGCGTAGTAGACGTATTAGAACTTATTTATAACACCCATCCACAAGATCATTTTGGTCTAAGTTTGGCAGTGAGCCACGATACGATTTTAGCGGCAATCATTGCTGTGATTTCGGGGCGTAATACCATTAGTCGAGAAGACTGGCCTCAAATGATGGAAGGTTTATTTGTCTGGTTTGAAGGTGACGAGTTTTTAGAATCAAAACTTAAATGGATTTGGCGCGGTAAAGTCAATGAGCTTTCGATTCGAGAGTTTCAGGAATTAGAAAAATAAAAAATAGAAAAATAAAATACATATTTAGAAGAAGAAAAAATTTGCTCACATTAAAAATTTCTTCATGAAGCTTTGCATTTAAAAAATGATAAATCCATGTTATCTGCTGTAATTTTAAATATCTGATCAGTATTGGCACTAACTAAATTGACGTTGGTGTTATATACGCTGACTTTTAAAAAAATGCGTCATACATTTAAATATTTTATATAAATAAATGTTCTATCTCGCTCTCATTTTATTGCAAAAACTGAATAATAAGCCCAGGAAATACAATTTTTTCGAGCTGTACTTTGCATATTTTCTAATGGCTGGCCTTGGTATTTTAATATATTATTTCTATAAGTTAGTATAAATTACTGATTAATATGGTTTTAATTCAGTCACATAATTTTTATTTTTTTGGAGAGTTGTGGTGATATTGGGGTGGAAGTGTGATGCGGTTACGGTTTAAATACTTAACTTTATGTACCTTATCTATAATGCTTATGGCATGTGGTGGTGGGTCTGGTAGTTCTGAAGGGAATATTCCAAATAAAGTTCCTGAGGATGGTACCAATGAACTCCCAGGGGACGGTACGAATGAATTACCCGGGGATGGTACGCCAGAAACACCAGATACGAGTATTCCGTCAACACCGATCGGACCAAGTACGCCAATTAACCCGGATACGAGTATTTCTTGGACACCGATTGGACCGAGCACACCTGTTAAGCCAGATACAAGTATCCCTTCGACGCCGATTGGACCGAGCACACCTGTTAAGCCAGATACGAGTATTCCTTCGACACCAATTGAGCCGAGTACACCGGTTATCCCGCCATTTATTTCAAAATATCCAGAACCTAAAAAAGATGTTATAGAAGAATCTATCTTAGGTTTTTTTGATTTAAATAAGTTCGGATTTAATCGTCAAATTAGAAATGACTTAAATGGTAGTTTTTCAGCGATGGTACAATTTGCACAAAGCCATGTGGTCAACCCTAAAAACAATGAACAAGAATATTTGCCAAGGTTAACCACTGAGAAAGATGCGCTACTTTTGGTGACACCAACATCAGAAATGGGCAATCTAGAAAGTTTAAATGCTGAAATATATTTGGGTCATCAGCTTATTCGGACCATTCGACTCAAAGAGCCATCTCGTATTTCATTTTCAGACCAATCTAATGCTGATGATCGTCCGCGGGTTCAGTTTTCAAAACGAGCATGGACAGCTGCGTTAAATTGGGATGAGGTTCGTACAGGTTTATCTATCCGAATCATTGATCCGGCAAGTAATAAGAGTGGTGATTTACGTTCTGAGGATATTGATTTTGCAGTGCCCGGAGAGCTGGTCGTTCAAAGTATCCGATTAGGTTTGCTCACTGATCCGCCTAAATCAACGGGTCATTATATGTTGCTTGAACCTGAAAAGGCAGGGACAGATTATTTTCAGACGATTCCAGCAGCACATATGATTGTCAGTAAATATGAGGATATGAAGCTTGAAAAGGTCATGGTTGCAAGTGGCGTAATTTATGATGTAGCCAGTGCAACCACGGGTGGAGTATATGAAGGTGATATGCGTGAAAATACTGCAAAATCAACCTTTAGTGTAGGGATTAATCTTGCAAACTGGGGTGTGACAAGCTCATCAATGCAGAGTCAGGAGCAACCACAATTAACTCAAAGCGTTGTTATTCATCATGCTCGTGGCAATTACAGTAATGGTCAATCAAATCATGGACTCAGTGGTGGTAATGGAATTTTAACGCTCATTGACTCGGTGGGTAATGAATTTAGTCATGAGATTGGACATCATTATGGTTTGGGTCATTACCCAGGTTCAGTTGGAAATAACATGTTTTTGGCTGCACATCATGCAGACAGTGGTTGGGGATATATTGCATTTAGAAATAAAATGCGTGGAAATCTAAATTGGGGAGCAACTAATTTAGGGGACGGTACAAATGGCGTACCTAATTTCCAAGACAAATATGCCTATGGCTGGGATGCAATGTCAGGTGGTTCATCCGCAAGTTCGATTTCACGATATACCCATTACACCGGTTATAGCACCCAACAAAAAATTCAACCTGCTTTTGATCGTTATAATTGGGCTGCTGACTCAGCTACAGGTTATAAAAAGTGGAATGCAGTGACGAGGATGATGGAGGTGTCTCAACCTAAAGTTCCTCAGTCAGGTAATGTTTGGTATAACAGTACAGATGGTAATTATTTAAAACCACGCTTATTCAGTGTACCTGTTTATACGATCTTGGGAGGATATGATCCTGTAAATCAAAAAGGATTAATTTATCCTGCGGCACGTGGTAACTGGGGTAATGTATTTAACTTGCCACAAGCCAATGTAGGTACAGCTGCAAATTGCTGGTTGAGTGTACAGTATCTAAATGGTTCACAGAATATTGCCTTAGCACCACAGCGTATGAATGGTAATGCAAATAAATTCCATATCAATTTGGCGCAAAGTGATCAGCCACAATCTGTTGATTTATATTGTCAAAAAGTAAATGAGCAGGCAGTTAAACTCTCAAGTATTAATATTCCTGTAGCGACTGAAGCGATGTCGCCTTATGTCAGTATTGGTCAGCAAGATACTTACTCCGCTTTAAGACATATTGAAATGCCGTAACTGGAACAAGCCTTTATACAAAATAAAGGTAAAGAAGTGGTAAGTTTATTGCCTGCATTTAGATTGTTTTATGATTCATATCGTAATTTTAAAGATGAGCTTTCGCCAGAGGCTCAAACTGAAATGGTACGTTATACACAGCAACAAATTAAAATTTATCGTTTGAACCGTTGGGTTAATGTTTATCATGCCGACTTGGATAGTGGTAATGCAGAAGCATTGGAAGCTTTCCATAATTTCGTAAATGAACTTGGCTTAAATGCGGATGTCCCATTAGCAAATGCGAACATGTTAGTTATGCCAAAAATGGGGAATAGCTGTCTGAAAGTAGAGAGCCTTAATACAGGTAAGCTGAATGTTTATATGAGTGGTAAAAATGGGTGTACGGGAGAGCCATCTACAATGTGGATTCATGATGCAGTGGGTAAGCTTCATAACCAACAGTATCCAGATCTATGTTTAACCACTTCTAGAGCACTTACATCGTGTAATAATGATTTACAGGGGCAACTATGGGGCGTTACAGTAAATGGTGATACACAACAGTTACGCCAAGGCAATAGCTGTTTAGATCTCTATGGAGGCTGGACGCCAAGTGCGGATGGGCGGGGTGAAATTACGATGTATGGTTGTGGTAGTGGTAATAACCAAAAATGGACGATTGTTCCTCAGAATCAAAGTTTGATTTTGGCAGCATCAAAGGGGCGAAATTTAAAGTTGTTATCTAAAATTTTAGTAAAATAGTAGCGCTGTAAGTTATTGATTAAAAAAAACAAGCCCTATAGAGAGCTCGTTTTGTAAAGTCCTGATAGGAATAGACACAAAAAGCCCTCACATGAGGGCTAATTTATATCTATTTAAGATTTTTAAATTTAATCACCGCGCTATTATTGCTATCGAGTAACTTCAATTCATTCTTCGAGGCATCGTAACTTACAACTTGGCTTAAGGCTTGAGAGAATTTTTGGGATAAATTAGTGGCACTGGAACACGCATTATTTTCTATTGCTTTTAGATTTGCAAATTTGATCTGAGTTCCCATAACCGCATAACCTCCCCTGAATTGGTTACATCCATCGGTGCCGCTTACTTCATGACGATCAAATCTCATAGCGGGGACAGCAGACTGTGTCGGGTCAGCTTTATAAACAACTTGATTGATTTCGGTTAGGACCCAATTTTTATTCTGTAATTGGGTTAAATTTTGATCGGTAGAGGGGTTTGGTGTAGAGGTACTGCAACCAGCCAAGGTTAAAGAAGTGACTATACTGGTTGCTAGAATAATTTTTCTTAACATTGCTTTTCTCCAATTAATTTAATACTTAAAGATAATTGTGAGTCAGTCAAAACAAATTTCAGTTTATAAAATTTTCTTAGAATTCATTTGATTATTAACTAATCCTCTACAAGAGTTGATCTGAAAATAAACATGTATTACTTTGAGTAAACAGGAGGTATTAAAAGATAAAAATATTAAAACTCAATTATAGGGTGTGGTTAGAATTATTTATTAATCATATGTTTATTGTATAAATAATTTAAGCAGGATTTACCCAATGGGCTTTTTTAATTGATTACAGGCTAATCTTAATCAGCTTAAAGAGTTTAAGTTCAAAAAGTTAAGATATTTTCACTGTAAATAATGAAATTTCGGGCGTAAAAAAAGCCCTTAACGGGCTTTTTTCAATGCAACAACTTAGTTAGCCAAAGCTTTAACTTGTGCATTCAAACGGCTCTTATGACGAGCAGCTTTGTTTTTATGGATGATGCCTTTATCAGCCATACGGTCAATTACAGGTACCGCAGTTTTGTATGCTTCTGAAGCAGCAGCATAATCACCAGCAGCGATTGCAGCTACTGTACGTTTAAGATAAGTACGAACCATAGAACGTAAGCTAGCGTTGTGTTTGCGTGCTTTAACGTTTTGACGAGCACGTTTTTTAGCTTGAGCAGAGTTTGCCACTCGTGCACTCCTTGAATTAGATTGGTCTGGGCGGGCTGAAATTGCAACTGAAAACCTTCATCAGAAGAATTATCACCAGCCCGTAAACAAGTGCCATATTGTGATTAAACTATGACGTTAAGTCAAGTCTTGACTTGCTTTGACAACATTTTAGATGCATAAAAAGTATAAAGAAACCGTTAGATTAGTAATAACCTATAGAGATTGCTTAAAAAATGACTAAATCAATTAAAAGTGCGATTGTAATTGGAGCAACGGGTTTAGTAGGTCGTGAGCTACTGAAACAACTTAATCGTATAGAAAGTTGCGAGAAAATTACCGCTGTTGTCCGTCGTGAAGATTCTTCACTCAAAAGCTTAGAAAAAGTACAACAATTCATTTTGGATGATTTTCTGTTACTCAATGACGAAGATGTGAATGGATATAGCCATGCATTTAGTTGTTTAGGGACAACGTTAAAAAAAGCCGGATCTAAGCAAAAATTTCATGATATTGATTATGAAATAAATGTACATTTTGCCGATTTGTTTGAATCGACCCATACTCACTATTTGCTGATCAGCGCGATGGGCGCAAATACCAATTCAAATTTTTTCTATAATAGAGTAAAAGGTGAATTAGAAAAGCATATCCAGAGTTTAGATCTGCAATGTGTGTCGATTTTACGTCCTTCATTATTGTTGGGTGATCGTCCAGAACAACGTAGCTTGGAAGACCTGACTCAAAAGCTATATCAGAAACTTTCGCATTTAGTTCCCAATTCATTTAAATATAAGCCAGTGACAGCAAAGCAGGTGGCTCATACTATGGTCGAGGCAGCGCAAACTCAAACTGAAAAGTTTGAAATTTATGATAATTTACGTATACAAAATTCTAAATGAGGGAGCTGAAAAGTGTCTAATGCAGCATTTGTAACTTGCGATTTACTTGACGACAATCCAGAAAAAGAAATTCAGGTGATGACACCATCCATCGATGGTAAATTCTTTAAAAGCTATGGCGCACGTAAAAGTTTTGCGGGTCAGGTCGTGACTGTGAAATGCTTTGAAGATAATTCGCGGGTAAAAGAACTGCTTGCGACTGATGGTACCGGTAAAGTGCTGGTAGTAGATGGGGGGGCTTCAATGCGCTGTGCCTTGATGGGCGACATGATTGCAGAGTCAGCGGTTAAGAACCACTGGAATGGTGTAGTCATCTATGGCTGTATACGGGATGTTGATGCGATTGCTGAATTGGATCTGGGGGTACATGCATTGGCTGCAATTCCACAAAAAAGTAATCGCAAAGGCATTGGCGAGGTCGATTTAACTTTGTATTTTGGTGGGGTAAGCATCCATTCTGGCGATTATCTCTACGCGGATAATAATGGAATTGTGATTGCAAAAGAAAAATTAGTCGACCTATAACGACAGTTACATAAGGATAAAAATGGTGAATCATCAAATTAAAGTTGTACAGGCTTTAGCTTCAGCCTTGACTGCAGGTGGACGCGGAGTTAGTGGCACTGCATTTCCTCAACAGCCGGAAAAACCACTCAAACTTTATGAGTTTGAAGGTTCGCCATTTTGCCGTCGTGTACGTGAAGTCATGACTTTATTAAATCTGGATTATGAAGTTTATCCCTGTCCAAAAGGTGGACAGAAATACCGAAAAATTGTCCAAGAGAAAGGTGGAAAAAAACAATTTCCATTTTTTATTGATGAAAATTCGGGCACCCATATGTATGAGTCCCAAGACATCATCCATTATTTATTTAAGCATTATGGTCGAACTGGAAAAACGCCGAAAAAATTTGCGCACTATCCCAAAATTCCTGTGGCTGCTTTTGCGGGAACAATCATTAATGGTGCACGTGGGGTGTGGGTGAATAAAAAAATTACTGATCGTGAAGTGCCTAGCCAACTTTTAGAATTATGGGGTTTTGAAGCGAGTCCATTTACACGCATTGTACGTGGTGTTTTAACTGAACTGGAACTTCCATTCATATTCCATAATGTGCCTAAAGAACGCTGGCAAGATATGGGCCCCGCAGTTTTACGTCTGAAGCCAGGAAGGTATCAACCCCTACACGGCGGTAAACGCGCAAAAGTGGTTGAAATTATGGGACGTGATATCCAGGTTCCTTATTTAGTTGACCCGAATACAGGCGTGAAAATGTTTGAGTCAGCCGATATTGTTAAATATTTAAAAAAACAATATAGCTGAATGATCAAAACGACAATCAAGAAACAGCTAGATCAGCTGTTTTTTTATCTCAATGAATCAATTTCCTTTCACTCCGACATTGGTACATAATAAATTTAATTGAGATGAATTAACGTCACACGACATATAAGTTGTCATTTACGAGGCATAGAATGTCATTGAACGATAAATGATTTTATAAAAAACAATGAAAATTTATATTTAATGACTCTAATAATAAGTTTTTAAAATTTTTTTATCTTACTTTAATAAGTGCTTAGTGAATATATAATGAGCTCGAATCTAAATAGAAAAAGCTGACTCTTTTACTTGCTTATCAAATGGTGGCACTAATAAAACGGGGGGCAAACAATGGTTTAGGCTCAGATAATGAATCTACTGGTTCAGTTCTTTAGAAATTGCACACCTCAAAGACATATAAAATCATCTAGAGCTTTCCCCATGCAAGTGGTTTTTCAACAATCACCGATGTTAAACAGAATGTAGATGGCATTATTACTGAATTTGGCTCATATAAATTAAAGGGAACCATAGTAGGTAAAGAAATTTCCGGCAACAAGAACTATGTTTTAGCTCTGATTACAAAAGGGCTCATTGAATACAATGCCAATGGAGAAAGCAAAACGACTGATGTTTCTAAATATGCAAATAGATCATATTATAATTTTGCTTATAATTCTTTACTACAAAAACGTACTTTGCCAAACGCCAAGCTCGTCAATTGTATTGATGTAAATTCGACTCAACCAAACAGACCAATGCCAAAAGTAACACGGACTTTGTAACCTCAAGTATTCATAACGGAAGTATCATCTTAAACCCTGATGATGCTATTGAATTTACAGCAAAAATTGCAAGTGATGAAACTTCTTATACTTCTTCAGTGGAGTGAGGAGATCGGTTCAACAATTACAATTTTTACAAGCTTTTAGGGATTAAGAGTCAACTGAGCGCATCTATTCAGATCAGAACATTCAATATTGCAGATAATGGCGCAAATAGTCTTGTTGTAGATTCAATCTATAATAGACATTGAATAGTGGTGAATCCTATGAAGCGGCAATGACGATGACAGGTAACTACTAAGGAAATAAATTTAAGCCATTCATAAAAGCCAGAGATTAATTCTTTGGCTTTCTTATAAACTTATCTCAAATTCGCTTAGTGGAAACTCATTTTTTCAGAAAATGACAGAGGTTGTGTCGTTTCCTAATGCTATTAAGTTTAACCATGATATCTAATTTAACGAACTCTAATTACTACAAGTGACAGGCGTTGTGTCACCTGATGATTAATTTATTGATCAAGTATTAATCAGCGATTGAATCATCAGAGTTTTTATTTTATCGTGTTAAATTGAGAGGATAAATCTTAAAATAACAAACTATAACTTTAATTATTGGTATAAAAGTCATCAAATTACTTAGTTTTAGGGATATTCTTTTAATTGTTTTCCCGTTAAATTGGATCAATAAAAAAGGGGTAGTGTGTGTCGGGATTAGAAACGATTTTACCTGTACCAGTTTTAATTGTTGAAGATGAAGATCTCATTCGAGAACGATTAAGAAATATATTGGCCGAATTGGGTTATGACAATGATGAGCTTATTTTTGCCAAGAATCTAAAAGAAGCATTCCTGCAAATCGAACAGCAACCTATTTCCTTGGCCTTGGTCGATCTCGGCCTTCCTGATGGAAATGGCGTGGAGCTGATAGAAAAGCTGCGTAGCCTAGATAGTAGTGTCTTAATTTTAGTAATTTCAGCGTGGAGTACTCAAGAAAGTCTATTTTCAGCGATTAAAGCGGGTGCGACGGGTTATGTCTTGAAAGAGCGCGATGATGCGGAGGTGCGGTTAGCTATTCGCAGTATTTTGCGTGGTGGAGCACCGATTGATCCTTTTATTGCACAAGAAATTTTAAAACAGATTTCAGCTTCAGTGATTACAGAATCGAATGATGATAAATCATTAGAGTCGGCTGTGGCACTTTTGACCAATCGTGAGACAGAAATTTTAGACTTGGTTGCCCAGGGGATGAGTAATAAAGAAATAGCGGAACAATTATTTGTCTCTAAATACACAGTTGAAAGTCATATTAAGCATATTTACCGAAAATTGGCTGTGACGAAAAGAACTAAAGCAGTGAGTACAGCACGATCCTTAGGGATTTTATGAAGCATTTTATTCTGCATTTTCTTTGCATATTAATGGCTCTATTTAGTCAAATCAGTTATGCAGAAATAACTAAAAGTATTAATGCACAATGTGCAGTACAGATTCATTCTATTGGTACCGTTAAGACCAGTTCAGACACAGTTTTACCCAAGCAGGGTTGGCAATCTGTAAATTTGCCAGATCAGTGGCAAAAGCGCTGGAAAAATTATAATGGAGCAGTATGGTACAAAATCCAATGGAGCTGGTCATGTCAAAATAATGCGAAGTTAACAGAGCCGATTGCTTTTTCAGTAGATTATATTAATTCTGCGGGCGCAATCTTTTTAAATGGTGATTTACTCTGGAGAGATCAGCATTTACAGGAACCTTTGTCAAAAAGCTGGAATATGCCACGTTACTGGATTTTACCAACGTCGGGATTAAAATCTGATGAAAATGAAATTTTGATTTATGTGAATGGTTTTGCTTTTCAATCTCCCGGCCTTGGTAATATCTCCTTTAATAATATGCAACGCAATTATGATGCATATCAGAGCAAAATTTGGAACCGCAGAACTTTATTTCTAATAAATATCATTTTATCGATCACTTTGGGGATGATCTGTTTTGTGATCTGGTTATTAAGACCTAAAGAAACTCCCTTTGGTTGGTTCGCATTAAGTTCATTACTATGGGTGTTATTTATTTCCAATGTACTGACTACAGAAATATTTCCATATCCAACCAGCTTAATGGCAACCCAAGCAAATTTGACTTTCTTTGTCCTGTATATTGTTAGTTTCTGTATTTATTTACTCCGATTTATTCAAACACATTTAGCCAAAATTGAAAGTTCGATTTATTGGGTGACTGGACTTGCTATCGCTTGTATTTTTCTCACGCCTCAACAATTTGTTGATTTGGTTTTTCCACTGGTATTTTTAATTTATGTAGGCTTATTTTTCATTACCTATCTCTATATAAGCTACCAAGCGATGCAATCTCGAAGATCAGATTATATTTTTTTAGCCATTTGTTTAACCGGAATTTTCAGTTTTGCTGTAGTGGATATTTTATTTTTATTATCGGAATCAACATCTGATGCACGACCATTATCACCCTATACCTCACCGATTATTATCTTTTTTGTGGTGGTTATATTGGGCGTGAGATTGACACGCAATGTAAAGAAAATAGAAACATTTAATGCAGAACTGGAAATTAAAATCAATCAGGTCAGTCATGATTTAAGTTCAAGTCTGAATGAAAAACATCAGTTAGAAATTGAGAATGTCAGGCTGCAAGAAAGAATACATCTATCCCATGATTTACATGACGGTTTAGGTGCATCACTGGTTCGTTCTATGATTTTGGTAGATCAAAGTGCCCATAATATTCCAAATCAGCAATTTTTATCGATGCTTAAATTATTAAGAGATGATTTAAGACAAATTATTGATAGTGGTTCATCTGCTGATAATAAAATTCCAGTCAGTCCCGTGATGTGGGTTGCACCCGTCAGACACCGCTTTAGCCAGCTGATGGATGAGTTAGAGGTTCATTCAAAATGGACTTTTCCTCGTGAGTGGCAGGTAATACCCAGCGCACTACAGTGTTTGACCTTGATTCGGGTTTTAGAAGAAAGTTTAACCAATGTAATTAAGCACAGTCAGGCAAAAAATGTAAAAGTATCGATGACTTATCTTTTAGAAAATCAATTGATTTTGACCATACAAGATGATGGCGTGGGTTTTGATACGGATTGTGTGGCACAACAGGGCTTAAGTATTGGTATGCGCAGCATTAAAATGCGCTTAGAACGTATAGGGGCGGAACTTAACTTATCTTCTGAAGAGGGATGTACGATAATTCAAGCCATGATTCAGCTTAAATGATTTCATGCCGCTGAAATAAGCTTGTAATAAATAAATTGTCAGGTGAGAGCTGAAGCTAATCATAGCCTTTAAGATATGAGCGTTCATTGTTCTATCTAAAAAAGATAATTATTAAAAATAAATTTTGGTGACAAGATAAGGGGAGATGTGATGAGTAATCATTTAAAACTAAATAATATTCAGGAACTCGATGATTTAAAGACTTTAAATATAAAAGATTTGAATCAACTTTTTAAAACAGGAACTTGTCCAAAAATTGAATCTTTAAATGGCAGTGCAAAAGGTATGGTGATTAAACCCTTTTGGTTTCAGCGTTTAAATCTTTGGCGAGGTAAAGTATTTAACCTTTCACCTGCAGGAGAATTAACAGGATTGAATCGATTAGTAATTGGTAAAATTGAAACCCAAAGATATCAATTTAATGCCCATATCGGAAAATCACTATTTAGTGACCAAGATGTTCTGATTATCAATCATAATTTATCTGCTAATCCAAATTGGGTCAGACGCTATCATGATGAAATGGTACAAATAGATACAGATCTTTATTTAGCGACCTCGCACTATCGAATTGGTAAAAAATTAAAATTTGTAAGTTATTTTGCGTTTGATTTTACGAAATCTAAATAGAAAATGAATAACCTCTATTTTTCATATGCCTGATTAAATTTAGGCTAAGAAATAAGGGGAAAGCTAATTTCCCCTTATTGTTTAGTTTATTCTTGCTCTGCAGCAGGTAATAACATCAGAATCGATTCATTTAACAAGTTCACGATGTCTTCCAGCATATCTGGATCATAAAGATTTTCATCAAGTAATACCGGATTGCCATCGGCCAATTGTTTTAAAATTGGTGCAAAGGCTTCAGAAATACAAATGCCTTCACCATTGGCCCAGAATAGTAACTCATCTTCATCTTCGGTATAAAGTAGGCGTGATGCCGGCTCAAGAATGAGTGAATAACCTTGATCCATGGCTTCTTCTAAATCACCTGTACCCAGTGCTTCAGCCTCAGGAATATTTTCCGGATATTTTGGCTCCGACATCAGACTCATCAGTGCATCTTCAAGCACGGTTGGATTTTGCAATTGAGCTAAAAGTTCTGCTTTTAAATACTCAAGTTCAGCTTGACTGATTTGACCGATCGGACTGATTTTATCGCGGATGATGTCTGTGAGTGGATTTTTAAGCAATGGATCATCGGCAAATTTATCAGTGACGCGATCCATCATTTCAGCCACATTCGGCATACGGAAGCCAAATGAATATGTCAGACAGTCATCTTCTGCTACGCCGTAATGAGATAAACCTGGTGGCACGTAGAGTAAATCGCCCGGCGCTAAAACTTCATCAAAATTGACATCTATCTCTGGCAGTAATTTTAACGGTTGACCTGCAACAAATTCGCTTTCTGCATTACACATTTGACCTAATTGCCAACGGCGGTGTCCATGACCTTGAACTAAAAATACATCGTAAAAATCAAAATGTTTACCGACTGAGCCGCCTTTTTGAGCATAGGACACCATGATGTCATCACGACGCCATTGCGGAATAAACGGAAATTTTTTCCACAGTTCTGCCAGATCAAAAGAGTAGTGATCTACAGCTTGTACCAGTAAAGTCCAAAGTTTTGGCATCTTCTGGAAATCAGCTTTGATTAAAGGCGATGATTTTACAGACCATTGGTTTGGATCTTTATCTTTTTGTTTAATGAGGCGGGCACTGACATTTTCATCCAGTGCGAGTTCCATGACATCGCTAGGTTCTAAAAGATTCGCAATTTCAGGAAGCGCATTACGCACCAGTAATGGTTTTTTCTGCCAATATTCGGCAAGGAATTGTTCAGCGGTAATTCCGCCTAAGACATCTAAAGGTTGAGACATACATACAGCCTAAAATTAAGGAACTAAAATATTCAATTGACGCAGGATATGGCACAGCTGAATCATCGGCATACCCATCAAAGTGGTTTGGTCTTGTCCAGTCATTTGCTCAAACAGGCTAATCCCCAAGCTTTCACATTTGAAACTGCCGGCACACATTAAAGGTTGTTCTACTTCAATATAACGCTCAATTTCAGCAAGACTGAGCTTGCGAAATTTAACCTTATAGTGTTCGACCAGCGTGTGTTCAAAGCCGCTAGAAAGTTGTTGCACACTTAAGGCAGTGCTGAAATATACGATTTTATCGGAATTGGCTCGCAGTTGTTTCACCGCTTTTTCAACAGTGAGCGGTTTGCCAATAAAAATATCCGGTGCACCTTCACGCCAAGCCACTTGGTCAGATCCAATTACAATCGCTTCTGGATACTGTTCTGAAATAGCTTTGGCTTTATCAAAAGCCAGTCTTTTGGCTAAATGATCTGCATGATTTTCACCACGGGGAGATTCATCAATGTCAGGCACGATGCTTTGATAATCGATGCGAAGACGGTTCATTAAGTCTTTACGAGTTTGGCTGCTGGAAGCCAAAATAATTTGCGGAGTACTCATTACACTGCATATTCCATAAGCACATCAAGCGGAACATAGGAGAGTACAGCTTGATGGCAAGCTTGAACTTTAATCGGAGGAGCGATACCGGCTTGGTATGCTTCAACCCAACGGGTCACACAAATACACCAAAAATCACCGGGCTCTAAACCTGGAAAATCGACTTCGGGTAAAGGTGTGATCAAGTCATTACCTACTTTTTGTGAAAAATTAAGAAACTCAGCGGTCATCTGTACGCACATTGTATGCTGACCAAGATCGGTTGTAGCCGTATGACAAAAGCCGTTACGAAAATATCCGGTAATAGGAGCATAGCAACAGCTAGCCATAGGTTCGCCTAAAACATTTAAACGATTGATATTTGGATCTGGGTGAATAGACATAAGCTCTAAATCATGGGGTGGCTTTTGACTATGATAATCAAAACTTTGCCTTTCGACAGCTTTTATGCAAAAGAAGCTAACCTTTTTCTACATAATCATTTAAAATCGGGCGGTTTTTATATCTATAAAGAGAGCTATACATGAATTTTCAGCGTATGACTGACCTCGATTTAACAGGTAAACGTGTTCTTATCCGTGAAGATTTAAACGTACCTGTGAAAAATGGTGAGATTACAAGTGATGCACGTTTACGCGCTGCACTTCCTACAATTAAAGCAGCGGTAGAAAAAGGCGCTACGGTAATGGTTTGTTCTCACCTTGGTCGTCCCGTTGAAGGTGAACCTAAACCAGAACAGTCTTTAGCTCCTGTTGCTGCTTATTTGACTCAAGCTTTGGGTCAAGACGTTAAATTATTAACTGACTACTTAGATGGTATTGAAGTTGCCGCAGGTCAGGTGGTATTGCTTGAAAACGTGCGTTTCAACCCGGGTGAAAAGAAAAACAATCCTGAACTTGCACAAAAATATGCAGCACTTTGCGATGTATTTGTGATGGATGCATTTGGTACGGCGCACCGTGCAGAAGCCTCGACTGAAGGCGTAGCGCGTTATGCTACTGTTGCAGCGGCAGGTCCATTACTTGCAGCTGAACTGGATGCTCTAGGCCGGGCACTTAAAACACCTGCATCTCCAATGGTTGCGATTGTTGCAGGTTCTAAAGTGTCAACTAAACTGGATGTGTTAACTTCGCTTTCTGGCATTTGTGACCAAATTATTGTTGGTGGTGGTATCGCCAATACATTCTTGGCTGCTGCTGGCTACAACGTAGGTAAATCATTATGCGAAAATGATTTGATCGACACAGCCAAAGCCATTGCTGCAAAAGTATCAGTTCCGCTTCCAACAGATGTTGTGGTTGCAGATGCAGCTGAAATTAACTTTGCTGATTTCTTGGGTTCATTGGCTCAAGCAAAAGCCGTAGTTAAAAACGTTGCGGATGTAACCGACAACGACATGATTTTAGACGTTGGTCCAGAAACTGCAAAAGCATTTGCTGAAATTATCAAAACTTCAAAAACGATTCTTTGGAATGGTCCAGTGGGTGTATTTGAAGTCGATCAATTTGGTGAAGGCACGAAAGCCTTGTCTTTAGCAATTGCTGAATCAGCAGGTTTCTCTATTGCGGGTGGTGGTGATACTTTGGCTGCAATCGATAAATATGAAGTGGCTGACAAAATTGGTTATATCTCTACCGGTGGTGGCGCTTTCCTTGAATTTGTCGAAGGCAAAACACTGCCTGCAGTAGCTGTATTGCTTGAGCGTGCTTAATCTTTAGATCAGAAACTTTAAATCAGATTAAGCCATAAAGTAAATATGACAAAAGGTTGACTCCGGTCAGCCTTTTGTCATTGTGCAGTACATATTGCAGTCATCAAAATGAAATATATCTGCAATAATATGACCTTCATTAAATCTCCTGTCCTAGGAAAATCTGATGAACTTGAAATTAATACTTGCAGCGCTTCTTATTGCACCTTTGACTTTAACTGCTTGTGCCAAGAAAGATGAAGCTCCAAAAAATGATGCAGCTGCAACAGCGGCTGTAGAAGAAAAAATTACACCAGAGCAACAGGCGGCAATTGATTCACTTGACAAACCTGTTCTGGATGAAAAAAATACAGATGTACCTGCG
Source organism: Acinetobacter sp. SFB (assembly GCF_001647545.1). Taxonomy (GTDB): domain Bacteria; phylum Pseudomonadota; class Gammaproteobacteria; order Pseudomonadales; family Moraxellaceae; genus Acinetobacter. The sequence continues at coordinate 96,681 of NZ_LSZH01000011.1, forward strand.
GAAATAGCCAATGCGAATGCAGATGAAGCAACTCCGGTAGCCGAAGCTGCAGCTTCTGAAGCCACTGCACCTTAAGTTTGTTATGTTTTATTTAAAAGTCCCTGCATAAGCAGGGATTTTTTTTGAAATAGTGTTTTTTATTACTGAATTGAAATGATTCACCATGTAGAATATGGGGCATCAACTGGGAGGACATTATGGCACTTATCTCATTGCGCCAGCTCTTGGATCACGCCGGCGAACACAACTACGGCGTACCAGCGTTTAACGTAAACAACTTAGAACAAATGCGCGCAATTATGTTAGCCGCAGACGAAACGAATTCACCTGTTATTGTTCAGGCATCTGCGGGTGCTCGTAAATATGCAGGCGCTCCGTTCTTACGTCATTTAATTTTGGCAGCAATTGAAGAGTGGCCACATATTCCAGTGGTTATGCATCAAGATCATGGTACTGACCCTGATGTATGCCAACGCTCAATCCAGCTGGGCTTTTCATCAGTCATGATGGATGGTTCATTGGGTGCAGACGGTAAAACGCCTACAAGTTACGAATACAATGTTGATGTAACACGTCGTACAGTTCAAATGGCGCATGCTTGTGGTGTTTCAGTTGAAGGTGAAATTGGTTGCCTGGGCAGCCTTGAAACCGGTATGGCCGGTGAAGAAGATGGTGTAGGCGCTGAAGGTGTTCTTGACCATTCTCAGCTTTTAACCTCTGTTGAAGAAGCGACCCAATTCGTTGCAGATACCAATGTAGATGCTTTGGCCATTGCAGTGGGTACTTCACACGGTGCGTACAAATTCACCCGTCCACCTACAGGTGATATTTTAGCCATTGACCGCATTAAAGAAATTCATGCGGCATTGCCAAATACCCATCTTGTTATGCACGGTTCAAGCTCTGTGCCACAAGAATGGTTGGCTGTAATCAATGAATTCGGCGGTGACATCAAAGAAACTTATGGTGTGCCAGTTGAGCAATTGGTTGAAGCAATCAAGCACGGTGTTCGTAAAATCAATATCGACACTGATTTACGTTTGGCATCAACCGGTGCGATGCGTCGTATGATGGCAGAAAAACCAAGCGAATTCGATCCACGTAAATTCTTCTCTGCAACTGTAGATGCAATGAAACAAATCTGTGTAGACCGTTACACAGCATTTGGTACTGCGGGTCATGCAGACAAGATTCGTCCAATTTCTTTAGAGAAAATGGTAAATCGTTATAAATAATCGTTAAAGATTATCTATAATCAAAAGCCCACATCTGTTGTGGGCTTTTCTGTATTTAATACCTAAAAATAAGGCAAAAGATGGAACTTATATTTGCAGCGGCATGCTGTAGTGTCATCATCTCAATTCTGTTAAAGCTCGCTAAAGCCAAAGGTTTTGATGCATTGCAAATGATTGTCTGGAACTATGCATCTGCCAGTTTGTTATGCTTTTTATGGTTTAAGCCAGATCTGCAGCATATTTCCATACTCAATACGCCGTGGTGGTTGATTGTTGCCTTAGGTGTTTTGCTGCCGAGTATTTTTTTATGCTTAGCCAAATCATTGCAATATGCCGGCATTATTAAAACTGAAATTGCCCAGCGTCTATCTGTAGTTCTCTCACTTTTGGCCGCATTTTTTATTTTTCAGGAACAGTTCAATAGCGTAAAAATCATCGGTATTGCTTTGGGAATTGCGGCAGTAATCAGTATTTTATTTTCTCATCAAGCCGAGACAGGGCAGCCATCTTCAAAGCAGGCGATGTTATATCTTGCCCTGGTGTGGTTTGGCTATGCATTAATTGATGTGCTGCTCAAATACACCACTGGATTAGGCGTACAGTTTGCCGTCGCCTTAAATTTAATGTTTATCTGTGCATTTATACTGTCATTGACTTATATTGCGATTACCACAAAAACGGCGGGTAGCCAAAAGAACATTCTGGCTGGACTGGGCTTGGGTGCGCTGAATTTTGCCAATATTGCACTGTATGTTAAAGCGCATATTTTATTGAAAGACACACCTGCAATTGTGTTTGCAGGCATGAATATTCTCGTGGTGCTATTTGGTGCATTCAGCGGCTTAATCATCTTTAAAGAAAAATTAAAGCTTGCTACCGCGGTGGGTTTACTTTTAGGTGTGACTAGTGTGCTTTGCCTAGCTTATGCGATATCTGTTTAAATAGGGTTTTTGCAAAAGTTTTTGGGTGCTTAACGATGTCAATGGTGTCGGCAGTTCCTAAAAGTAAGCCAGCCTGCTTGCATTCTGGACATGTCGGGTAAAAAGAAATCGCATTGGTGGAATATTGATGCATATAAATTTTGTTGCAGTATGTACATTCAAATTTCATGGGCATTTTAGTTGTAGCAGGAATCATGATATGAACTACCTTTTATTTTTAGCGCAAATATACCTCAATATTGTTGCAAGAATAAGACCTGAAATGACATGAAAGGGGGCGATACCCCCCTTTTATTGTAATAAATCGTTAATTAAAGCTGAGTGAAAATCTGTTCTTTGTCTAGACGTGATTTTGGCAGTTGGGCATTGAAATCATTTTCACTACGATAACCAAGTGTCAGTAATACCGAAGAGATTAAGCCTTTTTCTGTTAACTGTAATTCATCACTGATGATTTGTTCATCAAATCCACCAATGGGTGTTGCATCAATGCCTTCAATTCCAGCAGCCAAAAGAATTTGACCTAAGGCAATAAAGGTTTGATTTTCCGCCCAGCGCTGAATATCACCTTTTTCATTGCGATAATAATTGACATAACCGCTACGGCTATCTTTTTGGCCTTGTTTGGCGGTTGAGTCTTTAAAACGGCCACTAATATCATCTTGAGTAAGCAAGTTATCTAAATGCTGTTCGCTAATATCTGCTTTAGTACAGAACAAAATAGTATGTGACGAATCTAGAACTTTGGGCGCGTTATAGGCATATTTCCCCACCAGTGCTTTAGCGATCCGTTCTTTAGCTGCCTGATTATCCGCAATAAAAAAGTGCCAAGGTTGGATATTGATAGAAGATGGAGTTAAACGTAAGATTTCTAATAAACGTGCAACCTGTTCCTTGGGGATTTTTCGAATAGGATCATAGGCTTTGGTGGTATAACGGGTTTTCGAGACGTTTAAAAGATCCATGAATGATTACTCCACTTATAAATTATATTGGTCATTTTACCTGAAGAGCTATCCAAATGGTTCATAACACGTGGATGTCACTATAGACTTTGGCATGATAAAAAAATATGCATAGTAAATAGCTTTCTTCACTTAATTTATTACACTTTATATCAGGCAGTATTGGTATCTTGTTTAGCTTAAGTTTCAAATCTGATCCATGATTTTATAAAACCAGGTATGGGTATTTTCAATAAATTAAGCGTTTTAGCACATCAAGAAATAGGTTTTCGATATTGGTACTTTTAGAAAAATGGCGTTTAATCATTATTAAGTAAAATATAAACCACTCCGAGAGCAGGTGTATGGAATTTAGCAATCACTTTAAAAGAAAACTAAAAACTCAACAGCAAATTGGGTTATGGGTCGGTTTGGCAGATGCTTACGCTACAGAAATTGCAGCCAATGCCGGATACGACTGGTTGCTGATTGATGGCGAACATGCGCCCAGTGATTTAAGAACCACACTTTCCCAATTGCAAAGTATTGCAGCATATCCATCCCAGGCCGTGGTGCGTCCACCCATTGGCAGCGTGCAACTGATTAAACAATTGTTGGATATTGGCGCGCAAACCTTATTGATTCCGATGTTAGAAACGGTTGAACAAGCAGAACTGATGGTGAAAGCAGTGCGTTATCCGCCTGAAGGGATTCGGGGTGTAGGAGCAGCTCTGGCACGTGCAACCCGTTGGAACAGTATTCCGAATTACTATGAGACTGCTCATGAAAATATTTGTCTGTTGATTCAGATTGAATCAGTCACAGGTCTGGAAAACCTGGATGATATTTTAAAGGTGGATGGCATTGATGGTGTGTTTATTGGTGCTGTGGATTTGTCTGCAACCATGGGCTATCAAGGCAATCCAAACCATCCGGATGTGCAAAAGGCAGTGGTGAATGCGATTCAACGTATTCGTGCAGCAGGGAAGGCAGCCGGGATTTTATCCACACAGCATGAAGCCACTCAGCAATATTTGGAACTCGGGACGGAGTTTGTAGCAGTGGGCGTAGATACCAGTGTACTGATGAATTCACTGCGTGAACTTTTGGCCAAATACAAAAATGGGGTAGATGTACCGAAAGTTTCGGATGGCTATTAATCTCAATAATTCTAAATAATAGAGAACAACTGCTTAAGCCAAATAGAAAGCCCCTGATTTTTTATCGAGCAGGGGCTTTTGTATTAGTATGCGTATTTTAAATCAGTATATTCATTCAGAGACATTGCCACATGCTTGTCAATGAATTCACGAATATCGTCGCTAGTCATAGGCTGCCCTTGCTTGGTAATCACGTTTTCCATCGGCGCTTGACCGGCAGCAGTAATTTTATAAACGAAGTTACACAGCACTTTATAATGAGAATCTGCTTTAACCATGCACGTCACGTAGCTATACGCATGTTCAAAATTCAGGTCAGTATGAGAAAAGATAAACTGGTCAAATAATTTCAGCGCTTTACCATCTTGCAGTGCTTTTAATTCATCCACAATATTGCTTTCAAATTGCACAGCATAGCGTTCGGAAATAGGTTTTCCGTCGACTAAAAGTGAAACTTTGTCGTCGTCATGATGGGTCACTGTGATATTGCTAAAATTAGACATGCAGATCTCTAAAATTGAATGAAATGTTATACGCTGATTATGTTTGAATTGATTTACAAATCAAGAAATGATTAGGTAGGTTGATTATATTCAGAATAAATAAACAACGGTCATGAGTAATACGCTGTAAAGGATTTCGCTTTTATACGATCAAAAAGGGATGTGCAATTTAAATTAATAAGTCCAAGTCTTTAATTCTAATGTTTGATAATCCTGTTCTGGATCAATTTCTAAAATTTGTGCTTCGTGTTCGCGCCAGTCGCCTAAAACAATCCGTGATTTACCATGTTCATTATGGATATTAGGGCGGTGGGTATGTCCATGAATCAGTACATCCACTGCTTGAAGGGATTGTTCAACGGCTTGTTGATTCACATCCATAATCTGATAAGACTTCACTTGTTTGGTTTCGGCACTTTTTTTACGGAAACCATTCGCCAGTTTCTGTCTAAAACTCAAAGGCATACTTTTAAGAAAACCTAAAAGTAGCGGATTACGAATAATTTTACGGAATTTCTGGTAGGACACATCATCGGTGCAAAGCAGATCGCCATGTTCAAGACGGATCTGGAGATCACCAATCTTTAAGGTATCCACATCAGGCAACAAAGAGCCATTGAACTGCCTTAAAAAGCCTTGACCCAGCGCAAAGTCGCGGTTGCCGACTTGAAAGTAAACATGATTACCGGCTTGAGTGAATTGTTGTAGAGCAGTGATAACGTCATCTAGCCATGGAGCAGAGTAATCATCCCCAATCCAGGCATTAAACCAGTCACCTAGAATATAAAGCTGCGTGTCTTTATTTTTATAGTGTGCCAATAAATCCAAAAACCCCCGAACGAGTCGAGGGTGTTCAGGTGACAAATGTAAATCGGCGATAAACAGATAGGTCACGTATTTTCCTTAATATTTCCTCTCCAAGTCCATCGAGTGAATAGAGGGACTATGTCTTTAGCCTTATTTCTTAAAGCAGTGCCTTAAAAACTGATTAAAGACGCAGAGGAGGTTTTTATTCAGAAATAATTTTAGCAGATTCAATAACTACATTTTCTAAAGGAACGTCAGCGTGGTGACCACGGTTACCGGTACGAACGCCTTTAATTGCTTCAACCACATCTAAACCTTCAACAACTTTACCAAATACTGCATAACCCCAGCCTTGTGCGGTTTTACCAGTGTGGTTAAGGAAAGAGTTATTTTTCACGTTAATGAAAAATTGCGCAGAAGCAGAATGAGGTGCTTGAGTACGCGCCATTGCGACCGTACCTTCTTCATTGCTTAAACCGTTGTCAGCTTCATTTTCAATAGAATCGCGTGTGGCTTTTTCTTTGAAGTTTTCATCCATGCCACCGCCTTGAACCATGAAGTTTTCAATGACACGGTGAAAAATCACGCCATCATAAAAACCGTCACGTACATACTGAAGAAAGTTAGCCACGGTAATCGGGGCTTTTTCATCGTTAAGTTCAAGGACAATACGTCCTTTATTGGTGTTTAATTCGACTTGAGGAAAACTCATTCTATAATCTCCTGATCATGGACAAAAAAACCCATGGTTTTTTGGTTGAGAGAAGCATAAGCAAACTGTAAACTACAAGGCAAGCAAAAACGTTACTTTCTTTGTTAAAAATTGAGAAAAGCGTTTTAATTATCCTATTTTATCTTATAGAAGTGATTTATCAACTATGAAGCCGAATGATGTTGTTTCATCCCTGCCAAATAACCCGACAACTCAAAATCAATCTGTCGATGCTGCGCAGCAAGAACAACAGCCTGGCTTAGACTTTGTACGCCAAGTGATTACTGACGATCTAGCAGCAGGCCGTACACAACAAGTGGTAACACGTTTCCCGCCAGAACCGAATGGTTATTTACATATTGGTCACGTAAAAGCCATTTGTCTGAATTTTGGGATTGCCCAGGAATTTAATGGCGTGTGCAACCTGCGTTTTGACGATACCAATCCAGATGCAGAAGAACAAGAATATGTAGACGGTATTGCCAATGACGTAAAATGGTTAGGTTTTGAGTGGAATGGTGAACCTCGTTACGCATCGAGTTATTTTGACCAGTTACATGCTTGGGCAATTCAATTGATTCAACAAGGCGATGCTTATGTCGATTTGCAAACGCCTGAAGAAATTAAGTTAAACCGCGGTAATTTCAAAGAGCCGGGTAAAAACTCTCCTTATCGGGAAGCTTCTGTTGAAGATAATTTAGCCAATTTTGAAAAGATGAACAATGGCGGTTTGGGTGAAGGACAAGCCGTACTGCGTGCCAAAATTGATATGGCATCTCCAAACGTACATATGCGTGATCCGATTTTGTATCGTGTACTTCATTCTGAACATCACCAAACCGGTGATAAATGGAAAATGTACCCAATGTACGATTACGCACATCCATTATCAGATGCGATTGAAGGCATTACGCATTCATTGTGTACTTTGGAATTTCAGGATCACCGTCCGTTTTATGACTGGGTGATTGAAAAGGTTAAATCGCCATCTGTTCCGCATCAGTACGAATCTAGCCGTTTAAATGTCGATTACACCATTACCTCGAAACGTAAATTGCGTAAATTGGTTGAAGGCAATCATGTTAATGGCTGGGATGACCCGCGTATGCCAACCGTAGTCGGTATGCGCCGTCGTGGTTTTACCCCTGAAGGTCTGCGTGATTTCTGTAAGCGTGTAGGTGTGTCTAAAGTGGATGGCAGTATTGTTGATGTGGCAATGCTTGAATACTGTATCCGCCAATCTTTAGAAAATACCGCTGCACGTGGTATGGCGGTATTAAATCCATTGAAAGTGACCTTGACCAACTTGCCTGAAGATATGGATTTAACCCATGCACGTCATCCGAACGTAGACATGGGGGATCGCATTATTCCTTTATCTAAAGAAATTTATATTGATCGTAAAGACTTTGAAGAAGTGCCGCCAAAAGGCTTTAAACGTTTGATTCCAGAAGGTGAAGTACGTTTACGTCATGCTTATGTGATTAAATGCGACGAAGTGATTAAAGATGCGCAGGGTGAAGTGGTTGAACTGAAATGTTCAATTGACCCTGAAACCTTAGGTAAAAATCCGGAAGGCCGTAAAGTCAAAGGTGTGGTGCATTGGGTTTCTGCAACCAAAGCTGTGCCTGCTGAGGTTCGCGTTTATGATCGTTTGTTTACTGAAGCTGCTCCGGATGCAGATGACGACTTCTTGGCGCACTTAAACCCGGAATCTTTAACTGTGCTTCAGGCGATGATTGAACCTGCTTTGGCACAAGCTCAAGTTGAAGATCGTTTCCAGTTTGAACGTGAAGGGTACTTCGTGGCAGATCAATATGATCATACAAACGATAAGCCGGTGTTTAACCGTATTTTGGATTTAAAAGATAGCTTTAAGCCAGGTAAATAATTTAATTGTGCTTTAATTTAAAAAGCTCAACTTCGGTTGGGCTTTTTTGTAGCCTCCAAGCAAGAATTGGTTTTAACTGTGTATAGTTTCTTATGTAATCTTATAAAATCCATCCTTTTTTCTGCGCTAAAACCTTTCATCAATGCGAAAGTATAGAGATTATCATTGTAAAAAGATGAGGCTAAGAAAAATGAATAATGTCGTTATCGAGACACAGATGTTAATTCGTAAAGCGGTTGCTGAGGTATTCAATGCCTTTATTGATCCAGAAATTACCAGCAAGTTTTGGTTTACTTCCTCTACGGGACATTTAATGGAAAATAAAAACGTAGATTGGTACTGGGAAAAATATGAGGTGACGACCAGTGTTTTTGTGGAACAGTTGATTAATAATCAATTAATCCAGATCAGGTGGGGTGAACCAAAGTCTACGGTAGATTTCATTTTTGAAAAAATATCCGAAAATGAAACCTTTGTTAGAATCCGTAACTACGAGATTCCTTTAGACGGTTCAGAGCTAATTGCTTTTGTGATTAAACAGACCAATGATTTCACTACACTGTTAGATGGCGCTAAAGCCTATTTGGAATATGGTGCACAACTGAACTTGGTCAATGACAAACTTCCACCCTTTGATTAAAGGCTTTGAGTTTCTCAATATAAGCATCTTATCAACTGAGCAAAATTAAAATTTTCATTGTGCTTTTTTTAGAGCGTTTGCAGTTGAATAACACGAGTTGAGCAGCACATCTCTTCAGTTTTTTACGCCCCTTTGATAGGGGCTTTTTATCTTTTATAGATAGTGGCCCAATTCAAAATTAAGGATTTTTTTCTTCAGGTTGTTTTAATAGTAAGGAGGGCGGCAGACGTTTTTTTGCTTTATCGCGTAATTTTTTCTTGATATATAACACCAAAGCGAAACAGGTGGTGGTGATGGTCAGCAACATGCTATTCATATAACTCATGATTGAGCTGACATAGCCAATGGTGGTCAGGCGGTTCATCATGTGAATGACTTGTGGACTGCTTTCAACACCGGTAATGGCCCAGGTGCACAAATGTTCGCAATTATTAATAATCAGATGATAGTTGTTTTCGTTCATACGAGAACGCATACGCCGTACAACCTTACGGCCCGTAAATTTGGGATTGTTATAGTGTTGAACAATAATGGTTTTGCCAAAACTGAACTTTTCTATGGATGTTATCTCAATCGGACGTTTTTTGAATAAATGTGCAAAACCCGAATAATGAATTACCCGGCCACGCCCTGCATAAATGCCATGATGGGAATAGCCTAAGTGTTTAACAATAAGATGTGTTCCTAAAGGAAACCGGATTTTCTGCTGTTGCATTCCAGACTTAATCAATAAAGTTGTAAATGTATTTTGTTGACGTAGTTTACTGCTTCTTCATAAAAGAATCGACTATTTCACTAAGCTTAAAGATTTTTTTATAAAAACTACAAGCATGGGATAAAATTTCAGCCTAAAGCTGAGTGATTCGGGAAAGGTAAAATGAAGTATCAGTTTTTCTTAAAATATACCGTAATTTTCGCTTTAAATATGGCTTCAGTCAGCCATGCAGAAATTTACGTGGAGCGCTGGCAAAGCAATGCTGTTGATGTAGATGTCGTAAAGATAGAACAGCCTCAAAACTTACGTTTATTTTTAAATGATGCTAAAACCAATCAGCCGCTGCATAAATTTGATGCAGTTCAGAAAAAATTAACGTCTTGTGAAAAGTTATTATTTGCCATGAATGCAGGAATGTATCATTCAGATTATTCTGCTGTCGGTTTATATATAGAAGCATTCCAACAAAAGCATAAATTAAACAGGATAAAACAAAGCTTTGGTAATTTTTATCTTCAGCCGAATGGTGTGCTGGCCTGGAATCAGAATAAAAGCATAATCGCCACCACAGATGACTACGCCAAGATAAAGTTTAATGCAGATTATGCGACGCAATCTGGGCCGATGCTGGTGATTAATGGAAAAATAAATCCGCAATTTTTAGAGCATTCAGACTCATTTAAAATTCGTAATGGCGTGGGGATTAAAGATCAGACGCTCTATTTTGTGATCAGCAATACTGCGGTGAGTTTTTATCAATTTGCACAATTTTTCCAACAACAATTAAAAGTGCAGAATGCATTGTATCTGGATGGCTCAATTTCAAGCGCCTATATCCCACAATTAAAACGTGCAGATTCAGCTTTTAAACTTGGCCCAATGATTGGGTATATTGATGCACAAAGTTGTAAAAAAGACTAAGGTTTTCAAATGTTAAAATGATCTACTTATGTACCTTATAATTTCCACTTTTTTTGCCTCATTCCAGTATTTGGACTAGGTATAAGCATGATTTTTAATTTGTAAATTTACATTTATAGTGAGTTTTGGGTGGATTTTGTACTATTAACTGAATGAGATTATTGATAAGTTAAAAATGATATCCAATTTTTAAACCATAGCCTATAGCATGATTGTCATTGAATTCACCTACTTTCGAAGCTTCTGAAACGCCTGGAAGCGGTAGATTATAAGTTCCATCTTGTACAGTTACATCTCCCAACCAAAAGTATTTAACCTCGCCTGAAATAAAATAATTGGATTGAGGATTGAACTGTAATGCTAAACCCATTCCGTAATATCCTTTAGTTGGATTAAAGATAGAGGCCGGATTGCCTGTACCCGAATCCCAACCAATATCAAAGGCACCCGACCATTGCGGTGTCCATTTTTTTGCCACACCCACTGTCGCGCTCCACTGATCTTTTCGATAGTCATCCAGATTGAATCCATCGCTATAAGCTCCGCCACTCATTGTGGCCGTTGACTGTTGGGATAATGCACTGAATTGGGTGGGGCGAATCACAAAATCTTTCCAGTTGACCCAACGAATACGGGAGTAAAACAAAGTGCTAACCGTAAGACCCGTTTGAAAATCGAGGTTGACGGACTGAGGTGTGGAAATTTTAGTTTTATTTTCATCAGTCAAAAGCAGAGCTGTTCCTAAGACATTTTCGGTGACATTGATTTTGTGATCAATTTTGGAGTGGTAGGTTAATGCAGTTTTTAGTGCTTTTTCAGGCAATTGGTAGGCGAAACCAGCCAGCCAGCCAATGGCCGCATCTTGCTTGAAAATAGCGTTATAGCCATTAAATTCCTGATAAACCAATCCGCGTAGCGAAACATGACCCTTAATAGTCTGAAAAGCGGGTCCTGCATAAAAATTGTAGTTTTTAAAAGGTTGATAACCTAAAACCAGACTAAGGTTTTGGCTATCCACATTGATCTGTGTACCTTGTTGACTAACCGATGGATCAGAAAAACTGCCATTGTCTTTGAGTGGATATTGAAGGTCTGCGCCAAATGGCTGATCGTAAAGGATGCCGAAAGAGAGTTCTGGGGTTAATTGAAGTTTAAGGGCCGCGCTATAGTATTGAAAATTTTGGCTAACATTATTGGTTGAATAGTCATCAACAGCTGAATTGACCAGATCTGGACGTGTACCTAAAGTGTGTCCTGACACTTCAGGATCAGCCGCATTAAGGGAAGCTTCAAAATAATGGCCCACTTCTAGAAAAGGCAACAAGGATTGGCCCGATTGATCCATTGCTGCAGCCATGCTATGGCTTGATATGAGGCTGCATAATATTGCCAGTCTAGGATAATACCGTTCCATATATTTTCCTTTTTATTCGACTCATTTTTTATTTTTAAGGCATTCTTATTTTATTTATTAAAATATTTCAAATATGAGTAAAGCACTTTTAACGACAAGGGAACAGTAATTTTTGGATGAATTCACGGAACTATGTTTCGAAGTATTAAAATCTAAAAATGAACAGTTTTGACAGGCAAATAAAAAGGCATTTAGTGAACTAAATGCCTTTGAATTAGACTCTACTATTGGAGGGGTAGATGCTGTAATTCGTTTAACTCTTTACGGCTATAACCTCGTGAAGCTAACACCTTTTTAATTCCAATGATGACATCCTCATCTGTTGCCTTTGCTAAAGCTTGGATCAGTTGTTCATTCGATTTACAAGAGTAATCATTTTCGACACACGAGATTTGATTCTTGTGTTCGTTTTGCTGTTGATTAGCGGAAAACAGCTTTTGCCAAAAACTCATAGAGCCTTCTTATGCCACTTAACATAGTTCGAAATATATCCAATTCCCTAAATAATACAAGCCTATGTCAGTGATAAAAGCAGCAATTGAACTTTAAATTTTCCGATGATATGGGGCAAGTTTAACGATATTATGAGATTTACTATTTGGAATTGCTTATATTCTATTGATTTTAATATAAATAAAAATGAAGCTCCAGCGAACTTCATTTAAATAACCACATATATAAACTTAACAATGAAATAAATTGTTTAAATCTTTTCCAGTAATACACCGGATTCTACATGGTGGGTATAGGGGAACTGGTCAAACATGGCAAATTTGGTCACTTTATGCGTGGTTGATAAGGTCTTTAAGTTATCTTCTAGAGTGTCAGGATTACATGAAATATAAATGATACGTTCGAAGCGTTGAATCAGTTTTAAGGTTTCATCATCAATACCTGCGCGCGGAGGATCAACAAATACCGTGTCAAAATCATAGCTGGATATATCAATCTCGGCTTCCTGCAGACGGCGGAATTCACGTTCACCATTATAGGCTTGGGTGAAATCTTCAGCAGATAGACGCGCAACCTGAATATTGTCAATCTGGTTCTGTTCAATATTCCACTGCGCCGCATAAACAGATGATTTAGCCAGTTCAGTGGCCAGTACGCGATTGAACTTGGTTGATAGTGGCAGGGTGAAGTTACCATTACCACAGTATAGTTCAAGTAAGTCTTTGTCCGACTGTTCTGCAGCATTACATGCCCATTCCAGCATCTTTTGGCATACTTGTGCATTGGGCTGGGTAAAGCTGCTTTCAATTTGCTTGTATTGATAGGTCCGATCGAATACTTGCAGTTTTTCAACCACAAACTCATCGCTTAATACCACTTTTTGACCGCGGCTACGACCAATCAGTTTGATATTCAGTTTTTCAGCCAGTTGTTTGGCCAAGGTTTCCCATTCGGCATCCAGCGGGCAACGATAAATCATTGACACCAGCATTTCGCCTTTTAAAGTCGTCAGAAAATGAACTTCAAATAGGCGTTTAGACAATACCGGATTGCTTTTCAGTTCTTGCAGCAAAATCGGCATCAATTGATTAATGCTCTGATCTGCAATCGGGAATTCGTCAATGCGAATCACTTGTTTTTGGTTATCTTCACTGCGTTCAAACATCGCATAAAACATATCGTCGTCAGTATGCCAAATACGGAATTCTGCGCGCATACGGAAGTTTTGTTCAGGCGACGGAAATACGTCTAAAGAAGGAGGATTAAACTCGGCAAATTGAGCAGAAATACGTGCAATCTTGGCATCAAGTTGTAACTGATAAGCTGAAGTCATATGCAGTAAAAATCACGAACACATTGAAAACAGGGATGGTAACAAAGTTTGCATAAGATGACTAAACTTATTGCCCATTCTGCGGCAGAAATATCGTTTCAACCAAAATTTTGGCTAGATATAGAGAGTACTTATTAATGATGATGATTTTAAGCTTAAGGTATAAATTGATTTAAAAATCAGTAAATTAATAGATGGTTATGAAAAACAAGCCAAGTCAACCTGACCAAGGAACGGTCGACTTACTAAAGAGGAAAAACATGAGAGTTATAGAATTAAGCTTTTAAATTTAGCCTTAAATTAAGGTCATCAGGCTGGTATTACCTCCTGCTGCAGCGGTATTGATACTGATCGCGCGCTCAATCACCAATCGTTCTAAAGGAATATCATAATCGAGCGGCTGCAAATGCGTGATACCGATAATCGCACCTGGGCGAGAAGCAATCTGATGTTGCAACTTTTGCAGTTGGGCTTTGGTGGCGTGATGTAGTATTGCCTCAAAATCATCGGTTTCAATATGTTGAATAAAAATAAAACGATCTGCAATTTCTTTTGGCATGTTAGAAAGATATTTGAGCACAAAGGTATTTTTAGCCAGAACGACAGGCTGACTGCCGACTGCAAAAATTGCCGCCAATTGCTGAATCTGATCCTGTTCCAGATCCGCTAAAGAAAGTACCCGTTTTCTGGGGAGTACGACATATTGATTACTTTCACCAGTGGGGCCTTGCAAGTCATAATGATGACCTGAGCAGAAAGCGGGGCACGGTGTAAGTTGATATTGAGGAAAGTTTTTCTCAGCCCAGCGATAAAACAGTTCATATAAAGGCTGATGCGCTGGTTGTGTTTCAAGAGATTGAGTTGCAAAAGGAGTTGCCAGTTTTTTAGCAGAGCAGTGTTGCATCAAACGGTACAGATAAATAGGACCGCCCGCTTTAGGACCTGTACCGGATAAACCTTCACCGCCAAAGGGCTGAACGCCGACCACAGCCCCGACAATATTGCGATTGATGTATAAGTTGCCGACTTCTGCATGTGCAATCACGGTTTGAATGGTTTCATCAATACGGGTATGCAGCCCCATGGTGAGGCCATAACCTTTGGCATTAATCTGTTCAATGAGCTGTTCCAGCTGCCCGTATTTATAGCGAATCACATGCAACACAGGACCAAACACTTCACGCTGCAAATCGTCCAGATTTGGTAATTCAATCAGCGTCGGGGGAATAAAAGTGCCTTCGGTTAAAGCTTGATCCTGTGCAGGATTTAACATGAACTGATGAACGGGATGACCTTTGCTGCGCATCTGATCAATATGCTTTTGAATATTGCTTTGCGCTTCTATATCAATCACAGGGCCGATATCGGTTTTTAACAGGAACGGATTACCAACATACAGTTGTTGCATGGCGCCTTTCAGCATATTAATGACGCTATCTGCATTATCTTCTTGTACACAGAGCACACGTAAGGCAGAACAACGTTGGCCGGCACTGTCATAAGCCGAACTTAGCACATCTAGAATCACTTGTTCGGTTAGTGCGGATGAATCGACAATCATGGCATTTTGACCACCCGTTTCCGCAATCAGTGGAATGGGCTGACCAGATTGACTCAGTCTGTGCGCAAGGGTCTTGTGTAAAATTTTGGCCACATCGGTTGAACCGGTAAACATGATCCCCTGAATACGCGTATCCCCACTTAATTGCGCACCGACGGTTTCACCGTGGCCGGGAAGCAGTTGCAAAACATCTTGAGGAATACCTGCTTGCCAAAAGATTTGAATCGCTTGCGTGGCAATCAGCGGTGTCTGTTCAGCCGGTTTTGCAAGTACGGTATTTCCGGCGACCAGTGCTGCTGCAATCTGTCCGGTGAAAATAGCCAATGGGAAATTCCATGGACTGATACATAACATGGGGCCGAGTGGTTGAATCAATGTATTTTGATCCAGATCGATCATTTGCGCAGCGTAATAACGCAGGAAGTCGATGGCCTCACGAACTTCTGCAATGGCATTGGCATAGGTTTTACCGCTTTCACGGCACAGTAAAATCATCAATTCCTGCAAACGCGATTGCATGATGTCTGCAGCGCGTTGCAAACAAGCGGCACGTATATTTTTCGGCGTATTTGTCCATTCAGCTTGAGTATTGACTGCATTATCCAATGCCAGATTGACTTGTATAGCAGTTGCTTCTTGTACATGGCCGACAACATCGGAGTGATTGGCAGGATTTAAAATGGTAATGAGTTCCGAATTATCATCAGTCAGACTATCTTCGCTCCTGAGGTTTTTACCCAAAGCCTGAGCTTGCCATTGTTGCTGACTGAAATCTTGTGCAGTTTGATTCAGCGACATTAACTCCTGATCATTGGCTAAATCCAGACCGGTCGAGTTTGAGCGAGTATCGCCGTATAAATCAGGTGCGAGGGGAATCGCGGGATGCTTTTGCCCAATCTGTGATTCTTTGGTAACATTTTTCAAAATTACTGAGTGTGGATTTTCAATCAGATCTTCAATTATTAAGGATTTATCTGCAATACGGTTCACGAAAGAGGTATTGGCGCCATTTTCCAGTAAACGTCGTACCAGATACGCCAGTAACGTTTCATGATTGCCGACCGGTGCGTAAATACGACAAGGCACGCCCAGTTTGTTATCCATTTTATCGCCCACCACTTGCTCATATAGGGGTTCGCCCATGCCATGCAGACACTGGAATTCATACTGACCGCTGTAATATTGGTGTGGATTGGCCAGATGGTAAATCGTGGCCAGCGTTTGGGCATTGTGCGTCGCAAACTGCGGATAAATCTGCTGTGGGGCAGCCAGGAGTTTTTTGGCACAGGCAATATAGGATAAATCAGTATGTACTTTACGGGTAAATACCGGATAGTCGCTCATGCCATCAATCTGGGCTTTCTTGATTTCACTATCCCAGTAAGCACCTTTGACCAGACGAATCATCAAGCGTTTTTGACTGCGTTTTGCTAAATCCACTATGTAATCAACGACATTGAAACAGCGTTTTTGATAGGCCTGAATCACAAAGCCGATCCCTTTCCAGTCGGCAAGACTAGGCTCAAAACACAGACGCTCTAATAGTGCTAAAGAAATTTCCAGACGTTCAGATTCTTCTGCATCAATGTTTAGACCGATATTGTAGCGTTTCGCCAGTTCTGCCAATTGCAGTACTTTTGGATACAGCTCCTCATGCACACGCTCAACCTGTGCACGTTGATAGCGCGGATGCAGGGCAGACAGCTTGATCGAAATGCCAGGGCCGTCATAAACATCTTTGTCTGGTGAAGCTTGACCGATGGCATGAATTGCATGGCTATAATCTTGATAATAACGTTCAGCATCATGTTCTGTGAGTGCCGCTTCACCGAGCATGTCATAGGAATATCGGAAACCTTTGTCTTCTAGAGGTTCAGCATGTTCTAGAGCTTCTTGAATGGTTTCACCAGTAACGAACTGTTCACCCATCATCCGCATTGCTACATCTACCGCTTTACGGATAATAGCGCGACCGCTACGTGCTAACAGCCCGGTCAGTACGCTGGATAAACTTTTTTGTTTTGGCGTTTTCATCAGTTTTCCTGTCAGCATCAGACCCCAAGCCGCAGCGTTGACAAATATCAAGCTACTTTGTCCGACATGTTCTTTCCAGTTGCCCTGATTGATTTTGTCGCGAATCAACAGGTCACGGGTGGCGCTGTCCGGAATACGAAGCAAGGCTTCTGCCAGACACATCAGGGCTATGCCTTCTTGAGAAGATAATGAAAATTCTTGCAATAAACCCTGAACGATCCCCGCTTTACCATTCGAGCTTTTACGTTCACGCAATGTATGGGTCAGGTTAAATGCAAGATCATAAATACGCTGATTCAGTTGTTCAGAAATCTGGCTATGTTCAAGCAGATTTTCAACACACTCGGGTTCAGCACGGCGCCAGGCAGTATTAACCTCAACTGCATAATTATTCTTTTCTTTGAACTCAGTAATATATTCAAAGTGAGGTTTCGCCGGATTGATGCGGGTTTCTGTATCCATCATATTCATGCCAACGTCCTGTGACTGCCAATTTTTTGTTGAGTCAAATACCGTATATAATTTATGATTACAGAAAGGATGCCGAATAACTCACTATAATTTTTATTTATTTTAGAGAATAATTCAGATGACGAGCCCGATTTTCACATTAGACAGAACGGATATTAAAATTTTAGATATTCTGCAAAATGATGGACGGATTTCAAATATCAAACTGGCTGACGCAGTGAATTTGTCAGCCACTGCAGCACTGGCACGGGTGCAGAAATTAGCCAAAGACGGTTTTATTTTGGGCTATGAAGCCAAGCTGAACCCTGACATGCTAAATGCCAGTTTTGTAGTTTTTGTGGAAATTTTACTGGATAAAACCACACGCAATGTATTGGAAGAATTTTCCGATGCGATCATGCAATATCCTGAAATTGTAGAATGCCATATGATCAGTGGCAGTTTCGATTTTGTGGTGAAAATTCGCTGTGCCAATATGGAAGAGTTCCGCAGAATTTCAGGACAGGTGCTCTGGCAATTGCCGGGGGTAAAAGAAACACGAAGCTATCCGGTAATGGAAGTGATTAAAGAAAGCTCGAAAATTCATCTTAAAAATAAAGGACAAAAATAGAAGCAATAAAAAGGAGCTTAGGCCCTTTGTCTTCCAGTAAAATTCAAGTAAAAATCAGCTGGGTTTTAGTAGGGATTTTTAGCTTAGGCAGGTATTTCATTTTTTAACGCTGTCATTTCCTTTTATACAAATCATATACCTGTTCAAAACCTTGCAATACTTCCTGAGAAGGCATTTTTCAAGCAAGCTCACTACAACAATGCTCGCAAATGAAAGAATGAAGCCCGGAATAATTTCATACAGTTCCGTACTGGCCAGGATCTTTTTCCATAAAATGATTGTCACAGCCCCAATAATAATACCCGCAATCACGCCATTTAAAGTCTTACGTTTCCAGAACAAAGACAAGATAATCAAGGGGTCGAAAGCAGCACCGAAACCAGTCCATGCATAAGCCACCAAAGCTAAAACTTTACTGCCCGGGTTGTCAGTAAGTGCATTGGCAAGAACCGCAATTAATGAATCGATTGAATGGCTGACACAAGCCATTTCGAGTTTGGATTACAAAATGTATTCAGGGCATTCAAGCCAATGAGCAGGTGTGTTATGATGCAGTAATGCGAAGTGTAGCTATTGTGACTTTACTCGATCCAATTTTAGGACATGTCAAATGTGATGAAATTGGCAAGCCATGTATTGCGTAAAACAAAATCATTCAACAGATTGTATTGGAGCAGGCATTACTGACCCAAGAACAGTGAGATGAAATTTTACCTTTAGTCATCTGGTTTCAGAAGTGATTGCACAACTTTTATGAAAAATAATGCTGAATATAAAGCAGCGCAGGTTTAAAATAGTTAGGATTTTTAATCATTGTAATGCTTATGTTGAATAAACTCGCTGGACTATTTACAGGTTCAAGACTGTTTAAAAGTTCCAAGCCATCTGCTGAACAACTTTTTCTAGAAGAAAATAATATCCTGTTCCATCCAGAACAGGGCTATATCGTCGATGGTGTTGTGGTTAATGAACTGTCAGAACGGCTGTCGTATTTCTCCAATCGAAAATTAGCCCAGTTTGACGATTTAAAAGCCTTATATTTCGCTGCCATGATTATCAATGAAAAAATTGATCTGGAAATTGCCAGTCAACGCTTCGTGGCGCGTTTAGGCAACACCGAAGAAAACCTGTTGCAGTTAAAGCAAATCATTCAAAAGCTGAATGACTATTACCGCAATTTCTTACGCGAAAAATGATTGGGAAATAGGCATTGAAGACATGCTATCTCAAAGGATTTAGATAGAAAAAGGACTTGCATATAAAAATAACTCAACCGAGAAAAAACCCATGCTAATATACTGCTCATGTCATTTAGACCAAAAGCTATATACATGTTCCAACAAGAAATTTCCCAATTAAATCTGCAGCAATTAAAAGCAGGTGAAAAACGCTGGGTCGGTAATTTACAAGGCTCATCTGCAGCTTTACTGTTTAAAGAAATTGCCGCGCAAAATAAGCAATTGTTCATTATTGTTGCCAAAAATAATCAGCACCTGGGTCAGTTGGAAAGTGAATTAGAGTTTTATGGCATAAAACCGACCATTTTCCCGGATTGGGAAATTTTGCCTTATGACCGTTTATCTCCGCATCAGGATATCGTATCAGAGCGTCTTTCCATTTTATCGAATATGCCAAAGCAGGGCGTATTGCTTCTATCTGCCTCTACGCTTGTACAACGAGTTGCGCCAACCTCTTGGGTGTTGGGTGAGCATTTTGATATTAAAGTGGGTCAAAAGTTTGAACTGGAACAACAAAAACTGCGCTTGATTCAAGCGGGTTATCATCTGGTGGATACCGTTTATGATCATGGGGAATTTGCGGTACGTGGCAGCATTATGGACATTTATGCATCCGGGCAAAATTCGCCGATCCGCATTGATTTGTTTGACGATGAAATTGAAAGCTTAAAGTTCTTTGATCCTGAAACGCAAAGAACTACGCAAAATTTACAACAGTTTTCGGTATTGCCTGCCAAAGAATTTCCCCTTAAAGAAGGGCGTGCGACTTTCCGTGACCGTTATGCAGAAAGTTTTCCGAATGCAAATCCGAAGAAAAATCCAGTTTATCAGGATGTCCTGGAAGGCATTGCTTCTCCAGGCTTGGAATTTTATTTTCCTTTATTCTTTAACAAAGAAGCGATGCAAACCCAAAGCACTCTGATGGCGTACTTACCAAGGAATGGCATTGTCATTACAGACAAGCATATTGATGAAAGTTTAACCAGTTTTTGGAAAGATGTGGTTCGACGCTATGAAGACCGTCGCCATAATGTTGATCATCCTATTTTGCCGCCAGAAGAAATATTCCTGCAACCGAATCAGGTTTTGGAACAACTGAATCACTTTGCCAGAATCATTGCATCTTCAGAAGAGTTTGTAGATAAAACCGGGGTACTTAATCTTAATACCGAATTGCCGCCACGTTTACCGGTCGATCCGAAACAGGAAAAGCCTTTCTCGGCGGTTAAAAAATATATTGATGCTGCCAATCATCCGGTACTTTTAGTTGCTGAAAGTGCAGGTCGCCGTGAAACCTTAAAAGATGCTCTGCGGGCAGCTTTGGGTGATATTCCTAATGTAGAAAATTTTGCAGAGTTTAGAAAATCACTTCATGCTATCGCCATTACCAGTGCGCCACTTGATCGTGGTTTGGTAATTCCTGATCACCTTACCGTGATTTCTGAAAATCAGCTCTATGAACATCGGGTAGTCCAGCGCCGTCGTAAACGCCAGCAAGAAGTTTCGGAAGAGTTTTTAATCCGCAGTTTAACGGAGCTGAGTATTGGTGCACCGGTGGTGCATATCGATTATGGCGTGGGGCGTTATGCGGGTTTGGTCAAGTTAAGTATTGATGAGCAAGATCATGAATTTTTACAGCTGGATTATGCCGATGCTGCCAAAGTATATGTTCCAGTCACTAACTTACATTTAATCAGCCGTTATAGTGGCGGTGATCCCGATTTAGCGCCATTACATAAATTAGGGACCGATGCCTGGAACAAGGCAAAACGTAAGGCTTTGGAACAGATTCATGATGTCGCCGCTGAACTGTTGCATATTCAGGCGCGTCGTCAGGCAAAACCTGGGTTTAGTTTTGAACTTGAGCAAAGCCCGTATATGCAATTTGCCAGTGGCTTTGCTTATGAGGAAACTCTAGATCAAGCCAATGCAATTGAAGCAACCCTGCATGATATGCAACTGGCCAAACCGATGGATCGTCTGGTCTGTGGTGATGTTGGTTTCGGTAAGACCGAAGTCGCGATGCGAGCCGCATTTTTAGCGGTGCAAAACAATAAACAAGTCGCTGTTTTAGTGCCGACGACCTTGTTGGCGCAGCAGCATTATGAATCCTTTAGAGACCGTTTTGCCGATTGGCCGATTCAGATTGAAGTAATGTCCCGTTTTGGTTCTAATAAAACGCATGTTAAAACGGCTGAAGATTTGGCCAATGGTAAAGTAGATATTGTGATTGGAACACATAAAATCTTGCAGGAAAGTATCCAGTTTAAAAACTTGGGCTTGATGATTGTCGATGAAGAGCATCGCTTTGGGGTCCGCGATAAAGAACGCATTAAAGCCATGCGCGCCGATGTCGATATGCTAACCCTGACTGCGACACCAATTCCGCGTACCTTAAATATGGCCTTTAGCGGTATGCGTGATTTATCTATTATTGCCACGCCACCAGCACGCCGTTTAGCAGTCAAAACCTTTGTGCAAGAACACACCACTGAATCGATTAAAGAAGCGATTCTGCGTGAATTACTTCGTGGTGGTCAGGTTTATTTTTTACATAATGAAGTCGATAGCATTGAACGCGCAGCACAAAGTATTCGTGAATTGGTGCCTGAGGCACGAGTGGCGGTTGCGCACGGTCAAATGCGTGAGCGTGAACTGGAGCAGGTGATGCAGCAGTTCTATCATAAAGAATACAATGTCTTGGTGTGCTCAACGATTATTGAAACGGGTATTGATGTTCCAAATGCCAACACCATTTTGATTGAACGTGCAGACAAGTTGGGTCTCGCGCAGTTACATCAATTGCGAGGACGTGTCGGGCGTTCGCACCATCAAGCCTATGCCTATTTATTGGTACCTTCAATTAAAGGCTTGAAAGGTGATGCAGAAAAACGTCTGGATGCCATCCAGCGTGCATCGAATTTAGGTGCAGGTTTTATGCTTGCCACGGAGGACTTAGAAATTCGTGGTGCAGGTGAATTACTCGGTGAACAACAAAGTGGTTCAATGCATGCGATCGGTTATAGCCTGTATATGGAAATGCTGGAAAAGGCGACCAAAGCTATTCAAAAAGGCAAAACCCCCAATTTTGATGCACCGTTATCATTAACGGCTGAAATTAATCTGCATATGCCTGCATTGATTCCAGACGAGTATTTAGGTGATGTACACCAGCGTCTGATGTTTTATAAACGTATCAGTAATACCGATAGTCAGGAAAAACTCGATAATATCCGGATGGAATTGATTGATCGTTTTGGAGTGCCACCCGAACCTGTGAAGCAATTATTTGCCGTGCATCAACTTCGCTTAAAAGCCGAGCAGTTGGGAATTACCAAGGTTGATATCAGTTCAAAAGGCGGTCATATCGAGTTTTCACCCGATACTCCGGTTCAAGCTATGAGCATTATTCAAATGATGCAAAAACATCCGACTTTTTTCCGTATGGATGGTGGTCAACGGTTAAAAATCATGGTGATGCTAGAAGATTATCAAAAAAGAATTCAGTTTATTTCTGATTTGCTGGCAAGTTTGTTAAAAGAAATTCACTGATCAGAAAGTAAGTGTTTAAATAATGTGCATTCACAGCTTCATTTTCTCATGATTTAAGTTTTATCGCAAAGAAACACTTGAATTTTTAAAGAAATTTATTAAATTTATGAGCCTATAAATGTTCTATGCAAATAGTGAGTTATTTGTAATGAAACACATTGCATAGAATATTCACGTCTCATTGGATGTGATAGTATTAGCCATCATTCTAATTTTGCATAATTTATAAAGATATGTTTAGTTTGCATCCACAACTTGCTCAAGACACTTTTTTTGTAGGCGACTTTCCACTGTCAACATGTCGTTTAATGAATGATATGCAATTTCCGTGGCTCATATTAATTCCGCGTGTACCGGGTATTAGCGAATTATATGAATTAAGTCAGGCCGACCAAGAACAATTCCTACGCGAATCTAGCTGGTTATCAAGCCAATTGGCGCGTGTATTCCGTGCAGACAAAATGAATGTTGCTGCTTTAGGAAATATGGTTCCACAATTACATTTTCACCATGTCGTGCGTTACCAAAATGACGTGGCTTGGCCAAAACCAGTTTGGGGCACACCTGCTGTTCCGTATAGCAACGAAGTCCTTGCACATATGCGTCAAACTTTAATGCTTGCACTTCGCGGTCAGGGTGATATGCCATTTGACTGGCGTATGGACTAATTCAAAGCAATTTAAAAAACTAGACAGGGAGTGTTTAGTGGGAATACTGGGACCAGGAGCGATTGAGTGCCATTAGACGACTGGGTTAGAAAAGAGCCGAGACAATTTGAATATTTTCATCGTTTGATGGGATATATCATGTTGGCTTTACTCATCATTGTCTATCATTACACATCTTCTGATACGCAATATCAGATCTATGTTCCTGTATTCTTGATTTTTATCTTGTTGATAACCCCGAAGTTATCCAATGGGTTACTGTACCGTTATAATTCAAAAATAAAACGCAGTCTGTTCTTTCTAATTGATGTTGTTGTTATTTCAGTTATTTTATCTGCCATTCATTTAAACCTTGTACTGACTTTTCTTTCACTTTTTGCACTTCTGTATACTGCAATCAGTAATAAAATTTCATTTCTCATGGTGTCATTGGCGAGCTTGATTGGAGTCGCAATTTTTTATCTGTGCAATATTTTTATTTTTGGTTTTGGTGAGTATTTTGAACAGACTACAGGTGAATTAACTGTTCTGGGTTTCATTTGTCTCATTACTTATTTTGGTGTAGGAAGTTTTTACCAACGTAGTCAAATCCAGCATATTACAGATCGTAAAGCTTATTATTATGAGCAAATGAATCGGTATATGGAGTTTGCCAATCAACTCAGCCGTTATGCACCGGTACAATTGTGGCAATCGATTATGAAAGGTGAGTCGGAAGCCAAAATTGAATATAAACGAAAAAAAATGACCATTTTCTTTTCAGATATTCAAGGTTTTACTGAGCTCTCTGAAACCCTTATCCCGGATGACTTGGCATTCTTGCTAAATGACTATTTAAGTCATATGACAGAAATTGCGAAACAGTATGAAGCCACTGTTGATAAGTTTATGGGGGATGCGATTTTAATTTTCTTTGGTGATCCTATTTCTCAAGGTGTTGAGCAAGATGCAAAAACTTGTTTAGACATGGCAATTGAGATGCGTCAGCAAATGAAACTGTTAAGAGAGCGATGGATTAAAATGGGCTATCCAGCGTTACATATTCGTATGGGGATCAGTACCGGATACTGTCACGTTGGGAATTATGGCGCAGCTCATCGCATGGCATATACCATTGTTGGACGTGATGCAAATTTAGCTGCACGGTTACAAAGTGCGGCAGCAGTGGATGAAATTTTAGTTTCCGATGATACCTATAATTTGATTAAAAATGATTATTTGTGTGCGCCTAAAGCACCGATTGAGCTTAAAGGTATTCAAGGACCAGTGAACACTTGGCAAGTGATGGAAAAATATACGTCGCGTAAATCGGATTATCAGCGCTGGTTTGATTATGAGTATAAGGGCTTTCATTTATTGCTGAATCTGGATGAAGTTCAAAATTATGAATATCCAGAATTACTCAATGTTCTTGAAAAAATGATCAAGCGTATACAAAAACAGCAAAAAATGACCAATTCTCAAGGTATTGTCAAACTGAATCTAGAAGATGAAATCATCGAAGATCAGAAAGATGAACAATATCACTAGACATTATTGCTCTAGAATAAAATATTAAAAAACCACGCTTAGCGTGGTTTTTTAATTCTGCATCAATTAATGATTTTCAGAAGCATGGTTGATTGTGTATTTAGGGATTTCAACTTCCAAATCTTCATCCACAATTTTAACCTGGCATGAAAGACGCGAGTCAGGTTCAAGCCCCCAAGCGCGATCAAGTAAGTCGGCTTCGACATCGGTCATTTCTTCCAGGCTGTCAAAACCTTTGCGAACAACAATATGACAAGTGGTACATGCACAAGACATGTCACATGCATGCTCGATCTTGATGCCATTTTTTAATAGGCTTTCACAAAGATTTGCATTTGGTTCGACTTCAAACTCAGCACCAGTTGGGCAAATTTGCGCATGTGGAAGAACTTTAATACGTGGCATAATTTTTACCTATTTATTCGGGTGAGTTTGACCAGTCATCAAGTTGAGTACCTTTAAGCGCAGCATCGATATGTTGATTCATACGTGCGGCAGCAAAGGCATCGCTATGTATTTTAAGCTGTTCTACAGCCTGTTCAATCGCTTTGATATCAGTCGTCGATAATTGATTTTCAAGTTGAGCTTTGGCTTGCTCTAAAGCAACAAGTTGTTCAGTGTTAAGTAGGTTGGAATCTACTTTTAATGCTTGGGTCAGGGCTTCAAGTTCACGTTGTGCTTCAACTTTGGTTTCTTGCAAATGACGAAGATTTTTATCTTCTTCAGCAAATTTAAAACCTTCAATCAATAAGCGCTCAGTATCGGAATCGGATAAGCCATAAGAAGGCTTAATATCAATCTGCGCATGTACGCCAGAGGTGGTCTCTGTTGCTGAAACGGTCAGCAAGCCATCTGCATCGACTTGGAAAGTGACTTCAATACGTGCCTGACCTGCAGTCATCGGTGGAATGCCATGTAAGACAAAACGACCTAAACTACGGCAGTGTTCAACCAGATCACGTTCGCCTTGTACCACATGGATCAACATTGCAGTTTGACCATCTTGATAAGTGGTGAACTCTTGGCGACGTGCAACTGGGATAGCAGTATTGCGTGAAATCAGGCGTTCAACCAAGCCACCCATGGTCTCTAAACCTAAAGAGAGTGGGGTCACATCCAGCAGTAACGAGCCATCTGTATTGTTACCAATCAACTGATCTGCAGTAATAGCAGCACCAATTGCAACCACTTCATCGGGATTAATTGTACATAACGGTTCTTGATTGAACACATCGCGAACTGCTTTTTGTACTGCATATGAACGGGTTGAACCACCGACAAGAACGACGTTTTGTATATCATCCAGTTCAAGCTTGGCATCACGCATCACGCGTTTACATACGCTAATTGTTTTATCTAAAGCAATTTTGATGATGTCTTCAAAGCTTGCACGATCTAAAGTTAAAACTTGATCTAGCGCTTGGAGCTCAACAGATTCTAACTCTGTTAATGCTTCTTTGGCCTTACGTGCAGCGACAATCAGATGAGCATGTTCTGAATTATTTAAAGCTTCAATATTGAGCTTTTTCTTCACCCACTTGACGATTAAACGGTCTAAATCGTCACCACCGAGGGCAGTATGACCACCCGTCGCTAAAACTTCGAATACACCTTGGCTAAAACGCAAGATTGAAACGTCAAACGTACCGCCACCCAGGTCATAAATCACATAGTTGCGATCAGACGCTAAATTGCTTTCTTGATCTAGACCATAAGCCACCGCAGCAGCAGTCGGTTCATTCAGCAAACGTAGAACATTTAAACCGGCCAATTGGGCTGCATCACGAGTGGCTTGACGTTGAGCTTCATCAAAATAGGCTGGAACAGTAATCACTGCACCATTAATTGGATTTTGTAAGCTAGATTCAGCACGTTCTTTAAGTTGTTTTAAAATTTCAGCTGAAATTTCAACTGGGGTTTTACGCCCTTGGCTGGTTTCAAAAGCTGGCATTTGGTGATCTTCACCCACCAATGTATATGGGTGTTGAAATTTAATGTCCGCTTTTGAGCGACCCATAAAGCGCTTAACAGAAACAATGGTATTTTTAGGATCGCTGGTCATGAAGGCTTTTGCTTCATCACCATATTGGGTTGCGTCATCTGCATAATGCACAATCGACGGAAGTAACACGCGACCTTGTTCATCGTTAAGAACTTTGGCTTTGCCTGATAAAACCGTAGCCACTAAAGAATGCGTTGTACCTAAATCGATACCAATGGCAATACGGTGTTCGTGGGGCGCACTTGATTGACCAGGTTCTGCAATTTGCAAGAGAGCCATTGTGTTACATCCTTTGAACGTCTAAAAGTAAAAATAAATTAAAAATCATCGTCAAGATCGAAAGAATCATCATCTAAAAAGCGATCTTCAGCTTTGTCGATATCCGCCATGACTTTTTGGAAGAAACGTAACTTACGCACTGTATCGCGCGCTTCAGTCCAGTCTTCTTCAGTGTAGTCAATTTTAAATTCACGAACCAAGCTGTCCATCCATTGTTGAACTTCTTGTTTAAGTGAAATCAAATCTTCGGCAGCGTGGGCTTCATCCAGCTGTTCACGAATTTCCAGCGCAGAT
The DNA here is from genome assembly GCF_001647545.1 of Acinetobacter sp. SFB. Classification (GTDB taxonomy): domain Bacteria; phylum Pseudomonadota; class Gammaproteobacteria; order Pseudomonadales; family Moraxellaceae; genus Acinetobacter. The sequence goes on from NZ_LSZH01000011.1 coordinate 124,589, forward strand.
TGTAAAAAATCAAAATCGCTGATGGACTGATCAAGCAGATGATCTTGTTTTTTTAACGAAAGCAGATATCCCGCACGACTATCAACTTGAGATAAAACTTTAAACGCCTGATTAATTTCACTTGACTTGATCAATGCCTGATCTTTGTCTTCAGCTTTATCGGGGTGATATTGTTGCTGCAATTTTAAAAATTCATTTTTTAAAACTGCTAAATCAATATCGAGTGCTACAGGAAGATTGAACAACTCAAAATGATTCATGGGAGATTTGATCCGCGAAAGTTCTATAAAAATAACTGCAAATATAAATGTAATTAAAACAGTGTATTTTACACTGTTTTAATTTTTAAAAAGAATGGAAAGGGTTGATTAAACCGTGAAAGATTCACCGCAACCACATTCACCTTTTTTATTGGGGTTGTTAAATTCGAAGCCTTCGTTTAAGCCATTTTTCACATAGTCCATTTCCAAACCTTCTAGATAGACACTGCTTTTAGGATCAACGAAAACCTTAACACCAAACTGTTCAAAGGTTTGATCATGTGTATCAATTTCATCAACGAATTCGAGTACATATGCCAAGCCGGAACAGCCTGAAGTTTTCACGCCAACGCGAATGCCTTCACCCTTACCGCGATTTTTTAAGTAATTGCTGATATGAGTTGCAGCATTTTCAGTTAAATGAATCATGAAAACTCCATTATTCCTTATTCAAAACTTAAAGCGATTAAGCTTTAGCTTTTTTGCTGCGGTAGTCTTCAACAGCAGCTTTAATAGCATCTTCAGCAAGTACAGAACAGTGTATTTTTACTGGAGGAAGCGCGAGTTCAGTTGCAATATCAATGTTCTTGATTGCTTGTGCTTGGTCTAAGGTTTTACCTTTAAGCCATTCAGTCACCAGCGAACTTGAAGCAATAGCAGATCCGCAACCATAAGTTTTGAAACGTGCCTGTTCAATTACACCGTTGTCATCCACTTGAATTTGCAGACGCATAACGTCACCACAAGCGGGTGCACCGACCATACCTGTACCCACATTTTCAGCGTCTTTATCTAAAACACCAACATTACGGGGGTTTTCGTAATGATCAATTACTTTTTCACTATAAGCCATGATGCGTCTCCAAACCTCGGGGTCAGCCTTGATAAGAATTAATATGGGGGCATCTTACTGAAATTCTATAAGATGCCAAGAATAAATTAGTGTTCAGCCCATTCGACTGTAGACAGATCCACGCCATCTTTGTACATATCCCAAAGAGGAGAAAGATCACGTAATTTTTGTACAGCAGCTTTGGTGACTTCTAGTACATGGTCGATATCTTCTTCAGTGGTATATTTACCAAAACTGAAACGAATCGAACTGTGAGCAAGCTCATCAGACAGACCTAATGCACGAAGCACATAAGAAGGCTCAAGTGTTGCAGAAGTACATGCAGAACCAGAAGATACCGCAGCATCTTTCAGTGCCATCATCAATGATTCGCCTTCAACAAAGTTAAAGCTGACATTGAGATAGTTTGCAACATTATATTCAGGGTGACCATTTAAGAACACTTGTTCTAAACCTTGTAAGCCGTTCCAAAGTTTGTCACGTAATACACGCAGACGGTTTTGTTCAGCTACTAGATTTTTACCTGCAAGTTCAAAGGCTTCACCCATACCCACGATTTGGTGAGTTGGAAGGGTGCCTGAACGCATACCACGTTCATGACCGCCGCCCTGCATTTGAGCTTTAAGGCGAACACGCGGACTACGACGCACAAATAGCGCGCCCATGCCTTTAGGGCCATAAATTTTATGAGCAGAGAAACTCATCAAATCAATTTTCATGGTTGAAAGGTCAATTTCAACTTTACCGGCAGCTTGAGCAGCATCGACATGGAAAAAGATTTTATGTGCACGGGTGATTTCACCAATTGCAGCAACATCAGTCACGGTACCAATTTCGTTGTTCACCATCATCAGGGAAACAAGAATGGTATCTGGACGAATCGCAGCTTTAACCATATCAGCGGTAATTAAACCGGTTTTTGGTTCTGGCTCAATATAGGTGATTTCAAAACCTTCTTCTTCCAGTTCACGGCAAGGATCTAAAATTGCTTTATGTTCAATTTTGCTGGTAATGATGTGCTTGCCTTTAGAGGCATAGAATTGTGCAACACCTTTTAATGCAAGGTTGTCAGATTCAGTTGCACCAGAAGTCCACACGATTTCACGTGGATCTGCTTTAATTAAATTTGCAACTTGTTCACGTGCATATTCTACTTTTTCTTCCGCCTGCCACCCGTAAGCATGAGAACGAGATGCAGCATTACCGAAAGTACCATCGAATGTTAAGCATTCCATCATACGTTCTGCAACTTGAGGGTCTACAGGAGTAGTTGCTGCATAATCAAGATAAATCGGACGTTTCATGTCAAATACCTGTAACCGATAAAAGGGCTGAATCAAAACTTGGTGAATTTTGGCGAATTGCAACGGTTTGTACGTTGTCACGTGCTACAAGATCAGCAAGCGTAATTTTTGCTAAATAATCGGCGATGTGGTCGGAGAGTTCTTGCCATAAATCATGAGTCAAGCACATTGCACCATTTTGGCAGTTGCCTTTATGGTCACAACGAGTTGCATCGACTGTTTCGTTTACAGCTTCAATAATTTCTAACATGGTGATTTCATCAGCGCGACGAGCAAGATGGTAGCCACCGTTGGCACCACGTACACTAGAAACTAAGCCGTGACGCTTTAATTTCGCAAATAACTGCTCAAGATAAGCAACAGAAATAGTTTGACGAGCTGCAATTTCAGCAAGCGTGATCGTTTGTTCAGTTGGCTGCAAAGCTAAATCAAGTAGAGCAGTCACTGCGTAGCGACCGCGAGTAGTAAGACGCATGATTCGATACACATGTTAAGACTAGATGTATCGATTTTAAGAATCCTGACTAAAATAGTCAAGTATTTTATGAGGCTTTAAAATGTTTCTTTTTATAAGAAAAATTATATGTTTATGCAAGCCATAAATTATACACTAATAACGCAATCAAAAGTACGGTCGTTACCACGAACGAGATATTGATTCTTTTCTGTTTTTGTTTAAGGCGACGGATACGATTTTGGTATTGCTTGGCTTCAACTTCCAAGCTGTTAATTTTTGAGCGCTGTAAGTCAATTTTTTGCAAAAGAGGTACAATACGTTTTTTTGAAGCAATAATATCTTGCTCATCATTCGGTTCATTTAACCACTGTTTCCAATCCGATAAAACTTTTGGCAAGCTGAAAAGTAAAGCTAAATCGCGAAATTCATCTTTTAAAGTGATATCACCATCGATCCGCATTTTTTTGATACTGCGGCGATTGGCAAACACAAAAACTTTAACTAAATCCATGAGAGTGGTGCGGATATCCAGATCAACTGGCTGTTCTGGTGCTTTGGTGTCAAATAAAACGCCATGTTCATTAAATTGGATGTAAAAATCAAAGTAAGGCAAATAACTATTAATTTTAATCGCAACTTTTTGATCTATAAATTTTTTAGCTTGTAAACCAATAACGCGATCATGCTTCAAAATGAGGGTAAAAATTGTTTCAAGAACAATCATAGCCATTGTGAGCAACAAATGCTTTTGTTTTTGATATTGTTGCGATTCACTCATAAAACTCAATCCTTACCTGAAATAGAGCATCCTAGCTCGTAAAATATGCTTCAGGACTTACGCTAAATATATAATAATCTTGCTTTGTAGAACAGTTTAGCAAATCGATCAAGTATTTAATTTGCTATTATCAGTGTATTTTGTGGATAAATATGTTTAACAGTGCATAAAACAATCAGGAGAAGGGATGAATGGATAAGCCGATAGAAGATCAAGACGATGATCAACAAAAACCAGAAACTACTGATAAAACAAAAAATAAATTACGTATGGGACGGAAGTCTGGACTGGATTTTCGTAAATATACGCAACAAATTTGGCTTGCCGGTTTAGGTGCTTTTTCACGTGCAGAAGAAGAGGGAAATAAATTATTTGACTCTTTAGTCAAAGTTGGAGAAGAGCTGGAATCAAAAACCACGGAAATCGCTGATCAAACTGTGGAAAAGGTCTCCGAGAAAGCCAAAGAGTCAGTGACTGATACTAAAGATAAGGTGGAGAAGTTAATTGACCATAGTGTGAATCATTCCTTGAACCGAATTGGTTTGGTCACGGTAAAAGACATTCAGCATTTAGAAAGTCTCATTTTACAGCTACATAGCAAGGTCGATTTATTAGTCGAAGAAAATAAGTTTTTAAAAGCGCAAATTGTAAAAAAATGAAACAATTTTGCTTTTTCTGCATTTTTCAACAATTTTTTTCGCATTTATTTTGCAGAAATCGATATCCAGAGTATTGCGTTTTGCCCTGAACCATTGCTATAAAGGTGCTATGGAATCCTTAGACCTTAAATAAACGATATTAAGAGGACGTAATCTTCATGAATAAATCAGAATTAATCGATGCAATTGCAGAGAAAGGGGGATTGTCTAAGACTGATGCAGGTAAAGCCTTAGATGCGACAATTGCTTCAATTACTGAAGCACTTAAATCTGGTGATACTGTAACACTTGTTGGTTTTGGTACATTCAACGTAAAAGAACGTGCAGCACGTACTGGTCGTAATCCACAGACTGGTGCAGCTTTAGAAATTAAAGCAAGCAAAGTACCGAGCTTTAAAGCTGGTAAAGGTTTAAAAGATTCTGTTGCTTAATCTTTTTTACAGCCAATAAACGCGCCGCTTAGGCGCGTTTTTTATTAATATGCCGATTTCCGGTTTGAACTCATTCATTCATTGTGGGTTTTCGGGTAAAATCCCTCACAAATAAAATATTGGAATACTTATGGAATCTTTTCGTAAAGTTATTAAGGGTTGGTTGGGCAAAGCACTGCTCATTTTGTTTTTAACCCCTTTAGCGCTTGTAGGTATTGAAGGATATTTTAGTGGTGGGAAGTCAGAAGACACAGCAAAATTAGTCAATGGCCAAGAAATTTCTAAAAAAGAACTAGAAACACTGAGCAAAACATTTAAAGAACAGTACTTGGCTTATGCCAATGGTGACGAAACTTTATTGAATCAATCTTTTATTCAAAATAAAGCGATGGATACCTTAGTGGCTCGTACCTTGTTATTGCAACAAGCAGAAGATTTGGGTATTTCCTTAAGTGATGCACAGATTGAGCAAATGGTGGCACAGCAGCCGAGTTTTCAAGAAAACGGTAAATTTTCCGAAAGCCTGTATGCAAATTATTTGCGTTCAGTGGGGATGACCAGTCAAGCTCTAATTGCGAATTTACGTCAAGACCATGCCTTAAAAATGTTGACATCAACCTTTATGGATTATGCGTTGGTGAGTAAGCTTGATATTGAACAAATTGCGAATTTGCAAACTGAACAACGTACATTGCATCTTGCCAGTATTAAACTGGATGAATACAAGAAAAATGTAAAAGTAACAGCTCAAGAAATTGCTGCTTATTACAACAAACATCAAAATTCATTTAAACAAGTTGCAAGTGTAGATGTAGATTATGTTGTGTTGACACCAGCAAATGTTGCGCCGGCGAATACGCAAGTGACAGAGGCTGAATTACAGCAAGCCTATGCAACATATGTAGATGCGCAAAAGAAAGATGCTAAACCACTGGTGAAGCATATTTTAATTGCAGCAGATACGCGTTCAGATGCTGAAGCGAAGAAATTAGCCACTGATGTCGCTGCGAAAATTAAAGCAGGCATGAGCTTTGCTCAAGCTGCAGCTCAATATTCAGATGATACTGAGTCTAAAGCCCAAGGTGGTGTGGTAAAGGCATATACCAAAGGTGTATTTGGCGATGCATTTGACCAGGCGGTGGCTTCGTTAAAGTCAGCTCAGGTATCAGCGCCGATTAAAACCCAATATGGTTATCATTTAATTGAAACAGAAGCGGCAGCCGTTAAGCTTCCATCGTTTGAAACTGAAAAACCACGTTTGCTGGCTGAATTGCAAAAGAACAAATCTACAAATGCCTTCTCAGATACTGTAAATGGCCTGAATGAGATGGTTGTCGGTAGTGATGCACTTGATGTCGTTGCTCAGGAATTGAAAGGGGTTACCGTTCAATCATTCAAAGGGATGACTTTAACGACTCAACATCCGGTGTTGAGTGATGCAAATGTAAAAGTTAAACTATTTAATGATGATGTGAAAAATGGTGACCGTAATGCTTCAAGCAGTATCCAGTTAGCAAATGGTGATACGGTTTGGGTGAAAGTACGTAATTATCATGCTGCCGGTGTACAAACCTTGGCAGAGGCAACACCTCGTGTGAAAGCTAAACTGACTGAACAAAAAGCAGCTGATGCAGCTAAGGCGAAAATTCAAAATGCATTGAATAGCTTTAATTCACAACCTGCTGCAACTGTAGTAGCTAAAAGCAATATCACATTTGAAAGTGCAGGTGTATTTACGCGTTCACAAGGTTTGAAACGTGAGATTGAACGTGCCGCATTCAGTGTTCCAGCACCAAAAGCAGGCATGTGGTCAGTAACTACAGCTTCATTGCCAAACGAGTTGGTGGTGGTTGCCGTGTCGAATGTAAATAAGACTACAGCTAATGCTTTAACCGATGAGCAGTTAAATGAATTGTCTAAGTTGTACCAGCAACTTCGTGGTCAACAAGAACTGGATGATTACACTGAATATCTCAAATCGCATGCAAAAATTAAATAATTTTCTATGAAATAAAAAAAACCTGCGTTAACGCAGGTTTTTTTATTGGCTACATCAAGTTTTATTCAGCGCGTAGCTTGAGTTCATAGCCTGAATATTTGCGAATATTAATCACACCGGTATCCAAAATCAGGTATTGACCTTTAATGCCGAATAATTTGCCACGAATAATCGGGGTTTTATCTAGGTTGTGTGATTTGATTTTCTCCGGATATTCATTCACTGGATAAACAAACTCACGTGGAAGTTCACTTTCCATGATTTCCACAGTTTCATTAAATTCAAGATTCTGACTAAATTCATCACGAATAGTCTGAATTTTTGGCGCAAATTCTTCAATCAACTGTTCACGCACTTCAATCAAGTCCAATGGCTCAGCTTCACCTTTTAGCAGTTTTCGCCAATCAGTTTTATCTGCCACCTGTGTTCCAAACATGATTTCCAGTTGACCGGATAGACGGCGCGAACCAACTTTCATAATCGGGAGAGCTTGTGTTGCACCTTGATCGAGCCACCGAGTCGGCATTTGTCCTTGACGGGTAATTCCCACTTTTAAAGCACTGGAATTGGCCAGATAAACAATATGCGGCTGAAAACAGACTTCATGCGCAAAACTCTCTTGACGACACGTACCCAAATGATAGTGACAAGTTTCAGGCTTCATAATGCACATGTCGCATGAGGCTTGAGTTTTAAAGCATTTGAAACAGTGACCTTGCGCATAGGATTTGGGCGTTTTATTGCCACAGGAAACACAGTAAATATTACCGGTCCATTCAATTTCGACTTCTTGTCCCAAAGTAAATGGAAGATCAATTTCAGCGCGATCCAGTACAAATTTATATTCTACATTTGCCTTGCAGGTCTGCTGATCAGTTACAATAGGGTCCTTTAGACCTGCGTGCATTTTATGGCAAATGCCTTGTAGTTCCATGAAGAATACTCTCTCAAATAATAAGGATGCAGCTATGGCTGAACAAAATGTCATTGCTTCAATGCTAGACGATTTATCTAAACAACAGCCTATTCAAACTGCATTATGTATTGGTCAAAATCTGGCACAATACGACAACAATCAATCAATTCAATGGCACTATTTTAACGTAACTGAGTTTTTAAATCTGCCTTTTACCCAGCGATATGATTTGGGATTGGTATTACTTGATTCACCAGAGTTACTTGAAATTTCTGATATTCAAAAATCGCAATTGCTGGTCAAGCTGCGCGATTTAATGGCGAAACGTATTGTGGTGGTGAGTCAGTTGCAAGATGAGAAATTATTACGTTCGTTAGGGTTTACCCAGCTGATTGATAAAACCCGGCATGACAGTAATTTTGCTTTATGGCAATTTAATATCCTGACTTATAAACATGTACCGGACTGGTTTAATTCCAAGTTTTGGGCAAATCCTGAAAACTGGAATAAATTCCGCTGGTAAGACCAAGTTGTTTATATCTTTGCTAAATCTTGCAAAACTTAACAATTTGCCTTCATTGCCGGTTTTGAAAGCATCGTATGCTTTTATAGAGCTTCTATAAGGATAATATGATGACAAACCTGAGTAATATTGTGGAAATATTGGCGAAACAAGCTTTGGGTAATAATCAGCAAAGTCAATCACAGAACCAATCGCAACAAGGTGGTTTAGGTGGGATTTTGGGGGCTGTGCTCGGACAAATCAGTGGTAACAGTACGCAACAGCAATCTCAACCCAACCAGCAATCCCAACAGCATCAACAAAGCGGTTTAGGTGGTATTTTGGGATCGGTTTTGGGACATTTAGGCGGTACACAACAAAATCAGTCAAGAACGCAAACTGGCGGTTTAGGCGGTGGTAGTACAAAAACTTTATTAATTGCAGTTTTGCCTCTGGTTTTAGCATGGATTCAAAAGCAAGGGGGAATACAAGGCGCTCTGGATAAATTAAAAGGTTTAGGCTTAAATAAGCAGGTAGATGATTGGGTATCTACAGGTCCGGGTGAGAATGCAAGTGTAGATCAGCAACAGGTTCAAGAACTGTTTGATGAGCAAGATGTAGAACAAGTGGCACAGGAAGCACAAGTACCAAAACAGGATATTTATGCTGCAATTTCAAAAGTTTTACCGCAAATTATTGATTCTTTGACACCTCAAGGTGAGCAAACCAATAAACAGGAAGCCAATAATGATATTCAGCAAGTGATGAACTTGGTTTCTGGCTTTCTTAAACGTTAATATTTTCTTTCCAAGACCAGTTACGTGGCTAACTTAACTGGTTTTTTATGTTTTAAAATTAAATTTTATGACTTGCTACCTGAATGTTAATGCTGGTTGTCCATGCTAAAGAGGGAATTGGACTTAGATATTTTTTTAGCAATATAGTGTGATTTTTTTAATCGAATCAAAATAATCTGCGATTGAAATTCAAGTTCGCCAAATTCCGGTTGCACTTGAACATAATGCAGTTGACCAAAACTATCTCTAACGCGGGCTTGTGCAGAAAATCCAGGACGGGCATTGCCACTTGATATCGTTGCCAAACGGCCAAGCAAACTCACTTGTTGCCTGGTAAATGTCGGTTTGATGACTTGATCAAGACAATGAATCATAAATACCGTAAAGAAAATAGCAATGATGAGTGCAGGGATGATTAAGTAAAAAGCAGGCAGAAATTTCTGTTGCTGGGTATAGACACAAAGTTGAAGAAAATAGCCAGAAAAACTGAAGTTCATCAGCAAGAACACAACAATTAGTGTTTTGGAAAAATTAACATTCAGTAAGGGCGATTCAGAGAGCTTCTTTGGCGACAGTTTCTTTAGATATTGAGTAGGACGAATATTAAAATAATAACCAATGGTTTCTGCCATGCTGAGTAAAACTAAAGCAAATAAACTTAAATGAAACGGGATTAAGTCAGGGTTCTGTAAAAACTCAAGCATGGCAAGATTCCAATAGGCTGTATGCTATTTACTCTTCGTTCAGGTAAATTCCACCGTCAGAATGCACATTGATTGCTACTTTTTCAAGTGACTGTCCTTGGCAGGGTCCAGAAATACATTCACCCGTTTCCACCAAAAACAGTGCTCCGTGTGTAGAGCATTCAATCAATTCCTGATCGCGATCCAAGAACTGGTTTTCTAAAAACTCCAGCTCAACCTGTAAGTGCGGGCAGAGATTCTGATAAGCATAAAACGACCCATCACGCTGTGTAATGAAAATGGTATCACCATTCGGCGTTTCATAAGATCTCGCTTCACGTTCAGGAATTTCTTCCGTCATCGCAATTTTAATCATTATGCACATTCCTTTTGGAAGTTATTTAATAATTCTTTGTAATTTTCTACACTTAGGCGCGGCCCAAATTGTGAAACGACTTCACTTGAAATCAGGATGGCCAATTCAGCAGCAACTTTAAGACTTAAACCTGCATTTAATGCATAAAGGAAAGCACCTGCAAAGGCATCTCCGGCACCATTGGTATCGACCGCGGTTACAGCACGACCTGGAACTTTAAGGGTTTGCTCTGAATCAGAAATTAACGCCCCTTCTGCAGATAATGTAATGACAGTGTATTTGCTCTTTTGCTGTAGTTTAGCTAATGCAGCTTCAATAGAATCAGTTTCCGTATACATTAAGGCTTCATGGTAATTGCAAAGCAATAAATCTACGCCATCATCAATCAATTCATCCAAACCTTGACGTGCATATTGCACCATCGCTGGATCAGATAAAGTTAAAGCAATTTTTACCCCATGCGCTTTGGCAATTTCACGTGCGTGTTTAACCGCTTGGCGTGCAGTATCGCTGGTCGACAAATAACCTTCAATATACAGCCATTTTGCAGTTTTCAAGGGTTCAAAATTGATTTGTTCTACGCTAAGTTCTGCTGTAATACCCAGGAAAGTGTGCATGGTACGTTCTGAATCCGGGCTGACAAGAACCATACAAGTTCCTGTCACGCCTTCACTCACTGACTTTTCAGTGGTTTGAATACCGGCTTCATTTAAACCTTTTAAGTAGGTGCGACCGAGTTCATCATTACCGACACGGCAGCCATAAAATGCTTTACTTCCTAAAGCGCTAAACGCAACGGTGGTATTTGCAGCAGATCCGCCTGATGCTTGACCTTTATATACTTGCGTTTCTTTTAAATTATTATATAAATTTGCTTGTGTTTCACCATCAGTCAACTGCATAGTGCCTTTTTGCAAATTTTGTTGAATCAGGAAATCGTCAGAGACTTTAAATTCTTGGTCGATTAATGCATTACCAATTGCAAAAAGATCAACAGTTGTCATGTCTTTCATTCACATTTCAAAATAAAACGCTAAGTTTACACCAATGCTTATGATTGCTGTAGATTGATGAATAAAATTCAATATATGACTGATGCTCGTACAAAATGCACTATAGGAAAGGATTAGGAAGTTTCGATGAATATCACGATAGCTAAAGCTGAACAATTACCTGCACAAATCACAGAATTAGCCAAGCAAGCTCAGAAAGAAGGATTTCAGCTTATTGATCAATTGATTGAAGAGTATGAAAGTGGCAAAAACAGGTTTGATCAACCCGGGGAATTTCTTCTTTGTGTTTATGATGATGAGAAACTGATCGCCTGTGGTGGTTTAAACCAGCAATGGAATGAAAACGAAATTGATGCCCGTATTGGGCGAGTACGTCGTTTTTATGTATTGCCGAAATACCGTAAGCATGGTGTGGGCAAACAGCTTTTACAGCATTTGGAAAAAAATGCCCGTGCAAATTTTTCTGCACTTTGCCTAAATACAGACACAAAATCTGCCGCAAATTTTTATCAGAAACAAAATTATGTATTTGTTGAAAATCATCCGAATTATAGTTATTTCAAATATTTGCTCTAGTCTTGATTAGACTTGATCATGATGCTGCTGGGTTTGAATAGGCTCATCAGCCTTATGATATAGGCTTGCGCTTAAATTTTATGGATAAGTGTTTAATTGTTTTAAGTCGATTCCATAAAATCAAAAAACAGCTTTAAATTTTAATGCTGGGTTAAGTGTATCAGTTTAAAATATCAGCAAAGACTTTTTGAGTCAGACTGATGAATCAACAACAAAATATTGCAGCTCATATTTCTAAAGTTCCGCAAATCACTGCACTTTTCTGGGTCACTAAAATTTTTGCCACTACTTTTGGTGAAACAGGTGGCGATGCAGTATCCATGTCCCTCAATTTGGGATACCTGATTAGTACCTTTATTTTCGCGGCAGTCTTTATCACTTTACTGTTTTTTCAAATCAGTGCTAAAACTTACCGACCTTATTTGTACTGGCTGACCATTATTGCCAGTACGACCGTGGGTACGACTCTGGCAGATTTTGTCGATCGCTCATTGGGAATTGGCTATGTCGGTGGAAGTAGCATATTGCTGGGTTTGGTCTGCTTGTCTTTATTGAGCTGGTATAAAGTTGAAGGCAGTATTTCACCGCATACGGTGAATTATCCACGGGCAGAAATTTTCTATTGGATCACTATTACCTTTTCCCAAACTCTGGGTACGGCTTTAGGGGATTGGTCGGCAGATACCATGGGGCTGGGTTATAGCGGTGGTATTGTCCTTTTTGTTGGTCTTATCTTGTTAATTTTGGTGCTTTACCTCTATACCCATGTGTCACGGACCTTATTGTTTTGGAGCGCATTTGTTTTAACTCGTCCGCTAGGTGCAGTAGTGGGAGATTTTCTGGATAAACCGATCGCTTCGGGTGGTCTGGACTTAAGCCGCTTCACAGCTTCAGCGGTAATCTTTATAGCCATTTTATTGTGTATTTATTTGAGCAATAGAATCACTTCGAAACCGGTTTTAAAAAAATAGCAACCAGTTGCTATTTTTTGCATTGAAAATAGCGCTGATTTTGATTAAAAAAGAAGGACGTTGAAACTGGACTGAAATGCTAGGAAATTCGTAACTGTACGAATCCATATAGTTGAAGATTCAGGTATAATCACAACATCTTATAAATATGTATACATGAGGAGATCACATGACTGTAGATGTCACTGAAACCATTACTCAAACTGTTCATCCTGCGTTTCAGTTGATACGTCAACACCATGTTGAGGCCTTAGACGTTTTTGTGTCTGAATATAAACATAAAGTGACCGGTGCAACGCATTATCACCTTGCCAGTGATCTGGACGAAAATGTCTTTCTGGTGGCGTTCCGTACTCAACCGATGGATTCAAAGGGTGAGGCACACATTTTGGAACATACCGTATTATGCGGTTCTGAAAAATTCCCTGTTCGTGACCCGTTCTTCCTGATGATTCGCCGTTCATTAAATACCTTTATGAATGCGTTTACCTCAGCCGACTGGACAGCCTATCCATTTGCAACGCAAAACAAAAAAGACTTTCAAAACTTATTGGAAGTGTATTTGGATGCTGCTTTTGCTGCAAATTTAAACGAACTGGATTTTGCTCAAGAAGGTATTCGTATTGAGTTGGAAGATGGTCAGCCGGTATATAAAGGCGTGGTTTTTAATGAAATGAAAGGAGCCATGAGTTCTCCTTCAGATCAGCTGTATCATCAATTGGCACATCATTTATTTCCGAAAACCACCTATCATTACAATTCAGGTGGTGATCCTAAAGATATTCCGGATTTAACTTACCCAGAGTTAGTCAATTTCTACAAATCACATTACCATCCAAGTAATGCGGTGTTTATGACCTTTGGCAATGAATCTGCCTATCACTTGCAAGAACAATTTGAAACTTTGGCCTTATCTAAATTTGAGAAAGGTCAAACGCTACATTCAACCCCTGAAACACGTTTAACTGCACCGGTTGAAGTCACAGAAACTTATGCAGTCGATGCTGAAGATTTAAAAGATAAGACCTATCACGTGATTTCATGGTTATTACCTGAAGCCAGTGATATTAAACTGCGCTTAGGCATGCGTCTGGTTGAAGGAATTTTACTGGAAGATTCCGCTTCGCCCTTACTTCATTACCTTGAAACCTGTGATTACGCACAATCTACCGGTCCACTTATGGGCGTAGATGATTCTAACTTTGAGATGACCTTCTTCTGTGGCGTGCAAGGTTCAAATCCTGAATATGCGCAAGAATTTAAAGACGGAGTCTTTAAAATTTTGCAAGATGTGGCCTCTAAGCCGGTTGATTCTGCAATGGTCGATGCCATTTTGCATCAGATTGAATTGCATCAGCGTGAAATCAATGGCGATGGTATGCCATATGGTTTAAGCCTGATTCTAAATGGTTTAGGCAGTGTGATTCATCACAGTGATCCGATTGATGTTTGGGATGTAGACACTGCAATTGAGCAAGTCAAAGAAGAGCTCAAAGACCCAATGTGGTTGTCGAATCTGATTCAACAATATTTGCTTGATAATACCCATCGTGTGCAAATGACTTTGGTACCTGATGCAACTAAATCTGCAAAAGAGGCAGAAGCAGAGAAAGCACGTTTAGCTGAAATTGGTGCCAAACTGACTGATGAGCAAAAAGCTGAAATTATCAAACAAACTGAAGCATTAAAAGTTCGTCAAGATACACCCGATGATATGAACTTGTTGCCAAAAGTCGGGCTGGAAGATGTGCCTGCTGATCTGCATATTGTACAGGGTCAATTGCGTGAAATTATCAGTAATAATCACGATATGCCATTGAATTTGTACCATGCCGGTACCAATGGTATTTACTATCAGCAAGTAACAGTTAAAATCCCGGATGAAGTGGTACAGTCACCATATTTTAGCTTATTGTCTGTTTTGCTGGGTGAAGTTGGTGCGGGCGAATACGATTATCTTGAGCTGCAGCAACTGCAAACTGCAGTCAGCGGTGGTGTAGGGATGGGTGCATCTTTACGTTCAAAAGTCGATGATAAAAATAAAATCAGCGCATGGTTAACCTTAACCACTAAATCGTTGGTGAATAATTTTGAAGCGATCCGCATATTGAAGTTGGCATTTGAACAACTGCGTTTCGATGAAAAAGACCGCATTATTGAATTGTTGCAACAACGTAAAACCCGTTGGCAATCACGTGTTTCAGGTTCAGGCCATAGCTATGCAATGCAAATTGCATCGCGTAATTGCAGTGCTTTGGCACAGCGCGATTATCAAAATACCGGCTTGGGTGCGCTGAACTGGTTGACTGAACTGGTGGCTAAAATTGAAAATGATGAAACTGCATATGATGCCTTGATTGCGGAATTAAAAGCCATTCATCGTCTACTTTTACAAGCACCAAAACAGTTCTTGCTGGTATGTGAAGAGCATCAGTCAGATCGTTTGATTGAAGAAATTCAGGATGTTTGGGACAAGCTAGCCGTTGATCAAACTCCGGTAGAATTAACGACAGTTTTCACGGAAAATAGCAATAAAGATGAAGCCTGGTTAATTCAGGCCAATGTACAATTCTGTGCTTCAGCTTATCCTGCGGTGGAAGTCTCCCATCCGGATGCAGCACCTTTAATGGTGTTGGCCGCATATTTGCGTAATGGCTTCTTGCATAGTGCGATTCGTGAAAAAGGTGGAGCTTATGGTGGTGGTGCGAGTTATGACGGCAATGCCTGTTCGTTCCGTTTTTATAGCTATCGTGATCCGCGCTTAGCAGAAACATTTAAAGACTTTGAAGCAAGTATTGACTGGCTATTGAATACCGAGCATCTATCGCATCAGCTTGAAGAAGCAATTTTAGGCTTGGTTGCGAGCATGGATAAACCCGGTTCTCCTGCAGGTGAAGCCATTAGTGCGTGCTACGCTTTATTGCATGCACGTACGCCGGCAGTTCGAAAACAATTGCGTGCACGTTTGCTTGCAGTGACTTTGGATGATTTAAAACGCGTTGCAGAAGAATATCTCGTTCAGCAAAAACCAGTAAAAGCTGTGGTTGCACCCGTTGCGAAACGTGATACTTTGATTGAACTCGGTTTTGAGATCAAACAAGTAACCTAAAAGAATAAACTGAGGTAACACCCTATGGCGTTCAAAAAACTTGAACGCACTACTTTGCAACTGAGCATGATCATGCTCAGTTCATTGTATGTGACGAATGTAAATGCAGTAAGTCCCGAATCTACAATTACACCAGCAAGCCCTGAAGCCTGTTCGGCATTGGAATCTAATGCCGATCGCTTAGCTTGTTACGATACTTTGTTTAAAATCCCCGAGGATGAGAAAACACCGCTGCTTTCTGAACGCCAAGCGGCAAATGAAATTGCACCTAAACCGACTGAACCTGAAACAGTTAAAGAAAAAATCAGTCACGGGGTCAATAGCATATTTTCTGTTGAAGGTCCTAAAATAGATCCAAATCGATCTTTGCTGGATAAGCGTTGGGAGTTGTCTCCCGATAGTAAACTCGGTACGTGGAATATTCGTGCACATCAGCCGGTTTATCTCATGCCAGGCTTTTGGACTTCTAATAAAAATGAACGTCCTTCCAGTCCGAATGAAAATAATACGGTACAAGTGGGGAATGACCAAATTCTGAAATCCCTAGAAGCAAAATTCCAGTTGTCTTTAAAAACTAAAGCAGTTGAAAATCTGTTTGGTGATAATGGTGATATTTGGGTAGGGTATACGCAATCATCGCGCTGGCAGGTCTATAATGCCGAAGAATCTCGTCCTTTTCGTGAAAGCAACTATGAACCTGAAGCCAGCCTGATTTTCCGCACCAATTATGAAATATTAGGATTAAATGCACGTTTACTGGGTTTAACTTTTAATCACCAGTCTAATGGTCGTGCAGATCCTTTATCACGGAGCTGGAACAGGGTGATGCTCAACCTTGGTTTTGAGCGCGAAAACTTTGCCGTGATGGTACGTCCTTGGTATCGTATTGAAGAAGATGCCAAAGACGATAACAATCCTGACATTAAAAACTACATGGGACGTGGTGATTTAACTGCCTTCTATCGCAAAAATGATCATGAGTTTTCACTCATGCTGCGTCACTCGCTTAAAGGTGGTGATGATTCCCATGGTGCTGCGCAATTTGATTGGGCATTCCCGATTAAAGGCAAGTTACGTGGCTATTTCCAGTTGTTTGATGGCTATGGTGAAAGTCTGATTGATTATAACCACCGTGCGACTTATGTCGGTTTAGGTGTGTCATTGATGAACTGGTACTAAAACCTATCCAAGCCTCATAAAAAGACCACTCGATCGAGTGGTTTTTTTATATCGAAAATTAAGAGCCATTAACCAATTTGAATATCTGCCGGAGGATGTTTTAAACGACTCTTCTTTGGGGTAGCAATTAGGTAGGCTAAAGTCAGCGGTCCTAAACGCCATGCAAACATGAGTAAGATTAAAGAAAGCAAACTGGCAGGTTGAAGCTCACTGGTGATACCGCGCGATAAACCGACTGTACAGGCGGCTGAAACGGCTTCAAAGAGTAAATCCAGAAAATCCTTGCTCGGCTCCAAAATAAGCAGTGTAAATAATCCTAAAAATATCAAAATTGCCGTAATAGACAAGACTGCAAAAGCCTTAAATGAAGTCACTTTTGAAACAGAATGATTAAATACCCTTAATTCTTCCGAACGGCGTAAGAAGGTAATCACACTTAACACTACAATAATAAAGGTACCGACTTTAATGCCCCCTGCGGTACTTAAGGAACCTCCACCAATAAACATCAAGACCATGGTGACCAATGTGGAAGCATCGGTCATGCTGGACATATCCATGCTATTAAACCCTGATGAGCGCGGTACAGTGGCATGAAACCACGCATTCAAGGCCTGATCACCGAGGCTCATGCTGGACAGTGTCAGCGGATTGCTGGCTTCTAATACCCAAATGATAATAAAAGCCACCAAGTTTAATCCTGCAATAGTGGAGAGGATAAGTTTGCTGTTGGTACTTAATTTTTTCCAGCGGTGGGCACGTTTAATATCCATAAGTACCACAAAGCCAATCCCCCCAATAATGTAAAGCATGCTGATGGTAAAGGTAATGAGGTAATGGTCTGCAAAACTCATCAAACTATTCGGAAAAAGCGAAAAACCGCCATTATTAAACGCAGAAACACTATAAAAAGCCGCATAAAAAAAGGCACGTGGAAAGTCATATTCCTGCATCCACGCAATGGTAAGAATAACTGTACCGACGGCTTCAAAAAATAAGGAATATAAAAATACGCCTTTAATGGTGAAAGAGACTTTGGCCAGACTGGTTTGCCCAATCGTTTCCTGTGCCATTACTTGCTGTTTTAACCGGATATTGGAAGACAGGCTGAGTGCGGCAAGGATGGCAAACGTCATAAAACCCAAGCCACCAATCTGTAGTAAAAGCATGATCACGACTTGGCCAAAAGTGGTATAAGCCTCTCCGACATTGACCACAGAAAGTCCGGTAATGGTCACCGCAGAGGTGGAAGTAAACAGGGCGTTGATCCAACTTAATTCCCCATGATGTGAAATGGGAAGTTTAAGCAATAAGGTACCTGCACATATAAAACTTAAGAACCCCAAGGCCAATAAGCTGGGAGGACTCAGATTGACGGTATTATGGTTTATATTTTGCGGCTGATTCATATTTTATTTAAACCGGGCAGACAGTTTTCGTAGGGGTTCAAGTTCACCTTCAACCACCAAGATATCACCTTCTTGCAGAATTAAATCAGGATCAATGTTATATAAAATTTCCGTGCCGCGTTTAAATAAAAGCGTTTTAATTTCCGAAGCGTGACCCATTAAATGGTTAAATGATTCACCTTGGAGACTGGCTTTAATTTCAATTTTAACAATAAAGTGATTGTCTTCTAAACCCATATAACGACTGACCATAGGGTAGCTTAAAGACTGGGCAATCCGGGTTCCCATATCTTCTTCTGGATGAATGATTTTATTCACGCCCAGATGGGTCAGAATCATGTGATGGGCTTTGGATTTCGCTTTGGCCCAAATCTTGTTCATTCCCAGGTTTTTTAGATGTAAGACACATAAAATGCTGGCCTCAATGTCCTCGCCAATTGCAACCACAACGGCTTCACAGCTTTGAATATTCAGTTCCCTAAGAACATGTTCATCGGTTGCATCGGCAATAACAGCATGGGTGAGCTGATCAGAAATATTTTCAACATATTTTTTATTGCTGTCGATCCCAATCACATCGTGATTTAAGCTCACCAATTGGGTTGCAACGGTGGCTCCAAAACTGCCTAAGCCAATGACTGCAAATAATGCCATTCGAAGTATTCCTTAACCCATTTTCTGTGGATTTCATTCATGACGGGTATGTAATTCTGTACTCATTTTATAATGTTATTATTCATTCAGCTATCAGGCTTACAAAACTATATCTAACAAAGGTTTATTTCTAAGAGGGCATAATCGGTTGCAGTCAATATCAATATGCAGAATTTTATAAATTATTGAATTTTTTACTGCTTAATCATTTGAGGAGCTAAAGAACATTTGTGATTATTACATCACGTCACAAAACCTTCAAAAGCCCTATATATAATTTACTCAGATAATTTTCTATTTTTATAGTGAATTAAAATGAATGATAAAAAGATCTTTCAGATATGACAGGGATGGTTTTTGCTGGTGCAACATTGGAAAATTCCAAAGAAGCAGACAGACATATTTAGTGCTGTTGAGTTTAAAAAATTTTATAGCAATGAGTAGGTCGATGAGAATAAATGCCTTTTTAAAGCACATTCATATAAACAAAAAAATGCCATTCACTTTTTTACTCTTGAATGGCTTTTTTTAGATGTTTGAGTCTTATTTTAAGAAACGCTGATAACCCAGATTATTGGTAATTTCAGCATATGGATAAGTGATACTTTCCAATGTTTCAATTAAACCATCCGGATTCTGTTTCGCGTCACTTGCTTCCATGCCAACCAGTACACGTCCTTCTGCTGCGCCGTGGTTACGGTAGTGGAACAGGGTAATGTTATGCGTTGGACCCAAGCGTTCCAAGAAAGTCAGTAATGCACCTGGACGTTCCGGGAACTCGACACGGAAGAGGCGTTCATTTTCAATATCTGCATGACCACCGACCAAATAACGGATATGCAGTTTTGCCACTTCATCATCAGACAAGTCATCCACATCATATTGTGTGGTTAGGAGGTCATAAATATCGTGACGTTCCTTTTCACCGCCTTTTAAGCTGATGCCGACAAACACTTGAGCAGCACTAGAACTACTGGCGCGATAGTTGAATTCAGTAATGTTACGGCCTTGCAGAGCGCGGCAGAAATTCAGGAACGAACCTTTTTCTTCTGGAATGGTCACTGCAAAAATGGCTTCTTTACATTCACCGAGTTCGGTACGTTCAGCAATATAACGTAACCGGTCAAAGTTCATGTTGGCGCCACATACAATCGACACCATATTTTTATTTTCTAAACCATGTTCAGCCACATATTTTTTGATTCCGGCAAGTGCCATTGCGCCAGAAGGTTCAACAATACTACGGCATTCATCATAGGTATCTTTAATGGCTGCACAGATCTCGTCCGTGTTGACCAAGACCACGTCACGCTCAACAATTGGACCTGAGTTGTCTGATTTTTGCAGGCGAATCACGTCAAAGGGTTTTGCTCCAATTTGCGCAACCGCCGTACCATCGGCAAATAAACCGACAGAGGGCAGAATCACACGTTCATTGGCTTCAAAGGCCGCTTTTAGGCAGGCAGATTCATCATATTCCACAGGAATGACTTTGACATGCGGCGCAACATCGCCCAAGTATGCAGCAACACCGGCGATTAAGCCGCCCCCGCCTACAGCAACGAATACATATTCTACATCACGCCATTGACGTAAAATTTCATTGGCGATAGTCCCTTGACCCGCAATCACCAGTTCATCGTCATAAGGCGGAATAAAGGTCATGCCTTGTTCTTCGGCACACTGAATTGCATATTTATTGGCAACGTCAAATGAGTCGCCATATAAAACCACTTCACCACCCAAACGTTTAACTGCTTGAACTTTAATATCCGGTGTGGTTTTCGGCATTACGATAATCGCACGAATTCCCAGTTTTTGACCAGATAGAGCCACACCTTGCGCATGGTTACCTGCTGAAGCCGTAATAACGCCACGTTGCAACTGAGATTTCGGTAATTGACTAATACGGTTATACGCACCGCGTAGTTTAAAGGAAAAGACAGGTTGTAAATCTTCGCGTTTAAAGCGAATGTTGTTGTTTAGCTTTTCACTAATTCGTGGCGCTGCTTCGAGTGGAGTTTCGATTGCAACGTCATACACCGTTGCTTGTAATATTTGTCGAACCAAACGAGACAGCATGTTAATTTTCCATCTAACAGTTTAAAATAGGCCTTTATTGTAACAAACCCCTGTACATTTGGGCTGTTTAATCAGCAACAAATGTCAAAAAATAGTTGAGCCAAGTTATGAGTCTGTATGCGACCCAAGATGAAAAGAAACAAGCTGTTGCGAAAGCTGCTTTAAAGCACTTGCCTAAAGGGGGAATTTTGGGTGTAGGTACAGGAAGTACTGTGAACTTCCTTATTGAATTGTTGCCTGAACTGCAATTGGAAGCTGCGGTAGCCAGTTCTGAAGCGACAGCACAACGTCTTAAAAAATTAGGCATTGAAGTGGTCGACATGAACTCTGTGGGCGGTTTAGATGCCTATGTTGATGGTGCCGATGAAATTGACCGTCATATGCATATGATTAAAGGTGGCGGTGCCGCATTAACCCGTGAAAAAATTGTCGCTTCGATTGCGAAAAAATTCGTGTGTATTGTGGATGATTCCAAATGGGTGGAGCAATTGGGTCATGACTTCCCGCTTCCAGTTGAAGTGATTCCGATGGCACGTTCTGCGGTAGCACGCAAAATTGTTTCTCTTGGTGGTGATCCGGTTTACCGTGAAGGTGTAGTGACCGATAACGGTAACGTGATTTTAGATGTGCATAACCTCAATATTTTGAATGCGCTGGAACTTGAAAAAACTCTCAATAACATTCCGGGTGTGGTGTGTAACGGTATTTTTGCGATAAATAAAGCAGATATTGCTGTTGTTGCAACCGATAATGGTATTGAAGAGCGTACTGCTCTTTAGTTAATTCTCCCTGAGGCTGCTTTTCAAATAAGGCTCAGGGAAATTTAAATCACTATGAGATAAAATATAAAACAACAATGACTCTAAACGAATTGCCAGAAATAAGAATTGTCCGTCATGCGCGAGCGAAAAACTTACGCTTACGTGTTGAGCCGACTCAGATCCGTTTAACTGCACCTGTATTGTGCTCGAAACGACAAATTCAAAATTTTATAGATCAGTCCGAGCAATGGCTCATTCAAACCTGGCAGCAACAACAAGAAAAAATTATTCAGATAGACAAAACATTACCCAACGAATTAAAGCTATTTAATTTAGATCAACCTGTACGGATCATTTATCAAAGCCAAAAGCATTGTTTTATTTTTGATGATGAAAAGTTAAAACTTTTGATTAGTGACCGTCAGCCTGAACATTATTTAAAAGCGTTTGTGATTGAGTATGCCAAGCAGCATCTGCCTGTTTGTTTAGATCAAACCAGCCAAGAATGTAGTTTGAGTTTTGTTAAATGTGCGATTCGTCAACCTAAAACACGATGGGGGAGTTGTACATCCAAACATGACATTATGTTGAATAGTGCTTTGGTGTTATTTCCCAAGCATGTCACGCGTTATGTCTGTGTACATGAGTTGGCACATACCAAGCACTTTGATCATAGTCCGCATTTTTGGGCTGAGGTCCACAAGCATGATGTGGATTTTCAACAGCATCGGAAATTATTAAAAACGATGCCGATGCCGTATTGGTGGTATTCATCATAGAAGAATATTTTAATTATTAAATTTAATGAGGTGTTAGGGATATAAATATAAAGTTAAATCTTAACTTTTAAAATACTGTCTGCACGTTACCGCAACAGAAGTAAAAAATCAGGATTAAAATTTAATTTGTTTGCTGGGATTTATAATGTGGAACTGAATGAAAAATGATTTATAAAAGGGTCTATTCTTTTTAGTTATCGGCCCAGTACAATGCAGTGATCATAATTATGTGAACTGGCAGCTTGCCAAAGTCGCTGTGGAGATTGAATTGGAAATTTGTATTGAAACACCAGACAAAGAGAGTTGGGATAAAGCTCAACAGGCATGCTTTAAGCATGGATGGGACTGGGAGAGAGAAGAATGGCCTGAGTGGGATGAAGAAACGGGCAAGGATGTATGGAAAGAAGATCCTGAATTTACATTAAATCATGATAGCTGGGATGAAACAGTGACTCATCTTTGTGTGGTAGAAGGAATCTTGTGCACCAATAATATTGAAGACGGTGATCCTACGGAAGATGGCTATAAATTAATGAGTATTAAAGATTTAGAAAATCTAGCTGCTAAATAATATCCCAAAAGCTCAACTCATCATATTTAAGACAAGCCCTATTCATTAATGAACTGGGCTTTTTTAAGGTCTGGGAAAAGTTATGAAAGTGATCTGATTTTAAAATTACAACAGATAGAAAGATTTTAGTGGGTGAGAGTAAACTTGATTTACTTCCTTTTTGGGAGGGGTATAAAAAATCCGAAGCGATTTATAAATGAGCTATATCAATTGCTGTAATGTATCTTCATGAGTACGAGATGAATACGTATCTTAGGTTTTAAAAGTTAAAAACTTTAATCAACTATCCAAAACAGTTTAGAAAAGCAAAACTTCCTGTCATACTACGCTGTTACGAAATGAACACTTTAATTTGAGGTAGGGATCGTGATTACTGTTGGTATTGTCGGTGGTACAGGTTATACAGGCGTTGAATTGTTACGTCTTTTACTACGACACCCAAATGTGCAAGTCAATGTACTGACATCACGTACCGAAAAAGGTCGCCGTGTCGATGACATGTTCCCAAGCCTGCGCGGTCATACCGATCTTGAATATTCAGATTTAAGCATTGATGAACTCAAAAAATGCGATGTGGTGTTCTTTGCGACCCCTCATGGTGTGGCCATGAAACATGCAGCAGAATTAGTTGCAGCGAATACTAAAGTCATCGACTTGGCAGCAGATTTCCGTTTGCAAAACTTAGAACAGTTTGAAAAGTGGTATGGTCTTGAACATGCCTGCCCAGATATTTTAAAAGATTCCGTTTACGGTCTATCAGAACTGAATCGTGACAAAATTAAACAAGCCAAGGTGATTGGTAACCCGGGTTGCTACCCAACCACGGTACAGCTTGGTCTTGCACCATTATTTAAACAGCCTGAAGCTTTGGTAAAACCTGAAAGCATTATTATTGATGCAAAATCAGGTGTTTCTGGTGCAGGTCGTAAAGCAAGCCTTGGTATGATTTACTCAGAAAATGCCGACAACTTTAAGGCTTATGGCGTTGCAGGTCACCGTCACCACCCTGAAATTGTGGAAGCATTGGAAAATATATCAGGGCTTAAAGATGTGTTTAATCACATTTTATTTGTACCGCATTTGGTTCCGATGATTCGGGGCATGCTCAGCACCATCTATGTCGATTTAACGGATGCTGGTGATGCAGCAGACTTACAAAGTTTATATGAACAGTTCTATGCCAGTGAACAATTTGTGGATGTGATGCCCGCGAACAGTTCACCTGAAACACGTTCTGTGCGTGGTGCAAACCAGCTTCGTATTGCACTGTATAAACCACAGCCGAAAAAACTGGTGGTTTTATCGGTACAAGATAATTTGGTCAAAGGTGCTGCGGGTCAGGCTGTGCAAAATATGAACCTGATGTTCGATTTTGCTGAAAATGCAGGTCTGACAGGTATTGGTTTATTACCATAAAAAACGTTTTTCAGCTTCACACACATTTGGATTTAGCTTTAAATGTGTGTTTTGAATGAATCAAAATAAGAGATGACGATGTTGAACACTGAATCAAATACTTCCTCACAACAGGCTCCACTGAGTAAAAGGCTTTTTGCTAAGGGGAATTTACCTTTAGCAATTGGCGCTGCAATTCTGGTTGTAGGGAGTGGCGTGCTGGGCTATTCAGTTGGGCATCGGCAAGGTTTGACAGTTGTCGGCTATGAAGCGGATGCTGAACAGCTGGTTGAAGTTGTGCAAAAGCAAAAGAATAGTCTGGAAACGCTGAATAAAAATTTGAATCTGGCTGTGCAAGAGCGTGATGTTGCGGTGAGTAATTCAAATGACTTATTTGCTGCTCTGAATCAGGCGCGTGCAGATAAAGCTCAGGCTGAGGGTTTGAGTTCTATTTACCGTGAAGTATTGGGGCAACGGGGTGGGCTAAGCTTGACGATTCAGAATATCGGGGTTAAACCTTTACCGGATAATGCTTATGAATATGAGCTGGATTTGGTACAAGTCAGCCCGAATAAACGTAGTATTTCTGGAATGGTGGAACTACGCTTAATTCAGGACACAGAAGTTCTGGTTGTTCCCATGGAAGACAAGAACTTTAATTTTCAAGATTACGAGCGTTTAACAGGCCGCTGGACCATGCCTAAAGGCTTTGCTCCGCAATTCATTGAAGTGCGTTTAACCGGTGGAACAAGTACGCCGGTGATTAAACGTTTTAGTTGGGGCCGTGGTAAACCGATTGAGAGTCAATCTGCATTTATTTCTGAAATTCCTCAAGCAGAATCAAATGCACAATAAATGTGAATTTTAAAACCTATGCGAATCAATAAGCGTCAAAATTGTTTAAATGCCATCAAAAGTTCTTTTCATCAATCAGGATATGTCGATTGGCATATTAGTCCACGCTTAAGCAATGACTCGCAAGACGAATCTGAGGGTGAAATCGCGGTACAGACTGCGCCACCTGAATTAAAACGTCCACCCATGTATGCAGTTGTTTTGATGAATGACGATTACACCCCAATGGACTTTGTAATTGAAATTTTACAACAATACTTTGCTTTGAATCTTGACCAAGCCACTCAAGTAATGCTAACTGTACATTATGAAGGGAAAGGTGTTGCAGGGGTTTATCCACGAGACATTGCGGAAACCAAAGCGAACCAAGTCAATAATTACGCTCGGTCACAAGGCCATCCATTGCTTTGTCAGATTGAGCCAAAAGATTAAGGGGATTACATGCTCAGTCGTCAATTAGAAGTATCTTTACGTTTGGCTGTAAGCATGGCTCGTCAAAAGAGACATGAGTTTCTCACGGTTGAACATTTATTGTTGGCTTTACTGGATAATGATTCTGCTGTCAATGCGCTTAAAGCGTGTGGGGCGGACATTATCGTTCTGCGTAAAGAACTTGAAGAATACGTTGAACAACATACCCCTAAATTAGGTGAACATAGCGATCAGGCGCCACATCCGACAGAAAGTTTCGATCGTATTCTGCAACGGGCAATTTTCCATGTGCAATCCAGCGGCGGTGATCGAACTGTTGAAGGTGCAGATATTCTTGTTGCGATGTACTCTGAACGTGATTCTTTTGCAGTCTACTTGCTTAAACGCCATCAAATTAACCGTTTAACTTTAACTCAGTATTTATCTCACGGTACGCGTAAAGAAGAAGTGCAAGCCGAAGAAGAAGTTGAGGAGCTGGATGGTGAAACCTCGAGTTCTTCAAATGCAGGCCCACTCGATTTATATACCACTAATTTGAACATCGAAGCTCAAAAAGGGAAAACAGATCCTTTAATTGGGCGTGAAAAAGAAATTGAACGTGCCGCACAGATTTTATGTCGCCGTCGTAAAAATAATCCTTTGCTTGTAGGTGACCCGGGTGTAGGTAAAACCTCGATTGCTGAAGGTTTGGCTTGGTTGATTGTGAATGGTAAAGCGCCTAAACCACTTGCTCATGCAGAAGTATATAGCTTGGATATTGGTGCACTGGTGGCAGGCACCAAATACCGTGGTGACTTTGAAAAACGCTTGAAACAATTGTTGAATGCGCTGAAAAAGAAACCGGAAGCCATTTTGTTTATTGATGAAATTCACATGATTATTGGTGCAGGTTCCAGTATGGGTAGCACCATGGATGCATCAAATTTAATCAAGCCGGCCTTGTCGAATGGTTCATTACGTTGCATCGGTTCAACGACTTTTCAAGAATATCGCCAGGTTTTTGAAAAGGATCATGCTTTATCACGTCGCTTCCAAAAGATTGATGTCAATGAGCCCTCTATTTCTGAAACGATTGATATTTTACGTGGCTTAAAATCTAAATTTGAAGATTTTCATCATGTTGAATATGACGATAAATCTTTGGTCGCAGCCGTAGAGTTATCAGCGAAATTTATTAATGATCGCTTCTTGCCGGATAAAGCCATTGATGTGATTGATGAGGCCGGTGCACAGCGCCGTTTGAAAGCAGAGCAAGATGATACTCTGATTACAGTTGAAAATATCGAAGATATCATCTCTAAAATTGCACGTATTCCACCGAAAACCGTATCGAAAGATGACAAGACAGTATTAAGTAATCTGGAACGTGATCTTAAACGTGTGGTATTCGGTCAGGATGATGCAATTTCAGCGCTTGGTTCTGCCATTAAATTATCGCGTGCCGGCTTGAAATCACCTGATAAACCGGTAGGTAGCTTTGTGTTTGCAGGTCCTACTGGGGTAGGTAAGACTGAAGTCACTAAACAGTTGGCTAAACTGTTAGGGGTGGAACTGGTTCGTTTTGATATGTCTGAATATATGGAACGTCATGCGGTTTCACGTTTAATTGGCGCACCTCCAGGCTATGTTGGTTTTGATCAGGGTGGCTTGTTGACTGATGCGATTCACAAAAGTCCGCATTGCGTATTGCTACTGGATGAAATAGAAAAAGCGCATCCAGATGTGTTTAATTTGTTATTGCAAATTATGGATCATGGCGCATTGACCGACAACAATGGTCGCAAGTCAGATTTCCGTAATGTGATTCTTGTTTTGACCACCAATATTGGTGCGGAAAGTATTTCTCGCGCGAGTATCGGATTCATGGAACAAGACAACAGTAATGATAATAAAGATGCAATGAAAAAAGCATTCTCACCTGAATTCCGCAACCGTTTAGATGGCGTGATTCAGTTCAATGCATTACCAACTACCGTGATTGAAAATGTTGTGGATAAATTCCTGACTGAGCTTCAAGCTCAACTCGATGACAAGAAAGTGATTCTTGAAGTCGATCAGAGTGCGCGTGAATGGATGGCTGAACATGGCTATGACCGTTTAATGGGTGCGCGTCC
Organism: Acinetobacter sp. SFB; assembly: GCF_001647545.1. Classification (GTDB taxonomy): domain Bacteria; phylum Pseudomonadota; class Gammaproteobacteria; order Pseudomonadales; family Moraxellaceae; genus Acinetobacter. The sequence continues at coordinate 152,504 of NZ_LSZH01000011.1, forward strand.
AATGCAACGACTGATTCAAGAGCATTTGAAAAAACCGCTCGCTGAAATGATTCTATTTGGTGAGCTGGCTGAACACGGTGGTAATGTCGCTGTTTCTGTGAAGAAAGAAGATGGTAAAGCGGTCGGCTTGAAGCTAGAAGTATTTGAAGATCAAACTGCTGAACCTGCATAATTATCTGAACTGTTGAAATAACCCGTGTCCGCACGGGTTATTTTTTTCTATTTAGTCTCATCTTGACCTTTTTTAGAGAAAGAAGATGCGAATCAAACGATATAAGAGTTGATGGATATTCAAATTACCAAAGTGATAACCACTTTTTGCCTGTTTTTTATCACTGCAATCGCAGAAATTTTGGGTTGTTATTTTCCTTATCTCATTTTAAACCAAGGGAAATCACACTGGTTATGGCTTCCCACAGTTTTAAGTTTGGCTGTATTCGTTTGGTTGCTGACTTTGCATCCCGCAGCCTCAGGTCGAATTTACGCAGCTTATGGCGGAATTTATATTTTTACCGCATTGATGTGGCTACGCTATGTCGATCAGGAGATCTTAACGCGTTGGGATCTGTTCGGTGGGTTGGTTGTCCTGCTAGGGGCAATGATGATTATTTTGCAACCGCAGGGTTTGATACGTTAGTCAGCCTAACGTATCAGATAGACCAGTTAAAACTGGCACTCGGTATTTTTAATTTTCAGCTGATAATTCTTATCATTTGAACTGAGCTTGATTGCCACATGGTATGGATTTATACGTTGGAATTCATGCTCAAATAATAAATGACAATTTTGAATTAAATTTTGTTTAATCAGGTATTTTACTTTTTTATCCCCTATATCTTCAGCAAATTGACCAAAGTCAGGTGTCGTAATAATGCCTTGAAGATCTATATGATCGGCATAGAAACGCAATTGTTCAATCAGTATGTTTTGATCGACTTGATAGGGCATGGTGCGCGAGTCTTCATCACTGATGACATCTAAAATTTCATTCAATGCTTTGGTGTCTTTAATTTTATAAGTTTGGTCGATTATCTGTTTTTTGACTAGATATTGGTCGAGTTCTGTGGCTTTGGCTTGTGCTGTATCGATTAAAAGTAAACTGCTTAGGCATAAAACGATTTTTTTAAAAGACATGGTTATAATTACTTATAAAATTTATGGATTTATTATACTTATTTGAGTGTAAAAAAAGCACCCGAAGGTGCTTAGTTTTATAAGGTTTTTCTAATCAATTAGTCTTTCTTTAAATTTTCATTGAGTAAAAATTCAACCAAAGCTTTTTGAGCATGTAAGCGGTTTTCTGCTTCATCCCACACTACGGCATTTTTATGGTCAAGCATATTTTCAGAAATTTCTTCACCACGGTGAGCAGGCAAGCAGTGCATGAATAGGCAATCTGGATGCGCTAAATCCATGAGTTTTTCATTTATCTGAAAATCAGCAAATGCTTTTTCACGAATTTTCTGCTCTTCTTCCTGGCCCATACTAGCCCAAACGTCAGTCACGATCAGGTTAGCATTAACAGCTGCATCTTCAGCTGAGTCAACCAGTTCTACGCAATGAGCAAATTCAGACAAGAATTTCTCTTGGGGTTCATAGCCTTTAGGTGACGCGACTTTTAATTTAAAGCCCCACATATGGGCTGCTTCAATATAAGAGTTGCACATATTGTTGCCATCACCAATCCATGCCACTGTTTTTCCTTCAATAGAACCACGCTGTTCTAGATAAGTTTGCATGTCGGCAAGCAGCTGGCAAGGGTGATGATCATCAGTCAAGGCATTGATGATGGGTACTTTTGAATAAGAAGCAAAGCGTTCTACGATGTCATGACCAAAAGTACGGATCATAATAATATCAAGCATGCTTGAAATCACGCGTGCAGAATCTTCGATCGGCTCACCACGACCCAATTGAGTATCGCGAGAAGAGAGGAAAATTGCACTACCACCGAATTGACTCATACCTGCTTCAAACGAAACACGTGTGCGGGTACTCGATTTTTCAAAAATCATGCCCATAACTTTACCGACAAAAGGTTGGAACACCTCATTGCTGTGTTGCTTGCGTTTAAGTTCAATCGCGCGCTGCAAAATTTGGTTAAGTTCTAAAGTCGATAAATCGCGTAAGGTCAGAAAGTGACGTAGAGCCATGGTTACTCCACAATAATTGCTGAATAGAAAACAAAACAACAATTAGTTGTTGGTTGGTTAAGTGAAAAGGGAATCGATTAATATACTATAAGCAGACCGAATTGCAAAAAAACTAGACTTTTTGATGGCCTTCCAAGAAGCGATCGACGCAATATTGAATGTATTTGAGCGTTTCCTGATCATTTTCTTGGATTGGAATACCCATTAACACTCGCCATTCTAGATTTCGTAAAATACCAAAATAGAATTGGGCAGAGTAAATAGGATTTTCGCATTTTAATAGACCAGTGTTATGCGCCTTTTCTAAAGCACAAGCAATAGCAGTTTGAATATGTTTCGGCCCTTGTTCATGAATATACTCGGCAAGTTCTGAACTATGCTGGGTACGTTCTAAAACCAGTCGCATAAATGCTGCATTTTCTGGTTGTAATAAATGATGGTGAAAATTAAGCAGGGTATTAATCAGGTAGTATCTTAAATTGTCTTTATCTTGTTCAAATGGCAGGCAGATGTCCTTAAAAAATTGCTCACGGCGATAATCACAAATAGCAGTAAACAAGCCGTCTTTATTGCCAAAAAACTTATAGATCGATGCCTTGGAGCCGCCAGCATGATTGACGATGTCATCTAAAGATACCGCATCATAACCCCTCTCTAGAAATAGCGCATTTGCACTAAGCAAAAGCGCTAGACATCGTTCATGACCACGTTTGGTTTGTGGCATGTCGCGACCTAGGGGTTCTAACTGAGCGAGTTCGTGCATATGGCTTATAGCATCAATAGTCAAACAAATGAAAACATTTGCAATGATAGCAAAAATATGCGCACATTTCTTAAAATAAAGGTTTTGTCTTGTTGAACTACAATTATGAAAAATGGAAATAATACTATGTGTTTGGTGAATACTTGACTAAAGTTTTAGAGTATAAGTTCTAAATAGTCATAGATATGAAGATGTTTATGGATATACTCGGATTTCGATAAGTAAAGTGAAAACTGTGGAAAGGAATATGACAGAACAAATGTCTGCAGGCTTAAGATTTAGACAAGCACTGGAAGTGGAAAAACCATTACAAATTATCGGCACAGTAAATGCCTATGCAGCCATGATGGCGAAGGAAGTAGGTTATAAAGCCATTTATGTCTCTGGTGCAGGTGTTGCCAATTATTCTTATGGTTTACCTGATTTAGGGATGACCAGTTTAGACAATGTTCTTGAAGATGTTCGTCGTATTACTGAACGTGTAGATACCCCATTGTTGGTGGATATTGATACAGGTTGGGGCGGTGCATTTAATATCGCTCGTACAGTTAAACAAATGATTGCTGCAGGTGCCGCCGCAGTTCATATTGAAGACCAGGTTGCACAAAAACGTTGTGGTCACCGTCCGAATAAGGAAATCGTCACCCAGCAAGAAATGGTTGATCGTATTAAAGCTGCGGTAGATGCTAAAACTGACTCAAACTTTGTGGTGATGGCACGTACAGATGCCTTGCAAAAAGAAGGTTTGCAGGCGGTTATTGACCGTGCCTGTGCCTGTGTTGAAGCCGGGGCAGATGCTATTTTTGCTGAAGCAATGACGGACATTACCATGTATCGCACAGTCTGTGATGCAGTGGGTGTTCCGGTATTGGCAAACATTACTGAATTTGGCGATACACCTTATTACACGGTAGATGAATTGGGTGAACAAGGCATCAGCATGGTGCTCTATCCACTGTCTGCAACACGTGCAATGCAAAAAGCAGCATTGGAAGTGATGCGCTCAATTCGTGAAAATGGCACGCAAGTTAATGTATTGGACAAGATGCAACAACGTAAAGAACTTTACGAATTCCTTGATTATCATACCTTTGAAAATACATTAGATAAATTGTTCAAATAAATAATTGATTGAAGATGGAGAATTAAAAAAATGGCTGAAGGAAAAGTACTCACAGGCGCGGGATTGCGTGGACAAGTAGCAGGTAAAACAGCACTATCAACAGTGGGTAAGAGCGGAGCAGGCTTAACTTATCGTGGATATGACGTGCAAGATCTGGCTGAAAACTGTCAATTTGAAGAAGTCGCTTACCTGATTTTCTTTGGTGAATTGCCAACAGCAGAACAGCTTGCAGCTTATAAAACCAAATTAAAATCTTTACGTGCGATTCCACCCGCATTGAAAGAAGTTTTAGAACGTATTCCAGCTGATTCACATCCCATGGATGTGATGCGTACCGGTGTTTCGATGCTCGGTAACTTGGAAACAGAAAAATCTTTTGATGAACAGCAAGATGTTGCAGACCGTATTTTAGCGACTTTGCCTGCAATTATTTGCTATTGGTATCGTTTTAGCCATGATGGTGTGCGTATTGAAGAAAATACGGATGATGACTCAATCGGTGCGCAATTCCTGCATTTACTTCGTGGTGAAAAGCCAAATGAGTTGCATGAACAAGTGATGAATGTATCGCTTATTCTGTATGCGGAGCATGAATTTAACGCTTCAACATTTACTGCACGTGTATGCGCTTCAACATTATCTGATATGCATTCATGTATCACCGGTGCAATCGGTTCATTGCGTGGTCCATTGCATGGTGGTGCAAATGAAGCAGCCATGGAAATGATTGAGAACTGGACATCAGCTGACGAAGCTGAGCGTGAAATGCTTGGCAAGCTTGAGCGTAAAGAAAAAATCATGGGCTTTGGTCATGCAATCTACAAAGACAATGACCCACGTAATGACATCATTAAAATCTGGTCTGAGCGTTTAGCAAAAGACGTAGGTGATACGGTACTTTATCCGGTATCTGTACGCTGTGAAGAAGTGATGTGGCGTGAGAAGAAATTATTCTGTAATGCGGACTTCTTCCATGCATCTGCATATCATTTTATGGACATTCCAACCAAACTGTTCACGCCAATCTTTGTGATGAGTCGGGTAACAGGTTGGGCTGCACATGTGATGGAGCAGCGTGCGGACAACCGTATTATTCGCCCAAGTGCAGATTATACCGGTCCTGAATTACGCAAAGTGGTGCCGATTGCAGATCGTACTGCAGCATAAATTTACCAAAAATGTCATAAAGCCTCTTCGGAGGCTTTATTTTTGAGATCTTTTTAGATTTTTATTTTTTAAGTGTCAGTAAAACTGGATCTTCAATGGTGTAGCCGGTTTCAAAAGGAATCCCAAGGTATTTAACCGCAACAACGATTTTATTATGTTGCGGAATTTTGAATGCTTGGGAAATATTCAAGTTGGGTTTATAGGCTTTAGCTATATGTTGCAGACTACTTAATTGCGGTGTAACGACTTTATAACGATACTGATATTCGGTGATAAAACCATCCAACCCAGAGTTTACCGATTTTTGTACACGTGTTTTCTTCAAGATTTGAACGTTAGCAGAAGCTTTATTTACAGCAATTAAGGGTGTTAATCTTTTTTTAATTTTTAAAATATCTTTATTGAATTGAGTGCTCTCTTGATCGTAATCAATCTTCTTGGTTTTAGGATGGATATAAAGTGAATTGACCTGAATGAGTTTCTCAGGCTGCTTATTATTTTTAAATTGATAATAATAAAGTTGTGGCAGACGACCACGACCATCTTCATAGTGTTTGAGTAGATAGACTTTTTGGTCTTTGGCATCGTAACCTAAAAATTCTACATTTTGAGGTCCTCCAACAGTGGCAAAACTGGTGCAGGGGAGCATGATTAAACTAAATATAAAAGTTTTCAATTTCCACATAACTAAGCTACCTCAATGAGTTTGATGATTTCTGCTGCAATATGCTGGATTAAGACAGAAAGCTTATGTACAGGCGTTCCATCAATAAAATAATAAAAGTTATGCATTTTATTTAAGTATGAAATTGAGGCGAAAAATGCACCTTCAGGTTTTGTTTTTGTTAAGCTACCACCAAGTTTGGGTAGGCCGGTACAAGCGATAATATTATTTTGCGTGATTAAATCGCTTGTTTCCATGGATTGCCATGGCCTCTATGACTTCGGTAGATTCGGTCAATTATTTTTCTATAAGCTCAGTATTAATCTTTAGGCGATCAATTTTAATAGTTTGATCATAACTGACCAGTCCACCCAGCAAAATTTCTGCACCGCTATTTTTATAAATAGAAAATTGACTGGAAAGGTAGCCAGAGCTGGCGCTTTCAATAAAAGCAATCTTTAATTGATGTTGTTCAAGTAGGTCACAACATTTTTTTAACATTATTAAAAACCCTAAAAGTTATCTGTATTTTAACTCAAATACCACTAGGCTCTGGTGTTGCAGTAGAGTAAGAGGTATTAAGTTTTAAATTTTTTAATTCATTTTTTCATTTCAAATGAATAGCGTGGTTTCTATTTTTAGCAGTATTATTTTTTTGGGATTAAAATTAAATTGTCATCCAGAGTGATCCAATATGCATGAATCATCCAATAAAAAAACCCAGTAAAATCACTGGGTTTTTTGCATGTAAACTAAAATTTAACTTAGTTTTCAAGCGCAGGCGTTGCAGCAGCAATTGCAGCAGCAACCGCATCATCTTCAGACTGATTAGCAGAATTTGATTTTGATGGTGTTGCTTGAGTTGGTTTTTCTTCAGCTTTAGGTGCTTCAGGCTTTGGTGCTGCAGCTTTAGGCGCTTCCGGTTTTGGAGTTGCATCAGCGGCAGTTTGTTGAAGAGTTTCACGTACTTCGCGGCGAATAACAGTTGTCGTATTCGCAGTTTCTTGGCGTTCAATTTGAACCTGTTCAGGAGTTTCAGTTTGTGTGTTTTCAGCTGAATCTAATGGTTGTAACTGAACAGGTTCATTCACTTGTTCAGTTTGTTGAGTTGTCTCAACTTTTTCTTGCTCATCTTCTTTCGGTGCTTCTTTTTTTACACACGCTGTCAATAATAAACTTGCTGCAATAGCGCCACAAATCAAAATTTTTTTATTCATAATTGCACAAAACAAAGCATTAATAGGATGCCAGCATTATAACAGCAAATGCGAATATAAAAATCCTCTCTAGTACCTCTAATTTTTTATCGGAAATGCTGATAGAATAGCCAATTGTTTATTGTTCTTTGAATTGATGCGGAATGACTTTGCTTTATAGGTACAGAGTAAAGTAAAATTGCGCAACATTGCAGGCCGATTTAGGCTCGATTGTACGAGAAACCCAATGACCCATTTTATTTTCGTGACTGGTGGTGTAGTTTCATCACTAGGTAAAGGTATTTCAGCTGCTTCAGTTGCTGCACTTTTAGAAGCCCGTGGTTTAAAAGTAACCATGGTCAAAATGGATCCATACATTAATGTCGATCCAGGGACAATGAGTCCTTTCCAACATGGTGAAGTTTTTGTCACAGAGGATGGTGCTGAAACTGACCTAGATTTGGGTTATTACGAACGTTTCTTGCGTCGTGCGAAAATGACCAAACTGAATAATTTCACCTCAGGTCGTGTTTATCAAGACGTACTCAATAAAGAACGTCGTGGTGATTACCTGGGTGGTACTGTTCAGGTTATTCCACATATTACGGATAATATTAAAGAACGTGTTCTTCGCGCAGGTGAAGGCTATGACGTTGCGATTGTTGAAATTGGCGGCACAGTAGGTGACATTGAATCTCTCCCATTCATGGAATCTGTTCGTCAGTTAATGGTTGAGCTTGGTCATAACCGTACTATGCTGATGCATTTGACATTGTTGCCATATATTAAATCTGCTGCTGAACTTAAAACCAAACCAACGCAGCACTCTGTAAAAGAACTTTTGTCGATTGGTATTCAGCCAGATATTTTGATCTGTCGTACAGAATATGATGTTGATGCAGACACAATCCGTAAAATTGCCTTGTTCACTAACGTTCAGGCGCGTGCTGTAGTTGTTTGCAAAGATGCGCGTTCAATTTATCAAATTCCACGTACTTTCTATGAACAAAATGTTGATGATTTAATTTGTGAACGTTTTGGTTATAACGATTTGCCAGAAGCTGATCTTTCAGACTGGGATAATGTCGTTGAAGCATTATTTAATCCTGAATATACAGTTCGTGTAGCGATGGTCGGTAAATACGTTGAACTTCCAGATGCCTATAAATCTGTAAATGAAGCACTTTTACATGCTGGGGTTAAAAACCGCGTTAAAGTTCAAATTGATTATGTCAATGCTGAAGAACTTGAAAGCCAAGATGTGAATGAAGTGTTGAAAGATGCTGATGCAATTTTGGTTCCAGGTGGTTTCGGTGAACGTGGTACTGAAGGCAAAATGAAAGCGATTCAGTTTGCCCGGGAAAACCAAGTACCATTCTTGGGTATTTGTCTGGGTATGCAACTTGCAGTGATTGAATATGCACGTAACGTTGCCGGTATTGCTGATGCAACCTCTACCGAATTTAACCGTTCAACTAAATCGCCACTCATTGGTTTGATTACTGAATGGTTAGATGAGCGCGGCGAAGTTCAACAACGCAGTGTTGAATCTGATCTTGGTGGCACCATGCGTTTGGGTGCTCAAAAATCAGAACTGGTTGAAGGGACAAAAACACGTGAAGTGTATGGTAGCGCGGACATTATTGAACGTCACCGTCACCGCTACGAAATGAACAACCGTTATATTCCTGTGCTTGAAGAAAATGGCATGAAAATTTCAGGTTATTCACCCGTGCAACATCTAGTAGAAACAGTTGAAATTCCTCAACATCCTTGGTTTATTGCTGTACAATTCCACCCGGAATTTACAAGTTCTCCACGTGATGGACATCCATTATTTGCTAGCTTTATTGACGCTGCTAAAAAACAGTATCAAAAAAACTAAATAATATTGGTCTAGGAATAAACTAGGAAAGTTTAAATAATGTCGCAATTAAAACCACAAGAAATTGTACGTTTAGGCGATATACAAATGGCAAACCACTTGCCATTTGTATTATTCGGCGGAATGAATGTACTTGAATCTAAAGACTTAGCTTTTGAAATTGCTGAAACTTATGTTGATATCTGCACACGTTTAGATATCCCGTATGTATTTAAGGCAAGTTTTGATAAGGCCAATCGCTCTAGCTTGAACTCTTTCCGTGGCCCCGGTCTGGAAAAAGGTCTTGAGTGGTTAGCGGACATTAAAAAACATTTCAATGTACCGATCATTACTGATGTACATGAGCCTTACCAAGCTGCACCTGTTGCTGAAGTGGCTGATATTATTCAGCTTCCTGCATTTTTGAGTCGTCAGACTGATCTGGTGGAAGCCATAGCAAAAACTGATGCCATTATTAACATCAAAAAAGCACAATTCCTTGCTCCACATGAAATGCGTCATATTTTGCATAAGTGTCTGGAAGCTGGAAACGACAAGCTGATTATTTGTGAACGCGGTTCTGCTTTTGGCTATAACAACTTGGTTGTAGACATGCTGGGCTTCGATATCATGAAAGAAATGGATGTCCCTGTGTTCTTTGATGTCACCCATGCGCTGCAAACTCCAGGCGGCCGTGCAGATTCTGCAGGGGGACGCCGTGCGCAAATCACTACGCTTGCGCGTGCGGGTATGGCAACTGGTTTGGCGGGTTTATTCCTGGAAGCACATCCAGATCCAGAACATGCCAAATGTGACGGTCCATGCGCACTGCGTATGTCACAGCTTGAGCCGTTCTTGGCGCAATTAAAAGAATTGGATACTTTGGTTAAAGGATTCAAAAAGTTAGATACTCATTGATGCTTTAGATAGCATCTAGTTATTCAATCAACTGAGGAATTGTTCATGAGTCAAATCGTTGACATTCGTGCACGTGAAATTTTGGACTCTCGTGGTAACCCAACCATCGAAGCAGACGTAATCTTAGAATCTGGCGTGGTTGGCCGTGCATGTGCACCATCTGGTGCTTCAACTGGTTCTCGTGAAGCTTTAGAACTTCGTGATGGCGACAAAGCGCGTTATTTAGGTAAGGGTGTTAAAACTGCGGTTAACAACGTAAACACTTTAATCCGTGATGCTCTCGTTGGTAAATCAGTATTCGAACAAAAAGACATCGACAACACGATGATCGCTTTAGACGGTACTGAAAACAAAGAAAAATTAGGTGCAAATGCAACTTTAGCGGTGTCTTTGGCTGCTGCTCGCGCTGCTGCTGATGAAAAGAAAATTCCTCTTTTTCAATATATCGCAGATCTTCGTGGTCAAACCATTTTAACGATGCCTGTACCAATGATGAACATCATCAATGGTGGTTCACATGCAGACAATAATGTAGATATTCAAGAGTTTATGATTGAGCCTGTGGGCTTCACTTCATTCTCTGAAGCATTGCGTGCCGGTGCTGAAATCTTCCATTCTTTAAAATCAGTATTAAAGAAACAGGGTTTAAATACAGCAGTTGGTGATGAAGGCGGTTTTGCACCAAACCTTCGTTCTAACGAAGAAGCAATTACTGTAATTCTTGAAGCGATTGGTCAAACTGGCTACAAAGCAGGTTCTGACATCATGCTTGCACTGGACTGTGCCTCTTCAGAATTCTACAAAAATGGTCAATACATTCTTGCAGGCGAAGGCAACAAAGCATTTACCAGCAACCAGTTCTCTGACTATTTAGCGGGTCTGGTTAAGCAATACCCAATTATCTCAATTGAAGATGGTTTGGACGAGTCGGATTGGGAAGGCTGGTCTTACCTGACTTCAATTCTGGGCGATAAAATCCAGTTGGTTGGTGATGATTTGTTTGTTACAAATCCTAAGATTTTACAACGTGGTATTAATGAGAAAGTCGGTAACTCGATTTTAATCAAATATAACCAAATCGGTACCTTGAGCGAAACTTTAGATGCAATCTATCTTGCGAAAGCAAATGGTTACTCTACTGTGATTTCACACCGTTCAGGTGAAACTGAAGATTCTACAATTGCTGACTTGGCCGTAGGTACGGCAGCGGGTCAAATCAAGACCGGTTCACTTTGCCGTTCTGACCGTGTTGCTAAATATAACCAATTGCTTCGTATTGAAGAATTGACTCATGCTGCATATCGCGGTAAAGCTGAATTCAAAGGTTTGAACTAAGCGACTAATGCAATTTATGCTAAGTATATTTAACTCCGCTGTGAGTAAAGTATTATTGGGCCTTGCGATCATTTTGATCGCAGGGTTTCAGTACTTATTCTGGTTTGGTGAAGGTGGTTATCATGACCATCAAAAATTAGCCCAAAAAATTCAACAACAAACAGCCACAAATACGGAATTAAAAGAACGTAATCGTGTGTTGGCTGCCGAAGTCTATGATTTAAAAAATGGGATTGAAGCCATTGAAGAACATGCACGTTTAGATCTGGGTTTGATCAAGCCGCGTGAAACTTTTGTGCAAATGAGTACAATTGGTACCCACTATAAACCGATTTATATCGATCCAAATGCCAAAGTTGACTTAAGAACAAATGAAGATGCTACCGGAGCTTCAACAGCAAATGCGCCATAAAATTTGGGCGGTTATTCCTGCTGCAGGTTCTGGAAGTCGTTTTTCTAAAACTGAACTTAAACAGTATCAAATGATTCAAGGTGAAACTGTGTTAGAGCATACGGTAAGCCGGTTGAATGATTTGCCTTTGTCGGGTTATGTGTTGGCGATCAGTGAAGATGACTCGGTGGCGAAAACATTAAATTTTACTCAGCCGGATAAAGCTCATTTTTGTGTTGGTGGGGCAGAGCGGGTTCATTCTGTTCTAAATGCTTTGACTTATTTAAGTCAGATTGCATCAAAGGATGACTTGGTCTTTGTGCATGATGCTGCACGTCCTTGTGTCACCCAAGATTGCTTAAATCGTTTAGTGAAGACTGCAATACAAGAAAACTGTAGTGCGATTTTAGCTATTCCTGTACGTGATACTTTAAAATTTGTTGAAAAATCTAATAATATTAATAAAACCGTAAGCCGTGATAATTTATGGCAAGCCCAGACCCCGCAAATTTCAAAGTTGGGTATTTTAAAACATGCTATTGAACAAGCATTGCAAGATGGTGTCACCATTACTGATGAATCCAGTGCCTTGGAGTATGTAGGTGAGTCGGTAAAAGTGGTGCAAGGTCGGTCAGACAATATCAAAATAACCTATTCAGATGATTTGGAACTCGCAAAATTGATTTTAACAGTACAAAAATAAAATAAAATTGATGTCAGATGTATTATCTGGCTGGCTTTAAATTTATACTTTGCCATCGCATTTAAACACTCAAATATTTCAAATGATACCATCATCCCAGTATCGTTTTTTACGTCACTCTTTACGTGATGGTAGAAGCATTAAGCATGATTCCTCCAGATGGGCTAGATTACATTTAGATCCTTGGCTACTTTGTTTTCTTTTATTGAATTCAGCATTGGGGTTGATGGTCGTTTATAGTGCAACCATGCAAGACAGCAGCATGGTCATTCGTCAAGCTACAAGCTTTGGTGTCGGCTTTATTATCATGTTTTTATGTGCCCAGATTCCACCAAAAGTCTATCAGGCAGCAAGTCCCTATTTTTATATATTGGGCATTGTGCTGCTGGTGCTGGTACTGATTATTGGTGATACCCGCTTGGGTGCCAAGCGTTGGCTTACCCTCCCGGGTATAGGCAGTATGCAGCCCAGCGAGATTATGAAATTTGCCATGCCGTTAATGATGGCTTGGTTTTTTTCTCGTCGTGCTTTTCCTCCCACATTTGTTCAGATTGTCATTGGACTGATGTTAATGATGTTTCCTTTTGTGTTGGTGGCTTTGCAACCTGACTTGAATATTGGACTCATTATTCCTGGTATTTTTGCTTTATTTCTTTGCGGGATGTCATGGCGTTTAATTTTAGGTGCATTGACGGCGTTGGCAGTTGCCGCACCATTAATCTGGATGTTTTTATTACAAACCTATCAAAAGAAACGGATTCTAACTTTATTTGATCCAGAGTCTGATGCATTGGGGGCAGGTTGGAATATTATTCAGTCGAAAATTGCCATTGGTTCGGGCGGTTTAACCGGTAAAGGATATTTGACAGGGACGCAGTCGCATCTTGGCTACTTACCAGAGCATCATACTGACTTTATTATGTCAGCCTATGCTGAAGAATATGGCTTTATTGGGGTGTTTTTATTATTTAGTCTTTTTTCCGCCATTATTATCCGTTGCTTGATGATTGGCTTGAATAGCTTCCATAATTTTGGTCGTTTATTTGCCGGAACCATTGGATTGACGTTCTTTTTCTTTGTATTTTTAAACTCGGGAATGGCGAGCGGTATTTTACCTGTCACCGGTGATCCATTGCCGCTGATGAGTTATGGTGGTTCGGCTGTAATTTCAATGTTGGCGAGTATGGGTATTGTGATGTCGATTCATACCCATCGATAATAGAATAGGGTCGTACCTGTTACAAAAGCCAGAGCATTACTCTGGTTTTTTAATTTTTAATTAGGGATGTTTTATCTTACGCTTTTCACGTGCAATACTGATGTTGGCTAAGACTGGGCATTTTTGTTCTAAAGCTTTATTAATCATCATCTTATGTGGTAAGCAGGAATGTGGCGGTTTCGGTAAAAGTTGATGAATTTTATTAATGACATTGCCAACTTGCTTTTCATTCATTGGTTTATTTTTTTATGAGTATATCTTCGGCAATGTGGAGTAAGCCATCGACCATGAAGCTTTCAATTTTGTTGTCATGTTGCTTCCATAATCCTGAGCGAATATTCTAAATTTATTCTTTGGCTTTATTCAGTAGCGGATTAAATATATTTAAGTATATTAAGCATATTAAGCATATTAAGCATATTAAGCATATTAAGCATATTAAGCATATTAAGCATATTAAGCATATTAAGCATATTAAGCATATTAAAATAATAACTTAAAGGTTATTACATGATTCTGATTTTCTAAGTGATATTTTTTTTAACGATCTGTCCAAAACGAATGTTGTTTGTTATAGGTCATAAAAAAGCCCTCAATTGAGGGCTTTTTTACAGTCAATGTTTAGGCGAGTAACCAGGTGTAGTAACCCCAAAGCATCAGCGGCCATGCCAGAAATGGGCTAAATAACCATTTCCATAACCAGAACTTTGGTATAAAACCCACACCATGAATAAAACCACCTGAAATACCGATCATGATATACATCATGCTACGGTGACTGTATTCACCATTTACATCTAGCATCATTGCTGGATGAATCAATAAAACGGCTGCAAGTGGCAATGCCAACAAAAATGAAATGGCCATTGCAAACTTGTTCGGCTTTTTAGTCTCTGTTGTTATTGCAACTTCAGTCATTTTCTATTCCTTATCCAAATCTTGATTGTGTTCAATGTAAAGTGCGCTAAGTACACCTGCAAAACACGCCATTAAAATTCCAAGAATCCAAGCGAAATACCACATATCTATTCTCCTTGCACACAAGCTTAGTAAAGGCTGTGTGAATTATCCTGAACGTGTTTATTGGTGATCACACCCCACATTTTGTAGTAACACCAAGTGGTGTATATCAAAATGAGTGGGACAAAAATACCAGCCGCTACAGTCATTACAGTGAGCGTATTTTTACTCGAAACTGCATCCCACATGGTAAGACTAATTGCAGGATTAAGACTAGATGGCATTAAGAATGGGAACAGTGCAAAACCGGCAGTCAGGATTGAACCGATAACTGCAAGACTCGAACCGAGGAAGCTGAAACCTGCCTTGTTTTTACCCGCAGCAAGCACCACGATAATCCCGCCAAGAATACCTGTGATTGGTGCAAGCATCGTAATTGGGTAAGTCGAGTAGTTGTTCATCCAGCCATGGTTGCTATTGGTAAGCACTTCTTTGGCTAAAGGATTGGCAACCCCATTGGTATCAAATGGTTCTACCAAGGTATAACCTTCAATCCCACCGAAGTATAACCATGCACCTGCACCTAGGAAGCAAATGAGGTAAACCAACCCCATGATTTGCGTCGCTTTAGCAGAACGGTTTCGTAACGCACCATCGGTACGTAGCATCAACCAAGCACCACCATGTGAACATAGCATTGATAAGCTGACTAAACCGCAAATCACTGCAAATGGATTAAGCAGTGCAAAGAAGCTACCTGTGTAGGTTGATCGCACAGTTTCATCTAGGGTAAATGGAACGCCCAGAAACATGTTGCCGAACGCCACACCAAAGACCAAGGCTGGGACAGCACCACCGATAGCTAAACCCCAATCCCAAGACGTACGCCATTTGGTATTTTCTAGTTTAGAGCGATAGTCAAAACCCACAGGTCGTAAGAATAAGGCGAACAAAACCAGAAGCAGTGCCCAATACATGCCAGAAAAGGCTGTGGCATAAACCATAGGCCATGCAGCGAAGAGTGCACCACCGGCAGTAATGAACCAGACCTGGTTGCCGTCCCAGTGTGGGGCAATGGTATTGATAGCCGCACGACGTTCGTCATCATTTTTACCTACGAACGGCATGATTGCCATGGAGCCCATGTCGAAACCATCGGTGAGGGCAAAGCCAATCAGCAATACACCAACCAATACCCACCAGATAATTTTGAGAAGTTCATATTCGATCATGATTGAGTCTCCGCAGCAGTCTGGTTTTGAGCATCATCTTTTTCAAAATGGTATTTACCAGTATGTAAAGAACTTGGACCTAAGCGAGCAAATTTGATCATCAAGTACATTTCGATAATCAGAAGTACGGTATAGAACGCTGCAAGCGCAATGATTGAACCCCAAATGTCACCAGTGCTTAAGCTAGAAGTAGACAGGTGGGTAGGTAAAATCTCACCAATTGTCCATGGCTGACGACCACCTTCAGCCACGTACCAGCCTGTTTGTGTAGCGATCCAAGGCAATGGAAGTCCGTAAAGTGCAAATTTAAGTAGCCAAGGTTTATTCTCTGCATTGCGTTTAGCCACTGCATAAGTTGCAAGGATAAATAAAAGCAGCATTAAGAAACCTGAAGCCACCATGGCGCGGAATGAGAAGAACAGGGCAGTTACGTTAGGAATAGTATCCTTGGTTGCTGCCTTAATTTGCTCTTCAGAAGCATCAACGACATTCGACGTGTATTTTTTAAGAAGCAAGCCATAACCCAGATCTTTTTGGTTTTCTTGGAAAGAAGCCATAAGCGCTGGTGAGCGATCGCCTGCACGAAGTTTTTCAAGTTCGGCATAGGCATTCATGCCATTGCGAATACGAAGCTCATGTTGAACCATCAGATCTTTTAACCCAGTCACTTCTTTATCAAGAGAACGAGTCGCAATGATACCCATCACATATGGAATGCGAATAGCGTAGTCAGTACGTTGTTCTTGTTGATTTGGAATACCAAACAAGGTGAAGGGTGCTGGAGCAGGGTGAGTTTCCCATTCTGCTTCAATTGCAGCTAATTTGGTTTTTTGTACATCACCCAGTTCATAACCTGATTCATCGCCCAGTAAAATAACGGAGAATGTTGAGGCTAAACCAAAGATGGCAGCAATGGCGAAAGAGCGACGTGCAAAAGGCAGGTCACGTTTTTTGAGCATGTAGAAGCTGGAAATTGCCAGAACGAAAACTGCCCCAGTCACATAACCTGAAGATACCGTATGGACAAATTTAACCTGAGCCACCGGGTTGAAAATCAGTGCGCCGAAATCAACCAACTCCATACGCATGGTTTCAAAGTTAAATGCTGCACCGACAGGGTTTTGCATCCAGCCATTGGCAACTAAAATCCAAAGTGCGGACATGTTTGAACCAAGTGCAACCAGCCAAGTCACGCCTAAATGCTGAACTTTGGAAAGTCGATCCCAGCCGAAGAAGAATAAACCAATAAAAGTTGATTCGAGGAAGAATGCCATCAGACCTTCAATAGCAAGTGGCGCACCAAAAATGTCACCTACATAGTGAGAATAATAGGCCCAGTTTGTGCCAAACTGGAATTCCATGGTTAAACCAGTAGTCACTCCTAAAGCGAAGTTAATACCGAAGAGTTTGCCCCAGAATTTGGTCATGTCTCTATAAATTTCTTTACCGGAAATCACATAGGTGGTTTCCATAATGGCAAGAATAAAAGCCAGACCGAGAGTAAGAGGTACAAATATAAAGTGATACAACGCGGTCATTGCAAATTGGAACCGCGAAAGATCGACCACGCTTTCAGAAATCATCAACGTGTCTCCTGGATTTGGGAAGGACTGCCGGCAATATGCTCGGCAACTTGAGAATCAAAATTTTTGGGAATAGTAGGGGTGTCAAACCAGATATGTTTAATCGTTAACAAGAGAACAATCTTAATTATTAATATGATTGTTATCTCGCGAACTAATTTTTGGTTGAAATCTTTGGGTATTAAGCTCATGCAAATAAGCCTATTTTCAAAACATAATGGATATTATTAAACAAAAAGTAACTAAAAATAAATAGATTAAACAGTTAAAGTAAAAATATATTATTAAATTCAATAAAAACAATAGTTTGTATTGTTGATATGTTAAAAAATAAACTAAATTTTTATTGTTTTAAAGTTGACTAAAATGCTTTGTTATAATATTTTTAATCCCGATCAAAATGATAAGATATTATATTTAAAGTTGACTAAAACAGTAGTGTTGAATATTTATAATCTGACTAAAAAGATATTTATTAAATGAGATTGATTTGTATTTTAATTAAAATACAGATTTTAAAAAGAGAAGAATACTGAGGGCGAGGGAACAAGGATAAATAAAATATTGGATATTTTATTTATGAAAGCGATTATGAGAATATGATTTAAATAAAAAGACCGCCCCGAGGCAGTCTCATGTTAAGGATTTTAAATTTTAGAGACCGAATTTTAGAATTTGATTTCCATGCCTAGACCGTAAACACTTTCATCAGCATTACCTTTTTTAGGTGAGTTATCCCATTCACGTTGAATTGCGTTAGCAAATAATTTGGTTTGGCTGTTTAATTTATAATCTGCACCAATACCCCATTGGTCTACAGAACTATCGCCCGACGCACCACCCAGTACTGCATAGTCAGTATCTGCTTGTTGATATTGAGCTTTAAACGTCCACGGTGTATTTGCAAGTTTGTAAGTTGCAGAGATTAACCATGCATTTTCTTCTACTTTATTATAGTCACCTGCATAAGCGGGTGTAACCGAAAAGGCTTGAAGATTGGTGTAATCTGAAATTTCAGCAGTTTGCCACATTGCGCCTAGATATAAGCCAGTCGCACCAATTTTACCCAGGTCGAAAGAACCACCAACACGGATGGCATCAGCTGGAGCATTTGAGATACCAACAGCAGCGAAGTCACCTATAGATTTGAAGTTGCCTGCAATAACACCTTCGAAGCCTAGATCTTTATTGGCATAGGAAAGTGAAGTAGAGATACCATCACCAAGGCTGTCACGTGCTCCATCAGTATATTTAGTTGTTTTGCTTGTCGACTCGCCTTGTTGAGCTTGAAGCGCAAATACTAAACCACCCATCAGTTTAGGATCGGTTTCAATACCAATCACATTTTCTACACGTTCTTCGCCGTACATCATTTCTTTAATATCAGCGTGTGCATAGTCATTAAATACATCACGATATCCACCAGCAGCATCTTTAAATGGGGTGTCCATAATACCGGCTTTTAAGGTACCTACATCAGCCCATTTTAAACCGGCGAATATATTACGTTTTTTAAAGACATCATCACCACCATCGACATCTACTTCCCATTCGGCTTGGTAAAGAGCAGAGAGTTTATCCGTCAGTTTCTCTTCCCCTTTAACACCAATACGGGAAGCATTTGAGTTTAGTTCGGTTACTGAATCTTTGCCGTTATCATAGCTGTCAACACTTACGTTCAATTTACCATATACAGTTGGTGCTGCTTGTGCTGCACTCATCCCCATAGCCGCTACAACAGCAGCGAGAAGCAATTTTTTCATTGAGATTTCTCCAAAACACGGTTCTAAATGGCATTTGCCTGACTTGACACTTTTTTTAGTTTGCCTAAGTACAAAAAGTTACAGAAGCTCACCAACTTGCTATGCAGTATCTGTAATCTTTGTGACAAAAAAGTGAATGACAAATGACAGTTTGATGACGTGTTTAGATGGGTCTTTAAACTAAATATTTCTTTTTTATTCTATATTTATAAAAAAATGGAGCCGAAGCTCCATTTTTTTTTGAATTCATTTTAAATTACAGTGCAGCTTTAATTTTTTCAGCCAAGGCTTGGATTTTTTCTTGATCACCCATGTCTAAAGCATGTTTGCCCAACTCATGAACCGAACTTGGAATAAGGTGAAAATGTACATGCGGAACAGTTTGACCCGCAGATGCGCCTGAAAGTTGCATTAGTACAATACCTTTGACTTCGAGGGCTTTTTCCATTGCTTGCGCAATTTTTTGCACAATCTGAATGGTATACGCAGCAGCTTCAGGAGGTAGATCGAGTAATGTGATCGCAGGGGTTTTAGGGATAACCAGCGTGTGACCTTCAGCTTGTGGCATGATGTCCATAAAAGCAAGGACTTGATCATCTTCATAGACTTTAATTGCAGGAATTTCGTTGCGAATAATTCGTGCAAAAATATTTTGATCATCGTAAAGCATGGCTAATCCTTAAAAGTGAATTGAACTGTAATTATTTACAGTTCAATTCTTTCTGACGATCTTTGATGGCGTCAAGTCGTTGTTGCTCTTTTTCTGAAAATTTTGGTTTAGTTGTATAGCAATTATCATTGCCAAACTTCGCCTTGGCATCAGGATCTTTAAAGCAAAAACCTTTAGATGCGTAAATGACATCATGGTCATTCTTCAATTTTTGACATTCTTGCTCTGGCGTTGCTGCAAAAGCACTTGCCCCAATAAAAGTTGCAACACTGGCAAAAATTGCAACACTTAACTTAGTCATGAGAGTTTCCTCTGTAAGAACATTGTGTATAACACATAAACACAATATTAGGTTTCGTTATCATTATTCAATGGCGATTTATTACTCAAGGGTAATTTTACTCCATGATTCATACATTTTTACAGCGCTAGAAAAGTCACTGTCTTTTTCTGCTAAATCACTGGAAGCCTGAATTAAACTTTGAGTAAGCGCAATCACTGGCGCAGAAAGTCTGGCTTCACGAACTAGGTCTAAAGCAATCCCGGTATCTTTGGCCAATAACGGCAGGGCAAAGGTCAGAGGGAAGCTTCGATTTAAAATACGCTGCGGCAACACAGTTTCCGTTACACCACTTTTGCCACTTGAAGCATTAATACAATCCAAGGCTTCATTCAGGTTGACGCCATGTGCTTTAAGGGCAGTAAAACCTTCGGCCACTGAACAAAGATTTACAGCCAATAACATATTGTTTACAGCTTTAACTGCAAATCCTGCGCCCGGGCCACCGACATGTTTGATCAGCTTGCCAAAGGCTTGAATGGCAGGTAGCGCCTTTTCAAAAGCACTCGCTTCTCCGCCAATCATTACAGTTAAGGTCGCATTTTCAGCCCCAATGGTTTGACCACTGACTGGTGCATCAAGGAAATCTACATCTTGTTCTTTTAATTGGATTGCCAGTTTTTTTGCCGATTCAGGAACACCACTGGTGCAATCCACCCATACAGCACCGGATTTAATTTTGATACTGGCAATCAAATCTTCGACGTCTTTGCTGGTCGGTAGGCAGGAAAAAATGATGTCTGCTTGAACTGCCTGTTCAAGTTCAACTGCTTGCGTACCAAACTCAGTTGCATGCTGTTGGGCTTTTTCGAAATTACGGTTCCAGACATAGACCGTGTCGAAATGTTGAGGTAAATGTGCCGCCATGCGGTAACCCATCGCCCCTAAGCCGATGAATGCAACTGACTGAATCATGATGTGTCCTTTATATTTTGCTTGATCTATGTTTTAGCCATGTGGTCATAAATGGCCAGAATTCATTGGCACTAGATTGACTCGACATCAATCCTAAATGACCACCCGGAATAAGAGTAAACGTGACATCCTGACTATTTGTCAATTCAATTAAAGGCTTAACCGCCTCTGCAGATACGATTTGGTCGCTACGACCCGCACCCACCAATACAGAGCACTCAATATTCTTTAATTCGATATTGTTATCTTGTAATTGGATAACGCCATTTTTGAGCGGATTTTGTAGCCAGACATTAAAAATCATGTCCTGATTGATACCACCGGGATAATCAATCATGCGGTTGAGGAAATGTCCCATGGTGGCGTGTTCATACAAAATTTGCGTGTTATCCAAATTAAGCAGCAGTTGCTTTTGACTTTGAATCCATCCTATAGGGTCTATAATTTTAAACCCGAAAGCATTTAGCAATCCCGGAGTATGGATCAGATATTTAGGTAAAGATTCAGAAAAGATTTTATTTTGCAGAGCTCTATTTTTAGCAATCAGTTGATTGACTTTTTGAAACAGTTTGCCGGTACGGCCTGAGGCGTAACTGTCTACCGGACTGCCCAATACAATCAAATTTTTAACGTAATTCGGTTTATGCAGTGCGCAATACAGCATGACGAATACACCGGACATACTCCAGCCATGCAGTGAAATTTCATCGCTGTTTGAATGTTGGCGAATTTGCTCAATACAATGTGGAATTGCATCATCAATAAATGACATAAAATTGAGGAAGCGATCTTTATAGTTGTATTGTCCCCATTCGACCAAATAAACATCAAAACCACTATTTTGAAAATGTTTGACCAGCGAGCGGTAAGGGTACAAG
The DNA here is from genome assembly GCF_001647545.1 of Acinetobacter sp. SFB. Lineage (GTDB taxonomy): Bacteria > Pseudomonadota > Gammaproteobacteria > Pseudomonadales > Moraxellaceae > Acinetobacter. The sequence goes on from NZ_LSZH01000011.1 coordinate 174,341, forward strand.
TCATAAATTGCCATGTTGATGGCTAAAGGTGCAATAAAGACCAGTGGTTCTTTATATTGTTTGTCTGGAGAAGCGTAATAACGCACACGAGTTTGTTTATATTCAGCAATGACTTCATAAGGCGTGGTTTGCGATAAAACCAGCGACTTTGAATTAAACAAACTGGTCGACAGGTTTTTAAGCTTGCTTTTCTGTTTGGCAATTTTATTTTTAACTTGAATCATTGCTGAGAGTACTAACATATGAGTGGATTGATCGAAGTGTAGGCGATATTTATGCATTATACCTTGACCTTAAATACCATAGGCGCTCAAAATGTTGGCAATTATTAGCAACGGCAGTCTAAGGACTGGGTAGGAAAGATGAGCCAACAAGACGACATTGAATACCAATTAGATACTTTAGCCATCCGTACAGGTCATACACGCAGTTTTGAAGGTGAACACAGCGAGCCAATTTTCCTGACATCTTCATTTGTTTATGAAAATGCAGCAGAAGCAGCCGCTAAATTTTCCGGTCAAGAACCGGGAAATATTTATTCACGTTTTACCAATCCGACTGTAGCGATGTTCGAAAAACGTTTAGCTGCCCTGGAAGGTGCTGAACGTGCTGTGGCAACCAGTTCGGGTATGGCAGCCATTATGGCTGTGGCAATGTCCTATTTAAAATTGGGCGATCATGTCATCTGTTCACGTGCAGTGTTTGGTTCAACTGTATCCTTGTTTGAAAAATACGTGGCCAAATTTGGTGTAACTGTCGATTTTGTTGATTTGACAGATTTACAAGCATGGAAAAATGCCATCAAGCCTGAAACCAAGTTACTGTTTGTTGAATCTCCATCCAATCCGCTTGCTGAAGTTGCCGATGTTCAAGCCTTGGCAGATCTTGCCCATGCCAATGGTGCATTGCTGGCCATTGATAACAGCTTCTGTACGCCAGTGTTGCAACAACCGATTAAATTGGGTGCCGACTTGGTGGTTTACTCAGCGACTAAATACTTAGATGGTCAAGGCCGTGCTTTGGGCGGTGCTGTGGTGGGTAATCACAAACTGCTTGAAGAAGTATTTGGTTATGTGCGTACCACCGGTCCATCAATGAGCCCATTCAATGCATGGATATTTTTGAAAGGTCTGGAAACTTTACGTTTACGTATGCGTGAACATTCTGCAAGTGCCCAAAAGCTGGCTGAATTCTTGAACAATCATGAAAAAGTTGAAAAAGTGTATTACGCCGGTTTAACTTCGCATGTGGGTCATGAACTTGCAGCAAAACAACAAACTGGTTTTGGCGGCATTGTTTCATTTGAAGTGAAAGCTGGTCGTGAAGGGGCTTGGAAAGTCATTGACAATACCCAATTTATTTCTATCACCGGTAATTTAGGGGATGCGAAATCGACAATTACTCACCCAGCGACCACAACTCACGGTAAACTCTCAGCGGAAGCAAAAGAAGCGGCAGGTATTCGTGAAGGTTTAATTCGTGTATCTGTTGGTTTGGAAGATATTGATGATATTATTCGCGACATTCGTCGTGGTTTAGATTTAATCTAATTTATAAACACTGATTTAGAAAATAATTGTTCGGAGAATTTTATGAACATTAATATGTTGATGCAGCAAGCGCAACGCATGCAGAAAGATGTTGAAAGCAACATGAAAAAAGCCAAAGAAGAGCTTGCTCAGACTGAAGTGAATGCTGAAGCTGGCGGTGGTTTGGTGAAAGTGACCATGACTTGCCGTAACGTGGTAAAACGTATCGAAATCAGTCCTGAACTTCTGCAAGACGATCCTGATATGATTGAAGACTTGATTGCTGCTGCAATGAATGATGCTGCACGTCAAGCTGAAGCGGTTTCTGAAGAACGCATGAAAGCGGCTAACTCCGGTATGGGCTTGCCACCTGGCCTTTCTGGTTTGTTCTAAGGAATACGTTGAGTGTTTAGTGATCGGTTTGATCAGCTGGTACAAGCTTTACGTATTTTGCCAAGTGTTGGGCCGAAATCGGCTCAGCGCATGGCATTACACCTGATCATGAAAAATCGGGAAGGTGCCGTAGGCTTGGCCCATGCTTTAAATGAAGCAACCACCTATATTCATGAATGTAGCGTTTGTCATTCACTGACTGAAAATGAAGTCTGTGATATTTGCCTGTCCCATGAACGTGATGATCAGCTGCTCTGTGTGGTGGAATCACCTGCAGATGTGATGGCGATTGAACAAAGTGGCAGTTTTCGTGGTAAATACCATGTGCTGGGTGGGCATTTATCGCCACTGGATGGGATTGGCCCTGAAGAAATTGGTATTCCATATCTGATTCAGCGCTTGAGTCAAGGCAATGTTTCTGAAGTGATCCTGGCCACCAATGCCACTGTAGAAGGTCAGGCAACTGCACATTACTTGGTTGAAGCGAGCAAGCATTTGCCTGTACAAATGACCCGAATTGCTCAAGGGGTTCCTCAAGGGGGAGAGCTTGAATATGTTGATAGCCATACTTTAAGTCAGGCAGTTCATAACCGGATGCGTATGAAATAAGTACTTAGGTGCTTATTTTATCATTTAAAGAGTAAACCAAGACTTAACTAACGTTTAGCTCATTGAAATATAAACTTATACAAAAAAAATATAAGAAATGATTTTCGTTTAAAAGAAAGGCTTAAATTAAAGTAATAAATTCTACAAACATAAATTTTGTTATATCTAAATGTTATATATCGGTTAATATACTTTTAAAGAGAATCTGATTTTAGACTCGGTAATATGTTTCAGTTCATTCAGCACCAAAAAGACTTAGATAATATTTTGCATTTGATGGGGCAGACCTCCATTTATGGATTAGACACAGAATTTATTAAAGTCGACACCTTATGGCCTAAATTGGGTGTATTTCAGATTAATGTTGCAGGTCAAATCTTTTTGCTCGATGGGGCAAGTCTGGATTTGTCTGCATTTTGGCAAAAATTATTTCAAGCACAGCAAAATATTTTTCATGCCTGTAGTGAAGATATCGATCTCATCTATCACTATGCACAGCAAAAAAGCCTAAGCAATGTTTTTGATACCCAAGTGGGATTGTCTTTTCTGGGACATGGATTGCAAGTTAGTTATCAAAATGCGTTGAAACAAATACTTGATATCGATATCGACAAAGATCAGACACGATCTGATTGGCTGGCACGTCCGCTTAGTCCGGAACAGCTGACTTATGCAGCCAATGATGTGCTTTATTTGATGAATTTATCCAATAAAATTCAGCATGAATTAACCGAGAAAAATTTGCTTGAGTTTGCAATTGAAGATTGCCGTCATTTAACTCATGAGATTGGTCAAGAAACCCCACTAGATTTGCTCTACCATGATGTGGGAAATTACCGCCATTCACGCCGTCAATTGATGCAGTTACAGCAACTGGCAGTGTGGCGTGAACAGATGGTGAAAGCGCTGAATTATCCACGCAGTTTTATTCTGAAAACTTCAACTATGATTGATCTGGTGGAAAAAAATCCACGTAATCATTTTCAGTTATCCAGCATTAAAGATATTCGTCAAAATATCGTGCGTGATCATGGTAAGACCATTCTGGATTTATTGAACTTCTTACCCCAACAGGCGGAATGGCCACTTCGTATGGCACGACCAATTCGTCATTCCTCCAAGGATATTGGTGAAAAAGTCGATAACATTATTCAGGCGATAGTGGAAGAAACTACCGTACCGAAAGAAGTATTAATGCGTAAAAAATGGCTGAATGCACTGTATCAACATGTGGTTTTTCATAATGACGAACAGGATTTACCTGCCTATCTTTTAGGTTGGCGCTATGAGCTGTTAACCAAACCACTGATTGATGTTCTGCATGCGGATGAACAATATCTGTCTACCCAAATGAAGGTGATTGAGTAATTTTTAAACAGATTGCTTAAAGAATTATCGTTTATACAAAATCAAGACTGATGCGTTAATAATCACTAATGTATCGGTCTTTTTTTTGCTGTATGCTTAAGCCAAGTTTTATGAGTACTGTTTCAACTATGCATTGTTCAATTTTCAAATCCAGCAAAAAAGATGAAATGTATCTTTACATTGCCCGTCCTGAGCCAACTGAAAACGAAGCTGAAGCAGCAAGTCCGCTTGAGGTTTTACCTGAGCCGATGCGTATTGCATTTGGTCGTGCGACTTTTGTGATGGATTTAGAGATCTCTGAGAGTCGTAAATTGGCACGTGTAAATGTGTTGCATGTGATTGATTCAATTAAAACCAAAGGCTTCTTTATTCAAGTGCCACCAGAAGGTTTAATTAATCCTAATCAACCTGCCCCAGAAGGGTTGCGCGGTGCCTAAAATCGATTCAGGAGTTGCACGATGAATAGTTTTCTTTCTCTCCTCGATTCAATTCCTGAAGACAGCATTGCTGTCACGGTTTATGTATTGGGAAGTATGATTATTCTTTGGGCGTGGTATGCGATTGCGAAACGCTTGCCTCAACCTTTGGGTGGAATTACGTGGATCATTGGATTTGCGATTTTACTCACCCCTACGGTTTCTGAAGGAAATAATGCGTCCATCGCCCCGGCAATTTTTGGGTTGTTATTTGGCATTTTAACCAAAGAAACTGCTTTGGTCTGGTCAAATGCTTCCCTTATCTTATTTGTTGTGGGACTTGGTCTGGTGGTTGGCTATTTATGGTCAAGATACACCGCCAACAAAGCAAAATTTGTAGTCAATAAAAATAGTTCACCGCTTTAAGTAAAATAATAAGGTTAAATTATGTCTGTGGATACTCAACAATTTTCTGGTACAGATCAGTACATTGCGACTGATAGTTTAAAACTTGCTGTCAAAGCTGCACGCACACTGCAAAAACCGCTTTTGGTTAAAGGTGAGCCGGGTACAGGTAAAACTTTACTTGCAGAACAAGTCGCTGAAAGTTTGGGGCTTGAGCTGATTACCTGGCATATCAAGTCAACCACCAAAGCACAGCAAGGCTTATATGAATACGATGCAGTCTCACGCTTGCGTGATAGCCAGCTGGGCGATGATCGTGTTTATGATATTAAAAACTATATTAAACCTGGGAAATTGTGGGAAGCATTCACCCGTGAACAACGTTGTGTGTTATTGATTGATGAAATTGATAAAGCAGACATCGAGTTTCCAAACGACTTGTTGCATGAACTGGACAAAATGTCGTTCTTTGTTTATGAGACTGGGGAAACCATCACTGCGATCCAACGTCCAATCGTGATTATTACTTCAAACAATGAGAAAGAATTGCCGGATGCATTCTTGCGCCGTTGTTTCTTCCATTATATTGAATTCCCTGATGAAGCGACCATGCGCGAGATTATTGATGTGCATTTTCCGCAAGTATCAGCAAGCTTGGTCAACGAGGCTTTGCAAGTTTTCTTTAAGCTGCGTCAAATCCCAGGTTTAAAGAAACCACCTTCAACTTCTGAACTGATTGACTGGTTAAGCCTGCTAATGGCAGATGACATGCCTGAAGACGTTCTGCGCAATCATGATAAATCCAAAGCGATTCCACCACTTTATGGTGCGCTGATTAAAAATGAGCAAGATGTCCAGTTGCTTGAACGTTTAGCCTTTATGTCACGTCGTTAAGGGAGAAACACGCATGTTTGTGCGATTGTTTTATACTTTGCGACGTTACGGCGTGCCCGTTTCAACACGTGAACTGATTGATCTGAATGAAGCGGTTGCGTCTGGTCTGGTTTTTGCAGATCAGGACGAGTTCTATCAACTGGCAAAAACTGTCATGGTTAAAGATGAACGTTTCTTTGACAAGTTTGACCGTGCTATGAAAGATTATTTTGATGGTATCTCAACGTTTGACTTGGATGATTTGCTCAATCAAGTGCATAAATTGCCGAAAGACTGGTTTGATCTTGAGTTGCTGGAAAAGCATCTGACACCAGAGCAGCGCGAAGAACTCAAAAAAGCCGGTTCCCTTGAAGAATTGATGAAGATGCTGGAAGAGCGTCTGCGTGAACAGCACAAGAAGCATCAGGGCGGCAACAAAATGATCGGCACGGGTGGCACATCACCCTTCGGTGCGTATGGCGATCATCCTGAAGGTGTGCGCATTGGTGGGCCGGGACGTAAACGTTCTGCCGTCAAGGTCTGGGAGCAGCGTAAATATCAAAACCTCGATGATGAACAGATTTTAGGTACCCGCCAGATGCAAATGGCACTCCGCCGGTTACGTAAATTTGCCCGTCAAGGTGCTGCTGAAGAACTGGATATCAATAGCACCATCCGTGAAACGGCCAAGCAGGGCATTTTAGATGTGCAACTGGTGCCAGAGCGTCGTAACCGCATTAAAGTGCTGATGTTGTTTGATGTCGGCGGATCGATGGATTCACACATCGCGCAATGTGAAAAATTGTTCAGTGCTGCAAAAACCGAATTTAAAACCTTAGAGTACTTTTATTTCCATAACTGTTTGTACGATTATGTGTGGAAGGACAATATCCGTCGCTCTAACACGCGCATGAATACTTGGGATTTATTCAATACCTATGGCCGGGACTATCGTGTGATTGTGGTAGGCGATGCCAGTATGGCACCTTATGAGCTAAGCTCGGTGGGTGGTTCGGTTGAATATATGAATGATGAAGCGGGCAATGTCTGGCTGCATCGTTTACGTCAGCATTTTGAAAAGACCGCATGGCTCAATCCTGAAGAAGACCGGTATTGGCATTACACACATACCATCGGTCAAATTAAGCAGATTTTTGAAAATCATATGTATCCAATGACCTTGAAAGGTGTGGAAGATATGACGAAATATTTAGCTCGCTAGTATAATAAAACTTAACGCGTTGCTTTCAAATAAAGGAATTGGAAAATGACTCATCAAATTAATGGTATTCCATTGCCAAATGAAGAAGGTTTCTTTGGACAATACGGTGGTCAGTTTATTCCACCTCATTTAAAAGAAGCGATGGATGAAATTAATGTGGCGTATGAGAAAATTCGCCACACTGCAGAATTTCAAAATGAACTGGCAGATTTATTTACCAATTATGTCGGTCGTCCAAGTCCATTGTTTCATGCCAAGCGTTTGTCGGATCAATTGGGTGGTGCACAAATCTACTTGAAACGTGAAGATTTAAACCATACGGGAGCACACAAAATTAACCATTGTCTAGGCGAAGCTTTACTTGCCAAATATATGGGTAAAACTAAAGTCATTGCAGAAACCGGTGCCGGGCAGCATGGTGTGGCACTCGCAACAGCATGTGCTTTGGTCGGTATTCCGTGTGAAATTCACATGGGTCAAGTGGATATTGAAAAAGAACATCCCAATGTCGTGAAAATGAAAATTCTGGGTGTCACCCTAATTTCAGTCACACGCGGTACTGCAACCTTAAAAGATGCAGTAGACAGCGCATTTGATGAATATCTCAAAGATCCAAAAAACTTTATCTATGCCATTGGTTCAGTGGTTGGTCCACATCCATTCCCAAAAATGGTACGTGATTTTCAGTCCATTATTGGTGATGAAATTAAAGTTCAAACTCAAGACCGTTTTGGTTCGAATCCAGATTATATCGTGGCCTGTGTCGGTGGTGGCTCAAATGCGATAGGTGCTTTTACAGCGTTCTTAAATGAATCTGATGTGAAGCTTGTGGGGGTGGAACCTGCGGGACATGGTCTGGATACCAATATGCATTCAGCAACCTTGACTTTGGGTAAGCCGAGTCAACTGCATGGTATGGCTTGTTATGTGCTTGAAGATGAGCAAGGTGAGCCATTGCCGGTACATTCAATTGCGTCGGGTCTGGATTATCCGGGTGTAGGTCCACAGCACAGCTTCTTGAAAGATTTGGGTCGTGTGGAATATTCAACGGCAACAGATCAGGAATGCTTGGATGCATTTATGACCTTGTCGCGTGTAGAAGGTATTGTTCCTGCACTGGAAAGTTCTCACGCGGTGGCATGGGCGATCCGTGAATCACCGAAAATGGCGAAAGATGTAAAAATCGTGGTGAACTTGTCTGGTCGTGGTGATAAAGACGCTGATTATGTTGCGGAAAAATTAGGGTTGAACTAAAGATAAATTTCCCTTGATAAAAGGGGGATTTAGATGGATTAAAAAAACCTCTCAATATGAGAGGTTTTTTATTGGCTTAAATTAAAAGCTTAACTGGCAATATATTGTTGTAACTGATCAATGAGTTTACGCTGATCATCCATGACGGCTTTAACCAGGTCACCAATTGAAATCAAGCCGATCAGTTTGTCATTTTCAACCACAGGAAGATGACGCAAATGGCGGTCTGTCATAAGATCTAAGCAAGCTTCAACACTGGTTGATTTGGTCACTGTTAATACTTTTGCAGTCATAATTTCACTGACTGCAGTTTCTTTAGAGGTACGTTCCATCAACATAACCTTGCGTGTGTAATCACGCTCAGAAAGAATACCGACCACCTTATCTTGGTCAGTGACCACAACCGCCCCAATGCCTTTTTCTGCCATAAGTGAAATTGCTTCAAATACCGTTGCTTCAGGACTGATCGTAAATATGGTTTGTTCCATTTTGTCCTGAATAACTTGTGCTACCTTGGTCATTTACTGTCATCCTTTATTGTTTGTTATTTGACATTAAACTTAGCGCGAAATCAGAAAAATGCAAATACTTTTCAGTTCATAAATAAAATTTTACATCTCTATGTTTTTTGCTTTAACCCTTTGCACAATTGTTTAAGCAGGTTGCAAAGATTCAGAGAAAAATAAATCACGCATTTGTTGAGTGGTTAATTTAAATTTTCGACTAGAAGAATTACATAAAGCAGGGGTGACTTTTAAGCGCGTTAAGGTCGGCAGCAATGATTCTTGAAAATCCTGAGGTGTAATTTTACGCGGTGTATAGTCGGGCCAATGTAATTCAGCGTATTTATGCGCTTGAACATTGTTAAGCCAAAAAGGAAATATATAGTCTTCATGGTCAGACATCATTGCCCAGCCTTGTTGGTGATATAAACCCCAAAGTACACCGCAATACATCATTGACTTTAAAAGTGTGATTTTAAAGAACAAGTCTTTAGGAATAAGGTGTAAAGATTTAATCTGATTCATACCAAAAGCATCAAGTGACTTAAGACGCTATTGTAGGAAATTTAAATGAAAGTTCTGTGTAAGCTTTGAGAAACAATGTAAGAAAATATATATTTAAAAATAATAGGCATTAAAAAACGCCACCTTAGTGACGTTTTATTAAGCTTGCATGGTGGCTAAATTTTGCCAATATTGGGCTTTTAACGAGTCTCGTTCTACACGGAAACCTTGATAATAAAGTTCTGCTAGAAATAATGCAGCTTTACCATGCCCAGCACGAGCGACATCTTCCAATTTTTGAACTGCGTCTGCAAAATTCATTTGTGATTGAATCGTGTTTACTGCATCTGCATATGCATGTTCTAAGTCTTGATGAGAGAGTTGTTGAATCATATTAAACTCCTTATTGTAATTATGATTGCTAAGATTAAGACTTTTAAGTTTGTCTTGATATTACTTTAACCAGGTTTTGTTAAAGTAATATTACATTCAACTTAAATTGTCAAACAATATATGTGGGTCGTTGTTATAAATTCAAGTTTACATGATTAAACAATGCGCAAAATGATTTTTTATTAATATGGATATACGGAAGTTCGTAAATATAAGGAGAATAACATGACAAAAACATTAGATGGTATGAATTTTGATTTGCCTCCTACAGCCGATCAAATTGTTGAGCTGGCACATCAGCATCGCAAAAATTTAGACGAAGCCGTTTTTCATCAAGAAATTCACTTAGGTGACTTTTGTTTAGCTCAGCGCAAAAGAGTTTATGATTTTACCCGTCAGTTGGATCCCCAACAACGTGAACAGTTTTATGACGTTTATAATGGTGAGTTAATACGCATTGCGGATGATGATGAACTGCATCCAGCAGATTCGGAAAGAGGGGTTGGGGTTTTTGCTATTGCACTTGTTTTAGGGATTATTGCGTTGGTACTTTACTTTGCCGTAATTAGAAACGTAATAGGTTAAGCAATTGATGATTGCTCAATTTCTGCCACAAGTGCTTTGGAATTGAGCAAATCTGCTTGTACTTATTTTTACTGCGCCATACACTACCTGAAGTTCGAGGTAGGTTATGCATATTGCTATACAAAAAATTATTCAATTAAAATCTGAAATAAAGCTGGAAAATGTTTATAACGTGCTCATTGTTACGATTATTGCCATTATATTAACGTTGGCTTTTATTGCCCTGCATCGACCAATTTCAGTTTCACAATTTGAAAATATTGTGAAACTTTCTTCCCAAGCCAATTATCCTGATACCCAAGAAATGGCTTTGCACCTGATGCAGCAGCCTCAGATTCCTTATGCTCAATACTTTAAATTGATGCAGGCGCATCAGTTGGAAATGACACGGGCGCATCAGTTACCTCCTTTGCAGCTGGAGCAATAATTGTGTTAGGAATCTGTTCGATGGAAGGCGCTGAAAGCTTAGGTGCATCTGGAAGCAGATTTTGATTAAGGGCGGCTTCCAAGGCTACTTTATCGAGTTTTTCATTGACGACAATGATGGTCAAGCGTTCGGGATGCAGATGCTTGCGGATTGCATCTTGGATATCTTGGGCGGTCATTTTCTCTAATAATTTTGGATAATCATTTAGATAACCAGCTGCCTGATTATAAAAACCTATTGAGCCTAACTGGGCATTAATATTGGCATTGCTACTATAATTATTTGGAAAAGCTCGTAACATACCTGCTTTGGTTTCTTCCAGCTGTTTTTGATTAATCGGTTGTTTTACAAAATTGACCAAAGCCTGATGAGCAACTTGTATGCTATCGAGCAGTTGGTCTTGTCGGGTTGAGTAACTGAAACTAAAAGTACCCGAAACCTGGCTAAATGAAAATGAGCTATAAGCTCCATAAGTGTATCCACGTTTAACCCGTAGCTCTTTCATCAATACAGAATTGAAGCCACTACCACCAAACATTTGATTGGCAACTTCTAAAGCTAAACGGTCTGGATCAAAGCGTGTGGTGCCCAAATGCCCCATAGTTACATGTGCTTGGCTAGAATTAAAAGTAAGGTGACGAATATCAAAAGTTGATTTGTCGAGTGGCTGAGCCAGCGGCTTGGCTTTTTGCCCCTGTTTTAAATTACCTGCAATACGTTCAGAAAGTTGTAGTGCTTCTTTAGGGGTAAGTTGACCGGTAATGGCAATATTCAGATTTTGAGCCACCAGAAATTGATCACTAAATTGTTTTAATTGTACGGCAGTGATTTTACTGATGCTGCGTTGTGTTCCGGTAATCGGTTCTGCGTAAGGATGCTTCCCATACAAAGCACGATAAAACTGAACATTCATCATCCGGCTCGGACTTTCCTGAATCTGCTTTTGACCGACTTGGGTGTTGCTTAACACCAAATTAATACTCGATTTTTTAAAAGTGGAATGATTTAAAACTTCCATCATCATGCCTAATGCCGGCTCAAGTTTTTTCGGATCCGATAGCACTCTTAATTTTACAACGAACATATCCCGATAAGCCTGGGCACTAAATTGAGCACCCACTCTTTCAAAAGCACTGGCAATTTCGTTGGCATTATATTTTTCTGTACCTTCATCAATCAGCTTTGCTGCCATATTGGCAATCCCATACAAATCTGGAGCGATCTCTTCATCCCGTGCTGCACCTGCATTAAATGTCAGTTGGATATCAACCATGGGCAAATCTTTTGATTCTACAAACAGGCTGCGGACTTTATAGCGATTTTTCAGTTCATGAACATAGGGGGCATTAAATTGAAGTTGTTTATTATTAATTTTTAAACTTTGTAGAAGCGGGATTGAGGTTAAATGGGTTGGATTGTCATCGGTTATGTTATTTAAATCTACATCTGCAATTGTAGATTGAGCGCAGATCATTGAACTGAGTAAAACGATAGGGCGTAGCTTCAACATGTAAAATTCCGTTATTGTGCTTTATTTTCGGGAGAAAGATATAAAGTGCTGAGATTGTCACGGGTAAAATACATATTCGCCACGCGCTGAATATCTTGAGGGCTTACGGTTTCAAAATGTTTAGGCAGTTCATCCATTAAGCGAAAACTTAAACCATTGATTTCCAAGTTGCCAATCATTTTGGTTTGTCCCGCAATATCGTCTTGGCTATAGACTAAATTAGCCACGAATCTAGCCGTCACGCGTTCAACTTCTTCGGGTTTAATCAGTTCAGTCTTTAATAAATCAATTTCACTTTGAATGGCTTTTTCAGCCTCTTGTAAACTCACACCGTCCACAGGTAATGCGGAAATACTGAGTAAGCTGTCTCCACGACTATAGGGATCATACGAAACACTGATTGCGGTCAAAATTTTCTTGTCGCGGATCAGTCGATCTTGTAATCGGGAGGAAATACCGCTATCTAATACATTTTTAATAATAGTGAGGGCATAAGCATCTTGCGGATTTTTTGCGGTCACCAGTGAGCGGACATTCCATGCCATATATAAATTCGGTACTTGTACCGGTAAGTTGAGTTCCATATGGCGATAACCAACCCGATCAAACTCCAATACGTCATTTCTGGGTGGTGTTTTTCTGGCTGGAATGTCAGCAAAATATTTTTGGACTTGTAATAAAGTACTTTCAGAATCAACATCACCGACAATAATCAATATGGCATTATTGGGGGTATACCAGTCTCGATACCATTTTTTGACATCTTTAAGCTGAATATTTTGCAGATTTTTCATGTAGCCAATGACAGGTTGTCGGTAATGGCTGGTTGGATAGGTAATCCATTTAAATCGTTCGAAAGCCAGAGATCTGGGATTGTCATCGGTACGTAAGCGCCGTTCTTCCATGACTACTTTGATTTCCGGATCGTAATCTTGCTGCCGTAACAGCAGATTGCTCATGCGATCCGCTTCAAGCTCTAAAGCCATTGGTAAATAGGTTTTCGGGTAAAGCTGATAGTAGTTGGTGTAATTGGTAAAGGTTGAGGCATTGACGCTTCCACCATAAATCCGACTTAAGCGGGTAAACTCGTCATTCGGAACTTTATTGGTTCCTTTAAACATCATGTGTTCTAGAACATGGGAAATCCCCAATAAATTACCTGATTCATCGCTGCTTCCCACACCATACCAAATTTGAGTCATCACCATAGGCGAGCGATGGTCTTCACGAATAATCACTTTTAAGCCATTTTTAAGCGTGGTTTCAAAGGTGGTACGCGCTAATTCACTGCGGGTCTCGGCATGAACCCATCCGCTTTGCACTGAGAGTAATGCAAAGCACATGGCTAAAATGTATTTTTTAAAAAAAGACCGCTTTGGAAACAGTGAGAAGTAACTTTTGGGCACAATATTTACCAAAGTGATTATTTGTATTTATGACTATTTTTAAGAAATTCCTGTTTGAAAGCAAGGTGGAGTTGTTCGTTTTTGGTGTGTTGTACGTCTACTGGGGATTGCAAAGGAAATTTATGCTAGAATCCTTGTTTTTCAACGCAATGCTTTTCAAGGATTCGGCATGCAACAGCAATCTAATGGGCAAAATAAATTTTTGATTGATGCTGATATCGGAGATGACGATGTCACTTTACCGAATTTACCTGCGGTAAATGTACCTATTGTTGAAACTCCAAAACAAGAACAAGCAACTGTTTCTGCGCCTGTAGCCACAGAAACTGAGCAAGATGAAGCATCAAAGAGCGGTTTTTTTAGCCGCATGAAAGTCGGCTTAAGCAAAACCCGTAAAAACCTTGCCGATGGCATGGTGAATATTCTGATCGGTGGTAAAGAAATCGATGATGAATTATTAGAGGAAGTGGAAGAGCAATTACTGGTTGCAGATATCGGGGTTGAGGCAACGAAAACCATTATTGCCAATTTAACCGAGCGTACTACGCGTGGTGATTTGATCTATTCGCATTCGTTGTATAAAGCTTTGCAAGAAGAGTTGGTGGCGATCCTTGCTCCACGTGTCAAACCTTTACACATTGACCCAAATAAAGCGCCGTTCGTTATTTTAGTAGTAGGCGTCAACGGTGTCGGTAAAACCACAACCATTGGTAAACTGGCAAAACGCTTACAAGGTGAAGGCAAGAAAGTCATGTTGGCAGCAGGTGATACCTTCCGTGCTGCAGCTACAGAACAGCTTCAAATTTGGGGTGATCGTAATAATATTGCAGTAGTATCACAAGGTCATGGGGCGGATTCTGCCTCAGTGATTTTTGATGCCTTTGAAAGTGCGCGTGCTAAAGGTGTGGATGTTTTGATTGCCGATACCGCGGGACGTCTACATAATAAAAGTCACTTGATGCAAGAACTCACCAAAGTTAAGCGCGTGATGCAAAAAATTGATGCAACTGCACCGCATGAAATTATGTTGGTTGTTGATGCGGGTACAGGTCAAAATGCCATTAATCAAGTTGAAATGTTTGATGAAGCTGTTGGCCTAACCGGACTTACCATTACCAAACTTGATGGTACGGCCAAGGGTGGTGTACTGTTTAATATTGCTAGCCGTACCCATGTACCCATTCGTTTTATTGGTGTGGGTGAAAAAATAGACGATTTACGTCCGTTCTCGGCCAAATCTTTTGTTGCAGCATTATTTGAAACTGAAAAGTAAAATGCTTGATATTTCACACAAACTCCGCCAAGTGCGGAGTTTGTTGTTTTTAAGCTAATTGTTTGATTTAAAAAACATCATATAAAAATAACTTATTCAAAGGAGTGCTCTGGAAACGATTAGAATAAAAGGAGATTAAAAGCTTGGGCATTTGTATTGGGGAGTACTGCTGTGGCATTGTTAGAAAAAATTGGTCATGTCCTGACGGCAGATATCACCAAAGATTTTAAGCTTAAGAAAAGAGCTGCTGAAGAAATACACCAATTAACTTTTGTTGATCATTTGAAGAAACGTCGTAGCATCTATGTGCTCGGGAAAAAGGTTCATTATAGTCAAGCTTATTTGGCAGAACTCATTCAGCAAGCGGTACGAAGTTGTCCCTCGGCCTTGAATTCTCAAAGTTCACGTATTGTGGTGTTATTTGGTGATTCTCATGAAAAATTTTGGGACATTGTTAAAGAAGTACAACGTAAATTGGTTGCAGCGCATGTTTTTGCCGGTACAGAAATGAAGATTGGGCAGTGTGCCGCAGGTTTTGGTACGGTTCTTTTTTATGAGGATCAGCAAACCATTCAGCGATTACAAAAGAAAATACCTTTCAATGCTGGTGATTTTCCAGTCTGGTCAGAACAGACTTCAGGCATGGCACAATATGCAGTATGGACGGCCTTGGCTGATTCGGGGATCGGAGCTTGCCTGCAACACTATAACCCGAGTATAGATTCAGCAGTTACAGACCATTTTAATATAGACGCATCGTGGTTGCTTCGAGCACAACTGGTTTTTGGTTCAATTGAGCAAGATGCTGAGCCTAAAATAGATTTGCAGGAAGCTGATCGATTTAGAATATTGGTCTAAATGATACTATGCACAAATCAAGCACCTACTCGCGGTGCTTTTATATTTTTAAAGTCAGCATAAAATTGTTCTATAAATAAAACACAATGTCACTTTTTAGTCATGTACTCATACTAGAATTAAACTAAGATTAATCCATCCTAATAATGTTTAACAAAAATCAGAGGGAATTAAATCATGTCATTTCTAGAGCAAATTAAACAACGCCGTAGTATTTACTCAATCGGTAAAAATGTTCCCTTGGCACAAGAAAAAATCGAAGAAATCATTAGAGACGCTGTGCGCAATAGTCCATCTGCTTTTAATTCGCAGACATCACGTATTGTTACTCTATATGGTGACTCACATAGCAAATTTTGGAATATTGTGCGTGAAACACTCCGTAAAATGGTTCCAGCAGATGCTTTTGAAAAGACCGATACAAAAATTAATGGTTTTGCAGCAGGTTATGGCACCGTTTTATTTTTTGAGGATCAAGATGTTGTAAAGTCTTTGCAACAGCAGTTTGCTCTATATGCTGATCATTTCCCCGCATGGTCAGAGCATTCCACGGCTATTGCCCAATTTGCGGTATGGACAGCATTGGCAGAACACCATATAGGTGCTTCATTACAGCACTATCATCCGGTAATTGATGAGGAAGTTGCAAAGATTTTTGATATTCCCAAAAACTGGAAATTACGTGCTCAACTGGTGTTTGGTTCAATCGAAGCCCCTGCGGGAGAAAAAACCTTTATGGATGATAAAGAGCGGTTTAAGAAATTTGACTAAATTGTTGTTAATTTAAAATTATAGAGAGCGTTATTTAACGCTCTTTTTTATGGTTGGAAAAAAATTTAATATTTATATCTACGAAGTTGCAAAGCTTATCTCAATAAAGTATTGAAAATGCTGGTGTATTGAAAATGGCTTTGTCATAAAATCGTCATTTATACATTGCATAGTGCAACTCAATTTTAACAATCAAAGAAGAGAAAGCAGAATGGCTTTAAGATTAACTTTTGCAGCAGTTGCATTAATGATCAGTGGTGCTGCATTTTCAGCAGTCACGATTACAGCACCTGAAGAAATCAAAATTCTTGCGGTAAATGATCAGGAAGTTAATACAGGATTGTTTCGTTCGGCAAATAACCAATATAAAGTCGATGCAGGTGAAAGTAGTATTAGTGTGCGTTACACCCAATATTTTGAACATCTGAATGGTGAGCACGACATTGTTAAGTCTGGTGTAGTAACGCTAAAAACTCCCTCGCTAAAAGATGGTGAAAATTACCGATTAGATTTAGTCAATGCACCCGCAAGTTTTGAAGCTGCAAAAAAATATGCTGAACAACCTATCATTGCTTTGGTTGATAAAAATAAACAACTACTAGTTCAACAAACGGGTGCAAACACAGAACAAAAACCTTGGTTGGGACAAGGTATCTTTGCAAAAGCTACAGACTTAACCCAAAAGAAATCCACACCAGCTAATCAGCCAGCACCCGTTTATACACAGGCAGCAGTTATTGCAGGGGTTGCTTCACCAGCGAGCTTAAAATCTAGCGTATCAATTTATTCTACCCATACGGCAGATCAGCAACTGATTCAGCTTTGGAAGGATGCGAATAAAGTCGAACGTCAAAAATTTATGTCATGGTTAGCTGAACAAGCGAACTAATTCATGGATTCATTCATTGAAAGAAAAAACTGGCTTTAGCGGGTTTTTTCTTTTTTAGAGAGGTGATTGTGATGTCAGATTTGTATTTATGCATAAAAAAAGTACGAAAAAGACTTAAAAAGTGAGAAAAAAAGTATTTGGGTGTAAAAAATGAACAGTTGGTTCCGTTTTTTAGGTATTTTGATAGATAGGGGTTGCGCGGATGCTGAAACTGTATAGAATACGCCGCATACCAACGAGATATGTTGAAACGAACGAAGCGCGAAGCGCTGAGTTGTTGAGATTATCTTGTTGTTTCTTGTCTCTGACGAAGAGCAAGATAAATCATTAAGAACTTATGAAGAACAACTTGTGTGGATTTTTACTGGTTGATCGATCGAAATTATTTTCATTGATTGATGGTAAAAATGACTCGAAGTTTATTTGAGAAATATTTGTCAGAAAATTGATGAGCCAAGATTGGTGCCCTTTAAGGCACTAAGCAATATTAAACTGAAGAGTTTGATCATGGCTCAGATTGAACGCTGGCGGCAGGCTTAACACATGCAAGTCGAGCGGGGAAAAGTAGCTTGCTACTTTACTTAGCGGCGGACGGGTGAGTAATGCTTAGGAATCTGCCTATTAGTGGGGGACAACATTTCGAAAGGAATGCTAATACCGCATACGCCCTACGGGGGAAAGCAGGGGATCTTCGGACCTTGCGCTAATAGATGAGCCTAAGTCGGATTAGCTAGTTGGTGGGGTAAAGGCCTACCAAGGCGACGATCTGTAGCGGGTCTGAGAGGATGATCCGCCACACTGGGACTGAGACACGGCCCAGACTCCTACGGGAGGCAGCAGTGGGGAATATTGGACAATGGGGGGAACCCTGATCCAGCCATGCCGCGTGTGTGAAGAAGGCCTTTTGGTTGTAAAGCACTTTAAGCGAGGAGGAGGCTACTTAGATTAATACTCTGAGATAGTGGACGTTACTCGCAGAATAAGCACCGGCTAACTCTGTGCCAGCAGCCGCGGTAATACAGAGGGTGCAAGCGTTAATCGGATTTACTGGGCGTAAAGCGTGCGTAGGTGGCCAATTAAGTCAAATGTGAAATCCCCGAGCTTAACTTGGGAATTGCATTCGATACTGGTTGGCTAGAGTATGGGAGAGGATGGTAGAATTCCAGGTGTAGCGGTGAAATGCGTAGAGATCTGGAGGAATACCGATGGCGAAGGCAGCCATCTGGCCTAATACTGACACTGAGGTACGAAAGCATGGGGAGCAAACAGGATTAGATACCCTGGTAGTCCATGCCGTAAACGATGTCTACTAGCCGTTGGGGTCTTTGAGACTTTAGTGGCGCAGCTAACGCGATAAGTAGACCGCCTGGGGAGTACGGTCGCAAGACTAAAACTCAAATGAATTGACGGGGGCCCGCACAAGCGGTGGAGCATGTGGTTTAATTCGATGCAACGCGAAGAACCTTACCTGGTCTTGACATAGTAAGAACTTTCCAGAGATGGATTGGTGCCTTCGGGAACTTACATACAGGTGCTGCATGGCTGTCGTCAGCTCGTGTCGTGAGATGTTGGGTTAAGTCCCGCAACGAGCGCAACCCTTTTCCTTATTTGCCAGCGGGTTAAGCCGGGAACTTTAAGGATACTGCCAGTGACAAACTGGAGGAAGGCGGGGACGACGTCAAGTCATCATGGCCCTTACGACCAGGGCTACACACGTGCTACAATGGTCGGTACAAAGGGTTGCTACCTAGCGATAGGATGCTAATCTCAAAAAGCCGATCGTAGTCCGGATTGGAGTCTGCAACTCGACTCCATGAAGTCGGAATCGCTAGTAATCGCGGATCAGAATGCCGCGGTGAATACGTTCCCGGGCCTTGTACACACCGCCCGTCACACCATGGGAGTTTGTTGCACCAGAAGTAGGTAGTCTAACCGCAAGGAGGACGCTTACCACGGTGTGGCCGATGACTGGGGTGAAGTCGTAACAAGGTAGCCGTAGGGGAACCTGCGGCTGGATCACCTCCTTAACGAAAGATTGACGATCGGTAAGAATCCACAACAAGTTGTTCTTCATAAAGATGTATCTGAGGGTCTGTAGCTCAGTTGGTTAGAGCACACGCTTGATAAGCGTGGGGTCACAAGTTCAAGTCCGTTAGTCTCCACCATAATTTACAGAACTTAGTGAAAACTAAATTTGAGATTTAGATTTTATTAATTTCTGTGATTTAAGTATCACGGTATTAAACCTGACCTGACGAAGGCAAGTTTATTCATTAACAGATTGGCAAATTTGAGTTGAAATAATTGTTTAACTCAGAACTGAATTAAGTTTGGCAGTAACTTGTTACTGTTGAGTGAAATGAAGAACTGAGCACTAGCGAATTAACTGAATCAAGCGTTTTGGTATATGAATTCAATTGAAGCTGTACTGCAGTTCAATCTGCAAAACTTTGAACGATTAAGTTGTAGGCACTGCTTGTAGGTGTCGGCGACTGTTTGGGGTTGTATAGTCAAGTAATTAAGTGCATGTGGTGGATGCCTTGGCAGTCAGAGGCGATGAAAGACGTAATAGCCTGCGATAAGCTCCGGGGAGGCGGCAAATATCCTGTGATCCGGAGATTTCTGAATGGGGAAACCCACTTACCATAAGGTAGGTATTGCATGATGAATACATAGTCATGCAAGGCGAACGAGGGGAAGTGAAACATCTCAGTACCCTTAGGAAAAGAAATCAATTGAGATTCCCTTAGTAGCGGCGAGCGAACGGGGAAAAGCCCATTAAGTCATATAAGTTCTAGTGGAATGCTCTGGGAAGTGCAACCGTAGTGGGTGATAGTCCTGTACACGAAAGGGCTTATATGATGATGTCGAGTAGGGCGAGGCACGTGAAACCTTGTCTGAATATGGGGGGACCATCCTCCAAGGCTAAATACTCCTGACTGACCGATAGTGAACCAGTACCGTGAGGGAAAGGCGAAAAGAACCCCTGTGAGGGGAGTGAAATAGATCCTGAAACCGCATGCATACAAGCAGTGGGAGCCGGCATTGCGTCCGGTGACTGCGTACCTTTTGTATAATGGGTCAGCGACTTACATTCAGTAGCAAGGTTAACCGTATAGGGGAGCCGTAGGGAAACCGAGTCTTAATAGGGCGTTTAGTTGCTGGGTGTAGACCCGAAACCGGGTGATCTATCCATGAGCAGGTTGAAGGTTGGGTAACACTAACTGGAGGACCGAACCCACTGTCGTTGAAAAGCCAGGGGATGACTTGTGGATAGGGGTGAAAGGCTAATCAAACTCGGTGATAGCTGGTTCTCCCCGAAAGCTATTTAGGTAGCGCCTCGGACGAATACCATTGGGGGTAGAGCACTGTTTCGGCTAGGGGGTCATCCCGACTTACCAAACCGATGCAAACTCCGAATACCAATGAGTACTATCCGGGAGACAGACTGCGGGTGCTAACGTCCGTAGTCAAGAGGAAAACAATCCAGACCGCCAGCTAAGGCCCCAAAATTATAGTTAAGTGGGAAACGATGTGGGAAGGCATAGACAGCTAGGAGGTTGGCTTAGAAGCAGCCACCCTTTAAAGAAAGCGTAATAGCTCACTAGTCGAGTCGGCCTGCGCGGAAGATGTAACGGGGCTAAAACTATATGCCGAAGCTGCGGATTTACAATTTATTGTAAGTGGTAGGGGAGCGTTCTGTAAGCCGATGAAGGTGGATTGAGAAGTCTGCTGGAGGTATCAGAAGTGCGAATGCTGACGTGAGTAACGACAATGCGAGTGAAAAACTCGCACGCTGAAAGACCAAGGGTTCCAGTCCAACGTTAATCGGGGCTGGGTGAGTCGACCCCTAAGGCGAGGCCGAGAGGCGTAGTCGATGGGAAATTGGTTAATATTCCAATACTTCTGTGTAATGCGATGAGAGGACGGAGAAGGTTAAGTCAGCCTGGCGTTGGTTGTCCAGGTGAAAGGTAGTAGGCATGCATCTTAGGCAAATCCGGGGTGCTCTATGCTGAGAACTGATAGCAAGCTGTACTTGTACAGCGAAGTGGCTGATACCATACTTCCAGGAAAAGTCTCTAAGCTTCAGTTACACAGGAATCGTACCCTAAACCGACACAGGTGGTCAGGTCGAGTAGACCAAAGCGCTTGAGAGAACTCTGCTGAAGGAACTAGGCAAAATGGTACCGTAACTTCGGGAGAAGGTACGCTGTCGACGGTGATGGAATTTACTTCCTGAGCGGTTGACAGCCACAGAAACCAGGCCGCTGCAACTGTTTATTAAAAACATAGCACTCTGCAAACACGAAAGTGGACGTATAGGGTGTGATGCCTGCCCGGTGCTGGAAGGTTAATTGATGGGGTTAGCGTAAGCGAAGCTCTTGATCGAAGCCCCAGTAAACGGCGGCCGTAACTATAACGGTCCTAAGGTAGCGAAATTCCTTGTCGGGTAAGTTCCGACCTGCACGAATGGCATAATGATGGCGGCGCTGTCTCCAGCAGAGACTCAGTGAAATCGAAATCGCCGTGAAGATGCGGTGTACCCGCGGCTAGACGGAAAGACCCCGTGAACCTTTACTGCAGCTTGACATTGAACTTTGATCTTACTTGTGTAGGATAGGTGGGAGGCTTTGAAACCAGGACGCTAGTTCTGGTGGAGCCAATCTTGAAATACCACCCTGGTAATATTGAGGTTCTAACTCTGCTCCATAATCTGGAGCGAGGACCATGTCTGGTGGGTAGTTTGACTGGGGCGGTCTCCTCCTAAAGAGTAACGGAGGAGTACGAAGGTGCGCTCAGCGTGGTCGGAAATCACGCGTAGAGTATAAAGGCAAAAGCGCGCTTAACTGCGAGACCCACAAGTCGAGCAGGTACGAAAGTAGGTCTTAGTGATCCGGTGGTTCTGTATGGAAGGGCCATCGCTCAACGGATAAAAGGTACTCTGGGGATAACAGGCTGATACCGCCCAAGAGTTCATATCGACGGCGGTGTTTGGCACCTCGATGTCGGCTCATCTCATCCTGGGGCTGAAGCAGGTCCCAAGGGTATGGCTGTTCGCCATTTAAAGAGGTACGCGAGCTGGGTTTAGAACGTCGTGAGACAGTTCGGTCCCTATCTACCGTGGGCGCTGGAAATTTGAGAGGATCTGCTCCTAGTACGAGAGGACCAGAGTGGACAAACCTCTGGTGTACCGGTTGTCACGCCAGTGGCATCGCCGGGTAGCTATGTTTGGAAGGGATAACCGCTGAAAGCATCTAAGCGGGAAGCCTACCTCAAGATAAGATTTCCCAAGGACTTTATGTCCTCTAAAGAGCCGTTGAAGACTACAACGTTGATAGGTTGGATGTGGAAGTGCAGTGATGCATGAAGCTGACCAATACTAATTACTCGTGAGGCTTGACTATACAACACCCAAACAGTTGTATGGTTCGATTGAATCGATACAAAAACCTTGATTTAGTTAAAGAAACGCTAGACAATACTCAACTCAAACAGCCCAATCTGTCAAGATTTGGAAAAAGCCCAGGCATACACTGAAAAAGTGCAGCTAAGACCCAGGCAAGTATCCATAAACAGTTGTGCTGGCGACAATAGCAAGAGTGAACCACCTGATCCCTTCCCGAACTCAGAAGTGAAACCTCTTTGCGCTGATGGTAGTGTGGGGTTACCCATGTGAGAGTAAGTCATCGCCAGCTCATTATTCCTGAAANGGTGTACCGGTTGTCACGCCAGTGGCATCGCCGGGTAGCTATGTTTGGAAGGGATAACCGCTGAAAGCATCTAAGCGGGAAGCCTACCTCAAGATAAGATTTCCCAAGGACTTTATGTCCTCTAAAGAGCCGTTGAAGACTACAACGTTGATAGGTTGGATGTGGAAGTGCAGTGATGCATGAAGCTGACCAATACTAATTACTCGTGAGGCTTGACTATACAACACCCAAACAGTTGTATGGTTCGATTGAATCGATACAAAAACCTTGATTTAGTTAAAGAAACGCTAGACAATACTCAACTCAAACAGCCCAATCTGTCAAGATTTGGAAAAAGCCCAGGCATACACTGAAAAAGTGCAGCTAAGACCCAGGCAAGTATCCATAAACAGTTGTGCTGGCGACAATAGCAAGAGTGAACCACCTGATCCCTTCCCGAACTCAGAAGTGAAACCTCTTTGCGCTGATGGTAGTGTGGGGTTACCCATGTGAGAGTAAGTCATCGCCAGCTCATTATTCCTGAAACCCCCTCAAGAAATTGAGGGGGTTTTTTTATGCAGTGATTTTATATGCTAAAAAAGGCTCCATGCGGAGCCATTTTTATTTATTTCAAGAGTAAATAGCATCTGCTTTCACAATTTCAGCAGAACATTGTTTTATAGAAAATAGAAGTTGGCCTAAGAGTACATCTTTTGTTGTTAAAGCCACAATTAGCAGAGGGTAGTTTTTGTTAGGTATAGAAGAGAGCAGGGCTTTACCATTTTCAGCATCAAGAGTGATAGATTGACAACCCCTCAAGTTAATTTCACTTAAAAAAGCCTGAACCATTGCAAGAATGGAACTGCTCACAGCTGCTAATTTTCCGGCATTATCGACATTTTTTTTATGGACAGAAGTTAGTTCAAAGCCATCAGTAGAACAAATCATCACGTATTCAACACCACTTACATTCGTTAAAAGGTTTTGAATGTGTTGTTGAGCAGTTTGAATTAATGTTTCTGGAGCAGATCGTTGTTGATGATTGGAATAAGACATAAAAAATCTTCAGTTAGTGTGCTATTTGAATTTCAGCATTCGCAATTAGTGTTTCAACCAAAAGCAGAACGTCATTTTTGATACGGGCATCAATAAAAAAAACAGGATAGGTCTTCGATTGTAGTTCAGCCCATTCTCTGTAAATCAAGGTTGTATTTTTAGTTTTTTGATCAAGATGGGTGATTCCAATCACAATATTGTCATTCATTTCTTTGAAAGTGCTGAAATATTCATTAAGTTGTTGAATAGGATGTTCCGCACTGTGATCGATTAAAATAATGGTTCCTAGTGCACCTTTACAGATTGCCGACCAAATAAAGTCAAATCGCTCCTGTCCTGGTGTGCCATATAAGCCTACTTTAATATCTTCTTCTAGCGTAATTTCACCATAATCGATTCCGACAGTCGTTAATACTTTTTGATGGGAGGTAGTATCGGTATTTACTGCCTCTGTACTGAGTACAGATATATCAGAAATGGTGTTAATTGCTGCACTTTTGCCTGCACCCATGCTTCCTGCAAAAACAATTTTGTAGTGTTGTAAGATCATTAGAGGCCCAATTTTTTACGTAATTTATTAAAAAAACTTCGCATACCTGAAGTGTTTTCTGATCCGTATTGATGAATGGATTTATTTGCGTGATTTTTTACAGCAGATGCTGGAATTTCTTCTATCATGTCTGCCATAAAACAGGTAAAAATAAAGCGATGGATAAAATTGCCGCTGATATTCATTTGCTGTTGTATGTACTGTACGGTATTGCCTTGTTGCAAATAGGCTGCAATTGTCAGCAAATCTTTACGCTCAGCAGAAGCAACGGGTTGTGGCCAATGTTTTAAATGATAACAACCTTCATAAATTGGTGTTTCATAACTTAAATTTTCCCAAATGAGTTGCCATATACCTTGTTTAAGGTCTTGCTTTAAATATGTATAACGAAAAGCGACAATACTATCTAGGTCAGCATGGACGAAATGTAAGCTAGCATTTATTTTTTTT
Organism: Acinetobacter sp. SFB; assembly: GCF_001647545.1. Classification (GTDB taxonomy): domain Bacteria; phylum Pseudomonadota; class Gammaproteobacteria; order Pseudomonadales; family Moraxellaceae; genus Acinetobacter. The sequence goes on from NZ_LSZH01000011.1 coordinate 199,275, forward strand.
AAATTTTCATCGGTCCATATTTCTTGGCTTTGAGTATCAATCAGGGCAATCTTGTTTTTATCATTCATTAGAATGAATTTATGGACTGCATTCTCTTTTTTTAATAAAGAAAAGATATCCTGAAAATAGCTGTAATTAAGTTTTTCTGTATGCTTTTCTAGTTTCTGTTCGACAATATTTTTTTGAATATCTAAGTATGGAATGATATCGCATAATAACCATCGTTTTAATGCATCTGAATCGGTTAATGGTAAATGTAAAGTATTGTCTATAATTTCCCCTGAATATTCAGCATTATTGATAGTTTTTAAAATAAATAGATTTTTATGTTTTATATTTTTAATATTAGGAAGATCAAAAAAATGATGATTAAGAATTAAAATCTGTAAATGAGGATCTGCAATATTCGTCCAATTTAGCTGATAATCATAAGATAAAAGATCTTCAAGCATAATTTTAAGTTTATTAATTGTGCTTAAATTTAAACCAAATATCGAAATATTAATTTTATTTTTCACAATATGTCCACATGATACAGTAGTTTATAGAGACTACTTTGGAAAATAGTCTCTAAATAAAATATATTAAGAAAAATCTAATTCTTTTTCAAAACCTTTAAGCTCATGACGTGCCATTGCAAGATTTGATTTAGGACGATCTAATACGAGATATAAAAACAAGCTGTCATTTGATACTAATGGTCGAATCAAGTGATATTGTTTACCTAAAGTAATTAAAATATCTTCAATATTATCTTGAAGATTAAGTGAACGAGCCACTTTACGTTTAGCGCGAATAACTTCAGTATTTCCTGCAGCTGCTAATTCTAAGTCAATGCTTGAAACACCTTGGGTTGCTAGAGCAAGACCACTTTCACTATCTACAAGTGCAGCAGCAATAAAACCATCAATCTCTGCCAGACTTTCTAATGATACTTTAGCCATGATTTCCCCTTATATAATATAAAATAAATTAGATAGATAATAAATAATATCCACCTAAGCGTTATAGTCCAGTATTTTTATATTGTTATCAATGGCAGAATTTTAATTTAGATGTGAAAGTTGCTTTTTTATTCAAGATTTTAAAATAACAAATAATTATATTTTATATTTAAATTAATAGTATATTTATATTATATAATTAAATTAATTTATTTGTATAAAATTAATAGTCAGAGAAGATAAAAATATATCTCTAATGAGATATTTTAGTAGTTTTAGAGTAAAAAGAGAGTATTAGCCTCTTACCTAAATAATTGCTGTCAGAATATATTTTCTATTTTAATTTGATTATTAAGCCCTTTGTAAGGTTGATCTCAATTCTGAGCTTATGCATATTGAATATAATACAAAGCCATTTCTTACAATTTTATTGTCATTATTTTTAGCAAAACTTTCTTCTTTTTCATCGTTGTATTGTCTGTAACCGATGATGCCGATATTTGTAAAATTCTTTGCTGTTTCTTCCATATCTAGCAGCTTTCCTTTATCTTTTCTACTGTAGTAATTAGTATAGGGCTGCAGGATATAGGCTTAATTTTAGACCGGTTTGGTCTTAAATCCATTATGGTTTGGGCGCTATTTTAGCTGCAAGCCTATTGATCCTCAGTTCACTGTTTCCTGTAGGGGAAGTATTTTGGCACAGGGATATTGATTGGAATTTCGGTCAGTGGTGTGGCTGCTATTGCAATGGTTTATATCGGTGAAGAAATAGCTAAATATCCTAAATATCGGTTTTGCCATCGGTTGTATATATAGGTGCTGCTCTGGGCTGAATAGGTGACAGTTGCAATGTTGGGCTTTTTGTTGATTTTATTTCCTAGCAAAAGGCAACTTTGATGATTGGTTTAGTCATGGCGGTGAATTTTTATAAGGTTTTACCCACGTCTAATTACTGGAGTCTATAGTTCACATGGTGCAGCGAGTTAGTGAAATAGGTTTAGGTAAAACAAAGTGCTTACTGCAATGTTAATGGCTATGCTTGTCGATTTATGGCTGATGCGGACTCCCTGATTCGATCAGTTTTATTGGGACTGGTGTTATTTCACTTTTTTATTTTTTGCGGAACATTCTCTCTGAATTAGTTGGGTATTGATGCAATTCATACAATATGGAGTAGTAGACTCTTTACTTTATTTGTTAATTTACTACATGAAATCCATTATTTTGGTCAGTCGTATTGGTTGAATGTGGCAAAACTCTGGTTGGAAAGGCTTAGGGCTGATCTTATTATTTTGGCTATTCGGCTCCATTGCCCATCATCTTTACAAGCCTTAAATAATTAAAACTTTAAATCTCTGTTTTTGTATATTTTTTAATCGGCAATGTAAGTGGAATTCATGGTAAAATGATCGGCTTTCATCTTTGATCTCATTTTTAAGATCTTTCATCTGCCAGCCGAGAATTTGCTATCCATGTCTACAGCTTATACCGCACAGACAGCGCCGACCGCGTTGTTTGATTACGACAAATATTGGGCGTCTTGTTTTGAACCCGCACCATTTTTGCCGATGTCACGCGAGGAAATGGATCTACTCGGCTGGGATGCCTGTGACTTTATTTTAATTTGTGGCGATGCCTATATTGACCACCCATCTTTCTGTTCAGGCATTATTGGACGTACCCTTGAAGCCCAAGGCTTCCGTGTGGGGATCATCGCTCAGCCAGATTGGACCGATCCTGAAGCATTCCGTGTATTGGGTAAACCGGCCATTGCTTGGGGCGTGACTGCCGGCAATATGGATTCCATGATCAACCGTTATACGGCTGACCGTAAAATCCGTTCCGATGATGCCTATTCACCAGATAATCAGCCGAACAAACGCCCAGACCGTGCAGCAACTGTGTATTGTCAGCGCTGCCGCGAAGCATTCCCTGATGTACCTGTACTGTTAGGTGGAATTGAAGCATCATTGCGTCGTATTGCGCATTATGATTACTGGTCAGACAAAGTCCGTCGTTCCGTATTGATGGATTCAAAAGCCGATTTATTGATGTACGGTAATGGCGAGCGCTCGATTACTGAAGTGATGCACCGTTTGGCCAAAGGTGAAAAAATTCACGAAATTACCGATGTTCGTGGTACAGCATTTATTGTGAATAAACATAACCGTGCGTCTAAAGCCAAATTTGTTGAAATTGCATCCAATGATGTTGATAGCATTGGACGTGTCGATGCGATCATCAATCCGTATGTAATGACGGAAGATTTGGATGGTTGTGAAATTGAAAAAGACAAAGGTAATTCTTTAACTCAATATCAAAATTTCCAAAAAGAACCGGTTGCCAATCCAATTATCCGCGAAGGGGATAATCTGGATGCCGATACGCAAATTGTTCAGCTTCAAGCTGCGCCATCCAAAGCCATTAAACATAAATTACCGCCACGTGAACTGGCTGTAATTCGTTTGCCTGCATTTGAAGAAGTGGCCAGTGATCCGGTGCTGTATGCACATGCCAATCGTATTTTGCATTTGGAAACCAATCCGGGCAATGCCCGTGCCATGGTGCAAAAGCATGGCGAACGCGATGTCTGGTTAAATGCTCCGCCAATTCCATTGACCACTGAAGAAATGGATTATGTGTTTGACTTGCCGTATGCACGTTTGCCACATCCAGTTTATGGTGAGGCACGTTTCCCCGCATTCGACATGATCAAGTTCTCCGTGAATATCATGCGTGGCTGTTTTGGTGGTTGTACTTTCTGTTCGATTACTGAACATGAAGGTCGTATTATTCAAAACCGTTCTGAAGAATCGATTCTGCGTGAAGTGGAAAAAATTCGTGATACCGCACCTGGCTTTACCGGCATTATTTCCGATTTAGGCGGACCGACTGCGAACATGTATCGTTTGCAGTGTAAAGATCCTGAAATTGAGAAAAACTGTCGTAAACCATCGTGTGTATTCCCGGGTGTTTGTCAAAACTTGCATACCGATCATGCACCATTGACGCAGTTATATCGTAAGGCACGTGAACTAAAAGGCATTAAAAAGATTCTGATTAGTTCAGGTTTACGTTATGACCTGGCTGTATTGAACCCTGAATATGTGAAAGAGCTGGTTCAGCATCATGTCGGTGGTTATCTGAAAATTGCACCGGAACATACCGAAAAAGGTCCATTGTCGAAGATGATGAAACCGGGTATTGGTACCTATGATCGCTTCAAGCAAATGTTTGACCGTTTCAGCAAGGAAGCCGGTAAAGAACAATACCTGATTCCTTATTTCATCGCGGCGCATCCGGGTACTACCGATTATGACATGATGAATTTAGCGATTTGGTTGAAGAAAAATGGTTTCCGTGCCGATCAGGTACAGAATTTCTATCCTTCACCCATGGCAACAGCAACCACTATGTATCACACTGGTAAAAACCCGTTGGCGAAAGTGGCGCGTTATACTGAAAATGTGGACATTGTGAAAGGGGACAAGCGTCGTCGTTTGCATAAAGCATTCTTGCGTTATCATGATTCAAACAACTGGCCATTGCTGCGTGAAGCATTGAAAGAAATGGGTCGTTCTGACCTGATTGGTAACTCGAAACAGCATTTGATTCCGACCTATCAGCCTGTAGGCACTGAAGGTCAGTATCAATCGGCACGTAAGAAGAATTCGACAGTTGCCGGTGATTCGCAAAAACGTAGTAGTGATAATACTGTTCGTAATCAAACTGCGGGCAGCCAAAGTCGTCCTTCAAATACCAAGAAGCGTCCTGAGCGTGGTCAAATCTTGACTCAGCATACTGGTTTACCACCTCGTGAAACAGGGGATGCTAAAAAACCATTTGGTGGCCCAAAACCAAAAAGTAAATCTAAGCCGAAATCAAAAGCTTGATTTCAAAATAAGAGAGAACGCTAAGGCGTTCTTTTTTATTGTTCAATAAAATCAACCGTTGCTAAAACAGTTCGTCGGAATTGTCCGACAATATCCAATAGTCTTATTGCATCACGACTTAGCCTTGATATACCCTATTTATAGTGTCTGAGCAGGGATTAATTTAGACCGCGATGACATAAATAAAAGAACTGCAATTTTTTGTCAGTTTTTATAATGATTTTGTCATCATTAAATGAAGTTTGTTTACTTAAAATATTTAATAAAAATACGAGCTGTATACTCACTTTCATAACAATCGGTGTGACACCGGACAGATTATAAAAATTTTAAAGGACTAAGAGGATGATGATTTACATTTTAATTGCGAGTTTGCTTCTATTGTGTGTATTAATGATGGCTTGGAAAAGTCTTGAAAGTAATACAAAACAGCAAGATAGCGCTTTAAAGCAAAGGGCTATTTTCAATATTAATCAACAATTAACCTATACGCGACTCACGGGAATATTACCGAAGAGTACCGTATTGGCGCATGTTTCATTTGATGCACTGCTGACGACTAAATACTCTCGTACCCGCTATAAATATCGCAATATGGTGGCAGATTTTGTCTTACTTGACGAGCATCATCAAGTCACCGCCATTATTGCACTTGATGATCCGCTGGCATTAAAACATTTAAAGAATGCGCAATATCAAGATGCACTTTTAGCTATGGCGGGATATCGGGTAATTCGTTATGAGGATGTCCCTGAATATTATCAGTTAAGACAAGATTTTCTTCTTGAACAATCTTCTCACCTTGCATTAGAAACCCAAGCAGAAGATACACCAAAGAAGTATAGTTTTTATCCTGAATTGGAACGAAAAAAAATCCGAATTGTGGGTTAATCACAACAAGCATGAATTCATATTTTTCATGCTTGTGCATTTATTTCTTTTAACTTCAAGCACGAACAGCAGTCACCGTCATTTCTACTAAAACATCTGGTGCATAAAGTTTTGATTCAACACAAGTTCGTGCAGGTGCTTGATCTTCAGCCACCCATGCATCCCAAACTTCGTTCATTGCCGCATAATCTTGTTCTATATCTTTTAAGAAAATCATGACAGATAAAATATGGATTTTATCTGTTCCTGCATCTGCCAATAAACGGTCAATATTATCTAGAGTTTCTTGGGTTTGCGCTTTAATATCCAGTGAAGTGTCATTTGCCAATTGTCCGGCTAAATGAACCAGATTGCCTGAAATCGCTACTTCGCAATAACGCTTTTCTATATGTAGACGCTGAACGCTCATAAAATTTTAATCCTGGGTTGTGGGCATCATCACCGCGGCTATAGCTGTGAGTAAACAGCCAATAGCCAAGTAATTGCTACATAATGCCATGAACCATTACCGCAAATCACTAGTGAAGTGGCAATAGCACGGATGCCACCCACCGACAATACTTGTGGCCTGATCGTAAATCTCTTGGCTGCTATAACGGTATTGGCTACCCAAAAGTGACGTAAAAATCGGTTGCTGAACACTGATCATCCTATTATGGGTAATATTGGCTAGAAAATAGCAATGAAAACAATTATCTAAGTGGTAGAGCTAGTGACTTGTCTGATGCTTAAACCACTTTATCAATGAATTGTTGAGCTTCATCTGGATCACGAGGGATCCATATCGCAATGCCGATCAAGACAATACTGGCAATGAAAGGTATACCTCAGCCATGCCCAAGCGGCAAAAGCGTCAACCTTCAGAGCGACAACAATAAATAATCGAGATTGCACCAATAGCCAAAACCAGTTCAACGCCAGCACCCTTAAAGCTGCACAGCCCCCATTCACTAGTCATGATGAAATTTTGTAATGCACGTAGTATGACTAAGAGAACCGCTGCTTACCGGCCAATGTCTGTAAAGTTGCAGAATAAAGTAATCCCGAAGGTGGGGACAGTCCCATTAAAACTACAGAAATGACGAGCATTTTTTGCGTTCGAGTTTGTCACCGAAATAACCCAAGACTTCATTACTCAGTGGCCGGAATAAAAAGCCAACCCCTAAAGTTGCAAGCGCAGCTAAGCTGCCGATATGGTCATTTATACACGGAAAATTGGTTTTTAAAAATGAGTGCGGCAACAATGCCCTAAAGTAGAAACTGGTATTAACAACCTGCAACAGCAGCAATGAAACGACTGAGTACGGCTTTACGCTCGCGTTTTTTTTGGAGATTTACGGATAGATTTCAAGATATTGACAGGACACAAGCAAGAGGGAGTTCCATGGTTGACAACAGAGTTGCCCTGCAACATTCGGATTTGATCGTCACGCCAATCACAGGACAGCATGCTAAAAGTAAAGGTGATTTTTAGCATCTCAGCGGCTACATGGATAAATGTATCGCGCCAATAGAGTACCGCAAAATGCGCAGTTGTGTAGTATTAATTGGTCTGGTTTTATTCTTTTGGTTGAAAAATATTCAAATATTTACCACAGAGAAAGCTGTGGCTGATCTTGCTGGTCGGAAAGTTGGTAAACCCCAACCCCGATTAAACGAAATTGAAAATGTTCAGGAATCTGCATTTCGTGCAGTAATTGCTGAAGCACATCCTGCAGTTGTTTTTGATTTTCCAAGGGCTGTTTAAAACTTTTACTGTGCTGTAAAACCTGGAAATTTTTTAGCTTGAGCTTGGCTGAAACACCACGTGCACAGAGGTTTTTTTTATCTAGACTTTGCCAGACTTGCTCCATCAGTTTGGGCCAATAGGCCTGGCACTGAATTAAAGTTAGATCATCATCAAAGGTGGTTTCCTTGGAAATTTGCTGCCGTTCCCGTTCAGTTTGCACTGCTCGCTCATCAATCCCTTGAGCATAGAGAAAGAGCTGTCTGCCATATTTGCCAAAATGCTGAATCAGCATGCCTTCTTCGATTTGCTGTAAATCGCCCAAGGTTTCCAGTTGCAAATTTTTGAGTTTTTCTTGGGTGACTTTGCCGACACCGGGAATTTTCTTCAGTGGTAAATGTTGAATAAAGTTTTGCACCTGTGAGGGTTTAATCACCCAGATGCCATTGGGTTTATTCCAGTCTGAGGCAATTTTAGCTAAAAACTTGTTTGGCGCGACACCGGCTGATGCAGTTAAGCCTGTGGCTGTGAAAATATCTTCCCGGATTCGCATGGCGACTTCAGTTGCACTGGGAATGTTTTTTAAATTTTCAGTGACATCCAAATAGGCTTCATCTAAAGACAAGGGTTCAATAATCGGTGTATAACACTGAAAAATATGATGAATTTTAGCAGAGACTGCACGGTATTTTTCAAAATTGGGTTCAATCACCACCACTTGAGGGCAACGTTTTCTAGCTTGTGCCATCGACATGGCTGAACGTAGACCAAACTCACGTGCAGGATAAGAGGCAGCACAAACCACAGCGCGTGGATGATGCGAAGAAACCACCACGGGTAAATGCTTTAACTCAGGTCGGTCTTTGAGTTCCACGGAGGCATAAAAGGCATCCATATCGATGTGAATGATTTTTCTCATGCAGCCCTAATTCTGCCTCTAATTCTATATAGCTTGAGTATCTCATCTTCATGGCCGAGAGTGTAGCGCAGGATCAAGTGCATACGACACAGGCTGACTGAGTAAAATGACCTGTGTTTTTTGTGGTTCAGCCGCTTGAATCAGAATCTTTAAGCTTTGCTCGGTGTTATCGGCCAGATAAGGCAAAAACTCCAGAGGCTGGATATTACCATTTTTGAAAACTGGAAACTTGGCCAGAAGGTTGCAGTAAAAAAACCATGCCAGCCACCAAAAATAGAATAAGCAGTTCAATGAAACCAAAATTCCTTGTTTAATCGATATAATTTTCCTGTTTGTAATTGGTTATTATTTTTATTGTTGATGAAGACTTGAACTTGTCTTGTTATTTTTTCGGTAAATTTTCAATTGGTTTTTGAGGGTAAATCTTATTTTTTTCTAAAAAACTGATCCAATCAGATTGCTTACCATTAAATACATTTAAGTCGACCACTTTGGAAATGCCTTTAATGGTTCCCTGATTGGTATGTTGCCAGAACAGCCATTTTGGATTGCCTTTTAAATCGGGTTTATCCTGATATTCACGTACCCACAGCGGTGTTTTAGAAAACTCCCCCGCCAGAATAATGTTATAAAACGACTTGGAAATATAGAAAATCGGTTGTTTGCCATAATGCTGATACAGCCGATCATGCATGACCTGAATTTCTTTAAGCAGTTGTTCCTTGGTATAGGTATTGATACAGTTACTGTCATATTCCAGATCAATTACCGGCGGTAAGGCATCGGCTTTATTCGGTACCGTTTCAATAAAGTTTTGTGCCTGAATTTCACCATCACGGCACAAGCGATAAAAATGATAGGCACCGACCATCAAGCCATGTTCGCGGGCCTGTAGCCAATAGTCCTGAAATTTTTGATCTTTAAAGTCCCCACCTTCCGTGGCTTTGAGATACACAAACTGATAGTTTTTTGGGGAAATCTGTTTCCATTGAATATCGCCCTGATGATGCGATACATCAAATCCTTTGACCGGATAATCCTGTGCCGAGGCAGGGTTGGTATGCAATACAAAAACATAAACGATGATTGCGACACAAATCAGCACCAAGCCTGCGCAAGAGGCATAAAGCTTTTTATGGCTGTTCCGGGCTAATCGTTTTTTAGGCATGAATAAGTTGGCGATGATTGATCGAACACATGATAACGCGATCTGAGGCTTCAGACCACGTTGTTTCTAAAATCCGATTAAACAGGCGTATTACGTGGAATACGCGAGAAAATGAAAGCCGTGATGATATTAATACAGCCCACTAAAATCAAGGTGCTATGGAACGCGGTAGTGATCTGTTCGACACCATAATAGGCTGTAAAAACGTTGACCAAGGTTCCTGCCAAAGCCACACCAATACTCATCGATACCATCATGATCATCGACAAGAAACTGTTACCACTGCTGGCATCCTGCTGCGGTAAATCCTTTAAAGTTAAGGTATTCATCGAGACAAATTGCAGAGAGTTTAGCATCCCGAAAATAAAGAAGTGCACCGCGCGCAACCAGATAGGTGTGTCTGCCGTAGTCAGGGCGAAACTGGCGATACAACCGCCGACCAACAAGGTATTGACTAGCAGCACTTTACGATAGCCAAAGCGTTGAATAATTTGCCGAAGAACCGGTTTAGATGCCAGTGAACCCAGTACCGTAGGAATCATTAGCAAACCGGTAATAAACGGCTCAAAACCAAAGGCCACCTGTAGCATCAGGGGGATGAGAAAAGGCATGGCATTGCCGCCTAAGCGAGCAAAGAAATTACCCACAATCCCAATGGCATAAATTTGATTGCTAAATAATTTGCTGCGGAACAGTGCATTTTGATGACTATGCGCATGATAGGCGTAAATAGCCACCGCCATTAAACCTGCAGTGATTAATCCAGCACTCCACCATAAGGGCTGATGAGGGCTAGAAAAGTTTTCGATTCCCAGTGAAACGCCGACCATGGCAATCACCAACAGTATAAAACCGGAAAAATCGAATGATTTAACAGTAGGCTCTGTGATATTGGGCATAGCTTTGACTGTAATTAAACAGCCTAAAAATCCCATCGGAATATTGATGAGAAAGATCCAGTGCCAGGTCGTCACTTCGACCATCCATCCACCCAGTGTTGGGCCGATGAGTGGACCCATTAACCCTGCTAGACTCATCAGGCTCATGGCAGATAAAAACTGGGTGCGCGGAATGACCTTGAGCATGGCCAAACGCCCGACCGGTAATAATAACGCTCCGCCAATCCCCTGAATAACCCGATAGAGCAGCAGTTCATTTAAGCTGTTGGCAAGTCCACAGCCTAAAGAGGCCAGAGTAAAGATAATAATTGCGCTAAAGTAGGTATTACGTACTCCAAACCGGTCTGCAAGCCAGCCACTTAAGGGAATACACGCAGCCACGGAAAGCACATAGGCCACCACGACACTATGCATCTGCAGCGGATCTTCACCCAGGTTTGCCGCCATCGCAGGAATTGCGGTATTGACAATGGTGGTGTCCAAACCTTGCATAAAAAAGCCAATAGACACCAACAAGACCAAGAGTCTAAATTCAGGTTGTAAGGCTTGATGTGTTGGCGTGGCGTTCATATAAGTATAAATGTGAAATTTTTAAACAGTTTAAAGGAATCCTCTAAAGATGGTGTAAGAAAAAGTTGTTCTATTGATAGCCAGATAAGGGCAATAAAGCCATGAACAGACCATCATGCTACAAGATAGCTTTAAGGTGAAAAATAGTTGAAATTTCATACAAAGCCAATAAGATCCAGAGCACAGTTCAGCTTTTGTTCTTCTCCTCCTCATAGAGTCGGTCGTTTAATGTGCAGCCATTCAGTTTATTTGAAATAAAAAATGCAGATAAAAACAACATGAAGCTACTTTTTTAGAGACCAGAACAAAATCTTGTTATGCTGATGTCATTAAAATGACATAAAACTGTCATAATCTGGCCCAGCCTCCAGCCATGCTGGACGAGTTCTTTTAATTGGTGAAAAAGGTTTTGTTTTTATGACAATCGAAATTTTGATGATTGTTGGCTTCTGTCTAGCCGCGTATTCAATTGTCGGAAATGATGTGCCGCAAACCTTAGGCACCTTTATTTCATCCAATGCCCATCGTCCCTGGTGGATACTGTGGTTATATACCAGCAGTATTTTAAGCGTGGTGTTGTTTTATGGCTGGTGGGTTTCAGGTGTTGGTGATGCCTCTTATGGCCGTCTGGAAACCATTGCTTTTCCTGAAGGTGGAATTACCTGGCTGTATATTGTTCCACCTATATTACTGATTATTTTGACCAAATATGGTATTCCGGTCAGTACCACATTTTTAGTCCTCACCATTTTTTCGCCCAGCAGTTTGGGTTCCATGCTGACCAAATCGATGATGGGGTATGCCGTTGCATTTGTGGTGGCCATCATTGTCTATCGTTTTGTGATTAAAGGCATTTCGGTTTATTTCAGTAAGACCCGAGACCATAAGGTTTCTCATATCTGGATAGGTTTGCAGTGGGTCTCCACCGCGTTTCTGTGGAGCCAATGGCTGATTCAGGATCTGGCCAATATTTTCGTCTATGTGCCACGTCAGGTTCCGCTGGGATTCCTGATTTTCGCGATTTCGGTTTTTGTCATTCTCTTGGGCATGATTTTCTACCAACGTGGCGGTGCCATCCAGAAAATTATCGACACCAAAACCGGTGTGGCGGATATTCGTTCCGCGACCATTATTGATTTTATTTACGCCCTTATTTTGCTGGTCTTCAAAGAGTGGAGCAACATTCCAATGAGTACCACTTGGGTGTTCTTGGGTCTGCTCGCAGGTCGTGAATTTGCCATGTCGATGCATCTGGCTGAAGTGAATAAATACCGGACTTCGCGCAATGTCAGTAAAGATGCGATGAAGCTGATGATCGGCTTAATCATGAGTATTGTCTTGGCAACCACGCTACCGTGGTTCTATAACTTTATTTCAAATTTATAGCGCGTCCAGGGCAATTAAAAAAGCGGGCTTGAGGCCCGCTTTTTTATTGTTTCTTATAGTGAGGAAATAAATTTAAATGGCAAAGTGTTTCGGAGCGCCAAGGTTTTTAAGCGCATTCAGAATTTGATCGGCATGATTACAAATAATCAGTTTTGCCCGATGCTGGGGCGGTAAAAATCCTTCACTGACCGCATGATCAAGCTGGGCAATTAAAGCATCATAAAAACCATTCACGTTATACAGCATCATCGGTTTTTGATGCTGATTCAACTGACCCCAGGTGGCAATTTCCAGAATTTCTTCAAAGGTGCCCAAGCCACCGGGCAGGGCAACAAAAGCACTGGCACGTTCTGCCATCATGGCTTTGCGTTCATGCATGTTGTCTACAATATGCAATTCAGTCAGCTGGTGGTGTGCAATTTCATAATCGAGCATAAATTTAGGAATCACTCCGACCGTTTGCCCACCGCGTTGTCTGACCGCGTCAGCGACTTGTCCCATCAGGCCAATACTGGCGCCGCCATAGACCAGTCCAAAATCTAGGTCTGCTAGCGCTTGAGCCAGAGCAATGGCTTTTTCTTGGTAAATCGGCTTGTTGCCCGAACGTGAACCGCAGTACAGCGCAATAAGGGGTTGCGTGGTTTTAGGAGATGGATTTTTATGTTTTGGAGTCATTTTTAATACACTGTTCATCATTATCTTTTTCACCATAGCATTTTATTTTTTCTTGCTCTAGCTTAAGTCGGAAATATGACAAAGCCGCTAAGGTCATGCATAGACTTTGCAAAGATTTGTTAAAACCTAATGGCAGAAGGCAGGAGGAGTGCTGAAAAAAAGATGAATTTCCAGTTCATCTTGTTATACTAAAAATCTGTTTTCCAATAAATGAATCAACATGAGTAGTGGTTGTCCTCACTCTGAACATCTCAATTCTTCTTCAAAAATTATACAGAATGCTGTTCATAGAATATTTGCCGATTTTAATATCAACCTCCTAAAAGCAGTCCTTAAGCCCCAGCAGGAGAACATCCAATGATCTTTGAATGGATGTCAGATCCATCTGCCTGGATTGGATTGGCTACTTTAGTGGTTTTAGAAATTGTTCTCGGTATCGATAATCTGGTCTTTATTGCCATTTTGGCGGAAAAACTTCCACCCGAACAGCGCAATGCCGGTCGTATTGTCGGGTTGCTGCTTGCCTTGGGTATGCGCCTGATTTTGCTGGCTTCCATTGCTTGGGTGGTGACCTTAACCCAGCCCCTGTTTCATATTCTGGAGCATCCTTTCTCCGGCCGCGACCTGATTCTGCTGTTTGGTGGGGTGTTCCTTTTATTTAAGGGCACCATGGAACTGCATGAACGGATTGAAGGAACTCAGACCCAGAAAGAAGAAAATCCAGTGCATGCCGCTTTCTGGATGGTAATTGTTCAAATTGTGGTGCTGGATGCAGTTTTCTCTCTAGACAGTGTGATTACCGCAGTCGGAATGGTAAAAGACCTTTCGGTGATGATGATTGCGGTGGTGATCGCAGTCGGTATTATGCTGTGGGCATCGAAACCGCTGATGGATTTCGTCAACAAGCATCCAACCGTGGTCATTCTATGTCTGGGCTTCTTGATGATGATTGGTTTTTCACTCATTGTTGAAGGTTTCGGTTTCCATATTCCAAAAGGCTATTTATACGCAGCCATTGGTTTCTCGGTGGTGGTTGAGTTTGTGAACCAAACCATGCGACGGAATCAGGAGAAGATGGTTACCACCACGGACTTGCGTTACCGCACCGCTTCTGCAGTGATGCGTATGCTCGGCGGCAAGTCAGAATCACAAAATAATGAGTCAGAAGATGTGCTGGCAACCCGTGCATATGCCGATGAAGTTTTTAATGAACAAAATGGGGCTTATCACAGTGTGATGGTGCAAGGTGTACTTGGACTGTCTGAACGACCGGTAAAATCGGTGATGACGCCACGCCCTGAACTGGAATGGATTGATTTAGACGAAGATGATGCGGCCATTAAAGAACAGTTGTTGAGCATGACCCATTCACGTTTAATTGTGGCGCATGGTGAGCTGGACAACATTGCCGGTGTGGTTCTGACCCATAAAGTGATGAATGAATACATTGAAACAGGTGTAATTAATTTTGAACGTCACTTACGTGAACCGGTGATTGTGCATGAAAATGCCCAGGTATTAATGGTGATGGAGCAGTTGCGTCAGGCACCGTTACAGTTGGCAATTGTACTGAATGAATACGGTTCGATTGAAGGGATTGCAACCCCGATTGATGTACTTGAAGCGATTGCGGGGGAATTCCCGGATGAAGACGAATTTGAAACAGCAGCAGAAAGTTTGGAAGATGGCACTTTAATTCTGGACGGTTCTACTGATATTCGCCACGTATCCTTACTTCTAGACTGTGATCTGGTCGATGAGTCTGACCAGTATTCCACCTTGTCGGGATATATTTTGCATCACTTGGGTCATTTACCAGAAAGTGGCGCAAAACTCGAAGCGGATGGTTATATTTTTGAAGTGGTGACGATGGACGGTCATAAGATTGATAAGGTTCATATCATTCCGCAAATTGAAAACAATGCCGATGATTAACTTAAATGACGGTAGATGATCTTTGAAGCAAGATAATTGATTAAAATAGCCCGTATTGTCGGGCTATTTTTTATTGGGAAAATTTGATGTCAGAAAACAATTGTCCATGTGGTGTTGGAATGTATGCCAGCTGTTGCCAGCCGCTACATTTGGGGCAAGCGCAAGCACAAACTGCAGAACAGCTGATGCGTTCACGTTATAGTGCATTTGCCAAGCATGAAATTGATTATATTGTCAAAACCACAGCGATTGGACAACAACAGGCATTGGATGTGGCTGCTCTTGCTGAATGGAGTAAATCTAATCAATGGCTCAAGCTTGAAGTCATACAGGCCAAAGAAAAAATAGATAAAAATCATGCCCAGGTAGAATTTAAAGCACATTATCACGATGGTCATCAGGCACAGGTACATCATGAAATTTCACATTTTGTGCTACATGAGGGAACTTGGTATTTCCTTGATCCGACCACAGCGATGCAAATCACCATGAAGCAAGCCTGTATTTGTGGATCGGGGAAAAAATTTAAACAATGTTGTGCCCAATATCTGTAAATTTCATCTGAATTTGCCTTAGAATAACGCGCATCGATTACCCTCAGTGGAAGAAGGGCAATGTTGTTATTGGTGATTTATATTATTGCAATTACGGCCGAAGCCATGACCGGCGCTTTATCGGCTGGTCGGCGTAGTATGGATTGGTTTGGGGTAACGCTGATTGCTTGTGTGACGGCACTGGGTGGCGGTTCAGTTCGGGATGTACTGCTCGGACATTATCCACTGACTTGGGTCAAACATCCTGAATATCTGGTGCTGACCTGTGCTGCTGCCTTTGTCACCATCCTGATTGCCAAATGGATGCGGCATTTACGCTCTATCTTCCTTATTTTAGATGCCATGGGATTGATTGGCTTCACCGTCATTGGGTGTCAGATTGCGCTTCAGATGGGACATGGTTTCGTGGTTTCGGCTGTCGCTGGAGTTCTGACCGGTGTGTCAGGTGGTATTCTGCGGGATATCCTGTGTAACGATGTACCCTTGGTGTTCCGCCGTGAACTGTATGCCAGTATTTCCTTTGTTTCGGTCATTTGTTATTGGGTCTGTCAGGAGATTGGTTTCTCTTTAGAAGTCACCGTGATTTCGACCCTGATTTTCGGTTTTTCTTTACGCTGTATCGCCATCTACTTTGGGCTGGAAATGCCGAAATTTATTTATAAAGATGATGATGAGCAATCGGCATCTTCCAAAGATGCTTCATAAAAAATTGCACAAAAAATGATAGATGACTGAAGATATGAGCGATCAATATTTTCAATTAGCGTATAAAAATCAGCACAATTATAAATCCTGTTGGGAAAGCAGTATGTATCCGTTCACCAAATCAGAGATCTTGTTATGGATTTAGTCTCACGTGTACAACGCTTACCCATCGGTAAGTTTCACTATACTTTGCTATGGGTGATCGGACTCGGCTGGATGTTCGATGCAATGGATACCGGCCTGATTGCTTTTATCTTGACCACCATGGCCGAAGAATGGAACATGAGCCCGACTGAAAAAGGCTGGGTAGTGTCGATTGGTTTTGTCGGCATGGCCATTGGCGCAGTTTTCTCTGGTGGATTGGCGGATCGTATTGGACGTCGTAGCGTATTCGCGATTACCTTGGTGACTTATAGTATTGCCACCGCTTTATGTGCCTTTGCACCGAATCTCACCTGGCTATTGGTATTCCGTTTTATTGTAGGACTAGGGCTAGGTGGGCAGCTTCCGGTTGCGGTGACTTTGGTCAGTGAATATATTCCTGCACAGGTGCGTGGACGTTTTATCGTTTTACTGGAAAGTTTCTGGGGTTTAGGCTGGTTGGTTGCCGCCTTGGTATCTTATTTCGTAATTCCAAATTATGGCTGGCATATTGCATTTTTAATTGGCGGTTTACCTGCCATTTATGTATTTATGATTCTGAAAAAAGTGCCGGAATCTGTTCCTTACTTAATTAACCGTGGACGCATTGAAGAAGCCCATGCCTTGGTTCAGAAACTGGAACGTCAATGTGGTGTGGAAGTGATTCAACACATTGAAGTCAAACCGGTTGCGGAAAAACAGAATATTTCTTTTAAACAGCTTTGGACGGGACCGTTTGCCCGTCGTACCTTAATGCTGTGGCTGATTTGGTTCGGTATTGTCTATTCGTATTATGGGATTTTTACCTGGTTGCCAAGTTTGCTGGTCAAACAGGGTTATACCATTGTGCAGTCGTTTGAATATGTGCTGATTATGATTTTGGCGCAGCTTCCGGGTTATGTCGCGGCAGCATGGCTGGTAGAAAAACTGGGGCGTAAACCCACATTGGCGGGCTTTATTGGCATGTGTGCCGTTTCGGCCTATTTCTTTGGTCAAGCCAATACCGTGAACATGATTATGTTCTGGGGTTGCTTGATGTCGTTCTTTAACTTGGGCGCATGGGGCGTACTGTATACCTATACGCCGGAACAGTATCCAACCAATATTCGTGCCTTTGGTTCGGGTTGGGCCTCTGCGGTGGGACGTATGGGCGGGATTGTAGCCCCCATGGTGGTCACCCATATGATGGTGATGAACAATGGTTTCACGCATGTCTTTACCATGTTTACTGCAGTATTACTGGCGGTGGCTTTGGTGATTTTAGTCTTAGGTGAAGAAACCAAGGGCAAGACTTTAGAATCGATGGGGCTGTAAGCCTCTATAACATACTCAAAGTGCTGAACGTCAAACATGGGGAACTAGTCGATTACCCAATGTTTGGCAGAATGCACCACATCTTGATTTAACATCAAGGCTATGCTTTGTAAGTTAAAGCTGTCTCGCTGCTCAGGTAATTGCAGTAAAATAGGCAATCGTGTCACGCCATTTTCACCATCGGCAAAGGCATAATGGCGTACTTTGGGATCATCCGCAGAGATTAAGTTCTTCGCCTCTAAATAAAGACTGTGCTGAGAGAATTGTTTTTGAATACGAATAATCTCAAGATAACAGCGATGATGCACTTCAAGAAGTGATGCTTTTAATTCATTTATTTTCTTAATATTATTTTCTGGTTTACTGATTAGCCGCTTGAGAAAAGTGCTTTTTACCGATTGTTTAGTATTGCGTTCCAATTGACGCAACTGCTGTTGCAGAAGACGACTTTGTTCAATGGCGCCATTCACCTGATCTTGCAGTTGCTCCAAGGGAGTCGTGACTAAATTGAGATGCTGTCGATAGTGAGCTTGGTCTTCAAACTGAACAAAAATATAAGCACGACGCTGCTTTAATAAATTTAGATAAGCAATCAACCGGTACTTGAGTTGACGTGCATGAGGATTAAATTGAATGGCAGGTTCCTGAGAGAACACTTCAAAACTGTGCAACAATTCGGTCATTAAACGTCGAATATTTAAAAAGCAAAATTCCAACTCATCGGGTTGCTGAATACTGTTTTTGAGACCGTTTTGAAAGGGTTCAAGAATATTGACACATAAGTCTTTTTCAATTTCCGTTAAATGCTCATTGATCAGGTGATCAATTGAAAAACCCTTAATTTTAATAATTTGAGTTATTTTTTCCCGAAGTTGATGTTGATTGTAATGATGTAATGACTCCATCAGCTCGACAATGTGAGGGTTCATTTGGCGTTGTAAGCCAATCATTTTTCCCATCTGTTGTTTAAAGTTTTCAAGGTAGTCTGCAACATCAAGCTGTTTAGGATCAAGCACCAAACCACTCATATAAAACTTATTCGCCACGCCAAAATTTTCTTCGGTTAAAAAGCGTCGAATAGAATAAGAAGATACTCGGCTGTCGCCAGAACTGCCAATGACAAAGTAATAATCTGAGGTTGGAATAATTTCAAAGTCACGTACACGTTGTTCATGACTAAAATAATCTTGAAAAATAGGCAGTTCCTGCTGCGCATATTCACTGGGCAAAATATGGGCAAACCAGCTTCCCAAAATTTCACTTTTCATGAAAACTTCAAATATAAAACAGCGCACTTGATCAGATGTTAAGCCACGAAAATTTTGCGTGACTGAAAAATTGATCTGCTGAATACTCAGCGCAGCATCATATAAAAATGCACTTTTTAATAGCTGTTGGGCCTGAATATCTTTTTGGTCCTGTAGCTCTAGACTATTAATTTCATAAGTAATGGTTTCTAAATAATCAGCAATTTGGACATCAGTTTGATATTTTTCTAAATACTGAAAGGTGGCACGAATTTTTTGCGCAAGCTGTAACAGACCTGAATGCTGGATATAACTATGAAGTTCATGCAGCCCAACATGACCTTTAAACTCAAAAATTTGCGATAAATAGTTCCAATGAATATTCTTTGGCTTTAAATATTCATCTTCGATCTTGCAATGCAGATGTTCAGCTGTGGAAGCCAGCAGGAGACTAAGACGCTGTTGCCAGTGCTGATCTAAAATAGGGTCAATCTGTTTTAATTTTACCCGAAGCTGATAAGGAATATACATTTGCATAGGATGAGTCAGACGCTTCCAAAAAAATGTTGCATAGTTAAATCAAAATGCATATTAATGTGATTTATATCGCAATATTATCTAGTATAGCCAATTAAAATAATATTTATACTTAAGTTTAATAGAATTTGTACTGCTATGCGGTTAATCGTTTTCAGTTGCTTTGTAAACATAAAATGAATATTTTTACTTCATAAGACACAATTTGTCGTGCAGTATCAATGACTGCTCTTGTGTAGTCGGCACTCGCGACTTAGCATAGCCACATAGATACAAAAACGAATTATTTAGGATTTCACGCTTTTATGACCAGCCTTGTGCATCAAGCCACAGAAAATCGTTCCGTAGCAGAATTTACCGAGCAAGCTTATCTTAATTATGCCATGTACGTGATTATGGACCGGGCCTTGCCGCATATCAGTGACGGCTTAAAACCGGTACAGCGCCGTATCGTTTATGCGATGAGTGAGCTGGGTTTAAAGCATAGTGGCAAGCCAAAAAAATCTGCCCGTACGGTAGGTGATGTACTGGGTAAGTACCATCCGCATGGTGACTCGGCCTGTTATGAAGCGATGGTGCTGATGGCACAGCCGTTTAGTTATCGTTATCCGTTTATTGAAGGTCAGGGCAACTGGGGTTCACCCGATGATCCGAAATCTTTTGCAGCAATGCGTTATACCGAAGCCAAACTTTCACTTTACAGTGAAGTGCTGTTGTCCGAGCTGGGTCAAGGCACCTGTGATTGGCAGGACAACTTTGATGGCTCGATGAAAGAGCCGGTCAATCTGCCTGCACGTGTACCGAATATCTTGTTAAATGGAACCACCGGTATTGCCGTAGGGATGGCAACCGATATTCCGCCACATAACTTACGTGAAGTGATTAAAGGCACCATTGCCCTGATTCGTAATCCGAATTTAACGGATGAAAAAATTGCAGAATATATTCCGGCACCGGATTTACCGACCAAAGCGGAAATTATTACCTCGGCTGAAGATTTGTTAAAAATTCAAACTACAGGTCGTGGCAGTTATCGCATGCGTGCGGTGTACACGATAGAAAAAAATGAAATCGTGATTACAGAGCTGCCGTATCAGGTTTCAGGTTCAAAACTGATCAGCCAAATTGCTGACCAGATGCAGGCGAAAAAGCTGCCTTTGGTCAGTGATATTCGTGATGAATCGGATCATAAAAACCCGACCCGTTTGGTGATTGTGCTACGTTCCAATCGTATTGATGCTGAAGCGGTAATGAGTCACTTGTTTGCAACCACGGATTTAGAGTCGAGCTATCGTGTCAATATGAACATGATTGGTGCCGATGGCCGTCCGCAAGTGAAATCGATTCGCCATATTTTGCTGGAATGGATTGAGATTCGTAAGAATACCGTGACCCGTCGTCTGCAATATCATTTAAATAAAATTGAAAAACGCCTGCATATTCTAGCCGGTCTTTTGATTGCGTATCTGGATCTGGATACGGTAATTCGTATTATTCGCGAAGAAGATCATCCGAAAGCCGAACTGATTGCACATTTTGGTATTGATGAAATTCAGGCTGAAGCCATTTTGGAACTCAAGTTACGTCATTTGGCAAAACTTGAAGAAATGGAAATTCGCCGTGAACAGGAAGAATTGGAAGCACGTGCTGCCATTATTCGTGAACAATTGGCCAATCCGGAATCCTTGAAGAATCTGATTATTAGCGAACTGAAAGAAGATGCAAAACGATTTGGTGATGACCGTCGTTCGCCAATCGTACAGCGCGCAGAAGCAGCCGCAATTAGTGAACAAGACCTGATGCCCGCTGACCCAGTGACTGTGGTATTGTCAGAAGCAGGTTGGGTTCGCTGTGCCAAAGGGCATGAAGTGGATGCAGAAAACCTGAATTTCCGGGCAGGCGATCAGTACTTAAGTCATGCAACCGGTAAATCAAATCAGCGCACTTACGTACTCGATGAAACAGGACGTAGTTATGCGTTAGCGATTAACAGTTTGCCATCGGCACGTGGTTTAGGTGAGCCGTTAAGCTCCAAACTTGCTCCTGCAAACGGCATTGGCTTTATTCAAGTGCTGATTGCGGAAGATGAACAGGAAATTATTGCAGTAAGCTCTAAAGGCTACGGCTTTAAATCCAATGCAAAACAGCTGGATACCAATGCCAAAGCCGGTAAGGCTTTCTTGACGGTATCGGATGATGCTAAAGCCCTACCTTTGCAAATGGTAGAGGCCCATACGCATCTAGCCATCCTGAGTACCGCTGGTCGGTTACTGGTGATTGATTTGTCAGAATTACCAATGCTGAACAAAGGTAAAGGAAACAAGTTGATACAACTTGAAGCGAAAGAACAAATTTTGTCCATGACATTGCTTGGTTTAAATGAAATAATTCAAGTGGTTGCAGGACAGCAACAATTAAAACTAAAAGGTGATGATCTTCATAAGTATATTGGTAAAAGAGCCTCTAAAGGTCAACTGTTACCACGGGGATATCAAAAAGCAAATAAACTGTTCATTCAGAGATAAAACTAGCATCCATTGATCAAAATACGTTATATATGATTCGTATTCGTGTAAATGGATGTCATGTTATGCATAAATAAGTTCAATAATGACGCATAACATTGAAAAAGAGTTGAAAACTAGGGATTACAGATTGGAGATAAGGGCATTATGGAAAAGATTTGGTTCGCTGAATACCAAAAAACAGGGATTCCGGAAACTGTAGAATTACCACCAGAAAATACCTCACTTAATGATGTTTTTGAACGTAATTTTCAAAAATTTGGTTCACGTGATGCCTTTATCTTTATGGATAAAGTCTTAACATTTAATGAACTAGAAGAAGCAAGCCGTAAATTTGCAACCTATTTACAAAGCTTAGGTTTGGCAAAAGGTGCTCGCGTTGCAGTGATGATGCCAAACGTGCTGCAATATCCAGTGGTTGCATTGGGTGTATTCCGTGCAGGTTTGGTTCTGGTGAATGTGAATCCACTCTATACCTCGCGTGAACTTGAACACCAGTTGAATGATTCGGGTGCGGAAGCATTGGTGATCATTGAAAACTTTGCCACTGTTTATCAAGCTATTATTGGTAAAACACCGGTGAAACATGTGGTGGTGGCTTCCGTTGGCGATATGCTTGGTGCATTAAAAGGCACATTAGTGAATTTTGTATTGCGTTCAGTACGCAAGCAAATTCCGGCATGGGATATTCCAGGACATATCAAATTTAATGCGGCAATGTCGAAAGTCAGTGCCAGCAATTACAAACGTCCAAGCTTGACTTTAAGTGATACGGCTGTACTGCAATATACCGGTGGTACGACTGGCGTTTCTAAAGGTGCAGAGCTGACCCATCGCAATCTTGTCGCGAACATGTTGCAGTGTGACGGTATTTTCCAAAGTAAATTTGGTGCACAAGACGGCTCTAAAGATGACCGTATTTTCTGTGCATTGCCGCTTTATCACATTTTTGCGTTCATGGTTTGTGCCATGTACGGCATGTATAAAGGTCAAGCCAACATTCTGATTCCAAACCCGCGTGACTTGCCCGCGGTCATGAAAGAATTGCGCAAATATCGTCCATCATTCTTCCCGGCAGTAAACACTTTGTTTAATGCACTGGTTAATAATGAAGAGTTTAAGCAACTTGACCATAGCAACCTTAAAATGGCGATGGGTGGGGGGATGGCAGTTCTGGCTTCTACAGCTGAAGCATGGAAAAAAATTACCGGTACAAATATCATTGAAGGTTATGGTCTATCAGAAACTTCCCCTGTTGCGACTGCAAACCCGCCTTCATCAATGGAATTTAGCGGCACAATTGGTATTCCGTTGCCACTGACTGAAGTTGCGATTCTTGATGATGATGGCAATGAAGTTGCATTAGGTGAGCAGGGTGAAATCTCGATTCGTGGTCCACAAGTCATGAAAGGCTACTGGAATCGTCCGGATGAGACTGAAAAAGTCATGACCCATGGCTTCTTCCGTACCGGTGATATCGGTGTGATGGATTCGCGTGGTTATATCAAGATTGTTGACCGTAAGAAAGACATGATTCTGGTTTCTGGCTTCAATGTTTACCCATCTGAAATTGAAGAGGTGATTTCTCAACATCCAAAAGTATTGGAAGTTGCAGCAATTGGTGTGCCTGATGAAAAATCAGGTGAAGTGCCTAAGCTGTTTGTGGTGAAAAAAGATCAGTCTTTAACTACGGAAGAAGTCCTTGCTTTTGCTAAGGAAAACTTAACCGGTTATAAACGTCCGCGTTATGTTGAGTTTATGGATGAGTTACCAAAATCAAACGTAGGTAAAATCTTACGTAAAGATTTACGTAAAACAGCATAAATCCTGCAATAAAAAAAGCGCCGTAATCGGCGCTTTTTTTATCCCTGAACTTTTAATCTTTCATCAACCAGCGATCAATATAAGGGCGGCCTATACCCATAATCCAGATGAAAGTCGTGATACTGCCGAACTGATAAAGGTAGCGCTGTGAATCAAATGCACCAAAGCTATAGAAATTATCAAACACACAGTAAACAGCCACGACTGTGGTCCAGATCCAAAGGGCTTGACGCTTAATACCGACCATCCAAAGTGCGATAATTGAAATCACAATGGTGAAAATCAGAGAAAACCTGTTTAAATTGGCACACATGACTGCAAGTAAAAATCCCACAATCGGCAGCACGATTTTGAGTACACGATCTACTCTAAGTTGATGCAAGTGCTGTTTTTCCAAGACATCCAACATTTTTTGCTGATCTGGGTTGACCATAGGGGAGCCTTATTCCTCATTAATAAAAACATTATAATTTAACAAAAATTATTACTGAACCGCCATGCTATGATACTTGGCAGAAAATCTTAATGAGAAAAATGAGATGCAAAACATCAGCGGAATAATCTATCTCATCTTAATTGCATGTTTATTGCCTTACGTTTTTACCATGATTGCAAAAAAAACTTCTGGCTTTAAAGGACGAGATAATCAAAATCCGCGCGATTTTTTAGCCAACACCACTGGTTTGGCGGCACGTGCTAATGCAGCACAGCAAAATAGTTTTGAAAGTTTACCTTTGTTTATTGCTGCCATTTTAATGGCGGAATATATGGTGGTTCCTCAAACCGTAATCATGACCTTTGGTATGGCCTATATCGTGCTGCGTATTATTTACGGTATTTGCTATTTGGCCAATTGGGCAACGTTGCGTAGCATTGTGTGGACCTTGTCTTTGTTGTGTCCAATTTGCTTATTACTTCTGGTGATTAAATTAACTTAAGATCGGCATCAGTCTGTGGAAATACATATTTTGACGTGGCGGATGTATAATCGCAAAGTTATTTAATTCTCAAAAACCGTTATAATCATGTCGGTTTAAATAAGATTTAACTTGTTAAAGAGTGATGCTATGAGCTACAGCAATATCCCAGCGGGTAAAGATGCACCAAATGACATCTATGTCATTATTGAAATTCCTGCAAACGCAGCACCAATCAAATACGAAATTGACAAAGATTCAGATGCTTTATTTGTAGACCGTTTCATGGGGACAGCAATGTTCTACCCAGCGAACTACGGTTATGTACCGAATACCTTATCTCTAGATGGCGACCCATTAGACGTATTGGTGGTAACACCCTATCCAGTTGAACCAGGTTCAGTGATTCGTTGCCGCCCTGTCGGTAAATTGAACATGGAAGATGACGGTGGTATTGATGCGAAACTGGTTGCTGTACCGCATGAAAAATTGACACCGATCTACAAAGACGTGAAAGAATACACTGATCTTCCTCCGTTATTGATCAGTCAAATCGAGCATTTTTTCCAGCACTACAAAGATTTGGAACCAGGAAAATGGGTTAAGTTAAGTGGTTGGGAAGGTGCTGACGTTGCGAAACAAGAAGTGCTTAGCTCAATTGAAGCTTACAAAAATGCATAATTGATTTTTGGTATTTAGCACTGATTGTTAAATATCAAAAACAAAAAAACCTGCACAATGTGCAGGTTTTTTATGTCTTGAACTTCCTGTGAATTAAAAAAATTTCACAGGAATATCAAGGAAGATACGCCATTCATTGGTATCACCAAGGTACGCATTTTGGTATGCATCATTAGCACGGTAAATTGAGTTACGAACGCGTAAGCTTGCATCTTTGGCAAAGCCACTTTGAACCGTGTATTTTACTTGGTTAAAGAATTCCTTTTCTTTACCTTCTTGAGCAGTGTCTACAACGTTAATGTCCCAACCATAAACATATGCAGTCGTCCAGTTCAAGCCTGGAATACCATAATCATTAAAGTTCAAGTTGTATTGAACTTGTGCTGATTTTTCATGGTTCCCGTTGAAGTCAGACAAGTATGAGTTTGCGACATAAATTGACTGCCCGCCGTCAGCATTTTCGCCATAGTCATAGCCGGTATTGCCAGTATTTTGCTGGTAAGCAAGCATGACCGAGTGAGCGCCCTGATTCAAAGTACCGGATAATGACCAAATATTGTTGCTGCGGTCTTCAACATTTGAATTACCTAATGATGAAGAGTTAGTCGCGGCTTCTTTATCCCATTCTGTGTGATAGCCGTTAAAGTCTAAAGTTAAAGAGCGCTTTTCGGCCAAAGGAAGGGTGTAGTTGGCATTGATATAATGGCGGTCAAGTTTATCTTTAGAATCCATGCCGTAGTAAGATGCATTCAATTGATCATCAAACTTGTATTTCGCGCCCCATACAATTGCGTTGTCCAAGTGACGGCCATCAGTATTGATTTGGTCTGAATATTGGTCTTTTGTAAATTTACCGGCAACGACTTCTAAATCTTTAATTTCACGGCTCTTGATTAAAGTACCTTCGAAATATTCAGGCACCATACGCCCAGTATTGCTAGCCAATACAGGCAAGTCTAAAACTTGTGTCCCGTAACGCACTTCGGTGTTAGAAATACGTGCTTTTACATTTGCACCGCCGCGTGTCCAATGGTCATATGCAGAACCATCAGCATGTTTAGGAATCATTTGGTTGCCAGCATGCTTGTTGTCACCCAGCTTGAAGGATGCATCACCTACAACGCCGACACCAAAACCAACAATACCTTTGGTATAG
This sequence comes from Acinetobacter sp. SFB, assembly GCF_001647545.1. GTDB lineage: Bacteria > Pseudomonadota > Gammaproteobacteria > Pseudomonadales > Moraxellaceae > Acinetobacter. The sequence goes on from NZ_LSZH01000011.1 coordinate 225,882, forward strand.
CCCGACTCTAAATCAAAAATTGCAGATTGTGCTGAAGAGCGAGTATCTGTGCCTGCGGGAACATTTTTTTTGTCACGGTCAATAAAACCGGTGCGAAACAATACAGAACCTTCGGCATCTTCAATAAAGCCTTTGGCTTCGCTTTGTTCACTGGCATAGGCGGTTGAAATTAAAGCAGCTTGAATTAAAACAGCTAAAGTTAATTTTTGTGTTTTTTGCATTGGGAGAAGGCCTTATACAAAATTGAACGAAGAAATTGGAGGAATTGTATACGTAATGTAGAGCAAAAATAATCTTTTTTTATTGATTTTATTTCATTAAAGTTATGCATTCTTTGAATATAATATTGTACCTTTGCGTTGGTAAAAAATATTCAAATTTTACTGTTGGTTAAATTTTTTTTACAAAACAATAATATATTTAAAGTATAAGTAACTTGATAAGTGGTTTTGAACAGTTATATCAAGCTGAAATTTACGAATTACACTAAAATCTATGAAGCTTTCCTGTTTTAAACTTTAGTCTAATATGGTTTAAAAGCGTTGATTGATGAATGTTCATAAAGAAGCGAGTGAACAATTAGAAATTTTTAAAAAATTGTATCGCTATGGAAATTTCATTTAAATTTTTAAGGCAAAAATTTAATTTACTTCAATATGAAGCTGACTTATTGATTATTAGTTGAATAAAAGTAAGCCAGAATGATCTGAAAAATTAACCCAAAAGTATAAAAAAGTTCTAAAATTTGCAGCCAAATTCATTGTTGAACAGAATCTTTAATAGATTCTACATAGGATAAAAATGCTGCACAATTCACACAAAGTTGCGTTATCTTTATTGCTTACCATAATCACAATGTCTGCATTTGCAGAACAACAGTCAACTTCAGCAACAACGGGAGCATTAACAGGTAATTTTGCTGTGGTGAATAAATATATTTTTCGCGGTGGTGTGGAAAATGATGATGTTGCTCTACAAGCTGGCGTTGAGTATGCACATCAAAGTGGTGTTACAGTTGGGTACTGGGGTTCAACCCTCGATTATGATCTGTCTGATGATAGTGAAGATAAAGATCATGGTTTTGAACATGATTTTTATGTGGCATACGGTAATGAAATTAATCAAAACTGGAGCTATAAAGTTCAAGGAACTGCCTATTACTATCAGGATGGCGGTACTGTATATGGCGAAAATGACGATAAACGTAAAACCACAGCATTCGATGTATTGGGTGAATTGGCTTATAAAGACTTAACTTTAGGTGCCTCGCTAATGCTTGCCGATGCTTCTTTTGCAAATGCCGGGGATGTGTATTTAAGTGCAGCATATAGTTATGCTTTGCCGCAAAACTTTATGATGAATACATCCATTGGCGCATCTATTTATAATAGTAGTCGTGATGACAGCATGATTGAAACTAAAAATACGGTTGCTTTTAATGAAGCGCGTATTGGTGTGAGTAAAGGAATTGCAAATACGGGAGCTACCGCCTCTTTAGATTATGTGGTCGGTGGTCAGGATCGCTTCGATACAGATTTTGATGATCAGGTTGTATTCGGTTTGAATTTTAGTTTTTAAGCCTAAAAAATGTAAGAATTTTTGAAAGTGTATAAATTGCTTTAAATTTGTGCACTTTTTTTAAGCATAATAAAATAATCTGCTTAAAAAACAGCCTCAAAAAGAGGCATGATGTAAGTAAATATGAATCTTGTTTTAAAGCTCAAGTGAGTTTTAATGCTGAACCAACTGGCTAGAGCAGCGAATGAACTGGATTTCAGATAAGCTTGTTCAACTTGATTAAAATTTAATAAAAACAATAGGATAGATTTTTTTATTTTTTATTCTCGATCACTGATAGCGATCTCGTTTTGTTTTTGGCATAGCAATTGCTACTACCTCATTGAGTTTATCGAAATAACCAAAAAAACCGTCGTAGTACGATGTGGGGGAATCAAACAATGAAATTAACTTTAAATGCATTATCTCTAGCTGTATTAGGCGCAGCATCTAGCTTTACTTTCGCAGACGAGGTACCTGCATCACCATTAGGTTTGTCTTTTAGCGGTAGTGCAGCATTGACTTCAGACTACCGTTACCGCGGTATTACTCAAGCATTCAATGATCCAGCCGTCCAAGCAGGTTTCCTCTTATCTCATGAATCCGGCCTATATGCAGGAGTGTGGGGTTCAAATGTGGATTTTGGTGGCCCTGCACATCTAGAACTTGACCCTTATGTGGGCTATACCACCACTTTAGAGAATTTTGCCAGCAAGCCTGTGGTAGATGTGGGCTTATGGTACTACGGCTATCCAAGTGATGGTGACCTGAATTGGTTAGAAGGTTATGCTAAATTAAGCTTTAAGGATGTATTGGTAAAAGATGCAAGCTTATTAACAGCAGTCAACTACAGCAATGACTTTTTGGGTTTAGATACCAATGCCTGGTACTTCAATGCTACTTATAATGCACCATTTGGTTCAACAGGCTTTGGTGGTGTAGCCAGTTTGGGTTATACCGTAACTGATGATTATGACTTTGGTGGGGGTGATGACAGTTATCTTGATTGGAAAGCTGGTGTAACTTACTCATTTGCTTCTCTTGGTGGTCTAACTGCTGAATTGGCTGCAGTGGGCACAAATATCGATACCGATGGTATGACACATGTTGCGAGCCGTGGGGTCGAAACTGGTGCGGTATTTACCTTAACCAAAACATTCTAATTTTTAATGCTGATCTAAGTCATTAAAAGCCTCCAAAGTTCGACTTTGGAGGCTTTTTTATCGAGATGATTTAGGGACTTCTGACCTTTCATTCCCTTGCGCTGAACATAAAGCACCGCTTTATTTTTGTTCATATTGCAGAAAATGCAGCATGATAACTCACGATTCCTTAAAGAACTTTCTGACCAAAAACCAAAACCTGAAAATATTCAGCCAAAACATGTTCTAAAATGAATGCAGGTATAGCGTTAAAACCAAATTTAGAATAAAAATTCGCATCACCTAACACCACACAGCCTTTTGCGCCAATCGTTTCCAATGGACTGGGTGTGGATTGAATCAGTGCTGAAAAGGATTCTTTGTAGTTGTCATTCAGGTAAAACAGCAATAGGTATCCCAAGCCATGTCAACCCTCTATACCTGAAGAAATTCGGATAGCAGAGGTGGCAATATGCCCCACAATTTGCTGATTTAAAACAGTGGTTAAAGAAAGAGTCAGTGCATTTACCTTTCGAAGTACATCCACAATATAGTGCGCGATATGACTCCGAATAGTGCTGAGCTTGAAAAGCCTATTCGATGACCTCTGAAATAGCAGCCTAATCAGCAAGATTTTCACTATGGGGCAGCATTTGTATTTTGGACTAGCCCTGTTGCGCCCGATAAGACAACGCTTCAGTTAAATGCTGGCTTTGAATCTCCGAATGCTGGGATAAATCGGCAATACTTCGCGCGACCCGTAATACCCGATGATAAGCACGGGCAGACAGGTTTAAGCGCTGCTGTGCCATTTCCATGATTTTTTTTGCCTGTGGATCGAGAGGAACAAATTGTTCAAGCTGTTTAGGGCTTAAAGCGTGATTCAGACATTGCTGTCGTTGTATTTGCAGGTTGTAGGCTTCAATCACGCGCTCACGTACGGTCTGTGAATTTTCGACTGGGGTGGTATCTTGTAATTCATGTGCTTGTAAGGGTGGCACCTCCAGATGCAAATCAATACGATCGAGTAGTGGACCTGAAATACGATTCTGATAACGCTTAATCGCATCCGCGGAACATTGGCAACGAATATCCTGATTAAAAGCATAACCGCAAGGGCAGGGATTCATTGCCGCAATCAGCTGAAAGTTTGCCGGAAAGGTGATTTGTCGTGAAGCACGTGAAATTACTATTTCTTTAGATTCCAGCGGTTGTCTCAAGACTTCCAATACTTTTCGGTCGAATTCAGGCAGTTCATCTAAAAAGAGGACACCTAAATGGGCCAGAGTGATTTCACCGGGTTTGGGATGTGAACCGCCACCGACTAGTGCGATCGCTGAAGCAGTATGATGCGGTGCCCGAAAAGGGCGCTGGCCAAAAGGGTGCGAGTTATTGGAAACTGAATAAATACTGGCAACTTCCAGATTTTCCTGACTGTCCAAAGGCGGTAAAATACTGGCAAGCCGTGATGCGAGCAGGGTTTTTCCTGAACCGGGCGGACCTTTAAACAATAAAGAATGTCCGCCTGCTGCGGCAATTTCCAAGGCGCGCCGTGGACGCAGTTGACCTTTGACATCGGCCAAATCAAATTTGTATTGATCTGGTGCAATAGAGTGGCTGGCTTGATATTGCTGGATGGGCTGTTGATGAGAAAGGTGATCACAGACATCTTTTAAATGTTTGGCTGCAAACACTTCAAAATGAGGCAGTTGAGAGGCTTGCTGGGCATTTTGTTCTGGCAAGATCAGCTGATGGCCTAACTGTTGGCAAGCAATCGCAATACTCAAAATCCCGGTAATGGGGCGAAGTTGCCCATCCAAAGCCAGTTCACCGATGAATTCCAGATTGTCGGTAACATTTTCAGGGATTTGCCCAGATGCGATAAGGATGCCTAAGGCAATCGGTAAATCGAGACGTGAGCCATCTTTGGGTAAGTCTGCCGGGGCTAAATTGATAGTTAAGCGCTTAGTCGGAAATTGAAAACCACTATTGATAATGGCTGAGCGGACCCGATCTTTACTTTCACGAACTGCCGCTTCAGGCAGCCCGACAATGGTTAAAGAAGGCAAACCCTGACTGACATGAACTTCAACCTCAATTAAAGGCGCATGAAGTCCAAGCAGACCTCGAGTGTAAATTTTAGCAAAAGACATTATTATTGTTCCGTTATAGTGCTTTATTTTTAATCGTTTTGTGTCTTTTAATGCACCAAATAAGTGCTTATTTATTGTTTTTAATTTTAATTTCTAATGCTTCAACGTGTTTAAGCAGTTCATTCAGTCGTAAGTTGGCATTATTGAGTGCAGTACGTTGACGTTCAATTTCATCTTTTGAAACCAGATCCATCTTGGAAACAGCTTCATTGAGCAAGGCACGCAAATTATGTTCAATATCTTTTTTGGGCTGGTCTATTTGTTCCATGATTGCTTGTAATAAAGTTTCGATCATTGTTGATTCCCTAACGGTGCAGAAGTATGAGCAGTGTAGCATTGCTCAAACCTAGACTATAGCCCCCAACGATCAGATATAGTTTTGTTCGATAAGTAAAATCGTAAATTTTATAGTAAAAATGTCTGTTTTTTAAAGATCGGACTACGTTTAAAAGTATAAAATAGGTTATAAAGAAAACTCGTGCCGAAACTCTCTATTTTCCCCCAACCTTAGAAATTTTGGCACGAAATTTGAACATAAAACCTTACTGGTGAAAGAAGCCGAAGGAAACAAACATGAAGCTCGTAACTGCAATTGTAAAACCCTTTAAATTAGATGACGTGCGTGAAGCACTCTCTGAAATTGGTGTTCAAGGGATCACCGTAACTGAAGTCAAAGGCTTTGGTCGTCAAAAAGGTCATACTGAACTTTATCGTGGCGCTGAATATGTCGTTGATTTCTTGCCTAAAGTAAAAATTGAAATTGCAATTAGCGATGATATGGTTGATTCAGTGATTGAATCGATTACGCGTGTTGCAAGTACAGGAAAAATTGGTGACGGTAAAATTTTCGTGACTAATTTAGAACAAGTCATCCGTATTCGTACCGGTGAAACAGGTGCAGACGCTGTCTAATTTGGCACGAAGTTTGCTGAGTACCTAATAACTCAAAAAATACTAGGTTGGGGGATACGAATGAAAAAAATGCTCATTGCGCTGAGTTTGTCTGGCGCACTCTTAGGTGGTTCTGTTGCTTGGGCTGAAGAAGCTGTAACAGTACCCGTTGCTTCTCAAGATGTCACAGTGGTTGAAACTGCTGACACATCGTTCACAAATTCTGAATTAGCTGCAGTACCTACTCCAGCTGAACCAACAGTCGTGCCTGTAGAAGAAAAAGTAAAATTAGATACAGGTGATACCGCATGGATTTTAGTGTCTACAGCATTGGTTTTACTGATGACCATTCCAGGTTTAGCACTATTCTACGGTGGTATGGTTCGTAAGAAAAATGTCCTCGGCACAATGGCACACAGCTTTGTGGCAGCGGCAGTGGTCAGTATTACCTGGGTGGTGATTGGTTATACCCTTGCCTTTGGTGAGGGAAATGCATTCATTGGTGGCCTGGATAAAATCATGTTATCCGGCATTACCACACAGGCCTTAACCGGAACCATTCCTGAAATTCTGTTTGTTATTTTCCAAATGACTTTTGCCATCATTACCGTAGCCATCATTACCGGTTCGATTGCAGAACGTATGAAATTCAGCGCTTTCGTTGCATTCATTACCATTTGGAGTGTGGTGGTGTATGCTCCAATTACCCATTGGGTTTGGGGTGGCGGCTGGTTGGGTAAAGACGGCGCACTCGATTTTGCCGGTGGTACTGTAGTCCATATTAACTCGGGTGTTGCAGGTCTGGTTGCTGCATATATGCTTGGCAAACGTATGGGCTTGGGCCGTGAATCAATGGCACCGCATAATTTGACTTTAACCGTGATTGGTGCAAGCCTGGTTTGGGTGGGTTGGTTTGGTTTCAATGGTGGTTCTGCACTCGGTGCCAACGGTTCTGCAGGTTATGCCATAGTTGTAACTCAAGTTGCAGCGGCAGCCGCAGCAATTGCATGGTTAATTACTGAAAAGGTGGTACGTGGTAAGGCTTCTGTATTGGGCGGTGCATCTGGTGCAGTTGCCGGTCTAGTAGTGATTACACCTGCAGCTGGTTTTGTAACTGTAGGCGGTGCAATAGCCATGGGCCTAATAGGCGGTGTCGTGTGCTTCTGGGGTATTACTGCGCTTAAACGTGCACTGAAAGCCGATGACTCTTTAGATGCTTTTGGTCTGCATGGTGTCGGTGGTATTGTCGGTGCAATCCTGACTGCAGTATTTGCGAGTGAATTCATCATGGGGGATAAAGTCCCTACAGATATGATGCATCAATTATGGGTGCAAATTGAAGGTGTACTTGCAACGATCGCTTACTCTGGCGTACTGACTTTCATCATTCTTAAATTGATTGATCTGGTGATTGGTATTCGAGTTGAGGCGGATGATGAACGTATGGGTCTAGACTTAAGTCAACATGGCGAACGAGTAGAATAATAAAAAACTGATAATCAATATATGGTGTCAAACAGCCCTTATGGGCTGTTTTTTTTCCATATCTTGCGTAAGCCTCTACAAAGTGCAGAATTTTTGCTACACTCTAAATCCGATTTGATTTGTTCAATTAAACCGCTATGCATTGTCCGTTTTGCAACGCCGCAGACAGTAAAGTTATCGATTCGCGTTTGGCCGCTGAAGGCTGTCAAATTCGTCGACGTCGTGAATGTATCAGTTGCGGAGAACGATTTACCACTTTTGAAACCTATGAAGTGGTGATGCCTCGGGTAATTAAATCTGACGGCAAAAGCGAACCTTTTGATGAAGCTAAAATGCGTCGTTCATTGATGCATGCTTTGCAAAAAAGACCCGTCACACAAGAACAGATTGAAACGGTGCTCAGCGATATCCAACTACAAATTCGTCGCTTGGGTGAGCGTGATGTGAAATCACGCATGATTGGTGAAATTGTCATGCAATCCTTGTTTGCCCTCGATCATGTGGCTTATGTGCGTTTTGCCTCGGTGTATCAAGACTTCCAGGATGTAGAAGCTTTTCGTCGTCAAATTGAACAAATGCAACAGCGTGAACACTAAAAGAGTTTAAAGATGTCTAAGTTAAGTCAAGATCCCATTCACCAACATCAGGTGTGGATGCAACGTGCGATTGAATTAGCGCGACTTGGACAATATTCAACCAAACCCAATCCTAATGTTGGCTGTGTCATTGTTAAAGACGGTCAACTGGTTGGAGAAGGTTTCCATCCGAAAGCAGGACAACCGCATGCAGAAGTCTTTGCCATGCGTCAAGCCGGTGATCTTGCTCAAGGTGCAACCGCTTATGTGACTTTAGAACCTTGTGCGCATTATGGTCGTACACCGCCTTGTGCCAAAGGTTTAGTGGAAGCCGGTGTTACTAAAGTGATCGTGGCTTGTGCTGATCCGAATCCGTTGGTGGCAGGTAAGGGCGTACACATTCTAAAAGATGCAGGCATTGAAGTTGAAGTGGGCCTGTGTGAATCAGAAGCAGAACAACTCAATCTTGGTTTTTTAAAAGCCATGGCAACCGGTATGCCTTATGTGCGTTTAAAAGTGGCTTCAAGCCTTGATGGCCGTACGGCAATGGCATCGGGTGAATCGAAATGGATTAGCGGTAGCGCTGCCCGTCAGGATGTACAGCATTGGCGCGCGATTTCCGGGGTGGTGATTACCGGAATTGAAACGGTACTTGCTGACGATTGTCTGCTGAATGTGCGTCAGCTCAATGGTATTGACGATATCACCACTATTGTTCAGCCGAAACGTCTGGTACTGGATCGTCAGGGACGTTTACCGCTTCATGCAAAAATACTGCAGCAGCCTGATACGGTGATGGTCATGGGGCCTTTCCGTCAGGACTTGGCTGATTTAGGCGTATTACAGTTTGCAGTACAGCCATTAAAAGACTTGCTGCAGACCCTAGCTACACAGCACCAAATTTACGATGTACTGGTGGAAGCAGGAGTAACATTATCGACAGCCTTGTTACAACAACAGCTGGTCGATGAAATGATCAGCTATGTTGCACCGACATTTTTAGGTCAAACAGCACGTGCAATGTTTAGTGCGGAATTTAGCCGTATGGCAGAGCAACTTCGATTTAAGCTCATGCAGGTCACCCAATTGGGGGATGATGTGCGCTTAAGGTTAATTCCTTCTCAAGAGACAGTATGAATTCAGAGTCTTCGGTTTATCATAAACGTCGTCATTCAGCACGTACCACAGACGAATATCTTTTCAATCAGCTTGTTCCGTATCTAGGTAACAAACGGCGTTTACTTCATCTGATTTTGGAAGCACTTGAGAGTACGGGAACCTTAAATAGCAAAGATGGTCGTGCTCCGATTTTTGCTGACTTTTTTGCAGGCTCAGGCGTGGTTTCACGTCTGGCGCGTCAAAATGGTTATCGTGTGATTGCCAATGACTGGGAACCGTACAGTCATGCCTTAAATAGTGCGATTCTATCCTGCACGGAAGCGCCGGCATTTAAAGAACTGGGTGGTTATCAAAAAGCCATCGATTACCTTAACCGGTTGCCGGAAGTCAAAGGTTGGGTCACGCATAACCTGTGTCCGCGTAATGATGAAATTTATGATCCGGCTCGTGATCGTCTGTTCTTCAAACGCCGTAACGGCATGCGTATTGATGCGATTCGTCAGCAAATTGCCGCTTGGCAGGCACAAGGTGCGATTGATGATGTCGAGATGTCGGCATTGCTTGCACCATTGCTTTATTCAGCCAGTTTTGTCAGCAATACGTCAGGTGTATTTAAAAGTTTCCATCATGGTTGGGGCGGTAAAACCCAAACCGCTTTGGAACGGATTGAATCATTACTCTGGCTAACACCGAGTCGTTTTTGTGCGGTGGGTGAACCGAAAAAGCCGGCAGCAGAAATGTGGTGTGTCGATGCACAGCATCTGGCCAATCAAATGAGTAGTTTTGAAGTGGATGTGGCTTATCTCGATCCACCGTATAACCAGCATGCCTATGGTAGTAACTATCACGTACTGAATGCTTTAACCTTGTGGGATCAGACAGATTTACCCAGTCCAGATACCAAAGGCTATAAGAGCGGGATTGACCGGGCATGGCGTAAAGAGCGTCCTAGTCAGTACAACTCTTCCAAGTATGCCAAAGATGCCTATGAGAAATTGGTTGCAACGATTAATGCACGTTATATTCTGACCAGTTATTCGACCGATGGTAATATTGAAGCGGGTGATTTGCTGCAGGCGAATCTGAAACGTGGTCGTGTGACTTTGCTCACGCAAGATGTGCCACGTTATCGTGTCAGCAAGCAACGTCAGTCAGAGCGCGCACGTGTATTAGAGTTTATTGTGATTACCGATACTCATGCCAAATCGGGTCCACCACTGCGCCAATTATTGGGTCAGTTGTATCATTTTGCTGAACTGGGTGGTGTCGATACCACTGGTGTGAGTACGCAACTGGCATTGTGGTAAAACAAAGATATAAATAGAGAATAGGTTATGTTTACAGGCATTATTGAAAGTCTAGGCAAAGTGGAAAGTTTACAAAGCGTAGGCGGTGATGTCCGTTTGCGTATTGGTACCCATCTCGACATGTCAGATGTGCATTTGGGTGACTCAATTGCCACCAACGGGATTTGCCTCACCGTGATTGAATGGGGTGAAAACTGGTATGCGGCCGATGTATCGCGTGAGAGTTTAAACCGTACCACACTGGGCACATGGAAAGTCGGTCAGCGCGTGAATGTGGAAAAAGCGATGTTGCCCACCACACGTTTTGGCGGTCATATTGTCAGTGGTCATGTCGATGCTGTGGGTGAAATTACCGTGGTGCGTGAAGATGCCCGCTCCATTTATTATGAAGTGACTGCGCCTGTTGAAATTGCCAAATATTTAGCTGAAAAAGGTTCGGTGACGGTCGATGGAATCAGTCTGACCATCAACCATTTACGCGGCAATGTGATTAGCCTGAATTTGATTCCGCATACGGCTGAACGAACCAATATTGGTACTTGGAAAGCCGGCGCTAAAGTAAACCTGGAAGTCGATGTTTTAGCACGCTATATCGAGCGTTTAATGCTCGGTGATAAAGCGGCTGAAACCAAGGAACCATCCAAATTAAGTATGGCATTTCTGGCAGAAAATGGCTTCTTGAAGTAAAAAACCATAGAATAGAAAACAGTCTGGTTGAAAAGTCAGACTGTTTTTTTTTATTTTTATTTAGGTTTTTTAGTGGGCTGGGTAGATCATGGGGCTAAAGTGGATTTGTGAAAATGCTTGATTTTTTAATGCATATTGAACAATGGTTACCGACTTTACTGGACAACTATGGTCTGTGGATTTACGCCATTTTATTTCTCATTATTTTTGCAGAAACCGGCTCTGTATTTATGTTTTTCTTGCCTGGGGACAGTTTGCTGATTGGCATTGGTGCACTGTGTTCAACTACAGATGTGATCCATTTAAACTACATGGGATTGTTGCTTTTTAGTGCTTCGGTATTGGGTTATACCGTCAATTACTATACGGGTCAGGTGCTGGGATTTAAATTTTTTCATGAACATTCACGGTTTTTAAAACCTGAATATATTGTCAAGACCAATCATTATTTTAGCAAGCATGGTGGAAAAACCATTCTGGTCGCTCGTTTTGTGCCATTTGTCCGTTCATTTGCCCCCTTTGCTGCCGGGGCCGGGCATATGAGTATGTTCAGTTTTATGCTTTATAACGTGGTCGGTGGACTGATCTGGATCAGTCTGTTATTGGGGATTGGCTATGGCGCAGGCAATATGCTGGGAATTGCTGTAGATTTATTTTAAGTTGTAAGCATTTAGATGATATTTGAATTTGATTAAATTGAATAAACAATCTAATCAAAATATGAAAATAAAAATAGCCCACCAAAGTAGACGGTTTTGACTGGTCTGTTTCAGTGTTTGGTAATGGTGACAGCAGTACTTTCTACCAAAGATCTTAGCGCAGCAGGCATAGAAACAGAAAATTGTCCTTTTTCAGCTTCACGAGAAATATAAATCGAAACTGAATGGAAGTCGGCATGGCTAATCAGTAAGTCTTGAGCAGATACACGCCATTGTTCTCCAGCATTTAATGCAGCAATTTGAGTGGAAATTTGCTTCAAAATATCCATTTTTCTTCCTGTTAATATGATGTTAAGTATTAAAATAGCCTATCTTTAAATGTACTGATTTAAAGATATGACCATTCTGTGACATAAACATGTCATTTATATGACAGTAGAAAAATAGCCAGATCACGAGCCATGAGAAATTAATGTTTTGGTTTCTCGGTTGATAAATCAGAATCTTTCAAAATATAGTCAATTTCGTCTTGGCTGGCCTGATTTAATTTGGCACGAAAGACCGTAACCGCCTGTTCAATCAAGCTTTCAGCTTCTAATTCGAGACGTAAACGCACGCTTTCCAGTTCAGATAGCATGGTAGTGTCAGGAATCGACCGTATGCCTTTAGAAAAATTCAGTGCTGAGCCTTCAGGATTTTTATGATAACGTGCTGTATAAACATGCGTTTCATGCTCTAAATTTTGCCGGATAAAGGCCAAGGTTTGGCTTTGTTCGTCAAACTGTCGAGCTTCGTCTAGCTGCAAGGCTTGAGCATAGGCAGCCTGTTCCGCACGTTTATTTTCCAGCGACTTTTCTAGTGCAAGCTGCTTGCGAATGCGTGCTTCTTCAATTAATTGTGCCTTGCGCTCTGCGTATGCATGTTCAATTCTCTCAACAGAGTGTTGTTGTGCTTCCCTATCCTTTTCTAACCATTTTTGAATATTGGTTTCTGGTTTTAGCACATTGCAGACACGGTGCAGGTCATCAATAAAGACCTGACGAACAGCCTCAGGCACATCTAACCAGCGCTGTTTAAAATCTTGACCGACATTTAATGCCACCCCGTATCTCCTTATTGCAATTGACCGGCTAAAGCTTGAAGGTTCGTGGTTCAATACCTAAACGGCGATATTGTTTAAATTTTTCACGACCCAGTTGTTTTGCCGATTCGTTATTTTCTATGATTTCTATAATGTGACTAAATTTATCAATCTGTTCAAGCGCTTGATTGTTAAAATTAAACACAATCCAGTCGGATTGCTCTGGCAGTCGAGATGAAATACAAATCGTGGCATGTTCTTGATCAATCCCATGCGGAATAAAGCTGCCGGGATCAAAACTCCACAATTGTTCATCAAGCTGTTGCTGTAAGTTGGTGTCGGAACAATACAACCAGATATGTTCCGGTTGTTTCAGAATTTTACGGCACAAACGGCAAGTGCTTTCCACTTGCCGCTCATTACTTTTTTCAAATAGATAAAAGCTAACTTTAGCCATTCGACTGCGCACGGTTTGCCAGGAATTGAACCAGTAATGGAACAGGGCGGCCAGTTGCACCCTTGGCTGTACCTGAGTTCCATGCTGTTCCGGCAATATCTAAATGCGCCCAGCGATATTCACGGGTAAAGCGTTGCAAGAAACATGCGGCAGTTACAGCACCGGCTTTAGGCCCACCAATGTTGGCAATGTCGGCAAATGGAGAATCCAGTTGTTCCTGATAGTCTTCAATCACCGGCATGCGCCATACGCGGTCAAAACTGGTTTGACCTGCAGCGGTAATTTCAGCTGCAAGTTCATCATCGGGTGTGAACATACCGGTTAGAACGGAGCCTAAAGCCACCACACAGGCACCGGTCAAGGTTGCAATATCAATCACCAGCGCAGGGTTGAAACGTTTGATGTAGGTCAGGGTGTCACATAACACCAAGCGGCCTTCTGCATCGGTATTTAAAATTTCGACTGTTTGACCGCTCATGCTGGTGACGATATCGCCCGGACGTGTCGCATGACCCGACGGCATGTTTTCAGCTGCAGCAATTGTACCCACTACATGAATTGGCAGTTTTGATTCACACAGCGCGCGCATCGTACCGAGTACGGAAGCAGCACCACACATGTCAAATTTCATTTCATCCATACCCGCACCAGGTTTGAGTGAAATACCGCCGGTATCAAAGGTCACGCCTTTACCTACAAGTACCACAGGTGCTTGTTCGGTATTGGCCTGATATTCCATGGTAATGATGCGTCCCGGACGATCTGAACCTTTGCTGACTGCCAGAAACGCGCCCATACCGAGATCAGCCATTTGCTGTTCATCAAGAACGGTTACTTTTAACAGATCAGGATATGCTGCCGCCAAAGCTTGCGCCTGTTCCGCCAGATATTCAGGGAAACAGATATTGCCCGGACGGTTACCTAAATCACGTGCCAGGCTTTGACCTGATTGCACCGCGTGAATCAAGCTAAGTTGTTGTGCATTTAAACTGCTGTTGTTTGCAATAAGATGAATGTCTTCTAGAACGAATTCATTTTTCTTCGATTTATATTCATCAAAAGCATAGCTGGCTTGAGTTAAAGCCAAAGCAAATAAATAATGCTGTTCGGGTGCTAAAGCAGAAATATCAATGCTGATCTGTTTGAATTTTTTTTGTGACGCTTTGATAATGGTTTGTGCGATTTTTGCTAATTTGGCCGGTTGAATTTCAGCTGCCTTATCAATACCAATAAGCGCACTGTTGCTACATGCCGCCACTTTTCCGATCAGGGGGAGCGATTCAGTTAGACTGGCTTTAAATTGGGTTGCTTCAACTAAAGCATTTAAATCATTGATTTCATAAGCAGTCGCCACCTTTTGAAGCTGCTCAGAATCAACTAATATCAACAAATATGGGCTAGATGCATTCTCTTGGAATGACGTATTAATTGTCAGTTTCATGTTCTGTATTCATGCCTGTGAAAGTTTGCAAACCATTAAACCATTGAAACATTTCTATGAATAGAGTTTCAATGCGCAACAACAGTATAGGTTTTATATTTTCACCATTCGGGTAAACTAGCGCTAGTTTTTATTAGCCTCTTTTTTGGAAGAATTAATTTGATTATTCGGCGTTATCTGGTCAAGCAAGTGGTGTCTACATCCTTGGTTGTGATTGCCTTGCTTACCTTGATCATGATGGGTGGTCGACTGATCAAGTACTTTGGCATTGCGGCACAAGGTCGTTTAGATGTCAGTATTTTGTTCAGTATTATTGGTTATCGGCTACCGGAATTTTTAACCCTGATTCTTCCCCTAGGCTTTTTCATCGGTTTGATGCTGGTATTTGGCCGTCTGTATGTCGATCACGAAATGGCAGTCCTCAACGGCAGCGGTGTCAGTCGGCATCAACTGGGCTGGTTACTGATTCCGCTGGCCGTGGTATTTCTTGCGGTGCAAACCGTGTTGATGGTATGGATATCTCCTTGGGGGCTGCGTCAGTTTGAAGAGTTGACCACCAATCAGGCGGTCAGAACCGGTTTCGATTTGGTGCGTCCGAAAGAGTTTATTTCCTCCGGTCCTTACACCATTTATGCCGGAGACCTGTCAGAAGACCGTCGTAATCTTAAAGATGTGTTTTTCTATCAACGCGCAGAAAAACCGGGTAAACCGGATGTCATGATTTTGGCGAAAGAAGCCACGCGTGTAGAAATGGCCAATGAAACGGCCAGTATTGTCGATTTATCTGAAGGCCGCCGTTACGAAATTTTTCCGGGAAAACCAAAATATACCCAAACAGAGTTTCAATCCTATCGTTTACGTTTAGAAAGTGATGCCGAAGCCAAATTTGAAAGTGCAGAAGTTGAAGCATTGCCGATTGGCAAGCTCTGGAACAACCGTACTGACCCTGTTGTGGCGAGTGAACTGGGCTGGCGGATCTTCGTGCCATTTTCAGTGCTTGTAGCTTTAATCCTGGCAGTTGGACTTTCAGAAGTGACTCCTCGTCAAGGACGTTATTTAAAACTATTTCCGGCTTTGCTGATTTTCGCCAGTTTGATTGTGGCACTAATGGCATTGAAAACCCGTGTCAGTAAAGATGAGTTAGGAATTTGGGCATATCCTTTGGTCTTGGTCGTGTATGGTGTTGCGGGAGCCTTGTTCTCCCGAAAACAAAAGCT
Organism: Acinetobacter sp. SFB; assembly: GCF_001647545.1. GTDB lineage: Bacteria > Pseudomonadota > Gammaproteobacteria > Pseudomonadales > Moraxellaceae > Acinetobacter. Next base: position 241,653 of record NZ_LSZH01000011.1, read on the forward strand.
TGCGCCTAAAATCAAGAAACGAATTCAGCAGGCGAGGTCTTAAAAATGTTAGCACGTCGAATCATTGCCAAACATGTGACCAAAACCACGGCATTGGCCATGCTGGGGGCAACAGCAGTACTCTCTGTTTTACAGGTACTGTTTACCTATTTGGGTGAACTGGGTTCACTGAACGAAGACTATGGTGCCTGGCAGGCATTTCTCTATGTATTATGGGGTGCACCCCGCTATCTATATGAAATTTTACCGATCTCTGCATTAATTGGTGCTGTACTCGGTTTAGGTACTTTAGCCTCCAATAGTGAACTGGTGGTGATGCGTTCAATCGGCATTAGCTTATGGCGTATTGTCGGTTGGGTGATTCGCTCCGCATTAATCTTGGTGGTGTTATCCTTTGTCTTAAGTGAATGGGTCATTCCCTATACCAATGAGCAAGCCAAAAGCGTGAAAGATCACCGCAGTGTAAGTTCACTGGGTGAAGTCAGCGGTTATTGGACCCGCGAAGGTCAGCGTTTTATATATATTGATTATGCCAATGCACAAGGGCAACTGAAACATGTCCAAGTGATCGATTTTGATGATGATTACCACTTGAAAGGTGTTTTAAATGCCGAGCAGGGTCAGTTCGTTAAAGATGGTGCCTGGAATCTGAAAAGTGCTGCGCAAATGGATATTTTGCCGCAGGGTAATTCAACGCTGATCAAAACCGATCAGCTGCCTTTGGCCTTAGCCTTGCAACCGAAATATGTGCATATGGTCACCATTGACCCAGAAGATTTATCACCGAGCCAATTGGTGAGCTTTATGAGTTATATGCATGAATACAGCCAAGTCCCGAAAACCTATAAGCTGGCATTTTGGCAAAAAGTTGGCTCGCCATTTGCACTCATTGCTTTGGTACTGATTGCATGTTCGTTTATTTTTGGTCCTTTACGTCAACAGTCGATGGGTTTTCGTTTGGTCATCGCCTTATTTATTGGCTTGGGATTTTTCTATCTGCAAGATTTCTTGGGCTATGCAAGTCTGGTGTATTCACCTTCACCGGCATGGTTCGTATTTGTACCGATTGTGCTGATGATGCTGGTGGGCGGTTATTTACTGCGGCGCGCACGTTAACAGACTTAATAGTGATAAAAACAATGTGCATGATCAGCTTTAGTCATGATCTGCACATAGAGTCTTGACTGAAAATTCGTTAAGATATCCCGATGAAATTGTAAACAAAAGAGTGCTCATTATGACGGATGCAACTGCAGGCAAAATCCCTCACGTATTGGTAATTATGGATGGTGTGGGTCATCGCGAAGCGGTCGAAGACAATGCTTTCCTGGCAGCAAAACGACCAAATTTAACTGCTATGCAACAAAAGCATCCACATGGTTTAATTTCAGGTTCGGGCGAAGATGTCGGTCTGCCTGATGGTCAAATGGGCAACTCTGAAGTGGGTCATATGAACCTGGGCGCAGGTCGTGTGCTGTATCAGGATTTCACCCGCATCACCAAGGACATTCGTACTGGTGCTTTTTTTGAGCATGAAGTTTTGCTTGATGCGGTAGAGAAAGCCAAAGCTGCAAATGGCGTAGTACATATCTTGGGCTTGTTGTCACAAGGGGGCGTACATGCGCATGAAGACCATATTGTTGCCATGTGTGAATTGGCATTAAAACGTGGAGCGACAGTGTATCTGCATGCTTTCCTGGATGGTCGTGATACGCCACCGAAAAGCGCGCAACCGTCTTTAGAAAAATTGGATGCAGTTTTTGCCCAATATCCGGGTCAAGGTCGGATTGCGACCATGATTGGACGTTACTTTGCCATGGATCGTGACAATCGTTGGGATCGGGTTGAACAGGCCTATCGTCTATTGACTGAAGGGGAAGCTGCACGAACCGCAGCAACAGCAGTTGACGGTCTGGAACAGGCGTATGCAGCGAATGAGTCGGATGAATTTGTGAAAGCCACCCGTATTGGCGAGCTGGCTAAAATTCAGGATGGCGACAGCGTTGTATTTATGAATTTCCGTGCCGATCGTGCGCGTGAGATTACCAAAGCCTTTGTCGAAAAAGACTTTGCCGGTTTTGAACGTAAAGTCGTTCCCCACCTGTCTAAATTTGTGATGTTGACGCGTTACCAAGCGACGATTGATGCACCTGTTGCCTATATGCCAGAAGCGTTGAAAAACTCGATTGGCGAATACTTGTCGAATTTGGGTAAAACACAGTTGCGTATTGCTGAAACAGAAAAATATGCGCATGTGACTTTCTTCTTTAGCGGTGGCCGTGAAGATGAATACCCTGGCGAAAAACGTATCCTGATTCCATCGCCAAATATTGCAACTTATGATCTTAAGCCTGAAATGAGTGCTTATGAAGTTACCGATGAACTGGTTGCTGCAATTAACTCGGGTGAATATGACTTATTGGTGGTGAACTTTGCCAATGGTGATATGGTTGGGCATACCGGTGTATTTGATGCGGCGGTACAAGCCGTTGAAGCTGTCGATACCTGCCTCGGTCGGGTATATGAAGCAGTGATGGCAAAAAAAGGCCATATGCTGATTACTGCTGACCATGGTAATGTCGAGCAAATGCAGGACTACAAGAGTGGTCAGGTACATACGCAACATACCACAGAACTGGTTCCCTTCATTTATGTGGGACCAACTTCTGCGAGCATTGCTGAAGGCGGTGTACTGGCAGATGTGGCACCAACATTGCTCAGCTTAATGCAAATTCCTGTCCCTGAAGAAATGCAAGGTCGCAATTTGATTACTTTAAAATTATAAAATTAACCCGATAAACAGGTGGAAGGATGGTTTTACAACGCTGGAAGATGGTTGTCGCTTTAACAACGTTATTCATCTGTGTGAGCCATTCTGCACTTGCGGCTGTGAAAAACCAGCCTGTTTTGGATTTTGATGATGAAGTCGAACAAAATTATGCTGAAGTTCCGGTGGAATCGATTCAGCAATTTGTACAAATCTATAGCATTGTTAAAGAAAATTATGTAGATGCGAAAAATGATGATGCTTTGTTTCAGCAAGCCATTCGAGGCTTGGTCAGTGGCCTAGACCGTTATTCTCGCTACCTCAGTCCAGAAGATTATAAACAGCTGATGCAATATACCGAAGGTGATATTGCTTCTGTCGATTTTGAACTGATCTATGATCAGCAGTTACATCAATGGGTGATTCAAGGTTTAAAGGATAAAGCTGATTCTACCAAGCAAGGTTTACGCAATGGCGTAACGGTATTTAAGATTGATGATCAAGAACTGAAGAAACTCAATCCCGATCAGGTCAATAGTCTGCTCAATGGCTCAATTGGTTCAACCTTAACTTTGCAACTGGCACAAAATAGTACGCCTATAATTTTGGTACGCAGTAAAAAAATAGAAACAGATATCCAAGCCAGCGTTTTGCATAATCAGGTTTTAGTGATCAAGGTAAAAGTTTTTCAGCAAGACACTGCCAATGAAATTAAACGCTTAATTGAAGATCATTCTTCTTCACGTCTCAAAGCAGTGTTGCTTGATTTAAGAAATAATCCCGGTGGATTATTGTCTGCTGCAGTTGAAACGGCTGATTTATTTTTAAATCAGGGGGTGATTGTCTCTACCAAAAGCCGTTCTGAAGGCGCTCAACAATTTCAAGCTTTACCTAGTTTTGAGTTTCAAAATTTAAAGCTGGGTATCTTAATCAATAACCGTTCTGCTTCAGCCGCTGAAGTCTTTACTGCGGCAATGAAAGACCATGGCCGCGCTTGGGTCATCGGTGAGAAGAGCTATGGAAAAGGCGTGGTACAAAAGCTATTCCCGCTTTCCAATGGTGCTGCTTTACAGATGACGGTATCGCATTATTACACCCCGAAGGGGCAAATGATTGAAGGTATCGGGATTCAGCCGAATCAGCAATACCTGCTGCAACATGAGATGAAAGAAGAAAACTATCTTGAACATGTTGCAGAAATTATTCTAAACCGTAAGTAACGGTTTATTCCTCATCTGTGTCCAGACCAAATTTCTTTAAGCGGTAACGTAAAGAGCGGAAAGACATGCCGAGTTTTTTGGCTGCCAGCGTTCTGTTCCAATGAGTCAAGTTTAGCGCATTGAGTAAAATATCTTTTTCAATATTCTCCAGATAAAGCTCTAAACCTTCATTCGGTAACTTTTTAGCAGAGACCAAGATATCACTACGAAAAGCAGGGCTGGCTTCTTGCTGATGATCTAACGGTGCTGCTGTTGGATAACGCAATGGTGCGCTTTGTAAATGCGGTAAATCAATTTTATCTTCATCACTGAGCGTGATAGCACGTTCAATAATATTGCGCAGCTCACGAACATTGCCAGGATAATACTGGCCCAGCAAAAAGTTTTTCGCACGTTCAGTCAGTTGTTTTTGAGGAATGCTCCATTCCTGACTAATTTTTTGAATAAAATGATGCGCCAATAAAATAATATCCTCCCCCCGTTCACGCAGTGGCGGAAGGACCAGATCCATCACATGAATACGGAAGAATAAATCTTGTCGAAATCTGCCTTGCTGCACCAATGCATCCAAATCCTGATGACTGGCGCTGATCACGCGAAAATCGACATCAATTTCAGCATCTGAACCGACTGGACGAATCCGTTTTTCCTGCACTGCACGCAGCAGTTTGACCTGCATGGTTAAAGGCAGTTCAGCAATTTCATCTAGAAAAAGACTGCCACCATGTGCTGATTGAATCAGACCTTGTTTGTCTTGCGTTGCACCGGTAAAGCTGCCTTTCTTATGCCCAAACAGTTCACTTTCCATCAATTCAGTGGGAATGGCGCCACAGTTAATCGCAATAAAAGGGCCTTCATTACGATTGCTGAGTCGATGCACCAGATTGGCAATGACTTCTTTTCCTGTCCCGGATTCACCGCTAATAAAGACAGGAGCTTGAGAGCGGGCAATTTTATTTAAAGTAATGCGTAATTGCTGAATCGGCAGAGACTGGCCAATCAATAATTTTTGTTCCAGACTATCTTCTTTGCTTTGGAAATTTTCAACCGGTTTGTTCAACGCTTTTTGTAAGAGTTGCTCCAGGTGTTTCTGATTAATCGGTTTACTGACAAAATCAAAAGCGCCGGCTTTTAATGCCGCAATCGCAATTTCCATATTGCCATATGCAGTCAATACCGCTACAGGTAGGGCAGGAAAATGTTGACCAATCCATTCTACCAATTGCAGTCCATTCCCATCCGGTAAATTTAAATCCGTTAAACAGGCATCATATTCGTTTTCGGATAAGCATTTTTTGGCCTGTTCAAGACGATATGCGATATGGGTCTTGATGCCCATGCGTGATAAAGACATTTGCATTAAAGTACACAAATCTTCCTCATCATCTACCAATAAAACAAATGGTTGTCGTTCCAAAATTACACCCCAACACTATTAATTTAAAGCACCATCCAGGCATTCTATTCTAAAGCATGCGCCTTGTTTTTGTTCTACATAGTCCAGTTTTGCTTGATTCGCCTCACAGAAACTATGAGATAAGTATAATCCTAAACCAGTTCCCGTGATTTCGGTACTAAAAAAAGGTTGAAATAAGTAGGTTAAATCTTGGGATGCCACCCCTGAGCCAAAATCTCGGACTTCAATTCGGACATTGGATCCATGTGAATAAATATTTAATTCAATATGTGAATGCTCAGGTGAATTGTGCCGAATTGCATTACGAATCAGATTAATCAGAACTTGGCGAAATTGTGCTTCATCAAAAGTAATTGAGATTTTATTTTGTATGGTGCATCGAATCTGATGGATGATATCAGATAAATCTTCCTGGATCATTTGCGGAATAAATTGATTCAGATGGATCTGTGCAGGATGTGTTTCCCTGTTTCGCACCATATTTAAGGTGTCTTGGATGATACGGTCAATGCGCTGTGCTTGTTTTGCAATCATCTGACTTAATAGCTTTTGTTGGTTGGAATCACTATCAGGCAACAGTTCGTTGGCTTGAACAATCGCAGCTAAAGGATTGCGAATTTCATGGGCGATACTGGCAGACAATTGTCCTAAAGCAGCTAGTTTTAATTGTTGTACCCGTTGATTGATTTTGCCTGCATCTTGCAGCATCAACAGGGTGAGGGTCTGATGCGGAACCATTAACTTCTGCACTTCGATATGCATATGATAACGGCTTAGCTGTGACTCGAATTGAAATCTTTCGCCATCTTGCAGCTGATCAAACTTAATCAGTTCAAACAGATCAGGTTGTGTTTTGTATAAAGGATATTTGTCATAGGCATAGAGGGGGGGAATGCCTAACAGCATACACGCCGCAGGATTACTCAGTACGATATGACAGTTTTCATCCAGAACCAGATAACCGAGTTCAATCTGTTCCAGAATATAACGGTTCAGATTTTGCAGCCGATTGAGTTCCAAGGATTGAGAAAAATTTAAATTTTCCAGCAATTGGAAACGTCGTACAGCCACTTGAGCACTGCCATAAACCACAAAAAACAGGAATGCCAATAAGGCACTATTGCCAATATTATTTAATGAAGAGAAATCGAAAAGATTGCCTACAAATAGTTGATAAACAATACTAATGACGGCAATCAGGGTGATAATTAAAGCTTGTTGGGCATTTAACAGTAAAGACGCGGCAAAAATGGTAATCACAAACAGGAGACTTAAATGCAGATTCGGACCATCCATCGCAAAAGTAAGTAAACTTAAAGCAATGACGTCGACAGCAAATACAAGCTCCAGTTGTTGTGGAACTCTGGAGCGTATTTTTTTTAAGCTCAGTAACTGTATGCAGCTTATCAATACTAAGCAAATCAGGACGTAAAGATAGAGCTGTGGATAGCGATAATCTGTATTTAAAAGCTGGTAGGTGAGTAAAAAAATCAGCAGAAGACAGCTGGCAATAATCAGTCTGTAGGCGCCATACCAAATGCCTAAATGGTACTGATTAAACTCAAAATTTTGGGTAGGCTGCGTCATGCATGTCTTCTAGAAAGCTAAATCAAAAGCATTAAGGTTTAATCAGCCCATAACGAATGGCCAAATGGGTCAGTTTCACGTCACTATCTAAATTTAACTTTTCAAAGATACGATAACGATAAGTATTGACGGTTTTAACACTGACAAAAAGCTTATCGGCAATTTCCTGGGCACTAATACAATTCACTACCATCATCGCGACTTGCATTTCACGTTCAGAGAGTGAATCAAATGGCGATTGCTGGGTATCTGAAAGATATGAACTGGCCAGTTGTTCAGCAATATCTGCACTGAAATATTTGCCACCTTGCATGACTTTATTAATAGCACGAACCATTTCGGTGACCGGTGCACCTTTGGTGATATACCCTTTTGCGCCGGCTTTAAGCAATAATGATGGATAAGGTTCTTCAGCCAAACCACTCACCGCGACAACTTTGGTCTCAGGTGCGCTTTGCAAAAGACGGCGCGTGGTTTCTACTCCACCGATGCCCGGCATATTGACATCAAGTAAAACCACATTCGGATGATGGTGACGCACCAAGGTAATCGCTTCTTCCCCAGATTCAGCCTGACCAATCACTTGAACATCCGCATGGTCTTCCAGCATTCGGCAAATCCCGGTACGTACTAATTCATGATCATCTACTACTAAAACTGTGATCACCTATTTCTCCCCTCATATAAAAAAAGCAATTTTTTTGTTACATAAAGCAAAATAAGCTTGCAATGAAATGACAAAATTAGCAATCCTATTATTCATCTTTAAATGAAATGTTAAGCATAAAGGTTTATGCGTAAAAAATGTTCACCTTTGTGTTTAAATGTAAGGCATATTTGAGGTAATACACAAATGTATCTTGCCTCCATGAGTTGAGTAAACCACCGTGAAAAATTCGAACAAGTCTTTAATCCATGTGCTAGGTATGTCTATCTTACTTAGTCTGAGTTCTACCAGTTTTGCAGAACTTATCATGGATGCTTCTGGAGGCACAGGTCAAGCTGCTTTAAACTGGTCTTCTGAAGAGGCCAAACAATTACTCAATGGCGATGTTTCGACATTGAGCGAAGAACCAACGCCACTAGGTTCAACTAAAATTACCACTTCAGTGCGTAGTTCTAATGGTGTGATTAGTCATTCTGCACCTAAAACTGTACAAATTTTAGATAATTCAGGTTATAGCAACCAGCCTTCTGTTAATGCACGTGCCGCATTGGTGATGGATTCACAAACAGGTGAAGTGCTATATAGTAAAAATAGTAACACCGCATTACCGATTGCCTCCATCACTAAGCTGATGACTGCAGTGGTAATTTCAGATGCTCGACTGAACATGTCTGAAAAAATCACCCTGCAATCGATTGATTTCGCAGGAGCGGGCGGTAAAAATTCGAGTTCGACCTTGCGTGCCGGCGATTCAATGAACCGCGCGGAAGCGTTATTGTTTGCTTTGATGAAATCGGAAAATCCGGCTGCTGCTGCTTTGGCTCGAACTTATCCAGGGGGACGTGCTGCTTTTGTTTCAGCAATGAATGCAAAAGCAAAATCTTTAGGCATGAATTCGGCTCATTATTATGAATCCACCGGTCTTGACCCACGTAATGTGGCTTCTGCACGTGATTTAGGTATTTTGGTGAGTGCAGCGTCGCAATACAGTTTAATTCGTCAATTCTCAACCACACCAAGCTATGATTTTAATTTGGGCTACCGTGTATTGAAATCAAATAATACCAATGCTCTAGTGCGTAATGGGGGCTGGAATATTAATATTTCCAAAACCGGTTATATCAATGAAGCAGGGCGTTGTGTGGTCATGCATACCACTTTAAATAACCGTCCAGCTGTGGTGGTGCTTCTTGGAGCAGATTCATCTGCCGCACGTACCAATGATGCAACCCGTTTAATGAACTGGGCGAGCCAACTTCCAAAACGTATTTAATCTTTGCTGTATGTGTAGCGAAAAAAAGCCCCGCAATTGCAGGGCTTTTTGTATTTCTAATGATGCTAAAAAGAATTACATATTAGAAAGAATAGATTCTTTCACTTGATTCATTGTCGCATCGATTGACAGCATCACAGCATCAGAACATTGTTTGATGGCAGTATCTGGGTCTTTCAAGCCATTACCCGTCACAGTACACACAATCACTGAACCTTCAGCGATCTTGCCGGCTTTAATGTCACGGATGGCACCGCCCACAGATGCTGCAGAAGCAGGTTCTACAAACACGCCTTCGTACATTGAAAGTAAACGCTGTGCTTCAAGAATCTCGCTATCGGTTAATTCGTCAAACCAACCGTTCGAATCACGAACAACCGCTTTGGCATGGTTCCAGCTTTGTGGATTACCAATACGGATAGCAGTCGCAACAGTTTCAGGGTTTGCAATAGGAGCACCACGTAGGAACGGTGCAGCACCAGATGCTTGATAACCCGCCATGATTGGAAGGCCAGCAGGTTTAGGACCAGTGAAAGCATCTGTTTCAGCATCGTAAATCACTTGCTCAAATTCTTCTTTCGGCTGATTGGCAACTGCTTCGGTATACCCCATCCAGTGTGCAGTGATATTACCCGCGTTACCGACTGGCAAGCAGTGATAATCAGGTGCACGACCCAAAGCTTCAACGATTTCGTAAGCAATGGTTTTTTGACCTTGCAAACGATAAGGGTTGATTGAGTTTACGATGGTTACCGGCGCTTGATCAGCCACTTCTTTCACCAGGCGCATGCCGTCATCGAAGTTACCGCGAATTTGCATGGTGATTGCACCGTACATCATTGCTTGTGCCATTTTGCCCATGGCAATTTTGCCTTCCGGGATTAAAACGAAAGCTTTGATGCCTGCGCGTGCAGCATAAGCAGCAGCGGCAGCAGAGGTATTGCCGGTAGAAGCACAAATAATAGCTTTAGAACCTTCTTCAACCGCTTTGGTCACCGCCATGGTCATACCACGGTCTTTAAATGAGCCGGTCGGGTTTAAGCCTTCGTACTTCACATAGATTTCAACGTCTTTACCAATAATGCGTGGAATGTTCTCAAGCTTGATCAGTGGGGTATTACCTTCACCTAAAGAAATAGCACGAGTGGTTGCAGATACGGGTAAACGGTCGCGATAACGGTCAACTAAACCAGTATAACGATTGGCATTAGACATGATGATGTTCCAATTGTGTGTAGAGCTTGGCAAGGGGGAATACTCCCCTCAACCCGATTAATTATCAAGCGATTCTAAACGAATTCGTACAATTTCGCCATGAATGAAAGGCAATGCTTGAATTTGTTGCATCGCTTCATCCATTTTTGATTCCACGATAGGATCAGTTAAAATCACGATCGGAATCAGGTCTTTTAAGCGTGGTTGCTGCATGATGGCGTCAATACTGATTCCGGCACGACTTAAAATAGTCGTCACATCGGCAAGTACGCCCATTTGGTCTTCGGCATTAATACGAATGTAGTAACCCGTAGTCATTTGTTCACGCGTTAAAATTGGTAAATCCGTTAAAGCTTCAAAGGCCAGTTGCGGAATGGTTCCAGCGCCATCTTCGGTATAAATAATATCACGCACAATATCGACAACGTCAGCAACCACCGCAGAAGCGGTTGGACCAGCACCAGCACCAGCACCGTAATACAGTGTTGGACCGACTGCATTGGCTTGTACCAAAACGGCATTTTTCACGCCGTTGACATTGGCAATCAGCTGGTCATCTGGAATTAAAGTTGGATGCACACGTAATTCAATCCCTGCATTGGTACGGCGTGCAATACCCAAATGTTTGATGCGGAAACCCAAGTCTTCTGCATATTTCACATCTTGTGCAGTGACTTTGCCAATCCCTTCAGTAAACACTTTATCAAGCTGCAATGGAATACCAAAGGCACATGAAGCCAGAATGGTCAGTTTATGGGCAGCATCAATCCCTTCTACGTCAAAAGTAGGATCAGCTTCGGCATAACCGAGTTCTTGCGCTTCTTTCAGCACATCTTCAAAAGCACGGCCCTTTTCACGCATTTCACTTAAGATGAAGTTGCCTGTGCCATTAATAATGCCTGCCAACCAGTCAATTTTATTGGCTGCCAAACCTTCGCGAATGACTTTGATAATTGGAATACCGCCGGCAACAGCTGCTTCATAGGCAATTTGCACAGCGTTGTCTTCTGCCGCTTTAAATAATTCATTACCATGTTCAGCCAACAGGGCTTTGTTGGCAGTGACAATATGCTTGCCATGTTTCATGGCTTCCATGATGACTTCATAGGCAGGGTGGATACCGCCCATCACTTCAACCACAACGTCAACATCTGGCTGACGTACAATTTCTAAAAGATCAGCACTTTGTTTGATTGATTCTGGAAGATCCAAATCAGGACGCGGACGACGTGTACCCACATGGGTAATTTCAATTTCCCGACCGGTGCGACGTCTAATCTCAGCAGCGTTTTCTTTTAAAAGTTTAAGGGCACCACCACCTACAGTACCAAGACCGAGGATTGCCAGACGAACTGGTTTCACGTCACACTCCAATATCTAATCAATTTTAAGCGAACCTAGATCATAGCTAAAAAAAGCATGAGACTCTAGGAAAGAAATCACTTTATCTTCAACTATAAAAAACAGTAATTTAACGAATAAAAATTAGTTATTTAAACGTTCTGCCAATTCTTCAGGAGACAGGTATCCACCTAGATAAACACCATCTTCATTGTAAATTGCCGGTGTGCCATTTACGCCCATATTTAGACCAAGTTGATACTGATCTCTAACGGGGTTTTTGCATGTTGCTGGGGCAAGAGGCGCACCAGCAATGGCCTGGTCAAAAGCAGCCTGACGGTCTTTGCTGCACCAGATGCTTTCCATGGCTGGCATGAACTGTTCGCCACGTGGCCATGCGATATAACGCACTTCAATGCCTTTGGCATTAATTTCGCTCATGTGTTCATGCAGTTTATGGCAGTACGGGCAGCTGGCATCGGTAAATACATACACAATATGTTTGGTTTTGCCTTGCGCCTTATAAACTAAAAGATCTTCAGTTTTTAAGCCAGCCAGAAGCTTTTTGTTGGCTGCGGATTGCAGGTTTTCACTGACATTGTGGATTTTGCTGTCGCCCAAACGAAGCACATCGCCTTGAATAATGTATTTACCATCTGCAGTTGCGTAAACAGACGACATGCCTTCCAGGTTGACCCAATACAGGTTCGGTACTTCAGTGGCTTTAATATCCAGCACTTTGGCATTGATATTGGCTTTTTTAAAGTGCTGTTGCAGGGTGTTAATTAAACGCTGCTGTGCATTGCGCTCGGAAATATTCGAGGCCTGTCCGGTTGCGGGAGCACTAGCGGTTAAAGTGCCTTGCTTTTTTTCATCGTTATTTGAGTTGGAACACGCAGTGATGAGCATACTGCTTGCCAAAGTGCATGCAATAAAAATTTTTGAGCGGGTAAGTGACATAAACAACCCTTTCTTTTAGCTATATAAAAATTGATGGCCTAGCATAACAAAAAAAAAGCCCGGCTCGTTAACACTTCTTAGTCTTAGATGATCAATGAAGATCAGACTAAGCGCGAGGGTGATGCGTGGCATGCAGTTGCTGCATGCGAACTTGGGCAACGTGAGTATAAATTTGGGTGGTAGATAAATCACTATGACCCAATAACATCTGAACCACACGCAAGTCCGCGCCATGATTGAGTAAATGGGTAGCAAAAGCATGGCGTAAAGTATGCGGAGACAGTTCGGCTTGTACCCCGGCTTGTAGTGCATAGCGCTTAATGGCATACCAAAAATTTTGCCGGCTCATAATGCCGCCGTGCTGAGTCAAAAATACATAGTCAGTGGCAGATTTATATAAACTGGAACGTGCTTCATTGAGATATTTTTCGATCCATTCACAGGCCACTTGTCCTAATGGCACCAAGCGTTCTTTATTGCCTTTGCCGACAACGCGTAAATAGCCTTGTTTTAAATTAATCAGTTCTAGACGTAAATTGAGCAATTCCGTCACCCGTAGTCCACAAGCATAAAGCACTTCAAGCATGGCGCGATCACGCAAACCCAAAGCTGTTTCAATATTCGGGGCATGAATTAAGGCTTCAACTTCTTGTTCGGAAATATCTTTGGGCAGCGAACGGCCAATTTTTGGGGTTTTATGGGTTGCCACAGGATTGTCGGAGCGAAGTTTTTGTTCACGTAAAAACTTATAAAAAGAACGCAGTGCAGAAAGTGATCGGGCAATCGAGCGCGGACTTTTACCCTGTTTGGTTAATGCCAGTAGAACATCAGAAATGTCATCGCTGGACCATTGCGGCATGGAATTAGAGTTGCATTCACTACATTGAACCAAATCAGACAGATAGGCATTGCGAGTATGCGGACTGACGGTTTGTGCAATTAAATAATCTCGGAAACCCTGTAAAAAACTTAAATGTTCAGGAATGCTCACCGGAGCAGGGATACGAGGTTTTTTATTAAGCATGACAGTTCTACATTGAATGAAAAATCCAAGTTTTTCTTGGCTTGGGTCAATTTAGAACAATTTCTTGCCAATGTCGATCTGAGAGAGCAGATGAGAATTGGAATCAAACCTTACTTGGTAATTATTCTCATTTGTTTGTATACTGTTCAAAATATTTTAGGATTAGATGCGGTGCGTTTATCTGATTTAAAAGTGAAACAAACGGCCATCATCAGCAAAGTCAATAAAACTTTAGATGGCAATATTTCTCAAAACGATTTGGTCGCAAGCCGTTTAGAAACGCTAGGGTTTGTTCCGGGCACAAAAGTAAAGGTGATTACCAAAGGTGTTTTTGGTGGCGATCCGATTTTGATTCAAGTTGGATTTACCCGATTCGCACTGCGTAAAGTTGAAGCTGAAAAAATTGAAATTAATTTTGACGGAGCACCTGCATGAGTGATGCGCTACGTATTGCCCTGGTAGGTAACCCAAACTGTGGTAAAACATCATTATTCAACCATCTGACCGGCACCCGGCAAAAGGTGGCCAACTATGCCGGTGTCACGGTCGAGCGTAAGGTGGGACAGTTCACCTTGCCATCAGGCAAACCGGTTCGTGTTCTAGATTTACCCGGAACCTACAGCTTAAATGCGACCAGCCCGGATGAAGCCATTACCCGCGATGTGGTGCAAGGAAAAATTGCCGAAGAAGGGCAGCAAGATGCGTTCTTGTGCGTGGTCGATGCCACCAATTTGAAACTGCATTTAGGTCTGGTGCTCGAGATGATCGAGCTGGGTCGTCCGATTCTACTTGTGCTGAACATGATGGATGAAGCACGTCGCCGTGGTATGCAAATCAATACGCAAAAACTGGCGCAACGTTTAGGTATTCCAGTGGTGGAAACCGTTGCGGTACGTAATTCAGGCATTGAAAACCTGATGAATGCGCTTGATCAAGGTAAATATTCGACACCGCATACTGAACTCAGCGGCTTAACTGGCGATAATCATCATAAAATCACCACGATTTTGCATGATGTGGTGCAGTCAGTCGATCAGGAAGATAAACGCTCCGATTTCCTCGATAAAATATTTTTACATCCAGTCTTAGGTTTGGTCAGTCTGGCACTGATGATGTTTGTGGTGTTCCAGGCGGTATTTGCTTGGGCTGCACCCTTTATGGATGGTATTGAAGCCTTCTTTGGCTGGTTCGGTGAATTCGTTGGACAACACATATCGCATCCATTGCTGAACAGCTTGGTGGTTGATGGTGTGATTGCCGGGGCAGGTGGGGTGGTGGTGTTCTTGCCACAAATTCTGATTCTGTTCTTCTTTATTCTCGTCCTCGAAGAGTCGGGTTATTTGCCGCGTGCTGCATTCTTGCTGGATAAGCTGATGTTTAAAGCCGGCTTAAGTGGTCGTGCGTTTATTCCATTGCTGTCTAGCTTTGCCTGTGCAGTCCCCGGGATTATGGCAACCCGCAGTATTAGCGACCCACGCGACCGTTTAACCACGATCTTTGTTGCACCGCTGATGACCTGTTCGGCACGTTTACCGGTATATGCGCTACTCATTGCCGCCTTTATTCCAGAGTATATGGTTTGGGGGGTGTTTAATCTGCAGGGTCTGGTGCTGTTTGCTTTATACATGGCCGGAATTGTCAGCGCACTGCTGGTTTCTTTCATCTTAAAGTTTTTCCAGAAAGACAAATCACAACATATGTTGTTGATGGAATTGCCAAGCTACCGTTTTCCCGACGTGAAAAGTATTTGGATTGGTTTGCTGGACCGCGGCAAAATCTTCTTGAAACGTGTCGGTGGCATTATCTTCGCGTTATCAATTTTGCTTTGGTTCTTGTGTACTTTTCCGCAGCCGCCAGAAGGCGCGACTTTACCTGCAATTGATTACTCGCTCGCAGGTATGCTCGGACACGTGATGCAACCGATTTTTGCCCCACTGGGCTTTAACTGGCAGATCTGTATTGCTCTGATTCCTGCCATGGCGGCACGTGAAGTTGTGGTCGCGGCACTGGGTACGGTTTATGCCTTGTCTGCAACCGATGATGATGCAATATCGCAAGGTTTGGCGTCCATTATCAGCAGTGATAGTCACCTTGGTTGGTCGCTGGCGACCGGTTTATCGCTTTTGGTCTGGTTTATTTATGCACCGCATTGTCTGGCAACCTTGGCAACGGTGAAACGTGAAACAGGTTCATGGAAAACCGTGAGCTTTATGACCGCTTATTTATTTGGTTTGGCTTATTTAATGTCGTTCCTGACCTATCAAGTTGCGACCCACTATTTGGGTTAATTAAATCAGGTTAAGTTGACTGAAAATAATCTGTAGAGGAGATTGAGATGATTGAAGTTGTGATTGTTGCGGCATTGGTGATTTGGAGTGCAATTGTGGTCTTCAAAAAGGTATTTCCTCAGACGGCAAACTCAGTCTTCATGCAGTTATCCCGTGTTTGTGATAAGCAAGGATGGCTCAGTTTAGCCAAATGGTTAAAACCTGCCATGGTCTCTGGTTGCGGTGGAAGCTGTGGATGTTCTGCAACACAAGACAACACCCAGAAAAAACCGGAAGTTCAAGCGGTAAAATGGAAGTAATTTTCTAATTTTTGCCCAATTTAAAAAAACCGTCTTTTTTATGACGGTTTTTTTACGCGTGGACACAAAAAAAGACGCATAAAGTCAAAACAGAAAAAGCATTCAAAAGAGCAAAGTGCTAACATTTTGACAGTTTTAAAACATACCAACATATGGGGTAAAAATGTTAATTCAACGTGGTGGATTAAAAGTCGTTGCAGGACTCGGAATTTCAGGTGTTGCAGCAGTAAATTTCTTACATGAACATGGCTACCGCGTTGCAGTAACAGATTCTCGGAAGACGCCTCCGGGACACGATCAAATTCCAGGCGAAGTTCAAACCAGTTTTGGTCAGCTCGATCAAGAGATGCTATTACAAGCTGAAGAAATTGTGATAAGCCCGGGGCTTGATCCAAAAACGCCTGAAATTCAGGCAGCCATTGCCAAAGGTATTCCTGTAGTCAGTGAAATCCAGATTTTACGCCGTGCCACCGAGAAGCCAATTATGGCAATCACCGGTTCAAATGCCAAAAGTACCGTGACTACGCTGATGGGCTTAATGGCGAAAGATGCTGGAATTAAAGTCGCAGTCGGTGGCAATCTGGGTCGTCCGGCACTGGATTTAACCAAAGATGATCCTGAACTGTATATTTTGGAGCTTTCCAGTTTTCAGTTGGAAACCACATCTAATCTAGATGCAGCAGTCGCAGTCATCCTTAATTTGAGTGAAGATCACTTAGACCGTCATGGTGACATGATGGGCTATCACACTGCAAAACACCGTATTTTCCAAGGGGTGAAAAAAGTAGTCCATAACCGCGATGACTCACTGACACGTCCATTGGTTCCAGATGTAACCCCGATGCAAAGCTTTGGTTTAAATGCGCCAGATATGAATCAATATGGCATCTTAAAAGAAGATGACGGCACCCTCTGGTTGGCACGAGGCCGTAAGCGTTTACTGAAAAGTTCCGATATGTACATTCAGGGAACTCACAATGTAGCCAATGCTCTGGCATGTCTGGCTTTGGGCGAAGCAATTGGTTTGCCGCTTGAGTCGATGCTGGAAACTTTAAAAACCTTTAAAGGCTTGGAGCACCGCTGTGAATTTGTAAAAGAAGTGAATGGCGTACGTTATTACAATGACTCTAAGGGCACCAATATTGGTGCAACCTTAGCTGCAATTGACGGTCTGGGTGCTGCCATTGAACCTAAGCAAGGTAAAGTAGCAATTATTTTAGGCGGTCAAGGTAAAGGGCAGGATTTTACAGCCTTAAGGGATGCCTTAAGCAAATATGCCAAAGTTGCGGTATTGATTGGTGAAGATCGTGCAGTGATTGAACAAGCCATTGTCGGGACAACGACATTGCTTCATGCGGAATCGTTAAAAGAAGCGGTGGAATTATGCCAACAACATACCCAAGCCAATGATGTGGTGCTATTGTCACCTGCATGTGCAAGTTTTGATATGTTTAAAGGTTATAGTGAACGTGGACACCAGTTTGTTGCATGTGTGAACACACTTGCTTAGAAGAATTATAAGGAACGTTGTATGGCTGGGTTAGCTCAGACGACCATAAGTAAAATTAATCAGGTCTATAATGAGTGGGGAGCAAAAATCCCTGCTGAAGTTACACCGCGTAATGTGCTGATTTTTTGTGTGATTGCCTTGTTGTGTATAGGCTCAATCATGGTGGCATCGGCCTCGATGCCCTATGCCGACCGTCTACATGAAAATGCATTTCATTATGTGATCCGACATGGTATTTCAATTTTTGTGGCTGCTGTAGCCGCATTTTTAACCTATAAAGTGTCGTTGAACATCTGGTTCAATAACACCTTTCCCTTGTGGATCATGACCATTCTGTTGCTGACTGTGGTTTTAGTCGTCGGCACCGAAGTGAATGGTTCGACCCGTTGGATTCGTATTGCCGGCTTTACCTTGCAGGCATCCGAAGTCGCAAAAGTCATGATGGCCATTTTCACCGCCGATTATGTGGTACGCAGGGCACAAGAGGTTCGAAATAATCTATCCGGTCTGTTCCGCTTAGGTGGGGTCATGATTATCACTGTCGGTTTAATCCTGGCAGAACCGGACTTGGGCGCAACTGCGGTTATTGTCTTGATGATTTTGGGGGTGTTCTTTTTAGCCGGTGCACCACCAATTCAGTTCATTGGTTTCATGGTGGCGATTATTCTGGGCTTAGGGGCTGCAATTATTTTTGAACCCTACCGCTTACAACGGGCCTTATCCTTTACCGATCCGTGGGCAGACCCATTAGGAACCGGTTATCAGCTTTCCAATGCACTGATGGCCTTTGGTCGGGGTGAATGGGTAGGGGTAGGTCTAGGGCACAGTATCCAGAAAATGTCTTATCTGCCTGAAGCACATACCGACTTTATGCTGGCAATTTTAGGTGAAGAGTTTGGCTTCTTTGGTATTAGTACGGTACTGGTGTTGTCTTTTGTGATGCTGGTCTGTTGTATTAAAATCGGACACCGTGCTTTGCAGCATCAATATTTACGCGCAGGCTATTTGGCCTATGGCATCAGTATCATTTTCCTGCTGCAAATTCTGGTGAATGCGGGGATGAATATGGGTATGTTGCCAACCAAAGGTTTGACCTTGCCCTTTATTAGTTATGGTGGTTCATCGTTAATTATGTGTGCAGTGATGATCAGTCTAGTGCTGAAAATTGATGCCACCACGCAAAAAGCCAATCCGAGTAAAGAAGAATCAAGCTTCTAGCTTTTTTCTGGATGTAATTCTGACCATCAATCCTGCTGGGTATGGGTTAATACCGTACTCGGCATCTCAGTCCCACAATTCAGACATTTCACAAATTCTCCTTTCGCTTTTGAAAGGGGAATCAATGGGATAAAAAATAAAGAAAAATAAGTACGCTGTTGTTTTAGCTCATAGGCACTTCTGCTTCTACATACCGGACAAACAAACTGACTTTTCTAAATAACTTTGGTTTTAGGCCCGATTCCAAAAATAAAAAACATAGATCTGTCTATTTTCTGAAGATTAGCTTTGAGCTTAGCGCATTTTTGATTTTATAAATAAGTGCCTTGCAGTTCTTTTGTGTGGGGAATGTGTTGTATATCCCACTGGGCAATGGCTTGTTTGAGCATGTGGGCTGGGGTGTCTAAATCAACTTCTGGCTGATGCAAAGCACGAATCGTTTGTTGTAATAGTTCGGGGGCATGCTTGAGATCGAGTGCTTGCGCCATGTTCTGTTTGGAAAGCTTTTGTCCCTGATCATTCATCGCAAGTGGCAGGTGCATATATTCAAGTTTTGGATAGCCTAGGATCGAACCAAGCCATATTTGCCGTTCGGTGTTATCCAGCAGGTCTGCACCGCGCACTACATGGGTCATGCCTTGCAGATAATCATCCACCACCACAGCCAGTTGATAGTTGATAATGCCATCCCGACGCTTGAGCACAAAATCACCCAGATCCTGCTGTAGATTAGAACAATGGGTGCCTTGCAGACGGTCGTTAAAACAAATTTCCTGACCGGATACTTTGACACGAATGGCTTGCTGCTGAAAAGGCAGATTTAAATCTCGGCAAGTTCCCGCATAGATATGATTTGAACTCAGCATTTTGCGGGTGCATTGGCAGGCGTAGACCAGACGATTTTGATGGAGTTGATCGATGACTGCATCGTAGAGGTCTAAGCGGTCTTTCTGGAAAATGATTTCTGCATCAGCTTCGAACTGAAATGCATCTATTGAACGCAGAATATGCGCTTCACTACCGGGATAAATACGCGGAATATCGGTATCTTCAATCCGGACCAGCCATGTGCCGTTATGCGCACGTGCATCGCAATAACTGGCCACAGCAGTGATGAGTGAGCCAAAATGCAAAGGGCCGGTTGGCGATGGCGCAAACCGACCCACATAAGCCATCCTGTTATCCCCCTCCTGTATTGAAGGAGGGGGCAGGGAAGGATTATTAAGCATTAACTGTAATTAACCGTTATTTTGCTTCTCTTTGATTTCTGCTAAAGTTTTGCAGTCAATACAAAGGGTTGCAGTTGGACGTGCTTCAAGACGACGCAGGCCAATTTCAATACCACACGTTTCACAGAAACCATAGTCATCGTTTTTAATCGCTTCAACTGATTGCTCAATCTTACGGATTAATTTACGTTCACGGTCACGGGTACGGAGTTCAATTGCAAACTCTTCTTCTTGTGTCGCACGGTCATTCACGTCAGGCAATGCAGTATTTTCATCCTGCATGGTATTTAAGGTACGATCCACTTCAGACATCAGCTCTTCTTTCCACGCCAACAGAATTTGGCGGAAATGTTCAAGCTGTCCTTCGGACATGTATTCTTCATTTTTTTTCGGCTGATAAGGTGCAATACCAAATAAGCTAGCAGTAGAACCACTTTCTGACGCTTTTGGCTTGGTTTTTCGCACGCGTTTTGTAGATTTTTCGTCTACAACATCAGTTTGTTCATCTAAGACTTGATTTTGGTTGTCATTCGCCATATAGGGCATTCCTCATCATATACGCATTATCTATACGCAAAAAATATGGTGATATGCAAGTGTTTTTATCCAACCCTTAGGAGATTCTCCTTCGAGGGCCGTCATCATATAGACTTTTTGTGCTTTTTGATAGTCTTTGATGCCTGGATTCCATCTATCACGCTTTGTTTTGAAGCCATAAAGTAATGGAAAAAAAGCAAAATGAAAAGTTAATAACCTGAAATTTCAATATTAATTTTTTGCTTGCCAGTTTCGGTGCGATAAATTTCAGTTTGTAACTCTCCATTTGCTTTCAAATGTAGTACACGAAACCCAGGTGCTTCTTGATCTAGCGCAAAATCATCACTTAAAGGTTTGAACTGGACACAGGTTGAAGGTGTTGAAAAAAATTGAATATTTTGCCATTCATTCAAGGAGTCCTGATGAACATGACCACTTATGACTGCTTTTACATTGCTGTGCTTGGCTAAAATATCGGTTAAATTCTCAGTATTTTTCAGTTTGTGTTGATCGATCCATTTTGACTGCATATCGAAAGGATGATGATGACATGCTACCACTACAAATTGCTGTTGGAATTTAGATAAAATTCGATCCAGTTGTTGCAGTTGCATATCCTCAATCCAGCCATCCGTTTTGCCACGCACCGCGCTATTTAGTAACACGATGCTCCATCTGCCAAAATGAATCGCATGAACCTGATTTTGATTGCGATAGAAAGGGAACAGGTCAATATTGTCATGATTTCCCGGAATTTGATAAAACGGGATACCTAAATGCTGCATAAATGCCAAATAACGGCTATAGGTTTCTTTCACGGGCACTTGGGCTAAATCACCGGTATGGATGATGGCATCCACCTTTGGATATTGCTGCTGAATGTGCTTTATTACGGCATGAAAGCTCTGTTCAGGATTCATAGACACAAATTCTAGATCTTCCTGATTCATCAAATGGGTATCTGAAATTTGAATAATGGTCCAGTCATGCTGGTCGTCATTGTAATTGGATAAAGTCATGTCTGACTCCTTAGACATTCCTTGTCTTCTTAATATGTTGTTGTAACCATTGCAATGCCATAATGACCGGTGCATTTCTTAATCGACCATGGGTGAGGAGATTTGTAATTTCGCTGTAGTCAATCAGATGCAACTGAATATTTTCACCTTCATCCGCCATGCCAAATACACCGCCTTCTTGAGGAAGAGTAGCTTGGGCACTGTATAAATGGAACAGTTCTGAGCAGGCACCAGCAGATGGATAAAAGCTGAATAGATGCTGTAACTCATCAATTTCACAGCCTGATTCTTCCAGACTCTCACGACGGATACAGCTTTCCGGCGATTCATCACCATCGAGTACCCCGGCAATGATTTCCAGTTGCCAAGGTGAATCCGAATCATCCATCGCACCCACACGGAATTGTTCAATCAAGGCAAATTTTTGTTGGGCATCATCATAAATCACTACCCCGGCAGCTTCAGGTCTGTGAATCAGCTCACGTTGAATGATAGGCGTATATTCAGTTTGATTAAACAAACGATGACAAAGACTGACTTTCTCAACCTGAATGAAGCCACGGAAAAGATATTCGCGAGACTGAATTTTGACTTCATCGCTATTATATGTGGCTTGCTTAATAATATTCATATAGCTCAGTCAGGATGAAAAACAATCACTCATCCTAACTGAGAATTTCATGAAAATAAAAGATTTTTTTTGCCAAATTAAAGCTTGTGGTACAGTTTTTGGCCATGTTGTTGATAGGTGGTTTTCATTGTTTCGAATCCCGCGGCTATCTCTGCACTCTGTTCTTGGGCATGCTCAACCTTACTTTGATTTTTCGCATAATCTCTCACGTTTTGAGTGATTTTCATCGAACAGAATTTGGGTCCACACATCGAACAAAAGTGCGCTGATTTATGAGCTTCCTTCGGCATGGTTTCATCATGCATGCTGCGTGCAGTATCAGGGTCAAGACTCAAATTAAACTGGTCTTCCCAGCGGAATTCAAAACGCGCTTTGGATAAAGCATTGTCACGCACTTGTGAGCCCGGATGACCTTTGGCTAAATCGGCAGCATGCGCGGCAATTTTATAGGTGATGATGCCATCTTTAACATCTTTTTTGTTCGGCAAGCCCAAATGCTCTTTCGGTGTGACATAACACAGCATAGCGGTGCCATACCAGCCAATCATCGCGGCACCAATCGCTGAGGTAATATGGTCATAACCTGGGGCGATATCCGTGGTTAAAGGACCGAGGGTATAGAAAGGTGCTTCTTGGCAGACTTCAAGTTGCAAATCCATGTTTTCCTTAATCATGTGCATGGGCACATGTCCTGGGCCTTCAATCATGACTTGAACATCATGTTGCCATGCGCGATGGGTCAGTTCTCCTAAGGTGCGTAATTCTGAAAATTGCGCTTCGTCATTGGCATCCTGAATACAGCCCGGGCGTAAACCATCGCCTAAACTGAAAGATACATCATAGGCTTTCATGATTTCGCAGATTTCATCGAAATGGGTATAGAGGAAGTTTTCTTGATGATGGGCCAGGCACCACTGCGCCATGATCGAACCGCCACGCGAGACAATCCCGGTTAAGCGGTTTGCAGTGAGCGGAACATAGCGCAGCAGTACACCTGCATGAATGGTAAAATAATCCACACCTTGTTCGGCTTGTTCAATCAGGGTGTCTTTAAAGATTTCCCAGGTTAGATCTTCGGCCACACCATCGACTTTTTCCAGGGCTTGATAGATCGGAACCGTACCAATTGGAACAGGCGAGTTACGGATAATCCATTCACGGGTCTCATGGATATTTTTCCCGGTCGACAAATCCATAATGGTGTCCGCGCCCCAGCGGGTGGCCCAGGTCATTTTCGCCACTTCTTCATCAATGCTTGAACCGAGTGCCGAGTTACCAATATTGGCATTGATCTTGACCAGGAAATTACGTCCAATAATCATCGGTTCAATTTCGGGGTGGTTAATATTGGCGGGAATAATTGCACGGCCTTCAGCCACTTCCCGACGGACAAATTCTGGCGTAATTTCAGTTAAGTTTTTTGCCCCGAAGTTTTGACCCACATGTTGACGTGCATCTACACCCTCAAGCTGGCGTTGATTCTCACGGATCGCGATATATTCCATTTCAGGGGTAATGATGCCCTGACGTGCATAATGCATTTGAGTGACATTTTTGCCTGCTTGGGCACGACGCGGCTTTTGAATATGGGCAAAGCGAATTTCTGCGGTACGAATATCTTTTAGACGTTCTTGTCCAAAGGCAGAAGTCAAAGTATCTAATCGTTCGGTATCTTGACGTTCTTCAATCCATGCTTCACGTACATTGGGTAAACCTTTATTCAGGTCAATGGCAACGTTAGGATCGGTATACACTCCTGAAGTGTCATAAACCAGAATATCAGGATTCTGTTCGCCGCCTAAACCCGTCGGGGTATCGGTCAGTTCAATGGCACGCACCGGCACTTGAATATCCGCGCGAGAACCTTGGATATAGACTTTTTTTGAAGCGGGTAAAATACGGGTGAGATCTTTAGCATCTTGCTCGTGTTGAGCAGAAATATCTGTTGCAGATAGATTCGTTAACTGGTTCATTGCAATGATCCTTATGAATGACATCAACGAATCAAGCACGACCAAAAACGTGGCGGATTTATCTGGTTTAATTCAATGAGAATATCAACAAAGCAGATAAATTGAGGGCTTCAGTTTTTAGATGCTTGATTCCTACGCAGGTCTTAACCTGATCAGGTTCAACGGTACTCGTGCTTAAGTTTTTATAGAAAAAACTGACACAATCTCAGCGAGCAATTACTCGCGCTCCGTCAAGCGATGGACAAATATTAGCATGCCCAAGTACTAAAAACATTCACATTAAATACCGCTTTTATCTCGTTGTATAAACTTTTAATTTAATCAGAAGATTAAAGACAGACTGCATCACTAAAACAATCACGTGTTTTAGACAGGCTTAAGTTTTGCAACGCTAAATACTGATCTAATTGTTTCAGTGTGAGCTGATTTTCAGACAGCGACTGTTGTTCTTTTGGGCTTAACTGAAGGGGGATTTCTTTTAAGCGCTGCGGTTTAGATAATTGTAGAAATTGCAGAAATTTTGTCGCTTGAAGTGCCAAATACGAATTTTTGACTTGAGCTAATTTTTCAATTTCATCCATCGAGCTAGCTTGGATTGCATATTGATCAAGATAAGTATCCGAGACAGGCGAGTCGTTCATGCCTTTAAATAAAAACAGGGTGTATATCTGTAGAAGATATTCTGCATCTTTGCGATAGCTGCTTTTAGGATATTGATTTAAATATTCTTCCCAAAATAAGGCACGGGTTACAATTTCGTGCGGCTCAATCATTAAGGTATTTTCAACAAATACGGGCATCATATTTTGGGACGCCAAATTTTCAATAAAGACTTGTTCAGCTCGCGGCATGTAGGGAGCAAAAATTTTGGCTAGATATTCAGGACTGCGACGATAATTGACTAAGCCTTTGCCTGCATCGAACAGCTCGATATAGGCTTGACCCTTATGTTTCAATAAATATTGGTCACGTAAATTAAGTTGTTCAAAATGGTTTTGTTGAATGGTGGGATGCTGAGACAAATCAAAAGCATGCTCTTCAAAAGCCATTTGTTGCGACGGTGTTCTATCTACCGCTAGGAAGTTGCTATACATTTGATTAGACAGGACCAACAAATGCTGTTGTTCAGCAAATGTAGAGAGCGGTAGGCATAATTTTAAATCTTGATTGATCTGTTCCAAGGCAAAAGTGGTACGTTCCGCATTAATTTCTGCCATATTCTTTTCAATATTTTTGCATAATAAAGATAAATCGACTGTTTCATCTTGCCGCGATTGTTTTTGTACCTGTTCTGGCATAGGCTGAGGTTCAGGTTTTTGACAGCCGAGCAACAGCATAAAAAAGACAAGGGGGAAGCATCGCTTTATAGAGAATATTTTTTTGAAAGAAAGAGTCATTCGATATCTGGATGCATACGGCAATGAATTTAGAGCAGTGTGGCTATTTTATAGCTGAAAAGGATTTTTTCTGTGTAGTATTGTGAAGGAGTTTAGTTACGCGGTGTGAGCATTCACTGGCATTTTATAAAGTATCGAGATAGCATAAGTAGATAGTAAAAATTAATAAAAATCATACGGAAAATTAAGGAGATCATTCTAATATTGCATAGTTTTCTGAGAAACATGCATGTTTGCAGATGGTCTGATAGGGTGCAGGGATTTAGCATAAAAAATGAATATAAAAATAGTTATCAGTGCATGTGTTTTACTGGTAAGTCCATGCAGTTATGCTTTGGATTTGGTTGAGGCTTATCAACGTGCAAAAACTACAGATCCAAACTGGCAAGCTGATCTTTTGCAGTATGAGGCAGATCAATTAAATCTGGGGATTGCGAAAGGAAACTTGCTTCCCACCATTACGGTTTCTGGAAATGTCACCCGTAAAAGTCAAGATGCGAATCAGACCAGTATTCCGGGTTTTCCTGTGGACGCATTTAGTGCATCTTCCTCAACCACCAAACAAATTGCCATGACTGTACGGCAACCGATCTTCCGTTGGGATGCTTGGGAAGGTTTAAAGCAGGTGAAAACTTCCGTGAGTTTGAGTGAGGTCAATTTAAAATTACAAGGTCAGGAACATATTTTAAATGTCTCTGAGTCTTATTTTAATGTGTTACGTCAACAGAGTTTAACCACTGCAAATCTACAAGAAGAAAAAGCCTTGTTGGAACAGCTTAATGTGATGAATGCAAAATTGCGCGAAGGTCTGGTGGCAAAAAGTGATGTTAGTGAAGCCAATGCCCAATATCAAAGTGCAAGAGCTAACCGTATTTCTACTCACGTACAATTAATTTTGGCCCAAGAGCAGCTGGCACAAATCATTGGACCCTATCGTGAAAATTTGGCGATACTCAGAGACGATTTTCAATTTCAAAAACCCTATCCTGCTGACTTGGATGCCTGGACGGCTTTAGCGCAGAGTCAGAATCTTTCGATTCAGCAAGCCCGGCTACAACAACATTATGCAGAAGATCAAAAGCGGGTAGAAAAAGCTGCGTTATATCCACAAATTGAGGCGGTGGGCACTTATGGGTATGCCAAGCAATCTCCACAAAATGTCATCTCCAGTGACGGTCAGTTTGATCAGATTGGTGTGGAGATGAACTGGAATGTGTATAACGGCGGGCGAACGCAAAAATCCATTCAAAAAGCTGCGGTGAATGTGAAAAAAAGTGAAGCTCAGCTGGATGCCGCAATTCGTAAAGCCAATACCGATGTAAAAAAATCCTATATGCAGGTGGAAACCGATCAGGCCAAATTACAGGCGCGTAAAGCGGCCATGGATTCCTCCGACGTGGTATCTCGAGCGTCCAAGGCGCAATATGAAGAAGGCTTGAAAACCTTGGTCGATGTGCTGTTGGCGCAACGAAATGCTTTTTCGGCCAAGCAAGATTACTTAAATGCACAATATGATTATTTAATTAATGTACTGCGCCTCAAGGCCTCGGTTGGAAAATTAACCGAACAAGATATTGAAGAAATGAATGCCTGGCTGATCGAGAAAGTCACCGCGCAACCCAGCTAAAGATTTGGATTTTTGTCATGAAAGGTTCATATTAGATATGATTTAATATTGAACAAAATTTTTCATCCTGAAATCGCTGTTGTGGAGTAAGTCCCTTGCCAAATAATCCGGTGCTGAATCACCATATTTCTTCGCAATTTAATGAAGAATTGCAGGATGTAAATACCAAATTTATGACCATGGGCGGCTTGGTGGAACAACAAGTGGCCAATGGTATTCGTGCCTTATTGGACACCGATGCAAGCCTGGCGATTGATGTGCAATTTCAGGACAATATCGTCAATCGTTTAGAGACGGAAATTGATGAAGCCTTAACCCTGATTTTGGCGCGCCGTCATCCGGCTGCCATTGATTTGCGTATGGTAATAGCCATGTCGAAAGCCAATACCGATTTAGAGCGTATTGGTGATGAAGCGGCAAAAATTGCACGGATTGCCCAGAATTTGTGTGAAGAAGGCAATTCACCGCGCGGCTACATGGAAACCCGTCATATTGGCAATCAGGTACGGGTCATGATTCATGATGCTTTGGATGCCTTTGCGCGTTTAGATGTCGATCAAGCTTTGCGTGTATTACTTGCCGATGCCGATATTGACCGTGAATATCAATCGGCAACACGTACTTTAATGACCTATATGATTGAAGATCCGCGTCATATTTCACGGGTGATCAATGTATTATGGGTACTGCGTTCTTTAGAGCGTATTGGTGATCATGCACGAAATATTTCTGAACAAGTCATTTATATGGTCAAAGGTTTGGATGTGCGTCATACCAGTGTTGAAGAAATTGAAGAAAAAGTTCAAAAACGCTAATTTCTGAATCAATTCTCAACAAAGCCTCAACCTGGATTGAGGCTTTTTTATCAGGATTAGATTCATTAAAACCAAATTCAAAGCACAGATTCTAAAGAGAGCAGGTGGTTAACTATGCGTCTCTTCCTCAGGATACTCTTCAAAAGTTTTGGCAATTTTTTCAATGTTTAAACTCTTGGCCATGGCATCAAAAATTTCTTTATATACGCCTTCTTGATGATAGAGCGCGTCATGTTCGCCGTGTTCGGCAATGTAGCCTTCTTTCATCACATAGGTGTAATCGGCATCAATGATTTGCGACAAACTGTGCGAAATCATAATCACAGTTCGCCCTTGCTTGATTTGATCCAGACTGTGTTTGATTTGCTCCGAAGCAATCGCATCTAAACTGGCGGTCGGTTCATCCAGAAAAATAATCGGCGGATTCTTTAAGAACATGCGGGCGAGGGCAATGCGTTGTTGTTGTCCGCCTGAAAGCATCAAGGCATCAGCATCATAGGCATGCGGAAGCTGTAAAATTTGTTCATGAATCGAGGCTTTTTTGGCAGCCGTCATAACATCCTCAATACTGGCATCGGTTTTGCCATAGCGAATATTTTCAAAAATAGACCCTTGGAAAATATGATTTTTTTGCAGCACCAAACCAATATGATCGCGTAGATATTGGGTATCAATGTCTTCCAGATTTATGCCATCGAGTTGAATCTCGCCAGACGCGGGCTGATAAAATTTATCCAATAAGCTGATCAAGGTCGATTTCCCGGCGCCGGATAAACCGACCAAAGCGGTGATTTTATTCGGTTGAAACACCATGTTGATATTCTTTAAGGCATGGTGGCCATTGGGATAGTAA
This sequence comes from Acinetobacter sp. SFB, assembly GCF_001647545.1. Lineage (GTDB taxonomy): Bacteria > Pseudomonadota > Gammaproteobacteria > Pseudomonadales > Moraxellaceae > Acinetobacter. The sequence continues at coordinate 270,520 of NZ_LSZH01000011.1, forward strand.
AATTCGACATTTTTAAGTTCGAACTTGCCAGTGATCACCGGTTTTTGTGCCCCACTCGGCTCGATTTCATGATCGGCTTCCAAAATTTTAAAGAAGCTTTCCGAGTAAATCATCGCGTCATTCACTTCATCATAAATACGATGCAAGGAGCGAATCGGGGCGGAGACGTTATTGAATAACAGCACATGGTACATAATCATGCCGATACTCATCTGACCATCCAGCACAAAATAAGCCGTTAAAATAATGATCAGTACAATACCAATCTGTTCGATAAATGTTTTTAAGCCGTCAAATAAAAAACTGGTTTGACGGGTCTGCATTTGATTGTTGGTCAGTTCTTTTTGTAGTTTGAGCTGTTTTTCGGATTCAATCGATTCACGGTTAAAGGATTTAATCACGGTAATCGAGTTGATAATGCTGAGGATGCCTTGGCTCTTTTTTTCACGTCCATCACGCAGTTTACGTCGCCATCCGCCCAGTTTTTGCGCTTGCTTAAAGGTCAGCCAAAAATAAATCGGCACGATACTTAAAGCCACCAAGCCGACATAGAAATTGGCATAGAACATCAGGCCAAGCGCTACAATTGCGCTGGTAAATAGCGGTAAAATATCGATAAAGAAGATTTGCACCAGACGCGTTAGCGAACCAATACCGCGGTCAATACGGGTTTGCAATTTACCGGCCTGGTTATTGTCTTCATTAAAGAAAGCCAGTCGATAGGTCAGGAATTTCTCAATGATGCCTTGGGCCAAATCCTGCGAGACGAAAATTCGTAGCTTTTCGCCATAAAATTTTTGTCCAAATTGCACAAAGGCATTGATGACTTCCTTACCCAGTAAAATAGCAGAGATAGTGATCAGGATATGCCAGCCTTCAGACAGTCCTAAACCTGCTTCAATCAGGCGATTAATATTATCAACGGCATATCTTAAAGTCAGTGCATTGACCTGTGCAGTGAGCGATCCAATCAGGGTTAAAATAAGGGTGGCAATGACCAATACGCGATAAGGATGAACAAAAGATCGAAGTTTTTGAAATAAGTGCCATAAATTCATATGCAATTTTTTTATTGTCCAGCTCGATTTCAGTTTAAGCCCGATTTTCTGATGTCACAAGCGCATACAATGTTTTGAATTGTGAGCAGAAATAATCCGCTAAAATAAAAGTGAATCGTACATTTATTCCTGACTCTGTATTTTCGACCATGAACTTTGAATTGTTTGCACCTGAAGCTCAAGCCAATCTCTTGCCCTGTGACGGGATTGTAGAAGATTATGGGCTGATTTTAACGCCTGAGCAGAGTGAAAAATATTTGCAGTATTTTTTAAGCAATTTAGCTTGGCAACATGATCAGGTGTTTCTATTTGGACAGCATCATATCACCCAGCGCCAAGTGGCTTGGTATGGCGATGAAAATTATCGCTATCACTATTCCGGCACGGTAAAGCAGGCACATATATGGAATCCTGCGTTATTTCGTTTAAAGCAGCATATTGAAAAATTGGTTGGGCATCGTTTTAATTCCTGTTTGGCGAATCTGTATGAGCAGGGTACTCAGGGCTTAGGCTGGCACAGTGATGATGAAGCGACATTGATTTCCGATAGCGGACAAGAAACCGTGATTGCTTCTTTAAGTTTTGGTGCAATGCGTAAATTCAGTTTTAAGCATAAACACAAAGCAGAAAAAGTCGCTGTAATGTTACATAGTGGTCAGCTGATTGTAATGCGAGGCCAAACACAGCAGTACTGGAAGCACGCCTTAATGAAATCGACACGAATAGTTGAACCCAGGATTAATCTGACCTTCCGTTATTTTTTTTAAAGAATAAGGCGTAAATTTGAAAGGCTAAAAATAAATAAAGGTAAAAAAAAAGCTCATGCATAGGCACAAGCTTTTTCTCTGAGGATGTCGCGCAAATTGTCATGGAATACAATTGGCTACATGAAGAACAATAATCATATTATGAGAATAATTTTAATATTACAATGGTTAAGATGGGCTTTATTTTGCATAAATTGATATTTGATTGAATTTTAATACAATTTTAAAGCTCGTTCTCTCTAGATATTTCAGCAAATTTTTTCTCAATCAATGCTGCATTTTCCTGCAAGATTTCAATCAGTTTCTCGAAATTAATAAATTCAAAGCGATTTTTAGAGCCTAATAAGGTCAAAGCTAAAGGCGGTTCCTTGCTGGAAAATTTCACCGCAATAGAAAGAGTGGCAAAATTCGGATCCACTTCTCCATTGGAAAAATAATAGCCCTGCTTTTTAATCTGTTTCATCTGTAACAAAAATTCTTCTTCGCTATGCGCAAATCCGATTTTAGACAGTTCAGGCGCAAAGCGCTGGTAATAATCCAAAATGCGCTGTTTGGGCAAATGCGCCAGAATCACTTTGGCAGAAGAACCCTTATAGATGGGGCGAGGGCTACCACGACCATACGTCAGTGTAGTTATGTCTTTATACAGTTCATGATGAATATCGATACATGAGTCGTAATTCAAATGCGTGAGCAGACAGCCGAATTCAGTACGTTCCACAATTTGCTGCATAAACGGAATACTAATTTGCACCAACGGATCTGTGGTACGAGAAATATAGTCCAGTACTGCAATCTTAGAACCCAGCGTATAGTCACCGGAAGTACCACTTAGGCGCTGTAATAATTCTGAGGATACCAGTTCTTTCAAATACCGGTAACTGGTGGGTTTAGACAGTCCTAATTCTTCACTAATGATATCGACATTAATGATAGGGCGAGACACCGAAAACAGATCCAAAACGGTGAGAATCTTACCAAAACTAGAAATTGCCATAAATACCTGCTTGGTCAAAGCATATAAAAAGAGAAAGTAACATGCATTACTTTATAACAAAAAATTAGCCAGAGGAGAGCTTTTGTTGCGACAATGCTGTATTTGTCAGCATTTAAAAATATTTTATTTCCAGCATGAGAAATTTAATAACACTGAGTAAAAGATACTCTTTTAATTTAATGAGTATTATCATAAAAGGATATTATTATTGACTTTTTGTTGGTTTATTGAAAAAATAGCCAGAACAAATATCTAATGATGAATCTTTAGCCTTATTGGTTATCTGTTTTTCTATTTTATTTCGCATAAATAATAAGATGCGAAAATTTCTCCATTCATTTTGAATGACGATCATTTCTGATGACATATTTATACATGTCTATTTTTTACACGATGTACCTTAAAGGTAGATCGTGCACTTTAGTCGTCGTTAAAAAATCACTGTAGTGAAGCGTTAAACCTTAATCTGAGATAAGCCAATGCTGCTGACCAAACAATTACTCGCATTTCGTCCAAACAAAATGGATTGGATTTTTGCGACTAAAACTTTTGTGGCAGGTATGTTGGCACTTTATGTTGCATTTTCTTTGAATCTGGCTTATCCGATTTGGGCGGTTGGTACGGTCTTTGTTATTGCCAACCCCTACTCAGGCATGACCTCGTCAAAAAGTATTTATCGGGTTTTGGGAACCTTGCTAGGAGCTATCGTCTCAATTGCAGTCACCCCATTTTTGATAAATACGCCGTGGTTATTTACCTTTTTCTTGGCAGTTTGGGTGGGATTCTGCCTGTATATTTCATTGCTGGATCGAACCCCGCGCAGTTATGTTTCTATGCTGGCAGGTTATACCACGGTCATTATTTGCTACAACATTGTTTATTATGCCGATACGGTATCTATCTTCGATATGGCGATCGGACGTTTTCTGGAAATCACCGTTGGGGTAGTCTGCAGTGCCATTGTCACCACGACTATTTTTCCGCTAAATATCGGACCGGCTGTAGAAACCCGAGTTTCAAAAACCATTCAGGATACCAACGCATTATTTGACCAGATCTTGCTAGATCAAAAACAACTGCACCATTACAACCAGTTACTTGGCAATATTACCCGGGATACCTCCGATATCCATACCATGGCGGTACATTTATCGTATGAGAAATCCAGCCTTCGGGGGATGACCAAGCCGCTTCAGGAAATGCTGCATCAATTAACCGTATTGGTGGCAAATCTGGTGGCAATGTCGGAACGCATGAAACAGCTCGACCAAATTGATATGAGCTATCGTACCAAGCTGAAAGATGTACATGCGCATATTGCAGAATTTTTAAAAGATGAGCATGAGATCAAGCCACAAGAACTGAATCTTTTGCCCAGTCAGTATGAAGCTGATTTTGAGGTCTTGGTGACCTCGGCGCGACCTGAACAGGGGGTCATTTTAAATAGCTTGAAGATGGATATCCGGCATTTTATTCAGAATGTTCGTGCAGTGAAACTGATTTGGCAGCGCATTCAGCAAGGCGATGATTCCTTGCCTGAAAGTATGAGTCCTTTAAGCACCATCTATCCGAGTTTACATCGAGATCATGGCATGGCCATACGTGGCGGCATTTCAGCATTCATTATTATTCTGATTGCCACTGCTTTCTGGATTTTAAGTGGCTGGAAAGCAGGATTCATGTTGGCAGAAATGGCTGCAATCACTGCCTGTATTTTAACGGCCATGGATAATCCGGTACCGGCATTGAAAATGTTTATCCGTGGCAATATTTATGCGATCGTGGTGGTCTTTATCTATGCCTACGGGATTTTCCCGCATGTCACCACCTTTTGGGAACTGGGGTTGGTTCTTGCGCCATTCATCATATTTTGTCTGATGCTATTTCCGCATCCACCTTTAACCGGACTGGGCCTACCTTTACTGATGGGAGCGGTGATGGGGCTGAATTTTCAGAACAGGTATTCGCTCAATCAAATTACATTTTTTGATGCATCGATTGGTTCGCTGATTGGTCCGATAATTTCGGTTTATGTGATTCACCTGGTTCGTGCGATGTCCCCCGATATTACCGTACAGCGCATTTTGGCTTTGCATTATAAGGCAGTCCGAAAGGCCTTGTATCTGCCTTATGGTGCCGAGTTTAAACGGCATTTGCGTAGTATGCTGGATCGAATTGGAGTGCTCAACAGTAAAGCTGCTATTGAGTCACAAAGTTTAAAAAAAGATATTAATTTGGCATTGATCGAAACCAGTGCAGTAATTGACCTGGCGCGACTGCAGGAGCTGATCGACAAACTGCCCGAGCAAGAATCTATTGTTTCTTCGATTGAAGAGTTGCAGCAGTCGCTAGATGACTATTTCCGCGCCAAAGAAATGCAGCGACCACATGCCGATATTTTACAAAATTTATTGCACAGTATTGCGATGGTTCAGTCTGTAACCGATGAAGTCGAAAATCCGGATGTTGCCCAGCGCCTGAAAATTTCACTCAACAATATCTGCAGCAGTCTATGTCATCAAAACACCGTAAATATGAATGAACAGAAAATTTTGGCAGGGAGCTAAGCATGGGCGAACTTAATCTGTATGGGGTTTATGTCCCGATCCTTTTAATCCAAAGCATGCTTGCTTATGTGCTGCTTAAAATCGTGATGCTTGGAACAGATCGACTGGTTGATCAGGGCTGGATTGTATGGCCGAGCATATTTAATTTGTGCCTGTATGTCGTGCTGCTTTTTCTGGTGCATTGGCTCTTTATTATGTGTGCCATCTAAGATGAACACCACTACTTCCCAAATTGAAATGAATGAGGTAAACCTGAAATGACATCCTTTGATCTACGCAAAATAATCCGACCGATTGTTTTGCTGGTAGTGGTACTGATCGCGATTTTCGCCATTATCCATATCTGGAACTATTACAATTCCGAACCGTGGACGCGTGATGGTCGTGTACGTGGCGATGTAATTCAGGTGTCTTCGGATGTATCGGGTCTGGTGACTGACGTCTTGGTACAAGATAACCAAAGCGTTAAAAAAGGGCAGGTGCTGTTTAAAATTGATGTCGCCCGTCAAGCCATTGATGTCGAGCAAGCCAAATCTGATTTGGCCAAGGCCAAAGCGGGTTTAGCTGCAGCTGAAGCAGAATTGGCCCAGGCTCAAGCCAACGTGGTGGAGTCGGAAGCCAATATTAACTGGGCAGATAAAAATGCCAACCGCTATTCCAATTTAATGGATGGCGCGATTTCAAAGCAAGAACAAGAGCAGATGTTTGCAACGCGTGATCAATCGCATGCAGAACATGAACAAATGCTTGCAGCTATTGCACAGGCCAAAGCCCATATCGTGCAGCAAAAAGCGCTTATTAAAGTGGCGACCAGTAATCTGCACCTGACACAACTGAATCTGCATCGCTCTGAAGTGGTTGCACCTACGGATGGAACCTTATCCAATTTTGAACTGCAACAAGGTAATTATATTAAAGTGGGACAAGCGGTTGCCGCACTCGTAAACCGTCAGCAGTTATACATTGTCGGTTATTTTGAAGAAACCAAGCTGAATAAAATTTATGTCGGTGCGCCTGCAACCATTCAATTGATGGGTGATTCTGAAAAGTTAAAAGGACACGTGCAAGGGATTGCATCGGGGATTGAAGACCGAGAACGTAGCTCGACCTCTGGACTGTTGGCCAATGTGAATCCAACCTTTAGCTGGGTGCGTTTGGCACAGCGCGTACCGGTAAAAATTGTTCTGGATGAAGTGCCGAAAAATGAATTGGCTTTTGTCGCTGGACGTACTGCAACCATTCATATTGAAAAACCCGCCAAGTAATCAAATTTATTATTCATTTCAATAAAAAAGCCATTCAGTGTTGAATGGCTTTTTTGCATCATTAATGTTTCATAAAACTAAGGCTTAAGCCCTTCAGGATTGCGATACCAGCTTTCAATAAAAAGTGCCGCTGCAACACTGTCCGCAGACAGATTTTTTGCGCGACCTTGGGCTTGATAATGACCCAGTTCATCACGCGCTTCACGGGTGGTCAAGCGTTCATCCACCATCAAAGTTTCAATGTTGGTTTGATGGCGCAAACGGCGGGCAAACTTGCGTGAACGTGCCGAAAGTTCAGATTCGCTATCATCCATATTGAGCGGCAATCCCACTAAAAATAAAGTAGGCTGATACTGTTTCACAATTTTCAGTAATTCCTCCCAGTTCGGAATGCCATCTTTCATCGGAAACAGGGCAAGCGGATTGGCACTTTCAATCAGTGATTGACCGACCGCCATGCCCATTTTTTGTGTACCAAAATCGAATGCCATAATCAGTTGAGGTTGTGATAAATCAGGCATGTCCGATCTCTGATGAAAGCCAAGTGCGGTCTACGCCCATTTTTTTATAGGCAGCATCCCAGCGGTCGTCGTAAGGTAAGTTGAAAATTAAATCCATATCCGAATCACAGATGAGCCAGTCGCCACGTGCCAGTTCTTTTTCAAGCTGGTTTTTGCCCCAACTGGCATAACCCAAGGCAATTTGATAACGCCCAACGCCTTCATTATGTGCAATGGCATCTAGGATATCTTTAGATGTGGTGATACAGACATTATCACCCACGGCAATGGATGAATGCCAGGTCGGCTGACCGGTATGCAGTACAAAGCCTGCTTCCGGGCGTAATGGTCCACCCTCTAATACCTCATGGGGATTGACATTATCCGCTTCAATTTCCAGATCATTCAGTAATTCTTTGATTGAAAGACCGGAAGGGCGGTTAAGGATAATGCCTTGAGCACCATCTTCATCATGTCGGACCAAATAAATGACCGTACTGGCAAAAAAATCATCGGCTGAATCAGGAGGTGCAATCAGACAGCGATGTGTTAGATATTGTTTAGTCATCTAAGCCATTTCCTCCTTAAAATCAGAAAAATCTGATTAAATTAATAATAATGCTTTTATGCGTAACTTACTTAACTAATTGAGTTTCGCCGATAATTTTATGGGAGTTACCCTACAAAATTATACCTGATGAAACTTAAGTTGACGTAATTGCTTGGCATGTTGCAGGGTTGTGTCGTTAATTTCTACCCCACCGGTCATACGCGCCAGTTCATCAATACGTTGTTCTTCATTCAGGTCAATAATGGTGCTGCTTGCAGGATCCGTTTGGCGCTTCTTTACCAGCAGGTGTTGATCGGATTGTGCAGCAACCTGAGCTTGATGGGTGATACATAAAATCTGTACATGTTGGGCTAAACCTGCCAACAAGCGTCCCACCATTTCTGCCGTACCGCCACTGATGCCGACATCAATTTCATCAAAGACTAAGACTTCGGACTCGGTCTTTTCCGCATTCATCACTTGCATGACTAAAGCAATACGTGACAGTTCACCACCGGATGCGACACGTGCCAAGGGCTGTGCCGGAATACCTTTATTGGCAGTAAACATCAGCTGAATAAAGCTGAGGCCTTCTGATGACGCCTGTTCCAGCGGTTCAAACTTGAATTCAAAATAAGCTTCCGGCAACGCCAGTTGCTTCACTTGTTCGGTGAGTTTTTTTGCTAAAGGAGTCGCAGCTTCGCGACGAATCTCATCTAAGTGTTGGGCTTTGGCTAAAAAGTCTTGATGAGACAATTCCACTTGTTCAGCTAAAGTTTCAGGATCTTCCAGCTGATGCAGCTGTTCAAGTTCAGCCTGCCATGCTTCATATTCTTTTTTCAAGCTTTCAGGCTGGCTACGGTATTTACGCGCTAAACGGTGAAAGAATTCCAGTTGTGAATTCAGTTCTTCCATGCGTTCAGGATCAAAACTTTGACGGTCAATAAAGAGATGCAAATTTGCCGTCGCATCGGCCAGTTCACTTTGCGCATTGAGTAATGAGTTATAAATTTCCGCGAGTTGCTCACTGCGGCCGGCATGCGTTTCGAGGCGGCGAATAATCGAAGAAACTTCCTGAGTGATATTGGGTTCCGCTTCATCCAGTACATTTAAACTATAACTACAATCCAGCATGATATGTTCATGATGACTTAAACGGTCGAACTCTTGCTCAATCTCTTTATAGTCAATTTGCGTGATTTCTTCGAGTTCTTCGAGCTGTAATTCCAAGGTTTCGATGCGTTGTTTACGGGTCGCTTGTGCATCCAATGCAGCTTGATGCTGGCGAATATCTTTTTGCCAGGTGCTGTAGGCATCCCGGACATCTTGTGCCGGTTGATAAAAGTTGTTGTAACGGTCTAGCCAGTGCTTGGGATAAGGATGTTCCAGCAATTGTTGCTGACTATGCTGACTATATAGCTGCACCAGTAAACGACCAATTTCTTTCAGTTCAGCCAAACTGCTTGGGCGACCGTTAATCCAGGCTTTACTGCGACCCGTCGCAAAAATCACCCGTCTTAAATGGATTTCGCCAGATTCATCATCCAGCTCATGTGCTTTAAGCCATTCAGCTTCGGGACTTTGTTCTTTATAACTAAAAACAGCAGTGACATCGGCTTTGTCGGCGCCAAAACGGACATAATTGGTATCGGTGCGTTCACCCAAACAGGCAGACAGGGCATCCAGTAATAAAGATTTACCCGCACCTGTCTCACCGGTTAGAACATTGAAACCTGGTTCAATATCAATGGCTAAATGATCGGCTAAAGCAAAGTTGATCAGAGTTAAGTGTGTCAGCATAAACGCATCCGGGCTGCGAAAAGTTTTAATCTAAGATAGTGAAATTTTGTTTTGGTCACAAGCCAGCTTTATTTTTAAGATGACGTTAAACATCACTATTTTACCCGATATTTATAATGAAAATACCTTTTACCGAAGATACCCTATAAAAACAACATCTGCTGCAATTGAATTCACTATTAATCCGCTATTCGTGAACATGTCGCCAAGCCTGCCAGAATAGGAATTACACAGATCAACTTATGTGAGTTATGCTCAAATACTCTGCGTGATTTAGATCAGTGTATCCAGTTCATTTCAGAAATATTGTTCAGCGGCGATATTTTTCATCTGATTGAAAACAAGTTTCACGATCATACAAAAATGACTCAATTGCTGCGGGTACCCATCTTGGATCGATATTTTTGAGAGGGTATCTTGGGGCGGGCTTTAAATAGCAAATTGAGTCAGCCCGCTTGGCTTTAGACCGATAGAAAGTTACTCGGTTGAGGTTGATTATTTTGCTACAAAAATTGCTTATTGGGGCTGCGAATAAACCTTTAGTCGATACAATACAAAAACTTATTTGTGCTTATGCTAAGCTTGATTTAGACTCTCGCAAACTCGTGCTAAATCTTGCGCTGATTGATGCAGAACAAGAACTGCAACAATTTGTAAAATATTGATTTAGCCGTATGAAACACCGATTGATTAGTGGCATGCAGCTCTTTAAACTACATCAATCAAAAATTATAAATGCGCATTATCTGGAGAATACGCATGTCAAATCAGTTTGATCATGTTTCTGTTATCAAAAAATCGAATGTTTACTTCGGCGGTTCATGTATTAGTCATACCGTGCAATTCGAAGATGGCACAAAAAAGACACTAGGGGTAATTTTACCAACTGAACAGGCACTGACTTTTGAAACGCATGTGCCTGAACGTATGGAAATTATTTCAGGTGAATGCCGGGTCCAAATCGCGGATAAAATCGAGAGTGAATTGTTCCGTGCAGGGCAGTCTTTTTATGTCCCAGGCAATAGCCGTTTTAAAATTGAGACCGATGAAGTGCTGGATTATGTTTGTCATTTAGAAGGCTAAACATAAGTCGGACTAAGGCAAAGAAATTTTAGCCTGAATCAGTTAAACTAGATTTAAGCATCAATCCTGTAAAGTCAGCTTTGCAGGATTTTTCTTTTTTACCTTGTATAAATACATTTTAGAGGCCGTTCATGGCAAAAACCGAATATTTCTATGGCGTTCACTCAGTGGAGTCATTACTTGAGCTTGAGCCAGAGCGTGTACTTACTTTATTTACGCTAAAAGGTCGTGACGATCAGCGTTTAAAAAACGTCTTGGCTTTGGCTGATCCTTTTGGTATCAGTGTGCAACAAGCCAGTCGTGAAAAACTGGAAAAATTGGCAGGTCAGCCTTTTCATCAGGGGGTAGTTGCCGCTGTTCGTCCTCATCCAACCCTGAATGAGCAAGATCTGGATGATTTGCTGAAACAAAATCCTCAAGCCTTGTTGTTGGCTTTAGACCAGGTCACTGACCCACATAACTTGGGTGCGTGTATTCGTACCGCAGCGGCAATGGGTGTTGAAGCGGTAATTGTATCGCGTGATCGTTCTGCAAGCTTAACTCCGACAGCACGTAAAGTTGCTGCAGGCGGTGCAGAAAAAGTCAAGTTTATTCAAGTGACCAATCTTGCACGTACCTTGAGTAACATCAAAGATGAATTCAATGTACGTGTTGTCGGTACCATGCTGGATGAAAAAGCATTACCGGTGCAGCAGTTTGACTTTACCGGAACAGGTATCTGTCTGGTGATGGGCGCTGAAGATACAGGTCTACGTCCAATTACCCAGTCACAGTGTGATCAAACGGTTTACATTCCTATGGCAGGAAACTTGCAAAGTTTAAATGTCAGTGTGGCAACCGGTATGGCTTTATATGAAGCTTGCCGTCAACGTAATGTGTAGTTTTATTATCTAAATTTAAAAGTTGTTGGTTATGTCTCCCCGGTCTCAAGGTTATCTCTATGTCGCTATTACCATGTGTATCTGGGGGGGATTTACCATTACGTCCCGCTTAAATGCTCAGTGGGGGATCAGCGCCTGGGATATCACGGCATTACGTTTTGCTCTGGCCTTTTGTATTTTAATGCCGATCTTGATCTATAAAAAAGACCTGGCCTTTTTATGCAAAAAAGAACCTTTTCTTTTGGCGATGATTGGCGGGGTGGGATACTGTCTGACCTCCTATAGTGCATTTCATTATGTACCCGCCGCCCATGCAGCTATTTTTTTAAATGGCTGCATTCCTTTGTGTACAGCGCTTGCCGGATTTTTCCTGTTTAAACAGCCTTTTGATAAACATACCTGGATTAGCCTGATTATTATGCTCGCTGCCATCAGTGCAATGAGCTTTTTGATGTATCAGGAAACAGGCGTGGCTTTTGGTTTTGGCGACATGCTGTTTTTATTAAGTGCCATCTGGTGGGGTGTGTTTACCGTATTACTGCGTCAATGGAAACTTTCGGCATGGCATTCTATGGCCGGGGTCGCCATCTGGTCAGCGATCATTTATGTGCCGGTTTATTTACTATTTTTACCAAAGAATTTAACCGAACCTGAGCCGCTCCATTTATTGATGCAGGTCATTTTTCACGGTATTTTTGTGGTGATTGTAGCGACACTGACTTATGTCGAAGCCATTAAACGCTTAGGTGCTTTCAAGACCGGCAGTATCGTGACTTTGGCTCCTTTTATGGCAGCCATTCTAGCTGTGCCGCTATTAGGTGAACCTTTAAGTCTGGCGATTATGTGTGGCTTAATCGGTATGGCGATTGGTGCTTTGCAACCGTGGCGCTGGCTTATGCATAAAGACAGTTTGCAGCAGCAACTGGATCAACAAAAAAAGCAGTCTTAATCGGCTGCTTTTTTTTGCTTGCTACGCTCTAAATAAGCATGATGCAGCGGTTTTAAATGGCTATATAAATGGTCAAGATGTCCGTCATTCAGCACGATATCATCGGCCAGGCTTTGTTTCTGCTGACGTGGCATTTGTGCCTGAATAATTTTCTGAATCTGTTCAATGGATTGGCCATCACGTTGGCTGGCGCGCTGAATTTGTAAATCTTCAGTTGCATCAATGAGTAAGGTATAGTCAGTTAATTCATGTTGATTGGTTTCAAACAGCAGGGGAGAAACCAGAATGGCATAGGGACTGGTTGCGGTATGCAGTTGTTGAATAATGGATTGACGAATAGCAGGGTGGGTGATGCTTTCCAGTAATTTACGTGCGTTCGGATCTTTAAAAATATGGTCACGTAAAGCACGGCGATTCAGTTCTCCATTGTCTAACAGAACCCAATCCCCAAATGCAGCATGAATTTGTTGTAACGCAGGTTGTCCTTTTTCGACAATCTCACGTGCCACTAGGTCTGCATCAACAACAGTGATGCCTTGGGCTTCAAACCATGTACTTGCGGCAGATTTTCCGCTGCCAATCCCACCTGTTAAACCCAAGATAAAAGTCATTTACTCACCTAAATTATTGTCCTAAATAGACTTTCATAATCTGCTCGCCCCAAATAAAGGCTATCCAACCCGCAATGGCAATATAAGGACCGAAAGCAAAAGGCTGGTTTTCTTTACGTATTTTCAGCAGAATAATGCCAATGATTGCTCCCACCATGGATGAAAGTAGCACAATCAACGGCAGCATTAAAGGACCCATCCAGGCACCTAAAGCCGCAAGTAACTTGAAGTCTCCATAGCCCATGCCTTCCTTGCCTGTAATGATTTTAAACAGGTAATACACAATCCAGAGACACAGGAAGCCAATAATATAACCCCAGATTGCCGAGGTTGGAGAGGTATAGATGGCATAACTATTAATGCCCAAGCCGAGTGCTGCTAAAGTTAAGGTGTAACGGTCAGGTAAAAGCTGGGTATCAAAATCAATAAAGGTCAGTGCAATGAGGATCCAAGTCAAAAGCAAACCAAAGAGCATTTGTAGGGTCGGTCCGAAAACCGCAACAATCACCAATGAGCAGGCTGCTGTGAGTAGCTCAATTAAAGGGTAACGAATACTGATTGGATTCTGGCATGAACCACATTTACCGCGTAAGACCAGCCAACTGAGGACAGGAATATTTTGATACCAGCGAATTTCAGTATGGCATTTAGGACACGTAGATGCAGGTTTACTTAAGGTAAGCTTGGCTTCATCAATGATCGGCTGTTCAGGATGCAAAAACAGTTGGCAATCGCTACGCCATTCTTGCTCCATCATCTTCGGTGTACGGTAGATGACGACATTGAGAAAACTACCAATGCAGAGACTAAAAAGCCCAACTGCAAAATAAAGTGCAGTGGGGTTGTTTATAAAATAATCAATCAATTCTTGCATTACACCACAGAACCCATTTGGAAAATTGGCAGATACATGGCAATGACTAGGCCACCCACAAGGACACCAAGTACAGCCATAATTAAAGGTTCCATCATCGAGGTTAGGCCGTCGACCGCATTGTCGACTTCATTTTCAAAATGGGTCGCTACCTTATCCAGCATGCTGTCCAGCGCACCTGATTCTTCACCAATCGCAACCATTTGCACGGCCATGGAGGGGAATTTGTTGGTAACACGCATGGCAAATTGTAGCTGTTGACCTGTGGCGACATCATCGCGAATTTTCATCACGGCTTCTTCATAGACACAGTTGTTGGTTGCACCAGCGGTCGACTCTAAAGCATCAATCAGGGGTACACCGGCAGCAAACGTAGTCGCTAAAGTTCGGCTGAAACGCGCGATAATGGCTTTATAAACCAGATCACCAAAAATAGGGGCTTTGAGCGCTGCTTTATCGAGGAAATCACGGAATTTTTTACTGCGTTTTTTCGCTTCCATAAAACCGGCAATAATGGCACCAATGACAATAATCAGCACAAACCAGTATTTCTGCATCCATTCCGACATATTTACCACCATTTTAGTAAATGCCGGTAAATCTGCACCAAAGGAGCTAAACAAATCCTGAAAGACAGGAACGACTTTCACCATCAAAATAATTGTCACCACAAGTGCAACGACAATAACAGCCATAGGATATTTCATGGCCTTTTTAATTTTTTGCTTTAAAAGTTCACTTTTTTCTTTATAGATGGCAACTCGGTCAAGCATGGTTTCCAAGGCACCAGACTGTTCCCCTGATTCAACCAGTGAGCAAAAAAGATTGTCAAAGTATTGAGGGTACTTTTTAAGAGCACCAGCAAAGGTATTTCCGCCTTCGACTTCACCTTTAATACCTAAGACTACTTCACGCATAGAGGGGTTTTCTAGTCCTTCAGCCACAATTTCAAAGCTTTGTACCAGCGGTACACCCGCTTTCATCATGGTGGCGAGTTGGCGTGTGAAAATAGTGATATCAAGTGTAGATACCTTTTTTTTCATTAAGCCTTCGAGAATATTTTTTCTCTTTTCCCGAATCGTCTTAATGGTAATTCCTTGCTTGCGTAAGGTCACTTTGGCAAGTGCCATGTTACGTGCAGGTAATTCTCCTTTAAGTTTTTCCCCTTTACGATCAACCCCTTCATAACTGAAGGTTGGCATCATCTTTGCTTTTTTGACAGCCATGAATTTATCCTTATTTTTAAATGCTTAATCTATTCGCTGGTCACACGATTAACTTCTTGAAGAGAAGTCACCCCCTGCATGACCTTGATTAATCCTGAACGACGTAAATTATTAAACCCCGATTTTAAAGATGCTGCAGCAATTTCAAGTGCATTGCCATCTTCCATAATAATTTTCGAAATTTCAGGTGTTACTTTCATTACTTCATAAATACCGACACGACCCTTATAGCCTTCACGACATTCTGAACAGCCAACAGGTTGATAAACTTTAAAGTCTGGATGTTTAAGATCTTGTTCTTTAAATCCCATTTCCAATAAACTTGGTTCTGGAACATCAGCAGGAATTTTGCATTGTGGACATAAACGTCGCGCTAAACGTTGTGCAATCACCAAGTTTACCGAGGTGGCAATATTAAAAGAAGGTACGCCCATGTTCCTTAAGCGCGTCAATGTTTCCGGCGCACTGTTGGTATGGAGTGTCGACATCACCATATGCCCGGTCTGGGCCGCTTTAACGGCAATTTCTGCCGTTTCTAAATCTCGAATCTCACCGACCATGACAATATCAGGATCCTGACGCAGGAATGACTTCAGAGCAACAGAGAAGGTTAAGCCGACTTTCGCATTCACATTGACCTGATTAACGCCTTCCAAGTTAATTTCCACCGGATCTTCGGCGGTTGAGATATTGGTATCTTCACGATTGAGAATATTCAAACCCGTATATAAAGAAACGGTTTTACCCGAACCTGTCGGCCCTGTAATCAGCAGCATGCCTTGCGGTTTGTCCAGCGCCTGCATGAATAACTCTTTTTGCTCAGGTTCATAGCCCAATGCATCAATACCCAACATGGCACTGGATGGATCCAGAATACGCAGTACTAATTTTTCACCAAACAAGGTGGGTAAGGAGTTGACACGGAAGTCGATAGCTTTACTTTTTGAAAGTTTGAGTTTAATCCGTCCATCTTGGGGTAAACGCTTTTCTGAAATGTCCATTTGGGACATCACTTTTAAACGCGACGCTAAACGTGTGGACAATTGCAAGGGTGGAGTCGCAATGTGACGTAATACACCATCAATACGATAACGAACCCGATAACTTTTTTCATAAGGTTCAAAATGCAAGTCTGACGCACCCATACGAATGGCATCAATCAGTAATTTGTTAATGTATTTAACAATCGGTGCTTCATCAGCCTGCTGAGTATCATCTTCATCATCTTTTTGACTGAGATCTTCTTGTTCTAGATTTAAATCAATATCATCATCAGAAAATTCAAAGCTATCGGCTTCGGTAAAGTTTTGTTCAATCAGTTTTATTAGTTTTTGATGTTCAACAATTACCGCTTCAATATTCATTTTACTACTGAAGCGGATCGCATCCATAGCATCCATATTGGTTGGATTGCTGGTGGCGACATAGAGTAAATTGCCACGTTTAAAAATAGGCAATACACGATGTTTGCTAATCAGTTTTTCATCGATTCCTTCACGGATAATTTGTGCCGAATCATAAACACTGAGGTCGAACAGCGGTTCCCCAAACTCTTGAGAAATTTTTTCTGCAATATCGAGGGACGAAATTTTTAATTGATCAATGAGAAAAGGAACAATATCTTGATTGGCTTTTTTTGCACTTAATACTGCATTCTGCATGTTTTCCGCAGAAACTAAGCCATCTTCAACCAAACGGCGAATAAAACCAGTAAATCTTGGTGAACCTTGTAATGCTGCCATGCTTTAATATGCCTGCTCAATCAATTTGTTTATAATTGGTATCTTTAAATTATACTTTTGTTGTATAAAAATACCATATCTGAATATGTTGTCATCTACTTAATATCAGATAAAACTTTGAACCAGTCGTAATTCCATGCCGAAGTTTATTTTAAGAAGGTAATGAGGCGTTGCAAAAAAAATAAGAATGGCTTAAAAAAGCCCTGTGAAAATTTTCTAAAAAATGCTGAATTCCGTGTAGAATGTGCGCGGTTAAATGAATTGTTTTTAATAGGTTACTGTATGTCGGGTTCGGCTATTACTCCTTGGGTTGTTGGCAATTGGAAAATGAACCCAATGCAGGCAGACGCCAAAGCGCTGTTAAATGACTTTAAAGAATTATTGCAAAATAATGAAATTAAAGAAGAAAATTGTCATTTAGGTGTTGCGCCTACGATGCTAGCTTTGGCAAGTGTTCAGCAAGAATTAGCCAGTTCGGTTAGACCTGTTTATACCGTTGCGCAGAATGTTTCGCGCATTGCGGGTACGGGGGCATATACTGGTGAAGTAAGTGCTGAACTGCTGAAAGATCATCAAATTGATTTTGTGCTGATCGGTCATTCAGAGCGCCGTGAAATTTTTGGTGAAACTGCGCAAATCCTCAATGAAAAAGTTAAAAATGCTTTAAATGCAGGCTTAACCATTATTTATTGTGTAGGTGAAAGCCTGGAACAACGTGAAAATGGTCAAGCAGAGCAGGTGGTATTACAACAAATCTGTGATATTTCTGCGGTTGTTCAAGCGGAACAGTGGCAAAAAATTGTAATTGCCTATGAACCGATTTGGGCAATTGGCACCGGTAAAACTGCTTCACCCGAAGATGCACAGGGTATGCATGGCAAAATTCGTGAAGGTTTAACTCAAATCACATCCTTCGGTTCAAGCATCGCCATTTTGTATGGCGGTAGTGTTAAAGCTGAAAATGCAGTAGAGTTGGCCGCCTGTCCAGATATTAATGGTGCGCTGGTTGGCGGTGCATCTTTAAATGCAGAGTCTTTCTATAAAATAGCTCAGGCTTTTGCAAATACAAAATAATTAGGAGTTCAGCATGCAAACTTTTGTGCTGGTGGTACATATTATCTTAGCCATTTTAATGATTGTATTGATTCTGGTACAACATGGTAAAGGTGCAGATGCAGGCGCATCATTTGGTGGCGGCGGTGCTGCAACTGTATTTGGTGCTTCAGGTTCAGCGAATTTCATGACTCGCTTAACTGGCGTTTTGACGGCTTTATTCTTTGTGACCAGTTTAACTTTAGCGGTGTTTGCCAAAAAACAAACTACAGATGCTTATAGCTTGAAATCAGTACAAACCACGACGACTGCGCCGGCGAATTCGAATGAAACTTCGCCAGTCGCACCGAAAACTGGCCAATAACGCAATTTAGTCCTTTCTTTTTGGACCTGATGCTACTAGAATGCGACACAGCTGCGGTGGTGGTGGAATTGGTAGACACGCTACCTTGAGGTGGTAGTGCCTTCGGGCGTGGGGGTTCAAGTCCCCCCTTCCGCACCAACTTGTAATCCAGAACATAAGTTGGTGTGTGCAGCAAATCTGTTGATGCGGGATGGAGCAGTCTGGTAGCTCGTCGGGCTCATAACCCGAAGGTCGTTGGTTCAAATCCAGCTCCCGCTACCAATACTATTTAGAAGCAAACTAAATAGGCGATTTAAATAGTATTTAAATAGTGATTGATTTTTGCATGTTGTTGCGGGATGGAGCAGTCTGGTAGCTCGTCGGGCTCATAACCCGAAGGTCGTTGGTTCAAATCCAGCTCCCGCTACCACTTTTTGATTAGGGTGCAACCTAATCAAGCAACCATTGAACATTTTTTGATTGAAAATGCTCAGTGAATTGTATATAATTTTTGCACGTTGTTGCGGGATGGAGCAGTCTGGTAGCTCGTCGGGCTCATAACCCGAAGGTCGTTGGTTCAAATCCAGCTCCCGCTACCAAGTTTCTAAAAGGCTCACAAACATGGTGGGCCTTTTTGCACAGTGGACTTTGGTTTTTCTGTGTACACAGGGGCGATTACGCCCTTTTTTATTGGCTATCGTGTAGTGTCGACATCCATTGGTCAAATTGTCATGTTTCACTACTAATATAGTTGAGTTAGTCTGAACTGGTCATATTGACCATTGAATCGCACAACAATGACGAGAGTAAATGAAGCTATCAAATAAAACTCAAGCACTCCAAGACCTTATAACTCCTGCAGTGCAAGCTTGTAATGTAGATCTTTGGGGAATTGAATTTGTTCCTCAGGGTAAGCGTTCTTTATTGCGTATCTATATTGATAAAACCAACGAAAATAACACGCAACCTGTTATGAATGAAGATGGTGAGCCTGAACAAGGTCAGGGCATTGGCGTACAAGACTGTGTTCGCGTAACCCAGCAAGTAGGTGCAATGCTTGACGTGCATGATCCAATTTCTGGCGAATACTCACTTGAAGTGTCTTCTCCAGGTTGGGATCGTCCTTTCTTTCAACTTGCGCAAATGCCTGCCTATATTGGGCAGCAAATTGCTTTACGTCTGATCAGTGCTGTAGAGAACCGTCGTAAATTCCAAGCGAAACTGATTGCTGTTGATCTTGAGAATGAAATTATTCAAGTCGAAGTTGAAAATCAGCACGTACTTGAAATCGACAGTCACAATATCGACAAATCAAATTTGATCTTTCAAGATTAATTCATTCAATCAATAAGAATCTGAACGAATAGGTGACTTATGGCTCGTGAAATTCTTACCGTAGTAGAAACGGTTAGTAACGAAAAAGGTGTAAGTCGTGATGCAATTTTTGAAGCGCTTGAACAAGCTTTAGTTGCTGCGACTAAAAAGAAATTTTACGAAGGCACTCATGCAGAAGAAGCACGTTTACGTGTGGAAATCGATCGTAAGACCGGTGATTACCGTACTTTCCGTCAATGGGAAGTGGTAGCTGACGAAGATCATGAAATGCCTGCTTGTCAGGATGCGATTTCGGATCTTGACCCGGAACAATGGGCAATCGGTGATATTCGTGAGCTTGAAGTGGAGTCGATTGACTTCGGTCGAATTGCTGCACAAATTGCGAAACAAGTGATTGTGCAAAAAATTCGTGAAGCTGAGCGTGCTTTGGTTGCTGATGCATACGAATCTAAAGTGGGTGAACTCATCTACGGTGAAGTGAAAAAACAAACCAAAGATGGCTTTATTATCGACTTGGGTGACAATGCTGAAGCATATCTTGCTCGTGAAGAAATGATTCCTAAAGAAATTCTTCGCCCGAAACAACGTATGAACGCCATTTTATATAGCGTGAATCGTGAAGGTCGTGGTGCACAATTATTATTGTCACGTGCACGTCCTGAAATGCTGATTGCTTTGATGACGAAAGAGATTCCTGAAATTTCTGAAGAAATCATCGAAATTAAAGCAGCTGCACGCCAACCGGGTGTTCGTGCTAAAATTGCTGTGAAAACGAACGATCATCGTATTGATCCTGTAGGTGCTTGTATTGGTATGCGTGGTACACGTATCCAGGCAGTGCAATCAGAATTGAACGGTGAGCGTATTGATGTAGTGGTATGGTCTGATGATCCAGCACAATACATTGCAAGTGCTTTAGAGCCTGCAGATGTATCCAGTATTGTGATTGATGAAGATGCACATAGCGCAGATATCATTTTCGCTGCAACGGATCAGTTGGCACGTGCCATTGGTTCGCAAGGGCAAAATGTTCGTTTAGCATCTGAATTGACTGGCTACAAATTGGATATGATGCTCGAAGAAGAATTCTACGCGCGTCAACAAAATGAAGCTCAACAATACCTCGACCTGTTTGTAACACGTCTTGATATTGAAGAAGATTTGGCAATGGCTTTGGTTGAAATGGGCTTTACTTCTCTTGAAGAGATTGCTTATGTTCCAGCTGAAACATTCGATGAAATTGAACTTGATGCTGAAACTGTTGAATTATTGCAAAGCCGTGCGAAAGAAATTACATTGGCAGATGCATTAAAACAACAAGAAAACATCCAAGAACCAAGTGCAGAACTCGTTGCAATGGTTGGGATGACACAGGAAATCGCGTATGCACTTGCAGCTCGCGGTGTGGTAACAGTAGATGATTTGGCTGACCAAGCAACTGACGATATTGAAGATATTGAAGGTTTAGGTGCTGAAAAAGCAGGTCAACTTATTATGAAAGCGCGCGAATCATGGTTTAACTAGGAGGAAATATATGACGGACAAGTCGATTAAAGAGTTAGCTCTCAGCGTAGAACGTCCAGTTGAGAAGCTCCTAGAGCAGGTTCGTGACGCAGGTTTGCCGCAACGTAAAGCTGAAGATATTATTTCCACTGAACAACAAAATACCCTCGTTAGCCATTTAAAGAAAGTTCATGGTCAAGACGATGGGCATGCAGGAAAAATCACGTTGAAACGTAAAACAACCAGTACTGCTAAAGTAGCCAGTACATCAGGTAAGGCGAAAACAATTAATGTAGAAGTTCGTAAGAAGCATACATTTGTTAAGCCCGATCCTGAACAGATCAAAGCAGAAGCATTGGCTAAAGCCGAGCAAGCTAAAGCTGCACCTGAGCAAACTACAGTAGCGAAAACTGCTGATGCTCCAAAAATTGGTGTAAATAACGCTAGTAAAGCCTTAGAAGCTATGCGCGCCGCTGCGAAGCAAACCAGCGACAAGCAAGAAGTATCTAAAGCTGCTGTTGTCGTGACACGCAAGTCAAACAACAAGCCGATTGTAAAACAAACGGTTAAGCAAGTTGAAACAGCTGAACAGAAAAAAGTACGTGAAGCTCAATCAGCGCAATTAAAAGCAGTTGAAGAAGCAGCACGTCGTAAGTCAGCTGAAGAAGCGCAACAGCGTACGCTTGAACAAATGCGTCAAATGGCGACTAAGTACTCAGCAGAAGACACTACAGCAACCATCCGTGTTGTTGATGATGCGCCTTTGGCCGCTGGTCTTGTTGGTCAGGCTTATGAAGATTCATTTGCGAAAGAAGACCGCGAAATCAAACGTGGTACCAATACGCCAACTGCACGTGCACCGAAAAAAGGTGGACGTCGTGGTCAAGAAGAGCAAAGCTTCAGTAAACAGCCTAAACGTGGTTTGAAAACCAGCCAAGGCAACAAGCATGGCTTTGAAAAACCAGTTAAGAAACAAATTTATGATGTTGAAATTGGTGAAACCATTGTTGTCGCTGACTTAGCTGCAAAAATGGCGATCAAGGTTCGTGAAGTAATCAAATCACTCATGAAAATGGGTGAGCTTGTGACTCAGAACCAAGCGATTGAGCAAGAAGTTGCGGCACTTGTGGTTGAAGAAATGGGTCATAACCCTGTTCTAGTTTCTGATACTCAAGCTGAAGATAACTTACTTGAAGCAGCTGAAGAAGCGCGTGGCGTTCAAACCACTCGTGCACCAGTTGTAACCATCATGGGTCACGTTGACCATGGTAAAACATCGCTTCTTGACCGTATTCGTCGTACCAAAGTGGCTGCAGGCGAAGCGGGCGGTATCACACAGCATATCGGTGCATATCACGTTAAAACCGATAAAGGCATTATCACTTTCTTAGATACACCGGGACATGCAGCGTTTACTGCTATGCGTTCACGTGGTGCGAAAGCGACTGATATCGTGGTTCTGGTTGTTGCTGCTGATGATGGTGTAATGCCACAAACTGCAGAAGCAATTGATCATGCTCGTGCTGCAGGTACGCCAATCATTGTTGCAATCAACAAGATGGATAAAGAATCTGCCGATCCAGATCGCGTATTGAATGAATTGACTGCTAAACAGATCGTACCTGAACAATGGGGCGGTGACGTACCTGTAGCCATGGTTTCTGCACATTCTGGTCAAGGTATTGATGAACTGCTTGATCTTATTTCGATTCAATCAGAAATGCTTGAATTGAAAGCATCTGAAGAAGGTGCTGCACAAGGCGTGGTCATTGAAGCACGTGTAGATAAAGATCGTGGTGCGGTTGCTTCTATTCTTGTACAAAACGGTACATTGAATGTGGGCGATTTAGTCCTTGCTGGTTCATCTTATGGTCGTGTTCGTGCGATGGTGGATGAAAACGGTAAACGAATTAAATCAGCAGGACCTTCGATTCCAGTTGAAATCTTGGGTCTTCCTGAAGCGCCAATGGCGGGTGACGAAGTTCTTGTTGTAAACGACGAGAAGAAAGCACGCGAAGTGGCTGATGCACGTATGGCACGTGAACGTGAAAAACGTCTTGAGCGTCAAAGTGCAATGCGTCTTGAAAACATCATGGCATCTATGGGCAAAAAAGATGTGCCTTATGTGAACGTGGTGCTTAAGACTGATGTACGCGGTACTTTGGAAGCATTGACCGTAGCATTGCAAGCATTGGCAACAGATGAAGTACGCGTTCGTGTGATCGGTTCTGGCGTTGGTGCAATCACTGAATCAGACGTAACTCTTGCTGAATCTTCTGAAGCAGTTCTGCTTGGCTTTAACGTACGTGCTGATACGACTGCACGTCAAAAAGCGGATGCAGACGGCATTGATATTCGTTACTACAGCATCATTTATGAATTAATTGATGACGTGAAAGCAGCGATGAGCGGTAAGTTGGCTCCTGAGCATCGTGAAACGATTCTTGGTGTAGCTCAAGTACGTGAAGTATTCCACTCAAGCAAATTCGGTGCGGCTGCGGGCTGTATGGTTCTTGAAGGTATGCTGCACCGTAATAAACCAATCCGTGTCCTTCGTGATGACGTGGTGGTGTTCCAGGGTGAGCTTGAATCTCTTCGTCGCTATAAAGAAGTGGTTGAAGAAGTTCGTGCCGGTATGGAATGTGGTCTTGCGGTGAAAGGCTATAAAGACATCAAAGCACTCGATAAGATCGAAGTGTACGATGTTCAATTGATTAAACGGAGTCTTTAATGGCGGGTAGTCAACGTCTTAAGCGTATGGGGGATTCAGTTCAGCGCGAGTTGTCTGAACTGATTCGTCAAGAGCTTAAAGATCCACGCTTAGGTGGTCTGGTGACCATCTCTGCGGTGAAAGTTAGCGCAGACTTGGGATATGCCGAAGTTTATGTGACTGTAATGGGTCGTGAACTTGGTGATGAGCAAAGCGAAGCCGCAAATAAAGAAACTTTGGATGTACTCAACAAAGCATCTGGTTTCTTGCGTCACGAATTGAGTCGTAGTATCAAGACACGTATTACGCCACGTTTGCGTTTCCATTATGACAAAACCAATGCGTACGGCAATTATATGTTCGGTCTGATTGCAGAAGCAGTGAAGGATTTACCACCTGCTGAAGCAAAGCAAGATGATGAATAATTGATCTAATAAAAAAGCCACCTTCGGGTGGCTTTTTTATGTGCTGAAACATTGTTTAGAGCAAGCTTGATATTAGGACATTGCATTATGCTGAATTGAATATAGCTAAATAACTGAAACAATAAAGGAACTAACCTCCGTTTAGGTTGGATCATCATGTGAGTTATTTTTGTCTTGAGTTGGAGCACGACGACGGCTGCGTTGCCAAGGTAAAGGGCGCTCAATCGCTTCCGGGACTTCACCACCGGTTGAGCGTAAACGTAGATGCAGTGCGGCTTGCGCCATTAAATTTGCAGATACAGGTGCGGTAATGAACGCCAGTAAAGTCAATAAAATTTCGGCAAAACCAAAACGGCCCTGAAATGCTGAAAAAATCATGGCAGCGATTAAGAAGCTACCCAGTCCCAAAGTGCTGGATTTTGTCGGAGCATGCAGACGCATAAATAAATCGGGAAGGCGAACCATACCAATGCCCCCGACCAACATAAAGAATGAGCCAATCAATAAAAAAATTGAGACCAGGATTTCCATCGCAAGTTGCATAGCTGTTTCTCCTAATCGACCACATGGCCAGTAGTAAAGTAGCGGGCTAACGCTGCGGTAGATACGAAGCCCAGCATGGCAACCAGTAAAGCCTCTTCAAATACTGAGCTATTTGCCCAATAAATGCCAAGGAACACCATCAGGCAGGTGGCATTTAGAAATAGTGTATCCAAGGCTAGAAGACGATCCACAATGGATGGACCCATAACTAAACGAACCAGACAAAGAAACATCGAGATGGTAATGGCTACCATACCTATACCTAGTGCATAAGGCAAAATGCTCATGAATCTTCTCCTGAGTCCACTGCAAAAATAGCCATGAGTGCCTTTTCATAACGATTTTTAATTTCTAGAATGTCTGTTTCAGCATTATCAGTACTTAAGGCATGTACTAAAATATCACCGCGCTCATCATCAATTCCTGCGGTCACTGTACCCGGAGTAGTAGTGATAATCAGCGCCAGCAAGACATTGACTTGTTCATGCTGCGTTTCTAAGGGTACCCGGAACCATTTGGGATGCAAGTTACGTGTTGGTCCAAGAACCAGTTTAGCGACTTTAATATTACAAAGGATAATATCCCACAGCACCACAAAAAAGAGTTTTAAAGCTAGCCCCCAGTTGATGTTGGGGGTGCGGGTAATAAAGGGACTTACCAAGCGCGGAATCAGAATCCCGAGCAGCAATGCCATAAGCAGTGTTGCTGCATCAAGACTATGTGCCAGCATGATCCAGCTTAAAGCCACAATCACCGATACAAATGGATGCGGTAACCAATTTGCCCAGAACGATGTTTTTTGCATAATTAAGGCTCCATAGGTTTGAGCTTGGCATCATCCGGATGGACAGGTTGCTGCATTTGCTGTTGCTTGATTTGGCGTTGTTTATACTCGGATATATGTTCACCTTGTAGCGTCTTTTTAGCAATAATGTATGGAATCAAATGCGCATTAGGATCAACCGTTTCACCGCCATATTTGGTTTCAGGCAGGATTTCAGGATCATAAGGTTGAACGCTAATCACCTGATCAAGATTGTCTTTATGCAGAATTATTGATTCATACAATGCATTATTTTGCATTTGTTCAGCCGTATTAAACATATATTGCTGAATAGGGCCGGCACAGATCATATATACGATTAAACCTGAAAGCAGTAAATAGATGGTTTTATCATTCCGTGTAGGCGATTGTTCAGGCAAGGCTTGATAGGTTTTAAACTCTTCCTTATTTGGATTGTCTTCAGGCACGGTGGCACGCCAAAACAGCACAAAGCCAATTCGGGTAAAGGCAATAATACTGAGTAAACTGACTATCAGCACCACAATAATAATCACCAGTTGATAAGGTGAATGTGAAGTGGCTTGCAAGATAAAAACTTTGCCCAAAAAACCGCTGAATGGCGGTAAACCGGCCATCATCAAGGCAATTAAAAAGAACACCAATGACACCACTTTGTGTTGTCTCATTTGCGGTGCAATATTGAAATGGTCCTTGAATACGCCACGTTGGGAAGTAATCCAGCCCGAGAGTAAATAAAATGCCGCCCCGATCAGGGTGCTATGCACTAAATAATAAAGTGCCGCAGCCCATGCCAAAGTATTAAACAATGAAATCGCAATTAAGATGGTTCCGATCGAGGACAGAATCATGAAACCGACGAAGCGACGTAAGCGTTCTGCCCCAATCGCCCCGATTACCCCATAAATAGAGGTGAGGAGACCAATCGGCAGTAACCAGTTTGCCAAAATGCTGTGGCTTAAATCATCTTCAAAAACGGTGCCGTTAATTCTGAGAATCGCATAAATGCCGACCTTGGTCATAATGGTAAAAATTGCTGCAACAGGCGTTGTTGCCACGGCATAGGTTTTCGGTAACCAGAAACCAACCGGCAACATGGCGGCTTTAATCCCAAATACCACAAATAACAATAAGCCGCCCGCGACGGCAAGTTTATGCTGATCCGGTTCTAGCAGAGGGATTAAGCGCGCGACATCTGCCATATTCAAACTGCCGACACTACCGTAAATCATCCCGAGTCCAATCAGGAACAGGGCAGAGGCCAGTAAGTTAATGGTGACGTAATGAATGCCCAGTTGAAAACGTGCTTTGCCTTGCCCGTGTACCAGCAGCACATAGGAGGCCATCAACAAGATTTCAAAGAAAACGAACAAGTTAAACAAGTCGCCTGTCAGGAATGCACCGCACAAACCCATCAGCAAGAAATGGAACATGGCATGGAAATAACGGCCACGTATATCCCATTCATGACTGGCATACCATAAAATTGGGGTCGCCAAGGCATAGGTCAGCACGATCATTAATGCAGAGAGTTGGTCTAATACCAACACAATCCCGAAGGGTGCAGACCATTCCCCTAAATTATAGGTGCTGATTTGTCCGCTGCTGGCCAAAATCAAATAGAAAATGGCGGTGGCTAAACCTAGAATCGAAGAAACGTAACTAATTCCACGACGCCATGGTTGACGCCAGTCTTCTGATAATGCTCCTGCGCCTGGATTCCCTAGAAGCACCAATAAAAAAGCAGTAAAAGCTGGAATTAAAATAATAAAAATAGGGGTGTGTTCAGTGCAAAACTGGATGACAGCATTCATTAAGGCTGATCCTCACGCGAGTCAATCGGCACAATATCTTCTTTGGAGTCCACGTGATCTGTACCTGTTTCATAACGACTGCGCAAAGCCAGTTGCACAATAAAGGCTGTGGTCGCAAAACCGATGACAATGGCGGTTAATACCAGAGCTTGGGGTAGGGGGTCGGTGGCTTTAGTGGTTTCGGTCAGAACCGCCGGAGCATTGATCTGAACGCGTCCCATCGCGAACAGGAATAAATTGACCGCATACCCAATCATGGCGAGACCTAGAACCACAGGGAAAGTACGGGCACGTAAAATCAGATAAATTCCCGTTGCAGCCAGTAATCCAATAGCCGAGGCGAGTAAAAATTCGATACTAATCATTTTCTTCTCCCTTGAGTACCGGGCCAGCCATACTGGAGTGACGTGAGTCACCTAAGACTGAAATCATCAGCATGGTTGCACCAACAACAGTGACATAGACCCCGACATCAAATAAAGCAGCAGAAGCCAGGTGCATTTCACCTAAAACCGGTGGTGAGATATAAATGTGTGCACTGGTGAGGAATGGACGTCCCCACAACCACGCGCCTAATCCGGTCAATCCTGCAATTATTAAGCCAGCACCAATCCAGATTTCATATAAACGTCCAGCCTGTGCTTTCAGCATTTGTTCTGCCTGATCTTGACCCAAGGCAATATATTGGATGATTAAAGCTAAAGCGGTAATCAAGCCGGCAATAAATCCGCCACCCGGTAAGTTATGACCGCGAAGGAAAATATATAAACTCACCACCAGGGCCAAAGGTAAAACCCATGATGCAGTAATACGGAACATCAATGGAGAGGGATTAAAACGGTAGGTTAATCCTTGTGTGATGGTTGTACCGTGGGTACGCATGCCATCCATTAAACATAAGGCACCAATGGCAGCAATACCGAGTACGGTAATCTCACCAAAAGTATCGAAGCCACGGAAGTCGACCAGAATTACATTGACCACATTGGTGCCGCCACCCAGTGGAATCGATTGTTGCATGAAGAACCATGAAATCGAGTTGTGGTCCCGGGTCAGAATTAACCAGCTAATCCAGCCAATGCCGAGACCGCCGCCAATAGCAATTAGTGCATCACGCCAGCGACGTGAAATACTGGATTCATAAGGAGTAAGCTGTGGCAGCAATGACAAGCTCATCAACAACAGTACGGTGGTAACCACATCGACGGTAATCTGGGTTAAGGCCAGATCCGGTGCAGACAAGGTCACAAAAACCATGGTCACCACTAAACCGACAGCACCGCTAATCAGCACCGCTTTAATCCGTTCATGATGGAACCACAACATCATCCAGCAGGCAGAGAACAAGAGCAGCCAAAGCACAATCGCAATTGCAGGCGCATGCGTTAATTCACGTGTACCTGTGGTGAGTCCCTGATTGATCAGGGGCATGGCCAGTAAGGCAGCACTAAATAGTACAATCCAGGTTAAATAGCTTTGCAGCGAACCATTTTCAGTTTTACGTTTTAACTTACGTGAATTGATTAACAGGTGCTTTAAAAATAAATCAAACAGGATTCTGCCCTGGAACTTACCGAGCATAGGATCAAGATCAATTTCACGGATTCTGCCATTTTTGGCAAAAGCGAAATAGAAAATGATTCCTCCGAGCAGGGCAATGATACTCATCACCAAAGGCATGTTAAAGCCATGCCAGATGGCTAGATGTGTGCCGGCGAAGTCAGGCATCTGGGTGCTGGCACGCGCAGTTGAATTGACAATTTTTTCAACCAAAAGGGCAGGAGCCAGACCGACTAAAATACATAAAACTGCAAGCAGAAGCGCAGGTGCACGCATGCCAAAAGGCGGTTCATGTGCATTTTGATTGGGAACTTGTCGACTTAGCGGACCATCAAAAAAGACCCCATGAACCAAACGTACCGAATAAGCCACTGCAAAGATTCCCGCGAGGGTTGCTATAACCGCCGAGAAAATCATCACTGGCCCAGAAAGATTGGCGAGTAGTTCAGTAAAGAACATCTCTTTAGACAAGAAACCGTTGGTCAGCGGTACGCCAGCCATAGAGGCCGCAGTAATCATGGTCAGGGTTGCAGTGAACGGTAATAGTTGCCAGATCCCATTTAACTTGCGTAAATCACGGGTTCCAGTTTCATGGTCAATAATCCCGGCAATCATGAACAATGCTGCTTTAAAGGTCGCATGGTTAATGATATGGAAAATGGCTGCGGCAATCGCCAGCGGTGATCCAATCCCTAACAGGCAAACAATCAAACCTAAATGACTGATGGTGGAATAGGCGAGTAAGCCTTTTAAATCTTCCTTAAAAATGGCAAAAAAGGCGGCCATACACAGGGTAAATAATCCCACAAAAGTCACAATATTATGATAAAGCGCTGCACCGACAAAAATGGGGGTAAAACGTGCCAGCAGGAAAATTCCGGCTTTGACCATGGTGGCCGAATGTAGATATGCCGATACAGGTGTCGGTGCCGCCATGGCATTGGGCAGCCAAAAATGAAAGGGAAACTGGGCACTTTTAGTAAATGCACCTATTAAAATCAGCAATAGCGTGGGAACAAACAGTGAATGACTTTGAATTTTCTCTGTCATCATTAAAATTTGGTCTATCTGATAGGTTCCAGTAATTTGACCGAGCAGAATAAAGCCACCGAGCATCGACAGACCGCCCATCCCGGTGATGGTCAGTGCCATACGCGAACCGCGTTGCGCAGCCTCGTAATTGCTCCAGTAACCGACCAGAAGGAAGGATGAAATACTGGTCAGTTCC
Organism: Acinetobacter sp. SFB; assembly: GCF_001647545.1. Classification (GTDB taxonomy): domain Bacteria; phylum Pseudomonadota; class Gammaproteobacteria; order Pseudomonadales; family Moraxellaceae; genus Acinetobacter. The sequence continues at coordinate 300,706 of NZ_LSZH01000011.1, forward strand.
CAAAAGGTAAGCAATAACATCAAGTTATTAGAAAGTGATATCCCGAGCATTGCGGCCATGAACAGCATGAGCAAGAGATATAATTTACTTAGGGAGTTTTTGGGACTTAAATAATAATAGGCATAAATATAAATCAGGGTACCGATACCGCTAATCAGCAAAGAAAATAACAGGCCTAAGGCATCCAGACGAAAGCTTAAATCGATGCCTAACTGTGGTAACCATGACCAGCTCTGGGTGATGGTTCCACCATTAAAAACATATTTTGCTTGCGTCAATAACAAGATGAGACTGCTTAGACTGACACCAATTGCCGCTAAAGCGGTTACCCCGCGTGAAAAATTTTTCAGCCACGAGACAAGGGTTGTGCCTAGTACTAACGGTAACAATATAATAATCGGTAGCACACTGATATCCATTGTCGTGATTAGGTTGGTAAAACCTAAGGGTGAATCTTATCTTTCAAGGACTACAGAACCACAAGGAGCGATCCAAAACTTCTCAATCTTGAAAGCCAAATTGAATTCAAAAAACTGAAAAACAAGCTGTGTTGCGCAACTTGTAAAAAGCGATAGTAAAATCGGATTTTACTATAAAACTTTAAAGATATTTGATTTTATTACATGAGTAAAACAACATCAATTCTTTTTGCGCACACCTAAGCTATTATACGCTCATCGATTGTTTCGGGCTGTTGAGTGTTTAAACAGATAAATCCTTAAAAATAATTCTTGAAAAGAGCGCTTTGAAATATCCAATCTGTTTTGTGATTAAATTCGTTTTTTTGCTTTAGGGCAGAGGATGGGGCGAAGACGTATCATCTTGCTGACTCAATAAATGAAGCAATTCAGTTTGTTGTTCGGGGCTTAAATATTGTTGAATCTGTCGCAAGATGCTTTGTGGCGTGAGGCTTTCTAATTCCGGTTCAGGCAAGGGATCTGTTTCAATCACTTCTTCATTAAAAACCAGATTCTCATAAATGGTATCAAACTTGTCTTGCAACGGTTGTAACTGCATCTCAAAGATCTGTTTATTTTCCAGTTTTAAACATTGATAGTCAGCAGCATGTTCCAGTAATTCGCTACGGTTGCCGGTAGCAATAATTTGTAGCCGCGGAAAAGCCTGATGCAAGCGCTGTAAAATCACTTGCGTGGTATTTTGGTCCAGCTGATGATCAATCGCATCAATCAGTAAAATTCCATCCCCTTCAAGGCATGGATATAGACTGTTCGGATTGAGCAAGCATAAGCGGCGCACGATATCACCGACCAAGGCAATCCAGTTTTTAATGCTATTGGAGAGTTGTTGATAAAGCATGGTTTTGCCTTGATAACTCACCATCAACTGCAATTTGGGCTGGTACTGGATATAAATATCTTCTAAGGCAGGAATAACTGTATTTAAAGCCTGTTTTAATGCATCCAGACTGGGTGCGTTCATTTGCTTTTGAGCATTGACCAATTGCTGCAGGAAGTCATTATCTTTATTTTTCTGGATGGATGGACTGGACAGCAATTGTTGAAACAGCTGTGCAATCTGGGCATTTTCAATATCACTAATTTCACGTAACCATTCAAAAAAACGGCTAAAGGTCGTATAAGAAACAGTTGAAATTTCATAAGCAGATGAAGTCTGGAAAACGGCCGGATTATTCTTGCTTTGAAGATTCATTTCATTGACAAAGCGTTCTGCAGGGTAATAGGCAATGAGCGGCAAGCCTTGCAGCGGGTCATGCTTGATTGCATTTTGATAAAGTTCGACCAGGTTTTCCAATTGTTGGGTTTCGGCTTTGCTGGTGCCCATGCCATGACTATTTAAAGTCTTATATAACTGCCAGTCGCAGTCAGAAATCGCCTTGTCTTGTGGCTCACTGGCTTCGGTTAGCGTGCCAATATCATTGGGAATTCGAACCCGAATATCAATTTTGGATTGCAGCCGGGTAAACATGATGTCCTGATCAAGCATCACCACACCCGCAGCACGAAAGTCTTTATAGCGTGCGGCAAACCAGGTCAGGGCTTGATAAGTGAGTTTTAAAATTGCGGTTTTGCCAGAACCTTGATCGCCCATAATCAGGGTGATGGGTTTGTCGTTAAATTTCAGCTTGAGATCAGCAAAATGCAGTGCGTGTTTGAGTTGAACAGATTCGATTTTCATAAAACACCTGCATGGCGAAATGAGCTGAAATTATTCTTCCACAGCTTTACGCAGCGATAATGGCATTTGCTTTTTCAGTTGTTGAACCAGATCGTAAATGTGGTGAATATTTAAACTTACTTTAGCACGTGTGCAGGCCACGTAAAGTAATCTTAACTCTTCGTCACTAATTTTATGGTCTTTTTCATTGACCTTAAATTGATAGTCATCTTCGATATGTACACGATCCCACTCCAAACCTTTGGCTTTGTGTGCTGTAGAGATAATATAGTCAGCTTGTCCAATCGGGGTGATTTTTGCCAAGGCTCTTTTAAGTGGATCTGTCCCGTGATCATCGACCAGTTTAACTAATGGTTTAATATCGCTGCCATCATTGGTTTCGCAATATTCATGCACATCATGCCAGGAATTAAACCACGCCAGTTCAGGCACATCGGTGACCCGGCGACCTTGTTTCAGCATGCTGGCAGCATCGACAAAACGATTCAGTTTGACATGATCGGCTTGCAAACTGACTTTTTCACCATGCAGCAAACCGGCAAGCAGCAATTCCATCGCCCGTGCATTGGTACGGCACAAAATCGCATCACGTTGTTTGGTATGCGGTTTATTGACCACTTTAGAATGCAGATGCGGATTGCCGAGTAAAGGAACAGTTTCGTTTAAAGCACCTAAAATGGCATTGGCATTCAAGGCAATTTCTTCACCGAAACGGAATGAAGTGGTTAAGCGGGACTCAGGCAAGGGCAGTTGCTTCATGGCATTGACTGCGCCGCGCCATGCATAAATCTGTTGATGGGCATCACCGACATAAATCACTTGGGTGTTTTTTTGGCGCAGCAAAATCCCCAACATCAGGGGGTCGGCATCTTGTGCCTCATCAAACAGCACATAATCTGTGGGGATATTCGGTTCAGACAAGGCCCAAAGTTTAAGGTAAATGTCGTGACCAATCCCGGCCTGATGATTTTGGTCAATCGACTCTAACCAGCGCCGTTCAATCGCGGGATAAAGATGTTTTTGCAATTCATCAATATCATCTGGATGTAACCAGCTGGGCGCCTGAAGATGACGAGGCGCAGGGTATTGCGAACTGGTCGAACAGAAATAACTGACTGCATTGGCAACCAGACTGGCCAGACGACTGGGCATCATCACATATTTTTCATAACGTCCGCCCATCATCCGGCGCAGGGTAATCGGTTGCAATCGATACTCTTTGGCAATGAAACTTGGACTTAAACGCGGTAAACGCAGTTTGTCGGTCACGCCACGCGGCACACTGCGAAAAGCCAGCGAGTGAAAGGTGCGACAGTCGACCCCACGATGAAATTTATTTTGCGCCTCTGAGGCAATGGCTTTGTTAAAAGCCAGATACATGCCACGCCGCTCGGGCATGGCATCACTGATCATTTGTAAAGTGGTGGTTTTACCTGTGCCTGCATAAGCAATTACTTTAAAGGATTTGCCCAAACGCGCATTATCTATGGCAATGGCTTGCTCATAGGTTGCACTGGGTTTTTGCGAATTAGGTACAGTCATCGGCTTAGTGCTGACGATTGGCTTTTTCAACCAATCCCGATAAGCCTTGACGACGTGCAAGTTCGTTTAAAACCAGTTGCGGTTCAAGATCGAAATAGCCCAACATCACAATGGTATGAAACCATAAATCAGCCACTTCATAAATCAGGTCATTTTTATTATCGGCAGTCGCTTCAGCTTTAAAATCTTTGGCTGCGATAACAGTCTCAATGCTTTCTTCACCGACTTTTTCTAAAATTTTGTTTAAGCCTTTGTGATAAAGCTTGGCCACATAAGATGAATCTGGATCTGCTGCTTTACGCTCGGTCATCATTTGACCCAAGTAATCTAAAACTTCTACTTGTTCGGATTGGGCTGTTGATGCATTCATGGCCAGCGTATGTGGATTATGTGAATGAACAGATTTGTCAGCATAAATCTGGCTTGGATCTTTCAATTGTGCATCGACAATTTCCCAGCCGTTTGCCGTCAATTTACGGTAGAAACATGATTCACGACCGGTATGACAGGCAATGCCGCCGTGTTGTTCAATCTGTAACACAATCACGTCCGCATCACAGTCTAAACGGATTTCATGTACGGTTTGGAAATGACCGGATTCTTCACCTTTATGCCACAATTTCTGGCGTGAACGGGAGAAGTAAACCGCTTGATTTTTTTCTGCTGTTAAGGTCAAAGATTCACGGTTCATCCACGCGACCATAAGCACACGGCCGGTTTGATGATGCTGTGCAATGGCAGGAATCAGACCTTGTTCGTTAAATTTTACTTCATCGAGCCATTGCACGTTGTTCATGAGAATTTCACCAAAAATATATTCAAAATGGAAAAGAGCGAATAAAAATCGCAGCTATATAGTGTACGTGATTAGCAAGTGTTTGAGAAAAAAATATACCCATGATCATTTACTTGACTCATCACAACGGTGCATATTTTTTCGTGCAAAAGTGTTTGTTTATTTTTATATGCAAAAAAAATTATCAAAAACCAACTGATTGAGAAATATTATTTAAAATTAAGCCCATCCATGCATAGGCTTAACTCAAAGTGATTTATAAATCCTGCATAAACTGCGGCAAGTTTTGTTTTTCTACCATTTCTAGAAACTCATCCCCCAAGCGCTGACTTTCCGCTACGCACTGGTTCCACATTTGAATGCGCTGTTTTTGATCTAAACCTTTTAGAGTGAAGTCTTTACGATCGGGCAGGCGTCCCAGTGGTAGCGATTGCAAATATTCTGCGGAAGGGGAAAGCAGTAAAGTGCGCGCCTGATTTTCAGGATTGGCTTTACGGTTTTTAAACATTTTGTCGAACCAACCGGGAGTAATGCTGTCACTAAAATGTGGATACAGTACAATCCCTTGGCTTTCAAATGGCAGGTCAATGTGATAGTCAATTAACCCACCATCGCGGTAGCTGCCTTTAGGCGCATCGGGAATATCCCGAATCGCGGCCATAACTCCTGGAATAGATGCAGAAGCCATGAGCCAAGGGGTGACATTTTCCTGAGTTAAAGCCTGATAATGGGTAACAAAGTCATCGTCTACTTTAAATTGCTGACCGGATGAGGGTTGGCTAATGACACGTTGCATAAACAGACGGTTATGTTTACGACCTATCGCATTACTGCCAATAATGCCGGCCACTGAGGCCAGTAAGGGCAGGGAGTGATCACTCTGGAAAATATGTTGGGCTTTAATTGAAATCACTGCAAGATGATAGTCAGGATGGTCCACCAGCTGTTGTTCTTTGCCTTGAATCATATCGATCAACATGCCTCGGCAAATATTACCGACGTCGTGACGCGACATCTTTTTATGGAAATACAGGTTGGTATAGAGGTCGGAAAGACGTTCAGTCCCTTCCTTAGCACCCCAAGCCAGCATGCTGGCAAAACGCCAGCTACCAATTGATGACCCAACCAAAGTTCTGCGCTGCGGTGCTTGCGGCAAAAAATTGCCAAAAATGGCCTGATCCAACCCCTGAATACCAATGCCTTTAGGCCCACCTGCGGCGCCGGGAATAATGTCGACAAAGCTTGCTTGTAAACCTTCTTGTTCAATTAATTGGCGTGCGAGATGACCTGCACGTAAGTTCAATGCAGGCGGACGTTTCTGCAGGATTTGCGTCATAATTTATAATTAAATATAGAAGTGTGCTGTTATTTTAAGCTGTCATGGGGCAGCAACAATGGTGAGAAGTGACCAAAGGTGACTCTACAGTCATATAGATAATGAAAAAGCCTGAAGGACTCAGGCTTTTTCGAAGCTTAAAAACCGTGATATTGAACGCCAATAGAAGCTAATCCATAACGTTTATCTAAACGCGAAGCAGTGACCCCATTATATAAGAAGGGTACATAGCCAATTAAGTTATTTTGGAAAATCTGACCTTGTAGGTAACCTGTCAGTTTAGGGCTAAAGTCATAACTGAACTTGGCACCAATCGTATGGTTGTCTTTAATCGCTTGATTACCAAAATTAGCAACACGATCATCAATATTATTGCGCCACAAGCGTTGGTACTGGTAGGCAAGCTGGCTTTCAAAGTTTTGATAACGCCAGTTCCAAGAACCGCCTAGAGAAGCATAGTAGCTGTCATAGTTGAGGTCTTTTTGGACATCAAGATCAAATCGATCAGCATAATTTCCAATATCAATATCTCGTATGATTAGACCATCAATAAGACATCGACCAATAGGTTTTCCAGTTAACTGATTATTCGAATCAATATTGATATTGGCTTTACAGTCCCGTCCATTGCCTGTCAAATGAACCATAAAATCCAATGCATCAACTTTGACTTTGCTATATCCCAAAGAACCAATTAAATTCACTTGATTCATAAAGTCAATTTTATGCGTATAAATAGTATCTAGTTGAATTTGAGTGTCACGTGGATTAGAAACAACTACCTCATTAATTGTACGGCCATTAACATTGGTAGGGGATGTTTTTGAAACCTCATCGGCTTGATTGCCCCAGAAAGAAAGTTTAAAAGCAAGGTTAGATCGATCAGTCGAAAGACTTTCCGGAAAATAAGTAATACCTAAGGCCCCAGAATTCAACTTGTTGGTGTCTTTTCCAAACTCAATTTCTCGACGCCAATAGTCAGCATTGATAGACCATTCAGGATGAAATTGATACTGGGCATTTATATGGGCACCGATATAATCTCCTGAATCTCCTTGAACACCTTCGCTTTCTCGTAAATCTAAAAAGTCGACAGTATCGTTAACTAAATCTAGACTTACATTAGTCGTAAGTTTATTTTTAGCAAGAGTGGCTTGTAAAAACAAATCATCGGGTGCGGCATAGGTATTAGAAATAATAAATGCTACAGAAATAAAAAGTAATGATTGATTTTTCAACTTTAATTACCAAATAGGAAGTGAGAGAAAAAGCCAGTGACGAATCACTGGCTTTTTTGATTTTTGATTATTGAGTTACAAAGTAACCTGTAGTGGTAATACCGCTGAAGGCAGTCTCAGGTTTATTTGGAATAGCAAATGTACCGAGGTTTAATCCCAAAGTTGCAGAAATTGGATATAGAGTCGGAGCTACAAACACTGATATGTCAGCATTAACTTGGTTGCTCGCAGCAATCAAAGTCTTATAGTCATTATAAGGTTGACGTAAAACTGTGAATTTATTTGCTAGATCTGAGAGAGAAATTGAATCACCTGTAAACTCAGTATCCTGTGCAACTTCAAATGAACCCTTCGGTGAATTTGCCAAAGTTGTTTCAATTTCAATCATAGCGCCAGCCGGAACAATAATTTTGCTGATGAAAGTACTATTATCAAATGAAACGTTTACCTTGCTAATATAAGCGGTCAAGGTTTCAGGCTGACCATTCTGACCAATGGTAGCAGTAGCTTGAAAGCCTAATTTAATCGAGTCTGTACCTGCAGCCGATTTGTTTAAATTGAGTTTTACTTTAGCTAATGAATCAATTGAAGTCTTATTAATAACTAGACGTTGAGTACTATTTGGTTTGGAATTGATAATACTTGTAATGTCGTAGCCGGCTATGTCAATGTTGTCATAAAGGGCAGGAGTAAGTTGCTCTTGAATGTTACCAACAATGTCAGGTTTTGTAGCTAAGTAATCTTCTAAATTAGAGTTACCAGTTGAAGTGAGAGCTGTATTGATAATAGTAGTAACAGACTCTACGTTGGTTTGACTTGCGGCTAAAGCTTGTTGAACGCTGTTATCGGATGTGGATGCTATAGCAGCATTGAACACGGCTGTAACTACACTAGAATTCACGCCTGAGTTACTAATAAGTGGTTCTGTCGAAGAAGCGGTCTGAATAGCTCGGGCAGCTTGCTGAAGCGTTAAACCAGAATTTTCAAGTTGAGTTAAAATTTGTTGTAATACAAATACTGCTGCTTTTTCATTATTAGACCCGTCAGCAATTGGATCAAATGTAGTTACATCTTGATTTTCATCCAGATTAAAACCTAGCTTACTAAGCAAATCTTGAAATTCAGCTGCAGGTAATTCAGCCTGCAAAGTCGTTAAAGGACTGGCAACTATTTCATTGCTTGACGCAGTTTGATAATTAATCGGTTTAACTTTTAACTGTCCAGCAAATGGAAGTTTGGTAACCGTATCAACACCGCCGGTAATAATAAAACCGGTTTCTTGACAATTTACTGTCGTTTTAAAAGTAAATTTACCGTTTTCATCTGTTTTAAGATCTGGATAGACTTCTTTACAAGCTGAGTTAGTAAAGTCAACATCTGCACCAGCTAAATAAAAATCCACAGCTGTACCAGAAATAGTTTTAGGGGTAAAAGGGGGCTGAGAATCACCGTCACTTCCACCACCACCACAAGCAGTTAATAGAATTGCAGATGCCAAGGTTGACCATTTTAATGCCTGATTTTTCATAGTATATATTTCCTGGTTTTTGTAACGGTTTTTTTAAAGTTATTTCTTAGTATGTTTTTTAACTTATTTTTTAAGAAAAGTCTTTTAAATTAAATTTTAATAATAGCTAAATTGTATCTTTTTTTTATTTTTTTAAGAGGGTTTTGTTTTTTTTAGTATATTTTTCATATTGTTATTTTTTGTATTGAAATAATAGTCATTTTTTACTTATTTGAAATAAATCTTAAGAATAAATCTTGTATTGTGGACAAATATAATAACTTTTAATATTTTATCTGAGTTCTCTTTAATTCCTATAAGGCAGTTCAGCTCACTCTCATCTTATTTTTAATAAATGACCTATTCTTTTAATAGATTCCATAACTACATAATGATCTGAAAAATAATTTTAAATATTTCAGTGGTGACTTTTAAAATGAACCTTTAATTTTTTCAAGGCTCGGCTAAAGAAGTAGTCTTCATGGAGATAAGTTTCCGGATTAATTCTTTCCCTGATTGTTCTTGTATTTGTGTGTTGGCAAGAGCTTTGTTAGATAAAATGGTTTCAGAACTTTACTCTGTTTAAAATCGTCTTAACCTATAGTTCCAAATGCCTAAAAGTCTTTAATTGGACAGAATAAATTCGTATCAATTTATATAGCTTAAGACAGGCGGATGATTAAAGGTGTGAGTTTAGTAGAATCATTTAACTGATGATGCTAAAAATCGCTTTTTCCAGTTTTGGCTTATTCATGACTCGGATTACTTATATAGTTTAAAAATATAATCAAGTAATTACTTAAATACTCGCCATACAGCAAGCAAGCTTGATAATGCAATCAGCAGAATCGAAATATACCACGGCGCGATAATCGCAATCGATAATAAGATCGCCATCAAACTACCAAAAATCCAGCTGCGTTTTTGTTGATGTTCCATCTGCAAGCGCATGCTTTGCAATTCATTTAACTGTTTGGAGTGCCAAGCGGACTGATTTTTTAGACCATTTAAACTGTCAATCATCAGGCTTGGCAAGTCTTGTGCACCGAGCAGAAGATCAGGGATTTTTTGTCCCAATTCCTTCAGGTTCTTCTGCGGATTCATCTGCGCTTTAATCCAATCGGTGAGGATCGGTTTTGCCAGTTTCCAAATGTCCAGTTCAGGGTAGAGGTCTGTACCCAAACCTTCGACATGAACTAAAGTTTTCAGCAATAGCATTAACTGTGGTGGAATTTCCAGATGGAAACGACGGGCAATATCCATCACCTGAATCAGGATGCCGGCAAAGTCCAGCTCATGCATTGGTTTGGAGACCATTGGCCCTACGGTACGGCGCATTTCACGTGCTAAAGCATCCTGGTCCGTACCCGGTGGAATCCAGCCGGCTTGATGCACCACTAAAATCAGTTGCATGAAGTCGCTGTTCATCACTGCCAGTAACATGCGTGCCACGGTCATTTGATCGTGTTTAGACAGCTCGCCCATAATTGCACAATCCAGTGCAATAAAGCGTGGATTGCTTGGATTAATGGTTTCAACAAAGACATTGCCCGGATGCATGTCAGCATGGAAAAAGTTGTCACGGAACACTTGGGTGAAGAAAATGGTTAACCCTTTCTCTGCCAAGTCCGCCCGATTCATGCCCATGCGATCAAAAGTCGCAATATCAGAAATTGGTACACCGGTGATGCGTTCAGCGACCATCACATCTTTGCTATCCATATAGACTTCAGGCACATACATCATGCTTGAACCAGTGAAGTAATGGCGCATACGACGAGTGTTGTCGGCTTCTAAAGTCAGATCCAGCTCATTTAGAATAATTTGACGGTAGTTTTGAATAATTTCAGAAAGATGCAACGCCCGTGCAGCTTCCAGACGCTTTTCTAAGGCCGCACCTAACCAGTCGAGAATTTCAAAATCTTGTAAGATTTGCTGACGAATATTTGGACGGGTGACTTTTACCACCACTTCACGACCATCATGCAAGGCTGCAGTATGCACTTGAGCAATGGAAGCCGCAGCAAGCGGTTGAGTATCGAAACGGGAAAACAGAGTGTTGATGTCGGCTTTCAATGATTCCTGAATTCGCATTTTGGCAACATCGTTGTCAAAGGGTTTGACCCGGTCTTGCAATAAAACCAGCTGTTGTAAAAGTTCAGGTGGGATCAAATCGCGACGGGTAGATAACAATTGCCCCAGTTTGATCGCCAGCGGCCCCATTTCCTCTACAGCTTCTTTTAGCTTGAGTGGGTTGTTACGTTCACGACTGGACCATGCCGCAGGGTGCATGCGAATCAGGCTTAAAGCATGACGGGCTTTTTCAGGTAATTCTTCCGCAGGAAACAACGTGTCGAGTCTATAGTGCGCGGCGATGCGCCAAAGTTCAAGTAAACGTGAAACGTGCGGAATCATAAATGCGTGTGCCTAATCTTGAGTTGAATCAATCTGTGCCTGAAGTTGTTGAATTTTAGCTTCAGCACGATCTAAATTTTGATTGAAAATTCGAGTGTCTTGATTGAGATCATCCATTTGCCAGCGTGAGGCAAACAGACCGGTGTCTTCTTTTAATGCATCTTCAGCAAAGAATACATAGCTTTCAAGCGTGCGTTTTAAATGTTTCGGTGCAAGCTGAATTTTACCCAGTTCATGTGCCAGACTTGGACCAATCCAAGGACTTAAATGCGCAGCTAAATCTGGTTCCGCCTGTTGCATGATGCGCTGAATATCCTGCAACAGATGATAATCACCTTGTAGCGGAATATTACCGATATCATCCGACAGTAATAGCTTCAAAAGCTCGACCACATTTTTAACCTGCAAGGTGGCAGTCGCTACAGAAATCTGTTCATTTTTATCGAATGGGCGTTGTTCGAAGATGGATGCTGTCTCGCTTTGACCGGTGACGGTCGGTTCTAAGCGAACTTTGTCCTGGTCAAAGAATACATCGACAGACAGGTGCGGTGACTCAATCACCACCCGCAACATTTTGCCTTGCAGTTCATTTAATTGGATGCGGCTAATCGCATCCAGATCAATGACATGATGAATTAATCGTTCAACTACACCCAGTGCCAGAATCGACCACATAGCATAAACCCTTAAAGTTTAAAGCCGCGGTGAACCGCCACAATACCACCGGTTAAGTTGTGGTAATCACAGTTCTGGAAGCCCGCATTTTCCATCATACCTTTAAGGGTACGTTGGTCAGGGTGCATACGAATGGATTCGGCCAGGTATTTATAACTTTCCGAGTCATTGGCAATAATTTTACCCATGAGGGGTAAAGCGGTGAATGAATACAGGTCATACAGCTTAGAGAATGGCTCAAACACTGGTTTAGAGAATTCAAGCACCAACAAACGACCGCCAGGTTTAAGCACGCGGTACATCGAAGCGAGTGCAGCATCTTTATCGGTTACGTTACGTAAACCGAAGCTGATGGTGAGCAAGTCAAAACTGTTGTCTGCAAATGGTTCTAAGGTTTCAGCATTGGCTAAAACGAAATCTACATTGGTACAGCCGGCATCAATCAAACGGTCACGACCGACATTGAGCATCGATTCGTTAATGTCCGATAAAACCACATGACCAGTAGGCCCCACTTCACGACTGAAGACTTTAGCCAGATCGCCGGTACCGCCTGCAATATCCAGTACATGCTGGCCACGACGTACGCCAGACATGTTAATGGCAAAGCGTTTCCATAAACGGTGAATACCAAATGACATCAAGTCATTCATGATGTCGTATTTACTCGCGACAGAGTGGAACACTTCAGCGACTTTTTGTGCTTTATCTTCGCTGCTTACCGTTTTAAAACCAAAGTGAGTGGTTTCACCGACATTACCGGTGTTTGCACCACGTGGCAGATTGTATTTAGGTACTGAACCTGTGACAGGCGTATCGGTCAACTGTTGTTGTAAGCTGTGTTGCTGACCTTGTGCTGTCCCTTGCGGTAAGGGTTCAGTTAAGAATGGACTCACTTTGTCTGTATTTTGTGCCGACTCGGCTGTAGAGGCAGGCGTTTGATTTTCGTTAGACATAGAGTCACTCCTAACATAAAAATAGGGTTAATGTTGCAGTGCTTGCATGATGACAGATTCTAAGACGTTGTGCAGTAATCAGCATGCAATTGTTATGAATAATATACAGAAATCTGTCCTGTATTTTTATTCGCGGCTCATTATTATTTCCATCACAGCATGAAGTTATTGAAAGGGATGGGGATCACCGGCATGAACTTTATGAATGATTTGACGTTCAACCGCAGTAAAATCTTTGACGAACTTCTCTGCCGACTTTAACGGTTTCATCGCTAAAAAGCCATCCTGCATAAATTCATACATCACCTGAAAATTGTATTTATGGGCTGCGCCTTTACACATTTTAAATGCCGTGTAGACCATAAATGAGCGCATATATTTATCTAAACTGAAGCCGAGTTGATCGAGCAAATCGAGCTGTTTTACGCGTCGTTGCACTTGATCCAGTTTAAGGTACGTCAGACGCATCATCTCATCGTTTAAAGTTTCATAGGGATGATAGTCTTCGAGTAGTTGCATGGCGACTTGTTCATCCAGTTGCACCGCCAAAATTGCCAGTTCCACCCCAGAGGTACCGGTTTTAATGGCATTTTCCGGAATCAGCTTTTCTGCTTTGTGGGCATATTTGCTTAAACGGGCAATTTGCCCTGCTAAAGCGTCAAAATCCGGACCGCCATAGAGACGATTCAGAAAATATTCAGACATTAAAATATTCTGTTTTTCTGCAAACTGTTGCACATGGGTGTTTTGCATGCGCTGTTTTTGCCAGGCTTGCACATCTTGCAGACGCTGGAAAACGTCAGGATTTTGATGATAATTCAATTGATAGTACAACTCTAACAACTCATCCAGTGCAGCCAGTTTAGACATCATGCGTCTCTATTATTTTTTAGATGGCTAAATCTTAGAGGGAGATTGGCAAAGCTGCTATGACAAAGTGATAGAAAAATGATTTTAAATAGGTCAGTTTGATGTCGTAATAAGCAATTCTGTGCAACATAAACTGAACATCTTGCTCTGTTGGGTGGTTTTGAGCTTCGCTATACTGCAATGAAGAACAATAGACTAGAGAATAATATGCCTGCAGAAAAAATAGAAAGTCAGTTGATGGATGAAGATGAGCTCTCGTTGAAGCTGATAGAAGCGCAGTATCTTTTAAAAAATACTCGTGACCAAAAAAATGCCAAAAGTGTGCTGGTTTTAGTCAATGGAATTGAACTGGCTGGTAAAGGGGAGTCGGTGAAGCAACTGCGTGAATGGGTCGATCCTCGTTATTTGCGTGTCAAAGCTGACCCACCGATTATGCTGGATCAGAAGCAAACTTTTTGGCAGCCTTATGCTCCTTCTATTCCTGCTGAAGGTCAAATCATGGTGATGTTTGGCAATTGGTACAGTGATTTGCTGGTCACCGCCTTGCATGTGTCCGAGCCATTAGATGAAACGCTGTTTGATGCCTACATTGAAGATATGCGTGCCTTTGAGCAGGATCTAAAAAACAATCATGTCGATGTGATTAAAGTCTGGTTTGATTTGCCATGGAAGTCCTTGCAGAAGCGACTCGACAATATGGATCCGAGTGAAGTGCACTGGCATAAACTCCATGGTCTGGATTGGCGCAATAAAAAGCAATATGACAATTTGCAGAAGCTGCGCCAGCGCTTCACCGATGACTGGACGGTGATTGAGTGTGAGGATGAGCAATTACGCGATCAGCAGTTTGCACAAATCATTTTAGCTGCCTTGGAGCATTGCCCGGAACATCGGGCCAAAACCAAAACCAAGTGGAAGCAGGCGACTGTTCCAGAGATTTTATTGCATCCAGAAAATCAGCTCGCAAGTAATGAAGACTATAAAAAAGAGTTAAAAAAACTCTCCTTAAAAGTGGCCGAAGCCCTGCGTTTTGATGATCGAAAAGCCATTGTGGTTTTTGAAGGAATGGATGCGGCAGGTAAAGGCGGTGCGATTAAACGCATTGTCAAAAATCTTGATCCACGTGAATATGATATTCACACCATCGCAGCACCTGAAAAATATGAATTGCGTCACCCATATTTATGGCGTTTCTGGAATAAATTACAGACCGATGAGGATATTACCATTTTTGATCGTTCCTGGTATGGGCGGGTATTGGTTGAGCGTGTAGAAGGTTTTGCTAATCCGGTCGAATGGCAACGGGCCTATGATGAAATCAATCGTTTTGAAAAAGATTTAGTCAATAGCCAGACGGTGGTGGTTAAGTTGTGGCTGGCGATTAGTAAGGATGAACAAGCAGCGCGTTTTAAAGCGCGAGAAGAAACCCCGCATAAACGCTTTAAAATTACCCCTGATGATTGGCGCAATCGTGAAAAATGGGATGAATATTTAACTGCAGCAGCAGATATGTTTGAAAGAACCAGTAGTGGCTATGCACCCTGGTATATTATTGCCAACAATGATAAAAACACAGCACGTTTAGAAGTGCTACGTGCCATTTTAAAGCAGCTGAGGGCAGAATAAGCTCTCAGCTTTGTGATTGTTTTTGATTATAAGCAGCCTTGATCATGTAAGATTTTGCAGCGGGGGTTAATTCACGACATGGGCTTTTTGTTTTTGCTGAATGCCACTGGCAATTTTGTAACATTCTTCTACATGCGCTTCGGCCACTTTTTTCATCACAAAATAACCCAAACTTGCCGCAATAAGTTGTCCGCCTAAAGGAATAAATTTAGTGACCTGTTTGGTGATGACCTTGGCTGCCACGTTGTTCAGGGATTTTTTCACCGCAGTACGTGCCACGACCAAACCTGAGAATTCGACTCCACGTTTACGCAGTTCATTCCACTGTACTTGTTTTGTTTCTGGATCATAGACACTGATTTGTTCGGGAGCTAAACCAAAACGTGCATTCACTTCTGGAATGAGTTGTGACAAAATTCCGACGTCGATGACAACATCCAGAAACGGAACAGGCACAACGGCAGCACCTGCAGAAAAATAAGCACGTTTTTTGACAAGTTCTAAGCATTCTGCACGAATGGTTTCCAAATTTAATGTTGGATCTATTGAGTCTGGAATTGTATCTATTTTCATAATGTAAATACCCTGAACTTGGTGTTGGTTTTTATATTCAATCATTATTAAGGCACGAATTTCAAACATATTTTTGATTCGAGCCTAAATCTAAAAGTGACATAGACAGATGCAGATGTATAGTAAATAATTTTTATGGTTTTGTAGGCATTTCATTTTCTAACATTCAAGGGGTAGCTCATTTATGGCAATTCATGTGATTCAAAGTCAGCGTATTGATGTACTGGTACATGCCATGCTGACGACCGTGAATAAGCCTGCGAGTACGCCTTTTCAGGTTCTGCAAACCCAGCATTTTATTGTGCCATCACATGCGATGGAAACGTGGCTGACCCAAAAACTGGCCGAACAAAAAGGCATCAGTGCCAACACCCAGTTTCATCATCGTATTCGCGGTTTTCAATGGTCAGCCTATCAGTGGGTGCTGGTCGATCAAAAAGAACAGGTGCGTAAAGCTAATATTCCACGCATTATTATTAAGTGGCGCGTGTTTCAGGCACTCAAAAGCTTTATTCAATCCGAACAAAATCCTTTGGCATTCGATCATCCTTTACATTCAATTGTGCAGCGCATTTATGACAGTGCCGACCGTCTGGAACAGGGCATCGAAAAACAGCTGAAAAAGCAGGGCATGCTGTATTGGGTGGCGGAACAGGTATCACGCCTGTTTAGCCATTACATGGAATACCGCGGGCATTGCCAGAAAAATTGTCCACCGAATATGTGCAGTTGTCCAACTAACTGGTTACAGGCGTGGGGGCAGAACAAAGAACTTTCCATTGAAGATATGTTCTTTAAAACCAATACTGAAATTTCTGAATTTACCTTAAATCAGGCCCGTGAACTGGAAGCATGGCAGCGTTGGCTGTGGCAGGAAGTGTTTCATCAGGACTTTGAACAAATGCAAAGTATTGATGCCATGTTCTGGGAAATCCTGGACAATCCGGAAACGCGTAAAGCGGCCTTGAAAAAACTGCCACGACAGTTGGTGATTTTTACCTTGCTCGATTTACCCCCGATGCAACTGGAATTTTTACGCCGTTTGGGGCAGTACATTGATATCTATATTTTGCACTATAATCCTTCACAAGAATATTGGGCAGACAGCGTCGATCCGAACTGGAAAGCACGTTACGACGTACGGGTGAAAGAGCGCTTTATTGCCAAAAACCCCAAAGCTAGTGATGCCGATATTGAAAAATTCTTTCAGGAATTTACCTTAAATTTCAATGCAGAACAGCGTGAGTCACGCCATCCATTATTGACCCGTTTTGGAAAACAGGCACGAGATCATTTTTCCTTGTTGTCCAACTTGTCTTCAGGCGAAGATGGGGTCTGGGCAGATGCCTTTATAGATGAATATCAAGATAATCTGCTCGGTAAAATCCAGTCGGATGTGTTGTATTTAGTCGAGCCGGAAAAGCATCAATATATTTTGGAGAAGCAGGATGATTCGATTCAGATTCATGTCTGCCATTCCAGTTTGCGCCAGCTGGAAGTTTTAAAGGAACAGCTGATTCACTGGCTGGCACAAGGCACAAAAGATGTGCCACGCAGGCCCAGTGATATTTTGGTTTTAAGCCCAAGTTTGACTGAACTTGAACCGCTGATTCGTAGTGTATTTGCACCGCCGCCCAGTGAACGCGATCTGATTCAGCAAAAAGCGGGCAGCAATCATCAACTGTCGAAAGACAGTGTATATTTACCGGTTAAAATTGCCGGCGTGACCCAGCTCGATGCCCTGAATGCCTGGAAAGCCGTTCTCGGACGGATTGAGCTGATTCAACGGCGTTTTACTATTGAGGATTTTGCTGACTGGCTTAGCTTAAGTGCCACCCAGCAGCGCTACGCTTTAGAAGTCAATTCGATTGAACGCATGACGCAGTTGCTGATTGATGCCGGCTTTAAACGCGGACTGGATGCTCAGCATTTACAGCGTAGTTTGTGTGAGGGTGATGAGGACTACCGGTTTAGTTTTAAGTTTGCGCTTGATCGTCTGGCTTTGGGCATAGCTATTCCTGAACATACCTTGTTTCAAGGCACGCTCAGTTTTGCCAAAGTGTTGCCAAGTGACTTTGAACTGATTGCCAAGTTGATTCAGATTTATCAGGATTTTGATGCACGCCGTGACTGGATGATTGCCCATGAGCAGAGCCAAAGTGTGCCTGTGGAGCAATGGCTAAAACGCCTGATGCAGGACATTGCCGAGTTTGAAGAAGCAGGTGTGGAATCCTTAACTGCGGTTTATAAAATTATCAAGAAACAGGAACGGATGCTGACACTGGCCAGTTTCTATGATGAGCACGATCATCATGCCTTGCGTAGTTTAAGCTTGCCGTTGCCTTATTTGCTGGCAGAAATTAACACCACTTTGGAAGCACAGCTGGACCATGCTGAACCGACCGGACAGATTACCTTTAGCCAGATTGGGCAGATTCGTCCTGTACCGTATAAATTGATTGTGATGCTCGGACTCGATAGCGGTAAATTTCCGAATCGTACCCAGCATTTACCTTTCGATTTGATGGATTTACTGAAGCCGCAATTGGGTGATCGTTCCCGTCTGGAAGACGACCAAGGAGCATTTTTAGATAATCTTTTATTGGCGCAGGACAACTTGTGGCTATTTTACAATGGTTTCGATATCAATGACGGTGAAGTGCGTGATCCATCGACAGTGTTGCAGGAACTGGTTCAGCATCTGGCCTTTATTGTGCAGACTCAACAGCCAGATACCGAAGCGGATACCACTGTAGAAATTAATGGCGTGGAAGTAGCTGAACAGCTGCAGTCGCTTTATCATGTGCATCCTTTATTGCCTTTCGACCCTGTGGGTTTTGAAACGGCTCGACCGGTGCGTTATCAGGATCAATGGTTCTGCGTGGCCGGGCAGCTTCGACATGCCACCGGACAGCGCACCTCTTGGGTAAATACGCCGTATCAACATCTGCAACAAGAGGTTCAGGTGCTGGACAGTCATCAATGGATTCAGGATGTCACTTTCCCGGCTCGGCTATATTTAAAAACTTTAGGTGTGGAAAACTTGCGTCCTGAAGACTTGCCTGCAGTGCAGGAACCGTTGTTACTGGATGGTTTGGGGCGTTATGCCATACGCCAGTTCTTGCAAAAACAGGAGGGTGCGGCACAGCCTGAATTACTGATGGATCAATTGCCGATTGGCAAGTTACAACACAGTAGCTGGCAGATCAGTATAGTAGAACAAGAACGCTTAAAAGCGCGGCTGTTAAAATATGCCACTGAAGTCACCCCGACCACGCAGCAGGTGTGGAAGGTCAATGATCATGTCTATATGAACATCACTCTGCCCAAAAACAGTGCTGAGAAATGGGTCAGTCTGGAAGCCTCAAGTGCACGTGCCAAGCATCGCGCCAAAGTCTGGCTGGAATATCTGCTCTGGCTGGCTTATCTGAATATGGGTGAGGGCGGTGAAAAGCTGGCACGGATTGTGGTGTTCAGTGACCGAACCATTTTATGTCATGGTGTCAGCTCGAATAAAGCACGCGAGTGGCTGGATCACTGGCTGGCGGCCTGGAAATACGGGCAAAGCCAACCGCTGGTTTTACCGGCAGCCTTGTTGCTGAAAATTGCTGAAAAAGACAAACAGCATGACTGGCAAGCCAATGAACAGAACCAGATGTGCATTGATGATATGGATGTGATCTATAAAGACTGGCATGAGGATGGTAAATTCACGGGCTTTTCGGTTGCGGATAATGAAGCGACCAAAATGCACCGGGACTGGCAGTTTATTTTACAGGAGCAGGATGCGACCGCACTGCTTGAAGATGCCTGCGCACAATTTTCCTATCAGCTTTATCAGCCGGTATTCTGGCATCAACAAGTCATTGAGGAATAAAAACAAATGAATCATCCTCAAAGCTTAAGAAGGATATCCTTTAACCCGATTGCGGATATGCAGTTCACAGGTTTGCACTGGATTGAGGCTTCGGCCGGCACAGGGAAAACTTTCACCTTATCCAGTTTGATGGTGCGGATATTCCTGAATCAGTATTTGCCCAATCAGGTGGTTGCGACGACGTTTACCCGTGCTGCTGCAGCCGAACTGAAAAACCGCATAAGGCTGCGTCTGGTTGAGACTTTACGTTATTTTGAAAGCTGCCAAAAACTTACCGAGGCTGAAATTCAGGCCAAAATTGCGGCTGAAACCGATCCTTTATTTCAAAAAGTGCTGAGCGATTATGCCACGCGGGTAGATTTTGCCCGCGAGCGTTTAAAGCTGGTGATTGACCAGCTGGATGAGCTGTTTGTCGGAACGCTGGACAGTTTTAGCCAGAAATTATTGCGTGAGTTTTCATTTGAAAGCGGCAAGATTGAACGGGCCGATATTACCGATGATGCCAAGAGTTATACTCATCAGCTGATTCATGATGTATTACGTGAATGGATTCAGTTACAACCGCAAAATGTGGTCGATTATCTGCTGCTTAATCAAAAGTTGAAATCGCAGGAGGCTTATGTTCCTGTGGTGGAAAATACTTTGAACTTTGCTTCGGCACAGTTTCAGGAAGTCACTGCGCCAGAATTGGATTTAAACCAGTTTGAACAACTGCTGGATAACTTTATTCAGCTGGATTTAAGCCTGATTCCCACCCTGAGTGAATACTATTCGACTGATGGACAATATCACTCGGTGATTGGTAAAAAATGGCGTACTGATGGCTTGATGCAACGCACCTTGTGTGATGATTTACCGGCTTTTATTCAGGCTTTGGCTGAACAGCGCAGTTATGCTTTATTCGCGCCACATTTTGAAAAAACCTTAAAAAATCTGACCGATCTGGCGACTAAAAAAGTTCTGAATAAATGTGCTGAAGATGTGCTGCATCAGTTTGAGCAGCATGTAGTGATGCAAGCACTGAAAAGTTTCTGTGAGGCTTTGTCGAAACTGAATATAGATCTGGATTTACTGGATGCTTATTTGAAGTTTTATTTAAGCCGCGAAGTCAAAAAACGTTTACCGCAAGTACTGCAACAGAAAAGTGAAACCACTTTTGCCCAGCAAATTCGAACTTTGTCGGAAGCACTGCAAGGCGAGCAAGGACTGCGTTTTGCCAAGTTTGTGCAGGCCCATTATCCCTTAATTTTGGTGGATGAATTTCAGGATACCAATCAGGATCAGGATGATATGCTGGCGCTAATCTGGCGGGATCAGCAGCGCTATATGCAAGGCTGCATGATCATGGTCGGCGACCCGAAACAGGCGATTTATGGCTTTCGTGGCGGCGACATGCTGACCTATAACAAGGCCCGCGCCGATGTGCTGGCCAAGCAAGGTCAGGAATACAGTTTGCGACATAACCATCGTTCAGTTAAAGCGCTGGTGGAAGCGGTCGATGCCTTATTTCAACGCCAGATGGATTTTGGTGAAGAGGTGTTTTACAGTCCGGTGGAGGCAGGTGTGCGTGCGCATCCTCCGCTTATGGATGGACAGGGTGAAAATCATCAACCGCTACGCTGGTTGCAATTGAGCGATAAAAAAGCCGAGCCGATTCAGGTGGCATGGAAAATTCGGGATTTGCTTAATCAGGGCATTGAAGAAAAACTCTATCTGGCAGAAAAAACTGGCCCCAAATATTTGATTGAAAATGACATCGCGATTTTATCGAAAAACCATGATGCTCTGGATAAGGTTCAATATGAATTGGAACGTTTGGGCATTCGGGTCAATCGCCCGTCGAAACGTAGCGTTTTTGATCATCAGGTCGCCAAAGATGTTGGAGCAGTGCTGACAGCCATTCTGCATCCCTATGATGAAGGCAAAATCAAGCGGGCCTTACTCAGCCGATTATTGGGCTTTAATTTGCAGCAACTGATTCAGCTTGAAGCTCAGGCGGATGGCTTGAGCCAGTTTATTTATGACTTCGACTGCATTCGGGAAATGTGGCTGGAAAAGGGTTTTTTAACCGCATGGCAGTATTGTTTAAATCTGTTTCAGGTCTGGAAAAATCTGGTTGCAACGCAAAGCCGGGATAATGAGCGCACAGTGGTAAATTTGCGCCATCTGACTGAATTACTCAGTCAGCATAGTGAGCAATATCAAGGTGCACAAAAACTTTATCACTGGTATTTGAAACAACTGCAATCACCGGCGGAACGCGAGTGGGAACTGGAGCGCAAACTGTCGAATGAGGCAGGTGTGCAACTGATGACCATTCATCAGTCCAAAGGACTGGAATTTAAAATT
Source organism: Acinetobacter sp. SFB (assembly GCF_001647545.1). GTDB lineage: Bacteria > Pseudomonadota > Gammaproteobacteria > Pseudomonadales > Moraxellaceae > Acinetobacter. The sequence goes on from NZ_LSZH01000011.1 coordinate 322,623, forward strand.
GTTTTTTTACTCGGTGCTGATAAAGACTTTAGGGAAATGAACAAAACCCTGAATTTTTCGACTGTAGATCATGTGCACCCGGTGACAGGAAAAGTTGAAGTGCAGCGTGTGGTTGCGGTGAGTGACAAGAACTTGCTGCAACAAGACGCAATTGATCAGCATAATGCCCGTGCTGTGGCAGAGCAACATCGGCTTTGGTATGTGGCACTCACTCGAGCCAGTCATCGTGTCTATGCCATGTTGCAGGATCAGGACGGTAAATCCAATCATGGTTTGGCGTTCTGGCGCGGACAAGCAGCGCAAGTTTTTGCTCATCCGGGTAGTACAGAAGAAGCTTTGCTGAATGACAAGCCGATCAGGTTACAGGTCAAGCAGCAACAACAAGCTTTACCTTTACAGGCGCTAGAATTTCCCAAGCAGCGTTTTTATCCACGCTCCAAAACCAGTTTCAGTGCCTTGGCTCAACATTTAACCCGTAAACAAGCCATGGATGCCTTAGCGGTGAATACCGAGCAAATGCTCAGCGCGGCAGATGAAATCCACGTGATTGCATCGGTTGCGACGGTAGCGACTCAACCGCTGTCATGGATCAAGCGTAATTTTCCGATGGGAACCGTAGCGGGAACCTTTTTGCACGAAATTTTTGAACATATTGATTTCAAAGATCAGCAGGACTGGCCTTTGGAGATTCGCCGCCGTTTCAAAAATGACTATCCCGGTTTATGGTTAGAACTCTCAAATAAATACGAGCAAGAGTTTCAGCAGCAGGATGAAGAGCAGCTGATTGGCTGGATGAGTGAATGGTTGCAACAGGTTTTAGCCACACCCTTGCATCAGGATTTCCAGTTGAATCAGCTGGTTGAACATGAATTTCTGGCTGAATTTCCATTCTATTTGTCATTGTCAGATCATGTCTTGGCAATTCAACGTATTCATCAACTGTACGCAGAACATGGCATTGACATGCTGGATTTCAATCAGGCCAATTCCGCGCGGTATTTAACCGGTTCAATCGATCTGGTTTATTTTGATGGACAGCAATATCATATTGCCGATTATAAAAGTAACTTTTTAGGCACTGATCAATCGCATTATGTTGATGGCGAAATTAGACAGAGTATGTCTCAAGCCAGCTACTGGCTGCAGGCAGGCCTTTATCTGGTGGCCTTGCATCGTTATTTAACCGTACACATGCAGGACTATGCCATTGAACAGCATTTGGGCGGTGCAAGTTATCTGTTTTTGCGTGGCATGAATGGGCAGGCTGAACAGGGCTTTTATCACTGGAAGCCGAATGCCGAGTTTGTACTGCGGCTTGATGCTATTTTGGGCTATTTCGCTGAAGATAAAAGCAGCAAAATTGCCTGATTTGTCAAAATTAATAGATTTTAAACAATAGATTAAGTTGTGGATAACTTTGAGGATAACTGTGTGGAAAATAAACAATACAAAGATGACCAAAGCGCTGAATGGATCAGCACTTGGAGTCAGTTTATTCGCCAGAAACCCTTTAGTCATGCATCATCGGACGCAAATCCAAGCGACATTATTGAGCAGGTTCTTGCAGCGATTCAACAGGGCGATAGTTGTATTTCTGCAACTCAAGCACAAACCGACTCACTGCATGATTTGGTGGTTGAGGTGTCCAATATACAGCAGCAGATTGCGCCTTTTGTTTATGAAGACAATCGTTTGTATTTATATCGCTATTGGGCGCTAGAACAGTCTTTGGCGGAGCAAGTGGCACGTTTAAAACAACAAAGTATTGAAGCTGTTGATATTTCATCTTATCCCGATTTATTGACTGATCCACATCAAATTCAAGCCTTGAGTATGGTGGCGAAGCAAGGGTTAAATATTATTACTGGTGGACCGGGGACGGGGAAAACCTACACGCTGGCACGTATTATTGCCGTGCTGAATCAGGCGATGCCAAATATTCGTATTGCCATGGCAGCACCGACCGGTAAAGCTGCACAGCGTATGAAAGAGGCGCTGCAAAACTCGCTGAATGATGAAAAGTTGCAGGATTTGGTTACTGATGATTTAAAACAACTCAATCCGATTACCATTCACCGATTATTGGGTTTGGGAACGACTTATCAGCCACGTTTTCATGCCAAACAACCCTTGCCCTATGACGTGATTGTAGTCGATGAGGCTTCCATGCTGGATCTCAGTCTAGCCAATATGTTGCTGTCTGCGGTGCCAGATCATGCGCGGTTAATTTTATTGGGCGATGCAGATCAGTTGGCCGCAGTTGATGTCGGTTCGGTGCTGGCAGATTTACAACAAGTCCCGGCTTTAGCCGAAAATCGAGTGAATCTGCTCACCAGTCGCCGTTTTAAAGCGGGTGCATTGATTGGTCAAATGGCGAAATTTATTCAAGCGCAACAACCTACTCAAAATGGCGCAGCATTGCTCGAAAAGTTTGCCGAGCAAGTGGTTCGTCCGGGTGAAATTAAATCAGTGTCTCTGCAAGCTGAAATGGATGATCAAATTCAATTGGAATATCTGCCACAGAATATGTCCAAGCAATTTGATCGAACACCGTATTACGACAAACTCATGCTGGGTTATCAGCATTATGTTGAGGCCCTGAAAAGCTATTTAACTGCCGATGAGCCTGAACTTTGGGTGCAACACGTGGTCAATGTTTTTGATGATTATCGAATTTTGGCCGCCATTCGACATGGGGCTTTGGGCTTGACCCAGCTGAATCTAAAAATCGAACAACGCTTACTCGATGCTTTATCGCTACAGATGAGCAAGCAAGGCGATTGGTATGTCGGTCGTCCGGTGATGATGACTTATAACGATTACCAGCTGGGCTTGTCAAATGGTGATATCGGGATCTGTTTTAAACGCAGTCGAGATGGTCGATCGCAATTTGAAGTTTATTTCCCCAGTCTGGAAAAATGGGTACCGGCTACCCGCTTGCCGAAAAGTATTGAAACAGCCTTTGTACTGACCATTCATAAGTCGCAAGGTTCGGAATTTACCCATACCGCAGTGGTTATAGATGAAACAGCAAAGGATTTATTAAGTAAAGAGTTACTGTATACCGCCATTACCCGGGCTAAAAAGGTGGTGAGTCTTTTGGCAGACCCAGAGGCTTTAGTACAAGCTTTAACCGTTAAAACCATGAGGAAAAGTGGAGTATTAGAGAAGGTTAATAATTTACTCAATTATTCCTTCGATTATTAATAATAAATAAATAATCTTTATTCTTGTACGAAATTGCTTACATCAATTCGAGAAATTGACGCATAGAGCTTTAAGACCGTTTTTGAGATGATGGCTGCACATAAAAAGCTCAACACGGAAAGTTGGGTAAAATCGCTATAAAATATAATAATAATGTCGAAAGACAGCGAACTTACAGTGAAGTAAGTAAAAAGAGGAAACTTACAGCCGCTAAGCCTTGTAGTTTTGGGAGAGACTACAGGGCTTTTTTATATGCAAAAAATAGAGTTTTTTTATAACATGATTTGCTTAATCTATTATCTATACTAAAAATACGAGTAAATTTATTTTCAAGTGGATTTGAAAATTACGTTTTGTATTAAATAAATCTTAACTTGCTACTTAGTTATTGTATTTGCATAAAAATGTTAAGTTAATCGCATTACAAAAATAATAAAAGAACAATTAATGTACGTAAAGGCTTACAAATAGATACGCAAAAGGCGACTTCTTTACACAAAGCTTTATGGCAAAATCAATCTCACAGGGAAGTATCAGTTATACAAGGATTGTTTATAATAATAACCGCGAAAAGCGAACATTATTACTATAAATAAAATAATAATTATTAAAAAATAAGAAACTACAGCGCAAAAAAGCCCAAGCCTAGCTTGGGCTTTTTTTTATCTTGTATCGGTATGATGTGTGGAACGGATGGACAAGCTTCAAGATTATGTTTTTTAAATAGAAAAAAATCCAAACGGATATCTAGGACATGAGTTTTATTGCTGGATGAGTAAGTTAAACTTAAAGATAGAAGAATAAAAACTGTAGCTAATCAAGGAATTGAAATAAAAAGATAAAAACACGTTTCTATTTTTGCAATCAACCGACTTTTCCCTTAAAATAGCGCACTTGCTGTAGTGATGCACGGCAGTCAATTGAGTAATCAATTGATCCCTATCATATGTAATTTTTTAAGCATCTCGGAGAAATCGAATGGCTTTAACAAACGCAGATCGCGCAGAGATCGTTGCTAAATATGCTCGCGCTGAAAACGACACTGGTTCACCTGAAGTACAAGTAGCTTTGTTGACTGCACAAATCAATGATTTGCAAGGTCACTTTAAAGAACACAAACACGACCACCATAGCCGTCGCGGTCTTATCCGTATGGTTAACCAACGTCGTAAGCTTCTTGACTACCTTAAAGGTAAAGACACTACTCGTTACAGCGCTTTGATCGCTGCTTTAGGTTTACGTCGTTAATTCGATTAAACTTATTTTTCGGACTATTGCATTTTGAATGCTGTCAGACTGAAAAAGAAAGTCCACCTGGCTCCAACCAGGTAAAGGGAAGGGGCGATTGTTTCGCTCCTTCTTTGTGTCTTAAATTAGTGTTTTGAAAATCTGGTGAGGTCGGCTTCTAAGCTTTGTCATTTATACTTACAGTTGAGTAATGTGAATGCCAAACCTTAGGGGTCTCCACTAGAATAGTTGTTCACAAGAACTAGGAAAAATAAAACATGTCGATGTTTAATATTATTCGTAAAGAATTCCAATACGGTCAGCACCAGGTTGTTTTAGAAACAGGCCGTGTTGCGCGTCAAGCAAACACTGTTGTCATCACTATGGGCGGCGTAACGGTATTGGTTGCAATCGTAGCTCAGCCTAAAGCAAAAGCAGGTCAGGACTTTTTCCCGCTGACTGTTAATTATCAAGAAAAACAATATGCTGCTGGTCGTATTCCAGGTGGTTATGGTAAACGTGAAGGCCGTCAGTCTGAAGCTGAAACTTTAATTTCACGTTTGATTGACCGTCCAATTCGTCCGTTGTTCCCAGAAGGTTTCTATAACGAAATCCAAGTAACAGCTACTGTAATTTCGTCTGACAAAACCATGGATGCTGACATTGCTGCAATGCTCGGTACTTCAGCTGCAATGTCAATTGCAGGTGTTCCATTCCGTGGTCCAATCGCGGGCGCGCGCGTTGGTCTAATCAACGGCGAATACATCCTTAACCCGAACCATGAACAATTGAAAGAATCTGATCTTGATCTTGTTGTGGCAGGTACTGAAGCTGCAGTGCTTATGGTTGAATCTGAAGCGAAAGAGCTTTCAGAAGACCAAATGCTGGGTGCTGTACTTTTCGGTCATGACGAAATGCAAATCGCGATTCAAGCGATTAAAGAGTTTGCCGCCGCAGCAGGCGCGGTTGAATCTACTTGGGTTGCTCCAACCAAGAACGAAGAACTTCTTGGTAAACTGAAAGAAGCATTCGAAGCGAAAATCTCTGAAGCATACACAATTGCAGTTAAACAAGACCGTTATGCGGCGCTTGATGCACTTTATGCTGAAGCAGTTGCACAGTTCGTTCCAGAAAATGACGAAACGGGTATTGCTGACGAAGTTAACGAATTATTCGAAGACCTTAAATACCGTACCGTTCGTGACAACATCTTGTCTGGTAAACCGCGTATTGATGGTCGTGACACGAAAACTGTTCGTGGGCTAGATGTACAGGTGGGTGTTCTTGACCGTGCACACGGTTCAGCATTATTCACACGTGGCGAAACTCAGGCGTTGGTAACAACGACTTTGGGTAACACGCGTGATGCGTTGATGGTTGATACTTTGTCAGGGACTAAAACTGACAACTTCATGTTGCATTACAATTTCCCTGCATACTCGGTAGGTGAAACAGGTCGTGAATCTGGTCCTAAACGTCGTGAAATCGGCCATGGCCGTTTGGCGCGTCGTGGTGTTCAAGCCGTGCTTCCACCAGCTGACCGCTTCCCGTACGTGATCCGTATTGTATCGGACATCACTGAATCGAATGGCTCATCTTCAATGGCTTCTGTATGTGGTGCTTCATTATCACTTATGGATGCAGGTGTTCCATTGAAAGCGCCAGTTGCGGGTATCGCAATGGGTCTAGTGAAAGAAGGCGAGCGTTTCGCAGTTCTTTCTGACATCTTGGGTGATGAAGATCACTTGGGTGACATGGACTTTAAAGTAGCCGGTTCTGCAAACGGTATTACTGCGCTTCAAATGGATATCAAGATTGAAGGTATCACTGAAGAAATCATGGAAGCTGCATTAAACCAGGCTTATGCGGGTCGTATGCATATCCTGAACGCCATGAACCAAGTGATTTCACGCGCTCGTCCTGAAATTTCTATGCATGCGCCTACATTCCAGGTGATCAACATCAATCCGGACAAAATCCGTGATGTAATTGGTAAAGGCGGCGCGACTATTCGTGCAATCACTGAAGAAACTAAAGCAGCGATTGATATCGAAGATAACGGTACAGTTCGCGTATTTGGTGAAACTAAAGCGGCTGCAGCTGCTGCGGTTGCTAAAATCCAGGCGCTTACTGCTGAAATCGAACCAGGTACAATTTACATGGGTAAAGTGATTCGTATCGTTGAATTCGGTGCGTTTGTAAACATTATGCCAGGTACTGACGGTTTACTTCATATTTCTCAAATTTCTAACGAACGTATTGCCAATGTTGCAGACGTATTGACAGAAGGTCAGGAAATTAAAGTACAAGTTGCTGATGTTGATAACCGTGGTCGTATCAAGTTAACAATGAAAGACATCGAACAAGTTTAATGTCTTGAATATTCACATGGGTTAGCTCATGTGAATGAAAATACATGAAAAGCCTTGAGCTGGGTTAAAGTGATTACTTTGGCTGGCTCGGGGCTTTTTTTTGGTGATTTAACTTGGATTGAGATGTAGAAATAAACTGTTATTTGATTGCTTAAGTCTTCGGCTCAGCTCATAATTTTAAGGCCAATAGATTGAATTGCCCAAGTTTCTAGCGAGTAACAACAAAAAAGCAGAATACTGAATAGAGAATTGTTTTAATGCAGGTTTATTACTTCTACCAACATCCGACAGAACATCATATTTTTGTACAAAAACAGCTAAACACTGAAGCTGAAATTGAATTTATCTGGATTGATTGTACTCGAGCTGATGTGGTCAATCGTGCGGAGACGTGGCAAAAAGAAATAGATCAGCATACACCTGTGTGCTTAAACGAATTTCATGTCAGGGATATTCTCAATTTAGAACATCCTTGCGCATTTGATACCATGGATGAATATGATTTACTTATTTTTCGTAAACTGATTACCCCAGATGATGACATAGAAACGGGTGAGCAGGCGCTTGAACAGCATGAAAACACCTTTGGTTTAGCCACCACACCAATTAGTTTTATCATGACACCTCAAGTGCTGATTACAGTGCGTGAGCAAGGTAATAAAGCAATAGAAAATTATATTTCCCGTATTGAAACCAATTTTATCCGTTCTACTCAAGAACAAAGTAAGTCACGAAAACTTCCGATTACACCGCTCGATTTATCTTTACGCTTAATAAACAGTATGGTGGATGGTTATCTAGACTTACGTGTGCCTCTGACCCGGCGGGTTGAGTTTTGGCAGCAGGAATTACTGCAAGGTCATCGCCGGTTCGCGAAGTGGAATCAGTTGTTACAAGAAAGTATGTCTTTTCAGCAAGTAGAAAATCTTTGTGAAGAACAAATTGATGCTTTACAAGAATTAAGAGATGAAATTGTCGATAATTACCCTCACTTAAAAGGCAAGAAAAAGACCGAACGACAAGATATTATGTTGGTACGTATGAATGATCTGGTCAGCCATGTGGAAAGAATTCAAAAACATACGGTGCGCCTTCGTGCTTCCATTCAAGCAGCAATTGATTTGCATTTTTCGGCCATTGCCAATCAAACCAATGAAAATATGCGCATTTTGGCCATTATTACCGCCATTTTTGCACCGCTGACTTTATTGACCGGGGTTTATGGAATGAACTTTGAGTTTATTCCAGGTTTAAAATCTCCAACCGGGTTTTGGAGTATGTTGATCGTCATGTTCATCACCACTGTGTTGCTGGTTTATTATTTTTATCGCAGACACTTGGTGGGGCGAGGGGAAAAGAGCGTGATTGATTTATTGGCACAACAACATAAAGATCAACACGTGAATCTATTCTGGTTTCTGGACTATGGGCCGATTAAGCAATCTGTTCAGGAAACCATAAAAGAAGTTGAAAAGCTGACCAAGTTAAAATAGGGATTTGCTTTTTTATAAATCGCTGTTGATAAAAAGAAATCCTGTTTTTAAGTACAACCCGATAAGGTGCTTTAAACTTAAAATCAGCTAAGTGGAATGATCTGTCTTTTCTTATTAATATTAAAAATTAATAAGGATCAGCCACTTGAGCAGTTCGCGTCAGTATTTTATAGATCTCGTCTTTTATTTTAAGTTTTTTGCGCTTCATTGACTCAATATCATCATTGATCAAATGAACCGGATTGAGTTCAAGTTGAGCAATTTCTTTATCCAGTTCCTGATGATTCTCAAATATTTTTGCAAAATGAGGATCATCATGACGCAGTTTATGGATGAGTTCCTGATGTTCTGGAAACATCTTTTTCACTTTTTTATTGCATTCTTTGGTTTTCATAAGCCTAGATTATTCTCACAAAAAAAGTTGGTTTAAGGATAAAAATAACAACCATGTACTTGCCCCTATACAGCAGTACGCTTCAGTTTCAAAAACTCCATCAAGAGTCTTTTACATTCATGTGTCTAACTTGCTTGCGTAATTGTTGAACTTCATCAATTAAATCCAGCATCATCGCCACCGCGGAAAGACTCGCATCAAAGTCGCGTTGTAAACGGTAAGCCCGGCGTGCACGAGACACATCATCCCCAAAGAACTGGTGAATCCGTTCTTCTGGGCGAGTATCTAAAATATCGTATTCAAGCAGTTGTAAAACCCATTCCGGACTTTGTCCACACGCATCAGCAAAATGCTTTAAATCAAAACTATGGTGTTCATCAATGATTTCGGCATGATTAAACCCATCACATACAACTTCACGATAATGAATAGTGGTCATGATTGTCTCCTTAAGCATTACGAGGCTTAAATGCTGAAAAAGCTTCTGCAAAAGCTTGATAAGCCTGCTGTTCATGTTCAGTTTGCGCAGCTGGATACACGATATTTAAAACCAGGAATAAATGACCGGGTACTTTGCTGGGTATCCCTTTGTCTTTTAGCCGAAGTTGCTGACCTGTCTTGGCATTTTTAGGCAGATTTACTTGCACCTTTGTTCCTTCAGGTGTTGAAATTTCAATACTTTGGCCTAGGGCTGCTTCCCATGGCGCAACATTGATGGTGTAGTAAATATCTGCACCTTCAACTCTAATTTTTTCAGTATCTTTATAATGAATTTCAATATAAAGATCACCATTTTTCCCGCCATTGATTCCCGTTTGACCTTGTCCGGAAAGACGGATGCTTTGGCCTTCTTTCATCCCTTTAGGAATTTTGACCTGTAATATTTTGCGCTGAACTTCAGCTTCACCAAAAGCATTTAAAGTCGGAATTTGCAAGCTAAGCTGTTGAGTTGAGCCGTGGTATGCAATCGCCACATCAACTTCGATGCTGGCGTGTTGGTCTTCACCGTGATAACTACGCTGCTGTTGTCTTTGTTGATTTTGATATTGATAGTTTCCTCCACCAAAGCCCGAACCGAAACGTCCAAAAAGATCTTCAAAGCCACTAAAGTCTGAATGGTCTTGCTGGTTAAATCCTTGGCGGTAGAAGTGTGCATTATCAAAACCACCGGTTCCTGTCTGTGCCCCCGATTGTTGAAAAGCTTCCGGATGATCAAGCTGAAAATCATATTCAGCTTTTTTCTCTTCATTGCTTAAAGTGTCATAGGCAACATTAATGCCTTGCATCTTCTCTTCCGCATCCGCTTCTTTACTGACATCGGGATGGAATTTTCGAGCCAATTTTCGATAGGCTTTCTTTATTTGATCTGGTGTGGCATTACGTGTAATGCCAAGAACTTCATAATGATTTTTAGGCATAAAAATAAGAAGCTAAAATTGGTTAGGTTTTAATCATTATTGAACCTTTCATGAAATTGAAATAGTGTAGATCTGTACCTTATTGTTTCAAATCATGACAAAAAAGGCTCCTTGTTAGGAGCCTAGAAAAATATTTAATAAAATCAGTATTTAACCCAAGTTACACTGCGACCAATCACTGAAACGCCCACATAGCCACGAAGATTTAAATGCTTGCCATTTGCACTTATACGTGCCTTACCTTTGTAAATTTTACCACCAATAGGATCAAGCACTCGACCATGATTAAATTCACGTGGGTTATCCGGATTTTGTTTAAAACCCCAGATAAAAGGTAAGCCGAGAAAGGGTTTATCTTTTAAGTTGCCCGGACAATTGGAGCAGATCCCCATTTTTTCTGACCCTGGAACATTGCGGGTCGCGACAATAATGCCTTCATAAGTACCATCCGGCTTTTTACTGATTTCAACATCGGCACGCGAATAACCAGTGCGATCATCAATGGTTTTCCATTTGCCGATCAAAGGATCATTTGTGCTATCAGCAAAACTAAATGAGGAAAGTGTGGCAAGTATTACCCCTGCAAATAGACCTTTATATAAATTCTTCATTAATATATCCCCCTTGAAATGTTTTTTAACTTTAGAGTAAAGCGCCTAATTTATAGCGATAATTTATTGAAAAATCAAACAAATAAAAAGCCAAAAACCTCACATAAACAATGAATTATGGTTATTAATTTATTCTTTTTAATATGTGGATATTAAAAAAGCCAAAAACCAGACTTTTAAAAGGATTAATTTTTGACTCAAATGATATTTCGACCGACAGCTGAGCCATCTTAGATCCATGAAAATTAACTATTTCACATGATTGTCCAGTTGTGCCCGCGCAGCGTATTGCTATCTTGCTACACCTAATCTGAAAATCAGGTCTATAACATGAGCATTAATAAATTTTTCTTTATTTTAGGATTTTGCTTATAGCCTGAAAGGATAGGGGAGACCAATCATTTAAATAAGCAAACACACAGGAGGAAAGTTAAATTTCGGATTAAAAAAGAGCAGCTAAATTGCCACTCTTGTTTTAGCGTTTGAAGCCAATTTAGCTCAGATGTTGGCCAAATAAGCCCAGAGCTTCTTCTGCAGTAAAGGTGTAGCGTGTACTACAGAATTGGCAGTCCATGGTAATTGGGTTTTGAAAATCCAAGGTTTCCTGTACTGCTTCCACTCCAATTTGAATGAGTGCATTGGCACAGCGCTCTTTGGAACAGGTACAACCAAAGCTTAACTTTTCCACTTCTGGTAAGCGCACATCCTCTTCGTTATATAAACGATAAAGAATTTCTTTAGCTTCGAGATCAGTCAGTTCTTCTGGTTTTAATGTGTCAGTCAAAATGGTCAGGCGTGGCCAGAGATCGTCATCAACAAGTTGCTGTTCTTCCTCACTAATTCGCGGTAACAGCTGAATCAGTAAACCGCCAGAATGCTGTGCAGTACTGGCCAAGCGAATTTTTGTCGGAATTTGTGCAGATAAATCATAATACTGCATCAAACAACCGGCTAAAGTGTCATGTTCGATAGGCACAATACCCTGATAGCGTTCACCAAATTCAGGTTCAATATTAATAAACAGCACCGGGCTGACCAACGCTTTGAAAACCGTACTACTGTCTTGTGCCTGAAAAAAGCGCGGATCTTCTTCGTAGTCAGCGGAAGCCCGTAATTCACCTAAATGGTTGCATTCCGCCATCGCCCATTTAAATGTGCCCGCTGCCTGAATTTGCAGGCTAATACGCCCTTTAATTTTAAGGGTGCTGGCCAGTAGGGCAGTAGCACTGAGCATTTCACCCAAAAGGATTTGAAGCGCTTGCGGATAGTCGCGTTGGGCCAGAATGGTTTGCAAAACTTTTTCGAGATGCACCACTTCACCCCGAATCGGGCAATTTTCAATATAAAAGCGTTGACGTAATTCAGACATAAATTTCTCCAATAGCCGGTGTTAATGGTGTCTACATTGTAAAACACAAGCTAGTTACGATCATCTCTTGTGACATCAATACGCTGATGTGCTAAGCCACGTTGCAAATTGACGCCAGTCGGTTCTTGACGAATCTGGGCATCACTTTCAAATAAGTGTTCAAGCTCTGCTAAAGCATTACGATGTGTTTCATAAATTTTTTGTTCATCGGTATAGATCCGTTGTTGCTGAAGCAATAGTTTTTCATCGTAATCACGGAACAATTCAATACTTTTATTCGCATCTTCTTCACTGATATCCAGTTCGCGCAAGGCACGGTAGGCCATCCCCAATGAAGATAAATAAGTTTCACGCCAGATATTAACTACCCCTAAATCACGCAGTAAATGCACATGATGACGATCACGTGCCCGTACTAAAAGTTTAAGGTGAGGATAGTTTAAACGAATATGACGCGCGACATTCATCGAGTCTTCAATATCATCAATCGCCAGCACAAAAACTTTGGCCTGTTCAATTCCTGCCGAACGCAAGATATCGGGTTGGGTGGCATCGCCATAGTATACCTTACCGCCATACTTTCGCACGAAATCCACTTTTTCTAAATTGCTGTCAATTGCGGTAAAGGATTGATGCTGTAAATGGGCAATACGGGCAATGATCTGTCCAAAACGTCCAAAACCGGCAATAATCATTGAGTTATGCGTATCTGGAATTTCATCATAGACAGGAACTTTTTCTTTATCAATTAAAGGAATAATCCAGCTGCTGATCAGCCAGTACAGCATCGGGGTGAGCACCATGGAAAGTGTAACAATCAAGGTTATAGGCTCAAGAATCGCTTGGGTGATGACTTTTTCACTCCCCGCCACTTTGAGCACCACAAAAGCAAATTCACCCCCTTGAGATAAACAGGTCGCAAGCAGCAAGCTGTTACGCCATGAATATTTTAAATAACGGGCAATTGCGGTCAGCGTAACGCTTTTGACCAACATTAAAATGAAGGCACCGCCAATAATCATCCAGGGCATATCGACGAGCAGGGATAGTTGGGTGGTCATGCCGACCGTCATAAAGAACAGGCCCAGTAATAGTCCCTTAAAGGGCGCAATACTGGCTTCAAGTTCATGGCGGAATTCAGAGTCAGCGAGTAACACTCCGGTTAAGAAAGCCCCTAATGTTGTACTAATACCCAGTACATCCATCAGTACAACTACGCCCAAGACAATAAACAGACCCACTGCAGTAATTAGTTCATGTGCGCCACTTTTTGCCACAAAACGAAAAAACGGACGCATCAGATAGCGGCTAAATAAAAACAAACCGCTAAAGGTGGCAATAATGGCGGCAAAATAAGCAACCCCATGATGGGTCGATTCAGTACCTGCAAGTAGCGGAATAATCGCCAATAGAGGAATCGCGGCAATATCCTGAAACAGTAGAATAGAAAAGGATTGTTGTCCGAAGGTGGTATTCAGTTGTTGTTTTTCCGCAAGCAATTGCAGAACAAAGGCGGTAGAGGAAAGTGCCAGTGCCATGCCAATCACAAAACTGGCAGAAAGGCTTTGGTTTAAGGCAAAAAAGATAAGGCTGGCAAGAATAACGCCAGTAATGCCGACTTGTAGACTCCCCATCAAAAAAATGGATTTACGCATCTCCCACAGTCGTTGCGGACGCAGCTCCAGCCCAATAATAAACATCAAAAAAATGACGCCAAATTCTGCCAGTTCCTGAATCGCTTCCGGGTCACTGGCAATATTAAAGACGCTGGGACCAAGTAAAATACCGGTAAACAAATAGCCGAGCACAGTGGCAATTCCAAAGCGCTTGGCCAAGGGAACCAAGAGTAGGGAAGCACCAAGGAAAATCGTAATTTGTAACAGTAGCGACATCGGTCTGTCCTAGAATTTATTCTAATTTCAAAAAATTTAAGCAAAGGCCGAACTTTGGCTTAGCTTAATTCCTGAGGGTCTATATCCAGTGTAAGTTTCATGGTTGAGGGCTTTTGATGCAACATATTTTGCCACCAGGCACGAATATAAAAGTGTAATCGGGCACGATCTTGTGATAACAGCACCATATGTGCCTGATAGCGTCCGGCTTTACGTTCCATTGGGGCAGGAATCGGTCCCCAGATATCAATCAGGTTTTCAGAAATCTGTCTGAGTGCTAGGGCATGTTGCTGTAAAAATTCCTGATTTTGTTCCTGACTTTTCGATTCACAGCGAATCAGTGCTGCATACCGGAAAGGGGGTAATAGTGCTGCTTGACGCTCTTTTAAGGTCTGCTGGGCAAAATGTCGGTAGTCTTTGTCAATTAAAGTGTTGAGTAGAGGATGGTCGGGTCTCAGAGTTTGTAAATATACTTCACCTTTGCGTTCGCCCCGTCCGGCACGCCCTGCGACCTGGATAATCAGTTGTGCGGTACGTTCGGTGGCACGAAAATCGACACTGAGCAAGCCTGAGTCAATATCCAAAATGGCCACTAAGGTGACATAAGGAAAGTGATGTCCTTTGGCCAGCATTTGTGTGCCAAGTAAAATAATCGGTTCACTTTTCTGAATCTTGTCATAAATTTTTTGCCAGCTACCGACTCGGCTGGTGGAATCCCGGTCTACGCGAATCACATCGAAATTGGGAAAAAGCTGTTGCAAGTGTTCTTCAACTTTGGCTGTGCCCAGGCCAATGGATTTCAGTTCCGTATGCTGGCACTGCGGACAATGCTCAGGCATGCGATGAATGGTGCCACAGTGGTGACAATGCAAATGCTGATAAGGCTGGCGATGTACGGTAAAGTTGGCGTCGCAATGCGGACATTTGGCTTGCCAGGCACAACTTTCACAAATCAGCACCGGTGCATAACCACGGCGGTTTAAAAAGATCAAAACCTGTTCTTTTTTATCCAGCCGTTTTTGAATTTCATCAATCAGGTTTTGGCTAATGCCATTTTGCTTTTGCGCAATTTTCAGATCAATTAGATGAATCTTTGGCATCAGCGCGATCCCCGCACGCTGATTCAGCTCTAAACGTGTCATTTTCCCCGAGTCAGCCAGTGCATAACTTTCAATGCTCGGTGTGGCTGAACCCAAAATAATCGGACAGTTCTCTAAATGTGCCCGATACATTGCGACATCACGGGCGTGATATCTGAAACCTTCTTGCTGCTTAAACGAAAGGTCGTGTTCTTCATCTAAAATAATTAAACCCAAATTTGGCAATGGAGTGTAAATCGCAGAACGTGTGCCTAAAATAATCGAGGCTTTACCGGTTTGTGCAGCCTGCCAGGCTTGTAAGCGTTTGGAATCATTGAGTCCTGAATGTAGCAGCACAATATTGCCATGAAAACGCGACTGGAAACGGCTAATGGTTTGCGGAGTAAGCCCAATTTCAGGCACTAAAACCAAGACTTGTTTGCCTTGTTTTAGTACCTCTTGCATGATTTGCAAATAAACTTCAGTTTTACCGCTACCAGTTAAACCATCCAGTAAAAAAGCCTGATATTTTCTCTGTGCTTTAAGCACCTGTTGTACTGCTTTCTTTTGGTCTTCATTCGCTGTTAACGGCATTTGCGCCAGTGTCACCGGCTGTGGACTAAAATCCTGATTTTCTAACACACATTCAATGATGTCTTTTTTTTCTAAAGCTTTCAGCGTCGCTGTTTCAATCCCGGCCAAATTTAAAATATTTTCGGTAGTTCCCTGAGGATGCAATTTCAGTATTTTATAGGCCTCTTGCTGTTTTTCAGAGCGCTTCACTTTAGTCTCAGCCGCTAAATCCAAAACTTTCCACATGCGTGCCAATAAATTATAGGGTTTTCCCTGACGTAAGAAGGTCGGCAAGGCACTCTGAAAAACTTCACCCATGGGAAACTGATAATATTGCGCTGACCAAGTAAGTAAATTTAAGCTTTTCGAATCTAAAATTGCCTCATCATCGAGTAACTCGGTAATGGCTTTAAGTTTAAAACAGGGATCAATCGGGGTATCGGCTGTTAATTTTTCAACAATAATGCCCACCAGATTCTGACGTCCAAACGACACGGCAACACGTGCCCCAACTTCAGCTTTTTGGTATTGTTCAGCACTGAGTAAGTAATCGAAGCAGTCATAGAGATGTACAGGCACTGCAACACGAATGCGATAAATGTCGGATGAAGTCGAGGGTGTATTTGGCATAAATTAGGGTCAAAGCGTCCTGATCAAATTTCGTCGTACTCAAGATAGAGTTATGGTAGAGTGAGCAAATCATGAATATCTAAGAATATGAATGATTTTGGTGGTCAGACGCAACAGCGCTGAAGCAAATTTTGGAAAATTAGAGCATCACAATGCCTGCATATCAATTTACTGCCATTGATGCTTCAGGGAAGCAGCAAAAAGGCG
Source organism: Acinetobacter sp. SFB (assembly GCF_001647545.1). Taxonomy (GTDB): domain Bacteria; phylum Pseudomonadota; class Gammaproteobacteria; order Pseudomonadales; family Moraxellaceae; genus Acinetobacter. Next base: position 339,095 of record NZ_LSZH01000011.1, read on the forward strand.
TGTTAGAAGGCGATTCAGCACGTCAGATTCGTCAACAGTTAAGAGACAAAGAGCTCATTCCTGTGACTGTCGATCCTGTTGAGCAAAAAGATAAGCATAATTCTACCCGCTGGTTTCAGAAAAAACTCACTGCTTATGATTTGGCCTTGTTTACCCGTCAACTTTCAGTTTTGGTTGCAGCAGGGATTCCTTTAGAAGAAGCGCTGCGTGCAGTGGGCAAGCAAAGTGAAAAAGCTCATGTACAAAATTTGTTGATGTCGGTGCGCTCAAAGGTCATGGAAGGGCATTCACTGGCCAATGCCTTGCAGCAAGCAGGGCGTTTACCGGATTTATATATCGCCACCATCGCAGCAGGTGAGCGCTCGGGTCATCTCGATTTAATTCTGGACCAGTTGTCAGATTACACCGAAAACCGTTTTGCCATGCAAAAGAAAGTGCAGGGCGCGATGATTTATCCAATTATCTTAATGCTGATGTCCTTTTCAATTGTGATGGGCCTGATGACTTATGTGGTGCCCGATATTGTAAAAACCTTTGATCAAAATAAAGATGCATTGCCCTGGATTACGGTCGCGCTGATGAAAACTAGCGATTTTATTCGTGTGGCTTGGCCATTTTTGCTGATCGCCAGTGTAGTGGGTTTTTCTGCTTTATTTCGCTTTTTAAGAACTTCTGCCGGACATTATGCATTTGATCGTTTAACACTCAAGTTGCCATTATTGGGTAAATTATCCCGTGGTATAAATGCAGCACGCTTTGCCAGTACCTTGTCGATTTTAACGCAGTCCGGCGTGCCTTTAGTAGATGCACTGAAAATTGGTGCAGCGGTGAGCAATAACTGGGTGATTCGGGATTCAGTCAATTTGGCTGCCGAAAAAGTCACCGAAGGAGGCAACCTTGCAACCCAACTGGAGCGCAGTGGTTATTTTCCACCGATGATGGTACAAATGATCAGAAGTGGTGAAGCCTCGGGCGAGCTGGATCGTATGCTGGAGCGTGCTTCAATTATGCAGGATCGAGAGGTCACTACCCTCATTTCAACACTCCTGGCTTTACTTGAACCGTTAATGTTGGTGTTAATGGCCAGTATTGTCTTGGTGATTGTGATTGCGGTGATGCTGCCAATTGTAAATATGAATAATATGATTTAACCCATTTTATAAAGATAATGATTTTGCGAGAGAGTGATATGCAAGGAAAAATATATCAAGCCAAGCAATCAGGTTTTACCTTGATTGAAGTGATGGTGGTCATTGTAATTTTAGGCGTTTTGGCTGCGCTGATCGTTCCGAATGTAATGGGTCGTGGTGAAAAAGCCAAAGTCGATACTTCTGCCATTACCTTAAAAGGTGTTGCTGGAGCTTTGGATCAATACAAGCTGGATAATGGTAAATATCCTTCTATGCAAGATGGCGGTTTAGATGCACTGGTGAATCAGCCTGCTTCTGCAAAAAACTGGATGCAGGGCGGTTATGTCAAAGGTGGCTATCCGAAAGACAGTTGGGAAAATGATATCCAGTATGTGATTCCAGGTGCTGAAGGCCGTGCATTCGATTTATATTCCTTTGGCGCAGATGGCAAAGAAGGCGGTGAAGGGACAAATGCCGATATTTATTACCAGCCTTAACTGAAATCTATTATTTATTTTGAATGAATAGAATATATCACTTCACTTAATTTGACTGTTCAATACTAAGTGAAGTGATAATAAATCTTAATTATAGAATAGATAATAAGATATTGATTTTTAACACATTTTAATAATAATCCCGGTTTGATATTTATAATAAGAATTATTACCATATTTGATGGTTACAATAATGCGGGTAGGTGAATAAAAATAGACTTTTCATTTATTCAAAAGCTTGCATAATGTTCTGAATGGCAAGGATTTTGCATCGGGAGGATAGAATGAAAGCATTAATCATATCGGATGAAATTAACCAATTTCATGCAGCAATGCTCAAATCTGTTCTTTTAATTTTGAGCTTACTTCCGATGAGTCAGAGCAGTTTAACTTTATGGAATGCTACGGAAGGAAGTAGCCAGATTATGGTAGGCTTCTTTGCAATCAGTTTTTTCAGCGCATTATGTGTACTGTGCTTTTGGTCTGCATTAAAAGCGACTGTATTAAGCGTAAAACAACAACAAATTTCAGCCTTAGAACAAAGGGTAGTGAATGTTTACCGTTATATCCCCATGCTATTTTTAACCGTAATGATGTCTTATTTAGTCACCCAGTTATAAATTCAGTTAAAACAAAAAACCGAGGCATTGACCTCAGTTTTTTGTTTTATTAAGTAGATGCATGATTTAATCTTTCCCCACCTCCCGTTTTTAAAGGGAGGCGCTTCCTCTGCCAAAGGTAGAGGATTGAGGAGAGAGGGATATTTCAAGAAACTCTCTCTAATCGTTTGCTTGAAACTTCGCTTTAACAGCCATGCTTTTAAGCTCGTTCAGGAGAGAGAATCTATAAAATTTAACGCCGTGACTTAAACGACACATCAACCTTACGTGGACGATAAATCCAGCCCAGAATCAACAACAATAACGAGAAACCAAGAATCGGCCAGTCACTGAGACGCATATATAAGGTTTCACCTTGCATTGCTGGAACATCACCCCGAAGGATTGTTGTTTGATTAATAGGTGCCTGTTTCACAATATGACCATTATGATCAATAAATGCAGTCACACCGGTATTGGTAGCACGAATAAACCAGCGGCCATTTTCTTTGGCACGCATTTGTACCATTTGTAAATGTTGCCAAGGTCCGGCAGTTCCGGTAAACCAAGCGTCATTAGATACGGTCACCAAATAATCGCTTTGACTGGCATTACGACGGGTCAAATTGGGATAAGCCACTTCATAACAAATAGCAGCACCCAGTGCATGATTTTTCACATTCAATGGTTTTTGATCACTTGCACCACGAGAAAAACCACTCATCGACGGGTCATTTTGTAATGCAGGCAACACCCAGCTGAGCCAGCCAGATAAAGGGATATATTCACCAAACGGAACTAGACGCTGCTTTTTATATAGACCATCCGTCTCATCACCTGTCGCCATGATACTGTTGTAGTACATTGGCATGCCTTCAGATTTAGATTCTTTCAAATCCCAATAAGGAAGACCTGTGACCCATGCCGTTCCAGATTTTTCTGCCTGAACTTTCATGGCATCCAAGAAAGGTTCAATATCGGTTTGGAACATTGGAATGGAGGATTCCGGCCAGACAATCAGGTCACGGCCCCATTCAGTACGACTTAAATTGGCATAGATCATCAATGTTTTGAATTGGTATTCTGTCAGCCATTTCAGGTCTTGTGGAATATTGCCTTGAATCAGGGAAACTGAAAGTGGCTTCTCATCTTTCTTTTCAACAAAGTTGAGATATGAAGCTCCCCAAGCCCCGAGCAGTAAGATCGCGGAAGGGATGATCCAAAATACACGTCTATTCAGAATTTCAACCAGCGCACAGGCCAGCATGATCACCACAAACGATACACCAAAGATCCCAAATAAGGGTGCATAGCCATCTAGAAAGCGTTCCGTGAAGGCATAACCGACAAATAACCAGGGAAAACCGGTAAATACCCAAGTTTTTGTCCACTCAAACAACACCCAAAGTGGTGCAAAGGTGAGGGGGGTTTCCGGGAAGAATCGACGGTAAATCCAAGTTTGCAGGGCGGTAAATAAACCCATCACCAAGGCCATAAAAGCAATCATCAGTACACTTAAAAAGGCACTGGTATCACCATAGACATGGATGGAAGTATATAGCCAAAATGCGCCGACAAACCATAAACCAAAGCCATATGCCCAACCAATGCCAAAAGCTTGTCGGGCAGAGCGTTTACGCAAGGAAGCATAAAGTAAGGCCGGGGACAGCAGTGCAAGCCACCAGTAATAATAAGGTGCCAGTGCAAAACTGAACATGGCACCTGAAAATAACGAAATTAAAAAGGGATAAATAAACGGGAGCTGATTTTTTTGTTGGGATGAATTTAGCAGCTTATCAAAGTATGTTCTCATTTACGGACAGCTCGAATCAGATGAATAGTACGTGCATCTGCTTCTACAATGGTGAATTCCCAATTTTCAAGCTCAATAATTTGACCTTGTAAATCGCTGACTAAACCAATTTCTTGAAGCAATAAACCGCCGACAGTTTCTACTTCATCATCAGAAAATTCAGCATCTAAAACATTGTTAAAATGTTCAATTGGTGTAAGTGCTTGAACGAGCCAGGTATTTGCGGTTTGAGGGCCATTATCCGGAATGATGTATTGAGCCTCTTCATCGACCGTATCATGTTCGTCTTCAATTTCACCGACAATTTCTTCTAAAATGTCTTCTAAAGTCACCACTCCAGAAGTTGTGCCATATTCATCAATGACCACGGCGATATGGGTCTGGGTATTTTTTAACATACGCAAGACTTGATCAGAGCGGGCACTTTCAGGGACAAAGATCGGCTGGCGCATTAATGCACGAATATCAACTTTAGTGTTCTGTTCAGTCAAAAAGGGCAGTAAATCCTTGGCCAATAAAATGCCAACCACGTTATCGGGTTGATCGGACGAAAATACCGGGAAGCGAGAATGCGCAGACTCTACAAGGGTATGCAAGATGTCGAGTAGCTGATCATCTTCTTGCAGGCTAATCATCGATGTACGTGGGGTCATGACCTCACGGACTTTTGTTGCAGGAAGGTCAAGTACGCCTTCAAGCATTGCAACAGTATCGGGTTCTAAAAAACGACGTGAATCTTGTACTAATTTTAGCAGTTCGTCGCGAGTTTCGGGTGCAGTGCTTAACCATTTACGTAAGCCACGCATGCCCCACGACGGGCCTGATTCCTCGTGCATGATCTTTCCTAAAGACTCTTAATATCTAAAAAAACAAATTTTATCATACTCGAGAAAATATAGATGTCTATCTATAAAATTGCTGTATTTTATGAATGCATGAGTCATCATTTTTTATCATTTGGATCTGGGCTTTGAAAGCAAAAGACAGCATTTAAGTTTATGTTAAAATGGCGATGATTTTTTAATACCGAGTTTAAGAATGTCTGAACCGCTTGTTACTCCCACTATTCAGCTGAATACACGAGGACTACGTTGTCCTGAACCTGTAATGATGTTGCATCAAGCGATTCGTAAATCAAAATCCGGTGATGTGGTAGAAGTGTTTGCCACGGATAATTCGACGTCTTGGGATATTCCAAAATTCTGCATCCATTTAGGCCATGAATTATTATTACAAGAAGAAGTGTTGGATGAAGCCGGTAATAAAGAATTTCATTATTTGGTCAAGAAAGGCTAATTGCTGTATTGGACGCATAAAAAAAATCCCTGCATTATGCAGGGATTTCTGTTTTTTATGAGGTTTGGATTTTGGAAAACGCGTCTTTAAAATAGATAGGTACTAATAATGGAAAATCATCAAAAATCTTATTAATAATCTCCAATTTTAATTTTTCCTCTTTGTTTTGTCTTACTTTATTTAGCTCGGAAATTTGGTTTAGAATTTTTGATTCAAGTTCATGTCCTTGGTGATGTGTAAACCATTCCGGAGTATCTATTGTTACTCCATTTATTAATTGAATAGATATTTTATTTTGATTCTGAATTTGAAATTGACTCTCAATTTTATTGAGAATCCAATCATGAATTTCTTGTAAGCACTCGGCAGAATTGTAGTTTAAAGAAATATAACGATGACTTATTTCATCTTGTGAGCCCGTTTTTAAGGCTAATATCAATAATCCAATAAACAAAGGGTTCAGTAAGCAGTTCTCTATACTGTACTGTTGGCTGAAAGCATTTACCAAAATTCCTTCTTCTGTTTCTTGGTTAGTTAAATCCCAATCAATAATTCCGAAGCAACTCTTATTGCCATGGTTACGCATAGTCTGAGTAATATGTTTTACCTGAGAGCAATTAGCAACAGGATCACCATTTTGATCTGTTCTTGAGTCCCCTGAAGAAATAAAATTTAGTGAAACCTCCTTATTTAAATAAGGACTTAAAATTTTATAAATTGCATCGTAATATTTGACATCATAAGGACTCTCTACGAAAACTTGTTTTCGATTCTCATAATTGATACTTAAAGATGGAACACCAGCTGTCAAAACTGATAAGGCTTCGTCTTTGCTACATTTTCTAATTCGCTGTTCTGAATTTTCAACTACAAAAATATCTTGTTCTTCTGCTAAGGCAACAGTGCTAGGTGAATGAGTTGTAACAATTACTTTAATACCTAATTCACTGACAAAGACATTTTTGAGAATGCTTAAGTATTGTTTTGACATAGAAGGATGAAGTGAGGCATCCGTTTCATCAAGTAAAAGCACTTTGGGTAATTGGCTAGCATGTTCTTTGTTATAAAGAGCAAATGCTAAAGAGATAAGAATTTTTTCGCCTGAAGATAAATCAGAAATTTTCACTGAAGCTTTATTACTGATTTTTATGAATCTTGGTTCATAGTTTGTTTCAGGATCATGGGTTTATGGTACTTCAAATCGATAAGGCATTTGTGCTTGTATTAAAATTTTATTGATGTTTTCCCAAGGTGGATTACCATTTTTCAACAGAAATTCTTCAGAGCTTAAATATGAAATTTTTTCACCTTTAGTTATGTTTAAGTATTCATGAAAAAAATTTCTTTCTTGGCGACTATGATAGTTTTTAAATATTAGAGAAAAATTATGAGTGAAAAGATCATTAACTTCAGGATGGTAGTTTTTGTGAAAGTGATCCTTAAAAAACTCAAATGTATTAGGTCGATTATTAGGATCTTCCTCAATAAAAGAAATAATCTCTCTATATTTTTTAGTACTAATTGGCATATGACCATAATTTTGGTTCATATATTCAATAAATATTTCATATGTTTTAGGAAGATGCTTAAAGTTGTTTTTATAATTTATAAGGTTTGTATACGCAGGAAAAAGTTGCTCATGTAATTCCATTTCATAGGATTCATCATGATAACCCCTACCTATAGCAGGAAGATCATTTGGTGCTAGCTGTTTTGATTCAATATATCGAATGTTATGAGTGGGAATAGCTAAATTATCTACTCTGATTTTGGCTAACCCACTTCCAGTTTGAGTTAAAGCCTGCAGAATTTGAGTTTTCCCAACTCCATTCACACCAGTTAAAATAACAAAATCAGGTAGATCTTTTTCAAAAGGTTCTAGTGATTTAAATTCAGATTCTAGTTTGTATTTCATAATTTTATTGATATAAAAAAGCCTCTAAAATAATCAATTATTTTAGAGGCTTATGCAAGTTAATTAAATCTTACATATTCGGATAGTTCGGACCACCACCGCCTTCCGGCGTTACCCAAGTGATGTTCTGGGACGGATCCTTGATGTCACAGGTCTTGCAGTGCACACAGTTGGCTGCATTGATCTGAAAACGCTTGGAACCGTCATTATTTTCCATGATTTCATAGACCCCGGCCGGGCAGTAGCGCTGCGCAGGCTCATCCCATTTCGGCAGGTTCACATTCACCGGAATCGAGGCATCGGTCAGCTTCAAATGTGCCGGCTGGTTTTCTTCATGCACGGTGTTAGACACAAACACCGAAGACAGACGGTCAAAGGTCAGCTTGCCATCCGGTTTTGGATAGGTCGGCTTAAAGCTTTCCGCTGCCTGGGTTTTTAGTACCGCATAGTCCAAAACCAGATCATGCAAAGTGAATGGAACTTTAAACACGTTCTGATCGATAAAGTTAAACGCACCGCCCATCCACTGACCAAACTTGTGCATCGCCGGGCCAAAGTTGCGCGAGTTATACAGCTCTTCTTTCAACCAGCTGTGGTTGAACTTATCGGTATAAGCAGTGAGTTCTTTCACGAAGAAATCTTCGCCTTCCACCACACGCGCAACCGCCAGATCACCGCCTTTTTCCACACCAGCTGCAATCGCTTCAAACACCGCTTCACCGCAGAGCATGCCGGATTTCATCGCGGTATGTGAGCCTTTGATCTTGGCAAAGTTCAGGAAACCGGCATCATCACCAATCAAAGAGCCGCCAGGGAAAGTGAATTTCGGTAGCGAGTTAAAACCGCCTTTGGTCACGGCACGCGCGCCATAAGAAATACGTTTACCGCCTTCCAGATACTGCTTGATTAAAGGATGGGTTTTCCAGCGCTGCATTTCCATAAATGGATACATGTGCGGGTTGGTGTAGGACAGATCGACGATCATGCCCAAGGTCACCTGGTTGTTTTCAGCATGGTACAGCCACCAGCCGCCTGAAGAACTGGTCTCGGCAAGAGGCCAGCCTGCACCGTGCATCACCAGACCCGGTTTGTGTTTTGCCGGATCAATTTCCCAAAGCTCTTTAATCCCGATGCCATAATGCTGTGGATCAGCATCTTTATCCAGATTGTATTGTGCAATCAGGCGTTTACCTAAATGACCCCGGCAGCCTTCAGCAAAAATGGTGTATTTGGCATGCAGTTCATAACCCGGGGTAAAGTTGTGCGTCGGTTCGCCATCCTTGCCAATGCCCATGTCACCAGTCTGGATACCTTTTACCGTACCATCTGCATGATAAAGGATTTCTGAAGCAGCAAAGCCCGGGAAAATGGAAACTTCCAGTTCTTCGGCTTTTGTGCCTAACCAGCGCACCACGTTGCCAAGCGAGATGACATAGTTGCCATCATTGTGCATGGTTTTTGGCACCATCCAGTGCGGTGCTTCCTGTGATTTTTCATCTGAAAGCAGGAAGAATGTTTTGTCTTCTGTTACCGGCACATTAAGCGGCGCGCCTTGTTCTTTCCAGTCCGGGAACAACTCATTCATGGCACGCGGTTCAAGTACTGCACCCGACAGAATATGTGCACCGACTTCAGAGCCCTTTTCCACGACACAAACGGACAGATCGTTTAGATTGTTTTCAATTGCAAGTTGGCGGATTTTGATCGCTGCAGAAAGACCCGCAGGGCCTGCGCCTACGATAACGACGTCAAACTCCATCGATTCACGTTCGATGTGTTCCATGTAGGACTCCTCATATGATTTGAAGGTGGCAACCGTAATGATTTCACTCGGTGCTGCCATGAGTGTTCTTGATGCCCAGACACAATTTCATTATCGTGTCTTTTATATTGTGGGCTAGTATAGTTTTAAACCGTGATCTAGCCAATTGGCTGAATCATATTATTTTTCCGTCAGCAGAGGTATTCCGTATGGTTAATCAAAATAACTCACCAAATCAGACGAAAAATGTCACTATTCCTGATAATAAAAATTTAACGGATATTACACAATACTTAAAAGATGCACAGACCGGTCAAAAAAGGTCAATCCCCCCTTTGGATCAATTTAATCCAAAGCATTGTGGTGCAATGGATTTAAAGGTAAAAGCCAATGGAGAATGGTGGCATGAAGGTCACTTGATCAAGCGTCAAGCCATGATTGACTTGTTCTCAACCGTACTTTGGAAAGAAGACGGCAAGTTCTATCTAAGAACCCCGGTAGAGCAAATTGAAATAGAAGTGGAAGATGAGCCTTTATTCGTCAATCAGGTAGATCAGGTTAAAATTGGGGATAAAACCTATATTCAATTGACGACTACCACACAGAATATTGTGATTGTAGATCAGGAACACCCCGTTTTTATGCGTGAATATTCAGGGGAATTACGTCCTTATGTGCATTTTCGCTTTGGCATCAATGCCTTAATTCAACGTTCTGCTTTTTTTCATTTAATTGAAATGGGGCAGCTACTTGAAAATGCTCAAGGTGATACCATTTTAAGCCTACAAAGTGGCGATTTTTACTTGCAATTAGGCACCTGAGGTTTAAGCTTTGGTCTCTCCAATTTTGAACTGCTGAAAGTGAAGCTATGACAGCCATTCATCCTATTTATCCTTTAACAAATCCAATGCCCAAGGCGCAACCTGATGCTCCTATTGGGATTTTTGACTCTGGAATAGGTGGCTTGTCTATAGCACAGGACATTGCAAATTATTTGCCCAAAGAACGCATTCTCTATTATGCAGATACTGCAAACGTGCCTTATGGACCGCGTGATGATCAAAATATTCGCGATCTGACCGCAAATGCAATTGAATGGTTATATCGTCAAGGCTGTAAAGTGGCAGTGGTAGCATGTAATACCGCATCTGCCTTTAGTCTGGATTATTTACGCGATCATTATGGTGAAGACTTTCCGATTATCGGATTAGTGCCGGCATTAAAACCTGCTGTATTACAAACCAAGTCAAAAACAATTGCGGTTCTTGCAACGCCAGCGACTTTTCGGGGCAAACTGATTCAAGATGTGATGCAACGTTTTGCTTTGCCTGCCCATGTGAATGTCATTCCGGTTACCTGTCTGGAATTAGTGCCCTTTGTCGAAAGTGGGGCGCAGATGAGCACGGAATGTTTAGCCACTTTAAAAGAAATATTACAACCGGTGGTCGACCAGGGAGCAGATTATCTGGTTTTGGGATGCACCCATTATCCCTTCTTGAAACCTGCGATTGAATCGATTTTTGGTCAGAAACTGACATTAATTGACTCTGGTGTACCAGTTGCGCGACAAACAGCCCGAATTTTGATTAAAAATGAGTTATTATTTGAACATGATCAAAAAGACAGCGTAAGAATCGAATGTCATGTCAGTGGCAATAATGCAGAAAATTTAAAAACTGTGTTGCAGTACCTGATTCAAGAGAATTTAACTTGGGATATTCGCAATATTAAGGTTGAATAAGCAAAGAAACGCAGCTAGTCTTTTGAAATATAGTAAAAAATTAAATTTTTAAATTGGGGTTTTCGATTACAGCGCAACTGCTAAGCATAGCTACAGTTGAAGGATGTAATATGCAATTGGAAGAGGATAACCAATGCTCGATAAGCGTTATCAGGTTTTTATTTCTACGTCTGGCAGTGAAATGCAGCCAGAGCGTATCGTTTTATCTCAAACTTTAGTGGGAATGGGGTTCTTTTCCTGGGGATTAGAACAACGGACGCCTCTTAGTACGGCATTTGCACGTCGTCAAATTGATGACTGCGACTATGTGGTGATTCTTTTGGGCAGTCAATATGGCGAGCAATCTGTATCAGGTGTGGGATATATGCACCTCGAATATATTTATGCAGTCACCAAACAAAAACCGATTATGGTCTTTATGCATGAAGATCCTGCTTCTCGGGATTTATCTTTGCATGATCAAAAACCGGAACTTCGCGAAAAATTTCTTGAATTTCGTAAATTATTACAACAAGAAGCTGATCAAATTTTTATTTACCGCAGCCTTCGTGATTTGGAAATGGCGGTACGTTTTAATATGCCGCAAATGATTGAACGCTACCCTGTTTCAGGTTGGGTTCGACCGCAGAACACGCAATCCTTGCATGATGAAATTGATCAACTCAAAGCTAAAATTGAGCAACTTGAAACAGAAGTGGGCAAACGAGAAGTCGATCCCTTCCTGTCTTTACCCAAAGTTTCCATGCATGAATTATTTTCTTTTGAATATCGAATGCATGCCTATCAAGATGGCAATTTCAAAGAACTGAAAATTCAGAAGAAACTGACCTGGGCACAGTTGCTGAATATTTTAGGTACCATGTTTGTCAATCCGACACCCGAAGAATACTTTTCTAAATGTATGAATGAGTATTTAAATGATACTGGCTTAGAAGATGCACGTGTGGAAATGCCACGTACACATGCAGTGGCACGTGCACAAATTAATATTCGTGCCTTGCACAGTATTAAAATGCAAATGCGTCAAAATGACTGGATTGTGCAATCTGGACGTGACGACCGTCAGCGTATGTTGTGGCAAATAACGTCGAAAGGGCAAAAGCTGTTAGAAAGCAATTTGCTGGATAATAATCGTGTTTTTCAATTTAAATCACCATATTAATCCATATAGAGAAAGTGCAGAAAACTGTTAAAGTAAAGCAGATTCTATATGTTGGAAAAAGGTTTGATGTTTTCTGCACCTAAAGCGAAAGTTACTATTATTTTAGCCAATTTGGGTACGCCAGACGAACCTACTGTTCCGGCAGTGCGTCGTTTTCTGAAGCAGTTTTTATCTGATCAGCGGGTCATTGAAATTCCAAAGCCGGTTTGGCAAATCATTTTAAGACTGTTTATTTTACCATTTCGTCCTAAACAGGTGACCCAGGCTTATGCAATGGTATGGGGACAAGATTCACCGATGCGTGAAATTGTCTTTCAACAGGTTAATGCGGTTCAACAACAATTAATTGAGCACTATCCGCAGTTTGAATTAAATATTGTCCCTGCCATGAGTTATGGTAATCCGGGTATTCAAGAATTGCTGCAAAAATTAAGCTTAAATCCACAAGATCACATTATTTTACTTCCGCTATTTCCTCAATATTCGGCAACCTCGACTGCTCCCCTCTATGACGCAGTGGCAAAGTGGATACTCACCCAGCGCAATCTACCTGGCTTGTCGATTATTCGTGATTATTATCAGCATCCTTTATATATTCAGGCTTTGGCACAGAGTGTACGCGACTATCAGGCTGAGCATGGTGTTGCAGAAAAACTGTTGATGTCATTCCACGGTATTCCACAGCCCTATGCCGATAAGGGTGATCCCTATGCAGACCGCTGTCGTATGACCGGTCAACTTGTGGCACAGGCTTTGGATTTGCAGGAGGGGCAATGGGGAGTAAGTTTCCAGTCACGTTTTGGCAAACAGGAATGGATAAAACCGTATACCGATCAGCTGTTGCAAGAGTGGGCAGAGCAAGGGATAAAATCAGTACAGATTATGAGTCCGGCATTTTCTGCAGATTGTCTCGAAACTTTAGAGGAACTGGCGGTAGAAAATGCTGAAACCTTTAAGTCAGCAGGGGGTGAACACTATGCCTATATTCCTGCACTCAATGCCCGTGCAGATCATATCGCATTGCTCGCCACCTTGCTTCAAGCTAATCTTGACGCATTAACGCAAACATTCGCCCACTAATTTTATTGAGGTTTCGCCATCATGTTGCAAGTCAAAATTGTTCCTGTCACGGCATTTCAGCAAAACTGTTCAATTGTTTGGGATTCAGAAAGTAAAGAAGCAGTTTTGATTGATGCGGGTGGCGAACCTGAAAAATTAACCACTGAAATTGAAGCACTGGGTTTGACTGTAAAAGCTTTATGGTTGACCCATGGTCATCTGGATCATGCCGGTGCAGTCGGTGCCTTAACCAAACTATGGAATGTACCGGTGATTGGCCCGCATAAGGAGGATGCTTTCTGGCTGGATATGATTCAGGAAGTATCAGCGCGTTACGGTTTTCCAATTCCAGAAAAGGTCGATGTTAGCCAATGGCTTGAAGGCGGGGAAGTGTTAAAGCTGGGTGATGAAGAATTTGAAGTGCGTTTCGCTCCAGGTCATACCCCGGGGCACGTGATGTTCTATAACAAGAATTATGGTCTGTTGTGGACCGGTGACGTGCTGTTTAAAGGCTCTATCGGGCGTACCGATTTTCCACGCGGAAACCATCAACAGTTGCTAGATTCAATTCAGCGTGAATGTTTTAGTTTGCCCGATGAAACTCAATTTATATCGGGTCATGGTCCAATCAGTAGCATTGGTTTTGAAAAACAGCATAACCCTTTTGTGGCGAGTAAAGCAGGTTAATACCTTTGTGTAAGAGATTGATGAATAAATTTCATCAGTCTCTGCGAAAAGGACCACTATGTAACTGCTTCAATTCTAAAGCAAGAATAATAGCTGAAAAAATAAACAGAATGCCGATCCAAATAATAATGACATCATGGGTATAAATTCCAAAACTTAAACTTACAATACCCAGTAAGAGAAATAAAAAAACAGAATTTTTAAACACCATAGTCCCATGAGAGGAACTCCTTTTTTATAGTTATTAATTTTTATAGTTATTAGGTTTCATTACTAAAAAATATCAATTTTAAGTGTTTATTTATTAGAAAATTTTTTACTGGTATTTTCATAATGTTATTATAATTTAAAAAATACTAACTGGTTATCATTTTTGCTAATTCATAAGAGTAATTTAACAATGGTAAAACATATTGGTCAGTTTCTAATTTTTTTTAATTGTATATTGAAAAAATATAAAGCAATTTGAGACAAAATAATAAAAAAGAGCTTTCAGTCATATTATTTTAAATTTACTTTAAATTGATAGAGAAAGTTCATGAAACTAGGGTTTGCTAAGGCAGCATTATTTATTTTTAGCTTAATGGCATTTTTATGCCTAAGTTTAGGTTTTTCCCGTCATGATCTGAGCATTATGGCGCTTGGTATACTTCTTGTTTTTTGCATTATTGTCTCAGGCTTAGAATACAAAAAGCTGAATTCTAACCCCTTTGCTTAAAATTGCTGAGCCTGATTTACTAGCCTGTAAACTGTTTATAATTCTAAAAAATACGTTTAAAACTCATCTTCTCCACGGCCGCCATCTGCTTGCGGTGCATCTTGAGTAGGCAATTTATAGTCATCATTTGCCCAAGCGCCAAGATCAATCATTTTACAGCGTTCTGAACAAAAAGGACGGAACTCATTGCCTTCCCAAGTTGAAGGTTTGCCACAACGTGGGCAAGGAAAAGTGCGAGGCATTTTATTCTCCGGATAAAAATGATGATTCAGTTAGTCAAACTCAGCCGCTCTTGCTAGACTTGAGCCGATTTTTGTTAGTTTGATCTGATTATGCCAATTCGTCAATTTCAAGCACAGCGTATGCATGCGCCTCGTGATTTTCAAATGATTAGCCTAGAGCCAATTTGTGTGGAAATTGGTGCCGGTAAAGGTAAGCATGCCTTGCTTTTTTCGAGTCAGCATCCTGAGCATAAATTGATTGCAATTGAACGCACCCGTGAAAAATATGTGGCCATGCAAAAACAGCATGCCTTAGAAGGTCAAACTAATTTACAGGCCATTCATGCCGATGCAATGCCATGGATCGTGCATGCTTTACTGCCGGCACAAGTACAGCAATTTTTTATTTTATATCCCAATCCTGAACCGCATAACCCAGCACAGCGCTGGTTGAATATGCCGTTTTTTGAATTTTTACTGTCACGTTTACAGGTCGGTGGAACGGTGACTTTGGCCAGTAATATTGCTGAATATATCGCAGAAGCACAGCAGCAGTTGATAGAGACCTGGAAATTACCGTTTGTTAAAGAAGTGATTCCGGTGAGCTCTGCACGTACCCATTTTGAAATTAAATATTTGCAGCGTGGTGAATTGTGTCAGCAACTGATCATTACCAAGCCGGAAAGCTACAGCACCCGTTTTGATGATTTTATGCCGCTGCAAGGTCAAAATGCGGTGATCGAAACTGCATCAGACACTGCTCCAAAAGATGCTGAATAGGTTTGCTATGAAAAAGCGGGTCGCAATTATTGGCGCAGGTCCTGCGGGATTAATGGCTGCAGAGGTGTTAACTCAGTACGATTATGACGTACATGTTTATGAGCAGAAACCCTCAGCTGCACGTAAATTTTTAATGGCTGGAAAAACTGGTTTAAATATTTCCCATGCCGAGCCTGTGGCACAGTTTATTCAGCGTTATGACCAAGCCGAATGGCTAGCGCCCTGGGTAAAACAGTGGGATGCCCAATGGATTCAGCAATGGATGAAGGGCTTAGGCATTGAATCCTATATTGGTTCATCTGGTCGGGTATTTCCGGTTGAGATGAAAGCGGCGCCTTTACTTCGTGCCTGGCTAAAACACCTAGTTGAACGTGGCGTAATTTTTCATTATCGGCATCAGTGTCTGGATTTAGATGGTTCCACATTACAGTTTAAAAACCTGATTACGGAACAGGTTGCAAGCCAGCAGTTTGATGCCATTGTGCTGGCCTGTGGTGCGGTGTCATGGTCACGGCTTGGCAGTGATGGTGCGTGGCAACAATGGTTATCTCAGGATGAAATCGAAGCCTTTCAAGCCAGTAATGCCGGCGTAGAGCGAGCGTGGTCCAAGTTTATGCAACCGGTATTTGGTCAGCCTTTAAAACGGGTTGAAGCATGGGTGGAGGGTCAAGCCAAAACCATGGGCGATATCGTGATTAGCCATTATGGTTTGGAAAGTGGTTTGATCTATAAACAGGGTCGTGCACTACGTCAGCAGCTTAAAGATGGTCGGGCCATGCAACTGTCTTTGGATTTAATTCCAGATCAGACGGTTGAGCAACTCGCGCAAAAATTGCAACCGAGTAAAAAGCAGTCTTTAAGTAATGTCTGGCGTAAAGCAGGTCTAGACAATGCCAAAGCCAGTCTGGTGCGTGAACTGGTGGCTAAAGATCTATGGAATGATTCATTAGCTTTAGCACAACAGATTAAGCATTTGCTTATTCCTTTAAAAGGCTTTCGTCCGATCGAAGAAGCGATTAGCTGTGCCGGTGGTATTAAACGCGAAGTGTTGTCTGAACAACTCCAGTTAAAGTCAAATCCGCATGTGTTTTGTTGTGGCGAGATGCTGGATTGGGATGCACCGACAGGCGGTTATTTATTGACTGCATGTTTTGCCACAGGTCGTGCTGCAGCTGAGGGAGTACATGGCTATCTTGCTCCTGCCTTGCTGCAAAAATACAGTAAGTAAGATTTGGAATTGTGATTTGAAGCATGCTAGGGTAAAAGTTCAATCATGATAAAAAATGCAGCTATTATGTCTGAACAAAACCTATATCGCGGAAGCTGTTTGTGTGGCGGTTTACGCTATGAAATTCAGGGTGAAATTGGCGACATTGTGCAATGTCATTGTCAAAAATGTCGTAAAGCCAATGGCACAGCTTTTGCCACCAATGCTCCGATTAAAAAAGCAGATTTTAAAATTGTGCAAGGTGAGCATTTGCTGAAAAAGTTCCAATCCAGAGCAACGACTCAGCGTTGTTTTTGTGCGGATTGCGGCTCACCGATTATCAGTATTAAAACTGAAACACCGGATCTGTACCGTTTAAGGATTGGTACACTGGATACACCACTGCAGCAAAAGCCAACGCAACATATCTTTGCTGCCTTCAAGGCAGAATGGGATACGATTTGCGATGGCTTAGTGCAGTATAACCAGCGACCATAAGTTAAATAATAAAGCTGGAGGGATCAAATGATCCCTGTTTTATGCAGCCAAATTTAGTAGTTAGATTGAGGGGTTTCGGATTTAGCTGCTTCCTGTTTTGTTGTTTCAGCTTTGCTCATTTCCGGATATTGCGATTGCCAATGTTCAAGCTGTTCCTGAGCATGTAAAAACTCGCCTAAACCTTTGACCCGATCGCCTGATTTTTGCATTGCATCTGCTTTGGTATCTTTATCTTCATTATACAGTTTGGCTTGGTTTTGCCAGTATTCTGCCATTAAGCCTTGAATATAGCGGCCTTGCTGGGTCTTTAAATCCAGTTCTTTCAACATGTTCAATGCCGACTGAACATTGTCACGTTTACGGTCAAGTGCAAATTCATCGGTGAGTGAACCCTTTTCCTGCATTTTCGTCAGCTCGTCTTCCATGTCATCACTCATTTGAGTAAAGCGCCTGTCAAAGTCGATGAGTAAGGCAATATCATGTTGATCATCCGGAGTTTTTTCAAACACTTTCACTGGTTCGGTAATCAGTTCATGCATGACCTTATCTTCAGGTTGAATTTTATCATTTTGAGAAGCATTATTTTTACTGTTGTCACAGGCAGCAAGGAATACACCTGAACACAATAACATCAGCAGACTCAATTGTTTTAGTTGAAATTTTTTCATGATGATTCCTTTATTGCTAATCAGTTTTTTTTAAAAGCATAAGCATGGGTTATATAAGGAAAACTAATCTCATCGTGTGGATATTTACCAGTGTAGCTGAAGACAATCTGTTCAAATAGGACTTTTAGTCGCTGTTGTTCTTGCTCTGGCAGTGCAGCAATAAAACTGGTGGAAAGCAGGCGTTTAGACACTACGTTTTCTACTGTACCGACATGCTGCAGCTTAAAAGTCTGGACATTTTCCAGCTGAAATAACGCTTGCGGCTTAAACACATCTTTCCACTTTTCACTATGATAACGAGGTGTGTTACCCTCCAAAGGTTCAATCAGATTTGCCAGTGCCTTGACCCAGTCTACGCTGATATTGCGTTGATTCCAGATCAGGGCCAAATGTCCTGATGGTTTCAAGGCTTGATGAATTTGCTGTAAAGTCTCCATATTTGCAAACCAGTGGAAGGATTGCGCACAGATCACCGCATCAATGCTATTTGCAGTGACAGGCAAATGCTCACTGGAGGCTTGCAGGGTTTGAATCTCTGGATATACATTTTGCAGTTGTGCCAGCATTTCCTGAACCGGTTCAATCGCGATAATATGCGAAGTAATCTGCTGCAAGTAGGGCAAGAATTTGCCCGTGCCAGAGCCGAGGTCAATGACCTGTGAATTTGCGCAAAGTTGCAGCTGATCTTGCAGCCAGCTGACGATATCTTGTGGATAATCGGGACGCACCTGTTGATACAGCTCTGCAGCAGAACTGAAACCTTTTTGAGCAGCTGGATGGAGTGATTGTGTCATATTTTGCGCTTTTTAATATTCTTGGCATCTATAAAATAACATAGTCGCTTTTCGTGAATAGGCAAGCTGTCTATTTGTTCTATTGACTGTACAAAACAAGGGCCGATTTGCTTCGGTGTGGAAATGGAAAAACACATTATTTTTGAAGACGAACAAATTCGTGCCATATTTTTAAAAGGTTCATCGGAGGAGCTGATTTTCTCTTTTGGCGATTTAATTACCCGTGCCAAAGGCTTGTCGATTAATGCTGAAAAATCCTTGCATAAACATGGCTTTAATGTCATTGGGGTTATGCCGAAGCAAAAATCGTGGTTTCCGGAAAGCTCAATGCGGCAGATGTTTGCCGAAATTCAGGAACTGATTGCGCCGTTTGAAAAACGCATTGGCTATGGCGGTTCAATGGGCGGTTATGCTGCAATCAAGTATTCAAATTTGCTTGACTTAAAACGCGTGATTGCATTGGTACCCCAGTATTCAATCAATCCTGAAGATGTTGAAGACTCACGCTATAACATGTTTTTCCATGAGGAACTAAATGCCAATATGCAGGTGCAGCCTGAGGATGTTTCAGCAGAGCGTGAATACATTGTGGTTTATGATCCGTACTATCCCGAAGATCGCGCGCACTATTTAAAACTTGAGCAGATTCTGCCTCAAATTCAGACCTTAAATTTACCCTTTACCGGGCACGATGCTATTGCGGTTCTGGCCAGTTCAGAATTGCTGCATGACTTCTTGGTGCATGAGTTTGATGAATCCTATTTTTATAAAAAAATCCGTCAGGTCAAAAAGAACAGCAAGTTCTATTATCGTAAAGTGATTGAAAACTTATTGCCGCGACATCGCAATGCTCTGGGTTCGATTTTAATCAACAATGACTTGCAGTTGGATAACCAGTTTTTTGATGCGAAGTTGAAACAGAATTTACTGCGAGAATTGCTGCGTAACAAGCAAGTCAGTCAGCACGATTTAGTGAAACTTGGTATTCAGGTGGATTTCCCCCAGGAAAACCGCAGTCATTTACTGGACTGTTTCGGTCATGGTCTGGTATTCAATGTGATTAGCCAGAAAATTGAAAGCTATGCCGCTGGTGCAATTGCCTTAAACCATAAATTTCTGATTCCGATTTTTGCCAAGGGCAGTGGTCTGGTACAGATTAATTTAAATGATGAGCGCTATGTGGTGGCAATGAATGATCGTCATGTGATGAAGCTGTTTAAGCAACAAGAGCCATTAACCACCGGCATGCATCCCCTTGTGATCAAGAAATATAGCGATTTTTATTTGCTCAGTTATAAGCATTTAAACTTAAGTAATAATGAATACGGCAGTCATGATTTTATTGAAGACACGCCTGAAACTGCTCAATTCGTCACTCAACCGGAACTGTCCTAAACATTATTGAAGAGTCTGTTATGGTTTAAAACCAACCCGACTTTGGTCTGATTTTTGATCGCTTGCTTTATATTTTAATCGGTCTAAGATAGAAAATATAAGGCAAGTTAAAGTTGCTAAATGTTGAACAATAAACAAATAAACAAGACAGGGTGCTTAAGGATGAAACGTGATTTTATACCGGCTGTGCTTTTAACCATTATCTCTATATTCTTACCTTCCTATGCTTTTGCCCAGAGTCCAGATCCGACTTATATCATTATGGGTGGGGGATTGCTTGTGGTTTTTGTCATGGCAATCTATGTGTTTTATGAATTTCGCAAGTCGATTCAAGTCCATATAAATAAACCCACTAAATAGTGGGTTTTTTCATATCTTCTGCCTGAGTTTAGTTGAAAAAGCATGCGCATCTGGCTTTTAATGTAGGGCAAGGTAATTTCAGCTCCCTCTAAATCAGCCAAGGAATGCATAATGAAAGCCGTATTTTTAGATTATGAATCGCTCGATCAAAATGATTTGGATTTTAGTGCACTCAAAGCGGCTTTTGATGAGTTAAGCCTATTTCCAGGTACCAGCCCAGCGCAAGTTTTAGAACGTGTGCAGCATGCAGATGTCATTATCAGCAATAAAGTGCTGGTGGATGCAGCAACAATTCAGCAATGTCCAAATTTAAAACTGATTTTAATTTCCGCCACAGGCACAAACAATATTGACCTGATTCAAGCGCGTAAGCAGGACGTTGTGGTGTGTAATTGTCAGGGTTATGGTACGTCTGCGGTGGCACAGCATACGCTCGCTTTAATGTTGGCTTTGGCCACTTCATTACTCAAATATGACCGCGCGGTGAAGCAGGGTGAATGGAATAAAGCCTCCCAGTTTTGTTTGCTGGATTTCCCGATTATTGAACTTGAAGGCAAGAGTTTAGGGATTATTGGTTATGGTGAATTGGGACGGGCTGTTGCGAAACGGGCTGAAGCATTTGGCATGAAGGTGTTGATCGGATCACTACCGAATCGTCCAACGGATGCCAGTCGTATTGCTTTTGCGGATCTACTGCCGCAAGTTGATTTCCTGAGTCTGCATTGTCCTTTAACCGAGGATACCCGTGATTTGATAGATGCCCAAGCCTTCGATGCCATGAAAGCTACGGCATTTTTAATTAACTGTGCGCGTGGTGGCATTGTTCATGAACAAGCACTCGCAGATGCTTTACGCCAAGGGAAAATTGCCGGGGCTGCAACTGACGTTCTGACCGTTGAACCACCGAAAGACGGCAATGTGTTATTGGCAGATGATATTCCAAACCTGATTATTACCCCACATAGTGCATGGGGCAGTGTTGATGCCCGACAACGGATTGTGCAGCAGATGCTTGATAATGTAGCAGCGTTTAAAGCGGGTCAGCCGATTCGACAAGTGAATTAATCGACTTACAATCTCGCCTTCTGCCCATAGGAAGAAGGCATATTTCTTATAAGTTTGTGCTTGTATTGTTTTGTACCGGCTGAGTTCGATTCGAAGGTACGGGTTGAACGGGTGCAGACTCAGATCCAGTCGATGACTGACTCAAAGGGTGGGAAACAATAGGTGTAGACTGGTTTTCTGGACTGCCAACAAGACCATCTTTGTTTTCATTGAGTTTATTGTTTACTTTTACCGCAGCATTTTGAGTTTTCTCTATTGCAATCACGGATTTTTCACTGGCAAAATCTTTGGTTCCTTCCCAGGCATTTTCAACTTTAGGTTTTACTTTCGCGATACCTTTTTGCGCTGCATGATCCACTTTTTCAGCCGTGTTTTGCACCGTTGTTTGCGCCTTTTGGGTAAGTACTCGAAAGATATTTGGGTTATCACCATATGGCGCAGCCTGACGCTGTGTTGGAGTCGCAGTTTGGGTTGTCGTTTGAGCAAAAAGGGGAGTTGAAGCCAAAATTGCGCTGGTAATTAATACAGCTTTCATCTTTTTCATTGTGGGTTTTATTCCTGTTTTAATGCTCGTTTCGAGTCATTTCATCTCTATTTAATTTTATTCTATAGGCTAATTTTTCTAGAAATATGAAGTTTGATGAAATGGCTACAGATTCATAACATTAAAAATAAATTCTTGATGCCCAGTAAAAGAAAAAGCCCATAAAAATGAGTTTTTTAAACCGAGCTTAAAGATAGAATTCTAGTCTTCATCAGTAATCAAGATTTCATTGGAGGAGATTGTATGCAGTCTTCCAGCCAGATGATTCAACTCTGCATGAGTTCTGCCGTTAATATCCATGTTGCTGGGATGGGAACCTGACTCATTGTTGGTTTGGCGTTCTTCACTCGCCGAATGATTACTATTTTCTAAAGTACTTTTACCAGCTTGAGTTTTATCGCTATCTTTTTCTGCAGCCTTATCGACTTTTTGGCTATGTAGTTCTGTTTTTGCATCTTTCGCTGCCTGCACGGCATTGTTTGCGAAAATGAAAGAACAGGTGAAAAGAATCGCTGTAGTCAATTTTATTTTCTTGTTTTTCATGGTGCGATTTATCCTAATATGCCAAAACTCGATAGATATCGAGTTTTTAGACTCAAACATCATATTGGATTGAATAGATAAATCATTTACTTGAGATTAAATTCAAACGTTTTAATAACATCGAATGAACAATCTGGATGGATATGTGAACATAATTTTTAGCTGTCATTTGTTAGTTTTTGAATTTTAATTATTTTTTTTAAAATACGAATGAGCTTGGATACAAAGTATTGATATGTAAAATTTTAGGCTGAATTTAGATAAACGGTATTTGACTGGGAATTAAAAATAATGGATGGTTTTATATTAAAGAGGAAAGGGAAGAAGAATCACTGAATCTATGCTGAATCAATGATTCTGCAATATATTAGTCACATTGTGCTAAAGCATCTTCATGAAAATGATGGCGTAGTGCAAGGAAGTTTTTTTGCACTTCTGGTGCATTCAGGTCAAAGTTATTTGCTGTACTGGTACCATCTTTGGCAAAAGTTGCTGAGCCACCTGAAATCAGGGTTAAGCCTTTAAAAGCCCATTGTTCTATCGATTTGCCTGCTTTTAGGTTACCGGTAAATTCAATCACGCATTTCCCGGGAAATTTTGTCAATTTGGCTTTGTTGTTAGTCGTGTCTGGATAGACTTCCAGGTTTTGGACTTCCTGTAATACACCTGTTTCAAGCTGTGGGATTTTTGGTGCAGATGTACACGCTGTAAGAGCAATACCCGCAAGACCAGTCAAAATAATAGCTTTAAATTTCATATGATTCTTTCTTGTTGAGTGTTGTTAAGTTGAGTATATGAAATTGAACGTAAAATGCCTATAGATTTTATTAGCCTAACTTTTATATGTATTCCCACTTAGGTAAGCCAATGGTTGTTCTAAGTTCATTAATATCATTCAAAAAAGCCATATTCTTGTCATTTAAGTGAGTGATTGAACTACTATACGAATTGCTAGATATTGGTAAATGATTAGATATTCTATGTACAAAATCGAAAGGGTTTTCGGACATTTTTAATATAGAAATTAGTTCCTCAATTTGATTGCTACTTAAACTCTTACCATCAAATAAATAACTTACAATGAATAAACTGTGAATCTGTTCAATTAGCTGTGATTTAGAAATTTTTTCATTTTCTTTTTGAATAATATTTTGTGTTTCTAAATTTTTATCAGCATATAACAATACTTCTAAGTAGTTTTTAAGAGTTAAATTAAGAGTTTCTAAATGTCTAATTTGGCTTTGTAACGATTCGAGTTTTTTAATATTCCCTCTTTTAACTAAAAAGTCTTTAAATAAACCTGCCCATTGATCTCTAAGCCAGTCCTCAATTTCATTATATTTTTCAAATGAAAAAATTGGATTGTTATTTGGTTTTTTATGAATATCATCAATGAGTCTAAAGATATTAATATTATCTACATGAGCATATTCGATATCTGTATTTTTTATATTGCGTTTATAAGTCTGAAATTCAGCATAAACACCTTTTTCAATTAGGATATATGTTGGAATATGATTTTCACTAGCTGTTTCATATTCTTTACGTGTGATACTGTTGTAATGAGTATATTGACTTTTATCACTATCAATTTTCTCTGTACTGGTTTCTGAGCCGTAACGCCCACCAATAATTAGAACAAAAATATCTGCGGTTTCAGCTTCTCGATAGCAAGAAATATCAAGAGGATCATCGCTGACAAAGGCGATTTGTCCTTTTTCGAATAGTATGGATTCATAACCAAGAGAGTCAATAAATAGGCTTAATGAAGCACGAATATGTTTTAAATCATAATAAGTAGAACTTACAAAAATACGTGGCTTTGCCATCAGTTATCTCAAATAAAAAACCCCACTCATTTATAGTGGGGTTTTATTTAAATTACAATTATTTAAGACTTAGTGCTGAAGCACCGAAATATCAGCCACTTTTGTAAACAAGTCACGTAACTGAGCAAGCATACGTAAACGGTTCGCTTTCAGGTCAGCATCATCTGCCATGACCATTACGCCATCAAAGAATGCATCGACTGGCGCACGAAGTGCAGCAAGTGCAGACAATGCAGCAGTGTAGTCTTTGGCAGCAAATAACGGTTCAACCACAGGCGTGATTTTAGCAAGTTCAGCGAATAATGCCTTTTCAGCATCTTCTACCAAGTTCGCTTCAACCACATCACCGGTAGGCGCAGCTTCTTTTGCCAAAATGTTAGCCACACGTTTATTCGCAGCAGCAAGTGCAGCAGCTTCAGGCAAGTCACGGAAGTGATTGACCGCAGTTACACGCTTGTCAAAATCAAGTGGAGATTTTGGTGACAAGGCTTGAACGGCTTGAATCACATCAACCGCAACGCCTTGGTCTTCGTATTTGGCGCGGTAACGACCTTCAAGGAATGCAACAGCATCCGCCAGAGTCTTGGCATGATCTGCCACAACATCGCCATAAGCATTGAGTGCAAGCGTAATCAATTCTTCAATTGAAACGTCTAAATTATTTTCAGTCACCAGACGCAAAATACCAATCGCAGAACGACGTAGCGCAAACGGGTCTTTAGAACCTGTCGGTGCCTGACCGATCCCGAAAATACCGGTGAGCGTATCTAAACGATCGGCAAGGGCAATGGTTGTACCTGTTTTGGTTTTCGGTAAAACGTCACCCGCAAATTTAGGTAAATACTGCTCACCTAAAGACTCAGCCACTTCGTCATTTTCGCCTTCAATACGCGCGTAATATGTACCCGCAATCCCTTGAAGTTCTGGGAATTCACCTACCAATTCAGAGGTTAAGTCGCATTTTGCCAGAAGCGCAGCTTTTTCAGCATCGGCAGGGTTTGCACCTGTAATAGGAGCAAGCGCAACAGCCAATTTTGCAATACGTGTCGATTTATCCCAAAGCGTACCCAGTTGTGCCTGAAATACCATGTTCGCCAATTTTTCTTTACGCGATGCAAGCGGTTGTTTTTGATCTTGTAAGAAGAAGAATTCCGCATCAGACAAACGTGGACGAACGACTTTCTCGTTACCTTCAATAATTTGTGTCGGGTCTTTCGACTCAATGTTGGACACAGTAATGAAGTAGGGTTGCAGTTTGTTGTCAGCATTTACCAAGCAGAAGTATTTCTGGTTGTCCTGCATGGTCGTAATAAGTGCTTCTTGCGGAACAGCAAGGAAGCGTTCTTCGAAGCTGGCACGAAGTGCAACAGGCCATTCAACCAATGCTGTTACTTCGTCACGCAGGTCGCTTGGTACAATCGCAATAGCATTGACTTCATCCGCAAGCGCTTTCACTTGTTGGTCGATGATCGCTTGACGCTCTTCAAAGTTCGCAACGACGTGAGCAGCTTTTAACTTCGCAAGATATTCATCTGCATGCGTAAGGGTAATGGCTTCAGGTGCATGGAAACGGTGACCAAACGTCACGTTACCCGCTTTGTGATCTTGAATCGTTGCATCAATGACATCGTTATCTTTAAGCAACACCACCCATTTT
Organism: Acinetobacter sp. SFB; assembly: GCF_001647545.1. Lineage (GTDB taxonomy): Bacteria > Pseudomonadota > Gammaproteobacteria > Pseudomonadales > Moraxellaceae > Acinetobacter. The sequence continues at coordinate 365,035 of NZ_LSZH01000011.1, forward strand.
ACTGGACGCACAAATTCAGTACGGCTAGCCGCAGAACGCATACGTTTTGCAATTGGCAGGTTGTCTAAAGCATTTTGTAAAATTTGCGGTAAAAGCACGTCAAGGCTTTGACCTTTAACATCTTTCAAGTAGCAGACTTTTTCAACTTTACCGGCTTTAAAAGTTGATACTTGATCGGCTGTAATGCCTTGACCACGCATAAAGCCTTCAAGCGCACGAGTTGGTTTACCGTCGCTATCATAAGCCGCTTGAACAGCAGGGCCGTCAAAACGTTTTTGCGTATCGGCTTGAGCGCCTTCAACATTGACAATTTTTAAAGCCAAACGGCGAGGTGCTGCATAAGCTTCGATTGCATTGAAAGCCAGACCAGCATCTTTTAGACCTTTAACCGTTTCAGCCTGTAGCGCGTCACGTAATTTTTTTAAGCTTTTTGGCGGAAGTTCTTCACAGCCCAATTCGAATAATACGGTATGTTTAGACATTATTTCTTCTCCGCTGCTTTTTCTGCTTGCGCCGCTTCTGCTTCAACTTGTGCTTTTAGCTGTGCAAGGACTTCATCACGTAGTTCAGGTTCTGCCATCGGGAAGCCAAGCTTCGCACGTGCAGCCACATAACTGGTTGCGATCGAACGCGCCAGTGTACGAACACGTAAAATATAACGCTGGCGTTCAGTCACCGAAATCGCGCCACGTGCATCAAGCAGGTTAAAGCTGTGTGATGCTTTGATCACTTGTTCATAAGCAGGCAGTGGCAATTCCGCTGCAATTAAACGTGTCGCTTCAGCTTCGTAAAAGTCGAATAGTTCAAACATTTTTTCAACGTTGGCATATTCGAAGTTATAGGTCGATTGTTCCACTTCATTTTGATGGAACACATCGCCATAGGTCACCGTACCGAATTGACCTTTAGTCCAAACCAAATCGTAAACCGAGTCTACACCTTGCAGGTACATCGCCAAACGTTCAAGACCGTAAGTGATTTCGCCAGTTACCGGGTAACATTCAACGCCGCCGACTTGCTGGAAGTACGTAAACTGAGTTACTTCCATACCGTTGAGCCAAACTTCCCAACCTAAGCCCCAAGCGCCTAATGTTGGAGATTCCCAGTTGTCTTCCACGAAACGAATATCGTGAACCAGGGGATCAATACCAATCGCTTTTAATGAATCAAGATATAGCTGCTGGATGTTGTCCGGGTTTGGTTTCAGCACCACTTGGAATTGGTAGTAATGTTGCAAACGGTTTGGGTTTTCGCCATAACGACCATCTTTCGGACGACGTGACGGTTGAACGTATGCCGCGTTCCAGGTTTCAGGCCCAAGCGCACGAAGGAAGGTTGCAGTGTGGAATGTGCCTGCGCCCATTTCCATATCGTAAGGTTGTAAAATCACGCAACCTTGTTCAGCCCAGTAAGTTTGTAAGGCAAGAATTAAGCCTTGGAAGGTATCAATATGCGATATGGCGCGACTCATGGTCATCCACTTAAAATTAGAGAAAAATTGTGCTCAATTATAAGGATTTTGTCGAGGAGTGGCAAAGGGTTAATGCGTGGATACTTTTTTGAGAAAAATCAAAGTCTCCTCAAAAGAGACTGCTCATCTATTTGTATCCTGCAAATTTGTGTTTAACGACCAATTTACACTGGCCTAAAAACCAAGAACAAATCAGATGGATAGCTTTATCTAAATGCAATTATGATAAAGATAAACTGATCTTATACGGTTGCTGGCATGAAATTAGTTTAATCTTCCTAGTATAAAATAATGCTTAAAAATAAGGACGTTCATGACAACTTGTACCATCCAATGCCATTTAAAATACAAGATTGTTCAAACCACAGAATTTGTTTTTCAGATTCAGGTGGCACATCATTCTGATCAAAGCATTATTGAAGAACAACTCACATTTAATCCGCCCATCGCATGGCGTGAATTTCAAGATTCAAGTCAGCAAAACCGTCATATTCGTTTGCATATAGAACCCTGTGATGCTTTTGAAATAAATTATAACGCGACCGTTGAACGCCATCCTGTAATGGATGCGGATCTTCAGCAAAACCTGAATGAAGTGACAGTTTCTGATTTACCCGACGAAGTACTGCCTTATTTATTGGCCAGTCGCTATTGTAATTCGGATTTATTGGTCGAAATGGCGAACCGATCCTTTGGCTGGGTGAAGCCGGGCTATAGTCGGGTTAAAGCCATTGAACAATGGATTTATAACCATATTTTTTATGTTTCGGGCAGCTCTGACCAGTTTACCACAGCAACCGATGTGCTCATCCAGCGGGCAGGGGTATGTCGTGATTTTGCCCATTTGGGCATCGCCTTGTGTCGTGCTTTAGGGATTCCGGCAAGGATGGTGGTCGGCTATGTCGAGATTGAAAAATTCCTGCCAGATTTTCATGCCATTTTTGAAGCCTATTTAGAAGGCGGTTGGGTGTTATTTGATCCGACCCGTTTGGCCCCTGTAGAAAATTTAATTCGAATTGGCACTGGAATGGATGCCGGTGAAGTCGCATTTTCGACATTTTATGGTGAGATTGAGCTGATAACGATTGAACCCATCATTACCCATCAAGGTGATAGTGAGCGGTATTAGCAGAGATTAAATTGTGGCTTAATCCATTAATTTTCTGGCAAGCATTACCTGCTCTGCAGATATTATATTTTTTAATATCAGTATATTATGAGTTAAATTATTTTTAATTTCATTCCGTAAACAATGAAAAGATGCAAAATAAATACATCTTTATGCAGCATCATTCTATAATTTGCGACTTCCACTTAAAAACCACAAAAGGCGTGCCGTGTTTCATCCACAACTTGAATGGCTCAATACCCTAAAACCCAATTTTAAAATCCTGCCGCTAAAAGATCGTTTACTCTGTGGCATAGGTGCCTTGATAGGACTTGCACTTTCATCACTGATCAGTTGGTGGGTGTTGGGCGATATCAATGCCTGGTACATCGCGCCAATGGGTGCATCATCTGTACTGCTGTTTGCCGTACCGGCCAGTCCATTGGCTCAGCCATGGAATATGGTGGTTGGTAACAGTCTTGCAGGCATCATTGGCGTGACCTGTGCAATGTATATTCCTAACTTAACGGAAGCCTTTAGTGTTGCGGTCGGTCTCTCGATTATCTTAATGATGACCACAGATTCCTTGCATCCACCCAGTGGCGCAGTGGCCATTACAGCAGTATTGGGTGGAGAAGCGGTACAGCAGCTTGGATACAACTTTATTTTCTATCCGGTTTTATTGAATTCCCTATTGTTGCTGGTAATTGCGATTGTATTTAACCGCTTGCTCGGCAAACAATATCCGCAAATGGCACAAATCAATCAGCGTTCTAAAGATCCCACACCCACTCAAAAAGTTACCATTCAACCGCAAGATATTCAGGACACGCTGGATCAGCAAACCGAGCTGTTGGATATTAGTGAATATGACTTACAAAAAATTATTTTAGCAGCGCAAGAAAAAGCCAATGCACGAGGCGTGAGTCATTTTAAGTGTCAGGACATTATGACCAGAGATGTCATTAGCTTGAATGAAAACGATGATATCCATTCCGCTTTGGATAAATTTAAGCACATGAATTTAATGAGCTTGCCTGTAATCGATGCTCAGCATAAATTGGTCGGCACCCTGGCTTTATATGAAGTGGTGGAATGGTTTAAACGAGCGACAGACTTGAGAACCACATGGGAACGTCAGGTGAAACATATTATGGTGCGTCAAGTGGTTACTGTAAAACCTGAGCAACCGATCCAGAATCTGGTGCCTTATTTTGTAGAACGTTCTTTTAATTATATTCCTGTGGTTGAACATCAAAAAATGGTCGGCATCATTAGCCGTGCCGATATGATTGCTGCATTAAATCAACAGCTGAATCAGGCGGCTAACCTCTAAAAATAGGCAAAAAAAAGCTACGACCTATTGGGGTACAAGTCGTAGCATAAAACCGTAAAATATCAAAAGTTAAAACATTAACGGTATGGATTTGAGTCCTGATTTACCGTACGAACCGGATTCTGATAGCCTGATCCAGAATCTATTTGAAACTGCTTCTTAGGCATAATGAGCCATAACACCAAATAGACTAAAATCCCTGGAAATGCCGCGCTCATGAGGGAAACAACTACAAATATAATGCGCAGTAAAGTTGCATTCCAACCAAATCGTTCAGCAATACCACCCATTACACCTGCAATCATGTTTTGTCGGTTAGAGCGATATAAACCAACATTGGCCATCTAGATCTCCTTAAAATTAGAAAAAGGTATGATGTTAAAACAACTCACCCATAATTAAGAAATGGTGATGTAAAAAACTTTTTAAAGTCTGGTTGAATAGAAAATAGTTAAGTTATGTAACCGGCTATGCCTTATCTCTGCAATGCGACATAAAATATATTTATTCTGAAAAAGTTGATTTTTTTCAATAAAAATCAATCTACTATCGGAGGTGTTTTACAAGAGAATGAGATTCCAACAGATTACTTATCCAATAAATAATTGAATCTACAACTAAAGAAATCTAACATTTAGGGCTAAGTCAATGTTTCTAAAAGTAGATCAGCGTAAATATATACTGGTGGCAGTTTTATCGGGTCTGGTTGGCTGCAATCAGCCATTCGAAGAGCCTGTGGCTGAACAGATAGAACGAGAAAATCAGACAGCCCACTCGTCTACTTTAGATACTCAAGGCAATAAACTGACCGAGGTTGCCGGAAAGATTCCTGTACCTGTAGCAGATACAACCACCGATCCTCAGAGAAAAATTCCAGACAATGCCAAACCTTATGTAGGGCGCTACCAGATTGCAATTAGCTGTACTGATCCTATTGTAAAATGCGAACAGGGGAGTGCAGATTTAGTTATTAATCTATTGGCAGACGGTACGGCATATCGCAGTATTATTCATTTAGGTAAAATCACCTTTACTTCGAACCGTTATCAACGTCAAAATTACTGGTCTTATGATTCCACCCATCATCAAGTGATCGTGCATCGATTGAGTGGGGTAGACTTTTTTTATAATATCGATCAAGACCAAAACCTGGTCATGGATCTGGATAAAATTGCACATGCATCGCCACTCAACGAGCAGTATTTTGCTGAGGGTAATCCATTTCCACAGCAGGCTTATTGTTTAGTCAAAGAAACTACACCCATGAAAACTCGCGAATCCTAAAATTTAAGCAAAAAAAATACTCCAAATGTGGAGTATTTTTTATTCAATAAAATTGAAATTTATTAAAATAATAAAAATTAAATTTGGTGGGTTGTGAGGGGCTCGAACCCTCGACCAATAGATTAAGAGTCTACTGCTCTACCAACTGAGCTAACAACCCTGAACACATTTAAAAACACTGTTTTAAACGAATTACAAGATGAAGCAAAATTTCGAGAATGGCGAATCTACCGAAGGGGTATGGTTTGTCTTGGTCGGAATATTTGCAGGTTTCATTTCTATTGTAGTACAGAAAGAAGCCTTAAGAAAGATATGGTGGGCCGTCCGCGACTCGAACGCGGGACCAATGGATTAAAAGTCCACTGCTCTACCAACTGAGCTAACGGCCCATATTTTCAGAGAAAATATCTGAGAAGTAAAAAAGCTTCCCTGTAGAGAAGCTCTTTAGAATCTTGGTGGGCCGTCCGCGACTCGAACGCGGGACCAATGGATTAAAAGTCCACTGCTCTACCAACTGAGCTAACGGCCCAAGATAATCAAAAAAATAAGTGGTGGGCCGTCCGCGACTCGAACGCGGGACCAATGGATTAAAAGTCCACTGCTCTACCAACTGAGCTAACGGCCCGAAACCAACATTCAAGCAGTGCTTGGATGTACAGTGCAAGAAAATATAGTATTTTCTAAACACCACTTCGTTTTGATGGGCGTATTGTAGCAAGTTATGAAATGAGCGCAAGTAAAAATTAGCAAACTTGTTGATGTTTGATTATAAATGCAACAAATTTGCTTTATCTACTCAAAAAACAGACGTTTTGAGTTAGAAGCGGTATTGATAAGCTTGGATATTGTTAAATATTTCTACTGTTAAATCACAATATTCCGTGGCATTTGGCAGTAAAACCAACAAGCGTTCATCTGTTTTATTGGGATCAAAAGCTTGCTCTTTTAACTTGTTCTTTTGATATTTAAATGTACCGGTGGTTTCTACCTGCGCTTGAACCCGCAAGAACACAGGAACAGCATATGCAGGCAAGCATTTTTTAAACTCGCTTGCCATTAGCTTTAAATCTTGAGCTGTTAATTTTGCACCATCTGCTAGCGTAATTGCTGCCATACCGGCACGACCATTGGTATGGGGGATTTCTACTCCGTAAACCACCGCTTCAGCAATTTTTTCATATTCACTGACCACATTTTCAACTTCATTGGTCGATACATTTTCACCTTTCCAGCGAAAAGTATCACCTAAGCGGTCTATAAATTGAGCATGACGGAAGCCAATATCGCGTACCAGATCGCCGGTATTAAAGAATGCATCACCCTGTTTAAACACATTTTTCATAATCACGGATTTATTTTTTTCCGGATCGGTATAGCCATCAAAAGGCGAGCGACGGGTAATTTTACCAATCAGTAAACCAACTTCGCCTTTTTTAACCTTCTTGCACTGGCCTTTGTCATCTTTTACCGGTGCATTGGTTTCTTTGTCAAACTCAATAATGGCATAAGGTGTAGGGGAGAAGCCGACCGTGTTGTCAAAGTTAAACACGTTACTGAAACCGACATTCCCTTCACTTGACGCATAGAGTTCAAGAATTTCTTCCACTCCAAAGCGTTGCTTGAATTTATCCCAGATATTCGGGCGCATGCCATTGCCGATCATCTTTTTGACACGATGGCCGTGTTCAAGTTCAGAAACAGGGGCATCCATGAGATAACGGCACAATTCACCGACATAGCCAATCGCCGAGACATCAAATTTTTGTACATCTTTCCAGAAAGCAGAGGTGGAATATTTGCGTCTTAATGCCAGTGTGGCACTGCCGGCAATCACGCCGCACCAGCAGACCACGATACCTGTTGCATGATAGAGCGGCAAAGTGACGTACATAACGTCGTCTTTATTCAGTTTTAACACATGCCCATAGGTGCCATAGGCCAACGTCCAGCGGCTATTGGTGAAAATGACCGCCTTGGGTAAGCCGGTCGTACCAGAGGTATAGATGTAAAACAAGCCATCTTTACCTTGAACACTGTGCGTGGTGGGGGTGTTGAATTTTGGAAAGCTGTCAATTTTATCTGCCAGATTGATCCAGTCTTTCGGGGCTGTACCTGAATCCATTCGAGTAGCTTGATCGGCAAACCAGTGAAAACGCTCTTCTGGAAGCACTAAATCTTGACGAACTTCTTCCACAGCTTGACGGCATTCTTCACCGACAATCACCGCAATCGGTTTGACCAGATTAATGCTATGCATCAGTGCCTTACCGGTTTGCGATGTATTGACCAAAGCTGAAGTCACACCAATTTTCGCTAAAGCGACTACAGTTGCCACCAGTTCAGGGCGGTTTTCCACCATAACGGCAATAACATCACCTTTACGGGCACCAAGGGCGAGATAAAAATGCCCGATTTGGTTGGCCCATTCATTCAGTTGCTGATAACTGAATTTTTGATCTTCAAATAATAGCGCTATACCCTGAGGATTACGCTTGACCGCTTTTTCAAAGGCCATACCTAAGCCCGCTGGGGTGTTGGGTGTGCGTAAATAGGCTTGTTTCAGACCACTCAAGAGATGAGGGACTTTGCTCATAAATTTGGGTAATTTTACTGCGATATCAGCAATACCAATAAGATCGCTCTGTGTGGTGTGGTTCATAGGAATCCTATTTATTTTTCATAATCCAATATGTCTATTTGTTTGTGGTCATCTGTTCAGGTGTCTTTTTAATCGTTTAATCCTAGTGCAATCAACCTAATTTGACAAAAGTATCAAAAAAAACCTAGTCACCGAAATGACTAGGTTTGTTTTATTCGCTGCTTTAAAGCTAATTATGACTCATTTGCAGGCGTTATTTTCTTTGGAGGGCGACCGCGAGGACGACGGGGGCGGATAGGTTTGTCAGCATCATCATCATCCGCATCCGGGTTGTCTGGATCAGCTTTTGGCTCAGCCAGTGCTTGGACGTCTTGAGCGACTTCTACCGGTAATTCAGATTTGACCGGTTTTGGCTGCTTTACTGCCTTTTCCACACGGGTTGCTTGAACTGCCTGCTTGATCGGCTCAGCAACCACTTCTGGAGCTGCTACGACTTCAGGCGTTTCAGTTACGGCTGGAGCTTCTTCGATCACAGCTTCTGGTTCTGTCACCGGAGCAACTTCAGTCGCTGTTGTTTCAACCACTTCTTTTGCAGCTTCAGGTTCATTATGTGCTTGCTTGGCTTGTACTAAAGCCTGTTCAGCAGCAAGTTTTGCCAAACGACGACGTTCACGCGGATCATTGGCAACACGGTTGTCAGAAACAGCAGCAGGCGGTGTTAAAGCCAGCACTGGTGCCGGTTCAGCTTCATGTGCTGCTTTGGTTACCGCAACATCGCGGGTAACCGGCTGTGCTGGCGCTTCGGCTTCAGTTGCCTGATGCACGAGAGTCGCCGCATATTGCTCAGTGAATTTTACCAATGCACGGTTGAAGGTGGGGATTAAGCCAAATTGCTCAATCAGCACTGAACAATCTTCACCATAGACATGGCGAATGAGGCTGCCCACTGTATATTGACCCAACGTTGGAACCTGAGACGGGTTCAGTTTTGGAGCTTGAGCCTGTTTTACCTGCTGTTCACGTTTTTTGCGACGACGCATGCGCGGATCGTTACTGGCACGTATGTCAGCAGAACGCGGCTGCTGTGGCTCACGAGTTTCAGGGGTTGCAGCAGGTTTTTCTTCCTTCGCAACGACTGGTTTCTCAACTACAGGCGCTTGGGTTTCTGCAACAGCAACCGGTGCAGCTTGAGCGATCGGTGCTTCAACAACAGCAGTTGCTGTATTTAACGCAACAATTTCACTTTTCGCCTGATCAACATTTACCACCAAGGCAGTTGGAATCACATCCTGACGAGGTGTATCAATCACTTCGACTTTAGGCTGTTGTTCGTTAACTACAGGCGCAGCAATGGCTTGCTGAGGAGCAGGAGCCTGTTCGTTCAATACGCTTTGATCGCGGTGACGATTTGGGCGGTTTGGACGTTGTGGGCTATTACGGTCACGGCGTGGAACAGCATTTTGCTCTGGTTGAGTTTCAGATGCTTGTTGTTCAACGTGTTGACGTCGTGTCGGGCGCTTATTGTCACGTTGATCTTGACGTTGATCTTGACGTGCTTCTTGGCGCGGTTCGTGACGTTGCTCTTGGCGCTGCTCATGACGAGGAACTTGGACAATTTCTTCATGCACGTGATTTTGTTGATTGTCGTGCTGAACTTGTTCACGTTGCTCTTTCGGTTTTGTCGTACGCTTTTTATTGTGACGTTGCGCTTTTTCTTCACGCTCAGAATACTTATCCGCAACTTCATGCTGTTCCTGTTTTGCTGCTACAGGTGCACTTGGTGTTAAATAAATATTGTTGTTTGCAGTCGCCACCGGTTCGCTTACAACTGGTGCAGATGTAGCAACCTGACCGAATTGACCACGGCTCACAGCACCACCATTCACCATTTGTTCAATAGCAGCAGCAGCATTGTTTGCAGTACGGGCTTGATCAACTGTTTTGGCTTGTTTTTGTACAAACAGGTTTTCTAACCATGCACATGGGCTTGCTGAAGCTTGAGCAACAGCTGCAACTTGAACTGGCTGTTGTTGCTGTACTTCTTGAGCCACTTGTTGTGGATGACGTTGCTGCTTGTTGTTTTGGTTTTTGGCTTGTTGTTGCGCAGGTGCTTGTGCAGCAGCTTGAGCAGCCTGTTGTTCACCTTCCAAATGCCATTCAGAAGATTCATAACCCAGCTCTTTTTCACTTGAACGTGTTGCTTCAGTACGTTCGTAGCTGGTTGGCGCAAAGCCTTCAGCGTTATAAGTGATTTCATAATGTGGTGTTTCTAAGTGCGGATGTGGTAACACCGTTACACGTACATTTGAAGTTTGTTCTAGATAGACCAAAGTGTGACGCTTTTCATTCAACATGAAGGCAGCGATTTCAACCGGAACTTCGACCTGAACTTCACCTTGACGTTCACGCAGCGCAATCTCTTCCACTTTACGCATGATTGAAAGTGATAAAGAGCGTAAGTCACGCACCATGCCGGTACCATGACAGCGTGGGCATACATAACCGGTTGCTTCTTCTAACGATGGACGCAAGCGTTGACGGCTCATTTCCATTAAACCAAAACGTGACAATTGACCGAACTGGATACGGGCACGGTCACTTTGCGTTGCTTCACGAAGTTTTGCTTCAACCATGCGCTGGTTGCGGTCTTTGGTCATGTCGATGAAATCGATCACCACCAAACCACCAATATCACGTAAACGCAGTTGACGGGCAATTTCTTCAGCAGCTTCAAGATTGGTATTTAAAGCTGTGTCTTCAACATCATGACCACGTGTCGATTTCGCCGAGTTAATGTCGATTGACACTAATGCTTCAGTTTGGTCGATCACGATTGAGCCACCAGAAGGAAGTTTTACTTCGCGTTCATAGGCGGTTTGAATTTGGCTTTCAATGCCAAAATGAGCAAATAACGGCTCATTTAAAGTGTAGGTTTTAAGTTTTTCTAACTGACGTGGCATGACTGCTTTCACGAAGTTATAGGCTTCGGTATAGGCTTGTTCAGAGTCAATTAAAATTTCTGCAACATCGTCACGTAAATAGTCACGAATAGCACGAGTAACCACGCCCGCTTCCTGGTGCACCAGCATTGGTGACGGACCAGAACTTGCTGTGGTTTGGATTTGTGCCCAAAGATCCATCAAGTGTTGCAAGTCAAGTTGCAATTCTTCTTGTGAACGACCAATACCGGCAGTACGAACAATCACGCTCATGCCACGCGGAATATTCAGTGACGACAACATTTCTTTCAATTCGTCACGAACTGCACCGGAAATTTGACGACTGATACCGCCACCTTTAGGGTTGTTTGGCATAAGCACCAAATAACGACCGGCAAGCGAAATAAAGGTAGAAAGAGCAGCACCCTTGTTGCCACGTTCTTCTTTTTCCACCTGAACCAGAAGTTCTGTGCCTTCAGTGATCAATTCGCGGATGTTTGAAGTCTGGCGAGGGTCTGCCTTGTAGTATGTGTTTGCGATTTCACGCATAGACAGGAAGCCTTGACGACCTGCACCATACTCAACAAATACGGCTTCTAAAGAAGGTTCAACGCGAGTCACGTGACCTTTATAGATATTGGATTTTTTCTGCTCACGGGTACGATTTTCTAAATCAAAATCGTAAAGACGCTGACCAGTGACAAGTGCAACGCGAATCTCTTCGGCATGTGTTGCATTAATCAACATACGTTTCATGGGTGTAACACCTGATAGTGATACACAGCAAAACATCGCTATTCACGCAGCGAACATCACACATTACGGATCAACACCCAGATCTCAAATAAACGCTTGTGGTCTGAGCTTTTTTACCGGCCTTTTTTTGGGCTGCGGTTTTTGATTCACGTATTGATGATGGCAATACGGCTTCAATCTTTAAACGATTAAAGTCACCTGAGCGCTTCACTGGCGGACAAACGGTGCATTAGATGTGAGTAACTTTCACTGTCACGTAGCTTGAAGATCATCCCTTCATTAAGATAGAGAGCGTCTTGATACGGAATTATCATCGTATCTTTGCTTTATGTGCAGATCCAATGCATCAACGTTGTAGCCTGAATGCGACTTCAGGTTGCGATTAATCTGATGTGTATCAGTTTACGTTTAAAAACCAACTTTAAGTTGGCGACATATTTTTTAGAGCAGACTGATTTATGTACCGAAATACAATTAAACGCAACAGTTTGCTTTTTTGCCGATATAATAAGCCTTCGGCGTCGGCATATTCTTTAGGGACCTTTCCGTGTTTAATGTGAATTGTGAAATTTAATTTTTAGCTTCAAAAATATTGAAGGAATTAAATTTTTTCACACTAACGGTGGTATCCGTGCGCTGACTATATCAAACCTTGCATCATCTGCCTATGGGTTAAGCTTATGTTTCTTGTGTAAAGCATAGCCTAAGTGATCAGTTTTTAATCAATTTTAGTATTTTTTTGGGTCATAGTAACTGTATGAATTCTACGCAAGAATGGCAAAGTGTCACTTGGTTTGAAGTTGACGAGCATCAATCAGGCCAACGCATCGATAATTTTCTATTTTCCAGACTTAAAGGTGTGCCGAAAAGTCGTATTTATCGTTTGATGCGTGAAGGACAAGTTCGGGTTAATAAAAAGCGTATTAAAGCGGAAACCAAACTGGCAATTGGTGATCAAGTTCGTGTTGCGCCAATTCGTTATGAGCCTAAAGATGAAACGCCGGTACCGGTGTCGGATAAAGTGGCTCAAAGCCTGCTCAGCCGTGTGATTTATGAAGATGAAGGTCTGATGGTGGTCAATAAACCTTCTGGCATTGCCGTACATGGCGGCAGCGGCGTGGCCTATGGTCTGATTGAAGGCCTGCGCGCAGCAAGCGGTAAGAAATATCTGGAACTGATTCACCGTATTGACCGTGATACTTCCGGCCTGGTGATGATCAGTAAAAAACGCAGCACTTTAAAAACCTTGCAAGATTTACTGCGTGAACACAAGATTAAAAAAACCTATGCTGCGATTGTGAAAGGCAATGTTGTGCTCGATCGTCAACTGATTGATGCACCTTTACACCGTTATGAGCTTGCCAATGGCGAGCGTCGTGTATGCGTATCTAAAGAAGGTAAAGAGTCTAAAACGCAGTGGAATGTGGCTGAGCGATTTATGCATGCAACGCTTGTCTATGCATCACCGCTTTCAGGCCGTACCCATCAAATTCGTGTGCATGGTTTAAGTATTGGTCATCCTTTAATCGGTGATGATAAATATGGTCATGAAACTGCATATAAAGGTCCGAAAGCCCGTCGTTTATGTTTGCATGCACTGCGCCTGGAAATTCCGGGTTATGAAACCATTGAAGCACCATTGCCGGAAGATATGCAAAGTCTGGTGGCCCAGCTGCGTGCGCAGAAGAAAGATAAAGAACCGGCTCTAACGGATCGTGACGAAGATTATAAATAGTCTTATCTCAAGTAACGGGAGTGTTGGATAAATGGTCCCGTTACTCAAAAGCGATTAAAAAAACTTTGGCTGTGAAAATGATATGCATCAGGCGGCATCTATGTCGTCATTGCGTAGCAGATATTTGTCTTGAATTTTCCTTAAAGAAATTTTTCATCTTCTTTTGTCTTATTTGTTTTGTAGAAAAGTGGACAGGGAGATTTAAGCGGAAATGCTATGTTTTGCATTGAATCAAATATTGGATTAATTCATGAAAAAAACTTTAGAACTTGTGATCTTTGATTGGGATGGCACTTTATTTGATTCAGTGGGACAAATTGTACAAAGTCTACAATTCGCTGCCAAAGCGTATCAACAACCTTTAACCGAAGAAGCTGCAAAAAGCATTATCGGTTTGGGATTGCCTGAAGTCGCGCAAGTCTTGTTTCCAGATGTGCCTGAATTGCACACTGATATTTTGCAATGCTATGCAGATCACTATGTCGAAAATTCGCAAGCTGATGCCTGGTTTGACGGTGTGGCTGAGATGTTGCACATGTTAAAAGCTGAAGGCATCAAACTTGCAGTGGCAACCGGGAAAAGCCGTAAAGGTTTGGATCGGGTATTAACTCAAACCCAGAGTCAGGAGCTTTTTGTTGTGACCCGTGCGGCAAGTGAAACCAGATCTAAACCTGATCCACTGATGCTCGCAGAAATTTTACAGATTACGGGTGTGGCTGCTGAAAATGCGATTATGGTCGGTGATACATCTTATGATCTGGAAATGGCACAAAATATTGCCATGCCGCGTATCGGGGTGAGTTATGGAGTGCATACGCCTGAGACGCTGGCACAGTTTAATCCGCTTGCCATTGCCGAGGATGTCGCAAGTTTGCATCAGCTACTCTTAAATCAGGTAAATTTAAAACAAGCCGTTTAAGATTTATCGGAGGCTCAAAAGGGTGATTTAAAATCGCCCTTTTTTATACGTATTAAATTCTAAATTGACTTATTGGATTCTGAATTTTTGCACATCAGGTTTATGGTTACCCCAACCAGTCCAGTAATTGACCATAGTGACAGTTTTATTTTGAATACTCATAATTTTATAAATATCATTACGCGGCGGTGAAATTTCATTTGGACGAATGACTTCAGTCATCATAAAAATCTCGGGTGTAATCCAGGTTATACGCCAAGCGTCGGTATTGAAGTAGCCGCGGCTACATTGCATTTCATCTTGCCAAGCAACAGCGGTCGCTTGAGCATTAAATTTTAATCCCGCACAACTTGCGCCACTTAAAATTAAATATTTGTTTTTAAGTTGGTTTTGATAATCTTGTGCAAAGGCTGTATGACATAAAGTTGTGAGTAAGGCAGTCAATAACAGTGTTTTGATTCTCATTGCTAATATCTTAAGTGGTTATTTTTAATTATTTAAAAATATCATGTTGATTAGACAGTGAATATGCCGTTTTTATTTAAAATGCAGCGATAGTCTCATCTTTTAGTCGTAGTGTTGATTGATTGTTAAAATGAATGGCCTGCATTGCAGAGCTGCTTACTCGGATATCATGAAATATCTACGCTAACTGCCTTGTTTCACTCAAAAAATAGAATGGCATTTATAGGTAATAGCTATTGTAAAAAATAAAATAAGTATTGGCATAAAAACCGTATTTTTCAGATTCTAAAACTGTTTATACATATACACGTTTGCCAAGATGGGGCAGCACCCATTTGCTGATGGGTTTGATCATTTGCATATATTTTTTCTGATTGTTCATTCCATTTCCATCGATAACGGTATACGTCCAATTTTTTGCAGTTTAAGGAAACATTGATGTCGAATTCTGCTGTTGTTGAATCAGTTGCCCAAGCATTACGTAGCGCTGAATTATCTAAAACTGCGATTGCACCGATTCGCCCACAATTGGGTGGTGAAAGTGCGGATGTAGATATTGCCTACGCAGTTCAAGAATTAAATACCCAACGTGCCTTAAGCGAAGGACGTCGTTTAGTCGGCCGCAAAATCGGTTTGACTTCAAAAGTAGTCCAAGCCCAACTTGGTGTAGATCAGCCTGACTTCGGTATGCTGTTTGCAGACATGTCTTATGGCGATGGCGAAGCCATCCCGGCAGGCCTATTGATTCAGCCTAAAGTTGAAGCAGAAATCGCATTAATTATCAATAAAGACCTTACCAAAGAACATCATACCTACGCAGATATTATTAGTGCGACTGAATATGCCTTGCCAGCGGTAGAAGTGGTAGATAGCCGTATCGAAAACTGGAAAATTTCCTTGATTGATACCGTTGCCGATAACGCATCTTCAGCTGCCTTTGTTTTAGGTTCACGTCCTGTGAAACTTGAAAACCTGGATTTGGTGAACTGCAAAATGACCATGACCCGTGGTGATGAAGTGGTGTCTCAAGGTGTAGGTAAAGCCTGCCTTGCAAATCCACTCAATGCTGCGGTTTGGCTGGCGGATGAAATGGTTCGTCGTGGCCGTCCACTGTTGGCGGGTGACATCATTTTGACCGGTGCATTAGGCCCGATGGTTGTTGCACAGCCAGGTGATGAATTTAAAGTTGAAATTGAAGGCTTTGGTTCAGTGACAGCAGCGTTTGCAGCTGAATAAGCATTGAGCTAAACACGGAATTTTTGAGAGTACAGATTCATGAAAAAGATTAAATGTGCATTGATCGGTCCTGGGAACATTGGGACTGACTTGCTTTACAAACTTCAACGTAGCGAATGGTTAGAGCCAGTGTGGATGGTGGGGATTGACCCGACATCGGAAGGTTTGGCACGTGCTGCGAAAATGGGTTTAAAAACCACTGCTGAAGGCGTGGACGGTTTACTTCCGCACGTTCTTGCTGATGATATTAAAATTGCGTTTGATGCAACGTCTGCTTATGTTCATGCTGAAAACAGCCGCAAGTTGAACGAGCTTGGCGTACAAATGATTGACTTGACGCCTGCAGCGATTGGTCCATTCTGCGTACCACCGGTCAACCTAGAAGCTTTGCTTGAGCAAGGCGAATTGCCAAACGTCAACATGGTGACATGTGGCGGTCAGGCAACCATTCCTATGGTGGCTGCGATTTCACGTGTTCAAGCTGTGAACTACGGTGAAATCATCGCAACGGTATCTACTAAATCTGTAGGTCCGGGTACACGTAAAAATATTGATGAATTTACACGTACTACTGCCGGTGCCATTGAGCAGGTGGGCGGTGCGAAACAAGGTAAAGCCATTATCATTATCAACCCTGCTGAGCCACCACTGATGATGCGTGACACGGTGCACTGTCTGGTTGAAGGTACGCCGGATCAGGCTGCAATTACAGCATCTGTGCATGCCATGATCAAGGAAGTTCAAAAATACGTACCCGGTTACAAACTTGTAAATGGTCCGGTATTTGATGGCAACCGTGTATCCGTGTTTATGGAAGTTGAAGGTTTGGGCGACTACTTGCCTAAATATGCCGGTAACCTCGATATTATGACTGCAGCTGCTGCACGTACTGCAGAAATGTTTGCAGAACGTCTCATCGCTAACCAAGCAGCGTCAGCTGAAGCTTAAGGAGCAGACCATGTCAAAAATTATTATTAATGATATGACGTTACGTGATGGTATGCACCCGATGCGCCATCAAACTACACCAGAGCAAATGGTTGCAATTGCCACTGCACTTGATGATGCGGGTGTGCCTTTAATCGAAGTAACCCATGGTGACGGCTTAGGCGGCAACTCGGTGAACTACGGTTTTGCAGCTGCGACGGATGAAGAATATTTAACTGCGGTAATTCCAAAGCTTAAACAGGCCAAAGTATCTGCGCTTTTAATTCCGGGTATTGGTACGGTTGACCATTTGAAAATGGCGCATGATGTAGGTGTGGCAACGATTCGTGTTGCAACCCACTCTACAGAAGCTGACGTTTCTGAACAGCACATTACGGCTGCGCGCAAACTTGGCATGGACACTGTGGGCTTCTTGATGATGGCACACATGGCATCACCTGAGCATCTTCTTGAAGAAGCGAAAAAGATGGTGTCTTACGGTGCAAACTGTATTTATGTGACCGATTCTGCCGGCTATATGTTGCCGAATGACGTGACTGACCGCGTGGGTATTTTACGTGCCAACTTGGCTTCAGAAATCGAAATCGGTTTCCACGGTCACCATAACTTGGGTATGGGCGTTGCAAACTCTGTTTCAGCAGTTCAGGCCGGTGCAACACGTGTCGATTTAGCGTCTGCAGGTTTAGGCGCAGGCGCAGGTAATACGCCACTTGAATTGTTTGTTGCGGTGGCCAACCGTATGCAAATGGAAACCGGTGTGGACTTGTTTAAAGTTCAGGATATTGCAGAAGAACTGATTGTTCCCATGATGCAGCAACCGATTCGTGCCGACCGTGATGCAGCAACCTTAGGTTATGCAGGGGTGTACTCATCGTTCCTGTTGTTTGCTAAACGTGCTGAAGCGAAATATGGTGTGTCTGCGCGTGAAATCCTGATGGAATTGGGTCGCCGTGGTACGGTGGGCGGTCAGGAAGACATGATTGAAGACCTGGCTTTGACCATGTCTAAAGCAAAAGAGCTTCACGCTTAATTAAAGTATTAGGTTAAAAAAAAAGCACCCGAATCTGGGTGCTTTTTTGATTTTGAATGAGATGACGCAAAATAATTTAATATCCTTAAATGAAGGTTGCATACCCCGACATAATTTTATCAATAATCCTGAATTGTTTTTCTAATTACTTTATTGGGTTGAGTGCCAGATTGATCTTTACTGGATTTTATTCTTGGGATCTATCCTTCAAAACAGCTGAATTATTCAGCTGTTTTTTTATCATGACTTTTAAAAATGACTTTTAAAATTTAAAGCTATACACAATATAGACACGATTCTCGTTATCATCTCGACCATACCTGGATTTATAATCAATCCTTGTAAATTTAAAGTTTATTTTCGTAGTACGGTTCTGAATCCAACATGAGAAGTGGCAAGATCAAATTCTTGCGGGTGTCGGGCAGCGGCCCTGTAACGTGCACAATAATTATCTGCACATAAATAAGAACCGCCTTTTATGGTCATAGTCATGACCTGTTCTGAATGGTGACGGGTCATTTGTGGATTGCCCATATGCATGTCGGAATGAGGACCTTTGTATGCAGAATTTGTCCATTCCCAAACATTGCCAATCATGTCGTGTAGGCCAAAAGGATTGGCTTCAAAACAGCCGACAGGTGCTATACCTTTAAATCCATCTTGATTAGAGTTGGCATAGGGGAATTCACCCTGCCAGTAATTGGCAGTAATTTTCCCATGCGATTTTGGGCCAATATCTTCCTGATCACTAAACCCTTTGGCAAGGTATTCATTTTCCAATTCGGTAGGCAAATCACGACCCAGCCATGTTGCATATGCCAATGCATCATTATAAGTTACATAACGAACTGGCTCATTCAGAGCAGGAAATTTCTCATCAATGTTTTTCCATGAAACATTTTTCAAAAATTTCCACCAGGACATCATGGCAACCTTATCTGTTTCAGGCTGGATGAAAACAGCTGCGCCACCTTGTTTTTCAGCATCGCTAATATAGCCCGTTGCATCTACAAAACTTTTAAACTGGGCCACAGTAACTTCTGTTTGATCCGCCCAGAAAGCGTTTACTTTGAGTTTGTTTTGATAGAAAGGGCGTTCATCTTCATAACCCGTATTTGAGCCAAAAAGAATTTCACCTGCGGGAATTTCAACCATACCTGAGGTTTTGGATTTTCCCCAAAGCGCAGGCAAACCTGAATATTGCTGACATTGACTGACACTGCCCAAAGTGACAATTTCTGTAGATTGCTCAGATTTCGAAGGGTTGCATCCTGCGAGGCCAAGCACCAGCAATAGCAGACAACTCCCTTTCATCAAATTTGACATGGGGTATTACTCCGCGAAATCCTGTACACCTACACGTTGAGTGTATTTCACATATTCTTGCTGGAGCTGTTTTACCATTTCAGGGTATTTTTTACTTAGGTCAGTGGTTTCTGTACGATCATTTTCTAGATCATATAATTTCCAGTCCGGACCACTCAGGTTTTTGGTAATGGTGCGTGTGAGTTTCCATTTTTTGTTGCGCACATAGGCATCGCCATGCAATTCATCTGCATAGATAAAATTTTCGCCATATACGGAACTGGTTTTACCCTTAAGATAACTGATCCACGATTTACCGGAAAGCTGGTTGAACTTGCTAGGATCCTGATAATCCGGTTTTAATGAAGACTGGGTGATTTCAAGAACAGTGGGGAAAACATCTTTGACATTCACAAAGCTGTTACTAATTTTAGACGTGGTGCTGTTTGGAAGTTTAACAATAGCGGGTGCACTGACGCCGCCTTCAGCTGCAGTGCCTTTCCAAAGTGAAAATGGCGCACTGCTCACTTCAGTCCAACGCGGGCCAATAAGTTCATAAGATTTAGTTTTACCTAAATTATTATAACTATTGTCATAACCTGGAAGTGCGCGATAGAACCCTTCTGCGCCATTATCTGACATAAAAATAAACAGTGTATTGTCGTATTGCTTAATCTTTTTCAGATGTTTAATCAGTTTTCCGACATTGTCATCCATATTTTTAATCTGTGCCGCATAAATTTCCATTTTGCGTGCTTCGATTTTTTTCTGTTCAGCCGTTAGATTGTTCCAGATATCTAAATTCATTGGAGCAAGTTGTTTACTCACCACATTGGCTGTTTTTGTAGAATTAATCAGCTTGAGTTTGAGCATTTTTTCTAAACGCTTCTGTTTTATTGCATCGTAACCCTGATCATAGTGGCCCTTATAAATATTCAAATAATTTGTCGGTACCTGAAGCGGCCAATGGGGAGCGGTCAGAGCAACATAGGCAAAGAAAGGTTGGCTTGGCTTGTTATTATCACCAATATATTCAATAACTTTTTGAGTGAAGAAATCTGTTGAATAAAAATTATCTGGTAATTCGACCTTCTGACCATTTTCAGTGTAAATGGTTTTGCGTTCGATACCATCAGGCAGTGTTTTGAAATGTGAGTCTGCACCATTTAATAATGCATAAGAAAAATCAAAACCTCTACTTGCTGGATTGGTCTCGGGGGTATAACCAAGATGCCATTTACCTGCCATAAGGGTTTTATACCCATTATCTTTTAATACTTGAGGCAAGGTCATTGAGCGAGTATTTAAATAACCTTCATAACCAGGTTTACCTAAGAATTGTGGACGAGGAGTTAAATCAAATTTTCCTGCGTCTGCCCGCATAGTCTCCGCCATGGCACCCAAGCCAGCTTGATGGTGATCTGTACCTGACATCAACTCGGAACGTGTGGGAGAACAAGTACTAGGGGTGTGGTAATTGGTAAAGCGGGTGCCTTGATGAGCCAGACTGTCAATATTGGGAGTCTTGATTTCACTGCCAAATGAACCTAGATCAGAATATCCCAAATCATCTGCCAGAATAATGACCACATTCGGTTTTTGCGCGAAGAGCTGCGTAGAAATTAATAGCGATGTAATTAGCGCTATTTTGTTGAGTCTCATTTCATTCATCCTTGATTATGATTTACAACTATGAGCGTAGTGTAAATGCTTTAAGGATAACTTCTATTAGACAAAGCATTATTTTAATAAAAATCAAATATATAGGGTTTAAATAGATAGAATATTGGTGGTAATTAGTACATTTTAGATATTAAGTCATACTTTTTATCTATTTATAAATGGATTTTTTAACTCAGTTCAATGATCGGATATTTATTATAAATACCACTTATAGATTTAAAATCTTATGAGACTGCTTAACTAAAAAAACACTTAATAAATCAATATTAATTCATTATTTTTTAAAATTAATTTAATTAACAATAGTTTAAATTGATAGTGGTAGCAGTAAGCAAAAACTACTTATTGTTAAAACATATTAAAATTTGGAATTAAATGTTAAAAAAAAGAAAAATAAAGTTATATAAATTGCTGCTTAATACTCTGGTCTGATTTTTTTTAGCGGCAGGGTTGAGCATGATGGTGGCATAGCTTAATTTGATTACAGGAATAAGCCATGCGTCGTCAAACACTATGGATAGCAATCTGTGTTGCTGCTGCAACACTAGGTACAACTGCAACGAATGCAGAATTTATCGACGATAGCCAAGTCCAATTAAAATTCAAAAATTTCTATTTAGATCGTCAGTATGCTGATGTACCACAAAATAACTGGGGTAGCTGGTCACAAGGCATTACCCTGGATGCAAAATCCGGTTATCAGGACATCGGCGCTGGCATTCAAGTCGGTGCAGATCTTCTTATTCAGCATGCGTTCCGTTTGAATGGTCGTGACAATAATCCTGACTGGGTTATACCGCATCAAGGACCGGGCAAAGGGCAAAAAGATAATTTTGGTAAAGTGGGTGCGACCTTAAAAGCCAAAGTTTCTCAAACTGAATTGAAAGTAGGTGAATTACTGCCGGTATCTCCAGTATTGGTCTTCGATCCATCGCGTCAGTTGCTGACGACTTATAGCGGTGCATGGTTAGAGTCTAAAGAGATTAAAGATACCAAACTGACTTTGGCTTATATTGATAAGATCAATAACCGCTATGACAACCAGTTCCGTGACTTAACCTTGTTTGCACCTGCTAAAGGTAAAAAGTATTACGATAATGGTGAAGCTTCTGATGGAATGTGGATTGCCGGTGTAGATCATCAATTCAATAAACAGATGGGTGCCAGCTACTGGTATGCAGATGTAACAGATATCTATCAGCAGCATTATGTAGGTGTCAATTACAAAACCACATTCGGTGAAAAAGCAAAATTAGATACTCATATCCGTTACTTCGATAACTCCGATTCAGGCAACAAGCTGTATGGGGCAATTGATAATCAGGCATTATCTGCAGGTGCAAAAGTCAATTACGGCGCGCACACAGTTGGTTTGGGTTATCAGCAAATGTTTGGTGACAGTGCTTTCCCGACATTGGGCGGCTGGGTGCCACAACCGTATTTAGTGAACTGGGGTGTTGCGACCTTCACTGCGATTGATGAAAAATCTGTCGGCTTAAGCTATGGTTATGACTTTTCTGAATTGGGTGTCAAAGGTTTGAATGCCACTGCGTTCTACATGATGGGCTTTGATGCTGAAGTAAATGGCAAGAAAAATCAGGATTCGGATGAGCTTAATTTAATCGTGAACTACACAGTGCCTGAAGGTCAGTTGAAAGGTCTAGGTTTACAGATGATGTATATTGATGCTGACTTCGATTATAAATCTGACCTTAAAGAGTATCGTGTAGCCACAACCTATACTTATAAGTTCTAAATCAAATCATTGAATGAAAAAAGAGCGACTGTTGATCAGCTGCTCTTTTTTTTACGCTCAGAATATTTTGGCTCGAAATACCTTAAGTAAATTAGGCCTATGGTTTTATTTTAATTAAATAAAAACAAAGACATAAATAATCGTTTTTTTATAGGGTTTGATCGTAAATTTGTATCAGTTTGCTCAGGCTGAACGGTTAATATAAAGCTGTAAAAAGTCATTTTAATGAGTCAACTTGACGTCGAATTCTTGTAATAGAGGGACACGCAAGCTAAAGACTGTAAGAGGAATCAATATGAGCACTGTTCAAATCCCTGACTATCAAACAGATCCATTCTTTGGCTTAGAAGACAAATGGATTGAAACCGCTGAAGGCGAGTTGACGCATTACCACGAAATTGGTGAAGGGACACCTATTCTATTTTTACACGGTTCAGGTACAGGCGTATCTGCTGCTGCAAACTGGTGGTTAAACTTGCCACAAATTGGTGAGCAAGCACGTTGTATCGCAATTGACACCATTGGTTATGGCCAAAGTGTGGTTGCACCAGGTACTGCTTACGGTATTCGCGCTTGGGTTGATCATGCAGTACGTACTTTAGATGCTTTGGGTATCGAAAAAACTTGGGTTGTAGGCAACTCTTTGGGTGGCTGGTTAGCTTTCCAGATGGCGCTGGATTATCCTGAACGTGTTTTGGGTATCGTGTCTATGGGTACGGGCGGTGCGAAACAGACTGCTGCACTTAAAGCACATGCAAATCCGGTACTTACCGAAGAAGGGATCAAGAAAACCCTGTCTATGTTTGTCGTGAACAAAGACTTGATTACTGATGAACTGGTTAAAGTACGTTTCGATTCTGCGAAAAATGATTACGCTTCTGACCGTCTCATGGACGTTGTTGGCGCACGTGACCGTGACCGTTTTGAATTTCCACTTGATTTCGAAAAAATGAAAGAAATCAAAGTGCCTGTACTTTTGATTCATGGCGTACAAGATGTGGTGATTCCAGTGTCTCGTTCATGGGATATCTTGAACATTGTTCCGCATGCTGATGCACACATCTTCAGCCAATGTGGTCACTGGTCTCAAGTTGAAAAATCTGACGAATTCAACACGGTAATTAAAAACTATTTAACAGCACGTGGTGTTTAATCACGCAGTTTAAATGAAATAAAAAAAAGGATGACGAGAGTCATCCTTTTTTTATGCCTTTAATTAGCTACTCGTCATTAAGTAGTAATAAAGTTAGCCGCAACATTAATACTGATGGCCAGAATCGTGGTGTTAAATCCATATGCCAACAGCAGGTGCAAGGTATTTAATACCCGCATGGAGCGTGACGTAATGGATACATCTGCGGTTTGCGCCGAGGTTCCAATCACATAGCTAAAATATATAAAATCTGGATAAGTGGGACGTGAGGTCTTGGGGAAATCCAGTCCACCATCTTTATATTTTTCCAATGCCAGATAAAAGTCATGGGTATAATGAATGGCAAAAATGGTATGCATAAAAAACCAGGCAGAAACAAGGGTGAGCACCGATAAGATCAAGTGTCCTATTCGAATGTAGGCATCGGGGGGTAAATGATTAATTTCAATCACGATGGCAATGAAGCACATGATTAAAGTCAGGATCACCAGCAGTAAAATTAACCATTTACTGGTATCTTGTTGCTGTGCGCGCTGTAAAATATTTTCATGTTCTGTCCCCCATAATTTTTTTAAGGTTAAGAGTAAATAGCTATAAATAGAGATATTCCAGCTAATTAAAAGACAGGTAGACCAGCCCCATTGAGTCAGCCAATGTAAAAAATAATAGAAAACAGCGATGGCAGTAAAAGTAAAAAAGAAATAAGGGTGGGATCGAACACCTGTTTTTATGCGATGCAGCGGGTGGATTTGCATAATCTTCCCTATAGGGGGTTATTTTTTAAAATATTTTAAAAAGCTTGTACTGCGCTTATTAGACTTAAGTTGTAATTTTTTGATTATGAAATATTTTTATCACTCAGTGAAAGATAATTTATACGTTATTTCCCATAAAGACCGGCTTTAAAACAGTGAATTTTTATAAGACTTCAGTCTAGTGTGATAGAAAAATAATCAAAATAGTGCAAAAAAAGACACCACTATTTAGCAAAAAAATAATAGTGGGTTCAATTTGGAAGCTAAAGTGGAAAAAATTGATCAATCGCGATTGATATTCAGATAAAACACACGGGTCAGTAATTCAATAAATTTCTGCACAGCCACAGAGCTACTGTTTTTGTGGTAACTGACATACAAGTCGAGGGAAGGGAGCTCAATGTCTAAAGGGCGAATAACGGTATTATTCATGGTCAAGGGTGCGACATAGCCCGGTAAAATCGTACAGCCTAAACCCATGCCAATCGAGTTGATATTAAACAAGATATTGTCAGCTTTTTGCACAATATTGAATTCAATAGCATTGGCTTTGGCAAAATCCAGAATGGCATTGTGTAGGGTCAGAGACTGTTCAGCAGCAGGAATAATAAAATCTATTCCATTTAAAGCTTTCACTGGAATGCGCTCATACTTCGCCAAAGGGTGGTTTTCCGGCAAAATAAAGATTAATGGCTCGCGTAGCACAAATAAGCTTTCAATTTCATCACTATTGGAGTTGTGGCGAGTAAAAGTGACATCCAGCTCACCTTTTTTCAATAGTTTCATTTGCTCAGTGTTGTTTAAACTGAGCAATTCGATTTTTAAATCAGGATTTTGTACACGTAAATTCGGTAGCACATAAGGGAAAATCTTCATTTCCGCAACGGGAACAAAGCCAATCCGCAGCATTTGCTGTTTGGCTTGCGAGACTTGACGTGCCATGGCAATGGCTTTTTCTGCTTGAGCCAGTGTTAAACGTGCCTGCTCAAGAAATACCGCACCTTCTTCCGTGAGTTCAACTTTTCGTTTGGTACGATACAGCAGTTGTACGCCTACATCTTCTTCTAGGTCCTTAATTTGCTGACTTAAAGAGGGTTGGGCCGTATATAGCTTTAACGCAGCTTTACTAAAGTTTAGTTCTTCTGCCACGGTGATAAAATATCGAAGGTGTCGTAATTCCATATAACTAAATCCAATGTGTAATCCAAAAAATGTCTTACTATAATTTCGGTAGAGTATAATCTATAAACAACTAAGCGGTGAAGATGATTCTTTCATTTAGAAAATAAATGGTCGGGGATTATTTATGGGGATTTTAATATGGAAAATAATGCTGCTAATAATCCATAAAATATCTTAATTGAAACAAAAAAAATATTTCACTAACAGCCGCTATAAAACCATTATCCACTAAAAGTTGAGTCTATTTACTTTGTGACAGAGTCCGTCACAGGAGAGCTTCTCATGAGTGGAAAAATTAATGTGCGCGAAATCGACGCTTTGGTCGATGCACAAAATGGTCGTATCTCGCCATATATCTACACCGATCCAGATTTATATGAATTAGAGCTTGAACGCGTTTTTGGTCGTACTTGGTTATTCCTTTGTCATGAAAGCCAAATTCCTAAAGCGGGCGATTTCTTCAATACCTATATGGGTGAAGACCCGATTATTGTGGCCCGTCAAAAAGACGGCTCAATCAAAGCATTTTTAAATCAATGCCGTCACCGCTCGATGCGTGTGAGCTTCGCAGACTGTGGTAATACGCGTGCATTTACTTGCCCATACCACGGCTGGTCTTACGGTATTGATGGCTCACTCAAAGACATTCCATTAGAAGAACGTGCATTCCCGCAAGGCGCATGCAAAGAAAAATGGGGACTGGTTGAAGTCAACCGTGTTGAGTCTTACAAAGGCTTAATCTTTGCGTGTTGGGATGAAACTACTCCAGATTTAATCGAGTACATGGGTGATATCGCTTGGTATCTTGATGGCGTTTTAGACCGTCGTCCAGGTGGTACTGAAATCATCGGTGGTGTGCACAAGTGGGAAATCGAGTGCAACTGGAAATTTGCAGCTGAACAGTTTGCATCGGACCAATATCATGCCTTGTTCTCTCACGCATCTGCAATCCAGGTGTTGGGTGCAAAACCGGATGACGAATCATCGAAAAAACTAGGTGCAGCGCAAACCGCCCGTCCAGTATGGGAAACAGCTAAAGACGCAATCCAGTATGGTTCGCGTGGTCATGGTTCAGGTTTCTTCTTTACAGAAAAACCAGATGCGAATGTGTGGGTAGACGGTGAAGTTGCCAACTACTTCCGTGAAACATATGACGAAGTGAAAGAGCGTTTAGGCGAAACACGCGCTTTACGTCTTGCCGGTCATAACAATATGTTCCCAACCATGTCCTGGTTAAACGGTACGGCTACACTTCGCGTATGGCACCCACGTGGTCCCAACAAAACTGAAGTATGGGCATTCTGTATTGCCGATGCTGAAGCATCGCAAGAAGTGAAAGAAGCCTTTGAACGCTCTGCAACCCGTGCTTTCGGTCCTGCCGGTTTCCTGGAGCAAGATGACTCTGAGAACTGGATTGAGATTCAAAAAGTATTGCGTGGTTATAAAGCGCGTAATAATCCGCTGATTATGGAAATGGGCTTGGGCAACGAGAAAAAACGTGAAGATGGAATCCCGGGGATCACCAATTACATTTTCTCTGAAACTGCAGCACGTGGCTTATACCGCCGTTGGGCAGACCTGTTGATCCATGAAACATGGGAAGAGGTAGAGAAAGCCGCTGAAGAATACGAGAAGGAGCTAATGAAATGAGTCAGATCAGTTTAGAACTTCATCATCAAATTAGTCAGTTTCTCTATCGTGAAGGCAAAGCGCTAGACGACTGGAAATTCCGCGATTGGCTGGACATGTTGGCAGAAGACATTTCTTATACGCTGCGCACTACGCCAAATGCACAAACCCGAGACCGCCGCCGTTCAATTGAACCACCGACGACTTGGGTATTTAACGACACCAAAGATTTGCTTGAACGTCGTGTTGCGCGTCTTGAAACCGGTATGGCTTGGGCTGAAGAGCCTCCATCACGCACCACTCACATGGTGAGCAACGTGATTGTAGAGCCGACTGAAGTTGAAGGCGAATACGATGTGTACGTAACGTATTTGTTATACCGTACACAAAAAGAGAAAGACGTAACGCTTTACTGCGGTAAGCGTCACGACAAGATCCGTAAAGTTGAAACTGATCTGGGCTTCCAGATCTTCAACCGTAAAATTACGTTAGATCAAGTGACCTATAACTCACATAACCTGAGTGTATTCTTCTAATGAATAAGATTTTTGTGTGTCAAGTTGACGAATTAGACGAAGGCGAAGCGCTAAAAGTAGATTGTGGCGTAAACGGTATTGAAGCGCTTGCAGTATTCAACAATGGTGGAG
The DNA here is from genome assembly GCF_001647545.1 of Acinetobacter sp. SFB. Taxonomy (GTDB): domain Bacteria; phylum Pseudomonadota; class Gammaproteobacteria; order Pseudomonadales; family Moraxellaceae; genus Acinetobacter. The sequence goes on from NZ_LSZH01000011.1 coordinate 392,971, forward strand.
AGTTCTTTGCCATGAATGACCGTTGTTCACATGGTAATGCTTCTATGTCTGAAGGTTATCTTGAAGATGATGGTACGGTTGAATGCCCACTGCATTCAGCACGGTTCTGCTTGAAAACAGGTGAAGCTTTATGTCTACCGGCAACTGATCCAATCAAGACTTTCCCTGTGATTGTTGAAGATGGTCAATTGTTCGTAGAGATGGCAGGAGAGTAATCATGGGTTGGCTACAAGGCGAAGTTGCACTTATTACAGGTGGTGGTTCAGGTTTAGGCTGGGCTTTGGTTGAACGTTTCTTGGAAGAAGGTGCACAAGTTGCAGTTCTGCAACGTTCGAAAGCTAAAGTGGATGCATTGAACGAACACTTCGGTGGTAAAGTTCTTGCGATTGAAGGTGATGTGGCCAACTATGCAGATAACGTCCGTGCCGTGAATGCCACCCTTGAACGTTTTGGCAAGCTCGATTGTTTCGTGGGAAATGCCGGTATCTGGGATCATTATGCAGATATCGTCAATACCTCTGGCGAACAGCTGGAAAAAGCTTTTGATGAAATCATGGGTATTAACACCAAGTCTTTAATTCTTGGTGCCAAGGCAGCACTTGATGCATTGATCGCTTCTGAAGGTTCTATCATATTTACTTTGTCTAATTCGGCACTGTACTCTGCTGGCGGAGGCCCTGTATATACTGCATCTAAGCATGCCGGTGTGGGTATTATGAAAGAGCTTGCGTATGAACTTGCGCCTAAAGTACGAGTGAATGCGGTTGCGCCTTCAGGTATGAATGTGAATATTAAAGGCGCCGCATCGTTGGGTCAGGAAAATCTGGGCTTATTGGATGCGCGCGACCCTGAGAAGATTGCCCGCGGCATGCCGCTGAACTTCTTGCCAGAGCCTGAAGATATGACAGGCTCTTATGTGCTGTTAGCTTCTCGTCAAAATAACCGGACCTTGACCGGTGTTTTAATTAACGCAGACTGCGGCTTAGGCATTCGCGGTTTACGTCAGCCGCGCGCCGGATTCTTTGACGAGTAATCTGCTTTAGCGTAATGGTTATACTCGGCAGCCTTTTGGCTGCCTTGCGTTTAGGAGTTACTCATGGCTGTAAAACTTATTTGTGCATCGCACAGTCCTTTAATGGAATTTGCTTCTCCTCAAGAAAAGCATAAAGAAGAAAAAGTTCGTGAAACTTTCGCCAAGCTTGCAGCTGAAGTGGAAGCATATGATCCGACTTTAATCATTACCTTTGGTCCAGACCATTTTAATGGTTTCTTCTATGACTTAATGCCAAGCTTTTGCGTGGGGATCCGCGCCACCGCTGCCGGCGATTGGGACTATGGTAAAGACAACAACAAAATTAATGTGCCTGAAGAAATTGCAGTGAAGTTGGTTCGCCGTGTGATGGATGAAGGCGTGGATGTTGCGTATTCGTACCGTATGCAGGCCGACCATGGGGTAACACAGCCCTTGCATTTTTTATGCGGCGGCCATTTAGACCGTTATCCAACCATTCCAATCTTTATCAATGGTGCTGCTGCGCCTATGCCAACGACCAAGCGAACGGTCGCTTTGGGTCGTGCTGTAGGTCAATTTATCAAGTCATTAAATCTTGAAAATGAACGTGTACTTGTTTTAGGTACCGGTGGTTTGTCGCATGATCCACCAACACCGCAAATGGGTGCTGTACCGCCTGAAGTGGAAGAATTCCTGATTGCGGGTCGTAATCCCACCCCTGAGGCGCGTCAAGCACGTCAAGCCAAGATCATTGCGGTGGGACAACGTTTAGCAGCAGGTGATACTTCTGTTGCCGTGCCGTTAAATCCTGAATGGGATCGCGCCTTGCTGAAGACTTTTGCGCAGGCAGACTTTGCCGCAATTGAAGCAATGACTGAAGATGAAATTCGTGTTGAAGGCGGCCGCGGCGGTCAAGAAGTCCGTTCTTGGATGGCTGCGTTTGCAGCATTGCATGAAGTGGGTGAGTACGAAATGACGGCTCACTGCTACGAAGATATTAGTGAGTGGATTGCGGGCTTCGGCATCGTATCTGCAGAATTGAAATAAGGATTTATCCATGAGCCAAAATGGTATCGAAACCATCGTTATTGTCGGTGCTGGTCAAGCTGGTGCGAGTGCCATTTTAGAACTTCGTGCCAATAAGTATGAAGGCAAAATCATTTTGGTCGGTGACGAAACGCATTTGCCGTATGAACGTCCGCCGCTGTCTAAAGATGTGATCTTGAAACCGGAAGACACCAAAATTGAAATTCTGTCAGCGCAAAAACTGGCCGATTTGAATGTGGATCATATTGTTGGCAATGGCGCAGTGAAAATCAATGCTGAAGCACACAGCATTGAACTACAAAACGGTGATGTGCTTGCATATGACAAGTTGCTTCTTGCAACCGGTGGTGCAGCGCGCCGTTTACCCAACTTCGATGCTTTGGGTAAACATGTTTATACCTTGCGTAACCTTGAAGATTCGCAAGCACTGGTTCCTGTACTTCAAGCCGGTCGTCGTCTCATCCTGATCGGTGGTGGGGTGATTGGGCTTGAGCTTGCATCATCTGCACGTTTCAAAGACTGCGATGTGACTGTGATTGAAATGGGTTCAATGGTAATGGGCCGTTGTTCGCCGCCTATCCTCAGTGAGTTTTTGCTTGCACAGCACCGTGCCAAAGGTGTCGATGTCCGTCTTTCAACCCAGATTGCGGGTTGCCGACTGGATGGCGAAGAAGTGGTGGTCACTTTGGCGGATGGCGAAGAACTTCGTGCTGATGCGGTGGTTTACGGCATTGGTATCGTGCCTAATGCCCAGCTTGCAGTCGATGCGGGTCTTGAGGTTGACGTTGCGATTAAAGTCAACGAAAACTGCCAGACTTCAAATGCTGACATTTATGCAGCGGGTGACGTAGCCACTCAAATCCGTGACTGTGGTCATCACCGCCGTGTGGAAACTTGGGAAAATGCCAACCTTCAAGCCGGTATTTTTGCGCGTCACGTGATGGGTGTAGAACATCCAAAAGCCAACCCGGCCTGGTTCTGGACAGATCAACTGGACATTAATTTCCAGTTTGTCGGTGATATGGCAGCAGCTCAATGGCTGGTTCGCGGTGAAATGGATATTGCCAAAGGCGCAGACAATTCATTCGTGATGTACGGTGTGACCGATGGTCAAATCGTTGCAGGCATTACCGTCAATGCTGCCAAAGAAATGCGTCATTTGAAAAAAATGATCAGCAAAAACACCGCTTTTGAAGCTGAAAAACATTTAGATTTGGCACAAGACTTACGCAAAATTGCCTAAGTCTTCTTAAGATATTTTTGGACAGATCTATGTTGTGCATAGGTCTGTTTTTTTATGTGTTGTGCTTCTTTGTCATGACCACAATTGGCTTGGTGATTTAGAAATGTGTTGGTTTAGGTATGTGTTACTTTTAAAAGATGAGCCATCTATGGTCTAAGGTAACAAAAATCTTCTGATCGTTTGAAGGTGCTTCCATATCCCCCAAACGATCGGACAACATCCATGCTGCCAGTCACGATAGTATCTCTAGATCTGAATAACAGGTTTCAAGTTTACTATTTAGAACAATCAGATTTGAGAATGATATGAAATCTTCATTGCCGGTCACGGCAAGTATTTACGCCTTGCTGGTCTTAATTTGGGCAACGACGCCACTGGCCATTGTCTGGAGTGTGCAGGAGGTTCACCCGATGTGGGTGTTGCTTATCCGTTACTTCGGCGCATCTGTCATTGCCTTATTTTTACTGAAAGTTTTGCGTGATCCTTTACCGTTTGACACAGTTTCAATGAAAAGTTATCTGGCAGGCAGCTTGAACTTAATCGGCGCGCAGCTGTTTATTTATCTGGCAGCCAATTATCTGACTTCGGGCTTAATGGCGCTGATTTTTGGTTTCTCACCGCTGATTGCCGGTTTGATTGGGCATGTGATTTTAAAAACCCATAAGCTGGTTTGGTTGCAATGGCTGGGGATGGCGATTGCCGTTGCAGGTTTAAGTTTTGTCTTTGCTGATTCTGCCGACAGCAAGATCAATCCATGGGGTGTGGTACTGATGTTGATCAGTATGGTGTCCTATATCAGCTCGATTTTTTGGGTCAAGCAGATTAATGCGCCCTTAAGTCCAATGTCCCAAGCCACCGGTTCACTGATTATTTCAGCGCTCGCCTCGTTGTGCTTATTGCCCTTTATCTGGCAGCACATGCCCACCCACATGCCGGGTATGCAGACTCTCATCGGTTTTATCTTTACCATGATTTTTTCTTCAATTGTAGCGATGCTGTGTTATTTCTGGCTGATTCGCCGTTTGGCCGCCTCTACCGTGTCGCTGAGTAACGTGATGACACCTATTATTGCTTTGGTGCTGGGAGCCACCTTAAATCATGAGCATATCAGCCCGAATGCTTTCATTGGCATTGCTGTGGTGATGTTCGGCATTGTGCTGTATTTCTGCAAAGAATGGCGTGAGCAGTACTTTTCTAAACTTTAAATCTATCGAGCAAAGTATAGAAGGAAGCTTATGCTTCCTTTTTTCGCGCTTTAATTTGAGAGGTAAAATCGAAAAAGGATTGGTTTCAATTTTCGTTTCAGGCGGTTATGTACTTTAAAGTTATTGGCAAATTTCTAAAACCAGCGGGAGTTCTAAAGCATACAACAACAAAAAGTAAATAATTTATCAGCATATTTTGGTTAATATGAAATTGGATAAACAGAAAAATCAAATCAATCTATTTGAGAACAATAAATTTAGGACAAAGTTGCATGTCTGATTCGAATAAAGTCGTGGTCTATGCTGCCTTATTGGGCAATCTGGCAATCGCTTTGGTCAAGTTTGTCGCGGCCTATATTACCAATAGTTCGGCCATGCTGAGTGAAGCCATTCACTCGGTCGTCGATACCCTGAATGAAATTTTATTGCTGTATGGCATGAAAAAATCGCAACAACCCCCCAATGTCAGGCATCCGTTTGGTTATGGACGTGAACTGTATTTCTGGGCCTTTATTGTTGCCTTGATGGTGTTTGCTTTAGGTGCGGTGGTGTCCATCTATCAGGGGATTCAACATGTGCGTCACCCCGAAGAAATTTTGAATCCTACCTTGAATTATATTGTTTTAACGATTGCAATTGTATGTGAAGGCATATCCTGGTTTGTGGCTTTAAAAGCATTTCGGAAAATTAAAGGTCAGCAAGGTTATTTTGAAGCTTTTCGCCGTAGCAAAGATCCGACAACCTTTACCGTTCTGTTTGAAGATACCGCCGCCTTATGTGGTCTGTTTATTGCCTTGATCGGGATTTATCTGGCGCATGCCTTAAATATCCCGGAGTTAGATGGTGTAGCTTCAATCTTAATTGGTGTTGTATTGGCTGTATCTGCTATTTTACTGGCACGGGAAACCAAAGGTCTATTGTTGGGGGAATCCGCAGATCCACAATTGCGCAATAATATCTTGCTGATTGCGCAGGAAGACCAGGCTGTACTTTCTGCTAACGGCGTATTGACTGAACAGATGGGCGCCCATCAAGTTCTGGCATCTTTAAGTCTTGAATTTGAAGACAACTTGAGTTCTGATGACATCGAAGCCTGCGTCAACAGAATTGAAGCGAAAATCAAACAGATTCATCCTGAAATTGTGGCATTGTTTATTAAACCGCAGACTAAAAAGGTGTGGTTGGAACGTATGAAAGGACGTTTGGAATAAAAACGTGATATATATGGCGTAATATTCAAAATATCGGATTTTGAATGTTTAAGTCACACTAAGAAATTGAATGTACATGAAGCAAATGCCTGAACAATTACACTTTCGACTCCCGACTAAAGAATGCTGGTCACATACCTGGCGTCAGCCTTCATTTCAATTTATGCATTCGAATCATCATGATGGTGAACGATTCTTCAATGCATTACCCAGTCCGGAAGGGCGTGGCCGTACAGACATGATCAAATGGCTGCTCACCCGTAAGTCATCGACCTGGAATGTGGATATTGATAAAGAATATGCAGAATTCCATGCCACTAAACGGGCGATTCCGCAAGATCGTCCAGATGCCAGTATTGATGACTGGCAAGTGTGGTTTGTCGGGCATGCCACGGTACTGTTGCAGATTGGGCCGTATAACCTGCTCACCGATCCGGTGTGGTGTGAATATGTCAGTCCGAAGCAGGGCAAAGGTCCGAAACGGGTCATTCCTGCGGGAATTGCCTTAGAAGAGTTACCGACCATTCATGCGGTGCTGCTCAGCCATAATCATTATGACCATATGGATTTGGCCAGCCTGGAATGGCTACATGACAAATTTGCCATGCCGATTTATACCGGACTGGGTAACTCATGGTATTTACCGAAAAATTTTCATGTGCTGGAAATGGAATGGTGGCAATCGTCTTTATTGCATGATTTAAAAATTATCTATACTCCGGCGCAGCATTTTTCTGGCCGAGGCTTACGCGATAAAAATCGGGCATTGTGGGGCGGTTTTTCAGTGCTTGCGGGCAAAGATCATTGTTTCTTTGCTGGCGATACCGGTTATTCACCGCATTTTAAGGAAATTCAAAACCGTTTGGGGGCACCGCGTATTTCATTGTTACCGATAGGTGCCTATGAGCCACGTGAGCTGATGAGCTATATGCATATGAATCCGCAGGAAGCGTTTCAGGCGCATCAGGATTTATATTCAAAATGTTCGCTGGCGATTCATTACCGAACCTTTCAACTGACCGATGAAAGTCGGGAACAGCCTGAACTCGATTTAAAAGTCGCCATGAAAAACAGCTCAAAGCTGATGAATCCTTTTGTCTGTATTCGTGAAGGACGGCGTTTGGTGGTTTGATCCTTTAAGCTTGCTGCGTGCGAAGCTTGAAAAGTTGCATGGCAAGCATTGAAAGGGTGATCATGGCAATATTCATCACCACCGGATTAAATGCCGTGGTGAGTTGTAAGGGATTGGTGAACATAATCAACAGTAATAAGCCACTCAAGCCCAAAATATTAAGCTGATGGATGCAGACTGCTCTTTGCCAAATCAGAAAAGTACAGCCAAACATAATCTCGATCATACCGGATAGGGCAACACAGATTTTTGCCAGATCTCGTTCGAAGCCGATGCTCTGCCAAATGGCGATTTCCGCAGCCGATTGAAACAGTATTTTGGGTATTAATCCCTGATAAATCCAAAGTACAGCCAGCGTGATTTGAATAAGACGAAGCGGTTTATCCAGCAGAAGCTTATGATTCACCAATGGCATGATCCAGAAAATGCTGTCTGTTTTCAGCAGAAGGAATCAGGCAGTGAGTGGTGGTTCCAAAAAGTTGATAGCGATTTAAAGCTATACGTCTGTAGAGAAAATCCCGGATAAAACGCGGCATGAGATAACCTGAATTCATCAGGGAAAATGGCAGGCCAAGATGTTGCATGACTTTAAGCAGTGCCGTGGATTCTGTATACAGTTGCCCATCTTTAATCACCGCCATCGTGGTGTAATGCTCGGTCGACATAGCATAATATTTTAAGATTTCTTCACCTAAAGGGGATTGGGCAGAAACCAGTTTAAATTTTGCATGTTTATCGTATTTGATTAAAAAATTGGCCCAGCCGTTACAAATCACGCAGACGGCATCAAATAATATAATGTCATGTTTTTGAATTATTGCGGCAATGTGATATTTCATGACCTGGTTTATACTTGCTTGTTATGGCAACACTATAGCAAATTATTCTTGATAAGAAATATTGTCAAAAAATCAGATCATGCTTCTTTTTTCATGTAATGAACCTAGGGTCTTTAAATTTTTATTTTATTTTTGTTAGGGTAAATAAATTCTACTTTAAGTTTATCTTGAATAGGCTTTTTCGATTGTTTTCATTCATATAACTTGCTTTATTTTGTCATAAAAAACAGCTATTTTGATTATGTATTAAATTTTTTAACGGTTCCTCACAATAATCATTTGAACGTATTTTTGGGAGTTCAAACATGTCACAAGATCAACAAACTTCAGGTTGCCCATTTCATAAAGTCGACGGTCATACTAGTTCCAGCGGGACTCAGAATTCAGACTGGTGGCCGAATGCACTTAATCTCGATATCCTTTCCCAGCATGATAAAAAAACCAATCCGATGGATCCAGACTTTGATTATGCCAAGGCATTTAATTCACTGGATTTAGAAGCAGTTAAACAAGACCTACGTGAACTCATCAATAGCAGCCAAGACTGGTGGCCATCAGACTACGGCAGCTATATTGGCATGTTCGTACGTACAGCATGGCACTTGGCAGGTTCTTACCGTAAGCAGGACGGTCGTGGTGGTGCCAACACTGGTAACCAGCGTTTTGCGCCATTGAACAGCTGGCCAGATAATGTCAACACGGATAAAGGCCGTCGTCTGCTTTGGCCAATCAAGAGAAAATACGGCAGCAAAATTTCATGGGGTGATTTGATTGTCCTTGCAGGTACAGTTGCCTATGCAGAATCGGGTTTGAAAACTTTCGGTTTTGCTGGTGGTCGTCAGGACATCTGGCATCCTGAAAAAGATATTTATTGGGGTGAGGAGCGTGAATGGCTTGCCCCGACTGAAAACCGTTATGACAATGACCAAGACCGTTCAACATTGGAAAATCCGCTTGCTGCCGTGCAGATGGGCTTGATCTATGTGAATCCTGAAGGTGTAGACGGTAAACCTGATCCCTTACGTACCGCCCAAGACATGCGTGTCACGTTTGACCGTATGGGAATGAATGATGAAGAAACAGTTGCCTTGACGGCAGGTGGTCATACTGTCGGTAAAGCGCACGGTAACGGTAAAGCTGAGTTACTGGGTAAAGATGTGGAAGGCGCGGACGTCGAATTCCAGGGTCTGGGCTGGCATAATCCTGAAGGTACCGGTAATGCCGGTAACACCATGGTCAGTGGTCTGGAAGGTGCCTGGACCACTCATCCAACCAAATGGGACAACGAATTTTTCTATCTCTTGTTCACTTACGACTGGGCGTTAACCAAGAGTCCGGCAGGTGCGAACCAATGGGAACCGACCAACATCAAAGAGGAAGACAAGCCTGTTGATGCGCACAACCCGAATGTACGCCGTAACCCAATGATGACAGATGCCGATATGGCACTGAAAGTCGACCCTGAATACCGCAAAATTGCCGAGCGCTTCTATAAAGATCCTGCGTACTTCTCGGAAGTGTTTGCGCGTGCATGGTACAAGCTGACTCACCGTGACATGGGACCAAAATCACGTTACCTCGGTGCAGATGTGCCCGTTGAGGATTTAATCTGGCAAGACCCGATTCCATCTGTAAACTACGTTTTGTCTGAAGCAGAAATTGATGAACTCAAAGCGAAACTATTAAACAGCGGTTTAACGTCTGCCGAGCTCATTAATACCGCTTGGGACAGCGCACGTACTTTTCGTAGTTCGGACTATCGGGGTGGTGCAAACGGTGCGCGTATCCGTTTGGCACCGCAAAAAGACTGGGTCGGTAACGAACCTGAACGTCTGGCTAAAGTGTTGGCGAAACTTGAAGAAATTCAGGCAGGTCTTGAGAAGAAAGTCAGCATTGCCGACTTGATCGTACTCGGTGGTACGGCTGCGGTGGAAAAAGCGGCTCAAGCTGCGGGCGTAGACATTAAAGCTCCATTCCTTCCAGGACGAGGCGATGCAACGCAAGAGCAAACCGATGCCTATTCATTTGAAGACTTGTTGCCGAAACACGACGGTTTCCGTAACTGGTTGAAAGACGACTATGTGGTACAGCCTGAAGAAATGTTGTTAGACCGTGCTCAGTTATTGGGTTTAACTGCACCTGAAATGACAGTACTTGTTGGCGGTATGCGTGTACTTGGTACCAACTACGCTGGGGCAAAAGAAGGAGTGTTCACAGATCGGGAAGGGGTATTAACGAATGACTTCTTCGTGAATCTGACTGACATGAACTACAACTGGAAACCAGTGGGCAAGAACCGCTACCAGATTGTAGACCGTGCAACCGGTGCAGCGAAATGGACTGCAACACGTGTGGACCTGGTGTTCGGTTCCAACTCGATTCTTCGTTCATATGCAGAAGTGTATGCGCAAGATGACAATAAAGAAAAATTTGTCAAAGACTTTGTAGCTGCATGGACTAAAGTGATGAATGCAGACCGTTTTGATGTGAAGAAATAATTTCACTGATTTAGTTTGGAAAAACCGCCCTTAGGGGCGGTTTTTTATGTGAAATATGCTATCTCATATAAAAGCTGAGTTTTTAAATATTTGGTTTTTATAGATTTCAAAATATTGAAATTATTTGATTTATTTATTGAATCTCGTATAACGTGTAGAAGGTTAATTTTAGAGGCATTAAAAAATACTCATGATAATTGACGAATGTTCAGCTTTTTAGATATTCAAAAAAAAGTGTATGAGTATGGGTGAATCATCTCAGCACCAAAGAATCTGTTAACAAATTTTCCATCTCCTCAGTTTGATGGATATCCATATATTAGGATTAATAATGATTAATATTGTTATATATCAATTACTTAAAATTTCAATCCTCACATAAAAATTCGCTTTGGAAACAACAAGGCTTTTTATGAGCAGCTTTGATATATTTTGCCAATCAAAAAATGGATATTTAACTTCAAAAAAGGAAATTTTTATTAAAAATGAAGTTGACCAAAATTTGAGTAATATCTCCCTCCAACTCCTCCCACTCCTCAAAATTAGGCTCGACCAACAAGGTCTGCGACACAAAGCCATAACATACGCGTTGCACATTTAAACTTATCCGTTTGAGCTGTTCAGCATCTTCAATAAAAGGCGCAAGAATGCTTTGCCACATCTGTAGCATCATTTCATAACTCTTGCGATAACTCTCAATATTCGAAATCTGCCGTTCCAGCAAAAAGGTCTGTGCCCAGAGAAACTGCTGTGCCTGAATCTGCTTAAGCTGATAATGCATCACTTGTTTTAAATAATCATCCAAAGCCAAATTTGTGGATAACTGGTTCAGGCTATGTGCATACTTTTTTAAGTCCGCGGCATTGTTTTTTACCTGTCGGTGAATGGTCAGCGCAATCAAATCTTCCTTTTTGGAAAAATACTCATAGAACGTACCCAAGCCTACACCGGCCAAATCGGTGATGTCCCGAATGGTAATGTCATGTGCAGCGCGCTCATGCAAAAGCCGAACAAAACTTTCCTGCAAGGCTTCTTGGGTGAGCTTAGCCCTTGATTGGCGGGGCTTACGCCGTACTTGAATGTCTGAAATTTTCATCTAGGAAAGCCGAACATCCTGGGTTTACTTTTTCTTTATACTGAAGTGAAACGCCAAGAACAACAAGTAGGAAATATAGACCATGAATACATGGACAACCCATCAGATCAGCAACCAGTTTGATGAACTGCAAGATTACAACCTGTTTACAACAGATCAGGTGTTACAGGAAATTCTTTCCCATTATGGTAGTCAAGATCAGGCCACCTTGTCGCAGATGGGTAAAGTGGTGGGATCAGCTGAATATTATCAATATGCCGATTTAGCCAATCAACACACGCCCATTTTGCATGCTTTTGATGCGCGCGGACGCCGTAAAGATTTTGTGGAATTTCATCCTGCATGGCATCAATGGATGGCGTTCAACCGTGAGTTTAATAGCCATGCTCATCCTTTCAATCATCCCAATTCATCCTCGAAATGGGTAGAGTGGGCAGCGCGTTTTTACTTAAGCGGGCAGGTCGAATGTGGCAGTCTGTGCCCAACTTCAATGACCCTCGGCAGTATTCCACTCATTCAGCGTGAACCTGAACTGTGGGCTAAAGTGGGGACTAAACTTCTGTCCAGTGAGTACGATGAACGTGACTTGCCGATTGCTGAGAAGAAATCAATCTGGCTAGGGATGGGCATGACCGAAAAACAGGGTGGCTCAGACGTGCGTGCCAATGAAACTCTGGCTATTCCTGTGGCCGAATCAGGTCGTGGTAAAGCCTATTTGCTGACAGGACATAAATGGTTTTTCTCGGCACCGATGTGCGATGCGCATTTGGTCGTTGCCAAAACCGAGCAGGATGGTTTGGCCTGCTTCTTTGTGCCGCGCTGGTTAGAGGATGGCACGAAAAACAAGATTTACATTCAGCAGCTCAAAGATAAAGTCGGCAACCGCAGTAACTCCAGTTCAGAAGTAGAGTTTCAAGAAGCTTGGGGCATAATGATTGGGGAAGCAGGACGTGGCATTCCGACCATTATTGAAATGGCCAATTACACCCGTCTGACTTGTTCTGTCGGCAGTACCGCCATGCTGCGTCAGGCCTTGGTGCAATGTATTGCTTATACCCGTCAGCGCAAGGCTTTTGGTAAACATCTGGCCGAACAGCCTTTGATGCGTGCGGTGTTGGTTGATTTAGCTTTGGAAACAGAAGCAGCGATGCATTTAAGTTTTCATTTAGCCCATTGTTATGAATCAGATGATGCGTTGTCTTTGGCATGGAAACGCATCATGACTCCAGCCTCCAAGTTCTGGATTTGCAAGCGCGCAGTTGAGTTGACGGGTGAAATGATGGAGGTCTTTGGTGGAAATGGCTATGTCGACACGGGCATCATGGCACGCATTTTCAAAGAAGCACCAGTCAATACCATTTGGGAAGGTTCCGGCAATGTCATGTGCTTAGATGTATTACGTGCTATTCAACGTGAACCTGAATCTATTGAACTGCTGTTTCAAGATTTAGCTTCTACGGCCATGCAAGATGAAACCTTGCAAAATGAATTGCAGAATCTATTCAAGTTGTTCCAGCAATCAGCTGATGATTTGCAGTTTATGGGGCGGGGTCTGGTGAGCCGTCTGGTGATTTTGGCACAAGCAGTTTTGTTGAAACGGCATGCACCTGATTTTGTCACCAATGGATTTATTCAGTCCCGTTATCGTGCTTTTCATGGGCAAGTGGTGGGTATGCTCAACCCTAAGGATGTTGATGTGGAGCAATTGTTGGATAGGGCATTGGCGGTGTAATTGTGTTCTTGCTCCCTCTGGGATGAAAATATATTTCGCAACAGAGGGAGGATTTAAAAACGATCAATTGGGGTTGATATTTAAATTTGTTGTACGCTTAAAAGCACTTGAAATTTGTACCCATTAGCGCAATATAGGCTTCACATCCACTCGATGTGAAAACCTAACAGCAGGTGACTAAAATGGCGAAACAAAAACCACAGCCAGCGGTTGTGATCAATAACTTTGTGGCAAAACACATGCATGAGGTCAACAAAAGCCAAGTCTTTGTAGACCGAAAGAAAAATGCAAAACGTGGCTACGACAAGCACAAAAAAGGGAGATACTCAAATGACTATCTCCCTTTTTCTTGCCCGGTATTTGCTGTTTTATAACCCTGTTTTAAGCACCGACAATCCGTGTTGCAGATTTCACCATATCCGCCAGACCATGGGTCTTAAAGTAATACTCCATCCAGCTTTTCACGATTAATGGATTATCCATTTTCAATACATGTTCCAGCTGTTGTACTGCCTCGGTCATCGGAACATGACAAATCGCTTTTCGTACCCGCAAAATATTACTCGAACTCATCGACAGGGTATTGAAGCCCATTGCCATCAACAAAACTGCAGCCAGTGGATCACCGGCCATTTCGCCGCAAATGCTGACCGGTTTATCGTATTTATGACATTCTTTGACCAGACGGGTTAAAGCACGTAATACCGCCGGATGGAAATGCGAATAGACGTTGGCAACCCGTGGATTGTTGCGGTCAACCGCCAGTAAATACTGGGTTAAGTCATTCGAACCTACCGAGAAGAAATCGACTAGCTCGGAAAATTCTTCAATTTGTAAAAGTACGCTGGGTACTTCGACCATAATACCAATTTTTGGCTTGGTGATTTTAACCTGTTCTTCTTCTTGAACTGCTGTCCAATCGCGTTCCAGCAAATACAAAGCCTCTTCAACTTCGCTGACACTGGTCACCATCGGCAACAAGATGTGCAGGTTATTTAGACCGATACTGGCTTTTAACATGGCACGAATTTGTGATGAGAAAATTTCCGGATGATCCAAGGTAAAGCGGATGCCGCGCCAACCGAGCGCCGAGTTTTCTTCTTCAATAGAGAAATAAGGCAGATCTTTATCGGCACCAATATCCAACGTGCGCATCACCACCGGTTTGTTGGCAAAGTGACTCAGCTGCTGACGGTAAATGGCACGTTGTTCTTCTTCGCCCGGGAAGCGGTCACGCAGCATAAATGGAATTTCAGAGCGGTACAGCCCGACGCCTTTAGCACCCCGCTGTACCCCGCGGACCACATCAATCATTAAACCGGTATTAACGAACAGTTTAACCGAAACCCCATCCGGGGTAATCGCATCTTTGGTTTCGTACTGTTTTAAATCTTTGGCCAGTTGTTCTTCTTCTTTCTGAATTTCTTTATAGCGGGTACGCAAGCGCCGCGGTGGATTGATAAAGACCCGGCCCTGATGTGCATCGACAATCATCTCGACATCATCAAGTGTGTTAACCGGCAGTTCAGTTACACCGACCACGGTTGGAATGCCGAGTGCACGCGCTACAATCACCATGTGCGAGTTCATCGCGCCTTCAGTGGTGACAATGGCGGCAATTTTATCCACCGGTAATTCAACCAGCGCCGCGGTGGAAATTTCCTCACCAATCAGAATGCTTTCATCGGTTAATTCTCGATGACTGGCATCGGCTTCTTGCAAGGAGGCCAAAATACGTCGACCGAGATCTTTGAGATCTGAAACGCGTTCGCGTAGATAGCCATCTTCCATTTGTGCAAACAGGGCAATATGCTTGTCGATCACAATACGAACCGCACCTTGTGCCCAGTTGCCATCTCGAATTTCGGCTTTAATTTCGGCAGGAAGTGCATTTTCATCCAGCATGCGTAAGAACACACTAAACAGAGCACGTTCATCTGCCATTAAGGCCTCTTGCATTTTGTCATCAAGAGATTTAATTTCTTCACGTACAGAACCAATCGCGTGATCCAACAGTCCCAGTTCTTCACTGATATCATCGGCTTCACGATCCGGTACAGAAGACAAATCGGCAGGAGGATATAGGATTACAGCACGACCTAAGGCAATGCCCCCAGAACCAGACACGCCCTGGAAAGTTTTATATGCTGGCAGATTGTTGGGTTTGCGGAACACATCAATATTTCCGACCGCATGTGCGTGGGCAATCACCCCAGAAAGCTGTGCACACAAGGTGACGAGGAAAGATTCCGCCGCTTCACTAAAATCTTGCGATTCTTTATTTTGAACGACCAATACACCCATCACCTTACGGCGGTACATCACCGGAACACCCAAAAAAGAGTTGTAAATTTCTTCCCCTGTTTCAGGTAGAAATAAAAAGCGTTCGTGCTTGGGTGCATTGTCCAAGTTGACGATTTCCTCACGTTGCCCCACCAGACCGACCAAGCCTTCGCCGGTATGCAGTGAAACGTGTCCAACAGATTCTGCCTTTAAACCTTTAGAGGCCATGAGCAGGTAACGCTGGTTACGTTCGTCCAGCAGATAAATGGAGCAGACATCAACATGCATGGCATTTGCCACCTGATTGACCATAATATCGAGTGATTCATGCAAACTGGTGGACGCATTGATTTCTTGTACAATGCGTCTTAAGGTGTCCAGTTGCATATTCGACATTAAATTTGCTCCAAAAAAAGTATAAATCTGTTTTATTTATAACAACATGCTATTAAAAAATCTGCATTTTCATACGATTTTTTTATGCTTATATGGAGGGTAACTGGTTACACAGTTCCACCATCGCTTTTCGGTATACATCGCGTTTAAAATTCACGACCTGTCCTAATGGATACCAATAACTTACCCATTGCCACTGGTCAAACTCGGGTGGGTCGGACAAATCCAGCTGAATGTTTTTTACTGGCGCGGTCAGTTTGAGCAAAAACCACTTTTGTTTTTGACCAATGCACACCGGGTCTGAATCCGAGCGTATATATCGTTGAGGCAAACGATAACGTAGCCAATTTTTTGTTTGCGCTACGATTTGAACATGTTCGGGCAATAAGCCAACTTCTTCTCTCAGCTCACGATAAAGTGCCTGTTCAGGGGTTTCTCCATACTGGATACCTCCTTGTGGAAATTGCCAAGCATTGTGTCCAATGCGTTTTGCCCATAAAACTTGTCCAACATCGTTTGCCAAAATGATCCCGACATTCGGTCGGAAACCTTCTGAGTCGATCATTTGGCTACCTAAATCATATGTAATGTGTGGCTTTATATTCGGGGATTGTTATTTCTATATCCATCTCGAAAAAAAACACAGCTTAAATGTTAAAAATTGCTATGATCTTAACGAATTTCTATCGACTAGCGGAGATAGATTTACAAATTTTTTCTTAAATTACAGTTTTTACGAGTATTTTCATGAAATTGGCTTTATTTGACCTCGATCACACCTTGTTAAACACCGATTCGGATTATTCATGGGGTGAGTTTTTAGTTAACGAAGGTTTAGTCGATCCAATCCGACATCGTCAAATGAATGACAAGTTTTATCAAGACTATAAAGCAGGTCAACTTGACCCGATTGCCTATAACGAATTTGTATTTGAATTTTTAACCCAGCATAACAATGATTATTTGTCTGAATTACATGAATTATTCATGAAAAAAGTGATTCGTCCACAAATGCGTCCCAAAGGATTCGCTGCGATTCAAAAACATAAACAGGCAGGGCATGCACTGGTCGGTATTACGGCCACTTCTGATTTTATTACGGCTCCTATTTTTCATGAGTTTGGCATTACTGAAATTATTGCCACCAATGCAGAAGTGGTTGACGGTAAATATACCGGTAAAGTCATCAATACCGCGTGTTACCAAAAAGGCAAACTGGTTCGTTTAGAACAATGGCTTTCAGGACGAAATGTAGCAGAATCCTGGGCGTATTCTGATTCAATTAATGACCGTTTTTTGCTGGAAGATGCCGACCATGCGATCGCGGTCAATCCGGATGAGCGTTTAGCGGTTTTGGCCAAAGAGCAAAATTGGGAAATTCAGGACTGGTCAATTTAATTCGATTTTAAATCTTTTTTAAAATAAATACTTAAAGCATGGCTGATGAAAAGATGAGTCATGCTTTTTTAATAGGAAATAAATGGTTAAGCTCTAGTTGCTTAAATTGATTTCACGCCTTTTAAAGATTTTTAATAATGCTATGCTGATTTGAACAACCAATAATCAGTAGAGGGATGAGAATGAGTAATGTAAGACCACGAATGACTCATCTTTTTGAGCAACTTGGACTCGATTCAAGTGATGAAGCCATTGCACAGTTCATTGCCAGCCATCAGCTCAGTGCCGAGACCAAAATTACCCAAGCGAGTTACTGGACGGAATCACAACACCAGTTATTATCAGAAAAACTTAAATCAGATGGTTCTTGGGCGATTGTTGTGGATCAGTTGAATGAATCGTTGCATGAAGATTCAGTAACTCAATAAAGATCAAAGTTAAAAAGCCAATCCACAGATTGGCTTTCTTGAGAAAATGCTTTATTTAATCCGCTTCCACAGCGTGACTTGAGACAGGGTATGCTGGTATTTACGTGCTGTTTCACGAATTACGAAAGCGACATCCTGAGGTTCAGCCAGCATTTCAAAATGCGCTTTTAACAGCTCAGTAACACCATCTAACGTGCTAAAGTTTTCTCCATCTTTTTTAAAGCCACCCAGCCATTCACTACGTGCAGTATGTTCCTCTAACCAGGTATAAGGGGAGCTCAGCATTAAAATCCCGCCCAAGGTTAAGCGCTGGTGAATTTCGGCCAAAAAATCTTTTGGATGATGCAGGCGATCAATTAAATTCGCCGCCAGAATAAAATTGTAATTGGTAAAATGAGGATTTAAATTACAGGCATCGGCCTGATAAAAATCGACTCGATCTGCATGCGCATCCAAACCGAATTCTTTCAAGTTGCAGGCTTTATATTCGACCAGTTCACCTTCGATGGGCAGGGTATAACGTAACGTTTCACCTTGTGCTAACTGTACCGCTTGCTGAATAAAGCGCGCGGAAAAATCCAGTCCTGTGACCTGATCAAAATAAGCCGCCAGTTCAAAGCTGGCCCGCCCCGTGGCACAACCGAGATCCATGGCCTTATGTGTAGCAAGCTCTTTAAAATAAGGGCGTGCAATGTTCATCAGGCTGTGGACAAAATTGGGTACATTAAAATATTCGGCACCGTACTGAAATTCTAAATACTGGGAAATCAGCTGGTCAGTTTCATAGTGGGAGTGAATCTGTTTTAATTCTTGTGATGCAGCGACGTAGCGGAATCCGGCATGCTGGAAAAAATGTCGGCGGAAGGCATAACGTGCACTATGCAAAGCCTCATGGCCGGCAGAAATCCAAGAGCCGCCTTTGATTAAATTATGTTGGCCGTCAAAGGTCGGGGTGCTGAAATCATCATAGATGGGATGCACCTGAAAACCTTCAAAAGGATAAATCGGGGTTTCAGTCCATTGCCAGACATTGCCTTGAATATCAAAAAAATCACCCTGCTGAAAATGATTGACCGGACAAGGACTGGTTCCATACTTCAGTTCAATGTTGGCATGTTCCGGACTGGGCAGATCAGAATCTAAACCTGCCACATCATAGAGCCGGTACCACTCGTCTTCTGTAGGCAAGCGTATACTTTGACCGGTTTTCTCGGCTTTCCAGTTACAAAAAGCTTTGGCTTCAAGGTAATTCACTTCTACTGGCCAATCCCAAGGCATCGGAATTTCTTCCAGCATCAGACGGAGTGACCAGCTTGAATCTGTTTTTCGCCAAAAGTGGGGATGCGTTGCTTGAGAAAATTTCAGCCAGTTCCATCCTTCTGCGGTCCAGTAGCGGTCCGTTGAATAACCATTATTTTCAACAAAACTTAAGAATTCCTGATTGGACACCAGATATTGCGAGGCTGAAAAATTGGCTACTTCAGCTTGGTGTTGACCATATTCATTGTCCCAGCCATAAAAGTGACGGTCTAAACCCTTATTTAAGCTGATTTGCCCTTCAGGAACGGCAATTAAGGTGTTTTTCGGCGCAATACCGGTGATGATCTTGGCGCGCCATTGCGGATGATTTTGGACATGTTCCAGTTGCTGCTGACGAATCAATACCGATGAGGTTTCGAGATGAATCCGTTCATGTTCAATCCCCATGATGATAGACCACCATGGATTGTTCCAGTTCAAAGGTAAAGTGAGTGCTGCATGTTCAATCACGTTTAGCACTTCTGAACGAACCCGATGCCGATAAGCGCGGACCTGTTCTACACTTGGCCACTCATAATGGGCATCATTCAAATCATCCCAGCTCATTTCATCGACACCCACCGCAAAAATACTTTCTAGCTGCGGATTCACACGTTCACTGATCAGTTTGCTTAATAGCAGCTTGTTGATAAAAAAAGTCGCCGTATGACCAAAATAGAAAATCAGTGGATGCCGTAAATTAATGGGTCTGAGGGAATACGCTTCCTGATCTTTCAGGCATTCAAACAACAGTTCATAGCTGTCAAACGTATTCAGGAAATACTCACGTAATGTACGCCGTGCAGTTGCTTCGTCTGGGAAATTTAGATTCGGGGTAGGCAGTAGGGAGACATGGGCAGTTTGCCAAAGACCGGGAGTGCGCTGTGAGCTTGAAGCTAGGTTTTTCTTGCAAGTTACAGATAATGAATCCATCAACATATGGCCATACTCCGTTGAGTTTTCTTTCTAGATTTGAAACTACATTTTTGATGTGCTCTGTCTAAAAGTACTCGAAAGTAAGCTGTTTGTTCTAAGGATTTAGGTAACAAAATGCTGCATCAGCTTGGATGCAGCAATAGTAATTTAGATTTAAATCGATTGTTGCATCATGGCAACCAGTTCCTGTACTGCACGTGACTGGGTGCGTCCAGGATGCCAAACCATACCCAATTGACGGTTCATTTCAAGGTTAATATCCAGTTGTTTTAAATCATGATTGACCAGCGTTTTGGGTAATACCGACCAGCCCAGTCCAATCGAGACCAGCATCCGAATGGATTCAAGCGGATTGTTGCTCATGGTGATTTTCGGTTTAACGCCTTGCTTTTCAAACTCGGCCAGCGTGATTTGTGTGGTATAGGTTTGTGCCGCCGGCAATAGGCTTGGATATTGAATCAGATCTTGCAGTTGCAAATCTTTCCGATTGGCCAAGGGATGAAAAGGCGCTGCCACAAAAACCAGAGGATCATTCCAGATGGTGACATAACTGAGACGAGCATCGCCCTGAGGAGGAAGAGTCAAAAATGCCAGTTCCAAGTCACCGGCAAGCACTTTTTCATGTGCCTGTTCAGAATCGACAAAGTGCACATCTAGCGTTACATTCGGAAATTCCTGAACATAATGAAGCAAGTGGCTGGGTAAATGATGCAAACCAATATGATGACTGGTGCCAATTTTGAGTTTGCCCTGAACTTGTCCTTGTTCATGACTTAAGGTGTGGTGAATATCACCCAGTTCATTCAACCAGTTTTTAACTTTGGGTAAGAGCGAATGAGCGGCATGAGTCGCTTGAACGCCACGACCCGCAGATTCAAACAATTTAACTCCAAAATATTCTTCTAGACTATGAATTCGTTTGGTCACTGCCGGTTGGGTAATAAATAACAGATCGGCAGCCAGTGAAATAGAGCCGGTTTCCATGACTTTAACAAACGCTTCAAAAGCAGCAAGATTCATAGTAATAGTCTGGTTATACAATATTAAGATAATTATAAAATATTATTATATTAATAGTGAATCTAATCCTAAAATATATACATAAAAATGTATAAAGATGTAAATTTGAATCGTGGAAATAAAAAATTACTCTATAAAGGAGAGTGATTTTAATAAAGCAGAGCATACCTAAACCCAAGACTCATATAGTTTAACTTGCGTTTAACTGATTATATTCCTGCTGTCTGGTATTTTTGGCTGCTTTTGCTTCCCACACTTTTTCATGGAAAAAGAAGGCAAAGGCCTGAATGGTGGGTTCAAGTAAGCTTAGGGTTAAAGCCATCCAGATACTTCCTGTCACGAAATAGCCTACCAACATGGCAATGGTGATGTGCATAATGTAATAGCTAAAGGTTTTCTTAAACATACGCTGGTTGTTGTCAACGAATTTTTGAATATAAGCCATGGGTTAAGTCCTCAATCTTTACTCGGGATATGGCTAAATGATAATCAGTCTTATTTAATTTGTAAAAACGAATATATTGAATTTTTCAATCGGTTTTACAAATTGGAAAGTGAGTCAATTATAAAAACAAGTGCACAGTATCAATTACTGATGCATTTCTAGCAGGAGATAAATCATGGACATTAAACATATTAAATACTTGTTGGATATATTCGAGGAAGCGGTAGAAAAAAGGATGGGTGTCTACGAGCTTGCAGATGATGAAGGTGATGAAAACAGAGCCGCTGCTGAGTGTAATCAGGCTAGGGCTGAATTAGTCAAGGCGATTGAGCAACTGGCACAGAGCAAAGAGCATTCTTCTAAATAGGTGCTTGGTTAACTACGGACAAGTTTTGAAATTATTCAGTGGGTAGGTAAATTGAAGTTGCCTATGCAGCATAGACTCGATCATTTTATGCAAAGTTGAGGCTGCTCGGTAACGAAATAATCGATCTTGAGGAGTTCAAAAACCATGCGTAAATAGCGTCTTGATTTGAAAAGTATGCAGATAAAATTTTGCAAAAATGCAGCTTTATATAGACCAAGAACTAATTCCAAAAAGTTTTCAAACTAATAAAAATGATAAATTAGATTTATGCGAATACGTGGTTATAATCGAAGTTAATAAAAGCATTACCCAGTTCTATGGAGCGCGTCGACATGGCAGGCAATACCCCAAAAGCAAAGACTTTGTATGACAAATTGTGGGATGACCATTTAGTAAAACAACGAGATGATGGCTCAGCCTTACTTTATATCGATCGTCATTTATTGCATGAAGTAACCTCACCCCAAGCTTTTGAAGGTTTGCAGCTTGCAGGTCGTAAACCTTGGCGTTTAAGTGCCAATGTCGCCACTCCAGACCATAATGTACCGACCTCAAAAGCTGAACGTGATCAAGGTATTGCCGGTATTGAAGATGAAACTTCACGTATTCAGGTACAAACTTTGGATGACAACTGTGAAGCGTTCAATATCGTCGAATTTAAAATCAATGATATCCGTCAAGGGATTGCGCACGTGGTCGGCCCTGAACAGGGTTTGACTTTGCCCGGTATGACCGTGGTATGCGGTGATTCACATACGGCGACGCATGGTGCATTTGGTTGCTTGGCACACGGGATTGGTACTTCAGAAGTTGAACATGTATTGGCGACTCAATGCTTGATTCAAAAGAAAATGAAGAACATGTTGGTACGTGTTGACGGAAAGTTGGGTCAAGGCGTCACTTCAAAAGATGTGGTGTTAGCGATCATTGGTAAAATTGGTACGGCGGGTGGTACAGGTCACGCGATTGAATTCGGTGGTCAGGTATTCCGTGACATGTCAATCGAAGGTCGTATGACTGTGTGTAACATGGCGATTGAAGCCGGTGCACGTGTGGGTATGGTCGCTGTCGATGACAAAACGATTGAATATGTCAAAGGTCGTAACTACGCACCAAAAGCTGAGCAGTGGGATCAGGCAGTTGAATACTGGAATACCTTGCATTCGGATGAAGATGCACACTTTGACACTATCGTGGTGTTGCAAGGTGAAGCGATTGAACCGCAAGTGTCTTGGGGAACTTCTCCTGAGATGGTCATTCCAGTGTCTCAAGCAGTGCCAACATTGGGACAAGCTAAAGACGACGTTCAACGTAATGACTGGACACGTGCTTATAAGTACATGGGTTTGAATGAGGGTCAGGCATTGGCAGATATCCAATTAGACCGTGTGTTTATTGGTTCGTGTACCAACTCACGTATTGAAGATATTCGTGCTGCTGCTGAAGTAATTAAAGGCCGTAAAGTTGCCGGTTCAATTAAACAGGCGATGGTGGTTCCGGGTTCCGGTTTGGTGAAACAGCAAGCTGAAGCGGAAGGCTTGGATCAAGTATTTTTGGACGCTGGTTTTGAATGGCGTGAACCGGGTTGCTCCATGTGTTTGGCCATGAATGCCGACAAATTGCAACCGGGTGAACACTGTGCCTCAACCTCAAACCGTAACTTCGAAGGTCGTCAGGGTAATGGCGGTCGTACTCATTTGGTGAGCCCAGCCATGGCAGCAGCAGCAGCCATAGCCGGTCACTTTGTTGATGTACGTACGTTTTAATTTCGGCTAATAGGAGCAAAGACATGAAAAAATATACCGTTGAACAAGGTATCGTTGCACCATTAGACCGTGCCAATGTCGATACAGATTTAATTATTCCAAAACAGTTTTTAAAATCAATTAAGCGTACTGGTTTTGGCGAAAACTTGTTTGATGAATTGCGCTATCTGGATGAAGGTTATTTGGGTTTAGATAATTCTAAACGTCCAAAAAATCCAGATTTTGCTTTAAACCAGCCGCGTTACCAAGGTGCTTCAATCTTGATTTCACGTGCCAATTTTGGTTGTGGTTCAAGCCGTGAGCATGCGCCGTGGGCACTTGAAGAATACGGTTTCCGTACTGTGATTGCGCCAAGTTATGCAGATATTTTCTTTAACAACAGCTTTAAAAACGGCATGTTGCCTGTGATCTTATCTGAACAGATTGTGGATCAATTGTTTAAAGAGTGTGCTGCAACTGAAGGCTATCAACTGACGATTGACTTGCAAGCCCAAGAAGTACGTACGCCATCGGGTGAAAGCTTTAAATTTGAAGTCGATCCGTTTCGTAAACATTGTTTGTTGAATGGTTTGGATGATATTGGTTTAACCCTTCAGGCAGCAGATGATATTCGTGCCTATGAAGAAAAAACCAAGCAATCGCGTCCTTGGGTATTTCAGGAAATTCATGCTTAATTGCTTGAATTTTCAGCCCTAGTAGTATCGGAGCCTAACTCTTGCTAATATCGAGTCCATAAAAATATCTCGTTGGCTTTAATTGGTGAGGGGGACTCGAACAATGGCAAAGGTTAATGCTCGGCTTGCTGTACTTGGTTTTATGGTCGCATCATTAAGTGCATGCCAAACCATTGATACTGCACGTATTAAAAATGTGAAAGAAACAGAATCGACAGAATTGAATGCGTTGATTTTCTGTTCGGGAACAGAACAATGTGAATTTGAGCGTTTGGATCAAATTCACATTGTCGATGCACAAAGTCATCGGGTGAGTCGTGAAGCCATTCAAGAAGGTCTTGTTCGTTTAAAAGCGAAGTCGTTGAATGAGTCTAATCCTCTATTTTTGTCTGTACCGACAGGGCAGCATGAAATAGTAATTCGCTTCTATCCGATATCAAAAGATCGCGCTGAAACGCTGCATGTATTCCATAATTTTACTTCGCAGAAAACTTATACCTTTAAGATGTATCGTGACCGAATCAATCATAAAGGTAATTTGTTGAATGCTTCTGCACCTGATCCACTGTGTGTTGAGCTTCAACAAGAACAAAAAACCATTCGGCGTTTCTGCAAACCCTATAATGTCCTGAATGGCTTAGGCGAGTTTGTAGAACAAAAAAATCTAAAATCCCCATCAGTCAAATGACTGAATTGAAAAATGGAAAACCTCATGTCTAAACATATTTTGATTTTAGCTGGTGACGGCATCGGTCCTGAAATTGTTAAAGCCGCAGAGCAAGTACTCACACGAGTAAATGAAAAATTCAATTTAGGTTTGACTTGGGAACAAGGTTTATTGGGTGGTGCGGCGATTGATGCGCATGGTGCGCCATATCCTGAACAGACATCCGAACAGGCAAAAAAAGCAGATGCGATTTTACTCGGTGCGGTCGGTGGTCCTAAATGGGATACGATTGAACGTTCAATCCGTCCGGAACGCGGTCTATTGAAATTACGCAGTGAACTTAATCTTTTTGCCAACTTGCGTCCTGCAATTTTGTATCCGCAATTGGCCGATGCTTCGAGCTTAAAACCGGAAATCGTATCTGGCTTGGATATTCTGATCGTTCGTGAATTGACGGGTGGGATCTACTTCGGTCAACCTCGTGGTATTCGTGAATTAGAAAACGGTGAAAAACAAGGCTTTAATACCGACGTTTATTCAGAATCTGAAATCAAGCGTATTGCCAAAGTAGCATTTGAGCTTGCAGCTCTTCGTGGCGGCAAAGTATGTTCTGTCGATAAAGCCAATGTGCTTGAAGTGACTGAACTGTGGAAACAAACCGTGACTGCAATGAAAGAAGCGGAATATCCAGAGATTAACTTGTCACACATGTATGTTGACAATGCCGCTATGCAATTGGTACGTGCGCCTAAACAGTTTGACGTAATTGTAACCTCTAACTTGTTTGGGGACATTTTGTCGGATGAAGCAGCGATGTTGACCGGTTCAATCGGTATGCTGCCTTCTGCATCTTTAGATGAAAATGCTAAGGGCATGTATGAACCTTGCCATGGTTCGGCACCCGATATCGCAGGTCAAAACCTGGCAAACCCACTAGCAACGATTCTTTCTGTTGCGATGATGCTTCGTTATACATTCCGTGAAGAGACTGCAGCACAAGCCATTGAAGCTGCTGTAGGTAACGTATTAGATCAAGGTTTGCGTACTGCAGATATTATGTCTGAAGGCATGAACAAAGTCGGGACTGTTGAAATGGGCCAAGCTGTAGTAACAGCATTGAATTAAGCTATTGGTTTAAATAGAAAACGCAGCCAAAGAGCTGCGTTTTTTTATGGATATTTAGGTCTGATTTAGCAGGTCCGACCTGTGTAATAAACAGACTTGGCAATATTGTTTTCTAAACGAAAAACAATTTTACATTGCAAGTTCACATCATAGCTTTGTGCGCTAGGCGTAATCGGGATCGGGATAGCACCCGAATCGAGATCAGCCGGATTTTGTGCTATGGGTGCCGGAATGCTAATAGGGCGAATCACCGTATAAGTGAGTGTCTGATTATCTCGAGTCGGTGAGAAAGCTTGCTGATAACCGATACTGCTCAAATCTAGGTTTGCTTCAATACTTTGGCTGCTCTTCCCAATGAATTGCTGTAAATAGGCATCACGCTGCATAGTCGTTGTCATAGGGGTAGTGGTACACGCGGTAACTAAAGCAAAAGCGGTACAGCATCCCAAAATCAGTGTGAATTTCATGAGTTATCCTCACACCAAATAAAAACCAGTTTAAGCAAATTTCCGGCAGAAATACTGTTGTAATTTGATACACGGTACAGATGGGTCGTCATGATGAGATCAGATCTGATCATTTAAAACTTGTCACAGGATATTCTTGCTGTTTAACAAGCTCTACCGGTATAGCGAATGGATTGAACAATCTCATCTTTCAAATTAAACCATACCTGACATTTCATCTCGATGTTATACCCACCATTTGAGGGAGTCGGCATTGGTGCACCCATCGAGATACTGTGACTAATATTAGGGGTGCCCATCGGAATATTCATATCACGAAAAATGGTGTAGCCAAGCAATTCTGCTGTCTGAGTCGGTTGTTGCGTGGTTTTAAATCCCATTTTACTTAGATCAAGTTGGCTACGAACCTGATCTGCAGTTTGGCCTACATATTGTTGTAGAGACTGATCAAGACGATGATTACCACCTGTTGCGCATGCTGTGAGGAATAAGCTGGAAATCAGGGTTAAATGCTGTAGTTTTATCATTTTTTAAAAGTATCTATTTAATTTTAATTCAATAGATAGTCATGAATTTTTCGACCTCTGTCAAATTTATTTTATTGAATAATAAAAAATTAAGGCAATAAAAAAGCCACTGTAAAGTGGCTTTTGCTTTCGCTAAAACTTAGCGTGCACGATAAGTAATACGACCCTTGGTCAAATCATAAGGAGTCATTTCTACTTTAACACTGTCGCCAGTTAAAATACGAATATAGTGTTTACGCATTTTACCAGAGATGTGAGCAATCACTTCATGGCCGTTTTCTAAACGTACACGGAACATAGTATTAGGAAGCGTTTCGGTGACAACGCCTTCGAACTCGATGAGTTCCTCTTTATTGGCCATAGCCTACCTGAATGAATAAATTGGAAAGGCGCAAATTATAGTCAATTTTTTTGCATAAAACAAGGCACAATGCGGCTTTGCCCGATTATCTGTCAGTTAAATAGGCGAACCATCGGTTTAAATTATTTCTACAAAAAAGCGTATTGTTCTGTTGTCAGTTTGGTCAATCGCAGTTAATCTAAAATTAATCTTTTTAACTATAAATGAATAATATATAAGGAAGGTCTTTGCGTGGGTCAGTTAACTGATGCATCGGTTGTTTTGCGATTGGGCTACCAAGCCATTCGTCGTGCAGGTTTGCCAACTGAAGAAATTTTAACGAAAGCTGGTGTGGCCTTAAATCAGGTCGAAACGAATGATCGTACTCCGCTCAGTGCCCAATATGCATTTTGGGTGGCTGCAGAGGAGGTAAGTAAAGATCCTGACATTGGTTTGCATTTAGGTGAACACCTGCCTTTATATCGCGGACAGGTGATTGAACATCTGTTTATTTCCAGTGAAAACTTTGGGGAAGGGCTAAAACGGGCCTTGGCCTATCAACGACTGATCAGTGATGCATTTCATGCCAAACTGATTATTGAAGATGATCGTTGCTATCTCACCAATGGTGAGCAGGGCGCCTGGGCGGACAATTTGGTCAATCGTCATTTTTCTGAATGTGCGATGACTGGGGTATTGCGCTTCTTTAAATTTATTACTGAAGGGCGTTTTCAGCCCATTTATATTGATTTTAATTTTAACGAAGGTGCTTTTGACGAGGAGTATTTCCGGGTTTACGAATGTCCGGTGAGTTTAGGTCAAAAGGAAACCCGTTTATATTTTGATCCTGCTATTTTGGATTATCAGTTATGGCAAGCTGAGCCGGAGCTATTGCAGTTGCATGAGCAATTGGCGCTTGAAAAGCTGCAAGAACTTGCACGCTATGATTTGGTCGGTGAAGTTCGCCGTGCCATCGGTTCAACTTTAGAAAGTGGTGAAACCACTTTAGAAACCGTTGCAACGCATTTAAATATTACACCGCGCCGTTTGCGTACCCAGCTGAGTGAAGCCAATACCAGTTTTCAGCAGATTCTTTCAGATTATCGTTGTCGTTTGGCAAAAAAATTACTGGCCAATACTGCCGAAAGTGTGGAACGGATTGTATATCTCACCGGGTTTTCTGAGCCGAGTACTTTCTATCGTGCCTTTAAGCGCTGGACCAATGAAACGCCAGTGGAATATCGGAAGCGGAAGCAGCGTTAAATTACTAATATTATAAATTCCTCCTAAAAGGAGGAATTTTTCATTGTAATGCTTTCTAGTCCGAGTAATTTTCCGTTTTACAGGAAGGGTTAGGGGGAAGATAGAAATGCCCTTTAAAAGAAGGATTTTTATTCCAAGAAATTTTAACTATTCCGGCATATTTAACCAGTGTGGTCCAAGTGGGGCTTGGGGTAAATCAAACTGTTCTGGATAATGTGCTTGAATGAAATACAAACCATCGGGTGGGGCTGTAATGCCTGCCGCTTTACGGTCTTCAGCGGCAAAAATATGGTCAATATGCTCAATCTCGTACATGCCCTGACCAATTTCCAGCAAGCATCCCATGATGTTGCGCACCATATGGTGTAAAAAACCATCTGCCTGAATATCCAAGACTAAATAGCAGCCGTGACGGATTAAACGGCAATGGCTGACATGACGCACCGGTTGTTTCGATTGACAGGATGCAGCCCGAAAGCTTTCAAAACTATGTGTGCCTTCGAATTTCTTCGCGGCCTCAATCATCTTGTCGACATCAAGCGGGGTATATACGTGCGTCACTTGTTTATAGAGCAGTGCAGGGCGACTGGGTGAATTGTAGATGACATAGCGGTAACGGCGCGATTGCGCTTTAAAACGGGCATGGAAGTCCGTATCCATCTCTTTAATCCACTGGATGGCAATGTCTTTGGGCAACATGCTATTTGCACCCATCAGCCAGCCAAGCAGTGGACGAATGGCAGAGCTGTCAAAATGTGCCACCATATTGGTGGCATGTACGCCAGCATCTGTACGTCCAGCGCCCTGTAAAATAATGGCTTCGTTGGCAATTTTACTCAGGACGGTTTCAATGGTTTCTTGAACGCTACGCACGCCAGTTTTCTGGGTTTGCCATCCTCGATACTCAACCCCAGAAAACTCGATACCGATCGCAAAACGCTGCATATTTACCTCTATTTACACTGAATCATGCCAGTGGGCATGCCACTGATCTACGCTGTCGTATTGTAAATACATTTTCAGTGCTTTTGCATAAAGATCTGCATGTCCTAGGCAATCACTTATCATAATATGGGCATGTTGTGTCCATTCACTTACCGCATAGCGTTGATCAATCGCGCCAAAAGGGACTTGAGTGGTGAGAATAATGGCGCAGCCTTGTGTATGAATTTCATGCAGCGTATCAATGAATTCTTGATTGACCGCTAAATTGCCTGTACCAAAGCCCTGTAAAATCAGAACATGAGGTGTGTCTTGTTGCAAATTTTTTAAGTTTTTAATTTGCTGTTCTATGGCTATGGGTTGTGCCATTAAGCTTAAAAAGTTAAATGAGTGTGCCTTTTCAATATCATGTTCATGCACGACATAGCTTTGCTGATGTGTGATTAGATTCTCTTTGGCACTTAATCCAACGAATGCATCTAAATTGGTCGTATGTCGTTTCAATGCTGTTTGGGCGTGAATAAGCTGGTGATGAAAAGCTAGATATACGCCCCCAGCACTTTTTAATACCGCATCGAGGGCAAAATTAAGGTTATCGATGGCATCGGTAAATTCACGGGTATTCGTTCCATTTACGTTCAGTAACGGATATTGACTACCAGTGAGTACAACATGTGCGGATTGTCCCAGAAACCGTGCAAGTGTTGCACTGGCATAGCTGAGGGTATCAGTACCGTGAATCACGACAAAATGTTGATAATTTTTAAGTTGTAAGCCTTGGATCATCTGAATGAGTTGCAGCCAGTCAGTGGCAGTACTGGCACTGCTGTCTTTTATACTGGGTGCAATAAAACATTCGATATGAAGATGCAAAGGAAGAACGCGTTGTAATTGGGGAATAAAATTTTCAGCAGGCATGGGACTCAGTGGCTCGCCAATGCAGCCAAATGTTCCCCCCATATAAATTAAAGCTATTTTTTTCATAATAAAAAAGCAGTCAATGATGACTGCTTTATAGTAGAGCGAAATATCTTAAGAAGCTATCTGATTGCGTAACTGATCGGCCTGTTGGCGTTGTTCAGCCGTATATTCAGCTTCTTGCTCTGCTAATAATTCACGCGCCGACTCAAAAGCACCGAGTTGAATATATTGCTGGGCAAGATCTAAATTCAGGCTAATTTCATTAACTTCTATAAGTTCAGGGAAGGATTGAACCAGTGGGTCATTTTGATCTGCTTTAGATGCAGATGAGCTGATATTGCTAATATCAAAACTTACCCCTGAAGCTTTCGCTGGAACTAGCTCTACAGGCGGTTGCTCAGTTGTGGTTGGTACTACTAGATTAAAATCTAAACTTGGTCTGGTTTCCTCAACTGCAATTTTTGCTTCAGTCGGTGCAACAGTTTCTGTCGCTGAAAAATCAAAATTAAACTCAGGTTTCTCATCAAGTACAGGTTCAACAGTAATAGCTGTATCAGCTGTTGTCGTTGTTTGCTCTGCTAGAGGAGTATCTAAACTAAAAGAGAAATCTAAGGGTTTGATTTCATCTGCTAAAGGAGTCGCTTCTTGCTTGGCAGTGCTTGCTGCAGGACTCGGGTCTAAAGACAGTGTACTGAAGTCTAAAGGTTTGATTTCTTCCACAGTCGGGGCAGGTGTTTCAACTTTTATTGTGGTGTCTAAAGTAAAGGTATTAAAATCTAAGGGCTGAATTTCTTCAACTGCTTGTGCTTTCGTGGAAAGTGATTCTTGCTGCAATTGATCTAAAGATTGATGAGGTGCTGTTGCAGAGGGTGCAGCAGTATTCATGAGTGCATCAAAATCAGCCGTATTTTTTTGTGCAGTCGGTGCGGTATAAGGAGGTGTTGGAACTAAAGATTCTGGTTTGAAATCAATGGTATCTCTAGAACTTTCGATTTTATTGTCATGAACTGCTTTTTTAGCAAGCGCTTGTTCTAAAATATCGTCCAGTTCTAATGAACGCAGATGATTAATCAGTTGGCTAATTGCAAACTCATCTTTTTGTAAGATATGAATATCCAGCAACAGTAAATACAACTCATGCTGTGAATTGTCTTTATTTAAGGCCTGATTAATCTGTGCTTCAGCAGAGAAAAAGTTACGCTCAACGATGAGTGCTTCAATTTTATTGCGCACATCAGCAGATAAAGGGGTGGTTTTTTTCTTCTCAACAACCGTATTTGCCACAACTTGGGTTTTTTGTGGGGACTTTTTCGTTGAGATTGTTTTTTTAGCTTTTGCCTTGGATGTTGACGTTTGCTCTGCCTGTTTATTGGTGTCACGCTTTTTTAATACAATTGCGATCACTAATAATAATATAAACGGAATCACATAAAGCAGCATGTTGTTACCCCTTGCAGGATTGAGTTTTTATCAATGAAACTCATCCAAAAAAATCAAATTGTATAACACCTTAGTGTGTTGGCTTTTTCTCTACTTGTTGTGCTTTCAATTGTTGTTGCAATTGGGCAAGACGAGTATTCAATAATTGAATTCTGTGATCCTTGTGACGTAATGCCAATTCTAACTGTGTTACGTTTCGCTGTAATTTAACGGTTTTTTCACGTGATGTCATAACTTTTAATGACAACTCGTTCGATGTTTGGTTTTTTTCTGTGTTCTTTTTAGCAGAACCGCTGGCTGAATCTTGTTCTTTCTCTGCAACCAGACTCATCTCTGCTTGATTCAGGCGGTATTTGGCTTTGCCCGATTGGTTGGACGGTGTTTTTGCCAAGTTTACTACACTGACTTTGTTCTCTTCTTTTTGGCTATTGTTGATATTTAAATTTAATGCCGCACCACGACGTAAGCGATTCACATCGCCTTGAATAAAGGCGTGTTCATTGTTGGCCTTGATCTGTTTCATGATCTCGCCAACTGGGCGATTTTGCTCCGTTGCTACACGTGATGCGATGGCCCAAAGTGATTCATTGGATTGCACCACATGTTGAGTGGTTTGTGTTGCAGCCACAGCCTCATTTTGCTGTTTGGGTGGCTTAGGGGTAGGGGAAGGCACTTCCGATTTAGTTTTTGCAGCAGCTTGTTCTGCCGGTTTATTCGCTATTTTATTTTCGGCTATTTTTTGATTCGGTGAGGCTGCATATTTTTTCACTAACGGATCTGCAGAAAAAGCTGCACTGGCAGTCGTTTTATTCGACGTAAGAGGAGTGTCTTTGATTTCATTCTTTGTCGATATTTCTTTTGATGCAGATGTTCTAAGTTCAGTTAATGCAGTCTTATTCGCTTGTGCTGACGGCATATTCATTGATGAGATGACCACAGGTGCAGGAGCCATAGCACTTAAGCGAGGTGGCGCTGCTTTTTGTACATTTAATGGAGCTTCAAAAGATTGATACGCCGCCGATTGTGCTTTTGCAAGCTGATATTGAGTACTTTCCGGCAAGTGCAAGGCAATATCTTTTTCACTGACAATGCTGATAGGTGCTAAAGGTTTTTCGTTGCTTGCAATACGGGCCTGAGTATTGGTGTTGCCACGGGGTAGCGGTGTTTTAATATGTTGTAAACGCGTTGCATTCCCTTCCTGAATTTTAATAATAATATTCAGTTCCGCTTCAGTCAGCGGACGGGAAGAAGTGATGGTGATTACCCCATTACCCGAACCATCACGACGGGTAAAAAAATTAAGATGTCCAGGGGGTTGATGGGCTACGCCTAAAGTGGTGAGGTCTTCTGCACTGGCTAAACTGGCCTGTATTTGTGCATTGGGATCAGCTTGGCGGAAATTCATTTCCGCATAGAGTAATTCACCCGGTGCAGACTGGATTTGAATAGGATCAATAGTAATCGCATAAATAGGTTGTGAAGCGATAATGGCTAAAATGGCAATCTTTAATTTGTTATATGCGGTCATCTTAATTTTTAGCTCGGTCTTGTATCGCACTGCGAAAGTTAGAGATTAACGAGATGTTGAATAATTGTAAAATACTAACATAAAGGATACATAAAAAAGCCGATCAATTGTGACCGGCTTTTCGTTTTCTTAATTTAAAAATTAAGAATTTTTATATTCAATGAGGATGCGAAGCATACGACGTAAAGGCTCTGCAGCGCCCCAAAGCAGCTGGTCACCAACAGTGAACGCGCCCAGGTATTCTTTACCCATATTGAGTTTACGCAAACGACCGACAGGAACAGTTAAGGTACCTGTTACCGCGACAGGAGTCAGGTCAGTCATTGACGCTTCACGGGTATTTGGAACCACTTTCGCCCATGGGTTAGATTGACCAATCATGTCTTCAATTTCATCCAAAGGTACGTCTTTCTTAAGCTTTAAAGTTAAAGCTTGAGAATGACAACGCATTGCACCAATACGCACACAATGACCATCAATCGGAACGATTTGTTGGTTGCCTAGAATCTTGTTAGTTTCAACCTGTGCTTTCCACTCTTCTTTCGACTGACCATTATCCAATTGCTTGTCGATATATGGAATCAGAGAACCGGCTAAAGGCACACCAAAGTTGGCAGCAGGGAAGCCTTCACCACGTTGCAAGTCCGCAATTTTAGAGTCAATGTCTAGAATTGGAGAGCGTGGATCATCTAACAGGTCTTTGGTATTGTTATATAAATAACCCATACCTGTAATCAGCTCACGCATGTTTTGTGCGCCTGCACCTGATGCTGCCTGATACGTCATGGCAGTCATCCACTCCACCAGATTGTTTTGGTAAAGCGCGCCCATGCTCATCAGCATCAAGGAAACGGTACAGTTACCACCGACAAATGTTTTAGTGCCATTCACTAAACCATCTTTAATCACGTGCATGTTGACCGGATCAAGCACAATGATCGCTTCATCATCCATACGCAGTGTAGAGGCCGCATCAATCCAGTAACCGTTCCAGTTTTCCGCTTTTAATTTAGGAAAAACTTCAGAGGTATAATCACCACCTTGGCAGGTAATAATGACATCCATTTGCTTCAGACTGCTAATATCTGATGCATCCATAAGTGCTGGGGCCGTCTTACCGCCAAACGCAGGCGCTTCACCACCGGCATTACTGGTAGAAAAATAGAATGGCTCAAAATGAGCAAAATCATTTTCTTCAACCATACGTTGCATAAGGACAGAACCAACCATCCCGCGCCAACCGACCAGACCTACTTTCATGTCGCTTTGCCTCGGTGCGTAAAAAAATAAAAGGGGGCTTGAGTGTATCAAAAGCGACCACAACTGCAAGTACTACACAATGAAAACATCAATATTATTGAGCGAAATATCTTGTTTATGTTACATAGAAAATTGATAAAGTTATTTCATCATAGAAAAACTAAAAGTAACACAAGAGCAGAGACTTATGATTTGGGTGGAGTTAATTTCGGTTTTTGTCATCTGGCTGACATTTTGGTCATTAATTCCGCGGGATGAATGGTGGATTCGAGGGGCCGATTTTCCACGCTTGCAAATTTTAGTGTTAGGACTGATTGCTTTTGTGCTGTTATTGCTCTGGGATCAGCCATGGGATCTATGGCGTGAAATTGTCTTTATTGGGTTGATTGCAGCACTGGCTTATCAATTAAAAATGGTACTGCCTTATACTTTTATTTGGAAAAAGCAGGTTAAAAAAGTCCGTCAGCATCAACTTAATCCAGATAAGAAAATTTCTGTGATTGTTAGCAATGTACTAACGCCAAATGATAAATACCATTTGTTGATTGACCAGATTCAGAAACATCAACCTGATTTGGTCCTGACATTGGAAACGGATCTAAACTGGCAAAAAGCACTTTCCGTGATTGAAAAAGATTATCCTTATCGCGTGCCTGTGCCTTTGGATAATCTGTATGGGATGCATCTCTACAGTAAACTTGAACTGAAAGATACTGAAGTGAAATTCATTTTAAGTGATGAAATTCCTTCCATTTATACCACAGTGATTTTACGTTCCGGTCAACCGGTTCAACTCTATTGCTTGCATCCTAAACCGCCAAGCCCAACCGAAGCCAAAGATTCCACCCTCCGGGATGCGGAACTTTTAATGGTGGGCGACCAGATTAAAGATTTAGATGAAAGCTGTATTGTGATGGGGGACTTGAATGATGTGGCATGGTCAAGAACCACGCGATTATTTCAGCGGATTAGCGGTTTGCTTGATCCGCGTGTAGGGCGGCATTATATCAATACCTTCCATGCTGATTATCCGTTATTACGCTGGTCGCTGGATCATATATTTCATAGTACCGATTTTGCTTTGGTTCATATGGAACGATTGCCGCATGTCGGTTCGGATCATTTCCCCGTGTATGTAATCTTACAAACCGGTCGTGTTTTTGAGCAAGTTCAAGATGAGCTAGAACAAACTGATGCCGATGAACAAGAAGCCCAGGAGGCGATTTGCGAAGGTATTCAAAAAGCTGAGAAGGAAGAAAAGTTAGTCACCGATAAAATTGCCCAGGTTTATAAAAGTGATCCTCAGGTACCTCAAGGTAATTAGGAGAAAAGTGTACGAAATGGCTTACACGGATAGAGGTCAATTGCGAATAGTTCTTTTTCCTATTTTTACTTAAGCTAGACTCATCAGCCAAGGAGTTGGGAAAGGAAAATCCCATTATGGAAGACGATGTAGGGCTGGTTGGTGAGTCATCACGGATAGGATGCAGGAATGGATAGCAATAACATAATAAAAATATGATTTGGAAAGCACAACCTTATATACCCGAGTTTTGCAGGATGCAGGACTCGGGTTATCATTTTATGCAATATTCTAAAAATAAAAGTTCAGTTATGTATTTATTTAAATTCTAAGAATTCAAAATATATATCATTAATTTTACTGATTTATCACGTGATGCTTAACAGATCTACGCTAGGCTATTACGGTGGTTTATTGTCGCCTTTTATTATCATCGTCAGTTGAAATCAAATTTTACCCCGGGTGATGATCTCAATTGAGGCAGAATTGTTTGATGCTCGCGATGATTTAATCAATTATCGACTTTGGCGTATGGGGGGCAGGATGCACGATATGATCAATACCATTTTCTGGGCTTTGATCATTTGGTTAATGGTGAGGTCTAAAGTTTGGAAGGGGGATTTATGCTTAGAGAACAGACCGAAAAGGAAAATCACGAAATTGTAAATCAGTTACAATGTTTTATTGATTTTTATGGAAGTTTATCTTTTACAGTAATGCATTTCATCCCGTTAGGTACTAAGGCTTTATTCAACTTCGATACCTATATTTATGAAGCGATGAAAGGAACTTTAGAGTCCATTTTAGTTTTAATTGAGAATGGGCGAGTTAATGATGCATATGCTTTACTACGTAAATTTTATGATATTTCTTTAATTAATGTTTATGTAAATTTATATTTAAAAAGAGAATTTGAAATAGACAAATTTGTTGTGGTTAAAATTCAGAATTGGTTATCTGGAAAAGAAAAAATTCCTGAATACAAGGAAATTAGACAGTATATTTCAACTAGTTTATTGGAACCTATCCAAAAAGAGTTGGCTAAACTCCCATATGAAGCTATTCGAAATCGTTGTAATGATCATATGCATTACAATTTTTTCAGTCATTTATTAATGAATACCCATGTGGTTGATATTAAAAGAAATGAGAAATTAGATCAGTTTTTAAAAGATATTCGTTATGTAGTTCTACTTAATTTAAGTTATATCTTATATTTGAATCCACACTATATGACTTCGGGAGATATTTTTGACTATCATGATAGTGGAATAATACCACCTGATAATTTACAGTATGAGGTGGCACCATGTGTACAGAATATGTTTGATAGTTTAATTAAAGTAGAAGTTCCTTTAATTGCTAAACTTATAAAAAATAATTGTTCAATGAATTTAAATTAGTATCTCTTTATACAAGTTAAGCGTCTGATCACACATCTCTTTTAAGCTAAATATCGTGACTGGCTCAACGTTTTGAGGCTGATCAATATGATGCTTGATTGCATTTAATAGTGCAGATTGGTCATCGACCTCAATTAAACCTTGTGGATATACAGACGATAAAATCTCTGCCACACCGCCACGGTTCCAGCCAATCACCGGTGTACCCACCGATAATGCTTCCAATGCGGTACGACCAAAGGTTTCCGCCTGATTTGAAAGAGAAAGAACCACATCACTAAACGCCAGCCACTCACGAATATCCGAACGATGACCGACAAAAGTGATTTTGTCGCGTAAACCTTTGCTCTGAATACTTTCTTGCATTTCTTGTAAGTAAGCAGCCTTTTTCGGATCTGCTCCGCCCACCACGACCGCATGCAGATTTGGATACTGGCTTTGCAATTGCTGCATGAGTTCAATTAAAGTTTCATGGCCTTTTAAACGGGTGATACGCCCCGGAAGGCACACTAAAAACTTGTTTTCCAGTTGAGGGAAATCTTTAAAGGTTCGATTGATCCATTGTGCAGACGGTTGATAGCCGTGAGGAAACTCTTGCGGTGAAATGCCGCGATAAATTCGCACGATATTTTCAGGCGGACAGTTTTGATAATGCTCGGTAATGTATTGCACCACACTGTCCGAGACGGCAATGACTTTTTCAGCTTGCGTCATAATGGCACTATAACGATTGGTTGAATAAAAGCCATGAACCGTTGAAATGAGATGTGGACGCTTATCTGCCGGAATGCCTTTTAAGGCGAAATGAGTCAGCCATGCGGGTACGCGTGAACGAACATGCACGATATCGGGTTGATGTTGTTCAATGAGTTTACGCAAAGGGCGTATTTGCCAAAGACTGGATAAAGATTTTTTATGAATCGCTAGAGTGAGGTGTTGTGAACCTTCCGCTTCAAGTTGTGCAACCAGACGTCCACCATTTGAAACCACTAAAGATTCATGACCATCTGCAACAAGCGCACGTGCAATTTCCAGTGTGCCACGTTCAACACCACCACTGTTCAATTCAGGAAGAAGCTGCATAATTTTCATCGGTGTGATCTTCATTATTTTAAAGGGTGGGAGCAATCAATAAATTTCGTCATAGCCTTCAGGGCGCGTTTTAAAGCGACGGTGAAACCACATATATTGAGTTGGGGCAATGCGCAGTTGATTTTCAATGATCTTGTTGACGCGAGTGGCATCGTCAATTTCATCCGCACTTGGCAAGTTGTCCACAGCCGGTTCAAGCAATACATGATAGCGCGGATCTTTAATATCGCCATCACGATAAAAATACAGCGGAATTGCGGCAGCTTTGGTCATTTTAATCAAACGGCGATGTGCGGTCATCGTTGCAGCAGGTATCCCAAAAAAGGGTGCCATTACGCCTTGTTTCAGGCCATAGTCTTGGTCAGGACTATACCAAATTGCACGGCCATTTTTTAAATGACGAATCAAGCCACGCATATCATCATGATCAATTTGATTGGCATAAATGGTGGCGCGGCAGCGGTAAATCAGCATATCTAACAGCGGATTATTTTGCGGACGGTAGACGACATCTGGCTCAAAATACTGGGCACACAAATAACCACCGGCATCGAGTAATGTTGAATGCGTGCCTAGCAATAAAATCCCTTTGCCCTCAGCTTGTGCTTTTTGGAGATGTTCTAAGCCTTCAATACTGACACGACCTTTAAACCACTGCGGGCAATACCACGCGTTCAAGGTTTCAAAAATCCCAATCATTTGATCGACAAAAACCTGTCGGGTATTTTCCCGAACCTGTTCGCTGGTCCATTCTGGAAAACAGAGCTCTAAATTCCGAATCGCTGTTTTACGACGCGATTTGAGCTGATTGAATGCGACATTGCCTATAACAGTGGCTAAACGATGCTGAATGGCCCACGGTAAAATTGCCAGAATCATTAAAAATATGATTCCAATCCAAATGCCCCAATATTGTGGAAGAAGGAAAGACCATTGAAACTCACCCGGTTTGTAGTCTGGCTGTTTACTCATAATGACCGTTTATACCAAAAGTTATCTGCAGTTTAACATGAAGTTATTTTGTAAATAAAAAAGCACCTGCAAAATACTTTACAGGTGCTTTTATAACGCGACTAAATTAATCGCCTTTGCTAAGATTGTCTAATTCTTCCCAGCGTTCTAATTTTTCAAGCAATTGCTCGTCAATTTCCGTAAGGCGATTAGAAAGTTTCATCGCTTGATCAGCATCTGAAGTAAATAAAGAACCATCAGCTAATTGTGCATTGATGTGGGCTTGTTCTTTCTCAAGTGCCTCCATTTCAGTCGGTAACTGCTCTAAAGCACGTTGATCCTTATAGCTGAGTTTTACTTTTTTCGGCACAGCTGCTTCGGCTTTAGCAAAGGCTTTCTTGGCATCACTTTTCAGACCGACAGCCGTTTGATCCGGGCGTTGCTCTAGATAGTCCTGATAACCACCGATGTATTCATCAATGTGACCTTTACCGTCAAACACCCATGTTGATGTCACGACATTGTCCATAAATGCACGGTCATGCGAGATCAAAAGTAATGTACCGGTATAACCACCGAGCATTTCTTCCAGTAGCTCCAGCGTCACCATATCCAAGTCATTGGTTGGCTCATCCATCACAATTAAATTCGATGGTTTAAGGAGTAGTTTGGCAAGAAGAATACGGTTACGTTCCCCGCCAGACAACGCTTTTACCGGAGTACGGGCACGTTCAGGCGAGAACAGAAAATCTTGAAGATAACTGTAGATATGACGACGACCACCGTTCACATCAACAAAGTCCGTACCTTCAGAAATGTTATCTTTAACCGATTTTTCTAAATCCAGCGCATTACGCAGCTGGTCGAAATAAGCCACTTCCAGCTGGGTACCGGTTTTTACTGTACCGCCATGCTCAAGCTCACCTAAAATGGCTTTGATCAGGGTAGTTTTACCTACACCATTGTCGCCGACCAAGCCAATACGGTCGCCACGAAGTACCAATGCAGAGAAGTCTTTGATGATGGGTTCTTGATCGCCGAAAGCAACACTTAAATGCTCAATATCAAACACCAATTTACCCGAGCGGTTGGCATCTTGCGTTGCCATGCTGACTTTGCCCTGTTGCGAGCGACGTGCTTTCGATTCTTCACGCAAATCTTTTAGTGCACGTACACGACCTTCGTTACGGGTACGACGTGCTTTAATGCCTTGACGAATCCAGACTTCTTCTTCAGCCAAACGTTTATCGAATAAAGCATTTTGCTTTTCTTCCGCTTCCATTTGCTGCGCTTTAAGCTCAAGGTAACGTGAATAGTTGCCTTCATAACTACGCAAAGTACCGCGATCGAGTTCGACAATACGTGTTGCAATGCTGTCGACAAATGAACGGTCATGCGAAATAAATAATAAGGTTAAGTTATTTTGATCGAGCAGGAATTTTTCTAACCATTCAATACTTTCAACGTCCAGGTGATTGGTTGGTTCGTCGAGTAAAAGTACATCGGGTTGAGTGAGTAGCGCACGTGCCAATAGCACACGACGTTTACGACCACCGGATAAGTCGGCTAAATCGGCATCTGGGTCTAAACCCATTTTGCTCAAAATAGAATTTACTTTGGTTTCCAAAGCCCAACCATCGACCTGATCGAGTTTGTGCTGCAGGTTGCCCATGCGGTCGCATGCTTCCATATCACCGAGTACGCAGGCATCACTGGCTTCGTGATAGGCTCTGAGTACAGTAGCCGCTTCACCTGCGCCGTCGGCAACGATGTCTGCGACTTTACCGGAATCCATGGGTACATCTTGAGCCAGCATGGAAATGGTGATGCCATTTTGTATAGAAACTTCACCACGATCTGGCAGTAAACTTCCCTCAATGAGTTTAAGTAAAGTAGACTTACCTTCACCGTTACGGCCAATCAAACAAACTCGTTCACCGCGTTCCAAATTGAAGTTCGCGCCGTCGAGCAGGGACGGTCCGCCAAACGCGAGTTGGACATCCCTTAACGTAATATAGGCCATACTGTTTCCTGAAATCCAAAATGAGGACTTAAAATGACTAAACAAAAAAATCTTAATGATCAGGCGTCATTTTCCGCACCCATAGAAGATTTGCAAGTGCGAATTACATTTTTAGATGATTTAGTTGAACAATTAAATGAACAGGTGTCTCTGCAGCATGCCGAAATAGCTGATTTGAAAAAACAAATGCAGTTTTTGTATCAACGCATTGAGTCTGCCGATTTATCCGATGGAATTGCCAATTTTGATCCAATGGCTGATCGACCACCGCATTATTGAGTCAATTTTCACGGGTCTTATTGCTGAATTGATTTGACCTTTCCATTCAGGCTCGCTCTAATGCGGGCTCAAAGTTCCCTTACTTGTCTATTGAGATTATGTCCAATAAAGTCGTTCTTCTTGATCTTGAAAAGAATATGCCTACCGCACAATTGCTGCGAGACATCATTCAACACTACGCTGTAATTTACCTATTTAACTGCCAAGGAAAGTTTGAATACTCACTTGAAGACTTAACCGAATTTTCAAGTTGGGTCAGTAGTGGACAAGTGGTCATTTTAGAAACTGCCGAGGTCGATCAAAAAGAATTTGAATATGCGGTTGTCGTCGGGCAACTGATTGCGTTGTTAGAAACTGACACCACGATTGAAGTCATTTCTGCCATGCCAAGCAGTGAAATTCTGCTGGATATGATGCAATCCTCGGACATGACCTGTAAGCTGATTCAAATTCAGGCAGAAGAATCTTCATTCAATTCAAAATATAAAATTCCAAGTATCGAAACCATTAAGCATAAACCAGAGTTATTGTTGGTCAAAAAATATTGTGACGCTTTAAGTAAAATGAAGGGCAAACCGAACTCGATTGAGAAACTTAAAAACTCGCTGAGTAACATTTTGCAAGTTGAAACTGATCAGGCTCAGCGGCTGATTGCTTTACTAATGAATCTCAAAATTGTGAAACGTTATGAGGAGCAAATTAACTTCCGTAAAAAACTGTTGAAACAATGGGCGGAACTTGATTTAGAACCAGCAATGCCTTTGGAAACAGCAAACAACATTTCCCCAATTTTTGCTCAATTACAGACAGAATCTTGCTCAAATGAAGAGCTGGAGCATTCCGATCCGATTCAGCATGCACAAAAAGAATTATTTAAAAACTTCTCTAAAATTGATCCTGTTCAGGTCATTGTCGCGCGTAAATTGCGCGAATTAAAATCGGACAAGCCTAAAGATATTTATGCCTTGCGTGATTTGCTGGAGCAGATGTTTCCGAAATCGGATGTGAGATTATTGCTTAAGGATTTGATTGAAAAAGGATATATTTACTGGAATGGCACTGAAGTGCTGTATAGCCACGAAATGTTCTTAAATTAATTTCATCGTTGTAACTTGCGTTTTATATTGCGCTTATGCAACTCTAATAAAGGAACAGACAAGGTTGTACTATGGAAAATACCGGTATTTGGGTCGTTGGCTTCATTATTGTATTTGTTTTGGGCTCAATTTTGGGTCTTCGCGTCAGTCCGCGAGAGAAAGCATTAGGCATAATGCGTGAGAAGGCACGAAAAATGGGGCTGCACCCACGTTTAGTGGCCGCTCCCGATTGGACAAAAATTCCAATGGCCTCCTCAAGTCGTGCCAGTATGGTGGCCTATTACAGCATACTGATTCCAGATGCTCGCCTGCCTTTAATGCGTGCGCGTGTTGAAGACCAAAAGCTAAAACTTGTGCAGGGTGATGATAAGTTTAACGATTTGCCCATTGCATTAAAGGGCATTTATGCTATTGATATGCAGGCAAACTGTGTAGGACTCTATTGGGAAGAAGAATCTGACCTGCGAGCAACACAGTTAGATGACATGAAAACCTATTTACAGTCTTTGGCTGAACTTTAATTTATATACCCAACAAACAGGATTAACGGTTAACTATGGCGAACGCTCCTCGGTCTACATCCAAAAGCACCACAGCAAAATCACCGAGTGCTGCGAAAAAGCGTGCCTTAGTGATTGTGGAGTCGCCTGCAAAAGCGAAAACAATCAATAAATACCTCGGCTCAGATTACATTGTGAAATCATCCGTCGGTCACGTGCGTGACTTGCCGACCGGTGGTTCTAAAAGTACAGAAAAAAAACCTGTATCACGTGCCAAACTGACCGATGAGCAAAAAGCTGAAAAAGCACAAACGGCCTTGGTTAATCGGATGGGCGTTGACCCTGAACACGACTGGGAAGCTCACTATGAAGTGCTTCCGGGTAAGGAACACGTCGTTGCTGAACTGAAAAAACTGGCATCACAAGTCGATGAAATCTATCTCGCAACGGATATGGACCGTGAAGGGGAAGCAATTGCCTGGCATTTAAAAGAAGTGATTGGTGGAGATGATTCACGTTATCAACGTGTGGTCTTTAACGAAATTACCAAAAATGCGATTCAGGAAGCCTTTAAACAGCCATCACGCTTAGATATTGATAAGGTTAATGCACAGCAAGCACGCCGTTTCTTGGACCGCGTAGTCGGCTTTATGATTTCGCCATTGCTGTG
This sequence comes from Acinetobacter sp. SFB, assembly GCF_001647545.1. GTDB lineage: Bacteria > Pseudomonadota > Gammaproteobacteria > Pseudomonadales > Moraxellaceae > Acinetobacter. Next base: position 436,796 of record NZ_LSZH01000011.1, read on the forward strand.
GGAAAAGATAGCCCGCGGTTTATCGGCAGGTCGTGTGCAATCGGTTGCGGTAAAATTGGTGGTAGAACGTGAACGTGAGATTCGCGCTTTTATTCCTGAAGAATACTGGCAAGTGTTCGCAGATACCAAATCTTCAAGCGATGAGATTCGTTTAGAAGCAGTCAAACAAGGTGGCAAAACCTTAAAACTGCAAAATAAAGCACAAACGGATGCTTTATTAAAAATTTTAAATACAGCTGAATATAAAGTTACCACGCGTGAAGATAAACCGACCAAGGTTAATCCAAGTGCGCCGTATATCACCTCGACCCTGCAACAGGCTGCAAGCACACGTTTAGGTTTCTCTGTAAAGAAAACCATGACCATGGCGCAGCGTTTGTATGAAGCAGGTTTTATCACCTATATGCGTACTGACTCAACTTTTTTAAGTAATGATGCAGTCAATATGGTTCGTAATCACATTGAACTTGAGTTCGGTGAAAAGTACTTACCTGTCAAGCCCAACCTTTATGGTAATAAAGCAGGCGCGCAAGAAGCCCATGAAGCGATTCGACCTTCAAATGTGGCTTTAAAAGGTGATCAATTAGTCGGTGTCGATCGTGATGCACAGCGTTTGTATGATCTGATTTGGCGCCAGTTTGTTGCTTGTCAAATGACATCGGCAGAATACCTGTCTTCAACCATCTTAGTCGATGCCAATGGCGTGGAACTTAAAGCCAAAGGTCGTACTTTAGTTTTTGACGGTTTTACCAAAGTTCGCGCTGCCAACAAAGCTGATGATGATATTTTACTACCGGCAGTTAAAGTGGGTGAAATTCTCCAACTTGAGAAGCTTGATCCATCTCAACATTTCACCAAGCCACCGGCTCGTTTTACCGAAGCTTCATTGGTGAAAGAACTAGAGAAAAAAGGTATCGGTCGTCCATCGACTTATGCAGCAATTATTTCAACCATTCAAGATCGTGGTTATGTAAAGCTCGACAATCGTCGTCTCTATGCTGAGAAGATGGGTGAAATCGTGACAGATCGTCTCGATGAAAACTTTAACAATCTGATGAATTACGCTTTTACCGCGGATCTTGAAGGTCAGCTCGATAAAGTGGCTGACGGACAGCGTAACTGGAAAGAATTACTGGATAATTTCTACGGCGACTTTAAAAAACGCTTAACCACAGCACAGGGCGAAAACGGCATGCGTCGTAATCAACCTGTTGAAGTTGAAGCCGTACATTGTCCTGAATGTTCACGTCCAATGCAGATTCGTACCGGTACCACGGGCGTATTCTTGGGATGTTCAGGCTACAACTTACCGCCAAAAGAGCGTTGCAAGGGCACTTTGAACCTGACGCCGGTAGAGTCGCTTGCAGCTTTATCTGACGATGATGCAGCAGAAACTGCCGATTTAATGTCGAAAAAACGTTGCCCGATTTGTGAAACGGCAATGGACAGTTATGTGATTGATGGTGGTCGTAAATTGCATGTCTGTGGGAATAACCCGGACTGTGCCGGTTTTGAGCTTGAAGAAGGCGAGTTCAAAATTAAAGGTTACGATGGACCAACCATTCCATGTGACAAATGTGATGGTGAAATGCAGCTCAAGACCGGTCGTTTTGGACCCTATTTTGCCTGTACCAGCTGTGACAATACCCGTAAAGTGTTAAAGAGTGGTCAGCCTGCGCCTCCGCGTGTCGATCCAATTAGAATGGAACATTTACGTTCAACTAAACACGATGACTTTTTTGTCCTTCGTGATGGTGCAGCCGGCTTATTCCTGGCAGCCAGCAAATTTCCGAAAGTTCGTGAAACGCGTGCACCGAAAGTCGCTGAACTGCGTTCTGTAGCTGAACAGCTTGATCCGAAATATCAGTTTATTTTGCAAGCGCCAGATGTAGATCCTGAAGGTAATCCAGCATTGGTGAAATTCAGTCGTAAGAACCAGGCACAATATATTGGTTCTGAAAATGCTGAAGGCAAACAAACCAAGTGGAGTTTGGTTTACCAAGATGGAAAATGGGTTGAAGCCTAATTTTTAAGAAGTGAAAAAATGCTGACGAAAGTCGGCATTTTTTATGTGTTGATATTCCGTAGTTCAGCGGATTCTTCTCGGTATTCAATTTAATGCTTGGAGCTCATCTGTTACTTTGGTTTCGCCCAAATAAGAAACTTTAAAATATATTTTGAGTTCGCAAGAAAGGCATTTGTCATCCGCAAAACTCGTCAGATTTCTTATTTTATCTAAAAATTCGCAGAAACATTATCTATAATAATTCCGTCTGCCTCGGACAGTTACGGATGATTTTTTGTGTATCCAATTTTTGGATGGATTTTTAAAATTTTATTGCTTAATGATGAGAAGAATTAATGTGGAAAAAAATTCGGGTACTGTGTTTACTCATCATTTTATTCATCGTGGCAGTGAATGCTTACCGTGATCAAAATCAAGATTGGTCTAAGCCTATTATTGTCACGCTGCATCCTATTAATGCAGATGGGCAGGCTGTTACCCAAAACTATATTCAGTCTTTAAATTTGTCTGAATTGACTAGTGCACAAGAATACTTGAAACAGATGTCGGCAGAATATCGCGGACAACCTATTTCCATTTATTTTCAAATGGGTCGTGAACTCAAAAAGACACCTCCGAAAGTGCCTGAGCATGCAAGCATGCTGGATACCATTCTATGGAGTTTAAAGTTCCGTTTCTATGCATGGAAACAGCATGCAAGCAAAGATGGATCACCCAGTGTGACTTTGTTTTTAAACTATTATGACCCTGCACAAACGAAAGAATTAAAACATTCAACGGCCTTGCAAAAAGGGCGGATTGGTTCGGTCAATTTATTTGCGTCTAAAAAACAGTCGGAACAAAATAAAATTGTACTGGTACATGAATTACTACATGCTTTCGGTGCCACCGATAAATATGACTTGGCGACAGGACAACCGTTGTATCCAATAGGTTATGCGCACCCCAATCAAAAGCCTTTATTTCCTCAAGCCAAAGCAGAGTTAATGGCAGGACATATTCCTGTGTCACTGGATAAAAGTAAAATGCCGGATACTTTGCAACAGACATTAATTAATCAAATTACCGCGATTGAATTGGGCTGGAAAAAATAAAAAAATGTGGATAACGCTTAATTTATCCACAGCCCAACTTGCTGATGTGGATAAAAAAGTCGCATATTCATAACAGACATCTGTTTTAAAATATTGAAAAATAAACCTGTTCCTAAACAAAAGACTTGAGAATAAACATGAAAACAGTAGGAAATGATTTGATTCGACATCAACTGCATGAAAATCGAAAATGGTATTTAGGTCTGGGCATTCTGCTCATCATCTTTGGGATTGTGTTACTGGCATCTTTACCATTTGCGACTTTGTCGGTGGTCTTCCTGTTTGGTGTGCTGATGATGATCGGTGGCGTTCTACATTTCATTGCAGCATTTAAAATCTTTGATGGGGGATATCGTTGGTTGTGGGCATTGTTCGGCTTGCTTTATCTGACGGCAGGATATTATGCATTTACCACTCCTGTAAAAACGGCAATTGTTCTGACCAATATTTTAGCCATTGTTTTGATTATTGCCGGTGTGATTCGGGTGTTTAGTGCCCTGATGTTCAAGGCATATCGGGGATGGGGTTGGACACTATTTTCAGGTATTTTAACCTTGCTGACGGGGATTATTATTTTGATGTCACCCGATGCGCCGTTCTGGGTGCTGGGTCTATTCCTGGCAGTAGATATTCTGTTTCAGGGTATTAATTATCTCACTTTAGCTTCTTATATCAAACATGATGTGCCCAAAAGTTCTGCTGATGTTTAAACCCAATTCGAATAAAGAGCGCTAGATGCGCTCTTTTTTAATGTATAAAAGATTTATTCATTTCATTTTTGACAATCATGCCTAAAATTTTTGTTCTCGCTCCCGACTCCTTTAAAGAAAGCATGACTGCTGAACAAGCTTGTCAGGCAATGCAGCGTGGTATCCAGAAAGTATTTGCAGATGCACATTTTATTCATGTGCCGATGGCAGATGGTGGTGAGGGAACAGTCGAGGCCTTGGTTTCTTGCTTAAATGGACAAATAGTTGATTGTGAAGTCACAGGGCCTTTATCCACTCAAAAAGTGAAAACTTATTTTGGCTTAGTTGATAATGGTCAAACCGCTGTGATTGAAATGGCAAAAGCCAATGGCATTCATTTGCTCGATCCATCCCAGCGAAATCCCTTGCTGACGACCACTTTCGGTACAGGAGAGATGATTAAAGTGGCACTGGATTTAGGCGTGTCTAAAATCATTATAGGTTTGGGTGGCAGTGTGACCAATGATGCAGGTGCAGGTATGGCACAGGCATTGGGAGCAAAATTTTTAAATGCAGCAGATGAAACAATTCACGTCTGCGGTGGTCATTTAGATCAAATTCAAACGATTGATATTTCAGGTTTGGATCCGCGTTTAAAGCAAGTTGAAATCATAATTGCCAGTGATGTAAATAATGCTCTGATGGGAGTAAATGGGGCATCGCATGTATTTGGACCTCAAAAAGGGGCCACAGCTGCAATGGTACAACAGCTTGATCAGAACCTTTCCTATTTTGCTGAACTGGTTTCCAAACAATTAAATATAGATGCAAAAGATATTGCCGGTGCAGGTGCCGCAGGTGGATTAGGTTTTGGCTTAATGGTATTTGCCGGTGCGGGTATTCGTTCAGGTGCAGAACTGGTAATTGAACAAACTAAATTGACAGAGAAAATTGCCCAAGCTGACTATGTATTTACCGGTGAAGGCGGGATTGATTTTCAGACCAAATGGGGTAAAACCCCTTTTGGTGTAGCACAAGTGGCGAAGCGATTGAATAAACCCGTGATTGCCTGTGCAGGCCATATTGGTGATGGGGTAGAAGAACTTTATGATGCAGGCTTTAGCGCAATTTTTGGAATTATAGAGGGAGCGTGTGATTTACCAACAGCATTAGAAAATGGCGAAAAGAATCTGGAAAGAACCTGTGAAGCGATTGCTCGGACATTAGCGCTAAATTTATAACCATCACGACCAGATGCATCGAGGTAAATTTAAATATTTTTGCGTAGGTAATATCTTATTTTTCAAGGATTAAAGGGAGCACATATCCTGTGTTGAACTAATTGAATGCTAATGTTGCACAGTTCAACAGCTGACACCCATGTCGCCTTTCGGGATGACCAATATATAGGATTAGATTCAATTTTTAATCAGACCCATCTCAGATGTATGGTCAGCTCTGCTAAACTATCGCTATCCCCAAGTAGATTAGAGATTATGAGTTTAGCCGCCCTGATTGATGAATTAAACCCTCAACAAAAGCAAGCCGCAACCACCGAATCTAAGCACAGTTTGGTTCTTGCAGGCGCAGGCTGTGGCAAAACCAAAACCATTGTGGCACGTGCAGCTTATCTGATTGATCAAGGTGTACCGGCCAATCAAATCCAGATTTTGACCTTTACCCGACGTTCCGCCAGTGAAATTGTGGCACGGGTGGAGCTTGCACTGGGTGAACAGGCCAAAGGGCTTCGTGCATCGACTTTTCATACCTTCTGTATGTACTTGCTGCGTCGTATTCCCAAAGCATTTGGTCTGGAACAATTCTCGATTATTGACCGCGATGATCAGTTGATGATGTTCCGACTGATTCGGGGTAAAGATGACAAGAAAAATCCCAATACACTGCCAAAACCAAAAGAACTCTGTGATCTCTATTCTTTTGCTCGAAATACGCGGCAAAAATTAAGTCTGGCTTTAGAAAAGCAAATGCCGGAATTTCTGGAATATAAAGACCTGATTGCCGAAATCATGAAAGAGTATGAAGTCCGAAAACAGGCACGTAGCTTTCTGGATTATGATGATATTTTGGCTGTGGTGGCTTCAGCACTGGCACAATCTGAAGGTTTGGTCGATTACGTGTCTTCTATCTGTCAGCATATGCTGGTAGATGAAATGCAGGATACCAATCCATTGCAATGGGCGTTGCTTGAACCACTGAAAGATAAAACCAGCCTGTTCTGTGTCGGTGATGATGCGCAGTCCATTTACGGTTTTCGCGGTGCTGACTTTGAAAATATTCACCATTTTAAAGAGCGTGTACCCAATGCACAGATTTTTAAACTGGAAAAAAATTACCGTTCTACGCAAGAAATTCTGGATTTATCCAACTGGTTACTTGATCAAAGCCCGATTCAATATGACAAGCATTTAGACGCTTATCGGGGTGAGGGGATCAAACCACGCATGCATATTTTCCCGAATGAATTTGATGAAGCGAAATGGATAGCGATTGATATTAAAGAGCGACATTTACTGGAAGGTTCCGCATGGCATGAACATATGGTCTTGGTGCGTTCAAGTTTTGCCGCGCGGCATATTGAAGCTGCCTTCATTCAAGCCAATGTTCCTTACCGTTTTATTGGTGGCATGAAATTGCTCGAGACTGCCCATGTAAAGGATCTGCTGAGTTTGCTGCGTGTAGTTGCTAACCCATTGGATGATATTGCCTGGATGCGCTTTCTGACGTTATGGAATGGTGTGGGGGATGTTGGAGCAAGTAAACTGGCTCAACAGCTATTACTTGAGCCGGAAACTGATCGCATTTTTGAAAATTTAGAAAAATTTGGCCGTATTCCGGACAATACTTTGCTGATCATGAAACAAATGCTGGTGTTGAAAGATCAGGTACAAGCTTGTGTATCGCTGGGTATCGAGGCGTTAAAAGATCAACTTGAAGAAAATTACGCTAAAAAAGACTGGTCAAAACGCTTGGGTGATTTTGATCTGGTCAAACAATTGGCCTCGAAACACGATCAACTGAGTGAGTTTTTGGAAGAATACGTGCTCGATCCGGTGTCGATCAGTGAAATTCAAAGACAGTCACAGGATGATGTGGTTACACTCATTACCATCCATTCTGCCAAAGGTACTGAACAGAAAGTCTGTTATGTGGCGAATGTCTCGGCGGGGCAATATCCGCATGCACGGGCACAGGGTAACTTCGATGAAGTTGAAGAAGAACGCCGTGTTCTGTATGTGGCGTTAACCCGTGCCAAAAATGAATTGATTTTAACCAAGCAGAATTTGAATTTATGGGCGCGCGATCAGGTCGATGATCAGGGGCGCAAGATTGAAAGTTATTTTCTCAATGAATTAACCCGAAATTTATGTATTACCGAAACCCATTACAAGCCACGCCAACAAACCGTGAAAAGCGCTTTAATAGAACGACAGTCGATTAATTTAGATTTTGGCATTGATCTCGATTAAACTATAGCAATTGCGTTATTTTGTTTTTTATTGCGAAGTTCAAAAAGTCGAGTAGGCGAGTGCTTTTTGATGATTTTGCCTATTTTAAGGTTGTAAGATGAAAATTTTAGTTCGTAGTTTAGAACGTACAGTAACAGAAGCTGAATTGTTGAAACTATTTCAAGACTTTGGCACAGTTGAGTCATGCAAGTTGGTGCTTGATGCAACGACAGGTAAATCGAAAGGTTTTGCTTTTGTGGAAATGCCACATGCCCGTGAAGCGATCAAAGCCATTAAAGGCTTAAATACCCTTCGTTTGCACGGCCATGGTATTCGTGTAAAACAGGCTGATGATAAGCCTGAAACTGAAGGCAAAGCTGAAAAAAAATAATCAAAGGAGCGAAAGCTCCTTTTTTTTAGGGATAAAAATGAAATGAAATTTTTAGGTCCTAAATCTATTCAATTGAAATGGATCATGCATAATTTTTATTGTGAATTGACCAAAATAAAGTTTAAGCTTAAGTATGTAACAAACGCCAAAATTTAGGAATATCGCTATGTCTCGTGTTGCTCGCTTCCATGCTGACCGTACCAATCAGAAACTGTATTTTGCACGTCTTTCATGCCAACAAGCTGAGCAAACTGACAATATTCAACAGGTACAGGCACATCGTGAAGCTGCTGTATTCCATTTACATGGTGCAGTGTTGGCATTTCTACAGGAACTGGTGCGTTACTATCGTTTAAATGACTTTATGCCGACACTCAAGTCAATTGAAGACAACATGGCGGAAAAGGGACAAGTCTCTCCTGAAGTCACCGTGATGCAGCAATTGTCAAAACAAGGCTTTATTGCGGAACTAAAACGTGCCTATCGCATGTGCCAGTATGCACCGGAGCCAAGTGCACCAGAACCAGAAAATGAAACCTCATCTAACCTGATTATTAAAGTGACTCAAACGCCTCAAGCATGGTTGCCGGATACAAAAATTTTGCGAGACTGGCATCGTGATTTAACCCAGCTGATTGATGGCTTTCGTAACGAGATGGTTGAGTTTTAATCTTTTTTCTGCGCTCTTGAAGTTTTCATCATCGGCCTTATATAAATAGTCTACGTAATGCAAAGTGCAACTGCCTTTGCCACCATGTTGAACATGGAGGAACTATGTCTATAGAACAATTGAAAGAATTATTTGGTAATCAAGAAGCTATTTTAGAATTGGTTCAACTTGAAGGTGGCGAGTTGGCATTGCGAAATGCAGACTCTCAAAAAGAACCCTTGGTTAAAATTCAGTTTAATGATGAAGTGAAGTCATTATTGGGTGATCAAATGCCTGAAATTGCACAACATATGGTGCAAGCCGCTTTGTTTGCCATGATGGAAAAACAGGTCAATGAATGGCAGGCAGAGATTGTAGATGATCAACCTAAGTATTTGAGCTGATCTGTTCACAATAAAAAAACGCACTCATGAGTGCGTTTTTTTACGATGCAAGATTAATGCGTCGGTTCTTGTTGATGAGCAATCTGGATTTGATTGAGAATATGATTGGTCATATTCTTCGCCATTTCCTCTTTGGCAAAATAGACTTCGCCAATACCGTCACGACGAATCACTTCAGCTTCTTCCTTGCTTTCCGCACAGACTAAAACCTGAATTTGCGGATTCAGTGTTTTGGCAATATCCACAATTTTATGAATGTCTAAAATATCCATGGGTGACAGAACTAAGAGCCGCGCATGTTGAATATGTGCTTGAATTAATACACTCGGTTCGGTGGCATGACCGGAAACCGCTGCAATCCCTTTTTGTCGCAGTCTTTCTACGATTTCACGGTTTTCTTCGGCAATCACCACCTTAATATTTTGCGCCATTAACTCTTTGGTAATACGACGACCGACTTCACCATGTCCTACCAGCACCACTTGATCACGTAAATACTCTTGGGAGACTTCATCGGGCAGCATGGAAAGAGGATCACCGCTTCGTTCCAGTAAACGCGCCAGATGCGAGCGTTCACGAATCCATTTTTGCACCGGTTCAATAGCGGAGAATACAAATGAATTTAGTGTAATTGAAATAAGCGCACCTGCCAGAATCAGGTTTTGCCCTTCTATCGAGAGTAAATTGAGTGAGAGGCCCAAAGTAGCCAGAATAAAAGAAAACTCGCCAATTTGTGCAAGGCTGGCCCCGACCGTTAACGCAGTGTTAATCGGATAACGGAAGAACAGCACCAAAGCCATCGCTGCAATGGTCTTGCCAATCATGATGATGCCAACCACCGCAAGTACATGTAAGGGTTGTTCAATCAAAATGCGGGGGTCAAACAGCATACCAACAGAAACAAAGAATAAAATCGAAAAAATTTCACGTAATGGTAAAGTTTCTTCTTCTGCACGGTGACTGAAATCAGATTCTTTGACCACCATCCCGGCAAAGAATGCACCCAGTGCCATCGATACACCAAAGATTTTATAAGCACCAAAAGCAATGGATACTGCAGCCGCAACTACGGTCAAGGTAAACAGTTCACGCGAACCCAGCCGCGCCACAACCTGCATGATCCAGGGAACCAAGCGTTTCCCGACAATCAACATAAAGGCAATAAAGCCGGTAACTTTAAGCAGAGTCACACCTAAAGTGAGCCAGATGTTTGCATCTGGATCTGTTCCGGCAATGGGTGTACCACCCAGTAAAACTGCCGTAGCAGGGAGTAGAACCAGAACCAAGACCATGACCAGATCTTCAACCAACAGCCAACCCACGGCAATTTTACCGTTGACGGAATTCAGTAAACCGCGGTCACCTAAAGCTTTAAGTAAAACTACGGTACTGGCACAGGACAGGCTTAAGCCAAACACCAGTGCAGAACCAAAATCCCAGCCCCAGATCATGGAAACGCCTATTCCCAGTAAGGTTGCGACAGCAATTTGTAAAACCGCACCTGGTAAAGCAATTCGACGTACTTGCATCAAATCATTGAGGGAGAAGTGCATCCCAACACCAAACATCAGGAACATGACCCCGAGTTCAGCCAGTTGGTTGGCAAGATGAATATCTGCGACCACACCGGGGGTGTTCGGGCTAATCACGATTCCGGCAACGAGATAGCCGATCAGAGGGGGAAGGCGTATACGAGCTGCAATATAGCCAAAAACAAGCGCCAGTCCAAAGCCAACGGCTAATAGTATGATGAGATCTACGTCATGAGGCACTAAAAACTCCTTAAGCCTAGTTAAGGGTAAAAATACAAAAGCACAAAGAATGCCAAAAAAGTAGCTAAAGTGTAGCAAGCGGGATAAAAAAAATGCAAAAAAAAACGACCCAGAAGGTCGTTTTTTTAAGAAGGCAAAATTATTTAATTTTAGCTTCTTTAAAAATTACGTGTTGACGGATTTTTGGATCAAATTTTTTGATTTCCATTTTTTCCGGCATAGTACGTTTGTTCTTAGTGGTGGTATAGAAATAACCTGTACCAGCTGAAGAAACTAGACGAATTTTATCACGCATGATTCGAACTCCTTAGATCTTTTGACCTTGAGCACGAAGGTCAGCAACAACCTTTTCAATACCCAATTTGTCGATAATACGCATACCTTTAGTGGTTAAACGAAGACGTACGAAACGTTTTTCGGTTTCTAACCAGAAACGGTGGTGATGCAGGTTCGGCTCGAACCGGCGTTTGGTTTTGTTATTGGCGTGCGAGACGTTGTTGCCAACGACTGGACGCTTGCCGGTAACTTGGCAAACCTTAGACATGGTGAACTCCATTGCTAGACAGCACCAATTGTGCGACTAGTCATTAAAAGTAAACGGATGAAATCATTCAAGGGGCGTTTTATATCAAAAATGCGCTTAAAAGACAAGCGAATTTAATAAAAACCCGGCATGAACACGTACAATAGCTCATGCCTTGATCAGTTAGCGAAGAAGGGCCTTCGAAATCAATTTATGAATCGGCTTGTTAAATGGTGGGAGAATGAATTTTAAGCTATAGAGCTTAGGATTCGACATCACCGACCGTTCATGAGACAAACTGAAGAACCCTTCCGGACCATGATACTTGCCCATGCCTGAAGCACCTACGCCACCAAATGGTAAATCGTCTTGTGCAACATGGGTTAATACCGTGTTTTGCCCGAAATGCCCTGAATGAGTATGCTGTGCGACATAGTCAGCACGCGCCTGATCAAAGTCGAAATAGTATAAAGCAAGTGGACGCGGACGGCTATTAATAAAGTCAATAACATCGTCAATTTGATCATATTCTAGAATTGGCAGGATTGGTCCAAAGATTTCTTCTTTCATAATCCGCATTTCAGTGGTTACACCGGTTAATAAAGTCGGCGCAATTTTTCGAAGGGCAGTTAAATCTTCATGTTCAGGATTGATTTCGATGATTTTGGCGCCCTGACTACGCGCATTTTCCAAATAACCTTGCAGGCGATTATACTGTTTGTCATTAATAATTGAGGTGTAATCTTGATTATAGGCAAGATTTGGATACATCTCTTCCACATAGGCCCTAAACTGCTCGATGAATTCGGCCGTTTTACCTTTAGGCAGGAACATATAGTCAGGTGCCACACAGGTTTGACCTGCATTCCACAGTTTACCGGCAGCCAGACGTTGAGCAACATCTTGTAAATCAATAGACGGGTGAACCAGAACCGGGGACTTTCCGCCCAATTCTAAAATCACCGGCACTAAGTTTTCTGATGCAGCCGCCATCACAGTTTTACCAACTTCTGTAGAACCGGTGAAAATGATTTTATCAAAGGCTAAATGGCTAAATGCATCAGAAATCGGACCACCACCATTAATGACTGCAACCAATTCGATCGGAAAGGCTTCACTCAAGGCTTTTTCAAGGGCACGGCCAAAATTGCTCGATGCGCTGGAAATCTTAATCATGGCATTGTTGCCGGCAGCAATTGCACAAATCAGTGGACCAACCGACAATAATAAAGGATAGTTCCAGGGAGCAATAATTCCAACCACACCGAGCGGTTGATATTGAACCCAGGCTTTTGCCGGTTGATGAATAATTCCGACATGGCGTTTGGAAGGTTTCATCCAATGGGTCAAATGCTTGCTATAATATTTAATCTGTTCAAGACAGGTGAGTAATTCACCGATTTTGGTTTCGCTAATAGAACGGTTACCATAGTCTTGGTTAATTGCTTCGGCAAATTGATCTTGATATTTAACTAAGATGCGCTTTAAACGTGCTAAACGATCAATACGTTCCTTTGCTGTTGGTAAAGGATGGCGTTGATAGGCATGTTTTTGCTGTTCCAGCACATCGTGTAAGTGCGGAATATCGAAAGAATGTGGTGTCATTGAAGTTGTTTTTGTTTGACTATTCATGACCTGCTACCATTAAATAAAAGCGATTAATTTATTTTTTAGAGTAAAAGCTCTAAATAGTCAAGTTACTTTATGTGTTAGCTAGCTAACCTATTGAATGAATGGTTACTTTAGGATGTCTCACGCCAAAACGGTAAAAACCAAAGAACGTATTCTACAGCTCAGCTTACAGTTGTTTAATGAGCGCGGTGAGCGTTCAGTTACAACCAATCATATTGCAGCTGAACTGAATATGAGTCCGGGTAATTTGTATTACCACTTTCGTAATAAAAACGAAATTATCAAAGAGTTGATGGAGCAGTATCAAAAAGAAACTCTGGAAATGCTTGCATTGCCGGATGATCGCTTGCTTGATGCCAATGATAAGATTCGTTATTTCCAAGTACTGAGCAGCCAGCTTTGGGCTTATCGATTTTTGCATCGTGATGTTTATCATCTGGTTGAAAATAATGATGATTTTCGGAAAATGTATCCACGTTTTGCCGGTCAGGTGATGCAGCAAGGGCAGAAAATTTATAAAGCCTTTGTGAATGCAGGGTTAATGCACATGACGGACTCGGAAATTGAGGCCCTGATTATTAACTTGTGGATTGTGTTGACCAACTGGACCAACTTCTTATATATGTCGGGTCATATTACCGACTCAAATACTTTAGAAGAAAAGTGGGTCTGGCAGGCATTACGTCAAATGGTATTCCTGGAAGGGGCATATTTGCGTGGTGAAAGTCGTCAAACCTATGAACACCTGCTTGAAACGCTGGGGCCTTCAGAACTTTTTGAGAGTCTGTCTTCAAGTAAAAATCACGATGCGACCTAGCCTATTTAGAAAGCCTTAAAAAAGCGTTAGAATGCTCGGCTTGTTTTTCAATTTAACTGATTAGTGATATAAACCAACATGAATATGACCACTGCCAACACAGCACGCTTACTGATTACTTGCGAGGATAAACCAGGAATCGTGCAAGCTGTATCGAGCTTTTTGTATCATCAGGGAGCAAATATTACCGCACTTGATCAATACGCGACTCAAGCGCAGGGCGGGCGTTATTTCATGCGTGTTGAGTTTGAACTGGACAACTTGCAAAGCCGTAAAGAAAATTTGACTCAAACTTTTGCGACCAATGTTGCAGAGCGCTATACCATGAATTGGCGTTTGGCTTTGGTGAGCGATGTTAAAAAAGTCGGTATTCTGGTGTCTAAAGTCGATCATGCCTTGCTTGAGTTATTGTGGCGTCATGCACGTGGTGGTTTGCCTTGTGAAATTACCAAAGTAGTGTCCAATCATGAAGATTTACGTGAGTCGGTGGAGAACTTCGGTATTCCATTTGAAGTCGTGCCGGTCAATAAAGAAAACAAACGTGAAGCCTATGCAAAAATTGATGAATTAATGCAAGGTAATGATTTGTTAGTTCTTGCACGTTATATGCAAATTCTGGATGAAGAATTTGTTAAAAAATGGGAAATGAAAGTGATTAATATTCACCACTCATTCTTGCCTGCATTTGTCGGTGCAAACCCTTATAAGCAAGCTTATGAAAAAGGTGTGAAACTGATCGGTGCTACAGCGCATTATGTGACTGCGGATCTTGATCAGGGACCGATCATTGAGCAAGATGTAGAACGGGTAAATCACGATTTTACAGTCGATCAACTGCGTGAACTTGGACAAGACGTCGAACGAAACGTGTTGGCTCGTGCGGTAAAATGGCATCTTGAAGATCGTATTATTGTGGATGGCAACAAAACGGTTGTTTTCCAATAATAATTGTTAAAATAATTCATTCAAAAGGCGTGCTTTAGGCATGCCTTTTTTGTTTTCGATTCAAAAAACTCATCAAAACTTACGATTTAATAGTTGCAAATGAAAACACTTCTCATTTATTATTGCGTTGCTTTAATTGTACTAACCGATGAGCTTGATTGCTTAAATCTGTATGGATCTGCAATCGCTTTAATTAGGTAACTGATGTTAATGAGTCACTCTCCCGCTCTAAATATGCAAACTCCCAATCCGATGAAAAAGAAAATTATCACGGCGCTTATAGCCGTTGTCATCGGTCATATGGGTGTGTTGTGGGCGGTGGGAGAAATGAAAACCCCAGAACTCAAACCGATTGAAAAACAGCCTTTAAAAGTTCGTTTTGTTAAAATTCAAGAACCGCCAAAACCTTTGCCGCCGAAGCCAAAAGCTGAACCGAAAAAAGAGCAGCCAAAGCCTAAAGAAGTGAAAAAAGTTGAAATTGTAGAAAAACAACTTCCACCACCGCCGAAAAAGGTAGAGAAGGTTCAACAAGTTAAGAAAGCAGACACACCCAAATCTGTAGTAAAACCGGTTGAAGCCCCACCTAAACCGGCTGTCACTACCACGATTTCTGAAACTAAAGTTGTGAAACCGGCACCGGTAACGCCACCCGCTCCGCCAGCGCCAGTAACACCACCGGCACCTGCTGCACCGCCATCGCCAAAAAGTGTATCAATTGGTGGTTCAGGCGTGCAATGGAGTCGTTCGCCAAAACCTTCTTATAATAATAATGATTTACAAGGGCAGACGCGAACTATCGTGGTTCATATTGAAGCGAATGAAAAAGGGGTGATTACCTCAGTGCGTATTTCGCGTTCGAGTGGTGTGCCTGCTTTAGATGACAAAATTTTACGCTCAGTGCGTAGTTCCAAATTCAAACCGTACAAAGAAAATGGCGTGGCTTATCCAATTAGTGCTGACCAACCATTTGAATTGACATTGAATCCACGCGGCTAACATTTTTTAGGAGTTCGAGTATGAACTTTTCAGTTTATTGGCAACACGCCGATGCAGTGAGTAAAACACTGTATTTCGTGTTATTGGCAATGTCGATCACGACATGGACAATCTTCGTTTTACGTTTAATGGGGACTCGCCAACTGAAGCAACAAGCTTATGCTCAACTTTCTCAAGCGTTAAGCAAATTAAAGGCCAAATTGGCCCCACTCAGTTTTGAACAGCGTAAAGCTGTTGCAGAACAAGCGTTATTACGCCAAATTTCTGCTGAAAAATCGAGTGCGGAGAAAGGTGTAGCAGTTCTCGGTACTATTGCTTCACTTGCACCATTTGTGGGTTTGTTCGGTACAGTTTGGGGCATTTTCCACGCCTTGGTCGCAGTCGGGAAAAGTGGTCAAGCCGGTTTGGCACAAGTTGCGACCCCTGTGGGTGAAGCCTTGATCATGACCGGTTTAGGTTTGGCCGTGGCCATTCCTGCAGTATTGGCTTATAACATTTGTACCCGTGTAAACCGTGGTTTATCGCATGAGTTACAAGACAAGGCACACAGTCTGTTAATTGATACCATGTTGCAACAAGATAGCGCGGCTCAAGTGACTGACGCTAAAGCAACCTCGAATCATTTGGTTGGAGGTCAAGCTTAATGGGCTTTCAATTGGGCGAAGACAACGATGTAGGCATGAATGAGATGAATCTCATTCCACTGATCGATATTATGTTGGTATTGATGATCATCTTTTTGGTGACAGCTACCGTCGCTAACCCATCAATTCCATTAACCTTACCAAAAACCACGGCAGATATTATTGATTTGCCTCCTAAAAATGTCACCATCAGTATTAATGCAGATGGAAAAGTTGCCTGGAATGGCAATGTGCTCACGCTTGACGAGCTACAGACAAAATTTAACGAAGCAGGTCAGGAACAGCGTCAGCCGACCATTGTGCTGAAAGCAGATAAAGATTCACGTTATGACGCTGTTGCACAAGTGATGTCTCGTGCGAGCGAAGCCGGGCTCAGCGATATTGCTTTTGCAACTGATAACTAAGCTAAAATATAAAAAAAGCGACCGTGAGAGTCGCTTTTTTTATGTCTAAAGTTTGCTGAAAAGTAGCGTTATTCAGATTTAAGCAAATCTTGAAACTTGCTGCGTAATTTCATCAGTTTCGGTGGAATGGAAAAATTACAGTAACCTTGGGATTGGTTCCGTGCAAAGAAATTCTGGTGATATTCTTCAGCTGGGTAGAACTTGGGTGCAGGACTCAGCTCAGTCACAATATTCAGGCCTTCTGCCTTCAAATGATCAATGGCCTGTTGTGCTTGCTGTTGCTGTTCATCATTCAGGTAATAAATTACGGAACGATATTGAGTACCAATGTCATTGCCTTGACGGTTTAACGTAGTTGGATCATGCGTAGTGAAAAACACATCCAACAGCTGATCAAAGCTAATTTGTGTTTCATCATAATCAATTAAAATGACTTCTGCGTGGTTGGTGTCGCCACGGCAAATATCGTCATAACTTGGATTGTCGGTGCGGCCACCTGCATAACCACTGACCACTTTTACTACACCTTTCAGCTGTAAAAATATAGCTTCAACACACCAAAAACATCCACCACCAAATAATGCCTGTTGCATGGTTCTATCCTGTATTTGTTTATTGTTTTTAATATAGGGGCTTTTTATGAAGCTACAATGTATTTATTTAGACATTTTAAACACTAAAGCCTGAGATTTCAGGCTTTTTATTTAAGCGCTTTAACGGGGTTGAACCGGACTGGTAAATTGGATCAGAAGATTGCCATGACGATCAAGTAGCTTTAGGGTTTTGCCAAAGACTTGATAGTTTGCCACTTTGGTTAGTGCTTCATTAAATTGTGGCGATACATTGTTGCTATCCAGACATGCCATCTTGGTGCCTGCCATTGGGCCAAGAACCAAGGTATCTCGTCCCGCTTCATAGCTGCCCATAATACGATTACAACCATCTGCACCACTGACACGTTTGCTCGCAGCATCAAATTGCAAGCTTGGAATATTATGTGCACTGGCTGCGGTCTTAATTTCAGTATTGCCAATATGGGTTGCAATCCAGGTACGGTTTTGCAGTTGTACTAAATTTGCAGTTTCAATCGTCGTAGATGCGCTTGGGGTGGTTTCACAACCGCTAAAAGCAATCGTTGCACCGATAATGCCAACAGCAAATAATTTTTTTAATATCATATTGGTATTCCCATTCTTGATTTACCTTGGGTCTATATAAACAAAAAAACAGCCATTTAACTAGTTCTAAATGTATGTTTTATATATTTTTACATTTTAAATTATGGCGATTTTTGTAGTATGGGTTTAGGGAGGCCTTTGCGAATGAGGGTTGAATATTGAGTGCTGGAGATATTATTTAAGCCACTGACCCGTGGGTTGATATAGGCAACTTCATACCACTGTTTTATCGTCAAATCATGCGAAAGGGCATTTAAGTCATACAGATAATTGGGTAAATAGCCTGAAGCAAACAGGCGGTAATCGGTAGGCAAATGCCTTTTAGATATCGCTTGCCCCATATCAAAAACCAGCGTGGTGCAGTTACTGGTGAGGCTGTTATACCATTTCGGCTGATTCTTTAATTCATCGGCTTTACGCAGATATTCTTCAAACAAGGCACGTCTTTCTGCTTTGGGCATATTGATCGGAAAGAAATAGACCTGTTCGTGACGGACATTACTGCGGGTATAAATCAGATCCTTTTCATCTGCTGCAATCAGGCTGAGTTCATATTTTCTAAAAAAACCACCATAAGTGGAAAATTCTTCATTTTTTTGTTTGCGAACTTCAATCGAGAAGGTCAATGGCTTGCTATTGGCAAAATCAAAGCTGACCAAGGTATGTGCAATTTGTGGTCCCATCCAATAGGAGGTGATGATATTTACGCCAGTGATCTGATTTAAATCAAACTTGCGGGATTCCCAGCGTTCATCATAACTCCCATCTGTATGCCAATTAAAATTACGCACATTGTGCAAGGTGATCTGGTCGCCATTTTGTTCATAGGACAGCACTTGGGCCACTTCTGGATTCCATTCACGATCTTGTTTGGCTTCCAGGTTGAAATACCAAAATAAGCCCAGGAGAAAAACCAGAATATAAATCAGCACATCCGTATGGCGGTTAAAGAAATGCTGGGTGATATAAATCCCGAGAATACTTAAAGCAAACACAATCCAGATACCAATCAGTACGCGGGTCAATAACCAGCCAAAAGGTTCCTGAAACCACAAGGCAAGACACAGCCAAATAGAGGACAAAATAACGAAAATACTGAACATGGAATGGAGTAAAGTCATGCCCAGCGCAGCGAAAAATTCCCTTTTTCCAATATTATGCATATTTGACTTTATCAGTAATTATTGTCTTTATTTTCGGTAAGTTGCGAACTCAAAAGCAATCCCAGTTTTGTCGTCAATATGTTGTTCAGAGGCGACTTTTTTAAATTCGGCTGGAATTTCTGGATAATAGGCATCGCCTTGAACATCAAGCTCGACATGGGTCAATTCCAAACGGTCGGCAATGTTCATGGTCTGTTTAAAGATTTCGCCGCCACCAATTACAAAGATCGAATCTGGTTTTTCTGAAGCTTGTACATCAGTAACAGCTTGAACCAAAGCATCTTCAATAGAATTGGCCACTTTAGTCCCTTCAAATAACCAATCAGTGTCACGGGTAATGACCCAATTGACACGTTTCGGCAAGGTGCGTCCCATCGACTCTAAAGTCTTGCGTCCCATAACCACAACACCACCTTGGGTGATTTCTTTAAAATGCTTGAGGTCAGCAGAAATGTGCCAAGGCAAGTCATTATTTTTACCAATACAGCGCTGCTGATCCATGGCCACAACATGTACAACTTCTAGATTCTGGAAGGTCATAAAATTTTCCCTGTATTTTTTATATTCAGATACGCTTTCCGCCTTTAGAAAAGGCGGGAATTAAAGGGGGGATTTTAGAAATTAAACCGCAACAGGCGCTTTGATCCCTGGATGAGATTCATAGCCGACAATTTCGATATCTTCAAATTTAAAATTGAAGATATCTTTAATTTCAGGATTTAATTTAAGCTGGCAAAGTTGCATTGGCTCACGACTGAGTTGCAATTTGGCTTGTTCAAAATGGTTGACATATAAATGGGTATCACCACCCGTCCAGACAAAATCCCCTACATCCAGATCACAGACTTGCGCGATCATATGCGTGAGCAGGGCATAACTGGCAATATTGAATGGAACGCCCAAAAATACGTCCGCACTGCGTTGATACAACTGACAAGACAGTTTGCCGTTTTGGACAAAAAACTGGAACAGTGTATGGCAAGGTGGAAGGGCAACATTTCCCGCTTCATTCGGGTTCCAACCAGATACGATTAAACGACGTGAGTTTGGATTGGTTTTAATTTCATTAATCAACCATTGAATCTGGTCAAAACCATCTTGTTCATATAAGCCATTATCTTTTTTGCTTGCACCAAAGTTACGCCACTGGTGACCATAGACCGGACCCAGTTCACCCTCAGGACGACGAAAACGTGCGGTTTGTTCTGCAGTAGCCCATTCATCCCAAATTGAAACTTTGTTGTCCTGTAGATATTTAACGTTGGTATCACCTTTTAAAAACCACAACAGTTCAATTACGATGGAGCGAAAATGAACTTTTTTGGTGGTCAATAAAGGGAAACCTTTGGAAAGATCAAAGCGCATTTGATGACCGAACACTGAACGCGTCCCTGTACCGGTACGGTCGCCCTTGTCGCCACCGTTGTCGAGGATGTGTTGTAAAAGGTCTAAATACTGACGCATGTCTCTCTCATAATATTGTGAATTTCTTGTGGCACATATTAGCCTTTTTTTTACAGTGATGAAACCACAGCTTACTCAGTATAAAGAAACGGGATTAACCTGAATTTTATATTTAAACACATGAAAATTAAATAAATTTTAATGATTAGGGTAGCTGTTGAACCTATATGGGATTTCATGAGATTAAGGTTTGCGTTAAAAATTATAAGGGTAAAGAAAATGGTTAATTTTTTTCTTTCAGTATTTCTGAATTGAATAAAGCACATCGAGAATAAATTGCAAAGTATGCAATTTTCTCGATTTTCAATTTCTCAGGTTGCATATCAACAAGTCATGAATAGCGTTTGCAAGGAAATAGGCGTTTGCTGCTTATCTATGCAGCAGCGATTGAATTTATCAGCTACATGCAATTATAAAAAATAACAAAAAATAATCACTTAACTTAAGAATAAGAGATTCATTTATATTTAATTACATTTTTTACATGAAAAGTCACATATTTCAAGTTACTATCTCCGCCGTCGAAATGAGTGAAAAGCCCGTGGTTTAAGGGTTAGGAGTAGTTGTAAAGAATGGCTTATGATTATAATGTACACATGAATGAGATGTATGCACCTGTTCAGACTAATATCGTAATTCGTTCTCAATCTGGTAAAAATTCTACAAAAAATACAGCATCCAAGTCCGTTCAAAGCAGCCCAAAAAACAACATCATTGCAAGCAATGGACAGCGGATTGATATTAATAAATTCACCAATTTCTTGCAGGATATTAGCTCATATCGCAGTTCACAAAAGTGTGCCAAAAGTATCCGGCTTGCTTTGGAGTCAGCAGGGGCAAAATTTCAAAGTCATCCTGTTGCTGCGGCAGACTGGGGCAATACTTTAACGAAAATTGGTTATCGACAAATTAATCCTAAATTCGATTCCCCTAAAGAAGGTGATATTTATATCATTGATCGAACCGGCAAACATGTGTATGGACATATTGCCGGGTTTAATGGCCAGCAATGGGTATCTGACTTTAAGCAAAAAAGTTATGACGTTTATAATGAAAAAGGTCTGACCTATAAATATTACCGTCCGGGCTTTTAAAGTTAAAAAAACTTAAAACCGCCCAACATAAAATTTCATCAGAAATGTTTCTCATAAAAAAAGATGCCCGAGCGGCATCTTTTTTTATTTCACTTTTTAGCTTAAGGCAGTTGCTTAATCGGACTACCCCCTAAAGCTTGCATTAAGGTGACATAAGCATTGTATTGGCTTTGCTTGGTTTGAATTAAAGCCAGTCGTGCATTACGTGTGGTTTCTTGTGCATCTAACAGGTTTTTAAGTGCAATTGCACCGTTGCGGTAACGCACCTCAGTTAAACGTTCGGTTTTCTCGGCCAGTTGTACATTACGCTCTTGCAAAGCCACCTGTTTGTTTAATTCGGTACGTGCCGAGAGTGCATTTTCCACATCGGCAAAAGCCTGATACAGGGTTTGACGGTATTGAATAATCGATTTTTCATAATCCAGATCACTGATCGCCAAATCTTTCTTCATATCGTTATATTGCAAGAATGGCAGGCTAAGACTTGCACCCAAGGTTAAAGCCGGGTTTTGCAATAGATTGGTTAACGATGTGCTGGAAGAGCCTAAATTTCCGGTCAAGTTAATTGAAGGATAGTAACCGGCTTTGGTGGCATCTTTGTTGGCCAAAGCTTTACGCAAACGTAATTCCGAGGCCTGCAAATCTGGACGACGTGACAGCAAATCTGCCGGTAAGCCTGCTGCAATGCTCGGCAAGGCAATACGCGGTAAACGCTGCGGTTCGGCTATATTCAGTTGCTGTACAGGTTGATTCATCAAAACAGCTAAAGCCGTTCTGGTTTCCACTTTTTGCTGCTCAATCTGGCTTAATGTCGCTCTTTGACTCTGAATCGATTGTTCTGCCTGAGTTAAATCCAGTCCAGAAACTGCGCCCGCACGGTATTGCACTCGCACTAGATCATAGGTTTTTTGCGCCGTTGCCAGATTTTGCTGTACCACATTCAATCGTTCATTCAAATAGGCCAATTGCCAATAAAGCTGTGCTGTCGTTCCAATCAGACTCTGGGCAGTAGCTTGTAAATCCTGTTCAGTCGCCAAAGCTTCCCAACGAGATGCTTCAGTCTGCCGCGCCAGTCTTCCGAATAAATCCAGTTCATAACTCACACCACCACTTACAGACAAGCCACGTGAGGAGTCATCACCTGAATTTAAGTCAATCGTATGACCAGTCGATACACTGGAGCTGACACGTGGACCTTGCTGATTTTTAGCTAAACCGGCCTTTAAACGTGCTTGCTGCAAATTAATTCCGGCAACTGCCAAATCAGTATTGTTGGCCAAAACTTGCTTGACCAATTGATTCAGCTGCGTATCGCCAAATAAAGTCCACCATTGGTCGGCATAGACATCAGCATACACTTGCTGGCTCATGGCTGTACTGTTTTGGAAGTTGTTTGGAATGTTGACACTGGGTTGTTGATACGGTGTTTTCACCACCGCAGCACAACCGAACAGCGATCCACTTAAAATAAGGGCAGTGGCAAGTTTGGTAAAATTCATTTGCATTCTAGGTATCCTTATTCGCGAGAAAGTGCATCAACAGGATTGAGCTGTGCTGCATTACGGGCAGGGATAAAGCCAAAGATAATCCCAATCATGCTGGAACAGACAAAGGCGGCAATAATTGAGGTGGTTGAATAAGCCATCTGGAAAGTACTGCCGGCAAAATGACCAATCAGCTGTCCAATGCCCAAAGACAGAAGTACCCCCAAGACACCGCCTAAAATACACACCAATACCGCTTCAATCAGGAACTGCTGCAAGATGTCACTTTGACGTGCACCGACAGCCATGCGTACCCCAATTTCCTGAGTTCGTTCAGTTACCGAAACCAGCATGATGTTCATGACCCCAATACCTCCGACAATCAGTGAAATTACTGCAATCGCAGATACTAACAGGGTCATGGTTTGCGTGGTTTGTTGAATTGTTTCACGAATACTGTCTGAGTTTTGGGTAAAGACATCTTGTGCGCCGTGGCGTTGCACCAATAAATTTAAAATGGCATTTTCAGCGGCAGCACTCGGATATTCATCTTTAATCCGGACGATGATATTACGCACATTGGATTGTCCCAGCATACGGCTCATGACCGTCGAGTAGGGCAGGTAAACATTCAGGCTGTCTGAGTTACCCATCATCGATTTTTGCGCTTCAATCACACCAATAATACGACTTGGCACACTACCCAATAGAATGACCTGACCCACCGGATTGGTGCCATCGCTAAAGAAGGTGTTTTTGGTATTGTCATCAATCACCACATCTTGGGCACGTTCAGTCACACCTTCTTTGTCAAACGCTTGCCCAGATTCGAAGGTCATACCTTTGACATAGAAGAAGTCTTCACTCACGCCATTGACGGTGGCTGAGGCTTCAGTATCTTTAAACCGCGCAGTAACACTGCTAGTGACTGACGGACTGACGCCATCGACATAGGGTTGTTCAGCCAAAGCTTCAGCATCGGCAGGAACCAGTGTTTTGACTTGTGCGGTTTTGGAGTTGTCACCAAAGCCACGACCCTGATAAACCGTAATGGTATTGGTACCCAGACTACTGATATTTTCCAGAATTTGTTTCTGTGAACCATTCCCTAAAGCGACCACCGATACCACCGATGCAATCCCGATAATGATCCCGAGCATGGTCAGAAAGGTACGCATACGATGGGCATTCATGGCCAGCAGAGCCATGCGGAAAGCTTCACCCAGTCGGTCGGCTGCAGAACGCCAAGAAGGCGTTTTCTTTTGTGGGGTGCGGTCAAGCTGCTGCTTTTCCAGTATGTCACCATCCGTTTCAGGTACATTGGCCCGATCCGAAATGATATTGCCGTCACTAATTTCAATAATGCGCGAGGCATTTTTAGCCACGTTCATATCATGGGTAACAAGAATGATGGTATGACCTTTGGCATTCAGTTCACGTAAAATACGCATCACTTCAATACCACTGTTTTTATCCAATGCACCGGTCGGTTCATCGGCCAGAATCACATCACCCCCGTTCATCAGGGCACGGGCAATCGACACACGCTGCTGTTGACCACCGGAAAGTTGGCTGGGACGGTTCTGGGTTTTTTCAGCCAAACCTAAATCTGAAAGCAGTTGGGTCGAACGTTGCTGACGCGCTGAGGCATCCACACCTGCATAAATCGCCGGAACTTCAACGTTACCTGCGGCAGTTAAATCACCCAATAAATGGTAGCGCTGAAAAATAAAACCAAAATATTCACGGCGTAGTTGCGCCAGTTCATCTGCTACTAATTTTCGTGTTTCGCGTCCTTGAACCTGATAGCTGCCCGCAGTTGGCTGATCTAAACAACCGAGGATATTCATTAAGGTTGACTTACCCGAACCGGATTGCCCAACAATGGCCACGAGTTCTCCCGGATAAATCTCTAAATTGATGCCCTTCAGAATCTGAATGGTGTTTTCCCCGGCAGGAAATTCACGAGTCAGATCTGTGACCTTGAGCAAAGGTTGTTGATCTTGACTCATCATTACATTCTCATTGGACCGGCACCACCGCCAGCACGGTTACTACGTTTTGCAGAATCATTCGAGGTATCAGAACCATCTGCAATCACTACTTTGTCACCTTGTTTCAAGCCTTTAATCACTTGAGCGGTTACACGGTTATTTAAACCCACCAATACCGGTTGCGGTTTTGCCGTACCATCAGCCTGAACCACGCGAACCATCGATATAGAGGCTTTACCTTGTTCAATCAGTGCTTTTTCTTCGGCAGAAAGTTCCAGGCGTTTTGGACGTTCGGCTTTAGCTTGATCGGTATCAGTTGGTTTTGCTGCTTTGGTTCTGTCTGCACTGCGATCAGTACGTTTGCCTTGTGGACGGTTTGAGCTTTGCAAGGCTGCTGCCGGGACAGTTAAGGTATTTTTTGCTTCACTGAGTACGATATAAACCTGCGCAGTCATATCAATACGCAACTTGCCATCTTCATTGGGTACATCAAATAAGGCGTTGTAATACACTGCAGAACTTGAAGATGAGGTTGAGCTGTTATTGGTTTCAGTATTAATTGAATTCGGTGCAGGTTCTACTTGGCGTAGTTTTGCATAATGCTTTTTGTCACTATTACCCAAAGTGGTGAAGTAAACGGTTTGACCTTCTTCAACTTTCATCACGTCAGCTTCTGAAATTTCAGCCTTAATGGTCATGGTATCGAGTTTTGCAAGTTTAACAATGGTCGGTGCACTTTGGTTGGCATTTACCGTTTGACCTTCCTCGGTCACAATTGCCACAATAGTGCCATCCATAGGCGCAACAATTTGGGTATAGCCCAAATTTTCTTTAGCAGTTGCCAGTGTTAAGCGAGATTGTTCAATTTGCGCATTAATCGCCAAAATGTCGGCTTGTGCAGTTTTATAACTGGCCAAGGCTGATTCTAATTCAGCGCGTGAAGTCGCATCTTGAGCATACATGGCTTGCTGGCGTTGATATTCAGCTTGAACTTTGGCCAAATTTGCTTGCTTGACTGCGAGTTGAGCCTGTTGATTTTTAATACTCGCTTCAGCTGTTTTAAAATCATTTTCCTGACGAATCGAATCAATTTGCGCAATCAGTTGACCTTGTTTCACTTGGTCGCCCAATTGCACATACATTTTTTTAACCTGACCGGAAACCTGTGCACCAACGCTAACCATTTTGGTGGCTTCAAGTACACCCGTGGCAAGTACCGAGTCTTCAATATCGCCGCGGCTGACTTCGCTGGTAATGTATTGGGGTTGTTGTTCCTTGGGTTTTAAGAAATACCAGGCGGTAAGGGCGATAGCAAGAATGCAGACCACCGCGACAATTATTTTGGACGGTTTTATTTTTGGCATAGTGAGCGTATAAATTCAGTAAATTGAATAGATTATAAAAGCTAAATGAGGATAAAACGTGAACTTTTTAATAAAGAAATGATAATTATTTTCTTTTTTTGAACTCTCTTGAAAAGTGACTAAAGAAATTGTGAACTGATTTTAAACCAGCCTTTTACGGCATGAATTGTAGGCGATTGGCACTCTATTGAATTTGGATTTAATGAAATTTCTGAAATTACAGTTTTGTTTGATTGTTGAGTTTCGCAGAAATACTGCTGTGAAAGTGCATTTCTGTCAACGGATCTCAGGCCTCGAGAACACATTAGATTTGAGTAGAATGATGCTGGAGTTATTTCATGATTTTTATTTGAATAATTTTTTATGTTTAATATTTTCGCTTTGCTTTTATTCCGGAATACCTAGCGAGGAAGTTATTCTGATTATTTTAAAAAATCTTTGTTTTATCTATAGATTTAAATAAAAAAAGTTTGTAATATTAAATCCCATATTTTCTTTATGGGATTAATAATAACAGCGTTATGCACAATGATTGTGCACAATAAATCATGACTTTAATAGAAAAATTTGTGAGAGATAACTGATGAAATGGAATGAAAGTTATAATATTGGAATCGAAGTGATTGATAATCAACATCGCCAAATCTTGGATTACATTAATGCTCTAGAGAAGATTAGAGTGAGTGGGGATCGTAATCAGATCAAAGAAGTCTTGGATGATTTGATTGATTATACCCAATCACATTTTAGCTTCGAAGAAAACTTGCTTGAACAAGTGAGTTATCAGTATTTGCCTTCTCATAGAGGCATACACGACTTATTTGTTAAACGGCTGAATGATTATCGTCAAAAATTTGATCGGGGAGAATCGATCGAAAATGATTTATATAGATTACTGTCAAAGTGGTTGATTAATCATATCCAACATGATGATCAAGATTATGTGGATGCTGTGCGTGACAATATGCTGCACTATTTGCGTTCACAAGAACAGAAGAAAGGTAAAAGCTGGTTTTCGCGTTTTTTCAGCTAAGCAGTAGGTGATTCAAATAACATTTGACCACACATGCTGCTAATCGCTTGTAGGACCAGATGTTCGGGGTTTTCTTTTCCCAGACCTTTAATGGATGCATCAATACGCAGTAGCAGCGAAGGCCAAGTCAGAAAGTTATTTGGATTGAGTCGTCTTAAAGCCTGTTGATATTGACTGACTTTGTTTTTCCAAATCCCAAGTTGCAAGGCATTTTGCGGCTGTTCAAATAATTGCATCAGCAAGCGCATTTCTTTACTGATGCTCCACAAAATCAGGCTCATCGGCTCACCCGAGGCAATTAAATATTGGAAAATTTTAATTGCCTGCGCCAGATTTCCGGTCAACAGCGCATCAGTTAAATCATAAGTGGTATAGCGCGATTGGTCTTGTAAACATGAATACAAATGCTCAATCTGAATCACGCCGACATCGGCAAAAGTGTCACTGACGCGCATTAAACTGTTTTTGGCTGCGAGCAAGTTGTGCTCATGATGTTGCTCAAGCCATTGCCATGCATCATTGGCGAGTTTAATTCCGAGCTTTTCTGCCTCTATGCCTAAAATCCGTTGCCGGTCTTGTGGATAATTGGCTGTGAGAGGAACAGTCACACCGTTGGCATCCACCACTTGGAAAAAACTTGATTTTAAGCTGCTACTGTCCTGTTTGGGCATGACTACAAGCAACAGGTTTTGTTCATTGTGCTGAATATAGCTTTTCAGTTGCTTGATGGCATTGGCATCGGGCTTGATATTGCCATGCACTTCAATGGCAAGCTGATTAGAAAAAAGCGATAAGCTATTTAAAGCATTAAAGACCGTTTTCCAGTCGCTGACATTGTTAATGTCATAGCGTTGACGTTCAATTTCCTGGGTATGCCAGCTTTTTCGAAAAGCATCCAGTAAGTTTTGCTCAAGCAATGGCTCTTGACCATACATAATCCAGGCACCGCGAGCTTCATCAACACGTTTTAGTGCTTGTGGATAGTCAAGTTTCATAGCTTAATTTCTGTCTTTAAGGTTGTGCTGGGGTAGTCGGTTTAGTGACGACTTTCGGTAAACGATTGGATGAAATCTGACGCACAATTTGCTGTGCAATATCATCAATAATCACTTCATTAAGATACTTCTGTTCTTGATCATCGGTGTTTACGGTTGCGACATCATACTGATAGCTGCGTGAAGCGGTCAGTGTACGTGGTTCAGTCACGGGATTGCCTTGTGCATCTTCAATACGGAAAGTCACGGTTAAGCGCAGTAATGTTTCAATTAATTTACCATTGAGTTCATGACGTTGAGGCGTGTAATCGAGTATATGTAACACATAAGCATCTGGATTGTTGCTGAGTTGAATACCGGCTGCACCCAAATAAATGGCAAGTTTTTCGTGTAATTCTTCTGTGTTATTTGGAAGCGCTAAACTCATTTTTGAGTACGCAACAGGGGCCGTAATTGGATTAGTTCCTTTAAGATGAAAACCACAACCGACTAAGCTGGCACTTAGACCCAAAGTCAATACAACTGCTGCAACACGTTGAACTAAATGCATGCTTATTCCTCTGTTTATCCCAAAGATGGGTAAATGAATTTCTGAGTTGATTGTAAAGTCAAAGCCCGTTGGCTGGCAACGGGCTTTGTTTGGGAATTGTTTAATCCTTAAGAAAAGCTCCTTCTCCCTCTGGGAGAGGCTTAGGATGAGGGGTTTTTAAAATAAATACCTCTTCCTACGTCTCTCCTGAGAAGAGCGGGAACCTAAGGAATTTAAACCACCAAATTCACCAATTTATTTGGTACCACAATTTCTTTTTTGGTTGGACCGGTCAAGAACTGTTGAATTTCTGGTAATGCTTTGGCTTGCGCCAAGATCTCATCTTTAGATGCATCGACAGACACTTCCAATTTGCCGCGAAGTTTACCGTTTACTTGAACTACGATGGTTTGAGTATTACGAGTCAGCGCAGACTCATCCACAACAGGGAATAAAGCTTCGGTGAGCTCAATACCAAATTCAGTCAATAAGGTTTGACTTAAATGAGGCGCAAATGGCGCTAATAAAGTCAGCAGGGTGGTGATGGATTCACGGGCTACCGCAGCATCATTATCATCTTTCGCTTCAAACTTGTTGTTGGCATTTAACAATTCCATCATCGCTGCAATAGCGGTATTAAATGCATGACGACGATCTAAGTCATCACCCACTTTTTGAATGGTTTCATGCGTTTTACGGCGTAAATCTTGTGCATCTTTTGATAAATTTGCTTTATCAATAGTGGTAGTGCTATTGCCTTGTTCAAGGAAACCTGTCGCCAAACGCCAAACACGCTTCAAGAAACGGTGCGCGCCTTCAACGCCTGCATCAGACCACTCTAATGATTGATCAGGCGGTGCAGCAAACATCATGAAGACACGTGCAGTATCTGCGCCGTATTGATCAATAATGGCTTGCGGATCGATACCGTTATTTTTCGATTTCGACATTTTTTCCTGACCGCCGACCACAACTTCCTGACCGTCGCCTTTATATTTCGCTGAAAGCACACGACCTTTTTCGTCTTTTTCTAACTCAATGTCCGCAGGATTAAACCAGGTTTTCTTACCGGATTCTGCTTCACGATAGAAAGTATCAGCCAAAACCATACCTTGAGTAAGAAGATTCGTGAATGGTTCGTTGCCCTGTACCACACCTTCATCACGCATTAATTTATGGAAGAAACGTGCGTACAGTAAATGCAAAATTGCGTGTTCCACACCCCCGATATACTGGTTTACAGGAAGCCAAGATTGTGCAGCCTCAGGTTTAACCATACCGCCCGTAAAATCTGGAGAAGCATAACGTGCGTAGTACCAAGAAGACTCTACAAAGGTATCCAAGGTATCGGTTTCACGACGAGCATCCGCGCCACAGCAAGGACAAGTGGTTTGATAGAATTCAGGCATTTTGTTTAGTGGGTTACCTGAACCGTCAGGAACCACATCTGTCGGAAGAATCACTGGAAGCTGTTCTTCAGGTACAGGAACCTGACCACAAGTTTCACAGTTGATCATTGGAATTGGACAACCCCAATAACGCTGACGCGATACACCCCAGTCACGTAAACGGAACTGAACTTTGGTATTTGCAAGGCTTTGTGGTTCTAATTTTGCGATAAAGGCATCAAAAGCATTTTGGAAATCTAAACCGTCAAACTCACCCGAGTTGACCAGTTTACCTTCTTTCGAACCGTACCATTCTTGCCATTGTTTTGAGTCAAAGTCTGCATCGTCTGCGCCTTTGGCATCAATCACCTGCTTGATGGTTAAACTGTATTTGTTGGCAAATTCGAAGTCCCGTTCATCGTGTGCTGGAACCGCCATCACCGCACCTGAACCGTATGACATCAATACATAGTTAGCAATCCACACTGGAACAGCTTCACCTGTTACAGGATGCTTAACAGACAAACCTGTTGCCATGCCTTTTTTCTCGGCAGTGGCAAGATCTGCTTCGGCAACAGAACCCATACGGCATTCTTCAATGAATGCAGCCAATTCAGGGTTGCCTGCTTCTGATTGGAGAGCAGCAGCTTTCAGTGCCAGTGGATGTTCAGCCGCAACCGCAACATAAGTTACACCCATCAAGGTGTCACCCCGTGTGGTATAAACCGTTAAATCATCGGCATAGATTTCTGGCTTTGCTGAAGGGAAAGTGATTTCCATACCTTGAGAACGACCGATCCAGTTACGCTGCATGGTCAACACTTGTTGCGGCCAGCCGTCTTTGAGTGAATCTAAATCGTCTAGTAATTCTTGTGCATAGTCGGTAATGCGGAAGTAATACATTGGAATATCACGTTTTTCAACCAATGCACCAGAACGCCAGCCGCGACCATTTTCAACCTGTTCATTGGCCAAAACGGTTTGATCCACCGGATCCCAGTTCACTGTTGAAAGCTTGCGATAAATCAAACCTTTCTTATAGAGCTGTACAAATAACCACTGTTCCCAGTGATAATACTCTGGAGTACAGGTTGCAAATTCACGATCCCAATCCACTGAAAGGCCAAGCTTTTTCAATTGATCGCGCATGTATGCGATATTTTCAAACGTCCATTTTGCCGGAGCAACCTGGTGGGCAATGGCTGCATTTTCTGCAGGTAAACCGAACGCATCCCAACCCATTGGTTGCAGTACAGTTTCACCTTTCAAGCGATGAAAACGGCTGATCACGTCACCAATGGTGTAGTTACGCACATGACCCATATGCAGCTTGCCACTTGGGTAAGGGAACATCGATAAGATATAGCGATGTTTACCTTCTACAGTGTCGGCAACTTTAAAGGCTTTGCGAGTTTCCCAGTCTTGTTGGACAGAAGGTTCAATCGCACTGGCTTGATATTCAGGGTCAATGTGAGTAGTCATAAACGTAATTAAGAACAACGGTTAAAAGTTTGTTGCACAGCATAGCGCAAAATGTACCTAAAAGTGAATTTTGCGGTGATGGATAAATAAGAAAATATCGAAGTTTTTGGATAAAGATCAGCAGTTGAATTTATACAGCCAAATCGGTCATCGTGCTTCAGGTGATAAAGTATTATTATCCGGTTGGGCCTGGTTAACTGGTGCTGCAGTTGGCACCGGTAGAACAATCACTTTTTCACCTGACACTATGGTCGTGTTTTGATTCGGCTGTTCTATGCTGTTGATTTTTTCAGGGGCCGGTTGGCGAGGTGTTGAGGAATGAGTGGCACCATAGGTATCCACTTTGCCTTTTTTCTTGGCCGATTTTGGAGGAGGAGTGCTGGTGTAATGCGTCGAACCTTTTGCATCGACCCATTTGTAATATTCTTTAGCAAAGCCAGTGGTGGAACTTAGACTGAAGGTAACGCATGCAGCCATGAATCCAGTTTTAATCAAAGATGATGACATAATGAACAATTCCCTATAGTAATCAGTCAGTTGTAAAGTATGAAATATAGTCACATTCTATGTTTTCTATTTTATATGATTTTCATTTATTTGCAGAAAAAAAAGATAAGCTGATCAATGGTATTGAAGATTTAATTCAGGGTGTAATTAGTCCAATTATGCGGTACTTTTGTTAAATATAAACTTTTCTAGATTTGATCTATTTATCATCTTATTTACCATGCGGACAAAATGAAAATAAAGACTAACTGATCGAGTGATTGGTTAATTTTTATTCAGAAAGATTAATTTAGAATATAATGATACATTAAATTTATTTATATAATTTATAATATTTTTTTATTAGTAAAACGCACAGGGAGATGAAGTGATTGGTTTTTCTCATAAAATCATCATCAAAGAAATGAACATTGAAATTCACCCTAAAGCTTAAAAAACAGACGGTCTGTAAATAATCAAGAAAAAGCCAATTTTTAAACTTGACTTTAATAGTCGAAACCACAAAAATGCTGACTGTAGTTTTATATGCGTCGATTTGATCACCCTTCGAATCAGCGTCATTTTAGCAATGGACTTCTTCTCTAGCCGAGAAGCTGAACAAAGCCAACAAAATATGTTTATCCCAACATGTTTTAGACCTCATATTGCTCAAACAGCAGTCAGGTCAGATTTTTTTCCTATTGCTATGAAAACTATGAAATTTGTGTGCTATAACAGTGCAGACAGTTAATGAATTAACCACTACAAATGCCCTCCATTTGTTAGTGAAAAGATTAGGGTGAATCACGTTGGAACTTTTATCTGGTGGTGAAATGCTCGTTCGCGCATTGGCGGACGAAGGCGTTGAACATTTATTTGGATACCCAGGCGGCGCAGTACTGCATATTTACGATGCGCTCTTTCAACAAGACAAAATCAATCATTACCTCGTGCGTCATGAGCAAGCTGCTGGTCATATGGCAGATGCTTATTCACGTGTAACAGGTAAAACTGGTGTGGTACTTGTCACATCAGGCCCAGGTGCAACCAATACAGTAACGCCTATTGCAACGGCATATATGGACTCAATCCCAATGGTGATTTTGTCTGGTCAGGTTGCAACACATTTAATTGGCGAAGATGCATTCCAAGAAACAGACATGGTGGGCGTTTCTCGTCCAATCGTGAAACATAGTTTCCAGGTACGTCATGCCAGTGAAATTCCTGGCATTATCAAAAAAGCATTTTATATTGCCTCTTCAGGTCGTCCAGGTCCTGTAGTGGTTGATATTCCTAAAGATGTAACCAATCCTGCAGAAAAATTTGCTTACGAATATCCTGAAAAAGTGAAGATGCGTTCGTATCAACCGCCACATCGTGGTCACTCAGGTCAAATTCGTAAAGCCATTGAAGAATTGATTACTGCTGAACGTCCAGTCATCTATAGCGGTGGTGGTGTTGTTCAAGGCAATGCATCTGAATTATTGACAGAACTTGCACATCTTTTAAATTTCCCGGTAACCAATACCCTTATGGGCCTAGGTGCTTTCCCGGGGGATGATGAGCAGTTCATTGGTATGTTGGGTATGCATGGTACTTATGAAGCCAACATGACCATGCACAATGCAGACGTGATTTTGTGTATCGGTGCGCGATTCGATGACCGTGTAACCAATAATCCTGCAAAATTCTGTCCAAATGCCAAAGTCATTCATATTGATATCGACCCAGCGACGATTTCAAAAACCATCATGGCGCATATTCCAATTGTGGGCGCAGTAGAACCTGTACTGCAAGAGATGCTGGTTCAATTGAAACAAATGAATGTTTCTAAGCCAAATCCTGAAGCGATTGCTGCGTGGTGGTCTCAAATCAATGAATGGCGCAAAGTACATGGCTTGCGCTATGAAGCCGGTGTTGATGGGGTGATGAAACCACAACAGGTGGTTGAAGCCCTTGATCGTATCACCAACAGTGAAGCCATCATTACTTCAGATGTAGGTCAGCATCAGATGTTTGGTGCCAACTACTATACATACAAACGTCCACGTCAATGGATCAACTCAGGCGGTTTGGGAACAATGGGTGTCGGCTTGCCATATGCCATGGCGGCGAAACTCGCATTCCCTGATCAGCAAGTGGTATGTATTACCGGTGAAGCTTCTATTCAGATGTGTATCCAGGAACTTTCTACATGTAAGCAATATGGCTTAAATGTGAAAATCCTCTGCTTGAATAACCGTGCTCTAGGGATGGTTAAACAATGGCAGGATATGAACTATGAAGGCCGTCATTCAAGCTCTTATGTAGATTCATTGCCAGATTTCGCCAAATTAATGGAAGCATACGGTCACGTCGGCATTCAAATTGACCATGCAGATGAGCTTGACTCTAAGCTTGCAGAAGCAATGGCCATTAATGATAAATGCGTATTTATCAATGTCATGGTTGACCGTTCAGAGCATGTGTATCCAATGTTGGTTGCCGGTCAATCTATGAAAGATATGTGGTTAGGAAAAGGAGAGCGCACAAAATGAGACACATAATTTCTGTACTCGTTGAAAATGAAGCTGGTGCGCTTTCTCGCTTGGTGGGTTTGTTTTCTCAACGTGGTTATAACATCGAGACCTTGAATGTTGCGCCGACTGAAGATCCAACCATGTCGCGTTTGACCCTGACGACTTATGGTGATGACCATAAAATTGAACAAATCACCAAACAGCTCAACAAGTTGGTTGAAGTTGTAAAGGTTGTGGATTTGTCGGAAGGTGCGCATATTGAACGCGAACTGATGTTGATTAAAGTGAAGGCACTTGGATCAGCACGTGCCGAAATCAAACGTACTGCAGACATTTTCCGCGCACAAGTGGTTGATGTAACACCAACGACCTATACCGTTCAAATCGCGGGTACCACTGAAAAGCTAGATGGCTTTATTGATGCGCTGGCAGAAAACACCATTCTTGAAGTGGTGCGTTCAGGTGTATCAGGTATCGCGCGCGGCGAAAAAGTTTTAACCATTTAACAGATTTTAATTTTATTCACACATTCTGCTCATCTTATAGAGGAGCTTCTAAGCCAGTGAATACCTATAACATCATTGGCTTAGATAAAAGGAAACAAAAGCATTTAAGCGGAGACAGCAATGCAAATTTTTTACGATAAAGACACTGACTTATCTATCATCCAAGGTAAAAAAGTAGCGATCATCGGTTATGGTTCACAAGGTCACGCACATGCGCTTAACCTTAAAGACTCTGGCGTTGACGTAACTGTTGGCCTACGTGCGAACTCTACTTCTTGGAAAAAAGCTGAGAATTCAGGTCTTAAAGTTGCTGAAGTTCCTGCTGCAGTTGCGCAAGCTGACGTAGTCATGATCTTGACTCCAGATGAATTCCAGTCACAACTTTACCGTGACGTGATCGAGCCAAACATCAAGCAAGGTGCTACTTTAGCATTTGCTCACGGTTTCTCTATTCTTTATAACCAAGTTGTTCCACGCGCTGACTTAGATGTAATCATGATTGCACCTAAAGCACCAGGTCATACGGTACGTTCTGAATACCAACGTGGTTCAGGTGTTCCTGACTTAATCGCCATTCACCAAGATGCGTCTGGTAATGCTCGTAACGTTGCACTTTCTTATGCTTCAGGTGTAGGTGGCGGTCGTACGGGTATCATCGAAACTTCATTCCGTGAAGAAACTGAAACTGACCTTTTTGGTGAGCAAGCAGTTCTTTGTGGTGGTGCTGTTGAGCTTGTTAAAATGGGCTTCGAAACTTTGGTTGAAGCTGGTTATGCACCAGAAATGGCTTATTTCGAATGCTTACATGAACTTAAACTAATTGTAGATTTAATGTTTGAAGGCGGTATTGCGGACATGAACTATTCAGTATCTAACAATGCTGAATATGGCGAATACGTAACTGGCGCTGAAGTTATTAACGAACAGTCTCGTGAAGCGATGCGTAATGCACTTAAGCGTATTCAGTCTGGTGAATATGCGAAAATGTTCATTAACGAAGGTGCTTTAAACTATCCATCTATGACTGCTCGTCGTCGTCAAAATGCTGAACACGGTATTGAAGTTACAGGTAACAAACTTCGTTCTATGATGCCTTGGATTCAAGCGAATAAAATCGTAGATAAAGAAAAGAACTAAGTTCTAATTTCTAAATAAAAAAACCCTTGTTTTATAACAGGGGCTTTTTTATGCTAAGCAATGCATTCTGACTTCGTTCAAAGCAGTGTTTTGAATTTGCTCATACCTTGGATTCAAGCAAAAAAAATCGTAGATAAAGAGAAAAACTTAGTTTTCTTTCTGTTTTAAAGATACAAAAAGGCCGCTCAATTGAGCGGTTTTATTGTGATACAGTACTCACAATCGTCCGCAGTATTGAGTGTGCTGAACAATGAAAACTAAATTATTGCTTTGTATGGCTGCATTTGCTTTTTCAAACCTGAGTGCTGCTGAAACAGCTTTGAATACTCCAGAATACAAGCCACTCAATAACGTTCGTGTGTCCATGCAACGTATGTTGCGTTCGAGTGAGGGGAGATATTTCCTTAGCTTGTATGCAGGTATTTGGAATCCGCATGCCACGCTATATGACCTTGTTGAAACTCAGACAATTAACTTAAAAGGATTGCAAAAGGGAGATCAGCTGAATTTAAAATCTGTCGATGTTGATTCTGAAAATATAACAAATAGGGTTTATCAATTATCAGGGATGCTCAATGCCAATAGCGGTGATCTTAAAGGGATACTTGTGGAGAGTGAGGATACTTTAGGGAAATCTATTCAGTTTGAGCCTGCAATAAAAGTTTCAGATAAACCTAATTTCATTTTTAAATTTTATGGTCTGGAAGATATTAACCAACCCTATGGTTCGGTACTCAAACGATTAGATATTGTGAATAAAAATAATAATAATGTTGTACAAAATCTGACAGGGTTTAGCGCATTTCCGAAAAGTATCGGTTATATGGATGTTAATTTTGATGGATATTACGACCTGGTGTTGTCAGATATTTCAGATGAACGAACCATTCAGGATAAGCGTTATATTTACTGGATATTTAATCCAAAAACGCAACAGTTTCAGCGCTCCCCTCAACTTGAAAAGATTGTAGGATTTCCAAAACTATATGGAGAAAAACAACAAATTGATTTTGGAGATGGTCAGTTATATCAAGTGAAAAATGGCTTATTGAATCGGATGGAATAAGGGGGAATTTTTAACAGGTTTAATATAGAGATTGGATTTAAATCAAATTAAGTTTTTAAGCTGGATAATTTTTAATATCAAGTTTTTATATAAGGCAGATTAAAAATACATTTTTATTAAATTTATTAGTTTTAAAAATTTAATCTTTAGAATGCTCAGTTGCTCTTTTAGGCTTATAAAAAATAAAATGCTATTAATTGAGTGAATATTAAATATTTTTTAATATCATAATAGATTTTCCTGGAAAGAAATGATTAAAGAAATATCATCTCCCCCAATCCAAGTAATTGCGGTTACTTACTACTTATAAAATCCTGGAATTAAATAAAGATAGTCTATAAATTAAAGTTATAATAAGTGTTTTCTTATTGGAAAGATTTTTTTAATTATTTCAGTTACTTGTGTTTTTTAGTCTAGGGTTTAAGAATGGGTAAATGAAATTAAAATAATATAGACTTATTTGAAAATGAATATAAAAACAATAAATAAATCACAAAATCATTAAGAAGCATGCATTGAATTACAGTATTTTGTAAATTATGTAACTTTGTTAATGTTTTACGTAAGAATATGATAATTTATAAAAAATATATTAATCATAGGTTTATCGTAATTAACATGTTTTTAATATTTTTACTGATTGTTTTGGACATGATTGGAAACAAATTAGAATTGTATCTTAATATTTTATAAAATAAAACTCAATTAAAATAGGGTTTTAGATATATTTATAATGATAATTAAAAAATAAAAAATATATTGTGAATAAGAACGTTTTTTAAATTTTTGAAT
Source organism: Acinetobacter sp. SFB (assembly GCF_001647545.1). Lineage (GTDB taxonomy): Bacteria > Pseudomonadota > Gammaproteobacteria > Pseudomonadales > Moraxellaceae > Acinetobacter. The sequence goes on from NZ_LSZH01000011.1 coordinate 474,923, forward strand.
TAATAGTAATAAGATAGCTGAACGGTTACGAGATCTTACTCATAATAAGAAGAGTTACAAACGTAATCGTTAAAATCAAATAAATACATTCTTTTAAAAAGAAATGGAGAAAGTTATGAATAAAATGACTCAAGCAGCCTTAGCAGCCTTAGCCTTTGGTGTGTGTGCAACAAGTGTGTATGCAGGAGATGAAGATCGTGGAGGTGGTTACGATCCTAAGCCACCTGTTGACTGGAGTAAGTGTAATACTTTAGGTTGTGAAAAAGAAATTCCAATCACCCTCGATATTAAGAAAAAATGTGTTGTTACTGGGGGCCAAGGAATTGTTCTCAGTGCTGCGGGAGGAACTCAGACCACTAACTATTCTATTACAACAAATACTCCTTATGTTTTGAATTTACAAACAGCGAATGCGGGTACTAGTAATACGACCTTTGTAAAACATGAATCAGATCCAACTGCAAAAGTTTCGACTACGATTGTTACTACTAAATCAGGTCAGGTGGCTGCTGTTGGTTTAGGTAATTCAAATCATGCGGGTGAAGCTACTGACGTATTTACTCTCAAAGTAACTAATGCAGCAGTAAGTGCTTCACAAAAATCAGGTATTTATAACGATAAATACCTGATTAAAGCTTACTATTAATAGTTAAATAAACCTAACCTGGCGCAAGTGTTGGGTTAGGTTTTTATTATAAAAATAATAAGGATATAATTAAATGAAAACTATAAGTATATTTTTGGCCACTTTTATTTTATTTATATCGGGTGTACAGGCAGATGTTTCAATAGATCCTGTTCAGATGTATATATTGAATGATGCTAAGCAAAAAACGACGACTTTAACTCTTGAATCTATAAATGAAACTGAAAAAAAATTTTTTGAAGTAAAGGCATATAAATGGGATCAGAATAAGAATGGGGAAGATGTATTAGAGCCAGAAGATGCATTAATTATTAATCCTAGGAGTTTTATCCTGCAACCAAAAGGAAAACAGGTAATCCGGATCGGATTTAATCGTCCTACACAATCTATATTGGCCGGTAAACAAGAGGGTGCTTGGCGAATTTTGGTAGAAGAAATACCTCAAGCTGTAAAAGAGTCATCGATTACTTTTTTACTTAACTTTAATTTACCTTTGTTTATTGGAAAACAAGATGATATTAAATTAAAATTCAATATTGAAAATGATAAGTTAATTGTATGGAATAAGGCAAATTCCCACATTCAAATTGCCAATTTGAAAATTATTGACTCGAATAAAAAAGAAATTTTTAAAAGTGATACATTGGGCTATGCACTTGCTAATAAAAGTCTTTCTTATGACCTGAAGGGGCTAAAAATACAAGATATTAACAATTATAATGTTAAATTACAAACAGATAAATCAAATGAAATGGTAGAGCTTAAATTTATGGAATAATTTTTATTTAGGGGATTTCCTATGAAATCAAACCAAGGGGTCTTAATATTAATAAATATATTTCTCATTTTTAATGTTAATGCAAGTGAAAATAAGTTAGAAGAAAGCTTTGCAAACTTATGGATCAACGATTTAGATCACAATACTGATATAGTTTTGTTGAAATATAATGAACAATTTTATGTTGAATGCAATGAGTTATCAAACCGAAATATTAATATAAATAAATTATTGCGATTAATATCCAGAAATAATTTTTGTTTGGTTTCAGGTGACTCTATTCAATCTCAATTTGATAGTTCTATTCAGGCTATTAAACTCACAGTACCTTCTACACTTTTTACATCTTCTTCAAATATTTTAGACATGAATACGATACCAGAAAAAGCAAGTTTAGGCGGTTTTATAAATTATGATTTAACCTATTTAAATAATCGTATGGATGGTGAAATCGATAATTCATATAATGGTTTAGCTGATTTAGGAGTTTTTAAAGATTATTGGATTTTTAGAAATTCAGTTGCTTACCAAAATACACCAGCAGGTGATTTTTTTAATCGATTAAGTACAAATATTGATTTTGAAATCCCCAGTAACATGACACGCCTCACACTGGGTGATACTACCACTATATTTAATCCACTTATTAATTCATTACGATTTGCAGGTTTGAGTTGGGGAACTAATTATACAGAAAGACCAAATTTTATTTATTGGAATACTCCTGCGCTACAAGGAAGTGCTCGTCTTCCATCAACCGTTGATTTATATATTAATGGTGTAAGTATTTATAGTCAAAAGGTCAGTCCGGGTGAATTTAATCTTCAGACGGGTGCTCAAATTCAACAAGCTGGAAATGCACAAATTGTTGTCGAAGATGTTTTAGGAAATAGAAGTGTCCAAAGTTTTCCTATATTAGTCACAAACCGTTTATTGCGTCCTGATTTAAGTGAATATAATATTTCTTTAGGTAAGTTGCGTTACAATTACAATATTAAAAGTGATGATTATCGTGATTTTTTTTCTAATTTCTATTACAGGCGCGGCTTATCAAATACAACGACGCTTGGTTCTAATTTTCTCTACAGTGATGAAATACAAAACTTGGGTTTAATGTGGACTCAAGCCATTAGTCATTATGTTGTACTGGATAGTATAGTTCAGGCATCACATGATAGTAATCAATTTAATTATTCATATGGATTATCAGCCAGTAAGGACTTTGGCCGATTTTCATTAGGGGCAAGTTCAAAATATACAGAAAGAAATTTTAAATTTTTAGGGGATGATCTAAATGGGGTGTCTGTTTATCCTAAATTTGAGCATTTAATTTATGGCGGAATGAGTAATGTACCTGTATTACAAAATATTTTCTTTAATTATGCAGAGCAAAATTATCATAAAGGATCAATAGTTACTGAAGATAATGTTGCTTTTTTACAGCAAGACCGTAAAACATTTAGTATAGGTTTTAATCGGCGTTTGGGTAGGAAAGCGACATTAGGGTTGAGTTATTATAATTCATTTGGTGAAGAGAGAGATGCTAGCGCAATATTAACTTTTAGTTATAGTTTTGATGATGATAAAGCTATCTATTTTAGTCATTCAACAGATGATAATACTAAATTACAATTTGTTAAGAGTAATGCCAATCAAGTTGGTTTTGAATATGAAGCAGGGATAAACCGGAGAAATGAAGAGAATTTTTATAACCTAAAAGGTCGATTAAAAACTAATGTTGGTGATTTAAATTTTTATCATATAGAAGGTGATAATGAAGGAGAATCACAATTAAATTATCGTGGGGGACTGGTTTGGTTACAAAATAGTTTAAGCTTTACAAAGCTTGTCGATAATGCTTTTTCTATTGTGAGTGTAGGTGATTATGAAGATGTTGATATTTTACGCTCTTTATCGGTAGTAAATAAGACCAATAAAAAAGGCTATGCATTTATTCATGATATTATTCCTTACGTAAATTATGATATTGGATTTGATCAAAATCAGTTGCCGATAGAGGATAAAATTCCATACTTAAGTAAAAAGCTTACAGCCTTTAATCAGCGCGGCTATGTAATTAATTTTCCGGTTTTTCATGCGAAGCAAGTTACGGTTCGTCCTTTAGATATTAATAATAAAACATTTATAGCGGGTTCTGAATTACATATTGATAATGATGAAGGGGAGGTATATCCAATTTCATCAGACGGTACGGTGACTTTGTATGGCTTAATTCCTAAAACTTATAATGTGAAAATAAAAACAAATGATCCAAAAACCTGTTCAGCACAGTTAATGGTTACTGAGAATCCAAATACGGCGGATAAGGTGATAAATCTTAATTGCAAATAAATGGAGAAATAAAATGAAATTTAAATTAGGTCTACTTATATTAGCCATGTGTTTTAGTAACCTTGGTTATGCTGGCCGATGTCAGATTGAAAAAGCCACAGCATCACAACTTCAACTGAGTTCTTCTTACTTAAGTCAGGCAGCTACATCATTTTCAGTGGCATGTGATAGTAATTATGCGATTAAATTCAGTTCTCGAAATTTAACCAGTCCTGCTGGAAATAGCTATTTGATTAGTGATCGAAATCGTAAAATAAGAACACAAATGTTTATTTCGGGTGCAACATCTTCAAGATGGAATACCCCCATCTCACAACCGGCAACCGATCAAACTAAATTTGTTGTGCTTGTGCAATTGGCGGAACAGCCCACTGCATCTACGCCAGCAGGGCTTTATAAAGATAGTTTATATGTCAGTCTTATATATTAGGTAGATATGGGAATATGTTCATAAAGCCTGATAAAGTTTTCTTATAGCAGAGAGTGTTTTTTTCATTGAAGCAGATAAATTCGATAAAGAAATATATTAATTATTAAATTTGAGGTCTTATTATCATCAAACTGAAAGAAACAACATCTAAGCTAAGATTAAAATAACGACACAGGTGTTGTATGACAAATTTGTATGCGACCAGTCTGCTAAAACACCAAAATTTTCCAGAAAGCTTTCAATTTTATTTTAAGCAAAGAAAGCAGGATATTTCGTTTGATAACGTTCAAATTTTAAAAGACTTGGTTCGTCCACGCCTAAAAATAGCCATTGTTACTGAAACTTGGCCTCCAGAAATTAATGGGGTAGCCCTATCTTTACTACAATTATGCAAAGGTTTACAAAAACAAGGTCATAAAATTTTACTGATTCGGCCAGAGCAACAACACGCATGTTGTGATTTTTTACCCAATCAAGAATGTCTGGTCAAAGCACAATCTATTCCTAAGTATCCAAGCCTTCAATTTGGTTGGCCACAATTTTTAAAAGTATCACATGCGCTGGATGATTTTGTACCGGATGTTGTGCATATTGTTACCGAAGGGCCTTTGGGTTTGAGTGTTTTGCAAGCTGCAAAAAGCAAAGGTATTCCTGTTTCAAGTGGTTTCCATTCACCTTTTCAAGAATTTAGTCGCTTTTTCGATTTAGCTTTTTTGGTTAAGCCCATTCAGCGCTATTTACGTTGGTTTCATAACAATACACAACTGACATGTATTCCCGGTAAAGATACAGAATATATTTTAAGAAAGTTTGGTGTGCGTTGTCCTTTGGCTATTGTTGGACGTGGTGTAGATGTTGCTTGTTTTTCTCCAGAACATAGTTTGAGTGCTTTACGTCAACAGTGGAAAGCGACTTTAGAGACCCGGGTGATGCTCTATGTAGGACGACTGTCTCCCGAGAAAGAAATAGATGTTTTGGTAAATGCCTATATCGCTATGAAGCAAGTGACTCAGCAAGATGTAAAACTGGTGATTGTAGGTAATGGGCCAGATCGGAGTCGTCTGGAAATGTTATGTCAAAGCCATGATGTTATTTTTACCGGAAATTTAACCGGTCTGAATTTAGCGCAAGCCTACGCAAGTGCCAATGTTTTTGTATTTGCCAGTCAAGTTGAAACTTTTGGTAATGTGGTGTTGGAGGCAATGGCAAGTGGTTTACCCGTGATTGCTTATGATTATGCCAGTGCACATTTGCATGTGAAAAACGGTGAAACTGGGTGGTTAAGTCCTTTAGGGCAAATAGATAAACTGATTCAGTTAATTTATCAACTACCGAATAATCAACAGTTGAAACTCATGGGAGTGCAAGCCCGTGAAACAGTGCTAAATGTAGGATGGCAACATCCGGTACGGCAGTTCGAGCAGGCACTGTATGGCGTTGCCAGAGAGATAAAAATGACATCCTGAATTTAAAGCAGATGCTTAAAGGAGAATCATCATGAAATTAAAAAAAGCAATAATAACGATGTTAGATCTCGACTTAAAAGGATGTATGTATCTGAATCATTTTTCACATTCACACACGGTTGCCTATTTTTTTAAAATCATTAGCCGTCTTGGCAACGGTTTGTTTTGGTGCTTCATGTTGGCAAGTCTGTGGATATTGGAAGATACGTTTTATATCGAACAATTACTTTATCTTTTGATTGGTGGCTCTGTAGGTTCTGCAATTTATAAAATTTTAAAACAGAAAACCACGCGTCCTCGACCTTATCAAGTACATCAGGTGGTTCTATTGCAAGAACAACCGCTAGATCACTTCAGCTTTCCTTCTGGACATACCTTGCATGCTGTTATGGCGAGTACGGTGATGGGGTATATTCAGCCGATGTTACTTGTTTTGATGTTGCCTTTTACGCTTTTGGTGGCCATATCCCGTATGGTTTTGGGACTGCATTATCCAAGTGATGTCATTGTAGGTGCCCTGATTGGGGTATTGGTCGCAACCGGCATTATTTTTACCGCGCCATTTTTAAATATCGTGTTATAAAATGTCTTTTTAAAAATCGAAAACCTATTTTACGATTTTAGGAATTTGTTAAAGTAGGGCATTCATTTAACGTTTAGGAACACCCATGGGTTTACGTTGGACTGACACCATTGATCTTGCCATTGAACTTTCTGAAGCACATCCAGATGTCGATCCACAATGGATTCGCTTTACGGACTTGCATGCATGGGTTTGTGCATTGCCAGACTTTAAAGATGACCCGGAAAAATCGACTGAAGGTCTGTTGGAAGGGATTCAATTGGCATGGATTGACGAAGTTCGTTAATCGCTAAATTGAAAAAAACTATTTTTTACATATCAAAAGCTGATACTTGCTGATTATCTCGGTATAATGCGGCAAAATTTTCTCGTCAAATTGACATAAGGAGCCAATCATGGCTATTGAACGTACTTTATCTATCGTTAAACCAGATGCTGTTGGCAAAAACAACGTTGGTGACATCTTTGCTCGTTTCGAAAAAGCTGGTCTTAAAATCGTTGCGACTAAAATGAAACACCTTACTCAAGCTGAAGCTGAAGGCTTTTACGCTGAGCATAAAGAACGTGGTTTCTTCGGTGACCTAGTTGCGTTCATGACTTCTGGTCCTGTTGTAGTATCTGTTCTTGAAGGCGAAAACGCTGTTCTTGCTCACCGCGATATCTTGGGCGCAACTAACCCTAAAGACGCTGCTCCTGGTACTATCCGTGCAGATTTCGCTGTAAGCATCGACGAAAATGCTGCTCATGGTTCTGACTCAGTTACATCTGCTGATCGTGAAGTTAACTACTTCTTCGCTCAAACTGAGATCTGCCCACGTACTCGTTAATTCGAAGTATTCAAACCAGATAAGTGTTATTATACTTATCTGGTTTTTTTATTCTTTGAATAAAACTTTGCTCGATTATTGAGCTTCTCCTTTCATCTTTAGACATGGTTTAGGTAATTACACATGAGTACTGAAGTCGTCGCTGTCTCTGCAATTTCTGATGCACAGCAACCATCTCCATCCACTCCGATACAGCAAAATGCTGTAGAAAAAGTGAACTTACTCGGCATGTCACGTCCGCAACTGGAAAAATTCTTCGAAGATATTGGTGAGAAGAAATTCCGTGCCGGTCAGGTGATGAAGTGGATTCATCAGTTCTTTGTGACTGATTTTGCTGAAATGACCAATGTTTCAGGCAAACTTCGTGAAAAACTGGAACAGATTTGTGAAGTCAGAGCACCAGAAGTGGTGCACCGTAACTATTCTAAAGACGGTACCCGTAAGTGGGTGTTCCGTGTTGGTGATGGTGACGGTTCACTGGTTGAAACCGTACTGATTCCGGCAGAAGATAAAACCGGTCTGCGTAAAACCTTGTGTATTTCTTCACAAGTGGGTTGTGCGCTGGACTGTTCATTTTGCTCAACCGGTAAACAGGGATTTCAGCGTGATTTGACACCTTCAGAAATCATCGGTCAGCTGTGGATGGCAAACTATTCTTATATGGAAGAAGTACCTGTTGCAGAACGTGAGCGTTCAGTCACCAATGTGGTGATGATGGGTATGGGTGAACCATTACTCAACTATGACGCTGTTCTTAGCTCAATGCACATTATGCTCGATGATTTTGCTTATGGCATGTCTAAACGTCGTGTGACTTTATCGACCTCGGGTGTTGTACCGAAAATTGACCAAATGGTGAAAGATATTGATGTGGCACTTGCTATTTCTTTACATGCGCCAAATGATGAACTGCGTAATGAACTGGTTCCAATTAATAAAAAATATCCGTTAGAGCAACTGATTGCTGCATGTCAGCGTTATATTGCTAAAGATGGTAACGAAAGTTCTCGCAAACATGTGACCATTGAATATGTGATGTTGGATGGGGTGAATGATCATCCTGAACATGCACAACAGATGATTAAGTTACTGAAAAATTTACCAAGTAAAATTAATTTAATTCCGTTTAATCCATTCCCGCATGCACCCTACGGTCGTTCAAGCCGTAACCGCATTATTTCTTTCCAAAAAACTTTGTCTGATGCAGGTTTTGTGTGTACGATTCGTCAGACACGTGGTGATGATATTGATGCTGCGTGTGGACAGCTGGTGGGTCAAGTGGCTGACCGTACGCGTCGTGCGGAACAGTGGAAAAAGAAAATTGCGCAAAGTAATGAGATTATGCGCTCTCAAGGATAATAAAAGGGGACGCCAATTGAGAAAGCCCGCATATAAATTAGCTTTTATTACAACGATTTGTATGTCTGCTATTTTTATCACTGCTTGTCAAACATCGACAACAATGGTGAAGAAAGATCCAGAAAAAGCAATTAAAGTTCGCACTCAATTGGCTGCAGAATATATTAAATCGGGTGACCTGGACTCGGCAAAGCGTACTTTAGACCAGGCGCTGGAAATGAATTCCCGAGATTCTGCTGCAAATATGATGATGGGGATTTTGCTGCAACAAGAAGGCAGTAAAATCAGTATGGATAAAGCAGATGCTTATTTTAAGCGTGCTATTTCTGCTGATCCCAAAAATGCGCAAGCGCGTAACAACTACGGTACTTATTTGTATCAAATTGAGCGCTATAATGATGCGATTGAGCAACTCAATGTTGCAGGTACGACATTGGGTTATGATCAACGCTATAAAGCATTTGAAAATGTGGGGCGAATTTATTTAAAGCTAGGTGATGTGACGAATGCTGAAAAATCATTCAAACAAGCCCTACAAGTAAATCGTGATTCCTACATTTCAATGTTAGAGTTGTCCGAAATTTTTTATTTGAAACAGCAGACCGCTGCTGCGACACAGTTGTATGAACAGTTTGTGCGTGGAGTAGGTCAAAAGAATCAAGGTGCGCGTGCGCTCTGGATCGGTATCCGAAATGCACGGGCAAATAGTGACACAATGGGAATGCAGGTACTTGTTAATCAATTACGTGCGCTTTTCCCGGAGAGTCCAGAATACCAACGTTATCTGCAATTACAGTACAGTACTGAGGCCGTATGGAAGTAAATCCTAATTCACAGCAATCAAATGGTTCAAGCGTAGCACCCAATGCATTAGGAAATGTTCAGCGTCCAGGTGAGTACTTACGTCAAATTCGAATTGCACAAAAGCGTGAATTAAATGACGCTGCCAAAGATTTAAACATGCAAGTGAAAACTTTGACAGCTTTAGAACAAGATGACTATAAAGCTTTGCCGGAAGCGACCTTTATTAAGGGTTACTATCGTATTTATGCAAAATATTTAAAGGTCGATGCAACAGCGATCATCCAGCGTTTTGATGAAATTTATCAAAATGATACAGGATTATTGCCAAATCATGCCTTAAACAATTCACCGATTAAAATCATGGGCAAACTGCCAGGTTCGAATCGTGATCGTAACAAGAAATGGTTAAAACGGATCGTTATTGCTTTGGTGGTGTTGTTAGCTGTGATTGCTGCCGTGATGACTATGCAAAACATGTCCTCAAATCAAGATGCTAGCCAAGAAATTGCACCAGCAAAATCTGATGTGGAAGTGCTGAATTTAGATCATTCAACTGCTGTATCAGGTGATCAGTTGGAGCTTGAGTTTGGTCGTCCAACTTCTGTACATATTGTAGATTCAACGGGTAAAGTTCTGGCAACAGGTCGTCAGGCATCGACAGTGAAATTAAATGGTGAAACCCCATTTCAAATTCGTCTGGATGATGCATCAGCTGTAACCTTAACGTTAAATAATGAAAAGATTGCGTTGTCACCTTATACAGTGAATGGCAAAGCAGACTTCCGTTTGTCACGTTAATGGGTAAAGAGAAGAGCGATATTAATGATTGAAAATCCGATTAAGCGCCGTCCCACTCGTAAAATCCGTGTTGGCTCCGTCTATGTAGGTGGTGATGCACCGATTAGCATCCAGAGTATGACCAATACCGAAACTTGTGATGTCGCGGCTACTGTTGCACAAATTCAGCGCTGTGCCGATGTCGGTGCAGACATCATGCGTGTTTCTGTACCTTCAATGGAAGCAGCAGCAGCATTCGGTGAAATCCGCAAGCAAGTGACAGTACCCTTGGTTGCCGATATTCATTTCGACTATAAAATTGCTTTGGCTGTGGCCGATGCGGGTGCAGATTGCTTGCGGATCAATCCGGGCAATATTGGTTCGGAAGCAAAAATTCGTGAAGTGGTTGCTGCGGCACGTCACAACGATATTTCCATGCGAATTGGGGTGAATGCCGGTTCGTTGGAAAAAGATATTCAGAAAAAATATGGCGAGCCGACAGGTCAAGCATTACTTGAATCTGCGATGCGTCATATCGATATTTTAGACCGTCTGGATTTCCAGGAATTCAAAATTTCGGTGAAAGCATCGAATGTGTTTTTAACCATGGATGCCTACCGTTTGTTGTCTGCACAAATCGATAATCCATTACATTTGGGTGTGACTGAAGCGGGTGTTTACCGGACTGGTTCAGTGAAGTCAGCAATTGCCTTGGGTGGTCTGTTGATGGAAGGCATTGGCGATACCATGCGTATTTCCTTGGCAGCAGAGCCTGAAGAAGAAGTGAAAATTGGTTTTGATATCTTGAAATCATTGGGGCTTCGTTCTAACGGGATTAACTTTATTGCCTGCCCAAGCTGTTCGCGTCAAGAATTCAACGTGATTAAGGTGATGCAATCACTGGAAGAGCGTTTGGAAGATATCCGTACCCCGATGGATGTATCGGTGATCGGGTGTAAAGTGAATGGTCCGGGTGAAGCTAAAGAAGCGGATATCGGTGTTGTTGGTGCAAGTCCGCGTTCACTGGTGTATCGTAATGGCGAGAAAAGCCATTTAATCGATACCAATCAATTGGTTGATGAAATCGAAACTATGGTTCGTCAACGTGTTCAAGAGATTGAAGAAGCTAAATCTAAAGAAATTATTCGTACAAGTTTTTGAGTAGGTCATGAGTTCAATTGTTGCAATCAAAGGTTTTAATGACATTCTTCCAACGCAAACTGCTGCGTGGAGACGTCTTGAGCAACATTTAGCATCGCTTATGGATGCTTATGGTTACCAGCAAATCCGTTTGCCGATAGTTGAGCAGACCAATCTGTTCAAGCGTTCAATTGGTGATGCGACGGATATTGTTGAAAAAGAAATGTACACTTTCTTGGACAAGGGTAATCCACCTGAGTCTTTGACTTTGCGTCCAGAAGGGACTGCAGGCTGTGTACGTGCCATGCTTGAGCATAATCTGCTTCGCGGCGCGACCCCTCGGGTCTGGTATGTCGGACCAATGTTCCGTTATGAAAAACCACAAAAAGGTCGTTACCGTCAATTTCATCAGTTTGGTGTGGAAACATTTGGTGTCGCTACACCGGATATGGAAGCAGAATTGATTTTGATGACTGCACGTTTGTGGAAACGCATGGGAGTTGCCGATAAGGTTCAGCTTGAACTGAATACTCTAGGTGAGTCTGATGAGCGTGCTGCATATCGTGCTGCATTGGTGGAATTCTTAGAATCACATAAAGGTGATTTAGACGAAGATTCACAACGTCGTTTAGAAACTAATCCACTGCGTATCCTTGATTCTAAAGATGCACGTACGCAAAAAATTCTTGAAAATGCACCCAAACTTCACGACTTTATGGGTCAAGAAACTTTGGCTCACTTTGCGCAATTGCAGCAGTATTTAACTGATGCAGGAGTGGAATTTGTCATTAACCAAAAACTGGTTCGTGGGCTGGATTACTACAACAAAACTGTTTTTGAATGGACAACTACACATTTGGGTTCACAAGGAACAGTATGTGCCGGTGGCCGTTATGATGGTCTGGTAGGTCAATTGAAAGGGAAGGCTGATCAGTCTGTACCTGCAGTTGGCTTCGCTATGGGGATTGAGCGTTTGCTGCTTCTACTTGAACAAGTGGAAGACAATACCCCTTTACGCGATTGTGAAGTATTCTTGTTGTCAGATCCTGCATCACAAGGGAAAGCTCTGGTACTTGCAGAACAAATTCGTGACCAGCTGGAAACGGCAAATAGCAATATTCGCCTGAAAGTCGGTTCACAAGGTTCGATGAAGTCTCAGATGAAAAAAGCGGATCAATCAGGCGCTATTTTTGCCGTGATTGCTGGTGAGCGTGAATGGGAAGCACAACAATTAGCGGTGAAAGAATTGGCAACTGCGGAGCAAACTGATGTTGCTGTAGCGGATATTGTGCCATTTTTCATTGAAAAATTTTCTTCAAAATAAGCTTAAAAAACATAAGGAAAAGGTAATCACATGAACGCATTGAGTGATGATGAACAACTTGATAGCTTAAAGTCTTTCACTAAAAAATATGGCTCTGCCATGATTAGTGGGATTTTAATTGCGTTGATTGCCTTTTTCGGATGGGAATATTGGCAGAAGAAAAACCTGGCTGAATCCCAGATGGAAACAGCCAAGGTTCAACAGTTGATGGATGATGCAAAAAATGTACAAGGCAATCCCAATGCATTTAATGTCTTATCTGCAACTGCGGACAAAATTGTAAAAGAAGCACCCAATTCTGCCCAGGCTATTCAAACGCAATTGCTGATGGCTAAACTGGCGTATGACAAAGCAGATTATGCGCATGCAGAAAGGGCATTGAAAAAAGTTGAAAATTCAAAGCTGGATGATGCAGGCTTGGTTCAGTTGGTTAAGCTGCGCCTGGGTTATGCTCAACTTGCGCAAAAGAAATATGATGATGCATTAAAGACATTGGCTGCAGTGACAGATCCAGCTTTTAAAGCCACTGCTGATGAAGCACTTGGTGATGTATATGTTGCTAAAAATGATATAGAAAATGCTAAAAAATCGTACAAGAGTGCATGGGATGCACTGGTTGAACGTAAGCAGGAGCGTCAAATTTTACAAATTAAACTCGAAAGTGTCGGTGTTTTAGTTGATGATCCTGATGTGGAACGACCGATTTTAGAAACACAAGTGGATGAGTCATGATGGATAGAAAATACAAAATACCGTTTGCGCTGACAATTTTAACATTCGCACTTGTTGGCTGTTCAACGAATAAAATTAAAGTGGAAGAGGCTAAACCTAATCCATTACCTAAATTGGTCCAAGCCAAAAGTCTTGTTCCTGTATTTTCTCAAAGTGTTTCATCAACATCGGAAGCAGATCCTTTGCGTCTGCGTTTAGATGTGGATAACGGTGTAATCTTTGCATTAGATCCAAAAGGTGAAGTGGCAGCTTATCAAGGTAAGCAGCGCATCTGGGAGAAAAAGGTTTCTAAACAGGGTTTAAGCTCTGGTGTAGAGGCGGGCGAAGGCATCGTTGTTGTAGGCAATAAGAAAGGTCAATTGTTTGCTCTAGATCAGGCGACAGGTGAACAAAAGTGGACTGCCCAGTTGTCGGGTGCCATTTTATCTGCTTCATTGATTCAATCAGGTCGTGTGATTACTGTTAGTAATAACGGCACTGTGTATGCGCATGATCTTTCCACCGGTCAGCAAGTTTGGACATATAACCTTCCTAATGTACAATTTAGCTTGCGTGGAATGGCATCGCCGGTTGCACTCGATCCGCGTACGGTATTGATTGCTTCATCCAATGCTTATGTTTATGCCCTGGATATACTCAGTGGTGTACCGCGTATGCAGCGCCGTGTTGCAGTAAGCGATGGCCGTTCAGATATTCAGCGCCTCAATGATATTGATGGCGATCCAGTTGTTGCAGGTCAGTTTCTTGTAACAACCAGTTTCCAAGGACAAGTCACTGTTACAGATTTGGCTTCACAACAAGTGGTGTGGAGTGAAGATGCAAGCAGTATTCAACGTCCAGAAGTAGCGAATAATACCGTTTTTGTTGCACAAGCAGATGGCAAAATTACTGCTTACGCACTAACAACAGGTGAGCAATTATGGCAAAACGATAGTTTGCTCAATCGTCAGCTCAGTAATCCTGTTGTGCTCGGACAAGACCTGGTGGTTGGTGATCTCGATGGTGTATTACACTTAATAGATCCAACTTCTGGGCAACTCATTGGTCGATCAAAAACAAGTGGTGAAGTACGTTCACTACGCGTAATTGATGGACAACTATATGTCTCCACCAGAAAGGGCGCGTTAAGCGTTTGGCAGAACCGTTAATTTATGAAACCCGTAATTGCGCTAATTGGACGTCCGAACGTCGGTAAATCAACGCTATTTAACCAGATTACCAAGAGTCGTGATGCACTCGTGGCTGACTTTGCTGGTCTTACTCGTGACCGCAAATATGGCGATGCAGTATTCCAAAATAAATCCTTCATTGTAGTCGATACAGGCGGTATCGGTGAAAGTGAAGCTGGTATTGATTCATACATGGCTGAGCAATCAAAAACAGCCATCAATGAAGCCGATATTATTGTTTTTGTTGTTGATGCGCGTGCGGGATTACTAGCGTCAGATGAACAAATTGCACGAGAACTTCGTACCCTCGGGAAAAAAGTTTACTTGGTTGCAAACAAAGTTGATGGTGTACATGCCGAAGCTGCAGTGGTTGAGTTTTATCAACTTGGCTTTGGCGAACCCATGCATGTTGCAGCAAGCCACGGTCGTGGTGTGGCTCAAATGCTTGAAGATGTGCTTGAAGATATTCCTGAGGATGAAGATCCTGCGTTGCATGATCAGAACACCGGTTTACGCTTAGCCGTGATTGGTCGTCCAAACGTCGGTAAATCAACTTTGGTCAACCGTTTACTGGGCGAAGAGCGTGTTGTGGTTTATGACATGCCAGGTACCACGCGTGATTCTATTTATATTCCGTATGAACGGAATGAACGCAAATACACGCTGATTGATACTGCAGGTGTGCGTCGTAAAGGCAAGGTAGATGAAATGGTTGAGAAATTCTCAATCGTGAAAACGCTACAAGCGATTAAAGATGCCCATGTTGTGGTTGTAGTATTGGATGCACGTGAAGGTGTGGTTGAACAAGATCTGCATTTGATTGGCTATGCTTTAGAAGCGGGCCGAGCAATGGTGATTGCAATCAACAAATGGGACAACATGACAGAATACGACCGCAAGCAATGTAAGCTTGATGTCGACCGTCGTTTTGACTTTATCCCATGGGCCAAAGTGCATTTGATTTCAGCATTGCATGGTACCGGTGTAGGCGAGTTATATCCTTCCATTCATCGTGCATTTGACTCTTCACATTTGAGAGTTTCGCCTGCGAAATTAACTCAAATTTTGAATGATGCCACTGAAGCACATCAACCGCCAATGATTAGCGGTAAACGTATTAAAATGCGTTATGCCCATATGGGTGGTCAGAATCCACCAACGATCATTGTACATGGTAATAAAGTCGATAAAACCCCTGCGGATTATCGTCGTTATTTGGAAAATGTATTCCGTCGAGTGTACAAACTTGAAGGGACGCCAGTGCGTATTGACTTTAAAACGTCTGAAAATCCATTTGAAGGTCGTAAGACGCAAATGGATGAACGCATTGCAGCACGTAAACGTCGTTATGTTCAGAAATTCAAGAAAGCTGAAAAGAAATTTAGAAATTAATTAATCTTCTATTGATCAAAAAAGCCTGAAGTTTACTTTGGGCTTTTTTGTTTTAAGATGTCATTATATTTTTGGATCAGGGAATGCACGTGACCAGATTGATACGCGTAGATGTCGATAAAATTGAGCATATTGTCCCGCTATCTAAAGAGTTGGATCGCAAGACTAAAATTCAGCAGCAAAAACAGGCCATTTATCGTTACCGGAATCAATTGCTCTCACAGCAATTAGGCACAACCATTCAGCAAGAAGATTTTGCGAGTACGGAACATGGCAAACCGTATTTAGTTAAATCTCCTCAATTTTATTTTAACCATAGCCATAGCCAAAAAAATTATGCTTTAGCCACCAGTACCCATATGCCAGATTTAGGGGTGGATATAGAAGATTTAGACCGAAAGGTGCGCTTTGAAGCTTTGGCAGCGCACGCTTTTCACCCCAATGAATTACAACACTGGAATGAACTGGACCAAGACCCTGCTTACTGGTTTAAAGTCTGGACCACTAAAGAGGCAGTATTAAAAGCATCGGGTTTGGGTATACATCTAAATTTAAATGAGTTAGAGACTCGGGTGCATCCTGTTTATGATGGAGGATTATGCAGTCATCCTTTAATTGGCACATTTGCTTATCAAAATTTCAATTTAGGTCATGTTATGTTAACGGTCGCATGGCGTTCAGAAGCTTCATGTAAGGGTTTTGCTTTCCCGGAAATTAAAATACATTTCCCATCTTAAAAATAACTTTAATAAGCTCGATGCAGCATTGAGCATTTAAAAAGAGCCTTATGATCAGGCTCTTTTTTTATTGAATCATTTTCTTTTGGCTAAAAACATCGTGCTCATCCGGTTAATGAACTGCGGACTGAGTTTGGATAGATTGAACATGATTTTAGTTTTTAATCCCACAGGTTGGTGGGTGGGGGTAAATATACTGTTTTTAAGCTGTACCAACTGGTAGATCTGTTGAGCCACATCTTTTGCACTTAAATGCACGCCCATATTTTGGATAGTCCCTGCATCCATATCTTTAACCATCGCGGTTTGAACAAATAAGGGCATGACATCTAAAACCCGAATACCGTATTTTTGCCATTCGATATCTAAGCCTTCGGTAATGCCGCGTACCGCAAATTTACTGGCGGAATAAGACACTAAATCAGGTTGGCCATAAATGGCAGAAGCCGAGGACAGATTAATCACTCGTGCAAAAGAGGCTTTCTGTAAATAGGGCAAAGCGGCATGGCAGCCATTTAACACACCATTCACATTAATATCGATGGTTCGGTGATGTGCTGCGATGTCGGTCTGTTCAAAAGCTCCCGAATAAAGAATCCCTGCATTGTTAACCAATACATTCACTTCACCTGCCCAGAGTTGAAATTCATCAAGGGCGTGCTGCCATTGGCTATAATCAGCGACATCGAGCGAACCCGCTTTTGCTCGTGATCCTAATTGTTGGGCAAGTTTCTGGGCTTGAATTTCGTTGATATCATAGATGCCGACTTTGTAGCCGTGTTGATAAAACAGGGTAGCAATAGCAGCACCAATTCCTTGTGCTGCACCGCTAATAAAGATACTGTGCATGTGTTTTTTCCCTTTCAGTTTTGTTTTTGTGGCACTAATTTTTTAATAATTCGAGCTTGAGCATAACAAATATTGAGGGTGAAAAATGCTATTTTTTTAAAATGACGGGAGTGATCAAACCATGGATAAATTATTGGCAGTGATGCGTGAATTACGTGAAAAATGTCCTTGGGATCAGCAGCAAACACCGCAAAGCCTGACCAAATATGCCATCGAAGAAGCGTATGAGGTGGAAGCAGCAGTCAGGGATGGAAATACCGACGAAATTCGGGATGAACTCGGGGATTTGCTCCTGCAAGTGGTTTTTCAGTCACAAATGTATAGCGAAGTCGGGGCTTTTGATTTTAATGATGTGGTGAATGCGATTACTGCAAAGTTAATTCGTCGTCATCCCCATGTATTTCAGGCAGAGCAATGTTCACAGCTTAGTTCAGATGATGTGGCTATGCTTTGGAAAAAAATTAAACAACAAGAAAAACAAGGCCAAGCTCAATCGCGTTTGGATGAGATCAAACATGGGCCTGCAATTCAGCAAGCACATGAAATTCAAAAAAATGCAGCACAAATTGGCTTTGATTTTCCTGATGTGGCAGGCGCCTATGGCAAGCTGAATGAAGAATTAGATGAGCTGCAACACGCTATGCACAATCAAAATTCCGACGAAATATTCGATGAATTTGGTGATTGTTTATTTTCACTGATCAATGTTGGACGTAAACTGGGACTTTCCAGTGAAATGGCGCTTTTAAGCACTATTCATAAATTTAGAACACGTTTTGCTTTCATTGAAGATCACGCCCAGCAACAGCATAAAAAAATTGAGACGCTATCTTTAGAAGAAATGGATCGGCTGTGGGAGCAGGCAAAACAACAATTAAAATAAAAGGCTAATAATGAAAAAAATAATACAGCTGCTGAATGCGATTTTTTATATGGGTACTTTGATTGCAATGTTGAGTGGAACGGCTGCTTATGCTCAGCAATTCGATCAAAAATACTTAAAATGGAAGGCTGAACAGGAAGCCGAAGATGCACGCTTAAAAATACCGCATGTATCTCCACCCAAAAATTATTATTTGGCGAAACCTGCTTTACAGGCATCTATGGAGACAAAAATAAGTTTGAACCACGCCAATCTGGAACAGCTACAAGAGCTGACTGGGGTCGGTTTAAAAAAGGCTGAAGCGATTATTGCCTACCGTCAAAAAAATGGTAAATTTAAAAACATTGAGGAAATACAGCAGGTCAAAGGGATTGGACCGGCTTTATTTGCCAAGAATAAAGCTCGATTAGCCTTATAATTTGTGGCTTAATCTGGCAACAAGGGCTAAACAATATCTTGAGCATCGAGATAATCAAATTGCCCTTTGATTGTGATAGATATATGATTAGCGTCATCTTAGATATTTTACGTTCAGACGTAGGAGACAGCGTCTTTTGCAAACTTTGCGCGCGTCAAAATGTGGTTTATCAACCGCTCAATTACCTTCTTCCATATTAGATGTTATCGATGCCTTAAATAAGGCAGGCTTTGAAGCTTATCTTGTCGGTGGTAGTGTCCGTGACTTAATGTTGGGTCTTAATCCTAAAGATTTTGATGCCGTCACCGATGCAACACCTGCCCAAGTGAAAGAAGTTTTCGGACGGCGTTGTCGTATTATTGGACGACGTTTTGAGCTTGCTCATGTCTATTCAGGCCGAGAACTGATCGAAGTTGCGACATTCCGTGCACCACCTAAAAAAGCAGTGACTTCTGCTTCAGGCATGATTCTACGCGACAACAATTGGGGTACGATTGAGCAAGATTTTGTGCGTCGTGATTTTTCCATTAATGCGATGTATTACCAGCCGCGTAAAGGGATCGTGCTCGATTTCTGTAATGCCATTGAGGATATCGAAAATAAAACTTTACGTTTATTGGGTGATCCGACTTTACGTTTTGAAGAAGATCCGGTGCGTATGCTGCGTACTTTGCGTTTCGCAGCAAAATTAAATTTCACTATTGCACCTGAAATTTTAGAGATTTTCACCCCGGAAATGACTCAGTTACTGCGTGATATTTCTCCGCATCGTTTATATGATGAATCGCAGAAATTGTTCACCATGGGTCATTTAAATCGCGTGCTGCCGATGCTGATTGATTTTGATATCTGGCCTCAGCTATTTGCCGATATCTCTCCGGTTATTTCAACCTTTATTGAACGCGCAGCCATCAATACTGATCAGCGTATTCAAATCGGTAAAACCATCAACCCTGCATTTTTCTATGCAGTGTTGCTGTGGAAACCTTTTTTAGAGCGTTGCGAATTTTATCTCGGCAAAGGTGTAGTTGCAGCAGAAGCACGTGCACAAGCGGGCCTGGATGTATTAAAACGTCAGGCCACCCGTACCATCATTCCACGTTTTGCAGAAACCTTTATTCGTGAAGTTTGGGAAATGCAAACCCGTTTGCTCAATCCAAAACCACAACAAATCCAAGCTTTATCGACCCATGCGCGTTTCCGTGCCGGTTTCGATTTCCTGTTGCTTCGCGAAAAGTCTGGCGACAGCACCACCCAAGGTATGGGAATGTGGTGGGATGCTTATCAGCTGATGAGCACCGATGAAAAAGAGCGGGCCATTAGTCAGTACAATCGTCAACGTGCAAAAAGTCGTCGTAAAGCGGCAACAGAAGATGTGATTGAATCTAGATCTGTCTCTGTAGAAATTGAACCTCTGGTTAACGAGCCTGAACCACATCGCCGTGAACGCAAGAGCAGAACCCGACCTGACAGACCTGTTCAAACAGTTTCTGCTGGCGGCTCAGAGATTGCATATGACCATCCAATTCTAAAACGTAAACGGGTAAAACGTGATTTAAGCCAAGTTGTTTTTGGACCCACACAATGACCACAGTCACCTATATTGGCTTAGGTAGCAATTTGGGTGATTCACGCCAGATTTTGCTTGAAGCTGTGCACAAGCTGGCAACGCTTGGAGGTGTGAAAACCTCGAAGTTATATCAAAGTCCACCCATGGGTCCCCAGGATCAGCCGAATTATTTAAATGCGGTGGTGCAGCTAGAAACTGATTTAGCACCTTTGGTCTTATTGGATGAGTTGCAACGTTTTGAACAAGAGTCGGGTCGGGTGCGTTTACGCCATTGGGGCGAGCGTACCTTGGATCTAGATTTATTGCTCTATGGTCAAGAACACATTCAAAATGATCGTTTAACTGTTCCGCACGTGGGATTGTGCGAACGTGATTTTGTGGTCATACCCCTGTTAGATTTAGATGTAAATATACAAATTAAAGCACAACGATTAAAAGATTTACCCCTGGTTCAACATCCGACAATTGCTGTTCTGGATGATGAAACTTGGTCAAATATTTAATTTAGACATGTGGAAAGCATGGGTTAGAGGAATATCTTGATGATTAGTCTCAGCGACTTAAGAAAATTTAAAACGGATGGACGCAAATTTTCTTGTTTGACTTGTTATGATGCAAGTATGGCAAAAGCAATGGAAATTGCCGAAGTCGACAGTATTTTAATTGGTGATTCTTTAGGGATGTCGATTCAAGGGCGTGATTCCACTCTGCCGGTTACTGTAGAAGATATGGCTTACCATACTGCAGCGGTACGTCGTGGTAATCAGCATGCCTTTATTATGACTGATTTGCCGTTTATGAGTTATGCGACACTAAATGATGCATTGCAAAGCTCAAAAACGGTTATGCAAGCTGGCGCACAGATGGTCAAAATGGAAGGCGGTGCGTGGTTAAGCGAAACCGTCACTGTTTTGACCCGGAATGGTATTCCAGTCTGTGTCCACTTAGGCTTAACCCCACAATCGGTTCATGTCTTTGGCGGTTATAAGTTACAAGCCCGGACACGAGAAGCCGCGGATCAGCTGATCGCAGATTGTAACGCCGTAGTTGATGCAGGTGCTGCAATATTATTATTAGAATGTGTGCCTGCACAATTGGGTAAAGAAATTGCTGAACTGTTCCCGCATATTCCTGTGATTGGGATTGGTGCTGGCGCAGATACCGATGGTCAGGTACTTGTAGTGCAAGATATGTTGGGGCTGACCTTTGGCCGTGTGGCTAAATTTGTACGTAATTTTATGAAAGAACAGGCAGGGGAAACTGCAATTCTGGATGCTTTTAAAGCCTACCATGCTGCAGTACAAGAGGGTTCTTTCCCTGCCAAAGAACACACTTTTCAAGTCGAGCTGTAAAAATGAAAACAGAAACTAGCATTCAGGGATTAACTGCTTCACTGAGTCCAGCTCGATCGGCGCGAAAAATTATTGGTTTTGTTCCAACCATGGGTAATTTACACGAAGGTCATTTAAACCTTGTACGTGAAGCGCGTAAATTATGTGATGTGGTGGTGGTCAGTATTTTTGTCAATCCCATTCAGTTTGGTCCAAATGAAGATTTTGAAAATTATCCGCGTACTTTAGAGCAGGATAGCCGTTTGTTGGCAGACGTAGGCTGTGACATTGTTTTTGCACCCACCGTTGAGCAAATGTACGGCAATAAACCCCGTTTAACCAATATTAGTGTTTCTGAAATCACCAATGATTTATGTGGTTTACAGCGTCCAGGTCATTTTGATGGCGTAGCCGTTGTGGTGACTAAACTGTTTAATATGGTGCAACCCAATTTTGCTTTCTTTGGACAAAAGGATTACCAGCAACTGGCTGTGATTCGTCAGTTTGTACGTGATCTGAATATTCCGTTGGAGGTGATTGGGGTGCCGATTACCCGTGCCGAAGATGGTCTGGCTCTTAGCTCGCGTAATGGTTATTTAAGTGAAGAACATCGTCAGATTGCACCGACCATTTACCAAAGTTTAAAAGCGGCTGAACAAGAACTTCAAAGCGGTATTACTCTAGCGGAAGTGTTAGAAAATATTAAGCAAAAGTTGACACAAGCTGGTTTTATTGTGGAGTATGTGCAAGCGCGTACTCTGGAATTACAACCAATAGAAGCATTTGATCAGGATGTGGTTTTGTTTGTCGCGGCAAAATTAGGTTCAACCCGATTGATTGATAACTTGCAAGTTAAGTATATTGCGTAAAACTTAGTTAAGGACAGCCTTGCCATGAAACGTATTTTAATCGTTACAGGACAATCCGGATCAGGAAAATCATCTGCGTTGCAGATACTTGAAGATTTAGGATATTACTGTATTGATAATTTACCCTTGGCATTACTGCCTGAAATTGTTGCTAAACTGGACAATGAAAATAATTTAGAACAATTGGCTTTGGGGGTGGATGTACGCAGCACTCGTGCAGACCTAGAAGAGTTTGATCATGTTTTTGAACAACTGCAAACCCATGGTTCGGTCGATATCATTTATCTGACCACTCAGGATCAACAATTGATTTCCCGTTTTAGCACTTCGCGTCGTCCTCATCCTTTGTCCAGTCGTTTTAAAAGTTTGAATCAGTGTATTCAGGAAGAAAAGACTTTATTGCTTCCGATACAATTACGTTCAACGGTACATATTGATACTACGGATAAAAGTGTGCATGATCTCAAGCACACGTTGTTGTCTAAACTTGGACAATCCGATAACCTCATTTTAATTTTGCAGTCTTTTGGTTATAAGCACGGTATTCCATTGGATGCTGATTATGTGTTTGACGTCCGTCATTTGCCTAATCCGCATTGGGAGCTGGAATTGCGCAAATATTCAGGTTTGGATTTACCTGTACAGCAATTTTTACTGCAAAGTGAACAAGCCAACGAAATGTTCGAAGATATTTATCATTTTTTAGATAAATGGTTGCCTGCCTTTGCCGAGGGGCACCGTCACTATATGACAGTGTCGATTGGGTGTACCGGAGGGCAGCACCGTTCAGTATATATAGTGGATAGACTCAAAAAAGCTCTTGAGGCAAAATGGTCTATTCAGGTCTTACACAGGGAAATGAAGCACTGGTCATGATTGACACAACTGTTGACGTAATTAATAAACTAGGTTTACATGCGCGTGCATCTGGAAAACTAATTGAGGTTACCACCAAATTTCGTTCATCGATTCAAATTGGTAAAGGTGATAAATTAGTCGATGCAAAAAATATTATGTCCTTGCTCATGCTCGGTGCAGGCAAAGGCACAACTTTACGTTTAGTGCTTGAAGGTGCAGATGAAGAACAAGCTTTATCTGAAATTCAGGCGCTATTTGCAGCAAAATTTTACGAGGCAGATTAATCGTGGCACGTCGACCGCAACAGCGTTTTACTGAAGATGACTTTGAAACTTTAGAAGGACGTGCAAGCAAAACCGAACAAAAAAAAGCAGTTCAGCGTATGGCTGCTTTAGGTGAACAACTCTCTGAACTGAATGTTAAACAAATTCAGAAACTCCCTGTAGAAGAGCGTTTAATTGATGCACTGCTAGAAGTACGTAATATTACGTCCTATGAAGCACGTCGTCGCCAGTTTTTACGGATTGGTAAATTATTGCGTAATGAAGATGAGGCAGTGATTTTATCTTATTTAACCCCGCAACAAGGTGCGAAAAAAACCGCGCAATTGCAGCGCTGGGTTGACCGAATGATTGCACAGGGTGATCCGGCAATCAAAGAATTCATGAAAGCGCATAATGCTGCTGAACATCACCCAATTCGTCAGCATATCTTGCGTATTCAGCGTGACATCAGCAAACAGTTGCCTGAAGAACAAGTCGCTGCGTCCAAGTTGAAATTGTTTAACTATATTCAGCAAGTGGCCTTAATTTCAGATAACTGATTTTTTTCCATGATAGAAATAAAAAAGCGACCTAATCGGTCGCTTTTTTATGCTTGAAGAATTCTCTTGCCCCTTTGGAGGCGAGTTGAAGAGGATGGGAGCTTTATCCTGAAACATATCTTTGAAATAAATCATTTTTCAACGAGTTATTTGAAATCATATATTTTTTAAATATATATGAATTTTCTCAACCCCTCTCCTAAAAGAAGAGGAAACTGCGATTATGAGAAAAAAGCGGGTTCAGGAGAAATTAATTACACTCACCTGTAGCACGTTCTTTAGCCCAGTCACGCAAGATGAATTTTTGCAGTTTCCCGGTTGAAGTTTTAGGAATCTCGGTAATCACCAGATCTTTAGGCACTTTAAAACGTGCTAGATGCTGTTTACAGAATTCAATCAGCTCTTCAGGGCTGGCTGTTTTGCCTTGTTTTAGTTCCACAAAGGCACATGGAACTTCCTGCCAGCGTGGGTCAGGTTTAGCCACCACCGCCGCAGTGAGGACCGCAGGATGCTGATAAAGCACTTCCTCCACTTCAAGCGATGAAATATTTTCACCACCGGAAATGATCACGTCTTTGGAGCGGTCAGTGATTTTGGCATAGCCATCTGATTGGCACACAGCAAGGTCACCGGTATGGAACCAGCCGCCGGCAAATGCTTCGGCCGTTGCTTCAGGATTCTTTAAATAACCTTTCATGACAATATTGCCACGGAACATGATTTCTCCCATGGTATGACCATCATGTGGAACCTCTTGCATGGTCTCTGGATCAAGCACTTTCATACCATCTTGCAGTGGGTATGGAACGCCTTGACGCGAGTGCAACTGCGCTTGTTCCTGAATCGACAAATCACTCCAGCCGGCTTGCGCTGCGCAGAGAGCAGAAGGACCGTAGGTTTCTGTCAGACCGTAGACATGAGTGACATTGATGCCAATATTACGCATACCTTCAATAATCGCTGCTGGAGGCGCAGCACCCGCCACCATGACTTCGACGCGGTGATCCAGCTTGGTCTTCTTCTCTTCAGGAGTATTGATGAGCAGGGACAAAACAATTGGCGCACCGCAGAAGTAATCCACTTTATGTTCAGCAATTAGTTTAAAGATCAGTTCAGCATCGACCTTACGTAAGCAGACATTTGTTCCGCCATTGGCAGCCATGGTCCATGCAAAGCACCAGCCATTACAGTGGAACAGCGGTAATGTCCATAAATAGGTGGCACGAGGCATCATGCCGCAAGCAATGATATTACTGGCTGCGTTAATGTAGGCACCGCGGTGATGGTAAACCACGCCCTTAGGATTGCCTGTGGTGCCAGAGGTGTAACTTAAGCTGATGGCATCCCATTCATCTTGAGGTAAATGCCATTCAAAATTTGCATCGCCTTGGGCAATCCAGTCTTCATATTCAACTTGGCCAATCGGTGTCGACGCATTTTCATATTCTTCGTCAGCCACATCAATCACATAGATCTCTTGTGACACCAGTGTAAGTGCCTCTGTAGCCAGCGCAGCAAATTCGGGATCGACCAATAATACTTTGGTTTCAGCATGCTCAAGCATAAATGCCAGTGTCTTGGCATCCAGACGTGTATTTAAGGTGTTGAGTACCGCACCTGCCATAGGCACGGCAAAATGCGCTTCAATCATGGCAGGAATGTTCGGCAGCAGTACAGACACGGTATCATTTTTACCGATGCCTAATTTTTGGAGTTGGCTAGCAAACTGACGGCAACGATTGTATTTCTCACGCCAGGTAATACGACGCTTACCGTGAATAATCGCATCTTGATTTGGATAGATATACGCTGCACGATCAAGATAGCGCAAAGGTGATAACGCTACAAAATTTGCGGGGGTACGCGGTAATTCATCGTATGCGTTAACCATTTTAAAACTCCGTTGTATATTTATTTTCATATCCTGTTAAAAAGATATGCGCTTCTTGGCAATCTTGCATTTAGGCTTTAGTCGAGTGCGTTTTTATAATTCTTAACATATTGAATATTAAGGGTAATATTTAGCGATACTGCAATATTTTGAACGCCCGGATTCCCCTATTTGATTTTTTAGGTATTTTACTCTAATTGGGCAGTTAAAATAATATCAGCCAGGGAAGAATAATGAAATTATATATAGCATCGCCCACAGAGTGTCTGTAATGATCGGGCTTTTGGTTCCATGCTGCTTAAGCCGAGTGCTTGTGATCTGGACAATTTATCAGAACTAAAATGTACACTGTGGATTGCTACACCTGTGTTAAGTTTTTTTACCTTATAGCCAATTTTCCGGTTGAGAATTACTGAATTACCTTGTTCATAATAATCAAACTTTGTTCATGTAGGGAGATTGGCGCGCCGATTATATTTATCCTGCAAAACATCAGCCGGATATTTTATATGGATATAGCAGTAACCCGAAAATGATGCAGGTTCTCAAACAGCGCGATGGCGTCGTGGCTAATTATGTGTTTTTAATGCGGCAACAGAGCAAAGCGGTTATTCTGCAATTTGACGAATTTTATGCCTATGCTGAGGCAGAATTTGCAGAGCGGGATACCTGTAGAGAATAAAATCAGAAGCAAGAATCCCCAATTCTGGTAAGGGGAGAGTATTGGCAAATAAATTCAAAATGAGCCAAATCGCGAATTTTCTAGGTAAAAAGGTTTAATCCTGTGGATAAGACGTGTAAAATTCGAGTCGATTTTATCTATCCACCGTTTTTATCTTTTGAGGATTTTCCTCGATCATAATCTCGCGGTGATATGCCCCAGGGTACGGGGCATCACTCCTTAAGGATTTTTTATGCCAATTATCACTTTGCCAAATGGCGATCAAAAACAGTTTGATCAAGCCGTATCTGTGATGGACGTTGCGCTCAGCATTGGTCCCGGTCTTGCCAAAAATACAGTTGCTGGTCGTGTGAATGATCGTTTAGTGGATGCGTCTGATCTCATCACTGAAGATGCAACGCTACAAATTATTACGCCTAAAGACGAAGCAGGTATCGAAATTATTCGTCACTCATGCGCGCATTTGGTCGGTCATGCTGTTAAGCAATTGTTCCCAGAAGCAAAGATGGTCATTGGTCCGGTCATTGAAGAAGGTTTCTACTATGACATCTGGATGCCACGTCCCTTTACCTTAGATGACATGGCAGCGATTGAAGAGCGTATGAAAAAGCTCATCGATCAAGACTATGAAGTCGTGAAAAAAATGACCCCACGTGATGAAGTAATTGCAGAATTCACAGCACGCGGTGAAGACTACAAATTACGCTTGATTGCAGACATGCCTAACGAGACACAAATGGGCTTGTACTACCATCAAGACTATTTGGACATGTGCCGTGGTCCGCACGTTCCAAACACCAAATTCTTAAAATCATTCAAGCTGACTAAAATCTCGGGTGCTTACTGGCGCGGTGATGCGAAGAATGAACAGTTACAACGTATTTACGGTACAGCTTGGGCAGACAAAAAACAGCTTGCAGCGTATGTAAAACGGATTGAAGAAGCAGAAAAACGCGATCACCGTAAAATTGGTAAAGCGCTTGATTTGTTCCATATGCAAGAAGAAGCGCCGGGTATGGTGTTCTGGCATCCAAATGGCTGGACCATTTACCAAGTGCTTGAACAATACATGCGTAAAGTTCAGCAAGACAATGGCTATGAAGAAATTCGTACTCCACAAGTCGTGGACTTCACTTTGTGGGAAAAATCAGGACATGCTGCAAACTATGCAGACAACATGTTCACCACGCATTCTGAAAACCGTAACTACGCCGTTAAACCAATGAACTGTCCTTGTCACGTACAAGTGTTCAATCAAGGTTTAAAATCGTATCGTGATCTTCCGGTACGTTTAGCAGAATTCGGTTCATGTCATCGTAATGAACCATCGGGCTCACTGCACGGCATTATGCGTGTACGTGGATTTACCCAAGATGATGCCCATATTTTCTGTACCAAAGAACAGATTGGTCAGGAAGTTGCAGACTTTATCAAATTGACACTGGATGTATACAAAGATTTTGGCTTCGAAGAAGTACAAATGAAATTGTCGACTCGTCCTGAAAAACGTGTGGGTGAAGATGCACTTTGGGATATGGCAGAAAAATCTTTGGCAGATGCTTTGGATGCTGCGGGTCTTGAATGGGATTTACAACCCGGCGAAGGTGCATTCTACGGGCCGAAAATTGAATTTTCGTTGAAAGACTGCTTAGGTCGTATCTGGCAATGTGGTACTATTCAGTGTGACTTCAATTTACCAGGCCGTCTAGACGCATCTTATGTAACAGAAGATAATGATCGTGATCAGCCTGTAATGTTGCACCGTGCGATTCTTGGCAGTTTTGAACGATTTATTGGTATACTTATTGAACACTATGCGGGCTTTATGCCACCATGGTTAGCACCCGTTCAAGCGTGTGTCATGAATATTACCGATTCGCAGGCCGAGGCGTGTGAGTCAGTCGTCGCTAAACTTAAAGAAAGTGGAATTCGTACCATTTCTGACTTGAGAAATGAGAAAATCGGCTTTAAGATTCGTGAACGTACTTTAGAGCGTATTCCTTACTTACTGGTTCTTGGAGACCGTGAAGTAGAGGAAGGTACAGTAAATGTCCGTACCCGCTCAGGAAAAAATTTAGGTACTATGTCAATTGATGCCTTCGTTGACCTAGTGAAAGCAGCCGTAGCCGAACGTGGCCGGTACATTGTGGAGTAAGAAAGATTAAACAGCCTGACCGTAACCAACAACAAGGTGCTAAAAGCAATCGTCCTGCATTGAATGACGAGATCCGTGCAAAAGAAGTACGTCTCGTTGGTGCTGAAGGAGAGCAAAAGGGCATCGTTTCTTTAGCTGAAGCGTTGCGCGCTGCAGAAGAAGTTGAGCTTGATCTTGTTGAGATCGTTGCTAATGCAGAGCCGCCTGTTTGTAAAATCATGGACTTTAACAAACATTTATTCGATCTGAAGCAAAAGCAAAAAGATGCGAAGAAAAAACAGCATCAAGTTCAGGTTAAAGAGATTAAGTTGCGTCCTGGTACAGACATTGGTGATTACAACATCAAGTTACGTGCAATTCTTCGTTTCCTAGAGGAAGGCAACAAGGTAAAAATTACCTTGCGCTTCCGTGGTCGTGAAATGGCTCACCAACAATTAGGTCTTGCTCAATTACAAAAAGTTGAAGCAGACGTAATTGAATTCGGTACAGTCGAACAAGCACCAAAAATGGAAGGTCGTCAAATGGGCATGCTCATTGGACCGAAACGTAAAAAATAAGTATGCGTTGATCCATTAATAAAAAAGCACTGCAAATGCAGTGCTTTTTTATGCCTGTTTTTTACTTATTGTTGTAGAGGGCTATTGTTTTTACATGCTTCCACAATTGGAGTATTGGCTTCGGGTCGATACATAAAATTTGCTGAATCGGTCATAATGCCTCACCAAAGGCGCCAATACATTGCTGTGTACTGTATTCAGGATATCTTTCGCAGTGACCGATTAATTTTATCGCTTGAGCACACAATTTGGCATTTTCCAATTCTGCTTTGGCTGCCTGAACTTGAATCATTTTGCATTGTTCTGCTTTTGCCCATGTCGCTCATCCATAGCTTGTTTCCATATTTTTATTATCTGCCCAGTCAAAAATAAATAAACTGATGAGAATCACCAAGCATATAAAAGCGATAAAAATCGTGGTTGAACCCGTATTGGCTGATTTTAAATAATGCACATTTTGCCTATTTTTTGCCAATATTGATGATTTTTTATGTACTGCTTGAACGGAATTTTTCAGATAATTTTTAAATATTAGTTTATTTTTTTCAGTTAATTTTGCATTAAAAGTAGAGGAAATAGAAAAAGACCTGCATATAGGCAGGTCTTTTATACGGTTTATGCGTCGACAGTAGTAGACTCTAAGCGTTCAACTTTCTTACCAATCGGAATTTGTCTCGGCAATTTTTCGTCCGGAATAATGCGCTGTAAGTCTATTTTTAATAAACCATTTTCATAGTCGGCATGCTGTACTTCAATATGTTCATCTAGGCGTAGCGAGAGCTTGAATGAACGACGGGCAATTCCTTTATGTAAAAATTCAATGGTGCTATCGGTATTTTCTTCCGCAGGTTTACCTAAAATGGTGAGTACTTGATTTTCAAGATTAATCATCAGGTCTTTTTCGGCAAAGCCTGCGGTAGCAACCACAATGCGGTAGTGATTGTCACCGGTCTTTTCAATATTATAAGGTGGATAATTAGGGGTGTCACTTTGCATCGCATAATCAAATAGATCATTGAGACGGTCAAAACCGATACTGCGACGAAATAGTGGAGTAAGACTTACATTGCTCATTGATAGAACCTCCTGAGTTCAGCAAAGTTTTATAAATAAGATTTCAAGGCTGTCATGCTGCGCATCAACAGTCTGTAAAGCTATGACTTCACGCGATCATTGCTTTACTTTAAAAAATATAGGTCTGAAATTTAGCTTTTCAAGCACTTTAATTAAAAAAATTGAGAAAAATCTTAATGGGATAATAGGGGGAGAATATTAGGCCAAGCCGCTCAATTCAGTTTATTAAGTTTCAGTAAGGATTAAGGTTCAGCACAATAAAACATGCTATAAATATCCATATTGTTCAATAATGTCATGTAGAACCAGAAAGACAAAAGGTGGAAAAATGATTGATCTCTATTATTGGGGAACGCCCAATGGTCATAAAATTACAATAGCTTTAGAAGAAATGGGTTTGGATTATCAAATTTTCCCCATCAATATTATGGAAAACGATCAGTTTCAACCTGACTTTTTACGTATTTCTCCAAACAATAAAATTCCGGCCATTGTCGATCAGGATGGTCCAGGTGGTGAAGCCATTTCCGTATTTGAATCGGGTGCAATTTTGCAATATTTGGGCCGTAAAACCGGCTCGTACTATCCAACCGATGAACAGCAACGTGTTGAAGTTGAACAGTGGTTGATGTGGCAAATGGGTGGTTTAGGACCTATGCTTGGGCAGAACCATCATTTTGGTAAATTTGCAGCTGAAAAAATTCCTTATGCGATTGATCGTTATATCAATGAAAGTAAGCGTTTATATGGCGTGTTAAACAAACAGCTGATGGGTCAAAAGTATGTCGCGGGTGAATATTCGATTGCCGATATGGCAATTCTGCCGTGGATTTTGCGTTATGAATGGCAGCAGATTCAACTCGAAGACTATCCATACGTAAAAGAATATATTGAGCGCTTAACTGCACGCCCGGCAGTACAGCGGGCATTGGCAATTCAAGTGAATTCCTGAGGATAAAAATTGCAAAAGGTTTTTGTGCTAATATTACGCAATAATACCGCTTAAATCTCGCAAAAATAAACCACCCGTTGCGGTGGTTTTTTATTGGACCTCATGGCTATGAAAGACTTTTTCTTAAATTTGACCCATATTGTTGAAACAAATAAGAAAATTTATTGGGCAATTATCTTTGGTATTGCAGCTTGCTTATTGCTCTTTATTGCTGAAGTCGTACATATGCAGTCAGTGGCAGAGGCGCTAAAAGCCAATGATCCAACCATCTCTAAAGAAATTTTTCGCGTAATTGCGCATCGTTATGATTTAGCACGATGGGTAGTCATGATTTTATTTATCGTTTGGTCAGTTTATGAATATCAATCTACCAAGAAAAAACTCGGTCTTTAAACTGTTGTTCGCATAATGCTGTCCTACGCTTTACTGTTTATTTCTGCTTTCGGCGCAGCGACTTTATTGCCATTACAGTCTGAAGCGGTTTTATTGGCATTGTTGGCCGAGGGCAGTCATTCAGTTATTGGCCTGCTGTTTGTTGCAAGCGTGGGAAATATTTTGGGATCCTGTGTGAACTGGTGGCTAGGCTTTCAAATCGAACATTATAAAAATAAGAAATGGTTTCCTGTTTCAGCACAGCAAATGTTAAAGGCACAGGGGATTTATCAAAAATATGGATACTGGTCTTTGCTGTTGAGCTGGGTGCCGATTATTGGTGATCCGATTACTTTAATTGCAGGCTTGCTGAGACAGAATTTCTGGCGTTTTTTAGGGATAGTGAGTATTGCCAAAGTAGGACGATATTTATTTATCTATGCTGCTTTTTCAATGTTTTAAAAAAGAGATGCATGGCGCATCTCTTTTTATTGCCTAGACCCGTATTTAAATTACTGACATTGATTTAAATCGAACTTAATTTCATCTTTAAAACTAGATTTTTTATACAGCCATAAGGTATTGGCGGTACGTTTTACTGAAATGTGACTGTTGGATACAGCTTGAACGACCTGTTGGTCTAAAGCGTAAATACCGGACCCTTTTTTCACTTTGACTTTTTTAACATCCCCCTGTTTATTCACTTTAAAGGTGAATTTCACTGCACGATTATGCCCGTTGAGTTGTTCAGAGTTAATATCCAAATTCGGTTGAGCGCGATATGAAAAGGGTACTTTTTTGTCTTGCTGCTGAGCCTGCCAGTTTTTAGAGTTAAAGTTGTATTGGCAAACTTCAGTGTCATTGTCTTGGCTTAATTTCAGGCTAAAGGTTTGATAGCCAATTTGTGGAAGGGCTGTATTATTTTCGACATGCGGTTTTACACTTACCTCACGTACCGCTTTAATTAACAGATCATCTAAATCAGTTAAGCCGGTACTCTCCTGAATACTGGCTTTGCTAATTGTACCGGTTTCATCGGCATAGATCCGGATAATCGCACTACGGTTTTGATCTTTTAAATCTTCATTTTTATAAGAAGGATGTGGAAATTTGGTCCACTGAATGCGCGTGGTTAAATGCGCCGGAAGGGCTGCGCTTTTTTGCACCGCGAGTTGTTTGGATGCATTAGCTGTAGCACTATATGTAGCGCTTAATGGTAAGCTCATGAGTAGAGAAAAACACAGTATTTGCTTCATAAATATTAAGTTCTTTAATCAAACCAAAGGTTGCGGCGGTAGCGGAGCATTGTGAGTGCGAAGTATTTCCTGAATTTGAAATACTCGCAAGTCTAAAAGTGAATTAATCTTTTTGATCATCACCTTGAGTGATATCTACATCAAATAAATCATGGGTTTTGGCCCAACTTATCGCAACCACCACCATGGTCATACAGCCCCCAAAGACCGTTGCCATAATGGCACCCATGTATTTTGCCGCCAAGCCAGATTCAAATGCACCCAGTTCATTGCTTGACGAGACAAACATGCCGTTTACTGCGGCAACACGTCCACGCATATTTTCAGGGGGATAAATTTGTAGAATCGTTTGACGAACCACGACTGAAATACTGTCACAGGCTCCGGTCATGGCTAAAGCAAACAGGGATAGCCACATATTATTTGAGAAGGCAAACAGCAGCGTGAACACGCCAAAACCAGCCACGGCAAGCAGCATATTACGCCAGGCATTTTGAGTGGGTGGAAATCTGGTTAGGGCAATCATGGTAAAAAGTGCGCCAATGGAGGGTGCGGCGCGTAAATAACCGAGCCCTTCAGGACCGGCTTTTAAAATATCTTCAGCGAAAATTGGCAGCAGGGCAATCACGCCCCCAAATAAGACTGAAACCAGATCTAGAGAAATTGCCCACAAAACGATTTTGGTTTTCCAGATAAAGCGGAAGCCATCGCCCAGACTTTCAAGCAGATTATTCGTTTCGATTTTTGGGAAGCTACGTTTTTGCAGCAGGTTAATCAGGACAAAACAGATACTCAACAATACCGCGACCGATAGCAAGCTGGTTTCACGACCTAAAAATGCCAGCATGAAACCGCCCAGCATGGGTCCAATAATCACGCCACTTTGCCAGCCGATGGTGGTCCAGGTTGCACCATTGGCATAGAGTTCACGTGGAATCAGAAATGGCTTAAGTGAAGTCGCCGAGGGATTGTAAAAACCGCGAATTGTTCCGAGGCCAAAAATTACGGCATAAATTCCCCAAGAAAGAGTATTTATCCCAATTTCAGCTAAACCATAACGATGAAATAGCCACCATAAAACCACAGGTAAAGGCACTGCAAAGAACAAACAGATTTTCATAATGGTCTGTTTGTTGAAGCGGTCAGCAAAATAGCCACCCCATAAAGACAAGGTGATAAACGGAATCGCCTCGGCTAAACCAATCAACCCTAGGGTTAGAGGATCTTTGGTAATTTGATAAAGTGAATACGCGACAATAATTTCTTGAATTAAAATGGCGAGAGTGAGACAGAACTGATTCACCGTGACAATTGAGAAATCACGATAGCGTAGTGCCGCAAAAGCATCCGGTGCGGGAGTCATGTTGATCCAGTATTCTTGTGTTGTGATAATTATAAGACTGAACCCGGAAGTTATTAATAAAAAATCCCACATTTTATATTGGAAATAAAACTAACAGCGGCAGACGATTGGTTGGGTATTTTGAGGATATGTGCTTTTGTTTTAAGCAAAGATGCTTTAGAATACCCGCTCCCTTACCTGCAGGTCGTTTTTGCAATGGTGCAGACGTTCCGAACAGGTGTTCAAAAGAGGTTGTTATGCCTAAGATGAAAACTCGCCGTGGTGCTGCTAAACGCTTTAAAGCGACAGCTAACGGTATCAAGCGTAAACAAGCGTTCAAACGCCACATTTTGACCAAAAAATCTGCTAAGCGTATTCGTCAATTGCGCGGCTGTGTAATGGTTCACGTAAGTGACGTTGCTTCAGTTCGCCGTATGTGCCCATACCTTTAAGGAGATTTATAAATGGCTCGTGTAAAACGTGGTGTCCAGGCTCATCGCCGTCATAAAAGAATTCTTGCTCGTGCTAAAGGTTACTACGGCGCTCGTTCACGCGTATATCGCGTAGCGTTCCAGGCAGTAATTAAAGCAGGTCAATATGCTTATCGCGACCGTCGTCAGAAGAAACGTCAATTCCGCGCTTTGTGGATTGCACGTATCAATGCTGGTGCGCGTCTTAATGGTTTATCGTACAGCCGTATGATCGCTGGCTTGAAAAAAGCTCAAGTGATTATCGACCGTCGTGTACTTGCAGACATCGCTATGCATGATGCAGTTGCATTTGCTGCTATCGCTCAAAAAGCGAAAGACGCATTAGCTGCTTAATCGTCTCCGGATGATTGAAAAAAGACCGCTTTTAGCGGTCTTTTTTATTTTGCAGAAGTAAAAAACTGATCAATTATAAAATTCATCAGTATTGATAAAGATCTATGAATTACATGCTGAATCATCTCTCTTCATGTTTATCAAACCGGCGATTTGGAAATGTCGAGAGAATAAATAAACCAATTGCAGCAAAGCCAATTACTTGTATAGCAAGAATGATTTTATGCTGTGGCGCTAAGGTTGAAATTAAAGTAATCAATGCAATAAGCGGCATCAGCACAATTAAAATAGAAAAACCTTTTTTATACGGATTGTCAGCGGCAATTTTTAAGCCTAAAGCCCTTAATCCATGTAGGCCCATGCCAATAGCAATGCTGGTGCCGCTAAACAAGGATGAAAGTTGTTGTATGGTCGAACACAGATAAATCATCACACAGGTAGCAATACAAACCATCAGCTTGATTTGACGGCTACATTGATCTGAATACCAAAATTCCAGCATTATTTTTTCTCGTCTGAAATATCGTTTTTATTCAGTAAAGACAAAGGTGAAAACAAACAGATGGCCAAAGCCATAAAGCCAATGCCTTGTGCACCCGGAATTAAAATTTCACCCTCTTTCATCTGCATAAAAATAAGCGACAGCAATAGGGCAATCGGAATCCAATTCAGTAGACGATATAATAACCCGGTTGGATTTTTTGCAGCAAAATGAATTTTACAATAACGGCAAATCAAAAAAATGATACCCGTGCCCAAGAACATTAGGATAGCATCAGGTTTTAGCGGTTCCATCCAGTAAAGTACGCCGGTAGCAATCGCAATGACTGCAAAGATCATGAGTTTACGGAGAAGGGAGGTTTTAGGATCAAACCAAAATTCGAGCATATTGTTCTGATAGATAAACGAGGACTGACTGCACTTTAGCATATGAGCTAAAGGGAAGCACAGATTCAGCATGCCTGTAGATTGTCTTAAATTTCTTTATTAACAACTCAGAACTGGCTAGAGAGATGAAAAAAGGAGACATTTTGTCTCCCCTTATTCTAATCTTCTCTTACAGTTAAATTTGAAGCCGTGCTTAAATCTAAGTTCAGGGAGAAGGAGTTTTTTAGCTATTTTTCTGTGGACCCCAATCATAAATTTTCTTTTGGTAGGCATACCACATCATCCAGAGACCGATCAAAATCATTGGCACAGTCAGGAATTGACCTTTACTCATCCAGCCAATAAACAGTTGTCCATTGTCCGGTTCGCGGAAGAATTCCACCACAAAGCGTGCAATACCGTAGCCAATCAGGAACAAGGCTGAAACCGCCATGCGTGGACGCGGTTTTGAAC
This sequence comes from Acinetobacter sp. SFB, assembly GCF_001647545.1. Classification (GTDB taxonomy): domain Bacteria; phylum Pseudomonadota; class Gammaproteobacteria; order Pseudomonadales; family Moraxellaceae; genus Acinetobacter. The sequence continues at coordinate 511,486 of NZ_LSZH01000011.1, forward strand.
TGAACCACCACAACACAATAAACAGAATCAATCCTTCACCTAAGGCTTGATAAAGCTGTGAGGGGTGACGCACCAATTGCAGCGGATCGGTGGGGAAAATCATGCCCAAGGCAAAGTTTGGATCAGTAACTTGGCGACCATACAATTCACCACCAATAAAGTTGCCGATTCGGCCAAACATCAAGCCCGTTGGTACACAGGGTGCAATAAAGTCGAGCGTCTGGAACCAGGTTTTCTGGTATTTTTTACACCAGAACAGCATGGCAATCATTACACCCAAAAATCCGCCATGGAAGCTCATGCCGCCAGTCCAGACCTGAAATAACCAGAGTGGATTGGCAAGGAATTGCTCAAAACCATAAAACAATACGTAGCCAAGACGGCCCCCGACCACCACACCTAAGGCCCCATAAAAAATCAGGTCAGACACCATATCGGGGGTCCAGCCATCACGGTGTTTGGTACGATAAGTCGCAAGTCCCCAGGCAAATAAGAATGCCAGTAAATACATCAATCCATACCAGTGGACTTGTAACGGTCCCAGCGATACGGCAACGGGGTCAATATTGGGATAGCTCAGCATTCCTGTTCCTTGTGATTCTGTTTTGCACAGATTTTAGCTGAATGTGATGAAAAATGTTGTACATTCAATGTGTAAAGATAAAGAGCATAGATTATGTGTATTGTCGCCTTAGCTTGGCAAGTCTTGGAAGATACGCCTTTATGTCTGATTTCCAATCGGGATGAGTTCTATGCCCGTCCGACGGCCGGTTTAAAAACTTGGCAAAATAGCCCGATTATTGCTGGCCAAGATTTACAGTCGGGTGGAACATGGATGGGAATTACGGCATCAGGACGATGGGCAGTCGTGACCAACTTTCGAGAGGCAACCGATAAAAAAACCTATCCGACTTCACGCGGTCATCTGATCCAATCATTTTTAGAGTCAGATTTAACGCCGATCCGCTTTGCACAAGCGCTAGAAAAACGCCAGTGTGATTATGCCGGTTTTAATTTATTGCTAGGGAATCAAGATCAGGCGGTTTATATGAGTAACCGCGGTGAAGCACCTCAGGTTTTAGCCCAAGGGGTATATGTGGTATCCAATGGTTTGATGACCGAACATTGGGAAAAGACCAAACATTTACGTAAACGTTTTACCCAAGAATTTTTGCCGATGTTGCAGCATTCGACTACAGCTGCAACTGATCTTGAAAATGCCGTTTGGGATATCTTGGAAGATGAACGCAAAATCATTCCTGAGCTGCTTCCGCAAACCGGGATAAATGCCGAGATGGAAAAATTGCTCTCATCAACGTTTATTCAAAGTCCGGTATATGGCACACGCTGTTCTAATTTTTTAACAATGAAAAAGAATAGCTGGCAGTGGTTAGAAAAATCTCAGCAGGGAGAAACGGCCGGGCAGGTCATTCATCTCGATGTCCCTTTGTCGATATAAAGTCCCGAATAAAATATGCATATAAAAAATGCCGACATTAAGCCGGCATCTTTATCTTGTTGTTATCTTAAATGAACGATTAAGCTTTTGCTGGCTGGGTCTGTTCCAAAGATTCAGCGGCAATTTCCTTACCATTGGTACGAGTAATCACCACAGTTGCTGAACGTGGACGTGTACCAACCCCTCGACTTGAGTTCAGGTTGCTTGGGTGATTTGATGGCCATGTTCCACTGGGATGCTGCACGTTGACAAAGATAGCTTTGTAGTCAGGTGTCATGGTTACACCAGTAATTTCACAACCGCTTGGACCAGTCAAGAAGCGTCGAAGTTTACTGTCATTCAAAACCGCACCTGCAGGCGTTTGTTGGGTTGCCGTGCCAGAAAGCGCTGTAGTCACTTGACCATCACCCGCTTGACCCGGTAATGCCGCAAGCATCATACAGTTGGTTTCATCGGTATAGGCACCATCATCGGTTTGTACCCAAAGCACACCGCGTGGATCGAACCACATGCCATCCGGACTGGAGAAGTCGTTGGCATCGGTCAGGCCAGATAGATTCACATTTGTTAAGGAATCAGCTTCCGCACCAAACAGGAATATATCCCAGACGAAGCTGGTCGCAGTGGTTTGGTCATTATTTTCACGTAAGCGAATAATATGTCCGTTGATATTGCCCTTTAAGCTGGTTGAGCCGCTATCGTTATCAAAATAGTTACGTGGATTGGCAGCATCTGTAGCATAGGCTTTACCACGGTTCGAGTTGTTAGTTAAGGTGATATAGACCTCACCATTTTTCGGGTTGACTGCACACCACTCTGGACGGTCCATTTTGGTTGCGCCCAAAGCATCTGCAGCTAAACGTGCATTGACTAAAACATCGCCCTGATCAGCAAATTTATAGCTCGCATAATTGGCAATACGCGCATTGCTAATATTCAGCTCAACCCATTCGCCAGTGGCTTTTTGCGTGACTTCGTTAAAGTCGAATTTCGCAACATACAGCTTGCCGCTATTTAAGTATTTATCTCCAGCTGTGTAGCCTCCATTGATATCTTTGGTATCCCATTTGGCATTCGATACATATTTATAGATGTACTCGCCGGGTGAGTCATCACCCATATAAAAGGCGAGTTGCTGTCCTTCGATGGCACGGCTGGCACGACAGTCTTCATGCGCAAAACGACCCAGTGCAGTACGTTTTACCGGGAGCTGGCGACCATCAAAGGGATCAATCTCCACAATCCAGCCAAAACTGTTGGCGGAGTTACGGAAATCTTCCGCCGCTGTTGCAGCAGTGATGGATGAATTCCAGCGCTCATACATGTCTTGAGTGAGCAAACTTGCCTGTGGGGTATTCCATTTATACTGAGAAGACTGACCTTTTTTGATTTTATAGCGGGTCAGTGCATATTCAGTTTGAGGATCACGCTCATCATTGGCATTACGGGCCAGATAGCCATCAAAGTTTTCTTCAGTGGTTAAATAAGTGCCCCAAGGCGTATAACCATTACCGCAGTTATTATGCGTACCGAAAGTAAATGAACCTTCCGGACTGATTTTGCTTTTAACTAATGCATGGCCTTTGACCGGACCTGAAAATTCAATTTTCGATGCTGCAGTAATACGGCGGTTAAAGATTGAGTTTTTATCAATTTTAACTTCTTGGGTACTCGGATCTTTGGTCACATGCACAATGGAAACACCGTGAGAGTTGACCTCACGGATCACTTCATCTTCTGAGCGAATAGCATCTTTAATCGTGTTAATAGCTGGGTGTAAGTAACCTTGATTGATGTATTCATGATTCAGCACCAGCAAACCTTCATGGGATACTTTCGGATCATAATTGCCTTTGGATTTATTCATTCCAAAAAAGCTCATGCCATCATGATTATCACCTGAACGCATGCTAAATGTTGCACCAGCGGGAATATTGTTGTCATCCCATTCCGGCACACCTTCAGTAAGCGGGTCACCCAAAGCAAATAACACACGCGCTTGGTAACCTTCTGGAACCGTAAAGGCATTTAAGGTGTTTTTATCTACAGTCTTAAAAGTTAATGAAGTCGGTGTTTTTGCTTCGTCAACCGGTGTAATCGGCGTACTGCCGTTATTTGAACTGTTATTATCGTCATCATTACAGCCGGTTAAAGTGGCTGCTAAAGTTAGAGCAACAGCACCGCCTGCTGATTTTGTAATCAGGTCACGACGGGTAATATTTTTATTAAATAAGTCTTTAAATTCAGAATTTCCTGACCCATTGCTGTCGTAAACATTATCTTCATGATGAGGCGTAAAGTCTGTCATGATAATTTTCCAAGTCTATGGTTGTTATAAAGTTGTACTAAACTTAGGTGAAAAATATGACAGCGCGCTGACGTTTGAATGACAGTCTGGTGAAGAAAATAAGTCAGATTGATGAAAAGGTCTGAATGGAAAAAACTTGATAAAAAAAGCAGACCGAAGTCTGCCTAAAAAAATTTGCTAGAAGTCTTTAAACAGCTCGGCGTTTTTCAATCAGTTTGCCAAAGAACAGCCCCGTTTCAAATAACAGCCACATGGGAATGGCCAGCATGATCATGGAAAGCGCATCCGGTGGGGTTACAAACATCGCGACAAAGAAACAGCCCACCACAATAAAACGCCGTTTTTCGACGAGCTGTTGGGTAGAAACCACTCCAATTAAAATCAGCACCAGGGTAATGATCGGGATTTCAAAGGTAAAACCAAATACCAGGAACAGTTTTAAACAGAAAGCCAAGTAACTGTTAATGTCGGTCATTGGGGCGACCGTTTCCGGTGAAACACTAATGAAAAAATGCAGAATAGAAGGTAGGGCAACGAAATAGGCGAAAGCAATCCCTGCATAAAACAAGCTGATGCTACCCAGCAGTAATGGCATGGCTAAGGTCTTTTCTTTTTCATAGAGTGCTGGTTTTACAAAGCGCCAAACTTGATAAATGATGAAAGGCATGGCCAACATCAAGGCAACGAAGAAATTTAACTTAAAGGGTGCCATGAATGTCGCGGTGACATCGGTGGCAATCATCGATGAGCTCACAGGGAGCTGCGCACGTAATGGCTCAGACATGAGTTGATAAGTTTGATTGGCAAAAGGCAATAAGCAAAAAAACAGTGCCAACAGTAAGCCTACAATTTTAAACAGATGCTGACGCAAGACCATGAGATGTCGTGTAATCGGCATTTCTTCCAGATTAGAAGAGTGTTGATCTGTCAGGGAAATGGGCAACTGGTTTTCTATAGGCGTACTCATACTGCCACCTTTAATTCATTTAACTGCGAAAGTGGAGGCACGATGTTTAAAGTCTTTTCTGTTGATGACCTAATGCTACCAGCACTTTGTGTGCTCAAATAAACGCTGGAAGACCGAGGTTGTTTAATAAAACTATAAATAGTGGGAGCATTTTTATTATGGAGCACTGCGTTTTGTAATACTGGTGATTTTGCAGGTTGTGCTTGTTGTTTTAGTTCATGCATTTGAGTGTGCATCTTTTGTTCGAGCTCTTGAATCCGCTGCATTTCATTCTGCATCTGTTCACGTAATTCAGACAAACGCAGTTCGCGGTCAATATCATTTTGTACATTGCTGATCATACGTTTGATTTTAGCGTACCATTTCCCTGCGAAACGTGCAGCTTCAGGAAGCTTATCTGGCCCAAGCACCAATAAACTAATAATGCCAAAAGCCAGCAGTTCAGTCATACCAATATTGAGCATAAGGTTTTAGCCTGAGTGGGTTTTTGCCGGAGAATTAACATCAGAATGGCTGTTTTGATGTTCAATTGTTTTAGGTTCATTTAATGACGAAATAGGGGTTTCATCTTCCTTGATCGACTTTTTAAAATCTTTGACTGCACCACCGACATCTTTACCTAAATTTTTTAGTTTTGATGTGCCAAACAATAAAAGTACCACTATTGCAAAAATTACAACGTGCCAAATCGATAATCCTGCCATGTCCTTTACTCATTTTTTATTTAGCACCATCTGAACATGTTGCGATGACAGCAATGTGACTGAAAAATTGCAGTTTAAAGACAAAAGGCATTTAATCTGATGTTGTGCTTGATTCGGTGCTAGCATATTTATACTGAGTACTTGGAATGACGTTGTGGCTTTGCTGTTACCGCTTTTTGGCTTTTTATTTGGCTGGGGACTTGCTACAAGCCAATTTTCAACACGTTTAAAATCACTGTTTGCGAGCCTATTGGCCCGAGTTTTTATCCCCGTCGTAATTATTTACCACATGGTGTTTTATCAAGCGGGCAGCTTGAGTTTGATGCTCTTTAGCTTTGTGGTTGCGGTGCTGCTGTTCTATTTTTCCCTTGTATTGTCTAAAGACCCATTGCGAGCTTTATGTTTTAGCTATGTCAATATGGCATGGCTAGGCTTTCCTTTTGCAATTGCTTTATTTGGCCCTGAAATTAGTGCGCCGATGGTGGCTTTATATGTGGGCGGTTCTATTTTTGGTAATATTTGGGCAGTCACTTCCGTCAGTTCAGACAAACAAGCTATCCCTGATATTGCAAAAAAAGTCATGCAATCTCCCCCCATACTGGCATTAAGTGTGGCCCTGATCTGTCGAATATTGGGTGTGCAGCATTTGGAATTACATCAATCGCTGGATCTCATTTATAGCCTGGCTAAAACTGGAATGAGCTTTACTGGAATGTGCGTATTGGGGATGTGGTTACAGCAGACCAAAGTGTATAAAAAAGATTTACTGCAGAGCAGTGGTGTTGCCGTATTAAAACTTGGTTGTGGTGTCGTGTTGTGTGGACTGACATATTGGGTGATTCCAATACCGAATATTGGACAATATATTGGGGTAATGTTCTTATTGTTCTGTTTACCGCCAGCAGCCAATATTGTGGCATTAGAAACTTACTATCAAGGCACTGGCACTTCTGCCAGATATATCGCTTCAGGAACAATTGTTAGCTGTGGTGTGGTGATGTTATATGGCGTGGTGTTGCATTTTATTTAAAGCTGAATCTCCCTGTTCAATATCTTCCTTATCTTTTTGAAGAGGGCTTTTCCTGCCTTTATGAAAGCAAGACAAGGCGAGATTTATGAACCAGAATTGAAATTTCCTCTCCTGAGCCAGATCTGGCACAAGAGAGGGGGACGTTCTTTGAGAGCAAGAAATTACTTCTCTAAACTCGCCTTAAACAGTTTCATCGCCTGACCACGATGGCTGATCTTGTTTTTATCTTCCTTACTCATTTCTGCGCTAGAAATGCCCAGCTCAGGCAACCAGAACAAAGGGTCATAGCCAAAGCCATTTTCACCACGCGCTGTTTCCAGAACTTCACCTGTCCAGATGCCCTGAAAAATTTGTGGAAGCGGATCTTCTGCATGTTGAACTAGAGCCAGGACACAGACAAACATCCCTTCAATCACTTCGCCGTCTTTACGTAACGGTTTTAAGTCCGCTAACAGTTTTTCATTATTGGCAGCGTCATTGCCATGCTCACCGGCATAACGTGCAGAGTAGATTCCAGGTGCACCGCCTAAAATAGGTACACAAATCCCGGAATCATCGGCAATGGCCGGTTTGCCTGAAATTTTGGCTGCATGACGGGCTTTAATAATTGCATTTTCGACAAAGCTTAAGCCGTCCTCGACAGCATCTTTAATGTTGAGTTTGCCTTGAGCAACCACTTCGACAGGTAGATTCAGTTCAGCAAACAGTTTTTCAAATTCGGCAATTTTACCTTTGTTATTGCTTGCAAGCACCAGTGTGCCTTGGGATAACCAATCTGTAGAAGCCATGATTTCGATCTTTATTTGAAAATGATTGTGCGTATTTTAGCAAACTTATCTAGAGAATTTAGCCAATAAAAAAGCACCCGAAGGTGCTGTTTAGAATCAAGTAAAATTTTCTAAATTACTGAGCCTGAATCCATTTGTCGGCACGGTCACGTGCCATACGAATTTGCTCTTGAGTTAAGTTGGCAGCCAAAGCTGTTTTCTTGCCTTCAGACAATGAAATAACTTTATTGTCGAGCATGCCATCACGGGTAGACAGTTCATACCATTGATATGCGCCAACGTAATTTTTCTTTTGCTCTTCCATCATGGCAAGATTAAAGCTGGCACGGTTGTCACCATGACTTGCAGCTTTTTCAAAGTATTTACGCGCCAAAGTTTCGTCTTTTTTGGTGCCCATACCATCAGCCAGCATGCGACCGACATTCAATTGGGCAGCAGTCAGACCTTGGTCCGCAGCGGCTTTGTACCATGCAAAAGCTTGCTGTATATCTGTTTGAATATCTTTGCCGAGTTGATATTTGGTCGCCAAATAAAACTGCGCAGCGGCTTGACCAGATTTTGCTGACTTAATCAGGCTATTAATATCCATGACAGAGTATTGTGCAGCTTGACTGGAAATAGACGGTGCTGGTGCAACATAATCCGCATGGGCTTGAATGCTAAAAAAACCAAACAATAGTGTGCTTAATAATATTTTTTTCATAGTGCGCTCACTCGATAAATAGCGACTTCACCAAACAGATTCGGGACATGTTTACTGAGTAAACTACCTTGTTGATCCCCATTCACGGCGAGTCGATTAATAATCCGGATATCATTTTCAGCACAAAGTGCTTCAAAATCACGGAAAGTACATAAGTGGATATTAGGTGTGTTATACCACATATAGGGTAAAGCATTGGAAACAGGCATCATTCCTTTTAAAGCCAAGAAAGAACGCGTCTTCCAATGCGCAAAGTTTGGAAAGGTAATAATTGCTTGTTTCCCCACACGCACCATATCACGCAATAATACGTCTGGTGCATCAACTGCCTGCAAAGCCTGTGCCATCACAACATAGTCAAATGACTGGTCTGCAAAGCGGCTTAAACCGAGATTCAAGTCTTGTTGGATGATATTTAACCCTCGACTGACCGCAATTGCAATCTTTTCCTGATCAATTTCCAATCCATAGGCACGAATATTGTGCTTTTTACCCATATGAGCCAGCAGTTCACCATCGCCACAACCTAAATCGAGTACGCTTGAATCAGGTTTAATCCAGGTCTCTGCCAATTGATGATCGATACGCATTACACAGTCTCCTTAGGGGTTGTTGCAAGGTGTTCTACACCACCTAAAAATGCCCGTAATGATTTAACGTAAAGCGGAATAGGGAACAGGAACGAGTCATGGCCTTGTTCTGCATCAATATCGACATAGCTGACAGGCTTATGATTGGTGATCAGCGCATCCACAATTTCTTGTGAACGCTTCGGGGTAAAACGCCAATCCGTGGTGAATGAAACCACCAGAAAACGGCATTGGGTATTCGCCATCGCCTTGGTTAAAGACAACTCATATTCACGTGCAGGATCGAAATAATCCAGTGCTTTGGTCATAATCAGATAGGTATTGGCATCAAAGTTACGGCTGAATTGCTCACCTTGATAACGCAAATAGCTTTCGACCTGGAATTCGACGTCAAAACCATACATAAACTTGCCCGACTTTAAGTCACGGCCAAATTTCTGTTTCATGGCTTCTTCAGATAGGTAGGTGATATGACCGACCATACGCGCCAAAATGAGGCCACGTTTTGGATAGCTGTCATTTTCCAAATAACGGCCGTTATGGAAATCTGGGTCCGATAAAATCGACTGACGCGCCACTTCATTAAAGGCAATATTCTGTGCCGACAGTTTGGGTGCACTGGCAATGATCACGCAATTTTTTAGACGGTCAGGATAATCCACTGACCATTGCATGGCTTGCATCCCCCCAAGCGAACCGCCAATCACCGAGTACCACACCTCAATCTCTAAACGGTCAGACAGCATGGCTTGGGTTTTGACCCAGTCACGAACGGTGACCAAAGGAAAATCTGGACCATAAGGGCGGTTTTCATTTTCAGGATTAGGCGAGATCGGGCCGGTAGATCCACTGCAACCCCCAATGTTGTTGAGGGCAACAACAAAGAATTTAGAGGTATCAATCGCTTTGCCGGGACCAATACAGGCATCCCACCAACCTGGTTTTTTATCATCTTCATGATGATAGCCTGCAGCATGATGATGCCCGGACAACGCATGGCAAATCAGAATCGCATTGGATTTATCTGCATTAAGCGTACCGTAGGTTTCAACCATGATTTCGAAACGAGGGAGAATGCGACCACATTCAAGCTCTAACGGCTCTTCGAATGAGAACTTTTGTGGGGTAACGAGACCCACTGAGTCAGTTGGAAAAGACACAGGAATAATTCGCCTTAAATCTTTAGGATGTATAAACAAAAGGATACCACTTGAGGGTATCCTTCTAAAGTCATTTTAGTGCTAAATATTATTGCTAATACTTATACGGTAGCCACAGCAACCTGTTCTGTGCTGAGTACACCTTGCTCGATTAAACGGTTGGTGCAGGCAATGATCGCTTCGATTGATGCAGTCACAATATTGTCATGAACACCTGCACCGAATGCAGATTTACCAGTGCCTTTCACTTGAAGCTCAATTAAAGCCAATGCTTTGGCATGCGCACCCGAGCCAATGCTACGTTCTTCATAGTTCAACACATCAATTGGCAATTGTAATGCATTCAAGATGGCAGAAATTGGACCGTTACCTTCACCGCGTAATTGCTGGGTTTCACCATTAATGCCGATATCTAGCTCAATGACCTGATTGCCATTTTCATCAGACAATTTGTAGTTTTTGGTAGAATAATGACCATCTTTAGTTGCAACATAATTCTGTTTGAACAAAGCCCAAATATCTTGTGCTGAAACTTCTTTAGCTTGCTCATCCGTTACTTGCTGCACCGCTTGCGAGAATTCAATTTGTAAACGGCGCGGTAACACCACATTGTAATTTGATTCTAACAAGTAAGAAATACCGCCTTTACCTGACTGTGAATTGACACGAATCACCGCATCATAATCACGACCTAAATCTTTAGGGTCAATTGGCAAGTAAGGCATATCCCACATTTCTTGGGTTTTCTGGAACTCGAAACCTTTCTTGATAGCATCTTGATGCGAACCCGAGAATGCGGTGAATACCAAGTCGCCAGCATACGGATGACGCGGATGCACTGGCAAACCTGTACATTCTTCAACGGTCGCAATGATTTCGTTGATGTTGGAGAAGTCCAAGTTTGGTGCAACACCCTGGGTATACATATTCAAGGCAATCGCTGCCACATCGACGTTACCGGTACGTTCACCATTTCCAAATACACAACCTTCGACACGGTCAGCACCGGCCATAATTGCCAATTCTGAAGCGGCAATACCACAACCCCGGTCATTGTGACAGTGAACTGAAATGATTACGCCATCACGACGTTGAATGTTGCGGTGCATCCATTCAATTTGGTCGGCATACACATGCGGACCTGACACTTCTACTGTCGCAGGTAAGTTTAAGATCACTTTATTGGTCGGCGATGCTTCCCAGATTTCAGTCACCGCATCACAAACATCTTTTGCCACTTCTAATTCAGTCGCTGTGAAGCATTCTGGACTGTATTGGAATACAAATTCAGTATTTGGATATTGCGCTGCATATTCTTTTACTTTGGTCGCTGCATTTACTGCCAATTTTTTGGCACCGGCAACATCGACATTCAACACTTTTTCACGGAAAGTCGGGGAGTTTGAGTTGTAGATATGCACGATCGCACGTTTTGCACCGATTAAAGATTCAAAAGTACGTTGAATCAAGTGATCACGCGCCTGAACCAAAACTTCGATGTAAACGTCATCTGGAATATGATTTTCTTCAATCAATTTACGGGTGAAGTCAAAGTCAATTTGCGATGCAGAAGGGAAACCAATTTCAATATGCTTAAAGCCAATTTTTACCAACATCTGGAACATTTTAAATTTCTGTTCCATATCCATTGGTTCGAAAATCGCTTGGTTACCGTCACGAAGGTCGGTACTCATCCAAATGGGCGCTTTATTGATTTCATTATTTGGCCATTGACGGTCTGGCAAGTCTACACGTTGATACATGCGACGGTATTTTTTACTTGGATCAGCCAACATCATGAGGTAACTCCTTGTGTAGCATGCATTGCTTAAGTCGTGGATAACGGCAACGTACTACGAATATAGATTGTGTCTATTCTAGCAATTTACAAGTCTGTCACTGGAAGACATTAGTCGAAAGTTGTAATAAAACCAATGCATTCTGATGATTTAGCTTTAGCGCAGATCTTGCAAATCTATAACTAAATATTAATCCACTTATTCCGAAAATAATTTTCTATTTTTGCGTTTACAGCAGCTTTGTAGAAAATATTTTCCATTAATTTGGTTAATTGTGAAAAATATAATCGAAAGAGATCTGGTTTAATGTCACAGTTCCTGCTAAAGCCATGCTACTCTCAAATTCTTCCTTTAAAATTTTAATTACATACGCGATGCCTAAAGCACCTGCTACGGCTAAACCAGAAATATAAGGTCGAGCAATACAGACCGCTGTTGCAGCTAAAGCAGAAGCAGAGACACTGCTATAAGATATGGGTTTATATAGACCACCGAGTTTCCAGCTAAGCAGGGTGTCATGTGCTGAAAGCATGGTTGGTATAGGGGTAATCGCAAGTGTGGTTGCATCCGTATTGACAGTTAGTGCATCGTAATAATCAATACGGCCCCCCCATTTAGCTGGAAGCGTTCACCGAATTTAAGCGTATCAAACAAATAAGCAGCAGCAGTATCCGTTTCACCGTTGGTGTAGCCACCGTTATAAATAAACCGGTTAATATCTGATTTCGATCAGGATGATATAAATTTGTCGGGGGGTGATGGCGGTTTGTCCGGACATTTGTGGGGTCATGGTTTTGTTATATTGCTGTTCTTTTAGAAACTCTAGACCTGCAAACACATCATTTTCAATGGCGCCAGTTTTTAAAGTTAAATTTAAAGTCGTCTGGTTCGCCAGAATCTTATTTTCCTGATCCACCCTTGACGAGAACGGCTTAGTTTCCAGTCATTCTGATTGCTTGAACTGTTAGTACTCAGGCTATTAATCCCGGTTAATACACGTTACATATGGGTTTTGCCTAAACAGGTCATATTGGTCAGTTTTACATTTTCCGCGAACTCAGTTTCAATCTTTGCCGTGAACATATCCGCATCGACATCTTCATGATCATTTACCTGACCATAATAATTTTCACGGTTGACGTTAGGTGCTGAAGTTAAAGCTGCATCTGTATTGTAAAAATTTTTCATTGCTACGGTGGGAATACCGCCATCTGGAATATTACGTTGACGGACATGTTGCGAATAGAGATACAGGCGTGTAGGGCTATCTAAGCCAAAGGCAATTGAAGGGACAATAGCCCAGCTATTATTTTCAATATAATCGCGACCGTCCACACCGCCGTCTTGTCCCATTGCATTTAAGCGAAAAGCACTGCCATTATTAATTACCTCGTTAATGTCGGCAGTCAGACGTCCATGCTTAGCGGTCTTATAAGTTGCAGAGATTTCTCGACTATCTTCTGTCTGAGGAAGTTTTTTGGCGACGTTAATATAACCTGATGCCGATCCACGACTTGCTTCTGCACCAGAAAGACCTTTGACGACTTCAATGCCATTTTAACGTGGGTAAAATAACAGCAAAAGTGGAAACATTGTTATGGCTTGTAATGTTATGGCTTGTAATAATTAATGCGAATTATTATTAATAGTGAGAATTGCTTAATTATTATGAGGTTGGATGGGAATATGACTTAATTTAGATTTTTTTATTAGCTAAGATATTAATTTTTAAATAGAAATAAGATACTAGTAAAGTTGAATTTGACTCAAAAATAAAATTATTAAAAATCCAATACTTATAATTTAAGGGTGAGGCTACCTGATATTAAGTTGCAGCAGCCTTTTTCTTTTTTGCATTATTCAAGCTTAAAGTTCAGCCCATTTACGCATTAAATTATGATAAAGATTGGTCAGTTTGATCACTTCGTCATGTTGATCACCCAGCTGTATGCGTAAGTTTTGAATAGATTGATCTAAATTAAACAACATATGACGATTGGCTTCATCACGAATCATACTTTGTAGCCAAAAAAATGAGGCAATACGGCAGCCTGAGGTGACAGCTGTCACTTCATGCAAACTGGTCGATGGGTAGAGAATCATGTCGCCGGCCGGCAGTTTGACTTCATGGTAGCCATACGTGTCTTCAATGACTAAATCGCCCCCTTCATATTCTTCTGGCTCGCTTAAAAAAACCGTACAGGACAGATCAGTTCTTAAGCGCTCATTGGTTCCTCGGATTCGACGAATTGAATTGTCGACATGAAAACCAAAGGCTTCATTATTTTCATAGCGATTAAACAGCGGAGGAATAATGTCTAAAGGAATGGCGGCAGACAAAAATAAAGCATGCTGTCCTAATGATTCTAAAATAATGGTACTTAAATGATGGGTTAGCGGAAGATCTTCCGGAAGCTGTTGATTTTGTTTGACTGTGGCCGAAAGCGTACCCGCAGTGACTTTACCATTGACCCATTCAATTTTACTCATTTCTTCACGGAAATATTGAACTTGTTCTTTAGTCAGTACGTTAGGAATATGATGGATCACGGCAATACACCTTTGCAAGAATGAATTCTTTTAGCTATAAAAATAGCCTCATTATTATGAGGCTATTTTAGATTAAATCCATAATTAATTTATGGTTTTAATTGAACTTAGTATTTGAAGTTCAGCGATAATACTGCGCTACGACCTTCTGCTTCAGTTGCATAGTGAGATGCATATGCCTTGGTGAAGTAGCGTTCGTTAGACAGATTGTTTACGTTAAGTTGTAAATCAACATTTTTATTCACGTTATAACGCGCCATTGCGTCGTAGCGAACATAACCTGGAACAAATTTAGTATTTGCTGCATCACCATAGACTTTGTCCATTGCAATTGCGCCAACACCTAAATTAAGTTGCGGGTGTACTTGGTAAGTTGTCCAAAGTGTTGCAGAGTTTTTCGCCACGTTTTGAACTTGGTTGCCATTTGTTGGGCTTGGTACATATACCGCAGGTTGACCAGTTGCAGCAGTATTTACAAATCCAGCATCAACAATTTCACTGTCTAAATAAGTATAACCCGCCGATACAGCCCATTTATCCGTTATATTGCCGTTCGCACCAAGTTCAATACCATCCACACGAGTTTTACCAACATTACGAGTAAAACCATCAGTATCTAATGCACGTGTATTTTCTTTTTCAGTACGGAAAATAGCTGCGGTTAAATTTAACTTATTATTCAGCACATCCCATTTTGTGCCAATTTCATAAGTTTTAACTTCTTCTGGTTTTAGGTTGTTAATAGCTCTAGATTGTTCATCAGTTGTATTTCGACCAGGAACACTTATACCTTCTGAGCCATCACCTGCATCAACACCAACAGGGTTTGCAGAAGTCGCATAGCTTGCATAAATACTACTATTCTCAGTAGGTTTGAATGTTAAACCAGCTTGATAGTTAAAGAAATCATTGCTTGAGTCATAAGCTGTACCAGCTTTGATTGTTCCAGAATCTTTATTGTACTTAACATCAGTGTCAAATTTATCCCAACGCACACCCAAATCTAATAGCCACTGTGGCGTGATTTCAATATTATTTAGGGCATAGATAGACTGTGTTTTAGATATAATATTGGTTACATTTGGATTTGCTGTAATATTTCCTAACCAAGAGTCTTTAGAGTTAGGGTTAAATGCATCTGTACACCAACCATTTGAATTCGCTAAAGTACATGCGTTAGTTGTACCACTACCACCAATTATAGATGTATTTGGATCGGTAACGATGTTGGTACCACGATTAGAATCTTGTTTACTGTATTCAGCGCCCACATTAAAGCTGTGCTTAAGTGAGCCTGTATTAAATTTACCTGCTAAAGATAACTGATCAGTAAAACTATCAGTAGTTGTTAGATTGGTATTAACACGACGCCAAACTTTACCATTTGCAATATTCTTTTGACTATCATCGGGTTGAGTCCAAAGATAGTTATTATCTGATTTACTATATACCGCAGTATTACTCAATGTAATATTTTCAGTTATATCGTGCTCTAATTTAATAGTACCACTTTGATTTTCTTGTTTTTGGAAATCACGATCTAACCAGCCATAGTAAACACCTTGTTTTACATCTAGCGGTTTACCTGTCGCTGTATTATCAGAAGAATTCCAATATGGAACACCTGAATCTGGAGTATCATCAGATTTTAAGTAGTAGTAGCTTAAAGTGGCACGAGTTGGGGTATCTAAGCCAAAAGTAATGCTCGGTGCAATACCTGCACGTTTGTATTCAGCACCATCGGCTTGACCTGCTTTTTCATTGTGATGACCTAAAACTGCAACACGAGCTGCAATACCATTACCAAAATCCTTGTTACCATCTAAGGTAATACGCTGGTAATTGTCTGTACCTGCACCAACAGAACCTTCTAAAAAGTCACCTTTTTTAGCAACCTTAGAAATCATGTTGATGCTACCACCCGTTGTACCCGCACCACCCATTGCAGATGCAGAACCTTTAGTCACTTCAACCTGTTCTACGGCAAACATTTCACGGTTTTGCGAAGTTGAGCTACGCACGCCATCCACATACATTGAACTTTCAGAGTTATAACCACGAATAAATGGACGATCGCCATTTGGGTTCCCACCTTCACCCGCACCCAAAGTAATCCCAGGTACAGTACGCAACGCATCGCTTAAAGTTGTGACTTGAGTATCGGCAATCAGCTGTTTAGAAATGATAGAAACTGATTTAGGCGTATCAAGCAGGGGAGCGACAAACTTGGAATTCGCAGATTTATCTACTTTTAGTGTTTGTTCAGCTTCTGCTTGCATACGAATAGTATCAAGTTGAGCAACTTGATCTTGTGCAATTACATTCCCTGCCATGACTGAAAGTGATGACACAATCGCAGAAGATACGATTTTTTTGCGTGTTTTAATGAAGGCCATTTCTTACTCAAAATGTGTACTGTGAAAATGTATGAGAATAATAATGATTCTTATTTTGTATAACTATTGATTTTAATTGTAGTTTGCGATCATTATATTTTTATTGATCTATTTATTAAATAAAAGAATGTAGCAATATTTAGCTAAGTTTTTGATTTTAATTTTATATCTATAAAAACATTTAATTTTAGATTATTGATTGTGAATTTTAATCATGCAAGTATTGAGAACTTTTTAAGCAATTCATGATGCCGAACCGTTAATTTAATGTTACATCGTGTTTACTAGATCGAGTAGGTTGCATTTATTTGAAAGATTTTGATTTAAATATCAAAATATAGACTCATTACATGTATTTTGAATTCGAGACTCATGCCAAAAGTAAAAAGTAAGCTTAGCTTCAAAATACATGGTCTTATTTTCAGAAAATTTCTATGAGCTGAATAACTAAACAAATAAGAGGCGATTCAACTTCAATCTAGAGCTCTGTAATTAAATTACACAAAGTTCAGCCGTTTTGGCTTTAGATGATAAATATGAAAAGGATTCTAGAAAGACCACATAAAAAAATGACTTTCAATGAGCAGGATTGTGGCAAGTGAAAGCACATTTTTTCTATTGTGAACAGGACGTGATGTAACTCTAATATTGGATGCATAAATTAAATTAAAAAAAAAGAATCAAAATGAAGCAAACTTTAAAAAAATTACTATTAAAGCTAAAGCGCATACAAAATGAAGGTGTTTGGTCAGTGAAATGTGAGGAAATTGAAATAAAAACGGATTTTTATCGGAAGAAAGCTTAAAATTTAATGGTTAAATCATCCTGTTTTGTATATCTTCCAATGTTGTCATATAATATGGCACTTTCAAAATTGCAATTACTATTTCTATATCGAGGAAGCCATGCAAGTAACTTCTGAAGCGGTTTCGGGCGTTGCCCGTCGTTTAAATGTATCTGTACCGACGAGCCGTGTGAACGAGCAATTTGAAGCTCGTTTAAAACGCACTGCTAAAACTGTGAAGATCAACGGCTTCCGTCCAGGTAAAGTGCCTTTGAATGTTGTACGTCGTGAATATGGCGCGGGTATTTATCAAGAAGTTGTGAACGATGTAATTCGTGACACAGTATTCGAAGCAATTCAGCAAGAAAAAATCAATGCTGTTGGCATGCCAAACATTGATAAAGTTGAAAATAAAGAAGATGCTCTTGTTTATGAAGCAACTGTAGAAGTTTATCCAGAAGTTGAAGTGAAAGCTTTTGACGCTTTGGAAGTTGAACGTAAAACAACTGAAGTTAACGACAAAGACGTTGACCAAATGATTGAAAATCTTCAGAAACAGCGTCAAGGTTGGGCTGAAACCAAAGGCATGGCTAAAAAAGACATGCAAGTAACTTTCGATTTCGAAGGTACTGTTGACGGTGAAAAGTTTGAAGGCGGTACTGCTGAAGACTTTAAACTTGTTTTAGGTTCTGGTCGCATGATTCCTGGCTTCGAAGACGGTATTGTTGGAATGAAGAAAGGCGAAGAGAAAGTGATTGATGTTACTTTCCCTGAAGACTACCAAGCTGAAAACCTTGCTGGTAAAGCTGCACAGTTCAAAATTACTGTGAAACTGGTTGAAAAACCAAAACTTCCAGAAATTGATGCTGAATTCTTGAAAACCTTTGGTTTAACTGAAGAAGAAGGCGTTGAAAAATTAAAAGCTGACGTTCGCAAAAACATGGATCGTGAAGTGAAGAACGGTCTTCGTAATCAAGTTAAAGCTGCGACTTTTGATGCGCTTGTAGCTGCAAACGAAGTTGAAGTTCCTGAATCTATGTTGGCTCAAGAAATTGACCGTCAACGTCAACAAATGATTCAACAATTCACTCAACAATTTGGTGCTCAAGGTGCGCAAGCATTTGACAGCAGCATGCTTCCAGATGACTTGTTCAAAGAACAAGCTCAAAAAGCAGTTAAATTGGGTGTGTTGGTGAGCAAAGTTTTAGCGGATGCTAAAATTGAAGTTGATCCTGCTCGCGTTGAAGCTTACATCGACGACATGGCTTCTTCTTACGAAGACCCGACTGAAGTGATTGAATACTTCAAAAATGACAAACAGCAACGTGCTCAAATCGAAGCGGTTGTGTTAGAAGATCAAATTGTTGATCACATTTTAGCGTCTGCTAAAGTGACTGATACAGCGGTAAGCTACGAAGAATTGTTGAAAGAGCAACAAGCTCGTCAACAAGGCTAAGTTTAGCTGATCGAAAAAAGGCGCATCATGCGCCTTTTTTTATGCATTGGCTTATACTGAGCGTGGCTTGTATTAATAATGCGTATGCAAAAAATATCTGTTATTTAATTGGGAATATTTTGCAATTTCGACAATTATCCCTCATATTGTGACTATGAGTTGAGTAACAAAAAATTTAGGAATAAATAACGTATGTATGTTCCAACAATTAATAGCGCTTTAGTACCAATGGTCGTAGAACAATCGTCTCGTGGTGAGCGTTCTTTTGATATTTTTTCACGTCTTTTACGTGAGCGTGTCATCTTTATGAGCGGTGAAGTTGAAGACAACATGGCGAACTTAATTGTTGCGCAGATGTTGTTTTTAGAAGCAGAGAACCCAGATAAAGATATACACCTTTATATTAATTCACCAGGTGGGTCTGTAACTGCCGGCATGGCCATTTATGACACCATGCAGTTTATTAAACCAGATGTAGTAACTTATTGTATGGGTCAAGCGGCATCTATGGGTGCATTCTTGTTGAATGCCGGTGCAAAAGGCAAACGTTATTGCTTGGAAAATGCCCGTGTCATGATTCACCAACCACTCGGTGGTTTCCGTGGTCAAGCATCGGATATTGAAATTCACGCACGTGAAATTCTATTCATCAAAGAACGTTTAAACCGTTTAATGGCAGAGCATAGTGGTCAAGACTATGAAACTGTTGCTAGAGATACTGACCGTGACAACTTTATGACAGCACAAGCTGCTAAAGAATACGGTCTCGTGGATGAAGTGTTAAGTAAACGTCCATAATTTTCAGATTTTAATATTGGAGTAAATATGTCCGAACATCCTCAAGGACAAAAGCATTGTTCATTTTGCGGTAAAACGCAGTCTGAAGTCGGGAAACTGATTGCAGGTGAAGACGCTTACATCTGTAATGAGTGTGTGGACGTATGCTTAGATTTAGTCCAGACCAGTCAACAAGTAGAATCGGGTGATTGGGCAACTAAGCCTTTGCCAAAACCACATGAAATTCGTGCTGCATTAGATCAATATGTCATTGGTCAAGATGTTGCGAAAAAAACGCTTTCAGTTGCAGTGTATAACCACTACAAACGTTTAAAAGTCACCAATTCAGGTCATAAATCTGATGAGGCGGTAGAACTTGCAAAAAGTAATATTCTGCTGGTTGGACCTACAGGTTCAGGTAAGACTTTACTTGCACAAACTCTAGCACGTCTTCTAGATGTTCCATTTGCCATGGCAGATGCAACGACTCTAACCGAAGCAGGTTATGTGGGTGAAGACGTTGAAAACATCGTACAGAAACTTCTTCAAAAAGCTGATTACGATGTAGAAAAAGCGCAAAAGGGCATTATCTATATCGATGAAATCGACAAGATTACCCGCAAGTCTGAAAACCCGTCGATTACCCGTGATGTATCGGGTGAAGGTGTTCAGCAAGCGTTATTAAAAATGATCGAAGGTACGGTTGCTTCAATTCCACCCCAAGGTGGTCGTAAGCATCCGCAACAAGAGTTCATTCAGATTGATACTTCGAATATCTTGTTTATTTGTGGCGGTGCATTTTCAGGTTTAGAGAAAATTGTACAACAACGTCAAGAAAAAGGCGGGATCGGTTTCACTGCAGACGTGAAGAAAAAAGACGAAAGTAAAAAATTGTCCGATTTATTCCGTCAAGTGGAAGCAAATGACTTGGTGAAATTTGGTTTAATTCCAGAATTCATTGGTCGTCTACCGGTTATTGCAACTTTGGAAGAGTTGGATGAAGAAGCCCTTATGCAGATTCTGACCGAGCCAAAAAATGCCTTAACCCGCCAATACCAATATTTATTCGATATGGAAAATGTTGACTTGGTGTTTGAAGATTCTGCATTGCGTGCTATTGCGAAAAAAGCCTTAGAGCGTAATACAGGGGCACGTGGTCTGCGTTCAATCCTGGAAAATTCTTTACTTGAAACTATGTATGATTTACCAAGCCGTACCGATGTTGGTACCGTGATTGTAAATGATGCGGTGATTAGTGGTGAAGGAAAGCCAGAGTTAAAGGCAGAGCGTCAACCTAAAACAGAGACTGAAGCTGCGCCTAAAGTAGATTTTAAAGTTATAAATTCTAAATCTGCTTAACTCGCTATTCGTCTGAAACGTGCGGAAAACTGGTCTTTTCGCACGTTTTTTATTTCCAAAAATAAAACTCAATGTTAATCTCAATCACTAGGCGTGAATGCCTAAATAAAATCAACGAAGAAAATTAATGTCGCGATCAATATAGCGAAAAATTAAATGTTTAATTGAGTACAAAAATAAAAAATACGCGGTGAGGGAAAATCATGCGTGGAGTCTGTATTGCGGTCTGTGCAAGTATTATTTTAATGGGTTGTCATGGCAAGTCTGCTGTTGAACATGCTCAAGTAACATCAACCTTAAAACCTGTAGACTTTAACAGCGAACCTGGCTTTATTGAGCAGCACCGTCTGGGGATGTTTACCATTGGGGCTTGGGTCAATCAAAAATTAGGACAGCGCTTTCAGCCTGTACAAGCACAAAATGATCAAGCTGCCATTGTGTATATGTACCGCCCTGACAGTAAATGGAATCGTCAAGAAATTGTGGCATCCAGTCTTTTTGTTAATAGTGAGCGTATTCCAAGTCTCTTGAATAATCACTATTACTGGATGGAATTGCCCACAGGAACCTATCGTTTATCGAGTAGCCGTCCACTAGGTGCACAGCATTTTCAAAAGCCTAAATATTTAGATTTTACCGTGGAAGCGGGGCAGTCTTATTTTATTAAATATGATGAAGAAAATTTAAGTACCCGTCGTGAGGTTTCTGGACCATTGATGATTGTGTCTGAAAAAACAGGCTTAAACGAAATCGCATTCACCCAGTTAAAGTCGGAAAGTTATAATTTTGTGGCCCAAGATTCAAATACAGGTAAGGTACGTAAAAAAGCGCAAAAACTTAAACCGGTAAAATATGATCCTGCGGAAGATGTTCAACTGACTGCACCCTTTAAGATGTGGGATCCGCGAACGTGGTAAATACATATTTCTGAATTTGAAAAGAAAGACGAATTATTGGTTGAGTAAGAAATATTTTTTTATAGAAATAAAAAAGCACCCGAATGGGTGCTTTTTTCGCTTGGAAAATTAAACCGCAGCAGCATCAACTACTGGAATTTTACCAATTTTCGCTTGCCAGATTTTTGGTGCAGTTGCGTGAATAGAAGTACCATTCACATCTACTGCTACAGATACAGGCATATCTTCCACTACAAATTTGTAGATCGCTTCCATACCCAAGTCAGCAAATGCAACAACGTCAGCTTGACGAACAGCTTTAGATACCAGGTAGGCAGCGCCACCGACAGCCATCAAATAAGTTGCTTTGTTATCTTTAATTGCTTCAATAGCAGTAGGGCCACGATCCGCTTTACCAATCATACCGAACAAACCAGTATGTTCTAAAACTTGACGTGTGAATTTGTCCATACGTGTAGCCGTTGTAGGACCAGCAGGACCAACCACTTCATCACCAACAGGATCGACAGGGCCAACGTAGTAAATGAATTTACCTTTAAGGTCTACAGGAAGCTCTTCACCGTTATTGATCATGTCAACCATACGTTTGTGCGCAGCATCACGACCGGTATAGATTGTACCGTTAAGAAGTAATGTGTCACCTGGTTGCCAAGAGTTCATTTCTTCTTGAGTAATGTTATCTAGGTCAACGCGTTTAGAAGTAGAAGAATCCCAAGTTACAGCAGGATAGTCAGAAAGTTTAGGCGCCTGAATATGAGCAACACCTGAACCATCTAACTGGAAGTGGGCATGACGCGTTGCAGCACAGTTCGGGATCATACCGACTGGTTTGCCCGCAGCATGGCAAGGGTAATCTTTGATTTTGATATCGAGAACAGTCGTTAAACCGCCAAGACCTTGTGCACCAATACCCAAAGCATTTACTTTTTCGAAGATTTCGATTCGAAGTTCTTCAAGTTGGCTTTGTGGACCACGACGAAGCAACTCGTCCATGTTAATTTCTTCCATCAATGCTTCTTTGGCAAGCATCATGGCTTTTTCAGCAGTACCACCGATCCCGATACCGAGCATACCAGGAGGACACCAGCCTGCACCCATGGTTGGAACAGTTTTAAGTACCCAGTCCACGATTGAGTCAGATGGATTTAACATCGCAAGTTTAGATTTATTTTCTGAACCGCCACCCTTAGCAGCCACAGTAATATCGACTTTGTCACCCGGTACGAGTTTGTAGTGGATCACAGCAGGTGTGTTGTCTTTGGTGTTCTTACGACCAAAAGCAGGATCCGCTAGAACTGATGCGCGAAGAATGTTCGAGTTTTCTAAATAACCCTGACGTACCCCTTCGTTAATCGCGTCATCCAAGCTCATGCTTAAATCAAATTTAACGTCTAAACCAACTTCAAGAAATACGTTAACAATCCCGGTATCCTGGCAGATCGGGCGATGACCTTCTGCACACATACGAGAGTTAATTAAGATTTGTGCAATAGCATCTTTTGCGGCTTTGTTCTCTTCACGATCATAAGCACGGCTCATCGCTTGGATGAAGTCTTGTGGATGATAGTAAGAAATGAACTGAAGCGCATCTTTTACTGATGTGATCAAGTCATCTTGCTTGATAATAGTTGTCATATCAAATATCTCTTGAGCGGGCTGTTAGCTAGCGGGCTAAATTATAAGATAAAAAGCAAGTTCTGTGGGTGTTTTGACTGCTTTTTGGCCAAAAGTTTAATAGCGAATTTCAGCTCCAGTTCACTTTCATTTTTGTCAGGGTATCTGTCATAAATTTGAAAAAAGGCTGTCATATTTGAGGCTAAATAGAGTATTTAAAATATTTATTAAAATATTATGAGGTTGTTTTTATATTAAGTATTTGAAAAGTATAAACTAATATAGTGATTTCAAGTTGTGTAAAATATGACAGTATTGTCATAAAGTTGTCATAAAACTTTTACATAATAAGCTCATCAAATCTAGAGTGTAAGAAGCATATGATTACTGCAGTTGTTTCAGTTGTTGGTTTCTCTTTATATATCGCAGCGACATGGATTTACGGTCAAAAAGAAGATCAGGCTTAAGCTCTATCTTCTTTTTTTTTGCTTTAGTTTTTTCATTCTAATAACTTCCTATAAATTCAAATCTTCAAATGTCGATCTAAATCTGCGTATACTATTTTAACAATATGAAAACTTCGCTGATGAAAGATCACTCCTAATATGCACAAAATATAATTGAAATCTATAAAAAACATGCCCGTGCATGGACAGAATTGCGTGGTCAATTGCTTTATGAGAAAGCATGGCTCGATCATTTTCTTTCACTTATTCCAGAACACTCAACAATCCTTGATTTAGGCTGTAGTTCAGCAAAACCTATTGCTGCCTATTTAATTGCACAAGGTCATTCCGTAGTGGGTGTGGATAGTTCTGAAGTCATGATTGAAATGGCACAACAAAATTTTCCTGAACAGAGCTGGATTCAGGCAGACATGCGTCAGATAAGTTTAAGACAAAAGTTTCAAGGCATTTTAGCGTGGGACAGTTTTTTTCATCTGACTCCTGATGATCAACGAGCGATGTTTTCAATATTTCAGCAGCATAGCAAGCCCAATGCTGCATTGATGTTTAGCAGTGGGTCAAGTCATGGAGAAGCCATTGGAGAGCTGTTTGGCGACGCTTTGTATCATGCCAGTTTGTCGCCAGATGAATATACGCAGTTATTGAATGATCATGATTTTAAAGTCGTGAAAATGGTTGCGGAAGATCCCGACTGTGCCGGGCATACAGTGTGGCTGCTAAAGAAAAATTGAGTCCCATCTTTTTTATCAATATGGTCAAAGTCAAAGCTGAATTGATCAATTAATGTTTCTAATTCTATATTCAAGGTGCTATAGATCAGCTTTGCACATACCTGATCTTACTGAAAAGAATGTTGCCTATAAAAAATTCTAAAAGCATTCATGCTGATCAATGAGAAAGTCTATTATATGTAGTGCTTGTTCTTTTTCAAAATAAAACTCTTCACCCCTATCCATAGCAATTAAACGCATAATTTCATCATGAGCACTGTCATAGAATTTAGAGAAATTATGATAAATATTCAGGCATAAGCTTGCTGTCTCAACAGGATCATAGTCCGTGTTTATCCGGGTCCTAATATTTTTAAGCTCTAATTTTAAATTAAGCATGAATACAATGAGTTGTTTTCAATCTTGATGAGTTTAAAATCAGCCTATACATCATAAAAAAACCACCCGATTTTTCAATCAGATGGCTTGGAAAACTAAAATTTAAACGTTATTGAGCAGCTTGTTGCTCTGCTTGAATCGCTGTTAAGGCAATTGTGAACACAATATCATCCACCAAAGCACCACGAGACAAGTCATTGACCGGTTTATTTAAACCTTGCAGCATTGGTCCCACACTTACTACATTTGCAGCACGCTGTACGGCTTTGTAGGTGGTGTTACCGGTATTTAAATCCGGGAAAATAAACACATTGGCACGGCCGGCAACTGGCGAACCTGGTGCTTTGGATTGGCCTACACTTTCAACGGATGCTGCATCGTATTGAAGTGGACCATCAATCAGCAAATCAGGACGACGTTCTTTAGCAATGCGTGTTGCTTCAGCCACTTTCTCTACATCTGCACCTGTACCCGAAGTACCGGTTGAGTAAGAAATCATGGCAATACGCGGGTCAATGCCAAAGGCTTTGGCAGAATCGGCAGATTGAATTGCGATTTCAGCTAGTTCTGTGGCATCTGGATCTGGGTTAATTGCACAGTCACCGTAAACGTAGACTTCATCCGGTAACAACATAAAGAACACAGAGGATACCAATGAGTAATCAGGTGCGGTCTTAATCAGCTGGAAGGCAGGGCGAACTGTATTGGCAGTGGTATGTACTGCGCCCGATACCAAACCATCAACTTGATCGAGGGCAAGCATCATCGTACCGAGTACCACGGTATCTTGTAATTGCTCACGCGCTTGTAATTCGTTAATTTTACCTTTGCGCAATTCCACCATTTTCGACACATAGTTTTCACGAATGAGGTCAGGATCGATAATTTCAAGATCGTGCGGCAATTCGATATTACGCGCTTTGGCAATTTCAATCACAACTTCAGGTTTTGCCAATAACACACAGCGTGCGATACCACGCGATTGACAAATGGCAGCCGCTTGAATAGTACGTGGTTCATCACCTTCCGGTAAAACAATCCGTTTTTTTGCTGTAATGGATTTTTGAACCAACTCATGACGAAAAGCAGACGGCGATAAACGAGGCTTATAAGAACCATTTAGCAGTAGGGCAATCCAGTCTGCATTCAGGTGACTTGATACGAAACGGCTGACTTGCTCTGCGCGTTCAGTATCATCAATTGGAATTTCATTGCTTAAATTTGAAAGTCTTTGTGCCGTTTCAAAGGTACTGAGCGGTGTATGCAGAATCGGTAAACCATTTTTGATAGCAGTCTGGCAGAAAGCTAAAACCGAAGCATTTGGCTCATGGTGTTCAGTTAACACCAAGCCGGCTAGAGGAATGCCGTTGCTGCTAGCGAGGCTACTTGCCAGTAAAACATCTATACGGTCAGAGGCACTAATAATCAGTTCACCGGCCACAAATTTATTCAGTTCATGTTCAATGTTTGAGGCAATTAAACTGCTGTGCAATACACGACGCTTTGATGCTTCACCCTGGTTAATCCATTCAGCTGAAATATGCGAAGCCAGATCCGAAATTCGCGGGACACTTAAGGTGTCGCTGAAGGGCACTAAGCCAATCACTGGAAGTTTTTCGGAACCCAGATGGGGATGAGTTTTTTGAATTGCTGTAACAAATTTTTGGGTCTCACCAATCAGGCGTAAACTGGGGTCAAATGTGACCGGCACCTGAGCAGAATCTTCATGCAAGCCTTTGGTGCGCATAAACAAGATGCCCGCCATACGGGTAGAAGAGGCACCGCCAAAATAGCGTAACTGATTTTCGACTTTTTCCGCGCTCAATTCCGGCGTATTAATATCGGCATTGCTGACAATAATGACTTTGGCATCGAGTGCTTGCGCCAAAGTCGCATTCATTTCAGAAGCAAAAGCATCCCGACTGTTCGGTAGTAAGCCTTCAACAATAATCAAGTCGTGATTCTTGGCAATCTGACGATGCAGACGTACTGCTTCTTCGAGTAGCTCATCACTTTCATCTTGATTAATTTGCTGAATTAATTTGGCATAAGAAATCGGTTCAACTGTTTCACTATTTGATAAATGACGATACAGCGCTGTTGTACCATCTGGTTGTTGATTTTGTTCTTGTGAAAATGGTTTAAGAAAACCGGCTTTTACCCCTTGGCATTCCAAAGCATAGACTAAACCCAGGCTGGCTGAAGTTAACCCTACGCCTTCCCCGGTTGGAACTAATAAAATTGTTTTCATAGCTTGATTCTAAATAAAAAGGATTCAGTGATGAGCATCATAAAATGTGCGATGGCTTAAGCCATCGCAACATCTGCTTCAAACTTTTTTGCAGCGGCTTGACTCACCTCATTCACAACATTTTCAGTTTCTTGTGCAATGCGACCTTCTTCATCGGTAGGAACAACCCAGATTTGAGGACCGGTACCTGCGTCTATACGACCCTCTGTTCCGCGTTTCAAGTTGTCGTTTTGTTCTTTGCTTAAGTTGAAACCGAAGTGCGGGAGGTATGCCAATGTTTTTTCACGGATATAGGCAGAGTTTTCACCGATACCACCGGTAAAGAACAGACCATCGATACGCGGCAAGCCACAGCTTAAGGCTGCAAGAGATTTAGCGAGGCGGTAGCAGAATACTTCAATGGCAATCGCGGCATCTTCATTGCCCTGTTCAGAGGCTTCAATTAAGGTGCGCATATCATTGGATAGATTATTCGATAAACCCAATAAACCACTTTGGCTATTTAGCATTTTGTCAATTTTATAAATGTCCCAGCCTAGGTTGCTGGCCAAGAAACTATGGATACTTGGGTCAACATCACCACTACGGGTTCCCATCACGATACCTTCAAGCGGAGTGAGACCCATAGAGGTATCAACACTTTCACCATTCCAAATCGCACACGTCGAGCTGCCGTTACCGAGGTGAGCCGTTAACCAGCCGCCTTGTTTGAAGCTGCCTGCCAGTTCTGAACCGCGTTCCGATACATAGGCATGGCTTGTGCCGTGGAAACCGTAACGGCGGACATTATGCTCGGTATATAAGAATTTTGGCAATGCATAACGGAAAGCATGTTCCGGCATGGTTTGGTGAAAAGCTGTATCAAATACGGCGACTTGCGGTAAGTCGGGGAAAAGACGTTTGGTTGCTTCAATACCGACTAAATGTGCAGGGTTGTGGAGCGGGGCAAGTGGCGTTGCTTCACGAATTTTTTCAATAATATCATCAGTCAATAATTCAGCTTTGGTGAGCGTACCACCATGCACAATACGATGACCGATTGCATCGGGTTTATAATTGGCTAGACGTTCTAAACCGACTTCTAACGCTTCTTTGTGATCAGCATTCGGAATACGAATATCCACAGGTTCATTGCCTACAGTCACGCCCTTGATGCGCGCTTCAGGCGTACCCAAGTTTTCAGCCAACCCATAGATGCGGAATTCTTTATCTTCAAGCAAAAGTGCAAACTTAATTGATGAAGATCCGCAATTGATGACGAGTACTGATTTAGGCATGACGTATTCCTTAACTGAAAATTATCGTACTTGAATTGTTGTATTACCCCTGATCGTTAACCTTTATTTTGCTAGGCATCATCCGATCTATTTAATAGTTGTACCATGTTGGTTTTTATAGCCACAAGCTAGACTTTAGCAGATTAGACTTAAGCACTATCGACCGCTAAGACAATAATAATTAAAATTTGTCAGTTGATAGATTTCATTTATTAATGAAATAGTACTTAATTATAAGATATCTGTTTGGCTTTACTCTAATCTAGCATGCATGGTCAATTGTGAGCAGGGGATAAGCGTTGTTTTAATATTTACTTTTGATACTTTATTTCTGACCAACGTACAATCACATAGGCAATCAGCGCCACCATAAAAAATACCAGCATCATCCAGGCCAAGCCCTGTAGGGTTTCAATAATCGTTCGATAAATTTCCAGTACCCAGCGTTCCTGTGTGAGCTCAATGACAATTTTTTTATCATTGTCGGTATAGGTCAGTGGGGTGATGTATTTTTCCATATCGTAAATACGAATGCCGGACGATGTACCGACAACCATGCCGGCAAATTTGGTGTATTTTGCCCAGGCTTCATGAATGGGATCGTTAATGATTCGCGCCAGAATCTGATTAATAGAATGAGAGAAAATTTTCATTACCGCAAATGAAACCAGTAATGCCAATAAAAATGTACTGATCATTAAATAATAAAACATCACATTTTCCCTTTTATGATTATTTTTATCATCTTATAAAATTTAGCTTAAAAATAATGTAGTTGCTGTGTCCACCCTCATTATTGAAGCTGAACATAGCACTGATTTTATTAAGGGTTGTACTTATTGGCGAATTTGACCATCCCCAAACACCACCCATTTTTGTGAAGTCAGACCTTCAAGACCAACTGGACCACGGGCGTGAATCTTATCAGTGGAGATGCCAATTTCTGCACCTAGGCCATATTCAAAGCCATCGGCAAAACGGGTAGAGGCATTGATCATCACCGAGCTTGAATCAACGCGAGCCAAGAACTGGCGAGCAAGACTATAGTTTTCAGTAATGATGGCATCGGTATGGTGTGAACCATATTTGTTGATATGATCAATCGCCTCATCAATACCGCTGACCACTTTGACCGCCAAAATTGGACCTAAATATTCGGTGTACCAATCTTCTTCGCTGGCAGGTTTTACAGTTGAACCTAGAATGCGCTGCGTTTCGCGGCAGCCACGCAGTTCAACCTGTTTTTCTGCATAGAGTTCAGCAATGCTTGGCAAGAAGTCTTCCGCGACTTTCTCATCGACCAACAGGGTTTCCATGGCATTACATACGCCATAACGATGGGTCTTGGCATTCAGCGCGATCGGTAAGGCTTTTTGCAAATCGGCTTGTGCTTCAACAAAGACATGGCAATTGCCATCTAAATGCTTGATCACCGGAATACGTGCTTCATTGCTCACGCGTTCAATCAGCCCTTTGCCTCCACGTGGAACAATTACATCCACATATTCAGACATGGTAATCAGATGACCGACCGCGGCCCGATCAGCTGTATTGATCACTTGCACTGAAGTTTCAGGTAAACCTGAAGTTTTTAATCCATGTTGAATCGCTTCAGCAATGGCTTTAT
Organism: Acinetobacter sp. SFB; assembly: GCF_001647545.1. GTDB lineage: Bacteria > Pseudomonadota > Gammaproteobacteria > Pseudomonadales > Moraxellaceae > Acinetobacter. The sequence continues at coordinate 541,578 of NZ_LSZH01000011.1, forward strand.
TTGATTGCAGTGCTTCAGAACCGCCACGTAAAATAATGGCATTGCCTGACTTGAGCGCAAGTGCTGCTGCTTCAAGGGTAACATTCGGACGCGATTCGTAAATCATGCCGACAACACCTAAAGGTACACGCATTTTACCGAGTTGAATTCCGGAAGGGCGGAAGGCTAAATCGGTGATTTCCCCAATAGGGTCGACCAGACTCATGACATCTTTTAAGCCGTGCAGCATGCCTTTAAAGCGTGTGGGGGTGAGTTCTAAGCGATCAAGTAATGCACTGTCCAAATTGTTGTTACGACCTTGGGTCATATCCAGTTGGTTCGCAGCTAAAATCGCAGCTTCACTGTCTTGTAAAGCAGTGTAAATTGCAGATAAAGCATTGTTTTTTATTTGGGTAGAAGCGCTTGCTAACACGCGAGAAGCTTGGCGTGCTTGTTGTCCTACCGTTTGCATATATTGTTCAATTGAATCTTGCATAGCGGTTGATCACTTAGAAATTACACTTCGATAGTAACAGTCTAGAACAAGACAATGAAGCATCTATCTGGAAAAAAGCGCTGAAAATTTTAAAGCACTCAATATTTTGAAATCCTTTTGTTTGTAAATTTAGATGAGTGGTCATGGAATAAGTTGCGTGTCAAATGATCCTCTGTATAGAATAAAAAATAGTGACATTGATGTCTGATAATTAAAGCAAATGAATGGATGCAGTGCAGAAATTCAATATTTATTTTCTTGAAAAATAAAAATAAGGCAAGATGGAGGAAGGGATATGAATTCCATGATCCAAATGGACTCGGAAGTACAAGAATCAAACACGAGTTTTGGCTTTTTTGATCTTTACCATAGAAACAGTTTTAAACAACCTGCACGTACAACGTGGATCAAGGGCTGGAAAATTGAATATATGGCGATTACTCAACCTGAAACGATTCACAACACTCCAATCGTCATTGTTGGCGGGGCATTTCAAAATTTTAACTCTTATAAATATTGTGTTGAACAATTGCTGAGTGCAGGTCCGATTATCCTCATTGATTTACCTTCTATGGGTGCCAATCAGCAAATTACCAATCGTGATACAGGGGTTTCCGCAGGAACTTTGGAATTGCCAGATTTGGCACGTATGCTCGGTGAATGGCTGGATATAGAAAATTTGTCCAAAGTTTCAGTCATGGGGATGTCTTTAGGTTCAGTAGTGGCTTCAGGCTTGGCTCATCAACGCCCTGAATTGATTGACCGGATGATTCTGATGGGCGTGATGCAAAAAACCCGTAAAAGCTGGCGTATGTTGCTGGAAGAATCTTTGCATTTAATGAAAGAACAGCGTATGGATGAGTTTGGTCAAGCGGTGATTTTGTATTTGGTCAATCATGCCAAAATGGATAAAACCCGCATGTCACCGACTGCAAAACGTTTATTCTTTAAACAGATGGCTGAATTTACTGCAACCGAGCAAGATCGCTATGAAATTAACTGTAGTCGATTATTGCGTTTAACCGATGTCCCTATTCCGCAATGTAAAGTCCTGGTCGCATGTGGGCAATATGACAGTTTTACCTTGCCGCATGAAAATGCAAATTTTGCCTTGCAATGTCCCGACATGGAATTTGCAATGATTGCCAATGCAGATCATGTGCCGCAATTACAGCGCCGTAAGGAAACCATGAGTTTGTTTGCAACTTTTTTGCAGGGTCAATCGATTGATCAGGTGGAAGGGATTATTTCAATGACACGGGCGCAGTTGTTGACTTTGGAACGTCGCGGTGAAGAACGGATTGCGGTACAAAGCCCAATGACTGTATTGACTCATCGTCATTCAGCATTGCAACTGCCTACTCATATTATTGATCTAAACTTCTTTGGGGTTTTACTTGAGTTTGCTGAAGGCTTAACTAAAAAAGCTGAACAATATCCGCGTGATTTGGCTTTGCATTTGGAAGATGATGAAGGTCAGTTTAAAATTGAATGTTTAATATTTTCAGTCGACTCAACACAAATCCGTGCCCTATTTAAACATGGCAGTTTCGAGGTGGCAGACCGTTTATTGCGTTATGTACAACGACAAAAAGAAGCGATGCTGGTACTGGAATCAGTCAGTTAAGTGCTTCCTTGCCAAAATGAAAACAGCGTTATTCAACGCTGTTTTTTTTTGCTCGCATGGATCATCCAAACCAAATCACCCAAGTGTTCATCGCTAGGTAATTGGTGGTTTTTCTGATTCTGAAAATACTGCTGAGGTTGAACAACTGTGGTCTGTTCAAAACCGGCTTGCTGGAAAAAATCTTGCGCTTGTTGAGGGTTGATGAAATGGAAACTAAATGCGCTACGCGACATCCATTTCAGTAACTTGCTGCTGGCCCAAATGAAATTGGCTAATTTATTTTTGACTGGTTCCGGGTAAACATCGGTCAGATAATGCAATTCTTTGAAGTCCTGACCATAATGGATAATTGCTTGCAGCAATTGCAATAGCATGTCTTTGTTAAAGTAGTTAATTAGTCCTTCACTAATCACCACCAATGGGCGAGTTGGGTCAAATACCTGAAATGCCTGTGCAAAATCTGCCGTGAATAAATCAACTGATAAAACCTCAGGGCTATTCACATCAATTTGTTTCAAGGCTTGAGTTTTGACTTTTGCCATAGCGGGTAAATCGAGTTCACGATAATTAATGTTGGGATACTTTTGTCGAAAGTTCCAACCGCGTGGTGATAAGCCACTGGCGATTTCAAGGACCTGTAAATCTGGATGTTGCTCAATTAATTGCGTGAGATGCTGATCAATCATACTGTGACGCTGTTTCAGCGTGGTACGCATACTGCCACCGACAAATTTTTCAGCCCAACTTTCTAAAGGATGTACCAGTTTGGCGAGCATTTTGCCTTTAGAAGTTGCAAAAACGGGATGTGAAATTCCCATGGTGTACCAAATATAGCCGGTATAATGCGCAGTAAATGAAATGTGGCGATGTTCTGAAAGCGGTTGTGTCATGTCATCCTGACCTTTTATGTTTTTGTAGTTTTAAATAGAGAAGTCATTGTTTGATAGGTTTCTCATATGACTGATTCATATCCTTTAAGAATGAAGATCAGCACATATGTACAGCAAGTCTATAACTTTATTTTTGATTATCATAAAGAAAAAGGAACACCTTGTCGTGTTCCTTCTGTCGTATTAATTAAATGAATTTTTAAAGTTTTCGATCGTATCGCGAACTTTTTGCCATTCAGTACCCAATTCTAGTGTTTCGCCAACCGTAAGTTCAGGAATTTTTCCACGCATACGCTCTAAACGCTCCTGATTGGGTAAAGGTAAGTCACAAATTCCATCTAAAGCAGTACACGCTGCCGCGCGGTCGTTACAGACCAAGCCCATGTCGCAGCCGGCTTTGAGTGCAGCCTGAATGCGGGCATCAGCACCACCGGCTACACAGGCAGCTTGCATGGTTAAGTCGTCTGAGAAAAGCACGCCATCAAAGTTCAACTCTTGACGTAATATGGTTTGAATCCAGTATGGCGAGAAACCGGCAGGGTTAGGGTCGACCTGATCGTAAATCACATGCGCTGGCATGAGCGCATCCAGTTGCGGCATGAGCTGAATAAAGGTCTGCATATCCTTATTGTAGATTTCGTCATAAGAACGTGAATCTACTGGCGCTGCCACATGCGAATCCGCTTTGACTGAACCGTGACCTGGAAAGTGTTTACCGGTATTGGCCATGCCCGCACGTTTCATGCCTTTTAAAAATGCACTTGCCAGCGGGACAATATCTTGAATATTTTTGGCAAAGCTACGATCACCTATTACATCGCTGACATCATTTAAGTCCAAGACTGGGGCAAAGCTAAAGTCGATACCCACAGCCAGAACTTCAGTTGCCATCAGCCAACCACATTGCTCAGCCAAATCAACCGCCTGTTCAGGTTCAGTTAAATACAGTTCACCTAAAAGACCCATGGCAGGAAGCAGGGTAAAGCCCTGTTTTAAGCGTTGTACACGCCCGCCTTCCTGATCCACCGCAATTAAAATGTCGGGTCTGATGCGACGCATATGATCGGTTAAAGCACGAACTTGTTGTGGTGATTTTATATTTCGCGAAAATAAAATCATGCCACCTACTTGCGGTGTTCGTAATAGTTCAATATCTTCTTGAGTAAGTTCTGTGCCAGCGATGTCTAGCATCAATGCGCCAATCATATCGGTGTCCGTGTTGGAATTTTATAAAGAAAAAACAATACCCGAATTCTGCAATGATTTGCTACATTTTGACAGTACAGAATATGATAAAACTACACGTCATACACATATTAAGTTGTTTAAGATTTTGAATATACTGCATTCATGTTGAAAAACGACGTTGCAATATTGGTCAAAGACCAAGGAATTACGAATTATTTATGAAACTTCAAACATTAGCTTGTGCAGTTGCAATTGCGACTGGCGGATTTTTCTTTTCTCATGTAGTGAACGAGGCCATTGCAGCTAATGATACAGTTGCAGTTTCTCAATCTATCCAACCCACGCAAGAACAAGCGCTGGTATCACGCCAGTTGGCGACCTTGGTTGACCGTCAGCATTACCTAAATCAGCGCTTAGATGCAGCGACCTCCAATCGAATTCTTGATTTTTATCTCGATAGCCTGGATGCAGATCATTCATTATTTTTAGCACCTGAAGTTGAACAATATAAGAAAAAGTATGGTGCAAATTTTGGTGCTGCGCTAAAAGCAGGGGATTTGTCGGGTCCATATTTAATTCATGCCCAATATCGTGAACGTTTAAAACAGTTTTATGAGTTCATGTTGGCTGAATTGAAAAAACCGCAAAACTTGAAACAAACCAATGTTTATATTGATACCGATCGGGAAAAAGCGCCTTATTTCAAATCTGCAGCAGAGCAACATGCACATTGGCAAAAAATGTTGGTGTCGCAGCTGATTAACTTAAACATTAGTAAAGAAGAAGAGGCTGCAAAGCAGAAAGCACTCAAAGACAATCCTGCTTTAGCCAATGGTCAGGACTTAACGAGTCCTGAAGATTTAACTCCAGTGCAAACTTTGACCAAGCGCTATACCCGTCAGCTTGAACGCATTAGCCGTGTTAAAAGTGATGATGTCTTGGACAAAACTTTAAATGCGATGATGTTAACCTATGATCCGCACAGTAACTATTTTCCGCCTGTCGATGCGATGGAATTAAACCGTCAAACCACCTTGCAATTAGAGGGGATTGGGGTTTCGATTCGTCCGGAACGCGGTAATGAAGATTACACCAAGATTGAAACCATTGTTGAAGGTGGGCCGGCCAGTAAATCCGGTCAGATTAAATCGGGTGATCGCATTATTGGTGTAGCACAAGACGGCGATAAAATGGTCGATGTTGTGGGTTGGGCAAGTAACGAGGTAGTGGGTTTAATCCGCGGTAAACGTGGAACCAAGGTCAGCCTGCGTTTACTCGGTCCTGGTGCATCCATGAGTCAGGCGCGTACCGTAAGTCTGGTTCGTGACGTGATTCAGGAAGAAGATGCAGGTGTACGTTCTCGTACCGTGGATATTAAGCGTGATGGTAAAAACTACACTTTTGGTGTGATTGAAATTCCATCGTTCTATTTAAACTATCGCGCGCGCCGTGCAGGCACAGATTATCGTTCGGTTTCTGAAGATACCAACAATGCTTTAAAAGCATTGGCTGCGAAAAATGTGTCCGGGATTATTATTGATTTACGTAACAATCCAGGCGGTTCACTTGAAGAAGTGGCTCGCATGTTGGGTCAAGTGATTAAGTCAGGTCCCGTGGTGCAAATTCGTGATGGCAATGGCAATGTCAGCGTGTTTGAAGATAACGATGGCGGTGCGCAAACCTATGCAGGCCCACTTGCAGTCATGGTCAACTTGGCATCAGCATCAGCCAGTGAAATTTATTCTGCTGCCATTCAGGACTATGAACGCGGTATCGTGATTGGTAGTACAACCACCGGTAAGGGTACAGCGCAAGTTCAACTGGATACTCTGGCGCATGGTCAGGCGACTTTAACACAACGTAAGTTCTATCGCGTGACGGGTGGTAGTACTCAAAATAAAGGCGTAGTGCCGGATATTAAACTGGTGGATATCTACAACGAAGAATTTGGTGAGCGTAAAGCCAAGAATGCCTTGAAATGGGATACCATTCCAACTGCTCCATTTAAGCGTGAAGGTTCTGTACAACCCTATGTACAAAATCTGGCTCAAATGTCGCAACAGCGCGTAGTGGTCGATCCGCAATTTAAGTATTTAGAAGAACGCAAAGCGATTGCCAAAAAAACCGAAGAGCAGAAGCGTGTAGTTCTTGATATTGATCAGCGTAAAGCCGAGTTGAATGCGCTGGAACAAAAAACTTTAGAGGCAGAGAATCAGCGTCGTGCAGTGACAGGTCAAAAGCCGTATCCTAATTGGGAAAGTTACCAAGCGTCTATGGATGCATTGATTGAGTCACGTTCAAAAATGAAGGCAACGCAACGTCCGGCTTTACCTGAGGAAGAAGTTTTTGTCACTGAGTCTGCCAATATCTTATTGGATTATGCGAAATTACAATCGGGTAAAGCGACTGCAAACTAAGCTGACTCATTACACGTTACTTTTTTAAATATCCAAAAAACCAGTCAGTTCGTCTGACTGGTTTTTTATTTGTCTATGTATCGCTGCTTTTAAAATTAATCATCCCTTTTAAAGAAGGTAGATAGATATACAACAAGATGTAATGCATCCGATTGGACTTTTGGTCGTCATTGGCAACCAGATTTTTTATTAGCGCTGAATTTTATGCAGAAACATGCAATGCCCTGAACCACAAGAAATATGACCGGTGTAGGGATAATGAATAAAAGTTTGATCTATCTTTCTATAATTAAATAAAAAAATTAGTAATAAAAATGAATGGAGTAATAATCACTTGACCAAAATAGAATAGTATTAGATGCTTGTTTTAATTGACTGTTTTTTTATTCCTCTTTAATTGGCAAAAAGCTTCTGTGTAAGGATAAATGAGATTAATAAAGTGGATTAAAACAAGAAAGATAACCTATACGGAAGCTTGATATGGTTCATATACATTATGATTTTAGCCTCGTGATAGGTTCAGTTATTGTTGCAGTTTTGGCCTGCTATTTTGCAGTGTCGATTGAACAATCATTATTCCGTGGCTTACGTCAACAATATGAAAAAATTCTTCTTGTGATAAGTGGAGCTATGTGGGGTGCTGCAATTTGGTGTATGCACTTTGTGGGCATACTTGCTTGTCATTTACCTGCTGAATACTCTTTTGACTACGGCTTTACTTTTCTTTCTTATGTGATCGCATTTGTTGCTTCTACCTTTGCGGTCTGGCTGACGACCCGAGCAACTTTACCATTTTTACGCCTTGTTTTAGGTGCGGTACTGATGGGCTTGGGCATCGCTGGAATGCACTATACCGGAATGATGGGTTTAGTCATTGCTCAACATGAAATTTATTATCATCCGCTCTTAGCCCTTTTTTCAATTTTGATTGCCATAAGTGGTTCAGGTTTAACCTTTTGGCTGACCTTTAAATATAAAAAATCAGTACACAAGCTGCTGTATATTAAAGCCTTTATTGCTTTCATGATGGCACTTACCATTGTCGGCATGCACTATACCGGTATGTCCTCTGCCGCTTTTTATTCTATTGATGAGAATCAGCTAATTTCGAATTATAAAAATGGACAAGGATTAATTTTATTTAGCCTGGTTTTTGTAAGCAGTTTAATACTGGTGGCTGTATTTACCGTCGCGGTATTAGAACAACGCTTGGAAGCACGCAATAGACAGCTTTCTAAAGCCAAACGAGAGCTTGCCAATCAAGCAGTTCAGGATAATTTAACCAAATTGCCGAATCGTTTATTCTTGGCTGAATATTCACATTTGTTATTTACTGAACATCGTTACAGAGATGAAAAAATTGCATTTCTTTATATTGATTTAGATCGTTTTAAAGCAGTAAATGATGTATTTGGTCATCATGTGGGTGATCAATTGTTGGTTCAACTCTCTACACGCATTCAGCGCATACTAGAAAAAAAGGAAAAACTGCTTCGTATCGGTAGTGATGAATTTTTGATGGTGCTCGAAACAGCAAATATTGAAAAAGCGATTGAAAAATCGGAACAAGTATTGCGGCTGATCCAAGACAGTTTCTTAATTGCCGGTAAAGAGATTAATATTTCGAGCAGTATCGGAATTGCAATGTATCCAGACCATGGCAATAATTTACAAGATTTGCTGATCAATGCCGATGCTGCAATGTTGATGTCTAAATATCATGGCCGAAATACCTATTCGGTGTTTAATTACAGTGTGGATCAACAAGAAGCCAAAAGCCAAACCAAACTGATCAATGATTTGTATAAAGCGGTTGAAGAACAACAATTTATTCTATTTTATCAACCTAAATTTACCACCAAAAGCCATAAAATTTGTGGTGTGGAAGCGCTAATTCGCTGGAATCACCCAAGCTTGGGGCTGTTGACCCCGAATATGTTTATCGATGGTGCTGAAAAAACCGGACTGATTATTCAAATGGGTTATTGGGCACTCGAGCAAGCCTGTAAGCAGATTCAAATCTGGGAGCAAAATGGTTCAAATTATTTCCCGCTCGCCGTGAATTTATCGGCGGTGCAATTTGAACATAAGCATTTGTTTTCAACACTGGAGCGCTTATTTGATCAGTATCAAATTAATCCCAATCATTTAGCCATTGAAATTACTGAATCGACCGCGATGCATCATATTGATGCCAGTATTCGCAGTTTTGAGCGCCTACGTCAGATGGGCATTAAACTGGCGATTGATGATTTTGGAACAGGCCATTCCAGTTTCTTGTATTTAAAGAACTTACCAGTAGATGAATTGAAAATAGATCGAGAGTTTATTCGTGATCTGTCCGTCGGTTCAAAAGATGAAATGATTTTAGAAAGTATTATCCAATTAGCGATTAAACTGGGTTTGGTGGTTACCGCAGAAGGCGTGGAAACACCATCACAGGCTGATATCCTAACCCGTTTAGGTTGCCAGCAATTGCAAGGATATCTACTCGGAATGCCAGTGAAGGTTGATCGGTTGGAAGAGAGCAAATACGCGCTACCTATTTAAGATGGGTCAATTTTGAACAAGTTTAGTTCATTTCAAAAGTTGGATGATCTGCTACAATATCGGCAAATTTTTATATTGATCAGTTCTGATCTTTTACACTGCCATTCTGCAGTAGGTATCTTTCATGAGTTTTAAAGACGAATTAGCGGCACAGGTCGCGCAGCGACGGACGTTCGCGATTATTTCCCACCCCGATGCTGGTAAAACCACCATGACAGAAAAACTGTTGTTATGGGGTAAAGCAATTCAGGTTGCCGGGATGGTCAAAAGTCGCAAGTCAGACCGTGCTGCAACGTCTGACTGGATGGAAATGGAAAAAGAGCGTGGTATTTCCATCACTACATCGGTTATGCAGTTTCCTTTTAAAAAGCATGTGATTAACTTACTGGACACCCCGGGACATGAAGATTTCTCGGAAGATACTTACCGTACTTTAACTGCAGTTGACTCGGCACTGATGGTGATTGACGGTGCCAAAGGGGTGGAAGATCGTACCATTAAATTGATGGAAGTGTGTCGTATGCGCGACACACCGATTATTTCCTTCGTCAACAAAATGGACCGAGAAATCCGCGAGCCGTTAGAATTGCTTGATGAAATTGAAAACGTATTAAAAATCCGTTGTGTACCACTGACCTGGCCAATGGGAACAGGACGTGATTTTGCCGGTGTATTCAATCTGTTAGAAGAAAAATTTTACGTTTATAAAGCCGGTTTTGGTTCGACCATTACCGATATTGAAATCCGCGATGGTTATGACTATCCAGACTTGCGTGAAAAAGTCGGTGATCTCGCTTTTGCTGCTTTTGAAGAGTCGTTAGAGCTTGTTCAAATGGCCAATGATCCGATTGATCGTGAGCTGTTCTTGCAAGGTAAACAAACACCAGTTCTGTTTGGTACTGCTTTAGGTAACTTTGCGGTGGATCATGTTCTGGATGCTTTCATTAAATGGGCACCTGAACCGAAGGCGCATCCTACCAAAGAACGTATTGTAGAAGCGACTGAAGAAGGTTTCACCGGCTTCGTATTTAAAATTCAGGCCAATATGGATCCGAAACATCGTGACCGTATTGCCTTCATGCGGATCTGTTCAGGTAAGTATGAGAAAGGTTTAAAAATGAATCATGTCCGTCTGGGTAAAGATGTGCGTATTAGTGATGCATTAACTTTCTTGGCGGGTGAACGTGAACAGCTAGAAGAAGCGTGGCCTGGCGATATCATTGGTTTACACAACCACGGTACGATTCAAATCGGCGATGCTTTTTCATCGGGTGAAGATGTTCATTTTACCGGTATTCCGCACTTTGCGCCTGAAATGTTCCGTCGTGTACGTCTAAAAGATCCGCTCAAATCCAAGCAACTGCAAAAAGGTTTGAAAGAGCTTTCTGAAGAAGGTGCAACTCAGGTCTTTATGCCGCAAATCAGTAATGACTTGATTGTGGGTGCAGTCGGTGTACTTCAGTTTGAAGTGGTGGCATACCGCTTGAAAGAAGAGTACAAGGTTGATTGCGTTTATGAGCCGGTAAACATTAATACGGTTCGTTGGGTTTCATGTGATGACGAAAAGAAATTCAACGAATTTAAGAAAAAAGCCCATGACCAATTGTCGATTGATGGGGGTGGTCATTTGACTTACCTTGCGCCAAGTCGTGTGAACTTGCAGCTCATGCAGGAGCGTTATCCGGATATCCAATTCCGCGCTACACGTGAACACTAAACATAACGAAAAATAAAACAGCTTCTTTATGAAGCTGTTTTATTATGTAGAATCATTTAGATAGATATATTTATATAGATCAGTCACTTTAGAAAAAGAGTTGTAAGCATGAACGGGAAAATAGTGGGTGCATCAGTGATCATCATGGGTCTGATGCTGAGTGCTTGCGATGCTTCAAAAAAAGAACAACCAGATCAATCACATGAAAAGGCTGAATCTCTGGTAGTGAAAACTGAGAAAGCAGAGGTTTTACCCTATTTAAATATTCAAGAACAAGATGCCAAAATAGCTTTACCCTTTTGTGAAACCAAAAACTGTATTGATTTAAGTATTCAAACGGTACATACCGAAGATGCCTGGTTAAATGACTGGATTGCCAAAAGCCAAGCCGTGGTCATTCAAGATCAGATTGGACTTAAACAGGACATGAGTTTACAGCAGGCTATTAATGCGTATGTGAAAAAGTCGGATGCATGGCAAGCTGAATTTTCCAAAAATAAAGCCTATGAACTCTCGATGTATACACGAATTGCCTATCAGCGTAATCAATATGTCTTGATGCAATTAGGGGTGGATACCAATCAGGAAGGTATTAAAGTTAAAGAACGCTATTACTTTTTTGTGGCCGATCGCAAAAAACAGAAAGCAGTGACTATATTGGCGTTGATTGAGCCTAAGCAGCAAAACAGCATGAATAGCATTGTGCAGCAGGCTTATCAAAAGTGGTTAAAAGAACAAACAGTTGAAGTAAAGCAGAAGGCGCCGAAAAAACTGTCTTGGGGACAAGTGGACTGGTTCTTTGATCAAGAAGGAATTGGTTTACATTATCGTACCCATGAAATTGTTCAGGATGGTAAACAACTGGATATTTATTTAAGCAAAGAACAAACGCAACAGTTATTGAAAGTTGATGTGTATCAGCATATGTTCTAGTTATCTGTAGTAAATACAGGCATCTAACGGAAGTCAATTTACGAAATTAAAGTTATGGGTCAGATAATGGTAAAAAATAAAACAATATTTTCAATAACGGTGCTTGCCACAGCAATTGCATTAACAGCATGTCAACCTAAGCAAAGCGAACCTAAACAGGATCAAACGGCAGCATCGGAAGCGGTTCAAGCTGAAGCTTTAAAATTGGCAGGGGATTCAGAAAAATTAACTTTAGATTTACCTGAATGTGATGGCAATAGTTGTCCGGAAATTTCGATTGAACGTCTTTCCAGTAACCAAGCCTTTATTGATAACTTTATTGACCAGAAAATCCTAAAACAGCTGGATCAAATTTTGGATATTTCGCCAAAATTGTTGAAAGAAAATCAGCAGGTAACTACCGAAAATTTAAAAGATTCAAAAGCACAGGATCAAGCTGCTGAACAGGCAGCATTATTAGCAGTTGAAACGCCAAAGCAAAAACTAGAACAACAAGTTGCACCTTATTTAGAGAATTTCTTGTCTTTGGATAAAGAATTGAAGGCGTTAAGTGCCAATCATCAAATCAGTTTAATGATTAAGCCGAAAATCTTAAATGCAGACTTGCCTTTAGCGACTGTTGTTTTGAATTCAAGTAGTTATTTAGGAGGAGCACATGGTTCTTCGTCTCAGCGCTACTATAACTTTGACTTGGAAAAGAAAAAACAGGTTGAACTGAATGATATTTTAGCGCCAAATCAAAAAGCGGCTCTGGAAAAGAAAGCGCATGAAGTGTTTAAAACCTGGGTGATAGAATCTAAGTTAGCCAACAGTGTTGAAGAATATGAACAGGCATGGAAATTCACCTTATCGGATAATTTTTACTTATCTAGTCAAGGTTTGATTTTGCAATATGGTGAATATGAAATTGGCCCGTATGTGGTGGGATTGCCACGTTTGACCATTCCTTATGATCAATTGCAAACTGTGCTGAAGAAACAGTATTTACCTCCGGTTGAAGCACCAGCAAGTAGCGCTATGGAAAAGAAAGCTCAATCTTAATGTCTTATCCACTGTTTGATACCCACACCCATTTTGATGTTGCCGATTTTGATCCGGATCGGGAACAACTGGCCTATGCTGCAAAAGCAGTGGGGGTTGAACGTTTGATTTTGATTGGTTTTGTGCAATCTCGCTTTAAAGATTTAGTTCAAACCCAGCATTTTTTAAATCACTTGCCAGATGCACCAAAAAGCTATCTAGCTCCTGGGCTGCATCCTTTTTATATTGAACAGCATCAAAGCTCACACCTTATAGATTTAGAGCAACTTTTAAAAACTGAAGAATGTGTCGCGATTGGCGAAATTGGTTTAGATACTTTCTTAAAACAGCACAAGCAGGCAGAAATATTTAGAAAACAACAAGATTTTTTCTCTGCACAACTTGAATTGGCACAACAGTTTGATAAGCCTGTGTTATTACATATCCGTAAATCGCATGCCGAAACATTAGCTATCTTAAAGCAACATCAATTTAAAGGAGGCGGTATTGCGCATGCGTTTAGTGGTGGAGTAGAAGAAGCCAAAGCCTTTATTAAGCTTGGTTTTAAAATTGGTGTAACCGGGCAAATTACCAATCCGAATGCAAAAAAATTACATGCTGTGGTTCAGGAGGTGGGTGCTGAACATCTGGTTTTAGAAACCGATTGTCCAGATATGGCGCCATTATGCTGTCAAAGCTCAACAGAACACCGCACCCGAAATACCCCGGCCAATTTGCCTTATGTTTTAGCTGGACTGGCACAGTCCCTGCATCTTGAACCCGATAGTCTCGCCTTAAAATTATGGCAAAATTCACTAATTGCTTTAAAAATTAATATCTAAAAAATGATATGAAATAACCTTTTATCTATAAATATTCGTATTTCATTGCTGGGTTTGTTATGAATATAAGAGATTGAGTTACGCTGTTTTGTGGAATATTGCAAAGATCCATCTTGTATCGTTAAAACCTGCCTATACTGTTTTAAAAATCTAAATGAAAAAAATGAGTGAATTATGCAAAGTAATAACCCTATTTTAACCCGGGTGGAAACCCAGAGTGATTTTAACCAAACCATGACTGTGCAAGGCGCGATTCAAAAATCTGTATTGCTGACTTTGATTGCTGCTGCGGTCGGTTTGTCTCTGTTTTTTTATAGCTTCATCACCCTAAATCTATCCCTTGCCTATGCCGGGGCAATGGTCGGTGCGATTGGTGGATTGATTCTGGCACTCGTCGCGACATTTAAACCCAAGACAGCACCTGTATTGGCGATTCCTTATGCCTTGTTTGAAGGTGCTTTTTTAGGCGGAATTTCAGTGATCTTTCAGGTGAAATTCCCCGGCGTACCTTTACAAGCTTTACTGGCTACTTTTATTACCACTTTGGTAATGTTCGCGTTGTATCGCTTTCAGATTATTCGTGCCACAGAAAAATTTAAAGCCGTAGTGCTATCTGCATCCATTGCGATCGCAATTGTCTTTGTGGTGCAAATTGTCATGCGTCTGGCTTTTAGCTCAAGCGTTCCTTACATTTTTGAAAGCAACTGGCTCGGGATTGGCTTTGCAGCATTTGTTGCAGTGATTGCCTCTTTAAACCTGATTCTCGATTTTGACCTGATTGAATCATCCGCTGCACAGTACGCGCCGAAAGCAATGGAATGGCTGTGTGGTATTGCCTTATTGGCGACTTTGGTCTGGATGTACTATTCATTCCTGCGTTTGCTCGGTTTATTACAGGGTGATGATTGATCATCCTTAATATGAAACGAATTTAAATAAAATGCTCCTACAGAATAGGGGCATTTTTTATGATTTTTACAGAACATACTAAAAAAGGCGCATTATGCAATTTCGCAAATGCTCCAGACTTGGCATTATGCTTGTAAATTATTTTGAGTGAGATTCACATGGCACAAGGACTATTAGCGGGTAAGCGTTTTTTAATCGCAGGTGTTGCAAGTAAGTTATCCATTGCATTTGGTATTGCTCAAGCCTTGCACCGTGAAGGTGCAGAACTCGCATTTACCTACCCAAATGAAAAATTAAAAAAACGTGTTGATGATTTTGCTACTCAATTTGGTTCAACTTTAGTTTTCCCTTGTGACGTGGCTGTCGATGCTGAAATTGATCAGGCTTTTATTGACTTGGCAAAACATTGGGATGGCTTGGATGGCGTGGTTCATTCAATCGGTTTTGCACCAGCGCATACTTTAGATGGTGACTTTACCGATGTTACCGACCGTGAAGGTTTTAACATTGCCCACGACATCAGTGCATACAGTTTTGTTGCAATGGCACGTGCTGCGAAACCATTACTCAAAGTTCGCCAAGGCTGCTTGCTGACGTTGACTTACCAAGGTTCTGAACGTGTGATGCCTAATTACAATGTAATGGGTATGGCAAAAGCATCATTGGAAGCAGGCGTGCGTTATTTAGCGTCAAGCTTGGGTAGCGAAGGTATTCGTGTGAATGCCATTTCAGCGGGTCCAATTCGTACCCTTGCGGCATCAGGCATTAAATCTTTCCGTAAAATGCTCGATTTAAATGAAAAAGTTGCGCCACTTCAACGTAATGTAACCATTGAAGATGTGGGGAATGCGGCTTTATTCCTATGCTCGCCTTGGGCAAATGGTATTACTGGCGAAATTATGTATGTTGATGCCGGCTTTAATACCGTCGGTATGAGCGCAGATTTGATGGCTGATGCTGAATAAAAAATGCATTAGGTTCTCTCTCCCTATGTGGGAGAGGGCTAGGGTGAGGGATTGCTTCCCCCCTCATCCCGACCTTCTCCCAAAGGGAGAAGGGGAAATATGGCATTAAAAAAGACCGCATAGGCGGTCTTTTTTATTAGGCAGGCTTATATGATTAAGCTTGACCTTCAGCAGCAACTTGAGCACGTTGCATATTCGCTTCGAATTCAGCATCGAAGTTAATTGGAGTAAGCAACAATTGCGGGAAGCTTCCTTTCGTTACCATGTCATTTACAGCTTCACGTAAGAATGGGAACAAAATATTTGGGCAATATGCACCCAAAATATAAGGAAGACGTTCTTCTTCAACGCTATCAATCAAGAAAATCCCGGATTGGGTTACGTCAACGATGAATGCTGTTTCACCTGCATTATTCGCTTGAACAACCACTTGTAATGCAACTTCATAATGGGTCGCATCAATTTTTTCTGCCGAAGAAGACAAATTGATATTTAATTCAGGCTGCCATTCTTTGGTAAATACTTGCGCGCCAGGGACTTCAAAAGAAATATCTTTAGTATAAATGCGTTCAAGTGCTAATTGCGGTTGAGCTTGTTGTTCACTCATTTTTTAATCCTTAATATGAGGGTGACTTAATAAAAGTGTTAAGCCAATAATTCGTTGAGTTTTCCTTCACGCTCTAAAGCATAAAGTTGATCAAAACCACCGATAAATTGGTCGTTAATAAAAATTTGTGGAACAGTACGGTGATTGGTACGTTGCATCAATTCCATACGTACTTCAGGCGCTTCTTTAGATAAATTAATTTCTTTATATGCAACGCCTTTACGCTCAAGAAGTTGTTTTGCGCGAACGCAGTAAGGGCATACAGTTGTTGAATAAATTACTACTTCAGCCATTAAGATATCTCCTTAAGCGAATTATTTACTTTTAATGAGCGGTAAGCCTTGGACTTTCCAATTATTCACACCGCCATCTAAACGGTAGCTATCAGCATGACCGACCTGTTGCAGAGCTGTACCTGCGATTTGACCGAGGTTACAAATAAACACCAGTGGACGCTCCGAAGATTTTAACTCTTCAAGATGGCTTGTAATTTGGCTATACGGAATATTACGGCTACCGCTGATATGGCCTTCACGAAAGTCTTTCGCATCGCGTAAATCAATCAGCAGAGCATTTTTAGCTTTGACTAAGATACCCAAAGACTGTGGTGAAATCTTACGACCATTGCGTTGTCCTTCTAAAACGAAGAACAAAACGATGAGAACCCCAAGTGTTCCAAACAAGAAAGGGTGATTCCCCATAAATTCCAACCAACGTTCCACAAGTCACCTAAATACAATTTTAAATTGCGTAGAGTATAGCTCATAAATATGGCGATCAAAATCGCCGCTTCAAGGGCTAAGGGTTAAGAAAAACTAATTTTTTTGCTGTGCTTCAGCAATTTCATCGCCTAAACGTAAATAACTGTCTAAACGACGCTGTAAAATTTCACCATTCGCAGCTGCCTGACGCAACGCACATTGTTTTTCATGCTTATGGGTACAGTTACGGAACTGGCAATGTCCCAGCAGATTTTCTATTTCAGGAAAACCTCGCTGAACTTTGTCTGGGTTCAAATGCCATAAACCAAATTCGCGAATTCCGGGGGAGTCAATCAGTGCGGCACCTTCACCGAACGCAATTAAACGCGTAGAGGTGGTGGTGTGCTGACCCAGTGCAGAGTTTTCGGAAATGATATTGGTCTTTTGCGCAGCATTGGGAACCATGGCATTAATCAGCGAGCTTTTTCCGACACCAGACTGTCCCACAAAGGCAACAGTTTCACCCGCTAAACGATGGGCCAATTCCGATAAATCACCATCAGATTGAGTTTGCATTACTTCATAACCTAATGCTTGATACTCTTTCATCAAGTTTAAAATCGGATCATTTTCTTTAATTAAATCAGCTTTGTTCAACACCAAAAGTGCAGGAATTTCTGCATCGGCACACGCCACGATATAACGGTCAATCAGGCTGGGTGCAACTTCGGGGAAGGATGCAAACACAATCACAATTAAACTGACATTGGCTGCGACCGGTTTAACTTTATGGTAACGGTCAGGACGGGTTAGCAGCGATTGACGTGGATGAATCGCAGTAATAATCCCTAGTCCGGTATTCGGGTCAGCCTGCCATTTAACCCGGTCACCGGTGACCAGTGCTTCTAAATTGGTCCGGGTATGACAGCGCCAGACACTGCCGAGTTCAATCGGCTTCCAGAACGGATCTGGCTCACCTGCAGGTACTTCAGGTTTGATCGGATGCTCATCAGGCGTTGATAGGGCTTGAACCTCAAGTTGACGACCATAGTGCTGTACCACCAAGCCTTCTAAATCACTTGAAGTGTCGAGTTCTTCTTGACGTGTTTGCTGTTGTTTCTGAATGCGACGTTGCTGCTGTTCAGTTAAACGACGTTTACGAATTAAAGCCATTCATATCCTAAAAAAACCATGAACTAAGAGATGTCAAAAATAGCATGAAGCGGGGTACGAGTTACAGCATCGACGCAATAAATTTGCTACTATAGCGGTTTTTAAGCCTAATAAGATTGCACATTTATGAGCAGCACTCCTGATACCCGCCTCATTTGGATTGACCTTGAAATGACAGGTCTCGATACTGATAACGACCAAATTATTGAAGTTGCAACTATTGTGACGGATGATAACCTCAATATTTTGGCGGAAGGCCCTGTGCTTGCTGTTCACCAGTCAGATCGCGTGCTCAATGCGATGGATGAGTGGAATACCCGTCAACATGGACAATCAGGTCTGATTGAACGTGTACGCCGTAGTAAACTCACGGCGCAAGATGCGGAACAACAAACCTTAGAGTTCCTGAAAAAATGGGTGACACCAAAATCATCCCCGATGTGTGGTAATTCTATTTGCCAAGACCGCCGTTTTTTGCACCGTTTAATGCCGGAAATGGAACAATTTTTCCATTACCGTAATTTGGACGTGTCTTCAGTGAAAGAGTTGGCAAAACGCTGGCGCCCAGAAATCATGAGCGGCTTGAAAAAGAATGCCTCGCATTTAGCCATGGATGATATTCGTGATTCGATTGTTGAACTCAAATATTATCGTCAGTATTTCTTTATTACCAATTAAGTAAAAATTGAAAAAAAGAGGCGAAAGCCTCTTTTTTTATAACTAAAAAATGCTTTCTCAATTGTATGAACATTTTTTATATTTATTTCATCCATTAGAAAATGCTGACGATATAGATTATCGAAAATAGCCAGAATTTGATAAAATGCGCCGGTGTTTTTTAGATACCCGATGACGAATGACTGATCTTCCTGAAGATGATGAATATGAGCGCCGCTTTGCAGGTGTGGAAAAAATTTATGGAGATGAAGCTTTCCGTCAGTATGAGCACAGCCATGTGATGGTAATCGGGATTGGCGGTGTCGGTTCGTGGGCGGTTGAAGCTTTGGCACGTACCGGTATTGCTGAGCTGACGATCATTGATATGGATGTGGTTGCTGCATCCAATATTAATCGTCAGTTGCCTGCCATGAGTTCGACCTTGGGGCGTGAAAAAATTGAGGTGATGGCAGAGCGTTGTTATTCGATTAACCCACGGATTAAAATTAATCTGGTGGATGACTATTTAACACCTGACAATATCAAACAACTTTTAGAAAACAAACCTGATGTGGTTCTAGACTGCATTGATGATGTCAAAGCCAAATTGGCCTTAATTCTGCATTGCAGATTCAATAAAATTCCTTTAATTGTGTCTGGCGGGGCAGGCGGTAAGCTTGATCCTTTAAAAATTCGTGTTGCAGATTTGTCTAAAACTGAACAAGATCCGATGTTAGCCAAGTTACGTACTCAGTTACGCGCCAAAGGGATTGGTAAAAAGCCCAAAGAGAAATTTGGTATTACCTGCGTGTATTCGATTGATAATTCCTTATCAAACGCAGATGTGTGTCCAAGTGCCGGCTTGCGTTGCGGCGGTTATGGGTCGGCAGTCGTAGTTACTTCTAGCTTTGCCATGGTTGCAGTTTCAGAAGTTTTGAAGAAGCTGACGGTTAAGAAAGTGAAAATGGAAGTATCCAAATCGTGATGTAAACCCGCGTCTGTTGATCTTTGAGCTGAGCATTGAATACATTTGGACACTCCTCTTAAATTTCTGCAGACCTTCTTGCTATACACAAAAATTAAAATAATTTAACAGGATACATTTAACTTGGTTGAAAATGCCCCAGACATTTTCAACGCTGCTCAAACCTATAACTATTTCATCTTTAAGACATAGATAGCTTTAGCATTGATTTTCTATTCAAGTTTTAGATTTTAAATAGATAAATATCTATATTAACTTAATCATTCAGCCTAGTCTTTTACACCTATTCAGCGAGTTTTCTACTGTGTTAAAACTCTAAACATACAGTCGATTTTTCAACTCTCTTGCTTAGCACATTCTTTTTCGTTGTTTCTTATGATCTTTAAGTCAATCTTTTATTATTCAAATGTATAAGTTGAGTAAGGTGGCATATTCAAAGTGAAAAATATCACTAATCTAGAAAACAGTTGAAGATATAAAATTAAATAATTTCTTATTTCTAAAGTTTAGCTTCAGGAGAAAAGTCATGACCGATCATCATAATCGCGAAAAATTATGGGAACTGATCAAGGAAGTACGCTATGCAATGATCAGTCACACCACTGAAACGCAAGAATTACATTCACAACCCATGACCATGCTGAATTCTGACAAGACTGAAAAGATCAGTGAAGGTCATAATCTTTATTTTATCTTGAAGGACACCAATGATCTGGTCAGTGCTGTGAATTCTGGGCGTAATCAGATTGGACTGTCTTTTACCAAACCGACTGACGGTATTTATGTCTCGATCAGTGCCCATGCACATCTCAGCACCGATCCAGCCTTGATTGATCTGCTCTGGAACCCTTGGGCTGAGAACTGGTTTACAGGTAAGGATGACCCAAGTGTGCGCGTATTGGTTGCTGAAGGTGTCAGCGCAGAATACTGGAACGTGACTGACAATAAAGTAACTCAGCTATTTAAATTAATTAAAGGCAGTGTGACCGGCCATGCGGGTGAAGTAGATTCGGATCACAAAAAACTCGATTTATAATCTGTCCGTATTTCGGGTCGAAAAATATAGCTTAAGCGTTTTAGGCTAAGTATGAAGAACACGTATAGAGTAGAGCAAAATACGTGTTCTTTTTTTTCTATTAAGTAAAATGATTTTTTTAGTATCTTTAAAAAATTAGAGCCCAAAATAATAAGCCAAGAGACAAATCACAATAGTTAACAAAATCAGTTTAATTACACCCGATGCGCCGACCTTATGATGCGTAGGGGCTGTATGGGTTTTTAAATGGGGTGAAGTAAAGGGTATGGTGGGAGCAGCATCTAAAGGATTGGCAATTTCTACTTTGCTCAGTTTTGCAGACTGATAATGATTGGCGACTTTAACAATAAATTTTGTCATCAAATCATCCAGTTTTTGCGAAAAGTGACGCAGATTCAGCTGTTCTTCAGGTGTCAGTTCACTGCCATCAGCATGATAGGGGTGCTGCTGTTGGTGTTTAATATAGGTCGATAGTGCGTCTAAACGATGTAATGTCTTGTGAGCATAATCCGCCTGATATTCACTTGGAAGCAAAGGTAAATATTTACTTTCCAACAGAGGCGTGCCATCAGCATTTTCAGTGTCAGCTTGAGTGAGACCGTAATAAGGAAAATCCCGGTTTGCCGGTTCACTCATGCCTTGGGCAAATTTGCTATCAAACAGTTCGTTATCGGTATAAGCCTGAATATCATCCCAATTCGGTTGTTGTAAATCGGCATCTAGACGTTTTGCAAGTTTGGGATTGAGCTCGAAACGCCAGAATGTTTCCTGACGGCATTGTTCCTGTTGCGGTTTAGGCGCTTCATAGTCATTGTCAGCGCTATACCATTCGGGTAGTTCTTTACCAAAAATCCATGCGGTCTTTTTATGATGTTCATGGCTGACAATAAAATGTGGAATCGGTAGTAGTTCTACATTCGCATTTGGGTTTTTTTCGTCCACCAAAAGACTTGAGCTATGTAGGCTAATACGGTGACAACCTTGTTTTTTCAGACCTTCAAGCCAAATTTGAAAATGT
This sequence comes from Acinetobacter sp. SFB, assembly GCF_001647545.1. GTDB lineage: Bacteria > Pseudomonadota > Gammaproteobacteria > Pseudomonadales > Moraxellaceae > Acinetobacter. Next base: position 563,288 of record NZ_LSZH01000011.1, read on the forward strand.
TGCGCAAGTAAATGTTGTGACATGAGATCACGGAAACGCAAGTTATGCTGGTTAAAAATGGAATGCTGTACCCAATAATTAAAGCTTAAATTCTGGCTGAGATATTCATTACCATAGCTGACCAAGGTCAATTGTTGTTTCCAGATTGGATCGAGTGCCATTTTTTATTGATCTCACGAATAATGCCTTTATCTTATACTTTTTATAAATCTGGATGCCAATCTAATTTTCCTCTCTACAGAACTTCATCAATACGTTCAAAAACTGTTAGAATATGGGGTTTTATTATATTTTTAAATTGTTGCTTTGAGAGTTACTATGTCACTGGAAGCCCTGACCACTGAAGCGCTCGCTGCAATTGCAGCAGCTCAAGACCTTGCTACACTCGATCAAGTACGAGTGCAATTTACAGGGAAGAAAAGCCAGCTCGCGGAACAATCGAAGGCACTGGGTAAAATGGAGCCTGAAGAACGTAAAGTTTTTGGGGCGAAAATTCATGCTGTACGTGAGGCCATTACTGGTGCATTAACAGCGCGCCAGGCGGAATTACAAAAAGCTGCACTAGAACAAAAACTTGCTAGCGAAATGATCGACATTACCTTGCCAGGTCGTGGTCAAAGCGTGGGAAGCATCCACCCTGTGACTCAAGTGCAAGAGCGTATTTGCCAGTTCTTTACCAAAGCAGGTTTTACGGTTGCGACCGGTCCTGAAGTTGAAGATGATTATCACAACTTTGAAGCATTGAATATTCCCGGTCATCACCCTGCACGTGCCATGCATGACACGTTCTATTTTGATGTAAATCATTTACTACGTACGCATACTTCTGGTGTTCAGATCCGTACCATGGAAACTCAACAACCACCAATTCGTATTGTCTGTCCTGGTCGTGTATACCGTTGTGACTCGGATCAAACCCATTCGCCAATGTTCCATCAAATTGAAGGCTTATACATTGCGGAAAATACCAGTTTTGCGGAACTGAAAGGTTTACTGATTAACCTGTTAAATGAATTTTTCGAAAAAGATTTAACTGTTCGTTTCCGTCCATCTTACTTTCCGTTTACTGAGCCGAGTGCGGAAGTGGACATTATGGATGAACGCGGTCGTTGGTTAGAGGTTTTGGGCTGCGGTATGGTACATCCGAATGTACTTCAAGCTGCGGGCATTGATCCTGAAAAGTATAAAGGTTTTGCTTTTGGTCTGGGTGTGGAACGTTTCGCAATGCTTCGCTACGGTGTGAATGATTTGCGTATGTTCTTCCAAAATGATGTGCGTTTCTTACGCCAATTTGCTTAAACGAATTTATTAACCTCTCCCTGACCTCTCCTAAAAGAAGAGGGGGTTTTCAATATGAAACAGGGGAATCTCTTTGAAAAATAGAGAGTTAGAGGGGATTCAAAAAATTAGATTTATAGGTTTTTATAGAAATGAAAATTAGCGAAAATTGGTTACGCACGTGGGTCAACCCAGCTATTGATAGTGAAAAACTGTCTGATCAGTTGACTATGCTGGGTCTTGAAGTTGATGAGTTGGCTCCAGCAGCTAAACCATTTACCGGTGTCGTTGTGGGTGAAGTTCTGACTGTGGAACAACATCCTGATGCAGACCGTTTACGTGTGACTACAGTAAATATCGGTTCGGGAGAGCCATTACAGATTGTCTGCGGTGCACCAAATGTCCGTGCAGGGATGAAAGCCCCTGTAGCAACCATTGGTGCAGTATTGCCGGGTGATTTCAAAATCAAGAAAGGCAAGCTTCGTGGTGTTGAATCACAAGGCATGCTGTGCGGTGCTTCTGAAATTGACCTTGAAGATAAACTTGATGGTTTATTGGAATTACCAAGTGATGCACCCGTTGGTGTAAACATCCGTGAATATCTAAATCTTGATGACCACGTCATTGATATCAGCATCACGCCAAACCGAGGTGACTGCTTCAGTATCCGGGGTATTGCCCGTGAAATTGGTGTGATTAATCAATTGCCTGTGACAGCACCTGAAATAAAAGAAGTTGCTGCAACCATTACCGATGTTAAAAATGTGGTTGTTGATACAGACGGCTGTCCGCGTTACTTAGGCCGTGTGATTAAAAACGTCAATACCAAAGCGCCCACACCTGAATGGATGGAACGTGCGCTAGCTCGTTCCGGTATCCGTCAGCACAGTATTTTGGTCGATATCACCAACTATGTATTGATTGAACTGGGCCAACCGCTTCATGCTTTTGATGCTGCTAAAGTTCAAGGTTCAGTGCATGTACGTCAGGCCACTGCTCAAGAGAAACTGGTTCTTTTAAATGAACAAGAGGTTGAGCTCACTGAAGATGTGATGGTAATTGCCGATGATGAAAGAGCATTGGCAATTGCCGGCATCATGGGTGGCTTGTCTTCATCAGTGACTGATGCTACCACTGAAATCTTTCTGGAATCTGCATTCTTCGCGCCATTACACATCGCAGGTCGTGCACGTCGTTATGGTTTACATACCGATGCATCACAGCGTTATGAACGCGGCGTAGACTTTGAATTGCCAAGTATTGCTATGAACCGTGCCTCACAGCTTATTGCTGAATTGGCGGGTGGCGAGTTTGGTCCAATTACGGTTGCAGAAAAGGTTGAGCTTTTACCAATACGTGACGCGATTGAATTGAACCAAGTTCAAGTCGATCAATTACTAGGTTATAAAGTTGAAAGTGACTTTATTACTGATTCATTACAACGTCTTGGTTGTATCGTGACGGTGAAAGCACCAGGTGAGTGGAGCGTTATTCCGCCTTCACATCGCTATGATATGGCTATTTATCAAGACCTGATTGAAGAAGTTGCCCGTATTCACGGTTATGACAATATTCAAATCAGCCTGCCTGTGATCGATGTCAAACTTGCAAAGTATCAAGATCAGTTTGAATTACCGCAACTTCGTCAAACCTTGGTGACTTTAGGTTATCAAGAAGCCATCAGCTTTAGCTTTGCCGATGCCAAACTTGAAAAGCAGTTGAATCCAAATGTTAATTCATTGATGTTAGCAAATCCGATCTCAAGTGAATTGGCTGCGATGCGTTCGACTTTGTTATCAAGTTTGATTCCATGCGTGCAATACAATATTAACCGTCAACAAAGCCGCGTACGTTTCTTTGAGTTAGGTTTACGTTTTGATTATCAAGATGCAAAAAGCATTCATGATCTGAAACAAATCCCGACTTTGGCATTAATTGCCGTGGGTGCTAAAACGGCTGAATCTTGGCATGTGAAAGCACGGCCGATGGATTTCTTCGATCTTAAAGGTGAGGTTGAGGAAATTTTCGCTGCTGGACGTGTCAAAGTTGAATATGTTCGTTCAGAACGTGCATGGTTACATCCGGGTCAATCTGCTGAAATTTTAGTAGATGGCAAGTCTGTCGGTTACCTGGGTCGTTTACATCCATCTTTGGAAGATGAGCTTGATTTAGGCATCACTTGGGTGGCAGAACTCGATCAACAGGCTGTTTTGCAAACTTATGTATCTAATTTTACAGAATTATCACGTTTTCCATCGGTTAGACGTGATATTGCGCTTTTAATTAGTGATAAGATTAATGTTAGCGAAATTCAGCAACTTATCGGAAAAACGGGTGGAGCGTTATTAAACTCGACCTGGTTGTTTGATGTGTACACTGGACAAGGTGTCGAACAGGGTAAACGCTCATTGGCATTTGCACTTTTATGGCAACACCCATCCCGTACACTTGAAGATGCTGAAATTAAATCGGGTATGGATCAAATAATCGAAGTGTTGCAAAACACTTATCAGGCGACATTGAGGGCTTCATGACAGCATTAACAAAAGCAGAAATGGCTGATCATTTAAGTGAGCTCACGAGTTTAAACCGTCGTGAAGCAAAACAAATGGTCGAGTTGTTCTTCGATGAGATTAGCCAAGCGCTAATCTCAGGCGAACAAGTAAAACTTTCGGGGTTCGGTAACTTTGAGTTGCGTGATAAACGTCAACGTCCAGGTCGAAATCCGAAAACGGGTGAAGAAATTCCAATTTCTGCACGCCGTGTAGTCACATTCCGTGCAGGGCAGAAATTCCGCCAGCGCGTAGGAAATGAGCAGATCGATTGATCTGCTTTTTTTATTTTAAAATATGTAAAACTCTATCACTTGAGTGACAGGGAAGTAGATTAGCTATGACTGGAAGTCATGTTGTAGCTGAAAATAAGATTGGGTAATTTATATTTTACTGATCTTTATCTTAAGCATAAAAAAAGAGAGCCAAATGGCTCTCTTTTTTACTTAATAATCGTAAAGATTATTGAGCTTTAGCAGTAGAAGCAGCAGCAGTAGCATCAGCAGCAGCGTCAACAGCAGTAGAAGCAGCATCAGCAGCTTGAGAAGCAGCAGCGTCAGCAGCAGGAGCAGCTTCAACAGTAGCAGCAGAAGCAGCAGCTTCAGCTTCAGAAGCAGCAGCTACAGCTTCAGATGCAGCAGAGTTAGCGTCAGCAGCAGCTTCTTCAGTTTTTTTAGCACAACCAACGAAAGCTAAAGTAGTAGCAACTGCAGCAGCAATAGCGATTTTTTTGAATAACATGGCATCACTCTCTAAAATATGAGATAAAAAAAAACCTTTGTTAGCCTGTTGAGTGCTTTTATTCTTCCTAATATTTGTTAGGCAGTAACAATGCAAAGGCAGTCTAACTGGTCTGCAAATATGCTATCACTGCGCATTTTTAATTACTACTAGGGTGCGAGCAAAAAATGCAAAAAATGATGAAAAATGAGCAGTTTATTAACAGAAAATAACAATCAACTAGAGGGTTTATATTGGAGAAGCACTAAATAACTTGCTAAAAAATATCATTTTTTTTATCTGATTATTTTAATAATCATGAACTTGCATAAAAGTTTACAAGAAAAAAGCTCAATTGTGTCTTTATGTAAACAAAGTCAACCAAATAAAAAGGCTATCGTTATAGATAGCCTTTTATATACAACATAATAATGAATCGAATTAATTGGTTGCTTTACCTTTCATTTGATCGAAGAAATCATCATTGGTTTTGGTTTCTTTCATGCGATCAAGCAAGAATTCCATTGCCACCAATTCATCCATAGGATGAAGTAACTTACGAAGAATCCATACTTTACGTAAGTTATCTTCGCTCATGAGACGTTCTTCACGGCGTGTGCCTGATTTCTTGATATTCATCGCAGGGAATACGCGTTTTTCAGAAATACGACGATCAAGAGTGATTTCTTGGTTACCGGTACCTTTGAATTCTTCGTAAATTACGTCATCCATTTTACTGCCGGTTTCAATCAAGGCTGTAGAAATAATTGTTAGTGAACCACCTTCTTCAATATTACGTGCTGCACCGAAGAAGCGTTTTGGACGTTCAAGTGCATGTGCATCCAGACCACCCGTCAGTACTTTGCCAGATGAAGGAATAACAGTGTTATATGCACGTGCTAAACGGGTAATCGAATCAAGCAAAATCACGACATCTTTTTTGTGTTCAACCAGACGTTTTGCTTTTTCAATGACCATTTCAGCCACTTGTACGTGACGAGCGGGTGCTTCATCGAATGTGGATGCAATCACTTCACCACGGACAGTACGCTCCATTTCGGTAACTTCTTCTGGGCGTTCGTCAATCAGAAGAACGATCAGGAATACTTCCGGATTATTACGAACAATCGACTGTGCGATGGTTTGCAATAGCATGGTTTTACCGGCTTTAGGTGGTGCAACAATAATTGAACGCTGGCCTTTACCAATTGGCGCAACCAGGTCAACCACACGTGAAGTTAAATCTTCAGTGGTACCGTTACCTAGCTCCATAATTAACTGTTCAGTTGGGAACAATGGAGTTAAGTTTTCGAACAGGATTTTGTTACGTGAGTTTTCAGGCGTGTCATAGTTAATTTGATTAACTTTTAATAAAGCAAAATAGCGTTCGCCTTCTTTCGGTGGGCGAATCGTACCTGTGATGGTGTCACCTGTACGTAAGTTAAAGCGACGAATTTGAGACGGGCTGACATAAATGTCATCAGGACCTGCAAGATATGAACCTGATGCAGAGCGTAGGAAGCCAAAACCATCAGAGAGAATTTCTAAAACACCATCACCAAAAATCTCTTCGCCATTCATTGCATGGCGTTTTAAGATGGCAAAAATGATGTCTTGCTTACGGTTACGAGCCATTCCTTCTAGGCCCATAAACTCGGCAATCTTGATGAGTTCGCCAATCGGTTTTTTCTTGAGTTCAGTTAAATTCATAGGGGGTCAGATAGAATCAAAATTCTGGAATAGAGATGAGGAAAGGGAGCAACATTCAGCCGCTTGCACGCAATAAAAGTAACGTAATTGTATTTGCACAATAACAATTCAGAGGTCTGATTCATTGTTTCGAAGAAAAAAGTGTAAAACAATTTCTGTTGCCGAGCGGCGATCTTATGTGTTGTGTCTTTTAAGAAAATTGCGGATTGAAAATCCTTTATTCCTTGAACATGCAATATAAGAGAGAATACAGCTTTTGTCAATTTATAGACGAAAAAAATACGCTATCCGGAAATAGCGTATGGGATTAAATTGTACTGTTTTTAAATTAGATGTTTTCTTCAATAAATGCAGTCAATTTAGATTTTGGTGCAGCGCCTACTTGTTGCGCAACTACTTCACCATTTTTGAACATCAATAATGCAGGAATGTTACGGATGTTGTAATTCACGGCAGTTGCTTCGCAAGCAGTTACGTCAACTTTAACAACCTTCATTTTGCCTTCGAATTCTGTAGAAAGCACTTCTAATACAGGTGCAATCGCCTTACATGGTGCACACCAACCTGCCCAGAAATCTACAAGTACAGGAACGTCAGATTGTAAAACGTCAGCTTCGAAGTTTGCATCAGTTGTGTTTACGATATTGCCAGACATGGATATGCTCCAAATAAAATTTTAAGTTAGTTCTATAACTATAAGTATTACATAGCCTCATTTAACTATGTAGTGGGATATGTAGATTTTCAAACATTATAGTGAGTTTGTCTAATTGATGCTGACGATATTGGTAATCGTGTCATGCAATTGTCAATGATAAAAACATAAAAACTGATTCATTTGAGCTGATAAATGGCTTTTAAATTGTATGTATGTGAATTACTCTAAGCATAATTCTTATAGGTTCGTTGAATAATGTCGGATTTTTTGATTGATGAAGAGTTACTTGCTGCCATCGATATGGGGTCGAACAGTTTTCATCTTGCTATTGCGCGTGTAGATCATGGCGAAGTAAAGAAAGTTGCTTCAATGTCAGAAAAAGTACAGTTGGCTGCAGGTCTGGATGAAAATAAAAACCTGACTGAAGCCGCCCAGCAACGTGGTTTGGCTTGTTTGGCACGCTTTGTCGGACGGCTAAGTTCAGTACAAGCGAACCGTATGCGAATTGTAGCGACCAATGCTTTACGTCAAGCCAAAAATGGTCATGAATTTATTCAAAAAGCCGCAGAAATTTTACCCAAGCCGATTGAAATTATTGCTGGTCGTGAAGAAGCCCGTCTGATTTATTTGGGCGTCTCGCATACTATGGCCAATAGTGGTCGTCGTCTAGTGATCGACATTGGTGGTGGTTCAACAGAGCTTATTATTGGCGAGGAATTCGAGCCGATTCATACCGAATCTTTACAAATGGGCTGTGTGGCATTTACCAAAGCTTATTTTAGTGATGGCGAGATTAACCAGAAAAATTTTGATAAGGCGGTCGTTGCTGCACGTAAAGAACTTTCAGGTATTGCCAATACCTATAAAACAGCGGGTTGGGATACGGTGGTCGGTTCAAGCGGTACCATTAAAGCCTGTCGTCAAATTACTGTAAATATGGGCTGGAGCGATGCGCAAGAGAACTTGACTCGCGAAGGTCTGGAAAAACTTAAAGAAAAATTACTCAAATTTAAACATATTTCTGAAGTGGATTTTGATGGTTTAAAAGAAGACCGCCGAGCAGTTTTGCCAGCTGGGGTTGCCATTTTATATGCGGTATTCGATGTACTAGAGTTGAACAAACTGGTGTATTCCGATGGTGCATTACGTGAAGGCGTGATGTATGACTTGCTGGGCCGTTTCCAGCATGAAGATATCCGCGACCGAAGTGTGCAAGCTTTGATGGGACGCTATAACGCAGATCCCAAGCAGGCTGAACGGGTGGTGAAAACTGCCCAGCATTTGTTTGATGGAGTTGCTAAGCCACTGAATTTAAACAGTGAAGACAGTGATTTATTGCGTCGTGCTGCATATTTACATGAAATTGGCTTGGCGATTAGTCATGCAGGTTATCACCGTCATGGGGCGTATTTGTTGCAACATTCAGATATCGCCGGCTTCTCGCAAATTGACCAAAACCATCTTTCCCACTTAGTTGCACATCATCGTCGTAAGCTACGTAATGATAGCCGCGTAGATGTAATGAGAGTGGGTGGTAGCAAATTAGTTTACTTAAGTCTATTGCTTCGTCTTGCAGTTTTACTGAATCATAGTCGTAGCGATGAGATGCTTCCTGCCATTGAATTAAGTGTCGACAATGAGCAACAATGGCATCTAAGCGTTTCTGGCGATGCCAAACAATGGCCTTTGCTTGTAGCAGACTTGCATGATGAACAGGTGCAGTTTAAGCATTGGGATATTGAATTGAATATTCAGTCGGAACAATTTATCTATTAACAAGTTATTGGTTAACAAGCTATTGTTAGTTTTGGGATAATGGTCGACCTATGAAAAATAAAGCTGCTAAATCTAAGGCATGGACAACGGTTCAAATTGCACGTCATCCGGAACGTCCGCAATTTTTGGATTATGTTGGTGAAATTTTCACTGAATTCGATGCTTTACATGGTGATCGGTTATTTGGTGATGATGGTGCAATGATCGGTGGTTTGGCACGTTTTAATGGTCAGCCAGTCATGATTGTTGGGCAACATCGTGGCCGTAGCACACGTGAAAAATTGCAGCATAACTTCGGGATGAGTAATCCTGAAGGTTATCGCAAATCACAGCGCTTGCTGGATATGGCGGAACGTTTTAACCTGCCAGTCTTTACTTTTATCGATACCATGGGTGCATATCCTGGGGTAGGTGCAGAAGAACGTGGTCAGGCAGAAGCGATTGCCACCAGCCTTGCACAACTTTCAAGTTTGAAAGTTCCTGTGATTGCTACCGTATTGGGTGAAGGCGGTTCAGGTGGTGCGTTGGGTATTGGTGTAGCAGACCGTGTGGTGATGCTGTCTCACAGTATTTATTCAGTCATTTCACCGGAAGGTTGTGCATCCATTTTATGGAAAACAGCTGAAAAAGCCGAACAAGCCAGTGAAGCCTTGGCATTGACTGCTGAAAAACTCAAAAAAATGGGTATTGTGGAATATGTGGTTGATGAAGGTGAAGGTGCACATTTGCAGCCTGAAAAAGTCATGCAAGACCTTAAAGATGTGTTACAACAGGCTTTAGAAGAATTGCAATCGATGGATGCGAATGAGAGATGCGAAGCACGTTACCAGCGTTTAATGAAGTTTGGCAGCGACAATTTAGGTCTGGCGTCTTAAATCAAATCCAGTGCTTTCCTACAGGAGGCACTTTTTTAATTGGATGTAGTGGCGGCATGGATTCCATGCTGCTTTTGCATTTAATGTCTTATTTATATCCTGAAAAAATCCGTGCCATCTATATAGATCACCAGCTGCAAGCAATAAGTGCAGATTGGGGGCAGTTTGTGTCTGAACAATGTGCAGCACTAAATGTCCCATGTCTGGTTGAAAAGGTGGATGTGCAGCAAGGCAATTTGGAACAGCAGGCACGTACCGCACGTTATCAAGCCTATTCAAAACATCTAAAACCGAATGAAATTCTGGTTCTGGCGCATCACCAGCAAGATCAGGCTGAAACCTTAATGTTGCGTTTGCTCTCGGGTGCAGGGGTGCAGGGGTTGGCGGCCATGAAATCAGTCGATGTGCGTGAGCAATTCACCATTTGGCGACCACTGCTGGATATCTCGCGTGAGCAAATTTGCCAATGGGCAACTCAACTGAATGTGCAAAATATTGAAGACCCCACCAATTTGGACACCCATTATGATCGCGCCTGGTGCCGTCATGAATTATGGTCAGTCTTACAAAATCGCTATCCTAAAATGCAGCAGGCACTTAGTCGCACCAGCTATTTAATGCAAGATGCGGATGAAATTTTGTACGAAGTGCTGCAGCAAGATTTAGCACATTGTGGATCGGCAACTGAACTCGATTTAAAAAAATTATCTCAATTATCAAAACCACGTCAAAGACAACTGTTATCCGTCTGGATGAAAGGGCAGGATACCTATCGCCCGAGTTTTGAAATGGTGGAACGCCTGTTGCAGGAAGTGATCGCATCGAAGTCGGATGCACAGGCTGCCTTGCACTACAATCAATATTATTATGTGCGTTATCAGCAAAAGCTTTATCGTTTAAGTGCAGAAGAATATCGGGCTGAAAAAAATAAAAAGCATGTTTTCGAACAAACCGTCTGTCTGGAATTAGGTCAAACAATAAATGTCGTTTCAGGGCAGTATGTTGCTGAAAAAGCAAAAATTGGATTATCAGCCTTATTGTTGGGCAAAGAATTAAATCTGGTGCTGCGCCAAGGGGGAGAAAAAATTCATTTGTATGGACGAGTGGGGACTTGGCCTTTAAAAAAAGCCATTCAGGAAGCACAAATTTTTCCTTGGCAGCGTTATACAATTCAAATATTGAGCATAGATAATGTTATGCTTGGTGCTTTTACACCGAAAGGGTTTTGGTTAGCTCAATCTGAATATTGTGAAGTCGGGGGTTGGCAGCCAAATTTAATCTCTTCGTTAAAAAATTCTAAGTCGAGTATTGATTCATGAGTGCAGCTTTAAATTGTAATATTTGTTTTATTGGTGGCGGTAATATGGCTCAAGCCTTAATTGGCGGGCTCATTTCGCGTGGTTTGCCAGCAACACGTATTACAGTTTCTGATCCGGTGGAAGAAGTACGTCTTTTATTAGAAGAAAAAGATGTGCAGGTCACCGATGACAATATTGCTGCCATTCGTGATGCCGATATCGTCCTTTTTGCGGTGAAGCCACAAGTATTGGCGAGCGTATTAAAACCGCTTAAAGGTTTGTTCGATGGAAAATTGGTGATGTCGATTGTTGCGGGGGCTGAAATTGTAACCATCGCAAATCTGCTAGACACCGATCGAATTGTTCGGGTAATGCCGAATACGCCTGCTTTGGTACAAACAGGGGCACATGGTTTGTATGCCAATGATGCGGTGGATAGTAAAGACCGTGAGCTTGCAAGCCAGGTTTTAGCAGCAACCGGTTTAACCCTTTGGGTGAATACGGAAGCACAGATTGATGCAGTGACTGCAGTGTCGGGTTCGGGTCCGGCATATTTCTTTTATATGATGGAAAGCATGATTCGTGCAGGGAAAAACTTGGGACTGGATGAGAAAGTGGCGACAGCCCTGACTTTACAAACGGCTCTAGGTGCTGCGCAAATGGCGATTACCAGTGCCAACACACCTGCTGAGTTGCGTAAAAACGTCACCTCTCCAAACGGTACCACACAGGCTGCACTTGAAGTCTTTGATCGTGCACAAATCTCACAAAATATTCAGGCCGCTTTGGCTGCAGCTCAAAAGCGCAGTCAAGAACTTGCTCAAGAGCTAAGTGAAAGTAGCAAATAACTCGTTTTTATTTAGGAAAGTTCCAGTATGGGTGCAAACTCTGCGCTAATTTTTGGCATTATCATTAACGTAGCGATTTTGCTCGTGTTCTTCCGTTTTCTCATGCAGTTGGCAGCGGTGAATGCTTATAATCCGGTGGTCATGTCTACGGTAAAAGCCACGAAAATCGTTGATGTCTTTGGTCGTATTTTTCCCACTGTAGGGAAAGGTCGTGTGAATCTAGCGGCTTTAGCGTTGGTGGTAATTTTATATTTACTCAAGATTTTTGGGGTGATGTATTTATCCGGTGCCATGCCGAACAGTCCTGTGCATTTGGTGATTTTGACTTTTGTCACCATGATTCAGGACTTGATTCGTTTCTGTCGTTATTTAATTTTTGCGACGATTATTTTAAGTTGGGTGGTGATGTTTACACAGTCTCGCTCACCTTATATTGAAGTGGTTCAAGAACTGGCAGAACCATTATTGGCGCCATTTCGTCGTATTTTGCCAAATATGGGGATGATTGACTTATCTCCAATCATTGCATTTTTAACGTTGTATATTGCTGAAATCATCATGAATCAAGTGGCGATTGTGCTTTTGACCGGGCTTTAAAATTTGCGCAATAAAAAAGGACTCGATCGAGTCCTTTTTTATTAGAAAAAATTCCTCTCCTTTGGGGAGAGATGAAGAGATGGTTAAATTTTTTTGCGAATAACCCTCATCCAGCCTTCTCCATAGGTTAATAATGCCAGAGAAGGAGTTTTAACAACGAGAAGGCATTATTTAATACAAGATTAATGTGCCTCATCCCAATTCATACCTTTGCCGACTTCTACAATCAGTGGAACGGAAAGCTGGACAACGGATTGCATGACTTCCGCCAGTTTCGCTGCCAGTTCATCGGCAATGTTGGCATCAACTTCAAACACCAATTCATCGTGTACCTGTAACAACATTTTGGCCTGATCTTTCGGTAGCATTTTATCGACTTCAATCATTGCCATTTTAATGATGTCGGCTGCACTGCCTTGAAGCGGTGCATTAATTGCAGCGCGTTCAGCGCCTTTACGCACCATCATATTTCGTGCATCAATATCCGGTGTATAAAGGCGACGACCTAAGATGGTTTCCACAAAACCTTGTTCTAAAGCCACCTGACGCGTACGTTGCATATATTCGTAAATGCCCGGATAACGATGGAAATATTGCTTGATATAGTCTTGCGATTCTTGGCGAGTAAAGCCCAGTTGACGGATTAAGCCAAATTCAGACATGCCGTATAAAAGACCGAAGTTAACGGCTTTAGCTTGACGACGTTGGTCATGGGTCACATCTTCTAGCGCCACACCCAATACTTCAGCAGCCGTACGACGATGCACATCTTGACCATGCTTAAAGGCATCGACCAAAGCTTCATCCTGAGAAAGATGCGCCATTAAACGCAATTCAATTTGTGAGTAATCGGCTGCCAGCAAGACCCGACCTTCAGGTGCAATAAAAGCTTTACGAATCTGACGACCAATTTCTTCACGAATTGGAATATTTTGCAGGTTGGGATCAGTCGATGACAAACGACCGGTTGCGGTTAAAGCCTGATGATAACTGGTATGTACCCGGCCGCTGTCATTGTTGGCCTGTTTTTGCAAACCATCGGTATAGGTGCTTTTCAGTTTGGACAGACCGCGGTATTCTAAAATTAAGGCAGTAATCGGATGGTCAATTTTTTCCAAGATACTTTCACTGGTACTGTATTGGCCAGTGGCAGTTTTCTTGCCGCCTTTGAGTCCCAGCTTATCAAACAGCACTTCACCGACCTGTTTTGGTGAGCTGACATTAAAGGGTTGTCCAGCCATTTCAATAATCTGGCTTTCCAGATTTTGGATGGTACTGGAAAAATCTACACTCAATTGATCCAGAAATTTAATATCAAGCGCGATGCCATTTTCTTCCATAAAAGTCAGAACACGGGCAACCGGCATTTCAATATTGTGCAAAATAGTGTTGAGTTCAGGCACTGCTTGTAGTTTTTTAGACAGCACTTCATATAAACGATAAGTCACATGCGCATCTTCAGCAGCATAATGCGCGGCTGTTTCAATCTCGATTTGATTAAAGGTTTTTTGTTTAACCCCTTTACCGGCCACTTGCTCAAAAGTTGTGGTCAAATGACTCAAATAAACACGTGCCACATCATCCATGCCATGACGTGTTGCCACAGAGTTTAGAACGTAGGAAGCCAGCATGGTATCGAAATACCAGCCTTGCAATTCAATGCCGTGATTATGCAAGATGTGGGCATCATATTTTAGATGATGGCCAATTTTTTCAACACTTGCGTCTTCTAAAACCGGTTTGATTTGCGCAAGGATGGTTTCACGATTCAGCTGTTCAGGTGCACCTTCATAGTCATGTGCAAGCGGAATGTAGTAGGCATCGTTGGCATCGAAAGCCACTGAAAAACCGACCATCTCCGCAATACGGTAATCCAGACTGGTGGTTTCAGTGTCAAAAGCAAAGCGTTTTTCAGTACTTAAACGAGTAAACAGGTTATCCCAGTCAGCCTGAGTTAAAACAGTATGATAAGTGGCTTTTCCCAGTTGATCATCAACACTGGTCAGCTCTGCCTCATCTTCGGTATTAATCACCACTGCAGTATCTACAGAAGTTTCAATTCCTTTAGATGCCTGTTTATAAGATGAATTATTTGGATTATTGGGGTGGTCAAGAGACTGTAACTGGTTACGGAATTCAAGTTCAGTATACAAGCGGCGCAGTTCTTCGACATTCGGATCAACCACTTTAAGATCTTCATAAGTGAAGTCCAAATCAAGATCACAGACAATACTTGCCAGCTGATGATCGAGAGTAATGCCTTCGATATTGTCTTTAATACTTTGACCGACTTTGCCTTTAATTTTATCGACATTTTCTAAAATGCCACCAATTGAACCATATTCGGTCAAAAGTTTAGCCGCAGTTTTAGCCCCTACGCCCGGTACACCACGAATGCCATCAGACGCATCGCCCATCAGGGTTAAATAATCAATCATCTGATTCGGCCACACCCCGAATTTTTCAAATACGCCATCGACATCCATCGGCTTGTCTTTAAAGCTGTCTTCCAGAGTAACTTTGTCAGTCACTAACTGCGCCATATCTTTGTCGCCAGTGGAAATCAGGACCTGGTAGCCGGCTTTTTCAGCACGCTTCGCCAAGGTGCCAATCACGTCATCCGCTTCAGCCCCTGGAAGGGTGTGCAAAGGAATACCCAAAGCGCGAATCAGGTTATGTAAATAAGGAATCTGCTGCGACAGCTCATCCGGCATACTCGGACGGTCACCTTTATAAACGGGTGAAAGTACATGACGGAAAGTCGGTTCAGGGGTATCAAAAATCACAGCCATATGAGTCGGTTGAATCCGGCGCATCAACTTTTGAATGGCAGAAATGGCACCACGAATTGCATTGGTCTGTAAACCAGTCGAAGTGGTTAGTGGTGGCAGTGCATGGTACGCACGAAATAAAAAATATGAGCCATCGACCAAAACAAATGGTGGCATTGAAAGATTCCTAATTCAAATATCGGGCTTATTGTACGTGATTTTGCACATGAACATAGCCACATCATCAAACATGCGTGTTACCGAATATCTGATGAATGCTTAAAAATCAAAGTCCGAGCTGCTGTATGATCAGCTTAAAAGGATTGAGATAAAGAAAAAATGCACAAAGGGCAGAGCGAAATCCGGATGATTTGGCTGATGGTATTGATTATTGTCGGGGTGGGATCTTGGTTTTTAGATGTACACATATTTACCTATTTATGTGGCTTGGCTTTTGTCATGAGTGTGATGCAATATGTCGATACCATTCAAAAACCCGCAACACAAATTGCTCTAGAAAAAAATCTTTCTTACCCAGAAACGTCTAAAGTCCCTTTATATCTTTCTTCAATTGTTGCCGTTGTCGGGGGCATTCTCGATTGGAAATTTATTGTAGGGTTGGGTATTACGGCGTGGATTTTTTTCTTTCTGCGATGGTTGCGCCGTTTGGAAGATTTATTGAGCCAAGTTCAAATGCGATTACAGCAGACGCCAATAACCCTATCTTCTACTGTCGAAAATCAACCTGCTCAACGTCCTGAAACTCAAATTTCCTCACCTTCAATAGAACTGATTGATCAGTTAAAACAGTGGATCTTTCAAGGGAATCCGGTTTTAAAAGCAGCCATCTTGGTATTGGTAATGGGCATTGTATTGTTGCTGCGTTTTGCCACCGAACATTGGCAACTCAGTCTGGCCGTGAAGCTAGGAGTTGTAGCTGGCGTCAGTGCCGCAGTAACAGCATTGGGCTATTGGCTGCAGGCTAAAAACCGCAGTTTTGCTCTGGCTTTGGAAGGCTTAGGTTTGGCGGCATTATTTTTGACCTTATTCTTTGCCTATTACAATACTGTAATACCGACTTTGGGCATGGCTGCAGTGTGTTTTGCAGTAATTATGTCTGTGACACTGGCGCTAAGTTTAAAACAACAATCAATTGAACTTGCTCTTATGGCGCTGATCATTGCCTATATTGCGCCATTTACCTTGCCGGTTCGCAATGCCACTGCAATTGAATTGATTGCCTATTATGTGGTGATTAATCTTGCTGTTGCCGTGTTAAGTACCTTACGTCCGTGGAAAATCCTGAATCAAATTGCCTTTTTAATGACAGTAATTGTCGGGGGAGGTTATGCCTTTTATCAGGGCGAAGAACAGGAACGAAATACGTTAACGCTATTGGTTACTGTACATACCGCCATATTTGTCTGGCTGAGTTTTCGTTTTAGCCAGCTGATTGCCAAAGATGATCTAGTGCAATTCAAACTGAAACCTGCTTTGGATATTGCCCTGATTTTTGGTGCACCTATTGTCGGTTATATTTTTATTTATTTAATGTATTTTGATGAAATGCTACGACAAGCAGGTGCCAGTCTGGCTTTTGCAGCCGTTTATGCAGGTCTGTATCAACTGTCGAAACGCAATCATGCAGTGCAGTTGATTTCACAAAGCTATTTCAGTTTAATGCTGATTTTCTTGGCCTTGATTCCACCCATTCTGTTACACAAACAATGGAGTGTAATTGGCTGGGCGGTAGAAGGACTGATTATTTTCACGTATGCCTTGTATCGCCAGTCGGAGATCAGTCGTTATCTGGCCATGGGTTTGCTGATCGTGGCTGGCTTATCCAGTCTTTATTATCTGGTGGAGCTAAATGACTTCCCGCGTGAGATGTATTGGGGACTCTGCCTGAGCTATTTTGCGGTGGTTCTAGTCGCCAATAGCCGAGCATCGTTTAGCAATCAGCTGACCAATTCAACCATCGCTTTTCATTGTTTACAAATGCTGTCTGCAACCACCATGTTGATTGTGCTGTTGCTAGATGAAATTGAGGGTTCTCAGCAGTTGGTGATGAGTCTGTTGATTGTTAGTGGATTCTATCTGCTGATGAATGAAGCCATGTTAGCTGCTAAAGCCACATGGTCATGGTTATTTCCGAAATGGCTGGGTCTCATTCCAGTCTTTATCTTTGCACTGATTATCGTGATTGACCAGAGCAAGCACGGCATCCTTGTGTGGGAATCTGCTTTTGATCGAGTGGGTTTTGCATTCTCGGGCTTGATGTTGACTGCATTATTGCTGCGACCAATGTTGGGCGTACGGACTGAAAAAGAGTGGGTCAGTTTCGGGGCATTAACCAGTCTGGCTATAACCAGTTTAACCTTGCTCCCAAGCATGCCTTATATCAGTGTGGTGATCTTGCCTTTGCTGTTCTGTGCCTGGTGTTATTGGCAGGTCAATAATCCCGACTGGAAAATCTTCTGGCAAGCACGCAGTACTTTGTTGCTAATGGCAACCTGGATTGTCTGCTCACAACTGTTTACCCAGCAAGCATTTCAAGGTTATATCTTGCCGATCATCAATCCGTTTGATCTGGTCAGTATTGCCATGCTGGCAGGTTTTATCTGGATGTTGTCCTTACAGGTTAAAACGGGTCTAGATAAAGGTATTGTGGCGGTACTGATGGTACTTAGTCTGCTTTGGCTGAGTAGTTATATTGTGCTACGTGCATTACACATGTATTTGGGCACGCCATTTAATCAGCTTGCTTTATGGGAAGATGGTACGGTTCAACTCAGTTTAACTTTACTTTGGGTCAGTTTGGCCTTTATGACCATGAGTTTGGCGAGTCGTAAACAACTGCGTTCAGTCTGGATTCTAGGTGGCAGTATTCTGGTGATGGTCACTTTGAAGTTGGTACTGTTTGATTTATCGCATATCGGGACTTTAACCCGGGTAATTTCATTCTTGGGTGCAGGCTTTGTGATGTTGCTGATTGCCTATATTGCACCGATTCCTCAAGGCTCTCTGACCAAAAAATCTCCCTGAACTCCCCTTTGATAAAAGGGGACTAAATCTGAGTTATTCTTTAATTGATTTCTCCCTCCTTCTTAAAGGAGGGGTGAGTAGGATTAAATGATTAAAAAACTATTTTAACCCCGGCTCACGCTGCACTTCTTTGGCATTGGCATAAGGGTCAATATCTTCCTCTGTTAAAGGCTGAACATTTGCCGGACGATCGACAAAGCCCATTTTCGGTACAGGGATTTCAATCTGATTGTCCAAGAAACCATTCCGGATACGTTCCTGCATCTCATCACGGACTTTTAAAAAGTTTTCACCGTCACACCAAACCGCAAATAACAGTTCAATCGAGGATTCACGAAAGGCTGTGACGGTAACCGCAGGTTTCGGATCGGCTAGAACCAGTGGATATTTAGTCGCAACATCGAGCAACACTTCACGAACTTTAATGATGTCTTCATGAAAGTTGATGGCGAGGGTAATGGGAATGCGCCGAATGGGGAATTTGGACAGGTTATACACGGGGGCGCGAATCAGCTGTTCATTCGGTACGCGCACATAGACATTGTCCTGAGTCAGCAGTTTGACCGAAAGCAAGTCAATTGAAATCACTTCACCTTCAATGGTATGACCACGAATCAGGGTCATTTGTACGGTATCACCAATTTCAAAAGAACCCTCACCAATCAAAAATAAGCCACTGATTAAGTTTGAGGCAGACGTTTGTGATGCAAAACCCAAGGCGACCGTTAAAATACCGGCCGCACCTAAAAAGACACTCAGTTTAAAACCGGCTTCTTTCAGGCTGGCCATCACAAAAATCAAGAAGATAAAATAAAAAATACCACGTCGCCAGACCAGACTTTGGTGCGCATTAAAGCGTGAACCAATGGTGCGAATAAAGGCATTCGAGATAAAGCGCGCAATCAGGAAACCAATAATGGATAAGATCACGGCCACTACAATTTCAGTGAGACGTTCCGTATTGATATTGGTGAAGATGCCTTTAACACTTTGGGTGATTTCTTTTGGAATATTTGAATCTGCCATATTGCCCCCTAGAAAAATGAATCAAACATATTAAACAAAGCACTGGCGGGAGCGCGTGGCGGATGCAGATACATCACTTCGCCTGCATGGGGCGGGGTACGGTTTTCAATCCGAATTCTCGGCGGTCGTTCCAAACTTTCATGCATGACTTTAATTTGTGAAGTCCATAACCGTCCGGTACTTTCACTATAAAATAGGGGAAGTGCAGAAACAGGCACATTCATTCGGTCAAAACGTAGCTGTTGATGGCTGGTATTATGAAATTCAATTGGGGTTACAGCACGAAAAGCGCGTGGTTTTAACTGATGCAATTCAGTCCGGCCATCGACCGCAGTGGCATAGCAAATTTCCCCAGTGCGATGATTCGGTCCAAACCAAGTGTCTTTGGGTAAAATTACCGGAATATCAAATAGCGGATCTTTTTGTCCTTCTACAAACCCGGCAATCCATAACGGTGTACTGATATACAGCGTCCCGCGTTGTCCCGCAGGAATATAAATGGGATCAACCGGTTTGATCACCACGGAACGATTGGCCAATCGCGGCATAAGCTGTAACTTATTTTGCGTTGACTTGAACATATAGCGTTCTACTTGCACGGGTTGTGGAAAACCAAAATTGGGATCTTCAATTTGATGCCACTTTTGTTCATAGTCATACTGAAACTGAGGACGGTGAAATTCCATTCGCCATTCTTGTAGACCACGGGTCAGACGAAACAACAGTGAACCAAACTGCCATGCTTTAGGCTGATTCAATTCAAAAGTGTGTTCACCCCACCATTTTAAATTGGGGTGCTCGGGTTCGATCAATTCATTGATTTTAGACAACGACACATTTCCTTTATTGCTTAATCAGTAAAAACAGACTTCACGCTGTCTTATGCTTAGAGTACACTCAAATCAATTTATTCATCATTATAAACTTTGATGCAAATACTTAAACAATTACAAATACCCTATAGTTTTGCCAAGCGTCATGGCGTATTGCTTCGATACGAAGGCGATCAGGCATTTATTGTGCGCCGTGAAAATACGCCATCCTTGGCTATACAAGAAGCACGTCGCTATTTAGGTCATGTTGCACAACATCAATTATGTAGCGAACAAGAGTTTCATCAATTGCTCAGTTCAAGCTTTGCCGGAGATACCGGTGAATCGCAACAGGTTGCCGCAGGTCTGGAAGATCATCCCGATTTACTCAGTCTGGCAGACTCGGTGCCTGAAGCTGAAGATTTGATGGATCAGGAAGATGATGCACCCATTGTTCGTTTGATCAATGCATTATTGTCGGAAGCGATTCGCGTCGGTGCATCGGATATTCATATTGAATCATTTGAAAAAAAATTATCCGTGCGTTTACGGGTCGATGGTCAGCTGCGAGAAATTGTCCAGCCGCGTCGTGAATTGGCACCACTTTTGGTGTCACGTATTAAAGTCATGGCAAAACTGGATATTGCCGAAAAGCGCGTACCGCAAGATGGGCGTATGTCTTTAAGACTGGCTGGACGTGAAGTGGACGTGCGTGTATCGACTTTGCCATCGTCGCATGGTGAACGTGTAGTAATGCGTTTACTGGACAAGCAAGCCGGGCGTTTGAATATGACCCATTTGGGTCTGATGCAGCCAGATTATGAACGTTTAACTCATCTGGTACATCGTCCGCATGGCATTATTCTGGTGACCGGGCCTACCGGTTCAGGTAAAACCACAACTTTGTATGCGGCATTGTCAGACCTGAATGATGGCTCAAAAAATATTTTGACTGCCGAAGATCCGATTGAATACCAGTTGGAAGGGATTGGGCAAACGCAGGTCAATACCAAAGTGGATATGACCTTTGCACGGGCTTTAAAAGCCATGTTGCGCCAAGATCCAGATGTGGTCATGGTTGGTGAGATTCGTGATCTGGAAACCGCGGAAATTGCAGTACAAGCATCCCTTACCGGTCACTTGGTTTTATCTACACTACATACCAATACTGCCATTGGTGCGGTCACGCGTTTAAAGGATATGGGTATTGAGCCATTTCTGCTGGCCAGTTCTCTAATTGGGGTCATTGCGCAGCGTCTGGTGCGGACTCTATGTCCACGTTGTGCAACCTGGCATGAAGCCGATGCGTTTGAAACCGAAATTTTCCGTCATTTAGACGTTGGTAATGAACTGAAGTTGCCACAACCGAAAGGCTGCGACCACTGCTCGCATACCGGGTTTATGGGGCGTACGGCTATTTATGAAATTGTTCCTGTCGATGATCAAATGCGTCGTCTGATACATGGCAATGTTGCGGAATATGAAATTGAAGCTTATGCACGTAAACAGTCGGGCTCGATTCGCGATGATGGTTTACGTAAAGTAATCGCAGGTAAAACTACTTTAGAAGAAGTACTCCGTGTCACCAATGAAGCAGCGGATTAACGCGAAATATTTTTGCCTTTCATTTTTTTGATAAATTGCCGAACTTAGCAAAGCTCGGCAATTTTTTTCATCAGTTGTGCGCGAAATGGAGCAGCTGGATTACCTGCATTGCGCCGGATTTCATTGTCATAAAATTTCTGCCAGCTTTGAACTATTTCTAAAGCCACCTGTTGGATTGTTAGTTTCTCGACCTCTTTTTT
Source organism: Acinetobacter sp. SFB (assembly GCF_001647545.1). GTDB lineage: Bacteria > Pseudomonadota > Gammaproteobacteria > Pseudomonadales > Moraxellaceae > Acinetobacter. The sequence continues at coordinate 585,059 of NZ_LSZH01000011.1, forward strand.
AGTCCTCTAATTCAGATGCACGTCTGCACCATCAGACCCAGTTCGCCAGCCAATAATCCCTTAATCAAATTCAGGCAATTTCATGTTGTTGGGGGTAGACGGAATTTCTAAATCTTGAATGTTTGGATTGATTAGAGATTGGAGCTGAGATTGAATTTTTTCAGAAATATTCATCTCTACAAAAGATAGCAATTGAGATGGAAAAGAACAGGGAGCTAATCAGAAGGTATTTAAACATTAATAAAGTGAGTTCATTTAAATAAAAATTATTATGTATTTCAAGTCTGGGTTTTTATATTTTTTAAATTATGAAATTGATGAATACATCCTATCCTAAAAGGATCAGTTCGATTTCAGGATAGGATCAGATTTTGCTTAAGTACTCACATTGCGGGTTACATCAATATTGCCACGTGTTGCGTTGGAATAAGGACAGACAATATGCGCAGCATCGACCAGTCTTTGCGCTTCAGCCTGATCCATGCCTTCTAAATGAATATTCAAGGTCACTTCAATGCCAAAACCTGTGGGGATAGGGCCAATACCCACTTCACCTTCAATATAGGCGTCTTTGCTGATGTTGAGTTTATCGCGGTTGGCGACAAATTTCATCGCACCGAGAAAACAAGCTGAATAACCTGCTGCAAAAAGCTGTTCAGGATTGGTGCCACCGCCCGGTCCGCCCATTTCTTTAGGCACCGCCAACTGAACATCCAAAATTCCATCGGATGATGTTGCACGTCCATCACGTCCACCGGTTGCTTTCGCCTTTGCTGTATAGACCGCTTTTTCTAAAGCCATTTTTATGATCCCTGTAAATTTGCTATGAGCTGTTATCGTGTGGGATTTTGATGGAAGAATAAGCAGTGATTTTGTAATTTTTATAAAGCGAAAATTTCGATTTTAACACTGAGTTGAATTAGAAATTGACAATTTTACGGTGCTGCATTAGAGGCATGGATGTTCGCACAGTCTCTTGTTCAGCCCGATCAAAAGGCAATGTAATTAAGCTCGCACCTTCACTCTGGATGATGTCTAAAATTTGACCGCGACTATTGCTTGCACCTGCATGACCCCAAGTTTGACGTTTTGTTCCATGCCAACCTTGTTGGGCGGCACCCAAGACATAGCATTGGCTATCCATTGCACGTGCCTGAAGGAGTAATTGCCAATGTATTTGACCCGTCGTGTAGGTAAATGCCGAAGGTGCCGTCAGAATATGAGCATCTTGATTACGTAAAGTGAGTGCGAGCTCAGGAAAACGCAAGTCATAGCACACCATTAAACCAATATTGCCGAAAGGTGTTTTGGCAACAACCACATCTGTACCGGGTTCAAAGAATCTGGATTCCTGATAACCACCGACAGCATCACCGACTTGCACATCAAACAAATGAATCTTGTCATAACGCGCTTCAGTACGTTCTGGGCTAATACATAAACTGACTGTACGGACACGCCCATCGGTAATAACAGAACCATCTGGACGGAACGGGCATGGGAGCGTGCCCGCCACAATCCAGATTTGATATTGATGCGCAAGTTTTTCCAGACGCTGTTGAAGGGCTTCAAACTGCGTAGCAGTTTCGCGTTGTTTTCCCCCTGCAAAACAGACAAAGTTTTCAGGGAAAACAATCAGCTCTGCGCCATCGGCTTTACTTTGTTGTATCAATGACTCGATCAAGATGAAATTGGCTTCGATGTCATCTTGGGAGTTCATTTGTACAACAGAGAGTAAAGTCATGAGGAGGCTCTAAAAATAATTTTTATACGTTTTGTTGAGACACTTTTTCAATAGTGTCTTGTTCTTTTTGTAGTTGCTTAACCAAAGGCTCAAACATGTTTTGGTTATTTTCATTCAACTTCATCAATGTCTTATGTGCATCTAAAACAGTGGTTAACATGGCATTATGGGTAATATGTCCTTCTATTAATTCGCGGGTACATAGTTTCGGATCACCGCAGTAATTTAAGATCACAAAAACCTGACCCAAGCCCATACTATTGGCTAAGGTAGTAATATCCGGATTGGTAGATAGCATGACTGCCTGAATTTGGTGAATTTGCTTCAGCTTTAAACCAAGCTTGGCAAGTATGCCTAAAACAGTACTGTCAATGAATGTGGTTTGGGTTAAATCTACGATTGCCCCAACGACATTAGATTGCTGTTCAATTTTACTCAGGAGTTTGTCTAGACTGATACAAGATTGGGCACGCACTTCGCCAATAAGCTTAAAAATATGCGTTCCATTCAAGCTTGCATATTCAACATGACCTGTTGACATATAAATGCCATTTGCAGAGAAGGATTGTAAAATTATCACATAGGGCCACTATAGACTCAAGTGCTCTAGGGTCGTATATCGCTTAGTTGAAAGTTAACGTATTGATTATATGATTAATTCATTCGGCGTAAACTTAGTATCGCAATATCGTCTGCAACGTGTTCCGGTGCTTGGTAGGAGTGATTCTGCAAATCGAAGACTAATTTTTCAAATTGTTCATTCAGACCGCCATTATAAGGTTCGAGTGCACCATCTGAACAAATAATAAACCGGGCATGACGATTCAACACACATTCAAACTCTTCAACCTCAAGATCCTCGGTAAGTCCCAAAGGAAAGCTGCTGGTATTTAAAATCTGTGGTGGTTGGTTTGGTTCAAAGATAATTGCAGGAGGATAATGTCCGGCACTGGACCAACGTAGCTGATGCGTTTCTAAATTTAAAACCCCGGCGATCATCGTAATATGTTTTTCAATATTTTCTTGAACTAGCATTCCGTTGAGCTTTTTAATCAACTCGCGCGGTGTTTTAGAGCGACCATGAAAAGCTGCCATCCAGGAAGTTAATAAACTGCTGGCAACGCCATGCCCAGAAACATCAGCCAGATAAAACATAATTTCTTTATCGCTGATTTTCCAGTAATCGTACCAATCACCTGACAGATATGCAGAAGGTTGAAACAAGGTTTCAACCTTATAATTCATCAGTTCAATCGGATTGGGAAGTAGGCACTGTTGTAAATATGCAGCTGAGGGTAGGTCACGACTATCTTGATTACGTTTGTATTGTGCATCAATTTTGAGTAGTGATGCTTCGGGGTCGCTTGGCAATTTATTCCAGATCCAACCCGCTAAAGCACCCAGCTCCCAAGCTTGGGCTAAAGCGGTGCCTTCATTTTCAAAAGCCAGCACAATAGTAGGGAGTGACCACTGATGCATCAGATAGTCTTGTACATCCGCAATGGCTAAAATTGTGGGATCATACAAATCAATATCATCTATGTGAATCATTTGTACACTTGGAAGCGTACTTAGAACCTGATCTAAATAAGGAATATTGCGAGTCGGTTGAATGAAATACATAAAGAAATTGTATGATCCTTAAAGTGATAACGTATAGCTGTACTATAACAAGCTAATGATCAGCAAAGAAAGACGCTCTAGTGATCATATTTTTAATCAATGAAAAAGACTTAAGTTGTGGTGTCTATCTCGTCGTTTAGTTTTGATTATCTTCTGGCATGTCATCTTCAGTACCCTCTGAACCATCTTCAATAAACAGACTTTCAGATTCTAGTCCCTTTTTTTCTGCGATGGCGAAATTTTTACGCTGCAAGTAAATATCACGAATAGCGGCATATTTATCGCCTTGTAAAACATCTTCTATATCCAAAAGTTGTGAGCGGGCATCAATACCACGTAGAGATTGATCTGCCCAATAAAGACCATCATGATCTTCCAGAAGGTACTTTTGTGGGCGCGCTTGACCATCTACAACTAAACCCACCGTATCTCGAAATGTACTCGGACCAAAGATGGGTAATACGACATAAGGCCCTGAAGGAATACCATAATAACCTAAGGTGGTTCCGAAATTTTCTTCTTCCGCAGTTAGTCCAAGACGTCGAGCTGGATCTGCAAAGCCTAAAGTAGTAATGGTGTTAATGGTAAATCGTCCTAAAGATTCCGCAGCTCGACCAGGACGGCCTTGAATCAGCTGATTGACTACATTCCAAGGTTCACCCAGATTTTTGCGAAACTGGCGATACGAGCCTCGAACGTCAGTGGGTACTTTATTCTTGTATTGAACGGCTAAAGGACGAGCCACATGACGATCCAGAACATCATTAAAAGCAAAAATCTGTCTATTTAAGGGTTGTAATGGATCTTTTTGACTTTCGGGTTGGGTTGCATTTGCATTTACTTTTAAATCGTTTGCTGTGACATTTTTTAATTCTTTTAATGCTTCAAGCCGCGGATGTTGAGCTGTTTGAGTTTTTTCAGTAGAAGATATTTTTAGCTTATCTGTTGTTGAAGATTCAGAAGTATCAATCGAATCATTTGCAAATACAGGAGAAATCAATCCTACGGATAGAAGGCTAGCCCAAACATAATGAAAGTGACGCATAAAAAATCCTAGAGCTCTATAATAAGCTAGTGCTTAAAGCTGAAAATACCTAATAAAGTATATTAACAGTTCTTTGAAAGAGAGTATTAAAACAAATTTGATCAAAATATGTAGTAAAGAAGATAAAATGATTAAAAAACACCCTGACGATAAGTAAAGATGAAAAAAAGGGTTGCGTGAGGATTTTTTTCGCCTATAATGCGTATCCATCGGCGGTGATGTTGATTAAAACTTGTTGAGAAACAAGGATTTAGCCTAAAGGGTTTAAATCTGGAAGTCTTGAAGAAGTTTGAAAATAATCAATAAAACCTGTTGACTATTCTTGAGAAGAGAGTAGTATAGCCGACCTAGCTTGCTGGTGACGAATCAGCAAGAAGATCATTAAGAACTTATGAAGAACAACTTGTGTGGATTTTTAC
>NZ_LSZH01000012.1:0-310925 GCF_001647545.1 Acinetobacter sp. SFB
GTAAATGCTTATTGAATAAAGCTATACTAATGCAAACAATAATATAGGTAAAACAGTTTGTTTTTATTGTTATGATCGGATTTATAAATTTTTTGTTTTCCTATGTGTTGGAATTCAATAAATCTGATTGATTAAAAAAAGCGTTTAAAATTAAAATAAAAAATAATAATGAAAAATTATGTGAAAGTTATCGTATTTCGCATTTTCAGTCATGTTTTTATTAAGAAGTATTTATATTTTTTTAGTCTTATTAAATTAAAAAATTGTATCAAACTTTATAATTAAATTTAATTTATTGATTTTAAGTATTTTTGTATTTTTCTTGGCTTTTAAAATAAGGCTAGGCTTGCAGAAACTAGGATTAATATTTTGATTCAATATTCCGATTATAATAATAAGAACAAACTGTTGTACCTATTTTTTAATTTATCTTAGTGTTGTGCAAGTTTTAGGCTGTATGCCTAAAGTGTTTGCTTGAAATTGATTTATAAGGCTTTTTTAAAGTGAGTTTTTGGGGTGATATTACAGCGTTATAAAATTGTATTTGGAGGGACGATGGGTGCAGGGAAATCTGCTGCCATTAAAGTACTATCGGATATATCCGTTATATCTACGGAAGCGGTAAATACTGATACTGAAGCTCATAGTAAGTATTTGACCACTGTAGGCATCGATTATGGTGAAATCAGTTTAGATGATGGTACTAAAATTGGCTTATACGGCACACCTGGACAAGACCGCTTTGACTTTGTTTGGCCGGTTGTTTGTCAAGGCGCTATCGGTATAGTGATATTAATTGATCATTCACGTAATGACCGATTACAAAACTTAGAATTCTATTTAAATGCTTTTAAAGCTTACGGACACAATATTGTTATTGGGGTGACCCATTTAGACAAAAAGGATGATCAAGTCCTCAAGATCTATCGGGATTGGATGGCGTTATATGGTTATCAATATCCTTTGTTTGGCATAGATGCACGTCAACAAGATGATGTTCTACTGATGATTGAAACCTTAATCGCTTCAGTTGAAGTTCAGTCCAGATTAATTGTTTAGATAGGTGAAGTATGTTTAAGGTCGAACACTCACAAAAAATTCCTCAATATTTAATTGACGAAGGTGAAAATCAAATTAGAGATTTACTTGATTCTGTCAATGGTGTGCGTTTTGTCATGTTGTGTTCGTCTGACGGTTTTGAATTGGCGTTGGTGAGTAAAAAAACTTAGATAATGCAGGAAAAGTTGCTGCAGTAGGCAGTTCCATTTTGGCCATGGTTTCGGCTTTTATGGCAGAAATACCGCTTACTGGATGTCAAAATATAACTTTAGATGCCGATAACGGCAAAGTGATTTTGAGTACAGTCAGTCATACTGAACACCCCATGCTGATTGTTGTTTTGGCAGATTCAGATGCGTTGATTGGACATTTGTTGTATAGCGTAAAAAATACAGCCAAAACTCTTGCAAACCTATAAGTAAAGATATTTTAAAAAGGATTTGATTTGAAACGCTCAGCAGTAATGCTATGTACTAGTGAATTTTTATGAAACAGTTATTAAATGTTGCAATATTTGGTTTCAGCCTAAATGTTATGGATCAAATTAAAAAACAAGTAGCTTATGCCGTGGCTGACAATGTACCGGTTAAGTGGTGCAATATTGCTGAAAAGAACATTGATTTACTATTGGTAAATGATGCATTTTTTAATTCAAATAACATACAGCGTCTTATTGAACAGGATGTAAAAGCATATTTAAGACTCGAAAAACAGCAAGAGCGAGCAGGTCAAATTTCAGAAGACTGTTTATTTTATCCATTTAGCGAGTCAGACGATTTAGTCACTTGGATTCAGGAACAATTTTTTGACTATGAGTATCTGCCGCAATTTAATCTATCTATGTCGAAGCAAAAACCAGACGATGCTGCCAGAGTTCAGCATGTTTTAGATGAAATATTTATCCCCAGAAATGGATTCATTCAATTGATGAATGAACATGGCTGTTTTGCCTTGGTAGATACCCGAACAGAACGTATTTGGCTAAATGATGAAAATACATTGATACGTTTTAATGCAAGTTTGAGCCAGATGTATGCAAAGAATCAATTTGTACAGGAATTTACCAAAGACCGGCATGCACAAGATTTGCTTGTGTGGCTTTGGCCAGTACTCAGACATTCCAATATTGAATTGGAAAAAATTGATCACCATCAGTATTTTAAGCTAAATATTTGGCCTCAATTTGAAAAAGGTTTTGAACGCAAGAATTTATTGAAAATTGCTGCATGTTTTGCCCAAGGTGCAAAAGTAGCAGATGTAAAGCAATATCTTGAGCTGACAGATGAAACGGTTGAGCGCTTTATTTCAATTTTATTATTCATGCACTTGGGTGAAAAAATTGAGGCGAAACAAGCAATGTTCAATTCATCGGCAACACAGGATGATAGCTTCCAATTAAATAAACTTAAAAGTTTATTTGGCAAGCTGCGAAAAAAACTTGGACTTTAATTTGTCCCCATATTACACACGGGAATATCCCATACTTTAGAAGAGAGAAAAGAAATGGCACGTATCAGTTTAGATTCACTAACGACTATCGATGGCTTTGTTGCTGTCGCGCTAGTTGATTCAGAAAGCGGTTTAGTATTGGCGGCAGAAGGCTCAGGTATTGATTTGGAGTTGGCAGCTGCAGGGAATACAGAAGTTATCCGTGCAAAACGCAAAGTTGCTAAAGCTTTAAAATTAGATGACAGTATTGAAGATATTTTGATTACTTTAGGTAAGCAATATCATTTAATTCGTCCTTTAGATTCAAATGAAGCGCTATTTTTGTATTTAGTGCTGGATCGTTCTAAAGCGAATTTAGCGATGTCTCGTTACGAGTTAAAAGCTTTTGAAAAAGAACTCGATTTTTCATAAGAACAAATAAATAAAGAAACCGCCATAAGGCGGTTTTTTATATAAAATGCTATGCTTTAATTGAAAGAAAAATAAACTTCTTGGGATTTAATGAGTCATATGGTTAAACAAGGTATTTATCAACACTATAAAGGCAATTTATATCAGGTATTTCATGTGGCAACCCATAGTGAAACGCGTGAAAAGCTTGTCGTCTATCAATGCTTGTATGGCGATTATTCTATGTGGGTACGTCCTTTAGCGATGTTTCAGGAAACAGTTACTCTAGCGGATGGTCAAATTCTTCCGCGATTTAAATTGATTCAAGAAACTTCTTAAATACAGACTTCTGACATGGATTAGTTAAACTTACAATCATGGCTAAATAGGGGCATCAGATATGAGTATGAGTTTGACATTTCAGCAACGCATGCAAGAGTTGTATCAAAGTTTTATCAAATTTGATGCATTACAACATGAGCGTATTCAGCGTTATAGAAATATTGAACCTGATTCTGCATTATTTTTAGCGATGCAAATTCGTATCCAGCAGTCGAAATCAATTTTAGAAATCGGAACCTCTACTGGTTATTCGACTTTATGGCTGGCAAATGCAGCGCAAACTACACAAGGTCATGTAACCACACTTGAAATAGATCCATCACGCACTGCTCAGGCGCAACAATATGCACAAGAGTTGGCGTTGGATCAGGTGATTGATTTTTGGGTGGGGGATGCGCAAAATTTTCTTGAAAAATGTACCGATCAATATGATTTCATTCTGTTAGATGCCGAGCGTGATGCTTATGTGGATTACTGGGCTTATCTGCAAAATATGATTCATCCGCAAGGCGGCGTTTTGATTGTGGACAATGTTATCTCGCATGCGGCAGAAGTGAAAACCTTTATCGAATTAGTCAAAAATGATGGACGTTTCCTCACCCTGACGCTATCCAAAGGAGCGGGTTTGTTTATAATTTGCTATAAATAAAATAATAACAATACAAAATCGGGTTAAATTATAAATGAGGAAAATTGTCTTGGTTTACCGGATCTGATTTATTGAATTGAAATACGGGTGAATTGAACATCGTATTCCAAGTATTTATGTACAAAAGCAGTTTTATCATTACAGCGCAGTAAATTATTATAGATAAATTGAGGGACAGGGTGATACAGCTCACCTGATCCGTTGTTATAAAAAATTTTCAAATAGCGTGAAGACGCGTTGTATTTATAAGAAGTGACAATAAGCATTGTTCCCATAAGCGCTCCTTATTCTTTAATTCTATATACAGTATTGCATTGACTGCATAGTTTGAAACTAAGATAAAAGGGTCAGGGAATGTAGAGCAGAATTGTAATATTTTGAATAAAACAATAGGGCTATATCAACATGAATCATACTTGCGATTTATTGTTGCATAATTTGAATTGAGCGGAAGAATTGAATATTTTACGTTTTATATAGTCCATAAAAAACCGCGCTAAAAAGCGCGGTTTTTTGAATCATTTCAATCTAATCTAAATTAGATTTTACCTACTAGGTCGATTGAAGGAGCTAAAGTAGCATCGCCTTCTTTCCATTTAGCTGGGCAAACTTCACCTGGGTGAGCGTGAACATATTGAGCTGCTTTAACTTTACGAAGAAGTTCTGAAGCATCACGACCAACACCACCAGCGTTGATTTCAATGATTTGGATTTTACCTTCTGGATCGATAACGAATGTACCACGATCTGCAAGGCCATCAGCTTCGATTAATACATCGAAGTTTTTAGCAAGCGTCCAGTTCGCATCACCCACCATTACATATTGGATTTTTTTAATTTCTTCTGAAGAATCATGCCAAGCTTTGTGCGTGAAGTGAGTGTCAGTAGAAACTGAATAAATTTCAACGCCCAATTTTTGGAATTCAGCGTAGTTGTCTGCAAGGTCACCAAGTTCAGTTGGGCAAACAAAAGTGAAGTCAGCTGGGTAGAAAAATACTACAGACCATTTGCCTTTAAGATCAGCTTCAGTTACTTCGATAAATTGACCATTTTGGAATGCAGTTGCTTTAAATGGTTTAACTTCTGTATTAATTAAGCTCATCATTGTCTCCATGATTGAGATTTGTATTTGATATGCCAAAGAATAGCGAATTTTTTGTTATTGGTGAAACAGTATTTTTATATAATTAAAATCGGAAAAACCGAATTAACTATAATAAGGCTCACTATTCCACCAAATCTGATTGATTTATCTATTCAGGTCCATAAAAACAGGACTGAATGACAAAATATCAGTTTTTCAGCTTGCCTAAGAAGATGAAGGCTTAAGTACTAAAATTCAAGGGTAAATTATTTTTAATTAAATTTCTTTTTGCAGAATGAATTATTCTTAGATAAATCCTTCTTATTAGACAAAGGATATAACAAGCAGTATGTCGACTGGGTTGAATGATATCACCTATCGATTTAGCTTTATTGAATGGTTTGTTTTTTATACTTTTGCAGATTCTTTACATCAAACTTCCTCAATAAACATGGCACTGTCTTTCTCTCGAGAGCGTTACAGCGTAAAATATTCAGTTCAATTTTTTGTTTTGGGATAAATTATCTGTGTTAAGTCATTTAAATGTAGATCAATGGGTCATGGCACGTGACCGTCATCGTTTAAATCGGCTACGCAAAGGTAAAGATGCCAACGAAAAACAGTATCAAGAATTATTAGAAAAATCGAATCATAAAGTTCGTGAGCGTCTATCGCATGTTCCGAACATCAAGCTCAATCAAGACCTTCCGGTTACCCAATATAAAGACAAGCTGATTGAAGCGATTCAAAAGCATCAGGTCATTATTGTGGCCGGGGAAACCGGTTCGGGTAAAACTACACAGTTACCGCAAATTGCCATGCTTGCCGGGCGTGGTTTAACCGGCATGATTGGTCATACCCAACCGCGTCGACTGGCGGCACGTAGTGTATCGCAACGTATTGCTGAAGAAGTCGGTGAGAAACTGGGTGAATCCATTGGTTTTAAAATTCGTTTTAATGAACAGGGTTCGCAAGATTCGATTGTCCGTTTAATGACGGATGGTATTTTGCTGGCAGAATTATCCAATGATCGATTCCTCACCAAATATGACACCATTATTATTGATGAAGCACATGAACGTTCTCTCAATATCGACTTTATCATGGGCTATCTCAAACAGCTTTTGCCTAAACGTCGTGATTTAAAAGTCATCATTACTTCAGCAACTCTAGATGTAAACCGCTTTAGCAGCTACTTTTTTGATGCCCCGATTTTTGAAGTCGAAGGTCGTAGCTTTCCTGTAGAGCTGCGTTATCGTCCAATTTCAGAAATGACCATTGGGGGTAGTGATGACGATGAATTTGATGACTTTGAAGAGAACCTGCCACGTGCAGTGGTTCAAGCGGTCAATGAGTGTTTTCAGGATGCGCAGGAAAAAGGCCATCCTGAACATGCCGATATCCTGATTTTTGCTAGCACAGAACAGGAAATTCGAGAACTGCAAGAAACCTTGCAAAAGCATGGGCCACGGCATACCGAAATTTTACCCTTATATGCACGTTTGGCTTTGGCTGAACAGCAAAGAATTTTTAATCCGGGTGGAAGCGGGAGACGCATTATTATTGCCACTAACGTGGCAGAAACGGCTTTAACCGTGCCTAATATTCGCTATGTAATTGACAGCGGATTTGCCCGTATTTCACGTTACAGTTACCGTTCCCGTGTACAGCGCTTACCGATTGAGGCGGTATCACAAGCGGCAGCCAATCAGCGTAAAGGTCGTTGTGGCCGTATTGCCCCCGGTGTGTGTATTCGACTGTATTCAGAAGATGACTTTCTCAGCCGTCCTGAATTTACCGAACCAGAAATCAAGCGTACAAATTTGGCCTCTGTGATTTTGCAGATGCAAAGCCTGAATCTGGGCGAGCTGGAAAGTTTCGACTTTATTGAACCGCCAGATCATCGCTTGGTGAATGATGGTCGCAAGTTGCTGATTGAGCTTGGGGCGATGCATGAGAAAAATTCTTCTAAAGCGGAAGAAGAAAAATTATCTTCAAATTCTAGCTCTTCTAAAAAAGTGGGAACACCTGGCGGACTAACCAAAATTGGTCAGCAAATGGCGAAAATGCCGATTGACCCACGGTTGGCCCGTATGATTTTAGGCGGCGCACATTTTGGTGTACTCAATGAAATGCTGATTATTGTGGCTGCGCTGGCAGTGCAAGACCCGCGTGAACGTCCGGCCGATAAACAGACCCAAGCCGATCAGAAGCATGCGTTATTTAAGGAAGCTGATTCTGACTTTTTGTTTTACATCAAGTTATGGGAAACCTTGCAGAATAACCGTACTGCAATGAATGAAAAAAAACGTCGTGATTTTGCCCGTCAGCATTTTTTAAGCTGGTTACGTATACGTGAGTGGAAAAAAACGCATGAGCAATTAACAGAATTGGCTCAAGGTTTAAAACTTTCATTTAATGAGATAAGCGCTAATTATGAAAATTTACATCGGGCTTTATTGACCGGTTTACTTTCATTTATTGCCAATAAAACCGATGAAAAAAATGTCTATATGGCAGTGCGCCAGCAAAAAGCCCGCATTTTCCCGGCATCGACTTTGCATAAAGCCAGTGCGTCCTGGGTAATGGCTTTTGAGATGGTGGAAACCTCGCAAGTGTATTTGCGGACTTTGGCGAAAATTGAACCTGAATGGATTTTACTCGCTGCACCTGATTTGCTGAAGCATCATTATTTTGAGCCGCATTGGTCGAAGAAAGCCGGTATTGTTAATTGTTATGACCAGATTTCATTATTTGGTTTAATCATCGAGCCGAAGCGTTTGATGAACTATGAAAAGGTGGATCAGCCAGCAGCGCATGAGATTTTCCTACGTGATGCTTTAACTACGGGTAATTTAGGCATTACCCCGCCATTCTTGAAGCATAACTTACTCAAGCTTGAAGAAGTGGAGCGTGTGGAAGATAAACTGCGTCGTCGAGATCTGGTGGTAGATGAAGAAACCATCTATCAGTTCTATGCATCCAAAGTACCTGAAGAGGTCGCCAGCCGACGAACCTTTGAAGATTGGCGTGCAACGGTCGAACCGCAACATCCAGATTATTTATTTATCGATGATGATGCATTGTGGATGAATGATCGTCAAACTACCCAGCAATTCCCCGATTATTTGCACAATGGTTCTTTACGCTTGGCGGCAAGTTATCGTTTTGATCCAAGTCATGATGAAGATGGTGCAACGGTTAAAATTCCAGTTCAGGCATTGCCCCAGGTGGATGAAAATATCTGGTCGTGGGGCATACCGGGTTGGCGTCAGAATTTGATTGAAGCGTTGTTAAAATCACTACCTAAAGATAAACGTCGTCATCTGGTTCCAATTCCGGATACTGCGCGTAAGCTGATGAACGGTATTGATGCGGTACATTTACGTGAGCACATTTTTAGTTATTTAGCTTTTCAGTTACGTGGCGAACAAATCACGGCTAAAGATTTTTCCTTTGATCGGGTTGATCAGTATTTGATGCCGTTCATTAAAGTCATTGACGAAAAAGGCCGGGTGCTTGAAAAAGGCCGCGATTTGGCTGAACTTAAAGCGCGTTGCCGTACAGAAACGCATAGTCCGGTGAAACAGCTCAAAGGTGAGTTTAAGACTTTCCCGGATAATTTTACATTTGAAGCCTCACAAAAAGTGACAGGGGTGATTGTTAAGCAATATCAAGCTTTGGTTCCGACTAAAGCATTTGCAGAATTAAATGCAAAAGATGAATCCGGAGTGGTGATTCAAACCTTTAATGATCAGGCTGAAGCGATTCGTCAGCACCGGGAAGGGGTGATTCATCTGGTTTATATGCAGTTGGGCGACTTGGTTCGTCAACTGAAAAAACAGATTTCAAAACCACTGGCTTTGGCCTATTCACCGCTGGGTGACAAAGCTCAATTAGAACAAATGCTAGTGTATGCCACACTTCAATTGACAATAAATGAACTTCCTGTCAATGCTGAAGAGTTTCAAAAATTAATTTTAAATGTAAAAAAATCTTTCCTAACGCATGGACAAGAGGCATTATTAGTGCTGAGTGATATTTTTATCCAATGGCAGGATATTCGTCGGAAATTGTTGGTTTTAGACGATTCTCTGTTTGGGAAAAATATCGATGACATTGAAGATCAGCTTGATTTAATGAATCTTTCCGACTTTGTGTATGTGAAATCTTCAGACATCTGGCAGGAATTCCCACGTTATTTAAAGGCATTGATCTTGCGTTTAGAGCGCTTGCCAAATAATCTACAAAGGGACAATTCTGCCATCGATCAAGTTGACCCCTGGATGGAAAAATTATTTAAGTTTAAAAATGACGTTCGCCTGAAAGAACTGTACTTCATGGTTGAAGAATTTCGTATTAATTTGTTCTCACAGCCAATGAAAACAAAGATGCCGGTTTCTCCAACCCGATTGCAGAAAGTATGGGATCAATTAGGCATCAGTTAACATAGCGCGATATTAGCAGGAGTTTTACATGGGCATTCGTATTACAGGTACTGGCCTTTATCATCCAGAAGAAGCCATTAGCAATGAAGAATTGGTTGCAAGTTTAAATGCTTATGTGGAACAGTTTAACCAGGACAATGCTGAAAAAATCGCAGCGGGTGAAATTGAAGAACGTCGTGGTTCAAATGCCGAATTTATTGAAAAAGCATCCGGTGTTAAAAGTCGTTATGTTGCTGAAAAGTCAGGGGTGCTCGATCCAAAACGACTATATCCACGTTTACGTGAACGCAGTAATGATGAACTTTCCATTCAGGCAGAATGGGGCGTTACAGCTGCTAAACAGGCAATGGAAAATGCCGGTGTCACGGCCGAAGATATCGATGTTGTCATTCTTTCATGTTCTAACATCCAGCGGGCTTATCCTGCTGTAGCCATTGAAATTCAAACTGCTTTAGGTATTGAAGGCTATGCCTATGACATGAATGTCGCCTGTTCTGCTGCGACATTTGGACTAAAACAGGCGGCTGATGCCATCAAATGTGGCGCACGCCGTGTACTGCTGGTGAATGTAGAAATTACTTCGGGTCATACCGATTTCCGCTCACGTGACTGCCACTTTATTTTTGGTGATGTCGCAACAGCGTCTATTATTGAAGACACGGAAACTAAAACCGGTTTTGAAATTGTGGATACGCATTTATTCACCCAATTTTCAAACAACATTCGCAACAACTTTGGTTATTTAAACCGGAGTGAAGATGCGGTTGTAGATGACAAACTGTTTCAGCAAGACGGTCGTAAAGTTTTTAAAGAAGTTTGTCCACTGGTTGCGAAAATCATTACCAAGCAACTTGAGAAAAACCAGATTGCACCGACCAATGTGAAGCGTTTCTGGTTACACCAAGCCAATGCCAGCATGAATGATCTGATCTTAAAATATGTAGTCGGTAAAGATGCTGACCGTGCACTGGTGCCTATTATTTTGGATGAGTTTGCCAATACGTCTTCTGCAGGTGTAATTATTGCCTTGCACCGTACTGCACATGAAGTAAATGACGGGGAATACGGTGTACTTTGCTCATTCGGTGCGGGTTATTCTGTCGGTTCGATTCTGGTACAAAAACACGTTGTTGCATAAGGAACACTATATTGCAGGTTGAGCATGATGCAAAATGGATTAAAGGCCTAAGTGCATTATCCAAACAGTATTTCACCCCCAGCTTTTTCAGTGCTGAACATATTGATGCATCCAAACCTGCAATGTATGTCGGTAATCACACCCTGTATGGAATATTTGATTCACCCATCCTGATTGATTACCTCTATAACCAACATAAAGTGGCTGTGGTCAGTATTGCTGATCATGGCCATTTTTATTTGCCAGGCTGGCGCACCTTGTTTAAAAAATTTGGTGCGGTCGATGGCAATAAAGAATATATCCGTGCCGTGATGCAACAGGGTTATTCAATTCTGGTCTTTCCCGGTGGTGGACGAGAAGTCTTAAAAAGAAAAGGTGAGGCTTATCAGCTGATCTGGAAGCAGCGTTATGGTTTCTTAAAACTGGCGCAAGAATTTAACTACGACATTGTTCCATTTGCAGCTTTGGGTGGTGATGACGTCTTTGAATTGGGTTTTGATGCCAATTCGATTATTGAAAGTCAATGGTTTCAAAAGCTTTTGAAAGTCCCTCAACTGGATAAATTACTCCGCCATGGTGATGTGATTCCTTCCTTGCCTAAAAACATTATCCCGAAACGATTACCTTTTTATTTTCAATTTATGCCGCGACAAAATTTAATGCAGATTGAAAATTCCGAACAATTGAAAGATTTCCGCGACCTGATTCAGCAACAAATCTACGTCGGATTAGAACAGTTAAAACAACAACGTGAAAATGAAAAGCTTGATTAAGTTTGATCAATATTTTATTTCTAATTTTTTGTAGTGGAAGATCAAATCATTAAGTTAAGTCTGGATAAATGATCGGACAGGTTTGATTAAACTTTCCAGGCAGCATACAGTGGTTTCATTCTAATATTAAATTCATCTTAGGATGCTTGTTTAATTTGAGGCGAGTATGGAACAGGATCGTTTAGTACCGCAGTATCCATTGATTGCGAAACAGTTACTCAGAATTTCTAAAAGTCTAAATGAGATTTTTCAAGATCAGCTCAAGATTGTCGGTGATCTGAATGCCCAAAATATGTTTCGTATTGATCAAGAGCGGCATGTTGTAAAAATAGCCAATGGTTTATTTCAACTCGAATTTCATTCACCAGCGTCAGATTTGAAAAGCATTTTGCAGTGTGATTTTTCTTATTTGGGGCAAAAAGCAGAATTAGTTGAAGAATTTATTCTGCATGATCTGTATTTTCTAACCGGTGATTTAAAACTGCAACATTCATTATTTTTACGTCAAAAAGCCCAGCAATTTCGTCAACTGTTACTCGATCAGGTTTATTTGTGGGTCAATGGGGCTGAACGAGTCAGTGCTTATTTAAAATATCTGTGTGTAGATGAAGCTGAAATGATTGATCAGCTCATGATGAGTGCAGAGATTTATCACTCGAAAGTGCTGACCGATTATGTGCGGAATAAATCGGCTTTGCCTGAAACTGTTGTACAAATGCTGCAACAGGTTTGCTCGATTCAAGTGGTATGTGGTGAGGAGTTTTTACCGATCCAGCCCTTGATGGAATGTCTGGATGAATTCTGTTTTAGCGCCTCGCAGTTTTTACCTGCCGCAATGTATCGCATTATGGCACTGTCATTTGAAGAACGTTTTAATTTAAATGAGTTGATGGAACATCAAGATGATATCCAGTTGCTGTATCGGCATGCAGAAGAAAAATCACACTTATTAGGCTTCGTACGGTTAATGCGCCGTGAACTTTGGCAACGTGATGACCTATTGTCAAAGCATAATTTTCTTCAGGCGACATCTACAGTTTGGCAGAAGAAAGTTGCAAAGATGCCATTATTTGATTATCCACGTGCAGTGAACTGGTTGTTTAAACAATCAGGTGAGGTGGTGGATTGGCTCAGTCGCCATATTCAACACAGCAGTGTCAGGGTCGCTGTGACAGCTTTAAGTTTTGTGGATAGCAGTCAGGTTCATCCGCAGGTCATTTTAGCTACCTTGCAGTATTTTCAGCACTCTTCAGCGCGTATGTTCATTTATAGCTGTCACTATTTTGCGATGCAAGAAGCTTGGTTTGAGCATGAAAACAATCTTAGTCTGTTACTTAAAGGCCAGAAACAAGCCTTAGATGATCATCGTATTGCAATCAGTCCGTCAATTTTGTATCTGGATGAATGGATGGAGCTGATGCAGAATGTCACCAAAGGGAACCAGCAAATCGTAAAAAGGGTCTATTTACGTTTAAGTTGGGTAATGCAAGCTTATATGTTGTATCTACAGAAAATAACATACGCCTTACCTGAAGACTTAATGTTTTATATCCGCCCTGAAACCCATCAAAATCGTGATTTTTATATAGTATTGCAACGCTATAAAATGCAGCCGGATCAGTTTCGGCAAATCTTTTATTTACGTGAGCGACATGTAAGAGTGTCAGTTTTTGATTCCTATGTGCGGGATTATTTGGTTGATTATTTTACCGACAATAAAATGGTGCTCTAAAGTACCACCTGGATGGGGCTGTTTCATCAAGCGATTCATTGGCATGCTCACCTCCAGAAACAGGAAATTATTGCGCAGTTAAAGAAAAATTATGCCGAAGTTGTATGGCAACCTCTGATGGTTGAGAAAAAGATTCAGTTTGCAGGCTGGAGTTTTGAGGAGTTGGCAGACTTAGACCGAATTATTGAAGAATCAAAATGGTGTCATCACTGTCTGGCTGTCAGCTATGCACAGCGAATTATTGACGGGGAATATGTGGCTTTTCATATGGCATCTGAAACCGGGATGCATCATATGACTTTGGGATGTCATTTACAGGGTAGCCAATTGGTCTATGACCAGTTGGAATATTCACATAATAGAAAAGCTGAATATTTTTTTGTGAATGTCGCTTTACAATTTATCTCCTGGTTAAATGCACAGTTAATATCACTTAAGTGACAGTTGCTGTCGTTAAACTTTTTTCTGGGCTTAACTTTTAGGGAAAAAATCGTTAGGCTATAGCCGTTAATTTACGGTTATAGGTCTTATGAAACAAGAAACTGCACTCAAGCTTTTAAAAGCGGGCGAAAATGTCTTTTTAACAGGTTCGGCTGGTGCAGGGAAAACCTATACTCTCAATCAGTACATTAATTATTTAAAAGTCCGTAAAGTACCGGTGGCCATTACGGCATCGACCGGTATTGCAGCCACGCATATGAACGGCATGACCATTCATACCTGGGCCGGGATTGGGATCAAGGATTTTTTATCCGATGCTGATCTAAAAAACATGAAAGAGCGCAAATACTTAAAAGAGCATTTAGAAAATGCCCAAGTGCTGATTATTGATGAAATTTCAATGTTGCATGCCAAGCAGTTGAATCTTGTCAATCAAGTTCTCAAATACTTCAAAGAAAGTGATGAAGCCTTTGGCGGCATTCAGGTCATTGTCGCAGGTGACTTCTTCCAGTTACCGCCAGTGGGTAAAAATGATGAACGCAACCGTGATAAATTCTGCTTTATGTCCGATTCGTGGGTCGAAGCCAAATTTCGCGTCTGTTATTTGACTGAGCAACATCGTCAAGGTAACGATTATTTAAATGACATCTTAAATGCAATTCGTAGTCAAAGTATTACAGCCGAGCATTTACAGGCTTTAGAACAAACCCGCCAGCAAGATATTGGCGAAACCTATACCCGTTTGTATACTCACAATATGGATGTGGATGCGATTAACTTTAAGCATCTGAATGCCATTGAGGCGGATGAGCGACAGTTTGAAGCGGTCTGTGATGGCAATGATAAACTGATTGAAACTTTAAAGTCATCCGTGCGTGCGCCGGAAAATCTTACCTTAAAGAAAAATGCCAAGGTTATGTTTGTGAAGAATAACTTTGATATGGGCTATATCAACGGCAGTTTAGGTGAGGTGATTGGTTTCGAAGAAGATGATGATCATGGCATTTTACCTAAAGTAAAACTGACTGATGGTACAGTGCTGATTGTTCCACCTGAAACTTGGTCGGTAGATAACGATGCGGGTAAAACTATTGCCAGTTTTCAGCAAATTCCACTACGTTTGGCATGGGCAATTACCATTCATAAATCTCAAGGCATGACCCTGGAAGCGGCTGAAATTAATCTGGCGCATACTTTTGAAAAAGGTCAGGGCTATGTCGCAATATCACGGTTAAAAGCTTTAAGTGGCTTAAAACTGCTCGGAATTAATGAGCAGGCTTTGGAGCTGGATAGTTTGGCGATTAAAGCCGATCGACGTTTTCAGGAATTATCCCAAGAAGCCGAAAATCATTTTGAGTTGATTGATTTGGCGCCGCAACATAAAGCCTTTATTCGTCATTGTGGCGGTACCTTGAATGAAACTGAAATCCAGCGCAATGAGAAGAAAATCTCAAAAAGTGCTGGTAAAACCAATTATGCCACGGCAACCCTGGATGAAACGCGTGAACTTTTTGTCGAAGGTTATGAAATTCAGGATATTGCGGTTGAGCGCGGCTTAACGCCTGCAACCATTATCAATCATTTGGCTAAATTGCATAAAGAGCAGGGTCTGGATATTTCTGTTGCACATCCGGGTGAAGAGGTTGTAGAACAAGTGCGGAAAATTTATAAACGTTTAATGAAACGTCAAAGTCCTGAACATTTTAGTGAAGATGGAATCATTAAACTGCGTCCAATTGTGGAAGCGACTACACCGCGCATGGGGTATGATCAGGTGCGTCTGGCATTACTTTTTGTTGAATAGGCTGACAGATTGTCAGGTTAACGTACTGCAATATATGATTAATTTTTAGAAAATTTCATATCCCAAGAGTCAAGTTACGCTACACTTAAAAATCTTATTCAACAGTAACCCACGGATATGGAATTCAAAGCGTGGTACAAGCTTCGTAGATTTGTTTATGATACTTTGCATAACGATGACTATGAAAGTAATTTTAGTCGCAACGTAAACGTCTTTCTTGTTTTATTGATTATTGGGAATACTGTTGCAGTTTTACTGGAATCGATTAATGATATTTATCTGTCGTACCATGTGTTCTTTGATGCTTTTGAATTATTTTCCATCTTTATTTTTACCGCTGAATATTTATTAAGATTTTGGGCGGTTGCTGAAAAAAATCCGTTTAATAGTGCATGGAAAAATAGATGGTTGTGGGTGCGAAGTGGTGGTGCCATTATCGACTTACTTTCAATTTTACCCGCATACATCAACTTCTTTGTGCATATCGATTTACGTTTCCTGCGGATTCTCAGATTATTTAGACTGCTTAAGCTGACACGTTATTTTGTATCGTTACAAATTTTGTTGCGTGTGATTGAACGTGAAAAAGGCGCATTTCAAGCGGTTATTTTTATTTTACTGATTATGATAGTGATGGCAGCAGCTGGAGTATATGTTGTTGAAAATAAAGCACAGCCAGAAGTATTTAGCTCAATTCCTGCTTCTATGTGGTGGGCAGTGGTCACCCTAACTACAGTCGGTTATGGTGATGTTACGCCAATCACACCGTTGGGTCGGTTTTTGGGGGCATTGATTACAATTTTAGGTGTCGGTTTGGCTGCACTTCCCGCGGGTATTCTGGCGACTGGTTTGGCGAGTGAGCTTGAGCTGCGTAAGCAAAAGTTAGAATCGAAATTTCGTGAACTTTTACAGGTCGCAGAAATTGATTTTTTTACTGATGCGGAAAAAATTGAAAACTTGCGTAAAGAAGTAGGGCTGACTGTTGAGCAGACACAGGATATTGTATTACAGCTCATTCGTGAGCGTAAGGAAGAAGAATTAGAGCAAGAAAGGAATAAATATTGTTTCTGTCCGCATTGTGGGCATAAGCTGCCTGATTAAAGTTCTAGAATTACAGCAAAAAAAGAATCGATGATGAAGTCGAAAATCTAAAAAGAGGAAGTATTCGCTTCCTCATTTTTTATCATTTAGGTTCAGCGGTCATCATGCCCATACCGGCAATCCATTCCTGAATCGGTTCGTAGTAATGTACTTCTGAAGTATATTCACCACTTGCAGATTTAAAGTGCTTTAATAAGTCTTTAGCCCATTCCGGGTTCAGTGGTAGCCCGGCTGATAGTTACCATCTGCCCGACGTTGTTCGACTGCAATGACTTTAGAATAACGGAATAACGATCTAATAGACCTTCACAAAATACATCTAGCGGTTGAGTAAAACCGTGATCAGCCTGCACGATAGGAAAAGGAAACATCAATATCGCGCTCTAGGTAATGTTCAATTAAGCCGAGTGCTTTATCATCTGGAATATTTAATGGAGCAGGCCCGTAGTTCCAGTCATCTGCAGCAGTTGCGCGTACACCGACACAAAGACTTGGCACTATTGCTTTTCATTTCGATAAGACTAAGACCAAAATTTTAAAGCTGTTCGCGTTTTTAAGTGAATGTGTTATCCATCGCGAATTAAATATTTTTGTGGCATTCAATAGATTAGAAAAAAGAATAAATGAGGTAATGGAGAGAATTGAAGAAACATTCAGCATTGGTGAATTTGGCACATCATAAAATTAATACTTTGCGTTCAAAAATTAATTTGTTATGTTGTTTAGGAATAAAAATAATTTGAATCATTTTTAAAATAGAAAATAAGATAATTTTTCTATTATTCAAAACAATTAAAAAAATAAAAGGGAAGAATTTATGAAACATTATCAGAGAGCTGCTCTAGCATTAGTGGTTGCCAAGCTCGAATTTGGTAACACTAAATCCAATATTTATGATTATAACGAAAGCGTTTATCCTCAGATCAGCGGCAATGTAAATCAACAGGAAGCTAAACTTTTTGATTATCATCGATCGGTCATTTTTGAGGGACGAAATACTGGTCGAGAATTCAATTTATATGATTATGGCCATAGTGAATTTATCAGTTTAAAAAAGAAAGGCGTAAAAAAATATGAAGGTTATCATTATGGCAATTCCAGTTATTTTGAGATCACCATTTCAGGTTCTACCTTAAGTTTTTATGATTTTGGCACTGAGCAATATTATCGTTTTTCTTAGTAGCTGATCTATTTTATCTTATATTAAATAATCCCTAAAAATAGGCTATCTTTGCTTTGAAATACCTGACCGTAGTCAATTATGCAGCGTCAGTCAATTCTTCATCAACTTGTTGTGCCCTTTTAGTCGCCAAGTCACGTGTTATTAAATCACAGTCTGGATTCCCCATACGCATTAAGCATGATATCTGTATCCACCGTGATGATTTGCGGCAAGCAGTCTTTAAAGTCCGAATAGCTCGTGTAGCTAAGAATCAGAGTATGTTTTTATTGCTATTTAAATAGAGTTTGAATGACTTCATTGCTCAATCCCAGTATTCGATCTGATTCATTTTATCTAGCGCTAAGCCTTCATGAACACGGCTTCATCAATCTGGATAATTACCAAACCAGCATCATTTTTTTTCTTCAGTAAATTTAAGTTCCTGTTTCGACCCAACCCTTGAATAGCCAAGAACATGACAAGTAATAAGCATGAGGTTTTGTTACATGACTATTCTTTTTACGAAAAAATCATTAAATAAAAAATGAAAATAACTCATTATTTTTATGCTAAGATTAATTTAATTCATTCTATGTTTTACAGTTTTGGGCTTTCTCATATCAAGCTCAAAATATACGCTTTGTTGGAATTTTATTTATATGCTAGAAATTCGCCATTTAAAAACACTGACTGCTTTACGTGAGCATGGTTCATTAGTAGCTGCGGCCAATGATTTGTGTTTAACCCCATCGGCCATTTCCCATCAGCTGAAAGAACTGGATCACTGGTATGGGGTGGAGGTGGTGAATCGCCGTAGTCGTCCTGTGACTTTTTCAAATGTAGGACAGCGTTTACTGAAACTGGCAGATGATGTATTGCCGCAAATTCAGATTACTCAAACTGATATTACCCGTATTGTGCATGGTCAAACCGGGCGTATTATTTTTTCGTCAGAATGTCATAGTTGTTTTGACTGGTTGATGCCTTTGCTTAACCAATATCGTCATCTATATCCAGACGTTGATCTGGACTTTGCATCAGGTTTTGAAGCTAATCCACATGAACTTTTGCAAAATGCAGAATTTGACATGTTGATTACTGCAGATCCGATTGCATTAAAAGGCATCGAATATTTCCCGATTTTTGAATATGAATCACGTTTGGTTTTATCCAATACTCATCACTTGGTTCGTGCCGAACGTATTACCGTTCAAGAGTTGGCAGAGGAAACCCTAATTACATATCCAGTAGATAAACACCGTCTAGATATCATGGCGAAACTGTTTATTCCTGCAAATATTCAACCGAAGCACGTACGCACCACAGATTTAACTCAGATGCTGATTCAATTGGTGGCGAGTGGTCGAGGTATTGCGGCACTTCCAGATTGGGTGGTAAATGAATATGAGCAAAAAGGGTGGGTGACTTCACGCCGTTTAGATTGCGTCTCTGCTACAGGTTTGCGCCGTACTTTATATGCTGGCTATAGAACCGAAGAGAAAGAGAAAAGTTACTTTGAAGGTTTCTTAAAGCAATTGGCTAAATTCTCGCAAAAGCGTAATCAGTATTATTCTGCATAAATAGAGTAGATCATTCATTTAAAAAAAAGAGGCCATCAATAGAACAGATGAGTTGGCTTATTAACTTATCTGTTATTGGTTTTTTTAAATGAGATAATAAAAAATTTCACAAAGACTGAATCTTAAGCGGAGTAAAGCAGTACTCATAATTATTAAGAATATCCGATAAACAGGGTCAATATACCTGCGGCAATTAAAGGGCCGACCGGCACACCGCGCAATACCGCAACGCCTGCAACCGTACCAATCAATAATCCTGCAACCACATCAGGTTGATTGCTCATGAGTTTAACTCCACGACCACCGAGCCAAGCAACTAGAACACCAATCGCAATTGCCAGCAAAGATTTCCAGCTCATAAAGGATTTTAAAATCGCATCTCCCGGAATTTTTCCACTAGCAATCGGGGTCAAAACACCAATGGTTAAAATGATGATACCGATATTTAAACCGTGTTGTTGCAAATAAGGGAAAAATTCACTCAAAGGGGTAATGCGAAAAACAATTAAAACACCCGCAGCAATCGTCACGGCACTATTATGACTAAAGATACCGCAAGCCAATAAAACCAAAAGAACGATCAAATTTAAATCTAAATTGGACATTATTTTTTAAGGGAGAGTGACGTAAATAATCGCTATTGTAACGGGTTTTGAGTCTAGATTTATCTTAAACAAAGTGAACAATAAAATTAGTCTGCATTTCAGTATAGAATGCGCCTTTCTGGATGGTTAAGAGGTTAGGTTTATGTTCTTGGAAAAGATGTTGCAATCGCAAGGTTTCGGTTCGCGTAAACATTGCCAGCAGCTCATTAAAAATGGTGTGATTGCCATCAACGGTGACGTCATCATCAATGCAAAACATAAACTTGATTTAAGTAATTTAAGTTTTTCAGTGCATGGCGAAAGTTTTGATTATCGTGAAAAGGTTTATATTGCTTTAAACAAGCCTCAAGATTATGAATGTTCTCATCAGGCGACTCATCATTTTAGTGTGTTTGACCTTTTTAATGATGTGTTGATGAATCGTGGTTTGCAATGTGTAGGACGTCTAGATCAGGACACCAGTGGGCTTTTATTACTCACGGATGATGGCCAGTTTCTACAAGCGCTAACGCATCCGAAAAAACATGTGGCAAAAGTCTATCGAATGAAAACCGCCGACCCTGTGACAGAGCAACAGATTCAGCAATTGCAGCAGGGCGTAGAATTACGTAATGAGTCAGGTATTTTTGCAGCGACCGATGTGATTCAGCTTTCGGAAAATGAATTACAGTTGACCATTCATCAAGGTGTTTATCATCAGGTGAAACGGATGTTGGCTGCGGTGGGAAATAAAGTTGAACAATTGCATCGCCAACAAATTGGTGCTTTGGCACTTCCTGAATTAGAGCAAGGCAAGTGGATTTATTTAACTGAAGAACAAGTCGAACTCGCCAAGACACGCATGACTATTTAAGGAAGCAATGATAAGTTTGAAATTCATCATCTTTTACAAAGCCCATTTGCTCATAGAGTTGATGTGATTGGTAATTGGTTTTTTGCGTCTCTAAACTAATGCGTAATGCATTTTCATGTCGTGCAAATAAAATAGCGGTATCAATCAGTTGTTTTGCCGAACCCTGACGTCTATAGGTTGGGGTGACATACACATCATCCAAAATATAATAGATTGAACAAGCGACTGAAGAAAAACCTAAATAAAGTAAAACAAAACCGGTAAAAACATCATCTTTAACATGAATAAAAATCACGCTTTCCTGATTTTCAAAGCGCTGTTTTAAGAATTGATAAGATGCGTTTAAGTTGGAAGAAGCACCATAAAATTGGCGATATTCATCGAATAAAACTGCAAGAGGATGTAGGTCTTCTAGCGTTGCACGTCTTACGATCATTCTATACTCCATGCTTTTTTTGTCTTTGCATGAAGCATAACTAATTTTTTATATTCAGTTTTTTAAAATTTGTTTGTAAATGCGACACTGTTAAGTTTTGTCACTTTCACCCAAGATGGCATTCAGCTCTTCAAATAAATCTAAATGGTCATCGTCCAAAATAAACTCTTCCTCAGCATCAATGGATTGTTCTGCTTCACCATTTAAAAGGGTTTGCTGTTGCTTTAATTTCCGAATCTTATACAGCTGTTCAAGGTTAATACTCTGATTTTCAATGGAAAAGGGGATGGATTTAGTTAGCACGACTTGTTTGAAAAATAGTCGTACTGCTTGTGCTGGCGTAATCCCCAATTGTTTAAACACTGCAAAAGCATGTTTTTTCTCTTGGGAGTCAAGTCTTATTTGATAAACTTCGGTTTTTCTCATAATTTTCTGAATACATCTAATTACTTAACTTTTCAGCATTTATTTTAATCAAATCTAATGTAATTTCAATATTCATACACTACATTTACGAAAATAAATTGTAATGACACGGTTATTACATGTTCAATTCAAAGTTAGATGAAAATTCCATCTCCTGAAAAGTAATGGGATCGTTAAAGCAGATATGTTTTGCTAAAAGCTGAAGAGGTGCGGAAAAGTCATCTTCCCTTTTATGCTGTACCACCGGATAAAAAGGATCATTTTTTATCGCAATGCCTAAACTGTTCAAATGAACGCGCAATTGATGCTGCTTACCGGTGATCGGTTTAAGTTCATATTTCCCCCAAACTGAATCATGTTCTATTAAATGAATTTCTGTTTCGCTATTTATTTGCCCTTCAACCACTTGCATCGTATAAAAGGGTTGACCTTTTTCCATTCGATAACGGGTATAGCAGGGAAATGTTAAATCTGCATGAAAAGGTGCAATAGCATGGTAGGTTTTTTTAACTTGACGTTGGGCAAACATTTCCTGATAGACAGCGCGAGTAGAAGCTTGTTTGGAGAATAAAACCACACCCGCAGTTTCACGATCTAAACGGTGAATAGGGGTTAAGAATTCATTACCGGTTTGTTTTTTTAAACGCACCAAAAGTGTTTCTTGAACATATTGGCCAGTCGGACTGATGGTTAAGAAATGCGGTTTATCAATGACCAGTAAGTGTTCATTTTCAAATAAAATTTCATGTTCAAAAGGCACATTTATTTCGTGTGCTAGAAAACGGTAATAAAACACGTGGCTATTGTCGATATATGCAGAGCTTAAGTTTAATACTTGACCTAAAGCATCATAAATTAATCCGTCAGCAAAACGTTGTTGCCATTCAGTGGATTTAATATGTGCAAACTGCTGACATAAATATTGATAGACAGTTGTCGGCGTAGGCTTCATTTTAGGAAGAAATACTTTGCTTGCGCTTACGCCATCAATCATGGGCGGTATGAAATTATCGTTACTCATTGATTTGTATGTATCTTTAATAATTTCATTCATTTACTTAAAATTCTTTAAACGTGAATAGACAATAATAAACATTAATATTTGCGAATATCTGCATTTTGTGCAACCTTATTGCAACTTCAAATCTATGGTTGCAATCATGGGCACAGTCACTAAACGAGTTACAACAAAAGGTGAAGTTCGCTATAGGGCTTTAATTCAAGTGCGCAAGCAGGATATAGATTTCAGTGAATCAAAAACCTTCAGTAAAAAATCTTTTGCGGAAGCCTGGCTTAAAAAAAGAGAAGCAGAACTTGAAGTAAATCCGGACATATTATTAGGCAAAGTCAAAGCAAAGTCTATCCGGCTTTCTGAAGCAATTGATCGATATATTGAAGATGTAAACGGAATCGGCACCAGTAAACTTTATAAATTACAGTTCATAAAAACATATGATTTTGCGCAAAAAAGATTAGCAGAATTAACACGTGAAGATTATGCCCAGTACACAATAACAAGAAGACGCGGTGATCCCATCAAAGGTCTTGAACCTATTTCAAAGGCAACTGCAGAACAAGATCTTCAATTTTTGAGAAGTGTATTAAATCATGCCGAACTTGTACTGAACGAACCTAATGCCATCAATGAGCTGAATTTAGCAATGCGTGGCCTTAGAAATGCGCGTCAAATTGATAGATCAGAATCTCGTGAACGCCTTCCAACCTCAATCGAGCTTCAGACATTAACAAACCATTTTTATTCACTGTGGTTGCGACCAAATGCCACCATGCCGCTGCACTTAATTATGTGGCTTGCTATCTATACATCTAGAAGACGTGGTGAGCTATTTAGGCTACGTTTGGATGACTATGATGCAGAACATGGGGTTTGGATGGTTCGAGATTTAAAGAGTCCTAAAGGTTCAAAAGGGAATAACAAACGTTTTAAAGTTAATGAAAAAGCAAAACAAATCATTGAGCAGTTGTTAGATCCGACCGTTAGAAAAAAAATGATGCGCTTAGGAGGTGATGAAAGTTTGTTATTACCACTGGATGCTTCATCTACTACACGTATATTCACCAATGCTTGTAAAATTCATGGTATCGATGACTTGTGGTGGCATGATCTGCGTCATGAAGCTGCTACACGTTTTGCGGAACAAGGTCTTACTATTCCTCAAATTCAGCAATACACTTTGCATGACAGCTGGGGCAGTCTACAAAGATATGTAAATTTGGATCTGATCCGAAAGAAAGTATTAGATTATAAAGATGCTATAAAAATAGCTAAAAATGTGGAAAATATTTAAGACAAAAATAAAGCCTCTAATCAGAGGCTTGTGATGATTTTTTTGTATTTTCCAACTAATAAAGATTCCAGAAGATCTTTTACTTGTTCAAGATTGATCATGCTGCCCCTCGATATTTATTTTCATGTTTAAAGTTTGCCTCTACCAATGCACGAGCCAATTGTGGACAAACAGAATTACCCACCATTCGCGTTTGCTCAGTCTTGGTTAGATTTATTTTTTGACCGTGCTCATTCGTGCCGTGACTAAAAATGTATGTTTCTGGAAAACCTTGCGCCTTAAATAGCTCAACCGGTTGCAACATGCGGAAGCCAATATCTGCAATTTGATAGTCTTGCTGTCCAATAGTTACCAAACCAAAACGGTCACGAGTTGGTATGGTTCTTAAAGGCTCATCCACAGAATTTCCATCTTTTTCATTCCCATAAAATGCGGTAAGGAATGCGCGAACTTCTGCGAATTGATTGACGGTCGTAAGCGTATGCATAGGCTCATCAAGATCCTGACCAATACAGCCATTTTTCATTTTTGATAAGTGACTGACCACAAGTGAGTTGTGATCTTTGGCGGTAATGGTATGAACAGGTTCAGCTAAATCACTACCAGTCACACCTGTATAATTTTTAGCAAGGAAAGCTGAAATAAGTGCGTGATGACCACCTTTTGTTTGGGCGCAAATAGTTCTTAAAGGCTCATCTATTGGCATTGAGCGTTTATTGGATGCATTAGCACATTCGGTTAATACTGGAGCAACGCTATTTACAACAAATGGCTTTTTATTATTAAAAACGAATTTCTTTAAACCTCCTGCAATACGCTCCATAGTTGCGGTAGCTAGTGGTCGCTTGCGTGTAAATATACTTGGGCAATCAAGCGACCAATCAATGCATTCAGCTGCAGTACGCCATGGTTTTAATTTTCCTTTTTTTACCTGGATAGAATCAGGATGGCCATGCGTTTGTTCTGGCCATTGAATTTTTAAACCATCTCGACGAGCAACCAAAAAGAAACGCTTACGTATTGTTGGTGATCCATAGTCACATGCACGTAATTCACGATAATCAACTATGTAACCTTGGTTTTTTAGTGCATTAACAAAGCTTTTAAATGTACGTCCTTTTTGCTTAGGACATGGCTTGCCTTCACTATCTAAACCACCCCAAGTTTTAAACTCTTCTACATTCTCTAGCATAATGACTCGAGGACGTGCTTTAGCTGCCCAGCGCAATGCTACCCATGCAAGACCACGAATTTTCTTTTCTACAGGCTTGCTTCCTTTTGCCTTGGAAAAGTGTTTGCAGTCTGGTGAAAGCCAAACAAGACCGACTGGTTGATTTCCTGTGACTTCAATTGGATCAATATCCCAAACACTTTCACAATAATGTTTAGTTTCTGGATGATTGATACGGTGCATTGCTAAAGCTTTGGCATCATGATTTATGGCTACATCAACAGGGCGATTGAATGCTTGCTCAAGTCCAGTTGATGTACCGCCACCGCCAGCAAAGTTGTCGATGATTAATTCATGCGGTAATAAATCCATCACGCCATCGCTTCCTTTTTACGCTGAATAATTATTTTTCGGCACTCAATACAGTGATGCTTTCCAGATATATAAAACTTAAATTCAGTTAATCCATGTTTAACGCATTTTCCAGTGAATGTTTGCTTTCCAGCTAGAGTTGCTTCAAGTTTCGCATCAAAGTTAAATTTCATACGTTTTTGATCAGTAGTTAAAGGTCTTTCGGTATTTTTTAAAACAGGCCGATTAAGACTGATAGATTGGGTCATCATGTCACGCATATTTTGTTGACCTGTCTTATAGCCGTTTTCAACTTTTTGACTAATACCAGACTGACCAAAAGGAATTTGTACTGGCTCTTTTTTGCCTTGTGCTTTTAAAAACTTTTCAACTGATTCAGCAATAGCAGCTGATTCACCTTGTTTTTTAAATATTATATGGTCCAAATTAGTTTGCATATTGTTCACCATTCATTGCTTTGTGATCTTGCAATGCGATTTGACTTTGTTGATCTAGATAGGCACCCAATTGAATGAGATTCACCATCCATTTAGCTTTTTTTGTATTTTCAGATTTGAAAACAGGAAATGGCAAATCGAGTTTATTGGCACGTCGATTTGCGTCTGCAATTTTCATATGACTAAAATAATCATTCACAATAGTTTCAAGAGGAACGACTGGTGATCCATAACGAATTAATAGGGCGTGAAATGAATTGATTTGCGGTACGAATGTATTCATTAAATAGCTCCCATTTCTTTCATTACACGCTCAGCGGTCGAGCGATCTACAGTGATGGGCACAACAGATTGATTCATCATGTGGAAAGCAAGAATATTGCACTCGCCTTGTTCGCGAATAACCACATTGTTTAAATTGTCAGTATTCACGAAGTGCTTAGCATTATTTAAATCTGTGAACTGAAGCATTAGCGATTCTCCGATTCGTTTTTGATTTTGAGCGCTGCAGCTTTTTTATTGATATTTTTAACTTCATTCATCAATAACTTAAAAAGCATCACAGCAATGAGTGCGCTGGGAACAACAATGAAAAAAAAGACAGCAATATGGCCATAGTTAAGATTTCCCATGAGCTTGTTCCTTGGCTAGATTTTCAATGTATATGTAGGCTTCCAACATTTTCACGGTTGCTATTTTGGGTGTAACCAGATCAATTCGAATTTTTTCAATTCGTTGTGCTGGATTACGCCAGGCATGTATATAGCCACCTTTGAATACATAAATATTGAGTTCATTTTTTGTCGGGTATAACGACATGTTGACTTCAAAATCAGCATTTGAATGAACCATGCATAAGCGTGAAATATTGGCAATTCCAGTTAATACCTGGACATCAATTTGAGTCATGGGGCATACCTATTGGCTTCAAGGTATGTTCTGTAATATTTAGCTTCATCAGCATTTTGTAAAACAGGCTCATGTTTCACCAAGCAATGGCCACATTCTTCATCTTTGAAATTTGAACATTTGTCCTGGCATGGATGTGATGTGCGTTTAAGCTGTGGCCAAGAATCAATTTCTGATTGTCCTGGCACAATACTTTCAGGCGTTTCAGTTAGATTCATGCTGAATCTCCAATAGTTTGAAGGCGTACAGCAGCAGCAATTTCATCAAGCCATTTAACTTTTTCTGAAATATCAATGAACTCAAAATCTATTGCAGCATCGATAAACGCATTTGCTTGTGCAATTGCAGTTGTGAATTCATGTTGATTAGTAGCGGCTTTTATGGCTTTAACGGCATATAAAATTTGGGACACGGCCTTTGTTCTATAAAAGATCTGATCATTAACTTTTGGTTGAGCAAAATCTGCAGAAAATAGGCGATTTACAATAATTTGATCAAATTGATCCTGAGATTTTTCAGATGATGTAAACATGGTTTTTTCCTAACTAAAATTAATTTATGCCTATAAACTAACTTTGGTTAGATTTATTGTCAATATATTTAACTAATAAAAGTTAGTTTTAATATTGTGGATATAAAAAAACCCAGAATAATCTGAGTTTTATAAAAATTAAGAAGTTTAAAATTATAAGAATTTTTTACTAGGTGTAAATTTGCCTACGTATTTTCCCTTATATTCTGAATTTTCTTTTAAAGGAATGATATTAGGCTGATAATTTTCATTTAATGCCTTTAAGTAAGTAGTATTAAACTCTCTCACCAGTGCTTTAAATGTAGCCTCGTCGTCTTGACATACGACTATCATTTCGCCTGTTTGTACAGAATTAAAGTCAACATCTGGATCAATACAAATAAAATCACCATCATTAAAATAAGGTGAATTACTAATACCTTGAGCAATTAAATAAAAACTATTTTTACCTGCTTCAGGTGGTGAGGGTAGCCATTGCTCAATATCATGAGCGGAGATTGATCGCACATTTGTCATTGTGCCGCATTGGACATGAGTCAAAACCGGTAGCATCCTCGTTACTGGTCTAAAATCCTTTATATTTTCTAAAGATTCTTCTTTTCCATACATTATAAAGTCAATAGTCGTATCAAGTGTAGGTGCAAGAATATTTAGATATTCCAATTTAGGAGTATTTACATCTTTTTCCCAGTGTACAACTGCGGCATCAGATATGCCTAAAGTTTTTGCAATATCTTTTTGAGTAAGCTTTTTATCTTTTCTTAATTTACGGATTCTTGATCCGATTGTACTGATTGTGGATTCCATGGCTCAGTCTCAATAATAACTAACTTATATTAGTTGTTGACTAACTAAGTTAAATTGTATTTAATTAACTAACTTAAGTTAGTTTTATGGAAAATATAATGACTAGAGATGAAGCCATTACTTTGCTTGGTTGTTCTTTATCTGAGCTTGCAGACAAGCTCGAAATTACAACAGCAGCAGTCGCCCGTTGGAATCCAAACCAAATTCCACTACTTCGGGAAGCACAAGTTCGTGCTTTGGCAGAGGGAAAGCCGGCAATTGGTTTGATTCCGCAGTCAAATGTAAGTCGTCAAGTTGCTGAAAGTAATATCTAAATTAGGAGTAAATTGGATATGAACGTTTTTTTATCAAATTATGCTGCTGAAAATGCTGTACTACCTTTGGATGTTTCAATCTACCGCGCCTGTAAAGACTTACATGGAAGCAAAGCTGCTATTGCTGAAATAAATGGGTTTAATCCAATGGTATTTAGTAAGTGTGTTGACATCAACAATACCCAATATCACTTGCATCCAGAGCATATCGAAGCAGTTCTTCATTACACAAAAGATAAGCGGATTTTAGAAAGCCTTGCTTCAGCTCATGGCCAAGTTGTCTTTTTTGAATATAAAAATGATGTAGATATTAAAAATTTTGATTTTCTTTCTAAGGTTGGAAAGGTGTCAAAAAAAGTTGGTGAATTATTCGATGGTCTTAGTGAATCGTTGAGTGACGGAAAAATATCAAGTATAGAAATGGCAATGCTAGAAAAGCATGCAATGGAATTAATTGGGGCTGTGGCTGCATTAAAGAAAATTGCAAAAATCAAATCTGAAAAAGATCTTCAAGTAGAGGGGGAGTGATCAATGGCTTTAACTTTTGATCAAGTTCGGGATTCTGCTTTAGGAAAATGGAAAGACCTTATTTTCCCTGCATTCGGAATTAATGTTCCAGCCAAGAAAAATCAACATGGACCATGTCCAATTTGTGGTGGGACTGATCGATTCCGTTGCGATGATAAGCAAGGTAAAGGCACTTGGATCTGCAACCAATGTAATTCAGGTGATGGTTTCGCACTAATTGAAAAATCAAGAAATATGGATTATTCAACGGTTTTGAAGGAAGTAGGGGCTGTATTAGGCTTATCAAATGAAACCAAAGTTACGGATGAAGATCGTAAAAAATGGCGTGAAAAAGCGGCACAGCAGCAACGCCAGGCTGAATTTGAAGAGCGTAAAGCACAGGAAAGTGCAGCAAAACGTGCGGAACGTATGTGGAAAGGCAAGTCTGTAGAACGTGATTGTCCATATTTGGATCGAAAGCATGTAAAAAACCACGGCTGTAAAATTAATGGCAAAGGTAACTTGCTTGTGCCACTTTTTGATATTGATGGTCATATTTGGAATATGCAGGAAATTCATGTAGATGGTTATAAGCCATATTTGACGGGCGCACGTGTCAATGATTGCTTTTACATTATTGGTGAGATTACTTCAGCAGATCAAATTGTCTGTATCGCAGAAGGTTATGCGACTGGTGCGAGTGTTTATGAAGCAACTGGCTATACAACAATCGTTGCCTTTCAATCTGGAAATATTGACAAGGTCGGTATTGCAGTTCGTTCCAAATATCCAAAATTACAACTTGTTTACTGTGCTGATGATGATAGTGCAACTTTAGATGCAGGTATAAAAGCTGCGAATAAAGCTGTGGCTGCTACAGGCGGGATTATTGTATTACCCGATTTTAAAACAGTGGAGCACGTATGAGTATTGAAGAAAATAACGAGCAGCCACAAGTCATATCTAAGCCACCATCTGATTTTAATGATCTTCATGTATTAGCGGGTTTAAGTGAAGTTCGTCGGCAGATCGAAACGGCAATCTCAACATCTAATTTTGCTTTTGTTTTTTCCCCGCACCCCTTTGATTTAGCTGACCAGAATTTAGGGAAAATGGCAGAAAATCATGCAAATATCGGCTATTCCGATAGTGGTTTTCAGCTAGATTATGCACCGCCCATGAATGGCCATTCTGAAACTGGTCAGCAGCAAATAGCGGGGAGTGGGGAAAATCAAAATATTCCTGAACCAAATGATCCTATGGAAAAAATAAATGATGCATTAAAACGTTATGCGGTGATTGCTTGTAGTAATGATGCATTTGATTTAAAAACCAAACATAAGTTTAAAATTTCATCGCTAAAGCATACTTTGGGTAGTGTTTATAAGCACTGGTATAATCATCATTTTCGTCAAACTATTGAAAAAGAGGAAGTTGAACAATTACTTATAGATGGTGCGGGGTTTGTTGCACCGAATATGAGTAAAAATTGTATTTTGTTAAAAGGTGAAACATTTTTATATGATAAATCTTTGAATCGAGTCGTGTCTTGGTCTGCTTCTCAATTGATGTATCCACATGAATATAAAAAATGGATTGAAAGTCCGACCCGTAGCGAAATTGATTATGAAAAACTCATTTTTGATCCAACTCGAAAGATTGATATAGATCCAAACTATATCAATACATTTGAAGGTTATGCTGTTAATGAGCTATTGAATCAAGATCAGCAGAGGCTTGAATATTCACTGGTAAGGTCACGTTGTGCAGGCATTTTAAAAATGATCTGGTGCTTGTGTAACGGTGATCTAGATATTCAACGTTGGTTGCTTCAATGGTTAGCGTACCCATTACAAAATGAAGGTCAAAAGGCACATAGTGCGGTACTTATGGCGAGTCATATTCAAGGCTCGGGTAAAACCACATTGTTTGAAAAAGTCATGGGCGGTATTTATGGTAAATATCATCGCGTTATTACTTCACAAGAATTAGAAAGTCCACAATTTAACGGTTGGTTAAATAATGCTGCCTTTATTTTTGGTGAAGAAATCGCAACGAATGCCACAAAATATAATGTTACGCCCTATCTAAATGCCTTAATTACAGCCAAAAGCGTAACAATCAATGAGAAGCAACGTCCTCAAAAACAAGTGCCTGCATATTTCAATATGGCATTTGCTTCAAATGAAAATATTCCATTTCCATTACATGGCGAGGCACGTCGGTGGTTCGTCATTGCACCGCAATCCAAACTGGATGAAAGATTAAGTGAGCAAGTATATTCAGAAATAGCGGGAGATGGATTGGATGCGTTTTACACTTATTTATTAACTGTTCCCTTAGAGGAATTTAAACATGACAAGCCACCAGTGACTGATGCAAAACGAGCGTTAATGAATGCAAGTAAGCGATCTATCGAGGTTTTTATTGATGAATGGCTCATTGGTGAAACTAAATATAAGTGTATTAGTTGTAAGGCGCAGCAGCTTTATGATGCTTATAAAGAGTGGGCATCTTCAACTTTGGAGCATAAGTATTCTTATCGAAAATTTACGGAGGACTTAAAGAAAATTGAGGGTGTGACGTTAATTGAGAAGCAAAAATGGCGATATATCAAAGAACAGGGCCAGTCTTTGATTGTAAGCATTGGTGACTGTCCAGATGGCAAAACTGCTATTGAGTGGTATGGCGAATGTGTGAATGAGTTTGATAGAGGTGCACCTAATGTTCTTGACAAATAAACTGAATATATCTAAGATTTATTTCGCAAAAGCAATGGCTTACATTGCATTACAGGTGAATGAAAGGAATAACAAAAACGCTCGTTCACCTGTTCGTTCACCTAGTAAATCTATGAATCGTAATGATTTAATAGTGATAGGTGAACGAGAGAACCAAATTTCTCGCGCACATGTGGGAAATTATTTTGCATCTCATCTTCTTGTTCTTCTGTTTATATCATTCTATTATTTATTTTTTATCTTACGCGCGCATATTTTTTTATTCACTCGTTCACTTTTAATAAATAAAATATTAAAAACAAATACTTATGAGGTGAATGACTTAAAAGACTCATTCACTAGTCGTTCACCTGTTCACTTTTATAATTAAAAGGGCTGACCAATGGAAAAATATATTCGTTTATTAAATCCAAAATCCGTAAATTATGAAGCAGATCGGGTTGATGGTGGTTCTCCATCCTTGACAGCGCAAGATGTATTACTTGCTATGAGTTACGCTAAATTATCTCCAGTCCAGGATAATTTAATTCGTTTGAAATGTTTTGGCGCTAATTCATCAAATAATATTTTAAAGATGAGTACAGCACTCTTACCAAAGTATCGAGAAAGATTAGATCGTGTTAATCCAGATTATCATTTTACTGTTGTTAAAATAGCTATTCTTGAATTCTGTGCCGTGCCTGGGGATTACAAACCTTCTGTACGTGGACGTGGTGTATTAGGTGGCGTGAGTTATCTAGTCATCCATCGTCACTTAGATAATCACATAAATCATGTATTAGAAAATTTAAATCAGGAATTAGAATTAGCTTTTGAAAAGATATTTTTTCAGCTGAATAAGACTAATTAAAATTAGTATTTGACACTGAAACAAATTTAAGTTAGTTTTTACCACAATGGAAAACTATATCAAAGCGCTGTAGTTTCCCTTAGAACCGAAAGGTTCTCTTTCATAACCGCATGTTTACCTCAGAGGTACATGCGGTTTTTTTTATGGGGATATCTATGCAACCGATTGTCAAAATTCAAGTGAAATTATCTAAACGTAAGATTGCATTGATTTATGCAGCGATCTTGATTGAGAAAGCAGCTCGAGCAGTTGCTAATAAAATTATTAAACGTTCGATTGAGGTGTCTCCAGTTGAAAGCAAAGAAAGCACCGCAACGAGCTAAACGTCCATGCCTGGTGAGCAGCTGCAAAGAGTACTCAACCAATCAAGGTTATTGCGATAAACATCAAGATAAAATTAGAAAGAAAGATCGTGATCGTGGTACTTCACATCAACGTGGATACGATGCACGTTGGAACAAGGCACGTATTGAACACTTGGATGCAGATCCGTTGTGTGTTGATTGTTCTAAACGAGATTACATAACGCCTGCAACTGTTGTCGATCACATCGTTCCACACAAGGGCAATGAAGAGTTGTTCTGGGATCAAAGTAATTGGCAATCATTATGCAAGCCATGTCATGACCGTAAGACAGCAAGTGAAGACATGGGCAGTTGGTCTCCAGTAGTTAGTACTTCAAGCAAAGCAAACCGTGATAGTAAGAATCCATTTGAATTGCATGATCGTGTCCTGGTTGCCACTGAATATGCTGAAGACTGTTTGATGTGTGATGACAAGGCAGTGTTCACAGTAATTGAAACTCATCTGAATACATTGTTTGTTCAAGACAAAGATGGCAATGGTGGCCGACTGCATCACTCACACTTCAAGCGAGCGTGAATATGGAACAAGAAATAATTCTACTTGGTGATCCGGTTGTCTATCGTGATGACTTGAAAGGTTTCGATTGTGTTGGTGTTGTCACCAAGTCTACTGGCTCAACACTTCAAGTACTTTGGAATGATGAACAACATCCACGTACTGAACAATATGATCGGCTTCGAGTTGCTTCACTGGATGAAGTTGATGCTCAGTGTCGATTGATACGAAAGGATTGAGTGCATGTGTAAATCGATTGGTTCTGGAAAGGATGATTACTACAGAAATATTGGTAAAAGTATTAAACATTCAGCGGAAAATGCTAAAAAGTGTTCAATGAATCATGAGCTTCATTGTTGTCATCGTCCTATTCCACCTGAAGTTGACCGGCCACCAATAATTATTGCTGGGCCAGATATAACGATGTCTGGATCATTCATTGAAGCTACTAGACCTAGCTGCTATCTAGTTTGGTTCTTTGGTTTTTGTTTTGGAATTGCTGTTAGAGATATATTTTCAAATTTTATCTGAGTTAGGGGATAGGGGGTCAAAAGTTAAAAAGACTCTCTCAGAAAAGACCGCCCCCCCGTCAAATTTGTGCGTGGTCATAATTCCATAGGGGGGTATACCTCTAATATTTAAATAGTTTTAGATTTTTTGGAGGTTTTTATGTCAAATGCTGGAAGACCTCCCAAGTCATTGCAAGAAAAAGTCATGAGCGGTTCAAGAATTCGAAGTGATCGTGATGAAGATGCTCAAGTAGCAAATGCTGCAGTAGATTTGGGATTACCCCCATGCCCAACATGGCTAAACGCAAAGGCAAAAAAACATTGGGATATGTTGGGGCCAAAGTTAGTACAGGCTGGATTACTTGCTGTTGTGGATGGTGATGTTTTTGGACTTCATTGCGACAACATGGCTGTTTATGAAACCGTGATGGAAAAATTAGTAGATATTGATAAATGGGTTTCAAAAACTCCGAATGGTTTTGAGGTGCAAGCAGCTTGGCTTCAGATCCGCAACAAAGTTCAAGAACAAATTATCAGAACTGCACGTGAGTTTGGTTTAACACCAGCTGCTCGTTCAAGCGTCAAAGTGAATAAACAACAGCAATTAGATTTATTAGGTGCTGAAGCATCTACCACCAGTAATAACGATCCATATCAAAATTATGGGTTAAGGAATTAGTGATTTTTATGCGCGATTATTTTCAAATTGCGCTTCAGTATTGTGACGATGTACGAACTGGAGTGCGTACAGCCGGAAAACTGGAAAAACTTGCAGTAAAAAGATTCTTAAATGATTTAACCCGTTCAGGTTGTTCAACGATTTCTGATAATCCAGAAGTTGAATCTTTGTTGGTCAAACTAAAAGTAAGTACTAAGCCTGCAGATATTGGATTTGATTATGATTTTGATGAAGATCGTGCAAGACATGCATGTTTTTTTGTCGAAACATGCCCTCACGTTTCTGGTGACTTAGCAAAATTAAAACCAGATGGCACACGTAATTTAATGATTATGGAACCATGGCAGGTTTTCGCAACAGTCAATATTTTTGGTTGGATAGACTCAGATGGTTTGAGACGATTTTTATATTTCTATATTGAGGTCGCTAAAAAAAATGGAAAGTCTACATGGATTGCAGCATTGGGCCTTTATATGGCCTTTATCGATGGTGAAATGGGGGCGGAAGTATATTCCGCTGCAACTTCTAAAGAACAAGCAAATATCATTTTCCGCACTGCAAATAAAATGGTTGAGCTATCACCTTTCATGCAGCAGCGTTTTGGAATTGAAGCATCTAAATATTCAATTTTTCAGCCAACATCAGGTTCATTTTTTAAATCGTTATCACAAGATCGGGGCGGGACAAAAGACGGTCTGAATGTACACATGGCCGTTATTGATGAATTACATGCGCACAAAGATTCGAGCATGTATGACATTACTGCGGATGGTATTGCTGCCAGATCTCAACCATTAGTTGGTGCGATTAGTACAGCGGGTGATGACAATTTAGGCGTGTGTTATCGGGAAAGAACTACTGTGGAAAATGTACTGTTAGGTAAAGCAGTACATGAGCAATACTTCGGCATGATTTTCTGTTTAGACCGTGGCGATGATTGGAAAGATGCCAAAAATTGGCCTAAAGCCAATCCGAACTACGGTGTATCAGTCACAGTTAAATACTTACAGGCCAAATTTGAAAAAGTCATTATCTCACCTTCTCAAGAAGCTTTTTATCGTCAAAAACACTTGAATGAGTGGGTTGGTGCAGTGAATGGTTGGATTTCCCCATCATCATGGGAGAAATGCTATAGAGCCGTTAAAGAAGAAGACTTTAAAGGTCTACCAAATTTTGGCGGTTATGACTTGGCAAGTCGTTTGGACTTAGCAAGTTGGGTTTCATTACGGCCTCGCCTTGAAGAAGATGAGAAAATTCACTGGCATGCATTTGCTCATTCATACATTAATGAAAATGTAATTAAGACCAAACAAGCAATTAATGGCGAAAAACGTCCTGATGAATATCCTGTTTGGAGAGATCAAGGATGGTTAATTGAAACCCCTGGTGAATCTACAGACTACAAACGTATTCAGCGTGATATTGAAAATGCACATATTGAAAGTCCTTTTTATGAAATAGGCCACGACCGATATCATGCCGAGCAAGTTACAGCCAATCTTTTAGAAGAGGGCTTGAGTGTCATAGAAATACCTCAAACGACAGAATATTTGAGTCCAGCTATGAGGTGGATTGAAGTATTGATTGCTGAAGGAAGATTTCATCATTCTGGCGATCCAGTTTTAACTTGGTGTATGACGAATATCGTTGTGAAGCCAGATGCAAAGGAAAATATTTTCCCTCGTAAAATTTCCCCTGGTAAAAAAATTGATGCAGGAATTGGAACAATTACTGCTGCAGCACGTGCTCGTCATTTCGATGATGAAAGTGTTTTTGATTTAATCCCTGGAGATGATTCGGGAAGTGTTGATGACTGGTTGAAAGACATGATCAAGGTGAAAAAGCGATGAGTAAAAAGCGCGATACGGTAAAAATTCGTGATAAAACCAATCGCGATAAGCTGAAGGTTCGTGGAACTGGACCAACGCAAGATAAAACGGGAACGACCATTATTGATCGTCCCCGTTCTAGTTTTAAAACTGCTAAACCTGTCTCTTTTGACAGTGCTATGACATTAAGTGCGGTTTTTGCTTGTGTCAAAATCTTGACAGAGTCTGTTGCTACTCTTCCATTGCAAATGTTCCAGTTGAAGTCTGATGGAACACGTGCTCAGGTCAAAGATCATGATGTAATTCGCCTGTTATACAACAAACCTAATCGTTATCAAACACGAGTAGAGTTCTTTGAACAACTCATGTTGAATCTGGTTGCAGGAAATGCATATGTTAAGAAAGATTTTATAGGAAAAAAGCTGGTCAGTTTACAGGTGATCAACTCAGGTTCAGTAGATCCTAGTATCCGTGAAGATGGTGCACCGTTGTATAAGTGCAAAATTGGTAATAAAACAGTTGAATATACAGATGAAGAAATCTGGCATATCAAGCTTTTTGGCACCGGTTTTGTAGGAATGTCTCCTATTGCTTATGGAGCGCAATCAATCGGTATTGGTTTGGCTGGGAGTGATAAGACTTCACGTTTGATGTCAAATGGTGCAAAGCCTACAGGAGCTATTTTGACACCAAAATGGCTTAAGAAAGATCAGCGTGACGAAATCCGGTCTGAAATGGACATGCTCGTTAATGGTGATGATGGTGATATGCCAGTTCTTGAAGGAAATATGAAGTTTGAGCAAATCAGCCTGACTCCAGAAGATCTTGAACTTATCGAAATTCGAAAGTTAGCCGTTGAAGAAGCTTGCCGTTATTTTGGTGTGAATCCAATTTTAATTTTTAGTACAGATTCAAGTACGACATGGGGTAGCGGCATTGAACAGCTTGTCGATGGTTTTCATAAATTTGGATTAAGGCCTTATTTGGAGCGTATTGAAGAGAGTGCTCGTATTCACCTGCTGCAGCGACATGAATGGGATGAATATGAGTTCGAATTTAAAACTAAAGATTTGTTGAGAGCTTCATATCTTGAAAGGATTAAATCCAACAAAGATCGGATTTTAAGTGGTCAAGCAACTATGAATGAAATTCGGGTTGAAGAGGGTGATACCCCAATTACAAATGCAGACTTTTTATTAGCCCCGGTAAATATGACAACAGCCGACCGTATGAAAAAAGGTAATTATGGAGTGAAAGCTGATGAAAAATAAATTGCAAATGCGAGATAAGTTCTCGCCTAATTTGCCAAAAGTGCATTGCCGTCGAATGCCTATTGCTGCTGAAAATCTGCGTTTCATCAACAAAGATGAAAAAACAGGTGTTGTGAAAATTAGTGGTTATGCAGTCAAGTGGGATTCAATTAATTATCACGGTGAAAAATTTATTCGGGGTGCATTCGCTGAGGTCTGTGCTGCATTTGCAGCGGGAACCAAGAAAATTCATGCTTATTATAATCATGGATGGCGTTTGTGGTATGTCGATGCCCAGTTAGCTATGCGCATTGGTAAATACACAGTAATTAAAGAAGATGATATCGGTCTTTATATTGAACTGGAATTTACACCAGGATTGGCTATTGCTGAATCAGTTGCTGCAATGGTTCGTCATGGAACAGTAGATGGGTTTTCAATTGCGTTTTATCCGGCCAATGATATTGATGTGATGGACAAGGGTGCATACGTTGAAATTAAACGTGCTGATATGTACGAAATCAGTGTTGTGGATGAACCCTCTGATGACGCTGCACGTGTAATAAGTGAAGAAACGATTCAAGCAATTAAATCAGATGATGATGCTGAAGCAATTTTACGTTCACTTGGGCTGCATGGAGACTATGCAGAGAAATTTCTAACACGTTACACCGACATTCATAAGCCTAAAGAAGATCCACCACCAAAAACTGAACCTAAAGCAGATCCTTTCGCATTTCTAGATAAATGCTGATCTAAACACTTAACTTAAAACATACCCCGCATTTTTGCGGGTTTTTCATTTTCTATGCATGGAAAAATATATGAAAGCACTTTCAAAAAGCACGATGGCCCTAGCAACTTCAACTATGGCAAATCAAAATCCAGCTCCTTTTAAAAATCTGCTTGCCCGTGATACTTCACAGTTGGATCAGTATGCGATTCAATTGCGCGATCGTGTGAGCCAAATGGATACCTTGCTTGAGCGTTATCGCGATCGTTTATCTGCCTTGGATGAATTACCAGCTGATTTGAAAAAAGATCTGGAAGACCGTTCAACAGAAGTTAAAAAACTTACTGGCGAAATTGAACAAATCCAACAAAAATTAGTGGATGGTATTCATGATCGCAGCAAAAGTCAGCAAGATACAATTGCTGCCGCGCTAATCCGTAACAAGGATGCCGTGGACTATGCAAAAACAATGCATACCCGTAACGGTAATAAAAAAGATGCGGTGGTATTTGAAGGACTGAATGCCCGTAATGTGATTACATTAGGCGGTATGGGTACAAATGCAGTATTTGCACAAAACGATTTGAATCGTACTGCGCGTGCAATGCCTTTATCTGTTATCGATTTGATTAACTGGGGAACCACACAGGAAGCTGTTGCGTACTTCTTGCGTGAATCCACTTATGACATCATGGCTGATATTGCACCAGAAAATACTGACAAGCCTGAGTCTGATTTCGAATTTGGTGTAGTCAGCTTAAATGTGGGTGTAATTGCTCACTGGATTCGTGCATCTAAACAGGTTTTAGCAGATATGCCTGCATTGGCAAACTATCTCGAAACCCGTATGGCATATGGCGTTCGTTTTAAACTTGAATACTATGTCGTAAATGGTCATACACCAGCACAAGGTCAGCAAAAAATCTTCAGTGGACTGCTTGAGCCTTTAAACCATCAAACAGTGGTAGCCGATTCTGCTGATACAGCAATTGACGTGATTAACAAAGCAAAATATGAAGCTGCTGCCTCATATGTGCTTCCAGATTCAATTCTGTTGAACCCTAAAGACTGGGGTGCGATTGAACGTATCAAAGGTACAGATGGTCATTATATCTTTGGTGCACCTGGTGCTGCTGTTCAACCAGTACTTTGGGGCTTGCCAGTCGTATTTGCTGCCTCTATGCCAGAAGGTAAATATTGGGTCGGTAACTTGGCGCTTGGCTTCGATGGTTTAATTCGTGAAGATGTCAATATCACTGTCTCAACTGAAGATGGTAATAACATCACGAAAAACCTTGTCACTATTCTTGCTGAAATGCGCGCAGCTGGTGCTGTTGTTCTTCCAGAAGCATGTGTGGCTGGTGATCTTCCAGAAGTTGAAGAACCTGTCATTCCTTAATTGGTTTATTTGAAAAAAGCTCTCACTTGAGGGCTTTTTTTTACCTCTTTTTATGTCAAAAAAAG
Source organism: Acinetobacter sp. SFB (assembly GCF_001647545.1). Taxonomy (GTDB): domain Bacteria; phylum Pseudomonadota; class Gammaproteobacteria; order Pseudomonadales; family Moraxellaceae; genus Acinetobacter. Next base: position 39,747 of record NZ_LSZH01000012.1, read on the forward strand.
GCTTTTTTTATGAGTGACTATATCGAATTGCCAGAAGTAAAAACGCATTTACGTGTTTTGCATGCACGTGATGACAGCTATATCCAGTTACTCACCAAAGCAGCTTTTGAAAATGTAGAGAATTTCATTGACCGTCCTTTAAGTGAACTTTTCGATGATTCAGGTGATATTCCTTCCAGTCTAAAAGCAGCTGCATTGCTCATGGTGGGTGATCTGTATTCAAACCGATCTGATGTTGTTGTCGGGACCATTGTTGCTGTAAATCCAACAACAGAACGTTTAATGCTGCCATATCGAAAAATGGGGGTATGACATGCAACCAGGGTCTTTTAACCATTATGTAGAAATTCAGAAAAAAAAGGTTGCAAGAGCAACAGATGGTTCGGGTGATCGGATAACAGAATATATAACAGAATTTCCAGTGTATGCCGACAAGGTTGCTTTATCAGTTAGAGATTTTGTTGCATCACGTGCCACCCAAAATGCAGTTTCTGAAAAATTCCAAATCAGATTTACAGATGTGCCACCAGGTATTAATTGGCTAGATTATCGTTTGTTCTGTGATGGGCTTTATTATCGAATAATTGGTCCATTAACTGATAATAAAGGTGGTAATAACTGGGTCACATTGGTTTGTGAAAGTGGGGTGTCTGTATGGCAGGATCGAAATTAACAGGCTTGGATGAAGTTCTAACACGTATAGAAAAAATGCGAGTTGGAACACAAAATAAACATATTCGCAAAGCATTGCGAAAAAGTATGGTTCCTGTTCGTGATCAAGCGAAATTAAATGCTAAAACGATTGATGATTATAAGACTGCTTCAGAAATTCATAAGAATATTGTAATTCGAGCAGGCAAGACAAAAGAAAAAGGAGTCCTAAAAATACGTGTTGGGGTAAAGCATGGTGGTGAATTTTGGAAATCTAATAAAAAAATGCAGCGTAAAGGCCGTGGGCGTTTAGAAAATCCGCATTATGATGCTCTTCAAAATGATACTCGGTACTTTTGGTTAGTAGAGCTGGGTACATCAAAAACAGCTGCTCAACCGTATTTAAGACCAGCCTTTGAACAAAAAAAGGACGAAGCTCAAGCTATTTTTACTGCTGAACTTAAAAAAGCAATTTTGGAGGAATTACGCTGATGTTGATTATTCCTTTAGAAAGTCTATGTGAAGCAGATTATTTGCTTAAACAGCTTTTGAGTGATAGTGAAGGTTTAAAAGTTGCAGAATTTGATGCAGATAACATTCCATCTGCACCTTATACATGTTGGCAAATTATTAATGCCAATCCTGAACAGTATCTTTCTGATCGATCAGATATGGATGATATCTATGTACAAATTGATATATATGCATCAAAAAAAGCTGAAGCTCGGCAAATAGCGAAATTGATGAGAAATGCAATTGAAGAGGATTGCTATATCGAAAGCTATACCGGTACTGAAAAAGAACCTGAAACTAATTTATACCGTATTCGATTAGATACCCGATGGTATGAAGAACCTTAAATAATTTAATCACATGACCACCGGAAGGTGGTTTTTTTTGGAGTTAAAACTATGGCGCGTCGTACACAAGGCTCCATGCTTTGGTTTGTAGCCAAAACTGCTGCAGATCCAGCAGTATATGAACTTGTAAAAGTGGGTTGTCCTCTAAACTTTAAACCAGGCACTGATTCAAAAGATAAAATTGAAGATACTTGCCTGGAAGAAGAAGAGTATAAAACCTATATGGAAGGTGGTGGGCTGTCTGATACAGGTTCTGCAACTTTTGATATTAATGCCGACCCTGCAATCGAGTCACATGGTCGACTTTATGACATGGTTGGCGGAGAAGGGGTTACTTGGATTAAAGGTTGGGCAGGTAAAACCAAGGGTAGTGTCAAAGCTATTGTGCCTACTGTTGATGCTGCGACTGGTGAAGTTACCTTACCACCGACTCGGAGCTGGAGTAAATTCAAGGGTTATGTTGAGTCATTTCCTATGGATAGTGAAGCCAATTCAGTTGTTAAAACCACTGTAACCATTCAACGCCAAACAAAAGTTGAATGGATTCGTGAAACTGCACCTTAATTATTAATTCAATATACGCCCCGAAAGGGGCTATTTTTTTGGAATATACCCATGACAATTCTTGATCCACAAGCTTTACAAGCAAAAGTTAAAAAATGCACAGAAGAAAAAGCAGTTCTAAAAGATATTGAATTTGTTGAAAATGGTGTTCTGGTAAAAGGGAAAGTCTTTGTAAAAAAACTGGGTTTTCTTGAAGTTGAAGAAATTGATAATAGTTATACGTGGGAAAATGATCCAGACGATGACGGTATGATGCGGGTTAAAAGTATTAATCACCACCGCATTCGGGCTGCACAAATTTTTGGAACAATTTGTGTAGATGAAGATGGAAAATTATTTTTTGAGTCCGTAGAACAAGTACTTAAATCTTATCCAGCAATGTGTAAAGCAATGTGGACTGTCTCAAATGAACTTAATGTGTTTGTGGGAAAGTTGACGACGACGACTTCGAAAGACACGAACTCTGGGCAGAACTTGCAATCAACGGAATCGGCGGAAATACCATCGAAACCTGTAAGAAAACGCTCTCAAACTGGGAATACAGATTCTGGGAAAGCTATCGAGACCGAAGAGGGAGCTTAAATTCCGGTTTACGTATTGACGAAGCTCTGGCTGAATTGAAATTAATGTTTGCTCAGGCAAATGGTGTAGAGGGTGCTGAAATATGGGATTTTCTACCTTATCACGATGCACCTGAACTGACATTTGAAGAAGCCCGTGAAATGTATGAAGATCAAGAAATTTAGCCGTCTGTAAAGATGGCTTTTTTTTGGACATTAAATTAGTATTTTTCCCATAAATATATAGATGGGGTTTGAACTTGAAAAAAATATTTTTTATATTGGGAATACTAATTTTTTGTAGCATATTATTTTTATTAGGAAAAGTTATTTATTTTAAATTTCAAATAAATAGTATTAATAAGGAAAATGCTTCTAATAGCCTTAAATTTGAAAGATTGATTTTTAACAAAGCTGAAAAATCATTGAAAACTAATGATTTGATCTTTGTATGTGAACTTACAAAATCATTAATGCGGGATGGTGTAAGTGTTCAAGATATATACGAATCAAGCATTAAAAATAGTAAAAAATTCAAAGATTTTGTAGAGGATATAAAAAAAGAAATTACCAAAGATGAATCTTTGAAAAAATTTATGGCTAATGGAAGTTCAAAAGAAAATGCAATTATTATTAATTATTTATGTACATTAAAAGATTGGGAAACTCAGACTTCAAAGTCTGTTTATAATAAATTTTTAACGAAAAAATATCAGTTGGATACAGACTTTGATTCAATTAGTTTTGTTGATATGCGACATATATCTGAAGCTGATTATAAGGAATTTTTGAAATTCAAAGCAGCTGAACGGGAATTTAGAAATAAGTTCTAATCAATATTAGTTATTGAAGCCCACATAGGTGGGTTTTTTTATATCTGGAGAAAGTAAATGGCGGGTGAATTAGGCGTTTTGACATTAGACATGGTTGCTCGAACGGTTAATTTTGATCAGCCATTAATGAAATCTGAAAAACAGGCAGAAGTATCCAGTAAAAATATTGCTTCATCTTTTGAAAAAATTGAAAAGCAGTCTGCAAGTACTTCTAAAGCTGTGGCATTTATGGGTTCATCCCTTAAAGCGTCCATTGCCGCTATTTCTATTTCTTCAATTGTCAGTATTGCAGATGGTTACACACAAACAGCAGCACGTATTCAAAATGCAACCACCAGTACTGCTGAATATGATCAGGTACAAAAGCACTTATATGAAACTGCCAATGGTACTTATCGTTCATTGAAAGAAGCTCAAGAAGTATATTTGGGCACTTCTGGCGGGCTTAAAGAACTGGGTTATAACACTCAAGCTGTATTGGCCATTTCAGATTCACTGTCTTATTCATTTGTACATAATGCAACATCAGTAGACAAAGCACAGTCTGCAATGGATGCATATGGAAAGATTCTAGATAAGGGTAAAGTGGAAGCGGATGCCTGGTTTAGTTTGATGGTAGCGGCACCGAATATCTTGAATGATGTTTCCAATGCAACCGGTAAAAGTACGCAAGAAATTCGTAAATTAGGTGCAGAAGGTAAACTTGCTGCTGCAGATCTGCACAAAGGCCTATTGATGTCGCGTGATGCAAATAAGGCACTCGCAGATGTAATGGTCAATAGTGCAGCTGATGGTGGACAAAAATTATCAAATGCGATTGAACGTACCGTAGGTGAATTAAACAAAGGTAGTGGTGCAACAGGTATTTTTGCTGAGGGATTAGGATTAATCGCTGATAATATTAATTTAGTTTCTGGTGCTGTTGCAGTCGGTGCAGTGGGGTATTTAACAGCAGCCATCGTTTCTAAAAGTGCTGCATTAAAAGAAGGTGTCATCTCTTCTATTGCATCGCGTCAGGCGACTATTGCTGAAATACAAGCGCAAGTTCAAGCTACGGGTGTGGAGGCTTTACGTCAAAAACAGCTTGTGTTGTTAGCAGCATCTGAAATTAATATGGCACGCGCGGCATATAATAGTGCAACTACAGCAACAGCACGGACGGCAGCTATTCAGCGTCTTACTGCCGCTGAAATTGCTCATGAAATTCAAATTAAGCGTTCAGCTGTTTCAACAGATATTTATACAGCTTCACAAACTCGACTTGCAGCAGCTGGACGCATGTCATTGGGTGTATTAGGTGGCCCGGTTGGTCTAGGCATTATCGTTGCAACTGTTGCAGCTGGCTATTTGATGATGCGTGATAATACAGTGAAAGCGACTGATTCACTGGCCAGTCAGATTCCAACAGTTTCACAACTGACTCAGGAATACCAAAAGCTTAATGAACAACAGTTAATCACTGAACGTACCAAAATTAAGAACTCAATGGCTGAAAATCGTGAGGAAATTAAACAGACGATTAATGCGTTGGGTGATCTTAAAGTCACTTGGGATCTGGGTTTTGATGTTTCAAAATGGACTAAATACAACAGTATTTTAGAAGACCTTAAAAATGGGGCCATTTCGGGCAATGAAGCATTAGCTGAGTTCAATAAAATGGGTTTGAGTAGCCCCATTATTGAAAAAGTTGCTGATTTAACGACCAATCTTGATCAGAATAAAGCTGCTTTAGATAAAAATTCTCAAGCTGCCGGTACGGTCAATAATCAGCTAAATATTACTGCTAATGCTGCCAATAATGCTGCTGGAGCTGTCCGTGGTAAAGCTAATGCCATGACTGTTGATGCAGCCAATACGCGTAATGCAGCAGCTGCAAACTCTGAATACACCACATCTTTGGGTAAACAGCTTTGGAATGAGCAGTTTAAGAATGCACTTATAACCAAGCATAATAAAAGTCAGTCAGAAGCAAATCTGTTGTTGGATGCATACAACAAAAATGCTGAGAAAGGCTATGTTGGTGTTACTGCTGAACAAAAGAAAAAAATTGGTGGAATTGAGTCTGAACGTGTTGCTATGGAAAATAGAGCTGAGGCTCAGCGAAAGGCTGACCAATTAGCTACTAAATCGGCTCGTTCAGGTGAAAGTGAAGCGAAACGTAGAGCGAAAGAAGCTGCATCTGAGGCCAAACGCCAGGCCCAAGAAGCTGAAAGTGTGCGTAAAGAGATATTGCAGAATCAATATGATATTTCTTATCGTTATGCGAATCGAACTTCCAAAATGGAATCTGATCTTATTAAAGAGCAGAGTGAAATTCGTAAAGCTTATGCACAAGATCCTGCTGCTTCAGAAATGTATTTAGCATCTGCTAAACAGCGTCATGATGATGCTTTAAAACTTTATGATGCTCAACTTGGCCAGGAACTTTATTCATTTAAAATGAATGAAGAGGAAAAGTTGAATATTGAACGTAACATTGAACTAATGCGTATTAAAACTTCAACTGACTACTCGGATGAAGAGAAAAAATCACGTATTAAGGCTTTATCTGAACGTCATAATCATGAAATGGCTTGGCTGAATCTAGAACAGTTACAGCGTTTAAACGATGCACAATCTTCATTTCAATCTGATATTCAGCGTGTTACATCAAAATATGAATTTGAGCGGGAGCAAATCCGTCTTACAAAAGCATATTCTGACGACATGAAGGATGCACTGATTGGCGCATCTTATAAAACTCAAGATCGTGAAAATGATGAGGGCCGAGTATCTGCATGGTCTAATTATCAAGGTGCAATAGGGATAGACACCAGTGCAGAGGATGAGCAGCGTAGTCGTGGCGAAGCTATTCAAGCAGCATATGATTGGCAGTTGATTACTCAAGAAGATTATCAACAAAAAATGCTACAAAGTGAACAGCGTTATTTTATGGCTAAGGCTCAATTGGGTATAGCTTCAATGCAAACAACGATGGGTGGCTGGGCAGATGTTTTTAAAAATTTGCTTGGTGAAAGTTCATCTTATTATCAAGCTGCTTTTGCAATGGAACGCGGTTTTGCTGTAGCTAAAGCAATGGTTAATGCTCCATTGGTTTACACAGAAACTTATGCAGCATTGGCAGGTATTCCTTATATCGGACCTTACATTGCACAACCTGCTGCAATTGCAGCTGCAGGATTGCAAGTAGTGCAGGCAGGTATTGCTGGAAATGTCGGCTTCTATGGTGGTGGTTATACAGGTGATGGCGGAAAGTATGAATATGCAGGTCCAGCACATAAAGGCGAAGTTGTGTTTTCGCAAGAAGATATCAAGCGCTGGGGTGGTGTTGCGAATGTTGAAGCTATTCGTAATCAGCGATCTATTCCAAACTTATCGCCTAAGGTTGGAAATGGTTTATCTGGACGCGAAGTGAAGGCTCAGCAAGCTTCACAAAACGTCAACCTGAATCCAAACTTCGTCATTGTTGATGAGCGTGAAAAACTCGGAGATTACCTGTATGGACCAGATGGCAAGAAAGCCTTTGTGAAATTCTTTAAACAGAATCGCAGGGAATTAGGACTTGCATAGGCTCACTTCGGTGGGCTTTTATTTTATCTATTTTAGAGAATTTAAATATGAAAACATTAATTGTCTTAGGTGCAGGTATTGCACTTGGATTTGCTCTTAAAAAACCGGAGAAAATAAAAGAACCCCGTTTTGTTATTGTCGATGAACGCGAAAATCTGGGTGAACACCTCTTTGGTCGCGAGGGTAAAGAGGCTTTCGTAAAATTCCTTAAGCAAAATCCTACAAACTTAGGTCAATAACTAAAGTTTTTATTCGAGGACAAAATGAAAATACAAACGTCACAATTTGGCGAGGTGCACGTATTAACAAATTGCCCTCTGTTAAGTTCAACCGAGCGCCTGGAATGGATGACTGAAGTTCATGAGTCATATGGTGGTAGTGAAGACCGTTACCCGCTACGTGATACACCTCGCCAGATCCTAAGCTTTAACTATGTGCAGATGCGTAAAGCAATGGGTGACATGTTTCACATGCTGTCTGCCAATTTGCGCGGGCAGTGGGGTATACCGCTGCGACAGGTCAAGCGGGCTATTCCAGATATTGTCGATGATGATTACCTCATTCTCTATACAACAGCCACCATAGCCGACCTTAGAGTCGGTTTTGCTTTTATTGAGAGCAGGGAAGGTGGTCAGGTGGTTGAGATTATTGAGCGTGGCCGCTACATCATTATCCAGGAAGAAATCCGCGATCCTGAAACCGATGAGATTATTCAGGAGTTGGAAACTGAGTATCAGGACGGCTTTCGCCTGGCTGCAAATATCACAGCGACCAATGCGGTGATGATGCCGTTACGGATCTGCATTATTGATGGTGATGCTTCGGTTAATGCCGGTGGTTTTTGGTCCAATGCTTCAATGGTTTTTCGTGTACTGGCTGAAGACTTACCGGAACATTCAGGTGATATTCCAGTGCAGTACAAAGACAACGATATTTACTTTAAACCGTTGCTGCTCGATGGCGACTCGATTGAAATCAGCATGAGTCAGCATCAAAACGTAGTGGATAACAGTGTCGGCAGCTTTCAGTCATTTACCCATCACAGCAAGGTAAAGCAGTCCAAGCCGTTTAAATCTTTAATTCGGACATGGGATGAGTTTCAGGAATTTAGACGCTTTCTGTTTCGTCGGGGTGGTCGATACCGTCCGTTCTGGTTGCCACTTTATGAAAAGCAGCTGAATATTTTAAACACCGGCTATATCAGCACCAGTTTAAGCACAAATACCAAATATCTGGTTGAGGCTGATCGCAAACATATTGCAGTCAAACGTAAAGACGGCAGCTGGACAGCGCATGAAATTACAGCGAGAACAGGCGGCTCATTGACTGTTTCACCTTCAATTAATGCTCAGCGCAATGATATTCAAACCATCTGCTATATGGGCCTTTATCGCTTTGATGCAGACCAGCTTGAATTTCAATTTTTGGGCGCGGGGATTAGTCAGGTCACGGTGCCAATTCTGGAGTTAGAAAGCTAATGGATATTCGTGTAGAGCTTTATCAGTTTAAGCATGGGGAAAAGGCGTGGTATTTCACTAATCATCGTAAAGATGTCACGCACAACGGCAACACATATAAATCTGTACGTGGCTTGGATCGTGATGCCATTGAAGATGCCGACATTGATAAGTGTGAAATTGAGGTCACTTTTCCGCAAAGCACTTTAAGAAATGAAGTTGGCGATAGCTTCACCCGTATATTCCTCAACAAGATTTACTTTGAGTCGGTTTATTTGACGGTACTTGAGCTCGAGAAAAACGAAACTCTGGTGCTGTTTATTGGCCGCGTGACTCAACCCAAGTTTGATGATAATGCCGATACATTGACTTTGATTTGCTCCACCGGTGAATCCTATTTAAACCGGACTATCTTGGTTAGAAAGTTCCAGAAAACCTGTCCAAATTCAATCTATGACCGTTGGTGTGGATTGAAATTTGAAGACTGGGCTTTTGATGTCACTGTCACTGCAATCAATGGACTGACGATCACATTTACGGTCAATCCCACTCAAGTGAAAGATGAAGACGGTAATCTGGTATTTATTCAAGTACCTGTGCTAGATGAACTAGGGCAGCCTGTTTTAGATGTAAATGGGCAGCAGACCTATACAGATGGAGATCCAGTGATGGAAACCAAAACCTATGCTGCAGGTTACCTGAATCGTGGTCTGTTTAAAAAATTGGGTGTCTATACTTTCATTGCGGGAAATACGGAAAATTCAGTCAGCTTATATCGACAGCATGTCGATTTAAAAGTCGGTGATGTCATTCAGCTGGCACCCGGTTGTGACCAATCATTAAAAACCTGCCATGAAAAATTTAACAATGCTGTCCGATTTGCCGGACACCCCTATATACCCGGTGAAAACCCGGTGATGACGCAATTAATTAAGTGAGGTGATCTATGATTATTGCACCATGGCTTATTTATGCATTTTTAGCTGTCACGGCTGCAATGATGGTTTATACATACGTCTCAATGCGCAAAATGCAGAAGAAAAACGGTCAGACAGCCAATCAACTAGATGGCACGATTGCCGATGAAGGTACTTCATTTAGTGACATTGCCGGCAGTCCGCACATGTATGGAAATATTACCCATATGTGGGGAAAAACCACCACACCGATTAAATCGAAGGGTGGTAAATAATGAAAATTTATATGTCTGATATACGAAAAGCCAAAATGTGTGCTCGCGGATCGCGGGCCTTTTTTTTGTCTCAAGGCTGGGACTGGCAGGACTTTCTTAAAAATGGAATTGAGCTTGAAGTTGTGAAAGCATCAAAAGATGCCATGGCGCAGCAGGTTGTGGAGGCGGTAGAAAATGGGCGGAAGTAGCAGTCAAGTAACAGGACATAGATATTTCACAAATTTTCTCATGTTTATTGGCAATCCAATTGAGAAGATGCTCGGGATTAACTTTGATAAACGTGGCTGGATATCGACTTTTGTCGATGAAAATGGAAATGCTTTAGCTCAAGGCGTTATTAATGCACCTAATTTGTATGGGGAAAATGAAGGCGGTGTTGCTGGAACAGTTCATGTTCAATATGGCAGAGATAATCAAGCTGTATTGCCATTTTATAAAGACTATATGGAGTCTATGGGGCTTCAGGCTTCTGCCTATCCATATCAATCCTATTTGGCCTTTACAGGACTGGGCAAAGTTAATACAGGTAATGGCTGGATAGATGGTGCTTTTGGTGCATTAGCAGGCCACATGAATGAGGCTTTTTACCTCGGTAACACAGGTTATATGAAAGAAATGCTGCTTTGGCCAAAGCGAACAAGAATCAGAAATGATGGTCGCAGACAGTGGTATGAAGTACGCGGGGATGGGGCAATTGTTTGTGAAATTGATGCAACATTAATCCCAAGCGAATACATGGGAAAGATTGCCCAAATTGAAGCAAACCCACCACAAAACAAGTGGTACGGAACCAGCAATCAGGATAATCAATACTACGAATTCACACAGAATGGGTTAATTAGCGGGTATGTTCAAGATTTTTACTCTCAATTTGGTGGGTATGGTAAAGAAGGCCGTGTAAAAACAACTTTTCCAAATCTTGATGGCTTGGTGATGGAGGTTGAAATTTGGGGTGATGATGGAATTTCATTTTTTGACTGGAAAGGTGGCGGCTTTACTATGGTGCGTGAGTGGTCTCAGCAATCATATGTCACTTGCCGGAAATACTGGATTATTTTTGATCCTCTATATCCTGATAAGAGCCTAAGTTTTGGTATTACAGACCAAATTCCAGGAGGGTCAAATTCAAATCATAAATGTGTGATTTGGGCTAGGCTTGTTCTTGATCCGTGGTCAGGTACTGGTAGCAGCAACGATGTTAGGGCAGTAGATATTAATCCAATCCATAAGATCCGTGAAATTCTCACTGATGACACGGCAATGAATAAACCTGAATCTTCTGTGAATGATGTAAATTTCATTAAAGCAGCAGACTGGATTTGGAATGAAGGGTTGGGGGTTTCATGGTCTATTACTGAGAAATCCTGTATTGATGCCATTAATGAGCTTTGCTATCACATCGAAGCTGGTATTCGTGTTAATCGTCAAACTGGTCTTTATGAAATGGTTTTATTTCGTGACAACTGGTTTGCTGAAGATGAAATACATACGATCACTGAAAGCAAAATCAAAAGCATGCAGTATGAGATTACCAATGCTGATGAAGTCATTAATCAGGCCAATGTAAATTATTACGATCGTGCCAATATTAAAAACTCATCATTCTCCATTTCTGAAAATGGCCTAATTCAAACATTAGGCAGAGTGAATGCTGAAACTTTAGATTTTCCCTATTTTATGAATATGCGTAATGCTGAGGTTGTTGCGAACTGGAAGCTCAAGCAGTTATCTACCGGAGCTTTTAAGGGGTCATTCACAACAGGTTGGCGCGAGGCGCGAAAATGGAATCGTTATGACCTGATCCGGCTACCTTGGTCTAAGCGATGGACTGGAACTATTTTGGTTCGCATTATGAGTATTAATCTTGGCGGTCCAACGAATAATGAAGTGACAATTGAGTTTATCGAGGTTGTTCCAGCAACTGGGATGATGAATACATCCATCGTTGCGGATGATCAAATCAATACTCAACCGGAAGCACCAAAGCCATGTAATGCTAAAGTATTTGAGCTTCCATATTTTGAAGCAGTGCAAGCTTTTGGTGAGCGCGAAGTAAATGCTGAGATTTCTGATACTCCAGAAGCGGGCTATTTATGTGCTATTGCCGAGAAGCCGCAAAATAACTCACTGAGCGCTGCTTTATATGTAGATAACGGGAACGGTTTTGAGCGGGTGACAACTATTAATTACTGCGAAACCGCTTATTTAGATCAAGCTATTGATCGCATAAGCAGGACATTCACTGTTAAAAATATTGGCAATATAGCATCGGTACGTACTGGTAGTCAGATTTTTATCAATGATGAAATCATGGTCTATCAGTCTTACGATGCTGAAACCAAAGCTTTAACAGTCAAACGTGGCGCGCTTGACTCAGCTCTACAAAACCATGCCTTAAACTCAATTTTATACCTTGCTGATGACTTTGTTGCTATTGATCAAACACTTTATACACAGAGTGAAATCATTAATGCAAAAGTTTTGACAACTACGCCGAGCGGTGTTCTTGCTTTAAGTGATGCAGCAACTCATGGAGTTGAATTTAATGCTCGTGCCATCCGTCCATATCCGCCAGCAAACGTAAAAATTAATAATGCGTACTGGCCTGAAGAAATTGAAACAGATCTGGTCTTAACTTGGGTTGATCGAAACCGCTTGCAGCAAACAGGAGGTGAAATTATCGGGTGGTATGAGGGCAATGTAAGCATTGAACCGAACACACAAACGCATTTAATTTTATCTCAACTTGATGAAAATGATAATGAACTAGCAACCTCAAATGCAAATGTAACTGGCGCAACAAGCTACACAATGCCAATTTCTGCAATGCAGGCTTCTACTCGCACAGTAAGAGTCACTTTAAAAACGATACGCGATGGTTATGAGTGTTTAAATCCTTTTAATCACACCATTGAATTATCTCAATTCTTCTCAGCACCATACAATCTAACAGTTGAGTTTAAAAATGACTAATAGACTTGAAATGAATTGGAAGCTTGACGGCTTTGTTGATGAGCAGCGTTATTATTGCTCTGAAACACCGATTGATAAAAGCAGCTTGCCAGCGCCAAAAGCAGTGCTGGCAGGTTATGCAAGGGATTATGTTGATACAGATGTTGTCGCTAACAAAACATATTACGTAAGATTTAGTTCAGTAAAAAATGGGGTTGAGAAAATCAGCGGTGAAGTACAAGTTAAAGCGTCTGTTGTAGATCCAAATTTTAAAGTTAAACTGATCACTCAGAATGGAGTTCTTGTTGATAATGGTTATTCAGAATTCATTTGGACTAAAGTGGGAGTGGTTAATTACAATGAAAATAATGAGTTAGCTTTTAATCAAAGTGCTTATCTGAAATCAGATAAAATATTTAACTTTAACGCTGACTTCGAGTTTGAATTTGAGTTCTATATAGCGTCGTCTGCAACAGATGCATATTTTGGCATTGTAAAAAATACAGAAACAGTGTGGGAGAGTGGTGGCTTTCAGATATCAATCGGAGGGACCAATGTTGGATATGAGTCAAATAAACTTTTATGCGGTTTTTATGGGTCAGGTTCAATAGTTAGTTCAGCTAACATTGATAGAAATATATGGACTAGTGCAAAAGTAACTCGCATTTCAGGGGTATACACTCTTTATTTGAATGAAGTGCGGACAGCGTCTGGATCTAGCAACCAGAACCCGACTAGCGGAATATTGGTTGTAGGACCGTCTATGTCAACAGGCCCGATCAAAATACGTAATTTTAAATGTAAGTAGTTTTTAAATCTCCAGTAAAACGTGTCAGCCCCAAAACGGGGTTTTTTATTGCCAAAATTTAGGGGGCGCGATGTCAAACGCGACACAAGTAGTAGATGTTTCAGGACCGGTAGCAACCACAGCAGGAACAGGCATCACCATTGCATCATGGTTAGCAACATGGGATTGGGGTTTTTTAATTGGTGTAATAATCGGTTTATGTGGCCTGGTTATTAGCTTTCTCAACTACCTATCAAACCGACAATTTCAAAAGCGCAAAGATCAGCGCGAAGATGAATTACATCAATTAGAAAAGAAAAAGTTAGAGGGCTTGTGCAATGTCAAAGAGTAAATATGCAGTCGTACTATTAGCAGCTTCGGCTGCTTTTTTTACGTCTTTAGAAATACATGAAGGCTATTCTGCAAAGCCTTATAAAGATTCAGGTGGGGTAATTACCCAGGGCATCGGATCTACAGTCAAGCCTAATGGCCAACCAATCAAAATTACAGATGCGTCAATTACCCGAAAAACTGCTCAAGAATGGGCAAAAGCACACGTATCAAAGGATGAGATTGTTTTTCGTAAATCACTGCAGGGTGTGAAATTGTCTCAAATTGAATATGACACCTATTTGGATTTTTCATACAACTTCGGTCAATCTAACTGGCAGTCATCATCGATGCTTCGCAATCTAAAATCAGGCCAATATATACAGGCCTGTGATTCATTGTTGAAATGGAAATATGTGGCTAAGCGTGATTGTTCAGTTAGATCTAATAATTGCTATGGGGTTTGGACTCGTCAAGTTGAGCGTCACTCTAAGTGCATGGGGGCACAATAATGCCATTACTTATCTGGAAATTTAAACACTGGATCGCAATTGCGGTCCTTTCTTTTATCTGTCTTGGACAACTTGCTTACACAAACCACTTAAGCGGAAAACTTCAGGTTGCTGAAGCTGCATGTGATTCACGTGTGGCCAAAGCCATCAAACCTTATGAAGATGCAATTGATCAGGCTCAAACAGAAAAAGCCACCATCATGCAAACATGGTCAAATAAATACATAGAGGTAGAACAAAATGCGATTAAAAAAATACAAGATGCGAATGCTGCCGCTCGTAGTGCTGATGTGGCTGCTAGTGGGCTGTCAAAGCAACTCAGTGAAGCCAAAAAACGTTTGTCCACAGCTTCCCATCAAACCATCGTTGAGTACACCATTACCAACAGTGAGTTACTCGAAGCATGCACAGCAGAATATCGAAGCATGGCAGAAAAAGCAGATGGCCACGCAATTGATGTCGAGCGATTAAGTGAAGTATGGCCCTCATTTTGAGGGTTTTATTTTTTTGTCTGCAACTTTATTGCAACCTTGGAATAGTTATATAATTATAAATTATTGAATATATTTCAAATAATATAAAATATCTTCCCATCAATCATTGGCGGAATAAATTCAGTGCTGGTCATGTGATTTGTCTTGGATCAATCTGTCGTTAATTAAAATGAATGATATTTACAAGGAAATGTAGGAAAAGTTACACATTTAGAAGTGTGAGCATGGGCAATAAAGCGGTGCGATGCTATCATAATTGGTCTTTGGAATCATGTCGGGAATAATATGCAGTATTCATTTAATTTGGCCTTGAATAATGAAGACGATACCCAAAATCTAGCACAGGTTTTGGCGCAGCATTTTAACACGGGCGTGGTTTATTTAATTGGTGATTTAGGCGCAGGGAAAACCACACTGACCCGCTATTTCTTGCAAAGTTTAGGGCATCAGGGTGCAGTAAAAAGTCCCACTTATACCTTGGTTGAACCGTACCATATTAATGGTAAAGATATCTTTCATTTCGATTTATACCGCTTAAACGACCCTTATGAACTTGAGCTGATGGGGATTCGTGATTATTTAGAAACGCCAGAGGCGCTATTTCTATTTGAATGGCCTTCAAAAGGTGGCGATGAAATTCCACCAGCTGACCTGATTATTAATATTGAAAAGTCTGAAGATGAGCTGACACGTACAGCAAGTTTAAGTTTTGCATCAGCAGCATTAAACCAAGCATTAGAGAGTCATTTTAACAATGCGTAATGATTTAAGCGAACGTCGTATTCATACCCTTAATCCTGCTCTGGCGAACCAGATTGCGGCAGGCGAGGTGATTGAACGTCCTGCATCGGTGGTGAAAGAATTATTAGAAAATTCAATTGATGCGGGTGCGACCGAACTTATTATTCGTGTTGAACAAGGTGGTAGTACCTTAATTGAAATCATAGACAATGGTCATGGAGTTCATCCAGATGATTTAGCGCTGGCCGTCATGCGTCATGCCACCAGCAAAATTCATACTGCAGATGATTTACAGGCCATTGTTAGTTTGGGGTTTCGTGGAGAAGCTTTGGCTTCGATTGCGGCAGTTTCACGGTTAACCCTGACCAGCAGCCAGAATGAGGATGGAATCGGTTATCGGGTGGAAGTAAATGGTACCGCTTTTGATCATCAGGAAATTCAGGCAGTCGCGACTCAAAAAGGCACCCATATCCGGATTCAGGATCTGTTTTTTAATGTGCCGGCACGTCGAAAATTTTTAAAAAAGCAGGGCACTGAGTTTGGACATATTGAAGAAATTGTCCGTCGTCTGGCCTTAACCCATTTTGATATCCGTTTTGTTTTAGAGCATAACAATAATATCAGGTTGAACTTGCCGCTGGCTGATAGTGGCGAACTCCGTTTTCAGCGTGTTCAGCAGTTGTTAGGTCGTCAATTTACTGAAAATGCCTATTGGATGGATGCCGATAGTATCAGCATGCGTCTATCTGGTTGGCTCGGTCATCCATCCGATGCACGTTCACAAGCGGATTTGCAGTATGTCTACGTAAATGGGCGTATTGTGAAAGATAAAACCATCTCTCATGCTTTGCGTATGGCTTACGACGGGATTCTGCATGGTCATCAGCATGCTGCATATTTGCTGTTTTTAGAAGTTGATCCTGAAAATGTTGATGTTAATGTACATCCGACCAAACATGAAATTCGTTTTCTAAATCAGCGTGAAGTGCATGAGTTTGTGCGTCATTTTGCCAAAGAAACTTTGTCTCAGTTTCAAACCGCAAGTGCTGACTTGGCCCAAGCCATGAAAGTGCAAGAGGCAGATGCTCACCATCCTCAAACGCAACTTCCGCGTTATCAGGAGCAGTTTCAACTGCATCGTGCTGTAGAGACTTTGGAGCCAGCCATGGCAGCTCAGTCATCTACTGAGTTATTAACGGATTTCAACGCCAGTAGTCCGCAGCCTGTTCAATATTCAGCTCAGTCTTCGCAAAGTCGCTATACAGGTTCGCAGCAGCTCAATAATGCGTTGCAAAGTTATTTGGCGCCATTACGTGAATCTACTTCGTCGAATGCAAATGCAGCGTTGAATCAATTTGAACCAAGTACAGCTGTTCAAGTCGATGAACATCCATTGGGGATTGCGATTGCACAATTGCATGGAATCTATATCCTGGCGCAAAACACCGAAGGCTTGATTATTATTGATATGCATGCCGCACATGAGCGGATTGTATTGCAACAAATGAAAGCCGCTTGGGATAAACCGGAATTCTGGACTTCACAGCAGCTGCTCATTCCCAAAGTGATCAGTATCAGTCGTATGCAAGCCATGCGGGTAGATGACCTGAAAGATCAACTTGCGCGTTTAGGTCTAGAAATTGACCAATATGGCGACGAACAAGTGATTGTGCGTGGGGTGCCTGCCATTTTACATAAGGCCGATTTTGAATCTTTAGTGCCAGAATTGCTAAATGATTTAGACCCAAGTGATGAAGCCCAAGGCTTGTTGCAAAAGCGTGATCAAATTTTGGCGGGAATGGCCTGTCATGGCGCAGTTCGTGCACATCGGATATTGAGCCTTTCGGAAATGAATGCACTGCTGCGTCAAATGGAACAAACCGAATTTGCCAGTCAGTGTAATCATGGACGTCCAACCTGGCGTGCCTTTCCACTTTCACAATTAGATAAACTTTTTGCTCGAGGAGAGTAGTTGTACATGTCAAATCAATTGCCGGTCATCAATTTAATGGGACCAACTGCAAGTGGTAAAACCGCTTTGGCATGTCAACTTTATGAGCAAGGTCATTTTGAACTTATCTCCGTCGATTCTGCGCTGGTTTATAAAGATATGGATATTGGTACAGCCAAACCGACCAAAGAGGAACAGGCACGTTATCCGCATCATCTGATTGATATTATTACACCGTTAGAAGTGTATTCGGCAGCCAATTTTGTCGAAGATGCCTGTACCTTGATTGACGATATGCATGCACGGGGTAAAACACCCATTTTAGTGGGTGGAACCATGTTGTATTTCAAAGCCTTGCTAGAAGGATTGTCGAGCAATTTACCCAGTGCTGATCATGCCATCAGAGCTGAAATCGAAGCACAAGCAGAGCGGGAGGGCTGGGAGGCGGTTTACGCAGAATTGTGTGCAGTAGATCCATTGGCTGGGCAGAAATTTAAGAGCAGCGATAAGCAAAGAATCATTCGTGCATTAGAAGTATTTAAGCTTACAGGACAGCCGATTACAAAATTACAAGCTGAACAACCTAAAAATGTACCATATCGTTACACTTTTCATAATCATGCTTTATTGCCTGATCGTGTAGAATTACATAAACGTATAGAGATGCGACTTAAAACTATGTGGGATATCGGATTTTTACATGAAGTGGAAGGTCTGATTGGAAAATACGATTTAAATGATAATTTACCCTCCATGCGCTCTGTCGGTTATCGTCAAACTTTAGAATTCCTGCAAAAAAGTGATCAAAGTAACGAAAAACGGCAAGAAATGGAGGATAAGTCCTTGTTTGCGACACGACAACTTGCAAAACGTCAATATACATGGTTAAGATCTTTGCAAGAATCGCATAGTTTTAAAACATATTTGACGATAACGCAGGCTCAAGAAGACTTGCGAAACTGTTACGGATAAAGCAAAATTTAGTAACTGTCTTTTTATAATTTTTATTTGAAAAATAGAGATAGTTTTTGCGCTGATTTTTAAATTTTTTGGAGTTATAACATGTCTAAAGGTCAAACTTTACAAGATCCGTTCTTGAATTCTCTCCGTAAGGAACGTATCCCTGTTTCTATCTTCCTTGTTAACGGTATTAAATTGCAAGGTCATATTGAATCTTTTGATCAATATGTCGTTTTATTAAAAAATACTGTAAGCCAAATGGTTTACAAACATGCGATTTCTACAGTAGTTCCTGCACGTAACCCACGTCCTGCCGGTGCTCCTGCCGGTGCTCAAGGCGCTCCTGGTAGCTTTGGTGCTCAAGGCGGTCAAGGTGGCTTCGGCGGTCAACCTGGTGGCTTTGGTGGTCAAGGCGGCTTCGGTGGTCAACCTGGCGGCTTCGGTGGTCAAGGTGGCTTCGGCGGTCAACCTGGCGGCTTCGGTGGTCAAGGCGGCTTCGGTGGTCAACCTGGCGGCTTCGGTGGTCAAGGTGGCTTCGGTGGTCAAGGTGGCTTCAGTGGTCAATCTACTCCAGGTTTCGAAGGCGAAACAAAATTTGAAGATTCTCAAGACGACGAAAACAATCGTTAATTGTTAATTTTTGGAAACCTCTCCTTGTGAGAGGTTTTTTTTATTTAAATATTTATGGTTTTAAAGTTAATCTGTGCATATATACTTGTGTGACAATATTACCCAAGTAAAAGTCAATTGTTAAAATAACATTCGAACGATTTACTTTTAGAAAGATTCTCATAACTTTATTCCGAAATACTACTCAGTAATTAAGAAGTTTTATTTTTGACCTCTAAGTAGTAAAATTTTTGAAATAGTTAGCTTTAATTGAAAATAATATTGATTCAGAATGGCTATACATTCATTAAATTTTTTTGAACATATAATTATATTGCTAATATGAAAAAGTCAAAATATCTTAAAAGAGATTAACGGAAACAATCCAAAAAATTATTTGCCAGTAGATGCAAATAGCAATCCTATGCCACCAATTGTTGAGGTTCCATTACATAAATTTCCAAGTTTTCTCATAACACAGACTAAAATAATACGATGAAATTTTATTGCTTTTTAATATTTTTATCTGCATATACATTGAAAAATATGAACAGAACCTAGATAAATTTGCCCAATTCTTATGTAAAGACCGCCTCAATGTTTATGCAATAAAAAACCAGTTACTCGTCGCAACTGGTTTTTTTAATGCTAAGCCAATTAAGTTTATTTATTTTTTTTACGATCCAGACTTGGGTCTTTAATCTCGACAAAAGCATTGCTACGGATTTCACGTAACCAGCTATCTAGCTCTGCATCGAACTGGCGTTCACCCAGAATTTGACGTGCCATACGTTCTTGATATTCACGCGTCATATCCTTTTGGCGAATATCTGTCACTTGTAGAATGTGCCAGCCAAATTGGGACTGGAATGGGGCACTGGTTTGACCTACAGGCGTACTTTTCATTTGAGCTTCAAACTCAGGCACCATCACACCCGGATTCACCCAGCCCAAGCTACCGCCATCGCGAGCAGAACCTGGGTCATTTGAGAAAGTTGATGCCAGTACTGCAAAATCTTCACCTGCTTTCAAACGATTGTAGATGCTGTCAATTTGTTGTTTCGCATTTTCAGGACTAACGACTTCAGTAGGTTGAATCAAAATATGGCGTACTTGATATTGAGGCACAATGGCTTTTTGCTCTGCACCTTTACGATCTAACAGTTTTAGAACATGTATACCATCTTGAACCTTGATCAAGTCCGTAGTTTGCCCAACCTTTAGAGGGCTTACGCGTGCTGCAAGCTCGGTTGGAATTTCGGATAGATTACGGAAACCCATATCTGCACTTTCAACTTTTATACCATTGGCTGTAAATTTTTTATCAATTGCAGCAATATCATTACTGTCTTTTAACGCAGTCTTTACCTGTTCTGCAACTTTTTCAATATTTTTATCACCCGAAATACGGACATGCAGCACGTGAACTTGCTGGCCTAATGCTGCTTGACCTTGTGGTGTTTTTAGAAAATTTTCTACATCTTGGTCACTAATTTTAATGCGTGACATCACCATTTGTTGACGTTGGCGATTGATGGCTAAATCTTCAGCAATACGATTGCGTAGCGATTCATACGTTCCAGGTGCAATAGCATCAAGTTTTTGTTGAAATGCTTCTAAACTCTTGCTGCCAGATTGGCTGGCTACTTTAAGCACAGCTTCATTCAGCTCTTTTTCATTAGGCTTGATATTGTAGCGTTTGACTTGTTCAAGTTGTGCTTGGCGAGTAATCAGCTGATCTAGAGCTTGTTGTTGCAAAAATTGTTCTGGCGGAACTTGTTTTTTTTGAGCTTCAAGTTGTTGCTTTATTTCTGCCACACTTTGATCTAAATCACTTTTTAAAATGACAGTGCTATCTACCAAAGCAACAACTTCGTCTGTTGTTTGCGCGAATGTAGTCATTGATGAAGAGAGGGCTAAAGCAAGAGCAGTCGCTTTGAAAAAATGTTTTAACTGTATTGTCTTCATTAACGTTCTGTCCAAGATTGATTAATTTTATTAAAACCTAGAATGCGATTTTCTAGTAATGATGAAAGCTTTTTATTGAAACCACCTAAACCTTTCAGGCTGATTTCCGCCATAATGGCGCGTTTGGCATTTACGCCTTCCGCCTTCACATCGTCTAGGTCATTATAGTAAGAGCGTCCATAAACTGAAATGCCCCAGCAACATGCTTCATAATTTACACCCAACAGGTATTCACGTGCGACGTTGTTTTCTAAGTCATATTGAGCATGTCCCATAATTCGCCAGTTGTTAGATACAGGCTGAATGAAGGATGCAACGACTTGATCATATTGCTTTTGTCTATTTGGAATATCTTTGCGATAGAAGTAACCCACGTTATATAGATTACCTTGAGCGCCGGTGTAATAGAGTTGCAAGTCACGTTGAGCATTGTCACCATTTGACATCCATGCCGAGTTGGCTCCAATGGTGAAATTTTGTGACAGTTGGCTAGAAACACTTACAACAGGGCCGGTATGACGTTCAGTATCAAACTGATCAGGTTCATTTTCTAAATTTACACGACGATCTTCAAAGTAAAAGCTTTGTCCGATACTGGTTTTTAAGCGTTCCAGACCAATTTCATCAAATAGGCTATAACTTAGACCTAAAGATAAGAAATTGTTGTCTTCTAAACGGTCATGACCATAAAAGCGACGCGGGCTGAATAATTGATCATAATTGATTGATGCAGTTGTCGAGTCAAAATTTGGGTAACCCTCTTGGTTTTTATACGGTGCATAGGCGTAAAATGCACGTGGAGTGAGGGTTTGCAGGTACTTCCCATCTTTTTCAAAGATCAAGCCGGTATCTAAAGTAAATTGCGGTACAGTGACCGATTGATTTTCATTTGAAGAATTAATGTTCTGGTTGGCATTAATTGTGTCTTGATCATAGAAAGTGTTGACGTTACGAAGCGATACTTCAGGAATAACGAATGACCATGGGTTACGGTAGTTATATCGAACAGAAAAGTCATTATAAATACGGGTACCGCTTGGTTCAAACGAGCCTGTATTCGCTGTATTGGAAAGATTAATATCTTTTTTAAAGTAAGCAGTATCGTTATTAAATTCGTATTGTAAACCTAGTGGGTTGCCTGTTTTATAATTTAACAGGAACTGGGGTAAACGGGCATAAGGACGGTCTTCATCAGAGACAGACTGATCTAGTGTTTGGAAGTCCTCAACTTTTAACTGGGCTTTTAAACCGGGAATACCATTTTTATAGTTAAGTTCCCAAGAACGACGCAAGTTTAAGTCGGTCTTCGAATTAGGGTTGTTATTTAAATCAGCTAAATAATCTTTATCTGAGACATAGTTATAATCTAAATTAGTAGAAAATTGATCGTTAATTTGCCATTGATGTAGTAGATGTAATTCTTTACGGTCTTGACCCTCATATTGGTCATCCGAAGCTAAATAACCGCCGCTAATCACACCTGAACCGAAATTTTTTGTTAAATAACGGAATTCGCCTTGCAGCATTGGTCCACGATCAGCAATATATCGCGGAGTAACGGTAGCATCATAATTTGGTGCCAGATTTAAATATACTGGAACAGCAAGTTCTACACCACCATCGTTAGTAAAGCCGAAACTTGGTGTCAAAATACCCGTTGTACGACGGTCATCAATCGGAAAATTAAAGTAAGGAACTGCTAAGACGGGAACATCTTTAACATATAGTTTAGTTCCGCGCGTTTCGCCGCGACCGGTTTCTTGATTTAAAGTGATTTTATCTGCTTGAATTTTCCAGGTTGGCGTTTCATCGGGTGGGCAGGTGCTATATGTGGCATTGTTCATTACCACAACATTGTCAGAGGTGCGGGCAATTTTTTCAGCATGACCATGCGCATGTTGTTGTTCAGAAATATAGAAGCTGTTTTTTAAATCGCCTTGCTGGGTTTTTAGGTTGTAATTAATTTGATCACTTTGTGCGAGTAATCCGGCTTGCGCCATTTGCACACGACCTTCAGCATTGGCAAAAGTTTGGGTCTGATCAATGGTGATTTTATCGGCACGAATTTGACGACCTTGTTGATCAATTAATACGTTGCCTTGAAGGACAGAGTCACCATTAGGATCGTAATGACCATAATCGGCAGTAACCACTGACGTGGCTGCTGAAGCATCAATGGCTTTGGTTTCTGGGCTAATCGGCGTAACCCAGGCACCTTGACAATAAGCGGAACTTAAATGTTTTCCCTGACGTTGCTGAGCTTCAGGTGATGATTTATCAACATAATATTGTTCAAAAAATTGTTGCCCCGGATAAGCTTCCTGAATGCTGTCCTTCATTTTCTGATTGTCGACAGTCGAAGCTGGAAGTGTGGACTCAGCATAGCTTGAAATCGAGCTGCCACATAGAAGGGTCAAGATGGCAGTCGCTAAAGGATTAAATTTAAACTGATGCTTCATTTGTCTCATTAACCAAGTATGCTTAATCGCAATTAATTATTCTCGCATCATAGAGAAAAAGTTTATAAGTGGCTACACTTAGTACTTTAAAAACTCAGCCTGTTTTAGAATTTATCGCAAATGAAAACACAACGTGAACAAATCATATATACATGGATTACATCTGTACTTGATTCAGATCAATTTGAAATTAATTTTTTGCCAGGCGATGCAAGCTTCCGTCGTTATGCACGAATCAAGTTGAATAATAAAACATTTATGCTCATGGATGCACCACCAGAAAAAGAAGATTGTGTGCCTTTTGTGACGATTGACCAGTTTTTCGATAGTCAGGGCGTTCGCGTTCCGCATATTGTCGCTAAAGACTTGCAGCAAGGCTTTTTATTGCTAGAAGATTTTGGTGATATTTTGCTCTCAACCTTGCTGAACGATGACACGGTTGATGCCTATTATGCACAAAGCTTTAAACAGTTGATCGAATTACAGGCAATTGATGGCACAGAAAATTTCCCGGCTTATTCCTATGAGAAACTCATTTCTGAAATGGAATTGCTCACAGACTGGATGCTGCCTTCATTAAATATTCAACCCACTCAAGATGAGCAGGCATTAATTAAACGTACCTTTGCAATTTTGGCCAATGCAGCATTGGCGCAACCGCAAGTGATTGTGCATCGCGATTTTCATAGCCGTAACCTGATGAAAATTGAAGGCGAGACCGATCTTGGCGTAATTGATTTTCAGGATGCGGTGATTGGTGCAGATACTTACGATTTAATCTCGATTACCCGTGATGCTTATGTACAGTGGAACACAGATCAGGTTTATCAATGGTTTAGAGTCTTCTATGATTTATTGCCGGAAACTGCAAAACAAGACCGCGATTTTGAACAATTTAAAAAAGATGCCGATATGATGGCGATTCAGCGTCATCTTAAAATTTTGGGTATCTTTGTGCGTTTATTTGAGCGTGACGGAAAAACAGGTTACTTGAAAGATTTGCCGCGTGTGATGTGGTATTTACTTGAAGAAAGTAAAAATTATGCAGAGCTTCAGCCTTTTATGCAGTTCATCCAAGCCAAAGTGATGCCAAAATTTGCAGCCAAATATGGCAGCTATGAGGTTGTTGCATAATGAAAGCGATGATTCTTGCGGCGGGAATGGGTAACCGTATGCGTCCGCTGACACTACATACGCCCAAGCCTTTGCTTGAAGTGGGTGGGAAGCCACTCATTGTCTGGCATATCGAAAAATTACAAGCCATCGGTGTGACTGAAATTGTTATTAATACCGCTTGGTTAGCTGAGAAACTGGCGGCTGCTTTAGGGGATGGTTCGCAGTTTGGCGTAAATATTTTGTGGTCACATGAAGGTGAAGGTCTGGAAACAGCTGGCGGCATGATCAATGCCTTGTCATTGCTGGGTGATGAACCATTTATTTTGGTCAATGGTGATGTCTGGACCACGATGGATTTTAGTTGTTTATTGAATGTGCAGCTTGCAGAAGATTTAGCACATCTGGTATTTGTAGCTAATCCAGAACAGCATCCGACTGGTGATTTCATTTTCTCAAATGGTCGTGCTTATACCTTTGAACAAGAACAACCGGGGGAAGCACTCACTTATAGTGGTGTTGCGGTGATTCATCCTAGAATGTTTGATGGTCTGGCAGCGGGTAAACGCCCGTTGGCGCCCTTGCTGAAACAAGGCATGCTTGAGCAAAAAATATCTGCTTCGAAGATGCATGCGGTTTGGGTTGATGTTGGCACTCCGGAACGATTAAATGCGCTGGATCAACAAATTAAGCAAGGCTTGTACGATTAAGTGCGTATTCACTAAGCACTCGCTACTGTGACTTCATGTATAAATCGGTATACTTCACCTAACTTTTTCGAGACGTTAATTGTATATGCATACGTTTTTTCAAGAACTCAAGCAGGGTAGTCAGGCTTTGGGTTTAGAGCTCAGCGATGAGACTTTAAATTTATTACTCAAATACCAAGATGCTTTGGTATTGTGGAACAAAGCATATAATTTGACTGCAATTCGTGATCCAAAAGAAATGTTGGTTAAGCATTTGCTGGATAGCTTAAGTATTTTAAAAGACTTGCCATCAGGACGTCTGCTGGATATTGGTACAGGTGGCGGTATGCCGGGCCTGATCATTGCATTGTGTCAGCCAGAACGTGAATGTGTTTTGCTGGATTCAAATGGCAAAAAAATTCGTTTCTTGAAGCAGTTTATCGCGGATTTAAAATTAAAAAATGTGATTGCAGTGCAAACGCGTGTCGAAAATGAAGACAGCATCAATGACTTGGGGCAGTTCGATGTCATTACCAGTCGTGCCTTTGCATCATTAACCGACTTTGTTGCTGCATCGAAACCTTATATGCATGAAAACAGTATTATTGCTTCAATGAAAGGCCTCATTCCTGAAGAAGAAGTCGCTGCCATTCAGCAAGAGTTTAGTTGTAACATCATTGCGTTAAAGGTTCCGCGATTGGATGAACAGCGTCATCTGCTTTTGTTAAAACGTATTTAATTATTTTTGAAAGGTTGGGGTTACCATGGCACAAATTATTGCGATTGCGAACCAAAAAGGTGGTGTAGGCAAAACCACAACCGCAGTAAATTTGGCAGCATCGTTAGCTGTATTAAAGAAGCGCGTTTTACTTGTGGACATGGATTCACAAGGGAATGCCACGATGGGGTCTGGTATCCAAAAAAATGATCTTTTGTATTCGGTTACTGATGTTTTATTGGGTGAAGTTCCCATTGAAACAGCAATTAGCAAGGCAGAAGTCGGCTATAAAGTTTTAGGTGCAAACCGTGATTTGGCGGGTGTGGAACTCGCGATTGCAGAACAGGATGGTCGTGAGTTTATTCTGAGGGAAGCTTTAAAAGAAATAGAACATTCTTTTGATTATATTATTGTGGACTGTGCGCCCAGTTTAAGCCTGATTACCGTAAATGCTCTGGCAGCGGTCGATAGTGTGCTGATTCCAATGCAATGTGAATATTATGCACTTGAAGGTTTGGCAGATTTAACCCAAACCATTGACCGTATTCAACAAGCACTCAACCCGGATTTGCAAATTATAGGTGTCTTGCGCACCATGTATGATGCAAGGAATGCATTGACACGTGATGTTTCAGAAGAACTTGAGCAATACTTTGGCAAGAAGCTGTATGACACCGTGATTCCGCGGAATGTGCGTCTTGCTGAAGCGCCTGCACATGGTTTGCCAATAATCTATTTTGAGAAAAATTCAAAAGGTGCAGTTGCTTACTTAAATTTAGCGGCTGAAGTGTTAAAGAAAAGTAAAGTAAAAAAAGGAATTAAAGCATGACCATAAAAAAACGCGGATTAGCTAAAGGTCGTGGTCTTGATGCCTTGCTTGGTTCAATCCAAAAAGAAAAATTACAGATGGAAGCTCAAGGTTTAGATCATGGGCAATTGAAACAGATTGATGTTCACTTGCTGAAACGTGGTGAATATCAACCGCGTCGTTTTATTCATGAACCCGATCTTCAAGAACTTGCTGCTTCGATTGAAAAACATGGTGTGATGCAGCCTATCGTCATTCGTCCAATCGATGATGAGAAATTTCCCTATGAAATTGTGGCTGGGGAACGTCGTTGGCGTGCAGCACAGCTTGCGGGTTTAACTGAAATTCCGGCCATTGTGCGTGACCTGACTGATCAAGTGGCCATTGCATTGGCATTGATTGAAAACATTCAACGTCAAGATCTAAATCCAATTGATCAAGCGATGGCATTGCAGCGTTTTCATGAGGAATTTGGTTTAAGTCACCAGGAAATTGCCGATACCGTGGGTAAGGCCCGTACGACTGTAAGTAATTTATTGCGTCTTTTGACCTTGGCTGAATCGGTCAAAGATTTCATGCAGCAAGGTCTGCTTGATATGGGGCATGCCCGGGCCATCTTAACTTTAAAAGCCAAAGATCAGCTTAAAGTTGCAGAGCATGTGATTGAAAAAAGTTTATCGGTACGCCAAACCGAGCAACTGGTCCGTGATTTAAACGCACCTAAACAAGAAAAAGAAAAAGTGGATCTTGCTCCAGATATCCAGCAGTTAACTCAGCGTTTGGCAGAACGTTTTAGTGCAGATGTAAAAATTGATCATAATAAGCAAGGTAAAGGAAAACTTGTCATTCAATACCATTCACTTGATGAATTAGATGGTATTTTGAATATTTGTTTCGCAGAATAATTTTTTGTTAGTTTTATTGGGGAAAAACAGATGTGGGAATTAGTCAAAGCAGGTGGGTGGCTGATGCTTCCCCTTGTTTTATGTTCGATTTTTACAGTAGCAATAACTATTGAGCGTTTTATTCGATTAAAAAAATCAATGATTTTGCCTAAAGCATTGTTACTGAATCAAACTCAAAATGCCGATGTTGTCATGCAACAATTGCAACAAAATAAAGGCTTGCAAGGTAGCACCTTGGGGCGCATCTTTGCTGCAGGTTACCAAAGTAAAAATAAAAATGAGCAGTATGCTCGGGCGCAGATGGAAACGACCGCTTCTCAAGAAATAGGCTATTTGGAAAAAAATATTAATTTCTTGGGTACACTCAGTGCAGTCGCGCCACTATTGGGCTTGTTGGGTACAGTTCTGGGGATTATTGAGTCATTTTTGGTGATTGATTTAGGAACTAATAGCAATCCAACCTTGATGATTCCGGGTATCTCAAAAGCATTGATTACGACTGCAGCAGGTATGTTTATTGCCATTCCTGCCTTGTTTGCCTATCGTTATTTTCAGCGTTTAGTACAAGAGTATGTTGCTGAACTTGAGCAACAATCGACCTTATTCCATGCAGCACTTTTCTATCAAAATTCTACAGATGAAGAACAAGATATAAGAAAAGCAGGTTAGGGTGGAAAATGAAATTCAAACGCACACAAGTTGAAGATATTCCTATTAACTTAACCCCCATGATCGACTGCTTGCTGTTTATTCTGGTTTTTTTATTGTTATCTACTACATTTAACCAGTTTAGCCGCTTGAATTTAACCCTGCCCGATGCGCAAGGTGTCCCGCTTAAGCAATATGATCATAAAGTTGAAGTGGTTGTGGATGCTTCCGGGCATTATTCAATTAACGGACAATCGCTTGCAAGTAAAGATGTAGCAGATTTAAATACTGCAATTAAACAGATTTCTAATGATCGTCGTGATTTAATGTTCGTGATTGCGGCAGATGCTAAAGCCACGCATCAGGATGTGATTCGGGTGATGGATGTTGCGGGTCAACTGGGTTTTGTTAACATCAACATTAGTACTAAAGTTCCGTCTAGAGGTTATTAGTGAAGCAAGATTTTAAAGTCTATCTACGTCTTTTGGGCTATTTGAAGCCTTTTTGGGGCGTGGCGATATTAGTTTTTATCGGTTTTGCAATTAGTGCTGCAACAGAAGTTTCTATTGCAAAATTATTAGAAAAAATCATTACTGCAATCCAAAATAGAGATCAAGACTTTACTTCTATTTTTCCTTTTCTTGTTATTTTGCTGATGTTTTTCCGTGGAGTGGGTTCCTTTATTGGGGGATATTACACCGCAGTAATCTCACGCAATCTGGTTTTTAATATCCGACAGGAAGTTTTCGCTAAATTACTTAGACTGCCGTCTCAATATTATTTAGATAATAGCAGTGGACATATCACTGCTAAAATTATGTACAACGTAGAGCAGTTAACCGCTGCCTCCTCAGAATCCCTTAAAACCATTGTGCAACAAGGTCTGATTACCATTGGCTTGCTCGGCTACCTGTTATACAGCAATTGGCGACTGACCCTGATTATTCTGATTTTTGCGCCACTGATGGGTTTTTTGGTTCGCCAGGCATCGAAACGGATGCGTAAATTGTCTTTACAAGTTCAGGACACCATGGGGGATGTTAACCATGTGGTGCAAGAAACAGTAAATGGTAATTTAGTGGTAAAAGGTTTTGGTGGGCAAGAGTATGAGCAAACCCGTTTTAAAGATCACTCGCTTGAAAATTTAAGACGTGGTTTGAAAATGGTGGTGGTGCAACAGCTCAATAGCCCAGTTGTGCAATTTATTATGTCGATTGCAATGGGGCTTATTATCTGGATTGCATTACGACCGGAAATTTTACGTGATACCAGTGCCGGTGAATTCGTTGCTTACATCACGGCAGCGGGTATGCTAAGCAAACCTATTAAAGCCTTGACTGAGGTGAATGAAAAATTACAACGGGGTATGGCGGCGGCGCATTCAGTTTTTGAATTACTCGATTTATCCGAAGAACAAAACACTGGAACTCTAACCACAGTTCTGAAGGGTAATATTCAATTCCAAAACGTGAATTTAATTTATTCCGATGGTCATCAAGCGATTCATGATTTTAACTTGAATGTTAAAGCAGGTGAAACGGTTGCATTGGTGGGGCGTTCAGGTGCAGGTAAAACTTCTTTAGTGAATCTACTGGTGCGTTTTCAGGAAGCGAGTTCAGGTCATATTTATTTGGATCAACAGGATATTCAGTCGCTAGAGATAAATACCTTACGAACCCAGATTGCTATGGTGAATCAGCAAGTGGTGCTATTCAATCGTACTGTTCGTGAAAATATAGCCTATGGGCAACTTGATGGTGCTCCAGAAGAAGATATTATTGCAGCGGCTAAAGCTGCGTATGCGCATGATTTTATTATGGCTTTACCGCAAGGTTATGATACGCCATTAGGTGCGCAAGGTCTAAACTTGTCAGGGGGGCAACGCCAGCGTATTGCAATTGCGCGTGCAATCTTGAAAAATGCGCCGATCCTGATTCTTGATGAAGCGACTAGTGCACTCGATAACGAATCGGAATACTATATTCAACGTGCATTTGATGCTGCCATGCAGGATCGCACCACCATTGTGATTGCGCATCGTTTATCGACCATTGAAAATGCTGACCTTATTGTGGTGATGGATAAAGGTACAATTGTTGAAAAAGGTACGCATGCGGAATTGATTGCCAAGCATGGCGCTTATTACCAATTGCATCAGCGTAATTTTGAGGAAAATTGATTTATGTCAATTGCCCAATTGATTCAGGACGCTTGGAATAAACAAGCCAAGTGGTTAATTGTGCTTAGACCTTTAGCATGGATCTATCGTGGTGGTTTTTTACTGAATAAAAAACTTTACCAACTGGGGATTAAAACCAGCTATCAGGCTCCAGTACCGGTGATGGTCATTGGCAATATTACAGTCGGCGGTAGTGGTAAAACGCCACTGCTGATCCAGTTGGTCAATTATCTACACAGCCAAAATGTTCGGGTGGGTGTGATTAGTCGCGGTTATGGTGGGAAAGGTCCTTTCCCGGCCCATGTCGATTTGGAATCTATGCCAGAAATTGTGGGTGATGAACCTTGTTTGATTGTTCAATCCACTGGCGTTCCGATGG
Organism: Acinetobacter sp. SFB; assembly: GCF_001647545.1. Taxonomy (GTDB): domain Bacteria; phylum Pseudomonadota; class Gammaproteobacteria; order Pseudomonadales; family Moraxellaceae; genus Acinetobacter. The sequence continues at coordinate 70,636 of NZ_LSZH01000012.1, forward strand.
TCGTGGGTTCAAATCGACAGCACAGTATTGAATACTTGTTATCCAAGTATAAATTGGATTTAATTATTAGTGATGACGGTTTACAGCATTGGGCTTTAGCGCGTCAAATTGAATGGATTGTGCTGGATCAGAATCGTGGCTTGGGCAATCAAAAGTTATTGCCTGAAGGATATTTGCGCGAACCTCCAAGCCGTTTAAATACAGGGACGGTTATTGAGCATGCAGCAGATCCGAGCTCTACTCTAAATATGCATTTAGAAGTGGCTAGCCCGTATTTACTCAATGCTGAAGATAGTCAACCTTTTAATCCCGCTGACAATTTTTATGCAGTGGTAGGGATTGGTTTCCCACAGCGATTTTATAAAACTTTAGATTCTATCGGGATTCATCAATTTCAATGTCATGAATTTCCCGATCATTACGATTATGAAATCAGTGATCTTCAATTTGAGGATGCAAATCCCATTATTACCACCGAAAAAGATGCAGTGAAACTTTTGCCCTTATTAAAGCAAAATCCAGATTTCAAACGTGAAATTTGGGTGGTTCCTGTTGAAGCTGTACTTTCTCCTGAGTGTTATGAAGTTTTAAATCAGCAATTACAGCAATTCGGTATTCAAATTTCTTAAGGTTCATCGTTCATGAAATATATTGTTATTCCCGCACGTTTTGCAAGTTCACGTTTACCCGGTAAGCCATTACTGGCAATTCATGGTCGTCCCATGATTTTACGGGTGGTTGATCAGGCAAAAAAAGTCGCGGGTTTTGATGATTTATGTGTTGCAACCGATGATGAACGTATTGCTGAGGTTTGCCGTGCTGAAGGTGTGGATGTTGTCATTACCAGTGCAGATCATCCATCAGGAACGGATCGTTTAAGCGAGGTGGCACGCATTAAAGGTTGGGCAAGTGAAGATATCATTGTCAATGTACAAGGCGATGAACCTTTGCTGCCCGCTCAATTGGTGCAACAGGTGGCACAACTATTAGAATCACAGCCTGAATCTTCGATGTCTACCTTGTGTGAGCCGATTCATAGTCTGGATGAGTTTCATCGTGACAGTATTGTGAAAGTGGTGATGTCTAAATACAACCAGGCGTTGTATTTCAGCCGTGCGACCATTCCTTATGATCGTGATGGTGTGAAACAAGACGCACAGCAATTACATTCGCAGGGGTACCGTCACTTGGGTTTATACGCCTATCGTGTAAATTTGCTGCAAGAATATGTGTCTTGGGAGATGGGTGTGTTGGAAAAACTGGAAAGCCTGGAACAATTACGTGTGCTTGAAAATGGTCACCGTATTGCGATTGCCGTTGCTGAAGCCAACTTGCCACCAGGTGTTGATACGCAAGCCGATTTGGATCGTCTGAATGAAATGGATGTTTCCTGCTTTGAGTGAAATTTGGGATAAGGTGGGGCTTTAATGCAAAAAGATGTGGTCGCACAAGTTTATCCATGGCAGCAAACCGTTTGGGATACGCTAACCGGACGTTTCCCGAAACTTGGACATGGCTTGCTTTTTTATGGCAAAAAAGGTTGTGGCAAAGAAGCGTTTGCACAATATTTTTTGGCTTGGGTGCTGTGTGCCAACCGTCATGCCAATAATGTAGCTTGCGGTGAATGTGGCAGTTGCTTGTGGCTGAAATCGGATACTCATCCGAACTATGTGCATATCAGCACAGATGAAGAAAATAAAAAACAAAACGCCAAAATTAAAATCGAAAAAATTCGTGATTTATTGCCCTTTGTGCAACAAACGGTAGATGGTTGGAGAGTGATTGTGATTGAGCCGGCAGAAGCGTTAAATATGTCTTCTGCAAATGCATTACTCAAAACACTCGAAGAACCCGGTGACCGTGTTGTCATTATTTTATTGGCAGATCATTATCTAAAACTTCCTGCAACTATTCGCAGTCGTTTGCAACATTTTGCTTTGGATCGTATATCGGAAGCTCAAGCAGGCGAGTATTTGTCCCAGCATTTACCTGAGTTAAATCAGACACAAAAACAGTTGTTATTGAACCTGTCTAATCAAATGCCGCTGCAAGCCATGCAATTGGCGCAAGCTGAATGGCTAAATAAACGACAAGAATTCCTAAATGACTGGCAAAAATTAGTGACCCAAAAGAATATGCCAATGGCAATTGCGACCAAGTGGAACAAAGCCTTAAGTTTTAGTGATTTTGCGCAAATGTTTGAATACTTGTTGTCCGATTTAATTTGTGTCAAGCTCAATCAACAGGTTAAAAATCCAGATTTGGATTTGATTGGATTATCAGAACAATATACGTTGGAATTTTTATTCACCATTTATTCCGACTTGCAACAATCGAAACAGTTTATCGAGCAGAACGTACAAAGCAATTTGGTGCTTGATCAATTGTGTATAAAACTAATGAACATTTAAATATTTAAAGGGGAAAATGATGCAACCACGTATGGGCGGTATTATTCAGGCGAATATCCCGGATAGAGACACTTTATATGCCAGCTATATGCCTTATGTGGTCGGTGGTGGATTGTTTGTTCCAACCAAGCAGCCGGTAAAAATCGGTGAAGAAGTCTTTGTATTGGCCACTTTGCCGGATCAATCACAAAAAATTCCTTTGACCGGTAAAGTCATCTGGATTTCTCAAAAACAAAACGGTATCAAATTACAAGGTTTTGGTATGCAGTTAACGGGCGAAAAAGGTGTTTATTACAAATCAGAAGCTGAAAAGTTGCTGGTAGGTATTAAGTCTGAGGGTCGAACTAGTTACACTATGTAGCTGTTTAACCGCTTTAGGATTTTACCGTGTATGTAGATACTCACTGCCATTTAACCTTGCTGGATTTAACGCCTTATGATGGTAATTTAGATCTGGCACTAGCACAGGCGCGTGAAGCGGGTGTATCCAAATTCATGAGTATCTCGGTTGATCTGGATGACCATATCGAGCTTGCTAAAATTGCATCACGTCATACTGATGTTGGATACAGTGTTGGGGTTCATCCCTGTGAAGATCCTGCGACCATGGCACGCGCGACCACGGATTATTTAATTGAACTGGCTCAGCCCGAAAAAGTTTGGGCGATTGGTGAAACAGGCTTGGATTATTTTCATAGCACTGATTTCATTGCCGAACAAAAACAATGTTTTGCCCGTCATATACATGCCTCTCAGGCAGTGAAAAAACCGGTAGTAGTGCATACCCGCTCAGCCAAGCATGATACGGTGGATATTATTCGCGCTGAAAAATCGACGCATGGCATTCTGCATTGTTTTACCGAAGACTGGGAAACTGCCAAGGCAGTGCTAGACTGCGGTTATTACGTGTCATTTTCCGGAATTGTTTCTTTTAAAAATGCGCAAGATTTGCGTGATGTGGCAAAGCAGGTTCCACTTGATCGCGTACTGATTGAGACGGATAGTCCTTACTTGGCACCGATGCCCTATAGAGGAAAGTCTAATGAACCAAAATACGTTCCCTATGTAGCCAAAGCCTTAAGTGATGTATATGATAAGTCAGTTGAGGAAATTGCTTTTATTACCATGCAAAACTTTGAAAACCTCCTCAATTTAAAGTAAATAATTCGAATTGATACAAGCGCATAAGAGAGTTACAGGGTGAAGATGGATCGTCAGGCTCAGTTTCGAGCAAGAGAAGCGTTAATTTTTCAGGTTGCAGAGCAACTGTTATTAGAAAATGGCGAATCAGGGATGACGCTTGATGCGTTGGCAGCAGAACTCGATCTTGCCAAAGGGACTTTATATAAACATTTCCAAAGTAAAGATGAACTCTATATGCTTCTTATTATTCGTAATGAGAAGATGTTGCTCGAGATGATTAAGGATGAAGAGAAAGCCTTTGCAGAGCATTTGGCTTTCTTTATGTTGCATCATTTACATCATCCGGAACGTACCGTGCTGTTCCATCAAATTGAAGAACGTCTTTCTACTACCGGTGTGGGCATTCATCATTTGTTCAGTGAGTTGTATCAGATAAGAAAGCAACGCTTACGGATTATTTTCCGTATGACTGAAAGTTATTTAGACAGCATTCAAAGCAACATGTCTGTACGTGATTATTTGGCATCCATTTGGGCCTTAACTCACGGTGCAGCAGCCATTTTGAATTCTAGTTTTTATCAGCGTTATTTGGGTTCACGCGATACATTGCGTGTGGCTTATATTGACCAGGCCTTGGCGATGCCGAAACAAACCCGTTCTACGGAACAATTTGCCTAAAGGTCTGCCATGAAGCCAACAGCATTATCATCAATTCGCGGTTTTACCTTAATAGAGTTGATGGTGGTGATTGTGATTATGGCGATCATGGCCTCTTTAATTTTAACCAATATCAATGGCGTTGATCAGCGTAAAGCCATGCAGGCACGTGAAGTGTTTATTATGGATTTACGCCGTATTAATCGAGAAGCAAATGATCAGGCACGCATTTTTGCGCTTGATGTTCAAGCTGAAACTGATGTATCGCCATTTCGTTATGCTGTGATTGAATATTTGGTGCCCTCCCTTCAAGCTACACAGAATTCAGTCCTTAATGAAAATAAAAAATGGCAAGATTATTCAGAATTTCCTCAGCGAGCTTTGCCTGAGCATGTTTCCTTCAATGTGCAATCTCTAGATCAGGCATATGAAAATGCCAATAATGATGATTTACTGAGTACGAATGCACCCAAATTACTGTGGTTAGGTAATGGTGAAGTGAAACCAGTGCGGATCCAGTTTTATTTCGAGCAACGTCCCATTGGTGAAGAAATCGAGATTGATCATTTAGGTAAAATCAATGAAAGCTAGATCATCCAAGCATAGGTTTTGGTCTTGCGCAGCGGTGAAACAGCGTTTCACGCATCGCTGCTCAGGTTTTACATTGTTGGAAGTGATGGTTGCGTTGGCTATTTTTGCCACGGCTGCAATCGCTTTCACCAAAGTGGCGATGCAATATACGCAAGCGACATCAAATGCAATTTTACGCACTAAAGCGCAATTTGTGGCTTTAAATGAAGTCGCAGTAATGGAAATTAACCAAGAGTGGTTGCAAGGCACCCAGTCCAAACAGCTTACCCAGCAAGGGGAAAGCTGGCAAATTGATAAATCTGCACAATCGACGATTAGTCCGAATGTGCAACGAATTGAAGTGCAGGTTAGTTTGTTTAATGCTGAATCGGGTAAAGTCGAGTCAGGCATTACAAATCTGGTTTTCTTTAACTATAAGGCCAAAGTTTGATGCAATCGAAAAATAAAAAAAATCAAACTTTACACTCACAGAATCGCTCATCAAGTACAGCTTTCGGACGTGCGGCACCTTCGGGTGTCACTCGAGTAAAGCCTGCATCAGGCTTTACTTTGGTTGAATTATTGGTTGCGATTGCGATATTTGCGGTACTTTCGGCACTGGGTTGGAAAGTTTTTGATTATCTGATCAAAGTCAAAGAACGTAATACCGAACATGAAATTAATTTGGGTCAGCTTCAGGAAGCCTATCAACAAATTCTACGCGATACGGTTCAGGCAGTACCACTGACTGCGAATATAAATAGCGATATTCAACCCGCTTTGGTGTTGCAAAATGGCCGCTTTAATTTTAGTAAAACCGGAGTGACTGACCCTTTGCAGCAAGGCATTTCACCGGATGAACGTGTTGAATACCAATATCGCGCAGATGAAAAAAAACTCTATCGTTTGAAATACCGTAATTTAAACAGCAGCGGACGCGATCAACCTGAATCCAGTGTATTGTTAAATGATGTAAGTCAGTTTGAAATTGTGGTGCTGAATCCGAATGAGTCAACTTCATGGCCGGATGCACAAGGGGATCTAAATGATGCCACGCAAAAGCAAATATTACCTAAAGGCATTAAAATTAAATTAATGGTCAAAGATGTTGCTTATGAATGGATTTTTAGTCTATTAAACACGGACTATTTAAAACCGCAGAACAATAATAAAAATAATAATTCTAATAATCCCACCTAGCCAAGTCTAAAGAGATTAAACATGAAACAGCAGCAGGGTATTGCCTTAATAACGATCTTGGTCATGGTCGCATTAGCAACAATTCTGGCTGCGACGATTGCTAAACGGCAGGCCAATACTGCTGAAAATACGGCATATTTGATGCGTCAAAATCAATCCTTGTTGTATGCCAAAAGTGCGGAAGCCTTTTTTTCAGAACTTTTGGTCGATGATGCTGAAAATGCAGGTGAAGTAGATCATCTGCAAGAAAATTGGGCCAAACCGATGCCAGCTTTTCCGGTAGAAGATGGCTTTGTTTCCGGAACGTTACAGGATGAATCGGGTAAATTTAATTTAAACAGTTTGGTCAATAAAGACGGCATACCCAATCCTCAGGCAAAAGCCTGGTTTGAAAAACTTTTAGTGCGTGTAGGATTGCCTGAAAAATTAAGTGAAGCGGTGATTGATTGGCAAGATGCCGATGATGAAACAGTGGGTGCCATGGGAGCAGAGGCTAGCTACTATCAAGGTTTGCCCCAAGGTTATTTGCCCTCCAATAATAAATTTCATAGCATAGAGCAACTTAAATTAGTCCGTGGCTTTGAAGGTCAAAAATATCTGCAAATTGCAGATTATGTCAGTGCAGCACCGACATCTGACAGTAAAGTGAATATCAATACTGCACCTGCAATGCTGCTGGCGAGTCTTGATCCCAAGTTGGATGTCAACGCAGTTCAACAAGTCTTGCAACAACGTCAAGAAAAGTTGGAGTATTTTTCCAATATTAATGATCTTTGGGCTATTGAACCTTTTACTCAGGTTAACCCTGACATTCGTCAAGAAATGAACGATTTACTGGGTGTGCAATCCAGTTATTTTAAAGCCAGAATTGAAGTGTTGTTAAGTGAGCGTAAACGTCAGTTTAGTAGTGATCTGGTGCGTAAAGATAAAACTGTATATGTGGTATACCGCAGTATGGCGCCATTTTAATTATATAAACCAACAAGCTGAAATATTATCAAGCTTATTACCCCGTCTGGGCAGCATATGTTTTAACAATTGTGTTGAACAGTAAAATTAATCCGCAGACTTTCACTTTTGCTTTATAATCAAATTCAATTCACATAATTTGATTGCATCCCGGCACATGTTAATTCGTAAGTTATTTAAGTTTGAAAATGCTCATATTGTGCGCAACTGCACATCGGATCGCTGTAAGCGCTCTATTCATGGCCATAGTTATAAAGTTGAGTTATTGCTTAAGGCTTCGAAGCTAGATCATGGTCAAATGGTGTATGACTTCGGATTGTTGAAAGGCGTAATCAAAGATATTTTTGACAGTTTTGATCATGCTATTTGCTTTTGGCAGCATGATGATGCTGAATATATTGAAGCCTGCAAAAAATTTAGTGCGCGTTGGGTATCTTTACCAGTTTCTCCTTCAGCTGAGCAATTTTCACGTATTTTCTTCTACTTGGCACAACAGGTACTTGCATCCACTGAAACCCAAAATGGGGAAGGTGATGTAGAAGTTTACTCGGTGATTGTGCATGAAACAGATACAGGTTATGCACAAAGCTTTGCAGAAGATATTGAAAATGAGCAAATGGGTGTTCTGAGTCTTGAGAAAATTGTATTCTCTGAGCAGGTTCAAGCCGAATGGGCGGACACCGCCATGTATGAAAAATTAAAACAAGGAATTAAATTCCAAAACCCGAATGTTGATCTTCAGGTAAAAATCTAAAGATTATTTCATCAATGGGTATATTGATAAAAGGATTAGGAAGCAGGTATGTCTTTAACGGAACAACAGCAAGCTCAACTAGATAAAATTCAGTTAGATGCAAGTTGGAAAGAGGCTTTAAGTGATTTTTTACTGAGCCCCAAAATGGATGATTTAAAGCAGTTTTTGATGGCTGAAAAACATGCGGACAAAGTGATTTATCCTCCTAGTTCACTGATTTTTAATGCACTGAATACAACCCCATTAAACCGTGTGAAAGTGGTTATTTTAGGGCAAGATCCTTATCATGGACCCAATCAGGCCCATGGATTAAGTTTTTCCGTGCAAAAGGGGCTTGCATTACCGCCGTCTTTACGTAATATTTTTCATGAGTTAAATACCGATCTGGGAGTTCCTGTTTCTAAACATGGTGACTTAACCCGTTGGGCTGAACAAGGCGTATTATTGCTGAACGCAGTTTTAACTGTTGAAGCAGGCCAACCCACTTCACATCAAAAACAGGGATGGGAAGATTTTACCGATCATGTTATTGATGTATTAAATGAGCAATGTGAGCATATTGTTTTTATTTTATGGGGTGCATATGCTCAACGTAAAGGTCAACGGATCGATCCAAATAAGCACCTGATTCTAAAAGCTGCACATCCATCACCTCTGGCAGCAAACCGTGGTGGATTTTTTGGCTGTAAAGTATTTTCTAAAGCGAATAATTATCTGAAACAAAATGGCATTGAGCCGATAAATTGGCAGCTGGACGCATGACACAATCTCCTGAATTAAAAAATTATCATCCCGATCTCATTGTAGAAGAAGCAAGAAATGGCTGGCGCGTTGTTCGCCTGAACCGTCCGAAATCTCTGCATGCGCTGGATGAATCCATCGTAACTTCATTATTGGAAGTCTTTCAGGATTTTCAGCATGATGATGCTGTCAAAGCGATTTGGCTGGATTCAACTACACCAAAAGCATTTTGTGCGGGTGGGGATGTACGTAAACTTCGTCAATTAGTAATTAATGGTGAAGTTGAGACGGCAAATAAATTCTTTGAACAAGAATATGCTTTAGATTTATTGTTGCATAACTATACTAAGCCGATACTTATTTGGGGTGAAGGTTATGTGATGGGCGGCGGGCTGGGCTTATTCATGGCTGCGCCTTTCAGATTGGTTACCCCTTATTCACGTTTAGCCATGCCGGAAATTAATATCGGTTTATATCCGGATGTCGGGGCAACCCGGTTCTTGGCGGATCGTGGCGCAATTGGATTATTTACGGGTTTAACCGGTTCAATCATGACTGCAGCTGGTGCTTACGGCATTGGTTGGGCGACGCATATTTGTGATGCACAGCGGGATAATGTGCTGGAAACAGTCATTAATATTGATTGGGGTCATTATCCAGCCGGTGATTTTCGTGCCATTGATGACACCTTAAATAGTATGCATCGTCCAGTCGGTCCTGGTCCGTTGCAAAACTCATTGGATGTGATTCAGAGTGTTTGCCGTGGTGTGAACTTTGAGCATGACTATGAAGCGATTATTGGTTTGAGTGATGCGCGTAGTGACTGGTTACGTCAGGCGAGTGAAAACTTGCAAAAAGGTTCACCTACCACTGCTGCGTTAACCTGGTTGTTGTGGCAATGGGGCAAGCAGGTGCATTCTTGGAATGAAATTTTTGAACTTGAGACGGAAATTTCGGATTGGAAGATTCGTCATCCAGATTTCGTAGAAGGCGTACGCGCACGTTTGGTGGATAAAGACCTTTCTCCAGAATGGACCAAAGGTACGGATTTCTCCCTGAAAGCAATTTTGTCTGCTTGTCCACCTCTGACCAAAAATGAGAGCTGGAATAATCTATTGAAACACTATGGTGTGATCGGTTAACAATGACTGATGCAACACAATTGACGGATGAGTACTGGATGCAGTTTGCTTGTGAGCAAGCTGCTATTGCAGCCTCGAAACAAGAGATTCCTGTTGGTGCGATTATTGTCAGTCAGAATCAAATTATTGGCGCAGGCTACAATGCGCCCATTTCTTTGAATGATCCCACTGCACATGCAGAAGTTCAGGCCTTGCGTCAAGCTTGCTCCAATCTTAATAATTACCGTCTTCCGGAAGATTCGGTTCTTTATGTGACTTTGGAGCCCTGTACTATGTGTGTCGGGGCTTTAATTCATGCACGTGTAGCTAAAGTGGTTTTTGGTGCAACCGAACCTAAAGCAGGTTCCTTGATCAGTGCGCGCAAGTTATTTGAAACAGGGTATTATAATCATCAGTTTGATGTTGAAGCTGGATGCTTAAATGAGCAATGTTCCCAACAGCTGAGTGATTTTTTTAAAATGCGTCGTGAGCAAAAACGACTGCAGCGATTACAAGAAAAGTCTTTAAATGATCAGAATTATTAATAAATAATGTAAAATAGAATGACAATAAGTATTGTCAAATAAAATTTAGGATTAAGTCATGAATTCCATTCAGATAAAAAAAGAATTTAACGCACCCATTGAGCAAGTTTTTGATTTGTTGTCAAAACACTCCACTTATAATGTGGCTTTCGCACCGATTCAGGTAGAACGAATCAAAGACTCCGCAGATCCTGAACGTCCCGATGGTATTGGTTCAGTGCGTCGTATGGGTTTTGGTCCAGTAAAACTGCTGCAAGAACAAATTACCTTGCTTGAACCTAATCAGCGTATCGAATACCAGATTATTAAAAATCCTTTAGTGAAACATCATTTAGGGATTATTGAGTTTGAAGCAAAAGATGCTGACAAAACTTTAGTGACCTACACCATTGAATTACAGGCGCGAGCACCTTTTGTAAGTAAATTAATCCTTGCACAGCTTAAATCTGCGATTAAACTAGGTTTTTCAAAATTAGCTAAAACTGTATAGCGTAAAGTGGAAAATTAATGACAGTTCAAATTATTACTATCGATGGTCCAAGTGGTTCTGGAAAGGGTACACTTGCGGCTAAACTGGCTGCACACTATCAATTTCATTTACTGGATTCCGGTGCTTTATATCGTTTGCTGGGGCTGTCATTACATCAACAAGGCTTGTTAGATTGTCTAGATTCAGCACTTGATCAGTGCATTAAAATTGCAACAAATTTAGACATAAAGTTTGTTACAAATGAAACGGGTACTCAAGTTCAACTTGAAGGTGAAGATGTAACTCAAACCATTCGTACTGAACGCGTGGGCGAGTTTGCTTCAAAAGTTGCTGCAATTCCTGAGCTTAGAGCGGCTCTTTTGGAGCGTCAACGTGCTTTCGCGCAAGAACCGGGCTTAGTTGCAGATGGCCGCGACATGGCCACTTCTATTTTTCCTGAGGCTCAAGCCAAGATTTACCTGACTGCTTCGGCTGAATCGCGAGCAGCACGACGTGTAAAGCAGTTGCAGGGTATGGGGCTAGATGTTAAAATAAACGACATTTTAGCTAATATACAAGCTCGAGACAAACGAGATATGGAACGTACAGTCGCTCCACTCAAGCCAGCAGCAGATGCATATATCATTGATAGTTCAGAATTGGGCATCGATGAGGTATTCCAGTTGATGACCAATTTTGTCGAAAAGCAATTAGCCAATTAAAGAATTTTCAGCCAAAGCATAGCTAGATCAGTTTATTACGGACTATGTGGAAGCTTTATTAAACCGGCCTTGTCTGATCCAAGACCGCTGAACTTTATCAGGTATATCATGACCGAATCTTTTGCAGCCCTCTTTGAAGAAAGCGTATTAAATTTCAACGTTGAAAAGGGTGCTGTCATCCAAGGCGTTGTCGTAAGCATCGACTCTGACTGGGTAACAGTTGACACTGGCCTTAAATCAGAAGGTATTGTTGACCGCGCTGAATTCTTAAATGACCAACGTGAACTTGAAGTTCAAGTTGGTGATACTGTTGATGTTGTTGTTGAAGCTCTTGACAACGGTATGGGTCAAACAGTTCTTTCACGCGAAAAAGCAAAACGCGCTGAAACTTGGACTAAACTTGAAAAAATCTTTGAAGACGGCGAAATCGTTACTGGTGTTATCTCTGGTAAGGTTAAAGGCGGTTTCACTGTTGACATCGGTCCAGTTCGTGCATTCCTTCCAGGTTCTTTGGTAGACACTCGTCCTATTCGTGATACTACTCACTTAGAAGGTAAAGAGTTAGAATTCAAAGTAATCAAACTTGACGCTAAACGTAACAACGTTGTTGTTTCACGTCGTGCGGTAATGGAAGCTGAATCTTCAGCTGACCGTGAAGCTCTTCTTGCTCAGCTTGAAGAAGGCCAAACAGTTACTGGTACTATCAAGAACCTTACTGATTACGGCGCATTCGTTGACCTTGGCGGTATCGATGGTCTTCTTCACATCACTGATATGGCTTGGAAACGCATCAAGCATCCTTCAGAAGTTGTTGAAGTGGGTCAAGAAGTTACTGTTAAAGTACTTAAATTTGACCGTGAACGTAACCGCGTATCTTTAGGCCTTAAACAATTAGGCGAAGATCCATGGTTAGCGATCATGAACCGTTACCCTAAAGGTTCAATCGTTAAAGCTCGCGTAACTAACCTTACTGATTACGGTTGTTTCGCTGAAATTGCTGAAGGCGTTGAAGGTTTAGTACACGTTTCAGAAATGGATCACACTAACAAAAACATCCACCCATCTAAAGTTGTTCAGATTGGTGATGAAGTTGATGTTATGGTTCTTGAAGTTGATGAAGAACGTCGTCGTATTTCTCTTGGTATCAAACAAACTCGTGCTAATCCATGGGAAGAGTTTGCTAAAGACCACGACAAAGGCGAAAAAGTTTCTGGTACGATCAAATCTATCACTGACTTTGGTATCTTCATCGGTTTACCAGGCGGTATCGATGGTCTAGTTCACTTATCTGATATTTCTTGGAACGAACAAGGCGAAGAAGCTATCCGTCGTTACAAGAAAGGTGACACTGTTGAAGCGGTTATCTTGTCTGTAGATGCTGAAGGCAACCGTATCAGCCTTGGTATCAAACAAATGAACAATGATCCGTTCAATGATTTCTTGGCAACTAACGAACGCGGTGCTTTGGTTAAAGGTACTGTGACTGCTGTTGACGCTAAAGGCGCAACTGTTAAGTTAGCTGACGAAGTTGAAGCATCTCTTAAAGCTTCTGAAATCAATCGCGATCGCGTTGAAGATGCAACTAAATTCTTGGAAGTTGGTCAAGAAGTTGAAGCTAAAATCATCAATGTAGATCGTAAATCACGCTCTATCAACTTGTCTATCAAAGCGAAAGACGAAGCTGAAGAGAAAGAAGCAGTTGCTAGCTTGAAAACAGCAACAACTACTTCAGAAAATGGTCCTAAGACTATTGGTGATTTGATCAAAGCTCAAATGGGTAACTAAGTAGGCGTTAAAATGTATTGTTAATGTAAGTTAACTAATACTTTTTACACAAATACTGTAAACGGTAGCGTAGTATTAACTTATTGCGCTACCGTTTTGTATTTAAACACGTTATTATCGGATCATCTACAAAGTAGCTTGATAATTAAAGAGGTCGCAGATGACTACGGAAGCGTTAAATAAGTCTGACTTAATAGAGCGAATTTCCCTTAAAAATCCACACTTAGCAGAACCTTTGGTCGAAGAAGCTGTTAAAATTATGATTGATCAAATGATAGCTGCATTATCATCTGATAATCGGATTGAAATTCGTGGTTTTGGCAGTTTTGCTTTGCATCACCGTGATCCACGTGTGGGGCGTAATCCTAAAACAGGAAAGTCTGTTGAAGTTGCTGCAAAAGCAGTTCCACACTTTAAACCTGGTAAAGCATTACGTGATGCAGTAAACGAATCTGCAGAGTAATAAAAAATTCCAAAAAGGGGTGTTTATGCGTTACGTATTGGTTGCTTTGCTAATTGTACTGTTTGGCTATTCACTGGCTTTGGTTTTACAAAATGGTACTGAATTAAGTGTAGATCTGTTATTTACCCAAGTTCCTGCTATGCGTTTAGGTTTATTGTTATTACTCACTTTAGCTTTAGGTCTGGCGTTGGGTTTATTATTAGGTGTGCAAATTTTCCGAGTATTTCAAAATAATTGGGAAATTAAACGATTGCGTAAAGACATTGAACATCTTCGGAAAGAGCAAATTCAAACTGCCCAGTTTGCTGCTGCTGAAGCTGCAGCTCATACTAGGCATGAAAAAACTGTATTAGATATTACCAACGAAAATAAAAGCCCATTATAATGGGCTTTCTTTTTGTCTCACCGAAGGTAAATTCTCTTGAGTATCATTGTTGCACTGGATGCTAAAAGCCAATATGACGCGTTAACCATTGCAGAGCAATTAGACCCTGCATTATGTCGAATAAAAGTTGGTAAAGAGTTATTTACCCATGAAGGTCCAAGTGTAGTTAAGGCACTGCAGGATAAAGGCTTTGAAGTGTTCCTCGATTTGAAGTTCCATGATATTCCAAATACCACGGCCCAAGCTGTTTGTGCAGCAGCGGATCTTGGTGTGTGGATGGTGAATGTACACGCATCAGGTGGTCGTAAGATGATGGAAACCTGTGCAGAGCGTTTAAAAGCAGGGAAGTACCAGACTCAATTGATTGCTGTGACTGTATTGACTTCTATGGGGCGTGATGACTTAAAGGATGTCGGTTTAGATGTTGAACCCTTTGAACAGGTAAAACGCCTTGCTAAACTCACTCAAGACAGTGGCTTGGATGGAGTGGTCTGTTCTGCACAAGAAGCCAAAATGCTTCGTGAAACATTGGGTCAGCATTTTGCTTTAGTCACTCCAGGTATTCGCCCAGCAGGTTCAAATGCAGATGATCAAAAACGTATTGTGACTCCCCAGCAAGCGATGCTTGATGGTTCAACACATTTGGTGATTGGTCGTCCGATTACTCAATCAGAAAATCCGAGCCAGACTTTGAAAGATATTTTGGCGACAATGTAATCTGAATTTGATGTATTCAAAAGCCGACTTAATGTCGGCTTTTTTGTTTTAAGGCTTTTAAATCTTCCCTGACGCTCCTTTTTCCAAAGGAGGAGGATAATCCCTAAATGGAAGTGAAGGATTTAGTCAGATTATTTATAAAGCAGCCAGCACACTCACTAGAATCGGTGCAAGTATAGAAAGAATAAAGCCACTGACCATGGCATGCGGAATAAACTCATTGCCACAAGCTTGTTTAACCATAGGGAGGGTGACGTCCATTGCAGTTGCTGCAGCGGATGAAATCGCAGAACGTGGATAACGCCATCCAATGCTATACATCAGTACAATCGCAATAATTTCTCTGAATAAATCATTCATTAATGCAATGCTGCCAAGCTCGGCACTTTTTAATTCAGTCACCACAATGCCCGTCATGGAATAAAAACCATAACCTTGTGACAGCATAATCAGATCTTTTAAGCTGATATCTTTCACAATTGCTGCGGTAAAAAATGCACCGACTAATGAACCGAAAATACAGCCGATTGGTACAAGCATGATTTTCCAGTTCAGCCATGAGCGATCGAGCGGGGAATATGCTAAATCCAAACCAATCAAGAACATGAAAATGAGCAGAAGATTCCAGGTGCTCACATGCAAGTTGTAATCAAAATGATTAAATATTTCAGCTAGTCCATAGCCTAATGCGAGTGCAATAAAGGCATAACTAATGTTAAGCAGAGATTTAACTAATAACTCTGCGGATACTTTACCTTGTGCGGGTTGATAGCCAATACTTTTAAACAGGATATAGCAGCACAGAAAAGCACCGAGTGAGGTTGCAATTGAGAGTATCAGTGCATTGGATAAAATTTGCAGTGGGCTGCTTATGCTGTGTAGGGTTTGAGAAAATTCAATCGCGATGGCAATCAGGAGTATGTAAGTAAAATAGGGCAGAACTTTAAAGGCTAAACTTTCTAACCATTGAGGAAGTTTACGTGCAAGAACGAAGCCAAGGAATAAGCAGAGAAGAAGTTGAATGATCAACCAGAGCGATTGCATAGAAAAAGTCGGCAGGTGAAAAGACACCTGCGTATTATGGCCATTAAGTATTTAGGCTGCACGACTTCCCGATGTTTTATTTAGCAAGCGGTAATCGGCTGGATTAAGTTTTTGGGTTTTTAACCAATATTTCCATGTATAAGTAGGCCAAAGTGCAAAGTTTTTACCGCTATCTTGCTGATACCAGCTCACACATCCAGATTGCCAAACCGTTCCATTTAGCAGGGTTTGCACCTCTGCGTTGAATTGGTCTTGGACTTGGTTTTTCACCACAATGGCATGGCTATGGGTGTGTTTAACCAATTGAATCATTTGTAAGATGTAATTGATTTGGGACTCAATCATAAAGATAACCGAGTTATGTGCCAAAACTGTATTGGGTCCTAAAAGCTGGAAAAAATTTGGAAAACCTTTGGTGCAAATTCCATAAAAGCTTTCCGCACCATCATGCCAGGCTTCTCGTAAATCGAGACCATTTTCTCCAGTGCATTTAAATGATTTTAAATAGATACGTGGGTCGGTAATAAAGCCTGTTCCATAAATCAGGCAATCAATTGCACGTTCTTTGCCATCTTTGGTAATGAGGCTGTTGGTGGTTAGTTCTTGAATGTCATCGGTAACGAGTTCGACATTGCGCCGATTAAAGGTTGGGTAGTATTTATTGGACACTAAAATTCGCTTACAACCCATAATGTAATTCGGTGTGAGTTTTTGCGCCAGGCTTTTATCTTTCACTTGATATTTAATGTAGGCTTCCGCGAGTTTCTGGGTGTATTTCATCACAGTGGGTTTAACAATAGGCACTACGCGTGATTCATTTGACCAATAGAGACGTGCACGATGCAACTTTCTAAACCAATCAAACTTATCGAACAGCTTTTTTTCTAAACTTGAATAATTACGTTCATCGCGTGGAATGACCCAAGCTGCGGTACGTTGAAGTACATACAGTTGCTTCACTTTGGAGGCGATTTCAGGAATATATTGAATAGCACTCCCCCCCGTACCAATGGATGCAACATTCTTATTGCTGAGATCGTATTGATGATCCCATTGCGATGAATGAAAAATTTTGCCCTGAAAATTTTCAATGCCTTTAATGTTGGGGATTTGCGGCACATGTAAAGGACCAGATGCGAAAACCACAAATTGTGCAATCAGGGTTTCATTATTATTTAATGTCAGTTTCCAGTCGCAACTTTGCTGATTGTATTCTGCCGCCAAGACTTCACAATTAAATTGGCAGTATTTTTTTAAATCATAGTCGGTAATTAAGTCTTGTATATATTTAAAGATTTCAGGTGCTTCAGCATAGCGCTTTGACCAGTCACTTTTAGGGGCAAAAGAAAGTGAATACATATGTGATTGCACATCACACGCTGCACCAGGATATTGGTTTTCGCGCCAGGTACCGCCGACATCATTGGCTTTTTCTAAAATGATGAAATCTTGAATATTATTTTGTAATAAACGAATGGCCATGGCTAAACCACCAAACCCTGCGCCAATAATGGCAACTTGAGTTTGTTGTGCTATTTGCTTACTTTGAGTTACATCACGCATTTTTTATTTGCCTTATATTTCTATTTTCTTCTAGCTTAAATGAATAGCGCAGTCAGCAACATGATAGGTATGACAAAAAAATTGATAGATTCGGCAATTTGCAAGCGTGAAATTTTATAGTAAAAATGGTCATATTCATTTAATTAGATAATGCTATGAAACGATCAATTCTTGGCTTGATGTATTTAATTCAAGGCATGCGTAGAGCAGGGATTGCAGTTGATCAAAAACTTCACAGTATTGGGCTGCGTGCTGATGCCTTGGATCCAGCTTCAATTATTCATCCGAGTTTAGAGTGGGATGTGCTAAAAGTTATTGGACAAGATGTTGCACCTGAAAAAGGTCTGTTTATTGGGCAGCATTATGCACTTGCTGGCTATGGCCCTTTGCTGATGCTGTTGGTGACCAGTGAAAATGTGCGTACAGTTTTAGAGCAAGGTATTTTATATCAATCTTTAACCCATCTAACTGGGGCTTTAAGCTTGAAATATACAGAACATAAAGTTGCTTTGTGCTATGCGCCACAAGATTTAAACAGTGATCTAGGCATACTGCGAGCGCAATGTGAAGTTTCAGGAACGCATAAATTCATTCAAGATCTTTATAAAATGATGGGATTAAACATTCCTAAAATCCATATTGAATTGCCATTTTTACGACCAGAAAACCAAGAGTTCTTAAACAACTATCATGATTACTATGGTTCAGACTTAGGATTTGGTTCAAAGTGTGCAGAATTCTGGTTTGATGATGCAGTACTGAATGTTCAGATTCCATCTGCAGATAAAATGACTTTTAAAATTTATGAAAGCAAATGTCTGGCTGAATTAGAGCGCTTAAAAGTGGATGAACAAATTCCTTCATTGGTGCAACGGGTGCAGAATTATTTGGAATTACAACAAGGTGTGATGCCAACGATGGCAGAAACGGCACAAGCCTTGCAAATTCCAGAGCGTACCTTGCGTCATCAATTGCAGCAATTACAAAGCAGTTATAAACAAATACGTGAACAACTGATTAAAGACAAGGCGTTAAGGTTGATAGAATATAAAGAATATTCCATTGAAATGATTGCTGAGTTACTGGGCTATTCAGAGCCGGCGGCTTTTAATCATGCCTTTAAAAGGTGGTTTGGACATAGTCCACGCCAATACTTTAAATAGCCTAAGTCTATTAATGCCAAAGTGTTATATCTTCCCTTCCAAACTTCGCTATACTTTCAATAGCCTAAAATAGTATTCAATCATATGTCAGACTTAAACTCTAAGCACAGCACCGCCTTTATTCCTTTGTCACCTGCAGAACGTTATGCGCAAGCGATCTCTTCTGGTCAGTTCATGCCGGATGATGCACAGGCACAAGCTGTGCATGAGTTGGATCGTGTTTGGCAAGAATTATTGCAGCGATTCAAGGCATCGAAAAAAGCTTTCCGTCGATTCCGTCGCCAAACCTCTCCTAAAGGTGTGTATATGTGGGGCGGTGTAGGGCGTGGGAAAACCTGGTTAATGGATCAGTTTTTTGATTCAATTCCTTTTCGCCGCAAAATGCGCATGCATTTCCATCATTTTATGCAGCATGTGCATCGTGAATTAAACAAATTATCCGGACAGCGTAATCCACTTGAGTTGGTGGCTGATCAAATTTATAAAGAAGCCGTTGTGATTTGCTTTGATGAGTTTTTTGTATCCAACGTAACAGATGCGATGATTCTAAGTGAATTGTTCCAAAAATTATTTGAGCGCGGGATTACACTGGTTGCAACATCCAACATTGCTCCAGACGGTTTGTATAAAAACGGGATTCATCGTGACCGTTTTATTCCTACCATTGAGATGGTGAAAAAGCACTGTGTCGTGCTGAATGTCGATGCAGGGGTAGATTATCGTTTACGCGTGCTTAAACAGGCGCAATTGTTTAAATCTCCCCTAACGCATGATCATAGAAACTGGATCGCCCAGCGTTTTACAGCTTTGACCCAAACGCAAAAAATTTCCCAAGAGCCGATTATCATTAATAACCGTATTGTGGAAACAGTGGGGCATACTGAAGACGTTTTATGGTGTGAATTTTCAGAGTTGTGTTTCAAACCACGTAGTCCGGCAGACTTTATTGAAATCGCCAATATCTATAACACCGTGCTGGTGAGTAACGTGCCGCATTTAACAGACTACTTGTCGGAAGGCGCACGTCGTTTTATTTATCTAGTCGATGAGTTTTATGATCGTGGGGTAAAACTGTTATTAACTTCTGAAGATTCGATTATTGAAATTTATCAAGGTGAAAAATTAGCCTTTGAAATTGAACGCACGCGTTCACGTTTACTGGAAATGCAGTCCGATGAGTATCTGAATGCGGAACACAAGCTTATACAGAATATAGAATCATCAACGAATTAAAAACAGGCGCCAGAAATGGCGCTTTTTTATGGCTAAAAAATATATGCTTAGTCGACGTTTAAGACTGGTCATTGTTTAATCTTTGCTCTATAACTATACCAATGTTGGGTTTAACTGCTGTTTTTATCCATAAATCTGCACTTAAGTCTAATTTCGACATTTCAAAAACTTTATAAACTGTAAAAAGGTATTCAAGTTGATGATGACATTGCATTTGTGAGCTATATTTTATTTAATAATATGCACATTTATTTTATAAAAAATGATCACTATTTAGCAATGTGATAGTACTATTCAGCTAGATTTAAATCGGTATACTAGAATCTCTTGTTATAAAAAGTAGCAATATCAGGAAAGACAATGACTGCACGTATTCAAAAAGGCAAGTTAGCGATTGCTAAAGAACTCTACGATTTCATCGAAAATGAAGCATTACCAGGTTCTGGTTTAGACAGCGAAACATACTGGAAAAACTTCGAGCAAGTCGTTGTTGATCTTAGTCCCAAGAATAAGGCGCTTTTGGCTAAGCGTGAAGATCTTCAGGCTAAAATTGATGAATGGCACCGCAACAATAAATTTGAATTAGAAGCTTACAAAGCTTTCCTTACAGAAATTGGCTACTTATTACCAGAAGTAGAAGATTTCAAAATCAGCACAGAAAATGTCGACGAAGAGATCGCACTTTTGGCTGGTCCACAACTTGTAGTACCTGTACGTAATGCACGTTATTGCTTGAACGCGGCAAATGCGCGTTGGGGTTCTTTATACGATGCACTTTACGGTTTCGACGTGATCCCTGAAGAAGATGGCGCGGAAAAAGGTAAGGGTTATAACCCGGTACGTGGCGAAAAAGTAATTGCATTCGCGAAAAACTTCTTAAATGAAAATTTCCCGTTGGCAAATGGTTCACATGCAGATGCAACGCAATATACAGTAGAGCACAATGCCCTGGTTGTGACTTTAAAAGATGGTTCTACCACCACTTTAGCGCACCAAGCTCAATTCGTTGGTTATAACGGCGAAGCTGCGGTACCGACTGAAATTGTATTTAAAAATAATGGATTGCATGTAATTATTGAAATTGATGCGACCAGTCCGATTGGTCAAACAGATGCCGCTGGCGTTAAAGACTTAGTGCTTGAAGCAGCTGTAACCACCATCCAAGATTTAGAAGATTCGATTGCTGCAGTAGATGCAGAAGAAAAAGTAGAAGGCTACCGTAACTGGTTGGGCTTGATGCGTGGCACGCTCGAAGAATCAATCGAGAAAAATGGCAAAACTGTTACTCGTGCATTGAACAAAGACCGTACGCATAAAAACCTGATTGGTGGCGTGACCTCTATTCATGGTCGTTCACTCATGCTTCTTCGTAATGTGGGTCATCTAATGACCAATCCAGCCATTCTTGTAGATGGTGCGGAAATTTATGAAGGCATCATGGATGCGTTGGTTACACCATTGTTGTCTTTTGCAGACATTAAAGGTGAAAACGAAATCAAGAACTCGCGTAAAGGTTCTATGTATATCGTTAAACCCAAAATGCATGGTCCTGAAGAAGTTGCTTTTGCAGTTGAACTGTTTGAGCGTGCTGAACAAGTATTAGGTTTACCTGCTAAAACGCTTAAAATCGGTATCATGGATGAAGAGCGTCGTACTTCGGTAAACTTGAAAAACTGTATCGCTCAAGCGAAAGACCGTACCATCTTCATTAACACAGGTTTCATGGATCGTACCGGTGACGAAATCCATACCTTCATGGAAGCGGGTCCTTTCGTTCGTAAAGGCGAAGTAAAAGGCCAAATCTGGTTCCCTGCGTATGAAAACCGTAACGTGATGATTGGTCTTCAGGCTGGCTTACGTGGTAAAGCACAAATTGGTAAGGGCATGTGGCCAAAACCAGACATGCTGCTCGACATGTATAAAACTAAAACTGAACATCCAGAAGCGGGTGCAAGCTGTGCATGGGTGCCATCACCAGCAGGTGCGGTGATTCATGCGATTCACTATCATCAAATCAATGTTGCAAAGCGTCAGCAAGAGTTACTTGCGACTGAAGCATTGCCACTTGATGATTTGTTGACACCTCCATTGGCTAAAGACACTAACTGGTCTGAAGACGAAAAGACCAAAGAGCTTGAAAATAACTGTCAGGGTATCTTGGGTTATGTAGTTCGTTGGGTTGATTTGGGCGTAGGTTGTTCTAAGGTTCTCGATATTAACAATGTGGGTTTGATGGAAGACCGTGCAACTTTGCGTATCTCTTCACAACACGTTGCCAACTGGTTGCGTCACGGTATTGTTACGCGTGCACAAGTTGAAGAAGTGATGCAGCGTATGGCAAAAATTGTGGATGAGCAGAATGCCAATGATCCACTTTACACCCCAATGTCGAATGACTTTGAAAACAACATTGCATTCCAAGCTGCATCTGATTTAATCTTTAAAGGGGGTCAACAGCCCTCAGGTTATACTGAACCTCTATTGCATGCAGCACGTTTAAAATTAAAAGGTTATACAGGTGATTAATCCTGTGAACTGAATAAAAAAGCCTCCTTGTGAGGCTTTTTTTGTATATGATCGGCACATAATAACGGAGTATAAATCATGTATTTTTGGCGTACCGATCAACTGATCAAAGATTTGAAACAAAACAGCATCACTCACGCCGAATTTAAAAATTATTATCTAATCAGTGGTATTTTGATTTTATTGAGTTTTTTTGTTTTAAGTCAGACTGGGGTGGATGAGCTTAAAATTAGTTTGGCCGGATTTGTTATCAATTTAGGCTTATTGATCAGTTGGATTAATGCTGCTTTCAAAGCCAATGGTGGTGAAAAAGGTCATGCATTCTTAAACCGTTTTATTGCGCTATATTTACCGATTACCATCAAAATTACTATTTTTGCTATTGTGGGAATGATCTGTTATGAACTAATCTTTAGCTTTTTTAAAGATCGATTTAATGACGCTGAACTTGCACATATTGATGCAATCGAAAGCGTCGTGGTTGACATAGCCACTTCATTTTTAATTTACTGGCGTATCTTTGTTGCCATCAAAAAAGTGAACAGTTGATTTTGATCAGGGAATAATGAAACCTCACTTCGGGATATCTTTCCCAATTATTCTGTTTGATTACAGAGACAGGTCAAAGGAATACTTCATTTCTTGGGAAAAAAATCTGGATTAGGAAGTTTTAAGGACCAATGGAGTCTGGAAGCATTTAACTTTACACATTGGTTGACGATTCCCAACGACCTAATACAGTCATACTTATACCGTTAAGGATATAATCGAATCAGTTTAATTTAATACTTATGCTATGTGCGCAAACTTCAAACCCTTGACACTCAAACAATTGCAGGATTTAAAGTTACCGGATATTCCTTTTGAATATCCACAAGAAGTCTATCCGGGTTATGACTTGCCTTTATTGTTTAAATCATCACAAGGTCTTGAATGGCGTAAAGTGATGTTTGGTCTGGTACCGAAATGGGCAGAAGATAAAACCATTGCATCTAAAACCTATAATGCCCGCAATGAGACTTTATCTCAGAAACCAACCTTTAATAATGCTTTAATGAAATATAAGTTTGGTGTGATTCCTGTGGTCGAGTTTTACGAATCTAAATATTTTGATCATAAGCCACAGCGTTGGGGGATACGTCGGAAAGATGGTCAAGCTGTTTTTATTGCCGCACTTTATGAAATTTGTAAGATTGGGGATGAAGTGGTTCGTTCAGCCACTATGATTACAATGAATGCAATTGATCATCCCATGATGAAAGAATTTCATGAGCCGGGAAATATTAAACGCTCAGTGATAGTTATTCCTCACGAGCGTTTAGATGAATGGTTAAGTTGGAAATCTCCAGATATCCGATCATTTGTAGACGGGTTTCCTGAAGAGGAATTTGAATGTTCACATGTACCTAAAGCAAAAATTGAGAAAATAAGTCCTCAATTAAATTTTTTCGATTAAGCCGAGCTTAACGTGCTAAATTTTTGAAAATATGCTTGAGGCTTTCGATCATTTTTTCAATTTGTAATGGGGTCAAACCATCAAAAGATTGTTCCAAAACTACATTGGAGAGGTCATTAATCTTTTGGGTCATTTGTTGCCCTTTTTCAGTTAATAAAACTCGGGTAATTCGGGCATCATCTTCACATGAATAAGTGTCTACTAATCCTTCATCTTTCAGGCGATATACAATTTTGGTTGTGGTCGACATTTTAGAAATAATCATTTCAGAAAGATCGGACACACTTGCATGCGATTTCGATTTCAATGCAAGCAAAATACGACGACGAGAATTGTCTAAACCATATTTTTTCAAGGCATGATCGACATTCTGTACATGTTGAGCATGGACTTGACTAACCCAATAATATGGAAAATTATCTAAACTAAAATCTTCCACACAAGGTAGAAATTTACTATATTTTTTTGTCATGAATATTTTTTCCTGATCTATTGTTGTAATTGTATTTTATTATTGTAACCATTTTGTGAGAAATTTTGAATCAAAATTATTTATAATACGTCTTTTCGTTAAAGCAAAAAAATACCTCCTCATTAAATTTCTTAGATGAAACTTCACTTAATGCGCTAGATTTTTGAAAATATGTCTAAGGCTTTCCATCATTTTTTCAATTTGTAATGGGGTTAAGCCTTCAAAAGATTGTTCTAAAACCACATTAGTGAGATCGTTAATTTTCTGGGTCATTTGTTGTCCTTTTTCCGTTAACACTACACGGGTAATTCGGGCATCATCTTCACATGAGTAAGTATCAACTAATCCTTCATCTTTTAGGCGATATACAATTTTGGTTGTGGTCGACATTTTAGAAATAATCATGTCAGAAAGATCGGACACACTTGCATGCGGTTTGGATTTTAAAGACAGCAAAATTCGTCGACGAGAATTATCTAAACCATATTTTTTTAAGACATGATCGACGTTTTGGACGTATTGAGCATGTACTTGGGTAACCCAATAATAGGGAAAATTATCTAAACTAAAATTTTCCATAGAAGGTAAAAACTTACTGAATTTTTTTGTCATGATAAAAGCTCCCCTAATTCATTGTTGTAATTGTAATTTTTCATTGAAGAACATTTTATTCTAAAGCCATTTAGATTCGCAATACATATTGAATTATTTTTATTGCTAATTAATATATATTAAGTTTTTCCTAATGCAATGGGAACTTATATTTATAAATTTCCTTATACGAATCAAAATTAAGCATGCTCATCTAGAAGGGATAGGCTGTAACTGTCTTGATCTTGATGAAAGCCTATGTATACCTACGACCTGAACTTGATATTGATCAAATGATAATTTAAATGAAGATAACCATGTTCATAGTTAGTATTAGCAATGGTTTTCGACGTGTTATTGAAGGTTAATGCTTTTTCATTTGTCATAGTAAATAATCCTGTAAGTATTCTGATTGGATTAGGGACTTATGCATCTAAGTTTGGCTATCGATTATTGAAATTGAACAATCTTGGCTGTATTTCATTCTAGTGAAAAAAATAGTTTTGAAAACTGATCTTTTTAACAAAAAATTTCTGATAGTGGCTTCATAAGTCTAATAAAACGAAATTTTATCAATTAAATATTATGTTAAATTTCATAAAAACAATAACTTATATTGTAATATTTAATTTTTTTAATCATGCAAACGGGTTTGCATATTTGATATGAAAATCAAAAAATCAGACGAATAGATGAAATAAGTCACAAAATAGATGTGTGTTTTATACAGATTGGTATTTTTATGATTAAAAATATAAAAAATTAATTACAAATTTTGTAGATTGTGCATAATTAATTTATCTATTGTTGAACAGGGCATATTTATGGATCCGTCGCCGTGCAGATCTACGTTTATTTTTAACCAAATTCAGGGAATCGGAGATATAAACTAATGGAGTTTTTATTAGATCCTGGAATTTGGGTGGGTTTACTTACCCTGATTGTATTAGAAATCGTTTTAGGTATTGATAACCTAGTCTTTATTGCCATTTTGGCAGAAAAACTTCCTCCAGAACAACGTGATAAAGCACGTGTAATGGGTCTTTCCCTCGCTTTATTCATGCGTTTGGGTTTATTGTTTGCCATCTCTTGGTTAGTCACCTTGACTAAACCGCTTATTACAGTCTTTGATTGGACTTTCTCAGGTCGAGATCTCATTCTTTTATTTGGTGGTTTGTTCCTATTGTATAAAGCAGTAAGCGAATTGCATGAAAGAATGGAAGGGAAACCTGAAGTTAAAATTACAACGAATGTTGTTTATGCAAGTTTTACAGCAGTTGTAGCGCAAATTGTAGTGTTGGATGCTGTATTTTCTTTAGATTCAGTCATTACCGCCATTGGTATGGTCGACAACATCTATGTAATGATGGTAGCGATGATTGTGGCTATGGCTGTAATGTTACTTGCTTCCAAACCATTAACTGATTTTGTAAATCGTCATCCGACCGTAATTATTCTTTGTCTAAGCTTCTTACTATTAATTGGTATTAGTTTGATTGCCGAAGGTTTTGGTTTCCATATTCCAAAAGGCTATATCTACTCAGGTATTGGCGTTGCGATTGTGATTGAAGCTTTCAATCAGTTTACTCAGCGTAATACTACAAAGCATGAATCAAAGATTCCATTGCGCCACCGTACTGCGGATTCCATCTTGAGATTGATGGGCGGAAAAATGGAAACTGTCACTGACAGCGCTCAGCACTTTGAAGCTCAAGAAGCTTTTGCCGATGAAGAACGTTATATGATTGGTGGGGTATTAACTCTGGCAGAGAGGTCAGTCGCTTCAATCATGACCCCACGAAATCAAATTTCTTGGGTAGACCTTGATGATGCGCCTGAACAAATTCGTGAACAGGTGCTCGCTGTACCGCATAGCTTATTTCCAGTTTGTCGCGGCAGCTTGGATAAGGTCTTGAGTGTGGTTCGTGCCAAAGAGCTTCTAGATGTACTGGAAGATGATGAACAACTTAAAGCTTTAATCAAACGCCATCGTCCGATCTATATTTTTGAAAAAATGAAAGTGATTGATGCGATTAATACCTTACGTACTTCTAAAGGCTCATTGGTTTTAGTCAGTGATGAATTTGGTAATGTTCAAGGTTTGATTTCTCCACTCGATGTGTTTGAAGCCATTGCCGGAGAATTCCCCGATGCGGATGAACAGCTCGATTTAGTGAAAATTGATGACCATACTTGGAAGGCATCCGGCATGCTGGATGTGTATCAGCTTGAATTAGAGTTGGGCATGATAGATTTAGTTGAAGAGGATGCAGGCTATATCAGTCTTGCAGGTCTGATTCTAGATAAAACTCATGGAGAAGTGAACGTGGGTACTCAGCTTGAGTATCAGGGTGTGCACTTTGAGGTGACTGAACTGGATGATAATCGAATTAAATCTATTTCAATTGTGCGTCGCTAGAAGGTAATTGAAGATACTCGAAAGAAATAATCAGTATTTTGAATAGTTTCCTTTTTAACTCTTTTAAAAACCCAATAGACAGGTGCTGTTGGGTTTTTTATCATTTTAATCTATCTTTTTATAGATTGAAAATAAGTTGAATTGTGAGGTGATGCTATCCTGGCTGCAAAATAAACCAATTTTTGTATTAAGCTCCAGGGTGGATATTTTGTCAGCTTATGGTAAAAGCAATAGAGGCCTTAGTACTGCCATTGGGGTCTCAATCAATTATCGAATCCGATATCCGACGATTCCTTTATGGTTTATGCCTACAGTGATACAGCCCAAGATTTATATGCTTTTTGCAACTTGTTCACAGGATTTTTTCCACGTAAATGTAAACAGACTCCTCAAGAATATTTACAGGTTTTAGATATTATTCAGCAGTGTAAAAATGAGCTGCAAAAGCGCAGTAAAGGTATCTTTATCCATTCAAGTGGAATGCCGCAAACAACACCTGCGGATATTCAATGCTTAAGCAATACTTAATCTATGGTTAGAACGGCATATATATTAAATTTTATTATTCATGAGCTTAATGTAAGAATGTTCTACATTCTGGTTTCTGAATTTTCGCAAGAAAAAGTGTGTAAAGAAGCAGATTGATTTTTATAACAAAGATTCAAGATAAAAGTTCAATTTGAGTTTCTATAGCTCAGACTGATATTGCCATAGTTAGTTTTGATACTTCTAAAATAATTTCAGTATTTTCCTTATAGTTCAATAAAAGCAAATCCAATCGTTTGGATGTGCATATTTAAGTGAATTGAATAAGGAAATGTGATGTCAAATCAGCCTTTTGATACGGATGTTGTGGTGATTGGGACTGGCCCAGCCGGAGCAACCACTGCTTTAGCCTTAGCGACTTATGGGATTTCAGTCCGTTTTTATACCCAGTTTAATGGTTTGGCGAACTCTCCTCGTGCACATATTACCAACCAGCGCGCAGTTGAAGTATTGCGTGAATTTGATTTAGAAGAAGAAGCTAAAAGTAGGGCGACTCCATGGCAACACATGGGAGAAAGCATGATCACCACCAGTCTGATTGGCGAGGAAATTGCCCGTATTCAGGCGTGGGGAACGGGTGATTTGCGCCATGGCGACTATGTAAAGGGCAGCCCTTCGCCGTTATTCGATTTGGTACAACCTGAAATGGAAGCACTGCTGGTGAAACATGCAGTTGCGCGTGGTGCAAATCTATTTTACAACACCGAATATTTAGATCATGAACAAGATGATGATGGGGTTCTGGTCTGGTTCTTAGACCGAATGGAAAATCGTAAATATTCAGTTCGTGCCAAGTACCTGGTAGGAATGGACGGGGCGCGCTCTAAAATTGTTGAAAAAATTGGCCTTCCGATTGAGGGTCATATGGCACGTGCGGGTACAACCTATGTACGTTTCAAAGCGGATTTAACTCAGTATGTGCAACATCGTCCGAGTATTTTGCATTGGATTGTCAATCCTGCCGCAGGTTTTGGCGAAATTGGTATGGGCTTGCTGCGTGCCATTTCTCCATGGAATGACTGGGTGGCTGGTTGGGGCTTCGATATTGCTCAAGGCGAACCACAATACACGCAGGAACAGATCATTCAGCGTATTCATACCTTTATTGGGACGGATGATGTTGATATTGAAGTTCAAAATGTATCGGCATGGTATGTGAATCAAGCTTTTGCCCAGCATTATTCAGTGGGACGGGTTTTTTGTGGCGGTGATGCCGTGCATCGTCATCCACCATCGAGTGGTTTAGGTTCAAATACCTGCATTCAAGATGCGTTTAACTTGGCATGGAAACTGGCTTTCGTCATTAAAGATTGGGCGAAAGCAGATTTATTGAGCTCTTATAGTAATGAGCGTCTGCCAGTCGGGCAGCAAATTGTGGCACGTGCCAACCAGTCTAGGATGGATTATAAGTATCTTAAAGATGTTTTTGGTTTTGATCAGGGGATTACCACCACACAACAATTGTTAGACCGATTGAATGCACCAACCGCAAATGCAGCTGAATTACGTACTCAGTTAAATCATGCCTTAGAGATTAAAAACTTTGAGTTTAATGCGCAAGGTGTGGAGTTGAATCAGCGCTACCAGTCGGTTGCTGTAGTTTTAGATGATGAATGTGAGGAACAATGGCAAGCTGATCCACAATTATATTTACAGGCAACATCGCGCCCAGGAGCGAAAATTCCACATTGCTGGTTAATTGATACCAAGAATGGTCAAAAGGTTTCAACACTGGATATTGTGGGAAATGGAAAATTAACTTTGGTGACTGGTTTATCCGGTACTGCTTGGAAACAGGCAGCCGAGCAATTAGACCTGCCTTATATGAATGTCGTGACCATTGGGCAAGACGTGAAAGATGTTTACGGTATCTGGCAAAAAACTTGTGAAATTGCTGAAGCCGGCATGTTGCTGGTTCGCCCCGATGGTTATGTGGCATGGCGTCATCAGCAAGCTTTATATGATGATGCGGTCGCCCTGCAGAAATTAACGCAGGTGCTAGAACAAATGCAGTATAAAGTCACTTAATTCGGGTTTTTAAGTTAGTTTGAAACTTGCTGTTATTGAACAGATTGCTGAATGATTTTTGCGGTAAATTGCAAAACCGGATTTTCAGCATCTGTTCGATAACTGGCATAGAGCGGTAAGGTGGGCAAGTCCTGTTTCAGTTCAATTGACTGTACATTGGGGTTGAGCAATTGCCGTGCATATTCAGGAATAAAACTCCAACCCAAACCCATATTGATGAGATTGATATGCTGCAGGGCATTGGTGACTTGGTATTTATATTGCAGTTTTAAGTGTTCTTTTTCAGTGAATTCATGAATTTGCTGATAGAAAACTGGAGAAAACAGCGGGTCGCAGACAATAAAGTCATCATTTTGAATTTGTCTTAAGTCTTGAATCTTACGGTTGGCAATATAGTTCTGATGGGCAACAAATAATAATTTTTCTTCAAACAGCATGCTGCTGCTATAAACCGGATCATCAATACAGATGCGACTAAAAATCAAATCCAGTTCGGAGTTTTTCAATGCTTGAATCTGTTCGCTACAGGATAAACTTCTAATTTTAAGGTCGACTTTCGGGAATTGAGCGCGAACCCTTTGAATGACTTGGGGAATAATGGTCATTTCTGCAACGTGCAATACGCCAATAAACAGCTGTTGTTGACCTTGATTGGCGATTTGACGTGCATGAGCGATGGCAAGTTCCGCGTATTTAATCGATTCCAGCGCATATTTTAAAAAACCTTGACCCTCTAAAGTCAACGCTATTTTTCGAGCACTGCGATCAATCAGTTGTACACCCACTTCTTCCTCTAAATCTTTAATTTGCTGACTGAGGGAAGGTTGCACGGTACAGAGTTTTTCTGCGGCACGGGTAAAATTGAGTTCTTCAGCCAGCGCTACAAAGTAACGTAAATGTCTAAGTTCCATTGAGTATTTTCCTGCTTAAAACGATTTTACCCAATAGCTCAAAAATTAAAATCTATGCTGAATCATTTATTTGGATATAAAGATGTTTTAGATTTCAAGGATTTTGATATCGGCATATTGCTGAATTAAATCTGGATTTAAACTGTGAATATAATCCATGAATGCAACATTAAACTGACCTATCTTTTGTGCTTTTTCAAAGGCCAACTTTCCTGCAATGGCAAAATGGGTATGTGCCGCAATGGTGGCAATCGTCGGTGTGGTTACTGCACAGTAAGCCGCGATTAAAGCACCGAGCGCACAGCCTGTCGCAGTGACTTTCGGTTGTAAATAAGAGCCGCCATGGACTTGAATTACCGCATCCAGTTCTTTGCTTAAAATAAAATCAGATTCACCTGAAATAGCAATGCATTCAGCATGTGCTAGCAGGACTTTGGCATGGGTGTACACATCGGCACTTTCCAGCGTACTATCCACACCTTTGGACAATACCTGATTGCCTGCAAGAGTACTGATTTCTGAAGCATTACCACGAATCACGCTGGGATGATATTGCAGTAACTTATCCACCATATCCGAGCGCCATTTTAAAATAGGACCATAACCCACGGGATCGAGCACCCAAGGAGTGTTGGTACGCTGCGCCGTTTGTGCAGAAATTTGCATGGCCTGCATTTGCTCAGGGATCGGTGTGCCCAGATTAATGCTAAGGGCTGCAGAAATAGTGGTAAAACTTTCGGCTTCGAATGGATTATCAATCATGGCAGGAGAAGCACCGGCAGCTAGCAAAACATTGGCTGCATAATTGGCGGCAACGCTATTGGTAATACATTGCACCAAAGGCTGCTCCGTTTGCAGCTGAGTCCATGCTTCAACAATTTGTTCGATTAATGTTGAAGTTTGATCCATAAGATAATTCCTTAAGTTATATAGGATTGGATAGACTAGACGTAGGGTTTACTGTCCATGGGGTGAAATTTTACTGGGTAAAATAGTGGTCTTGATGCTTACAGGTTCGACAACATAAGGTCACATAATTTTCAGCATCATAATCGACAGTCAGCTCGTTAGAACCGCAATACATACAGCGTTTTTGTGAATAGAAGCTTAAGCGGGGTTCAATCTTTTTCCATATCCGCCAAATCGGCTGGAAAAAAATACTTTCATCATAGCCCAGAAAGCGGAAAAACAGGATTTCGCTCATCTTGCTAAAAGGAATATTGTGAGGACGTGGCAGGGTTGATGTTTCCCATTTTTCTGTCACGGCCCGTTCACGATATTGCTGTAAAGTTTTCTTTAACAAGTTGGTGTTAATAAAGTTTTCATTACGGGTTTGCAAAGCTTTTTGTTGATGTAAATATTCCAAAGCCGTTTGTACCAGATAATAAATTTGCCCCACAGCCAATGAATCCATCAGGCGATAGCAAAAGGTTTGAAAACTATTATTTCCGGCAATTTGAATGCCCCAAGTACGGCAATAAAACTGAGCAAACTGAATAATTTCCTGATACAGCACTAAATAAAGCACATTTTTCACTTCATCTGCATTCTTAAAAGGCACACCCATGGTTAAATTTTCATAAAACCAGTTTCGAAGTTGCTGGGTAATGCTAAACAGACTGGGTTCAGAATAACCATCCAAACGAACATTGACGTAGTAATGATGTGCCTCGGAAGCAAAATCCTTGGCAATCAGGATTTGTTCTTTCACCAGTTGCTTGACCAGATAATTTTGAAATAAATAATTCGGGGTAATGGAGTGAAATTTAATACTTTCCCAGTCAATATATTCATGATGCGTGGTATGTTCCTGAACCTGATTATCCAAAATACTCAGTAAAAATAATTTATTCAGAAAACTGATTTGATCGAGTCGATATTCAACATTATCTTTATTTTTTGATTTGATTTTGCGCTGCTCTTGAAGACGCGTTTCGGTGAGCATTTTTTTTCGATTGATTAAACATTTGTCACAATGACAGTTGGTGCGTCCATCTTGAAAGACACGATGCTGACAGTGACTACATTCATGAAAATTAAGTGCCTGATCGTACTGTTCTGCTTCAATCCAGAACATGGATGCCTGACACAAAGGGCATGATGTACTTTCATCTAACTGTTTTTGCAGAATCTGAAGGAGCATAGAAAGAGTCAATCACAAGTCTGGTTAATCATTTAAATGATTATACACATCTCTTATATTGTAACGTGATTGAATGGCGCTGAATCAGCAATAAATCCATGCAGGTAAATATAACTGAACTTTGCGCTTTAAAATAGCCTAAGCATTTATGGTTCATATTGATGAAGATGGCAAAGCCAATTTTCCATCTTCATCAGAACAGAGAATAGATGAGGGATTTAAATTCTTTAATTAATAAGAAGCAGGGCAAGGTAATGACTCGTCTTCCTGACCTAATTGTTTTGCATTAATTAAAGCCTGAACCTTTTTAGAGGAAATTTTTTTGCTGCCTAATGAATCGTAATTGTTCAAAATTGCGCAAATATCGGGCGATTGCATCGGAATACCTTCACAGCTCATAAACATCGCAATCACTTTGTGATCGATTCCGGCAGCATCGAGTGTTTGCATGGTTTTGATGTTTTCCACCCGGACTATATGGTCTTTTAGATACATGGGACACCTCTTTTAATTTTGATTTAATTTTATAGTGCGCTTTGCACAAATATATTCAAGCAAAAAACGTGCTCAAAATGTAGTCATCTTGAAAATATCTGTCATTTTGAGTTAAGTAATTTTAAAGTCGCTGACGCAAGCTTTAAATAATGGAAATAGACAGTCTAATCGCGTTATTTTCTATTTATATTGCTGAAAAGGTGTTGGAGTTATTGCGTATCATTTTTTAACCACACGTATGTTAAGTAATCAACTGAACTTTTAATTGTATTCATGTTCAGGGCATGAATTGAAAAGTGAGAGCAACATGCCCATATATAACTCAAATCAATCGCACAGACAGATTGTGAAAGTTGTCGTATGATCGAAGTATTTCACAACAATAAAGTCTTGGCTTAAGAACGACAGGATTAGGACATTATATGAATATCGCGGCAAACCCAGTGGTTGAAGCAGACCAAACTGTTTATTTAAAAGACTATAAAAAACCTTCTTTTTTGGTTGATTCAATCAATCTGGATATTCAGGTTTATACAGATCGTACCGATGTCAACGCAACCTTGGTGATGAAACGCCAGACCGCAGGGGATTTGGTACTGCTGGGTCGTGATCTGGAATTAAAATCTATTACTTTGAATGGCAAGCAATTGACCGAAGCAGACTACACGCTAAATGCTGACCAGTTGGTGATTGCTGATGCACCCAATGAAGTCATTCTTGAAACAGAAGTCATCATTCATCCTGAAAGCAACACACAACTTGAAGGTTTGTACCAAGCTGGCGATGATTTATTTGTCACCCAAAATGAACCCGAAGGTTTCCGTAAAATCACGTTCTATCCTGACCGTCCAGATGTCCTGTCTGTCTTTACCACACGTGTAGAAGCCGATAAAAAATTCCCGGTACTTTTAGCCAACGGCAATTTGATGGAAGCGGGTGAGGCAGGTGAAGGTCGTCACTATACGATATGGCAAGATCCGACCAAAAAACCCAGCTATTTGTTTGCTTGCGTAATTGGTGATTTGGCAGTTCTGAAAGATTCATATGTAACTTCAGAAGGTCGTAACGTCGCACTCGAAATTTATGCGGTAGAAAAAGATATTCCAAAATGTCATATTGCCATGGAAGCGCTAAAACATTCCATGCAATGGGATGAAGAACATTATGGTCGTCCGTATGACTTGGACAACTACATGATTGTGGCAACCAGTGCATTCAATATGGGTGCCATGGAAAATAAAGGCTTAAACATTTTCAATACTTCATGTGTCCTTGCAGATGAAGAATTCACTACCGATGCCGCCATCATGCGCGTACAGTCTGTGATTGCGCATGAATATTTCCATAACTGGACGGGTAACCGGATTACTTGCCGTGACTGGTTCCAACTGTGCTTGAAAGAAGGTTTGACTGTTTTCCGTGATCAGTCTTTCTCGGAAGATTTACAGTCTGCTGCGGTACAACGTATTGATGATGTTGCCGTATTGAAAGCACACCAGTTCCCTGAAGATTCAGGTCCGTTATCGCATCCGCCACGTCCAGATCATTTTGTAGAAATTAATAACTTTTATACTGCGACTGTGTATGAAAAAGGTGCAGAAATTAACCGCATGATGGCAACCTTGCTGGGTAAAGAAAAATTTCGTCAAGGCACAGATGAATACTTCCGCCGTCATGATGGTCAGGCAGTAACTGTTGAAGATTGGGTTTCATCATTGACTGCTGGGTCGGGTGTCGATTTATCTGCATTCCTGATTTGGTACAATCAGCCGGGTACGCCTAAACTGGAAGCCAAAGGCGAGTACGATGCGGCAAAACAAACCTACCGTTTAAGCTTTAAACAAAGTTTAAAAGCAAATGCCAAATATCCCAACCTGAAAGCTGTGCCGATTCCTGTTGCTTTAGCACTTTTTGATGCAGAAACAGGTGAGCAATATACGCTGCAATCTGAAGCACTGTTTGAAAGTGGCGTGAAAGATGGCATGTATTTATTTGATCAAAGTGAGGCAACCATTGAATTTAGCGGTATAACTGCAAAACCTGTGGTTTCATTGCTGCGTAATTTCTCGGCTCCGGTCAATCTTGAATTCAACTATTCAGATGAAGCATTGGCTTTCTTGATGCAATATGAAACCAATGGTTTCAACCAATGGCAAGCCACCCAAACCTTATTGGAACGTATTTTACTGGAAGGCCATGAATCTGATATTTATATTCAAGCCATGAAAAACACTTTGCCTGAAGTTATTCAAAAAGATCCACTGTTGGCTTCACGCTTGTTTGATGTGCCGACCGAAGGTTATTTGGGCAGCCGCATTGACACAGATTATCAGCCTGCCAAAATCCAGGAACAGCGTAATGCTTTGCTAGACACACTGGCTCGTGACCTCGGTGCATTCTGTAAAGAGACTTACTTGGAGTTAGATCCAGACAATCAAAGTGAATTCTCTCAAGCGATGGGTGTTCGTGCACTCAGAAATATCATGCTCAGTATGATTGCGCGTCAGGGTGATGCCTCTGCCTTCGATCTGGCTTATGAGCAGTATCACACTGGGAATATGTCTGAACGCTTAGGTGCGCTTAAAGTCTTGGTCTGGAATGATGCACCACAGGCTGAAGAAGTGTTGGCAGACTTTTATAACCGCTTTGAAGATGAAGCCTTGTCTTTAGATCAATGGTTTATGCTTCAAGCAGCACATCCTAAAGCAACTGTAGAAACCATCAAATACCTAACTTCACATCCGGATTATGATTTGGGTACGCCAAACCGGATTCGTTCAGTGAGTGGGGGGTTAAATGCCAATCCGGTAAATACCTGGAGTTTTGGTGTTCAGCACTATATTGATCTGGCTAAATATCTGGATGAGAAAAACCCGATTGTGGGTTCACGATTACTGCAAGTGCTTTCGCGCTGGTACACCTTGGCTGAGCCACAACGTACAGAAGTAAAAACTGCACTAGAAGCTTTAAAACCGCAAGTGAAATCTAAAAATGTGGTGGAAACTTTAAATGGTATGTTGAGTATCTAACTTAGCCATCATTAAATGACTAGAAAAGCCTTTTCTTGATTAAAACCGAGCAAAGGCTTTTTTATTATGAATGTAATGTTGCTGAAGAATAAATGATCCGGTGTTTAGATTGCCTACCTTAAAAAGATAAAAGAATCAGACATATTTTCTATAGAATGATTATTTTTAAAGTGTCGATTAAATCACATTAATGTCGTAAAATAGGGGCATTAAAGCTCATCTTAAGATGGGCTTTTATTATTTAGCAGACTGTCATTGGATTAAGCCTGTCATTTTATTATTTAGACTGGAGGTGGGTTTTGTTAGTTAAAATTGAAGATGGTTTTTATTTAAACTCCCTACATATTATTGCAATTCGAGTTTCAAAAAGTAGCAGCGATGGACATTTTGTTGTAGTAATTGAATATACACCGAATAATGTTCAGGCGATGGGAACCTATCAAAAAAATTTTGACAGTAAAATTGAAGCCGAAATTTATCTACAAACGTTGCACCAACACATTTCCAAATAATTACTGTATATCATTATTAATGTTACAGCTTAAACTTATTCAATAAGAGTTTTTAGTTAGGATAAGTCTTGGTGATACACATCTGAATAAACGGTTTACTGATCACTATGAGTCAATTTATGATTTTTTATAGTTAGACACGTACTAGAAGACATATAAGGGATGATTATGATTAAAACGATATGCACAGTAAGCCTCAGTCTAAGCTTGGTAATGGCTTTATCCGTATGTCAAAAGAACGATGGTAATCATAATCCAGATAAAAACTGTTCCAGAGGCTGTGGATGAA
Organism: Acinetobacter sp. SFB; assembly: GCF_001647545.1. GTDB lineage: Bacteria > Pseudomonadota > Gammaproteobacteria > Pseudomonadales > Moraxellaceae > Acinetobacter. The sequence goes on from NZ_LSZH01000012.1 coordinate 107,708, forward strand.
AATGCTTAGAGCTATGGATCTAAAGGATAAATCGTTGTGTTATCGGTCAAATAAAAGTCCCTAAATCTAGGGACTTTTTTATGGTTAAACTTTGATAATCAGTACAGGAATAGGCGATTGGGTCAATACAGCTTGTGCCACACTTCCCAGCACTAGTTTTTTGAATCCTGTGCGACCATGTGAACCCATAATAATTAAATCCGCACCGACTTCATCGGCCACATGAATAATTCCTTCAGCAGGTGAGACACCGCGAATGATTTTGGTATCTACATCAATGTTATCTCGAATGAAGGATTGCTTGATTTCAGTTAAACGTAACTGTGCATTCTTTTCAGCCTGCATAAAGTAATCTGTAATTGCAGGTGCAACTTTATAAAAGTCCACCCCGATAAATGGATCTACAGCAATCACACTGGTAATCGTGACTTGGCAATGAAGGGCTTGGGCTAAAGATAATGCTTGTTCAACCGCTGCATAAGAAATAGGAGATTCATCTACCGGAACTAAAATATGTTTATAAGTCATGAATTTATCCTTATGGATATAGCTGATTTGGAAATTTTTTAATGGTGATGCTCAGTCATTATGAAAAATGAGAGGTTCATTTGAATAGCCAAATAAACCCGACATCAGACTGCAGGATTTATTAATCAATAGTTATTCTTTAACAATTAAAACAGGAAGTTTTGTTCCTTTTAAAACGTCTTGAGCAAAGCTCCCCAGCAAGAACTTTTGAAAACCTTTACGGCCATGTGAACCCATAACAATCAAATCAGTTTTTAATTTTTCTGCAGTTTCAATAACTCCTTCTTCAGAGACATTGCCTTTAACCACCTGAATGTTGGCAGTGACACCATTTTCACTGGCAATGGCTTGAGCTTGTTTCAATGAATTTTCAGCATTGGTATAGGCTTGTACGAAATACTCTTTCATAATGGGAGAGGGATAGTAAAAGTCTGCATCAGAAAACGGGTCTTCAGTAACTAAACTGATTAATGTTAATTGGCCGCCAAAAGCTTGGGCAATCTGAGCTGCTTTCTGCACTGCAGACAATGAAATAGGGGAACCGTCAACTGGGACTAAAATATTTTGATAAGGCATAAGACTTGTTCCTGTAAGTTTATTATGTAGCTATTAATTATAGATAGCACATTGTCTTTGAATGATCAATTTAGACTGTGAAAAATGATTTGAAATTCATTAAATTATCTAAAAATCATAGATATAAATGTGTTCTGTTTTGCATTTAATTCCGAGTTGAAAACTAAACATTGCTATAAATATTTCTAAATGTTTAAACAGGTATTAAAATGCTCAAAAATATTATCGTCTGCAATGAATAGCGAACGAAATAAATTCAATAAGGGAAGGCTGTGTATTCAAAATTTTTGGGTTTAACTTTGGGGTTAATTGCTGTTTTAAACAGCAGTGGTTGCCAGAATACACAAAGTAGTACCAAGGTGATTGCGAGTGTTTTTAATGCTTCCACTAATGTGCAAAAAAAAATGATTGATAAATATGCACCCCAAGAGGTTTTGGTGCAGAAAAATATTATGTATATGCAGCAACCCTCATTAACTTTGGATGTTTATCAGCCCAAAAATGTGATGCAACTTGAACCACGTCCAACCGTAGTTTGGGTTCATGGCGGTGGCTGGGTTTCAGGTTCTAAAGAACATGCGCGTGGCTACTTTAAACTTTTAGCTAACGAGGGCTATAACGTGGTTTCAGTGCAATATCAGTTTGCACCGAAAGTGATTTATCCCACTCAGTTACTACAAATTAATCAGGCATTAAAATTTATAACCGAGTATTCGCAGGAATATCATATTAATGCCAATCAATTATATTTGGCGGGTGATTCTGCAGGTGCGAATCTAGTCAGTCATTATGCAGCTTTAATCAGTCATCCAGATTTTGCGCAGCAGTCGGGTATTACGCCGTTGATTCACCGTGATCAGATTAAGGGCTTGATTTTACATTGCGGTATTTACGATATGAATGCTTTTATTAATACTGCGTCAGATGAATTGAAATTAATCGAGTGGGGCGTATTTAACTTGGTTCAAGCCTATACGGGTAATAAGAAAGATGATGCTGAATTTTTAAAAAGTATATCTCCAATTCAATATTTAACAGCGAATTATCCACCCGTATTGATTAGTGGCGGGAATAAAGACTTTTTAACCCCGACACAATCTGTACCTTTTGTAAAAGCTTTGATGAATCAGAACATACCTGTTACCGAAGTATTTTATCCCAACTCCAAAGAATTTCTAGTCCATGAATATCAATTCATGATGAGTAAAAAAGCCAGTCAGCAGACATTTCAACAGACGATTCAATTTATTCAAAAATATAGTCCTGCAGTTTTTAAGTGAGGCTAGAGGCTATTTTAGTTGAAAAATTAAAGACAAATTTTATTAAAATATATGACTTACTCTTTGCTGAGTATATTTTGAGGAGGCGGATATGAATCCTGTTTTCATTGCCTATGCTTTACTTGCCTTAGCAATTATTTCAGAAGTGGCAGGCTCAACTTTTTTAGTGAAATCTGAAGGTTTTACTAAATTGGGTCCAAGCCTTTTCGTTTTTATCTTTTATGTCATTTCGTTTTATTTATTATCTCAAGTGATTAAAACGATTCCTTTGGGCATTGCTTATGCCATATGGGGAGGCGTGGGTATTATTTTGACCGCTTTAATTGGTTTTTTTATCTTCCGGCAAAGTCTGGATTTAGCTGCGGTGATTGGGATTGCCATGATTGTTGCAGGCGTTATTGTGATGAATGTTTTTTCTAAATCAGTAGGTCATTAATTTTATAAGTTATAAAATGACTTCTATTAAAAAACAATCAGGCGATCAAATAACGCAATGTGGAGGGAAAATATAAATAGATAAAATAACTTATATCCCTATAAAGGGATATAAGTAAAAAAGACATACATTATTTGAGGGATGATCGCGTTTTAAACTTCAATACGATTGACACCGCAAAGCCAAATAATAATCCCCAGAATGCTGAACCAATCCCAAAGAACTGTATTCCTGAAGCGCTGAATAAGAAGGTCATTAAAGCCGCTTCTCGTTCATTGACATCTTGGAAAGCGATGGCAATGTTATGACTGATCGTGCCAAATAAAGCAATTCCCGCAAGAGCCACAATAAAAATGTGTGGAAATGACATGAGTAAGCTGGTAAGCGTTGCCGCGAAAATGCCCATCACAATATAAAAAAAGCCACAGCTTATTCCTGCAATATAGCGCTTTTTGGGATCTGGATGCACTTGATCATCTAAACTGACTGCAGCACTGATGGCAGCAATATTGACACTATAGCAACCAAAAGGTGCAAATAGGGTTTGAGCAACCCCGGTCCAGCCAATAAGGTGGTTGACATGTGGTTGATAGCCATAGCTTTTGATCATGGCAATTCCAGGTAAATATTGAGATGCCATGTTGATTACAAATAAGGGCAGGGCTAATCCTAAAATAGCTGACCAAGTGAATACAGGCGTTATCCATACCGGTTTAGCTACGCTCCATTGTAAAACCGGAGTGTGAAACTGCATAAACATGGGACAAAGGATCAGTCCGCCAATCACGGTAATCACGATGCTATAACGGGGTGACAGTCGTTTTGATAGAATGTAAACGGCCAAAAGTGAAAGAATAAAGCCCCAATCATTTTGCATGCTGGCAAAAAGTGCGATGCCAAATTTGAGTAATACCCCGGTAAGCATGGCACTGGTCAAGCTTTGCGGAATATAGGACAAGACTTTCTGAAAAATGCCTGAAAAACCTAAAATTGCGGTGAGTAACCCGCAGATAAAAAATGCACCAATGGCTTCATATAAGCTGTAGCCGCTACCCGTTGCCAAAATCAGCGCAAGCCCAGCAGTCGACCAAGAGGTCGCAACTGGATATTTAAATTTCCAGGAGAGAATTAAACCTGAGAGTCCAATCCCTAAACCTAAGGCCCAAAACCAGGAGGTGATTTGTTCAGGAGTTGCACCTAATATTTGCGCAGCTTGAATTACCAAAACCGCAGAAACACTGATACCAATCAGAAAGGTAATGAAACCTGCAAATACAGCAGGAATAGAAAAATCTTGAAGAAATTTTTGCATAAATCCTTTGCATCATCATTTTATAACGGTTGAAAAGCGTAATAATCATACGCCTTTCATTTTTAAGCGCAAAGGCATAATTAAAATAATAAATAGCGCTGCTATCAGTTTAATTATTTAACAGCGAGCAGAATTTATAAAGTCGTTGTCGCAAGCTTAAACCCGAAACCGCAAAATAAAATTCCAACAGCAGCCACACAGGATGCAGTCACTTTATAACGCTGAGAAAAATAGGTCGCGAGTTTTGCGCCTGAAAAAATCAGGATAGTTAAATAACTCATACTAATGATCTGTAACACGACCGCAAGTGCAGTAAAGGTAATTGCTGGGTATGGATAAGCAGGATCAACAAACTGAACGAAGAAAGATAAATAAAACAGAATTGCTTTGGGGTTTAAAATACTAATAGTGAGTGCAGTTTTAAATGGCTGCAATTGCTCAATATTTTTTTCTGCGACTGCAATTTCTTTCTGTGAGTGAACAGTATTCCATGTGTGATAGGCGGCTATGAGCAATTTGATGCCCAAATAGCTGAGATAAAATGCACCAATAATTTTGAGTAAGATAAATATCCACGGGAAAGCGTGCAGCAATGAAGCTGCTCCAAGTGCGGTGAGTAAAATTAAAATGAGGTCACCGGTATAAACACCAAATGCACTTTTATAGCCGGCTTTAATGCCAAAACGCGAAGCGATGGACATCACGTATAAAGAATTCGGTCCCGGCAATAACACAATTAAGGTTGTACCAATAATATAGGTACTAAGATCGGTTATCCCGAACACAATAAATACACTCTCAAACAATCAAAAAAGCCGACCTGTTTACTATAACAAAATCGGCTTTTTGATGGTGCAATATTCGTATTTTAAGCTTGTATTTCAGCATCTAAGCCAAAAGACTGGCGAAGTAATGTACTTAATTGATCACGGGCTTTAATAAAGCCGTCAATGCCGCTCTGTAAAAGCTGCGAAGACATCAAGTCATGTTCAAGTTGTTGCTTGAAGGTTTCTTTGGTTAAAGGCGTAACAATACGCTGACAATGGGCTTGTGCGTGATTATTTGAAAGCTGGGGAACGACTTCACGTTGATCCTGTTCAAGTTCTGCCAAAAGGTTAGGCGATACTGTAAGCAGGTCACAACCGGCTAATCCTAGAACTTGATCAACGCTTCGGAAGCTTGCTCCCATAATTTCCGTTTTAATACAGTGCTGTTTGTAGAAATGGTAAATCTGCTTCACTGAAAGTACACCGGGATCTTTATCAATCGGGTAGTGATCTACATTTTCCGCTTTCTTGTACCAATCTAAAATACGACCGACAAAAGGTGAAATCAGCGTCACATTGGCTTCAGCACAGGCTTGAGCTTGATGCAAGCCAAACAATAAAGTGAGGTTGCAGTGAATACCTTCAGCTTCTAAAATTTTAGCAGCTTGAATGCCTTCCCAAGTCGAAGCAATTTTAATTAAGATACGGTTTTGATCAATGCCATAGGCTTTATACAGTGCAAGCAGTTCTTTGGCTTTAGCAACAGTTTCATCTGTATCATAAGACAAAGAGGCATCAACTTCGGTTGAAACACGACCTTCAATGAGTTTAAGAATTTCAACACCAAACTTGACCGTGAGTATATCAATCGTGCGTTCAACTAAAAGATCACCGCTATAACCTTCAGATTTGGCTTGTTCAAAGGCAGCTTCAATTAATTCCTTATTTTCAGGTTGATTTGCCGCAGCCGTAATGAGGGAAGGATTGGTTGTTGCATCCAGTGGACGGTATTTTTCAATAGCGGAAAGGTCACTACTATCGGCAACAATGGTGGTTAGGCTTTTTAATTGGTTTAAGGCTGATTGAGTCATTGGTCTAGTTCTTAAAGTTATTTCCCGTATATTTGTTATATCACAATCTGCTTTTAACCCAAGTAAAAAGCATGTATAAGCCCTGTCTATTTTGTGTTTTTACGCGAATTTCTAATGTGATTAATCAAAAAATGAGCAGCAGCACCCAGCTGACTTTCTCGACTCCAAACCAAATCGACAAAATATTCAAATTTAGGACTGAAATCTAAAAAGTTAAGAATTTTAAGCTGCTGCTTGATGTGGGAATTTTGATTTAACATTTCCAGAGGTAAAACTCCCCAACCCAGACCTTCTACAATCATGGCGCAAGCAGAATGATTGTTGTCTGTACGCCAATATTTTTTGGAAAATAACAGTTCAGGCTTAATGGTTCGGTCACGGCTGGCCACCACAATTTGCCGGCTTTGCAAAATTTGCTCATACCTGACTTGTTCAAAGGCAGCTATGTCAGAGTCAATTGCGGCTACAGGAACCAAGGCCTCACGTTTAAGTTCGACAAACTGTTCACGACTTTCCAGTTGTTCACGTTCAAACATCAGTGCCAATTGAGCCGTTTGATTAAGCAGCATTTTTAAAGCATCTTCTTGTGGTGCTGAAAAAATATTGATTTGCAGTTCGGGAAATTGTTTTTCGATCAGTGAAATATAATCAGTCCATTGTATGTGTAACAGTTCAGAGACCACCACAATATTCAAGCTTGATTCTAAGCCTCCACTTAAGGCAAAAGCATGCTGTTTCCATTGATTGATTTCGATTAAGAGTTGTTCAGTTTTTTCATACAAGGTCAATGCCTGCGGTGTGGGAACGGGTTCGCGGCCAACACGTTGAAATAACGATAAATTCAGATCTATTTCTAAATTGGCAATAGACATGCTCACCGCAGAAGGAACTTTTCCCAGCTTTCTGGCAGCAGCAGAAAATGAACCGCTTTCGATGACGGTCTTAAAAATAATCAGTTGTTCTTGGTTAATATTCATCTATCAAAACTTTTGAAAGAATCTAATTCGATTAATCAATAATATCAAAATAGAATGCATTTATCCAAATGAATGAGTAGAAAAATGTTGATTTCCAAAAGAAGGATTGTCCATGCACTGAGCTATGAGATCATCTTATTGGTCATCATTGCGATTGCCTTAAGCTTTATTTTTGATATGTCGATGGAAGTGACTGGAACACTGGGTGTTGCAATGGCGGTTACTTCAGTGTTTTGGAATATGATCTTTAACCATTTCTTTGAAAAGTTTGAAGCCAAACGTCATCTAAAAAGAACGGTAGGTGTGCGTATTCTGCACGCGATTGGTTTTGAAGGCGGCTTAATGTTAGCCACCATTCCAATGGTTGCTTATGCTCTGGAGATGAGCATTGGGCAGGCCATTCTGCTTGATTTAAGTATGACCCTGTGTATTTTGGTGTATACCTTTATCTTTCAATGGGGTTATGACGCGATTGAAAATCATCTAACACTTAAGCGGCTTGAGCAAACATAAGATATAAATTGAGCATTGTTTCACCCAATAATTCGGCTGTTTAAATAAAATTAAAAACTGACTATGTGTGGTCTTTTAGAGAGAGTAATTTTTTTTTGATATAAAACTGCTGTACATACATTAACCTAAAACTGACATTTTGAAGCATAAAAGCGGCCTCATCTCCTCTATATTAAATTTTGCACTGCTTAAATATGAGAAAAGTGCATAGTTAAAACTTATTTTAAATTTAATTTAAAAGCATGATAAAAGGATAATACGAAAATGAATGATAATTTTGATCGTGACGTTATAAAAAACCTTCCTAAAGATGCTCGAGATGATTTGAATGCAGATCCAATTACAGGTGAGCCAGGTGCACATCCAGTAGGAACTGGTGTGGGCGCAGCCGGAGGTGCAGTGGCTGGAGCCGCAGTTGGTGCAATGGGTGGCCCAGTTGGCGCAATAGTCGGTGGTGCTGTCGGGGCTGTGGTCGGCGGTTTAGCAGGTAAAGGTGCTGCGGAAGCAGTTAATCCTACCGAAGAAGAAGCCTATTGGCGAGAAACGGCGCATACCACTCCTTACTATGCTGAAACACTGACCACCTATTCAGACTTAGATTATGAGCGAGATTATGAAAACGCTTATCGAATTGGTTATGAAAACCGTCCTCATTATGACTCAAGTACGCGTTTTGAAGATGTGGAAAGTGAGTTGAAACTTAAATGGGATCATGCCAAAGGATTGTCACGTTTAACGTGGAATGAAGCAAGAATTGCAGTTAAGGAAGCTTGGGATCGTGCTACACGATAAGCTTTAAATTCTCTTCATTTATAAAATTTAAAAGCCCTCGGAAGTTTAACTTACGAGGGCTTTTTGTTTAGAGAGCTAAAGCCGTTGGCTTATTTTTCAATAATCGCTGTTACACCTTGACCACCCGCAGCACAGATCGAAACAAGCACACGACCTGAACCTTTCTGGTTAAGCAGTTTTGCTGCAGTGGCAATAATACGACCACCTGTTGCTGCAAATGGATGACCTGCCGCTAAAGATGAACCTTTAACATTGAGTTTAGAGCGGTCGATTGAACCAAGTGGTGCATCCAAGCCTAAACGTTCTTTACAGAATTTTGGATCTTCCCAAGCTTTCAATGTAGAAAGGACTTGTGATGCAAAAGCTTCGTGAATTTCGTAGTAGTCGAAATCTTGTAAAGTGATACCGGCGCGCTCAAGCATACGTGGAACTGCATAAGCCGGTGCCATCAATAAGCCTTCTTTTTTCTCTACAAAATCTACCGCAGCAGTTTCTTGGAAGGTTAAATAAGCAAGAACTTCGTGTCCATTTGCTTTAGCCCATTCTTCAGAAGCTAAAAGTACACAAGATGCACCGTCAGTGAGTGGAGTAGAGTTACCCGCAGTCATGGTACGTGCATCACCTTTACCAAAAGCTGGCTTTAATTTGGCTAATTTTTCTGCAGTTGAATCAGGACGCAAATTATTGTCACGTTCTAAACCTAGAAATGGTGTGATCAGGTCGTCGAAGAAACCTTCTTCATATGCAGCTGCCATTTTTTGGTGTGAAGATGCAGCAAGTTCGTCTTGCGCTTCACGAGAAATACCCCATTCAAGGGCAGTGATCGCTTGATGGTCACCCATAGAAAGACCTGTACGGGGTTCACCATTTTTAGGTGCATCCATTAAATCTTTCAGATTGATTTTAGTTAGCGCTTTTAAACGATCTTTAGCCGTTTTTGCAATGTTTAATTCAAGTAAAGCTTTACGTAAACCGTCACCGAACGCGATCGGTGCATCAGAGGTAGTATCTACACCGCCTGCAATACCGACTTCAATTTGGCCCAGGGCAATTTTGTTGGCAACCAAGAACGCAGCTTGTAAGCCGGTACCACATGCTTGCTGAATATCGTAAGCAGGTGTTTCTGGAGCAAGTTCAGTGTTTAACACACATTCACGAGTCATGTTAAAGTCACGACTGTGTTTTAAAACTGCGCCTGCAACGACTTCCCCTAGGCGTTGACCTTGCAAGCTAAAACGCTCAACCAGGCCATTTAATACTGCTGTAAACATGTCTGAGTTGGAGGCAGTAAAATAAGCGCCGTTTGAACGAGCGAAAGGAATACGGTTACCACCAATAATAGCAACGCGGCGAACAGTGTTTTGACTCATGGATTTATCCTGTGGAACAGCAGTTTGAGTGGTAGATTCAGATTTTTTTGCATTTGAAGCAGTACTTTTATTTCTTGGCGAGGTTGAACGAGTGCGAGTCGTCTTGGTGGCAGTGTTTGCTGACTTAGGGGCAGTGCCAGAGCTTTTAGTGGTACGCGCGGTACTTTTTGATGTATTTGACACAGTTTCCGTAGCAGAATTTTCAACTGTTGGATTTTCTTGAGTTGACTTGCTCATAAGGCTTTTCCAAGCATTTTACAGTATTCTTGGGGGGTACATTAACACAATCTAAAAACAGCTGAATTGACTGCAATGACATTACACAAAGCATTCAGGTCAAGACATCCATGGTTTAACTGAAGTATGATTCTAACGAAACTGATGGATGTATTGAAATATAAGACTCTAGACATCATATTGAAGTTAAAAGGATATCTTTAATCCATCAAAAAATTAATTTGTATGAGAGATAATAAACATGACTGACCAATATCAAACATTCGCAAAATCTCCTATTGGTAAATTTGTCATCAAAAATTTAGGTTTGCCATCCCCGATTTCTTTAGAGCGTTTTGAGTCGGCAACTCCCGTGGTTAAGGGGGCAGTTTTATTTGGTGCTGCGCCATCTTCAACTTTATCCGGTTCAATTGCGCAAGTTCTCGCAAACATTCATGCCAACAGCTATGCAGGTAACAATACTGACTTACAACAAGCTGCCGCAAAAACAGGTTTAAGCCTGAATGCCTTCAATGAAGGCGACAAAGAATCTAAGTTTAAAGCTGTGATCTTTGATGCATCTGGGATTCAAAATTCTGAACAACTCAATGAGCTCTATAACTTCTTTCATCCGATTGCACGTCAAATCCAGACCTCTGGTCGTGTAGTGGTTGTCGGCATCACACCTGAAACTGCAAAAACAGTAAAACAAGCCATTGCACAACGTGCACTTGAAGGTTTTGTAAAATCTGTGGGTAAGGAATTCAAAAAAGGGATTGCTGCTCAACTTGTCTATGTAGATGAAGGTGCTGAAGGGAATTTAGAATCTACAGTTCGTTTTGCCTTGTCTCCACGTTCTGCTTATGTGTCAGGTCAGGTGATCCGTGTTTCTAAAGCTGAAATGGTAGATGTCGACTGGGCAAAACCATTGGCAGGTAAAACAGCTGTTGTCACAGGTGCAAGCCGTGGTATCGGTGAAGCAATTGCACATGTCTTGTCACGTGATGGCGCGCATGTGATTTGCTTGGACGTTCCGCAACAACAGGTAGACCTTGATCGTGTTGCGGCTGAAATTGGTGGTTCGACTTTAGCCATTGATATTACCGCAAGCGATGCAGGGGAAAAAATTAAAGCCGCGGCTGCAGCCCAAGGCGGTCTGGATATTATCGTGCATAATGCCGGGATTACCCGTGACAAAACTTTGGCAAACATGAAGCCTGAGCTTTGGGATCTTGTGATTAACATTAACTTGTCTGCAATTGAGCGTGTCAATGATTACCTTCTTGAAAATGACGGCTTCAATACAAATGGTCGTATTGTGTGTGTATCTTCTATCTCAGGTATCGCAGGTAATTTAGGTCAAACCAACTATGCAGCATCTAAAGCAGGTGTCATTGGTGTAGTGAAGTTTACCGCGCCAATATTGAAAAATGGCATAACCATTAACGCCGTTGCACCTGGATTCATTGAAACGCAAATGACTGCTGCGATTCCATTTGCGATTCGTGAAGCAGGCCGTCGTATGAACTCGATGAGTCAAGGCGGTTTACCTGTCGATGTTGCCGAAACCATTGCATTATTTGCATCCTCTGCTTCTACAGGTTTAAATGGCAATGTCGTTCGTGTGTGTGGTCAAAGCTTGTTGGGTGCTTAATCCTCAAAAGCCTTGAATTCTCCCTCTCCTTTAAGGAGAGGGCTAGGGAGAGGTAAGATTATTTGTATTATAAATGGGATGGAATTCACCCCCTCATCCCAACCTTCTCCCTGAAGGAGAAGGAGCTTTCAAAATATTGAAATAAAAACTTCCAAAGGTCCAGAATGAATACTCGCCATTTTAGTCAACTTCCAAAACCTTATTTAGCCTATCCGAAAGTGATTAAAGGCTTGATTTTTAAAAAGCCGAAGGGTGAAAAAGTGCTACCGCAAGTTGAATATGTGGTGGATTCATTTAAGGTCGATCAAAAACATCTCAAAGCTTACAACGAAGTCTGTGGCTTTAAAAATAATGGTTATATTCCTGCAATTTATTTAGCGGTATTGTCTCAAAGCCTGCAAATGCACATGATGACGCAAGAAGCGTTTCCATTTGCAATTTTAGGTTTGGTGCATATTCGTAACCAGATTAAGCAAACCCGTAAAGTTGGGGTAAATGAACAGCTGACGTTGTCTTGCAAGTTTGGCGAATTACAGCCACATGACAAAGGTGTCCAGTTTGACTTTGTTACCACTGCAAAAGTAGGTAATGACGTGGTGATGGAAGGGACAACCACTTATCTTGCACGCCAAAAAACCAATGGCAAAGTTGCAGCTAAAGTGGCTGAATCAAAAGCACCTGCATATGAGATGCAAGCAGAGTGGAATGTATCGGAAAATACCGGTCGCCGTTATGCTTTAACTTCGGGTGATTTCAACCTGATTCATATTCATGCCATTACCGCAAAAGCCTTTGGTTTTAAACAAGCCATTGCCCACGGCATGTGGAGCAAAGCCAAAGCACTTGCAAGCTTGACGCTTCCAGACAGCTATGAAGCGGATGTATGGTTTAAGTTGCCGATGTACTTACCCTCTAAAGTGGAGTTTTTAACCGCAAATGAAGGTAAGAATATTGAATTCCTGATTCGAAATAGCAAGAATCAAAAGCCGCATGTCTCGGGTAGTATTAAAGTGCTATAAAAGCAAAGCCTAAGTCATTCATGATTTAGGCTTTTTGTTTTAAGCTTTAGGTAAATAGCGAGTGTTAGGGAAAGCACGGTTTAATGAATAAATTAAAACAATATATCTTCGCCAATCGCAATCATTATCAGGGTCATGTCGATGAGCGTTTTCAAGACCTCGCCAAACAATTTAGCCGTATGCAGGATGCACGTGCTGAACAAGGTGGGGCGGCTTTGGTCGTTTATTTCCAAGGACAGAAAGTCGTGGATATTTACACCGGTAAAAAATCGGCAACTGAAAACTGGCAATCCGATACGTTGTCCGTGTGCTATTCCACCGGTAAAGGGGTACTTTCGACACTGGCTCATATTTTAGTGAGCGAAGGTTTCTTAAATTACGACACGCCTGTGGCACAGTATTGGCCTGAATTTGCACAGAATGGTAAAGCGAAAATCACTTTAAGGCATATATTGAGTCACCAAAGTGGCTTATATGACATTCGTAATCAGATTGAAACGGCCTCTGAAATGGCTGACTGGTATCATATGCTGGACGTGATTGCAAAAGTCAAACCCCGTTTTGAACTGGGCACTGGTGCAGCTTATCAACCCTTAACTTTTGGCTGGCTGGTAGGTGGTGTGCTTGAAAAGGCGACAGGAAAATCTTTGTCAGATTTAATGCTGCAGTATCTTGTTCAGCCACTGCAACTAGATGGAGCGTACTTTGGCGTTACTGAATCAGAATTAGCAAGGGTTGCAAGACCGTTGGTGAAATTAAAAATAGATCCTAAGCCTTCATTACAAGCAAAACCGAAACAAAAGAAAGCGTCAGCATTTGAAAAGGCAATTGGATGGTCAGGACAAAACCCTCAAGATTTCCAGGATGCCATGATTCCCAAAGGGATGAAAAAATTTAGTTTCTTTAGTGATGAAGGTTTAAAAGCGGTGATTCCTGCTGCAAATGGAGTTTTCACTGCGAATAGTCTGGCAAAAATGTATGCCATGCTTGCCAATGGTGGTGAATGGAACGGTCAGCAATTGATTTGCTCCGGTATCTTTAAAGATTTGAGCACAGTTCAATATACCCAGCGTGACCGTATTATGCCGCTACCGATGCATTGGCGTTTGGGTTATCACCGAGTTTTAACTTTAGGGAAATCATCAAAAGGGTTTGGGCATATGGGTTTTAATGGATCCGGTGCGTGGTGTGATCCGGAGCGTAATCTAAGTTTCGCCTATACCCATAATTTTGCTACAGGTTCGCTCACGGGTGATTATCGTCTGTGGGGTTTAACCCAAGAAACCTTACGTTGTGCTGATGCCGTATTAAATGGGCGGAAGGGCTGGTTTTAAAAGATAGCTCATTTTAGAAATGTAAGCGAATATTCTGAAGGCGTAAATTCGGTAAAAGTGTGATATTTTCCCCACACCAAAATCTCTACATTGGGTTGTCCTGATGAAAAAGCCGCTTCTTATTCCGCTAATTGCTTCTTCTGTTTTGTTGGGTTGTCAGGATTCTACCCGGTCAAATATTGAAAATAATAAGCAAGTTGATCAGGTTTCCGAGCAAAAAGTTACGCTTGCGAAATGGGTTGGAGAATATCAGGGCACCACACCATGCATGGGTTGTATTTCTCGTTGTGAGGAATGTCTGGGTATGGCTGTAGATTTAGTGCTCAATCAGGACAAGAGCTATACTTTAAAACGTGAAAGTTTAAGTGGAAATGATAAGCGGGAAATCTATGCAGGACATTTCCGGTTTAGTAATCCTGAGCAGAGTAAACTTGAATTAATACAGGTCAAGACTCGCAATTTAATTTATGTGGATTTAGATCAGCAATTGCTTGAAATCTTGCAAGATCAGACCGGGAATATTTTTAATGCTGAAGATGATTTCATTTTAGAAAAGAATGTTTAATCCATTTTGTTTAAGCGTTTGCAAAATCTAAAAAATAGTTCTACTTATCTCGCATTTGATTGAATGCTTTTGCAGATTGTTCATTCACTCTTGACCAAAAAAACAGTATGCTTAGACCTGTAAAAAGGAGCATACATGTATCAAGTACTTGCGCGTAAATATCGTCCACGTAATTTTATTGAATTGGTTGGACAAAACCATGTGTCACGAGCACTCACCAGTGCCTTAGAACGTGGTCGTTTACACCATGCGTATTTATTTACTGGCACACGTGGCGTAGGTAAAACGACGATTGCGCGTATTTTGGCAAAGTGCTTGAACTGTGAAACGGGTGTAACTTCTACGCCATGTGAAGTATGCGCAACCTGTACAGCGGTCAATGAAGGCCGTTTTATCGATTTGATTGAAATTGATGCGGCATCACGTACTAAAGTTGAAGATACACGTGAACTGCTCGATAACGTTCCATATGCACCAACACAAGGTCGTTTTAAGGTTTACCTCATCGATGAAGTGCATATGCTGTCTACGCACTCATTTAATGCGTTATTGAAAACTTTAGAAGAACCGCCTGAACACGTCAAATTCCTTTTTGCGACCACCGATCCACAAAAGCTTCCGATTACCGTTATTTCCCGCTGTTTGCAGTTTACTTTGCGTCCATTGGCTGTGGATGAAATTACTGAACATTTGACTCATATTTTACAGAAAGAAGAGATTCATGCAGAACAGGATGCAATCTGGCAAATTGCTGAATCTGCACAGGGATCACTCCGTGATGCACTGTCTTTAACCGACCAAGCCATTGCCTATGGTCAGGGTGAAATTCAGCATCAAGATGTTAAAGAGATGCTGGGCTTGATTGACCGAACCATTATTTATGATCTGGTTCTAGCCATTCATCAAAATCAAAAGCAACGTGTCAGTGAATTGTTGATGCAATTTAGACAGCAAGCTTTAGATGTTTCGTTAGTTTTAGATCAGTTAATTTCAACTTTGCATGAACTGGCTTTACTGCAATATTTACCAGATTTAAGCCTGAAATATAGTGCTGAAATTAATAAGAAAATCATGCAATTATCGCAGCTGATTTCAGCACAAGATTTACAGTTGTATTATCAAGTCGCTTGTAAAGGTCGTTCGGATTTACAACTTGCCGTGACCCAAGAACAAGGTTTTGAAATGTGCGTGTTACGCTTACTTGCGTTCCGTCCATTGCAACCGAATGAAGTCTTGGTATCTGCGGCACAGGTTCAGCCACCAGCAGCACAAATTGCTGTTCAAGCATCTGTACAAAATATGCAGCCACAAGTGGATGAATATCAAGCACAAGCTGAGCCAGTTGCAGAAATTCAATCACAGTTAAGTTCACAGAATCCAGAACTATCTTCGGATGATTTTCTGGATGAACCCATACTTGAGGTTGCCGCACCGAATTCCCCAGTACATCCAGATCAAATTGTCTTTGATCCAACCTCAGAAGATGCCTTATTTGATTTAGATGAATCTAATAATGATATCAATGTCATGCCAGATAGCATTGATCAGATAGAAGCGAGCAGTGATGATTTTCTGTTTGATGAAATCGCACCGTTAAATGATGCTTTCGATACTGAAACTGCAAAGCCTCAAGATAGCATTACAGGGGTGGAACAAGCGGAAGATCTATTCTTAAGCCATCAGCAGATGCCGATTGAGTCTGTACACGCTGAAGCTGTACCAGCCAAAGTTATCACTGAGCCAACTCTTGAAGAAACTAAAGTAGCGGTTAAAACTGTATCCACACAAGATTCAGGCTTAATGCCACAAGATATCTTAAGACTAAGCCCTCAAGAGCTTGAAGGGGATTGGACAGTAGATAAGTGGGAATACTGGTTTAGAAATAGTGCATTATCACCCGCGGTGCAGGAATTGGCACAACAGGGGGTAATGACGGGTCAAGTTGATGGCGAATCGTTATTTCATATTCCACCGCAATATGAACAGTTGTTAAATCAGTTACAACACAGCTTAGAACAAGCCTTAAAAACTGAATGGCCGAATACCCATTTTCAGGTCAAATATGCTGAAGTTGAAACAACTACACCATATAAAATGCAGAATGAACGTAAACAGAGAGCCTATGCACGTGCCTCAGAGCTCCTTCATGCAGAAGCCGCGGTGAAGGATATTCTGCAAAATTTCGATGGTGAAATACAGAATATCCAGCTTAAATAAGTTTATTTATTGATACAGTATTGCGATAAAGCATCCCGCATTTCACTTGGAATCGGGGTGCTTTTTCGTGTCTGGCGATCTACAAAGACATGCACGAAATGACCTTGAGCAGAGGCGAAATCCTCACATGCTTTAAAAATCGCTAAATCATATTGCAAGGATGAATTGCCAAGTTTGGAAATCACCACACCCACCTCAATAATTTCAGGATAAGAAAGTTCCTGAAAAAAACTGCAGGCTGAATCGACGACCAGTCCAATGATGGGGGAAGATCGAATATCGAAGTCTGCCTTTTCAATCAGCAAGGCATTGGCTGCGGTATCAAAATAACTGTAATACATGACATTATTGACGTGACCATAGATATCATTATCTGACCATCGTGTTTGAATAGGTAAGAAGTATGAGAAATCAGCACGTTGTTTGGGTATTTGCTTCATTGTAATTTTATTTTCTATAGGTCATTTAGATTCAGTTGTACTGTTAAAAATAAATGAGTGCAAGCCGGTAAAAGCAAGGTCATTTACACAGAATTAAATGACCTTGCGATATTGTTTTTTATTGATACACTTTTTTCGGACCAATAAAAAGTTAATTAAATATAATATTAAGATCAATAGAACTATGCATAAATCGCTTGATAAATCTGTTGCGCATCCTGCAACTGCAGTTCACGCGGATTATTTTGTAAAAGTCGGGTTTGCAACATGGCATCATTGGCTAATTGCTCAAGCTTATTTTGCGCAACATTTAAATCTTTCAGTTTTAAAATCAAACCGCTTTTATCGAGATGATTTTGCATATGGTCAATAAATAAATCGCATAAACCATCCGTGCTGCCGGTACTTTTTGGATCCAGCCAACACATCAACTCAGCATAGAGCGGCTTGGCATTGGGCGCATTAAACTTTAAAACTTCGGTCAAGACCAAAGCATTGCTATGACCGTGGGAAATATGGAAATGTCCACCTAAAGGATAAGCCAATGCATGTACCGCAGCGACTGGAGCATTAGCAAAGGCTTGACCGGCAAGCATTGAACCGACCAGCATATTTTGACGTGCTTCTAAGTTCTGTCCATCTGCCAAGACCAGGCTTAAATTGTTATTGAGTAAGCGTAATGCTTGTTTGGCCAGCATATCAGCATAAGGATTCTTTTTTATTTTGGAAGTATAAGCTTCAATGGCGTGCACCATTGCATCTATCCCCGTTGCAGCAGTGATATGTGTAGGCAAGTTTTGAGTAAAAGTAGCATCTAAAATGGCGACATCTGCAAATAAAACCGGAGACACAATACCTGTTTTTGTGGTTTCACCTGTAGTGACAATAGAAATGGGGGTGACTTCAGAACCGGTACCTGCCGTGGTGGGAACTAAAAATAATGGCAGTCGTGGATTTTTAGCATTATTGATGCCATATAAATCTTGCAATGTTTGTTGTTGTGCCGGATGTGCCAAAATGGCGATGACCTTTGCGACATCTAAAGAACTTCCACCACCAAAACCTAACACGATATCGATTTTTTCATTCTTGGCGAATTGAACAGCATCTAGCACAATATGTTCTGGTGGATCAGCCTGAACGCTAGAATAAATGACATAATCCAGTTGAATGGTTTCAAAAATTTCAATAATCGGTAAATGAAGTTGCTGCTGAATCATGCCGGGATCGGTGACCAGCAACAGCTTTTTATAAGATTGCTGTTGCAACAATTGCTTTAACTCATAGATCGAGCCAAGCCCTGAAATAATATTCGAGACGGTCTGGAATTGAAAATGGCTCATCTATTGCTTCCTTTTTGATATCAATTTCAAGATTATTGTTTTAGCGTTCTATAGGATTCATCCCATAAATAACTTACCATAAGACACCTGAAAATAAAGTAGTTGTCGAGGTTGTTATGTCATCCAAAACGCCATATAAGGTGTTATGTGTGTGTTTAGGAAATATTTGTCGTTCTCCCACGGCAGAAGTGGTGCTTAGACATTTTTGTGATGAACATCAGCTCAATATTGTGATTGATTCAGCCGGAACCAGTAATTACCACCCCGGAAAAGCGCCGGATGAGCGTAGTCAGAAGCATGCTTTAAAGCGTGGCTATGATTTATCAGCCTTGCGTGCACGCCAATTAAAGCTCCAGGATTTCATTGAATTTGATCTGATTTTGGCAATGGATCATGAAAATTTATCGAATATTCAAGCTCTTTTAGATCAAGCACATATAAAATATGGAGCGGCTCAGATTCGGGCAAAAATTGCATTGATGAGTGAATATGATCAAACTTACCTAAAACAAGCTTTACCAGACCCGTATTATGGTGGGGTAGACGGTTTTGAGCGGATATTGGATCAATGTGAGTCGAGTAGTCTGGCGTGGGTCAATATTTTTAGACAACAGTCCAAACAACAGATCGATGTGAAATAAAGGTTTAAGCACATGAATATTCAAACTCAAATTCAACTTAAGCCTTTTAATACCTTAAGTCTTGATGCGACTGCATCACATTATATTAAAGTCCAATCGCAACAAGAATTGGTGGATGCGTTAAATTATGCCAAGCAGCAACAGTTAAATGTCCTGATTCTGTCTGGTGGCAGCAATATGTTATTGCCCGAACATATTCATGCACTGGTGCTGCATATAGATATTCAGGGTATTGAACATCTTGCTGAAGATGAATACTGCAAGACTATTCGCGTGGGTGCAGGACAAATCTGGCATGACTTTGTTTTATGGACCACAGCGCAAAATTTATACGGTTTGCAAAATCTGGCTCTCATTCCAGGTTTAGTCGGTGCTTCCCCAGTACAAAATATTGGGGCCTATGGGGTTGAAGCAGGCGAATTTATTGAATCGGTTCATGTTTATGATCGCCAGTTAGAGCAATTCCGCCTTATTCTGGCTTCAGACTGTGATTTTTCATATCGGCATAGTATTTTTAAAGATGATCCGAATCGTTTTGTGATTACTCATGTGACTTTTAAGTTGCATAAGCAGGCGAATTTAATGTTGAATTATGGGGATCTTAAGCAAGCGGTAGGCGATGAACAAACAGCTGAAAACTTGCAAAAACAAGTGATTCAAATTCGTCAAAGCAAGTTGCCAGATCCAAAAGAATATCCCAATGTGGGAAGTTTCTTTAAAAATCCGATTGTTTCAGCACAGTTTTATGACCATTTAGCACTATCATTTCCGAATTTACCTCATTACCCTCAAGCTAAAGGTGGCGTTAAAATTGCAGCAGGCTGGTTGATTGATCAATCGGGTTGGAAAGGTAAGCAGTTAGGTATGGTGGGGATGTTTCATAAACAGGCCTTGGTTTTGGTGAATTACGACCAGGCGACTTTGGCGGATGTGAAAGCCACTTATTATGCGGTACAACAGGATGTGCAGCAAAAATTTAACATTTTATTGGAACCTGAGCCGGTACTGTTTGATGAAACTGGTTTAATTCGTTCACATAGGGAATAAGAAAATTATGGCGAAATCGCATTGGATGGTTCGATTGGTACAAATAGCATCGGTGTTATTTGTTCTTTTCGGCTGTTTCATGGTTTTGATTTATTCGCCATTTTATTCAGGCTGGGTGGTAAAAGCCCTGAACAGTTTTGTTCCTGTTGAAGTCAATCAAGTGGCTGCGAAAAGTCAACAAATGGCTGCATTGAGCGAACATGAGAATCTGGAGCCGGGTTCTAAGTTATGGATAGCCCGACAAGCCTATTTAAAGCTGATGGAAGAAGCGATCCAAAGCCACAATTCGCAGAATCTGACTGTGATTCAGGCACGCTATAAAGCCTTGCAACACATGATTGAGGAGGCGCAACAGCAGGAAAATGATGCTCAGGAAAAACCACGTATTCCGTTGCTTGCAAAACCCGTAGATGACGGGATAGCACAAGAAGATCCCGCTCAAACCGTTAAAGATTTGTTGGACTTGAACAGTACTGAAAATAAAGCGTTAATGGAAAAATATGTAGAATTTCTTCGCACGCATAAGATTGAACAGGAACAAATTGCTCAAGAACCTGTCGATGAAACCATTTACCAGGATATTGCATTAATTCACGAACAGAATGAGCAACCTCAGCTGCAAAGTTCAAAACCTTATGCCATTGTGGTCTTAGGCGGTGGACTCACATTGGATAAAAATGGCAAAGATATTGTGGTGAATGACTACACACGGCTGCGTTTGGAAAAAACTTTAGCGATCGAAAAAGAATATAAACTTCCAATCGTACTGAGTGGTGTAGAAGCACCGTATATGCAACGCTGGTTGAAAGAACATGAGGTCAATGCGAAATTGCTGGAAGACCGAAGCATGAATACCTGCGAAAACTCGCGTTTTAGCTCGTTGTTATTGCAAAAAAAGGGTGGAGCACCGAGGGTGATATTAATCACAGATCGTTATCATATGCCGCGTACGCGTCGTTTATTTGCATTAAATGGTATTGAAACTGTGCCAGTTGAAGCACCAATGCCAACGCATCTGACACACTGGCGTCCAAGTGAACGAAATTATGATCATAGCCGCCGTGCCAATTATGAAATATTAGCTACCATTCGTGATGTCTGGTTTGGTCCCAGTGATTGTCGGGAGGTGCCTTAATGCCAGATAGCCCATTTTTAAATCCCAGTATTTTAAAACAGCTGGATTTGCCGATTCCGAGTCGAGAAACCACACCCCAATTGCTTGAAGCCTTAAACCTGAATAAGCCTTATCAACCTTCAGTGGAGATACAGGCTTATCGTAAATTATATGGTTTGCATTTACTGGAGTGTGAGCATTGGCAAGGCTATGTGCAAATGCCTTTGTTTAAATTGCATGTACAGGTATTCCAACCTAATTTAGCCAATCTTGCTTTTAATAAAATACGCGGAACGGTGTTTTTATTGCATGGCTATCTGGAACATAGCGGGATTTATCAGCCGATTATTCGCGAATTACTAGAACAGGGTTTTAGTGTCATCACTTATGATTTACCCGGTCATGGTTTAAGTGATGGTTCACCTGCGAACATTAAGAACTTTGATCATTATCAGCAGGTTTTGCATGCTGTTTATCACTACGTTAAAAATGCCAGTCAATTACCCAAACCATGGTTGGGCATTGGCCAGAGTACCGGTGGGGCCATTTTGCTGCATCATTTGCTCGCGTTTGCGGAGCGCCGTGAAAACCCATATGTGGAGCGTGTGTTATTGCTTTCTCCACTGATTCGACCGGCGAAATCGGCTTGGTGGCATAATTCTGTAGGTTTAGGCATTATTCGCCGCATCAAGCGTCAAGTGCCACGTCATTTTAGACGCAATAACCACAATCCCGAGTTCCTGCGCTTTGTACGTTTAAAGGATCCTTTGCAGCCGCGTATGATGGGTATGGACTGGATTCTGGCCATGTCCAAATGGATGCAAGAGATGGAAGCACGTCCTGCCTGTCGTATTCCTGTATGGTTGGCGCAAGGTGCGCAAGATCAGACCGTGGACTGGCGTTATAACATTGAGTTTATTCGTCGCAAGTTTCGGCTACAAACCTTATTGATGCTTGAAGAGGGATCGCATCAGTTAATTAATGAACGCGCGGATATTCGGGCTGCATTGACGGGTCTGATTCCAGCATTTTTACATGCACAAAGTTCAGATGGCTATTATTAAACTTCATGAGAATGACTGAATCAGAAAAGGTCGTATGAGCCAAGATAAGTCAGTTAAATCATGAACTGGTTTTTCTTTTTAAATTCCACATAGGGTCTGATACATATACAGATCATCCGCAACCTGTGCGATATTTTAACTCAACTGTTTGTGCAAAAAAGTTATTTTAAATGCAGAAATTGAATAGGTTTTGCGGATGACACATATTTTTGTTCTTTTGGCGAAACAAAGAAAAAAATGAGCTTCAGATATTAGATTTAAAAATAGTAAGACTTCTTTGTGAATGAGCAGAATAATAAAGAGTGGGTTGAAAAGCTTATAATGACCAATCGCGATTAGTCGTCATAAGCTTTTTTTGCTAAATCTCAGCAAATCTATTACTCAAAGCAGGGTTAAAATTTCTCTGCATGAGCTAAATTCCACATCCGGAAGTAAAAATTTTCATCATCTTTATCTTCACAGCTGAGTAACTCACCTTCTTTTAACCAAAAGTGTAATTGCGCATAATTCTTGATTTCCCGGTCATTGATGCGCTGCGCGAGATGGTGAGCCTTAATATCCGCTGGATGTTTTAGTCCGGCCGCAGCAATCATTTCAGACAAAGCCAGCATGGTATTTTTATGGAAATTTAATACACGTATGGCTTTGGTAGGAACATGCAGGGCTTTTTGTCGCTCTTTGTCCTGAGTTGTAACACCCACCGGACATTGATTGGTATGACAACTCTGCGCTTGAATACAGCCGACCGCGAACATAAATCCACGTGCTGAATTGACCCAGTCTGCACCAATTGCCATGGTACTGGAAATATCAAAAGCACTGATAATTTTACCACTTGCACCAACTTTAATTTGATTGCGTAAACCTGCACCAACCAACGTATTATGCACAAACAGCAAGCCTTCTCGTAAAGGCGTACCTACGTGGTCAATCAGTTCAATCGGCGCTGCCCCCGTGCCACCTTCAGAACCATCCACCACAATAAAGTCTGGAATAATTTTAGTTTCCAGCATGGCTTTAACAATACTCATAAATTGCCAGGGCTGACCAATACACAGCTTGAAGCCAACCGGTTTTCCGCCTGATAACTCACGCAACTGTTGAATGAAATGCATCATTTCAATTGGTGTATTAAAGGCTGAATGTTTAGAAGGAGAGACACAGTCATGCTCACGACTGATACCACGAATTTGGGCAATTTCTTCTGAAATCTTGCTTTTAGGCAAAATACCGCCATGTCCGGGTTTTGCCCCTTGCGATAATTTAATTTCAATCATTTTGACTTGCGGTAGCAGGGCTTGTCGGGTAAATTTTTCCGGATCAAAGTCTCCATCTAAAGTACGGCAGCCAAAATAACCACTACCCAGTTCCCAGACAATATCGCCACCATTTTCCAGATGATAAGGGCTAATACTGCCTTCACCGGTATCATGAGAAAAATTGCCCATTTTCGCCCCCAAATTTAAAGCTCGGATTGCATTGGCACTCATACTGCCAAAACTCATGGCGGAAATATTCATAATGGAAGCACTATAAGGCTGCTGACATTGATCATTACCGATCTGAATACGAAAGCTGTCAGGATGGGCAGGCTTACATGGGGTAATGGAATGGGTAATAAAGCGATAATCTTGCTGATAGACATCAATAATAGAACCGAAGGGTTTATCGGCATTTTCATTCTTTGAGCGTTGATAAACCAGACTGCGTTGCATGCGTGAAAATGGCAGGGCATCTTGATCGGCTTCAATAAAATACTGGCGAATTTCAGGACGAAAATCTTCAAAAATAAAGCGGAAATGCCCCATGATTGGATAGTTTTTTAGGATTGAATGTTTATTCTGCAGGATATCGTATAAGCCGACTAAACTCAGTACGCCTGATATTAACCATAAGGAATTCAGTAAAGTATCGGAAATAAAATAATAAATATAATGTGGTGCATAATTTAGTCGAAACCACGTAATGGTCAGGGCAATAAAAACAAAACTCAACCACACTGAATAACGAGAGAAAAATGTATTTAAAAATTTATGTCTAACGGCTTGAACTGGACCTGGCATTCTAATTGTTTTCCATAAAATTATGAATCACTTAAATGTGCCTAGTTTAGCAGCTATCAACAAGTTCTGATTTGTAAAACTCATAATATGGCTCAGTATATCGAGCCGCATGTCACATTGATCATAAAAAATTATTTTATTGCCGCATTATTAGGATGAAAGCTAATGCTGCTCTTAAACAATATTTGATTTGGATAAAATGTAAGACTTTTGATTATGAAGTCCGCCTAATAGAAATGCAGAATAAATGCTTAATATAAATTCAGCATAAAGTTTCTGATCTTATGATTTCTCAACAATGTAATTATGCATTACATTGGTTTTACGTTAGCAACCGAGGTAATTCATATGACGATGAAATCAATTCGATATAATAGCGGAGATTTGGCGTGCTAAAGCGCAATGTTTTTTCTCCATTTATAAAATCAGTCCTTAGCAAGCTTTGTAGCGGGGTGAAAAAAGAAAGCTTGATGTTTTTGAAGCCCATAGTACGACAATAAAAATAGATCCAAATATAAATATTCTCCAGTCCCAATGCTTGGGACTTTTTTATTTCAGTTATTTTATTTAATCAGTAATTTGACGTACCGCATTCGACACTTCAATCGGCTCAATATGCTGAATTTTATGACCAAAACTTCTTAACCACCATGCCAGTTGTGAGGTAAAAGGCACGGTTGCAGTCACCTGGGCTAAACCATCGTCCAGTTTATGTATGGTCTGGTCTTTACTGAGTTGGCTTTCATCAAAATAATGCGCATCTTCTTCGGACATAATGAGTTTCAAAGCAATATTTTCAGTCGACTTACTATAATCCACTCTAAAACCTAATGCGCCAGAATCGATATAGGCATCAATATCAAAGTTAACCGGATGCATTGCACGTGAATTTAAAACAATGGCTGATTTAAAACGGTGCAGGGCAAAGGTCTGAATATCAGTTTTATCATGACGGGTACAGATTAAATATATAATTGCCCCTTTTTGAACCAAAGCTAATGGATTCAAAATATAATTTTTTTCTTCACTTAAGTGGCTACGCCCCTGATAAACACATTCCAGTTGTTTGTCTTGCAGCAACCCTTCATAAATGGCTTGTTGTGCCATTTTATCAACTACAGGGGGAATTAAGGGTTGAGTGGCCGGAACAATACGCACCCGATTAATCCATTGACGTACATTGTTTTGGGTCGATAGGCTACGACGTGCCAGATCAAACCACGGATTCATTTCCTCAATTAGGCTAGGTGGAAGCAAATGTTTTAAATGTTCTTCGACCATCATAAAGGTCACCGCTTGAGAACTGGTCATATGCGGCAAGCTTTGAATAGGAGCATCTGAGCGCCAACGCCAGCCCTGAGGCACCGTTTTACTGCTTTCAATGGGGAATCGCAGCGAGATCTGATTCAAGTCGCGTTGAATGGTGCGTAAGCTGATATCAATACCTTCACGTTGCAAAATTTCTTGTAACTCTCGGGTACCCATCCACTTCCCGGTAGAAAGACGAGATAAAATTTGCCATTGTCGGTATAGGCTGTTTGAGGTTTCTTTTTCTTGTGAGGACATAACTTAAATTAAAAATCGAGTTGCTTGTTTATATCTCCATTGCATGCTGAACACAATAAAAAAACTTGAATATTTTTCGCAAGTCCTTCTATTAAGCTCATCTATATTTTGAAACAGGGTTGAAAGAAACTGCCATTGAATCGCATTCGCTTTGCTGAATAAATATACAAAGCGATAAAAGGTTCTTGTATTGGCATATTTGTTGCTTTATTTAATTCAAAATATATAACAATTAAGAGGGTTGTATGCTTAAAGAAAAAGATTGGCCAGATTTAACTTTAACGGCTGAAAGTTTTACTCTTACGGTAGGAACAAATATTCATTCTTCTATAGGAGAATATAAAAACCATTCAAAAACAGGCGGTATATTTCAGCAGTTCAAATCTCATTTTTTTAATGAAATGACGGATGATCAAAGCATGTCAGGGGAAACCTGCAGCAAAATAGAACATTGGTTATCACAGCACAGTATTGATGAATTAAACTCACTAAACCAGATAGCAAAAGATCATTTTTTGTATGAAGGCATCAATTTTACCGTTTATGGTGAATCGGAAGGGATTGAACGAACTATTCCTTATGATCTGATTCCGCGGGTGATTGAAAAAAAACAATGGAATAAAGTCGCTCTCGGTTGTTCGCAAAGGGTTCGCGCGCTGAATTTATTCTTACACGATATTTACCACCAACAAGATATTTTAAAAGCCAATATTGTGCCTGAACTACAAGTGCTGACACATGATGCCTACCAGCCGCATATGTATGCACATGACTTAAAAGGTAAAATATATAGCCAAATTAGCG
This sequence comes from Acinetobacter sp. SFB, assembly GCF_001647545.1. Taxonomy (GTDB): domain Bacteria; phylum Pseudomonadota; class Gammaproteobacteria; order Pseudomonadales; family Moraxellaceae; genus Acinetobacter. Next base: position 134,437 of record NZ_LSZH01000012.1, read on the forward strand.
GAGTTGATATTATTCGCGACCGTCATGGCGAATTTTATGTACTGGAAGATAATTTAAGAACACCGTCAGGGGTGTCTTATATGCTGGAAAGTCGAAAAATCAGTCAAAAACTCATGCCGGATTTATGCCAGCAAAACAACATTCTAGGCATTGAACAATATCCGCAATTACTTAAAGAAGTCTTGGCTGAAAATGCTAATGTTGATAAGCCATTTATTGTGGTGTTAACACCGGGACGCTATAACAGCGCATATTATGAGCATTCTTTTCTGGCAAGGGAAATGGATGTGCCTTTAGTGACATCACGTGATCTTTTTGTAGAAAACGATAAGGTTTATGTGAAAACTATCCGTGGAAGACAGCAGGTTGATGTAATTTATCGTCGAGTAGATGATGCATATCTAGATCCATTATGTTTTATGCCTGATAGTACTTTAGGGGTGGCCGGCTTAATGTCAGCCTATTTACGGCACAATGTGGTGATTGCAAATGCACCTGGTACTGGGGTAGCGGATGATAAATCTATCTATCCATATGTCGATAAAATGATTCATTTTTACTTGGGTGAACAAGCAATCTTAAAAAATGTACCGACTTATCAATGTCGCGAAGCTCAAGACCTAGATTATGTTTTATCTAACTTAGAGCAATTGGTGGTGAAAGAAGCCCAAGGGTCGGGTGGATATGGCATGTTGATTGGTCCGCAATCCTCAAAAAGTCAAATTGATTCATTTAGAGACAAAATTATTGCTGCACCGAATCTATATATTGCACAGCCGACTTTAGATTTATCAGTTTGTCCAACCCTGACCGATTTTGGAGTGGCTGAGCGTCATATCGATTTACGTCCGTTTGTACTCAGTTCGCCTTATCGGACAGAGATTGTTCCCGGTGGTTTGACACGAGTGGCCATGCAGGCAGGATCTTTAGTAGTGAATTCTTCACAAGGTGGTGGAGTTAAAGACACATGGGTGGTCGATAATCTTCATTCTTAAACATCTAACCATGGGAAAGAAGTCATGATTTTATTAAATAGTAATGCTCAACATATTTTTTGGTTAGGTCGATACTTAACGCGTATTCAATATTTGTGTAGTCAATTTCCATTTCATAATAACCAAGACGCATTGCAATATGCGCATGCATTTTGCTTACCCGCTTTTGATGCAAGCTCGCTGAATACTTTATTACTTGATGCAGACCAACCTTCATCTTTTAACAAGCAATTCCAGCATGCCAAAGATAATGTACAGGATTTACGCGGCATATTTTCTGCAAAAGCGTATGCAGAACTCAATCAGCTCATTAAAAATGCCACTGAAAATACGGCCTATATTTGTGATGTTGCTGGAGAATGTCAGGATATCTTAGAAGCAGAATCTGAGTTTATCTTTCTATTTTTTAGTTTGGGGCAAAATATAGAGCAGTTAGATCGCCAGTTACGTCTGAAACAAGATCGAACGATGACACTAGAAAATATTGATAAAACTGTAGATTTATTAAATCAGATGGGCTGGGATCGACTGGATAGTGCATGGCAGCAACTTAAGTTAAAACCGGACAGTATGAATTTTTATCAGTTCAGTGACCACATTCAAAATCTATTTGAGGTGGATGTATGAAACTGATGATTAATCACCAAACTCATTACCAGTATACTGATCAAGCGCGCAACAGCATTCAATATATTAAGATGACGCCAACCACGAATCTGCATCAGCAAGTACATTCTTGGAATGTGAGTGTACCGGGGGAGAAACAAATAAAATCTGATGCTTTTAATAATGTCTGGATCACCAGTTCGCAGCGCCAGCCTTACCGTCAAATGACTATTATGGCGCAAGGTATCGTAGAGATGAATCCGAATACCCAATTTGGGATTGATATTGCCATCAATCCAAAATTATTTTTACAGCCTACGCCAAGTACCCTCTGTAATGCAGAAATGAAAAGTTTTGCAGAATGCTATGTTCCTCGAGTGAGTCGAGCCAGCTTAATGCTTTTGTCTGAAGCAATACTCAATCATATTCCGTATATGCCTGATCGAACCTCTGTACAAACCTCTGCGATTGATGCCTTCCAATGTCGCGAGGGTGTATGTCAGGATCATAGCCATGTGTTTATTGCGATGTGTAAGCATTTAGGCATACCTGCACGCTATGTGTCCGGTTACTTATTTGTACCGAATACATCTCACCTTGCAAGTCATGCTTGGGCAGAAGTATTTTTTGAAAATACGTGGTATTGTTTTGATACCAGCAACCAGTTATTTGTGCCTAATGCTCATATCTATGTGGCAATTGGTCGAGATTATTGGGATGTTGCACCAGTAAGAGGCATAAGAGAGCGCGGTGGTATTGAGTCGATGAACTCTATAGTTCAAGTGCTCGCTTGCTGAAACTTTAAAAGTCATAAGGAGCTCTCATGACTTATTGTTGCGCGCTACGTTTAAAAGATGGTTTGGTCTTTGTTAGTGATACGCGCACTAATGCGGGTGTAGATCATATTTCGGTATTTCGTAAACTCTATACCTTCGGCGTCGAGGGCGAACGATTTATCACCATCCAAACCTCTGGAAATTTAGCAACAACTCAAGCGGTTATTGGTCATTTGAATAATCATTTGGAACTTGGCCAAGAACCCAACTTATATAGTGTCAATACTATGTTTGAAATGGCTGAGCTGGTGGGTCAAATATTAAGAAAAGTCATTGCAGATGTTACGCAAGAAACGCATGCTCACGACCAGAGTAATTATTATTGTAGTCTTCTGCTCGGTGGGCAGATTAAAGGTTCAGAAATGCAACTTTATAATATTTATCCGCAAGGTAATTTTATTTGCGCAACAGAAGATACACCTTATTTTCAAATTGGGGAAAGTAAGTACGGCAAACCGATATTAGATCGGGCATTAAGTTATGAAATGCCCTTAGATGAGGCGGTACGCTGTAGTTTGATCTCATTCGATTCTACTTTACGTTCCAATGTTTCAGTGGGGATGCCGTTAGACACGATTGTTTATAAAAAAAATTCATTACACGTTCCTAATGGCAAACGTATTTATGAAGAAGATCCATATTTTAGGCAACTGAGTAAACAGTGGTCAGACACTTTACGCCGTGGCTTACAGAAACTGCCTATTCCAACAGATGATTATCTAGATTAAACATCGTTAAAAAAACCCAAGCACAAACTTGGGTTTTTTATACATTATAGAAATTTACTTTCTTATTGGACGGGCACTGAGGCGGCACAAGAGTTCATAACCAATCGTACCATAGGCTTCAGCCACATCATCGACTAAGCGGTTTTTACCCCATAGTTCAACTTCAGTACCAATTTTTACATCTAAACCAGTGACATCAATGGCAATCATATCCATGGCAACACGACCAATGACGCGTGTTTGTTGCCCATTAATTGCCACATAGTTTTGCTTAGAAAAGGCGCGCGGATAACCATCACCATAACCAATTGAAACAATGGCCAAATCCATTTCTTTTTCTGCAGTAAAGGTCGAACCATAACCCACAGATTCACTGGCTTGAATATGGTTTAAAGCAATGATTTGAGCAGTAAAAGTCATGACAGGTTTCAGGTCAAGATCATGTGCTGATCTATCTGCAAATGGAGATGCACCATACAGCATGATCCCGGGACGCACAAAATCAAAATTCAGTTCAGGCCATTTATAAATGGCTGCCGAATTACAGCAAGAACCCATGATTGGTGCACAAGCTTCTTTGACTTGAATGAACTGATTTTTTTGCTGTTCATTTAAGGGATGATTTTCTGCATCAGCATTGGCAAAGTGCATCGCTAAAACACAAGTAAAACCCTCGGCTTTAAGTGAGTTAATGACTTCAATAATTTCTGCTAATTTAAAACCCAGACGGTTCATACCGCTATTGAGTTTGACCCAAACTTTTAAACTTTTACCGATATAAGCATTTTTATAGGTTCGCAACCAGTCAAGTTGTTGCTGGTGATGTACGACACATTCAATGTTATTTTCAACCACAATCCGCATTTCATCTTCAGAGAAAATACCTTCGATAAGCGTAATCGGTTGTTGATAACCGAGTTCACGAATTTCCAGTGCTTCTTCAAGGCAGGCGACACCAAAGGCATCCGTTCCACTTAAGGCTGCTAAACAGTCTTTGACTCCATGTCCGTAAGCATCGGCTTTAACCATACTTACAATTTGAGCAGTTGGTACAAGTTGTTTAACACGGTTTAAATTATATTGCAGCGCTTCTCTGTCAATATAAACTGTTGCTTGGCGCACCCTAGTTACTCCTTGGGGTTACAATGAAACATTATAGCAATTTGAATAAAATTACTTATAAGCTACGATCAGAATATTGTGGATATGCTTATGATCTCGCTCAAAGTGGAGTGAGAAAGTTAAGCAAAATAGAGTGCCATATTCTATTCCTATGGCTAAAAATAAACACTAACTTAAAGTATATTTCAATTAAATTTAATACAGCATCGTTTGATGCTATTACTAAAATATCAGTATAGTGGCAGTACTTGCTGTCTTTCTGATATCTAAGTTATATGCGTTATAGAAAGACACGGTGAGCTTAAATTATGGTTCAATTAAAATGATTGCATAGCAGACTGAGAGAAAATAGGCAGTTAAAAAACAAGGTCATCACCTCGTTTTTTATCACTTATTCTTCATCATTATATTGAGCATAAAACTCTGGCGAAAGGTTACTGAATCGGGTGTATTGACCTTCAAAAGCCAGACGCACTGTGCCAATAGGGCCATTACGCTGTTTACCAATAATAATTTCGGCAGTACCGGCTTCTTTAGTTTCTTTGTTATAAACCTCATCACGGTAAATAAACATAATCAAGTCAGCATCCTGCTCGATCGCACCGGATTCACGAAGATCGGACATCACAGGGCGTTTGTTTGGTCGGTTTTCCAGTGAGCGGTTTAACTGTGAAAGGGCAATCACAGGACACATCATTTCTTTGGCCAAAGCCTTTAAGCTTCGTGAAATTTCCGAAATCTCACCAACACGGTTGTCGCCCATGCCCGGCACCTTCATTAACTGCAAGTAATCGACCATAATACAGCCAATTTTACCACCATGCATTTTGGCAATACGACGTGCGCGGGCGCGTAATTCTGTCGGTGGAAGAGCGGATGAATCATCAATGTACAGGTTTTTTTCTTGAAGCTGTAAAATCGTACCGGTCACTTTGGACCATTCATCACCATCCAGTTTGCCTGAACGTAAATGACCTTGGTGAACTTTACCGTAAGCCGAGATTAAACGCATCGCAATTGAGTCTGCTGGCATCTCCATGGAGAATACCAGAGCAGGTAGATCACAGTTAAACAGCACACTTTCCACCAAGTTCATGGCAAAAGTGGTTTTACCCATCGATGGACGTGCAGCAACAATAATCAAGTCACCCGATTGCATGCCTGAGGTTTTGTTATCCAGCTCCATAAAGCCTGTCGTTAAACCGGTAATACTACCTTCCATTTGCGACAATTCATTTAACTTGTCAAATACGTCTGCCACCACGGCATTAATGGGTTTTGGCCCTTGCGCTTTGGCATTATTATTATGTTGTTCGGCAATGGAAAAAATATTGGTTTCAGCCAAGTCCAAAATTTCACTAACACTGCGACCTTTGGTGTCATAAGCATTCTGTAAAATTTCCGAGCTGACTTTAATCATGCTGCGCAAAGTTGCAAATTCTTTAATTTTAGTGGCGTAGGTTTCCAGATTATAAAAACTAGAAGGGGAGTCTGCCATCAATTGCATTAAATATTCTTCACCACCGACAGCATCCAGCAAATTCTGTTTGATGAGCCAATCATTGACTAAGACTGCGTCGTAAGGTGAGTTTTCTTGGGTTAATTTTTCAATAGCGCGAAAAATATACTTATGGCGTGTCGCATAAAAATCATTTTCACTGAGTACATCACCCACTTGTTCGAAAGATTCAGCCACGGTCATTAGCGCTGCAAGTACAGCTTGCTCGATCGCCAAGTTATGTGGTGGAGTACGAAACTCTTTTAATTGGCCGGACTCATTCCCTTTATTATCTACTTTAGATGAGTTAAGCATAGCATTGGCATTCGCCTGTGACATATAAAACCCTGATTTTAAATGCGATAAAGAAGTAATTTGAAAATTGAGACGAATAGTGAATTTTCAACGATTTTCGTCTAGACAGATCATACCCGTTCTTAAAAAAAATGCGAATCGAAAATTTCATTGAGTTAAAAACAGTAATAAATAATTTGTATTTACTGATTTTTAGTAAATCTGGATAAGCTATTTTGCCTATTTTTACAGATAAAAAAAAGAGCATACAAAAGCATGCTCTTTTTCTTGCAGAAAATTACTCAGATACGATAGTAACGAGAACTTCAGCAGTAACATCATGATGCAATTGGATTGCGATGTTGAATTCACCAGTGTTGCGAAGCGCACCATTTGGTAAACGAACTTCTGCACGGTCAACTTCAAGACCAGCATTAGTTAACGCGTCAGCGATGTCACGAGTACCGATTGAACCGAATAGTTTACCTTCGTCACCAGCTTTAGCAGTGATTACGATGTTAACTTCGTTCAATTGGTCAGCACGTGCTTGAGCAGCAGCTAAAACATCAGCTTCAGCTTTTTCAAGTTCTGCACGACGAGTTTCAAAAGCAGCAGTATTCGACTCAGTCGCTGCTACTGCTTGACCTTGAGGGATAAGGTAGTTGCGGCCGTAACCAGCTTTAACTGAAACTTTATCGCCTAATTTACCAAGGTTTTTAATACGTTGTAATAAGATAATATCCACAGCTCAACCTCACTTATGATTGTCAGTGTAAGGGATCAAAGCCAAGTAACGAGCTTGTTTAATAGCAAGCGCTAATTGACGTTGGTAACGAGCTTTAGTACCTGTAATACGGCTAGGAACAATTTTGCCGTTTTCAGTGATGTACTGTTTTAAAGTATCGATATCTTTGTAGTCGATGTACGCAACTTTCTCAGCTGTAAAGCGGCAGAACTTGCGACGACGGTAAAAACGTGCCATTAATGTTCTCCTTATGCTTCAGCAGAGTCTTGAGATTGTTGTGCTTCTTCACGTTGTGCTTTACGCGCACGTTTTTCTTCAGCACTTTTAGCAAGCAATGATTCTTCAGTGATTGCGTTTTCACGACGAATAATAACATTACGAAGGATTGCATCGTTATAACGGAACAATTCTTCTAATTCATTAAGCGTAGTTTGACCACATTCAACATTCATTAAAATGTAGTGAGCTTTATGAATTTTGTTAATTGGGTAAGCCAATTGACGACGGCCCCAATCTTCTAAACGGTGAATTTGACCTTCAGCTTCTTTGATGTGAGTTAGGTAACGTTCTACCATACCCACAACTTGATCGCTTTGGTCTGGATGTACCAAAAGTACGATTTCGTAGTGACGCATTGTCAGCTCCTTACGGTTTGTGCAGCCCCTAGCTTTTGAAAAGCCAGAAGCAAGGAGTCACAACCAAAGTTGTGTCGCAAAAATTGCGAAGCGTGAATTTTAGTGGTTTTAGGGAGAAATTACAAGGGAATCTTTCTATGATGATTGAATTCGTCTACAAGCTTGACGGCAGGGAGGTTCAAATAAATAAAAATGGAAGAGAATCTTGATTAAGTGTTTTAAAGTAATGAAAATGAATGGATAAAAAAAGATAGAGTAGAACTCTATCTTTTTTAGAAAAACACGATTTTTGTTGCTGGTGCTTGGGAGGTAAAACTAAAACAGATACTAATAATCGTAATTAAAATGACTGAAAACAGGAAAAAGCGTTTTGCCCATAATTGGTCATTTTCAGCTTTAAAGCCCAGTACACCAATATAAAACCAATAAATGCATAGCCCGTTTAAAATAACGAGATATAACCAGTTTGTATAACCATATACAAATAAGGCATTCATGGTGATGGTAAATAAAACAACATAAATCAGTGATTCAATTTTAGTACGTAAAATAGAACGTGCTACAGGGAGAATCGGAATACCTGCATTTTTGTAGTCATCAAAACGATATACTGCAATTGCCCATGAATGGGGCATTTGCCAAAGTGCAAAACCAATAAAAATAAGCAGTGCAGCTAAGTCAAATTCATTACTAACAGCGGTATATCCAATCACTGGTGGGCTTGCACCAGAAATACTTCCAATAACAGTTTGGTGGATTGTTGTGCGTTTTGTCCAGAGGCTATAAAACACCACATAGACCACAAAACCAATCACCGCAAATAAAAAAGCGTACGCATTTACCCAGAACCATAAAATGCTAAAACCAATCACACCCAGTACTAAGGAATACACCAAAGCCACAGGCACAGAAATAGATTTTTTAACCATCGCACGGTTTTGTGTGCGCTGCATTTTTTGGTCGATGTCTTGGTCAATCACATTATTGACCACACAACCAGAGGCGACAACCAAAGTTGTACCAAGGAGGGTAATAAGCAATAAAAGGAAATCTACAGAACCTTGAGCGGCTAGGAAATAGCCACCCAAGGTGGTAACAAAGTTACCAAAGAGAATTCCTGGTTTTGTCAGGAATAGATACTTTTTCAGCATGACGATCAGTTTAGATCATCATGTTGTAGTGAAGGTAATTCATGATCCATACAGAACCAACCAGTAAGATTGCAACTGTAAGAATTGTATAGATGAATGCAATGACATTCCAGCGTTGTTCTGAAGAAGAGTTCATGTGCAGGAAGTAAATTAACTGTACAAGAATCTGAGCAACAGCTGTGATCGCAATCGTTGCAATAACTACGCCACGTCCAAATCCGCCTGCCATAACCATACCGAAAGGAATGACTGTAAGCAAAACTGAAAGGATAAAGCCAATGGTATATTGCTTGGTATTGCCGTGCGCTGCACCCGCAGAGTTGTGGTCATGACTCATTATAGAACTCCCATCAAGTAAACTACGCTGAATACACAGATCCAAACGATGTCAAGGAAGTGCCAGAACAAGCTTAGGCAAGCAAGACGACGAGTGTTTGGAAGTGTCAAACCATTTTTCTTGATTTGGTACATCAACACAAGCATCCAGACCAAACCAGAAGTTACGTGAATACCGTGCGTACCCACTAAGGTAAAGAACGCAGATAGGAACGCACTTGTGGTTGGGCCATGACCAGAGTGTACAAGGTGGTTGAACTCATAAAGTTCCATGCCGATGAAGGCAGCACCGAATACCCAGGTAATTGCTAACCAAGTAAGAACTTGGCCCACATTTTTCTTGTATGAAGCAAGTACGGCAAAACCGAAGGTCACAGAAGAGATCAAGAGAGCGAAAGTTTCAGTTAAAACGAAACCTAAAGAATCACCAAAAAGCTCTTTAGCACTTGGAGTGCCAACAGGAATGTGACTGCTTAATACAGCGAACGCGATGAAGAGTGTCCCGAATAGGATCAAGTCACTCATCAAGTAAGTCCAGAAACCAAAGACAGTGATGTCAGTATCATCGTGATGATGATGCTCATCGTGTCCATGATTGTCGTGATGAAGTACTTCAGCCATTGTCTTAGTCCTTCTTCAAGTGTTTTTCAAGAATCGCATAGCGTTCGTTTTCAATGCGTTCTACTTCAGCAGCAGGCACATAGTAATCCACTTTCTTAGTGAATGAACTTACGATAAACGAAACGATAGCACCAATGAATCCAACGGCTACTAACCACCAGATATGCCAGATTAAAGCAAAGCCCATTACCGTAAGCAGCATTGCAATAATGAAACCAGCCGCACGGTTGGTTGGCATATGAATGTCTTCATACTTGGTTGGTTTAGCGTATGCGATGCCATTTTCTTTGTCAGTCCAGAAAGTATCAATACCATTGATCTTTGGAAGATGAGCAAAGTTATAAAATGGAGCAGGAGACGAAGTAGACCATTCAAGTACACGACCATCCCATGGATCGCCTGTGTGATCGATATTGTTGTTGCGTTGTAAGAAACCAACAATGATTTGCATTAAGAAGCATGCAATACCAAGAGCAACCAGAACAGCACCGAACAATGCAATCGATACATACGGATCCCATTCTGGGTTGTCATATGTATTCAAGCGACGAGTCATACCCATGAAACCAAGGATATAAAGTGGCATGAATGCAAAGTAGAAACCGAAGAACCAGAACCAGAACGCTGCTTTACCCCAAGTTTCATTGAGTTTCCAGCCAAACATTTTTGGCCAGTAGAAAATGATACCTGCGAACATTGCAAATACTACACCACCAATAATTACGTTATGGAAGTGAGCAATCAAGAATAACGAGTTATGTACCAAGAAGTCCGCTGGTGGAACTGCCATTAATACACCTGTTAAACCACCGATACCAAAAGTCACAAGGAAACCAAGTGTCCAAAGCATTGGTGTTGTAAAGGTAATGCGACCCTTGTACATGGTGAATAACCAAGAGAAGATTTTCACACCAGTAGGGATGGCAATAATCATGGTCATGATACCGAAGAACGCGTTAACGTTGGCACCAGCACCCATGGTAAAGAAATGGTGAACCCATACAACGAAAGACAATACTGTGATTGCTACTGTTGCATAGACCATTGATTTGTAACCGAACAAAGCTTTGCGCGAGAAAGTTGATACAACTTCTGAGTAAATACCGAATGCAGGTAATACCAAAATGTAAACTTCCGGGTGACCCCAAGTCCAAATCAAGTTTACATACAACATTGGGCTACCACCCAAGTCATTTGTAAAGAAGTGGAAACCGAAGTAACGGTCAAGCGACAACATTGCAATGGTAGCAGTTAACACTGGGAACGCTGCAATGATCAATACTGCTGTACATAAAGATGTCCAGGTAAAGATCGGCATATCCATCAGTGTCATGCCAGGTGCGCGCATTTTAATGATGGTAACAAAGAAGTTAACACCTGTTAAAAGCGTACCCAAGCCTGAAATTTGAAGTGCCCAGATATAGTAGTCAACACCTACGCCCGGAGAATATTCAATGCCTGATAGTGGAGGGTAAGCCATCCAACCAGTTGCAGCGAATTCACCCAGTGCAAGAGAAGCCATCATCAGACCCGCAGCACCGGCAAATAACCAGAAACTGAGTGAGTTCAATAATGGGAAGGCAACGTCACGAGCACCAATCTGTAAAGGTACAGAGATGTTCATTAAGCCGACTACAAGACCCATTGCTACGAAGAAGATCATGATTACGCCATGGGCAGTAAAGATCTGATCGTAATGTTCAGGATGTAAATAGCCTTCACCACCACCTCGAGCGAGGAACTGCTGAAGACGCATCATGATTGCATCTGCGAAACCACGAACCAGCATGATTACAGATACAAAGATATACATGATACCAATTTTTTTATGGTCTACAGAGGTGAACCATTCAGTCCACAAGTAGTTCCATTTTTTAAAGTAGGTGATCCCTGCAGCGACTGCAAGGCCACCTAGGATCATCATCGCAACAGTCACCAATACAATTGGATCGTGTGGGATTGAATCCGGCCCTAACTTACCTAATAAGCTCATGTCTTATTCCTCTACAGAAGCTGCAGTCGCATGTTCAACATTTGCATGAGCATCAGAAGCAGCGGCTTCGTGACCAGCAGTTGCTGAATGATCAGCACCGTGGTAATTGCTCATGTATCTGTTAATCACTGATTCGAATAATTTAGGCTCTACAGAAGAGTAATAAGTCACTGGATGTGGCTTAGTTGGATAAGGCTTCAATGCTTCAGCAGCAGCCTTCTCTTCAGGAGTTTGAGCATTCACAACCATTACTTCGATTTGGTGCTTAGAACGGTTGCCGTCACGTAAAGCAGCAAATTCAGTTTGATCTAAAACAGTTTTTTGAACTGCATTTGGATTTACTGAAGTGCCATTACCTGATTTAACTGCCGCTACCCATTCAGCAAACTGTGCATCTGTCACAGAATGAGCACGGAAGCGCATTTGTGAGAAGCCATAACCTGAATAGTTAGAAGAGAAACCGCGGAAGCCATCGGCCGGGCTGGTTTCGTCTGCCAAGAAGTTCAAGTGAGTCTGCATACCCGCCATTGCATAAATCTGACCAGACAATGCAGGGATAAAGAACGAATTCATTGTGAAGTTAGAAGTTAAACGAAGACTAACCGGAGTTTTCTCTGGGAAGCGTATTTCGTTAACAGTCGCAATGTTTTGTTCTGGGTAGATGAAGATCCATTTAAATTGTTCAGCAATAACTTGAACAGTTAAAGGCGCTTTATCAGAGTCTACCGGACGGTATGGGTCATACTTGTGGGAACCCCACCAAGTTAACCACGCTAGAATACCAATAATAATGACAGGTATGCCCCATACTACAATTTCAATTGCAGTTGAGTGTGCCCATGTAGGTTTATAGTCTGCATCTTTATTCGATGCGCGATATTTCCATCCAAACCACAATGCCATAATTGCTGATGGAATAACCACCAAAAGCATTAAATAGATCGCAGTCATCATCAGGTCAGATTGACCTTGAGCAACTGGACCTTTTGAGTTTAGAAGTACCATATCACCGCCACACCCAGTCAAGAGTGCAGCCATCGCAGATAAAGACAATACAGCTAAAATTGTTTGTCTCATTTTACAACCTCGGTGAAGAGTCCCATTCCATAATTTAATATGGGATAGCGATTAAAGTGTCGCATGATTGGAAAGGTTTTATTTTTCACTTAGAAAATTCTAAGTATAAAAAAACCTTCCCAATCATGAGACACCGCTACGTTGTGAGGCATTATGCCTCATATTGTTGAACTAAGCTATATGTTAGGAAGCTTTAAATGACTGTTATAAAAACTGATTTTTTTACTCGGAATTAAACTTTTACTATAATAATTTTATTTTAATATCAATATTCTGGGGGGGAACAGGGATATAAAATAATCCCTGTTTGATGGTGTAATTATTGTTTAACCACTTTAGTTTTGGCTAATTTATCATGCAAAGTTTGACGCTTTTCACTCATGGCAACGACATGGTCAATGATCGTGATGAACGGCATAAACAACAGATTTAAAATAATAAAAATGAAACTTCGTAAAGTGAAGGCACGCATTAAGCTTACTTTTTCACCACTTTCCGCATCTACAATTTTAATTTTGGTCAGTTTCTTACCAATACTTTGCCCGGATTTGGCCAGCATAAAGGCCTGAATTCCAAGCATAATAATGATGTAGATAAACATCGCTTGCCATGCTTCTGCTGGAATAAGGGTAAATAATTGCTGTTGTAACTGAACTGCCTGAGTTGACGTTTCGGTGGATTGCATCTTTTGCTGAATTTCTGACAACTGGCTAACTTGTTCGGGTTTCAGGAAAAAAGATGGAATGGCAGCTGCAGGTAACCAGAGCAATAAATCAATAATTTTTGCCAAAATTCGTGTACTAATTGAAGCCAGTTCATTATTCTGAGCTGCTTTACTTTCAACATGTATTTTGTTAGAGCTTGAATTCTGAGCAGGGCTTTGCTCCGGAAAAGGTGTGGGAGCAATATAACCTTTAGGTTGATATACAAGTTTACCTTGGGTTAATTCACCTAAAGCTTTCCATTCGGTCATGCCTTGATGCCAAGCTAGATCTGTAAGAAGAACTTGCTGGCTAGCGAGCATTTGATTGAGCTGCTCTAGCGTATATGGACCAGCTTGTTGATTATTACGAGCCAAGTAAATTTGCATAAATATTAAATCTCAAAACGTAAATTAGGTTTGTATAGCAAACCCTTAAATTATAGATGAAAAAAAAGACCCAAATGTGGGTCTTTTTTTAACATAGTTTTTTAAGCTTGTTGAGCTTTTTCTTCAGCAAGGAAGAACCAAGTGTCTAAAACCGAGTCTGGGTTTAGCGATACTGATTCAATACCTTGTTCCATCAGCCATTGTGCAAGATCTGGATGGTCAGAAGGACCTTGACCACAAATACCGACGTATTTGCCTGCTTTACGGCATGCCTGAATTGCCATAGAAAGAAGCGCTTTAACCGCTGGATCACGCTCGTCAAACAGGTGAGAAACGATACCAGAGTCACGGTCAAGACCAAGTGTTAACTGAGTCAAGTCGTTAGAACCGATCGAGAAGCCATCAAAGTGTTCAAGGAATTGATCAGCCAATAATGCATTGGTTGGCAATTCACACATCATGATCACTTTAAGACCATTTTCACCGCGTTTAAGACCGTTAAGCGCCAATAATTCCATCACACGTTTCGCTTCAGCAACTGTACGTACGAAAGGAATCATGATTTGAATGTTGGTTAAGCCCATTTCGTCACGTGCTTTCTTCAATGCGCGGCATTCAAGCTCAAAACAGTCACGGAAGTTGTCAGACACGTAACGGCTAGCGCCACGGAAACCAAGCATTGGGTTTTCTTCTTCTGGCTCGTATAACTTACCGCCGATCAAGTTGGCATATTCGTTTGACTTGAAGTCAGACATACGAACAATCACAGGTTTGTCAGCGAATGCAGCAGCAAGCGTTGAAATACCTTCAACCAATTTTTCGACATAGAATTCGATTGGAGAAGAGTAACCTGCAGTACGCGCCATAACAGCTGCACGAGTTTCGCGTGGAAGACTGTCAATGTTCAATAACGCTTTAGGATGCACACCAATCATACGGTTGATGATGAATTCTAAACGTGCAAGACCAATACCTTCGTTCGGAATGGTCGCGAAATCGAATGCGCGGTCAGGGTTACCTACGTTCATCATGATTTTGAAAGGAAGTTTAGGCATTGATTCAATTGAGTTGCGTTGAATTTCGAAATCTAAAGAACCTTCGTAGATAAAGCCTGTATCACCTTCAGCACAAGATACAGTCACTTCCTGACCGTCTACAAGCACTTCAGTTGCATTACCACAACCCACGATTGCAGGAACACCAAGCTCACGTGCGATAATTGCCGCGTGACAAGTACGACCACCACGATTTGTTACAATCGCAGCTGCACGTTTCATGACTGGTTCCCAATCCGGGTCAGTCATGTCAGATACAAGAACATCACCGTCTTGCACTTTGTCCATTTCTTTGATTGAAGAAACGATACGTACACGACCAGAACCTATACGTTGACCAATTGAACGACCTTCACAAATCACAGTACCTTTTTGTTTAAGCAGGTAGCGTTCCATTGTGCCGACATTTTCACGGCTTTTTACTGTTTCAGGACGTGCTTGAACGATATATATTTCACCATCATCGCCATCTTTCGCCCATTCGATGTCCATTGGAGAACCGTAATGGTTTTCAATGATCAATGCTTGTTTGGCAAGTTCTTGGAGTTCGTGATCATTTAACGCGAATTGTTGACGATCTTGTTTTTCAACGTCTACAACCACCACAGATTTACCAGCAGAAGCTTCTTCGCCATAAATCATTTTTTGGTGTTTAGAGCCAAGATTACGACGCAGGATAGAATGTTTGCCAGCGTTTAATAATGGTTTAGAGAGGTAGAATTCATCAGGGTTTACTGCGCCCTGAACGACCATTTCACCCAAACCATAAGATGCAGTAATGAAGACAACATCACGGAAACCAGATTCTGTGTCAAGTGTAAACATTACACCGGCAGCGCCTGTTTCAGAACGCACCATGCGTTGAATACCCGCAGAAAGGGCAACAACTTCATGTTTAAAGTTTTGATGTACGCGGTATGAAATTGCACGGTCATTATATAAAGATGCAAAAACTTCTTTAATCGCGATCAGTACATTATCGATCCCGCGAATGTTCAAGAAAGTTTCTTGCTGGCCGGCAAAAGAAGCGTCTGGTAAGTCTTCTGCAGTTGCAGATGAACGAACGGCAACCGCGATGTCAGGGTTGCCGTTGGACAATTCAGCGAAAGCGTTGCGAACTTCTTTTTCGAGTTCTGCTGTAAGCGGAGTATCGACAATCCATTGGCGAATTTTAGCGCCAGATACTGCAAGAGCATTTACGTCATCAACATTTAAAGTTGATAGCTCTGCCTGAATTTTAGCGTTTAGGCCACTTTGCTCGAGAAATTCACGATAAGCAGCCGCAGTCGTTGCGAAACCACCTGGTACTGACACACCAGCATTGGATAAATGGCTGATCATTTCACCTAAAGATGAGTTTTTCCCACCTACAAGTTCAACGTCGTGCTTCCCTAATTTTTCTAGACCAATTACGCGCGCTTCCAAAGTTGTTACTCCACTTTTGCAGTATTAATCACTATCTTGGCATGAAATTATAACAAATCGCGTGGCTTTTTGATTTAACTCGGCGACAGTCATGTAAGATCGGTTTACTATAAAGATTTTACAGTACTTAGACAAATATTTAAGGAGAATTTTAATGTCAGAAGGTAAACAGATTAAGCGCAGTGTATTTTTTATTTCCGATGGTACCGCAATTACTGCTGAAACCCTTGGACATTCACTGTTAGCACAGTTTCCTCATGTTAATTTTGACATTCATATTATTCCTTATATTAGCTCTGAAGAAGCTGCAATGAATGTGGTTGCGGAAATTAATCAACGCGCAGATCGTGATGGGCAGCAACCCTTGGTGTTTGATACCCTTGTAGACCCATATGTGCGCGATATTATTAACACTGCGAATGCGGTAAATCTTGATGTATTTGAAGGGCTTATTGGTAAGTTGTCTGAGGTTTTAGGTACAGCTCCTACAACTTTAGTCGGACAAACCCATGCAGTGACCGATTCAGCGTCGTATAAAGCCCGTATTGACGCAGTTCATTTTGCCTTGGACAACGATGATGGGGCACGTACCCGCCATTATGACAAAGCCGATTTAATTCTAATTGGTGTGTCACGTTCAGGCAAAACTCCAACCTCAATTTATTTGTCATTACAATTTGGCATTCGTGTGGCGAACTATCCGTTAACCGAAGAAGATCTGGATGACAACCGTTTGCCGGCAGTATTGCGTCCCCATAAAAGCAAACTGTTTGGTTTAATGATTGATGCGGAGCGTCTTGTAGCGATTCGTACTGAACGCAAGGCAAATAGCCGTTATGCAAGTTTCAGTCAATGTCAGATGGAACTTCGTGCGGTTGAAGGAATTTATATTTCTGAAGGTATTAAATATTTGAATGTTTCGGAAATGTCGATTGAAGAAATTTCAACCCGTGTTTTACAAATGACAGGTCTTAAACGTCGTATTGGTTAAAGTAAAAGTAGAGTTAAATTAATCTTTAACTCTACTCTATATAATCGAAAATTAAGAGGATTGTTATATGTATAAAATATTAAAGCTAAAAACAATTGCTCTTTTTTTCGCTATGCTGAGTCTGGTGAGTAGTTCGACTTTTGCAGAATCGGTTGCTCAATTTGAAAATAATATCATTAATAAATATTATAAAACCAGTTTGACTGATCGCTATGAGAATGACGGCGTTAACCAAGAAGTGGCGACAAAAGTAGCAAATTTTATTGAGAGAAATTCACAAAGTTTTGAATATCCATTTAAAAATTTACTTGATAAAAATCTACTTTTATTGAATTACAGTCCTGATCGAAAGCTTAAGTTTTATACGTTTAATATTTCTGCCGGTGGCTCAATGCGTGAATTTGAGTCCTATGTGCAGTTTAAACAGGGCAACAAATTCATTACCCAAGCACTCAATGATACGGGATTTATTAAAGCCATTCGTCAAACCCAATTAAATAATGTTCCAACCTATCTTGTTTCCAGAACTTATATTGGCAGTAGTTGTGAGGGGCAATATGGTATTCAAGCGAATCAGATTAATAATAATCAATATAAAAGCGTGAAGGTTTTTAAGACCAAAACAAAAGCACTTGATCAGATTAATATCAATTATGACTGTCATTATTATTTAAAAAATATCCAACCTTTTGATATGGATGGCCACTATATTCGTATATCTCAGAATCTCAAAAATATTGATATTCTATTGATTAAGCCATCCGGTGAGTTGACAAAAAATTATTTGCGTTATCAAAAGACTAAAAATAATTATCAATATATCGGTACAGTGAAATAAATTGATCAATAAAAAAAAGAGGCTGACATGCCTCTTTTTTATGCTTAAAACTTAATAGGTCGTGATAATCACATCTACTAAATGTTCAATACCTTCCATGCTCTGTACGGCTTGTTCTGTAATTTTAACCACCGGCCAGGTAATTAACTTACAGTTTTCACGCTGTAGTGCTGCATAGTAAGTATCTGACTTAAAAAACACTTTATTTTCGCTTGCTGAGTTGGGCATTAACTGACGTTTTAACCAGTTGTCTTTCAGTTGTGATTCGAGATAGCGAATAGCCAATAATGATTTGACCCGATTGTTAAATAAGCGGCGATTTTTAATAATTAAAGGATGTGAAAGCAGTCTGTGAGTGGCTTTTTCGGTGTGCGGCAAAATAAAATGTGGGGCAATTTGAAATATTTTAACCAATTTTGCTTGATTACAGATTTGATCTAAATGCGTCACTGTCATTTGGTTTGCACCGACAATAGCCACATTTAAATTGGAAAAATCACACAGTTTAATGTCTTCAGCGGCAACAATTTTTCCTTTAAAGTTCTGGAAAAAATCGGGCGTATTTTGAAAGAAGCCATCCAATGGATTCTTTTTGTTATTAACCATTTATATATCCTTTCTTTTTTTACTTTGTCGCGGTTGGTTCTATAGCTCTTTGGTATATCCAAGTTACAACTTTTGGTAAAGGTTTTTCTGAAATCTGGTCAGTCATCGCAACTTTATTGCTGGTAAGAATATGAATTAATTTTATTTATGATTGTTATGGGAGGGCTTAATTTTTTTCTTCATCATATTCTATTAGGTTGAAATTCTGTATTTGTATAATGAGGAACACTTGGTGATTGGATATGTGATCTGAGATAGTCTAAATCGCGAATATTCTTTTGTACCGCTACTGCTCCAAATAAACTCAGTAAAAATACCATGATATAAAAGCCCTTTTCACTTAACGCAAGTGAGGTATTCCATAAACCAATCGCCAGTAATGCATTACAGAGAATGATGGATGCCCAGCAAAGTCCAAAATAAATAGCAGTTACCTGAATGCCTTCGAGTTTATCGTGAACAATTTTTTGCAAAGAGACTGCGGCTAACAAGTCATATAAGATCAGGATTAAGTAATAGCTTTTTTCATTCAGTCACATGGGTGCGTTAAATAAGCCGATGATCTAAGCTGCTGCACCCGCGATCAGAGCGATCCAACTTGCAGCAATAAATGCGGAAGTAGGTTTTTATATTGATTTATTCTATTTTTTATTTTTGTATTGAATTTTTTATACAGCTATTGTGCCTAAGCTAAACAAGATCGCAAATGGGATCGGATCAGTAATAAATAGATAAAATGATGGGCTGAATAGGGATTTGACACAAAAAAATAGCACCTGTATGGGTGCTATTTAAGATGATTAAAAGGTATCAGGAATTTTTGATATCCATGAGTAATTCAAAGTTCTGAATGCGTTTATCTGTATCGTAAATATCACAGGTGAAAATAAACTCATCAACATCATATTTTTCAAGCAGTTTTTCTAAACCTGCTTTGACGGTTTCTGCTGAACCTACTTGTCCCATTGCGTAAAAATTATCGACTGACATTTTTTCCGCAGGTGACCAAATTCCTTCCATCGTTTTAACAGGTGCTTTCAGTTTTAAGCTTTGCCCACGCATTAAGCCCAATACACGTTGATACGCGCTGGTTGCCAGATATTCAGCTTCTTCATCGGTTTGAGCGACGACAGTGGGAACACCCATGGAAACATAAGGTTGGGCTAAATACTCAGATGGTTCAAAGTTGTCTCTATACAGTTTGATCGCCTGATCGAGCATGCGTGGTGCAAAATGTGAAGCAAAGGAATAGGGAAGTCCTAATTTAGCGGCCAATTGCGCACTAAATAAACTTGAACCTAAAAGCCAAACAGGAACATGGGTGTTTTGACCGGGTGTTGCAACAATACGCTGATGCGGCACGGGTTCTCTAAAGTATTGCAGAATTTCCATTACATCTTGTGGAAACTGATCTTCTGTTTCCTGGCGACCGCGACGTAAAGCACGCATCGTGACCTGATCTGTACCGGGTGCTCGACCAAGACCTAATTCAACGCGATTCGGATAAAGAGTGGCTAAAGTACCAAATTGTTCAGCAACGATCAGTGGGGCATGATTGGGCAGCATGATGCCACCAGAACCGACTTTTAAGCTGTGGGTATTGGCTAAGATATAACCCAGTAAAACAGCAGTCGCTGAACTGGCAATGCCGTCCATATTATGATGTTCAGCCAACCATAGACGTGTGTAGCCTAATTGTTCGGCTTTTTGTGCCACTTCCAAAGCATGATGCAGTGAAAACTGAATGCTTTTATCATCACGGACGGGTGCAAGTTCAAGTATCGAAAATTGGATATCTTTTAATGAGCGCATTGGTGTTCTCAAATATGGAAGCTTACAAAAGCATACGATGACTGATCAAGTTTGTATATCGTTTTTTTTCGATATATTGCTGTTATCAGTATGAATTAAGTAATTGCAGCCCTTAAATAAAAAAAAGCACCCTAAGGTGCTTTAAATTGAATCTTTAGCATTAACGACGCTTGTTCCAGCCTAAATGGCGACCATTATCATGGCGGTCATTATAACGGTAACTATTGTTACGACGGTCATAGCGATCATCATAGCGACGCTCATCACGATCAGAGTAGTCACGATCATAGCGATCATCATAACGGCGATCTTCACTTACTTTTTTGCCCAGTAATGCACCACCAGCAGACCCTAGACCGGCGCCAATGTAACCACCATTGGTTCCACCCATATTTTTACCTACGGTATAGCCACCCGCACCACCCAAAGCACCACCAATCACGGCGCCAGTACGGTCACGTTTGTTTGCAGCAACCCCAGCACCTGCACCGCCACCAATAGCGGAACCAATCATTGCGCCTGTGCTACCACCCATTTGTTTACCGACTGCGGCACCCACGACACCCCCTAAGGCAGAGGTTAAGGCAGTATTTGTTGCATTGCCTGCATTGGCTGTAGTCATCGTTAAAGCAGACGAAGTTAATACAGCAGCAAGAATGATTGAATTAAATTTCATGGCAAACTCCTTTTTGAAGCTTTTGTTATCTCTTGAGTTAAATGTAATAAAAGATGTAGAAATGAAAATGGATGAGTTGTTCATCATTTGTATTTTTTTTCTGCCAGATTTATCCATAATTAACCCATCGATTCTCATCATTAAAAAGTAAAAAAAGCACCCGAAGATGCTTTAAAGTTTAAATCTGACGCTTAACGGCGATTGTAGCGACGGTTGTTATAGCTATTATAACGGCGGTCTGTACGGTCATCATAGCGACGGTCTTCACTTACTTTTTTACCCAGTACCGAACCACCAGCTGCGCCTAAAGCCGAACCGATATAACCACCATTTGTACCGGCAATACTTTTACCTACAGTGTAGCCACCCACACCACCTAAACCACCACCGATTGCAGCACCGGTACGGTCACGTTTATTCGCTGAAACAGCAGCACCGCCCGCACCACCAAGTGCAGAACCAATCATTGCCCCAGTGTTACCACCCATTTGTTTACCCACTGCAGTACCCACGACGCTACCAAGTGCAGAGGTTAAAGCAACATTGGTTGTATTGCCTGCATAAGTTGTTGTAGTGGCAATAGCAGAAGTTGCAATGACTGTAGCAAATAGAATTGAATTAAATTTCATGGTGAACTCCAGTTGAATCTTTTGTTATATCTTAAGTCTAAGATAGTAGAGGGCGTTGCATTGAAGATGGATGACTTGTTCATCGTTTGTGTTTTTTTCTGCCAAATTTATCCATAATTAACAAGTAATAATGATGATGCAAAAAAAACACCCGAAGGTGCTTTTTAAGTTCAGCCGAATGCTGATGAATTAACGATGGC
Organism: Acinetobacter sp. SFB; assembly: GCF_001647545.1. GTDB lineage: Bacteria > Pseudomonadota > Gammaproteobacteria > Pseudomonadales > Moraxellaceae > Acinetobacter. The sequence continues at coordinate 156,396 of NZ_LSZH01000012.1, forward strand.
TGCGACGGTATTTTTTAGAATGTTTTTTGTAAGAACGTTGGTCGGCACGACGGTCTTCTGATACTTTTTTACCCAGAACTGAACCACCGGCAGCACCTAAAGCTGAACCAACATAACCGCCAGTTGTTCCGCCCATGCTTTTACCTACAGTATAACCACCTACGCCGCCTAGACCACCACCGATAGCAGCACCAGTACGATTACGTCGATCAGCAGAAACTGCAGCACCACCAGCGCCACCAATTGCAGAACCGATCATTGCGCCAGTATTACCACCCATTTGCTTACCAAGGGCAGTACCCGCCACACTACCTAAAGCAGAAGTTGCAGCAATACGAGTTGAATTGTCGGCATGAGCATTGACTGCCATCATTGATGATGCAGCTAATGTTGCACTTAATAATAATGTATTCAGTTTCATAGTGAACTCCATGTCCCAAAAAGCGGACGTTCTAATTAAGATATTTCGATGGAGCAAATGTAACAAAAATAATTTAGATAAATATGGAGAGGAGTAAACAGAGTTGTGGCGTTTAGTGTCTACTTTGTAAAGTTATATTAACAATGTGGAGAAATTACCCTGAAATATGTATTTATGACTGAAATGTGAATAAAACCAAAATTCATTTCAAGCCTCTTTTTAGAAAATCCTTGTGGATAAGCTGGCTTGTCTCAACAATATATATGTCATTTAAACCTGAGAATCGTTACACTAGGCACAATTTTTTTGAGCTGATCTATGTCATATAAGGCATGGAGATAGCCGTTGTATTGAGATATTTTGCAAAATGAAAGAATCGTTACGTTTACGATTAGATCAACTTTCTGACCGTCATGAAGAATTAAACGCATTACTTGCGGATATAGAAGTCATTTCTGACAACAAACGCTTTCGTCAACTTTCGCGTGAGCATAATGACTTAAGCGAAATCACTGAAGTTTGGAAAAAGTACACTCAAGCTGAAAAAGATATTGAGACTGCTGAAACCATGTTGTCCGATCCTGATTTTAAGGAAATGGCGCAGGAAGAAATTCAAGAAAACAAGGCGCTGATTGCATCTCTTGAAGCAGACTTAAATATCTTGATGATTCCGAAAGATCCTAATGATGCCAACTCGGCCTATTTAGAGATTCGTGCCGGAACCGGAGGGGATGAAGCTGCGATCTTCTCGGGTGACTTATATCGCATGTATAGCAAGTATGCCGAAACTCAAGGCTGGAAATTAGAAATCCTGTCCGAGAATGAAGGCGAGCATGGCGGTTATAAAGAAGTCATTTGCCTGATTAATGGTGAAGGCGTGTATGGTCGCCTGAAATTTGAAAGTGGCGCGCATCGTGTGCAGCGTGTACCTGCAACCGAATCTCAAGGTCGCGTACATACCTCTGCATGTACCGTTGCCATCCTTCCAGAAGTGGATGTCGATACTTCGGTTGAAATCAATTCATCTGAACTGCGTATTGATACTTACCGTGCATCGGGTGCGGGTGGTCAGCACATTAACAAAACTGATTCTGCGGTACGTATTACCCATCTTCCCACTGGAACAGTTGTGGAATGTCAGGATGAACGTTCACAGCATAAAAACAAAGCCAAAGCCATGGCTTTACTGGTTTCACGTCTGGAAAATGCCAAACGTGCCGCTGCCGATGCTGCAACTTCGGAAATGCGCCGTGACTTGGTCGGTTCAGGTGACCGTTCAGAACGTATTCGTACCTATAACTATCCGCAAGGCCGGATGACTGATCATCGTATTAATTTAACATTGTATAAGTTAGATGCGGTGATGGAAGGTGATTTAACAGAATTGCTCGACAGTTTACATCGTGAATATCAGGCAGATCAGCTGGCAATGCTTGCACAACAGAATGGTGGTTAATTGAATATTGCACAGGCTTTGGCCTTACGTGGTGAAGCAGAAAGTTATGAGCGCCAAGAAAATGCTTGGTTACTCGAACATATCACCAAAATTGATTCTTTTGATTTGGTGATGAAAAAGGATCAGCAACTGACCGCTGAGCAAGAAAATGCTTATATCGATGCCTTAAACCGCATCGAAGATGGTGAACCTTTAGCATATGTGACCGGTTCACAGCCATTTTGGACGCTTGATTTAAAAGTGACCAAAGATACTTTGGTGCCACGTCCAGATACTGAAGTTCTGGTGGAATCTGTTTTACATTTAGACTTACCTGAAGATGCACGTGTCGTAGATTTGGGTACTGGAACGGGTGCAATTGCTTTATCTCTTGCCAGTGAACGTCCTGAATGGGCCATCACAGCGACTGATATTTATGCACCGACTTTAGAAGTTGCGAAATTTAATGCCGACAAGCATGATTTGCCTCAGGTTAAATTTGCTTTAGGTAGCTGGTTTAAAGCGCTGGAAAAAAATCAGTTCTTTGATGTGATTGTCTCGAATCCTCCCTATATTGATCCTCAGGATAAACACATTAAAGGTTTGGCGGCAGAGCCTCGACGTGCTTTGGTGGCAGGCAATAATGGTTTGGCTGATATTGAATTTATTATTCAAAACGGTAAAAAGTGGTTAACCGCCAATGGCTGGATCGCACTTGAGCATGGTTATGACCAAGCCGGTGTGGTGTATCAACTGTTTAAAAAATATGGGTATAAAGATATCCAAACCATCAAAGATTACGGTGGCAATAATCGGGTAACGATTGGTTGTTCCAAATAACTGAAAGTGATCGATTTAAAAATAAAGCGCTGAAAAGCGCTTTATTTTTTGATGACATCGCGCCAGCGTAACAGCCAGTTTTCAGCCACCTTCATTAAACTATCGGTTATTTTTCCTAAAACCGCCAATAATATAATCGCAATGATGACAATGTCAGGTCGAGAAGTTTCTCGTCCATCACTGAGCAAATAGCCGATCCCTTTAGTTGCAGCAATCAGTTCGGCGGCAATCATAAACATCCAAGCCAAACTTAAACTGTTGCGCAACCCGGTTAAAATGCCGGGTGAGGCGGCAGGCAAGATAATCTCTTTAATTTGCTGAAAGTATTTCAGGCGATATACTTTAGCCACTTCAATCAGTTTACGGTCTACTCCCTGAATAGCGGCAACGGTATTGGTATAAGTCGGGAAAAAAGCACCTATTGCAATCAGGGTGATTTTAGACGTCTCATCAATGCCTAACCATAAAAGTAAAAGTGGAATCCAAGCCAGACTGGGAATCGACTTAAGTGCTGAAAAAGAAGGTTCCAGAAATTCTTCGGCTTGCTTGTTTAAACCGACCAGAATGGCAAAAATCAGAGCAAGACCACTACCGATAAAGAAACCTAAAAAAACCCGCCAGGTACTGGTCCAGATATGAATCCATAAATCACCTGTAGACAGTTGTAAAAAAGAATCCCACAAGCTACTGGGTGCTGGGAGCAAGTAAGGCTCGATAAAACTATTTTTGACTAAAATTTCACACAAAATCAGTGTAAAAACAGGAATGAACAGTCCTTTTAGCTTGCTCATGACTTTAAGCAAACCAGGAGCTGTAGCCCTATCAACTTTAGGTTGAATAGCTGCCTTATGAGATGTTGCAGGAAAACTCATGGTTACTTCACAACCTTCTGTGCATATTTTGCATCAAACAGTTGATCAATCACCTTATTGACATTGGTGTCTGAACGAACCAAATTTTCTTCTGTCAAAATTGTTCCCGATTTCTTTAGTGCATTGATATGTTTTGCAGTGGGGATATTCTGCTCAAAATTGGTTCGGCTGAGTTGAAGTTTAGTCACGGCAATAGGCAGCTTGGATTCACGCGCCAGCAATTCTGCCAGTTTATCCGGATTGGCTTTGGCCCATTTACGTGCATGTTCATAGGCTTTAATGACTGCTTCAATGGCTTCAGGACTTTGTTTGGCAAATTGCTCTTTAGTACTCAGAACACTGTAACTATTGAACCCGACATTTCTATAAAGCAGTTTTGCACCGGACTGTATTTGTGCAGCCGCCATTAAGGGATCTAAACCTGCCCAAGCATCGACCTGTCCACGTTCAAGCGCCGTTTTGCCATCCGGATGTTGCAAGTGTACCAGTTGAACATCCTTTTTATTCAAACCGGCAGTTTCAAGTGCCTGTAATGTGAATAGGAAAGGATCGGTACCTTTGGTTGCTGCAATTTTTTTACCTTTTAAATCTTTAAGACTTTTAATCGGCGAGTTTTTTGCAACCACTAAAGCAGTCCATTCAGGCTGACTTTGAATATAGACCGTTTTAATCGGGCTCCCATTGGCCCGGCTAAGGACTGCCGCTAAACCTGCGGTCGATGAAAAATCTACGCTATCACTATTTAAGTATTCGAGTGAACGGTTACTGCCTTGGCTAAAGACCCATTTAATTTCAGTCTTAGGCAGCGCTTTTTCTAAAAGTTTTTGTTCCTTAACAACCAGACTGGTAGGAGCATAGTAAGCATAATCCAGTTTAAGAGTATCGGGGAGAGCCGCGAAACTGGACTGGCTTCCAAAACCGAGTGTAAGTGCGGTAAATAATATTTTAGTTTTAAAACCGAAAGTGTGCATATAAACCCCATAAAATTGTAGAACTTGGTATAGGGGGAATACTGCCAGTCATGACTGGTAAAAGAGAAAACAGTAATTTTTATAAAATTATCTTAATTTTGCATATGTTGAATTTAATATTTTAACTGATTGAATTTTATGAAATATAAAAATCATTTTTTAACTTTTTCTACTTTATATCAAAAAGATACATTGCAATGAATAAAATTAAAATAGTAATGATTAGAAAGGATAAATACACAATGAAATTTCATTGTAATTATTAAGTAATTACAAAATAATTCTGGTATTAAAAAAGCCGACTTGGGCCGGCATTTTTAATTGCACTTTTAACGAGGAAACCATTCAACGGAAGACTATTTAAATAAAAGCTTATTTAAACGAATGCTGTGGTATATCTACCTCTGCTTTTTCAAATAAGGTATTACACATTAGTGCTGAAACCAGTGCACAGATAAAGATCACCAGAATCAGTCCAAAGCCACCCCAAGTAGCTAATGCCCCAGTAATTGCAGAAACAATAGCACCTGTACCGAACTGCATTGAACCAAGCAGTGCAGAAGCTGTTCCTGTATGTTCATGTTGATTCATTAGAGCCAGTTGACTGCCGGTAGGCATAATAAAACCGAGCAAGGTTACAGCTATAAACAGTCCAGCACATACGACATATAAATTGTGATAGCCCATGCAAAGCAAGCTAAACAGTACGCCCATGACAATGACATAAGCTGTATTAACTAGGCGATAGGTTTTTATGGCACCAAATTTCTGATGTAATTTAGGATTAAAAATTGCTGCAGCAACCAAACCTAAGGCATTAATGGCAAATAGCACACTAAATTGTGTTGCAGTAAGTTTGTATTCGGTAATGAAAACACTGGCTGAACCTGCTAAATATGCAAAGAAACCGGCTTGTGCAATACAGAGCGTAAGTGCATAAACGATAAAATTACGATCAAAATAAATTGTAAAATAATGATGGAATGTTTTAGAAAGTTTAAAGGAAGCACTTTGTTTTTTTGCACGTGTTTCTGGCAATAAGCTTGCACATGCAAGCAAAACAATCGCTGCATAAACGGCTAAAAAGATGAAAATAGCCCGCCATGATTCTAAATGCTGTAAACCATTACCAATCAGTGGAGCCAGTACCGGTGAGAGACCTAAAATAGCCAAAACCATCGACATCATTTTGCCCATCATTGGCCCGTGATACAGGTCTTTAATAATAGCAAAGGCAATCACCATACCAATTGAACCGCCCAGACCCTGGATTAAGCGTAGAAAGTGTAACTGCATGACTGATTCTGCAAATGCACAGCCGATCGAGCCTAGGACGAAAATGCTTAGACCTAGATAAATCATCGGTTTACGACCAAATTTATCTGATAGAGGGCCATAAAATAGCTGTCCAAACATCAAACCCAAGAAAAACGTCATTAAACTGAGCTGAATCGCACCTTCTGTGCAATTCAATGAGGCAGCCATAGCAGGAATACTGGGTAAATACATATCAATCCCGAGCGGACCAACAGTACTGAGTGCCGCAATAAGCAGCGGTGTGGTACGATTTGTAGAAGAAGTCATGAGTGCTAAAATGGGATCTTAATTTTTACAAGACGCATATTAGAAACCAATGAGTTTCCTAAGTCAAGACAACCTGATGAGTGAGTTAAATGACAAAAATGGGTCGGCCCTTGGTCATGCCAGTCGAAGATCGGTGCAAAGAAATTTATGCCGCAGCAGAAAAGCTGTTTGGTGAAAAGGGTTTTGCAAATGTGACGATGGCTGAAATTGCAACTGCAACAGGAATGTCAAAAAAGACTTTATATGTTTACTTTGCAGATAAAAGAGAGTTGCTTAATTCACTGATCTCTTCTTCATATCTATGGTCGGAGCAGACTGTTGATTTTAAAAATCATGATGATCCTGTTTATGCTTTGAAACAGCACCTCAATATAATTGCAGAATATGTATTATCTGAACGACATTTGAAATTATGCCGTTTAGCGATTGCTGAAAATTATGGTCTGGAGGGGATGGCTGAAACATTTTATCAAATGGGCATTGTAAATAGCCGACAAAGTTTGATTGAATCTATTCAGCGTATTCCAGATTCACAGCATAAGCTGCAATTAGACGTGGGTTTGCTGGCAGATATGCTCTTTGGGGCAGTGATTGGCAAATTATTGATTGATGCCTTAATGGGTGCTCAAAATACTGTGATTGACCTATTAGCGATTCGGCAAAAAATAGAACGGGTAGTTAACGCCATGTTTTAAGCGAATGAATAAAAATATCGTATAGAGGTGGAGTAAATAGCTTAAATTGAGCCAAAAAAAGCGACTTCGTTAAGCCGCTTTTTTTAATTTACTTTAGATTTATACCGGGAAGTCTTGTAAACACTCCGATATGTCTAATTGATTCAGAGCATCGGTTTCGAGTGCCAAGCAAAGCGCCACAATTTTTGCAGTATCTGCAAGATATTGATCATCTTTTAAAGCGACGCCCGTTTATAAAGCTTGAATACGTTCAGCGCTAATATCTAGTGCCTGTGCTGATTCAATGGCATCTTCACGATTGAAAAAGCTGACCACAGCCTTCTGAAGTGCTGACTCAGAAGCATTTAAAATACCTTGATTCAAAAGCTCATCAAATTGAGATGTGGGTGTGTTGAGAGAGTGAGTAAAATTTTGTACTAAGTTTTGTTCTAGTACATCAATCATCTTAAGCATGTCAGAACCTTTAATTTAAGGTGATTTCACGGGGAGGAGTACAGCAGGTCAAGCATAAAATTATGCTTTTAAATTGAGTGAAAAATAACCTATTTTGGAATAAAATGCAACTATCTTTCGATGAGCGGAATAGCGCTTTTTCAAACGCATGAAATTTTTAATACTATTAATTAATCATTTTTAGACTTTGTAAATATAAGTCGCTTATTGCTCTTTATGTTGACGATAAGTACCGGGACTGACACCCGTCCATTTCTTGAAAGCACGATGAAATGCACTCGGATCATGAAAGTTTAATTCATCGCTAATATCTTGGAGGGATTTGTCTGTTTTGGTTAAAAATTCAATAGCAGAATCACGCCGTATATCATTTTTGAGTTGTTGATAACTGATACCTTCACTTTTTAAGCGCCGTTGAATGGTGGCATCGGACATATTTAACCGTTGTGCAATTTCATTCAGCTCCAGCCATTCAGATGGTGGAACATTCATTAAGTGTTTACGGATCTGCGAACTGATGGCATTCGGATTTTTAAAGCGTACTAATAGATTCTGTGGCGTTTGCTGAATAAACCGATACCATGATTGTATGTCTTGTTTGATCTGAATATTTAAATAATTGGCATCGAACTGTACATAGTTTTCGTTGCTATTGTATTGGATATCTTCACAAAAACGGACTTTATAGTCTTGATCATCCAACGGAGCATTACATTTAAGTTGAATCTGCTTGAGTAGAATTCTTTGTCCGCTTAACCAACACATCAAACCATGAATCAGCATTAAATAGGTAGCATAACTGAACATTCTTTTGGTCTGTTTTTGCTCATAAATCACGATATAAGCGTAGTTTTCCTGAACAAATAATTGGCTGATAAAGTCATCCAGAACCAGATTTAAAAATTGCAAAATCTGTCGTAATGCTGTTTCCAGTGTTTCGGCATGTATAACAGATTTTGATAAAAGCTTAAAACTGCCGCGACGCATCGGATGGCTGTCCATACCAAAAAATTCGTCATTCATGGTATCCGCCAATTCAGTCCAAAGCTGGGCGTATTGCGACACCGAAACCCGCGCTTTACTGGATTGCATTAATTCAATCGGAATGCCGGATTTGCTTAGGATATTCTGTGTATTCAACCCTTGATTCTCGGCAGACAGTAGTGCCTCATGCACCAGACTGATCGAGATTGTACCTTTACTGCAATTTAAGTCTTGTTCCTTCATGTACAGATATCCGTATTCCGTATTTTTGCTGCCGTGACTTATTGTCCAAATCCATCACAGAGGATGCAATATTTGGAAATTGTACTCTAGCTTAACTGCATTTACTCTGCATCTTAAGTCGAGTGTTCATACAAAGAATTAACAGGAATAGAAGATGAAAATTCAAGGAAAAGTATTTGTAGTAACTGGCGGTGCATCGGGTTTAGGTGCAGCAACTGCAACATATTTGGTCGGTCAAGGCGCAAAAGTACTTATGGTCGATATGAATCAAGAACTTGGCCTAGAAATGCAGCATCGTTTAGGTGAGCAATCAGTCTTTGTAAAGCTGGATGTGACCGATGAACATGCGGTAAAAACATTCTTTGAAAATATTGAACAGCAATATGGTCAGCTGAATGGTTTGGTCAATTGTGCGGGTATTGCGCCTTCCGCCAAAGTGCTTGGTCGTGACGGCATGCATGATTTTGCCATGTTCCAAAAAGTATTGAATATTAACGTCAGCGGCACATTCAACATGATTCGTTTTGCTGCAAATTTAATAGCGAAATATGAATTGAAAGCCGGTGAGGAAGAACGCGGTGTGATTGTAAATACAGCTTCAGTTGCTGCATTTGATGGTCAGATTGGTCAGTCTGCTTATGCAGCATCGAAAGGTGCGGTAGTGGCAATGACCTTACCTTTGGCTCGTGAGCTTGCTCGTGAAGCGATTCGTGTGATGACCATTGCTCCAGGGATTATGGAAACCCCAATGCTAAAAGGCATGCCACAAAATGTACAGGATGCTTTGGGACAGATGGTGCCGTTTCCGCCCCGTTTAGCCAAACCGGAAGAGTTTGCACACTTGGTCGGTCATATTTTTGAAAATGCTTATTTGAATGGTGAAGTAATTCGTTTAGATGGCGCGATTCGTATGCAGCCGAGATAAATATCAATCTTTTGAGTAGGAAGACGGAGTCTTGGCATTATTAAGTAAAGACTGTGTATAACCTTCGGTTGACCTACTTTTCTTACGGGAATAGTAGGCAAAACCATCTCCATTCGCAAAACCTGTTTAATTAGAATTACAGTCCACTGTCTCGCAGAACCATTATCTTTCAGAAGTATTTCAGGTTGCGAATGGGATTGTCGCGTATCCAATATTGCTTAAATTTTAATAAATATCGAATTTAAAAACCTGACCATGAAAGGCATATTCAATGATTTTAAATGATGAACAAAAAATGGTTCAGGACATGTTGCGCAATTATTCGCAAAACAAGCTGAAACCGACTGCAGCAGAACGTGATAAAACTGCCAGATTTCCTGCACAAGAATTAAAAGAATTGGGTGAGCTTGGCGCTTTAGGCATGACCGTGTCAGAACAATGGGGCGGTGCCGGGCTGGATTATGTATCACTTGTTGTGGCCTTAGAGGAAATTGCTGCCGGTGATGGTGCAATTTCTACAATTGTGAGCGTCCAAAATTCGTTACCTTGCGGAATTACCCAACGCTACGGCACAGAAGATCAGAAACAAAAATACTTAACCAAACTTGCGACAGGTGAATGGCTCGGCTGTTTTTGCTTAACTGAACCACAAGCAGGTTCAGATGCAGGTGCACTGGAATGCAAGGCAGAACGTGATGGTGACTCTTGGGTGTTAAATGGCACTAAACAGTTTATTACTACCGGTAAGCATGCGCAGGTTGCGATTGTCTTTGCCGTGACGGATAAATCTGCAGGGAAAAAAGGCATTTCCTGTTTTATCGTGCCGACAGAAACTGAAGGGTATCTAGTTTCTCGTCTTGAAGAAAAAATGGGACAACACTGTTCAGATACTGCAACCATCATCTTTGAAAATTGCCGGATTCCTGCTGAAAATCTATTGGGCAAGGAAGGTGAAGGTTACAAAATCGCTTTATCCAATCTGGAATCAGGGCGAATTGGTATTGCTGCACAATCAGTCGGCATGGCGCGTGCGGCTCTAGATGCTGCGGTGGAATATGCCAATGAGCGTAAAGCATTTGGTGTAGAGATTGTTCAGCATCAAGCTGTGGCATTTCGTTTAGCCGATATGGCCACCCAGATTGAGGCCGCACGGCAACTAATTTTCCATGCTGCAACTTTAAAAGATGCAGATTTACCGTGTTTAAAAGAAGCCTCAATGGCAAAACTGTTTGCATCAACCATGGCGGAACGCGTCTGTTCTGATGCCATTCAAATTCACGGTGGTTATGGTTATGTGTCTGATTTTCCAGTAGAGCGTATTTATCGGGATGTACGTGTCAGCCAGATTTATGAAGGTGCATCGGACATTCAGCGTTTAGTCATTGCCCGTGAAGTGACTAAAATCTAAATCTTCATCTGTTGGGGATTAAATTTTAGACTTTGGTCGGTGTTCAAATCCTGCACATTTTCTGATGGATGAGGAAATTGCAGGAGCTGAGAAAGCATGTTTATCTAATTTAAGAGTGAAGCTAAAAAATTGAAAATGCTGAATGATTTTTGGCATTTTAGAGTCAGAAAAATAAGCAAAATGGATCAGCAAAGCAGGAGCTTTGTTTAATAAAATAACGGATGAGAGGTTGTCGCCATGAAGACATTAGAACAAGCATATCAAGAGTTTAATTTTGATAGTTTTCTTGCAGAGCAACTGGTCGGTACAGCTGAGTCAGTCAATGCCTATGTAGAATGTTGCGAGCGTTATCTTGGCTTAAATAAAACAGCCCTAATTTGGGAAGGCAACAATGGTGAGTCTGCCGAATGGACATTTGAGCAGCTGGCAGAAGCTTCTGGGAAATTGGCAAATTATTTTGTATCGGTAGGCTTAAAAGAAGGTGATTGTATTGCAGGATTATTGCCGCGAACGCCTGAATTGCTGATTACGATTTTAGCGACATGGCGTATGGGTGCAATTTATCAGCCATTGTTTACTGCGTTTGAGTCGAAAGCGATTGAACACAGAATCAATACAGCTAAAACAAAATTGATTGTGACCAATGATGAACAGCGTAAAAAACTGCATGGTGTTGCCATAACGCATATTTTAACAGCACATCCATTAAATACATTAAGTCATCACGATGCAGATTTTTGGACCGAACTGACCAAGCAATCTTCAGTTTTTGCACCAGTAATGCAAAACTTTGAAGATGATTTCCTGATGATGTTTACTTCCGGTACGACTGGATTGGCCAAATCCGTTCCTGTTCCTTTAAAGGCGGTACTGGCATTTAAAGGGTATATGGCTTATGCCGTGGATTTGCGTGAAGAAGATTCTTTCTGGAATCTGGCAGATCCCGGTTGGGCATATGGTTTATATTACGGCATTGCCGGACCTTTAAGTCTTGGGCATAGCATCATTATGGATGAGCGTGCGTTTAGCGTAGATAACGCCGTGCAGATCATTCAAAAATATAAAGTCAGTAACTTGACGGGATCGCCAACCGCATTTCGAATGTTCTTTGGATTTAAGGAAAAATTTGATTCATCTATTAAACAGCATTTACGTGTGGTGAGCAGTGCCGGTGAACCTTTAACGCCTGAAGTGATTCACTGGTTTAACCATGATTTAAACGTGAATATTTATGATCAATATGGACAGACTGAACTGGGGATGGTAATTGCCAATCATCATGCTTTAGAACATGAAAAGAAAGTCGGTTCAGCAGGTTTTGCCAACCCCGGTCATCGTTTTGCGGTATTGAATCAAAACAATGAAGAAGTGGAAAAAGGTGGAATCGGCACATTGGCCATCGACTTTACTCAGTCACCTTTAACCTGGTTTAAAGGTTATGGAGGAAATAACCTTAAATCTTTTGTGGGTCAATATTATTTAACCGGTGATACGGTTAAGTTAAATGAATTTGGTGGGGTAGATTTTATTGGTCGTGCTGACGATGTCATTACAACGTCAGGCTATCGTATAGGTCCTTTCGAGGTTGAAAGCACTTTGCTTGAATGTGAAGAGGTATTGGAATCGGCGGTGATTGGCAAGCCAGATCCGGCACGTACTGAAGTAGTCAAAGCATTTGTGGTACTCAAACCGAAATTTTCAGCATCAGATGAGTTAAATCGTAAGCTTCAGGAATATGTACGTTCACGTTTGTCTAAACATGCATATCCGAAGGAGATTGAATTTGTGGATGCTTTACCTAAAACCTCCAGTGGCAAAATTCAGCGCAATTTACTCAAGCAACAGGAAATTGCCAAAATGCAGGGAATTCAAAAAGCAGTCTAGTTGTACTTTGTCTATTTTGACTGAGAGTCTAGATCTTATAGAAATAAAAAAACCGCCATTAATGGCGGTTTTGGTTATTGGAATGCGGAAATTGAATTCCACATTTTAAACATTCGGCAACGTGGAAATGCTGGGTTTGATATTCAGTGAAGTGATGTTTGCATAGCAGTTGCTTAAAAGTATTGAACAGCATCATTGACTCCCAATTCAGGTTCGTCTCTCGACGGAAAAAATGTTGGTAGCAGTCTTTCCCAATGTCCGTAAGTACATAGTAAATTTAGGAAAACTATTACTTACTGCTGCGGTTATGAGGCACTCACAGCTTACCCTGTATTCAATAAATACTTATAGCATCGTCATGTTTTAAACGAATACCCATTGATCATAGTGCGAATAAAAAATATGTCAAATTTCAGGTATTTATTTAATTTTTTCATTCAAGTAATTTACAAGTCAATTCAAATTTATGATTAAAATTAAGACAAAAAATGGCTAAGTAATAATAGATTTGCTGAATACTACGGCTGATTTGTCTATACTCGGTGACACCAGAAAAGGCGGATAATGTGGATGTCTAGTGACCCAGTACGATATTGATTTGGAACTCAGCGACCAAGAAATGCATCTTTATAGCCGCCAAATATTGCTGGATGGGTGGGATATTGAAGCACAGGAAAAACTGAAACTTGCCAATGTCTTGATTGTCGGTTGCGGAGGAATTGGATGTACAACCGCGGAACTTCTTGCCCGTGCGGGTGTGGGGAAAATCACCTTAATTGATGCAGATACGATTGAGATGAGTAATCTACAGCGCCAAATAGCCTATGTAGAAGAAAATATTGGTTTCTATAAATCCGAAATACTGGCTAAACGCTTAAAACAGATTAATCCACATATTCGTATTGAATCTCAAGCCGTAAAACTGGATGAAAGTAATGCAGAACAACTTATTTCAAATCAAGATCTGGTGTTAGATGGCTGCGACAATTTCACAACACGGTACCTCGTCAATCAAACCTGCAAGCAATTTAATGTGCCTTTAATCAGTGCTTCTGCTATTGGTTTTCAGGGACAACTGTTTATGGTTGAAGGGCAATCGGCTTGTTATGAATGTCTATTTCCCAAAGAACAGCATGTCAATGAAAACCTGCGCTGTGCAGACTCAGGTGTATTAGCGACCACGCCTAATGTCATGGCAAGCTTGCAGGCGCATCACGCATTGCTGTATTTAGGTTTGGGCAAAACGCCGCTTAAACAAAAACTGATGCTTTGGGATGGATTAAGCATGAAACAACGCTTGCTTGCTTTCGAAAAAGATACAGATTGTCCAATCTGTCAGGCAAGATAGACCTGCAAACGAATATTTTTTTGCTACACTCACTACAATTTAATTCTAAGCTGACATTATGAAAAACAATATCTGGTTAGATGGACTGCGTTCGGTTGCCCGTGTGGGTGAAACAGCTGTCATTGCAGCAAAAGCAGGCATTAAATACGCCACAGAAAAACCAAGTAACGCAAAACTGATGCGTGAAACTTTTGAATCATTAGGTTCAACCTACATTAAACTTGGGCAGTTTATTGCCAGTACGCCTTCATTGTTTCCACGTGAATATGTTGAAGAATTTCAAGGCTGTTTAGATCAAACCCCATCTTTGCCATTTAGTTATGTTCAGGGTGTTTTGGCCTCTGAATTTGCAGGCCGAAATCTGGATGAAATATTCGCTTCAATTGAGGAAAAACCTTTAGCTTCAGCCTCTATTGCACAAGTTCACGCAGCTAGACTTGTGACAGGCGAAGATGTCGTCATTAAAGTGCAAAAGCCGGGTGTAGAAACTATTCTATATACCGACTTAAACGTCTTGCACTGGGCCACTAAAGTTTTAGAAAAAGTGGTACCAAAAGTTAAATTTGCATCACTTGCCGATATTGTCGATGAAATTAAAACCCGTATGGTGCGTGAAGTCGACTTTATTGAAGAAGCACAAAATCTTGATGATTTCGTTAACTATTTGAATGTGACTCAAAATTCAAAAGCCGCAGCACCAAAAGTTTATCACCAATATTCAACCCGTCGCGTACTCACCATGCAGCGTTTTTATGGTGTGCCTTTGACTGATTTTGATGTGGTCAAAACAGTCTCTAAAGATCCGTCTCAGGTTTTAATTACCGCCATGAATACCTGGTTTGGTAGCTTGATGATGTGTAACAGTTTCCATGCCGATTTGCATGCAGGCAATCTGATGCTGCTTGAAGATGGGCGTGTCGGTTTTATCGATTTTGGTATTGTCGGTCAGCTTAATCCTGAAGTATGGACTGCATCCATTGCATTTATGGATGCGCTGCAAAAAACGGATTACAACCTGATGGCAGAAAACATGCTGAAAATGGGCATGACCGACAAGAAAATTGATACACAAGTTTTGGCCGATGATCTGGAGCGGTTATTTAGTGGTGTATTAATGGCTGATCCTCAACAAATATTAAGCTCAAATCCCGCAGATTTAAACGATATTATGATGGATATGGTTGGAGTCGGTGAGCGTCACGGTATTCGCTTCCCGCGTGACTTTGCCTTGCTGTTTAAACAAATGCTGTATTTCGATCGCTTTATGCGCATCCTCGCGCCATATACCGATATTTATGCAGACCAGCGTTTGCAAATGGTGCAAACTCTTGATCCAAAGGTGTTGTGAAAACACTAAGTTATTATTGAGCAAATCTCCTTAAATCCCTCTTTATCAAAGAGGGAATTTTCTTTTTTAAAGGAATATTCAGGAGATTCAAAAATCAAATTCAGTAAAGGATAAAAACATGGATGCAATTATCATTGAAGGTTTAAAGGTCGAGACAGTGGTGGGATGTTTCAATTGGGAACGTCAAATCATTCAGCCTTTGATGCTTGATATGACCATCCAGACAAGTTTGGAACAGGCCTCTCATTCTGATGAACTGGAACATACGCTGAATTATGCGGAAATTTGCGAAATTTCTGCCACGGTTATTCAAAAAGCACAGCCAAAATTGATTGAACATGCAGCAAAGCTTGTTCTCAATGCGCTTTTTACTACCTTTCCTGCGGTTGAATCGATTATGATTACGATCCGTAAGCCTGCCATTATCGCGCAAGCAAATTCTGTAGGAATTCGTCTTGAACGCCACCGAAACGATATTCGCCTTAGCTCTGGCGAGTAATTGTCATCCTGAACACCATTTTAAGCAGGTATTTGCCCAGATTGCTGAAATTGGACAGGTTCAATTCTCTGAAATTTATTTAATTCCATGTCGCGATGGCGTGGGTGCAGACTACTGGAATGCTGCGTGTTTACTCAAAACTAAAATTAGCTTAGATGAAATGACAGCTATCCTCAAAAAAATGGAAGATGATTCGGGGCGTGTACGCCCATCACATCAAATTTCTTTAGATGTGGATCTGATTGCATGGGGAGAAGACTTGTCTCGTATGCAATTTAATCCGAAGAAATTACCTCTGGCAACTGATGTCAAAATTCCGATGCTAGATATTTGGCAGAGTGTCGAGTTTCAACATGAGCAACATCAGTTTCCAATTGTGCATTGGGTAGATTAAAGCTTACTAAGTTCATCAGATAATGATTATATTTTTTAAAATAGCCTAAGCAAATTATGACTTTAATCTAGAAGGATTATACGAATTGGCTTTAACAACAAAAACTATGGAAATAAGTGAGTGTTGATAAACACTGACGGATTAAAATTATAAAAAATAATCAAATCTTAAGCAGAGAAGGTGATAGATCATTTACAGAGCCTGATCTTTGCAGACTAGGATCTTTAATCATAGTCAAGCACAGGATTTTAAATGAATAATAAGGTAGCCTAATAAATTATTATTTTTCATGTTGTTATAGGAGTTAAGCTAAGCTCAAAAACTATAAAAAGTCCGCTTGGAAACAAGTCAGCTTTTTTATCACAAATGCTATATTCCGCCAATAGGAATGCTTGATATTTAACCGATTGAATGTTTTCTTGTGTGTTATCAATTCATCAACTGCTCTAATTATCCCCAATTTATACGGATAAAAGGGGGGACAGAGTTTAGCCTGCTTTGTAGGCATATGCTTACAACGATTCCAGTGCTTTGCAGCTATACGATCGGAATGAAATTTCCTATGATGGATACATAGAAAACAGGATGTTCCAGACAATAAAAAGAATAAAAAACAACATAAGGAATGTGCGGTACGACAGGCGTTGTACTTAATCAGCAAATACGAAAAAGCCCAACAGGAAGTTGGGCTTTTTTTATAAATGATCAATTATTGTGGAATACAGCTTATAGACGATTTTCACAATCTCCTGGAGGGTAAACATAAGCGATAATGCTGTGAATTATTCATAATTTGAAACACACATTTTTCTGAAAATAATTTACATATATTCAGTGACTTGATTTCAAAATAGGCAGAGAAATTATTTTATTTTGCTGATGAAATATATATGCTTAAAAAAGCTACCAAGTTTGTCTTGGCAATGAATAGCAACATGGTGAAGATAGTAAAATGATTATCAAACATATTAAGAAATGATGAACTGGACCGATCTCATCCAACACTATGGTTATTTTGCCATTTTTATAGGTAGCTTTTTTGAAGGTGAAACTGTTCTTATGCTGGGAGCCTATGCGGTACATCAGCATATCTTTAATTTCTGGTGGTTAATTATTGTGGCCATGTTGGGGGGCTTTTTGGGTGATCAACTCTATTACCACATCGGCAAACACTATGGCATCGAATTTATTAAAAAGAGACCAAAATTGGCGCAAAAGTTTGAGCAATCAAGTCGGTTTATTGAAGATTATCCTGTATTAACTATTTTTCTGATGCGGTTTGCTTGGGGCTTGCGTACAATTTTACCCATTTCAATTGGGATCAAAGGCTATCCTGTGTTGAAATACATGCTGGTCAATATTGCTGCCTGTTTTATGTGGGCATTTGTAATTGTGAGTGTGGGTTTGCAAGTGAGTCATTGGTTACATGTATTCTGGCAGAAAAACTTACCCTATCATCACGATTTTTATATTGTCGCTAGTGTTATTGCGTGTATTTTGATAGTACGTGGTGCTTACAGCATTTGTACTTATTACCGCAAAAAATAATTTAAAAAAATCAAGTTCAAGAAAATTAGAAAAAAGCATAAAAAGCCCGCAATCATGCGGGCATTAAATCACTTAAAACCAGTTAAATATAGTAACTGGTCTTGGTCATCAACTTGGAAATGCCAGTCATGGCAATACGTACCGGTGCAGGTAAATCCACACCGCCAGCATTCAATGCTGTATCTCTATGATGTAACTCATCTTCATTCATTTGTACCAGAATTTTACGTGAACGCTCATCTTGCTCCGGCAACTGCTTGATATGGTCTTCTAAATGTAGACTGACTTGGCGTTCAGTTTCAGCTACGAAACCCAGGCTGTATTTATCACCGGCAATTCCTGCAATAGCACCCATACCAAAGGACAGACCGTACCAGACCGGATTGAGTAAACTCGTATGGCTATCCAGTTCTTTTAAACGGTCTTCACACCAAGCCAAATGATCTTGTTCTTCAATGGCGGCCTGTTCCATTTCATGGCGTACATTGGGTAGTTTTGCAGTGAGAGCCTGACCATGATAAAGGGCTTGTGCACATACTTCGCCGCTATGATTCACCCGCATTAAGCCTGCAACATGACGTGCTTCACTGACACCAAGTTGGGTTTCCACAGTATTGCCGGGATTTTCACGATGTGCAGAGGTCGTTCCGGGAACCAGACTGCGAAGCGCCTGGTCAAACGAATGAATAAATTTGTCGATACCGGTATATTCACGCATAAAATTAATCCTCTGAAACGTCTTTTTGCTGTTCTGCAAGCATAGGCTTAAGCCTAAACAGGAGCCATGTAGTGAAAATTGCGCTTAGAATAGCAGTAATGCTGAAAAGTATTTTAATATCAATCTTGAATATACTTAAGATGATAATCGAAAATATAGCCGAGGATACCATGAATACTGCGTTTAAAATGTTGTTCGCCGCTACTACACGTGCACGATGTGAGCGTGGAGAAAAGGCTTGCATCATGGCGTATAAAGGTACGATATAAAAACCGCCACTAATCCCGAGTAATGTCACAGCCAGCATGACATGGTAATAGCTCCAGCCTTGGCTAAAGACCTCTTTTAAACCTAGCATTTCACCGCTACGTTCAGGCACAAATGCTAAACTTGCTGCCAAATAAAAAGCAAAAACCGTTAGTCCAATGGCGCCAATGGGGACCATCTTTAAATTTACCTCTGTACCGCCAATTTTGCGGCACAATAATGAACCGGCACCAATCCCGACAGAGAAGAAGGTTAAAAGTAGACTGACTACATTTTCCGAGGCATGCAGGTTTTGTTGAGTTAACTGGGGAATCTGGGTCAGATAGGTTGCCCCATAAAACCAGTACCAGGAATTACCCAATAAAATCATAAAAATAATGGGTAGGCTTTTGGCATATTTTAATGTCTGAAAACTGGTTCTGAAAAAGTTCCAGTCAATTTTAATGTCGGGGGAAGTGACATTTTGCTGTAAAACAAAACGACTCGAAATATAGCCTAGAACAGCAATAGTGACCACCGTCAGGCTAATCCAGACCAGATTGCCATCTGATGCAGAAATCACTGCTCCGCCTAAAATCATACCCATTAAAATAGCCATGGATGTGCCAGATTGAAACAGGGCATTTCCGGACATGAGTTCATTGGGTTTTAAAATTTCAGGTAAAATGGCATATTTGATTGGACCGAAGAAGGTCGAATGCACACCCATTAAAAATAAAGCAGTTAACAATAGCCATAAATGCCCGAGTAAAAAGCCAGCAGAACCAATCAGCATAATCACAATTTCGAGTATTTTAATAGCTCGTACCAGTTGTGAACGTTCATATTTATCCGCAATCTGTCCGGCTGTGGCAGAGAAAATAAAATAGGGTAAAATAAACAATAAGGCTGCGAGATTATTCAGGGTGCTGACGCTGGCGCTTTGCTGATTGATCAAACCATAGGTAATGACCAGTAACAGGGATTGTTTATAGACATTGTCATTCAGTGCACCGAAAAATTGAGTGACAAACATTGGTAAAAATCGACGTGTAGCTAAAAGATGTTCATTTTTTTCCATGGTTTATGGGCTTCATTAAGTTTTATTAAGAAATGTGAGCATTTGGTAAAATACTATAAAAAATCATGTATTATATTTTCAACCTATACTTTTGTGAAAATTCCAATAGATTTGTGCTTGTTCGAAAGCCGATTTTGGTGATTTCCATTATAAATATTATATTAGTTTAGAGTTCTTTATGCTTTCAAAACTGAATTTTAAAAAGTCGACTCTTACACTAAGTGTCAGCTCTTTCATAAAGTGGGATGACCAACATAAACAATTTTGTTTTAGTCTCTTTTTAATATTACTTGCTCAACAAAGTTTTGCACAAGTAACAGAACCTAATTCAACGGTCACTCAACCAGAATTTCAACAACAACTCAAGAGTGAAGCTGTTAAGCAAGGAATGGATAGTCCTGAAGAAATAGAAAAAATTGAAAAATTTCAGGAAAATAAAACTGAGCTGGATAGTTTGCAAATGCTGCAACAACAAGAACAGGCTGGACAAACTTTAGAAGAATTTAAACCGATTGGATTTGAAGATTTAGAAGAACTTCCCATTGCCCCCGTCAGCCAAGCCATGGCAGACGAAATTTTTCGTGAAGCTGAAAATGCGAAAAATCAGGCGCAGCAATATCGTGCTGGACAAGTTAATGAAGTGGTGGTTTCTGACGCGACTCAACAAGAACTGGTAGAAATTAATCAAGCACCCGTGAATGTTGATCAATTGATGTCGAGCATTCAAGACGATAGTAAAATTGTGGTTGAAGCCAATGAAGCGGGAATAACTTTACCCGAGTTAGCGGTTGCAGATGAAGTCAAAGAACCGAATTTGTTTAAGCGTTGGCTCTATAAGATACGACCATCAAGTCAATTGAATACTGCAAAAGTTGCACGCATTAGTGCGGATGTCGTCTTTACATCAGCTGAAAACCCGAGTGAGGTTTCAGGTAAAGCTTATACTCAAGCCTTGGAAAATTTAAAAGATAATCTTAAGGGCAAGCTTTCCAGTTTTACCCAAGAATCCTTTAGTGATTTTCCTTCAGCACTGCCACAATTAAGAACCATGTCAAATCAGGCAGCTCAAGCAGTCGGTTTTTATAATGCCAAATTTAAATTTGAGAAACTGAGTGAGAATCGGGTTCGGGTCAATGTCACCCCTAATTCACCTGTGCTGATTCAAGAACAAAATGTAGAATTTAGTGGCGCAGGTGAACAACAAGCGCAGTTCCAGGTGATCAGCGTACTACCCGATCAAGATGTCGGTGATATTTTGAATCATGGTTTATATGAACAAACCAAAACACGTATTAATGATGCCGCGGTCAACAATGGTTATTTTGACAGTTACTGGCGTTTGCATGATGTAAAAGTTGCTCAGCCGCAAAATACCGCAGATATCAATTTACGCTATGAAACAGGTGATCGCTATAAACTAGGACCCGTAGAATTTCGGATGAGTGATGCATCGAAACCATTTCCAATCGATATGGATGTATTGCAAAGTATGGTGTCGTGGGAAGATGGCGCTGATTATACCTTTTGGCGGGTCAATGGCTTGGCAAACAACTTGACCAACTCGCGTTATTTTAACTACACCTTGGTTGATGCAGTGAAACCAGATCCGATTGAAAAACAGTTAGAGCTTCCACCTGACATTCAAGCATTGGTAGATCAGCAAAAAATATCGGAAAATGAAGCCAGTGTTCAGGATAAAAAACAGACTGTTTCTGCAAAAGAAGTGACTCAATCGGTTGTGGATGAAACACAATTTGCGGGTAAGACCGGTACAGAAGCTAATCAAAATCTGTATCGAACACAAGTAGAACAAGAAACCAAACAGTCTGAAGAAGAACGTTTAAAAGCTCAAGCGCGTGAAGAAAAGAAAATTCCAGTCATCGTGACTTTAAACGCAGACCGTTTAAACAGTGCCGAAGTGGGTGCCGGTTATGGTAGTGATACCGGTGCACGTATTCGTGGTCAGTACCGCCGTGCCATTGTAAACCGCCGTGGGCATTCATTTGATGCCAACTTGGAATTATCCAAAATTCGCCAGTCGATTGACGGCCGTTATAATATTCCTTATCACCATCCATTAAATGACTATATTAGTCTGGTGGGCGGTTATGAGCGTGAAGAACGGGAAGATGTTGCCCAAGGCAATGGATTGATGATTGAATCTGCTGTTGCGGGTGTGGATCGAATTATTAAAAGACCGCGCGGAAACTGGCAACATACGTTTGGTATGCGTTATCGGTTAGATCGTATTACTCAAGATGGTGTGCTAGATTCTGAAGAAATTCCTGATGCATTTTTAGCAAACACCAATGAACAGCAACAATCCTTACTATTTGGTTATGAGGTTTCTCGTACCACCAGTGATAAACGTGTCAATCCAGGCAAAGGTTTTAAACAGACGTATAAAGTAGAACTCGGCAGTGAAAGTTTACTGTCCGATGCAGATATGGCCATTGTGAATGCGGGTTGGCGCTTTATCTATTCATTGGGGGAAAACGATAACCATCAGTTTGTGGGACGTGGTGACGTCGGTTATATCTTTGCACAAGATTTTACCAAAGTTCCTTATAACCTGCGCTATTTTACAGGCGGTGACCAAACTGTTCGCGGTTTTGATTATAAAAGTTTATCGCCAGAAGAAAATGGATTTAAACTGGGTGGCCAAGCTTTAGCGGTAGGTTCTTTAGAGTATAACTATCAATTTAAAGAAGGCTGGCGTGCAGCTGTATTTAGTGACGTGGGGAATGCATACGACAAAGATTTCAATACGCCTACAGCATATAGTGTCGGTTTAGGGGTTCGTTGGGCATCGCCAATTGGTCCAATTCGTATAGATGTGGCTTCAGGTATTTCTGATGATGATCATCCGATCCGTATTCATTTCTTTATTGGTTCACAATTATAAATTTTAAGTTTTAGAGAGCATTATGGCTGAAGTAGACCAGCAACCAGAGACAGAAACCCCTCGACCAAAAAAACGTCGCATTTTAAGGAGTGTGTTATTCACACTCCTTATAGTGTTGGTTCTGCTTATTGCTTCCTTCGCTGTGATGTTTACTACCGATAAAGGCAGTAAATTTTTACTGGATCGAGTATTGGAGCGCCAACAGATTATTCATTATGAATATGAAGGCGGTAATCTGTTAAAAGGCATTATTCTAAAAAATATCCTGATCACTTTAAAACCTGTGGATGTCAAGATTGATCGTGCCGAAGTGACTTTGGGCTGGCGTGCCATTTTAAACAAAGAAATTCATTTGAATCGTGCAGATGTGCGTAATCTGCAAATTATCACTAAAAACCCACCCAGTGATGAACCGTTTAAATTTAATGAAATCCGTCTGCCTTTTGTTTTGCGTTTGGACACGGCAGATGTTGATCATCTATTGATTAAAACTTCAACCACCAGCGTTAAATTTAATGATATTCATTTAAATGAAGCACTTTGGTCAGGTACAGAACTCAAGTTTGAAGATTCGCGCATGGATATGGGCTATCTGTCAGTAAAAAATGCCACAGGAGATATGAAGTTTGAAGGAAAGTATCCTTTAAATGCTGTTGGTGATCTGAATATACCATCTTTGAATAAAAGCTTGAATATTCATGATATTAAAGTGGTGGCTCGAGGTACTTTAGATACGATTCAGGCGGGCGTGGCAACCAATACACCGGATTTGTTAACCGGTTGGGTGGTGCTTCATCCGGTACGTAAACATGTGCCGATGTTTGGCGAGTTGCAGTTCAAACAATATCACTGGCCATTAATGACTGAACAAAAGCTGTTTAGTAAAGATGGTGTGGCGAAATTTAATGGTGATATTGAGCGTTTAAATATCGATGTTGCGACTGATTTGAGTGGTAAAAATATTCCACAAGGTCAGTATAACGGTAGTATGCATACCGATTTAGTTCATCAGCTCGAGATTAGCAATTTAAATGGCCAGCTCATGAATGGTGCCGTGAATGTTGCAGGTGTGGTGAGCTGGAAAGATCTGGTGACTTGGGATATGAATGGTCGTCTGGACAAGATTAATCCTAAAGACAAACTGATCCCTCAAGTTGTCCAAGATTTTTTACCGCCAAGTCTGGATGGTAAAATTGCCTCTAAAGGTAGTTTAGACAAAGGTATGCATTTAACCGCATTGGTTGATTTTGACCGGTATGAAACCTGGAATATCAAACTCGATCAAGCCGAGCAAAAAGGCAAAAAGCCCAATCCGATGCTACTTGATGTTGCGTGGAAAAATATTGACCGCGCCGTACCTTATGTAGGCTGGTTAAGCAGTAAATCAGGTGATGTCCAAATGGCCTTGGTGGAAGGCAGTCAAGATATTCATGTCGCAACGGCTGTGACTAAACATGATAAAGGAATATTGCCTGAAGGGTTCTACAAGGCGAAACTCAACCTTAAAAATAATAATTTAAATGTACCAAGCTTCAGCTATGCAGCAGGTAAAGGCAGCATAAGCGGAAGTGGCAAAGTGGAGTTGCCGAGTGAAAAGCGCCAATTAAAATGGAATGCTACCATTAATGCCAAAGATTTTAATCCACAAACTGTAGTCGATGCTGCACCGGTAAACTTGCTCAATGGACAAATCAAAGCTACTGGTTTCGCCAAGCCAAATCAGCAAATTATTCAGTTAAATGGAATTAACTTAACGGGCCGTCTTGCACAGCAAAATAACAATGAAACTGTCCGCTTAACCGGGCGTAGTACGGTGGCGCTGATTTTCAACAATGAAAAGTCAGGCGGTGGTTTTAAAAGTTTTGCTGTGAATTATGATGGTGCACTGAATGCAAGTCATGTTCAGGCAAGTAAAGGCTTACTTAAGTTTAAAGTTTCAGGCACACCTGAACTGATCAAAATTGCTGAATTGCAGCATGCAGGTATTGCAGGGAAAATTTTTGCCAGTGGTTTGGTCCATCTTAAAAATGGCATAGGCTGGAACGTAAATGCGTCTCTGGTTAGATTTAAGCCGCATTATTTTGTCTCATCTGTACGTGGTGAACTATCTGGTAATGTGAAAACTGAAGGTGTTTGGTCCGATACACTAAAACGCATTAATATCGAAAAATTGAATTTGGCCGGTATCATTAATAATAAACCTGTTCGTGGAACAGGGAATTTGGCGATGGTGATTGATTCAAATCAAAAAGGCTTCTTGCCTAAACAGTTTGAAGCCAATAATTTGTATCTGTCCTATGCAAAAAACCAGATTCAAGCGATGGGTAATGCACAAAACTTAAGATTAAAAATTAATGCACCTGCCTTGTATGAAATTTATAGTGGGCTTCGTGGCCGTGCGTATGGCTATTTAAATGTGCAATCTCAACCACGCTTGCGCGCTACGGCAAATCTGGCAGTAGATGATTTTGGTTTTAATAATTTATTCAGTGTTAAAAAATTACGTGTACAGGGTGAGTTACCCACCTCGGAACTTACGCCAACGCTCATGACTGCCAAAATGGAAAGTCTGCGTAGTGGTTCGCGTGAGATTCAACAAGGTGAAATTTCACTGGCAGGCACGCGTAAAGCCCATATATTAAAAGTTCAGGCCGAGAACAGAATTTCCAAATTTTATGTGCAATTGGCAGGTGGTTTTAATGCACAGAATGATTGGCTGGGACAAATTCAGAAAGGTGATTTTGACTCTTTGCGTGCGCGTTTAGTCCAGCGTCAAAATGCCTCGGTCATATACAGTACTGCAAAATCTGAATTATTTGTCGGTGCCCATTGCTGGTCTAGTCAGCAAAGCCAATTGTGTTTCGATCAACCGATTCGTGTCAGTAAAACCAAAGGTAATGTGTCCTTTGTTACCCAAAATGTCGATTTAAATGACTTTGCCGCATTTATGCCTGAAGGTCTGGCCATTACCGGTAAAGTCAATGGATACGCAAAAGTTGCATGGGCACAAGGTGTCAAACCGAAAATTGATGCAAGACTGGTAACACGCAATGGCGTGATTGGCTTGGCAGCAGAAGATCCCCAAGATATTGGTTCGACATTAAGCTATAACGAAATTGGCTTAATTGCGAAAAGTGTATCCGAAGGTCTACAAGTTCGTTTAGATGTTAAAACCCCTGAAATTGGTACAGGTTATGCCAATGTGATTATTGATCCTTATAAAGCCAACAAACCCATGCGCGGTGAAGTGGCTTTTGACCAAGTCCAACTTAAAGTCTTTAAACCCTTTATCCAGGATATTCGGTCACTTGCTGGGACATTGTCATTTGCCGGGAAAATATCGGGAACACTCACTCAGCCATTATTCAATGGTGAAATGCGCCTGAAAGATGGGGCGATCAGTATGATTTCATTGCCGGTGAATTTAAACAATATTCAGGTTTATTCATCAATTCGCCAAGATCATGCCAGTATTAATGGCGCATTTAATAGTGGTCAAGGTGTAGGGGCATTAACGGGTAATATAGATTGGAAAAATGATCCGCGTATTCAATTGCATTTAAAAGGTGAAAACCTGTTGATTCGCCAAGCACCGTTAATTACGGCAGTAGTCACTCCAGATTTAACTTTAGATGTCTTGCCATTCCAGAAAAAGTTAAGCTTAAATGGTAAGGTTGAAGTTCCGCGTGCCTTAATTTCTCTGCCTGAAGCTTCAGCGCCGGTGATCAATGTATCGTCTGATGTACGTATTGTTCATGAAGGGCAAGATCAGCTCGCGATATTGAGAGCCGCTCGCCCATGGGATATTCGTGCAGATGTTATGGTAAATCTAGGCAATCAAGTGATTTTCCAAGGTTTTGATAGTCGTATTCCACTACTCGGACGTTTATATTTATCACAACGTGGGCTTGAAACCGCAATGCGGGCCAATGGAGCAATTGGGGTTAGTCAAAAGGTAAAAATTGAAGCTTACGGGCAAAGTCTGGATTTGAATCGTGCGATTGCCCGTTTTAATGGACCTTTATATAACCCAACCTTAGATGTTGATGCCAATAAAAGTATACAAGGAAATATTGTGGGAGTGCGGGTTACCGGAACGGCAACTAGCCCAAATATTCAGGTCTATAACGATGCTGGTTTATCTGAACAGGAAGCTTTAAACGCCATTATTACTGGTCGCATTAATGAAGGTACCAGTGGTATTAGTCAGTCAGAGGGCTTTAAGTCAGATGTAAACAATACCATTGCTGCCGCAGGAATTAGTCTGGGCTTGGGCGGTACACGTGCCTTAACCAATCAAATTGGTCGTACCTTTGGCTTGAGTGGTTTAGCACTCGATGCACAAGGAACAGGTGATGATACCCAAGTCAGTGTGACGGGTTATATTACCCCAGACTTGTTTATTCGTTATGGCGTAGGTGTGTTTACACCTGTGAATAAATTGACCTTGCGTTATCAAATGAACAAGCGATTGTATTTAGAAGCGAGCCAGTCCTTAGAGCGAGCAATAGATGTATTCTACAATTGGAGATTCTAAATTTATGAAAAATATAGTTTTTTAATTTATTTTATTTGTTTTAAGATAGCTGAAAAGTTGCTCACCTATACCGATGAGCAGCTTTTCATTTTATCTAAGTATTAAGCATTATAAAAATAGGGTATTATATAATTTTTTAGATTTTATAAAAATAAGCGTAGTAAGAGTCATTAAAATTCTAGTGTATAGAAAAAGGTGACCTAAATAAATCTCTGCTGTGAAACCGACCAAGCCAGTTAATAAAAAACATATGAATAAAACCAGGCAGCATATATCCCCGATACCAATTCATACACAATAAAATTGAGGTGCTTGACTGGTGTGGATTATAAAAGTTAAATTAAAAATACGTCTTATTTGATGACTAAATATACTGATTGTAAATACTATTAGCGTAAGATTTAAAGATGAAAGTTGCAATGAGGAGAGTAAAAAATTCAAAAGGAGAGACTTGAGAATAGAGCTCTTATTTATTATAGAAAAAATATTTTTATAAAGCTTAGATGTACAAAAGCGAGAGTGAACTCTCGCTTTTTACTCTTAAACTATCCTTACAGATGTAAGGATGATTTTAGAATTATAGTGCTACGATGTTTACAGCATTCGGGCCTTTTTGACCTTGAGTGATGCTGAATTCAACTTGTTGGCCTTCAGCCAAAGTTTTGAAACCAGAGTTAGCGATTTCGCTGAAATGAGCAAAAACGTCAGGACCGTTTTCTTGTTGAATAAAACCGAAACCTTTAGTTTCGTTGAACCACTTAACAGTACCTTTAACAGTATTAGACATAATACAATCCTATAAACTTTAATATTTGTTGGCTTAATAAAAAACCGGATGTTAACTTGAAAATATGAATGGAACTTTAAATCTGAAAAACGAAGGATTATGACTAAAACTGCGAAATACAAAAAGATTTACCAGAACAAAACTATTTTTCTAGTTGAGATAAAGAATACAGGCATATTTAAGAATGTGCAAGCTAATATTTAATAATTGATGCTTTTTATAGGTGTTGTATGTGTAACTAAATAATTATTTATTATAAATCAGTTTCTTATATTTTAATTTTTTTAAGTTAAAATTATAAATAGACTCTATTGCATGAATGTAAACTGTTTTATTTAAACCTTATTTGAAAAAAATGACTTAAATTTTCTAGATTGCTTATCTTAGGCATAAAAAAATACTGGCATAACGACTTTAAGCATTCCTTATTATAGTTTCATGGGTCTTATGATTTTGAATTTAGGGCTTAAAACAGGGCAATGACTGCCTAAATGCGTTATTTTTCAATTGAAATGGAATAAAGTTTGCTTTGTTATGATTTAGGGCGTATAAAGCTAACTCGTTGATGCGGGATGGAGCAGTCTGGTAGCTCGTCGGGCTCATAACCCGAAGGTCGTTGGTTCAAATCCAGCTCCCGCTACCAACGAAAGAATAAAAGAGTTTATAGCCTAATCTACACAGATTAGGCTTTTTTTATGCCCTTTATTTGAGTCTGAAATTTGATTTTTGCTATATAAGCGATGAGTTATTTCGTATTTTCCTTAACTTTGATTATGATAGAGCCAACAGGAGAAGGTTCATGAACAAGTTATTCACTTTAATGGTGTTGGTTGCTTTGGTCGGTTGTGCTGAAAAAAAACCGTTAACTGCTGAAGAGCAGTGGAAAGGCTATTGTAAAAGTGTGGGAAATGCTGCAAATACAATTATGTATGATCGTCAAAATGCAATTGATAAAGCAGCCGCATTAGAACATGCCAGTAAAATTGAAGATGCAACGACCAAAACATTCATCTTGGATATTATTGAACAAGTGTATGCGTTTCCATTAGCTGAAATTACTGCAGAGCCTGAAGCAAGCCGTAATCAATTCAAGCAAAAAATCATAGAAAAATGTATCGCGACTCCGCACGATAAAATGCCAGATTATAAACCGTTCTAAGGAACGGTTTTTTTATATTGGCAGTTATTTAAATGTCTAAAAATAGCCTAAGTATGTTCGGCATAAATTGTGACATTTGAGTAAATCATAAATATAGAAAAGCTTATATAAATAGTGAATAATCAAAATAACAACAAAAAAAAACGCTAAGGAGCGCTATATGGACGTTGTGGGTTATCTACATAATGCAGACTTGCTCTTAGAAGATGAACAGGGTGCTGTCGTGATGAGCGGAAGTCATTACGTACTCAGTTTGGGCGATAAAGTCTATCTTCAGCATATGATTGATCAAGAAACGAAGCTTTATCAGGTTCATATTTCATTTGCCAGCGCAGACCATGCTATGCTGCATGAAGATGAAATTCAGGTTAAATTTGAAGGTTGTCGCGATGATTTACGTGAATATATGAATGCAACAACAGTCCACTAAGGTTGAATGTTTTTCTTTTTAAAAAAAGGGCAACATATAGGTTGCCTTTTTTATGTATGAGTTTCAGTCAAAAGTTAATTATTATCATCCTTAAAGGTGTACATTGGGGTGAACCTGCTGATTCATTGATCAATATGGGCATCATTTATTTAGAAAATAATGGGCATCACGAAGAAACACTGGTAGCGCATTAACTTTTAACTGGAATTTTAGTAAAATTTAGCAGTCCATATTATTTGTGAAGCTTTATACAAGCTGGAATTCACAGGTAATTTTTTAAAAAAGAGGAATAACACCGTGCTAGAAGCTTACCGCCAACACGTTGCAGAACGTGCCGCACTCGGAGTCCCACCTAAGCCACTTGATGATGTTCAAACAGCTGACTTGGTTGAGCTATTAAAAAATCCACCCGCTGGTGAAGAAGCATTTTTAGTTGATTTGCTAGAAAACCGTGTTCCTGCGGGTGTTGACCAAGCTGCTTATGTTAAAGCTGCTTTCTTGGCTGCTTTAGCAAAAGGTGAAGCAAATTCTCCATTAATTTCTAAAGAACGTGCGGTTTACTTACTAGGTACTATGCTTGGTGGTTATAACGTAGCGCCTTTAGTTGCTCTTCTTGATGATGCTGAACTTTCTGAGCTTGCTGCTGAAGCGTTGAAAAAAACACTTCTAGTATTTGATGCGTTCCATGACGTTGCAGATAAAGCAAAAGCGGGTAATGCAAATGCACAAGCTGTTATGCAGTCTTGGGCTGATGCTGAATGGTTCACTACGCGTCCAGACGTTCCATCTGAAATTAAATTGACAGTTTTCAAAGTCACTGGCGAAACAAATACAGATGACTTGTCTCCAGCTCAAGACGCTTGGAGCCGTCCAGACATCCCATTGCACGCAAATGCGATGTTGAAAAACGTACGTGATGGCATCAACCCAGAAGTTCCGGGTGAAGTAGGTCCACTGAATCAAATTAAAGAACTTATCGCGAAAGGCAACCAAGTTGCTTACGTAGGTGACGTTGTTGGTACGGGCTCAAGCCGTAAGTCTGCAACTAACTCTGTACTTTGGTTCTTCGGCGATGACATTCCGCACATTCCGAACAAAAAAGACGGTGGTTACTGCCTAGGTTCTAAAATCGCTCCAATCTTCTTCAACACGATGGAAGATGCTGGTGCGTTACCGATCGAGATCGATGTTGGCAACATGAACATGGGCGACGAAATCGTTCTTAAAATTGATCATGCTGCTGCTAAAGTAACTGCGTTCAAAGATGGCGCACAAATCGCTGAAGCTGATCTTAAAACGCCTGTACTTCTAGACGAAGCTCGTGCTGGCGGTCGTATTAACCTGATCGTTGGTCGTGGTTTGACAACTAAAGCGCGTGAAGCTTTAGGTCTTCCAGTATCTACTTTGTTTCGTGTTCCGGTTCAACCTGCTGCAACTGGCAAAGGTTTCACTCAAGCACAGAAAATGGTTGGTCGCGCTTGTGGTCTTCCTGAAGGTCAAGGTGTACTTCCAGGTACTTACTGTGAACCACGCATGACGACTGTAGGTTCGCAAGATACTACAGGTCCTATGACTCGTGACGAATTGAAAGACTTGGCTTGCCTCGGTTTCTCTGCTGACCTTGTGATGCAATCGTTCTGTCATACTGCTGCGTATCCAAAACCAATTGACGTTCAAATGCAACACTCGCTTCCTGATTTCATCATGAACCGCGGTGGTGTGTCTTTACGCCCAGGTGACGGTATTATTCACTCTTGGTTAAACCGTATGCTTCTTCCAGATACTGTTGGTACTGGTGGTGACTCGCATACTCGTTTCCCAATTGGTATTTCATTCCCAGCGGGTTCTGGTCTTGTAGCATTTGCTGCAGCAACTGGTGTTATGCCACTTGATATGCCTGAATCTGTTCTTGTTAAGTTCAAAGGTAAAATGCAGCCTGGTATCACTCTACGTGACCTTGTACATGCAATTCCTTACGTTGCGATTCAACAAGGTGACTTAACTGTAGAGAAGAAAGGTAAGAAAAACATCTTCTCTGGTCGTATCCTTGAGATCGACTTAACAGAAATGGAAAATGACTTAACGGTTGAGCAAGCATTCGAACTTTCTGATGCTTCTGCTGAGCGTTCAGCTGCGGGTTGTTCTATCACTCTTTCTGAAGAGAAAGTTGCTGAATACCTGAAATCAAACATTACGATGTTGAAATGGATGATTTCTGAAGGTTATGGCGATGCGCGTACAATGGCTCGTCGTGTAGAAAACATGGAAAAATGGTTAGCGAACCCATCACTTCTTAAAGCTGATGCTGACGCTGAATACACGAAAGTGTATGAAATTGACCTAGCAACAATTACTGAACCAGTTCTTTGCTGTCCAAACGATCCAGATGATGCGAAATTATTGTCTGACGTTCAAGGCGTGAAAATTGACGAAGTATTTGTTGGTTCATGTATGACTAACATCGGTCACTTCCGCGCAACTGGTAAGTTGCTTGAGAAAGTTCCTGGTGGCGTATTGTCGACTCGTTTGTGGATTGCTCCGCCTACGCGTATGGACGAACGTCAATTGATGGAAGAAGGTTTCTACAACATCTATGGTAAAGCTGGCGCGCGTACTGAAATGCCAGGTTGTTCATTGTGTATGGGTAACCAAGCACGTGTAGCTCCGAACACTACTTGTGTTTCGACTTCTACTCGTAACTTCCCGAACCGTTTAGGTCAAGGCGCTAATGTTTACTTGGCTTCTGCTGAACTTGCATCTGTTGCTGCTGTACTTGGTAAATTACCAAGCCCAGAAGAATACCAACAATATGCAGCTCAAATTGACAGCATGTCAGCTGACATCTATCAATACTTAAGCTTTGACAAAATGAGCGACTACACAGACGCTGCTGCGAATGTTGATACTAAGAAAATTGCTGCTGCTCAGTTGACTTAATTGGTTGAAGTTGATGCAAAAATGAGTTAAAAAAGACCTCACAATAGTGGGGTCTTTTTTATGCAATCAAAAACAATAAGAGCAAGTTTACTGGGTGATCAAATTGCTGAAAATGATAAAGATAATTTGAAAGTAAATTTTATAGAAACTGCTGCATATAGGACATTAATAGAATCTAAAGATGCTACAGTGGTTATTGGTCGTCGTGGTACAGGTAAAAGTGCAATATTTTATAAGTTAAATGAAGTATGGAGAAATCAAAAAAATTACACAATATCGATATCCCCAGAAGATCAAGAGACGATTTTTTTTAGAAAAATATTCTCATTTTTTAATTCAAGTTATTCGACAGCTAGGGCCGCATCTAAATTATTTGTAAAGTATGGCTTCTATTTGGAAATATTAAATGCATTTGCAAGAGATTATAAATTAAAAGAAATCTGTAATAATGATATGGTTATTTTCAGAGAACTCAATGATTGGAACAAACTTCATCAATCAAGCTTTTTTATGAGACTTGCGTTAAAAATTAAAGAAGTAATAAAGCGTCATGAGGATCCTGATATAGCATTAGGTTATTTGAGCTTTGATTTAAAGTTACAAGATATTGAAAAATTTATTGATAAAAATTTACCGAAGAAAAGAGACAATATTTATATATTGGTAGATAAATTAGATGAAGGTTATGAAAATGATGAAATAGGTGCAGCAATAGTTTCGGGGACAATATTATCTGGAGTGGAATTAAATAAAAAATTTGAAAAAATTAGAGTAGTTATTTTTCAACGAGATAATATCATAAGATCTGTTGCGAGATATGACGATGATTATACAAGAAATATTGAAGGGGAATTAATTCGAATTCATTGGGATGTAAGGCAATTATTTAATTTAGTCACTAAGCGTATAAATTCAAGCTTAGAGCTGAAGTTGGAAAATTCAAGAAAAATATGGGAAAGGGTAACTGCTGATCAAGGTCTTGGAAACGAACTTAGAGGTGAAGATGGATTTAAAAAATGTCTACAATTTACTCTTTATAGACCAAGAGATATCATCTCCTTACTAAATAAAGCCTTTTATCAAAGCTTGTCGGAAACAAGAGATACTTTAATAATGAGAGATATTGAAGCTGCTGCTAAAATGATCTCTAAAGCACGTTTAGATGATTTACAAAAAGAATATTATACAATTTTCCCCTCTATAAAACCGTCAGTTAACGCTTTTATGGGAACGACATCAAAAATGTCAGTTAGTGTTGTTTTAAATCATGTAGAAAAATATTTCACGACAATTAATAATTTAAATGAAAAAGAAAAAGTTGACTACGGTTTATTAGGTGCAGATGGGGTGCTGAGAGCTCTTTATAGTGTGGGGTTTGTAGGAATATATGATAAGCAAAGTAATATTTTTACATTTTGTCATGATGGGCGAAATCCAGATCGTGAGTTTAGAGAAAATGATAATGTACTAATACATCCTTGTTATTGGATAGCACTAAATTTGTCTAAAAATGCTTTATCTCCAGATGATGCAGAACAAATCAACGATGAATATGAGATCCAAGTTACATCTCTTGCACCTGAATTAAGGTCACAGAAAATTGGACAATTAATCTCAGCTTTAGTTGAGATCGAGGACGGCAAGGATTGTGCCTCCGATTTTGAAAATTGGTGTTTTAATGTGCTAAAACTTATTTTTAGTTCTCATTTAGATAATTTTGAACTGCATCCAAACGGTTTTGCTACACAACGAAGAGATATTGTTGCAACAAATATTGAGGCTTCAGCTGTATGGAAAAGGATTAGAGCAGACTATGGAGTTAGGCAAGTTGTCTTTGAAGTAAAAAATTTTAAGGAGGTTAGTTCTGCTGAATATAGGCAAATGTCTACATATCTAGCAAGGAATTATGGAAGTTTAGGATTTATAATTTCTAAAAGTGAATTGAATGAACCTAAAAGTGGTGCTGAGTTGGATTGGTGCAAAGAAATATTTAATGAGCAGAAAAAATTAATTATAAAACTGAATGCGAAATTTTTGGCAAGTATGTTAAGTAAGTTAAGAACACCTGAGAAATATGATGTGATTGATAAAAATTTGGCTAAGCTCATTGATACGTATGAGAGGAATTATTTATCTCAGAAGTCGGGTAGAAAAACTAAATAATTATTTATCTCTAAGATAATAACTAATGATTTATGAGTAAAAATAGTACGGGTTAGATATTGGACTTATGCACATTTTTATTTATGCAGATTGTTCTACTTTACACTTCATCCAATAAATCGTTTAATCCCCATATTGTAAAATGATTTAAAAAGTTGATGTAACAATGGCAAAACAATCCCGCTTCCTCTGTATTGGTGGTTTCCTCAATGGAACTCAAGTCAAAGACCAAGGCGATAGCTTTGTCTGTGTCGAAAAGTCAAAAAATGTGACTTACGTTAAGAAAGAAATCTTCCATCAAGAGGCGTGGAATCATGACTACTATGTGTGTGAAACAACCACAGACAAAGAAGCTCGAAATTGGGTGTATGACATCAAATCTAACTAATCGTTTATTGAGTAAATATATCTTTAAAAACTATTATTAACGCGATTGGGGTTTAAATGACCATCGCATTTTTTGGTTAATCATCTATTTAAGATCCTTGCATCTAGAAAAGGGTTGATATCATCGTCAGCCCATTTTTAATGTCTGTTGTAAAACATTCAGACAATAAAAAGCCCCATGGTTAGGGGCTAGTCGTATACAGGTCAAGCCCATATACTGTAAGAGGCTCATCTCAAACTAAGTGTATTAGAACACAGCAGCCTTCAAATAACTATCTATATCTGATCTAAACCACCAACTGCTGTGCAATTACCGGCCATAAGTTTTGATGCGATTTTTTAAACATCAACATATGACCAATGGCTTTATGCTCATAGTTTTTAGGCTTGAGTTCGATCATCTGGGTATTTGCATTCGGGTATAAACGCAGTAAATCTTTCACGTTTGCAAACGTGGCAATCTCATCGTCTGAAGACCAAAGCACAGTGATGGGACAATCAATGTCAGCGTGATAATCTTCAAATACGGTTTTACCCATCGCATTCATGACATAACCCGGTTTGCTGCAAAATTGCGCCCATTGTTTAGCCACATCTTTAGGCAGGTTTTCACCCATACCCATGGCCTGGGTTGGACCATAGCCTTTGGTAATACGCGCCAGTGGGAAAATAATATTGAACATGACAGGGGCAAGCAATTTGGTTTTGCCTTTTAGATCCTTCACATGTCCGGTCGAGCCAGAAACTGCAATGACTTTGGCAACTTTTTGATAGTTTGGCACAATGCCTAAAAGCTGCCCGCCTGCACTATGACCCAATAAAATGACCTGTTCCGCTTGTGTCTTGCATAACAAGGTGTCTATTGCTGCAGGAATATCCAGTTGTCCCCAATCGACAATACTGGCCTCAGACTTACTTAAAGGGCCGTGTAGGGAGCGACCAATACCACGGAAATCAAAACTTAAAACATCATAACCTTGCATAGCCAGCCATTCTGCAAAAGCCTGATAGAAATGCTGGGTAATGCCAGTTGCAGGGCAAATTAAAACAGGATAATTATTTTGACTTGGATTTTGATTGGGGTAAAAACGTCCACTAAGCGAATATCCATCTTTGCAGCTGATTTCTAATGTTTCAAAAATACTCATATTGAGAACATTCTATAAATTTATCTTGCTAATACTGTACCCAAGTTCCAAAAAGAAACTTGCGCAAATGATGACTTTAAAGTCAGAATAGCATTCTAAAAATATGGATATAAATCAATGGATATAGGAAGTTTAGATCAATCTGTTTCGCTTGCCATTATATTTAGCGGTATTTTTCTTTGGATTGGCATGCTGACTGGGGTATGGAAATATTACCAAATACGACATTCTGAACAGGCGCGTGCCCATTATTATGTCGATATTGCGCATAGAAGCAGTTTGCTTTATGCGCCCTCCAGTTTAATTCTTGCGGTATTGGCATATTTTTCAGTCTGGTCTGAAGGGCTTAACTTAATTTTCATACTGATTAATCTATTCTTTTTTAGTTTTTTAATTTTAAGTTATGTATTGCATGGCTGGCTTAAAGATACCAGTAACCAGTTTAAACAGCCGCATCAAATGGGGCGTTGGCATTTGCCAAAATGGATGCTTAGCAGTGCAATGATTTTTTTGGTGGTTGGCGAATTGGGAGCGACAGCAGGGTTATTGCTTGGTGCAATAATGGGCTTGAATGGATTTTGATTAAGAAGATTAACTAGATAATATTTATAATTTTTCTTGGCTTTTTTTAAGATGGGTGAGAGTCACCCATCTTTTATTCGGTAGAATTAATTTGTTTCTGTTGACGATACTTTTGATCGACCACAGCCCAAATGTAAAAGGCAATCGAAACAATAAAAGCATACAAAAAGTATTCAGGCTTTAAATTACCTTGAATTAAACCATGAATAATTAATGTCACGAGCAGAGCAACAGTCGTACTCAAATAGGTGACCATGTTCTTATTTGCTTTTAGAGCGTTAATGAAGATTTCTTTATTGAAATGTAATGATAACATCTCCACCCCTCCTGTCATTTTTTGACCTAAACCTAATTGTTTTAGTCAGATTAGTATCTATTGTTGTACTGGTTATTTAGCGGCATTTCAATAGCTATTGTCATTATTTTGTAATAAAACTATGTTAATGCATAAATTCATATACGGATTTTATTCAAAATGTACACATTAGCTATTTTTTAGTGCATAAAGCCACCAAATTTTATGGTATCTCTTTGCAATAAATAAGCTTTATTCAACAATAGGAGATAGATATATAAGAAAGCAATATTGATGCCATTAGCTGAAAATACGGCATACTAAGTGAGGAGGTGTTGAGAAGAATAACGATTAATTATCGAGCATTATTAGAATGGTGTTTATACAGAAAACTGTGTATTCAGGGATGTAAACAATAAAACTCTATTTGGGTAAAACAGGATGTTTTATTGATCACGCTTAAAATCATGTTTGGGTAAAACTTGATTTTAATGACCTCAGTTTTCGGTTATTTTTTAACTTTGTCGATCACAATAGCAATAATCAGCACAACAGTTGACGGGATTAGCCATGCTAAATTTTGTGCATTTAAAGGTAAATGTTGAACGATTTCAGGCAAGTTAAAATCTGCAACTTTAAGTCCATCCAGTATGCCAAATAAAAATGCAATCGCAGTTACAGGTGCAACAACGTAAGTAGGTCTATTGAAAAACTTCCAGCAGAAGCTCAGTAGAATAACGACAATGGCTGGTGGATAAATTGCACTTAACACAGGTACAGACACTGCAATAAGTTTGGTTAAACCTAAGTTTGAAATGATGAACGAGAAGCCAACCAAAACAAAAACCAAGATTTTATAAGGAATTTTAGTTAGTTCAGAGAAGTATTCTGCACATGCACAGGTTAAACCAATGGCGGTAACCATACAGGCAAGGAAAATCATTCCAGTTAAGAACAGAGAGCCAACATCACCAAACGCATGTTGCACATATGCATGCAGGATCACTGCACCATTTGCTGCATTTGGAGCAACTTCGTGACTGCCTAAACCTAATTTGAACAGACTTAAATAAACCAGCGTTAAACCGACACCAGAAATCAAGCTTGCGATCACTGCATATTTAGTCACCAGTTTTTTGTCAGTTACACCACGTGAATGAATCGCGTGAATAATGACAATACCAAAGACCAATGCGCCTAAAGTGTCCATGGTTAAGTAACCATTCACGAAACCTTCAGAAACAGGAGCAGTCACATAGTTATCAATTGCAGGTGGAATGAATCCAGCAGGAATTGCAAACGCAGCGATACCTAACACAGCTAAAGAAATGATCTTTAAGGGTGCAAGGAAGTGACCTACAGTGTCGAGCAGTTTATTTGGGTATAAAGATACAACAGTCACCACGGCAAAATAAATTGCACTGTAAATGAGCAGGCTGCTACTTTCTGTACCAAAATAAGAAGAAAAACCGATTTCATAAGAAACGGTTGCTGTACGTGGAGTTGCAAATAAAGGACCAACCGCTAAGTAACACACGATAGTTAAAATCAGACTGGCGATTTTACCTAAAGGAGAACTTAAATTCTGGATGGATCCTTCTACACGCGATAACGCCATAATGGTGATAACAGGCAGACCAACTGCAGTAATGAGAAAACCTAAAGCAGCTAACCATACATGTTCACCCGCTTGTTGAGCTACAATCGGAGGAAAGATAATATTGCCGGCACCAATAAAAAGTGCAAATGTCATGAAACCTAAGGCAATAATATCTCTTGTACGGAGACTTGTCATAGAAGGGAGAGGAATTGATCAAAAAAGCGATTTTAGAGGATAGAAAAGCATTTTGGTAATTTATTTTATTCTGGTTATGGCTTTTATTTATATGCATATACAA
The DNA here is from genome assembly GCF_001647545.1 of Acinetobacter sp. SFB. Taxonomy (GTDB): domain Bacteria; phylum Pseudomonadota; class Gammaproteobacteria; order Pseudomonadales; family Moraxellaceae; genus Acinetobacter. Next base: position 195,521 of record NZ_LSZH01000012.1, read on the forward strand.
AGCTATGAACCAATGGCTGAATTTAGGTTGATTTATATTGTTGATTATTGAATGGAAAATAAGAAAATAAGGAAAAATAGTCTTTTTTTTGAAAGCCTTGTGCTCTATTTAAATTTTTTGTAATGACAGTTTAAGTGTATAAAAATCAGTCATTAAAATCTTGCAAGATAATATCGTTTTTCCTTTATGCACTGTAATTAAACAAAAAATTAGCAAAAGGGCTATAATCATAAGCCTTATTTATGAGGATGATGCCATGAAAGCTTCGACTATCACGATTAAAACTGAGCAAGATCTCGAGAAACTGCGTATTTCAGGGCGTTTGGCTGCTCAAGTTTTAGAAATGATAGGCAAGTATGTCAAGCCGGGCGTAAGTACAGAATATCTGGATGATATTTGTAATGATTTCATTGTAAATACTTTAAAAGTAATTCCTGCCAATGTTGGCTATTATGGTTATACCAAAACCACCTGTATTTCACCCAATGAAGTGGTTTGTCACGGTATTCCATCGCCAACGACCATTTTGCAAGATGGCGATATTATCAATATTGACGTTGCAATTATTAAAGATGGTTATTTTGGCGATACCAGTCGTATGTATTACGTCGGTACAGTGAAGCCTGAAGCTATAAAACTGGTTGAAACGACCTATGAAGCGATGGTAGCAGGTATTCATGCAGTGAAACCGGGTGCAACGCTCGGTGATATCGGTTTTGCGATTCAGTCGATTGCACATCGTGAAGGTTATAGCATTGTGCGTGAGTACTGCGGTCACGGCATTGGCAAGGTTTACCACGAACAACCGAATGTTCTGCATTATGGTCAACCGGGTCAGGGGCTTATACTTAAAAAAGGCATGGTATTTACCATTGAACCCATGGTCAATGCGGGTAAGCCACGTGTAAAAGAGCTTAAAGATGGCTGGACCGTGGTTACAGCAGATCGCTCTTTGACTGCACAATGGGAACATATGGTTGCTGTGACTGATACCGGTTTTGAGCTGTTATCTCCTTGGCCAGAAGGTACAGGTTCATATCCTGAAATTTAATTGACAGTATTCAAATGAAATAGTCTGTTTTAATTTAAAATTGAAATAACTTTATTTCGTGTATTAATAAAGTTTTAAAAACGATGAGCTATAAAATTAAATTATTGTTTTAGTTTGATAAATATTTTTTTATTTTTTTTCATGATATTTATTAAATATTAGATTTTTCTGTATTTTGTTTGTACTATAGCCTTATAGATTCTAGCTGTAGTTTCTTTTTCAAAGTTTATAGGCTTGTCCACCTCGGATAAGCTTTTTTTTGTCTAAAATTTTTCATTACATCAAGTGAAGTTTCAAATTTTGTTGATGAGCATCGTTGTATGTTTTGCCAATTGATGGCTGAAAACTGTAAGCAAGGTTGCTTGAAAGATTCAGCCATTATCACTTAATAGTTCAGCCATGAAAAAAATTAATATTTACTGAGATGTTCTACTAAATAATCGATAAAGACACGTACAGCAGGCAGTAGTCCACGACGTGATGGATAAACAGCATGGAAAATACCATGCTGTGCTTTCCAGTTGGGGAGCACACGAACTAATTCACCGCTTTGGACGTAATCCTCCACAATCGTGTCAGGTAATAAGGCAATACCGCAATTTTGTCTTGTCAGTTGCGCAAGCATGATTAAATCAGATCCCATCACCATCGGGTTTACCTTGATTTTTTTTTGATTATTTTTCTCATCATGTACCACAATATGCTGATCGAGATGTTCATCTACCATACTCAGGATGTGATGCTGGCTTAAATCTTCCGGTTGTTTTAATTCACCAAATTCATTTAGATAAGCCTGACTGGCAAATAAGTGTTGTTCGATGTTTTCGAATTTGCGTATCACCAGACTTGGATCGTCATCTAAATTTGAGCGTACCCGTAATGCAACATCAATTCCTTCATTGATGATATCGACACGGCGATTACTGACAATGAGCTGAATTTTGATTTCCGGATAGGTCTTGAGGAATTGAGGCAGAATTTTGGCAATTTCATTTTGCGCGATGGAGACAGGGAGGCTGACCTTAATCACGCCACGCGGCTGGATACTGAGATGATCCACCAAGTCATGGGCCGCTTGGGCGGCATTCATCATGACTTGTGCGTGGCGATAAATATTCATGCCAATGTCCGTGACTGCAAAATGGCGCGAACTGCGTTGAATTAACCGAACCCCCAAATGCTCTTCCAGATTATAAACGCGACGACTTAATTTTGATTTGGGAATGTCGGTGGCGCGTTCTGCTGCACTAAATCCGCCATGTTCAACCACCAAGGCAAAGCAATAAAAATCATCAAGATCAGACAGCATTTAAGAATTCCATTTATGCAACAATATTCAAGATTAAAGGTTTATCGTTGCAGTTTGTCAACTTCAAATTTGTTTAATTTTTCAGATTTAAATTGGCTATCTTATTGAGATCGCAAGGCTAAAGTGGAATATCTATATAGAAGACTTTTCTTTAATTTGATGTGTGACTGCTTTGAGTTAAACAAGGTTGGATTTCTCCATTCGTATTATGACTTCTTATCAATATATAGATTTGCATAAAGGAAAAATGTCATGGAATTAAGACATTTACGCTATTTTGTTGCAGTGGTTGAGGAGCAGAGTTTTACCAAGGCTGCTGAAAAGTTATTTATTGCCCAGCCTCCTTTAAGTCGTCAAATTCAAAACCTTGAAACTGAGCTGGGGGCTTTGCTGTTTGAGCGTGGAAGTCGTCCATTAAAACCTACTGCAATAGGACATTTTTTTTATCAGCAAGCAGTGAAACTGTTATCCAGTGCAGACCAGTTGAAGTCGATCACCATGCGGGAAGGCATTATCAAAAAAACGATTAGCATTGGTTTTGGTGGTTCATTGTTGTATGGATTATTGCCGCGAGTGGTTTATTTGTTTCGTCAGCAACAGCCGTATTTAAAAATTAAACTGGTTCAAATGAATGCAATGGAGCAAATAGACGCGCTTAAAGAAGGGCGTATTGATGCCAGTTTTGGTCGAGTACGGATTTCTGATCCTGCAATCAAGCGAATTTTATTGCGTGAAGAGCCACTGATGGTGGCTGTGCATTCAAGTCATCCACTTACTGAAAATAAAAATGGGGTTAAACTCGAAGAAATTGTGAAGGAACATGTGTTGTTGTATCCCAATCAACCCAAACCGAGTTTTTCCACCCAAATGAAAGGTTTGTTTTCAGAGTATGGTTTAGAGCCGAAGAATTTAACCATGGTTGAAGATATTCAACTTGCTCTAGGTTTGGCGGCTGCGGGCGAAGGTCTGTGCATTGTTCCAGAAAGTGCTCAAACCATGCAGTTTAAACATCTGAATTATATTCCTATACTGGATGATGACGCCGTCAGTCCGGTCTTTATGATTATTCGGAATGCTGATAAAAGCGACTATATCCATTCATTATTAGACAGTGTGTATCAAGTCTATGACCTGGAAGCCATCAAGTATGACCGTCGGATTTTCTAAGATTGATGGCCATTTAATGACTTTATTTATTATTTAATTGTTCTGTTTAAGAAATATGACTTTATTTTAGAAAATGGGCAATTTCGCGACCGAATTTGATCGGTTCACTGAGTAACGGCGTATGTCCAGATTTTTCAAAGATAATCTGTTTAGCGTTTTTTACGCTACTGGCAATCATTTTTTGCCCGGCTGCAGGATAAAGCCTGGATTTTTCGCCAATGAAAAAAGTACTTGGACAAGAAAGCTGTGCAATGGCGTCACGATAGTCTTCGTTATGATGTAAATAATTATTGATATACCAGGCCAAATAATCCAAACGTTGCATGGGTAAAAGAAGGGACTGTAATTTTGGCTGTTTGAATGCGATGTTAAAAAATAAAGGTGTGAACTTATTACTGGCTTGCAGTTGAAGAAAGCCTAGCCATAATTCTAATAAATGTTGCCGGGATGTTGAATCCAGATCCGACAACAGTTTTGCATCGGATTTTAACGCCAGTAATTGTGAGATGTCTGCCAAGAGTTGTTTGAGTTTGGGTTGTTGCTGGCTCAATAAACCGTATTGCCAAGTCTCATCGACCGAAATCTTGGGTGTTTGATCAATATGTAAATAGCGCGTTAATTTTGCATTTAAGTTGCTGTATTGCATACCATGCATGGCCGTTGTTGCACCCATGGAATAAGCGATCACTGAAAATTGATCTAACTGGAGTTGTTCAATCAAGCTGTCTATATCGCGCCAGTGACTGGAAATGGCATCCATTTCAGGAATTTTGCAGCGTTGTGAGCCGCCAAAACCGCGCCAGTCGGGAATAATGAATTTATGATTCTTGGCTTGAGGATATAAGAACGGCAGCCATTGCCAACTTTGCATGCCTAAACCTGACAGAACCAATACAGGCTGTCCTTGTCCAAATTCGCGGACAAACAGTTGTTCGCCGTCTGGCATGCAGTAATGTGGCATGGTGATTTCCTTTATTTATTATTGTTGATCGAATGCTTTTAATTGCGGGATCATGGTTTCCAGCCAATCAATCCAACCTACTTCTAAATCAATTCCAAGTTGTAGAATCATTTTATGAATAAATTGGGTGCGATCTTGAGCTTGCCCATTGGCGAAATCTTTTGCAAAAATTGTTTGGTAAGTTTTTAAATTTTCTTTGTGTAAAATCAGATGCCGTTCCAGTTCAGGCAGTACAGTGTTACCGCCCAGTTGAGCTTCAGCACGTAGCCGTACCATCAATTCTTCACGTAATTGGGCAGGCGGACTTTGTTTGACCATCCAGTCTGCTAATTCGGCCCGACCCATTTTTTCAACTTGATAGGTTTTTTTACGGCTCGTGGAGTTGCTGTCTTCTAGAGTGGAAATCCAGTTTTTCTGCTGCATTCCGCTCAGTTCACGGTAAATTTGCTGATGCGTTGCATTCCAGAAGAAGCCCATGGAGCGGTCAAAGCGACGTGCTAAATCAATTCCCGTACTCGGTTTTTCAATTAAGCTGGTCAATAAAACATGGGCTAAAGACATAAACGGCTCAGTCAGTAAAAATTTACCTAAACATTATGCAACATGTTGCATAAAAATCAAATCTAGAATATAAATTATGCAACAAGTTGCATTAAACACCCCATTCGCTAGCTCAAATAGCCCGCCAAGGAGATCATATGTCTAATTACCCTCATTTGTTAGCCCCTTTAGATTTAGGCTTTACCACATTAAAAAACCGTGTCTTGATGGGGTCCATGCACGTGGGCTTGGAAGAAGCGCCTGGTGGTTATGACCGTATGGCGGCATTTTATGCTGAACGTGCTCAAGGCGGTGTAGGGCTGATTGTGACAGGGGGTATTTCACCGAATGACGCAGGTCTGACCTTTGCTGGTGGCGCGAAATTAGACAGTCGTGAAGAAGCTGAAAAGCATCAAGTGATTACTCAGGCGGTGCATGATGCGGGTGGTAAAATTGCCATGCAGATTTTACATACCGGACGCTATTCTTATCAGGCCGATTTGGTTGCGCCGTCCGCGATTCAAGCCCCGATTAATCCAAGTAAACCGCATGCTTTAACGACTGCAGAAGTGAACCAGACCATTGCAGATTTTGCTCACTGTGCCAAATGGGCACAGTATTCAGGATACGATGGCGTAGAAATCATGGGTTCGGAAGGTTATTTGATTAATGAGTTTATCGCCGCACGCACTAACCATCGCGATGATGAATGGGGGGGGAGCTATGAAAAGCGGATTCGTTTCCCGATTGAAATTGTAAAACGCACCCGCGAAGCAGTCGGTGAACATTTCATTATCATTTACCGTTTATCCATGCTGGATCTGGTTGAGGGCGGTTCAACTTTTGATGAAGTGGTGCAACTGGCGAAAGAAATTGAAAAAGCCGGTGCAACCATTATCAATACCGGGATTGGCTGGCATGAAGCACGTATTCCGACTATTGCCACCAAAGTACCGCGCGCAGCATTTACATGGGTAACAGAAAAACTGAAAGGTCTGGTCAAGGTTCCCCTGATTACTTCAAACCGTATTAATACCCCAGAAATGGCAGAGCATGTTTTGGCTTCCGGTCATGCCGATATGATTTCCATGGCACGTCCAATGCTTGCCGATGCATTCTTTGTGCAAAAGGCGGAACAAGGTCGTAGTGATGAAATTAATACCTGTATTGGTTGTAATCAAGCGTGCCTTGATCATATTTTCTCGATGAAAATTGCAACTTGCCTAGTCAATCCACGCGCATGTTATGAAACAGAACTAATCTTTAAAGAAACAGCGATTGCTAAGAATATTGCGGTGATTGGTGCAGGTCCGGCTGGATTAAGCTTTGCCACCTATGCGGCAGAGCGTGGACATCAGGTCACTATTTTTGAAGCAGCGAATCAGATTGGTGGTCAGTTTAATATTGCCAAAACTATTCCGGGCAAAGAAGAATTCTATGAAACGCTACGTTATTTCAAACGCAGAATTGAATTACTTCCTAACATTCAGTTACGTCTAAACCATCAAGCGACTTATGATGAACTGAGCAAAGCAAACTTTGATGACATCGTAGTAGCAACAGGGGTGACTCCACGCCATTTAGTAATCGAAGGGATCGATCATCCAAAAGTTATGACTTATCTGGACGTATTAAAAGAACGTAAGCCGGTCGGTCAGCGTGTCGCGATTATTGGTGCAGGCGGTATTGGTTTCGATACAGCTGAATACTTAACCCATGAAGGTGATAGCGCAAGCCTGAATCCGGAAAAATTCTATAATGAATGGGGCATTGATACCACGTATGAAAATGTCGGTGGTTTGAAAGCACCAGAACTAGAACAATCCAATCGTGAAATTTATTTATTGCAACGTAAGGCAAAATCAGTGGGTGCAGGCTTGGGTAAAACTACGGGCTGGATTCACCGTACCGGTTTGAAACACCGTGATGTGAAAATGATAGCAGGGGTAAGCTATGAAAAAATTGATGATCAAGGCTTGCATATTCTGGTCAATGGGCAACCCACAGTATTAGAGGTTGATAACGTGGTGATCTGTGCCGGTCAGGAACCGTTTACTGCCATGTTTGATCAATTGAAAGTAGATGGCAAAAGCGTGCATTTGATTGGTGGTGCTAAAGAAGCTGGTGAACTGGATGCAAAACGCGCCATTCGTCAGGGTGCTGATTTGGCGGCAGTAATTTAATTTATTGAGTCCTCTCCCTTTTGAGAGGACTCACATAGGTTTTAGAGTAGAAAGAAAATACTCCCCTCTATTTATGAAGTGAAATAATAAAATCATAAGGAAATAAAAATGGCTTTAACAAATACTCAAGCATCGCTTCAGCGCTGGCATGAAATGCTTGAAACACGAGATATGTCTATCTTGAATGATCTGCTTGCTGAAGATGTGGTGTTCCGTTCACCGGTGGCATTTAACCCTTATCCGGGTAAACAAGTGGTGTTTTTTATTTTGACCAATGTCATTCAGATCTTTGAAAACTTTACTTATCACCGTGAATTCTATACAGAAGACGGATTAAGCGTGGTACTGGAGTTTTCAGCCAATGTCGGTGAAAAGAAACTTAAAGGCATTGATATGATTCTTTTCAATGAACAAGGGCAAATTGTTGATTTTGAGGTGATGTTGCGTCCCAAGAGCGGTTTGGAAGCATTGGCTGTACAAATGGGACAACGCATGGCTGCTTTTATGCCAAAAGCATAAAGAGTATAGTAAATAAATAAACTGTTAATGGAATGACATGTACTCAGTATTTTAAGTTGCATCATTTTTAAGGTGGAGCAAATATGAGAATTTTAGTCAAAAAAATTAGTATGTTGGCACAAGAAATTGTTGATCAGATGACCGGTGCAGAATTGCCTACGCTGTATTTCAATCCACAAGGTGAAGCACGGCAAATGCTCGATGTTTTGCCTCAATTAAAGCAGAAATATCGTCCAACACCATGGTTGTCAAATACGCATTTGCATTTGATGTATTTTGACTTGATTAAAAAGAAAACCATTCAGCTTAAATATGATGCCCATGAACAGTTACAGATGTCGGATGGTGGTGTCACAGGTGTTGCATGGTATGGGCTTGATCTACCTGCCGATACCCCGACTATTATATTAATGCATACACTGACAGGCACACCTGAAAGTATGTCAGAACTGGTGCGTGACTTACATCAACATACAGGTTGGCGTGTGGCATTGTGTTTGCGTCGTGGTCATGCCAACTTACCCATGCCGATACCGAAGATTTCTATATTCGGTTCAACGGATGATTTGCGTGAACAAATTCTGCATATTCAAACAAAGTTTCCAGATTCTCCTTTATATGCTGTAGGTTCATCTGCGGGGACTGGATTATTGGTGCGCTATCTGGGTGAAGAAGGTGAGCAAACTCCATTTAAAGCCGCTTTTGCCCTTTGTCCAGGTTATGACACTGAAAATGGCTTTAAAAACGTCCATCCTTTTTACAGTAAGGTGATGACCAAAAAGCTTTTTAAGTCTTTTATTTATCCTTATACGACAACTTGGGGACAAACGGCTTCTTTGTCGCAGGTGCTGGCCACTACAAGCCTATTAGAATTTCAATATCAGTGTTTTGAACTGGCAGGCTATAGCAGTTTTGAGGACTATAATCAGGCAACCAATCCGATCTTGGTATTTGAAAATGTCAAAATCCCACTCATGATTTTAAATGCAGAGGATGATCCAGTATGCCATATTCGAAATTTTGATCCTTTTAAAGAAGCTATCCAACAGATGTCAAATATTATGGTGGTAACCACAAAAAAAGGCAGCCATTGTGGTTTTTATGAGGGCTTAAATCACACGAAATCATGGTCAGCACGGTTGATTGCAGACTATTTAATTGCGCAACACCAGTAAATTTTAAAAGCTAGAAATTGCTTTGTAACGAACTCTTTGAAATGTTTTGATGCAATTACAATTGTTCCGTCTGGTAAATAATTGGCTTTTAAGTCAGTATCTCTGTTATAGTGACTCAACAATAAAAATGACATGAAAGTGTTCTTTTTTTAAATTGATATAAGTCTTATTAAATCTGAGTTATCAAAGTTAAGGTCGTTATTTTGAAATGCCAATGGTGGCGTTTCTGTATGTGTTGAAAAAAATTGGTGTAAATGTTGAATATAATTGAAAATTTAGTAGCAAAATCTGTAAATGGTAGTGAAATTATTGTATCGCTGGTACCTTCAAAAAAAATGCAAAGTACTCGTGATGGGTTTAAATGGGTTGAAGTTGGAAAAAGAGTAATGCTTCAGTCTGGTGTTGAAATCGATTTGAACCTTGATGGTCGTAGCTTCTATACAGGTGTTAATGAAATGTTCCGATTCACCTCACGTGTGAATTAAACATTTAAATACTCACTGATCTAAATTAAAAACCGCCTTGATGGCGGTTTTTTGCTATCTGCTCATTCGTTTATAGTTAAAGTTTTATATCAATGAGAATTCTCATTGATACAAATATTTTTATAATAAAAAATATGATTTAAGATGTGCAATGCTTGATCTGTTTTAGGAATTAAATAAATTAGGATTTTATCTAGAGCTATATTTGAAGAAATTAATTTTTACATTTTGTGTTTTTGTGAGCGTTTTATGTCACTTTTTGTCATTTATTGGTGAGTATAATAAAGGTATAAAAAGTAATCCACTTTATATAGGGGGTGGTAGATAATGAGCACACTAGAATTATTAGTAACTTCCTCATCAGCTCTTATGCTCATGCTTGTTATTTATGCTTTTGGACAAATGTTTAATTAGTCAAAATAGGTTATATAAAAAAGCATCTTAGGGTGCTTTTTTATTGCTCTAAACTTTATCACCTTGATTTTATAAAACCACTTTAAGCAATTTTAGGCCCGGTATGTATAGTGTAAATGAGTTCAGACAAATCCTAATCCAAGCTTTCTGCATACGTTAAATATTATTTCTTGGTCGCTTCATCCAAGTTTTGATCGCAATTAAGTAGCCATAGATATTTTAAGTCAACTTCACCGACCAGTACCATATATAATCAGCGTCAATTTTTAAAATCCACTAATCACCTTGGCTAAATGGAATCCCGCGTAAACCTTCAGGTAGGAAATTCACTTCAAGTTGGCCTTTTGCTCCATCTACAATAGTGGCTTCCGCAATTCCTTCATCTAAAGCTTTGTCCTTATCTCAGCAGCGTTTCTGTGCCTGAACAATCTTCTGCTTGATGCTTCATCGGTAAGAGGGATATTTCATACCAAGTGCCAAGATAACGATTTAATTCAAAATTAGAAACTGAAGGAATTTTTTGACATATTTCTTTTCCTTATTCATGTTTTCTTTAGTCCTTTAAGCAGTGTTACTGATAAATAAGATGTTGAATATATGGAATTTGTTGGGGTTTTGAATTTTATATGTTTTAAATAGTATATTTTTTAAACGTGATTTATATATTTATTTTAAAATCGTGATTGAAAATATTATATATTCTTAAGAAATTAAATTATATTATATTATAAATATTTAATGTAGAAGTAATTAATTTTATAAATTTTTTTATTAACTACTGGATTGTTTAATATTAATATTTAACTTTATAAATATACTTTTATTTCAGTATTATATTTTGATACATCATTGCTGTTTTTATTAAGTTAACTTGGGTATATGCTGATATTGTGATTAATAATTGGACTGATATTGTCGTTTAGTGCAATGGCCAGCAGGAATACTATTATGTCGAAATCTCAAAATCAACCAGAGTCTAATCAACGTAATCAACCTATAAAACAACCCCACCATCTACCAGAGCATGACCATAGGAATAATGAGAAAAGATCGCATGAAAAGCAGCCCGCACAGAGCGAAAAATAAAAACCAGCTCTTATGTCATTGCTGTGTTTAAAGGGGTTTAGGCCCCTTTAAACAAGACAAGAGGATTAAAGTATGCATATGAAACCTGTGAAAGTTTATAAAATGAATAAGGATTTTAAAATTTCACCTAAACTTATTTATATGGGTGAGTATAATTTAATGAATGTGTATGATTCATTACAAGAAAAATTAACCAGAATTATGGGGACTTATCAATGGATTCTAAATTCTACAGGGGAGGTTTTTTTTTATAGCAGAAGAGCTTCCTGATTTAACAAATTAAAGGTTTATATAAAATGAATATGACAACAACATATCCGCAAAAATTAGTCACATTTTATAAATTGGATAGTCCTGATATTCAGCGAGGTGTTTGGGCTAATTATGATAAAAATGGAAATTTTATAAATCTCACTAATTATTATGGTAAAAAATTAGAATTAACTGGACCTGATCGTGTTCGGATAGATGGGGAAGTATGGGTGTGTAAAGATCATTTTAAATAAATTTTTATTATGTCATGTTTTAGATAATGATAATGATTAGAAATATGAAAACTTCATATATTAGTTAATAAAAAGAATTAATATTATATTTCAAGATATCTAATTGTATATTTGAATTTTAAATAATTAAATAGTAGATTAAGAGATGTTGAATCTCTATAAAGTGAATAAGTATAAAGTCTTAAAGAAAATTTCTGAGGAATCGTATATATTTGTATTTCTTCTGAAAGCCGATATTGAGATTAAAAACATGCTATCAAAACAATTAAAAATACTTAGCTCTATTCTCACCATTCTTGGTATCTGTGCATTTTTCGCATTTCAATATTTTTTACAATCTGATGAGCGTGGGGGCTTTAAAGAAGGAACTGAACAATACAATGGATATCGCTATGCCCAAGACAATCAGCTAAAGTCTGTAGATGAGTGTAGTGATGGAAAGAATGATCCAGCAATGAATTTTAATCCTGATTTTTTGCAAGGGTGTCAGCATTACTTTAATCAATAGTATCGGCTAGTGTTTTCGCTTATGAAAGTTGCACAACAGTGGATTCGTCAAAAATATTCTACTACAGTCATTTTTTTGATGCCTGACGTTTTGGAGTTGCGACATATTCATCTTTCATTTCAAAGAAGAATTGATTTGCTTGCTTAGCATTGCAATTTAGCCAGTCCATTCTATTATTTTCAGGTATCACAATAATGGAACGCTTTTCATCATTCGGCTTATGGAATTGCTTCATAAATGAATGATGATCTGCATTGATGGTTAATAAGCTCATTGATCTGATAGGTTTGTTATTGATTACTGCGTCTTCATAGATCGCAGCAAGAGTGAAAGGCAGTCCATCTTCACGGGAAATTCCATACCAATGTGGCTTTCCATCTATATATTTGGGTTCAAAAACCGTTTCCACAGGGACTAAGACAAATTGGCTTTTATGCCAGGCATATCGAAAGCTGGGCTTCTCAGCCACGCTTTCAGTTCTGGCGTTATAGGTATGACGACCAAATTTTAACTCTTTAGCCCAAAAAGGAATGAGCCCAAATTTGGCTAGATCCCATTCGGGTTGATCAATCCCATGCATCAAAATTGGCGCATCGTATAAAGGAAAAATATCATCAGGAAATTCAAATGGAGGTTCTGGAAGGTCCAGAAGAAAGGCTCTATTTTTTTTGATAGCTTCAAAATTTGCACACATCAGCAGTCTCTTTATTTTTATGAATATTTATTAAATCAAAAATAATCCACACAAATAATGAATCTTACAAATCTAGAACTATTCCTATTAAAGCCAGTTATCTTAAGGACTGTAATTACATTGCTCGTATGTAAATTATAGGATTTGAGTGATGGAGATTTCAGACTGTAATGCCAAGGCGAGTTTTCGGATTGATCTTTACGGATGTGGGTAATAGTACGAAAAAGAACTTTATCTTTCCAGTTTTTAGTGGCCTTTGAGAACACTCTATAGATGAGTTTGATAATGTAATCGTTTGTTGGGATTAATTTGCAGGATTAATTCATAGAAGGAATTTTTTGCAAATTAGTTTAATTCAGTAAATCTGGAAAATAACAAAGAGAAATTAGTTGAAATTTATATAATCTCAATCTGAAGTATATTTTGGTCAATAATACGGCAATTGAATTGAGCTTAAAAGTGGCTTGTTAATGAACATAATATTTCTAACACTACTGGTAAATAATGTGAATTTAGGAACTAATATACTTGTGGCAGATCAATCATATAGATGAATCAAACTTACCTAGAAGAAAATTGAAACAGATATAGTGTGGAATAATAAAATTTAAGGAGTAGATTAAAAAAGTCGTTATGAGTACGGCATATTCCAGATGATAGGATGTAAATAAAATGGCTAATCAACAACCCTTGCAGCAAAGTCAACATAATCAGCAGCCTGATCAACAAAACCAATCTAATCAGACACAGCCGGATCAGCAGAATCAACACATTCAGGAATCCAACCCACAAAAGCAGTCCAATGAGCAACCTGAACAACCACCAAAGCAACCGAAATAAAACTTTGTCTTATTCGCCTTGAATCTAAGTATTCAGGGTTTTTATTATTTTAAAGTTTTATACATTTTAATTAAAGGCAAAGAATAAATAAAATGAACTTAAAACTCTTCAAAATCATAAGCGCAGTTATAGCAATTATAGGCATTGCAGCCTTTCTATATTTTCAATATTCAATGAAACAAGACGAATTTGGTGGTTTTAAAGAAGGGACCGAGCAATACAATGGTTATCGCTATGCACAGGACACGCTTAAGTCTGTTGATCAATGTGATGATGATAAAGATGATCCAGCCATGAACTTTAATGAGGAATTTTTTGAAGGATGTAAAAAGTATTTTGAAAAATAAAAGGAGGTGGCTAAGATAGAGTTGATTGTATAAGATCAATAATCACTGATGCAGTTATAATTTAAATAAAATAACCTCTGCACCCCTAAAAAATTCTCCGTAACGCTCTGCAATAAAGCTTTCAGCTTCTCTTTGACTGGTAAAAACTTTTGACCGATCTTCTTCAGTCGTCCAGTGCCATTGGTTAAACATTGAAAAATGCAACTCCGATATCTCGCAAGTATGTGAGTCATTGAATTGATCGCGATAAGTTAAAAAGTTCCTATCTTTTTTTATGCAATAGAGCGCCATCAGTTTTGCCTCTATAGTGTAAAACTGAAATTGTAGATGAGCAGGAACACTTGAATATTGTTAAATTGTGACTTACAAAGAAAAGTATGTTTTCTACACAATTAAAGCTATGTTTTTGCATTGTTTATTCTATTTTTCTTCCCGATAAGCGGTAAATAACTGCGAATAATAGGTGAATTGAACAGAACAAAGCCCTAATTAAAGGGCTTTTTCAGAATATAAAATATTCTTTTAATTTCTAATGGTGATGTCTTTTTTCTTGCCACCACCATCTTGCTTATTGACTGTAGCCCAAGCAATACGCTCTGCATCTTCTTCAGAAAGACTACGTTCTCTTTCACTGTCAAAAATATGTTTCGCCTGTCGCTTCTGCTTTTCTGTATACGCTGATTTATCACCTGCACCTGTAGGCATAATTTTTATCCTCCTACAAACATCAATAGATCTCTTTATAATTTTAAATCAAGTAAAGCAAACTTAACAGGTATAATTCATACGCAGGATGTATCATAGATTGCTGAAAAAGAGTAATTTTTAATGTGTATACAAGTTTTGAAATAATTAAGTTTTAAAAAACTCTATCAAGTTGAACTGCTGCTGGATTTGTCTTAGATACAAGCCAATAGCACTCTTTTAATTTATTAACCCATTTAAAGTACATCTGTTTATAACCCTATGTTCGCACTACCGATCCATCATAAACTGGCAGGATTTTACTTTTTCTACTATTCCATAGTAGGAACCTTCATGCCTTTTTGGAGCCTTTATCTTGAGGATCAGGGTTTTAATTATCAAGAGATTGGACTTTTATCTTCCATAGCGATTGTGACACGTTTTTTTGCACCGTTTATTTGGGGATGGATTGCTGACAAGTCTGGTAAAAGAATGTTGTTGGTACGCATCGCAACATGGATGGAAGCCTGTATTTGGTTCATGATTTTTCTGATTCCAAATACTTTCCAGTCTGTTGCATTACTCATGCTTATTTTTAGTTTTTTTCAAAATGCAATTTTAGCGCAATTTGAAGGGGTGACTTTATTTTGGTTGGGTGAAAAGCGGACTGAACTATATGGCAAAGTTAGAAAATGGGGTTCGATCGGTTTTATTGTCGGTGTCTTCGGTATCGGCGCTTTATTGGAAATTGTTCGGATTTCAATGTTACCTGTTATGTTGCTGTGTATTGCATTTCTGGCTTTTATTTGGTCTTTCAGCATCAAAGAACCGAGTAGCGCACCGCGTTCACAAACGCAATTGGAACCACTATTACCGATATTAAAACGACCTGTTGTGGCTGCTTTTTTTGCAATTGAATTTGTCTTGTTATTTTCCCATGCGCCATTTTATAGTTTTTATAGCAATTACTTGCATCAAGTCGGTTTTAGCACAACAGAAATCGGTTTTTTATGGTCAGTGGGCGTGATCGCTGAAATTATCATGTTTGCTTTTGCCCATATGTTTTTAACTCGGTTTTCTTGGCGTAGTCTGGTGAGCCTTTGTTTGATTCTGACCGGAGCAAGATGGATTGTTGTTGGCTTATTCCCCAACTTATTTATTGCGCAATTTTTAGCACAAACCATTCATGCCTTTAGTTTTGGCTTGTTTCATATGATTGCCATGCGCATTATTTTTCAGAATTTCTCAATGGGTCAGCAAGGTCGTGGTCAAGCGATGTATAGCACCATGTGGGGCTTAGGTGTTGCTATAGGCAGTATCTTGGCAGGTAAATACTGGCAACTGATCTCTGGCGAGGTAATTTTTATCATTGCCGGGCTTTCAACGTTAGTAGGCTTGCTGTTTGTTCGATGGCTACCGAAACAGATTCAACAAGCCTAAATCTGAAGTTGAATAATATTGAGAGCCTATTTTTATAGCTGGATTTCACTGTATCGCTTAAACCAGGGTTGTGCTTGCTCCAGTTGAGCCGCCAGTTGCAGTAACAAGTCTTCACGGGCAAAAGGTGCAATAAACTGGGAACCTAAAGGCAAATTGTCCTGATTCCAGTACAGTGGAACAGACATCGCCGGAAGACCGGTAATATTGGCCAATTGGGTAAAAGGAACCCATTTTAAATTTTCTTTCACAATTTGATCGACCAATTTTCCTTGAGCCAGTAAATGGGCTTTTCGGAGTTTTAATAGACTTTTTAAAATCGGTTTTTGCCAGTTAGGTATTTTGATTTCACCATTTTTAGGTGCGACAGTAGCTGTTGCAGGGGTTAAATATAAGTCATAGCGATCAAAAAAATGATTCATTTTTGTGGCATAGATCCCCCAGTTATTCAGGTTGTGAATATACTCAATTGCCGTGGTTTGCCCACCGAAGGCAGCAAGTGCAAGTGAATCCAGTTCAAAGTCACTATCTTTTGCCTGATGTTGTTGTTTAATTTGCTCAAGCATATAAGAAAACTGACTGAACCAAGTGGTAATAAAATCTTTGGCAAGTGTCATGCCATCAATCGGTGGCGTATCTTCCACTACCGTATGACCTAATGACTCCAATAATTGCGCCGTATGTTGAACCGCAGCAATCGCATCTTTAGAAACATGGGTGCCAATAGGGGAATGGGTACTAAAAGCAATTTTTAGTTTTTTAGGCGGATGTTGAATGGCCTCTAAATAGCTATTTTGAGGAGGTTCAATTTTAAACAAGGAACTATGTTCAGCGCCGTGGGTTGCATCCAGCATTGCTGCGCTATCGCGTACTGTTTTGGCGAGGATGTGTTGAATAGCAGCTCCATGCATGGCCTCACTCATTTGTGGTCCCCACGGGGTACGTCCACGGCTCGGTTTTAATCCAAATAAGCCACAGTAAGATGCTGGAATACGAATAGAACCACCACCATCGCCAGCGCCGGCAATCGGAACAATACCTGCTGCAACCGCAGATGCAGAACCTCCTGATGATCCGCCACTATTATGTTTTAAATTCCAAGGGTTGTGGCAGGTTCCCCAAGCCTCAGGCTCGGTAATTCCTTTAATACCAAATTCTGGTGTGTTTGTACGTCCAAAGGTGACAATGCCGGAATTTTCCCAACGATTCACAATTTCAGAATTATGTTCAGAAATATGATTGATACGTTTTAAGCCTTTGCAGCCATAGGAAGTGGGATAGCCTGCATACTCTTGGAATAAATCCTTTACTAAAAATGGTACACCCGCAAAAGGACCGGTCAATTCTTGCTGAGTGCGTTTCTGTGCATAGTCATGCATGGGAATAATAATGGCATTTAATTTTGGATTGGTATGAGTTGCGCGCTCTAATGCTAAATTTAGTAGTTCTGAAGATGAAACTTCTTTGTTGGCAACTAATTTGGCCAATCCTAGGCCATCATATTGTAGATATTCAGAAAGATTCATTAAGATCCTGGTTTTATTTTTCATATGAACTTTAGTTGTTGTAATGGATTTTATATGAAGAAGCAATACTGTCCTGATTTCACTTCGAAACACCTGATTGGTAAAACGCTTGGTTAAAGTTTGAAAATCAGGAAGGCGTCGGCTTGTTGCTAAATAAAACGGGATTAGATTCCGATCCAGGTTTGCAAATGAAAAAACTTTATTAATATTCTAAAATATAGCCTAAGCATTAAAATTTACTCTAGTTATATTTTACTCACAAAAATAGAATAGAAATCTTTGATTATTCGTAACAGCAGAGAGCACTCATGAAGGTCATATTAAGCGCATCTGTGTTATGCAGATTTAAAGAAAATAATTTAGTTATTTCAATCAAGTATCTTTTTATTTTTTAGCTTAATATGAGTAAAAATATTGTTGTAATATGGTGATAAATACTGGTTTTTCATAAAAATATGCTAAGTTGTAGAGAGAGATTTTTAGCCTTGAACTTCTGTATGAAAAACGCATATCTAACAATTTTACTTATATTCTGCTCATCGGTCGCAATGGCAAATGATAATCAAGCCGTTGTAGCAACTGAAGATGACACAGCTGAAACAGACAGTTCAAATACTATTCGTGTCGTAACTCGTCCCGAAATTGTTGGCCTATGGGGAATGCAGGTTGCCAATAATAAAAAATGTATTGAATATTATAATTTTAAAAGTAATAACAATGTCATCATAAAGAGTGGGCAAGAGTGGTCATCAGGTATTTATGATTATCAGCAGTCCCAAGAGGAACGTACTTTGTTACCTGCGCTGGTTTTGCAGGTAAAATATGACAATAATGAAAAAGATTGCTCAGGTCTGCAGGAAGATCAAACCGGCGAGATTTCTCAGTATTTTGTACAATGGAAAAATCCATCGACCATTAACTTTTGTAGTAATGAAAAAGCAGAACAATGTTTTGCGACATTACGCCGTGTTTTACCTTAAGCGCTAAAAACTAAGCTATAAAATTATAGATATAAAAAACCGCTCATGAAGAGCGGTTTTTACATTTAAGACATCAATCAGTATTAAGAAGCTTCTTTTTGCTGACCTTCTAATTTCTGAAGCAAATGCTTTTCAAGATAATGAATATCCATGGCTTGGGCACAGAAATTTTCATCTTGTAAGATTAAGTCTTTATGCAAAGGAATATTGGTTTTAATTCCAGTTAAGATCATCTCTTCCAAGGCTTGTTTCATACGCGCAATACAAGTTTTACGATCTTTACCATGCGCAATGAGTTTAGCAATCATTGAGTCATAGTAAGGTGGAATGCTGTAGCCTTGGTAGATGTGCGAATCTAAACGAATACCTGCACCACCTGGCGCATAATAATGCTCAATTTTCCCAGGAGAGGGCATGAAGTTAGCTGGATCTTCCGCATTAATACGGCATTCCATCGCATGACCATGACATTCAACATCGGCTTGTTCAATATCTAAACCAAGCCCGCCCGCAATACGCAGTTGTTGTTCAATAATGTCGATACCAGTGACCATTTCAGTGACTGGATGCTCAACTTGAACACGGGTATTCATTTCAATGAAGAAGAACTCATCATCTTCAAATAAGAACTCGAATGTACCTGCACCACGGTATTGCATCATCTTACAAGCATTGACACATGCTTCTAAGATATCAGCGCGTGCCTGTTCCGGTAAGCCTGGAGCAGGTGCTTCTTCAAGCACTTTTTGATGGCGACGTTGTAAAGAACAGTCACGGTCAAAAAGGTGAATAGCATGACCATTACCATCAGCTAAAATCTGTACTTCAACATGACGCGGCTTTTGCAAGAAGCGTTCCATGTAGACAGTATCATCACCAAACCACATTTCTGCATCACGCTGTGCTGCCTGAACAGACTCAAGTAGCGTATCTACACGTTCTACAATACGCATACCACGACCACCACCACCTGACGCGGCTTTAACAATCAGTGGGAAGCCAATTTCTTTCGCCTCAGCCAGTGCATTATTGGTGGTTACTGCATGAGCCGAACCTGGAACTGTTGGAACACCGGCTTTACGCATTGCAGTAATGGCAGAAACTTTGTTCCCCATCAAGCGAATATGTTCCGGACGTGGGCCAATGAAGATAAAACCTGAGTTTTCGACAATTTCCGCAAACTCGGCATTTTCAGACAAGAAGCCATAACCTGGATGGATGGCATCTGCACCGGTAATTTCAGCAGCAGTAATAATTGCTGGAATATTCAAGTAGCTTTCACTACTCGCGCCCGGACCAATACACACCGCTTCATCAACAAAGCGTAGGTGCATGAGGTCTTTATCGGCATCGGAATAAATGCCAACGGTTTTAATTCCTAAAGTTTTGCAAGCGCGGGTAATGCGTAACGCAATTTCACCACGGTTTGCAATTAACACCTTTTGCAACATTTATAAATCCCCGTGGTTTTACGCGCGATAGCGGAAAAGTGCTTGACCGAATTGAATGACTTCACCATTTTTCACTAAAATTTCTTCAACGACACCGCTTTGAGTGGCTTCAATTGGGTTCATAATTTTCATGGCTTCAATGATGCCCAAAGTGTCGCCTGCAGAGATCGTTTGGCCCACTTTAACAAATGGTGGTTCACCAGGGCTTTGTGCAGCATAGAACACGCCAACCATCGGTGAAGCTTCTACAGCACCACGTGGAGTTTTTGCAACAGGTGCCGCTGCTGGAGCTGCAGTCATGGTTGGAACGCCTGCCGCAACCACTGGATTGCGACGAGTTAAGGCGATGGATTGATCACCTTCTTTAACTTCTATCGCTTGTAAGTCAGATTCAATCATCAGGTCGATGAGTTTCTTGATTTTACGGATATCCATGAGACAGTATTCCTAATTATGATTGCGTAGAAAGTTGAATTTTTTCGATGGCATAATTCAGTGCAGCGGCATAGCCCTGAGCACCTAAACCGCAAATTACGCCAACGGCTTTATCGGACAGATATGAATGATGTCTAAATGCTTCGCGAGCATGCACATTCGATAAATGAACCTCAATAAACGGGATTGCGACACCTAGAAGGGCATCACGTACTGCAACAGAGGTATGGGTCAATGCAGCAGGGTTGATAATGATGAACTGAATGCCTTCTTGTTGGGCTTGATGAATTCGGTCCACAATTGCACCTTCCCAATTACTTTGGAACGTGTCTAATGAAAGAGATGAATTTTGAGCTTGAGCGATGAGCTTCTGATTAATATCTTCTAGGGTGAGATGCCCATAAACTTCAGGTTCTCGCTTTCCTAACAAATTTAGATTCGGTCCATGAATAACCAAAATGGTCGAGCTCATTCAGCTTGCTCCAATTATAAGTTTGCAAATCTACCTTGCAAGATGTCAGCAAAGTTTGCGTATTATGGCATGTATTTCCACATTTTTATTATGAACTGTTTTAATCAATGTGAAAGCTACGTGTCAAAACTGAGCTATATAATGAAAACTTTGCAAGGAATTGGCAATGTTAAAAAATGACATTTTTTATAATTATTACTATTTTTTACATTGTAAACTGAATTGACCAAAACAGTTCATTTATTTTGTGTAACAGCTAGGCCTGAATCCGAGATAGTCAGAAGTTCTTGCCAGCAGGTGGTATAACGTGGAGATCGGTGGTGCTGTTTCATTTGCCATGCTGGGCTGGTGGAATGATAACCGACTTGTATACAATCTGAACCGTAACGTTGCTTCATTTTCAATAAAATTTTCATCAAATCATCACGCTGTTGAATCAGTTGCAAGGGTTGCCATAAGTCATGCATATGCTGTTGCTTAGAAGACAGCGCCGTAAACATCACTTCAACTTTGACATATTTTTTATTTTCTTTAAATAAAACATTTACTTGCTTTAATGCTGTGTGATTTAAAGTCAGTAAATCATCGGTGGCATATTCAAGTCCTAGTGCATGGGAAGTACCCTTTTTATAGGGGGGATTAGGTATTTTTTCATACAGTGAAACATGCACACACGCGCAAAGTTGCTGCTGTGTAGTTAAGCGTTTATGAGTACGGTTTACATGAAAAGTAACGGCTTGCTTTAAGATGGACTTGTCGCTTAGATCTGAAGCAAAGCTGCGAGAGGAAAGTATCCTTTTTGAGGGGATTGCAGGGTCATCCAAGGCAATGCAGGATTGACCTTTTAGCTCACGAATAGTACGTGCAATGACCACCGAGAACTGCTTGGCAAGATGGTGTTCATTGGCAAAAGTTAAGTCATAGCTATTATAAATTTCATAATCTTCAAGTTGCTTGCTTATTTTGCGACCAATTCCCCAAACATCGGCTACAGGTGTTTCTTGAAGTAAGCTTTCATAACTGCAAAAATCTAAGTCAGGCAAGAAACAGAATGATTTAAAACCAGTTCTTTTTTTCGCAAAATGATTCGCCAGCTTGGCTTGAGTTTTAGTCGCGCCAATACCTATACAGCAGGGTAAGCCAATCCATTGATTAATGGTACTGATCAATTCCCGGCAATATTGTTCAATGTCGATGCTTTTTGCATAAGGCGTTAAGCGGATAAAACATTCATCAATCGAATAAGGCTCAAGATCATCTATATGGAAGTATTGCTGTAAGATTAAAAAGAAGCGCCGTGACATATCTCCATATAACGCGTAATTGCTGGAAAATACTTTTACACCTGCCTGCATCGCCTCTTTTTCAATTTCATACCATGGAACAGCCATCCCGATGTTTAAAGTTTTGGCTTCATTACTGCGAGAGACTACACAACCATCGTTGTTGGAGAGTACAACCACTGGTTTGTCATTTAGCTGCGGATTAAATACGCGCTCACAACTGACATAACAGTTATTAATATCTATTAAAGCAAACAGTTGTTCTTTCATTATTTTTAATCTTGATTTTGTAACATTATCAAGTTAAGAATAAAGAGATATTTAAAAAAACTCAAATTAAAAATTTGCGAATAATCAATAGGGCATTAGATGAGGAGGTTTAACCTCCTGTAAGCTTGAGTGTAATTACAGTTAATAGCGTAAAGTCAGGCGAGAGTTATTTGCTAGAAATCAATAAATTAATATTTTGAATATTACAATGAATTAAGTCGATACAGTTTGGAGGTTGGTGAACTGGAAATATCCGATAGATTAGTAAGAGTCGTAATTAGTACGGCATATCCCTAACAACTAAAGGATGGATATGGAAATGGCTAATCAACAGCAACCGAATCAACAAAATGACAATCAACGTCAACAACAGCAAAACAACCCACAAAGTGACAAGCAACAACAGCAACAAACGGGTAAACAACAACAGCAGCAACCCAATCAACAACAGCAAAAAAATCCTCAGCAACGCTAAGGGTTAAACAAAAAGCCTCAAGATGATCTTGAGGCTTTTGTCTAGCTATAGCTGCTTGATATTTTGCGGCAATAAGAAATTTATTATTTTATATTTTAATAGAGTCTTTCTATTCATAACGAAAAGCCCCGTTTTATTGAACTTATATAATTTCATTATCGTAATTTTTTTAAAATACAGGTCACAACTCCCCAAATAATCAACTCATCTTCACTACCTAAATAAATATCTGGATATTCCGGATTTTCTGCTTTTAACCAAATCTTAGGTTGACTATTGTTTTGCTTCTCTTTCATCAGTCGTTTTACCGTGAACTCATTATTGATTAAAGCTAAAACGATGTCACCGTGTTCTGCGTTTAAGCTCCGATCAACTAAAATCTGGTCATCTATATCTATCCCTGCATTTTTCATTGACAAAGAATTCACCCTCAATACAAATGTACTCAGTGGGTTATGGATCAAATATTCATTTAAGTCGATAAAGTTTTCTGTGTAATCTTGAGCAGGAGAGGGAAAACCTGCAGCAACCGACTCCAGCGGATAAGCAATATCTATCTGGGTGCGAATTTGAATCGGGTGGAGTTCAATATTTTTAATGCGATCATCTTCAGGCTTTGGCAGTAACCAGGCTTTAATTTCTGCTACTTTGGACTCGGGAACACGGATAACCACCGTTTTTTCTTGATACTGGGTTTTTCGCCCTGCATTTCTACGTCTGCCGCCGTGGCTATGTGATGTTATGGTTGGATCTTTAGCTTTCATTATTGTTTCTTGAATTTGTAACTTTTTCAAGCTTAACAAAAAATACTGAAAATAAAAAGATTGCCTACATATTTATGATCTAGGATAAAATGCACTATTCAGCTCAATTTACCAAGGTATAAGCCATGAACCAGAAATCACCCTTAGAAGAATTAATCGCAGAACAAAAGCTATTGTGTGAAGAATTTGATTCTGCTTATATTAAAGTGAGCGGTGATGATGTTATTGCAGTTGCGATAGATACATTAAATCAAGAACCGATTGTCGGGATTCGTAAAAAACCGGAAACAGAAGAAAATGTTGCTTGGTTTATCTATGGTGGAGAGCTAGGAGAGGGCGAAGATTTTTTTCAAACCATCACCGTTCGAGAGTTACAGGATATTTTGCCGGAAGTGCTTCCGTACTTGGCTTTGGCTGAAGGCTTCCGTTTTATGATTGATCGTGAAGATTATGAAGATGTATGGAAAGAAGGCCAAGATTAAGTAAAAAGTAAGCTGTTCAAATTGATGATATGAGCCACTAAATCAGTGGCTTTTACTTTTTAGCCTCTGGATTTGAAAGTAACAATTTTTTAAATAATGATTAAGGCGCTAAAAATAATTTCTTGAATAGTTAAAGCGATTCTAATAAGTTCCTTAATCGCTTGGAATGGAACAGCGTGGTTAAATTTTGAATCCATTAATCCACAGATTACATTTCTATGTTGGTGTATAAATAGACAATTATTGGTACTATGTTAATATTAGATAGAAATATACCTTGTGTAACGGGAGTTGTTCGATGACAGCTTATACCATCATGAAAGCAGGCAAATATGAGGATGACATGATTCCTAAACTTGCTATACATGCATTCCGTCATGCCTTTAACAAAGCATGCTCGGTAGCGACCGTCGTTTATGCAAAAGAACATCAGCTGCTACAACGCGAAGTTAATGGACATGAAACCGTGATTCGTGACTTGTCTAAGGCTTATGTCACAGTTGATCATTTTCCTAAAGTTCTAAAACGCAAGAGAAAACAACAGGCAGCTGTGTAACTGAATGCCTCAACCAAGAATAAGGATGTTTGCCGGTCCCAACGGATCAGGAAAGAGTACAGTCAAAGAATATCTATTGCCCCATCACATTGGGGCTTATTTAAATGCCGATGAATTAGAACAGAATCTTAACGCGAGTCATCAGCTAGATTTAACGACTTATCATACTGCTTTAAAAACACCAGATCTCATTAATTTCCTCAAACAGAAAAAACGTCCGAATGCTGGACTGTTGGTTGCTTTGCTAACAAGTGAGCCTATTCTATTAGATGATGGGAACATTCTGTTTGATCCCTCAGAAATAGATTCCTATCTCTGTGCACGTATTATTGATTATATTCGCCTGGAATTTTTACGCTTAAAGATCAGTTTTACTTTTGAAACGGTGATGTCTCATATTTCTAAAGTGGAATTTCTACAAGAAGCAAAGCGACAGGGTTTTAAAACTTATTTGTATTATGTATCGACTGTTGATCCGATGATTAATATTGCCCGAGTTAAATATCGGGTCAGCGTAGGTGGACATCCTGTACCTGAACATAAGATTGTGGAACGCTATTACCGGAGTATGGATTTACTCATGCAGGCGGTAGATGCGAGTGATCGAACCTATTTGTTTGATAACTCTTCTAATGGTGAAAAGGCTGCATTTATTGCAGAGATCCAATCTGCAGAAACTTTAAAAATGAATCCTGATGTTCAAAACTTGCCTTGGTGGTTTGCAGAAAAAGTTCTGAAAAATTTCACTGAAGAATAAAAGATTGTATATATCTAACAACAAGCCCTTGAGTAAGACCAGCAAGAAATTGATTAACTACAGGTCTGACAAGTCATATGATCCCAAGAGATATAATAAATTAGGGGATTAATGAGCTTAGGGAGTCTACTCGTGGAGTATAGCGGAGCTGCTAAAAAAATAATTTGAAATAGATCAAAGGATATCTCATAGTGCATACGCCGTGGATTAGGTAGAATAATTCAGTATAAAAATGTTGGTCGATCGAGGCTCTTTAATGTCTAAAAGACTACTGTGAAAATTAACTGCATTGTTAAATTATCTCCATAAAATAAGTCTTTTATCTGTCGTGGAATATTTGTATGTCAGTGGTCATTGCCTAGATATTAAACCCTTAAACCTTATTTAAAACCCCTGCATTATGATTTTTATTAGGATTGTTTGTCATACCATTTTTCTAGGGCATGGTGCAAACGCCATATATTGAATTAAATGCGAGTCCATTGATGATGATTATTGCAGGACTATAAGTGGGTTTTGGTACCCGAATGGCATTCTGGCTGTACCAGGGGGCATAGCATTTGTGGCATAAGCCGGTTGTCTAAACGCTCAATTATTGCAACATTAGCGTTTATATTTGCAGGTTTTGTTACTGTGTACGTAATCCTCCATATTACTGGAGCGTTCTAACATGAAAAACATATGGGCTTTTGTATTTGGTGGATTGTTTTCAGTCGGTTTAATGCTTTACGGCATGCCCAATTCTATATTAGGTCAATGGGATGCGAGTCTTGCATTTGTTATGCTAGGAGCAATCGCGGTGGCATTTATTCCTTTTCAAAAAGCAGTGCATAATCATGCTCCCAAAACAGTGTAGGGTGATTCTAATGATTTACCTAAAAATAATTAGATAGATTCTAAGTTACTGATAGGGAGCCTAATTTTCGGAATCGGTTGGGGGGTTACAGGTATTTGTCCTGCACCAAGCCTGACTTTAATCGTCTTAGGATACTACCAAGCGATTTACTTTATTGCTGCCATGTTTATCAGTATGTTGATTTAGCGCCAATTGATGGGAAGACGTTTATGATGCAACATTCACAATGTGTAGCATTTTTTTTGATCAGCAGACCAATACCTTTAGTTATGTCGTGACAGATCCTTATAAGTCAGCGCTGTGCAATTATCGATAGCATTTTAGATTACGATGCGCCGTCTGCGACAACTAACATCACACAGGCCGAAAATAGCCTAAGTGTAGAATTGGTTTTAGAAACACATCTTCATGCAGACCATCTCACTGCATCACAATATCTAAAAGAACAATAGGGCGGCACAATCGCCAAGAGCAAAAAGATTACGATTGTAGAGGAAACTTTTAGTGCAATTTATAATCTAGACAGCAAGCACTTTAATACTAACAAAACATTTGATCATCTACTTGAACATGGGAAGCAGTTCAAAATTGGTGAAGTGGCAGCCTATAGCATCCCGACACCAGGACATACGCCTGCATGTTTAAGCTAGGTCATTGGAGATGCTGTATTTGTAGGAGATACTTTATTTATGCCAGATTATGGTACGGCACGTTTTGATTTTCCTAAGGGCAGTACAGCGACTTTATTTGATTCTGTCAAAAAAACTATATCAATTAGATGAAAATTTGCGAATTTTTCTCTGTCCTGATTATTTGTCCGAAGGTCGGCTTGAATACAATTCTCAAAGCAGTATTCAAACGCAAAAGAGCACCAATATTCATATTAATGTTCAAACAATAAAAGCTGAATTGGTAGAGATGCGAAACCGCCGTGATGCAACATTGTCTATGCCTAAAATAATATTACCGGCAATTCAGATCAATATGGATGGGGCAGATTTCCTGAACCTGAAGCAAACGGAATTCATTATTTAAAATTACCACTCAACTATTTTAAATAAGATGAGCGATAGAGCAGAGGCTTAACAATCAAGCGCCATTCATAGTGTCTAAGACGATATTAAAAATAAACCTTATGACTTTTGATCTATTTTTTTAAATAGATCTTTTGTTTCCATATAAATGGGGCATTTTAAACTACCACTAGAGGCATCAAAATAAAATAAAGAGTCCGGAATTACCTATCTTAAAATAGCCTAAGCAAAAAATTACACGTTTAAAATAGCAATTGATTAAATCCCTATTATCATCAAAAATAACTCAACCAAATATTGTAATCAAAAAAATTTATGATTTTAAATTATCAAATTCATCTTAATGAAATCGCTTCCGAAAACACACCTCTCATATTTATTCATGGTTTATTTGGGAGTTTAAGTAATCTCGGCATGTTAGCGCGTGCATTTTATCAATCACATTCGGTAATTCAAATTGATGTACGTAATCATGGGCATTCACCCCATTCGGCTGAAATGAATTATGCAGTCATGGCAATGGATATTTTAGAAACAATGGATGCTTTGAATATTCAAAAATTCTCTGTGATTGGCCACTCTATGGGTGGGAAAATTGCCATGCAATTGGCAAATAGTGCAGGGGAGCGCCTAGAACAATTGGTCGTTCTGGATATGACTCCATTTGCATATAAAGAAAGTCATCATGATCAAATTTTTAAAGCCTTATTTGCTGTACAAAATGCTCATGTTAAACACCGAGAACAAGCAACTCAAATCATGCGTGAACATTTAAATGAAGAAATGGTGATCCAGTTTTTAATGAAGTCATTTAGCCAAGGGCAGTGGCTCTTTAATGTCGATGCATTATTTAATCATTACCCAGATATTATCAATTGGACTGCGATTCAGCCTTGGCAAAAAGAAGCCCTATTTATTCGTGGCGGTAAATCTGCATATATAAGTAAAGATGAGCATTTTGATGCAATCAAAAAGCAATTTCCTAATGCCAATCTTAAAGTGATAGAAGATGCAGGACATTGGTTACATGCAGAAAAGACCCAACTAGTTGTGGATGAAATTAATCAATATTTAAAGTTAAATTAAAGTATTAAGTAGAAGCTCAATGAAAATAGGGCAACTAATGTAGAAAATTAATTTATATTATTTACCAATAACTGTCCTTCAGAAGTTAATTGCGTAGCCATTTCAGCAGTTTTTTTGAGCCCCGGCATACGATACTCTGTATGCCCATAATCCTGAATCGACTTCCAACGACCGCCCCAAGTTAAGCCAAATGATTCTGCGACTTCCCCATATAATTGATAGCCTTGCATTGCCCATGGATCACGTTCAGAAATAATAACTTTGCCATTTTTCTTAAATGCAACATCGGCAGCCAAACCAAATTGGTGATAACTTTGAAAACCTCTGGCACGGGTAATATTACTATTTTCAGCCAAAGTGTTCTGACGTTCTGGACTGCGATAGCCCTCTAATAAAATCATTTCATAACCATGACGTTCTTGCATGATTTTAAATACCATCAGTAAACGCTGTTTATAACGCGGATTTATTTTATGCCATTTACGATCAGCCGATGCAAAATCTGCATGTGAGTATTGCATCGACAGATCTGCAGCATTTGGCTTAAATACCTCTGCCTGAATATTTGGCTGAGTAGATTCTATATTTGTCGCAGTAATAATAGCTTCTTCGATCAATGATTCTTCCACTTCTTGTGGTGGGGAAAGCATTTGTCCCTCTAGCAAAGCATAAATTTGAGGATCTACTTCTCTTAAATAATCTGCTTCAATCATGCTGGGATTAATAGGTCTTGTAAAAGTGAAAATCAATATGCTGGCAAACAGAAAAAAACCGGCAACCAAAATCCACCATTGTTGCAAATGCCAATGCGACTGGACCTGTTCAGGCGAAGCAGCATGATTCAACTGTAGAGCAAATTTCTTGGCAGAATCAAATTGTTTTTTACCTTGAGGAATAACACCTAAGAAAAATTGTTGTGTTTTATCCCGAAACTCATAAGAAGATAGCAGTGCTAGGCTACAGGAAACCAAGATAAAACCAATAAAAATAGCAATGATCATGGAGACACGGCGGTTTCTTTGGTTACTATGATCGTTTTATTTAGGCTTTTTGCCCTAGGTTCAGATTGATCCTGATGTAGAAGTATCTTGCTTAAATCATCATTTTTGGATGGGAGGAGCTCAACTCGATGTTCTTCATCTTGTACAAATTGATTGGTTTGAATATCGGGCTGAATGAAACGAGTTTCTAACTCTAAAACTTCCTGCTTTTTTTCTAAAAAACCTGGTTCAGTCTGGCTTATATTTGCAGATACCAAATTACGCATAATTGCATTGTGAATTAAAGTATTTAAATAAATATAGCTCACCATAGAGCTAAAAATAACTCCAGTACAAAAGCCTAAAATCCCATAGAATGCCGCTGGATGATGTATTTTTTTTGAAGGCTTTAAGATTCTTAAAGAAGTCTGTTTTTCGTTCGCCATTTTTTATTTTCTTATGGTAAATGGATGATGAGATATGCCTGCTCAGCAGGTGGACTAATAATGTTTTGGTAAGCTGTTAAGGATTTATTATTTTGATTTGAAAGCATGAAATGTAAACCAATGAATGACAATAAGGCAAAACTTGCTAAGAAGATTAAAATCCAGAAAAATGGTAGTTCACGGTGAATAATATGTTTAATCTGATCGGGCAAGGCTGCAAATGGAGAAAAAGAGGTTTTTTTACCTTTTAAGAAATCAATTTCATCTCCAACACGTGCCACCAGATGAGTTAAATTCTGTATAGACTCAATCCTGAATTTTCCATGAAAACCCAACAGCATACAATAATGAAAGACTTCCAGTGCGGCGAGTCGTTCTTTACCGTGCATACGAAGGGATTCTAAAATTTCAAAAAAACGATAGCCCGCAAGTTGCGAACCAAAAAGGCTTAATTGTAATGGACTAATTATCCAGTGATTCTGCAACTCGAAAAACTGTGCATCTTGTTGTGTGACAATGGTTTCATCCAGTAATGCACAATAAGCATATTTGGCATCATCAATATCATTTGCTGAAAATTGAAGTTTTAGCGCCTGATTTTCAAAGTCGTTTAACAAATTCAATATTTTGTCACGAAATTCATCTGCATTGGCTGGGACATATTGGTTCTTTAATAGAAATACAATATAAAAACCGTAATGTAGTAAATCGACAAGATTCGTTGCACTGATGGCTTTAGCGTGAGTTGCAGTTGGGTTCAAACCCATCCCAATTTGGCCATCCTCAAAGAGTGAAGGGGTAGGATTATTTATAGTCATTGTAATGATCCTTCACTATTTCATTACCGCAATCATTTCAATAGAAATATCCTGAAAACCGGCTGGAATATAAATACAAATCGATTCCGCTTCTAGCATCCGTTGATACAAATCATTGTTCGGTTCAATCTCAAAATAACTGACACCGGAACGCACTGGAATTGCAGTCGGCACCTGTATTAAATGATGTAAAGGAATGACCGGAAGGGCTGCAACTACACGTTGTTCAACATCGACAGAATTGCCGACTTTAAAACGCAGCGGCACCAACTGAACAAGTTCATGGGTTTGCATCATGCCACTTGAAACTGCAATATAAAGTCGCGTATCACGGGTAATTTTGTCCGACTCCAGACTTCCAAGCCAATAAGATGGCCGGACTTCTTTTAAAGCAATACTAATATAGCGATTGGAAATAATCGTATCGAGTAGATCTCGTAAGATTAAATCAATCTGTAAAAAACTATCCTGTAAATGATGATGTTTATACTGCGGTAACTGATCAACTTCATAGGCTGTAGAGAAAGTTAGTAATGATCCAGTTAAGCGCAATAACTCAAAGAATAGTCGTTCCGGATGAATATGCGGATACTGCAACAGATGATTTAGCGTAGCATGTGCAGTATTCAGGGCATTGACTAACCAAAAGGAAACAATATCTCCTGAACGGAATTCAATCAGTTTTTGCTCATTTTCACGATTGTTGCTTTGAATGGTTTTAATCTTGGCCCTAATCATATTTAAGGTACGTTTTAACCCGGAAATCAGCGTTTCGCATGCTTCTATATGCAAGATCGGAGCAATAAACTTAGGATCGAATTCAAAATTTCCAGAACTTTGACGTTTAACTTTTGCTACAGGTAAATATAAGAAGCCATCCAGTTCATGGTTGGGTTCAATATTCGATTCAAATAATTTAAATTCGGCACGGCGTCTTAATAAAGTAATATCTGCTGCAGTAGCATCGGTGAACAAATCATGTGTTTCAGTTAGGTGGGAATGATAACGGCTAGGCTGGGTACTTGCTTCAAATGCTACATTACGTTTATTCGGCTGAATCATTGGTAATGCCAAATAAACCATTATTTCACCACGTAAATTTAACTCATCCAGTTGAACCGGTTGTGGCAATAAGTCACGAGCAGGTGCCTGGTAAATATCACCATCTTGCCAAATCATTTCCACTTTTTCTAAAGCTAGAACATGCATGTCCAATTGCAATTCATCAAACTGGAGGGATTGCACACCATATGAAAATGGAATGGTCGCACGAATGGTATGATTCAATCGCTGTTCATGATAGGCATCCTGTAATTGAAAGTGTTGTGGACGTAAAAATAAGCCTTCGCCCCAAAGAATTTTTTCAGCTTTAAACATGTAATTTACCAATCGTTATTTGTGTCATGATTATTTTTTTGTACACCTAAAAGATCATGTACGGTTTCTAATGGATTTTCATTTTTTATGACTTGGCTTAACCATTCATGTAACGGCATCTGGCTCCATTTAATGGTCTTTTGCAGCATATAGCTGACTGGACTATGCGGTTCATTGGCCTGAAAATAATTGGCCATGTCTTGAAGAACTTGCATGGCCTGTTCACGATTTGCCACATGATTTTGAATTTGCGGTTGAAATACTTGTTGATTCATTGTTGTCAAAGTTGAGGAAATTTCAATTGGGGAATGAATAGCTTCAGGCGAAATGCTTAGTCCAGCTTTAGTATTCCGATGACCTGTTACTACAGCTTGTGATTCAAAGGCATCAGTTTTATATATTTTTTTTAGATTGTTATGAATGGATTCAAGTTGAGAATCGATCGATGCAAAACTTGGAGCATCCAGACCCATTAAGCCATCCAGTACATCTTTTAAAATATTCCACTGATTTAAAATTTCTAAAAATTCTTGATAATTTTGATATTGAAAAGATTTAGAGAGGTTAGAGAGTGCTTGTTCAAATTGCTCAAGTAACAAGTTGGCTTCTACCTGATCATTGTCTTGAGCATGTTTACGGCGCACATTCTGTTGGTGCAATAAGCCCTCATACTCAATTAAAGAATAAAAAGGTGAAGCATTTATAATTGGAATATTTTTAACTAGCGAGGGTAATTGATTAATCAGTCCTTGCAGCAAACCAAGACGTTGATCCAAATCATCACCATCAATTTTTGGATGCAATAACATCCAGAAATCACTTAAGCTACGTTGTGTCAACTCTAAACCTTTGGCTACACCTTCAAAACCATACAGGTTTGACCAGGCTTTAATTAACCCGCTATATAACCGGATATCTTTCGTTTTCTCAGTCAGCAATTCAGTCGACTTGGCACTTACAAAGTTCCAGTCGGCCTGCTTAAGTTCAGCAATCCAGTCACCCTGATCTAATAGTGGATCATCCTGAGTTTTTGCTTGCTTAATGGCATGAAACTCATTTGAAAATGAACAATCTATCCCGCAAGGGGCTTCATCTGAAATTACTTTTAATAATGCTTCGAGTTCTAAACTCATGTTAGACCTTTCTCATGTTTTTTATAATATTTTTTAAAATTATGCTTGGGTAACTTTGATATTTTTAATAGGTTTTTTTGTGGTTTTTGCAACAGGGTCAAGTTGATAAAGAATTTCACCACCCTGTACGTCAATATAGATTTGCTTCGGTAATTTTTGTTCTGCTAAGCTAACTAAAATTTGTGTGGCTAAAGCCGGCAATACCGATGAATTAAGGATGTTATCTATATTACGTGCGCCACTATCCACTTCGGTGCACCGACTGAGTACTAATTCAATTAAATCTTCACTATAAGAAACTTTGCTTGAATATTGTTGTTCTAAACGTGCCGTAATTTTATTTAATTTATGTTTAATGATACGTAACAGTAATTCATCAGGCAAAGGGAAATAAGGCACAACACGCATACGACCTAAAAATGCCGGTTTAAACTGTTGATATAAACTTGGCTTCAAATGATCGATTAATTCTTCTGCAGTTGGCCATTTCTCAACAGACAAGTTCAAGCAGGCTTTCATGATGTCACTCGAGCCGGCATTAGACGTCAACAGGATGGTGGTATTTTTAAAATCAATTAAACGACCTTCACCGTCTTCAAACATGCCCTTGTCAAAAACCTGATAAAACAATTCCTGAACATCACTATGTGCTTTTTCAATTTCATCCAACAAGACGACACTATATGGATTACGCCGAACTGCTTCAGTCAAAACACCACCTTGACCATAGCCGATATAGCCAGGAGGAGCACCTTTCAAAGATGAAATAGTATGCGCTTCCTGATATTCAGACATATTGATCGTAATCAGATGCGATTCGCCCCCATATAATTCATGAGCAAGTGCTAGCGCAGTTTCTGTTTTACCTACCCCACTTGGTCCGACCAATAAAAATACACCTTGTGGTTTATCTGGATCTTCAAGTTTTGCTTTAGAGGTTTTAATGCCTTGAACAAGTTGCTGTAAGGCATAGTCTTGTCCCATGACGCGTTCAGCAAGTTTATCTTCTAAAGTCAGAATCTGTTTAATTTCATCACTGACCATTTTACCTACAGGAATACCGGTCCAGTCCGAAATAATTTCATTAATCATTTGTGCATTTACGCGTTCATAAACCAAGGGGGATACTCCTTGGATCTCAGCCAATTGCTGACGAAGAGCGGAAATCATGTGATTATCTTGATCTGAATGTTCAGCTAGCTGATCTTTGTGTTCAAGCACTTGAATTTTTTCAACAAGTTTAAGTTCAGATTGCCATTGTTGTTCTGTAGCTATAATTTCAGATTCAAGTAATTTAATTTTCTGACCTAAGGTTTCTAAACGCTCATGATGAATAGGTAGATTTTTATTTTCGTTTTCTAAAATATCATGTTCCAGCTGTAAATTATAAAGTTGAGCTTCGAGTTGATCTAGCTTGACTGGTTGAGCATTCTGTGTGAGTGCCACACGCGCAGCTGCCGTATCAAGTACGCTAATGGCTTTATCGGGAAGTTGACGTCCACTGATATAACGATGTGAAGAGTGTACTGCGGTAACAATCGCTTCATCATCAATCTGTAAATTAAAATGCTTTGCCATTACAGGAATCATGGCACGAAGCATATCTATTGCGACAGCTTCCGTTGGCTCTTCAACTTTTATTACCTGAAAACGACGACTTAATGCAGCATCCTTTTCAAAATACTGCTTATATTCCGCCCAAGTGGTTGCCGCAATAGTGCGTAATTCACCGCGCGCCAAAGCAGGTTTAAGTAAGTTTGCAGCATCATTTTGACCCGCCTGACCCCCCGCACCAATTAAGGTATGTGCTTCATCAATAAATAGAATAATTGGATAGCTTGAGCATTGAACTTCCTGAATGACCTGTTTTAAACGGTTTTCAAATTCACCTTTAACACTGGCACCTGCCTGTAACTGCCCCATATCAAGTGTGTGTAGATGTACATTTTTTAGGACATCAGGAACTTGATTATTGGCTATTTTAAGGGCTAAACCTTCAACGACAGCGGTTTTGCCGACACCAGGTTCACCCGTTAAAATCGGGTTGTTCTGACGACGGCGCATTAAAATATCAAGCATCAAGCGAATTTCAAATTCACGACCAATCACGGGATCAATCGCACCATTTTTTGCTTTTTCAGTTAAGTTGATAGTGTATTGATCTAAAGCAGGTGTTTTTAATCTTTGCTCGAACTCTTGCTTCATTTTTATTACATCTTGATGATTTTCACTTTGTTCATATTCCTGTTCAATACTGTGTGAACATAGATCTAAAACCCTGTGTTTCATGCTATCCACAGGAAAAAATTCAAATAAACTGGAAGCGCGGATTGCAATTTGATAAAGATCAGACCCAGTTAATAATGCAACCAATAAATGCCCACTTCGAATTAATGGTTCTTGTTCTCTAGAAGCCACCAGCCAGGCTTGTTCTAATAGACGTATAATTGATTTTGCAAAAATAGGGGTTCGTGCATTGCCTTTAGGTAATTGTAAAATACTTTTTTTTAAATCATTAATTAAAGCATCAGTCGAAATTTTGTATTTTTCTAATAACAGCTGTAAATCATTTTTTGCAGCATTCTGTAGAAGTTCTAAAAAGAAATGTTCAATTTCTATTTCATAATTTTGTTGAGAAATACATGTATTGGCTGATTTTTCCAGTGCTAAACGGGCACAGGAAGATAATTTTGTGATCAAAATTTTTAAATTATTCATATGTTACTCAACGTTCTAAAAGAACAATCAGGTTTTATTTTTATTTCAATGCTAAATGATTTTATTTTATATTGTTATTAAAAACAAAGCCTTATGTTTTTATGTGTTCAGGCTTTTGGCACACTATACACATTTCTTTCGAAATATTAAAAAATATTTGATCAAAATTAGGGGGTTTTACATAAATAAACAATAAATAATGACAAATAGTGCAGGTTACTGTTAATTTCCTGTTGACTTGATGTGGTTATTTTTTGTTAAATTCGCAACGTTGATTTGAACTTATAAAAATTAAACTAAATTGAGAAAATCACGGAATGTGATTTAACTCAGATAAACAATAAAATTAAAATAATTAGAGGCATCTTTTGAATAAAAATATATTTT
Organism: Acinetobacter sp. SFB; assembly: GCF_001647545.1. Lineage (GTDB taxonomy): Bacteria > Pseudomonadota > Gammaproteobacteria > Pseudomonadales > Moraxellaceae > Acinetobacter. The sequence continues at coordinate 231,713 of NZ_LSZH01000012.1, forward strand.
TTATCCCCATGATTGTAATAATCTTGGTGAGTCAAATAACTTTTGCTGATGAAAAGCCAGTCGAACTAAAAAAAGGATGTATGAAAGAATATCCTTTAGTTTCTGGCGAAACTGACCAAGACTTACTCAACATTTATAGCCAGATATGCGATAAAAAGAATAAGAAAAATATTGCCTTGCAAAATGAATTATTGATGCAAGCTGCAAAAAAATATCAACAACTTGGGAAGAATCTGAAAGCGTTACAGCTGGTGGAAAACTTACATCAACAAAATGTTCAACGTACTGCTCTTACGGATGTTGCTTTTCTTGCTGGGGTAGGGATTGCCGAGAGTTCTTTGCAGTATATGCGTTCTTATGAAATGCGTTATTTAAGTGCGCAAACGACTTATCCTGCAGCTAAAAAACTATCGGAATATATTCAAAGCTCACTACCTGAACCAGATACATCCAAGGCACAGACCATTACCGAAGCATCAATTAAACAAAAAAAATCAACTAAAACGACTTCATTGAAGTATTCAGGCAATAAGGCAAGACGAATAGACCAAACAAAAAATATGAGTGCTCATCAAACAACAGTAAAAGCAAGCACACGAAATACGACAGTAATGACGAAATCACAAAGCGGCAATACAGCAACTGCTGGTTCAAGTCCTTTTGTTTCTTTTAATAAAAATTAAAATAGGACAACATTCATGGCAAAACGCGAAAGTGTGCAAAAAAAATTACAACGGATTCGTCCACCCCGTGTACAACTGACCTACGATATAGAGGTAGGTGAGGGTAAAGAAATAAAAGAATTACCCTTTGTTATTGGAGTATTAGGTGATTTTTCAGCAGCTTCAGAATTAGAAAAAACAAAGTTAAAAGATAAAAAATTTATCAATGTTGATTTGGATAATATTGATGAGGTCATGCAATCACTTGCGCCACGTGTAACTTTTCAGGTCGAAAACACTTTAACTGAAGAAGGCGGCCGTATGTCAGTCGACTTAACTTTTAACTCAATGCAAGATTTCCGTCCAGAAAATATAGTACAGCAGGTTGATCCTTTACGTAAATTGGTTGAAGCACGCGAGCGTTTAACCGATTTACGCAACAAAATTTCGAATAATGAACGGCTTGAAGATTTACTAGATGAAGTTTTACAAAATACCGATCACGTTTGTAGGCTAAGTGCAGAGGCAGAGTATGAATAATTTACAAACTGCTCATGCGACTCATACAGATGTTGAAGAATTTACTTTACTGGGCTCTATTGTGGAGCAAAGCCGTATTGCCCGTAATGCTGAAGAGCATAACCGTGCAAAAAGTTTAATTGGTGAATTGGCCAAAGAAGTCATGGCAGGAACTATTACAGTTTCTGAAAACATGACTTTGTCGCTTGATAAACGAATTGTAGAAATTGATGCCTTAATTTCAAACCAGTTAAGTAAAATTATTCATCATGAACAATTTCAAAAAATCGAATCAACATGGCGTGGTATATATTATTTCTGCCAAGAAACACCTTCACATTCTCTAATCAAAATTCGTATGCTCAATACGACTAAAAAACAACTGACGAAAGATTTTCAGGGTGCGACAGATTTTGACCAAAGCACATTGTTTAAAAAAATTTATGAAGAAGAATATGGTTCATTTGGGGGTGCACCCTATGCAACTTTAATTGGTGATTTTGAATTTGATCGCACGCCATCAGATATGTATTTGTTAGAGCAAATTTCTCATGTTGCAGCTGCGGCACATGCACCATTTATTTCAGCAGCAAGTCCCAACCTGCTTGGAATTGAATCGTTTACTGACATTGATCGGCCACGTGATGTTTCTAAAATTTTTGAAACAGCTGAATATGTACAATGGCGTTCATTCCGTGAAAGTGATGATGCACGCTATGTCGCATTAACCATGCCACGAGTATTAGGTCGTCTACCATATCATCCTAAAGAAGGTACGGTGACCGAAGGATTTAACTTTATAGAAGAAGTTTCGGGCCAAACTCATGAAGAATATTTATGGATGAATGCGGCTTATGCATTTGCAACGCGTTTAACCAATGCCTTTGATATGCATGGCTGGTGTGCAGCTATTCGTGGTGTTGAAGGTGGGGGCTTGGTTGAAGGTTTACCGGTGCATACTTTTAAGACCCAGGATGGTGAAGTTGTTTTTAAATGTCCAACTGAAATTGCCATTACCGACCGTCGTGAAAAAGAACTCAGTGATTTAGGCTTTATTCCGCTGGTGCATAGTAAAAATACAGATTATGCAGCTTTCTTCGGCGCACAATCGACTCAAAAACCGAAGAAATATGATAGTGATACAGCAAATGCCAATTCTGCTTTATCCAGTCAGATTCAATATATTATGGCTGTTTCTCGTATTGCCCATTATTTAAAAGCCATGATGCGTGACAAAGTCGGTAGTTTTACCTCTTCGGGAAATGTTGAGGCATTTTTAAATGAATGGTTATCGCGATACGTTTTGTTAGACGATGGAGCCTCGCAAGAAGCGAAAGCACAATATCCGCTTCGTGAAGCTTCAGTCAAAGTTGTAGAGAACCCCGCTCAACCTGGACACTACAAGTCTGTGGTTTTTTTAAGACCGCATTTTCAATTGGATGAGTTGTCAGTCTCTTTACGACTTGTTACTGAGTTACCTCAGACCTCTCATTAATCAGAGTGCAATTTTATAATAACTTAAAATTAAAATAGGAAAATTTATAAAAATGAAAGATATATACGTACAATTTCGTGGGAAATATAAAGTTGACGGCGAATCCCGTGATTCAGAACATAAAGATTGGCTAGAAGTGAACTCTTGGTCGCATAATATCCGCCAACCAAAATCTGCAACATCTTCAAGTGTTGGTGGCCATACTGCTGAACGTGTTGAACATTCCGATATGCTGTTTATTAAAGATCTGGATGCAACCAGTCCAAAACTTTGGGAAGCTTGTTCAGCCGGTTATACCTTTGATGAAATTCAAATCGATTTTTATCGTGCCAATGGTGATAAACGTATTAAATATCTTCAAATAAAACTAAAACATGTTCTGGTATCAAGCGTAACGCCAAACGTAAATGAAGAAGGTGTCCCTACTGAATCATTCGGTTTGAAATATGCAGCGGTAGAGTGGACTTATAACCAACAAGATATTAACGGCACACAAAAAGGTGCTGTAACCAAGAAATGGTCACTTTCAAATAATACAGCATCTTACGCTGCATAATTTAATGATAAAAATAGTGGCTAACCTATGTTGGCCTCTATTTCTTTATCAATTACATGAATAAATAAGAAAAATATGAATCTAGATCAACTCTATCCATATGGTTTTAGAACAACGTTATTTGACCGTTTATTGCCTGAAACCGAGCAAAATTATCAGGGAATAACGCTTCAACAACTACGGGAATCTGTTGCCTCTGATCTCGAGGATTTGCTTAATAGCCGCATGGCTAAATTGGATGATTTAATTGATGATTTTCCTTTAGCGAAACAATCTATTTTGCAATTTGGGATTATCGATTTTGTTGGTTTATCGACCGCTAATCCAGCAGATCGGGACAAAATTTGTCAATCGATTGAGCAGTCTATTGCGGCTCATGAGCCCAGGTTAAGACAAATTAAAGTAGAGATGTTACTTGATGGTCATAATATGGGAGCTTTATGTTTAAGCATTCAAGCCTATTTAAATATTCATCCTATATTTGAACCGGTTATTTTTGATGCGTTATTAAAACCAACAACACAACAATATGTTATTTCTGCACGATCTTAAGTGGGTTTTCTGTGATTGAAGAACTGTTACCTTATTATGAAAAGCAATTACAAGAATTTGGGCAACAATCGCGTGAATTCGCACAAAAATATCCAAAAATTGCTCAGCGCTTATCGCTCAATCAGGAACAAATTGATGATCCGCATATTGAGCGTTTGATTCAGGCTTTTTCATTGGTTGCTGCGCGTATTGATAAAAAACTGGCGGACAGTTATGACATTTTTACCCGTTCATTATTCGAGGTGATGTTTCCTCAATACCTTAAACCTTTCCCTGCATGTTCAGTGGTGAGTTTTGAGGATATCAGCAAGGTCAAACAACTGACTGAAGCACATGAAATTCCTAAATCTACCCCATTAAAGTCGCGTAGTTTTAAAGGTGTGCAGTGTGAATTTACCACAACAAGGTTAGTTAGATTACTGCCTATTTCATTGAATCATTTAAACTTTAAGACTAGTCCAAGTGCGCATATGCATTTAAATCAAAATGCGACCTTGAGTTTCAATTTTGAAATTTTCAATCAAAGTACAAAACAGTTAATGAATGAAAAATTACCGATTTATTTGGATGCAATTTCTAATTTTCCATTACAGGTTTTAGATAACATATTCAATAAAAGTACTGGATTTTCATTAAAAATAGGAAATGAGTTTATTGAAATCAGCAATCCATTTGAAGTGGTGGGTTTTGATGAAACAGAAAGTTTATTACCTGTCGATCAGCATACTCATCATGCTTATCGTTTGTTGATGGAATATTTCTGCTTTCCTGAAAAATTTAACTATATTAATCTGGATTTAAATTTCTTAAAGCATTTACCCGCTGAGCAAAACGAATTTGAAGTACGGATTCATTTAAAGTTAAATCTGAATGATCAGGCCTGTATTCGAAATTATACTGAATTAAATGTCGCTAACTTTAAATTGTTTTCAGTGCCAGTGGTGAATCTATTTAATAAGCAAGCAGAACCCCAGAAAATCAATCATAAACAACTGGAATATTCCTTGGTGACAGATGCTCATCATCCCGAATTCTATCAAGTTTATTCAATCCTTGAGATGAATATGATTCGGGAAAAAAGTAGTCAAGATCAGAGCACTTTTCCTGTTTTTCCATTTTTCGCCATGAGCCATTATCATCAGGATGATGCTCAATTTTTCTATAGTCTCAGTCCAACTAAATTACAAAATAAATCTATTGGAACAGGCTATTCTATTATTTCAAAACACTTATCGCCATATAACACAAAGTCTGACTTTATCAGTACTAAATTATTGTGTTGCAATCGAGATTTGCCGCATGAGGCTTTAAGTCAGGTCAATAATGTCCTGACTTTGAATGATAGTAACTTGACACGGCGCGCACTTGTATTAAAGCGACCCAGTAAGCCCTATTATTTTGAGCAAAATAAAAAAGAACAGTGGCGCATTATTTCTCATCTTTCTTTAAACACATTGTCATTCATGAAAGGCGATGCGATTAGTCATATGAAGGAACTTTTGGAGTTGTATAATTTACCTCAGTTAAAAGAAAATCATCTGATGATTGATTCCATTAAAAATATTGATTTTTCTTTAACGCAAAAACTCATTCAAGCTAAGCCATTTCCTTTATTTGTTCGGGGTATCAAAGTCAATTTGGCCATTGATGCACAAGTTTTTAGAGGGCATAGCCTATATATATTTACTCAGCTTTTAAGTCATGTTTTTAATTTAAAAGTTCAGATGAATAGTTATGTAGATGTCATTATCAGTGATTCAAATAACCAGCAGGAGTTATACCAATGCGTGCAGCAGAACGTTGGTGGCAAGAAGCTTCTGTAATTGATGATCTGATGACCACACCTACAGCTTATGAGTTTATTCAGGCGATACGTTTGTTGCGACACGAGCCTGATTCATTCAAAACTCAGTATTGGGCGAATGACTTTAAATTTCACAGTTCTTTAAATCTTAATTTTCCGGTTTCTGAAATTGAAACCTTAAAGCTAGAGAATAAATATATTCATTTTACCAACCTGATTGTCGGCTTAACCGGTATGCAAGGAGCTTTACCTTATACCTATAGTCATAAAATTAAACACGGTAGTCGTCAGCAGAAAGTAGAAACTATTAACTTTCTGGGTTTGTTCAATCATAAGCTCACAGCACAATATGTAGATGCAAGCTTAACCTATCATTTGCCGGTACGTTATGAAATTGAACAAGAAAATGATTATCTGGATATTCTGCATGCGTTAAATGGTTATGTCAGTTCACAACAAGATCAAGCTGAATTAGATGATTATTTCGCTGAATTTTCAGGTTTAATGCAGGGGCAAAATAATACGACTTATGCTTTAAGGACAATGCTGGAATGTATCTTTAAAAATGATTTTGACATTAAAGAATTTATCGAAGAAAAATTTAAATTAACAGATGAACAAAAGACAACTTTAGGTGGCTTAAGCACAAGTTTATTAGGTGTGAATACCTTTTGTGGTGAAAATATTCGACAAATCGACGAGAAAATAGAAATCCAGATTGGCCCATTGTCCAAAACAGATTATCTGAGCTTTTTACCGCAGCAAAAAATGAGTGAAAAACTAAAAAAAATCCTCACTATCTGGTGTAGTCCAAGCTTAATGGTAGATTTACGTTTAATGCTAAAAAAAGAAGATATACAACCTCTTTGCTTAAATTCTAGCTCACAGTTTGGCTTGGCACAGGGGGCATTTTTAATGCCTAAACTTGCTGAATATAATTCAGAAACCTGTTATGCATTATTGAGAGATATATAATGATTAAACTCATTCTGGGAACGTTTACCAGTATTTTTCTAATGGTCAGCATAGCGATTATTTATTATTGGCGTGACATCCAATACGATCCATCTAGTATGGATTTATTGTCATATTTCATTGTTATACCTTTAGTTTTGTCTTTAATTCTGCTTTCGCCATATTTAATTTATCAAGCTTACCATGCATATAAAAAGCGTAAACTGCAACGAAAAACAGCTTTATTAGAACAACCGAATGAAAAAACACCAGAAACGAATAAGAAATTTGAAGAGTTTAAATTTCTGAATTTAAACATTTTTTCATCAAACGTATTTAGTTCATTTGGTGAAAATGAAAGTATTATTGATGCATTAAAAAAATTTAGAAGTCCTGAATTGGATCAGCACTTAACCGATGGTTATGGCTTACCAGTTTTGTCGTACAGAATTAAGTACTTGGATGATGTGATGGCACAACAAGACGATGATTCAGATATAAAAGAGAAGCAGGGGCGCTTGCAACGAATCCAAGCCCTAATTCAATATCAGTTAGAGCAGCAGAGTGAAATTCTATCGCAGTTGGCAGCACACTTAAAACAGTCTGCATTTTTCTATGATAGTGAACTGGCATACCAGTATCGCATGCATCCTGCATGGATTGACCCAGATTATCAAGCACATCATGAAGATGACCGATACTTTCAGGTTGAACCAGTACCACGTCTAAATCGACTGAATATTCATATTTTATTATCAGACAACGTATTGCATGTTTGGGATGAGCATTTCAGTCAAGAAATACTGCTCAATTTTGTGCAGTCATTAGGTATCATTTCGCAGCAAATACATATCCAACATCATTTTATTGGTCAGCGAAGTTCCTATAAATACTGGCTGAATTTACTCAGTCAAATATCAACACAATCACATGAAGTTTCATTGGTAATCAATGTAGATTCTGAAATTGATCAAGAAGTGCTGGATGACAAAATGTGGTTGTCTAATGATTATTTGGCAGCAGAATTTGCATCTAGCTGGTGCGTAGCGGCTCATGACGTAAATATTAATCAGCTTCATGTCATCAAGTCACTTAAAATTGCACTGAATGTCCACGATCTAGCGAATTGTCTAAAGGAAACTGTGCCTAATTACACTGAACAGATCCAGCAGGAACAGCCTTTTGTAGTGATTTTAGATGATGCAACTGATATCAACGTGATTAAAAATACCAACGAAATTTTTGTACCGACTTTAATAGGAACACATCATTCTTTATATATAAAACAAAGTCTGGGTCATACACAAACCCTCTCAAAAATTTTTGGATTTATGCTGGGCGTGCATTTTCCAGAGGAACTTACAGCAATGATCTACAGTACGGATCAAGCTTTCACCCATGCTTTTTTTCAAACGGTTGCTGAATCAAATCAGTTCGAAAAACAGGTCATTTAAATATTAATAAAAATTAAAATAATAACGAGAATCCGCATGTTTTATACCATTCTAGGTTATGTTTGGCAGTATATAACCCATCCTAAAGCCATCATAGCACTATCATTTTTAGTGGCATTGATTTCTTCATATAATGTCATTCCCCGAAATATTTTTTGGGCGTTGCTGGCAGCCTATGTTTTGGCACTCATCGGCTATGGCATATATTGGCTGATTCAAAAATATCGTTATGCTCAACAAGGAGAATTCTTTGCTGAAGCCATTCAACAGGATACCCAAGCTGAATATGGCAAACAGAAAAATAAAGATGAATTACTGCTGATCAATCAGCAAATGAAGGAATCGATCCAGTTGATTCGTAAGTCAAAGCTGGGAGACAAGAAGGGCAATGCAGCTTTATATGAATTACCTTGGTATATGGTAATTGGTAATCCGGCGGCAGGTAAAAGTTCGGCAATTTATCATTCAGGGCTGAAATTCCCCTTTGAAACCTCACATCAAAAAATGGTTTCATCTGGCTTAAGTGGGACACAAAACTGTAACTGGTTTTTCTCAACGCAAGGGCTGTTACTCGATACGGCGGGGCGTTATTCGGTTTATGCTGAAGATCATTCTGAATGGGTAGGCTTTTTGAGTTTATTAAAGAAAAGTCGCTCTAAGGCACCGATTAACGGATTGATCGTAATAGTGAGTATTGCAGAGCTAATAAGCCAAAGTCCTGAAAAATCAATCAAACTGGCTAAAAATTTAAGAGCACGGATTCAAGATTTAACTGAACGTTTAGAAGTTTTTGCACCGGTATATTTAGTATTTTCAAAAATGGATTTGATTGCAGGATTTACCGAGTTTTTTGAATGTTATGAAGTCAATGAATTTGATCAGGTATGGGGTGCAACCTTAAAGTATGAATTGAATTCTGCAAATAATGCGGTTGAGCTTTTTGAGCAACACTATTCTGTTTTATATGATGGTTTAAAAGGACTGAGTACCACGCATCTCAGTCGTCGTCATGCGCAAAATATCTCACCGAGTGTAATGACATTTCCTTTGGAGTTTAAGAGCCTAAAACCCGTCCTAAAAACTTTTATTGGCACTTTATTTGAAGAAAATCCCTACCAGTTTAAACCGGTCTTCCGTGGCTTTTATTTCACCAGTGCTTTGCAAAAAGGCGTGATTGAAAGTCCAATGACCGAACAGCTAGCACAGGATTTTAATTTATCTAAAAGCGCAAATAGGGAAAAGGGCATACCGAACAATTCGATTGCCCAAAATCATGGTTACTTTCTGAAAGGTTTATTTTCGGAGGTGATTTTGAAAGACAAGAATCTGGTTAAACAGCATATTAATCCAGGACGTAAGAAACAGCGTTACCTTGCATTTATTGCCGTGTTATTGGGTGTGTCTATTATTCTCAGCTTATGGGTATGGTCATATCGTAATAATCAACAGCTGATTGCTGATGTACAAGCAGATTTAGACAAAGTCGTACAATTAGAAAAACAATCGGGACAAGAGCTATTCACCCAATTGAACGCTTTGTTGATTTTACAAGATCGCTTGCAACAACTGGATCAGTTTGATCAAGATCGACCCATTAAATTTGGCTTTGGTTTGTATCAAGGCCAAGAACTGCGCAACAAGCTAAAAGCGGAATATTTAAAAGGTGTGAAGCAAATTGTTTTACAGCCGACCCAGCAAAATATTGTCCAGTATTTACAACGGGTAAAAAGCAACGAAACGACTTTAAAGGCCAATCATGTCAATGGGAAAATAAAACAAATTGCTAAAAATCAACAATATTTAGAGTCATCTGAAACCAATCCTCAAGATGCTTATAATGCATTAAAAGCCTATTTAATGATGAGCAATCCGCGATATATGGATGCAAGTCATTTAAGTGATCAAGTCACACGTTTCTGGCGCTCGTGGTTAGATTCCAATCAGGGTCAAATTCCGCGTGGAGAAATGATTCAAAAAGCGGAGCAAATTTTATCCTACAGCATGACCCTAACGAATGAGCAAACATTTCCTGTTCTTGAATCGGATCCCTTGGTGGTTGATCAAGCTCGCCAAGTTTTATTGTCCGTGATTCGTGGTATGCCTGCACGTGATCGTGTCTATAACGAAATTAAAATGCGTGCAGCAGTTCGTTATCCCGCTATTACTGTGAAGCAGTTGATGAATACAGATAGCCAAAATACAGTACTAGGCAGTTATGCATTACCGGGCATATTTACCTATAAAGCATGGTCGGATTATATAGAAAAAGCGATTGATGACGCAGCAAACCGGCCAACAGAGAGTAAGGATTGGGTGTTAAACAGCACACAGTCGGATGACCTGACTTTTAGTGGAAGTCCGAATCAGATTCGCCAGCAGTTAACTGCATTATATAAAGAGCAATATATTGCTGAATGGCGTAAATTCCTGAACGGCATTCACTATGCTAAAAACAATGATTTTAAACAACAAGCTAAAAATATTGAAATATTGGGTGAGCCTGAAAATTCACCCATTCGTATTCTTGTGAATCATATTGCCGAAGAAACCAGTTGGGACAATCCAATTGTGCAAGCAGAACTCGCTGCACTACAAACAGGTTTTTTGACTTGGTTTAAAGATAAATTTTTAAAGAAAGATCAAGCTAAAAGTACACAACAGGCATTGAATCAAGGGCATGGCGTAATTTCAAAAGAATTCCAAGTATTTTATAAAATTGTGCGTAAGCGTGATGATCAGCAAAACAAATCACTTTTGGATGAATACATGCAATCACTTGCCCAAGTTCGTAGCAAGTTTAATGATCTAAAAAGTGCAGGGGATATTGGTCCTTTTGCCATGAATTTGGTCAAAAAAACCATTAATGATCAAAATTCAGTCTTTAACAGTACCCAAAAAATTATTGATGAAAAAATGTCCACTGGACTAAATGAACAGGATCAACAAGTTTTGCAAAAATTATTGATGCGTCCATTATCACAGTCATTTGAGAGTTTATTGATTCCTGCTCAGGATGAAATTAACAAGTTATGGATAATACAAGCCAGTCAACCATTTAAAGCAAATTTAAGTCAGAAATATCCGTTTAATTCTTCGGCAACATTACAAGCCACCAGTAATGAAATTAGCCAAATCTTTGGTGAAAATGGGAGTATTGCGCGCTTCGTGAAAGACAATCTGGATCCGTTGGTGATCCGACGAGGTTATAGTTTAACGTCAAAAACATGGAAAGATTTAGGTGTCAGCTTAAACCCACAGTTTGTTATGAATTTTCATAGCTATGTTGCACCGAGTCATGGCATGGCGACAGGAGAGTTAAAATCAGTATCAACTGCAACGAATCAATCCAACTTTCAATTCTACCCACTTGAAAATGCGCAACTACTTTCTTATACCATTGATATTGATGGTCAGAGAATGGTCTATGAAAATGGTATTCAGCAATGGGTGAATTTTGTCTGGCCAAATCAAGGTGCTATTGCTGGTGCACGTATTACAGCTGTAGATCTGGAAGGGCAGACTCATACTATTTTTGATGAGCCGGGGGAATATGGAATTAACCGCTTAATTGATAGTGCGCAGCGCACTCAACATCAAGACAGTGGCAATTTTGAAATGATTTGGAAAAATCAACAAAATCCGAACTTGGCTGTGAAAGTGAACTTTCGCTTGATTAGTGGCAATTCAGGACAGATTGGTTCAAGTCGCGGTTATGCAGGCATGCAACTGGTTGATCAGGTGGTAAATCATAAGTCCGTGCATGTCGTTGCTGCGCAAGCAGCCCCCATATCTGTTGTTGTAGTCAAAGCCAATACAACATCTCCATCATCGGGCTTTAATGGAGCACACTATGAGTAATAAAAAATTAATCATTAAAAGTGAGCCTCAACTGACTTTAAGCCAAAGTATGGAATTATTTAAAAAAACATTTACTAATGAATAAAAATTATGAAAAAACAAAGAATTATAAATATTTTTAAGGCTGCTTTCTTTATGTCCAGTGCTGCAGTCGTTGCTCATGCAGACCCGATTGTAATTGAAGGTGCTGTACCCAATGAAACGAGTAAACAAGCGATTTTAAATAAAATGCATGCTGTTTATGGTTCTGATCAAGTGATTGATAAAATTAAAGTTCGTGCTGTATCTGCACCAAATGGTTGGAGTGATTCAGTTACTGAAGTCATTACACCAGATTTAAAAAAAGTTAAACAAGGAAAATTAACTGTACATGGTACACAGATGGATTTGGCTGGGAAAATGTCAAATCAGAATGATATTCAGCCAATTTCATTAAATTTTCATAGCTTAGTTCAAGCACCGTATCGTTTGAATACGCGATTAACAGTAAATCACGCAGAACAGAAAATTATTGATCAGGCTTTAAAAAATCGAATTATTGAGTTTGAATCTGGAAGTGCTGTATTAGCAGCTTCAGGGAGACAAATTTTAGATGAGATGGCGATCGTCTTAAATAAGGTTGGTGGCAAAAAAGTAAAGATTATTGGCCATACAGATAATTCAGGCGATTCAGGGAAAAATTTAACTTTGAGCCAACAACGTGCGACAGCAGTTAAGAATTACTTAATGGGAAAAAATATTCCTACAAATAGTTTAAGTGTTGAAGGTTTAGGTTCAACTAAACCAGTTGCTGATAATACAACAGTTGAAGGTCGTAAGAAAAACCGTCGAATTGAATTCGAAGTTTTATAAGTTATCTATAAAGAGTCACATAATTTTATGTGACTCTATTTCGTATAATGTATATTATGTTAAATAGAATATCCAAGACTGTGGTCTATACACAACCTTAGTTGTAGCCACAGCGCCAGATCGTGAATCTGGAGTAAGCTAAGTAACATAATATACGTTATGCCGAAATCTAAGCGTCTTACATTTTAAAATCTATTATTCTCAAAATATGAGCTTTATGTTTTATAAAAACTCTCTTTTTAATTCTTGATGACGCTCTTTAGTGACATAAATATTTTTATGTGGGTATAAATGCCCCGATTCTATTCTTACTCGTTTAGGTTTATTGATTCTACAAACAATAGAATCAATTAAAGAAAATAAAATATTTGATCAAATTTGAAGTTATAAAATACAGACACGATGTTCGAGGGAAAGATGAATAATGGGAATTGCTATTTTCTGTCTGATTTTTGGCTTTATTGCTGGGTACTTTCAAAGATACTCAACATAAAAAAGAAGTGCCTAAAGTAAAGACAAAGCCAAATAGAAATGTATATTTAAGCTACAAAGAGAGACAGCGGGCAAAAATATGTTATTTAAATGATGTAGATAGAATCAGAGAGTTAAATTTACTTTCCCATAATTAGAGTAAGTTTATGCGCTTACTACAACACCAATTTTTAGAACATAAATTAATAGTCAAAGATAGACGTTTTTATATAGCAGATCAGGACAACTACCCCATTGCTATATTTGAATACAGAGATGGCACAAAAGAATTAAAACTCAAAGATAAAGAAGATGGATTACCTTTATTTCTATACAAAGCAATTCTTTCAAGTGATGCAATTGCAGAAGATAAAATGGCACTGAACTCGAATCTAGCTTAATTAATGATACGTCCTAATCATTAAATTTAATTCATACTTGATTCAGCTAAATCAATACTCTGTCTTTATTCAAGGCCTTATGCTGATTCGAATCAAAGATTTCAAAGTTTAACAATACAATATTAAAAATTCATATATTTCATTAACTTAATCAACATATATTTTTCATGTGGATATTTATACGAAAAAAAAACCAGCCAAATGATTTCAAATCATTTGGCTGGTTGCTTAGGCTTAAGCATTTAGAAATATACTTATTTCACCTAAAAAGCTTAGGAGCAACTTCCTAGTGGCAGTGGTTGCTCCCTCCCCGCTATGGCAGTATTCCTATTTTGATAAAGCTGCAAACTTAGCACGTGCTGCATGAAGTTTTTTATAGCTCTCGATCAGACGTAAATGCCGCTCTAAGCCTTCCAGTTTCATACTGGTTTCAGTTAAGCCATAGAAGCGGATACTTCCATCCATAGAACCTATCACGGCATCCATACGTTCATCACCAAACATACGGCGGAAATTGGCTTCATAATCATCCAAATCCATGTCGTCATCCAGTTCAACTTCAAGTACAACATTTAGGCATTGGTAGAATAAACCGCGTTCAACCGTATTGGTGTTGTATTGCAGGAATTGTTCAACTAAATCTTTCGCTTCTTCAAATTGCTGTAAAGCAATATAAATGAGTAGCTTAAGTTCCAGAATAGTAAGCTGCCCCCAAACGGTATTATCATCAAATTCAATCCCGATTAAGGTCACGATATCGGTGTAATCATCAGATTCACATTCTTCTAGACGCTCAACCAAGGCTTCAAGCTGCTCATCATCCAAACGGTGGATATTCAAAATATCTTCGCGGAACTGAAGTGCTTTATTGGTATTGTCCCAAATTAAATCTTCAACCAGATAGATTTCAGAATAACCTGGTACCAAAATACGGCAAGCCGTCGCACCTAAATGCTGATACACCGCCATATACACTTCTTTGCCCATTTGTTCGAGAATACCGAACATGGTTGCAGCTTCTTCTACATTGGCATTTTCGCCCTCGGACGTGAAATCCCACTCCACAAACTCATAAGCAGATTTTGAGCTGAAGAAACGCCAAGACACCAGACCGCTTGAATCGATAAAATGTTCTACGAAGTTGTTTGGTTCAGTCACTGCATTGCTGCTAAATGTTGGTTTTGGTAAATCGTTTAGACCTTCAAAACTACGACCTTGCAATAGTTCAGTTAAACTACGCTCTAAAGCCACTTCCAGCTTTGGATGCGCGCCGAAAGAGGCAAATACGCCACCAGTACGTGGATTCATTAAGGTCACGCACATCACCGGGAATTGACCGCCCAATGAAGCATCTTTCACCAGAACCGGAAAACCTTGTTCTTCCAGTCCTTTGATACCTGCCACAATGCCTGGATATTTCGCCAAGACCTCTTCTGGCACATCTGGAAGCGCAATCTCACCTTCTAGAATTTCACGTTTCACCGCACGTTCAAAAATTTCAGACAAACACTGTACTTGTGCTTCGGCCAAAGTATTACCGGCACTCATTCCGTTACTTAAATACAAGTTTTCAATCAGGTTTGATGGAAAATAAACCACTTTATCATCAGACTGACGCACGAATGGCAATGAACAGATTCCGCGCTCAATATTGCCTGAGTTGGTGTCATACAAATGCGTACCGAGAAGCTCATCTTCAGGGTTGTATATCTCTAAAGTATATTCATCCAGAATTTCTTTTGGTAACTCACCTTCTGAACCCGGCTTAAACCATTTTTCATCTGGGTAATGTACAAATTCAGCATTGGCAATATCTTCACCCCAAAACTGATCGTTGTAGAAGAAGTTACAGTTGAGACGTTCAATGAACTCCCCTAAGGCCGAGGCCAACGCACTTTCTTTGGTTGAACCTTTACCGTTGGTAAAACACATAGGTGATTGTGCATCACGAACATGTAATGACCAGACATTAGGCACAATATTACGCCATGACGCAATTTCAATCTTCATACCGAGGCCAGCCAAAATACCTGACATATTGGCAATGGTTTCTTCTAGAGGGAGATCTTTACCCGGAATAAAGGTACTGCTGTCTGAAGCTAGACTCGGCATCAATAAAGCTTGTGCATCGGCATCAATGCTTTCCACTTGCTCAATGATAAATTCAGGACCGGTTTGGATCACTTTTTTAACCGTACAACGGTCGATTGAACGCAAAATACCTTGGCGGTCTTTATCAGAAATGTCAGATGGCAATTCCACCTGAATTTTAAAAATCTGTTTGTAACGGTTTTCTGGATCTACAATGTTGTTCTGCGACAAACGAATATTATCAGTCGGGATATCACGTGCTGCACAATATACTTTTACAAAGTAGGCTGCACACAAAGCAGAAGATGCAAGAAAATAATCGAATGGCCCTGGTGCTGAACCGTCACCTTTATAACGAATCGGTTGGTCGGCAATTACCGAAAAATCATCGAACTTGGCTTCTTGTCGAAGGTTGTCGAGATAATTAACCTTGATTTCCATGCTGCTGGCACCTAACTATTCTTATGTGCCACTATGGCCCTATAAGATTCTAAATATTGAAACATAAGCCGAATCACGGAAAAGAAATTGACTTAAAAAAGAGAGTAACTAGCGTCATCCGTTTAGTGAGTACACCGAACGTCCAACATTTGCAATAATGGGCAATATTATAGAGGGATTTGGTTTAATTGATAACTTTTCTCTGTCTTTAAAGATTAATTATAAAAAATCCTTAACATAATAATAACTTAGAAAATATTTGCATAATCTCAACTCATGTATTTCAAAATACGAGAATAAATATTATAAGCAAGGACGCTCTAGCGCTCTATCATTATCTTTAAGTATTGCCCTGATTCAATCTCATATACGTTTTAGAATATATAGGATGCCATACATTAAATTTCTGTTGTTGATTCATTCTATTTCTTAGGCCAGCTATTCCAGCTTACGCTTGGCTATTTTCCTGAATAAATGCATTAAATTTATCTTTTAATTCTAGATACTTAGAATTTAATTTGGCTTGATCCCATTTCTTCTTAAAAATTCGTGCTGCAGCAGCTTTAACAGGATCTTCTACACTGCGTGCTAACTCTGGCCGACCATGTGCCCCACTCAAACCTTTCTTGTCTTCAGGCACTGAACCCTTATATTTCTTGCCGCCTTTATGATTGGCATAGCGACGTGCGCGGGTATAACCCATTTGTAAAAATTTTCTGGCCATATCCGCACCAATAAAATCATCTTGTTCTAAATACCCTAAAAATAACGCATAGATTTTTTCGCTACTGCGTAAAGCCTTATCTTGATCGGCAAATTGCCAATGCGGCAGTATTTCTGATTTATAGGGTTCTACCAGCAGTACCCCTTGTTCACCCCGGCCGATACGATACAGCTCGGGTCTTTTTCTAAAATTAATATTTTTAAAATCCAAGGAATAATCAAAACTTTTTGAAAAAACGCGAAATTCTCGCTTGGGTATATCCTGTTGCCGATCTGGATTCACTGTGAGAACTCCATGAATATTGCGCAGAAACTTGATTGCTGCCTATAACATCATGGCGGATTGAATTGAAAATTTGCAGAGGATTTTTGCAATCAGATATTATTGTTATTAAATAAAGCTTTCAGATATGAATATTATAGAGAAACGAATAAAACATAGCTTAAATGAATTAAATACATTGTCTATAGACAAAAAAAAAGCCGAGATCCTCGGCTTTTTTTGGTATACAAAAATAAAATAATTGGTAATTTACATTACTTTTAATTTATCTGATTTTTGTATTTTAATATCTGTTAGATAGCAACGATATTTACTGCATTTGGGCCTTTTTGACCTTGTGCAACGCTGAATTCAACTTGCTGGCCTTCCATTAAGGTTTTGAAGCCTGAACTAGCAATTTCGCTGAAATGAGCAAAAACGTCTGGACCATTTTCTTGTTGAATGAAACCAAAACCTTTAGTTTCGTTGAACCACTTAACAGTACCTTTAACAACATTTGAGTTAGACATAATAAATCCTACTGATTTTTAATAATTTTTAGTCATTTTACTGACCGAGTATAACTTGGAAAATAATAAAGAATGAAACTTAAAATCTGAAAAAACGAAGGATTATGACTAAAACTGCGATACTTAAAGAAGATTTACCGAAACAAGACTTTTTTTCTAGTTGAGTTAATAATACATGAATTAAATGAATATTCAAGTTTTTTTATAATTATTATTTATTATGCTGATAAAAAACATGTATGCAAATGAAAATGATCAATTTTCTAAAATTTAACGAGGCTGGAATTTATTTTAGATTTCATTCAAGCACTAAAAAAAGCACTTTTAAAGTGGTATACGATTTTAATATGCAGCAGAAATCTCTTGTCATTTTGCCTATCGTTATCTACCTAAATAGATACCCTTCTTTGTTAAGATTAAATTCACTAAAAAAATCAAAGAGCTAAAGCTGCAATCAAAACTGATATGTTATTCTGAGATGGATCTTCATATTTTTTTTCATCTGCCTAAGGCGGACTTTAATGTATAAAAGATTGAAGATCAAAATTAAAGCAGGTTCTTATTCAATGCCAGTCAAAACACATAACATAATCATAATTGCCGCATTAGCCCTGCTATCCATCTCGCCCCCTTAACTACACATATGATTTGCCTGCCTGCTTTAGCTGCCATAGCATATGACCTGAATGCGACATCTAGCGCTGTAGAGCTTTCATATGCATATTTTTCCTAGGGCTATGTTTGGGTCAGGTGATCATGAAGCCTTTGATTGATGCCTATGACCATAAACTAACTCGCAGGATTGGAACTGTGCTATTTACGTTATCATCCATTGCACTGATTTATATTGATTTTACATTTTTAATTTATTTATAAGATTTTTTATCTGAACAAAATAAGGTAAATATCGAATATTTTTGTCTTACCAATTTGAAAAAATGATTGAGATATTTATTTTTTTAATATTTTTTTTGTTTTAAACAGACTATTTTGTTTCAAAAACGATGCGTTTAAGATCAGGGGGAAATGTATGCGCCATGATTAAGTAATTTCTACAGTTATTGTTTTTTATTAATTTCCCTATTTCGATCTGAACAAAATTTCGATTCGTCTGATTTTCAAATGTTGTAGTTGTGTAAATTTTATCTATATGGTTAGATCATTAAAAAATAATAAGGAATAAAAAATGAAATTCCATTTACTGGTTGTTTATATAGCTTTAATGTTTAATTTTGCCCATGCAGCACAGTGCTTATCAGACAGTGAATCCAAAGAATTAAATAATATATATCAAAATTCGAGTGATTTTTATCGTCATGTCAAACTCGATTGCCAGTCTACTGATGAAATAGTTAAAAAAAACTGTAACTCTCCCGAACATAAAAAAATATTAGAAATATATCTCCGGACTGCAATCTATGATTATGAAAATGCTCATGGAGAGGCCTTAACAGGCAAACCCTACCAACGTGAATATCATTCTGCTTTCAAAGAGGTCACCAATAGTTTTGATAGTTGTGCCGATCTAAAAAAATCTTTGAAATATTTCTTATCTACCTCTATCTGGGCGGATTGAACAGCATATAAAGCATTTTCTTAAATAATCGGGTTATAGGGATGATGCTTAACACGTAACTCCTTTATAGACATGTTTTTATGACTTTTTAGTGGAATTGAATAACCACTTAATGGTGATAAGTACCGATCATCCATTTGATAAGTGGAAAATAACTATTATGGTATGGGCAATGCCAGCTCTAATACTTTCGCAACATAAGAGATGGAAAAGATCTATTTTTATCCTTTTTTATCATCCTTCTCTAGCTATGTTAATCTTTAGGTAGATAAAGAATCTTGAAACAAGAGGAACGTATCATGGATTACCAACACATTTTACTGTCTGTTGATGATTCGCCTATTGCCATAGCTGCAGCTGATCAGACCATCATTTTGGCCAAAGCATTAGGCAGTAAAGTTACCATAGCAAGCGTTGTCGTAATAGATCCTTTAACCAGTGTCAGTTTTTATAAAAATGTACCTGGAGTAACGGATTATTATATGGAAGCAAAAGCTCATGCTAAAAACATCTTGGCCGAGCTAGGACTGAAATTTACCAATGCAGGTATTGAAACCACTACCAAACTCCTTAGTAGTCAATCCCCTAGTGAGGCCATTGCCAAACTCGCTGATGAATTAAATATTGATTTAATCGTCGTAGGTTCTCATGGGCGTACAGGTTTTAAAAAAGCTTTTATCGGCAGTATCGCGCAAGAGATTCTAACTTCAAGCCATGTACCGGTACTTGTGGTAAAACATACAAAATAATTCCGAATAAGCAATAAATTAGTCCACTTTTTAGTAGGCTAATTTATTCTATAATTTTCTATATATTTTTTAGAAAAATTAAATATTTATAATTATTTTAATTACTCGTTAAATAATTTTTAAACAAAAATATTTCGCATTTTCCATAAAGTCTATCCAAGCACAATGTGCCAATAAATTTTTGAATACCTCGCTTAAATCTTATTTTTTTAGAGTTTAAATCAAACCAATATCTGATTAACGTAGGTTTTCTTTTATATATCCGTAAAATACCGTTGCGCGGTAAATCTGTATTAATCTCAATCCTACTCTTTATAGTTCGCACTAAAACGGATCTTTTAACCTATATCACAAGTTAATTCACTCATTTCAATAAATGTTTTGTGCTTAAATCATTCTAATCTTTGAGTACGAAATTTATTTTTACTGCATTTTAATATCTCTTGGTTTAACCTTTAAATTCAAAATAAAGTAATAAAAAATATTAATTTATAAGTATATTATTATACTCATCAATCAATATTAAAAAGCTAATTTAAAGATTTACAGCTAAAAAATTATTTATTTAAAGCAGAGTTTCATTTTTATTTTCCTCATATAAAAAATAAAAGTAAAAATATGTTACTAAAAACAAAAATATAACCAAAAGTAAAAAAAGAACAAATGATGTAAATTTTATTTAAATTATGTAGGTTTAATAATAAATTTGGTCAATATTCAATTTTTTAATGCTATTACTTATTAACCAGAATAAGTAGTAGATATCAAATATGTATATTCCTAAAAGCCAATTTTTAAATAATGAATCTTATTCTTCAAATGTATTGCAAATTATTGCTCATTATTTTTCTAAAAAAAAACAATATTGTTTGTTTCTTGATATAGATGGGACACTTTCTGAATTTCATGTAGACCCTACAAAAAGTTTTATACCTAAAACTACTTTGCAAACATTACAACAGTTAAAAGATTTAAATATTCATGTTATTGCTATCACTGGACGTTCTGTAAAAGTAGCATCTCAGCTCTTCTCCCCTCTTCAGTTACCCATTGCGGGAACACATGGCTTGGAAATACAAATAGATCAGCAAGAGGAATTAAATACCGGTATTAATGAACTTAATATTTCTTTGCTGCAACAACATGTTCAAAAGGCTTGTCTTCCTTATCCTCAGCTGCTAATTGAAAATAAAGATTATTCAGTCGCTATACATTACCGTCAATGTCCTGAACTGGCTGAAACCACAAGAAAAATTGCACAGGATATTCAATACTTACACCCAGAACTTAAAATTAATGAAGGTAAATATGTCTTTGAATTATTACCTTTAGAGGCTGATAAAGGACAGGCCATTCAAAAGATTTTACAGCATTATAATTTCAGCAACGTTTTACCTATTTTTATTGGCGATGACAAAACAGATGAAGCTGGTTTTAAAGTCATAAATGACTATAACGGTGTGAGTATAAAAGTTGGAGAGGAGGAAACCGAAGCATCCTATCGCCTTAAAAATGTTGAAGATGTCGCTAATTTTCTCGATTTATTTTCACAATTCTTAAAAACTCATTTTTCAGGACAGTCTCAAGTATCAAATGGAGAAAAAGCATGTCTAAATTAATCGTATTATCGAATCGTGTAAGTTTACCTAATCCCGATAAATCCACTGCAGGTGGCTTGGCAGTTGCTCTGCAAGATGCGCTGAGCGATATTGGAGGAATTTGGCTAGGTTGGAATGGTGAAAAAATTGAAAATCATCAGCAGCCAAACTTTAGTCTGGCTGCATATAAAGGTGTGGAATACATCACCTGCCCTTTAACTGAAGAGCAATATAGCGGCTATTATTGTGGCTTTGCAAATAGTACCCTTTGGCCAGCCATGCATAATCGTGCAGACTTAATAGAGTACAAATCGGAAGAATTTAAAACCTATCAACAAGTAAATCGTTTATTTGCCCAGCAGCTTTCTAAAATCGCTCATCCGGATGACATTATTTGGGTTCATGATTATCATTTTTTAAGTGTGGCACGTTATTGTCGTGAATTGGGCATGCGAAATAGGATTGGATTTTTTTTACATATCCCCTTCGCTGATTTAAAAATCTGGAGTTTACTACCTACAGCTCAAAACCTTATTCAAGATCTTTGTCATTATGATGTGATTGGATTGCAAACTGAACACGACCAAAAACAATGTATGGATGTATGTCATCATTTTTTAGCATCTCAGGTCATTCATCCTAATGTGTTGAGTTATAACCATCGCCAGATCACTATCCAATGTTATCCCATTGGTATTAATCCAGAACTTATCCAGAAAGTCGCTCAGCAAAAAAAAGGCAATCCTCGCCCTGTCTTTGACTTTAAAGATTTAAAGGATCAAAAAACAATTATTAGTGTCGATCGGATTGATTATTCCAAAGGTTTAATTGAGCGTTTTAATGCTTTCGAAGATTTTCTGAAAAACAACCCTGAATATCATAAACATATCACCGATTTACAAATTGCTTGTCCATGCCGCATGGAGATCCCCGCTTATAAAAATTTATATGAGCTTATGGATTCAAAAGTAGATTCAATTAATCACGAATTTGCACAGGACAATTGGCAGCCCATCAATTGTACGCATGAAACTGTAGAGCATGATGCGTTGATGAAAATTTATCGTCAGTCCGATATCTGTTGGGTCAATTCTTTGCGTGATGGCATGAATCTGGTCGCAAAGGAATTTGTTGCGGCACAGAATCCTAACAATCCTGGGGTTTTAATTCTTTCTAAATATACTGGTGCAGCAGAGCAAATGTCTGAAGCCATTATTGTGGATCCGGACAGCTGTGGCGATATGGTTAAGGGATTAAAAACAGCTTTAACCATGCCGAAATCAGAACGTTTAGAGCGTCATAAACATTTAATGCAGGGTCTTAAACGTTTTGATATTACTGACTGGCGTAATGCTTTTTTAAAAGATCTTAGACCAGTTGAAATGTTCAATATGTCTAAACCTTCCCATGGTAAATCATATACTTACTTTGCTCATCAGCAAGTATATACTTAATAGAGTTTATTTGTTCTAGCGACTAAAAAGCCGGGATATCATTATATATACCGGCTCTATATTTATTTAAATGAAAATTAAGAAGCCTTAATCTGGGTGAAATGATTTAAAAAGGCGATCAGCATTAATAAAGCGGCAATTATTCCAAAAACAAGGGTTAATCCCATCATTTCACTGGTCAATCCCACCAAAGCAGGTCCTAATAAAGATCCGCTATAAGCCATAGTAGAAACACAGGATAATGCTGCTGCTTTGGGCATGATATTTTGACGACCGACACGTGAAAACATTACCGGTACAATATTCGAACAACCTAAACCCAATAAAGAATAACCTGATAAAACAACTATCCAATGTGGTGCCATAACTACAGTGAAAAGACCCAGTGATGCACAAATTGCACTATAAATAATGATATTTTTTTCACCCAGTATTCTCTGTAAGTAATGACCAGCAAAACGTCCAACAGTCATTGCGATAGCAAAAAATGTATAAGAAAGTCCAGCAAATGCAGGCTTTAAGCCATACTCACTAACTAAATAAATACCACTCCAGTCCATAGCTGAACCTTCTGACAGAAAAGCAATAAAACAGATCAGACCAATCAATAAAATTAGTGGACTAGGTAATTTTCTCGTCTTATTTTCATGTTCAGCAGGGTTGATTTTTTTATCATTTTCAATTTTAGACAAACTATTGGGAACAGCAATTAAACTAATAACCATGAGTAAAATGCAAACGGCCAATGCACTCATTAGTGGTGATAGGCCGATCGCAAGCAATGCCGTTACAGTCATTACTCCAGCCAATCCACCTAAACTGCACATACCATGGAATTGAGACATCATACTTTTAGCACTGTTTTTTTCAACAATGACTGCTTGTAGATTAATCGCAACCCCTAAGCTCCCGGCAGCTGTACCAAACAAGAATAATGCTACAGACATAAAGATTACACTGCTACTCAAAGCAAAAGTCGGTAAAACCAGTAATAATATTAAAATTGCTACTGAGATAATTACACGACAGCCTACTTTCTGAATGAGTAAACCTGTTGCCGGCATAGCAATCATGGATCCCAATCCTATACTCAGCAGCAAAGTGCCAAAGTCGGCGTGATTGAGATGCAGTCGTTGCTGCGCATAGGGAATAAGAGGTGCCCAAGCGGCAGTACTTAATCCAAGAGTGAAAAAGCAAAGTAAAGTAGAGAGACGCTGTGCACTAGGTTGTGTTGCATGGTCTAAATGTACTGTTTTGGAAGAAAACATGTGTGAGCCACCACGATAAGAAAGTTCTGGGCATCCAAATCCAAAATAATTCCATAGAAAAACCCCTGTAGATTTATTGAAAACTATTAAATCTACGGGGGTTAAATTTGGCGAAATTATACACAAAACAACTATAAATAAATTGTCTTTTTTAATTATTTAAGAACTGTTTTGTAACTGTTCCCTATTACATAAAGTACGCTTAAAAGATGTTATATATAAGCCATTAAAATAAGAGATTATTTAGGAGATATATAGAAAATAGAACTCATTTTTATACCGCATGCAGTGGTCCAGGCTGCATATACCTGTACATCAAAAATTATAGCTGAAACGAAAAAAGAAATAATTTATTTAATGCTTGGTTCATTGGCGATTAATAGATCACGTTAAATATCCTGTAAATTAAAATCAAAAATTTCACATAAATAGATTTAGCTTTCGTTTTAAATAAAATAGGAGAAATTTATATTAACATATTGAATAATTGAGTTTTTTATAAACATTAAATTATTATTAAAAGCTATTAAGTAAATTTACATAATTAAACTAAAAAATATATTTCTCCTGTATATTTTTGTATTTCAAATACATAATCTAATATTGCTCAATTATTATAAAAAAATTTCAGGAGCATCTTAATGTCAACTCAATTTGATTTTGTTTCTGTGGTGAAAAAACCAAATATTTATTTTGATGGTTTATCTATTAGTCGCACCATTCAGTTTAAGAATGGTATAAAAAAAACAATAGGCGTGATTTTACCCACAGAACGACCTTTAACCTTTGAAACACATGTGCCTGAGCGTATAGAAATTATTTCAGGTAAATGTCATGTGCAAATAGCAAATGATAGAGAAGGTCAGATTTATTATGCTGGACAATCTTTCTATGTTCCAAAGAATAGTCAATTCAAGATTATGACAGATGATATCTTAGATTATATTTGTCACTTGGAAGACTAAATTTCCACAAAATCAAAGAATAAGGGGGAACATTGCTGTCCCCCTTTTTCGTTGAAAATTTGCTCTACATGAACTTGATAAAAATCTATACTTTTATAGCCATTTAAGCAGGAATAGCTTCCGCATTTTTCTCCCTCGCCCAAATGCGATGATGACGAATTAATTCCTTAAATTTTTCCTGTATTGTAGAAAAATTGTCCGTACTCAATGTCCCCTCATCCGTAACGAGTTGTAGAACGTCAAGTAGTTTTTGCTTATCCCCTAAAAATACAATCGGTTTTAAATGCTTATAAGCTTCAAGAATGTAGTGTTTAGTCACACCGTCTTGTTTCACTACTTCGTAGTTATCACCATCAACAATAATCACTGCATCATAAGCAATAGATGGTTCTGCTTTCTGCATTCCATTTGAATCAAGTTTCGCCTGTTTATTATTTAAAACCGGCGCTGGCGTAGGTGTGAGTATGTGAGCAACTGCATTTTCAGCTTTCGCCCACTGCTGAATGGCTTCAATATTGTCTTGGTTCACCTTATCATGAACAAGTACAGCAATTTTTCTTGCTTTAATATCTTCTGGAACAAAAGCCTCCATACTAAATTTTGCCGATTTTTCTACTGTAGATGATTTGATATTTTGTGAAGAACCAGCAACTTCTATTCCCAAGTTTTTACCCACTTGTTGAGCCAAATCCAAATCAATATTCGCCAGTATTTCTTGTACTTCTCTTTCTCGAATATGTTTGCGCTGCACTTTGCTTAATTCAAAGGTGTAAGCATCTACCACATGTTTTTGTTCATGAGGCGCCAAACTCTTGTAGTACAAACGTGCATGAGAGAAGTGATCTGAAAATGATTCACTTCGTGCACGAATTTTCTTCCCATCAATACGCTCCTGATAGCTTTCAAAACCGCCATTTTCTGCAGCAGGTGCTGTTTCTACAGGCCAATTATTATCAATGGAATTGGGTTGATACGATGCCTGACCTTTATGAATCGTGGTTTGGTGCATCGCATCTCGCTGGTTATTATGAAATGGGCAAACCGGTTTATTAATCGGCAGCTGATGGAAATTAGGTCCACCTAGGCGGCTCAGTTGTGTATCGGTATAGGAAAATAAACGGGCTTGTAATAGTGGATCATTAGTAAAGTCTATTCCGGGCACAATATGACCAGGACAAAACGCAACTTGTTCAATTTCAGCAAAGAAATTATCGACATTACGATTCAGTACAAATTTTCCAATGGGTGTAACAGGAACCAGTTCTTCAGGAATAATTTTGGTGGGATCGAGCAAGTCAAAATCAAACTTCATTTCATCTTCTTCTTGCACGATCTGAATCCCTAGTTCCCACTCTGGATAATTTCCTGCTTCGATCGCTTCATATAAATCACGTCGATGAAAGTCAGGATCCTTGCCGGATAATTTTTGTGCTTCATCCCATACCAACTGGCTTACACCCTGTTTGGGTGTCCAATGATATTTAACAAAAATGGCTTTACCTTCGGCATTAATCAACCGGAAAGTATGCACACCAAAACCCTGTATTGAACGTAAATTGCGTGGAATAGCCCGATCAGACATCGCCCACATCACCGCATGAGCCGATTCGGGTACCAATGAGACGAAATCCCAGAAGGTATCATGGGCAGACCCCCCCGTAGGAACTTCTGTATGAGGCTCGGGTTTGACTGCATGGACAAAGTCGGGGAATTTAATCCCATCTTGGACAAAAAATACCGGTGCATTATTACCGACAAGATCGTAGTTGCCTTCCTGTGTATAGAACTTGATGGCAAAACCACGAATGTCACGTACAGTATCGGCAGAACCCCGTGGTCCTTGCACTGTAGAAAAGCGCACAAATATTGGTGTTTGAATTTCTGAGTTAGTCAAAAAGCTGGCTTTGGTATATTTTTCATTCCCAGCGTATGCTTGAAAATAACCATGTGCACCCACACCGCGCGCATGCACAATTCGCTCTGGTATGCGTTCGTGATCAAAATGTGTGATTTTTTCCCGGAGTATAAAATCTTCTAATAAAGTAGAACCCCGCACTCCTGCCCTTAAGCTATTTTGATTATCAGCAATTTTTACACCCTGATTGGTCGTGAGTGCTTGATCAGTAGCATCACTTCGAAAAGCGTCTAACTGTTGTGTTTTTACGCTTTCATTTTTTTTATCTAAAGTATCAGTACCTGCTACTTCACTTTTGTTTGTTTTAGGGTCCATATTTCTACCTATAATTGTTAGTTAAAGTACTAGCGAGGATGTTAAAAAGCGATGCAAATAACCTTGTGTTTACATGCAATTAATGAATGGATGAGTTTTTCTCGCTCAGAAAGGGAAAAAGATAATCCACAAAACGTTGAGTACACCAAAGGCCAGTTTCATTATGATGAGCATGAGGTGCGAGATAAGGCAGTAATTTATTTATTTTGACAGCTAAATTGCCTGATTCGGAAATTTGCTGTTGTAGCGTCTCTAACTCTGCATTAGCTAAATAACTGAACAAGAATTCATCTATACAGTTAGAAGTAGAGCTGACCTTTTTATACTTCGAATACGATTGTTTAAAATAGTCGCCTGCAATCCAGTCATGAATGATTTGCTTTTCAGTCGCATTAAAGACCCCATACATTTTGCCTTCTTCATGACTGATCAACTTCCAGAACCGGCTTTGTTCAGGATCTTGATTTAAAATAATCCACTGCTTTTCAATCAGCAGCTCTACAAACTCTTCGACCAAATTCGGCTCTGAAAGCCACTCATTAATAGACCGATTATTAAATTTACATTTATCATTATGAATGACATTGCCGACCAGAGCTTTTCGTTTCAAAATATTAATCACTAAAGCTTCTGAATTTAAATTTTTAATAATTTGTCTAGAGGATAATCCTTTGTTATTCAAAGCAAAGCCGATTTTCATTTTTTCCATAAATGAATCTTTATCTTTGAATTTTTTATAAATTTTTTCCAAGGCCTTAATGGATAATTTTGCATGACCATTGTCCATATTGTCTATAGTGATATGCAGATTAAAATATTGGGAATTAATGCCTAATTCATTGAGTTCATAATTGGTAATCAGAAGATGTAATGGCAACTGTTCGTAACCTAAATTAAAACCGACTATTTCAGGAATAAATTCAGGGGGAACAAATGCAAGTGCTAATTGAATTGCAGGCTGATGATAATATTCATCTTCTAATTCTAATACGAAATGTTCCAGCCCCAGCTTAACCAGTAAATCATCAAATAAACTCACATGATTAGATTTGGCTAAGCCCAACCCTAATTCCTCTACATATATTTGGATTAACTCATGAAAAATTGGATCATTCCAATAATGAACTAAGCTATATAACCATGCACCATCTACCCGCTTTACCGGAGCAACTTTAATAAGAAATTCAAACGCCTGACTTACATTCTTAAAATACTCTCGCTCTCCCCCACTATTCCTTCTGTCTTTATATAACTGATATTCACTACATTGAAATTTATTATCATTACACAGCCATGCAGAAATTTTATTCAATTCCGAAGGAAATTCTAAGTTGTCTAAATTCAAGCTCTGAATTTCTTTATGTAGAAAACTTGCAGCTTTCCGCTCTTTATCCTGTTGGCTAATGTGTGAATTCATAAAATAATTCACTAGATCGCAGTAATTCTGATGATTTTTATCAATTAAATCGAGTAAGCGTTCTTTTACTGCTACTGGCATTTTTATTCTCCAAGCGGTAATTCTGCTATAAACATAAGTTATCAATATGACACGGGAAAAGATTCAAATTGTTATTATTCGTTTAATTTGTGTTTAATTAATTTTTAGGTATTTATATAAAACAATCACTTAGATTACATAAAAACTCTGAAGATCCGCAGCATCAACAACAGAATGACAATCAGCGTCAGCAAAGTGGACAACAGAAAAGTTTTGGAAAAAATCTAAATGACCAAAATAAACAGTAGAAATAATTTGTAAATTAAACATTCTTTATCACACATAAGGGGATTAAATTACCTTATATATTGATTCAAGAAACAGCAGTTAAATAATGACTGATGTAAATTTAGAAAATAAAAATCATACTCCAAACAGTGTTAAATCTTAAAAATATTGATGTGAAAAATATACTAATCGACTACATTACAATGATTTACATCGTTTTATTCCAGATATTGATTATGATCGAGATTTATCTTACGCCTATGAGTTTGAACGTAGTTCCCGATCTAAATATGGTAAAAATACACATTTTTAAGATTCCTAAAATGATCTGCAAAAAAAAATGGGAAAAATTTAAAGCAGAGTCTCGTTTAAAATGGGATCAAGCTAAACATGCAGTAAAATATGCATGGGATAAAATGTAATATTTTATAATATGAGCTTTTATAGCTCATATTTTTTAAATATTTATTCACGTCATAAAAATAATTCAACTCATGCTTAACATATAATAATGCATAATTTTTAAAACTTTAATATATTCTTTTTTATAAAAACAAATAATTATGGATTGATTTTTTGAAATGTATTTCACAAATTTTCGGTTATAGGTTGAATTGACTTATTCTATAAATAGGCTATTTAATTAATCAATTATGTTATTTAATGTTTCTCTATAATAAAACATATTCAAAATAAAATAATATATTATCAATGTATTAAATAATATGGGAAAGAATATGAACAAATATCCTAAGACTCCATCTATCGAAGTGCAAAGCCATCAACCTGGCATTCAATCCAAAATGCATCCCCAGCCCGAAGTCATCAAAAAAAATTACAAAGGAAGTGACAAATTAAAAGATAAGGTCGCTTTGATTACTGGCGGTGACAGCGGAATCGGTAGATCTATTTCGGTACTATTTGCCAGAGAAGGTGCAGATATTTGCATCTGCTATTTAGAAGAAGGTCAAGATGCGCTTGATACTAAAAAAATGGTTGAAAATGAAGGACGTCGTTGCCTACTTATAAAATGTAATTTACAACATCAAGATGAAATAAAGAAAATGGTAGATACTGCCCTTCAAGAATTTAAAACTATCAATATTTTAGTCAATAATGCAGGAGTGCAATATCCACAAAAGTACATTACCGATATCAATACACAGCAACTTTTTAAAACCTTTGAAGTAAATATTTTTTCAATGTTTTATTTAACTGAATTATTAGTGCCCTATATGAAACAAGGTGATACGATTATTAACACTACAAGCATTACCAGTTATCATGGGCATGACTTGCTGATAGATTACGCGAGTACCAAGGGTGCAATCACTTCTTTCACACGTAGTTTATCTAGCAACCTATTAAAAAATAAAACAGGAATTAGAGTGAATGCTGTCGCTCCCGGACCTATTTGGACACCCTTAATACCGAGTAGTTTTGATGAAGAACAATTGAAGGATTTCGGCAAAAATACACCGATGGGACGTATGGGACAACCCAGCGAAGTCGCTCCCGCATATTTATTTCTTGCCTCAGATGAAGCAAGTTATATCTCTGGACAAGTTATTCATGTCAATGGTGGTAGCATTGTAAATGGTTAGATAAGTATTAAAAAATTAAATCTATATTAGATAATGCAGAAATTATTGAATACAGCTTATAAAAAGGCGCGGATCTTAGATCCGCGCCTTTTTATTT
The DNA here is from genome assembly GCF_001647545.1 of Acinetobacter sp. SFB. Taxonomy (GTDB): domain Bacteria; phylum Pseudomonadota; class Gammaproteobacteria; order Pseudomonadales; family Moraxellaceae; genus Acinetobacter. Next base: position 262,605 of record NZ_LSZH01000012.1, read on the forward strand.
ATCACCCATTACTTTTGTTGGTCTTGCTGATTTTGCTGACGTTGTGAATCATTTTGCTGCTGCTGTTGACGTTGCTGATCTTGAGGGTTTTGCTGGTTAGGCTGACGCTGTGGATCATTTTGTTGCTGCTGTTGATGTTGCTGATCTTGAGGGTTTTGCTGGTTAGGCTGACGCTGTGGATCATTTTGTTGCTGCTGTTGACGTTGCTGATCTTGAGGGTTTTGCTGGTTAGGCTGACGCTGTGGATCATTTTGTTGTTGTTGTTGTTGTTGTTGACGTTGTTGGTCTTGAGGATTTTGCGGTTGATTAGCCATTTTTAGTTCCATCCTATTTTTAAAATAAGTCACATGAGTTAGTAACTATTCTAAATTTGCATATTCATTGTTATAAAGCTATGAGGCTCATGTGACATTTCTTGTCATTGTAAATTTAAATTTTTTACAAATTAAATAAATGTTTCATTAAAATCAAATTATTTAAATATTTTAAAAGGAATTTATTACATTTTTTACCGAATCAAAACATAGATAAAGTTTAAATGAAGGAATTAATTCTAATGGGTTTAAGTCATACTTTTTAGGTGAATTTTCTAAAATAGTGCTCCATTCAAATAGAACGTAACTTTTAAAAAGTTACTAATGTTTATTAGGTCGCTAGCACTATGCCGGGATAGATACTCTCAAATAAATGATGAGTTAATATTTATTCTCTTTATTACATAATATTACACCAAATATTAAAAAGATAATTAATGTAAGTATATGAAGTTAATCTCATATTTGAGTGGAAGGAATATTTATGTCTAACATGGGTAAAACATCAAGTGTTAACTTGGCAAAAATTGTATTAGCTCTGGTGATTTGCACTAGCAGTATATTAACGCTGGCACATGCACAAACTGAGCCATTACAGGCTGTTGAAAAAGTTGATCTGAATAAGTATTTAGGGACTTGGCATGAAGTTGCCAGAAAACCTTTGTATTTTCAAAGAAAATGCGAAAACAATGTCAGTGCAAATTACTCTTTAAATAAGAATGGCAATATTAAAGTCGATAATAGCTGTTATACAAAAGATGGAAAGTTCAAACAGACGATTGGGGAAGCATTTGTACAAAATGCTCCGCTTAACTCCAAACTAAAAGTAAGTTTTTTACCTAAAATCATCCGTTGGCTTCCTGTGGGACGTGGCGATTATTGGGTTTTAAAAATTGATGAAAATTATGAAACAGTATTGGTGGGCGAACCCGATAAAAAATATATGTGGATTCTTTCTCGTTCACAACAGCCTAAACCAGAAGTTGTACAGGAATATTTAGATTATGCGGAATCTATTGGATATGACTTGAGTGATGTGATTAAAACCAAACAGATGCAAAAATAATTTCCATCATGAATGATCTAAAGCATGAATCTAGTGTTCATGCTTTTTTTCGATTTAAACATTGCATAAAATAAGCCTCAATCACCTTCTCGAGACATGATATGTCCATGCAGTTAATTTGGTTTCGACAGGATTTACGAATTCAAGACCATGCCGCTCTTTGGCATGCTGCTCAAGCGGGACCCTGTATTGCCTTGGTTGTCATTTCACCTGAACAATGGGCTTTACACAATGATGCCGCTGTTAAAATAGATTTTTATTTAAGACAACTTCAAGTGCTTAAAACCCAGCTAAAAAACCTCAATATCCAATTAGTGATTCGGCATATTCCGTTTTGGAAAGATGTTCCTCAAGTTGTTTTACAGCTTACAGAACAACTCAAAGTCAATTGCATCCATGCCAATATTGAACTGGGTGTCAATGAGTTGAAGCGCGATGCACAGATCCAAAAGCTTCTAGATAAATATAATAAATCACTCGAGCTGTATCATGACCGCACTTTATTTCCTGTAGGCAGCATTCGCAATAAAAGCCAGCAACCTTATCAAGTTTTTAGCGCCTTCAAGAAAAATTGCTATGAACGATTCAGTGTGAGTTTACCGCAGTGTTATCCTCAAATTGAAGCACAGCCTGATCTTCAACTTGACTCTATCGACCAAGGGGCTGTTTGTACTTTTGCAGAGTTATATCCAAATCATCCTGCAATAGAACTTCAGGATTGTTGGCCGGTTAGTGCAGAATATGCCTTAACTTTATTGGATGATTTCATCAATAATAAAGTGATTCACTATGAGGAAGAGAGAGACTTTCCTCATCTGGACTCAACCAGCCAATTATCACCCTATTTAAATTCCGGGATGATTTCTATTCGTCAATGTATTCAGGCCTTATTTCGTCGACAGCATGGACACTTCCATATTGAACATTCAGGTCAGCAAACTTGGCTGGATGAATTATTATGGCGCGAGTTTTATCAACATATTCTATTCGATTTTCCGCAGGTCTCTAAACATCTGCCCTTTAAGGCGGATACACAAAAAATCCACTGGCGTGACCAAGCTGAAGATTTAGCTGCCTGGCAGCAAGGGCAAACCGGTATTCCTATTATAGATGCAGGAATGCGCCAATTATTGGCAACGGGCTGGATGCATAATCGGGTGCGCATGATCACGGCGATGTTCCTGACCAAAAACCTGCTGATTGACTGGCGGCTCGGGGAACAATGGTTTATGCAACATTTAATTGATGGTGATTTGGCAGCAAATAATGGCGGGTGGCAATGGTGTGCCTCTACAGGTACGGATTCAGTGCCCTATTTCCGTATATTTAATCCCATCAGCCAGTCGCAAAAGTTTGATGCAAATGGTGACTATATTCGTCAATGGGTTCCTGAACTGGCACATTTAGATGCCAAAACCATCCATGAGCCTTATGCCAAAAATTCCAATTTGGCTTTAAATTATCCTAAACCGATTGCAGACTTGAAAGAAACCCGAGTTCGGGCAATCGAGGCTTTTAAAAGTATTTAAATGAATATGTTTTAGGTTTTAAACTAAAAAGCTAGAATCAAAAATTTTTAATTCTTAATTTTTTCTAGTATTTACATCAGAAAACTATACGCAGTAAAAAAGCTTAATATTATTGTTAGGCTTTTTTATCTCTTTGTTTTAGCTGACTGCTATTAAAAATTATAATTCTTGTTACGAAATATGCTGTTCCTTATTATGTGATAATAAATTTATTTTAATAATATTACTAATATATAGATATCATAATGAAGGGATAATTAATAAAATTTATTATTAATCAATATCTTATGAAAAAAATTATCCGACATATTTTAAAACAAATATCTTTATTAATATGATAAAAATTTAAGTTTTATCCTTAATGAATTTATTTTAAAAATAATGTGATACATTTATCATTAATGAATTTTTATGTGTATTTAACACACTGCCAAGATAATAGTTAATATGTTATAAAAATATAAACATGTAAGAGTAGAAAGATATGTATAAAAAATTAATTTTAACTATTATATTTACTCTTAGCCCTTTATCTATTTTTGCCCAAACTGAAAGCAACCTTAACTTCACAGGTGAAATCTATGAAAATACCTGTGACTTAATGAGTCCTTTTGATGACGAAAAATGTGAAATTTTAAATAAAAATTCATCAATCAATGAGATGGTCATAAATAAAGAAATACAATTCTCACAAAATATTCAAACTTATATAAATAATTTCAGAGAAATACATACCACCTTTTATGCTGTAAATCTTAAATCAATAAAAAGCGTTCAAGCAACAAATTTAGAAATCATTTATAAATAAAATAATAACTATAATTTTCAAATAAATAATGATTTTTTATTGTTTTAGTCTGTAAATTCATCTTGAATTTGCACTCATCAGTCAATTTGTTTTTTTATATTTAATATCCAATTTTTTCTATTGTTTTTAACAGTTTATTTTTATCTTTATAAAATTTTATTGAATAATTTTTAAAGAATTACTCTGCAGTGTTAACTAAATGTATAAAAAGTGTTGGCAAAAAGTTTTTTTCTGATATTCTTTTAATTGAGACATATGTCACACTTTATACAATATTTGTGTTTGTGAGCGTATTTTTCAAATCAATATTAAGTTTAATAAAAACTTATTTTTTATCTAAGAGTTACGTAAAATGAAAACACAAATTGCTTTATTACTTGGTACACTTACTACTCTAACAATGACTTCTCACGCACTTGCTGCGGGACAGATTAATTTTACAGGCGAAATTGTAAACGCGGCTTGTGATGTTAAAATTAACAGTAGCACTACTAACGAAGTGGTTTTAGGTAAATGGCCGACATCTATGTTTAAAACAGCAGGTGATAAATCTACACCGCAGACGTTTACCATTAATGTAGATAATTGCGCAGCAGGAAGTTATCAAGTAAATTTTGCGGGTGCAACAGATGCTACAAATACGAAACTTTTAAAAACTTCAGCGGCGACTGGCGTAGGTATCGCTATTGCAAATGCAAGTAATACCTCAAATTTAGTAAATTTAAATACTCCTGCTTCTACTACTGATTCAAATGCCTCATTTATTACAACAGGTACGACTGGATCATTACCTTTACAAGCGTTCTATCAAGCTACTGGTGGTGCTGTTGTAGCAGGTAAAGCAGATGCAACTGTAAGCATTACTTTACAAGTAAAATAGTCAATAAAATTAAGGAATTAGCATGCGTTTGAACCCCTCTATTTTAGCTCTCGTTTTAGCTGGTATTTTTTTTGCTAATTCGAGTCAAGCTGCGGTTCAAGCCATGGCAAGTCGGGTTATTTATAATAGTGAAAATAAAGCCGCAACACTCTCACTTAAGAATAACTCGACTAAGCCTTATATCGTTCAAACTTGGCTAGAACCAGGTGAGGATAAGACGGCTCCAGTCAAAGTTCCTTTTATTGTTACTCCGCCTTTAATCAAGATTGAGTCGCAAAAAGAATCTGTTTTGCGCTTTATATATTCAGGTTCAGGTTTACCGACCGATCGCGAGAGCCAAGTGTGGATTAATATTCAAGAAATCCCACCTAAGCCTGAAAATGAAAATACCTTACAGCTTGCAGTACGTTCTAAAATCAAATTGTTTTATCGCCCTCAACAAATAGAGGCCGACCTACCTGCCGCGGTAAAAAAATTACAGTGGTATGTGGAAAATGAAACTTTAAAATTAAAAAATAACAGTCCTCTTTTTATCACGATTGGGGATTTAAAATTGGGAAATAATTCTGCCCCTATTCGAAACATGAATCAGGATATGGTTCCCCCCTATCAAACGATAGATGTATTAGCCAACGTCTCCAAAGACGTGAAAAGTATTCATTATACTTATATTAATGATTACGGCGGAAATACCGAAATGCCGGTAATTTATTTAAAATAAATGCTAAATCAATTACTTAGAAATAATTTTCAATATTTTAAAGTTGTTGTAATAAGCTCGAGTCTATTGGCATTCAATGCTTATGCTGACGACTCAGAATTTAATACCGCATTTTTAAAAGATGTCACAGATCAAGTGGTTTTTGAGGCTGTGACTAAAGGCTATTCCATATTGCCAGGCGAATATGAATTTACCGTTTATATTAATAATCAACGTATTGATAAAAGAATAATTAAATTTTATCAGCAAGGCCAAGCAGTCATACCCTGTATAGATGCACGCTTTATTGAAGACTATCAAATCATTTGGAATTCAGAAAAAAATGATACCAAAAGTGCAAGTGATGAATGCTATGACTTAACTTCTTTACCAGAGGCTAAGCTAAGTTTTGATGCAGGCTTACAGACGTTAAATGTTTCTGTTCCTCAAATCTTTTTACAGCAAAATATCCGAGGCTATATCCCTGCTAAGCTTTATGATCAGGGTATTAATGCATTGATCTTAAATTACAATGCGAACAGCAATATTTATAAGAATAAATCAGGTACAAATCATGTTAATAGCAGCTTATTTTTAAATAGCGGATTTAATTATGGTGCCTGGCGTTATCGTAACCAGAGCAGTTATTCTAAATATAGTGAGCAAGAGATACAGTGGGATAATGTCATCAATAAGCTTGAACGCGATATCCTTCCCTTAAAAGCGCGTTTAGAAATCGGTGATACCACGACCAGAAATGATGTGTTTGACAGTATCAATTTCCGTGGATTACAGTTTAGTAGTGATGATGCGCAATTACCCATTGGCTTACAAAATTATGCACCCATCATTCGAGGCACAGCATTGAGTAATGCACTGGTGGAAGTGCGGCAAAATAATTATCTTGTATACAGCATGAATGTGGCTGCGGGAAATTTTGAAATCAAGGATTTATATGCTGCCAATCAAAGTGGTGATTTAGAAATTCGTATTATTGAAAGTGATGGCAGTATACGTAAATTTACTCAGCCCTATTCTTCTGTACCTAATATGCTTCGCGCTGGCCAAAACAAGTATCAAATCACCGGTGGGCAATATAAAAGTGGCTCCAGTGATTATCAACCTTATTTTGGTCAGCTCAGTTATACCTTGGGCTTAAATAATTATCTTACCCCTTATACCGGGATACTGGTGGCTGAAGACTACTATGCGGTCGCAGGTGGTTTCGCTTGGTCATTGGGTCATTTAGGTGCATTTTCTACAGATATCAGCTATGCAAATAATACCCTCTCTGATGGTCGCCAAGAAGACGGTCTAGGACTGCGTCTTTTATATGCCAAGTCTTTGAATACCCAGGGCACCGATATCCGTTTTGCAGGCTATCATTACCCGTCAAAGGGTTATTATGGCTTTGCTGATGCCGTACAAGAAAAAGCCCAGTGGAAAAATGGTCGTTATGAATATACTTATCAAGATAACAATTTAGTCGATGATTCACCGGGTTTAGAAAATGAGCAAACTAATACCTATTATTCGAATACTTACTATAGTAAAAAAAATCAGTATCAGATTTCTTTAAGTCAACAGCTCGGTAAATGGGGACAAATGTACGCCAATTTATCCGATATCCAATATTGGCAAAAAGATTACAATCAACGCAATTGGCAAATTGGCTATAACAATAATTTTCAGCGCTTGTCATATGGCATGTATTACCAAAACAGTAAAAATTTATTTAATGGCTCTGATTATTCAGTAGGATTAAATTTTAGCTTGCCCATTGATCAGTATAAAAAAATCAAAAAATATAATCTAAGCTCAAATAATAGTTATCAATATTCGCCATCATCGGGAGCTATTACCCAAACCTCGCTTTCTGGCACTTTTTTAGAAGATAAAAATTTACAAATACAGGCACAACTGGGTCATTCGGAGACTTCTGCAAACAATTTTAATTTAAATGCAGCTTATCGAGGTACAAAAGCCAATAGCAATTTTGGTTATGGCTATACCCAGGATAACCAGCAATTTTATGCGGGCATCAATGGTGGGATCTTGGTGCATTCCAACGGTATTATTTTTGGGCAGCAACTCACGAGTTCCCCCATTTTAGTTGAAGCCAAAGGGGCCCAAAACATTCGTATTGAAAACCAAACCGGCTTGAAAATTGATAAAAATGGCTATGCTATTATTAGTAGCAGTAATGCATATGCCAGAAATCGGGTAGCCTTGAGAGCCGAAGACTTGGGGCAAAATATATCCATTGAGGATTTAATTAAAACAGATATTGTTCCGACCAAATATGCGATTGTAAAAGTTAAATTTAATGTTAAAAATGGACATAGTGTTTTAGTCAATTTAACCTTTAATGAAAAAGAACTTGCCACGGGAACAGATATTACTGAAATAAACGGATTAAGCCGTGTTGGTCTGGTTGGATTAAATGGGCAGGCTTATCTAACAAGTGTAGAATCAGGGCAAACCCTTATGGCCAAATGGGGCGATGCTGTAAATCAGCAGTGTCAGTTTATCCTGCCGCAGCTGAGCAATCGGACAATGGGCTATGATGAATTGACAATTTCATGTGAAGCTGGAGAGCTTAATAAATGAATATAAAACATCTTCGACTCATTCGAAATTTAGTCATATTTTCTATAAGTCTGGTAGCTGTTCAAAATACCTGGGCGCTACGTTGTTTATCTGGTCCGAAAGCATCCTCTTCCTTTGATATCGACAAAGCAAACAATACGACCAATACCACCACTGTAGGTGATATAACAGTGACCAGCTTTAATCAGGCTGCGAATAATTTGCTTTGGGAATCTCAAACTTATAGTTCAACTTTTACCTGTTATGATGATGCTCAATCCAATACTAATGAAGATGCATATTTATACATTGATAATATCGCACAACAATTGGCAAATGATTTTAATGATTCCAACCTGATTATTGGAATTCGATTTAATGGCAGAGAATATCCAATTAGCAAAAATATGGATAAAATTTATACCGGTAAGCAAGCGATTAGTTATCAACCGAATGCGGGTACAATTTTTTCAGTGGCTGCTGAAAACTGCCGATTTATTGAAAAATCACCATTATTTAGACGTTGTGCTGATCCGCAAACCCTTACTTTGAATTATTCTTTGTTTATTAAATCTCGTGGGACAGGTAAGAATTTTCCGGCATCATCAGCCAAAACTTATCAAGTATTTCAACTTGATGGTGAAGGTGGACGTAATGGTAAAGGTAATTTCCAAGAAAATATCAGTGGAATTCGAATCAATTATGTTGAATGTGTTCCCGTGCTGACCACGCAAACAGTAGATTTAGGCAAGTATTACTCTTATCAAGATGTGAATACCATTCTCCGAAAAGTACCGTTTAGTATTAATGTTACGACGAATGGTAAGGACTGCGCGCAATACCCATTTGTGGGTGCATTTAGTTCATCACTACAAGTTGATAATCAGACAGTGACTGCAAGTGAAACAAATATGAAAAATACCATGGGTATTCGTATTTTTGAACAAGGCAGCAGCCTACCTATTAACTTTAATCAAAATATCAATTTTGGTAAAAGTTCTGGTTCTCAAATTAGCAAGAATTTTGAAGCAGGCGTTTTGTTTTTAAAATCACCGACAACTACAGGCAAATTTAGTTCGGTCATTAATTATGAAGTTTATTTTAAATAATATAGAGTGACGTTTTTATTGAATGAAGTACTACAACTTAAAGAGTTGCCATTAGTTGTAATTTACTCATCTAAAATTAATAACGAGCGATGCTCTTAAAGCTTATGATTTAAACAATCGTTCTACGAAGCGTAAACTAGATCCATGGTTTTATCTTGCATAAGAGCTAAAAAATAAAGCCTTATAGTCTCTCCCAAAACTATAAGGCTTAGATCTGTAACTTACTCATTATAACTTACGTTCCCTCAAGGTTCGTAGTTACGTTTTTATAATTATTATGCAATTTCCATCTGTACAGGATGAAAGTTATTAAATCAATAATTACATATATTTAAGCTAAGTCATATCGTCAATCTCTTGTTTCCTTGTAAGCATTTACCTACAAAATAAAATGCTATCAATTTTATAGAACTGTTTATAATCTTGATAAGAACATTGATAGGAACCGAAAAGGGATCAAAACACCTATACTCTACTCAGGTTTATGCTTGAATCCTATTTTTTCGTACTCACTTGAACTAGATAAACTCAGCCACATGATAAATAACTTGAAATCACTCCTATAAACACAATGTAGACTTAAGTAAGTTGAATTGCCTTTCTGTGATCATTTCTATACTATTTTTATAACGATACCTTGCCAGCCTATCTATGTTCGGATCTCAGCTTTCATTAAGTGAATACTTATCTGCCATAAAAGAAGTTATCCGTATAGCTTTTGATGAGCCGGTGTGGATAAAAGCAGAGATTCGTAATCTCAGTATCAAAGGTGGGCATTACTATTTAGAGCTGGCGGAAAAAGAAAAAGATACCGATAAAGTCATTGCCAGCTGTAAAGCAACGATCTGGAAGTTTTCAGCAGCCAAAATGGTTAGAAAATTTGAACGTGAAAGCGGGATTAAGCTTGCAAAAGATTTAAATGTTCTTATAAAAGTAAAAGCCAATTTTAGCCCTCAGTATGGTTTTTCAGTCAATGTTGAAGATATTGACTCCAGTTATACCTTGGGTGACATTGCTCAACGCTACCAGCAAATATTAGAGCATCTTCGTTTAGAAGGCTTAGCCAATAAAAATAAATTACTCCCTCAGCCCTTTGATATTCAAAATGTTTTAGTCCTCGCGCCTGAAAATGCTGCAGGTCTGGGAGATTTCAAGAAAGATGCCGATGCTTTAGATCAGGCTGGGGTTTGTCACTTTGTCTATCACACGGCGACTTTTCAAGGAAATACAGCCGCTGGCAGTATGATTGAATCACTAGCGAATGGCTTAGCTCAGTGGGCAACAGATTTCAATTCCACTCCCGATCTGATTGTGATCATTCGGGGCGGTGGCGCTGTAAATGATTTAGCGTATTTGAATGACTACTCTTTAGCATCTTTGCTGTGTAGATGTTCAGTTCCCGTATGGGTAGGCATCGGTCATGAAAAAGACCGCACCATTCTGGATGAAGTTGCCAATCGTTCTTTTGATACCCCCAGTAAGGTGATTGGGGGAATTCGAAACCTGATTGTTGAACGTACCAATGGAGTACTTCAATCCCTACAGCGCATTAAACTTTTATCTCAGCACCAGATCGCGGTCTATCAGGGCCAAAATGATCAACACATCAAAGTGATTAAAACGCTTGCTCAAAATCAGGTTAATACCACTAAGCAAAGCCTTGAATTAATGAAAAGCAATAACCAATATTTTGCGCAACAACAACTTAAAATGGCATCAACCTGGGTTGAATCATTGCTACGTGAAATCTTATTACAAAATCCTAGCAATGTGATGGCCAAAGGTTACGCTATTGTCCGTAGCCAAGGAAAAGTCATTCGCTCTGTTCAGCAAATTTCAGGCGATAGCATTCAGGTAGAACTGCAGGATGGCATTATTAACGCCCATATAAAAAAGGTAATCAGCAATGGCCAAAAAAGAATTAAGCTTTAAACAAGGTTACGAGATTCTCAAGAAAAATGTTGAACTGCTTGAGTCTCAACAAGACCCCGATATTGATAATCTAATGAAGATTGTTGAAGAGTCCATGGCTGCATATAAAGCCTGTAAGTCACGTATAGATGCCGTGCAACAGGCTCTAAACGAGACCTTTAAAGATTGATTAATGCGCTAATTTTTAAATACTCATTAAGTACCTTTAAGCACTTCATGAGTATTATTCTATCTGGAAAAAAGATGCCAAAAAACTTTTAAATCCGTTGTAATTGTCTTTCTCTTCGTAACAGTCCAAGTAACTTTTTTCGCTGGACAATCTGATCATCAGTAAAGGGTAATTTGATTCTCAGCTCGGCAAACGTGAGCAAATGGTTCTCAATCAAATAACTGTCCTGTTCTGTAGTCCAGTGAGTTGTGGCTTCAAGTTGCTTTCGGGATCGTCTATTCATTGACGGAATTATAAAACCTCTATCTTCGACTAGATACTTTAAACAATGACTTCCCAAATAATAGAATTTTCTTCAGCTTCACAAAACCCCACCAGTTCATTACTGTCATCCATTTGGGGAATAAAATGATTATTATGCATATCATAATAACCGGCATGGTCTTGTGCCTTGGCTAAGGTGACTTCATCACCGAGCACTTTATTAATCGTTCTTTGTTCACCAGAATTTGGATTTTTAATTTTGATCATAGCTGTTTAACTCCCTATCTATGTTTCTATCATAAGGAATCTAGAGTAAATGTATAACTTACTTTGTAAGCTTCAATGTAAAGGTGTTGATTTTTAATATTTACACCTCGCCATTTTATTGAAAACCAGACTACTAGTGCTAAAATAAATTTTGGAATCAGGTCTTAAAATAAATTATATTTTAAATAGTTACCTGATATAAAAGCCTATATACCGTTAATTATTTTTATTATTCTTAATTTCTCAGTTTAAAAAAATATTTATAAGTTAAAACTATTTGATTGGACTGCTTGCTATTTCTAGCTGATGTAAAAAACTGGAAAACCCTTCTGGTGCACGAGCATTTAAACGGCTACTTGTTTTCACGCGCACTAAATTACTCCAGATGATTTTCAAATTCAGCTTCAGCATTCGCTGGATTAGATCAACATCTTCATGACAGCATAATGCTTCAAATCCACCCGTTTGGAGGTAGGCATTTGAACTAAAACTTAAATTTGCACCATGAATATGGGTATGATTCATGACATCCTGATAATGTGCCAAGTAGTTTTTTCGGGTAAGAATGGAAAAATTGCGCCAGCTATCAACTTCCACCACCCCACAAATTGCATCTGCAGGTTGATGATGGATTTGTTGTAAAAGCCATTGGGTATGCACCCAAGTATCAGCATCAGTGCATGCGATCCAAGTCGCACCTGAATGAATGAGGTGACGCACTCCTAAATCACGTGCTTTACCTACGCATCTAAAATTGCACTGTAAATAGTCTACGTCTGCCTTTTGGACAATTTCTAAAGATTGATCATTACAACTGTCTAATACAACCAGTACACGGACTTTCTGGCTCAAAGTTGGCAAAGCTTGTATTGCTAGGCGTATATGATATAAACACTTTTCCAAGTATTGTTCTTCATTACACGCTGGAATTACAATCCCAATCATATCAAGCCCTCTTTGAAAGCCAAAGTGGTTGTTTCTTTGCTCCATAGGTCAATTATACAATCGGGATCATTGACATTCAAATAATGCTGTAAATGAAACTGCTGTTTCAATAAGTGATGAACTGTCTCACCTGTCAATATAAATCCATCAATCGGATAACGCCAATGACAACATAAAACCATCCCTTGTGAAGTTAAACTATTTTCAACTTTTTCTATTAATTTGGATAACTCTTCTGGTTGAAGATAGTACATAATTTCACTGATGATAATCAGATCAAATGAGCCAGCAGGAAATTGGTCAGGAATGCGCTGCTGGATAACTTTTACATGAGATAAATGTTCAAGACGTGTTTTCGCCAACTGTATCGCTTTAGAATTAGCATCGAGACAGATTAATTGCTTAGCTCTTTGAGCCAAGTGCTGACTAAAAACACCGTTAGAACAGCCAATTTCCAATACCTTTGAATAGATAGGTTTTAAAAGCAAGGCCAAGCAAATTTGCCGTTTACGCTCTTCATACCAACGCTGTTCATACTCCCAAGGGTCATCACTTTTTTTATAAAGTTCATCAAAATAATCTGTTTGATCAAGCACAAATATAGACCTCGTAAGGCAATAAAATTCGTTGAATAGTCTGCTTGGATAAAATAGGCCCTTGTCCTGTAGTTGTATCGATTTCCAACTGACTTTTAAAACACAGGATTGCCTTATTTTTATCTTGTAATTGTTGCGGGGTAAGTTTCAGCTTTAAAGCCTTTTCCCATGGAATACGGCGATCATCCGGAGTGGCCCAATGCCATGCCCAAATCAGTACTTGATAACAGCTTAAGCAAGATTCATTGGTCAATTGTTGTACCACTCGTCCTGTGGCTTCATGATCAGGATGCCCATCTTTATCAAAGGTACATACCAGAATATCATCCGGACAGATCAATTCTTTTAAAGCTTGATAAAGCCTGTCTTGCTGAGCAGTAATTTCACCATCCCTCAAATTTAAAGCAATACGTTTAACTGTATGATTTAGCCCTAATACTTCAAGCGCATGATGAGTTTCAGCGGGCCGTATGGTATTTAATTGATCAGGTGTATAGAGCAGTGACTCTGGATGACTTTGAGTCCCGTTAGTGACGGCTACAAGTACAATGTCACGCTTAAGCTCGGCAAGTTGTTGTAATAATCCTGCACACCCTAGAATTTCGTCGTCTGGATGTGGTGCGATGATAAGGACACGCTTTCCTTCGGGGAAGCAGGTGACTAGATCTAACTGTTTTAAAGACTCCAGTCCAGTCCAGCCTCGCCATTCTTGATAATTTGTTCCTTCTCCATAAATAATGCGATCTCCCACCTCATGGTCTTTTATAACATCCATGTCGCACCTTCATCTTGCTGAAGTACAAGCTTTGCAATTTGTTCTAAATCAAATGCTGCATGACTCTGTCTTAAAAAGACCGGCAAGTCTGCTGCTAAAGCGGCAAAGGTTCTATTTTCACAGAACGGTCGCGCACCAAGTGCCTTACCCACTTGCTCTAAAATCATTTGTGCAGTCTGCTCAACTTTGGCACGCAATATCCGGATAATGAGTTCATGGCTTTGCGCAGGATCTTGATCAATCTGATGTGCGACATGATGAAAATATTGTTTCGTTGTAAAGAGTAAAGTACTAATTTCTCCCAGATACATCAGACGATAAGCATGCGGCTTCGTTTGGCATTCCTGATATAAAAAATTGGCCAGACGTGCTGCAGCCCCAAACCAGCAGGCTGCCACTCCGGCTGCGCCGTGCCAAAACCCGGGTCTTTCTAAATAGGCATTTGAATCACCCACTGCTTCAGCATATACCTGATTAAAAGTTATTGATGCTGTACGGGTATGCTGCATTCCAACGGCGTTCCAACCGCTATGTTCGATTTGAATATTTGGCTGGCTCATATCGACAATGATTAATTGTGAATGATTGTGCTCATCGCGGTAGGTGAGCAGACCATAATCAACTAGTCCTGCACCCGAACACCAGTTTTTCTGACCTGAACAGAGCGCTTGCTTAAAATGAATGGGAGGTGTACTTCCTTCCGCCGCCCATACAGCCCAAAGCCCAGTTTTGACCGGACTATAATTTAATTCATTTAAAATGCTCAGTGCATCAAGATGGGATTCAAACCATTTGGCTAAATTTAAATTAGTGGATCCAAGCTTTGCCAATATCTTCCATCTCGCTAATGTTTCTCCTTCTCCCGGATGAGGAATATCAGGTACATACATGACGAGTTTTTTAATGGTATGTTCTAAATTTTGATGAATATCAGTTTCATGCTGTTCAAATTCAAACAAAACTTTATTTAAACCCAAGGATATTTCTCCTTTTATTTTATTGCTCTACGCATTCATTCATACACCATGAATAGGAGTTTATAAGTGAATTTTATTTCTGCTGCATTTAAATCCATCTTAAAATGGTTAATTGTTTGAATTATAGTAATTTTGTATAGTAATGATAAAATAATATGAATTGCATAAGGCAAAATAGTAGCACCTTTTAGCATGACGCTACAGTTTAAGATAATTTACTTTTATATGATTCATTAAAGAATCTCAAGGCACCTTTTAGGGCGTCAAGTTAAGGCGTCAAGATCACTTTACGGCAGTCCTGTTCACGTTTATCAAAGATACGATAACCTTCAGCTGCTTCTGACAGATTCATGCGATGAGTGATAATGACTTCGGGCGATAAGTCGCCGTTCTCAATATACTCTAAAAGTTGAGGCAAAAATTTATGTACATGTGTTTGTCCCATTTTAAAAGTAAGACCTTTATCAAAGGCATCTCCAAAGAGGAATCCGTGAATGGGGCCTGCATACACACCCGGTACACTCACCACACCACCGCGACGCACCGCGGCTATACATTGCCGTAGCGCTGCCCCGCTTGAACCTTCGATTTTAAGATTGGTCAGCACAGTTTCAATCATGTTTCCCTTAGCTTCAAACCCAATCGCATCAATGACCGCATCTACACCGCGTTGACCCGCAGTATTACTGATAATAAATTCGGCCGCATCGACCTTGTCAAAATTTACCGGAATTGCCCCATAGGTGTTGCGAGCATACTCCAGGCGATAATGATTATGATCGACCATAAAGATCTGTTCAGCACCTAACATTTGTGCACATGCGGCGGATAGTAACCCCACAGGACCTGCTCCATAAATGGCTACACTGGAACCTTTACCAACATTTGCATTGGTCACCGCTTGCCACGCAGTGGGCAAAATATCGGTGAGGAATAATACTTTTTCATCGGACAATGAGCCTAGTACCTTAAAAGGCCCTACATTTCCCTTTGGCACCCGTACATACTCCGCCTGACCACCCGGTATACCTCCATATAAATGACTATATCCAAACAGTGCTGCACCTGGGGGAATCTGTTTCTTATTTAAAATGGCTCCTCGCCCGGTATTGGTCTTTTCGCATGCTGCAGTCAAATCATGTTCGCAGAAAAAACAGTGGCCACAGGCAATAACAAAAGGGATAATCACCCGATCGCCTTTTTTGACTTCGGTGACAGCCGGCCCTACTTCTTCAACAATTCCCATAAATTCATGTCCGAAGATATCCCCTTCTTCAGTTGCAGGAATTTTACCGCGATAAAGATGCAGGTCTGAACCGCAGATGGCCGTCGCAGTGACCCGCAAAATGACATCATCAGGTTCCTGAATCACTGGATCTGGAACAGACTCAACTCGAACATCTCGAGTGCCATGATAAGTAAGAGCACGCATAATGATTTCCTCTACTATTTTTCTATTTGAGTTTTAAATGCCAGATTTATGCTGAATAAATTTTTTAAAATTTTACGGCGGATATTTTGCTACTCAATGATGCTTCTTTAAACTTATGGCTAAAATGACAATTGTTCATGTCTAAAATTGTATAAAATATAACGTTTGAGTTATTTAATTGTGTGTTTGAGGTATCTATAAATGTTAAGTTTTAGAATTTATTCCTCTCGTTTATATAAAACTCTTTTCTAGCCCAAGATGGTTTTAACTGATTTTCCTCTACTTATAATTTATTGTCTAAGTCAAAAAAGAATACCCTATGGTCTTGTCCAAAATGATAAAGCTTAAAGCGTGGCTGCTCTTTTATGCTTTGCATTTAAATGTTGAGTAGAAAATAATGTTGATTAGAAAATAAGGGATGACAAGATTTATAGCAAACCGCATATAAAAGAAGCCCGGACAGGACATCAGGGCTTCTTTGGTTTGTAATCCACTTTTCGATAGACTTTAAAAAGATATTTTGCAAGGTATCTATAAAGTTGGTTTTTATTCATATCCTATATTGTGGCTAAATGAGTCAAAAAAAGTCATAGATATTATAGTCATTTAGTGTATTAAATAAGCTCAAGGTTTTTAACATTCGTAGCTTAAAAAAAATAATATAATTTTGCGGTTATCGTTGCAGCAAGGAGAAAACCGATGCCAAATATGATGCGGCCGATACACTTTACGCTACTGTTCACTCTGACCCCTTTAATAGTGATGATCATCGGTTGCTCTGCTACGCAACCTCAAAACTCCACTCTTACAGCGCTTCCCCCTCCTAACCGGATTGCTTATCCCCGCATTGATCCTGGTCTAAGTGAAAAACTGTATCCTGATGAAGAGGCAATAGCCGAAAAAATCTCGGAGGTGATTGAAAAATCCATCCGTGAACAATATTCCACGGGCACTGCCCTTCGTGATGCACATCCGAAAGCTCATGGATGTGTGCGAGCAGAGTTTCATGTGGGGGAAACACTTCCTCATTCCCTTGCGCAGGGAATTTTTATTCCCGGTAAAACCTATCAGGCATGGATTCGTTTCTCGAATGGTTCCCGTGATGCAACGAAGGCAGACATTAAAAGAGATGCAAGAGGCATGGCAATCAAGATTTTAGGTGTACCCGGGGAAAAACTTTTAAAGGATGAGGCCACTACACAAGACTTCATTATGATCAATCATCCAGTATTCTTCGCTAATGATCCTGAACGCTATATGGCATTGATGCAGGATATAAATAGCGACAATTTTTTTAGAAAGTTGCATATTCCTTTCGCACTTGGTGCTAAAGGAACTCTGAATGCCTTAAAACTCAATACCAGAATTTCAAATCCCCTGCAAACCCGATATTGGTCCATGGTTCCTTACCAGTTAGGACTAGGTAATGATCGTCAGGCGGTAAAATATTCTGCTAGAGCTTGTTCCACAGTAACGGACCCTATGCCAGAAAAACTGAGTCATGATTTTCTGCGAAATGCCCTACGAAATAGTCTGCAAAAGGGCGATGCCTGTATGGAATTTCTGGTGCAACCTCGAACATCAGATCTGTTGCCCATCGAAGATTCAATGACCGAATGGAAAGAAACGCAAGCACCCTTTTATCAGGTCGCGACTATTCGTATTCCTAAACAGATTTTTGATACACCTGAACAGAATAAATTTTGTGAAAATCTTTCTTTCACCCCATGGCACTCTTTACCTGAACATAAACCACTCGGAGCAGTAAACCGACTGCGTAAAGTGATTTATGACCGGATCAGTCGAGTCAGACATGAGATGAATTCCGTCAACAGAAACGCATTCCCAAGCCATGATTCATCGAAGCCCATTAACTCAGTTAAGTGATAATTATCAGGATAATATAGCGAAATTTCAGGTTTGAGCAATGGATTATGCTCACCCTATTTAAATCTAAATAGCCGTACAATTTAATAAGATATGCTTCTTGCTGTTGAGCATTTAGATGAATGGATAGAAAGGATCTATTAATCAAATTTGACCATAAAAAACCTCCCACAGGAGGCTGGTTGTTATTCTATTATTTCTATAATTAAGATGAATCTCTGACCTAAAGCAAGACGCATATTAGGCATCACCGAATGTCTAGGCATTTTGTCATAGGGATGTTTAGCTGAACACAAATAATTTCCCTCTCGATCACGATAAAAATAATTTAAAATACCCATGCTGGTATCTTCCTCAGCATCGAGTTCTATCATTTCACCTGTATTTCGATCTCTAGCAATAATTTTCATTCTAATGCCTTATATTATGGATGAGGCTCTACAACTTATCATGACGGATAAATACACTTTTATCTGGGAACTTAACCCATACTGATCTTTACATAAGAAAAGAAAAAACTGCCCATAACACGTATGTGACGATGTTTTATGGGCCGTAGTAGATTAGGCTATCAGGGGTGAAACTCATATTTTGTCTAGGTTTTTTCCACATTTTCGGCACACTTTGATTGTCTTGCCCTTGTCATTCTGTTCATACTCATATGCGTGCCAACAACACAACTCTCTTAAAAATTGCATTAAATTAATACTCCACGGTAATCACAAATGTATTCTCGCCCTCTAAATGAGTTTGAAAATTAAAAGCGTGTTTTCGGCAGTATTCTTCCAATTCTAAAATTGCACCCTTTTCGATAGAATCCAAAGGTTCTTTTAACCGAACGGGATTTTGCTCTCGTTTAGCAATAGCATTGTGAAGTTGAGTAAATAACTCTTCAAATGTTAGTAGCGAAGTTAATTCAGTCATTTTGGTCACCATTGATTACCAAAAGTACAATTACAACCTAAATATAAAGTCATAAAGGCTTCAACAATAAATCACAAACATTTGTTTTATATTATTAATTATCTATGTACTATTTACTCCATCCACTTCCAGTAAACAATTTTATCAAAGTATTCATAGGCCTGAAGACAAAATAATTTAGGTGGAAATTAGCGCATTTAATTTTTTTAAAAAATAGAATTTTAATTCCAATAAAATATGCTTAATCGGGTGAATTATTCGAATTTAGCTAATTGATTTATTTTTCTTTATCTACGAATAATTAAGATCTCCTAATATTTCATTAATAAATTTTTAAAAAATTATTTTCAATAATTTGTTTTAATTGAATTTTTATTTTACAAATTTAGCCAGTGTGATGGTAATAAAAAAGCCCACCTGTGTTAGGCAAGCTTCTCTTGTTATTTGAATTGATTAAAGGGAATAGTGTTAAAACAAATTAAATACTTATCGGTGTAATTGTTTATACACCCATGCCAAAAAATCATTTTTATGCCGTATAGGAGGCGCTAAATTAATATTGATTATTTGTCGGCTGCCAAATTTACCAATAATTTTAGAAGGTGAATCAAGCCTTATTTCCGATTTTTGATCCTGCTGTATTTCTGAAAAAAACTCTAATAATAGATCTAATTCTCCCTTGGTTTTAAAGTTTGGTTTCTCAGCCATAAAGTTATAAACTTGCTGTAACATCTGAAAATTAGTAGCACTTTTCATTTTTCATTACTCCAGCAAACCTATTAATTAAATAATATACACCCGAAGAATTTCAAAAATATTCACTGCATTTGTTAGCGGATTGTTCACATTTAGTTATAAAAAAAAGCCCATCTTTCGATGAGCTTTTAAGTTGTTAGTTTTACGTCAATAACTTTACTTTAATAAAAAATTAACCACAGCTTGCCTGGGTAATTTTCTTAGTAACTGGATCGATGGTCACTGTAATTCGATTTGCACGGTAATCCATCGTTACTGGCTGTCCAGGCGCTATTCTACGAATAATTTCAGATTGAGTTTTTTGTTTAATCTGACCATCAGTTAAACCTGTTTTTCCTACCAAAACTTTCGCCTCATCTGCTAAGCATTCTTTTGAACTGTTTCGGAAATATTTCCACTCTTCAATAACCTGATTATTTGGCAAATGGCAATAAGCTACCTGACCGTTGGTCTCATTTTTGATTTCTAATTTTCCACCTTGGTTAATACAATACTCACTCGCAGGATTGGCTGTACCTAACTTTGGTGCAAGAGTACCTGTGTTGTGTACAGTTGAACAGGCTGCAAGTGAGGAAATCATAAAGCCTAGTAACGCTATTTTTTTCATGATTTTGAATTCTTAGTAAAATTCAAAGATATCAAAAATAGGAATAGTATCAATGTTGTTATTTGAGGCAACACCCTCTACTTCAAGCTTAGCTGTAGAAACTATAAGAATTTTAATCGGTTGCTCCTAATTTTAATCATATGGTCTAATTGTGATGCTGTGTGATAACTTTAATTTACCTTTTAAATAAAGTTAATAATGGGCTAAAAGTATTAAAATCGAGAATGAAACTGTAGATCAAAAGTAAAAAGCGTACAGTAAAAAAATGAGCCTATAAAAGCTCATTTTTCTTCTTTATAGCTTTTATTATGCCTTTTGTGGGTCATATTGACGGTCTTTGATAAAGATCCCGGATACCGCACCACATAGGAAATAAGCACCACCCATAATCAAGAAACCGAGGCCAATTGATCCGCCACTTGCAGCAGCACCGATAATCGCAGGTGCGAACATAGCGCCAATACGTCCAGCATTATATGCACCACCGACCGCAGTACCGCGAATAGACGTCGCAAAACTTTCAGTCATATAAGTAGCATTGATGGCATAAGGAATACCATAAAGGAAACCGAAGAAAATCAGTAAATAGGCAATATTATCCGGCGTATTAAATAACACAATGATGGGTAAAAAGATCGCCGTTCCAATCGCGCCAAACGCAAATACAAAGCGTCGTCCTAGGCGGTCTGCGGCAAAACCCGCCAAAATTTTACCGAAAATCATGGCGACATAAGTGCCTATCATATAACTAGCCATAGATTTAAAGTTCATATGTAATTCAGATTCTAAATAAGCTGGCATCCAGTTGTTTACGCCATAGTAGCCAAACTGTAAAAAACCTGCCGTAAAAATCCATAGAATGAACATTCTGCGATTTTGAGGGTCTGCAAAAATTTCTTTTGCCGTACTCTTTTTAACTTCCTGCTTTTGAGTCGTTTGTGTCGATGCATATAAACGTTCTAGCCTTGCACGCTGCCACGATTCTGGTTCTGGCACCAGTTTCTGGATAAAAATAGCCATAACAGATGGAATAATCGCGATAAAAAACAGCATACGCCAGCCGTAGTCTGGAATAATCCATCCAGCAAGCAAGGTTGCTACAATATAACCCACGGTCCATCCAGCTTGTAATGTTCCCAATACCGTGGTTCTGTATTCTGTTGGGACATACTCCGCCATCAATGTATTGGCTGCAATATAAAGAGAACCAATACCGAATGCCGACAGAAAGCGTAATATCGCGAATTGTTCAAAATTTTGGGTAAAGCCCAGTGCTGCGGTTAAAATTGAAAAAATAAGAATAGAAATGACCACGGTACGAACACGACCTAAGCGATCACAGGCCCATCCTCCAATAAAACCACCGATAGCCATACCACCAAGGGTAAAACTTCCAAGCGTTCCTGCTTGCAAATTGGTCAAACCAAATTCAGCTTTCAGACTGTTTAAACTAAAAGACAGCAACAGCATGTCTGCGCCATCGACCAATAAGGCTAAAAAAGCAAATACAAAAGCAATTTGCTGTGTCCTTTTGGTGGTGGGCTTAATTTTTTCTAACGCTCTCATTAAATCCGTCATGGGTTAATATCCTTGTTGTTCCCTATCCCGTGTTTATTGTCCAGTTTTCATATGACTCAACCATTATCTGGATGAATGCTTTTTTACTATGTATATCTAACTATCCAGAGTTCAGATTTTTAATTCACAGCTCCTATTTTTCTAATGATTCTTTAGCGATGGTCTTGATTCCACCTTGTTTTGAATAATTACTCTAAAGCTTATTTAGGGTAATCAAGATATCGTGAATATTCAACAAAATTCGATAAATAATTTTGTTATACGAAATAAACTACCGTAAAGTTGATTATTAAGTCGTTTTAATATAGTTTTTATATGATTAATGAAAATTAAATAACATTGAATAAGATAAGACAGGGAGCGTAACAATGGGTGCTTTAACAGGCTTTCGCGTATTGGACTTAAGCCGTATTTTAGCCGGCCCTTGGTGCAGTCAAATTTTGGCTGATTTAGGTGCAGAAGTGATTAAAATTGAAAAACCGGATCATGGCGATGACACGCGCATCTGGGGACCACCTTGGCTAAAAAATGATAAGCAGGAAGATACGCATGAGTCAGCTTATTATCTCTCTACAAATCGCGGCAAACACTCTGTTGCGGTCGATTTATCTACACCTGAAGGCCAAAGCATTATCAAGAAACTTGCCGAACAAAGCGATGTAGTCATTGAGAACTATAAAGCCGGGTCTTTAAAAAGATATGGTCTGGATTATGAAAGTCTGAGTCAGTTGAATCCACGATTAGTATATTGTTCGATTACCGGTTTTGGACAACATGGGCCACGCGCGCATGAACCGGGTTATGATTTTATTGTGCAAGGTATGGGTGGCATGATGAGCGTCACGGGTGAACGTGATGACCTGCCAGGCGGTGGCCCGCAAAAAGCCGGTTTGGCCTTTGCCGACCTGACCACCGGTTTATATTCTACGATTGCCATCCAAGCTGCCTTACTGTCTCGGGAAAAAACTGGTGAAGGTCAGCATATTGATATGGCGCTGCTAGACACCCAGGTCGCCTCTTTATCTGTTTTAGCCATGAATTATCTCACTTCAGGCAAAGTACCGGGTCGCTTTGGTAATGCACATGCCAATATTGTGCCTTATCAGGTGTTTAAGGCGCAGGAAGGTGAGTTTATTATTGCCTGTGGCAATGACTTGCAATTTAAAGCTTTATGTCAGGCAATTGGCTTGCCAGATGTATCCAAAGATCCTCGCTTTCAGAAAAATTCAGGACGGGTTATGCACCGCGAGGAATTGACGAAGATTCTACAGGATCATTTTTACACTCAGCCGGCAAAAACCTGGGTAGATCTGATTCATGCGGTTAAAGTACCGGTGGGTATGATTAATGATTTAAAACAGACTTTGGAAGAAGAACAGGTACTTGCCCGTGACATGGTGATTCAAATGCCGCATGCTTTACGGGAAGATTACACCTCTATTGGTTCACCGATAAAGTTATCCAAAACACCTGTGGAGTATAAGAAAGCACCACCATGTTTAGGTGAAGATACCGATGCTATTTTAAGCCAGTTTTTAAGCCCGGATGAAATTGAGAAATTTAAAAACAAAAAAGTGATTCAGCAACGCTAAAAATTTTCATAAAAAATAAAAAGGAATCATAAGATTCCTTTTTATTTGGCTTATATTGCGGAAGCCTGCATGTGTTTGCGATCTAATACATCAAAAAACACGGTCATTAAGCTAAAAGCTAAACCTACGATACAGCAACCGGTCCATCCCCAATGATACCAAGCGTATAATCCGGCCATGGAACCAACAGCAGCCCCCATAAAATAGATAAACATATAAATAGAATGTTGTCTTGAACGCGTTTCATCGGCTGAACGTAAAATCAAACTCTGATTTAGCACATGGAGCATCGAAAGTGCCGAATAGCCGCAGAGCAAGCCAAAAACATATGCCATGAGTGAATGTTGTGCGAAATATAGCATTAACCATTGAACGATAAGCAGAGCACAGCCTAGTACTGCCACAAGTTTTTCTTTGGCCTGATCAATTTGCTTACCTGCCCATTTTGTTGCGAATACTCCAGCAGCTCCGACAAATCCAAAAAAGCCAATATAAAGTTCCGAGAATGCATAAGGTGGATTAGCCAACACAAAAGCCATGGTACTTAAGGCAAGAATCATGGATGCAAACGCCGTGGCACCTACACAACTCCGACGGATGAGTTGTGGCGAATGCATGGCTATACTGAACATCGATTTATAAATCTGCATGAGTTTTAGATTCTTATTCGATGCTGCAGGAACAGGTAATTTAAAATACATCACTACAGCTAATAATATAATGAGTAATCCACTGCTGAGATAAACGAGGTGCCAATCTGCGATGGTGGTAATAATTCCTGCATAAGAACGTGCCAGTAAAATCCCTAAAAATAGTCCACTCATCAGTGTGCCAATAATTTCCGACATTTTTTCTGATTCAACAATGCTGGAAATGAAAGGAATTAAAACTTGAGAGGCAATTGAGAAAGTAGTGGCAATAAAGGTAAAAAAATACAGACTCCACAATTGTTGCGAAAATGAAATACAAATTTGGGCCAATCCACAGATCACCATTAAACTAATAATGATTTTACGTTTGGAATATTTATCTCCCAAAGGAATCAGGACAATTAGTCCCAGTGCATAGGCAAACTGACTGATAACAATCGTTACTGCCGACTGTTCAACCGTTACTCCAAGGGATTTGGCCATGGCATAAATCAGCGGCTGGTTATAATAATTAGAACCGGCACAAACCCCACAAGTAATCGCCATAATTAAAATAAAGCTGCGGCTAAATAAAGATTGACTCATGAGATCTGTGCTTTCCGTCCGATGTTTCAAATTAACAGTTAGAATTTATATTGTGCAGACAGATTTATCCTTGAAATGTCTGCCGTTTTCCCTTCAAAACTTTTACGCTCCCCCAGATGATATTCCACGCCCAAATCGACATAAGGACGTGGGGTATAAATCAGATTAATAGCATGATCGGTTAGTTGTTTGTTATTGGTGATATTTGCTTTTGCATAAGCACTATCATCTTCAAATTTCATCAGGGAGGTCGCAATATTGCCACGCCATTGATCATTGAATTTATGCGAGTAGCCTAGCGTCAAACTGTCAAACTCATTCTGCAAGAGTGAGTTATTGTCCAGATCGACAGAATAATCCCCTCCCATTGCTGCACCATCACTACTCGAGCCTTGTGTGGTGTAAGACACAAATTTCTGATCACCTTTGACATGGTAATAATTGGCTTGAACAGACTGTTTTGGGGTGATTTTATAGCGTGCACCTAACCCCACGCCCCAGCTTAATTTATCAATATCACGATTATCCACTTCAGCGCGCTTTTCATTGATAAACCCTTGGCCCATCAATAATACGGCTTGGTTCTTGTAAATATATTTTGCAGTTAATGCAGGTAGTTCAGAGGTGCGATCGCTTGCATATTCCAAAGCTAACTGTAATTTATTTGCTGCATTAAAATTGAAATCGCGACGTACTTGCGGCAAGCGTGCAGTGGAAACCCCTAAAAACTGAGTGTAGTCGATACTTTCGGTCATGGTTTCCATATTTGACATCAATGACCAGGTTTGACCAAATAACCAGTCATCAAAATTTACATAGGCATGACGGATTCTAAGTTTGCCATCGCCTTTACCATTATCAACCCAGAAATCGGCTTCCAATTTGGCTTTAACATCATCACGACCTGCCAGATTTTTAATATCAAAGCCAATACGCGATGCTGCAATGGTGAAGTCAGAGCGCTTACCTTGATCTGCATCAAACGGTACTTTATTAATTTGATTTGAAGTTCGGCCACGCGCAGCCGTGGTATCTTTAAAGTCTATGGCACCATCTAGACGCAAAATCCCATAAACATTCACATTGTCTGTCCAACTGCCGCTATTTTTTTGCGCTGCAGATTTAAGCTCCGTATTGAATTGTTCTTGCTGCTGAACCAATTGAATATTGGTATTTTTCTGGGCAGATACTTCCTGTTTTAAACGCTGTAATTCCGCTTCCAACAAATTAATACGCTGCTCTGTTGTCGAAGTTTCGGCAAAAGAAGTCCCTGTCACCGCAGCGCAAGCTGCGGCTAAAATTAATTTTTTCATTATTTTCCCTAATAAATCAAATCAATGGTTTGAAAATAAATTTATGCTGCGGTTCTCGTATCAATCAAGACACAACCAGTTTTTTGCTGTAGTTCTTCAAAACTCAAACCTTCTACAATTTCTGTCACGAAGGCTTGATTGTCTTTTAACTCAATAATGCACAAGTCGGTATAAATCCGGTTCACACAATTTGCACCAGTTAAAGGATAAGTCAGTTCATTCACAATTTTAGGTTGATTATTTTTGGTCAGATGTTCCATACACACATAGACACAACGTGCACCTACTGCCAAGTCCATTGCGCCGCCCACAGCAGGCACAGTATCGGCAGAACCGGTATGCCAGTTGGCCAGATCGCCATTCACAGCGACCTGAAAAGCGCCCAAAATACAGATGTCTAAATGACCACCACGCATGATGTCAAACGAGTCTGCCGAATGCATGAAACTGCCACCACCCAATATGCTAATTAACTCCTTACCGGCATTGATTAAGTCATCATCTGCATGTTCTTTGGAAGTTAAAGCACCGAAACCTAAAACTCCATTTTCTGAATGCAAGATAATTTCATTTTCAGGTTTTAAATAACCCGCAACTTTGGTTGGCAAGCCAATACCCAAATTGACATATGAACCTGGCGCAATATCCTGGGCAACGCGTTCTACAATTTGTTCACGGCTGCGTTTTTGGATTGTCATTTAATATCTCCAACTTTAACTACGTGCTGAACGAAAATGCCCGGTGTCACAATCACTTCTGGATCTAACTGGCCCAATTCAAGCACTTCATGTACTTGAGCAATTGTAGTTTTAGCTGCTTTGGCCATGAGTGGACCAAAGTTTCGAGCTGCCTTTCGATAAACCAGATTACCCCAGCGATCGGCCTGATGGGCATAAATCAAGGCATAATCAGCATAAATTGGATATTCCAGCACGTAATTTTTACCCTCAATACAGCGCGTTTCCTTGCCTTCCGCAATTTTAGTGCCATACCCGGTCGGCGTGAAAATTGCCCCTAAGCCAGCACCTGCAGCCTGAATCCGGCAAGCCAGATTGCCTTGCGGAACCAGGTCCAACTCAACTTTTCCGGCTTTATATAAATCCTCAAAAACAGTGGAATTGTTGGCTTTAGGAAACGAACAAATCATTTTTTTAACCAAACCAGACAGTAGCAGATTGGTTAAACCACGATCACCCGAAGCTGCATTATTATTAATGATTGTTAAATCTTTCGGACCAATATCAATCAGCGCTTCAATCAGCTCGATAGGCTGTCCTGCCAAGCCAAAACCGCTGGTCATAATGCGTGCACCATCTGGTATTGACTTAAGGACTGTCTCAATATCCATTGTGACTTTATTAATCATGCTGTTCCCTAACACTGTAGATACGTTTGAAGAATTAAATTAGTCTGCTTTTTGTGGATCGAATAAACGATCTTTAATAAAGATGGCAGGAATTACACCACACAGGAAATAAGCCACACCCATAATGAGCAAGCCTGTACCAATTGAACCGCCCTGCGCAAAATAACCAATCGTGAGGGGTGCCAATACCGCGCCTAAACGACCGACGTTATAAGCTCCGCCGACTGCCGTGCCACGCACTTTGGTCGAAAAACTTTCAGTCATGTATGTCGCGTTAATACCGTATGGAATGCCATATAAGAAACCGAAGAACAACATTAGCCATAAGATATTGTCAGGTGTATTACCAAACACAATGATGGGAATAAAAATAGCTGTACCAATCGTACCGAAAGCAAATACCGCGCGGCGGCCTATTTTATCGGCAATGATGCCTGCAATGACTTTAGTACACATCATGATCAGGAATGTGCCAATCATATAAGTTGTCATTTCTTTGAACTTAATTCCCAGATCTGACTCTAAATATGCGGGCAACCAGTTACTGACACCGTAATAACCGAATTGTAAGAATGCTGTACTGAATGACCATAAGATGAACATGCGGCGGCTGAAAGTATCTTGAAAGATCATTTTGAACGTATTTTTAGGTTTTTCTTCAACGATTCCACTTGCTTGTGCAGCCAGACGTTTACGACGAGACTCAACCCAGGCTTGCGGTTCAGGCACCAAGAAATACATAGCCACTGCAAGAACGATTGGAATGATGGAGATGTAATATAAATATCTCCAGCCAAACTCTGGCAACAACCAGCCCGCTAAAAGCGTTGCGACCACAGAACCCAAAGTCCATCCAGTCATCAAGCCTGCCAATATGGTAGAGCGGTATTTAGTTGGAACATATTCTGCCATTAAGGTATTACAGGCAATATAAAGTGCGCCTAATCCAATTGCGGAAATAAAACGCAGCCATTTAAATTGTTCATAGCTTTCTGCAAAACCGAGCCAGCAGGTAAGTAACGAGAATAAGGCAATTGCGATAACAATGACGCGTACGCGGCCAAATCTGTCACAGGCCCATCCACCGAAGAAACCACCAATCGCCATGCCGGCAAGTGTCCAGCTGCCTAAAGCACCCGCTTGAATACTGGTTAATGAAAATTCCTGTTTTAAACTGGTCAAGCTATAGGAAAGGAATGCAATATCTGCACCATCCACCAGTAATGCTAAAAAAGAAAAAATAAATGCCAGAATCCATATTTTCTTTTTCGGTGTATCGGTGTTGCCTAATATGACCTGTTCTGAACTTACTGTCATTAGATGTTCCCTATTATTCTTCAAGCACTCCTGTGCTCTACAAATTTTTTAAAAATTTATGGACTATTTAAGTATTAATGAAACACTTGATTTAGCTGTGTCCCGATTTAAAATAGCCTGTTAAATATGATATTAATAAACCATTTTTAAATCTAAAAAACAATAATAATAAGATATAATTTCTTATAGCGAAATATAATTATCAATATTGATTTTTAGTTTTGCTTAAAAATACAATTAAAAATAAGCCAGTAAAAATTTACTGGCTTATTTTTATTACATTAATTACCGAATGCAGCGATACCGGTTTGTGCACGACCAAGAATCAGGGCATGCACGTCATGGGTGCCTTCATAGGTATTCACCACCTCAAGATTGACCAGATGACGTGCTATGCCAAATTCATCGCTAATGCCATTCCCGCCGAGCATATCACGCGCCAGTCGGGCAATATCCAGTGCCTTGCCACAGTTGTTGCGTTTGATCAGTGAAGTCCCTTCAACCGATGCAATGCCTTCATCTTTCATACGACCAAAACGGAGGGCCACTTGCAGACCCAAGGCGATTTCAGTCTGCATATCGGCCAGTTTCTTCTGGATCAGCTGATTGGCAGCCAGTGGACGGCCAAACTGTTTACGATCCATGGTGTATTGATGGGCGGTATGCCAGCAGAATTCAGCCGCGCCCATCGCACCCCAGGCAATACCGTATCGGGCGCTGTTCAGGCAGGTAAACGGACCCCGCAGGCCGCGAATTTCTGGGAAGGCATTTTCTTCCGGCACAAAAACATTATCCATCACAATCTCACCGGTGATCGAGGCACGCAAGCCGACCTTGCCGTGAATCGTCGGTGCAGACAGCCCTTCCCAGCCTTTCTCCAGAATAAAGCCGCGGATCTCGCCGACATTGCCCTCTTTAGAAACTTCTTTGGCCCAGACCACAAATACATCGGCAATCGGGCTGTTGGTAATCCACATTTTCGCGCCCGATAAACGGTAACCGCCCTCGACCTTTTTGGCCCGGCTAATCATGCTGCCCGGATCAGAACCGTGATCCGGCTCGGTCAAGCCGAAACAACCGATATATTCCCCAGTGGCCAGTTTCG
The DNA here is from genome assembly GCF_001647545.1 of Acinetobacter sp. SFB. Lineage (GTDB taxonomy): Bacteria > Pseudomonadota > Gammaproteobacteria > Pseudomonadales > Moraxellaceae > Acinetobacter. Next base: position 292,637 of record NZ_LSZH01000012.1, read on the forward strand.
GCAGATACTTCTGTTTCTGTTCTTCCGAGCCAAATTCATTAATTGGCACCATCACCAGCGAGCTTTGTACACTGGCCATGGAACGGTAGCCTGAATCGACATATTCAATTTCACGTGCCACCAGACCATAACTGACATAGTTCAGCCCTGCACCGCCATACTGTTCCGGAATAGTGGGACCTAGCAGGCCCAGCTCACCCATCTCACGAAAGATGGAAGCATCGGTGGTTTCATGGCGGAACTGTTCCAGCACACGCGGCAACAATTTGCCCTGGCAATAGGCCTGGGCAGAATCGCGAATCATGCGCTCTTCTTCGGTCAGCTGCTGCTCGATTAAAAACGGGTCTTGCCAGTTGAAGCTGGTTTTTGAAGTCATATTGTCTAGTCCAAAAATATAGTTGTTCTATTTAAGCGGTGGCTTGTTTAATCATTTCACGGGCAATAATAATCTGCTGAATTTGAGTGGTGCCTTCATATAAGCGGAACAGACGTACATCGCGGTAAAAACGCTCGATTGAATATTCACTGATATAACCCGCACCGCCATGAATTTGTAAGCAGCGATCTGCGACACGGCCACACATTTCCGTGGCAAACATCTTCGCACACGAGGCTTCAACAGTCACATTCTGGCCGGCATCACGTAAACGCGCAGCATCCAGCACCATGCATTTTGCCGCGTAGATTTCAGCCTTGGAGTCGGCCAGCATGCCCTGGATCAGCTGGAAGTTGGCAATCGGCTGACCAAACTGTTTACGTTCTACCGCATAATGTAGTGCATCTTCCAGCATGCGTTCTGCCATGCCGACACTGTAGCCGGCAATATGCAAACGGCCTTTATCCAGCACGCGCATCGCAGTTTTAAAACCAATGCCTTCAACACCGCCGATCAGCTGCTCCTGATGAACACGACAGTGATCAAAAATCACGTCACAGGTATACGAGCCATGCTGGCCCATTTTTTTGTCAATCTTGCCCAAAGACAACCCGGGAGTACCGGCTTCAACCAAAAATGCAGAAATACCGCCCGCGCCTTTAATCTCGGGATTGGTACGCGCCATCACGGTAAAGGTGGTTGCACGCGGGGCATTGGTAATAAAGCGCTTGGTGCCGTTTAAAATATAATAGTCACCGTCTTTGGTGGCACTGGTTTTTAACGCAGCCGCATCTGAACCTGAATCCGGTTCGGTTAAACAAAAAGACCCGATATATTCACCGCTGGCATAACGCGGCAGATATTTCTGCTTTTGCACATCTGTGCCATCGATCAGGATCCCGCTGGAGCCAATGCCGTTATTGGTGCCAATCAGGGAACGAAAAGCGGCCGAGGTCTTGCCCAGTTCCAGCGCCACCAGAATTTCTTCTTCCATGGTGATGCCGAGACCGCCATATTCCTCGGGAATGGTCAGGCCAAACAGACCCAGCGCTTTCATCTGGCTGACGATATGTTCAGGAATGGCGTTGCTTTCTTCCACCTCGTGCTCTAAAGGCACCAGTTCATTTTTGACAAAATTTCGGATGGTGTCTAAAAGCTGTTCCAGCATTTCCGGATCACGGATCATGGTTTACTCCCTTTGTTGATTTTTACGGTAAATTCCTTTACCTTTTTTAATTTCGCAATACGAAATAAATAACCACAAAAGAATAAAAACAGCAAGAGAAAATACAAAATAAATATTTTTTGTATAAAAAATATTGAGTTTAGGTAGGAATAGGATTAATTTAAATGAAAATAAAATTTCGCATTACGAAATTAATGGAGTGGTAATGAAACATACAGTGACAATGGAGTGTATCGAAGATCATATTGCGATCGTTAAAATCGACCGTCCGGAAGCGAAAAATGCGCTTAATACAGAAGTTCGCAAGCATCTTGCACAAATCTTCTCTGAACTGGCTTTAAATGATGAAATCCGTGTCGTGATTCTTACCGGCGGTGAGTCAGTCTTTGCTGCCGGTGCAGATTTAAAAGAATTGGCTTCGGCACATACATCAGAAATGTATTTGCGTCATACCGAACGTTACTGGCAAGCCATTGCGCATTATCCAAAACCGGTGATTGCTGCAGTAAATGGTTATGCCTTGGGCGGCGGCTGTGAGTTGGCCATGCATGCCGACATTATTATTGCCGGTGAATCTGCACAGTTTGGTCAGCCTGAAGTCAAAGTAGGTGTGATGCCGGGTGCTGGCGGTACACAACGTCTATTCCGTGCAGTTGGAAAATTTCACGCTATGCGCATGATTCTGACCGGTTGCTTGGTTTCAGCTCAAGAAGCCTATCAAATTGGTTTGGCTTCACAAGTCGTACCAGATAGTGAAACGATCAGTAGTGCCATCAAAATGGCAAAAACCATTGCATGTCTACCGCCTATTGCCCTTGAGCAAATTAAAGAAGTGGCATTAATGTCTGAAGATGTGCCATTAAACGCCGGTTTAAGCCTAGAACGAAAATCCTTCCAGTTGCTGTTCGATACCCAAGATCAAAAAGAAGGTATGCAAGCATTTATTGAAAAACGTCATCCGCAATATCAAGGCAAATAAATTATTTAGGGAAAAGTTTTCATGTCTATTCAAATTGCCACCATTGGCATAATCGGTTCAGGGATTATGGGTACAGGAATTACCCAAATTGCCCTGCAGTCTAATCATCAAGTGTATTTATATGATGCCAAAGCAGGCGCTGCTCAAATAGCAGCCGAAAAGCTACAGGAAACTTTAAATAAACTGGTAGCAAAAAATAAAATTACTGCGGAATCTGCTCAGCAAGCGCTGGCCAATTTAGTAATCGCAGTACGTTTAGATGAACTTAAAAATTGTGATCTTGTTATTGAAGCGATTGTTGAAAATCTTTCAGTCAAGCAAGAACTAATTAAGCAGCTTGAAGCTTTGGTCAGACAAAATACCATTATTGCTTCAAATACTTCGTCGCTCTCCATTACTGCAATTGCTTCACAGAGCCAGCATCCTGAACGCCTCGTAGGTTATCACTTCTTTAATCCTGTGCCTTTAATGAAGGTGGTAGAAGTGATTCCCGGAATTCGTACTCAACCCGAGATTGTCAGTCGCTTAGTCGATCTCTCTTATAAAATGGGCCATCGACCTGTCGTTGCAAAAGACACCCCCGGATTTATTATCAATCATGCAGGCCGTGCTTACGGTACAGAATCTTTAAAAATTCTAAACGAAAATGTCGCCAGCATTCACGAAATTGATCGCATTTTAAAACAAAATTTAGGTTTTAAAATGGGACCTTTTGAGCTGCTCGATTTAACTGGTCTGGATGTGTCGCATCCGGTTATGGAATCGGTTTATGAGCAATATTATCAGGAACCGCGTTACCGTCCCAATGTACTGACCAAACAAATGCTGACGGCCAAACAGCTGGGGCGTAAAACGGGTCAAGGTTTTTACCGTTATGCAGCGGGACAAAAACTAGATGAACAGCCGGAAATTCGAGTTGAAAAATTGGCTGAATACCCTGCCGTCTGGATTGCGGCAGATTTTGAAGCAGACCGTCAGGCATTAACCGACTATCTAAATACGCATCAAATTAAAATGGATACGCAAGATTATCCGGCCGCTGACAGTCTGATTTTAGTGGCAAGTTATGGTGAAGATACCAGCTCAAGCATCCAGCGCCTAAACCTCGATCCTACACGTACTGTCGCTATCGACTTAATTAACGGTTTAAATGCTCATCGTACCTTAATGCCAAGCCTGATTACCCAAGAAAAATTGAGCCAGACAGCACATTCCATTTTCAATCTGGATGGTAATAGCGTCACCGTGATTCAGGAAAGTGTCGGTTTTGTTGCACAGCGCGTGATTGCGATGGTGATTAATTTAGCCTGTGATATTGCCCAGCAAGGGGTTGCCACAGTCGATGACATTAATGCTGCGGTACGCTTAGGGCTAGGCTATCCACATGGTCCAATTAGCTGGGGAGATGTGCTCGGCCCTGCAAAAATCCTGCTCATTTTGGAGCGCATGACTCAAATTACCGCAGACCCGCGTTATCGCCCAAGTCCTTGGTTGCAACGTCGTGTCAAGCTTAACCAAGCTTTAACTTTTACCGCTTAAAACTTTTATATCAAAATTCTTCAAGGAAAGAAAAATGTTAAACGCTTATATTTATGATGGATTACGTACTCCTTTTGGTCGTCATGCAGGTAGCTTAGCTACAATTCGCCCTGATGATTTAGCCGGTTTAGTGATTCGCCGTCTGGTTGAAAAAACAGGCATTCCAGGTGCAGATGTAGAAGATGTAATTTTTGGCAGTACCAATCAGGCCGGTGAAGACAGCCGTAATGTGGCACGTCATGCTGCCCTTTTGGCAGGATTACCCGTCACCGTTCCGGGTCAAACCGTTAACCGCTTATGTGCTTCAGGCTTGGGCGCTATTATTGATTCTGCTCGCGCCATTACTTGTGGTGAAGGTGATTTGTATATTGCCGGTGGTGTCGAGTCAATGACACGTGCGCCTTTCGTGATGGCAAAAGCTGAATCTGCTTATAGCCGCGAAGCAAAAATTTATGACACCACCATTGGTTCACGCTTCCCTAACCCACAGATTGTCAAGCAATTTGGCGGTCATAGCATGCCGGAAACAGGTGATAATGTTGCGGTAGAGTTTGGTATCAGCCGTGAACAGGCAGATGCATTTGCTGCAGCGTCACAAGCCAAATATGAAGCTGCGAAACAGGGCGGTTTTTTTAAAGATGAAATTACCGCAGTTGAAGTTTCCCAAGGACGTAAACTACCGCCAAAATCAGTAGTTGAAGATGAGCACCCTCGCCCGACTTCTAATTTCGAAGCATTGCAAAAACTGAAACCGCTCTTTGATGGTGGGGTGGTTACTGCAGGAAATGCTTCAGGCATTAATGATGGTGCAGCTGCAGTATTAATTGGTAGCGAAGCGGTACAGCAAAAATATGGCCTAAAGCCAATGGCTAAAATTTTGTCTGCAGCAGCAGCAGGTATTGAGCCGCGTATTATGGGCGCAGGTCCAATTGAAGCCATTAAAAAAGCGGTTGCACGTGCCGGTTTGACTTTAGATGATCTGGACATTATTGAAATTAATGAAGCTTTCGCATCTCAAGTGCTGTCTTGTTTAAAAGGCTTAGGGATTGAGTCGGATGATCCACGTGTCAATCCAAATGGGGGTGCCATTGCACTCGGTCATCCATTAGGTGCTTCAGGTGCACGTCTTGCATTAACCACTGCACGCCAGCTACAGCGTACAGGCAAAAAATATGCTGTGGTCAGCTTATGCATTGGCGTTGGCCAAGGCTTGGCTATGGTAATTGAAAACGTAGGCTGAGTATCTTTTCAGTAAGCCTTGAACTCTTATTAAGCGGCTGTGGTTATTCAGCCGCTTAATTTTGTGTAACATTCATTTTATAAAAGATATTAAAAAATGGATGGTCATTCATCTTAATAAAACTAGATAATTAGACATTTATTTTGTATCGTGAAATTTAGTTGTTATTATATTTTATAGTTATCTATTTGATTGTATCTCAACATGACATTAAAAAATAAATCAGGTGAAAGTCCCAACTTTGATGAAATACGTTTAGACCCCATTTCTCATATTCATCGTGAAAATAATCCGCAGTTTATCGCCTCTATTGCGCGTGGACTGGAAATTCTGCGTTGTTTTTCTTCTTCAAATCAGTTACTTGGTAATCAGGAAATTGCTCACTTAACCAATTTACCTAAACCGACCGTGGCACGTATTACCAGCACCTTGGTTTCTTTGGGCTATTTAAAGCAATTACCCAATACCACCAAATACTTACTCGATGTTGGTGTATTGGCATTAGGCTATTCAGCACTGTCCAATATCTCTGCACGCACTCAGGCACAACCTTTTATGGAGGAAATGTCTAAATATGCACACGCACCAGTAGCGATGGCGACACGCGACCGATTAAACATGATCTATCTGAATGTAGTGCATACAGATTCTACACTCACCATGCGTCGTCCGATTGGCTCAACTTTACCTATTCATAGTAGTGCGATAGGCCGGGCATGTTTGGCTGCTATGATTGAGAAAGAGCGCCATTATTTATTTGATGCGATTAAAAAAAGAAATGAAGACAGTTGGCTGAGTATTAAGCGTAATTTAGAACGTGCAGTTCGCGATTATCAAGATTATGGTTATTGTCTGTCTATTGGTGACTGGGCCAAAGATGTCAATTCGGTGGCGGTACCGCTGATTCATCCGCAACATGGCATTTTGGTGTTTAACTGTGGCGCGCCAAGTTATTTGTTGGATCAGGAAAAGCTGGAAAATGAGATCGGGCCGCGCTTAATTCATATGGTCAATAATATTTCCAGTACCTTAAATAACAACTAAAAAATTTCAGATAAATAAGAAGCGCCTAAATGGCGCTTCTTTTATGCAATTTGATTAATAAATTAATCAAATTTAAATGCTTCAGGGTCTAAGCTGAACACGACCTCACCGCCTTCTAAAATATTAGCGGCATGCGTTTTAGTGCGGTTTAACAATTTACTGTAATAAAATTGCGCAGTCGCCAGTTTTGCTTGATAAAACTCATCTGTTGAGCCTACTGCAATTTGACTTTGTGCAACCTGTGCCGCTTTAGCCCATACATAAGCCAGTGTCACATACCCAGAGAAATACAGATAATCGACAGAGGCTGCACCTGTTTCGTCAGGGTTGGTTTTGGCTTTTTCCGCAACAAAATCAGTCAGAGTTTTCCATTCTGTCAATAATTCAGACAACTTGTTTAATAAAGGCTGAATACCTGTCTGATTTTGATGTTCTGCGATAAAATGTTCAATCATATCGGTGAAATTATTTAAAAGAACACCCTCTGATTTCAAAATTTTACGACCGAGCAAGTCAATCGCTTGAATTTCGGTAGTGCCCTCGTATAGACAGGCAATACGCATATCACGCGCCAACTGTTCCATCCCATGTTCAGAAATATAACCATGACCGCCAAACACTTGCATACCATGTTTAGAACATTCCACGCCCATTTCCGTCAAGAAAGCTTTGGCAATTGGAGTTAATAAAGCGAGCAGATCTTCAATTTTTTTCTTTTCAGCCGTATCCTGAGTTACCCCTGCTACATCGACCCAATGCGCAATTAAATACGTTAATATACGGCCTCCTTCGGCAAAGGCTTTTTGGGTCAGCAACATACTGCGTACTGCAGGATGGACAATAATCGGATCGGCTGCTTTTTCAGGGAATTTTGCACCACCAAGCGCACGTAAAGCCAGGCGATCTTTGGCATAAGACAAAGCACCTTGATAACTTGCTTCAGAAATGGCTAAACCTTGGGTTGCGGTACTTAAACGCGCTGCGTTCATAAAAGTAAACATACACAGTAGACCTTTATGCTCCGGACCAATCAAATAGCCACGCGCAGCCTCAAAATTTAGAACACAGGTCGCGTTACCATGAATGCCCATTTTATGTTCAAGCGAACTGCATACCACATTATTACGATCGGCTTTATAACCCTCTGCATCCACATTAAATTTTGGCACAATAAATAGAGAAATACCGCGTGTACCCGCAGGTGCATTTGGCAAGCGAGCCAGTACAATATGCACAATATTTTCTGCCAAATCATGATCGCCTGCAGAAATAAAGATTTTTTCACCGCTAATCGCGTAGCTGCCATCTTCATTTGGCACCGCCTTGGTACGAACTTGCCCCAAGTCTGAACCTGCTTGTGCTTCTGTTAAGCACATCGTTCCTGTCCATTGCCCGCTAATTAATTTCGGCAGATAAATTTGTTTTTGTTGTTCTGTCCCATGGTGATTAATCGTGCGCATAGCCCCATGCGATAAACTTGGGTACATGCCCCATGCCCAGTTACACGCCGTAGTCATTTCCTGAATTGCGGTACGAAGTAAGTTTGGTAAACCTTGACCACCAAATTCTTCACGTGCAGTTAAGGATGGGAAACCTAATTCAACATATTTATCATAAGCTGCTTTAAAACCGTCTGGTGTAGTCACAATCCCATCTTTTAAAGTACAACCTTGACGGTCGCCTACTGCATTTAAGGGCAGAATTTCATTTTGGCAAAAATCTGCTGCGACATCTAAATATTGATTAAATAATTCAGCCGACACTTTGTCTTGGTAATATTCAAAACCAGAATAACTTTCTTCAATGTTGAGCACTTCATTTAAGACAAAGTTCATATCTCGACGCGGTGCAATATAATCTGGCATTGTTTAATCCTTCCTTTTATATTCCCTGCTAAAATTTTTAAATATTTGGCAGAGTAGTTCCAATGTTCTTGTGATCTTTAAAATGAATATTTCACATTTATAATGACGCGATTTTTTCACACCATAGAAATAATTTCGTATAACGAAATAATATTCCATATATTTACTATTTACTACAAAAAGCCTATCAATCCGTTTTTTTTGATTAAATTTTGTACATACTCATCTAAACAGAGGTATTTAATCTTTGAAAATCTGCCATATTTTCTCTTTTAATTAATGATGAATAAAAATATCTGAATAAAACCCTTTTTATTTCTCTCATTTTTCTATAAAAAATAGCAAAAAACTCAGATAAGAATTAAATATTTTGCAATACAAAATTTTATTTTATAAATTTCCAGATTATGTTATTTTTCAATAAATCGAAAAAGACAGGACAAGGAATAAAGGAATGCTGACTGACCAATATTCAGGAATTGAAGCACTTAATGCACTCAAAAATGGTGAAATTCCACATGCACCGATGGCCAGGACCATTCCCATGAAACTGGTGGATGTACAAGAAGGTTATATCGTGTATGAGGTTACGCCCGGTGAAGAACATATTAATTTACAAGGTGGCGTACATGGTGGTTTTTGTGCCACGGTTCTAGACAGTGTAACGGGTGGAGTTGCCCACTCGATTATGGACAAAGGCAATCGCTTTGCTACTGTTGACTTGAATATAAAAATGATCCGCCCCATGCAAGTGGGAAAAACCTATCGAGGCATTGGGCACCTGATTAATGCAGGACGGACAATTGTCAGTACCGAAGGAAAAATTATAGATGAAAATAATAAAATTTATGCGCATGGTACTGCGACATTAATGATTATTCGAAAATAAATAAAAAAGAGCAGTCTCTATTCAAAAAGATACTGCTCTTTATTTGATAATTTAAGTAATAGGTATAGGGTCTTAATACCCGCTACCCAACATCTATACGAATATTATTTACCATATGCACTAAGCGCGGAGCAATTTCATCTTCCAGCTTTTCACGGCTTAAAATAAAGCTGGGTCCACCACAGTTAAATACCAGTAATCCATGCTGATCATGATAATAAGGCGCGGCTACTGAATTCACATCTTTCTGCCAGTCACCGACCGAGAAACAATATCCGAAATCTTGATAATCTTTAAAAGCTTTATCTAATTCACGATTTATTTTTATCCAGTCTTCTTTGTGTTTGGCACGAATGGCATTCAATAGAAACTCACGTTCGTCTTCCGGCATTGCTGCCAGACATGCACGACCCACTGAACTTAAATGAAGGGGTAAATAAGTACCCACTTGGCGTCGCATAGTGACATTACCCTTGCCTTGCACGACATCTAGGTAAATCATGTTTAAACGATCACGGGTTGCCATGGCAACAGCTGCACCTGCGTAATCCGCTAATTCTTTCATGTACGGATGTGCAATCGAACGGATTGAAAGATTCGATAACATCGAATAACCAAATGAAAGCACCCCAACAGAAAGCTGAAATTTACTTGAGTTTGGTACTTGTTTTAAATACCCCAAACGTGAAAGCGTATGGGTTAAACGGGTAATGGTCGGTTTCGGCAAACCCGTCATTTGGGAGAGTTCTTGATTGCCTAAATATTGATGTTTTGGGGTAAAACAACGTAACAGTTCCAAGCCACGGGCAAGAGCGGTAATATATTGGCGATCATTTTCCTCCTGCATATCCTCAATAGGATCCAGGAGTTCATATCGTAAAGGAGCTAATAGCTTCTCCGCTTGTTCCGATTCCGTCACTTCAGTCATTTAAATGGCCTAATTTCTTTAATTCTGTTTCGCAATGCGAAAATTATAATATAAATATCCTATTAATAGCAAAGAAGCAACTTATAAAAAGTTGCTTCTTTATTCATCTTAACATGGCTTTTAAGAGGGATTAACCAATAATACCTTTGCTTCGTAGTTCTGCTAATTTTTCAGCATCGGCTACACGCGCCAGAATTTCATTGGTATGTTCACCCAGCATTGGAGGAGCTTGCTTGTATTCCACCGGAGTCCGAGAAAGTTTGATTGGAGAACCAATCACTTTCAGCTTATCTTTTAAAGGATGCTGCATTTCAACCAGCATATTTCTGGCTTTCACTTGCGGCTCTTCAAAGGCTTGCTCAAGGTTATTGATTAATCCAACCGGTACTTTCACTGCATGAATTACTTCAACCCAATGCTTCGCATTATCGCTAAGGAAATGTGCAGACAATAACTCGCCAATTTCACTGCGGTGTTTAATCCGTAATGCGTTGGTGGTAAAGCGTGGATCCTTTGGTAATTCCGGCAAGCCAATCGCATTGCTGAGTGACACGAATTGTTTGTCATTACCGCATGCAATAATAAAGTCTTGGTCTGCTGCTTTAAACACCTGATAAGGCACAATATTGGCATGCGCATTACCATAACGACCCGGCACTTTACCTGATGCTAAATAGTTCATGCCTTGATTGGCGAGAGTGGCCACTTGCACATCCAGCAATGCCATATCAATGTGTTGACCTAGGCCGGTGATCGTACGATTCCACAATGCCGCTTGAATGGCAATGGTTGAATACAGACCTGTAGTTAAATCAGCGAAGGCTACACCCACTTTTTGTGGACCTCCACCCGGTAAATCATCTTTTTCACCGGTCACAGACATTAAACCGCCCATGCCCTGAATGATAAAGTCATAACCCGGTTCAGGTGCACGTGGGCCGGTTTGACCAAATCCGGTAATTGAGCAATACACCAATTTCGGATTGATGGCATTGAGGCTATCGTAATCCAGTCCGTATTTTTTCAGCGAACCAGCTTTATAGTTTTCAATCATCACATCAGAGTCTGCAGCTAAAGCGCGGACCAATTCCTGACCTTCAACAGTCGAAATATCAATCGCAACAGAAAGTTTATTTCGGTTCGCAGATTGGTAATAAGCTGCTTCACGTGTGTCCTCGCCTTGATTGTTCTTCATCCAAGGCGGACCCCATAAGCGGGTGTCATCACCCGTTTCTGGACGTTCAACTTTAATCACTTCTGCGCCTAAATCCGCGAGGATTTGACCACACCAAGGACCTGCAAGTACGCGACTTAAATCCAGTACGCGAATACCCTCTAATGCACCCATGTGTCTTTACCTTTATACGCGTTCAATAACCATTGCGAGACCTTGTCCCACACCAATACATAGACTGATCACGGCATATTTTTTGCCGCTACGTTGCAGTTCACGTGCCGTTGATAATGCCAGGCGAGCACCCGATGCACCCAGTGGGTGACCGACTGCAATCGCACCACCATTTGGATTTACACGCGGATCATCCAGTGCAACGTCCAAACCTCGAAGGCAGGCCAACACTTGAGAGGCAAAGGCTTCATTGATCTCGATAATGTCCATGTCTGCCAAGGTCAGGTTGGCACGTTTTAATGCCAGTTTGATTGCCTCAACGGGACCTGCGCCCATAATACGAGGCTCAATCCCTGCTGCACCCGATGCCAAAATCTTAGCAATCGGCTTAAAGCCCAAGGTTTGCTCAGCTTGCTGGGAACCAATAATTAATGCCGCAGCACCATCGTTGACCCCTGAAGCATTACCCGCAGTGACGACACCATCCTCAAACAATGGTTTCAGTTTTTGCAAAGCTTCCATATTAGACGATGGGCGTGGATGCTCATCAAGCGCGACTAATTTAGGCGCTAACTTGCGACCTTGCGGCACTTCAATACCGACAATTTCACCTTCAAAGAAACCGGCCTGTTTTGCCGCTTCATATTTGGCTTGCGATGCTGCGGCAAAGGTATCTGCATCTTCACGACTGATGTCATATTCAACTGCAACGTTGTCGCCAGTTTTTGGCATGGTGTCATCACCAAACTGCTTTTCAAGAGCAGGGTTTGGGAAACGCGCCCCAATCGCAGAATCGAACACTTTAAAATCACGACCAAAAGCTTTTTCAGATTTGGCAAATACAAATGGCGCACGCGACATCGACTCGACCCCACCCGCGATAAAAATCTCGCCTTCGCCACAGCTAATGGCACGCGCTGCATCAATGACAGAGGCCAAACCAGATGCACACAGACGGTTCACGGTTTGCGCCGGCGTTTTTACATCCAAACCTGCAAGTAATGCGGCATGACGTGCGATGTTACGGCTGTCTTCACCCGCTTGGTTAGTGTTGCCCAAAATTACTTCATCATAGATATTGTTCGGTAAATTGTGCTTTTCTACCAAGGCTTTAATTACATGCGCAGCCAGATTGTCGGGACGAATCTTTGCAAGCTCACCGGCATGACGACCAAATGCGGTACGTACGCCATCATAAATATAGGCATTTAGCATAAAAAATTCCTTTTGACTTGCTTAGACAGCTGCGCTGTGAAGTAAAGATAAATTCAGTTGTGCACGACGTTTGAGCCATGGGCTTGGACGGTAGCGCTGATCACCGGTATTGGCATAGATTCGCTCTAGAATCAGCAAAATACGTTGGCTACCCAATACATCTCCCCATGAAATTGGACCATGCGGATAACCCAGACCCAGTTTCACCGCCTTGTCGATATCTGATGCTGTGGCAATTTGTTGTTGTGCAATATCACACGCCAGATTGACCACCATTGCCAATACACGCTGCGCCACAAAACCAACGCTTTCAGCAATCACCGTCACGCCTTGTCCATCTTGGGCAAAGATCGCATGCGCCTGGTCGATGTAATTTTTCCCAGTGACAATCGATGGCATCAAGGTGCGGTGCTTGGCAAAATCGGTCAGCAAATCAATACTCACGGCACGGCTTGCATCGACATTGAAACGGATCGCTGCCGTGGTCGTGTCTTCACCATAAGTCGCCAAGAGAATCAAACTGTCTGCTGCAGGTTTTTCTGCGCTGTCCAATACGAGACCTTGCGTGCGGATGTAATCACGTAATACGCTGGCATCTTGCTCACGATCCGCCATAATCCATACTGCATTAAAGTTTGTTACTTCTGGAACAGCTGATACGGGTGCTTCATTGGTCTTTTTGCCATCAGTATATTTATAAAAGCCTTCACCAACTTTACGACCAATTTTCTTTCCAGCCAACATTTGACGGGTTAAAGCATGCGGACGGTAACGGTCTTCCTGATAGAACTGATTAAAAATCGATTCCATCACCGGATGCGATACATCAAGCGCAGTCAGGTCAAATAATTCCAGCGGCCCCATACGGAAACCCGCACCATCACGTAAAATACGGTCGATCTCTGAAATAGAGGTAACGCCTTCACCCAACGCTTTTAACGCTTCGGTGCCGTAAGCACGGCCAGCATGATTAACGATGAATCCAGGAGTGTCTTTGGTGCGGACACCAAAATGTCCCATGCGCTGTGCCAGTTCTAACAAATCTGCAACCACCTGTTCCTCGGTGGCTAAACCTGCAATCACTTCGACAATTTTCATGAGTGGCACAGGGTTAAAGAAATGGAAACCGGCCATCCGCCCCTGATATTCAAGGTTTGAGGCAATTGCGGTTACAGACAATGAAGATGTATTGGTGGCTAAAATCGTGGTGGGTGCAACAATCGCTTCAATTTGTTTAAACAAATTTTGCTTGACCTCAAGGTTTTCAATGATGGCTTCAACCACCATGTCCACACCGGCAATCTGTTCAATACTGTCTAAAACCATAAAACGCGCCAGGGTTTCATTCAGCACCTGTTCCGTGAATTTACCTTTGGCCTGCAATTTTTCCAGCATGGTTGTGAGTTTGGCCAAGCCGGCTTCTGCGGCACCGGCTTTTACATCAAATAAGCGAACTTCAACACCGGCTTGCGCAGCAATTTGCGCTATGCCCATGCCCATTACACCAGTGCCGATCAACGCAATAGATTGAATGGTCATATCTTATTCTCCAGTGTACTGTGCAGGACGTTTTTCAAAAAATGCGTTTACACCTTCTTTTTGATCTTGGGTGTCAAATAGAATCTGGAAGGCTTTACGCTCTAAGGTTAGTGCACCTTGCAATGACAAGTCCTGACCCAAGTTGGTTACTTCTTTAATTTGCTGCACCGCAATTGGAGAGAAGCTCGCGATGGTTTTTGCAATCTCAAGTGCATGGGCAATGGTATTTTCATCTTCAACCACTTCAGACACCAAACCCATTTGGCTTGCTTCTTCAGCACTGATGAATTTACCCGACAACACCAACAGCATGGTTTTAAACTTGCCAATGGCACGCAGCAAACGTTGCGTACCACCCGCACCCGGCATGAGTCCCAGTTTCACTTCAGGTTGTCCGAATTTTGCCGACTGCCCGGCAATGATGATGTCAGCATGCATCGCCAGTTCACAGCCACCACCCAAGGCATAGCCGTTGACCGCCGCAATAATCGGCTTAGTGCAATCGACAATGCTTTGCCAGTACTGTTCGGTATGACGCAGATACATTTGCGCTGTAGTTGCAGTGGTAAAGTCCTTAATGTCCGCGCCGGCGGCAAACACTTTTTCCCCGCCGGTCAGTACAATCGCGCGTACAGCGGGGTTCTGGTTTAACTGCTGAAAAGTGTGTGAGAGTGCCTGACGTAATTCCAGATTGAGTGCATTCCTTGCTTCGGGTCGATGAATTTCTACAATCGCCACGCCATCTTCTTGAATATTCAGTTTCAATATTTGGGTGCTTTCCATAATTCTCTCATTTCGCACTGCGGTACAATAAAACCAATATACATAGTTTTTACGATGATTCAAGCTTACTTTAGGATACTTAAATATTTTATCTGGGTATGAAATAAATTAATTTATATTAAAAACAACAATTTATGCATTAAGTATACTAAAAGATAAATACCGCATAGCGATATTTACTTTTATTTATGTTGTTTAGTTGTGATTTTTTGATTAGTATCCAATTAAATTTAGCTTAGTGACTAGATCTTGTTCGATTTCTGCTTATTCAAAACTGAACAGGATTTACATCCTAAAAACGGAGTTAGGACATGATTCGTGATCAGGAAACCTTAGACCAGTTAGTCGATATGATTCGTCAATTTGTTGAAGGTGTATTAATCCCAAATGAAGAACTCGTTGCTGAAACAGATGAAATTCCTGTAGAAATCGTGCAGCAAATGCAAGAGTTAGGATTGTTTGGTTTAACCATTCCTGAAGAATATGAAGGTCTGGGTCTGACTATGGAAGAAGAGGTATATATCGCCTTTGAATTGGGTCGCACCTCTCCTGCTTTCCGTTCGCTCATTGGTACCAACAACGGTATTGGTGCTTCTGGCCTGATCATTGATGGTACAGAAGAACAAAAACAATATTTCCTGCCGCGCTTAGCCAGTGGTGAAATTATTGGATCATTCTGCCTAACCGAACCGGATTCTGGTTCTGATGCTGCATCTTTAAAAACAACCGCAGTAAAAGATGGTGATGAATACATCTTGAATGGTACAAAACGCTTTATTACCAATGCCCCACATGCCGGTGCATTTACGGTAATGGCACGTACCAATTTTGAGTTGAAAGGTTCAGCTGCAATTTCGGCATTTATTGTTGATAGCAAAACCCCGGGTATTTCTCTGGGTAAACGTGACAAGAAAATGGGGCAAAAAGGCGCACATACCTGTGATGTGATCTTTGAAAACTGCCGCATTCCAGCATCTGCATTGATCGGGGGTGTCGAAGGTGTTGGTTTTAAAACGGCAATGAAAGTGCTTGATAAAGGTCGTATTCATATTGCCGCAATAAGCGTTGGTGCAGCAACTCGCATGTTAGATGATTCACTTCAATATGCAGTGCAACGCAAGCAATTTGGCCAAGCGATTGCAAACTTCCAGTTGATTCAAGGCATGCTGGCCGATTCAAAAGCTGAAATTTATGCAGCTAAATGTATGGTACTTGATGCGGCTCGTCTTCGTGATGCAGGCAAAAATGTCAGTACTGAAGCTTCCTGCGCAAAAATGTTTGCTACAGAAATGTGTGGCCGTGTGGCAGACCGTGGTGTGCAAATCCATGGGGGTGCAGGTTACATCAGTGAATATGCTATTGAACGTTTTTACCGCGATGTGCGTTTATTCCGTTTATACGAAGGTACAACTCAAATTCAACAAGTAATTATTGCGCGTAACATGATTAAAGAAGTTACGCATTAACAGTTTGGCTGAGTCACTCTCCTTGCGACTCAGTCTTTTTTTATAAGGTAATGGATTATGGCTGTTAATACTTTATCCAAAATCAATTCAAATACATGGAAAATTGCATTTATTTTTGCGTTCTTGGCCTTATTGGTTGATGGCGCAGATTTAATGCTTTTATCTTACAGTTTAAGCAGTATTAAAGCTGAATTTGGATTAACAACGGTCGAAGCAGGGATGCTTGGAAGCTTTACTCTGGCAGGTATGGCGATTGGTGGTATTTTTGGTGGATGGGCATGTGACAAGTTTGGTCGCGTGCGCACTGTAGTTGTCTCGATTTTATTGTTCTCTGTATTAACTTGTGGTCTTGGTTTTACTCGATCTTTTGCAGAATTCGGCACTTTACGTTTCTTCGCATCCCTCGGTTTGGGCTCTTTATATATTGCCTCTAACACGTTGATGGCAGAATATGTGCCGACCAAATACCGTACAACGGTACTCGGCACACTCCAAGCCGGTTGGACAGTGGGCTATATCGTAGCAACCTTGCTTGCAGGCTGGTTAATTCCAGACCATGGCTGGCGTATGCTGTTCTACGTGGCCGCGTTACCGATTGGTTTGGCCATTCTGATGCATTTAATGGTGCCAGAACCTGCTGCATGGCAAGAAAACCGTTTCAAGAAAGTTGAAGTGACAGACAAACCTGCTGAATCAACCTGGAAAATGATTTTTCAGGACAAGAAGAACCGTAACATGTTCATTCTTTGGGCATTAACAGCGGGTTTCCTGCAATTTGGTTACTATGGTGTAAACAACTGGATGCCAACATACCTAGAAACTGAATTGGGTATGAAATTTAAAGAAATGACGGCTTATATGGTCGGTACATATACCGCAATGATTCTGGGTAAAATCCTTGCTGGCTATATGGCAGATAAAATTGGACGACGTTTTACTTATGCATTCGGTGCCATTGGTACAGCAATTTTCTTGCCTCTGATTGTATTCTATAACTCACCAGAAAATATTCTTTATCTATTGGTAATCTTCGGCTTCCTATACGGTATTCCATACGGTGTAAATGCAACGTATATGACTGAAAGTTTCCCGACAGCCGTACGTGGTACCGCAATTGGTGGTTCATACAATGTGGGGCGTCTTGGTGCTGCCATTGCACCTGCGGTCATTGGTTACTTAGCAAGCGGTGGTTCTATTGGTCTTGGTTTCCTTGTAATGGGTGCAGCATACTTTATTTGTGGTGTGATCCCTGCTCTGTTCATCAAAGAAAAACAATACGATCCACAAAAATCATAAATTTTTAAACACCTTTAAAAAGTCTCTTCAGAGGCTTTTTTTATTTGAAAAATATAAAATTAGACTTCATAACAAATTTTAAAAATGATAAAATACCGCCAAGCGAAATAAGGTTTTACATTATGGACGATATAACTAGAGAATCGATGGAGTTTGACATCGTTATCGTAGGCGCAGGCCCTGCGGGTCTTTCTGCAGCGATCAAAATCCGCCAACTTGCAATTGAAAACAATCTAAACGATCTGTCCGTTTGTGTCGTGGAAAAGGGCTCTGAAGTTGGTGCACATATTCTGTCGGGTGCCGTGCTTGAACCGCGTGCCATGAATGAGTTGTTCCCGGACTGGAAAGAACAAGGCGCGCCGCTTAATGTGCCTGTAACAGAAGACAAAACATTCTTCCTGCTTTCAGATGAAAAATCACAAGAAGCACCGCACTGGATGGTGCCAAAAACCATGCACAATGAGGGCAACTATGTCATCTCGCTTGGCAACGTGGTGCGCTGGTTAGGCACGAAAGCCGAAGAGCTGGAAGTGTCGATATTCCCGGGCTTTGCCGCTTCAGAAATCCTCTATCATGCAGATGGTACGGTAAAAGGC
>NZ_LSZH01000012.1:311244-432430 GCF_001647545.1 Acinetobacter sp. SFB
TGTACCACGCTGACAACAATCAGGTAACTTTGGGCATGATCGTCGATCTGTCCTACACCAACCCGCACATGTATCCATTCATGGAAATGCAGCGCTGGAAAACCCATCCTTTAATCAAGCAGTATCTGGAAGGCGGCAAGCGTATTTCTTATGGTGCGCGTGCAGTAACCAAAGGCGGTTTTAACTCGCTACCGAAATTCACTTTCCCTGGCGGCTCTTTGATTGGTGATGATGCCGGTTTCCTAAACTTTGCCAAGATCAAAGGCTCACATACTGCGATGAAATCCGGCATGCTCTGCGGTGAAGCGGTGTTTGAAGCGATTGCGGCTGGTGTGGAAAAAGGCGGTGATCTGGCAGTTGCCCGTGTTGTAGAGGGCGAAGATTTCTTCGTCAAAGAACTCACTGCTTATACCGACAAGTTCAACCACAGCTGGTTAAAAGAAGAGCTATATAACTCGCGCAACTTTGGCCCGGCGATGCACAAATTTGGTCAATGGATGGGCGGTGCGTTTAACTTTATCGATCAGAACGTGTTTAAAGTTCCGTTCACTTTGCATGATCTGGTTCTGGACTATGCGGTACTAAAAACCCAGGCAGCAGAAACCTTTAAGCCGACCTATCCAAAACCGGATGGCAAGCTGACCTTTGACCGTCTGTCTTCGGTGTTTGTATCCAATACCGTACATGAAGAAAACCAGCCAGCGCATTTGAAGCTGACCGATGCCTCGATTCCGGTGAATGTGAACCTGCCGAAATGGGATGAGCCTGCACAGCGCTATTGCCCGGCCGGGGTCTATGAAATCATGGAAAATAACGACGGTTCCAAGCGTTTTCAGATCAATGCAGCCAACTGTGTGCACTGCAAGACCTGTGACATCAAGGATCCGTCCCAGAACATCACTTGGGTAACGCCGGAAGGCGGTGGTGGTCCGAACTATCCGAATATGTAATTTGGTCACGTTTGGAAAGATAATGTTTAGCATCTCACAAAAAAATGCCTAAACATTATCCTACCCACAATGCAGACGTTTAAATAACGCCTTCATTTATTTTTTTAGGTAATCTGAGTCTCCCAGGAGGCTCAGATTAAAAATATTTTCACTTACTATTCACATGAGTTAAAAATTAAATGTGATTCATTTCAATAAAACTGCTTATTTGACGCTGACTGATAATTTTCAGGATGAATTTTTTACCTCATAAATTAAGACAATTATAAAAACTCATGTAAATAAATTTTTATAAAAACGCTTTATCAATATGGTGCTGAAATCTTCTGAACTCGCACTACTATCTTGTTGATATCATAAATATATTAGATGATACAAATTATATCTTAATCCATATAAAATCATATCAAATGACTGTATTTACTTACTTATTAATTTATCTTGATATACGTTAAAAACACAAATATATGAAAAATCCATAATAAATACTATTTTATTTAGCATAATCCTGTCTGAACATAGTTCTTCAATGCATGTTTTCCGAGTAGAAGTCTTGTAGCTGTACTACACAACTTCTATAAATTTTGAAGAAAAACTTACTCAAAATCAGTTGAGGTCTAATGATGATAAAAACAACTCTAAGCGTATTAGGACTATCTTTAGTTTCTAGCCTAGCTCTAGCTTCCGATCCCTTACATGGCACTAAATGGAAAACCATTGATGATGTGACTAAAAAACCATTATCAGTTGTGCAGTTTACTGAAACCTCTAACGGTGTGCTCTCTGCAAAAATCGTGGATGTACTGGAAGCGAGTGAAAGTGAAAAATGCACAAAATGTGCGGGTAAATTCCATAACAAACCACTTAAAGGTATACAGATTGTCTCAGGTCTGAAAAAGACTGCAAACAATGTGTATGATAACGGAAAAATTACCGACCCTAAAAATGGTAAAACATATAGTTTTAATGCCAAGCTATCTCAAGATGGTAAAACTTTGGCGGGTCGTGGATATATTGGTATTTCTGCTTTAGGACGTAACCAAACCTGGGTTCGTGTCAACTAATCCTGATTGAAGTATTTAAAAAAGCGACTGATTCAAGTCGCTTTTTTATTGGTATGCATAACCGCTAATAATCAACTGTCATAACAATGAATATCGGTGTTATTCAAACCTGAATACTTTTAATATTTTTAATTTTCTCAAATTTCTGCTCCTCCCGTTATTTAGCATACTATCGGGAGGAATGCAGATTGTGAGAGAAACAAGCAATCAATCTTAAGCAATATCTTCCACTAAATTCAGTTCCTGACGCATCAATTCCTGCAATTTGAACTTTTGCGCTTTGCCTGAAGCCGTCATTGGAAATTCGGTAAAGAAGCGCACATATCTCGGTACTTTATTGTGAGAGATATGTTCAGCGCAGTATTCACGAATGGTCTTTTCATCGGTTTGATGGTCGTCATGCAAAATAATACAGGCACACAACTCTTCACCATATTTGGCATCCGGTAGCCCAATCACTTGCACATCGGAAACATCTGGATGGGTATACAGAAAATCTTCAATTTCTTTGGGAAATAAATTCTCGCCGCCACGAATCACCACGTCTTTAATTCGGCCTTTAATTTTCACAAAGCCGTCTTCATCCATTTCGGCAATATCACCGGTGTGCATCCACTTGGCAACATCAATCACTTCCTGAGTTTTGTCGTTGTCTTCCCAATAACCCAGCATGACCGAATAACCACGTACACAGAGTTCACCCAGTTTTCCACGCGGTACCACTTTGCCATTTTCATCAACAATTTTGATTTCCAGATGTGGATGTACCCGACCAACAGTTCCGACACGGCGTTCGACCGAATCTGCAGTCGAGCTTTGCACACTCACAGGTGCAGTTTCAGTCATACCATAACAGATAGTGATTTCGGCCATATGCATACGGTCAATCACGCGCTGCATAATTTCACGCGGACATGGGCTGCCCGCCATAATACCGGTACGAAGGCTGGAAAGATCGAACGCATCGAACTGCTCATGCTCAAGCATGGCAATAAACATGGTCGGAACGCCGTAAGCTGCGGTACATTTTTCTTGCTGAATGGTTTTTAAAGTGTCGAGCGGATTAAAAACCGCCGATGGATAAACCATGGTTGAACCATGGGTAATACAGGCCAAATTGCCCATTACCATGCCAAAACAGTGGAATAACGGCACCGAAATGCAGACCCGATCCTGTGGGGTTAGATGAATCGCTTCACC
Source organism: Acinetobacter sp. SFB (assembly GCF_001647545.1). Lineage (GTDB taxonomy): Bacteria > Pseudomonadota > Gammaproteobacteria > Pseudomonadales > Moraxellaceae > Acinetobacter. The sequence continues at coordinate 314,459 of NZ_LSZH01000012.1, forward strand.
GACAAAATAACCATTATTCAAAATATTATTATGCGTCAGCATGGTTCCTTTCGGATTACCTGTCGTGCCAGAGGTAAATTGAATGTTAATGGTTTCATCAAATTGTAAATCAGCGCCAATCTCTTGTAATTGCTCTAACTGAACAGTGGTCGGTTCTGGCAACAAGTCAGCAAAACGATGAATACCGATATGCTGTTCATGGTCAATTTTAATCACGTGCTTTAAATGCGGCAGGCGTTTTACAGAAAGTCGTTTATCTACCGATTCGGTAATTTCAGGGGCAATTTTAGTTAAAATTTCCTGATAATTACTGGTTTTAAATTGTGCTGCAATGACCAATGCCTTGCAGGACACTTTATTCAGTACATATTCAAGTTCACTACTTTTATAGGCTGGATTCAGATTGACCAGAATTATGCCGGCTTTAAAGGCTGCAAACTGGGTGATGGTCCACTCCACACAATTTGGCGACCAAATCGCAATTCGGTCGCCCTTTTCCAAGCCCAATTGAAGCAGGCTACAAGCAAATGCATTGACCTGATCCTGCAGCTGTTTATAGCTTAAGCGTACATTTTGATGCACGCTGACCACAGCATCCTGTTCAGCATATTGCTGACATGCCTGATCAAAATTTTCACCAATGGTCATCCCAAGTAAAGGCTGACTGCTTGTTCCATAGGCATAACTTAACCGTACTTGTGTCATTGAATCGCTCTCCTTGATTCTTTGTAATTATGATTCTTTCACTTTAATTGTTTTGACTCAGACGACTTTTCCAAACAGTCTTATTTTTGTGTTTAACTGATCACTCACCCTCCTTTAAATAAACGCCACTCACACAAAAATCGGCAATCTGTTTGACAAAATAGTCTTTATACGCCTGATCAAACCTGACACTTTTAGAAGGATTCAAGGGTTCAATCACCACAAAAGTCATGGCACCCACCACACACAAGGCTGCGGTATTTAAATCTTCAAATCCAAACTCACCATTAATTTTACCTTCGGCAAGTATTTCATTAATGCTTTGTTTAATCAGTTGCTTGCTGCGAAAACGCTCATGTTCGAGTAAAGGATCAACAGGTTCAAACATCAGCGAATACGCAAGTTGGGGGCTGTTCAATGCACGTTTAACAAAAGTCGTCACTGCCTTGTGTAATTTTTCAGTTGCAGAAAGATCACTTGCAGCAATGGTGTTCAAAATTTGAACTTCATACTGAATGGATTCTGACAATACTTCGATTAACACCTGACTTTTGTTATCGAAATAACGATAAACCAGACCACTGGATACTCCTGCACGATCAGCAATCGCCTGTATTTGCGCATCTTTAAAGCCCCCTAGAGCAATCAGTTCACGCGCAGACTGCAAAATCGTTTGACGGTTTTGCTCCATTCGTTCCTGCATCAATGATGATCTTTTATAACTCATAATTTTATTCTCATCCAACTAAAATGAATTGTAAATCATTTTGTGAATTTATATTCACTTTTTTAAAAAAAAGTTGTATTGTAAAAATCAAGCACAACAAAAATGCTTTTGGAACAACAAATATAACCATCAGGATGAATGAAGAAATGAATCTACAAAGCTTAAATTTCGGTTTGGATGAAACGTTAATTGCCCTTAAAGATTCAATCGCAGCATTCTGTGCAAAGGAGATTGCACCGATTGCTCAGCAAGTTGATCAAGACAATGAATTCCCCGCTCACCTGTGGAAAAAATTTGGTGATATGGGGCTGCTTGGCCTGACTGTAAGCGAGGAATACGGTGGCACGAACCTGGGTTATTTGGCTCATATTCTTGCGATGCAGGAAATTTCCCGTGCATCCGCCTCTATTGGCTTGTCTTACGGCGCTCATTCTAACTTATGTATCAATCAAATTAATCGCAATGGTTCTGAACAACAAAAACAAAAATATTTACCTAAACTGATTTCCGGCGATTTTGTCGGTGCTTTGGCAATGTCGGAACCCAATGCAGGTTCCGACGTGGTCAGCATGAAACTCAAAGCCGAAGATCAAGGTGATCATTACCTGCTGAATGGTTCAAAAATGTGGATCACCAACGGTGGCGATGCTGACGTATTGGTGGTCTATGCCAAAACTGATCTGCAAGCCGGTTCTAAAGGCATGACGGCTTTTCTGGTTGAAAAAAACATGCCGGGTTTCAGTCACGGCACGCATTTAGATAAATTGGGCATGCGCGGCTCAAACACCTACCCGCTTTTCTTCGACAATGTAGAAGTGCCAAAAGAAAATGTGCTGGGCGGTGTCGGCAATGGCACCAAAGTTTTAATGAGCGGTTTGGATTATGAACGTGCGGTTTTAAGTGCTGGCCCGCTAGGCATTATGGATGCCTGTCTGGACACGGTGATTCCTTATATTCACGACCGTAAACAGTTTGGTCAGGCACTTGGTGAATTCCAGTTGATGCAAGGCAAAATTGCCGATATGTATTCGACTTGGCTGGCTTGTAAGGCGCTGGTATATGCTGTGGGCGCTGAATGTGACAAGGCTGATCATAGCCGCAGCTTACGTAAAGATGCAGCCAGTGCAATTTTATATGCCGCTGAAAAAGCCACCTGGATGGCGGGTGAAACCATTCAGACCTTAGGCGGCAATGGTTATATCAATGAATTTGCAGCAGGCCGTTTATGGCGTGATGCCAAACTGTATGAAATTGGTGCGGGAACTTCTGAAATCCGTCGCATGCTGATTGGTCGTGAACTGTTTAATGAAACAGCTTAAATCACGATCATACGCATACTGAATTACAAGGACGTTTGAACATGAATATATTACAAAGCAAAATTAATATTCGAAGTGAAGATTTTAAAACCAACCAGACTGCCATGCAGGTTTTGGTCGATGACTTAACACAAAAAGCGCAACAAATTGCTTTAGGCGGCGGTGAAAAAGCGCGCGAAAAACATTTGGCCCGCGGCAAACTGTTACCGCGTGAACGGGTGGATCATCTGATTGATGCTGGAACTGCCTTTTTAGAAATTGGGCAACTGGCGGCTTATCAAGTCTATCCAGATGATGTGCCGGCTGCCGGCGTGATTGCCGGAATTGGTCAGGTGAATGGCGTGACCTGCATGATTGTCGCCAATGATGCCACGGTAAAAGGCGGCACGTATTATCCGCTCACGGTAAAGAAGCATTTACGCGCTCAAGAAATTGCCGAACAAAATCATCTGCCATGTATTTATCTGGTCGATTCAGGCGGCGCATATTTACCCATGCAGGATGAGGTGTTCCCGGACCGTGATCACTTCGGTCGTATTTTCTATAACCAGGCGCGTATGTCGAGCCAAGGTATCGCGCAGATTGCCGTAGTAATGGGAAGCTGTACCGCAGGGGGTGCTTATGTCCCGGCCATGTCGGATGAAACCATTATCGTGCGTAATCAAGGCACCATTTTCCTGGGTGGCCCGCCTTTGGTGAAGGCTGCGACGGGTGAAGTGGTCAGTTCCGAGGACTTAGGTGGTGGTGATGTGCATACCCGTCTTTCTGGTGTGGCCGATCATCTGGCTGAAAGTGATGAACACGCGATTGCCCTAGCCCGTAATATTGTGGCGAATTTAAATAAAAAACCCAATAAAACGGCTGATGAAATTGAAGCGCCGTTATTTGATGCTCAAGAACTTTATGGCGTGGTGCCCAGTGATGCACGTAAGCCTTTTGATGTAAGAGAAGTGATTGCCCGTATTGTCGATGGTTCACGTTTTGACGAATTTAAAGCCCGTTTTGGTACCACGCTAATTACCGGTTTTGCTGAACTTTTCGGTATGAAAGTCGGCATCATTGCCAATAACGGCATCCTGTTTTCGGAATCTGCACAAAAAGGGGCGCATTTCATTGAACTGTGTATCCAGCGTAACATTCCCCTGCTCTTTATTCAGAACATTACCGGTTTTATGGTCGGTCGCCAGTATGAAAATGAAGGCATTGCCAAAAATGGTGCCAAACTGGTGATGGCGGTGGCCAATGCCAATGTACCGAAATTGACTTTAGTAATAGGCGGATCATTTGGTGCCGGCAACTATGGCATGTGCGGTCGTGCCTATTCTCCACGCTTTCTGTGGACTTGGCCAAACTCGCGTATTTCGGTAATGGGTGGTGAACAAGCTTCAAGCGTATTGTCTACCTTAAAACGTGACCAGATTGAACAAAAAGGTGAAAGCTGGTCAGCCGAACAGGAAGATCAATTTAAACAACCGATTCGTGATCAATATGAGCGCCAAGGTCATCCTTATTATGCTTCAGCGCGTCTTTGGGATGATGGTGTGATTGATCCTGCGCAAACGCGTCAGGTCTTGGGCTTAAGTTTGGCAGCTGCGCTAAATGCGCCCATTTTACCCACCAAATTTGGCGTGTTCCGCATGTAGGGGGTAAAAAATAATGAACTATCAATTTTTACAACTCGAACAACAGAATCAGGTCGCTACGGTCTGGATTAACCGTGCTGAATTGCACAATGCTTTTAATACCACCGTTATTGAAGAATTACAGCATTGTTTTACTGCATTAAACAGTCGTGATGATGTGCGTGTGGTGGTTTTGGGCGGACGTGGCAAAAGTTTTTCTGCCGGCGCCGACTTGAACTGGATGAAACAGGCCGGACAAGCATCTCAAGCGGAAAATGAAGCCGATGCCTTAAAGCTGGCAAAAATGTTGCAAAGTCTGGCGACTTTAAAACAACCGACCATTGCTCGTGTACATGGAATTGCGTTTGGTGGCGGCATGGGACTGGCTTCAGCCTGTGATATTTGTATTGCCAGCATGGATGCCAAGTTTGCCACGTCTGAAGTTCGTTTAGGTTTAGCGCCATCGACCATTAGCCCCTATGTGATTCGTGCCATTGGTGCCCGTCAGGCTTCGCGCTACTTCTTAACTGCAGAACGGATTACCGCCGAGCAAGCGCAAAAAATCGGTCTGGTTCATGAGGTTACAACGGTAGAAGAACTGGATAGCAAGATTGACGAAATGGTTCAAGCCTTGCTTTTGGGTGGCCCTCAAGCACAAGCATCATCGAAACAACTGATTCAAATGGTCGACCAACAGGTATTAACCGAAGAATTATTGCTGCAGACCGCCCAGCATATTGCTCATGTACGCCAAGGATCAGAGGCGAAGAATGGCTTGAGTGCTTTTTTGGATAAGCAAAGTCCTTCCTGGATTATCTCTACAGCACAACAATAATAAGGATCATACAATGTTTGAAAAAATCTTAATTGCAAACCGTGGTGAAATCGCCTGCCGTGTGATTCGTAGCGCAAAAAAACTCGGGATCGCAACGGTGGCGGTCTATTCAGATGCCGATGCCCAATCGCAACATGTCAAACTGGCCGATGAAGCGATTTATATTGGCGAATCCCCTGCTGCACAAAGTTATTTACAGATAGAGCGCATTATTCAGGCTGCGGTAAAGACCGGTGCTCAAGCCATTCATCCGGGTTATGGTTTCTTGTCTGAAAATGACCAGTTTGCCGAAGCCTGCCAAGCCAACAACATTATCTTCATTGGTCCACCGGTAGCCGCTATTTTGGCTATGGGTTTAAAAGCAACATCGAAAACCCTGATGGAAAAAGCCGGTGTTCCGCTGACCCCGGGCTATCATGGCAGCAATCAAGAGGCTGAATTTTTAAAGCAACAGGCCGATGCAATTGGTTATCCGGTACTGATTAAAGCCAGTGCCGGTGGCGGTGGTAAAGGCATGCGTCTGGTTGAACGCAGTGAAGATTTTCTGGGTTCACTGGCATCTTGTAAAAGCGAGGCCAAATCCAGCTTTGGTAATGACGAAGTCTTGATTGAACGTTATGTGATTAATCCGCGTCATATTGAAGTACAAGTCTTTGGTGACTCACACGGTAACTACGTGCATTTGTTTGAACGCGATTGTTCAGTACAACGCCGTCATCAAAAAGTGTTAGAGGAAGCCCCAGCGCCATTGGTTTCGCAAGACAAACTTGATGCCATGCGCCAAGCCGCCATTGATGCCGCACGTGCGGTCGATTATGTCGGTGCAGGAACGGTCGAATTTATTGTCGAGCAAGACGGCACCGCATATTTCATGGAAATGAATACCCGTCTACAGGTTGAACATCCGGTCACTGAAATGATTACCGGGGTTGATCTGGTGGAATGGCAATTGCGTGTTGCTTTTGGTGAGCCACTACCAAAACAGCAAGATCAGTTAAAGATTCACGGTCATGCCATTGAAGCCCGTGTTTATGCCGAAGAACCGGAAAAAGGCTTTATTCCTGCGATTGGGCAAATCAGCTATCTACACTACCCTGAACAAAATCAGCATGTCCGTGTCGACAGCGGTATTGTTCAAGGCGATGAAATCAGCAGCTATTATGATCCAATGATTGCCAAACTGATCGTCTGGGGCGAAAATCGTGAAGCCGCTTTATTGCAAATGCACCATGCCTTGGGTCAGTTCCACGTCGATGGTTTGGGCAACAATATTGCCTTCTTGGACCGTATTATTCGCTGTAATTCATTTAAAAATGCCGAATTGGATACCAACCTGATTCAGCGTGAAGATGAATTCCTGTTTAAGAATATTCCATCATTACAACCTGATTTGGTGGTTGCAGCAGCATTGACTGAGCTATTGCTCCGCTTTAGCAAGAATAAACCGGCAAGCAATCCGGTCTGGCAAAGTGAAACACTATGGCGCGTCAATATCAGCCCAAGTTATGCGATTAAATTAAAGTTAGACGAGACCCTTATCCAAGTCAATTTAAGCGCTGAAAAACAAGGTTTTGTTGCTGAATATCAAGGTGAAAAATTCCATATTTCCGGGCAGCTTTTAAATAGCAATAGCGCACATTTCAATATTAATGGCAAACAGGACAAAATTGCGTTTAGCCAAAATGCACATGGCCTCACCATTTTCAAAAATGGTCAAAGCCACAAGTTCAGTTATTTGAATCAGAAATTTAGTTCTGAGGATGCACAAAGTACTGAAGGCAATCTAAAAGCACCCATGCCGGGCGTGATTACCCAAGTTCTGGTTGCCGCCAATGATCAGGTAAAAAAAGACGATGTGCTAATGACCCTTGAAGCCATGAAAATGGAATATTCAATTCGCGCACCATATGACGGCATCATTGCAGCTTCGTATTTCCAAGCCGGTGACCAGGTCAAAGCCGGTGATGAACTGGTGGAATTTCAAGCACTGGCGGGGGAAGTTGCATGAATGACTTTGTCAAAATTGTAGAAGTCGGTCCGCGCGACGGTCTACAAAATGAAAAGATCCCTTTGACGCTTGAGCAACGCAAAGACTTTATTCTTGACTTGATGCAAACAGGCTTAAAGTCGATTGAAGTGGGTTCTTGTGTTTCGGCAAAGTGGGTGCCACAAATGGCAGACAGTGATGTGCTGTTTAACCAGTTACCACAGGATCACAATATTCAGTTCAGTTTGCTCACTCCGAATTTAAAAGGTTTTGAGTCGGCTTTAGCGGTTGGTTGTAAAGAGGTTGCGGTATTTACCGCAGCTTCTGAAAGTTTCACCCGCAAGAACATCAACTGTTCCATTGATGAAAGCTTTGAAAAATTTGCCGATGTCATGGCCGCAGCCAAAGCCAATGATATTAAAGTGCGTGGTTATGTCTCCTGTATGGTCGATTGTCCTTATGAAGGGGCCATTGATCCTCAGCAAGTGGTCAAAGTCAGCAAGCGACTATTGGATATGGGCTGCTATGAAGTGTCTTTGGGTGAAACCATTGGTACTGCGACTCCGGATCGGATTAAAAAAGTATGGGAGGTTTGTTTGGCCGAATTGGACAGCCAGGTTTTAGCCGGACATTTTCATAATACTTACGGTATGGCGATTGCCAATATTTATCAATCGCTTACTCAAGGCATTCGGGTTTTTGATTCTTCGATTGCCGGTTTAGGTGGTTGCCCCTATGCCAAAGGTGCTTCGGGTAATGTGGCCACGGAAGACTTGTACTATTTGTTGTCCAAGATGGGCTTTGAGACCGGGATTAATCTGGATGCCTTAATGCAGGCCAGCCGAAACATCAGTCAGGTGTTAACGCGCAACAATCCATCGAATTATGCCCATGCCTATTGGCAAAACAACTGTGCTTAAACGCTGCATGATTTTCTCATCGCCAAAAATCATGCAGGACGTTTATAAAAAATTAAAGTTCGGTCATACACGGCCTGACCATGAATAAAAAAGAGGGATCAAATGCCAAATAAGGTTTATGAAAGTGCACAAGCGGCATTACAAGATATTGTCAAAGACGGTCAAACCTTGGCGGTCGGTGGTTTTGGTTTATGTGGTATCCCGGAAGCTTTAATTGCAGCGCTTAAAGACACCGGTGCCAAACAACTGACCTGTATTTCCAACAATGCCGGTGTAGATGGTTTTGGTTTGGGGCTTTTGTTAGAGACCAAACAGATTAAAAAAATGATTTCATCTTATGTCGGTGAAAACAAGGAATTTGAACGTCAATATTTGAACGGCGAACTGGAAGTCGAACTGACTCCGCAAGGCACACTGGCTGAAAAACTTCGTGCTGGGGGTGCCGGTATTCCGGCCTTTTTTACTCAAACCGGTGTCGGCACCTTAATTGCCGAAGGCAAAGAAGTTCGTGAATTCGATGGCAAAGAATTTATCATGGAAAATTCCTTAACTGCCGATATTGCCTTGGTAAAAGCCTATAAAGCAGATAAAGCCGGTAATTTAATTTTCCGTAAAACTGCACAAAACTTTAATCCGGTCTGTGCCATGGCCGGTAAAATCAGCATTGCTGAAGTGGAAGAAATTGTAGAAATTGGTGATTTGGATCCCGATGAAATTCATCTTCCCGGCATTTATATTAATCGGATTGTTTTAAATCGTAATCCTGAAAAACGCATCGAACAAATGACATTAAAAGCGGAGGCGGTATAAATGGCTTGGACGCGCAATGAAATGGCACAGCGTGCCGCTTTGGAACTGGAAGATGGTTTCTACGTTAATTTAGGCATCGGCTTGCCGACACTGGTCGCAAACTATATTCCTGAAAATATGGATGTCTGGTTACAGTCGGAAAATGGCCTACTTGGTATTGGTGAATTTCCAACTGAAGCAACGGTAGATGCCGACCTGATCAATGCCGGCAAACAAACCGTCACTGCGCGTAAAGGTGCGGCGTTTTTTTCCAGCGCGGACTCTTTTGCCATGATTCGTGGCGGTCATGTCAACATTGCCATTTTAGGTGCCATGGAAGTTTCCCAAACGGGTGATTTGGCCAACTGGATGATTCCGGGTAAAAAAGTCAAAGGTATGGGCGGTGCCATGGATCTAGTCGCAGGTGTACAAAAAGTAGTGGTGTTGATGGAACACTGCGCCAAAGATGGCACGCCAAAAATTGTGCAGCAATGTGCCCTGCCACTGACCGGTAAAGGCGTGGTACACCGGATTATCAGTGACTTGGGTGTACTGGATATTACCGCTGACGGGGTCAAACTGGTTGAACTGGCAAAAGAGGTCAGCTTTGACGATATTCAAAAAGTCACCGGTGTCCCACTGCTTCAATAATGCTGTGTTGCTGTGATCTTCTATTCTCACTCTCCCCTTAAAGCTGATCAAAGTTTTAAGGGGTAATTATTTCTGGCATAGATTTGCCTGCTTTAAAAACAAGAGTTTCAACTATAAAAGGAAATTAAAAGTATGGATAACTCGCAAAACATCTTGCAACGCTTTGCCCTGAAAGTCAGTGACTGGTCAGAAAAATGGTTTCCCGATTCCTATATCTTTGCGCTTTTAGGTGTGGTGATTGTCGCGATTGCTGCCATGGGTATCGGTGCATCTGTGCAAGATGTGGCCATTTCATTCGGTAACGGTTTTTGGAGCCTGATTCCGTTTACCATGCAAATGTGTATGTTGATCGTGGTCGGTTATGTGGTTTCCGTCTCCAAACCTGTAGAACTGCTCATTCAAAAAATGGCGCAGATTCCGACTTCCGGTCGTAATGCCATTGTCATGGTCGCCACTGTCAGTTTATGTATTTCTTTAATTAACTGGGCCATGAGTACAGTGTTGACCGCTCTTTTGGTGATTGCCTTGGCAAAGCGCAAAGAGCTGAATATGGATTATCGCGCGGCTGCCGCTGCTGCCATTATAGGCATGGGCGCGACTTGGGCACTGGGCATCAGTTCATCCGCCGCACAATTACAAGCCAATAAAGCCAGTTTGCCTGAGCCAATTTATAACTTAACCGGCGTGATTCCTTTCACTGAAACCATCTTTTTGCCGCAGTCGATGATTATGACTGGCGTACTAATTGTTGTCTCGATCGCGATTGCCTTCTGGTCAGCGCCAAAAGGCAATAGCATTAAGACTCTGGATGATTTTCCTATTCAGTTTGAAGATGAGAAGAAAGAAGTTCAGACAAGCAAACGACCAGGAGACTGGCTGGAAAATTCTCCCATTTTAAGTATTCTCATTGTCGCGTTGGGTCTGATCTGGATGTTTAATGAATTTACCAAAAGCAATCCGATTATCGCGATCTCTAGTCTGAACACCTATAACTTTATCTTTTTAATGCTCGGAATTGCCTTGCATGGCACCCCCCGAAATTTCCTAAATGCCGTGTCCAAGGCCGTACCTGCGGTATCGGGTGTACTGATTCAATTTCCGTTGTATGGCAGTATTGCTTTCATTATGACCAGTGCGATGAATGCACAAGATTTGTCCCTGTCTCACTATATTGCGGAATTTTTTGTCTCGATTGCCTCTAAAGAAACTTTTGCCATTGTGATGGGGATCTATTCAGCCATTCTCGGGTTTTTTATTCCCTCTGGGGGCGGAAAATGGATTATTGAAGCGCCGTATGTGATGCAGGCAGCGCATGATTTAAAAGTCCATCTGGGTTGGTCAGTACAAATTTATAATGCCGCTGAAGCCCTGCCCAATTTAATCAATCCGTTTTTTATGTTACCCATGTTGGGCATTTTAAAACTCAAAGCCAAAGATGTGATTGGCTTTACCGTGACCCAGCTAATTTTCCATGTTCCCCTGGTATTGTTTTTATTATGGATCTTAGGGCGAACCCTCACCTATATGCCCCCTACTTTTTAATCCTACAATATAGAAATCAAGGGCATGTCAACATGCCCTTTTGCATGACTCATTGGATTCACTCAATAAACCTGACTTTAATAGATATCCCGTTGATAACGCCCTTCGATTCTTAGCTGCTCTAATTGTTCAGCACCGAGAACACTTAACAGGGTTTGCTCCACTTCTTGCGCCATGCCTTTTAAACTGCCACAAACATATATGGTGGCACCCGCTTCAACCCAACTTAAAAGCTGTGCCGATTTTTGCTGCTAGATATGCTGCATATAGATTTTTTCAGCCTGATCACGGGAAAATGCATAATCCACTTCAGGCAGAAAACCTTGCGCTTGCCACAGTTAAATCTGCTCCTTATAAAGATGATCGAACTGCTGTTGTCGCTCAGCAAAAATCAGCCAGTTTTGCGGTTCATTCCATTGCTGTCTTTGCGACAAATGAGCGACCAAGCCTGCGATGCCTGTCCCATTGCCAATTAAAATCAATGGTTTTTGGGTGGGTTTTAAATGGAAGGCGGGATGAGAACGAATTCTGGCCAGTATGTTTTGGCCCCCCGTCGCATATTCAGTCAGCCAACCCCACCCAAACCTAAGCCAGTTGCCGTTTTTTCCTGTCTAATCACCAATTCAACACGTCCTTGTTGAGGAAGACTGGCGATTGAATATTCACGAATGGCCAACAGATCACAACGCTGAATCCAATCATTAAAAGATTCATTCGGCAACTTTTTGGGCATTTGGCTTAAATTTTTCAACTGTAATGCCGCGAATAAATCTTGATTAACTATTTGTTGCTGTGCCTGTAAAAAGGCCTGTCTATCTTCAAGCCAATTGCCACATTGAACTTCTAGTAATATCGCCAGATGACCAGGTTGTGGTTTCCGCATAAGACAGTTGAATGTGATAAATCGGCTTGCCTTGGCTCCCTGTATTTAAGCACACCCGATTTTTTAACATACAGGCACACCAGTTTTGCGCTTGTTCAACAGGAGTGAATTGTTGCTGCGTGAGCTGTTCTAAACCTTGTGTCCAGCGCTTTAAATCTGCTTGCTTCAAATGGTCGACACAGACGATTTTAAATAAAGCTTTCGCCTGATGCTGTTTTAGATGTTGAGCTAAGGCTTGTCCAAAACGGCAAAAATGCGTATAGGGTTTATCACCTAAAGCCAAGATGGCATAAGACTGGTGGGAAAGATCTAAAGTGGGATGGCTAAAGATGTTTTTTACAGCCATGCGTGCAGTATTTGTGTATAAAAAATCCCAGTGTGAAAACTGGGATTTTTTATACAATCAATCTGTTATAGGACTGATTAAAATTTCTTTGTATAAGTTGTTAGCACGCGATTTTCTTGGAAAGAGTTGCCATGTTCAACATCATAATTGATATATAACCATTGGAATGCCAAGCCTTTTAATTTTGGATTTTGCGCTTCATAAGACAAAATAAAGTTAGTTTCTGATTCATGGTTATCACGACCTTGTGCATCTTTAAAACCTGTACCATATACATATTTAACTAATGTATTTAAACCAGGTACATAGTCTTTGAAATTATAGCCATATAACAAATGAACTGACTTCTCATCCTTTTTAAAGAATCCTGTCGTATTCCAGTTAATAAAATATAACTCTGGCAAGAAACCATCAGGTAAAGGATAACCGGTATCACCAAAAATTTGCTGATAGCCTAATCCCAACGTCTGATTTCCGACAGAAACTTTCTCTAGTAATCCTATATTGTGGTTGTCAATTTCCCCTGCTTTAGCATCACCTGAGTCTTGAGATCTAAAATATTTTAACCGTGTTTGAGATTTTAAATAATCATTTTTCCATGAATACTCTAAGCCAAGGTAGTGTTTGTCGTACAAATCCTCTAAATCACCATAGTAATATTCTGCTTTGACGTTTGGCGTAACATCATATTTTAAATCAACATAATTGAGTGCATCTGAATAATTTCTAACACCATTTGTGGTCACTGAAAATTCATGAAACCCTTCTTCATAGCGCGGTGAAACCTGAGTAACACGGCCTAATTCAAGTGCAAGTTTATCGTTTACTTTGGACTTTATTTGTCCACCCCAATACGAACTGAGTAATTGGCGACTTCCATCGACAGAAGTAATCGGTAGATCTAGCCACAATTCACCAATTTTAAGTTCAGTGGTGTCGTATTTGGCTTTGAATGTTCCACCATACTTAAAGAAGTTACGATCTTGCGTTTGAGTATTTTTGTTAAAGGGCAGAATCGTATCATCAATATGACGATCACCACTTAAACGTACAGCATATTGCAGTGAAGCATCTAGACCAAGTTCAATCGGTTTGTCTGCAATAGTTAAAACGGTAGGAATATATTTAGATTGATAAAATCCTGAAATCCCTTGCGACCAACTTCCTGGATCTTTAAGGTTTTCATTATCAAAATTACGCTCAATAAAAGCATTCTTTAACACTAATTTAAATTGGTTTTCATTGCTTTCAGCATGGCCCACATTACACAGCGCCATATTTCCAATCATAATAGCCAAAAGAGGTTTTAATTTAAGATTCATAATATTCCCTTGAATTTAATCCTTATTTATTAATTTTATGACTAAAGGTTTTAAGCTTTAGTCAGTTTTCCATTAATTTAGTTCGCAACTTTTTTAACTAAAGTTTCTTGATTTAAATCTTTTTTGACGTTTTGTGCTCCATCTACAGAAGCTTTCAAATTCACCAGATAAATAGCAATCGCTGCAATAATTCCTGGAATCGCTATGGCTAGAAAGTTCATTTGGTGCGGTAATTCAAAGGTTAATAAAGTACCGGTTAAGACTGGCCCAACAATAGCGCCAATTCGTCCAATTCCTGATGCCCATCCCATACCTGTCGAGCGAACTGCGGTTGGATAAAACTGTGCAACGAAGGTATAAAGTAGAATTTGTGAACCAATGGTTGCTGCACCAGCAATGGCAATCAGAACATAAAGAACCGCTTGTGGGCTATTAAAACCAAGCAAGATTAAAGCAATCGCACCGACAGTAAACATAGTGGTGAGCACGGGTTTTAAATGGAATTTATCTGCTAGAACTCCGCCACCAATTGCACCGATCATGCCGCCAATATTCAGGGCAAACAGGAACATCAGACTTGCACCCAATGAATAGCCAGCCTGAATCATCAATTTCGGTAACCAGCTGCCTAATGCATAGACCATGAGCAAGCACATAAAGAAGGCTGCCCAAAACATTAAGGTACTGAACATGCGGCCTTGTTGAAATAAAGCACGTAATGGTGCCTCATCACCCACCGTAGGTTCATTCAGAATAAAGGTCGTTTGTGGGCCAATCTCTTGTTCAGGAGCAATTTTTTTCACAATTGCACGAGTCTGTTCTGTTTCACCTTTTTTGGTCAAGAACATCAATGATTCTGGTAAAAATTTCCAAATCAACGGTAAAGTAAACAAAGGAATACTGGCAAGATAGAACATGATTTTCCAGCCATAAGTGGGTACTAACCAAGCACCCAATAATGCTGAAGCCATACCACCAATGGCATAACCACTGAACATAATGGCAACCAAGGTACTGCGAATACGTTTAGGAGCATATTCGGTCATCAGCGCAACCACGTTTGGCATAACCCCACCAATGCCTAGTCCGGCCAAGAATCGTAAAATTCCAAATTCGGTCGGTGTCGTTGCGAATGCACCTAGAAATGTAAAGCCACTGAAAATGCTGATACAGATCATGATGGTCTTTTTACGACCCAGCTTGTCTGAGAGAGTGCCGAAACTCATTGCACCAAACATCATGCCGAATAATGCGGTACTGGCGAGTAAACCTGCCTGTACTGTAGTGAGTGCCCATTCTTGCATTAGAATAGGTAAAACGACGCCATAAATGACTAGATCATAACCGTCAAAAATAATAATCATTAAACACCAAATCAGCACTCCCCAATGAAAAGGCGTAAATTTGGCTTCATCCACTAAAGTATTTATGTTCAATTTGTTGGTATTCACTTTGCGCTCCTGCATATGAATCTTTAGATTTGTAGCCACAATGCAGCAAAGTGATTTTATTGTCCAAAACCGATTGCATATATATTCATACCTTAAAAGTAAGACGAGCCATATTAAAAGCCAAAACAATACTTTATAGATATGCAGAAACTATATAAGGTTGATTATGATATTTTATTTTCTATTTCAAGCTTTGTTGTGCTGAAAAAAATGCCTGCTGATCAAATATAAAATATTGATCAGCAGGCATGTTATTAAAAATAGTCGAGTAATTTTTAGGATAATAATTCTAATGAATATAGGGAAATTAGTTCTGATCTGTTAAATCACGGCACGGTCGTAACCAATCGCTTCTAAATCATAGACCTGATAAATACAGTCAAATAATGAACGGATATCATCACTTTCATCCATACTGCGAATCGCCAAAAATATCGGGCTAACTGCAGCATCATCCAGGATCGGAATATAGTGCAAGTGCGGTAACTGTATGGTTCTAGCGCTTTCCGGAACCACGCAAATCCCTTCACCTGCAGCAACCAGGCCTAAAGCCAACTGAATTTCGCGAACTTCTTTTAGACTTTTTGGATCTAAGCTGTATTCGGAAAAAAGAGAGCGGACTTGAGTAGAAAAGTTAGGTTTGGGATGACTTGGATATAAAAACAGGTTCTCATCGACAATGTCTGTAAGAAAAACACCTTGCTTTTGCATGGCCAGTGGGTGGCTAGAATGTACCGCCACCATGAGGGGCTCTTCGCGCAAAAGGATCCGTCTTACGGCAGGATCAGAAATGCGCAGTCGACCAAAGCCTACATCTATCCGTCCCTCTTTAAGTGCTTGAATTTGATTTTTGGTGCTCATTTCAATCAGTTCAATTTTCAAATGCGGTTGTTGCTGACGAAATAAATACACGATTTTTGGCAATAGACCGTACAATAAAGAACCAACAAAACCCATCGTAACAGTTTTTTCGACCATCCCCACCCGTTGGGTCATCGCCTTAATCTCTTCAGCATTAGACAAAAGTTTAACAGCATGTTGATAAAAAAATTGTCCTGCTTCAGTTGTCATTAAAGGTCGACTTCCACGCTCAAAAAGCTGAATACCGAGCTCTGCTTCTAGGTTTTGTATCTGACGGCTTAAAGGAGGCTGGGCAATAAACAGTTTTTCAGCCGCTTTGGTGAAGCTTTGTTCCTCAACGACGGCAACAAAGTATCGTAAATGTCTTAATTCCATAATCAGCCATACCTTTAAAGCATATTAAAATGCAAATTTGATCTTAGACAGCATATCTTTATTCTTTTAAGGTATACCACATGAGATAGACAAAGCAAGATTGGGAAGCTTAAAGATGTACAAATCCATAGAAACATTGCTTGTTGAAATTCCAACCATCCGTCCGCATAAGATGGCGGTGGCAACCATGCAAACCCAAACATTAGTGTTGGTGAAAGTCACGACTGAAGACGGTTTTACCGGTTGGGGCGAAGCGACCACGATTGGCGGATTGGGATATGGGGATGAAAGTCCGGAAAGCGTTAAAACCAATATTGAAACTTATTTTGCCCCATTACTGAAATCACTTTCAGGTCTAAATGTCGCTCAAACCATTCAAATCCTAAAACGTCATATTAACGGTAACCGTTTTGCTAAATGCGCGATTCAAACTGCGCTCATGGATATTCAGGCACAACGTTTAGGTTTACCGCTCAGTGAAATTTTAGGCGGTCGTCTACGTGACAGCGTGCCTGTACTTTGGGTATTGGCGTCAGGTGATACTGATAAAGATATTGCCGAAGCGAAAAAAATGATTGAGCTGAAACGTCACAACGTATTCAAACTCAAAATCGGTTCGCGTTCTGTTGAAGCGGATGTCGAGCATGTGCTGACAATTAAAAAAGCCCTAGGTTCTGATATCTCGATCCGTGTCGATGTCAATCGTGCCTGGTCAGAACTACAAGCGATTAAAGGTATTCAATTGTTACAAGATGGCGGTGTTGACCTGATTGAACAACCGTGTGCCATTGAAAATCTGGATGCCATGCAGCGTTTAACCCGTCGTTTTGATATTGCCATTATGGCGGATGAATCATTAAACGGTCCGCAGAGTGCGTATCAAATTGCCCGCAACAATGGTGCATCGGTATTTGCAGTCAAAGTTGCACAGTCAGGTGGTCTGATTGAAGGTTGCGAAGTTGGAAAAATTGCCAAACTTGCAGGCATTGATCTATATGGCGGCACCATGCTTGAAGGTCCAGTCGGTACGATTGCTTCAGCGCATGTGTTTTCAACTTTCGAAAACTTAGCCTATGGCACAGAGTTATTTGGTCCATTGCTACTGACTGAAGAAATTTTAAAAACACCTCTTCAATATCAAAACTTTGAGTTGGTTCTGCCAACTGTAGCAGGTTTAGGTATCGAACTGGATTTAGACAAAATTGACAACTTACGTCGTCAGTAATTGAAGGAATTAGATATGCTTTTCCAAGTACGTATGGATGTAAATATTCCGCTAGATATGCCGATTGATAAAGCCAGCGAAATTAAAGCGGTTGAAAAGGCTTATTCGCATGATTTACAGCGTCAAGGTAAATGGCGTCATATCTGGCGCATTACCGGCCAGTACTCAAACATCAGTATTTTTGATGTTGAGAGCAATGAAGAACTCCACAATATTTTACAAGGTCTTCCGCTATATCCATATATGAATATTGAAGTCATGCCGCTGAACCGTCATCCTTCTTCTATTCATGAAGACGATCGCTAATCTTAATAATATGCAACATGGTGAGAGTTTATTCACCTTCTGCAGAAGCGCACCGCCCCTTAAAAGGCAATTGACAAGGATTGTGGCCAGCCAGCTTTAGCCAGCCAAAATAAATGCTAAAAAGCCTGCCACTCAAAAATGTATACATACTTCAGGAGCAATAGTATGAATCGCCAAGAAATTGATGCACTTGTAAAAAAAATGAATGTCGACACAGCGACAGGTCCTGTAGATGAACGTGTACAACAGGTTGTTGTACGTTTATTGGGTGATCTTTTCCAAGCGATCGAAGACCTTGATATTTCACAAACTGAATTGTGGAAAGGTCTTGAGTATCTTACTGATGCAGGTCAAGCCAATGAACTTGGTTTGTTAGCGGCTGGTTTAGGCTTAGAGCATTATTTAGATTTACGTGCAGACGAAGCAGATGCCAAAGCAGGTATTACTGGTGGTACACCACGTACCATTGAAGGCCCTTTATATGTAGCTGGCGCACCTGAATCGGTAAGCTTTGCTCGTATGGATGACGGTTCTGAATCAGATAAAGTCGATACCTTAATCATTGAAGGTACAGTAACAGATACCCAAGGTAACCTTGTTGAAGGTGCTAAAGTTGAAATTTGGCATGCTAACAGCCTAGGTAACTACTCGTTCTTTGATAAAGCACAATCTGATTTTAACTTGCGTCGCAGCATCATTACAGCTGCCGATGGTCAATATACCGCATTAACTACCATGCCAGTAGGTTATGGCTGTCCTCCTGAAGGCACGACTCAATTTGTTTTAGACAAACTTGGCCGTCATGGTAACCGCCCTTCTCACGTGCACTATTTCATCTCTGCACCAGGCTACCGTAAGTTGACCACTCAATTTAACATTGAAGGCGACAAATACCTTTGGGACGACTTTGCATTCGCAACTCGCGACGGTTTAGTTGCAACAGCTGTAGATGTAACAGACGAAACTGAAATTGCAAAACGTGGTCTGAATAAAGCATTCAAACACATTCAGTTCAATGTTGAACTTGTGAAAGAACAAGCAGCTGCACCTAACACTGAAATTGATCGTCGTCGCGCAAGCGCTTAATGACCTCATCATAAGGAGCCGAGATGTCAATTTAATGACATCTCGGCAACTTGCCTAAATTTGGAAAGTCGGAGAACGGACATGCCTCGTATTCCTGTAATTAACACCAGCCATCTTGATCGCATTGATGAATTACTGGTTGAAAATTATGAAACAGGTGAATTTAAGCTTCATCGTTCAGTATTCACAGATCAAGCCTTATTTGATTTAGAGATGAAATATATCTTTGAAGGCAATTGGGTTTACTTGGCACATGAGAGCCAAATTCCGAATAATAATGATTATTACACGACCTATATGGGTCGCCAACCGATCATCATCGCACGTAACCGTGCTGGTGAACTCAATGCAATGATCAATGCCTGTTCACACCGTGGCGCACAACTTTGTCGTCATAAGAAAGGCAACAAGGCAACTTATACTTGCCCATTCCACGGTTGGACATTTAACAACTCGGGTAAATTGTTAAAAGTAAAAGATCCTGCTGATGCAGGCTATTCTGACTGCTTTAACAAAGAAGGTTCCCACGATCTTAAGAAAGTGGCCCGTTTTGAAAACTATAAAGGTTTCTTGTTTGGCAGCTTAAACCCAGATGTTCAACCGCTAGAAGAATATCTTGGTGAAGCAACCAAAATTATGGATATGATTGTTGATCAGTCTGATCAAGGTCTTGAAGTTTTACGTGGTGCGTCTACTTATACCTATGAAGGTAACTGGAAGCTTACTGCCGAAAATGGTGCCGATGGTTACCACGTTTCTGCCGTTCACTGGAACTATGCAGCTACAACTCAACAGCGTAAAGAAAAAGAAGCTGGTGATAATGTTCGCGCAATGAGTGCCGGCTCTTGGGGCAAACAAGGCGGTGGTTCTTACGGCTTTGACAATGGTCATATGCTGCTTTGGACACAATGGGGCAATCCTGAAGACCGTCCAAACTTCCCGAAAGCAGAAGAATATACCGAGAAATTCGGTGCTGCCATGGCGAAATGGATGATCGAGCGCTCTCGTAACCTGTGTATTTATCCAAACGTCTATTTCATGGATCAGTTCGGTTCACAAATTCGTGTACTTCGTCCTTTATCTCCCTCTAAGACTGAAGTCACCATTTACTGTATCGCACCTGTGGGTGAAGACAAAGAAGCGCGTACACGCCGTATTCGCCAATATGAAGACTTTTTCAATGCTTCAGGTATGGCAACTCCAGATGACTTGGAAGAATTCCGTGCATGCCAAGCCGGATATGCAGGTATTGCGCTTGAATGGAATGATATGAGCCGCGGTTCTAAGCATTGGATTCAAGGTCCGGATGATGCAGCCAATGAAATTGGTTTAAAACCAAAACTTTCAGGCATTAAAACTGAAGATGAAGGTTTGTATCTTGCTCAGCATGAACACTGGTTACATCTGATGAAAGACGCGATTACTTCTGAAAAAGAACTTGCTGCAACTGAAGGAGAAAATGTATGAGCACGATTAGTTTAGAAAAAATCGCTCAATTCCTCTATCAAGAAGCTCGTTTTCTGGATGATGAACAATGGGATGACTGGTTAAAGTGCTATGCCCCATCAGCAGAATTCTGGATGCCGTCTTGGGACGATGATGATAAACTGACTTCAGACCCTGAGTCTGAAATTTCCCTGATTTATTATCCTGACCGTCAAGGTTTAGAAGATCGTGTATTCCGTATCAAGACTGAACGTTCTTCTGCAACCATGCCCGATACCCGTACCAGCCACAACATTTGTAACATTGAAATTGTTGAGCAAAACGGTGATCAAGTGACTGTGCGTTTTAACTGGAATACTCTAAGTTTCCGTTATAAAACCAATTACAGCTACTTCGGCATGTCACGTTATGTGATTGATTGCTCAAGCGAGCAGTTCAAAATCTTAAACAAATACGTGGTGCTGAAAAACGATTATATCAATCAAGTCATTGATATTTACCACCTCTAAAAACCTGCAACATGCCTTCAGCTAAATGGAATATTGGCTGAAGGTTATCACCCGTTTTAAATATTTATAGGATTCTAGCCATGTCAAACCTAAATGTTGCACTTCAATTTGAAGATGGCGTTACACGTTTTATTAATGTCGTTCAAGGCGAAACCTTGTCTGATGCTGCATACCGTCAAAAGATTAATATCCCTTTGGACTGTCGTGATGGTGCTTGCGGAACGTGTCGTGCGTTTTGTGAATCAGGTTCGTTTGACATGCCTGAAGAAACTTATATTGAAGATGCGTTAACGCCTGAAGAAGCCGCTGAAGGTTATATCTTGGCATGCCAATGCCGCCCGACTTCTGATGCAGTATTTCAAATTCAGGCATCATCTGAAGTATGTAAAACAGAAATTCACCAGTTCCAAGGTACGCTTGAGCGTGTTGAAAAATTATCCGACTCAACCATCACTTTTGATATTCAGCTAGATGAAGGTCAACCTGACATTCACTTCCTCGCAGGTCAATATGTGAATGTAGGACTGCCGAATACTGACGAAACCCGTTCTTATTCTTTCAGTTCTAAACCGGGTAACCGTTTAACAAGTTTTGTCGTACGTAACGTGCCGAATGGCAAAATGAGCGAATTTTTAAGTGCCACTGCCCAAGTCGGTGACAAAATGACTTTCGCCGGTCCATTTGGCAGTTTTTACTTACGCCCTGTGACCCGTCCTGTACTTATGTTAGCAGGTGGAACAGGTATTGCACCGTTCATGTCAATGCTGCAAGTGTTAGAAGAAAAAGGTTCAGAACACCCTGTACGTTTAGTGTTTGGTGTAACCAATGACTTTGACTTGGTGGCAATTGAAAAACTAAATGAACTTCAAGAAAAATTCCCTTGGTTTGAATATCGCACAGTCATTGCCAACCCAGAATCTGCGCATGAACGTAAAGGCTATGTAACGAGTCATATTGAAAATGACTGGTTAAATGCAGGTGATGTCGATATCTATCTGTGTGGTCCTGTCATGATGGTGGAAGCTGTTCGTGGCTGGTTAGATGCGGAAGGTGTTAAACCTGCAAGCTTCTTATTTGAAAAATTCTCTGCAAACTAATTCGGGAATCCATCAAATGTCTGATCGTCAAAGATTTCAAAATAAAGTCGTGATTGTAACCGGTGCCGCTCAAGGCATTGGTCGCGGTGTTGCCCTACAGGTGGCATCGGAAGGTGCGCAAGTGGTCATGGCAGACCTTTCTCCTTATGTGGAAGAAGTTTTAGCTGAAATTCAAGCTGCCGGTGGTGATGCTGTGACCATCAATGCAAACCTGGAAACCTTTGCAGGTGCACAATCGGTCGTTGAAAAAGCATTAGCGACTTATGGTCGTATTGATGCCCTGATTAACAATGTCGGTGGCGCAATCTGGATGAAGCCTTTCCAGGAATTTTCTGAACAAGAAATTCTTAAGGAAGTGAATCGTTCATTGTTCCCGACGATGTGGTGTTGCCGTGCAGTTTTACCTGAAATGATTAAAAATCAGAAAGGTACAATTGTAAATGTGTCATCTATTGCCACCCGTGGTATTAACCGTGTGCCTTACTCTGCTTCTAAAGGCGGCGTAAATGGTTTAACCGCTGCTCTTGCGTTTGAGCATGCCAAAGATGGTATCCGTGTCAATGCAGTGGCTACAGGTGGAACCGAAGCTCCACCACGTAAAGTGCCACGCAATGCCAATCCATTAACTGAATCTGAACAAGCCTGGATGCAAGAAGTGGTTGATCAAACCATTGATCGTACTTTCTTGGGTCGCTACGGCACCATTCAAGAGCAAGTCAATGCAATCGTATTTCTGGCTTCAGATGAATCTTCATATATGACAGGAACTGTGGTTCCTGTAGGTGGTGGCGATCAGGGTTAAACCTGATCTCATCAGAATTCAACAGGATCATTGAAATCTACGCATGGAGGCAATAGCCCAATGGCATCCCTGTTTAAAACTTTAAAAGATGATTGGTCACTGTCAGCAACAGTCGCAGGATTTCTGGCTGTGCTGATTTCCTATTCAGGTCCACTCATCATCTTCTTTCAGGCTGCACAAAAAGCCAATGTCTCCTCCGAGATGATGATCTCGTGGATCTGGGGTATTTCCATCGGTGCTGCAGTTGCCGGTATTTTTTTATCCATCAAATACAAAGTACCTGTAATTACCGCATGGTCTGCGCCCGGGACCGCCTTGTTGGTGACCCTTTTTCCCGGTTTAAGTTTAAATGAAGCCATAGCAGCCTACATTACGGCTGCTTTAGTGATTTTATTCATTGGCTTAAGTGGTTACTTCGACAAATTACTGCACTGGATTCCGCAATCCATTGCTGCCGCGATGATGGCAGGAATTTTGTTTCAGTTTGGTTTGGGACTCTTTACAGCCACAGACACTATGCCCTGGATTGTCTTTAGCATGCTGTTGGTGTTTTTAGTCTCTAAACGGATTTCACCGCGTTATAGCATGCTTTGGGTCTTGATCACGGGTGTCATTTTAAGTCTGGTACTGGGCAAAATGAATCCGGTTGAAATGAGCTTTAGCTTGGCCATTCCACAATTTATTGCGCCTGAATGGACGCTGAATGGCATGCTGAATTTTGCCATTCCCTTAATTTTGGTCAGCTTGTCTGGACAGTTTTTACCGGGTATGGCCATTATGAAACTTAGCGGTTATGACACCCCGGCCAAACCCATCATTACGGCTACCAGTATCGCTTCATTAGCGGTGGCCTGCGTAGGAGGAATCACCATTGTCTTGGCTTCCATTACTGCAGCCTTGTGTATGGGTAAAGATGCGCATGAACTGAAAGAAAAACGCTATATCGCCGGGATTGCCAACGGCATTTTTTACATTCTAGGTGGTTTATTTGCCGGCAGTATTGTCATGTTGTTCAGCTTACTGCCTAAAGAACTGGTCGCTGCATTGGCGGGCTTGGCTTTGCTGGGTGCAATTGGTATAAATATTACAACTGCCATGAAAGATGAACATCAGCGAGATGCCGCACTAATCACATTTTTAGCTACAGCTTCAGGCATGCATTTTTTAGGACTCAGTTCCGTATTCTGGGGAATTTGTATTGGCTTAATTGCCCATGTCATGCTGAGTAAAAAAGCAGATACCCCACCTCCTCATTCAATGTCTAATCAAGAAACGCCATTATTGCGTCAGGAAAAACTATGATTGATAAAAGTACAGCGTCTCTCACTGAAGCGCTCTCCCACATTAAAGATGGTGCCACCATCATGATTGGCGGTTTTGGTACAGCTGGACAACCGGCAGAACTGATTGATGGTTTAATCGAACTTGGTGTAAAAGACCTGGTCATTGTGAATAACAATGCCGGCAATGGCGACTATGGTTTGGCCAAACTGTTAAAAACCGGTGCAGTACGCAAGATTATCTGTTCTTTCCCGCGCCAGTCCGACTCTTATGTATTCGATGAAATCTACCGTGCCGGAAAGATTGAACTGGAACTGGTACCGCAAGGCAATCTGGCCTGCCGTATTCAGGCGGCTGGAATGGGCCTCGGTCCAATTTACACGCCTACAGGTTTTGGTACCTTATTGGCGGAAGGCAAGCCGACCCTGAACTATGAAGGCAAAGACTTTGTGCTGGAAAACCCGATCAAGGCCGATTTTGCCTTGATTAAAGCGCATAAAGGCGACCGCTGGGGCAATCTGGTGTACAACAAGTCGGCACGCAACTTTGGTCCGATCATGGCGATGGCCGCCGATGTCACCATTGTTCAGGTGTCCGAAGTGGTTGAACTGGGTGCGCTCGATCCTGAACATATCATCACCCCGGGAATTTTTGTACAGCATGTGGTGGCAGTCACTCCATCTGTCCCAGGCAAAGATCAATAACGAATAAGGAAAATATGATGAGCTACACTAAACTTAGTCGTGATCAAATTGCAGAACGTGTTGCACAAGACATTCCCGATGGTGCTTATGTGAATTTGGGCATTGGCTTGCCGACCAAGATTTCCAATTACTTACCAAAAGACAAAGATGTGTTTCTACACTCTGAAAATGGTCTTTTGGCCTTCGGTCCACCGCCGGCTGCTGGCGAAGAAGATCCGGAACTGATCAATGCCGGTAAAGAGTTTGTGACTTTATTACAGGGTGGCGCGTATTTCCATCATGGCGACTCGTTCGCGATGATGCGTGGCGGTCACCTGGATATTGCGGTACTCGGTGCCTTCCAGATTGCTGAAAATGGCGATCTGGCCAACTGGCATACCGGAGCACCGAATGCGATTCCTGCTGTGGGCGGTGCCATGGACCTGGCGGTGGGTGCGAAAAAAGTCTTTATCACCACCGATCATGTGACTAAAAAAGGCGAACCGAAAATTGTCGCGGAACTCAGCTACCCAGCAACCGGCCTGAAATGTGTCGATCGCATTTATACCGATTTATGCGTGATTGACGTGACCAGCGATGGCATGAAAGTGATTGAGAAAGTTGAAGGTTTAACTTTTGATGAATTGCAGGCTTTGACCGGTGCAAAGCTGATTGATGCCACACAGGGTTAATACGCTTTAACAAAATTTTAAATCTGCCCTTTAATTCCCCTGAGCGAGACTTAAGCATTGCTTTAAGTCGCTACGCAACCAAGGGACGACTTATCCCCAAGCTCAAATCATTTTGAAGCCCGGTAAGTCGCCCTTGTTTCAGGAGGGATTAAAGGAGCTAAAAGGATTAAATAATGAAAAACGCCTATATTATCGATGCCATTCGTACTCCATTCGGTCGTTATGCCGGTGGTCTGGCACCTGTTCGTGCCGATGACCTCGGTGCACTTCCCATCAAAGCCTTAATGGAACGCAATCCATCAGTTGACTTTGCAAAAGTGGATGACGTGATTTATGGCTGCGCCAACCAGGCCGGTGAAGACAACCGTAATGTCGGTCGTATGTCTGCCCTTCTTGCCGGTCTGCCGTATCAGGTGCCTGCAACCACGGTAAACCGTTTATGCGGTTCATCAATGGATGCTGTAGCGATGGCCGCACGTGCCATTAAAGCCGGTGAAGCAGAGCTAATTATTGCCGGTGGTGTAGAATCCATGTCACGCGCACCTCTGGTGATGGGTAAATCTGAAGGTGCTTATGGCCGCAGTCAGAAACTTGAAGACACCACCATGGGCTGGCGTTTTATCAATCCGAAGCTGAAAGAAATGTATGGCGTGGAAACCATGCCGCAAACCGCGGAAAACGTGGCTGAGCAGTTCAACATCAACCGTGCCGATCAAGACCAGTTTGCGCTGGAAAGCCAAAAGCGTACCGCAGCAGCACAAGCGCGTGGTTTCTTTGATCAGGAAATGATTCCGGTCAGCATTCCACAGCGTAAAGGCGATGCAGTTGTTATTGCAAAAGATGAACATCCTCGTGCATCGACCACCCTTGAAGCGCTTACCAAGCTAAAACCGGTGGTGAAAGCCGATGGTACCGTGACTGCCGGGAATGCGTCAGGCATTAACGATGGTGCAGCAGCGCTGCTGATCGCATCCGATGATGCGGTGGCACAGTATGGCTTAAAACCACGCGCCAAGATTATTGGCGCAACCGTGGTTGGTGTTGAACCTCGCATCATGGGCTTTGGTCCTGCGCCTGCAATTAAAAAGCTCTTGGCTCAAACAGGTTTAACCCTTGAGCAGATGGATGTGATCGAACTGAATGAAGCATTTGCAGCACAGGCCCTGGCGGTGACACGTGATTTAGGTTTGGAAGACGGCTCCGAGAAAGTCAATCCGAATGGTGGCGCGATTGCGATTGGTCATCCACTCGGTGCATCTGGCGCACGTCTGATCACCACGGCACTGAATCAACTTGAAGCAACAGGTGGCAACTACGCGCTGTGTTCAATGTGTATTGGTGTCGGTCAAGGCATCGCACTCATTATTCAACGCGTTTAATCCTCAGTATAGTCCCCCTTCTTGCATTTCGGCTTAACGCCTTGCTAGGGGGATTTAGGGGATATGTATAATAAAGGAATAAATTTTCATGCCAACTTTTAATTCAAATGGTGCTCAAATCAATTACCAAACCTTTGGTAATGTCACTAAACCGGCGATCATCTTTTCAAATTCGCTCGGAACGAATTATGGAATGTGGCAACCTCAGATTAATCATTTTCAAAATGATTTCTTTGTGATTTGCTATGACACACGTGGTCATGGTGCTTCTTCTGCTCCAAAAGGTCCCTATACGCTTGAGCAATTAGGTCAGGATGTCGTGAATCTGCTTGATCACTTAAATGTTGCAAAAGCTGTTTTTTGCGGTATTTCGATGGGCGGTTTAACCGGTCAATGGCTTGCCATTCACAAGGCCAAGCATTTTAACAAAGTTATTGTCTGTAATACTGCAGCGAAAATTGGTCAGGAACAAGCCTGGAATGAGCGTGCAGCTTTAGTTCGTGAGCAAGGTTTACAACCGATCGCTTCAACTGCAGCCGGGCGCTGGTTTACGGAAAAATTTATTCAAGACAATGCAGCAGAAGTTGAAAAGTTGCAAAATGGTCTGGCAGCTGGCAGCGCTGAAGGTTATGCAAGTTGTTGCGAAGCTTTGGCAAAAGCAGATTTACGCAAACAACTTAAAGACATTGCGGTGCCAGTATTGGTTGTAGCAGGTCAGCAAGATCCCGTGACCACAGTGGCTGATGGCCAATTTATGGTTAATCAGATTAAAAATAGTGCTTTATTTGAAATTAATGCCTCGCATATTTCAAATATTGAATGTCCAGATGAGTTTAATCAGGCGGTCCAACAGTTTATTGCTTGATAGAAAAATAACACCAAAAGCCCTCACAACTTTGTGGGGGCTTTTGTTTGATAGCTGCTTAAAAGTAAAATTAAAGTGTGATGTAAAACTTATAAAAACCTGAATAATTTATGATAAGTTTATCTAAACCAAAGACAACGAAGCGATACAAATGCCAAAAATCGTGATTTTTTCCGGTGCAGGAATGAGTGCAGAAAGTGGAATTAATACCTTTCGCGACCATGATGGACTGTGGGAAAATCACAAGATTGAAGATGTCGCGACACCGCAGGCATGGCAAAGAAATCCAGAATTGGTGCAACGCTTTTATAATGCACGGCGCAACAGTGTTCTGGAAGCACAACCAAATTTAGCACATCAACTGATTGCCAAAATCCAGCATTTTGCAGCATGTGAAGTAATTACCCAAAATATAGATGACTTGCATGAACGCGCTGGAAGCCGGCATGTTTTACATTTACATGGCAATATTCGCTTGGCCAAAAGCTCTGCCCCGGGTGCCGAGTATTCTGAGACTTTCTATCCAGTTCAAGGCTGGGAATTAAATCTGGAACGCGACAAATGTCCGCAAGGTTATCCGCTGCGTCCGCATGTGGTCTGGTTTGGCGAAGCCGTCCCTGCTTATGAACACGCCATGCAACTGGTTCAAGATGCCGATATTTTTATCGTCATTGGATCCAGTTTGGTGGTTTACCCTGTTGCCGGACTGATTCATGAAATACCTGAAACATGTGAAGCCTATTATATTGACCCTAAAGCTGATCACCTTCGTGTACCCAAGCAATATCATTTAATCCCCCAAACTGCGACTCAAGGTATGCAGATGCTATTTACCCAGCTTGAAGAACGATTTTCAAACCACAGTTAAAACAAGAAATATTTTCTATTCATCTCACTGTGCATATTCAGACGAGATATAATTCAGCTTATTCCAACAAAATGTCAGATGAAAATGTTTCAAGGGAAAAAGTTAATTTGTTTTGATTTAGATGGCACCCTGATTGATTCCGTGGGAATCTGGAATCAAGTCGATGCCGCCCTGATTCAGCAGCTATCCAATATTGAAGTGGATCTGAATACCATTCAGCAGCAGCGGGATATCCAGCTGAAAAATTTCAGACAATCTGCTGATCCATATTTGGAATATTGTGGTTATCTTAACGAATTTTATGCTTTTGGATTAACCAAAGCACAAGTCAAATCAAGACGTTATAGCATTTCACATTATTTTCTGGATCATGTCGTTCCACTTAAACCACAAGCCAGCCTATTGATTCAAACGCTTAAACAACGAGAAATTAAATTAGCGATAACCACCACCACCAGTTTGTCCAATATTCAGCGTTATCAAGACAACAACACCCTCATCAATAGCAAAATTGATTTCACGAACGATTTTTCACTGATTTTAACCCGAGAAAATGTCGAAAATATCAAGCCACATCCTGAAGTCTATTTAACCGCACTTCAGCATTTTGGCTTTAAAGCGGAAGAATGTTTAATTATTGAAGATTCACTCATTGGTGTGGAGGCAGCGAAACAAGCCGGCATTGAGGTTATCGCCATTTATGACCAACATTCGGCACATGAGTTAGAGGAAATTAAAGCTCAGGCAAATTATTTTGTACAGGATTATGCCGAGTTATTAAATTCTATTAATGGGATAGAAAAAAATGCCATGACTGAACTAAATCACGGTATGTGATTCAATTATTTTACTTTTTATAAAATGAGTTTGAATCTACCAGAGTTCCGCTTGTCTCATCAATCACACCGTTATTTGCATTCACCTCAAGTAATCCATTCTTGCTGACGGAGGCAGGAATAGGATTTTCCTTTTCAGTTTTACTGGTGGCTTTGTCTTTTAACATGTTGTTAATAAAATAATTTTATATTTTTTTGCTCATCAAAAGTGAACTTTCAATTTTGAATTTTCTAAAGCATTTTTCAAGTGCCCTGATCATCTGGTGCTTTGGATCAATCTGAATAATGACCTGCTCCTCCATTTCAGTAAAAAAGTTAGGCCCAGTGACTGAATGAACCGGTTGGAATAACGATCTTTAGTGAAGGAGAATGCTGCGATAACAGCCATATTAGTACGCAGTAAATTATGATGACGAATATTATTTTCCAGTTCAGAGAGTAGAAATAACAAATACCATCCTCCTAGCGCACTAGAATGATGGTGTTTGTTAGACTTACTGATATGGATTCATTGGGCCAGTTTAAATTAACTCAATCGCAATAGCAGTCGCTTCACCACCACCAATACATAATGCGGCAATGCCTTTCTTGCCACCGGTACGTTGCAGTGCATGAATCAAGGTCACAATAATACGTGAACCCGATGAACCCAGTGGATGACCTAGGGCACACGCACCACCGTTCACATTGACTTTGGCTTCATCTAAATTAAAAGCATCCATGGCTGCCATGGTCACCATCGCAAAGGCTTCATTAATTTCCCAAAGATCAACCTCAGCAGCCGTCCAGCCAGTTTGCTTCAAGACTTTCTCGATTGCGCCCACCGGAGCAATACTAAATTCAGCAGGGTGCTGTGAATGGCCTGCATAGGCGATAACTTTAGCCACAGGTTCAAGTCCACGTTCAGCTGCAATTTTTTCTGAAGTGATCACCAGTGCAGATGCACCATCGCTGATTGAACTGGCATTTGCCGCTGTAATGGTTCCATCTTTTTTAAACGCTGGACGTAAGGTCGGAATTTTATCTGCTTTGGCATTGAGTGGTTGCTCATCTTGCTCAACAATCACCTCGCCTTTACGGCCAGATACGATTACAGGCGCAATTTCAGCCTTGAAATAACCATTATGAATTGCCGTCACTGCTTTATTTAAAGAGCTGATTGCAAAAGTATCTTGCTGCTCACGGGTATAACCTTTTTTATCGGCCATCTCTTGGGCAAGTATGCCCATGGACAAACCGGTTTCCGCATCTTCTAGACCTTCCTGAAACATGTGATCTGTGGTTTTACCATGTCCCATACGGTAACCGGCACGTGCTTTTTCAAGTAAATATGGCGCATTGCTCATCGATTCCATACCACCGGCAACCACGATTTGTGCAGAACTGGCTTTAACTGCATCTGCAGCCTGCATCACCGCTTTCATACCCGAACCACAAATTTTATTGATGGTGGTTGCACCGGTCGAATCAGGTAAACCTGCCTGACGCATGGCCTGACGTGCCGGACCTTGCTTTAAGCCTGCAGGCAAGACACAACCAAAAATCACTTCATCAATATCAGTTGGCTGTAAGCCTGAACGTGCAACTGCTTCTTTAATGGCCACTGCACCTAAATCGGGTGCTGTACATGCTGAAAGCGAGCCTTGAAAACCACCCATCGCTGTACGTACAGCATTCACAATAACAATCATTCTTTTCCATCCTCATTTATAGATTTTGTTCACTGACATGAACAGAATACTCTGCCCATGTCATTTCCTTTTGAAGTAAAGCACTGGTCTTAGACTTAAGATTGAGCCGTAAAGTAATCTTCTGGCAACTGCATCATTAAGCTTGAACCGGCTTTAATTTGGGCAATACGTGCAGTTATGCCGGGTAATACTTTCTGTGCAAAATACTGCGCCAAAATAATTTTGTTTTGATAGAACGCTTCGGTTTTAGCTTGAGCCGCTTGTGCGATTCTAGCAAACATATAACTAAAGCTCAGCAAGCCCACTGCATGCAAGTAATCTACCGCAACACCGTTGGCAAAATCCGGCGCGCCTTTCGCCTGTCGCAAAATAAACTGGGTGATGGCTTCTACTTCATTACAAGCATTTAAAGTTGCGGCTTTAATGGCAAGTGAATCCTCTAATGTAGCGACAAATTCACGAATTTCAGTGATATATTCCGCCATATTTGCACCATTGTTGCGAATGGTTTTACGCCCGATTAAATCCTGAGCTTGTACGCCATTGGTGCCTTCATATATTTGTGAGATCCGCAGATCACGCACACATTGTTCCATGCCCCATTCCCGAATATATCCATGACCACCAAACACCATTTGGGCATCCAGCACCGCATTTAATGCCGTATCGGTTAAATAGGCTTTGGCAATTGGGGTTAACAAGGCCACACGATCATTGGCTTTTTTCACCGCTTCCGCATCGCTAGAGAATTTGGTGATATCCAGTTGCTGCCCCACATACACCGCAAATGCACGCGATGCTTCATTGTTGGCACGCGCGTTAAGGAGCATACGGCGTACATCACCGTGGACCAAAATCGAATCGGCTGGCTTTTCTGGAGATTTCACCCCGGTGGCACTGCGCCCTTGCAAACGGTCTGTGGCATATTGCGCTGCATTTTGATAGGCAAACTCAGATGCGCCCAGACCTTGAATGCCCATCGACAGGCGTTCATAGTTCATCATCACAAACATGGCCGCCAGACCTTCATTTTCCTTACCCACCAGGAAACCTTTGGCGCCATCAAAGTTCAACACACAGGTTGCAGAACCTTTAATACCCATCTTGTGTTCAATAGAACCGGCACCCATGCTATTGCGTTCGCCCAATGAACCATCTTGATTGATCAGGAATTTCGGCACGATGAATAAGGAAATACCGCGTGAACCTGCAGGTGCGTCCGGTGTTTTTGCCAAGACCAAGTGAATAATGTTTTCTGACAGATCATGCTCACCGCTGGTAATAAAAATTTTGGTTCCGGTAATATTATAAGAACCGTCATTATTGCGTTCCGCTTTGGTTTTAATAATACCTAAATCGGTTCCTGCATGCGGTTCAGTTAAACACATGGTTCCCGACCATTCACCAGTGTAAATTTTAGGCAAATAGGTTTGCTTCTGCTCTTGAGAGGCATAGTTGTTCAAGGCCATACCTGCACCCACGGAAAGTAGCGGGTAAAGCATAAACGAGGGATTGGTTGCCCAAATCATTTCGTCAGTAAGAACAGTCAGCATTTTTGGCATGCCTTGACCGCCCCATTCTTCTTCTGTGCCCAAGCCAATCCAGCCACCTTCTGCGTATTGCTTGAATGCTTCTTTAAAACCTTGAGGCGTGGTGACTACACCATTGCTAAATTGAGCACCACCTTCTTCATCACTTGAGCGGTTTAAATCCAGAATGACATTTTTAGAAAATTTCGCCATTTCTTCTAAAATGGCATTGGCCGTTGCCATGTCAATGTGGGCTAAGTCATCATTACCCTGCCAAAAATCTTCAGCCTTAAATACGTCATTTAAAATAAAATCCATGTCTTTAAGAGGTGCGTTATAAATAGGCATATTGCTTTCCTTGGGTGAAGACTTCGCATTAAACCGTGAAGTGCTTTTTTAAGTTGTAAGAACCTAAACTGAAATAAATAGCTGTATTTCAACCGCCATCTATTTAAATAGAGTTTGGGCGTTTAAACCGGTTTTCAATTACCCTCAGGAGAAATGGAATTGAACTCAGAACCGCGTTTGAAAGATTTTCTAAAAGGATTTAAGCATCAAAATGTGTTCATCCGATGTTCACTTGAATGCTTGCGAAATAAAACCTCTTTTCTGTAATTTACTTTGACTTAAAGGATCCATCTTGAAACCTCATCTTTAAATGACCGGTTGAAATACTGTCTGATCAGAACATTATTCTGTTTGCGTTTATTCAGTAAATTCACTTTTACAGCCAAATGACAATAAAATAATTATTCTCCAATTGGAATTTTATTGTCGATTATTGACCTCGCAGGTTCTCATTTATTGACTTTTAATTTTCGCTATGCAATTGAGCGTTATAAAATTAAAAATGGGGTTAAATATAAATATAAATATAAATATAAATATAAATATAAATATAAATATATATTTTAAATCTTAATTTTACCCCTACCCGACAATGGTGGAATGGTCATCAGGATTTTATCGGTATATGTTGAAGACGCTTTTTTTAATGTTTGCTTGGAACGATTGCCATGAATACAGTACGCCAACAAAATTTTCTATTGCGTAAAGAGAAAATTTTAGCCATGGCGGAAACGCTGTTGCTGGATAACAATCAGGATATTACGCTTGGAGAATTGGCCTCTGAACTGGATATAGCTAAAGGCACCATTTATAAGCATTTTACAAGCAAGAATCAGCTGTATTTAGAACTGATTATTTTAAATGAAAAAAGACTGTTAGAAATTTCAAAGAAATATAAAAATAATATTAAAACCTATGTTTCGCAGTACATGCTTTACAACATGTTAAATTCTAACCGGACTATTTTATTACACGTGATTGAAGACCGATTAACCAACAATGAAAGAAAATTAAAAGAATTATTTGAAGAATTATATCAGGTACGTGAAGAGCGGATTATTGAAATCAAGGACATGACCGACCAATATTTAAAATCTTTAGATAGCGCCATGTCGATTCGGGATTATTTATCTTATATCTGGACGGTAACTTATGGTGCATCATTACTTCTCAATTCAACCCATTATCAAAAGTCCATTGGTTCACGTGAACGTTTAATCAAGCTGTATATTAATCAGGCGCTGATGACACCTGATAAAATATCTTCAGTACATTAATCATCATCCATGATTGAGTTTCTGGTTGCTATTATGGATGAATAATGCCGTGAGCTGAACCATCCAGTTCATTCATATGACTGAATAATTCATGGCACATCTGACGTAGCCATTGATGGCTGGTTTTATGGTGGCAGGACATATGCCAATATTGTTTTACCGCATAGCTTGGAAAGGTGATCGGCGCTTCTAAAATTTGCAAATTGCCGCGCGACAATAACACTTTACTTAAATAATAAGGCACGGTTGCAATCGCATCAGTTTCCTGCACCACCAACCCCACGCCTAAATAACTCGGCAGACGCATCAGGATATTACGTTTTAATTCTAAATTTAATAACTCGTTTTCAATATGGTAATGCCCCATTCCCGCATCAATATCAATATGCGATTCACTGATATATTGTTCAGTCGTTAAACTGTTTCCACTCAGCCTTGGATGATCTTTAGAAGCAATCACCACATAATATTGTTCAAATAATTTTTGTTGATAAAAACCATTTTCCAGATTCGGTAAAAAACCAATCGCCAAATCAATTTCACCATTCGCCATTTGATAACTGGTTTCAGAGGTGATCGCACGCACATTTAAACGAATGTTGGACGCATGTTGTTTTAAATACTGGGATATTTTAGGCAATAACACCAAATGTGACACATCGGTCATGGCAATGGTAAATTTTTGCTGCGAGGTGGACTGGTCAAAATTAATGGTGAAATTATTAATAATCTCGACTTTACTGAGTGCCTCACTGACCAATGGGAAAAGCTGTTTAGACAGTTCTGTCGGAACCATCTCGTTGCCGATTCTTAAAAAAAGTGGATCGTTATAATGTTGACGAATCTTATTCAGGATATTACTGACCGTCGGTTGGCTCATCGACAGATTTTCTGCTGCGACTGAAACACTTTTATATTTATAGATATAAAGAAAAACACTGAGTAATTTACAGTCAAGCTCAAACACGAATCAAAATCCCTAATCTTCTATTGTTTAAATCTGTTCTATCATCTGCTTTTTTCGACATATTTCCAATGTTGATTTATACCGAATATGGCCTGGAATTGTAATTAAATGAATGCCGATCATATACGGATGAATAACAATAAAATGTTTTTTTATTTTATGAATCAAGCTTTAAACTGTATATCTTTTCATCTAAAGCTTCGGTAAGATCAGTTTCAATAGGTGATAAAAAAAATAGAAATATCACTTAAAACAAAAATGACATTCAAGAATAAATCACAGGAACAAGATCCTCTATGGAAAACCAGATATTTGATTATATAGTCATTGGTGGCGGCAGTGCCGGCTGTGTACTGGCTGGACGGTTATCAGAAAACCCAGAAATTTCAGTGTGTTTGTTAGAAGCTGGCAGTCATGGCAATACCTGGACGGTAAATACCCCCGCCGCAGCCGTGATCAGCATACCCAGCAAAATCAACAATTGGGCTTTTGAAACTGTGCCGCAAAAAGGTCTCAATGGTCGTAAAGGTTATCAACCGCGCGGGAAATGTTTAGGTGGATCTTCTGCCATTAACGCAATGATTTATGTGCGCGGTCATCAAAAAGACTATGACCAATGGGCGGAACTGGGGAATCATGGCTGGAGCTATCAGGAGGTTCTGCCCTACTTCATTCGTTCGGAAAAAAATCACGACATTGAAAATGAATACCATGGCAATGCCGGACCTTTATCGGTATCGAATTTGCGCACCGATAGTCCATGGCATGAACGTTATATTACGGCAGCCAAAGAACAAGGTTATAAAATTCTGGATGACTTTAACGGCTCGGAACAAGAAGGTTTAGGGGTATATCAGGTCACGCATATTAATGGTGAGCGCTGTAGTGCGGCACGTGCCTATTTATTTCCACATCTAGAGCGTCCCAACCTGACCATTTTCACCCATGCCTCTACGCAGCGTATTTTAATTGAAAATAATGTTGCAGTGGGCGTTGAGGTTAAACATGCGGGACAAATCAAACAGCTACATGCCAACAAAGAAATACTGTTAAGCGCAGGGGCAATGCATTCGCCGCAAATCTTAATGCTATCCGGTATTGGGGACGAAAAAGAATTGCTTGGGTATGGTATTAATGTGGCTCAGCATTTACCGGGTGTGGGTAAAAATTTCCACGATCATCCTGACTTTGTTTTTAGTTATACCGTCAGCGATATTGCCGGTACTTTTGGGGTTTCACTGGCCGGTACGGTTGACCTGATCAAACAAATTTCGCGCTACCGCAAAGAACGCCGTGGCATGCTCAGTACCAATTTTGCCGAATGTGGCGGCTTTTTAAAAAGCACCCCTGAAAAAGACATTCCGAATTTACAGTTGCATTTTGTGGTGGCCTTGGTTGATAACCATGCGCGCACCTTCCATGCCAGTCACGGTATTTCCTGTCATGTTTGCCTGCTAAATCCGAAAAGTCGTGGCAGCATTCAAATCAGTGGCCCAAGTATCGATGATCCTTTATTGATTGACCCGAATTTCTTGGATCATGAAGATGATATTGAAGACATGATTGATGCCTATAAAATAACGCAACAACTGATGCATTCACCGGCATTGAAAATGCTGCATAAAAAAGACCTGTTTTGTGCTTCGGTCAAAACCGATGATGAAATTCGGCACATTTTGCGTCAACGTGCCGATACCGTGTATCACCCTGTCGGCAGCTGTAAAATGGGCGTTGATGATATGGCCGTAGTCGATCCGCAGCTTTGTGTCTATGGCATTAAAAATTTACGCGTGGTTGATGCCTCGATCATGCCGAATGTAGTCAATGGCAATACCAATGCCCCAACCATCATGATTGCTGAAAAAGCGGTGGATATGATACGCAGCAAGCAGTTGCACGCTTAATTCAAACAGCAAGCTCGGTTTATTCTTGATTCACTTATATCGACTTGAGGATATATTTGAACCTGTTATGCAATATTTTTAAAATATTCAAAGATATAACAAAGTGAGAATCACGGAATCATACTGAAAAATTCAAGTTACTCTCTTTTCAAGTTACTCTCTTATTACTGGCAAAGGATATGCAGGATGTTGAATCACCAAATGGATCAAAATACAGATCAAAATATCTCGTTCGAATTACAACAATTATTCGAGAAGCAAAAGCAGGCATTTACTGAAAACAGTTATCCGAGTCTAGAACAGCGAAGGCAGCAGCTTAAAAGTTTGCAGCAAATGATTCTGCAAAATAAGACCGAGATTAATGTGGCTATTAATCATGATTTTTCCAATCGCAGCCATTCTGAAACCGAAATGTTCGAGGTGATGACCAGTGTATTCGGCATCAAATACGCGTTAAAAAATCTCAAGAAATGGATGCGTCCCAGCAAACGTCATATCGGCATTCTTTTTCAGCCTGCGACAGGTTATGTCTTGTATCAACCGGTCGGTGTAGTAGGCATCGTGGTCCCGTGGAATTACCCGCTATTTCTCGCCATTGGCCCACTTTGTCAGGCTCTTGCTGCAGGTAATCGGGTAATGTTGAAAATGAGTGAAAATACCCCGGAATTTTCTGCACTGTTTAAACAACTCATTACCCAAGCCTTTCCGGAAGATTTGGTCTGTGTGGTGAATGGCGATGCAGAAGTTGCGCAGCAATTTACCCAATTGCCTTTTAATCATATTTTATTTACCGGTGCCAGTGAGGTCGGTAAACATGTGATGCGTGCAGCAGCCAACAACCTTACGCCTGTGACCTTGGAACTTGGAGGAAAGTCTCCCGCGCTGGTTTTAGCCGATGCCAATATACGCGAGAGCGCACGGCGGATTGCTTTTGGTAAAGCCATGAATGCCGGACAAACCTGTGTTGCGCCCGATTATGTGCTGATCCCTGCACAATTACAGACCCAGTTTATTGAAGAATACTCCAACGCAATTCAGGAATTTTTTCCAAAATTAGTCGATAATCCTGATTACACCGCCATTATTAATGAACGTCAGCTCAATCGTTTGAATCGCTATCTTGAAGATGCAG
Organism: Acinetobacter sp. SFB; assembly: GCF_001647545.1. GTDB lineage: Bacteria > Pseudomonadota > Gammaproteobacteria > Pseudomonadales > Moraxellaceae > Acinetobacter. The sequence goes on from NZ_LSZH01000012.1 coordinate 352,717, forward strand.
CTGCAAAAAATGCCACGATTCAAATCATTACCGATGCTTCTTCAGGACGACGTTTAGCGCATTATGTTTTAAGCAATGTCACAGATGATATGCAGGTGATGCAAAATGAAATTTTTGGTCCCTTGTTACCGATTGTGACTTACCAGCAGCTTGATGAAGCGATTGACTATATTAATCAAAGACCTCGCCCTCTGGCTTTATATTATTTTGGTTATAACAAGCACGATCAGCAAAAAGTTCTGATGCAAACTCATAGTGGCGGTGTTTGCCTCAATGAAACCCTGATGCATGTCGGACAGGAAGATCTGCCTTTTGGTGGTGCGGGTACCTCCGGTATGGGGAACTATCATGGGCATGAAGGTTTTGTTACCTTTAGTCATGCAAAAGCCGTGTTTGACCGGCCGAAATTTAGCTTGATGCGTTTGTTCTATCCGCCTTATGGCACATTTATTCAAAAACTGATTTTAAAACTGTTTATCCGTTAATTTTTTGCCTCGGATATCTCTAATAAAAAGGCTGAAGATCAACTTCAGCCTTTTAGGTATTATGAGAATCATTCTTGCTGGATTAATCGGCAGAAATATCTTCAAATAAAACCGAAGATAAATAACGTTCACCGGCATCCGGTAAAATCACCACAATGGTTTTGCCTGCATTTTCAGGACGTTCTGCCAGTTGAGCTGCTGCTGCCATTGCCGCACCACTTGAGATTCCAACCAAAATACCTTCATGGGTTGCGGTTTTACGCGCCCATTCAATCGCGGCTGAACTGTCAATTGCAATGACTTCATCCACCAAGTCTAAATCCAGATTTTTTGGGATAAAGTTTGCGCCAATACCCTGTATTTTATGCGGTCCCGGAGTCAGCGCTTCACCACGTTTGGCTTGTCCGATAATTGGAGATTCAGCCGGTTCAACTGCGACTGAATAAAGCGCTTGATTTTTCACTTGCTCAAAATAGCGTGAAATACCAGAAATGGTCCCGCCTGTGCCCACGCCTGAAACTAAAATATCAACCTTACCGCCAGTAGCTTCCCAAATTTCAGGACCGGTGGTCTGTTCATGAATTTTAGGGTTGGCCGGGTTTTCAAATTGCTGCGGTAAATAATACAGTTCCGGTTGTTCAGTGGCCAAACGTACGGCTTCATCCACTGCACCTTTCATGCCTTTAGCCGGCTCAGTCAGGATCAGATTTGCACCAAATGCTTTTAACACTTTACGACGTTCAACACTCATACTTGCAGGCATGGTCAACGTAATGTCATAACCTTTTGCCGCAGCCACGAATGCCAGTGCAATCCCGGTATTACCACTGGTCGGCTCTATAATATGCATGCCGGGTTTAAGCAAACCTTTTTCTTCAGCATCTGCAATTAAAGCGGCACCAACACGACATTTCACGGAAAATGCAGGATTACGGCTTTCAATTTTACCCAGTACCGTGGCAGGTGCAGAAATTGAACGGTTAATGCGAATTAATGGGGTGTTGCCAATTGATTCAGCATTATTACTATAAACCGCAATGCCTAGATTATTTGGTGTTTGAAATGCAGAATCTGTACTCATTTTAACTCCTTGAGCGATCTTTTGATTTTAATGCCATTTATTTATCATAAGCCATTTAGACCGTGAAGATAAGTTTTTCTATTTCAATTTTTTCTTTTTAGTCCTAAAAAATAAAGACTTTTCCAGATTATATCGCCGTGGTTTCTCTTAAATCGTTACAACTTAAATGACTTATTTGTCATCAATAGGATTTGTATTTATCCTTGTTATTGCACACAATATCCCTCAAATGAAAACTGATTTTAGGGAAGCAAATGTCTAATAAGGGTTATAGCCGATTCTATCGACAATTTACACAGAAAATCCTCGATAAAATCGTGACTCCTCAAGTCTTAGGCAATACTGAAGAATTAGAAAAAAATATAGAAGATCAGCTTGATAAAAAATTGATTTGTTATGTCTTACAAGATGCTTCACTCAGCAATACGGTATTAATCGATACTGAAGCGAAAGCACGTAAACTGCCTTCAGTTTTTGCGCCATTAACGATTCAGCAGTTTAAAGAAGATGACTCGATTCTGGCTTTAAATGTGCCGAGTTCGAAAAATGAGGCTTATCATTATTCAGCCAAACTGATTCGCCTGATTGAAGTTTTAGACAATTACCCAGAATACGATATTGAACTGGTGCCGGTAACCGTTTTATGGGGTCGTTCACCTGAATATGAGGGTTCTTGGTTTAAAGCCTTATTTTCCGATGCTTGGTCCACCCCATCCAAATTAAAACAAGCCTTGAATATTTCATTATATAGTCGTGAAAACTACATTGAATTTCATAAGCCAATTTCTCTTAAATCAGCGATTGAAAAAGCCAAAATTGAGCATCCTAACTTTTCTCCTGCCCATTCGATTGTTAAAGAACTCAATACTAATTTTAATAAACACAAAGAAGCCATTTTAGGGCCCGATTTATCCGACCGTCGCAATTTGATTAATAAGTTAATGAAAACCGAAACGGTTCAGGATGCCATTCGCAAAGAAAGTATTGATGATAAAATTAGTATGTTTGAAGCGGAAAATCGTGCCAAAGGTTATTTAACCGAAGTGGTTTCGGATTTTTCCTATTCAACTTTACGTTTTGCGGAACTTGCCCTGACCAAATTATGGACGCAACTTTATGACGGGATTGAAGTGCATAATTTCGATACGGTACGGGAGTTGGCCAAGGATTATGAAATTGTCTATACCCCATGCCATCGCAGTCATATCGATTATTTGCTGCTATCTTATGTGATTTTTAACCGTGGACTCATGGTTCCGCATATTGCTGCAGGAATAAATTTAAACCTGCCGATTGTGGGTCAAATCATGCGTGGTGGCGGTGCCTATTTTATTCGCCGTACCTTTAGTGACAATGAACTTTATACTTCAGTTTTTAAAGAGTATTTACACAGTCTTTTATCACGTAACACACCTTTGGAATACTTTATTGAAGGTGGACGTTCGCGCACAGGATTATTGTTGCCACCTAAAAAAGGCATGCTTTCGATGACGGTTCAAAGTCACTTACGCGGCGCGACCAAACCGATTGCTTTTATTCCGACCTATTTTGGTTATGAAAAGCTGATGGAAGGCACCTCGTACTTAAATGAACTCAATGGTAAACCCAAGGAAGCCGAATCGATCTGGGGCATTTTAAGTTCAGCGCGTAAAATTGAAAAAGTTTTTGGACAGGTTCATGTTAATTTCGGCGAACCTATTTTTCTCGATAAAATATTAACTGCGAATCAGGCAGATCAAATCAAATTAAATATTGATGATGAATTACCGCAACCCGTAGTTCAGACTGTCAATCAAGTCGCCAGTTCAATCTTAGAAAATATTAATAAAGCTGTTGTAGTGAATCCGATTTCATTGATTTCATTGATTTTACTTAATGTTGAAAATCATGCTTTAACTGAAAATGCTTTAATATCGCAGATTGATCAATATCGTCAGTTATTAAATAAAACAAAATATGATCAAAGAATGATGATGACGGAATTATCCAGTGCTGAAATTATTCAATATGCTCAAAAATTAAAACAGGTTGAAACTTTTAATCAAAATAATGAAAACTGGATTCGTGTTGCTGAAAGCCAAAAAATTCTGTTAAGTTATTTTAGTAACAATATTCTGCATTGTTTTATTATGCCGGCATTAATTGCCAAGCTAATTCAATCTTATAAAAAGATTTCAAGTCATTATTTAATCGATACCGTTAAAAATATGTATCCCTATTTTAAAGAAGAGTTTTTCTTAAAATGGAATCTGGAAGAATTAGAAAGTGAAATTGTATTAATTTTAAATAGTTTAGAACAATTGGGCTGGATTATTAAACAAGATAATACAGTCTCGATTGCATTAGATGAACAGATGCAAAATAAGTTGTTATCATTGGCACATCTGTCTGATTCTAGCCTAAATAATATGATGATGATTTCAGGATTGCTCAAGCAGTACGCTCCTACTCAATCGCTGACCATGAAAGCGTTAGAGAAAATGGGTAAAGCAGTATTGCAAAAACTTTTCCAGACTCAAAAAATTCAATCTGGCTATTATTTTGACAGTGCAACCTTAAAAAGTTTTATTTCTATACTGAAACAAAACAGTTTATTAAAAATTCAAGATGACTATTTTGTTATTAGTGATGATTTTGAAGATAAAATGTCAGCTATTTTTAACTGGTATAATCTTGATACTCGTCAAGCCATTATCCAAGCACTTCATTTTAATGAAAAAGAATTAAAACAATTTAAACAAGCGATAAAAAAATAAGATTAATTTATTTTTTACAATAAAATAAGGCATGGAGTTTAAACTCCATGCCTTATTTATTTATATATTTTATTCATATAAGAATATTTGATATTTAGCTTCATTAAAAACCATTGAAAATATAACTTTTTACTAATGTATTCAATTATACAACCCTTATACTGCATATATTACTGATGAGTAGTATGGAAATGCTGTATGAACACCGATCTTGAAATTGCGTCTATGCATGATTCTGTCGATATTGTTGTCACAATATTAAAATCACTTGCCAATACAGATCGCCTTGTTATTTTATGTCATCTGGCTAAACAGGAACTTAATGTTTCGCAAATTGAAGAAAAGACTCAAATTAATCAACCCACCCTATCTCAACAGCTGATGATGTTACGCAAAAGTGATGTGGTTTCCACCCGTCGTGAGGGTAAACAGATTTTCTATTCCATTAAAGATGAAAAACTGGTTCAAGTTTTAAATACGCTCTATCAACTCTACTGCCCTAAAATTTTAATTTAATTCTATAAATATCATTAAATTAAAGAGATAAATCCATCATGCTAAGACTTCTTAGCATTTTTTATGCATAATATATCTAAAATAGTGATTTAGCTTTAGATATGTCAGATTTAAATTCTCGCTTAACAAGATTATTGCCTGCTTGGCAGTGGCTGCACAAATATAACCAAGCTAAATTTAAATCAGATCTTCTTTCTGCACTGATTGTCATTGCAATGCTGGTTCCGCAAGGTATGGCTTATGCCATGCTTGCAGGCTTACCGCCGATTATGGGCTTGTATGCCAGCATTCTGCCGATGATCATTTACGCCATGGTCGGTGGCAGCCCTACGCTATCGATCGGTCCGGTGGCGATTATTTCGATGATGACTTTTGCCACTTTAAATCCCTTATTTGAAGTCGGCTCTCCGGTTTATATACAAGCTGCCTGTCTGCTTGCAGTAATGGTCGGAGTGATTTCATTATTGCTCGGAATATTTAGATTTGGCTTTCTGATTCAATTGATTAGTCATCCAGTGATTAAAAGTTTCATTATTGCTTCCGCTTTGCTGATTGCTTTAGGTCAATTTAAATTTCTGGTTGATGTCCCTTTAAAAGCCAATAATATCCCTGAATTCCTGTTCAGCTTTTGGCAATACATTCGCTATAGCAATATTCAAACCTTCATTTTTGGCATGTTTGCCTTACTCTTTCTCATCTATCTGCCTAAAGTTTTAGGTTCCAATGCCGTCAAGAGCCGCATCGGTTCTACAGCTTTTATCTCTAAAGCCTTGCCATTGGTACTGGTGGTGGTTTCAATTGCTGCCGTTTATTTTCTGAATTTACAAGAAATCGGGATTAAAACCGTCGGAGACGTTCCTTCAGGATTCCCGCCGATCACGATGCCGTTCTGGAATATGGATTTGGTCATCACGCTATTACCGGGTGCTGCGATGATCGCCATGATTAGTTTTGTCGAGTCTTTATCCATCGCTCAAGCGACTGCTTTACAACAGCGTAGTAATCTAAATAGCAACCAGGAACTGATTGCCTTAGGTTTAGCCAATTTAAGTGCCGGTCTGAGCTCTGCCTTTCCTGTCACCGGCAGTCTGTCTCGAACTGTGGTTAATGCGGACTCGGGTGCTAAAACGCCAATGGCGGGGGTATTTTCCTCGCTGCTGATTGTTGTGGTCAGTCTTTATTTCACCGGTTTTTTTCGTGATTTACCTTTGGCTATTTTGGCAGCCACCATTATTGTCTCTATCTGGAAGCTGGTCGATTTCAAACCTTTTATTGAAACTTGGCGTTATTCAAAAGCAGATGGTATTGCCATGTGGATTACCTTTTTTGGCGTGATCTGCATCGATATTTCTACCGGTTTAATCATCGGTATAGTCTCCACCTTTATGCTTTTATTATGGCGGATTAGTCGCCCCCATATTGCGGTGATTGGCTTGGTTGAAGGTACGCAGCATTTTAGAAATGTACAACGTCATCCGGTAATGACCTGTTCAAAAGTCATTTCCATCCGTATTGATGAAAACCTCACTTTTCTAAATGCCAATACTTTAAAAGGTTTTTTAATTAATACAGTGAGTCAAAATAAAAATTTAGAACATGTGGTGATCAATTGTTCGAGTATTAGCACAATTGACCTGAGTGCATTAGAGATGCTGGAAGATATCAATGCTGACTTTATAAAAATCAATATCAAATTGCATTTTTCTGAAATCAAGGGTCCAGTGATGGACAAATTACAGCATTCAAAACTGTTAAAGCATTTAAGTGGTCAGATTTTTCTCTCTCACTTTCAAGCCATGCAAGAACTTTCCCCTGAAGTTTTTCTAAATGAATAAGATCAATACCCACTCTAAATCAAACAGGTTTATCCATCACCATTGACTGGAGTAAATTGGGTTAATGGTGATGGATAGGTGAAGAAATGCAGGAAGATTTCAGCCCCATAATGACGCTTTGAATCCTTTGGATGATAAATATATTTCAAGTTTTGACCTTAGAAAAATATTTAAAAATAGAAATATCAACTTTAAAAATAAGTATTTAGTTTTTATATAAAAATTATTTTTTAGCAGCCACTATTTTAGGTATAAAATGGCGAGCATATTTGTGAATTTTTTTAGTCCTCGTATTTGTAACAAGGCACCCTTATGTTCTCTGCTTTAATGCGTTTGAGTTTAGTCTCCCGAATTATTATCGCCATTATTTTAGGTATTGGTGTTGCTGTCTTGTTCCCCAATGTGGCTCCCTACTTAAGCCTGTTGGGTGACTTGTTTATTAAAGCGCTTAAATCTGTTGCTCCTATATTGGTTTTTGTCTTGGTTTTATCGTCCATTGCTAATTTTAAAGTTGGGCATGGCGCTAAAATCAAACCCATTATCGTGATGTATGCTGTGGGTATGTTCTTGGCTGCGTTAAGTGCAGTGATTGCGAGTATCATTTTTCCGAGTACCCTATTTCTGGATATTCCCGCAGAAACCAACTTGCAACCACCCGGCAGCTTGATTGAAATTTTAAAGAATCTGCTGTTAAGTTTTGTGGCAAACCCTGTTGTTGCAATCAGTGAAGCGAACTTTATTGGCATTTTGGCCTGGGCCGTTGCTTTGGGTACCGCATTCCGTCATGCCAGTGACAGCACCAAAGTATTGCTTACCGACGCTGCAAATGCGGTAAACACCGTGATTCGTCTGGTGATTAATTTTGCACCGATAGGTATTTTTGGTCTGGTGGCGGTAACCGTTGCAGAAGCCGGATTAAGTACTTTTGAAAGTTACGCACAATTATTGGCCGTGCTGATTGGCACAATGTTCTTTGTGGCCTTGGTGGTGAATCCGGTTATGGTCGCCTTTGTTACCCGTGCAAATCCGTATCCGCTGGTGTTTAAATGTCTACGTGAAAGCGGCATTACCGCCTTCTTCACCCGAAGCTCAGCAGCAAATATTCCAGTGAATCTGGATTTAGCCAGACGTTTAGGCGTGAATGAATCTACGGCAAATGTGGCCATTCCCCTTGGTGCGACCATTAATATGGCCGGTGCTTCAGTCACTATTACAGTGCTGAGTCTGGCTGCTGTGAATACTTTAGGGATTCCGGTTGATTTCACTACCATGCTGGTTTTATCGGTTCTTGCAACTGTTTCAGCCTGTGGTGCTTCAGGTGTTGCTGGCGGTTCTCTGCTGCTTATTCCAGTGGCGTGCGGTTTATTCGGCATTAGTTCAGATATTGCGATGCAAGTCGTTGCCATTGGTATGGTTATCAGTGTATTGCAAGATTCAACAGAAACAGCATTAAATTCTTCTACAGATGTGTTATTTACTGCTGCTGTAGACCGTGGTTTAGATTAAGATAGTCATTATTAAGAATTTTTTTATGACATTATGCCTCTTCAAACTTTACCGCTTTGGGTTCAATTAGGTGCTTTTCTTCTTGCCGTAAATGCAGGAATGATTAATGTCCTCGGACTGGTGACCGTTTTGCATCAGTCCGTTTCGCATATGACCGGCAATGTCAGCATGTTGGCCATGGCTTTACTGCACTGGCAACCTGATCATATCGTCTATTTGGGCCTGGTTGTCCTATGTTATGTGATCGGTTCATGTTATAGCGGATTGATACTGGGAAATAGCCACTTTAGCTTAGGGCGCCGTTATGGTTTGCCTTTAAGCCTGGTGGCTTTGTTCATTTTGCTGTGCTGGTTTCTATTGCCCTATTTTCCACGCTATGCCTTGCTTTGGGCATGTGTGGCGATGGGCGTACAAAATGCCATGTTCAGTCATTATAAAGGCACAATTATTCGGACCACCCATTTATCTGGTGTTTTGACCGATTTAGGTTTAGCGTTAGGTTATCGCTTACGTGGTTTAGAGATAGATCGCAGACGGATTATTCTGCATTTAGCCATTTTTTTTGGATTTTTCATCGGTGGTTTAGTTGCCAGCATGATTTATCCTTATTTAAAATTAGATTCATTCCTTGTCCCTGCGCTGCTGAGCTGGACGCTTAGCATCGTATATTGGATTATTTATTTTCGTTATCGACGTATTCAAGAGTAGTTTCGGAATTTATTATGGTCAAAAATGCATTACAGGCTCAATTGCTAAAAGCCGGTTTAGTCGATAATAAAAAGGCTAAAAAACTGTCTAAACAGGCAGTTCATGAACAACGTACTGGACAAAGCAACGAAGCCGAATTGAAAGCGAAAATTGCACAAGATAAGCAAGAAAAACTCGCGAAAGATCAAGCTCTGGATTTAGAGAAAAAACGTCTGTTGCAGGGTAAAGAATTAAAAGCTGCCATTGTTCAAATGATCAATCAGCATAAAATTCACCACATTGATGGCGACGTGTCTTATCAGTTTATTGACGAAGCTAAAATCAAAAAGATTTATCTCAATCAGCAAATTTATAATGCGCTGGTTTCAGGTTCATTGGTGATTGCCAAAGAAAGCGAATCTTATGCAGTTTTACCTAAAGCCTTGGCAGATCGGATTAATGACAAAATGGAAGGCTTCATTATTGTGAATAATTCTGAGAAGAATGAACAAATTACCGATGAAGAAGATCCATATGCAGCGTATGTGATCCCTGATGATTTGATGTGGTAAGTTCGCTTATCTGGCCTTAAAAATAGCAATGCCAATAGGTTTATTGGCATTGCTGCTAAAATTAAAAATAAACTTAAAAAAATTGTTAAAGATACTCGCAGTCTAATCTCAACATTCTAAAAGGTCGTTAATTCAGTTTGAGTTCATGTAGCTAAAACGTTACCGATTACAATGATAAAAGCATAACTCTATAAACTATAAAGAATTTTTAAATCTCTATCTTGAGGATGTACTTTTGCAGCATTTTGCTTTTATCCAGAATATTCAGGATTGGTCAGATCAATATCCATGGTTAGAGATGCTGACCTCTTTAAGTATCTTGATTTTACTGGCGGTTCTGGCAAACTTTATTGCCAAGCAAGTGGTGGTTCGGGGTATTCGCAAGCTCGTTTCAAAGATGAAATGGGCTAATTCGAGTGTTTTTGCTGAGCATAGCGTCATCAGCCGTATTTCAAATATTGTGCCTGCAATCGTCATTATGAACGGCATCGTGACAATTCCGCACATTTCAGGAAAAGTGGTCACCTTGGTTCAGATGGGTGCACAAGCCTTTATTTTTCTGACTCTGGCGTTGGCCATCAGTGAATTTTTAAGTATCTTCAACCTGATCTATCAGCGTAATCCAAAATCAAGAAATAAGCCGATTAAGGGTTATTTACAACTGGTTAAAATGATTATCTTTATTGTCTGTGGCTTGATGATTTTAGGCACATTTCTGAAAAAAGATGTCTTTACCTTGCTGGCAGGCTTTGGTGCCATGGCTGCGGTGCTGATGTTGGTATTCCAAAATACCATTCTGTCTTTAGTGGCTTCAGTGCAGATTTCATCTTATGACATGGTGCGTATTGGTGACTGGATTGAAATGCCGACTCTGAATGCAGATGGTGATGTCATTGATATGTCATTACATACCATTACCGTGCAGAACTTTGACAAGACTTTTACCACCATTCCGACCAATAAACTGGTGACGGATACCTTTAAAAACTGGCGTGGTATGGCTTCTGCCGGTGTACGACGCATCAAACGCTCAATCTATATTGATCAGAGTAGCGTGCATTTTATGAATGAAGCTGAACTGCAAAAACTCAAAGAGTTTTTATTGCTCGATCAATACTTAAATACCAAACATAATGAACTGGCAAGCTTTAATCAGCAATTATCCAATCAGGCTTCATATAATCAGCGTCGTTTAACCAACTTAGGGACATTTCGTGCCTATGTGGAATTTTACTTAAACCAGCATCCCGGTATCGCGCAAAATCAATCTTTAATTATTCGCCAATTACAACCGACCAGTGAAGGTTTGCCACTGGAAGTTTATGCTTTTACCAACACCACGGTATGGAAAGATTATGAGGCGATACAATCGGATATCTTTGATCATCTGATTGCAATTATTCCAGAATTTGGTTTGAAAGTTTATCAAGCGCCTTCTGGTGCTGATTTTAAGCAATTCTCTGCTATTTCAGCGGCGAGAGCACAACCCAATCATTCATCGGTTTAAGCTTTAAAATAAAGCGTGGTTGTCGGAATTGAAAACAATGCTTTATTTATGAAAATCAGTTATGAGTTATATTTTTATAAGCGTTAAGCAGATGTAATTACTTTAAATGACGAACTGATTATGATTTAAAAAACCCCTCAATAGAGGGGTTTTTATTGCTTTTATTTTTCTTATTTTAAATAACAACAGTTTTAAAGACCTGAATTCAAGATTTTAAACAGGAAATATATCAGCCTTTAATTTCAGGAATTTACCAGTTTTTACTGAGGCTGCTTCAATAAATTTGAGTATTGAAGATGCTGGTTGGGTTGATCAAGCTGTGGATTAGGAGGCGTATATCCCTTCTGATCGTTCGGCCTTTGAGAGAATTCAATGTGTAGGTTCGGTTGATCCAGTTGCGGATCTTGGGGTTGGTTATTCATGTTTAATTCCGTCTTTTCAGATTGTGAATCTATATCAACTCAATTACAACACTAGCAATTTACCCTTTTTTTTACTTTATCTCAGGCTAACTCTGTGTCAATTTACTTCATTGTAAACCGACAGCACTTTATATTACTGATTCCCAATTAAACCTTTAAAATCACGTTCACAATTGTTACCTAAAATCACATGTCTTTAATATTAAGAGCAGCATTAAAAATAACTTCACTTATATTAAGTTCAGAATTATTTAATACTGAGACTTCCAAATAAATGTCAGCTAAGATCAAAGCGAGTAAATAACGACTGTATAAATTAGAACTCTGGCGGTTGAAAAAATCATTTAGTAAATATGATCACGTGGAGCTTGCAAAAATTAGCCCTCACTTGAGAGCCAGTCTAAAAACATGAGGATTAATTAAACAGGTTTCAACTTCTACATTGAGTACTTAAGCAAAAAAAGCCAACCTTTTAAAATTAAAAAGACTGGCTTAAATTTAATTGAGATTATTGAATAGCTGCTAGGGACGTAAACGATTCCATGCATCACGTGAAGCGTGTTTAGCTTCTTCCCAAGAGAGTCGTGATTCTGCTTTTGATTGTTCCCATTTAGACCGAAGATCGGGTTCTACATCTTCAAACCTTTTGGATGAATCATAGGTAGATAAATCCTCATAACCTACTCGATAGGCATGCCGATAATCGCGATCATAGTCCAAATCCGGATAAGTATTTTGCAAGGACTTATAATAGGGTTGATGAGCACTGTTTTCACGCCAATAGGTATCTTCAACAGTGGGATCTATCGCTTCACCTGCTGTACTGCCAGCTATACCTCCCACTATGGCACCCAATGCTCCACCGACAATAGCTCCGATTGGACCACCCGCACTGCCGATTGCGGCACCTGCAGCAGCTGCACCTGCAGCCCCTACACCTGTGCCCACTGGATGTGGATCTCGCTCATCAGTGTGTGTATCAGCATTTAAATCCTTTCTTATCTGATTTGGATTGTTGTTATTACGATCATCATCAGGGTTGACCATCTTTTTTCTCCTTATCACATTATGGTGTTTAGGGAAAATGGCTGGTTCTAGCCAGTTTCACTTCTCACGATTTATCTTCAAAAAACGTCTAATTTAAATGTATTGCTGTTGATCAGCTTTTACATCAATGTACCGCTTCTACGCACTTGAGCTTATTTTGTGCAGAGGGCTAAGCAGTGTATTACTTTGCCTATTCTTTAAATCTCCCATATTTTCATTTTTATTTCTTTCATATAGGGAATAAAGAATAACTGCAATAATTACAACGACTATGACAGCGATTATGATTTTTACATCTTTTGAGTTCATATTATTCTTCCCTTTTGATAAATAATGAAACAATAAATCTGGTAAAACCTTGAACCCCGAGATAAACCCTGCATAACAATTAATATTCAGCGAGCAGAAGATCAAAGTTTTATTTGGGTTGTTTATCAGGATGTTCTTGTTGATGATCGTTTTGTTGATTTGGTTGTTTTTGTGGGTTTTCTTTATCTGGTTCTTGAGTAATCATCGTCATTTATATTTACCTCCTACAATAGGTAGTTTGATATATAATGCCCAAATTCTGACTTTATTTATTAACTTTACTCTTTATATTTCATGCACCAATTCTTCATCTGTTTCAATTTCCTTCAATGTAAATTTTATAAATCTATCTTCTTGATCCATAATTAAAACTTAAAAAATTTATTAACATTTATTACTAAAAGCATCACAAGATTTAAGCAACAAACCACCAAATAATTCAATAATTCAATACCAAACATAGTGAACTGGAAAGCTTTAATCAGTAATTGTCGAATCAGGCGTCTTATAATCAGCGAGGTTTAACCCATTTAGGGACATTTCGAGCCTATGTGGGATTTTACTTAAAACAGTATCTAGTTATCGCGCAAAATCAGTCTTTAATTATTCGCCAATTACAATTGACCAGTGAAAGTTTGCCAGTTGAGATTTACGCGTTTACAAACACCACGGTATGGAAAGATTATGAGGCGATCCAATCGGATATTTTTGATCATCTGATTGCGATTATTCCAGAGTTTGGTTTGAAAGTTTATCAAGCACCCTCAGGCGCTGACTTAAAGGAATCATTGAATGTTTCTTAAAGCCAATGAATAAAATAAAAGCCTGAAACTGCATGCAGTTTCAGGCTTTTTAATGGTGTAAATTTATTGCTTGAGAATTTAAATTATGAGTACAGAAATAAAAAAGTGCTAAACACGCACCAACATCAGATGATATGTGTAGCGTTATACGCTCAGCCCGCTTGAGAAGATTGATGCAGCTCTATGATTTCTTGGATTATTCTTTGAAAATTATGTCCGAGGTCAGACTGATCTTCCCAGATACTTTTACCGTTGAGCAGCATGTTCTGATAAGCCTGATCCTCATAGATTATCGTATTCAAAAACTGAGTGCCGGGCATATTCTTAAGCAAGTCCTGATTTTGTATCAACTCTGAAAGTTGATGCTGATCAGGAAGCTTATTTAATACAGTATAAACTTTTAATTGAGTATTATATTGTGCGATCCCAATCGCCAATTGCACCAGTTCGGTTTCAAGCTGAATATCTTCTGGATTGATCGAATTGGGAATGATCAGCTTATCGGCATGTTTCAGGACTGAACGTAAGGCGGGTGTATCTTGGCCATCAATATCGACGACTATATGATCAAAACGCTGTTTTACCATTTCCAGACGATGATCCAGACTATGACCATCCTGCATTGCTATATCCAGATGCTCAAAAGAAAATAGTTTATCTGACTGATTCGCCCATTCATAATCATGACCTTCAAGATTGGCATCTATCAGCATTACGGAGCTTTGGCCACGTAAAGATTTAGTCAAATGTACCGCTATCGTGGTTTTTCCTGAACCTCGTTTACGGCTGGCCACTACCCAAATACTCATATCCAATTTCTCTCACGTGTAATTCTTTTCATTATGAAAAATGGTTTAAATCTTAATATAATTATGAGTTTAGAATTACGTATCTATGATGAAATGTAAAGTCTGATTTTGATAATATTTTGTGGAGATTTCGCCCAATTCTGCACTTGTAAATATTGAATCCTTTATAATCACTCCAAAGCAAAATGCATGATAAGAGTACGTTAATGTTTCGATGGCTTGAAAGACTGGTTGATCCCTATCCCACCAAAAACCTGAATCAACCTTTACCGACCAAGTTTTTTCCCTTTGTCTGGCAGGCAGCCTACGGCGTACGCCGATATTTGCTGTTACTGATATTATTTACTGCAGGCGCGGCAAGTTTTGAAGCGGTACTGTATGCAAAAATTGGCGATTTAGTAAACTGGTTGAGTAAAAGTCAGCCGGATACTTTTCTGGAGCAACATGCCAGTAACTTAACATTACTGACTATTATCCTGCTGGCGAACATTGTTTTTGCCAGTGCACAATCCCTGATCAAGCATCAAATTTTATACAGTACCTTCCCCATGCGTCTACGCTGGCGCTTTCACAACTTACTGTTGCTGCAAAGTCTGGATTTTTTCCACAATGATTTTGCCGGGCGTTTATCTGCCAAAGTGATGCAAACTTCACTTGCGATACGTGAATTCTGGGTAATTTTGGGTGACATGCTGGCTTACGTGCTCATTTATTTTGTCACCATCAGTGTTGTTCTGGGTGCGATCTCCCCGCTACTGATTTTGCCGCTGATGCTGTGGTTGGTGCTGTTTATTGTGGCGGCTTGCTATTTTATTCCGCGTTTAAGCCAGATTTCCAATAAACAGGCAGATGCACGTGCCGTGATGACCGGTCGCGTAACAGATGCCTATACCAATATTCAGACCGTGAAACTGTTTGCCCATGCGGGTCGTGAAAGCCAGTATGCCAAAGAATCTATGCAAGGTTTCATGATCACGGTTTATAAGCAAATGCGCTTGGGAGTGCAGTATGAAATCAGTATTAATTTACTCAGTTTGGTTTTATATGTAGGCGTATTAGGGACAGCTATTTGGCTCTGGATCAATGGGCAAGCTCAACTTGGTATTATTGCAGCCACGACGGCCATGATCTTAAAACTCAACAGTATTGCTGAATTTATGATGTGGCAATCATCCGCTTTGTTTGAAAATGTCGGTACCATTCAAGATGGCATGAAAACTATGGGCCGCCCGATCAGCATTCAAGACAAGAAAGATGCCCAGCCTTTACTGGTGCCACAGGGTGAAATCAAGTTCGAAGATGTCAGTTTTGCCTATAACAATAGAAATGTGATTGATCATTTAAATTTAACCATTAAACCGGGTGAAAAAATTGGCATCGTGGGGCGCTCTGGTGCAGGTAAATCCACCCTGATTCAGTTATTGTTGCATTTTTATACTCTCAACCAAGGTCGCATTTTGATTGACGGTCAAAATATTGAAGAGGTAACTCAAGACAGCTTGCGTAAAAGTATTGCCTTGGTGACTCAAGATACTTCTTTATTGCACCGTACTGTGGCTGAAAATATTAAATATGGTCGTCCGCATGCAAGCGATGAAGAAATGTTTGAGGCGGTTCGTAAAGCCAAAGCTGAAGATTTCATTCCTCAGCTAACCGACTTGCGTGGCAAAACTGGCTATGAGGCCTATGTAGGTGAACGTGGGGTTAAACTCTCTGGGGGGCAACGTCAACGCGTGGCCATTGCACGGGTATTTTTAAAAGATGCACCTATCCTCATTTTAGATGAAGCGACCAGTGCTTTAGACTCTGAAGTGGAAGCTGCGATTCAATCCAGTCTGGATGATTTAATGGAAGGCAAAACCGTTATTGCCATTGCTCATCGCCTGTCGACCATTGCTCAAATGGATCGTTTGGTTGTACTGGACGAAGGCAAAATAGTGGAACAAGGCACGCATGATGAACTTGTGGCCCTGAATGGTATTTATGCACATTTGTGGCAAAGACAAACCGGCAGTTTTTTGATAGAACAACAGGCCTTAAAGAAAAAGGAAGCGCATTAATGCTGTCTTTGGAAGATATAAAAATGGGTGATCGTTTCATCAGTGGTGAATATGAAATGATCTCGCAAGAAATTAAGCAATTTGCCTATGCTTAGGATCTGCAAGTTTTCCATACTGATGAAGATCAGGCCAAAGCGCTCCCCCTTTTTCAAGGAATAGCAGCCAGCGGTTGGCACACGTGTGGCGTGACCATGCGTTTATGGACGGAATGCTTTCCTGTCGCTTATGGTCTGATTGGTTCAGAATCTAACCTGCGCTGGCCACGTCCGACCCGTCCTGGCGATAAAGTTCATGTGGAAGTTGAAATTATCGCCATTCGGCCATCAAAAACCAAAACTGACCGCGCTATAGTGAGCTATGTAACTCAGGCATGGAATCAGAATCATGATGTGCTGCTTATCTCTGCAACGAAAATTATGGTCTTTAAAAAATAATTCAAATCTGTTTAATTTACAGGCTTTGATAAATTGTCGAACAATTTTACCAGGATACTGTTTGTTTTCATGCCAATATGAAAAATCAACACATAGAAAAACCGACTTAAGTGCAATGGATAGCGCATGAAAACGATTTCTCCAAGACAGGACCAGGGAATACCCGGGGTTTACGGTCTCTTGCTGCTCGATGTAGTGTCACGCTGGGGCTACAATGCAGAAGCCTTGTTTACCCCCTTCCATTTAAGCAGTGAACAGCTGGCAGAGCCAAATTTTCGCATTCCAACCCCTGTTGCAAATGAACTGGTTAAACATGCATTACGTTTAACCGGTGAACCGACGCTGGGTTTCCATTTGGGCACCCAAATGCGAATCTCCATTCACGGTTTTATCGGTTATGCCATCATGACCGCACATGAGATCAGCGATGCGCTGGTTTTGGCCAACCGCTTTATCCAGCTGCGTTTACCATTTTTACAGCTTTACTTCTCAACCTTTGGCGAGAAGGCAACGCTACAATTACAATGTGATTTTGATATTGAGCCTTTAAGAACTGAAATTACGATTGCATTGACCTTCGGCATTGTTACCATGGCCAAAGCTTTAACGGGTTGTGAGGATTTATCTGGCGAAATTGATTTTGATTTCCCGAAACCAGCCGGTTTTGAGCGTTATATGGCAAAATTTCCCTCGCATCATTTCCGTTTTGAACAACCCCATTTACTCTCAAGTTTTGATAAAAAATACCTGAGTTTGAAAATGGTCAATGCCGACCCGATTGCCAGCCAGATTGCCATTAACCAATGTGAAGCTGAACTCTCGGCATTAGGTGAACGCCGTCGTTTGGCGATGCGGGTGCGTGATATTTTGACCAATTCGGAACAGCATTATTTAAGTATCGAAAATGTCGCAGATCGACTGCATATGTCCGATCGGACTTTAAAACGACAATTGGCTGCTGAAGGTACGTCATTTTCAACCATCGTGGATGAAGTGCGTTATCGTCATGCAACATCGCTGCTTTCCCGCACAGATTACACCCTGGAGCTGATTGCAGATAAATTGGGTTATAGTGATGTAGCCAATTTTAGCCGGGCATTTAAACGCTGGAGTGGCCGTAGTCCAAGCAATTGGCGTAAAGATCCTTACTTATAAACTTTTGTTTTGATCAAAAAACCTGTATAAAACATGGCAAAAATGATTTGAATATTTTAAAGGAGTCATCGATGAATCATCCTTCAGAATTAAAGTACGCCAGTACGCATGAATGGGTCAAAATTGAAGGTGATCTGGTTGTTACAGGTATTTCCGACCATGCACAAGATGCTTTAGGGGATTTGGTCTACGTAGAAGCACCAGAAGTTGGCCAGCAAATCACTGCCGGTGAACAAGCCGGTGTGGTGGAGTCGGTTAAAACAGCTTCAGATATTCATGCACCTGTTTCAGGCGAAGTTGTAGAAGTGAACCCCGACCTTGAAGATGATCCTGACTTTGTGAATGATGATCCATATGGCAAGGGCTGGATTTATAAAATCAAGCCCAACAATATGGCAGATGTCGAAAAATTACTTTCAAGTAGTGAATATGAAGCAGGTTTATAATCCTGTTTATATCCATAAAAAATCAGTCTTTAGGACTGATTTTTTATTTCAGGCGAACCTTAGTTAAATATATAAAAATCATGCCTAAAATTACAATACGAGATTATTATCAAATAAAACCAGACAATTAAATAAGCCAAGATATTTTATAATTGCTTCAGCTATCCTTTTTAAGCCTAATCCTCTAAAATATATGTCATCTAACGATGATCTGACTTATTTTTATTTATTATAAAAACATTTTTCTAGTCCACAAAAAAAATTGCCTCGATAAGCCTGATAAATCGTCTACTTCTTACGAATAAAGGTAAATTATGTCTCCTATAAATACACAACAGTTATGGAATAAGTCCTTTATTCTATGTCTGGCCAATAATCTATTTTTGTTTGTGTTTTATTTTGCCCAAACCACAATTTTACCTATTTATATTTTAAATGAGTTACATGGAACCTTGGCCCAAGCAGGTTTAGCCATGACTTTATTTATGGCATCCTCAATCGCAGTTCGTCCCTTTAGTGGTTTAATTATTGAAAAATTTGGTCGTAAAAAAACCTTATATGTTTCCGAAGCCTTGTTTTGTCTGTTTTCTTTTGCTTATTTATTTGCTGACAATTTGAGCTTTCTTTTAGTTATTCGATTCTTGCATGGAATTTGGTTCAGCATCTTAACCACGGTTACCGTACCGATTGCCAATGATTTTATTCCGGCACAGCGTAAAGGCGAAGGCATGGGATATTTTGTCATGTCTATTAATTTGGGTATTGTCCTTGGCCCTTTGCTCGGCTTAACATTAATTCAGCCGCTGTCTTACCCCATGGTCGCAGGAATTCTAGCTGCCATTATCTGTATCGGTTTTATTTTTTGTTTTATGATTCCCATTCAGCCAGAAGCCAAACCGGTACTAACGAAAGGCAAACCGCATTTATCTCTGCAAGATTTTGTAGAGAAGAAAGCTTTGCCCGTATCCATTATGGCCATGATCATTTCTTTTTCTTATGCCAGTATCATGTCGTTCATTTCAACATTTGCTGAATCAAAAAATCTGCTTCCCTATGCCAGCTTGTTTTTTGTCGTCTTTGCCATTTCAATGATGAGCTTGCGACCAATCACCGGAAAAATTTACGATCGTAAAGGTCCAAATTATGTGGTTTACCCTGCTATTGCACTATTTTCTATTGGACTGATTGTTTTAAGCCAGATCAACACCGTGACTGGATTAATGCTTGCTGCAGTGTTTATAGGTATGGGCTTTGGTTCGGCTCAGCCCTGCTTGCAAACCATTTCCATTCAGCGTTCCCCGAAAGATCGAATTGGACATGCAACTTCAACTTTCTTTACCTTTTATGACATCGGAATTGCGATTGGCTCGATCTTGCTCGGTGCGGTGATTGCTCATCAGGGATACAGCTTTGCCTACCTACTTTGTGCAGTTATCACGGCATTGAGTTTAGTTTTTTATAAAATATTTGTAGATCGCAAACATACTGCAGCCTAAAAAAGCTATCTGGATTGGTATAGAAGAAATAAGCATCATCCTAAAATGGGAGGATGCTTATTTTTATCGTATCGATGGATATTACTTTTCCATTATTCAATTAAGCTTGGTTCTCTTCCTTGGTGTCATTTTCTTCTGGATTACTTTCTTGCACCATGCTAAATGATGTTGTTGAACCTGGTACAGATTGATCCTCTCTCGAACTTTTTAATTTGATCTGTAAACGCAATTCATTCATGGAATCTGCATTACGCAAAGCTTCTTCATAACTAATCGCACCTTGATTATACAAATCAAATAAAGCCTGATCGAAAGTTTGCATGCCCAATTCACGGGATTTTTTCATGATTTCTTTGAGTTCATGAAGTTGACCTTTGAGAATATTATCGGCAATTAAAGGGGTATTGAGCAAAATTTCAATGGCTGCACGACGTCCGCGACCATCCTGAGTACGGACCAAACGCTGAGAAATAATCGCTTTCATGTTGGAAGACAAATCCATCAGCAATTGATTTTTTCGTTCTTCCGGGAAAAAGTTAATAATCCGGTCAAGGGCCTGATTGGCGTTGTTGGCGTGTAGCGTTCCCAAACACAAATGTCCGGTTTCGGCAAAGGCAATCGCGTGTTCCATGGTTTCGGTATCACGGATTTCACCAATTAAAATGACATCCGGTGCCTGACGTAAAGTATTTTTCAAAGCATTGTGCCATGAGTGACTATCTACCCCAACTTCACGGTGAGTAATCATCGACTTTTTGTGTTTATGTACAAATTCAACCGGGTCTTCAACTGTAATAATATGCCCGGCTGAGTTTTCATTGCGATGATCAATCATGGCGGCTAAAGAAGTCGACTTACCCGAACCGGTCGCGCCAACCACTAAAATTAAACCACGTTTTGACATCATTACATCTTTAAGCGATTCAGGTAATTTTAACTGGGCAAAATTTGGAATTTCCGCAGTAATGGTACGAATCACCATACCTACTTGTAACTGTTGTTGAAATACATTAATACGAAAGCGCGAAACGTCAGGAACGCTAATGGCAAAGTTACACTCAAGTTCTTTTTCAAATTCCTGTCGTTGCTTTTCGTTCATTAAACTATAAGCAAACAGTTTGGTTTTATCCGCGGTTAGCGCTTGCTGTCCAATCGGTTTCATCATACCCTGATGTTTAATACTTGGCGGAAAATCTGCTGAAATAAACAAGTCTGAGCCACCATATTCCACAACTTTGGTCAGCATATGAAATATTATTTTACGCGCTTCTTCCAATAATTCCGCACTATACATATTTGTTCCCATTTAAAATAATTTCCAGTACCCAGTAATTACTACAATAATTTGTATTTATTAAACAATTAGTTATTACTTGGTATTAATTTTTATTATTTTGCCTAAAGAACTCATACGACTCAAATCTGTTAATACTCATCAGTTAAAAGAATTGATAAAAAATGTGTAGAGCATCAACAAAATATTGTTCTAAATTTAAATAGATAACACTAAAGTGCTTATAAGAAATAATGAAGCCCCGATCAACGGGGCTGCATCAGAAAATAAGTATGTTTGCTCAGAAATATTAGGCACTACGCTTTAGTTGAGAAGTACGAAGTAAATCAGCAACTTTCAATAAAAGTTGCTCTGTTTTATCCCATCCCAAACAGCCATCAGTGACAGATTGACCATAGGTCATCTCACATGAAATCTTTTGCTGACCATCGACCAGATGGCTTTCTAGCATCACGCCACGGACATTGCTATGAATGCGTTCATCTACAATAGTCAGTAAAACTTCCGGTTGTAATAAAGGGTTTTTATGGCTGTTACCATGACTGCAATCAATCACCAAAGCAGGCAATTCACCTGAAACTTTTTCTTTAATTTTTTCAATTTCAGCCAAGGCAAAGTTAGGCCCTGAATTTGCACCGCGTAAAATCAAATGCGCTTTCGGATTGCCCTTTGATTCTAAAATACAAGGAAAGCCAGATTGACTCATGCCTAAAAATTGATGGGGATGCGTGGCAGATTGAATGGCATCAAGTGCAATTTGAATAGAGCCATCTGTACCATTTTTAAAACCAATGCTATACGGCATATGGCTTGAAATTTCACGGTGAATTTGTGATTCGCTGGTACGTGCACCAATTGCACCCCAAGCCAGTAAATCATCGAAATAAGCGGTTGCCATCGGGCTTAAAATTTCCGATGCAATCGGTAAACCCATTTCGATAATTTGAAGATATAACTCACGTGATTTTTCCAAACCCAATTGCATATTCGATGAACCATCTAAATTTGGGTCATACAAAAAACCTTTCCAGCCAATGGTGGTACGTGGTTTTTCAATGTATGCACGCATTACCAGAAAAATTTGATCTGACACTTGGCTTTGTAATTGTTGTAGTTTTTCAGCATATTCAAGCGCAGAAATCGGGTCATGAATTGAACATGGACCTGTCACCACCATCAAACGATGATCTTTGCCATCTAAAATGTTTTGAATGGTTTGACGCTGCTCGGCAATTTGTTGAGCCAGTTTTGCAGATAAAGGCAATTGCGCCTTTAATTGATGAGGCAAACTTAAAATGGTTTCTTTTGCAGTCGTTTGCGTTTGTTGTAAAGCGGTATTTAAAGCATTCATTGATCTTTCCTAGGGACTTTTTCCAGTCCAATCTTTTATTTGAGCGTTATGGGTCTAATGGATTGCGAAGCAAGAGTCATGACTTGACTAAAATAAAACCAATAAGAGTTGCTAAAATATGAGTAATTTAATTTTTTCATGAAGTAACTCCAAAAATATATAAAAAAATAAAGCATAAAAAAACCTGATCCGGGTTGCCGATCAGGTTATAAAACTTGGTGGGCAACCATTTCTTGCCCGAACGCGTTCAGGCAATTATCTAAATTGCCAAAAATAATAACGTGCGTTTGAGATGACGGGTTGCTTTAACATCTTTATTTCTTCAAAAAAAGTATGTGTCTTGAAATTAAAATACGCTTTATTGATAAATTTGACAATAGTTTTATACAAAATAAAAATACATAAATCAGTCAACTTTTACTTATATATTGTTTAAAAATAAAGCTTGGCACTCAAACTTTAATCTAAGCGTTTTTTATTTTCACCTTCTTGAGATAAATTTTTTAATATCTCAATACAGCTGAGTAATTTCTATAAAAATAAAAGACCCTCAATTGGCATTAAAAGATAGAATGCGATCTGTTGCGCAGGCTTGATTTGTTTACTACATATAACGAAGGATGTATTCATGTTCCAACATGTTGATACTTATGCAGGTGATCCAATTCTTTCTCTGATGGAAGAGTTTGGAAAAGACCAACGCTCTCATAAAGTTAATCTAAGTATTGGCTTGTACTACAATGAAGACAATATTGTTCCTCAACTTAATGCTGTTAAAGCGGCTTATAAAAATATTGCAGCGAGCAATGATCAGGTCAAGCTCTATTTACCTATGGATGGTTTGAAGTCTTATAACCAAGCCACTCAAGCACTTGTTTTAGGTCAAGATAGTCCAGCCCGTCGTGATGGTCGTGCGGTAACGATTCAAACTTTGGGCGGTTCTGGTGCACTGAAAGTCGGTGCCGATTTCTTAAAAAAATATTTTTCTCAATCTGATGTTTGGGTCAGCCAACCGACTTGGGAAAATCATATTGCCATCTTTAATGGTGCTGGTCTGCACACGCATTTCTATCCCTATTTTGATGCAGCAACCAATGGCGTCAATGTGCACGCAATGCTGGAAAAATTGAGCCAGCTACCGGCAAAAAGTATTGTGTTATTACACCCGTGTTGCCATAACCCGACAGGTGCAGATTTAGTTCCTGCTGAATGGGATCAAGTGATTGAAGTATTGCAAAAACAGGATCTGATTCCATTTTTGGATATTGCCTATCAAGGATTTGGTCAAGGGCTAGAGCAAGATGCCTATGCCATTCGTGCCTTAGATCAAGCGGGGATGAGTTTTATTGTCAGCAATTCATTCTCTAAAATATTCTCGCTCTATGGCGAGCGTATCGGCGGCTTAACCTTTGTCTGTGATGATTCAGCCACTGCACAAAAAGTATTGGGGCAATTAAAAGCCACGGTACGTCGTATTTACTCAAGCCCTCCCACTACAGGTGCCTTGCTGGTGGATAATGTTCTAAATGATGCTGATCTGACTGCACAATGGCAGGCTGAACTGAAAGAAATGCGTGAACGTATTATTAAAATGCGTCAAATTTTGAATGAGAAATTAAGCCAGGCCTTGCCTGAACGTGACTTTAGTTATCTGGTCAAACAGCAAGGTATGTTTAGCTACACCGGCTTGACGGCTGAGCAAGTGGATATCTTAAAAGATCAATATGCTATTTATCTGGTGCGCAGTGGTCGTATGTGTGCGGCAGGGCTGAATCTAAGTAATATTGATTATGTCGCTGAGTCTATTGCAGAAGTCATTAAAGCTACTGCTTAAACAAGCGGATATAAAAAACGGGCATATCGCCCGTTTTTTATTTTGTAGAAGATTAATCTTTAAAATGGATGACTGTACGAATTGATTTACCTTGGTGCATCAAGTTAAAAGCTTCATTAATTTTGTCTAGCCCCATGGTATGCGTGACAAAAGGTTCAAGTTGAATCTCGCCTTTCATGGCATCTTCAACCATACCAGGCAGTTGCGAACGACCTTTCACACCACCAAATGCTGTACCCATCCATTTACGACCGGTGACCAATTGGAATGGACGGGTCGAAATTTCCTGACCTGCACCTGCTACACCAATGATGACGGATTGTCCCCAGCCACGGTGGGCACATTCGAGTGCTGAACGCATGACATTGACGTTACCAATACATTCAAATGAATGATCTACTCCCCATCCAGTCATTTCAACAATCACTTCCTGAATCGGTTTGTCATAATCTTTAGGATTTAAGCAATCTGTAGCCCCGAATTCTTTCGCGAGTTCGAATTTTTCCGGATTGGTATCGATCACGATAATACGGCCTGCTTTGGCTTGACGGGCACCTTGCACAACCGCAAGACCGATACCGCCCAAACCAAACACGGCAACCGAGTCACCTTCTTGAACTTTGGCCGTGTTATGTACCGCACCAATTCCTGTGGTTACACCGCAACCCAATAAACAAACCTGTTCTGGATTTGCTTCCGGGTTGATTTTCGCCAAAGATACTTCTGCAACCACGGTATATTCGCTAAAGGTTGAACAGCCCATGTAGTGATAAATCGGCTGGCCATTATAAGAAAAACGTGTTGTGCCATCTGGCATTACACCTTTCCCTTGGGTTGCACGAACAGCGACACACAGGTTGGTTTTTCCAGATTTACAGAACAAACATTCACCACATTCTGCAGTATAAAGTGGAATAACGTGATCGCCCGGTTGAACACTGGTTACGCCTTCTCCGACTTCTACCACAATACCTGCACCTTCATGACCCAATACAGCCGGAAAAACACCTTCAGGATCATCACCCGACAAAGTAAAGGCATCGGTATGACATACACCGGTATGGGTGATTTTCACCAGGACTTCACCAGCTTTGGGTGGAGCAACGTCAATCTCAACAATTTCGAGGGGTTGACCCGGCCCAAATGCAACAGCTGCACGTGATTTCATGAAATGACCATCCTTTATTTGATTCTTTAACAGATGAGCTACAGTAACCGCTTTTTAATGGCAGATTCAACCTTTAACATGATGATAATATGTACGTATAACTTTATGACTTCATAATAATTATGCAGATTAGACACTCTATTCAAGCTGTCTTACTTTCATTTGCAGTCATCACACTGACAGGATGCAGTTTGCCGATGAATGAATCAAAAAATCAATCTCCTATTCACATTCATGCTGAACACTGGTTAAACGGTTCCAATGCCGATACACAGATTGCACAAGGCCTAACAGCTTATTTGACACTGGATGATGCCTTTATCAGCATTGCTTCAAGACTTCATCTGATTAATAAAGCGCAATATAATCTCGATTTGCAGTATTACATTTGGGAAGATGATTCAATTGGACATCTGATGTTAGCTGAGCTTTTAAAAGCAGCAGATCGTGGAGTCAAAGTTCGATTACTGATTGATGATCAGAACGGAACCCAACTTGATTTCACCTTAAAACAACTGGCAAAACATCCGAATTTTGAGATTAAACTGTTTAATCCCTACAAATTCAGAAAATTGCGCGTCATTGATTACGCATTCCGTCTAAAAAACGTTAACCATCGCATGCATAACAAATTGATTATTGCTGATGGGGCTATAGCGGTAACAGGTGGACGCAATATCAGCCGCGAATACTTTGATGCCAGTGATAATTTCCAGTTTACCGACATGGATATTTTGTTCTATGGCACAGCTGTAAAGCAGGCAAATCAAGTGTTTCAGAACTTCTGGAATGATGATTTAAGCTATTCAGTCCAACAACTTCTGGGTGATGCTACTCAAGAGCAACTTTCCAAATTACGTAAATATTATGAACTGACGGCTTTACAAAAAGATCAGCTGAAAAAACGGATTGAATTGGCGGAAAAACAGATCCATCAGCACTTAAAAGACCGTCCCATCAATTGGGCCAAAGCACATTTTATTGCAGATTCACCGGATAAAATTCGTGGAAAAGCCTCAGGTGATCAACTGATTTACCGTCAGATGCTAAATATTATGGGTGAACCGAAGCAGCATCTCGAACTGGTTTCTGCCTATTTTGTCCCAACCCAAAAAGGTACAGAGTATTTAGCTCAGCTGGTCAAAAATAATGTTGAGGTTCGCGTACTGACTAACTCATTCATGGCCAATGATGTTCCTTTGGTACATGCCTTTTATAAAAAATATCGTCATGATTTGCTGCAAGGCGGGATCAAACTGCATGAGTTTAAGCCCTATATCGAACGCAATAAACGTACTTGGTATGAAGTAGTGACAGGCAATGTGATCCCCGCCAAAAATAAAAATGCTTCAAGTTTACATGCCAAATTTTTTGATATTGACGGCATGGTGTTTATTGGTTCATTTAACTTTGATCCACGTTCAGCCAATTTAAACACTGAAGTGGGATTGGTGGTTGAATCAAATCTACTTCAAAATCAGATTTCAACCTCACTCGATCAATATTTACCGCAAATTGCTTATGAATTAAAACTCAACCCGCAAGGTGAAGTAATTTGGCTGGATCATCAAAAAGATGGATCTATCATTGAATATATTCATGACCCTGAAAGTACGAAATTTCAACGTTTTGCCATGAAAGCAGTATCTTATTTACCGATTGAATGGATGATGTAATGACAAGTTAATGACACTGAAATTTATAAAGACTTTTTAATCCAATTGGCCTTTTGGTTTTTAAAAATATGCTGACTGATTTAAATCAATGGGACGGGGTACTTATTTAATTAACGTTATGGTTTTGACTTATACAAGATCGCGTCTTATTTATACATATTTTAGATCAATCTACACAATGATTTTACTCATTTCCTGATTTGCTTTAACATTCCACTTTTCGAGTTTTAACTCACATTCTCCTGATCGTGACCCTCTGCAATGCAATTTTTTGATTTAAGTCGTCAATTTAATTTAAGTAATATTTTAACGCCCTACAAAACACTGAATCAGCTTGGACAACAAAAATGATTTTTAGCCAAAGTCCGTGTGGAATATGACTGCTTATCTGATTCTGAAATTCTAGAAGGTCAGGCTGTTTTGAAGTCCAGTGAAAATATTCAACTGGAACTGGAATGGCTCATTCAAGATACCGGTGTGGAATTGCAGGTCTTATTTAAAGGCATTGAAACTGAAGCAAATGAAGAAACCTTGCTCTTGGTTAAAGGTGCTCAAATTATAGATAGTGATCAGCAGAAAATTTCTGCACAGGCTTTAAGTTTATGGATTGATGGCACATTATTACCGATGCTACCGAATATCCGCCGTGAAATTAAATCCCGTTTAAATTTATGGGACTATGTTGAATATGATGGATAAACTTTAACTTTATTAAGCATATTTAAATATCAAAATTTTGATAATTTTCGATTGCAGCAGTTATTCATGTCATGTTTGCAAAAAGATTCGTTTAAAAACTCAATACAACAATGTTCCCCATTTAGGGCATCGTTGCATTTTAAATATGTTTTATTCAAATTTTTTATCATAAGCATTGGTATGAATGACCAGTCAGATTACTAAAACTGCATTCAAATTTACTTTATCTTATTGAATTCTATTAAAAATAATAACAAGGAAAATCAGAATGAATAATCAAGAATGGCGGCATATTCGCAAAGTGGTAAATGATGCTCAAAAATCTGCCCTGCACTGCTCTATTGCCACTGTTGATGCACAGTTGCAGCCAACTACCACGCCTATAGGCACTGTATTTTTAAGAGAAAACCAAACCGGTTTTTTCTTTGATAGTTATGCTGAATCTTTTAAAGAAAATTTACCGCAGAATAATAAAGGCTGTATTCAAGCGGTTAATAGCAGCCGGTTATTTTGGTTAAAATCTTTAGTTAAAGGTGAATTTAGCGATTATCCAGGAGTGCGACTCTATGTTGAAATTGGGCAACTACGCCCTGCCAGTCATCAAGAGTTAACTCAAATTTTCCAGCGTATCCAAAGTCTGAAATGGAGCAAAGGTAGTCAGTTAATCTGGTCTGATTTTACCCATGTGCGGGATTTTACCGTTCATTCGTTTAAATGGGTAAAATACCCCAAAATGATGCCTTTTAACCCATAATCTTACTTATAGTAAGCCTGTTTCTTTAAATAACTGAGCATAGGCTTCGGCTTTTTTCTCCACAGCAAGTGGATAAGCACGAGATGAAGATGGCGTACGATATAAAGTCAGGTCGCGTTCAGCAAAATAAGTTTGAGAAGATTCACCAATCACAGGTTTAAGTGTTCCTTCAGGCATAGAAAGCATTAAGGTATCTGTGGCTTTATCGCCTGTGGTCATAATACTGTGACATTGAGGAATCTGTTGTAACAGCTTGGATAAATCAGTCGGTTGGGCTATTTGCAGAAACTTATCAGATGCATTGCCTTTTAAACGAATAACCTGATATGCCGTATCAAAAATTGCGATACCTTTTTGGTTTAAAAATTCACGGATCTGTTTTTCCTTAAAATTTTTATTCGCGATATCTAAAAAGTGTTCTTTATTTTGAAAGAAAACCAAACCAAAAATTTTCCACATATCATTTTGATAATTTGGATAATAGAACTCCATTTTCCAGCGGCTTTTAGGCGGTGGAAAGCTGCCCATCATCAGTAATTTGGCATTTTCTGGCAGAAAAGGTTCAAGTGGATGGGTTTCAATTTCCAGTTCAGTGCTCATAACATCCCCTTGTTCAGTCTTTAGCTTAATCTAAAACATTTGACGGATTTTATCTGCCACTTGTTTACCCCAAAGTGCATATATTTCCTTACTGGGATGAAAACCATCCGTGGCCATTGCTAAATCAAGTACTTTAAAACGTTCTAAATCGTACTCGATCCATTGCATATTGGCTTGCTGCAGAACAAATTTCGAAAGATTTTTATTCATACCTTTGGCATATTGTCCAAATAACCATGCCAATGGATTGGGTAAAGCCGGAAACATGTTCATCGGCGGTACACCAGAGGCAAGAATCAATGCAGGGCTGAATTTCTGATTAATTTCCGTATACAGTTGTTGCTGCTTTTTAATCCATTGCTTTGGTGATGTCAGTTTGGTAATGTCATTTACCCCTACAGAGGTAATGACAACATCAACATGTTGGGCTGACATACTTTTTGCAGTTTTAAGCACGTGTCCAGTACTATGCCCAGTTTTCGCTTCCAGCATATAACTTATTTCATATTGATCTTTTAACTGATTCAACACCGCACCCAGTAAAGCATCTTCCTGACTTTCAACACCAACACCTGCCGCCGCCGAATCGCCTAAAATTAAAATGGACAATGGCTTTCCTGTTCCAATCATCCCCTGACGGTTTCCTTCGGGTTCTGCTAAGCGTAAGGTCTTTTTTTTGACTACATTACCTTGAATAATCAGGGATGGAATAAGGATGATCGTTGAAATTTTTAAAAACATAGATGAAGTAAGTTCTGGAAATATCCTGATCAATATACGGTTCTATGTTGTTAAAATCATTGACCGAATGTGCAGATCGTTATAAATGCCAAGTTCCAATATTTTTAAACATAAAATATTTTTTATTTCAACAATATGAACAATTACTGAATATCCCTAAAGCTTTTGATATTTTAGTTGCACAAGCAAAATTGCCACCCATTCAAGCTATATTCATTACTCCACCGAATGATCAGGAACGTCCTAAAGAATTGACTCTAAATCCTGAATTTTCAAAATTCTTTAGTGAGGAACTTCTCCTCTGGATAGATACTCATGTCCCGAATAAACACAATCCTCAAAACCCCGTATTGCTTGATTCCAGTTTAGAGGGCTATTTTAGAAACCTCTCCTATTGGGGCGCAGAATTTAAAATTCCAAGCTCATGAGGTAACTTAAAAAAGTTATATCGGCGGGTATTCTTATGAAATATGGCAAGCGATTGTGCAAGATGCTTTCATTAAGTTAATTGGAAAAGAAACCATTTTTTGATTATTAGGTCCTATTTTTAACGATCGGATTTTTTATTCGATTTTCTTATTTATTCGATTAAAGTCTGATTACTTTACTGATTAAATTTTAAAAAGCTGTAATTATTCCCTCTAAAGCGAAACTTACTATTCAGTAAATATCTTCTTTCAATTCTTTTTAAAATTCAGCTCTATCTATTTAGAATAAAAAAATTAGTTTTTCAGTAAGTTAATGAAAATTAATTCATAAAAAAGCTAAACGACTACATTTTTTGGAATAAATTGTCTATGTTTCACACGGGATTCATATTAAAGTGATTCTAATAATTTGAATACGAAACTCTTGTAATTTTATTATTGACTTGGCCAAGAGTAATCAATATGGACTACTGGAATAGTGTTTTATTAATAGCAATCATTGCAGTCGTGGGTCTGAGTGTTATTACCTTAATAGTCGGCTGTAAAATTTGGAAAAATCTTGTCGTTACGCTCATCATTTCCACTCTGATCAGCTTTCTCATTTTATGCGCCATTAGTTTTTTGTGGAGACAAGGTGTTTATGTCCCTTGGAGTAACAATAATCTTTGGAATGAGATCCTTACGTTTGAAATGGGACTCATGAGTTTTGTCATCGGTGGCGTGAGCACCTTCATTATGATGTTGGGTATTCTTATTTCTAAAAATAATAGATAATTGCGGTTGCTTATTGTGACCTTAAAACTACTCTTTATATGTTTCCCTTATCTGCCAAATATAAATCCGCCTTTTGTAAATCTATTATTTTTATTAGCATACTCACTTAAATTTTATTGAAAAATCTAGAAAAATAAAAGGCGCATTTAGCGCCTTCGGTTTATTAGATCTTTAACCCAACTTATTTACCCACTTTAAAGGCAAAATTTTCATTGCCAAACCCAGTGGCAACCATGGCCATTGTGGCACATAAGCTTTGACTGGTGCTTTTTCAATGGCTTTTACCAGTAAATGCGATCCAGTTTTTTCATCGACTTCAAAAGGCAGTTTCTTTGCGCCTTCATTCAGTTCGGTACGGATATAGCCTGGGAAAATGGTTGTCACTTTAATAGGCGTATCAATCAGCTCGGCACGAATCCCTTCAGCCAAATGTGCAACTCCAGCCTTGCTTGCTGCATAAGCCGTTAAATGTTTAGGCATACCACGCATGGCACTCATCGAAGAAATCATCACCAGATGACCTGAGTTTTGAGCACGGAAAATTTCAACGGCCGCCTCACATTGCGCTAAAGCAGAAATAAAATTGGTTTCTACCGTGGCACGGTTAATTTCAAAATTTCCCTTACCAATACGACGACCGTCCCCTACACCTGCGTTTACGATCACACGATCAATCGTGCCAAAGTCCGCTTTGAAAGCTTTAAACACTTCAAAGACTTGATCGTAATTGGTTACATCCAAAGTTTTTGCAATCACCTGAATGCCATATTGGCTTTCAAGTTCTTGTTTTAAAGTTTCTAGACGTTGCAGACGACGTGCGCAAATCGCAAGGTTATAACCTTTTTGTGCAAATTCACGTGCCATACCTGCACCAATCCCCGAACTTGCTCCGGTAATTAATATTGTTTTTGCCATGACCTATTCCTTTTCCTATTTTTTTTAATCTTAAATCCATGTCAGCAATTGAGGATCTGCAGCTTTAATAAAATGATGCTCATTTAAACTCAGTAATTGCGGCTGGTTTCCCACTAAACGTAACGTAGTCATACTGGTATTGGTAATCGCCCAGTTCAGTGCAAAAATACGATTTGCATTAAGTTCGAGTAGTTTTCCAGCAGCCACCGAAATTACCCCACCTGAGGTAAACACCACGGCATAACGAGGTTTGGTTTTTGCCAGTTCATCACTTAAATTTTGTAGTGCAGTTTCTACACGGCTTTTAAAATTTGGCCAGGATTCGTCATATTCATGGTGGTATTCACCACCCGTCCAGCGTTCAATGGCACCTTCGAAAATTTTGGCTAAATAGGCACGTGGATTCGCTTCATTTTCGACATCCTGTTTTAATAAATGCGGTTCATTAAAGCGTGGTTCATATTGGGCAAAAACCTGTTGATGATTAAACTCATTCCAGACATTGTCAGTGATGATATGCGTATCAGGAAAACATTCCGCCAAAGCAAGATTGGCGGTTTGTTGATGGCGCTGCATGGAACCGGCAACCACATAAGGTTCTTCTTTCAGAATATGATTAAAATACTGACCCAATAATTTTGCCTGTAATTCGCCATTCGGTGAAAGTTTGTCATAACTTTCTGCGCCAAAGGATGCCTGTCCATGACGAATCAGATAGATCGTGGTCATTTTACTTTTCCTAAAATTTCCTGAAGTTTTGCTTTATATTTCTGTGCAATATCATTGGCTTCAAACTTTTGCTTACCAATCAGTTTTAATGCACGAATATGCAAGGCATGAATGACAATCCAGAAGTCTTTAAATGCCGGATTATTGGTCTGTTGATGATAATAACGATAATAAATTTGTTGCGCGATCACGGCTAAACGGAAGATCCCGAACACTTCATAAAAAGTCCAGTTTTCAGTTTGCAAATTCATCTTTTCTAAATAGTAATCGACCACTTGTTTACGGCTACACATGCCTTTTAAATGGGTAGGCTGACGACGTGTCGCTTTAAAAACTTGAGGATCCGTCTCTTCAACCCAATAGGCTAAAGCACAACCCAAATCCATCAGCGGATCGCCCAGAGTTGCCATTTCCCAGTCCAGCACACCAATAATTTGAGTTGGATTATGTGGATCTAAAATTAGATTATCAAAACGCCAGTCGTTATGAATGATGCAACAAGTCGAATCAGCAGGAATGTTGTCTTTAAGCCAGTTACGTACATATTTAAATGACGGTACATTGATGGTATGCGCTTTCTCAAACCGAGCATCCCAGCCCTCAACCTGACGACGACAGTATCCGTCTCCCTTACCCAGTTTTTCAAGCTCTGTCCCTTGATAAGGTACTTGATGTAGCTCGATCAATTTATCAATGACATTGGTACACAGGTGGCGAACTTGGGCTTCTGTGAAATGTAATTCTTTGGGTAAGTTGGCACGAGGAATAATGCCCTCAATCCGTTGCATCACATAAAAATCACAGCCAATTACAGATTCATCCTGACACAAGACCACCATTTCAGGCAAAACGGGATAGAAAGGTGCCAGATTTTTTTGCACATTGTATTCACGTACCATGTCATGGGCAGATTTGGCTTTTGTGCCTTTGGGTGGACGACGCAAAATTAAATCGGCGTTGTCATATTTCAAACGGTAAGTCCAATTAGATGCCCCACCTGAATATTGGGTGACATCCACCTGACCTTGCAGATCAATACCTTGTTGTTTAAGCCAATTTTCTACCGCAACCACGTCCAGCTCTTCACCTTCACGGACATTTCCACCGACATCAATCACTGACATGCTTATTTCCCTAAATCTTCAATTTTAAAAGACTTGTTACTCTACTTATTTATACCGTTTTCATTTTCCATTGACAGGAAAATTTGAATAAAGTTGTAAGAACTCTCATCTAAACACTATTTTTTAAATTTTACTTACGATGTGAACCATAACCGCGTTTTGCCAGTTCAAGTCTGGCAATCATGCCTTTATGCACTTCATCTGGACCATCGGCCAAACGCAGGCTACGCGCTTGAGCAAAGAAACCTGTCAGGGGTGTATCACGAGAAACGCCGGCACCGCCGTGAATTTGAATAGCCATATCCACCACTTTTTCCAGCACACTGGGCGCAACCACTTTAATCGCAGAAATTTCAGTCAAAGCCGCCATATTGCCTAAAGTATCCATTTTATAAGCGGCATACAAAGTTAAAAGGCGCGCTTGATCTATGGCAACTCGGGCTTCCGCCACACGTTCCAGATTACCGCCCAATTTTAAAATTTCTTTACCAAAAGCAGTTCGGCTCATGCCACGGTCAATCATCAACTCTAAAGATTTTTCTGCCGCGCCAATACAACGCATACAGTGATGAATCCGGCCTGGACCTAAACGACCTTGCGCAATTTCGAAACCTTGTCCAGCTCCGCCAATAAAGTTGGCAATTGGCACACGTACATGATTAAAGCTGATCTCACCGTGGCCATGTGGTGCATCATAATCACCAAACACAGGCAACATCCGTTCAATTTTCACGCCTACCGTATCAATAGGGACTAAAACCATAGAATGTTGATGATGTCGGTCTTTACTTTCATCAGGGGTATGCGCCATAAAAATGATGATTTTTGCGTTTGGATCACCTAAACCTGACGACCACCATTTACGACCATTTAAAACAATTTCATCACCATCAATCACTGCGGTCGCTTGCATATTGGTTGCATCGCTAGAAGCTACATCGGGTTCAGTCATACAAAAGACTGAACGGATTTTGCCTTCAAGCAAGGGCGTTAACCATTGCTGTTTTTGCGCATCAGAACCATAACGCCATAAGACTTCCATGTTGCCGCTATCCGGTGCATTACAGTTAAATACGATGGGCGCAATTAAACTGCGACCTGTCAGTTCGGCAATGTGTGCATATTCCTGTACAGATAAACCCTGACCTAAAACAGGATCTGGTAAAAACATATTCCAAAGTCCGGCTACTTTGGCTTTATTTTTTAATATTTCAAGTTGAGTTGGCCATTGCCATGTGGTCCAGTCCCCCCCTTGATTTAACTGATGAACATCGTTCCAAAACCCTGTTTCAACAGGTTCAATTTCATTTTTGATAAAAGCTTTGGTGCGTTCTATAAAATCTTGTGCACGTGCTGATAATTCAAACATGTCGATTCCCCTTAAAATATTGTTATTACTACTCTTGACAACACCTTAGCTTGAAAATCATTATGAACAAAATGATTTAATTCAATAGATAACTATGAACAGTATTCATAATAAAAATGCGATTGGCACTACAGTTGATATGGCAATTTTTCACCGTATCGATATTAATTTATATCCACTTTTTATTGCGATTTTTGAGCAAAAAAGTATTTCCAAGTCTGCTCAAATCTTATCTATCACTCAATCTGCTGCCAGCCATGCCTTACAACGCTTAAGACAACATTTGCAGGATGATTTATTTGTCCGTGCAGGCAATAAAATGTTACCTACTCCCTTTGCGGAACAAATTTATCCTGTAATTAAAAATGCCTTGATTGCAATTCAAGGTATTTCACTACAGAAACAAAATTTTGATTCAAGCATGGTGCAAACTTTAAAAATTGCAGTGCATGATGAAATTGAACCGATTATCTTCCCTAAACTGGTGACGCATTTTCACCAACTTAATTTAGCCATTCAGTTTTCCAGTATTAAGCTGGACCGTAAAAATGTGGTGACCGATCTTGCCACTCAGCAAATTGATTTTGTAATTGATTTAGAACAAAACTTTGGCGAAAAAATTCAGTTTGAAAAACTGGTGCAAGACCAATTTGTAGTGTGTACTCAACAGCAAAGCATGACAGAAGATATCTACCTGGCCTCCCCGCATATTGGAGTTTCATCACGACGCACCGGGGTTTTAATTGAAGATATTTATTTGAATCGAAAACAATTTTCCCGTCAGGTTTTTTTACGTTGTCAGCATTATTCAACTGCCTTGCAGATTTTAAGTCAGCAATCCCAAGCTATTCTTACCATTCCTAAACATATATTGGTTCATTTACAGTTAATAGGCGGTTTGAATATTTTTGATGTTCCTGTTGAACTGCCTAATCTTGATATGGGGATGTATTGGCATAAGGATCTTGAATTAAATTTACGTCATAAATTTTTAAGAAGTGAAATTTCTAAAATTTTTGCTTAGGCTATTTATTTATACAGGCATCTTTTGGGATTTATAAAATGCTTAGGCTATTTTCAATAGTACAAAATAAAACACTGACTGTTTAGCTTTTAAGCCTTATGCAGTATGGCTTTCCCCTACAATGATCCATGTCTTTGCTGTGTTTATATACAGCTCATTTTTAAGGATTTGGATTATAACTTTGTTGCATCTCTCTACCACCTGGCAAATTGTGCTCGGACTACTGGCCCTATGCTTTTCCTATTATTTACTGCATAAAATCACTATTTATTTGAAGGATTTATTTCGTCCTTTTAAGAAAGGCAAAAAATACTGGTGTCGTGTGAGTGCAGTAAGTGACGGCGATACCCTTACCTGCTACCGTTTTAATATAAGGCGTTCTGAAACCAAATTACGCTTTGCTTATGTGGATGCACCTGAATCTAGCCAAAGCTATGGCAAGGAGTCTCAGCGCCTGGTTCAAAGCATGGTAAAAAATAAAATGGTCCGGGTAAAAATTACCGATATCGACCGTTATGGACGCTGTGTCGGTGTGGTATATCGCTATCGCAAGAATATTAATGAAGAAATTGTTAAACGTGGTGCTGCATGGGTATATGAGGAATATATTAAGGATAAAAATCATTTACTTTATATGTTGAACTTGCAAAATAAAGCAAAAAAACAGAAAAAAGGTTTATGGAAAAGCTCCCGTCCTGTACGCCCAAGTGTTTATCGTAAACAGAGTAAATAATATTTTTATAAATT
Organism: Acinetobacter sp. SFB; assembly: GCF_001647545.1. Classification (GTDB taxonomy): domain Bacteria; phylum Pseudomonadota; class Gammaproteobacteria; order Pseudomonadales; family Moraxellaceae; genus Acinetobacter. Next base: position 389,870 of record NZ_LSZH01000012.1, read on the forward strand.
CAAATATTAAGATAGAGGTATTTAAATCTCAATTTTAAATACCTCTCAATATTAAAATAAATTTCTATGTCAAACGCGCCAATTCATTTTGTATGAGCTGGTGTAATTTTTTCATGCATAATTTAATTTCAGTGTCGTTAAGTGAGCTAAACCCCAATACAAAACCATATTCATTATCATATTCATAAAACTGGCTTAGGCGGGTAATGGCAATATTGTCTAGCTCTGCACCCTTGACCAAAGCTTGTTCAAGTATATGCGGAATCTCGGACTTAAAATAACATGCGACTTGCATCACCGGATGCTGCTCTTTTACAAAGCAAAATTCAGATAAATAGCGTTCAAAACTGGTCATAAAAGTTTGATAACGTTTTAGATAGAGTTGCTGCATTTGCCTTAAATATTCGGCGTAATAGCCGCGTTGCATAAAATTTCCAAGTAAAACCTGAAAATATTGGGACGGTGCACTGCCATCAATATAATTGCGATAACGCTTAAAAGGCTCAATTAAAGCTTTGGGCAAAATCATATAAGAGAGTCGTAAACTTGGTAAAATATATTTACTGAAAGAACCAAGATAAATCGTCCGTTGATAAGGGTCTAAACCTAAAATGGCAGTATTATCCGTTTTATTTAATAACAGTGCATCATAATCATCTTCAACAATATAACTGTTGTTTTTTTCTGCATATTCAATAATTTGCTTTTTTCGTGGTGTACTCATTTGAATACCACTCGGATACTGACTGGCAGGTGTGACGTAAATTGCTATCGCATCATGAATATCAGCACAGTCTTGTATTTTTAATCCCTCATGATCTAGGCCAATACATTTTAAATCCAGATTCATATGCTTAAATAGTTGGTAGGCATTCGAATAATATGGATTTTCCATAATAATTTTATCATTCGGATTGAATAATACCCGTCCACACAGATATAAAGCTTGCTGGGTACTATTCACAATAAGCACTTGTTCTGCAGATACGTGTGCATTACGGTTCAAATTAATATGTTGGGCAATTTGCTGACACAATAAATCATCGCCACTTGCATTATCTTTTAAAAAGATATTTAAACCATACTGGTTTAGCGCATTTTTTTCTGTTTCATACCATTTTTTAAACGGGAAATTGCGTATTTCAGGCATACCGTCAGCAAAAAAATTCAGGTTTTGATCAAAAAATAAATTCTCTAATTGTTCGGTATTTTCTGGAAGTCGATATTCAACCGTTTCAGAAGGCAGCTGTTCTAGTTTTACTTGTGCTTTAATAAACGTACCTTTCCCTTTGATTCGCTCAAATATTCTTTCTTGTTCTAATTGGGCATATACTTTTTCCATGGTGTCACGTGATACACCTAAGTGCTCGGATAAAAATCGTGTGGATGGGCATTTAAAATCAGACTGCAGATGTAATTGTGGCAAGGTTTCTTTAATGGCTAAATATATCTTGGTTCTTAATTTACTTTCATTATTCTGTGCAAGATTTTGATTTAACAATTGGACAAATTCATTTTTTTTCATTTCATAACCTGCACGCATCCAACTTATTTAGACAACAATTAAAAATTGCCTTATCGAAACAAGGCAATGTCTTCAAAAAATTTAATATTAAGATTGAATTATCTTTTTGAGCTTGTAGCTTTGCTGCTTCAGGCAGCCTCTTCTGATATGAAGGCATATACTTTAGTTCCTTGCTCCTTGCCAAGAAGAAAAACTAAGGAACATTCAGCCTAACAGTAAACTGCTTCACAGCACCAAATATGAGAAAGGTTATTTAGCTTCGTTCATTAGCATATCTCAATTTTGATTCAAGACTGTTTTTAAAGATGGTTTCGGTAAATTCACCAAAAACAGATAATTTTTCAAAAAGATGCTCGCTGTACATCAAATCGTCAATCAAATGCGCTGCATCATTTAATTTCATACGGAACTGACGACTGACTAAAGGTGCATTTTCATTTGTGATGTTTTGACAAACTCGTGCTAATTCTGGAGTCTTTCTTTTCCAGAATAGTTTTTTAAAATCAATTTCTGCCAAATTACACTGTTTTTGATCCAGAGAAATTTCCTCAATCTGAACCCCGAATAGACTTGCTAACTTTTGTTCTGCATAAGAATCCAGTCCACTCTGCCCGATTATAGTTATATGCTGACACGCAGGATCAAGCAAGGCTTTGGCTAAAGCATAGACTCTAAACTCAACCACATTAAACCCAGTGGGCACCAAATCTAGACATAGATTCATTTCAGCAATGGATTGCTGATTTTTCAGTTCTAAAGCATCAAGACGAAAATAATGGGTATATACCTGTTCAACAATATTCTGTCTGGGTGCGATATAAATCGTATTCTGATTTAAGACTGCATGAATAAAAGGTGTAAATAAATAACTTAGGTTATTTTCCAAAGTCGTGCTTTGCAGGATGTAATTATGGGATAATTGCTGCATAGACCTGACGGCTAGACTTTGCTGAAGAATGGCATCAAATTCGTCAAGAGATTGAATTCCGAGTCTTTGCAAGATTTTTTCCGAATCAATTTGATTCAAGTTAAAAAAATCTAAAATAAATTGGAAGCTTAGACTTTGCAGCATGATCGCCTCAAACAATACGCGCTATAAAATGAATAAACATACTATAGAACTTAAATCATGATAAAGCGGTCTGTTTTACATGTGAAAAGTGGTCTGTTTTTAGCAGACCACTTTCTAAAGTGAATTTGGTTGTTGATTAGATATAGGCCAATTGAATCAAGAGTCTGAATGCCCCAGCCACTAGCGCTAAAGCAAAAAATCCACCAAGCCACAACAGAATAAACCACTGGGTTTGTGAGAGTTTCATATTTCCTCCTTAATGATAGCCCTTATCACCAATACGGACTTTATCGCGGAAGACCCAATAGGATAATGCTGTATACATCAAAATAATCGGAATCAGCAGTAGCGCACCAATTAAGGCAAATAACTGGCTACTTTCTGGGGCGGCTGCCTCCCAGATGGTAACGGATGGCGGAATAATATAAGGCCATAAACTGATGAGAAAGCCCGTATAAGCCAAAATCACCAAAGCCAGCGTGTAGATAAATGGACTAAGTTCTTTGCGCTGTTTACAGGCGCGTAAAGCCATAAAGGTAAACACTAAAACCAGAATCGGGACAGGACTAAAATAGGTCAGTTGCGGTTGACTGAACCATCTTTCTGCAATTGCCGGATGTGCCAAAGGAGTATAAATACTGACACCACCAAAAATAATAAATAAGGCAATAATCATCTTCGGCATGAGCTGATAGATTCGATTTTGCAAGTCTGCATCCGTTTTAAAGATCAGCCAGCCACAGCCCAAAGTGGCATAAAGCACGATCACACCTATACCGGTAAAGACTGAAAATGCAGTGAGCCAATCCAAGCCACCCCCGGTATATACCCCATTGGTGGTTTTAATCCCTTGAATATATGCACCTAGAATAATACCTTGAAAAAATCCGGTTAAAATGGAGCCGCCAATAAAAGCAATGTCCCAAAGATGTCGGTTACGTCTGGATTTAAAACGGAATTCGAAAGCCACTCCACGGAAAATAAGCGCCACCACCATCAGAATTATGGGCAAATACAGCGCAGAAAGTACCGTCGAATACACCAAGGGAAATGCAGCAAATAAGCCTGCCCCACCCAATACCATCCAGGTTTCATTACCATCCCATACTGGGGCGACAGTATTCATCATCACATCACGTTCTTGTTGCCCTTTAAAGAAAGGAAATAAGATGCCGATGCCTAAGTCGAAACCATCCAGTACCACATAAATCAGTACGCCAATGGCAATAATTACAATCCAGATAAAAGATAAATCAATCATTTGTCATTCTCCTGGTGATTATCGAGAGGCTGACCATCCAGCTCTTCATCCGTACTGCCCAATGGACGATGCGAGGCTTGAATGACCTTTTCTTCACTGTGTGGTACTGAATGAACAAATTCCGGACCTTTATGCATGATTCGCAACATGTAATAAATGCCAATACCAAAGACCACGCAATACACCACTACAAAAATAATCAGGGTTAATCCGACTTGTTCTGCCGACACTGGAGATAAGGCATCTTTAGTTCGCATCACCCCATAAACCACCCAAGGTTGACGTCCCACTTCAGTAGTAAACCAGCCAGCCAACATTGCGATAAAACCGGAGGGGCCCATCAATAAAGCAAAACGGTGAAACCATTGACTTTCATAGAACCGGCCAGTTTTTCTAAGCCATAAACCGACTAACGCTAATAACAGCATCAATACGCCCAAGCCGACCATGATCCGGAAGCTCCAAAACACAATGGTAGAATTTGGCCGATCTTCAGGTGCAAATTCTTTCAAGCCCTGAACTTTACCATTCATGGAATGGGTTAAAATCAGGCTTCCCATATTTGGAATACCTATTGCATATTTGGTTTCTTCTGCCTGCATATCTGGAATACCAAATAAATACAAAGGCATTCCTTCATTATGATTGGTTTCCCAGTGTCCTTCTATTGCAGCGATTTTCGCCGGTTGATACTTTAAGGTATTGACGCCATGCATGTCTCCGATCAAAACCTGTAAAGGTGTGAGTACCAATATCATCCATAAGGCCATGGAAAAAGAGGTTTTGACCAATGCATCACGGCGACCTTTGATTAAATGCCATGCTGCCGTGCTGGCAACCAGCAAGGCTGACACCAAGAATGCAGCCATGGCCATATGTGCCAGACGATACGGGAAAGAAGGGTTGAATATAATGGCCAGCCAGTCTTGCGGAACAATAAGGCCATTTTCAATGCTGAAACCTTGTGGGGTCTGCATCCAGCTGTTAGATGATAAAATCCAGAACATGGAAATACAGGTTCCGACTGCCACCATGACGGTGGCAAAGAAATGTGCCCGAGGACCAACGCGCCCCCAACCAAACAGCATAATGCCCAAGAATCCGGCCTCCAGAAAGAAGGCACTCAGTACCTCATAGGCTAAAAGCGGTCCCGTTATACTGCCCGATACACGTGAAAATTCACTCCAGTTGGTTCCGAACTGATAACTCATCACCACGCCAGAAACCACGCCCATACCAAAGGCAATGGCAAATATTTTGACCCAAAATTTAAACAGGTCTTGATAGACCGGATTTTGAGTTCTGAGCCAGCGCCATTCTAAAACAGCAAGGAAGCTTGCAAGACCAATAGAAATTGCAGGAAAAATAATATGAAATGATACGGTGAAAGCAAATTGAATTCGTGCCAGTTCAAGTGCGGTTAATCCTAGATTCATAACATCACCTTTTTAATTCGTCAATATGGTGAATGAACACGAAAATACACAATCGCGTTATATTGTTGTTTTGACCTGTTTCAGCATACCCTCGAAACTTCTGAAAAGTATGTTGATTTATTATTTCAACATCATTTAAACAGCTTAAATTTCAAATACTGGCTATATTTTTCCTCATATATCGAGGAAAGAAATGAATATTCATGACGATGTCAGTAAAAATGGCTTATTCATTTCATCTCTAAAACATGGTATCCAATTTTTTATACAGATAAAGGTGAAGTTCGACCCTGTGGCATTATAAATAGCTGCTGTAGCTCGAAATAAACGTGTTTAAAACTCTGTACTAATAAGGAGACAGGCAACTGACTTTAAGTCATGGGTCTTTTTTTATCTTGAAAAGTTATTTTCACCCTGCTTAATACTTGAACCATCTTATAAAGAGGCGTAAAGTTGAATTAATTTAGTTACCCTGGCTAACTATAATGTCACCTCAACTTAAATTTCGAGCTTCATTATTACGCTGCGCACGTCTCATGAGTGATGAAATCAATACCATTTTATTGCCCCATCAATTGAATTATTCCTTATGGCAAGTGCTGTATGTGATTCAATTAAAAAAAGGTTGTACTTCGATCGACATTGCCGAGTATCTGAATGTCTCCAAACCGTCCATTGCAAAACGTATTCATGCCCTGATGCAACTGAAAGTGCTTGAACAAGTCGATACTGAAGACAAACGGCAAAAGAAACTGATCCTGAGTCAAAAAGGTGTACAACTTTTTCAAATTTGCTCTGAAAAAATGGATGTGTTTGAACAACAATTGCTCTTGCCACTAGATCAAGATATGCAAAAAAGTACCCTGACTACGCTTCATACACTTATGGACCATTTGCAAGATCTTAAATCAGGTATACAACCATGAATGAAAATGCCCCCCTATGGTCAAGAAATTTTATTCTTGTCAGCGCTATTAACTTTCAACTGGTACTGACCTTTTATCTGCTTGTAGTGGTTATTGTCGGTTATGCGGTAGCCGAGCTCGGTGCAAGCACGGCACAAGCAGGTCTGGTCTCGGGTTTATTTATTGTCGGTACGCTAATTGGCCGTTTGTTTGTAGGCAAATTTTTGGAACGCTTTGGACATAAAACTACACTGATTGTCGGTTTAATCGGCTTCCTGGTCTTTTCCGGCTTCTATTTTATGAAGTTCGATGTAGGCATGCTTTTACTTGTGCGCTTTATGCATGGTTTTATGATGGGTATGGCCTCCACTGTTCTAGGCACCATTATTGCGCAAGTCTTGCCGCCAACTCGTCGCGGTGAAGGGATTGGTTATTACAGCATGAGCAGTACTTTGGGAACCGCGATTGGTCCTTTCCTTGCCATCTGGATGATGCTGCACATTGGTTATGATTCCATTTTTATTGTTTCAAGCATTATTGCGGTGAGCTGTCTTGTAGTTGCGCTGCTGATTCAAGTGCCTAATCTGGTGCAACAAAACAACCCGCTGGATATTTCTGTATCCGCTGAAAAACCCCGCTGGATTTCGCAATTTATTGAATATAAAGCACTACCGATTTCTTTTATTATGTTATTGGCATCTATTTGCTATTCAGGCGTGTTGTCCTTCATCAATTTTTATGCCAAAGAAATTGATCTGGTGGAAACCGCATCTTTTTTCTTCTTGATGTATGCCATTGCAATCTTGATATCCCGTCCATTTACCGGCCCATTGATGGATCGTAAAGGCGAAAATATCATTATGTATCCTGCTTTTATTATTATGGCAATTGCCATGATTTTATTAAGTCAGGTACAAAGTTCATTTATGCTGTTGGTGTGTGCAGGTTTACTGGGTTTTGGTTATGGTAATATTCAATCGGTTTGCCAAACTGTTGCGGTAAAAAGTGCCAGTATTGAACGGATGGGGTTTGCAACCTCTACCTTCTTTATTTTCCTCGATGCAGGTTTAGGTTTTGGTCCTTATTTCATTGGTCAGGCATTGGATTATATTGACTATTCACAACTGTATTTCTACAGTGCAATGTGTGTTTTAGTCTGTATCCTTATCTATTACCTATTACACGGTCGTAAGGCAAGCAAACGCCAACACGTCTCTGCTTAAAAACAGGCATCTAAAAAATAGGGTAAATCGAAAATCACCTTTTATAAAGGCAGATTCAAACAAAGAGAGGTCATATTGACCTCTCTTTTCTACCTTCTTTGTTTTAAAATTAACAATTATTTAAAAACTTTAAAGCGCACTGCATCATCTATATAACCTTTGTCTTTGGCTTCAGCTTCTACTGAACCAAACACTAACTGTGCACGAAGTTTCCAGCTTGCAGGAATATTCCATTCAGCATGAACCTGTTCATCTACAATTGGGTTGTAATGCTGAAGAGATGCACCTAAACCATCGGTATGTAATGCTGTCCAGGTCGCGAACTGCGCAATCGCGGTTGAATGTTCTGCCCAGACTGGAAAATTGTCGGCATAAGATGGGAACTGCTCTTGCAAGCCTTGAATCACATCCATATCTTCAAAAAACAACACCGTCCCTACACCAGCGGCGAAGCTATCCATTTTGGCACTGGTTTTTGCAGCGGCATCTTCATCTTTTGCATAAGACTTGAGTTTTTCTTTCACAAAGCCCCAAAACTTTTCATGTTGGTCATTAAATAAAATCACGGCACGTGAAGATTGCGAATTGAAAGATGATGGGCTTTGCTTAATAGCATGTTGAATCAATTCAGTTAAGTATTCTGGGCTTTGCTCTACATTTTTGCCCACTGCATAAATAGTACGACGTTTATTAATTAAATCTAAAAACTGATTCGACATTAAATAAAATCCTTTGATATTTCCTCGGGAAGATTTGAAACAACCTGCCTGCACTGTTAAGAAAATGTGAAATATCAACTTTCATAACCATGCAGATGCAAATTTGCTGTTGCCCTACCATATGCAATAATAATTCCAATATCTAGTACATTTTATTGATAATTAAATCATTAATTTTTGATAAAGAGTTATGCATATAATTTAAACATATCTTTAATAAATTCATCAGTAATAAAAAAATCCTCCAATATTTGAAGGATTTTTACACTATTTCATTCTTTTTTAAAATTTAGCATTCAATATACTTTGCGATACTTTATGCTTCCAGATATCACGTAAGGTTGGCAAATAGAATTTCTGACCAATTTCAACCAGTTCAGCATCAATCAATGCATGAATTTCGTGCATAAACAAATAATCCAGTTCAACTGTTTTCAGAGTCTTGTGAGCTTCGGCAAACTCTCTACGTTTTTGTTGCGCAGCTTTTATCAATTGATCTGCATAGTTCTTGTTTTTAAATTGCGTAATCGCATTTAGACGTAATTCAATTACGCCCCAGCCGCTTAATAATAATTTAAACAACTCGAAATCTTCTGTGGTCGATTCCCAGGTCATTTCATCCAGATTTTCGTCGTTAGGAAGTACTGGAAGCAGCAGTTCCATCACACTCGGAAAAATCTTTTTAAAATTCAAAATAAATTTAACAGGATGCTCGCCAGGATAATCCTTAAATTGCACCTTTTTCTGAACATCTGTTAAATAAACATTAAGCATAATCAATCATCAGCAGTTAATTTCTCGCTATATTGTACGCATATATGCAGCAGATAAAAACCACTGATGATCAATAGATCAGTGTCCAGGCCTTTAGATGCTTATTTTACGTTAGGTGAAACCATATTTTCAGGAATCACCACGGCATCAAACTGTTCTGCAGTCACCAAGTTCAATTCAACCGCAACCTGCTTTAAAGTCTTGCCTTCCTTATAGGCCGTTTTTGCCACTTTCGCAGCATTTTCATAACCGATCACAGGGTTTAAAGCGGTGACTAACATCAACGAGTTATGCAAGAAATAATCAATTTTTTCACGGTTTGGTTCAATACCCACCGCACAATGATCATTGAAGCTATTACATGCATCGCCCAGTAACTGAATTGATTGCAATAAGTTAAATGCAATCACCGGCATAAACACATTAAGCTCAAAATTACCCGAAGCACCAGCGACATTGATTGTCGTATCATTACCCAACACTTGTGCGACCACCATGGTCATGGCTTCACTTTGAGTCGGATTAACCTTGCCTGGCATAATGCTTGAGCCGGGTTCATTTTCAGGAATGCGAATTTCGCCAAAACCGCAACGTGGCCCACTGGCTAACCAGCGAATATCATTGGCAATTTTATTTAAACTGGCTGCTAATGTTTTCAAAGCACCCGAGGCAAATACTGCAGCATCACGTCCTGCCAATGCTTCAAATTTATTCGGTGCAGTAACAAATGGCAAATCGGTCAAAGTCGCCAATTGTGCGGCTGCTTTGACTGCATAATCAGGGTGCGCATTTAAGCCCGTTCCTACAGCAGTACCACCTAAAGGTAACTCATATAAGCCCAATAAAGCATAATCTAACCGTTTTAAGCCATGATCGAGCTGCGCCACATAACCACTAAATTCTTGTCCCAGTGTTAACGGTGTCGCATCTTGTAAATGTGTACGTCCAATTTTAACTATATCTGAAAATTCTTTCGATTTTTTCTCTAATGTATCGCGTAAACGAGTTACTGCTGGAATAAGCAATTCATTGATTTGCAGGCTCGCTGCAACATGAATAGCCGTTGGAAATGAGTCATTGGTCGATTGTGCACGGTTTACATGATCATTTGGATGTACCGGTTTTTGCGAACCTAAAGCATTACCCAGTTTTTGATTGGCAATATTGGCAATGACTTCATTACAGTTCATATTGCTTTGCGTACCTGAACCTGTTTGCCACACCACCAATGGAAATTGTGCATCCCATTTTCCAGCAATCACTTCTTCTGCTGCACCCACAATATAATGCGACAATTCATGAGGAATTTGCTCTAATTCGGCATTGGTGATGGCTGCTGCTTTTTTTACCAAGCCCATCGCACGAATCATGGGCCGTGGTAAGCGTTCTTGCCCAATTTTAAAATTTTGTAAACTACGTTGAGTTTGCGCTCCCCACATTGCTTCACTCGGTACTTCAACATCACCCATAGTGTCGTGTTCAATACGTGTCTGCATCATCTTCCTCATTTCAATGTGGTTTTATAGCGATAGTCAATTTATTAAGTTTTGACATATTTAATGATCTTAATCAATCAATTTTCAAATGTAAATGATTATTATTTATATACGAATTCTAACGCCCTTTTAGGGTTTGCTGATAAAATCGCCACGAGTCCTCAATAATTTGAGTAATTGTACGTTTAGGCTGCCATTTTAAAATTTCACGTGCCTTGTTTGCAGTTGCCCCAATCTGGTCTAATTCAGCATAGGCATAAAACGGCGCATCTATCGTTTTAATTTCACTATTGGTCACTTTAGCGACTTCACTCAGTAAAGCACGAATAGACATATTTTGCCCTGCAATATTAAAAGCATCACAGGTATGGGGCTGACTTCTTAGCCACTGTAAAGTCGCTATAATCGCATCACAGCAATCCAGTACATGTAAAAAACTGCGTTCAACGGTACGGTCTAAGGTTTGAGCTTGCTGACGTAATTCAATATAGTCTCGTTGCTTGGCTGCAACTTGCAATGCCAAAGGAATAATATTTTTAGGTAAAGGTGCAACAAACTCGCCTAAAACAGCATGTTCAAATGCACCCGCAATATTACTTAATCTCAAGATCGCAATTTTCCATTCACTGTCTGTCAGTGCGGTATCTCGGATGATTTCTTCTGCCATTTGTTGCGACTTGATATAAGGATTTGGATAAGAATAATTAAAAGGCATCTCTTCTGAGAGGGTTGAACTCGACGCTCCATATACCGCCAAACTGGACAAATGGATAAAAGTTCGCACTCCAGTACGCTGCATAGCGCGCAGCAAACTCATAATGCAGCTGACATTATCGTTATAATATTCCAGCGGTTTAAGCGCTGATTCTTCAATTGATTTAAAGCCTGCGGTATGAATGACCGCTTCTACAGAATATTGTTCAAAAACTTTGTTTAAAGCCGGTGTATTGCGAATATCGATTTTGACAAATGGCACATACATGCCGGAAATAAATTCGAGTCGTTCTAAGGTTTGTAAACTTGCATTGGATAAATTGTCGACAATAATGACTTCTTGCCCATGCGCCATGAGGCTTAAAGCAATATGTGAACCAATAAAGCCTAAACCACCAGTCACTAAAATCATTGTATACTACCTTTTTCTTATGAAGTTTGGATGCCTCGACATTGGATTGGGCATTCCTCAAGTGAATTTCGATGAGTACCTTATTACTAATTACCTCCGCTCCGACCTCTATATATGCTTGGCATGCTCTAGGCTTAGCACAGGCTTTAAAGGCTAAGAACCAAGCATTTCGGGTGTTTTTTTATCAAGACGGTGTTTCTGTTGCAAATGCCTTGCAGTGGGCTCCTGATGATCAACGTCATTTGACTGAAGAGTGGCAAAAGTTAGCCATTCGTTTACCTGTTTGCGTTAGTGCTGCCTTGGCGCGTGGTATTACCGATCATGAAAATGCACAACGACATCAAATTAGCCAACATAATCTTGCGCAAGGCTTTGAATTGGTTGGACTGGGTGAACTTGCCGATGCCGTCCAATCAGCACAGCGTCTGATTCAATTCTAAGACGTTATTTTTTGGAATTTGTTGCTTTTAAAAGGTAAATTGTGTGAAATCTGTACTCGTTATTTTAACTCAAGCCAATCTTGCCAATTTACAAGTGCATGAAAGCTTGTCTGCAACGATGGTGTTAGCGACTTTTGGTTGTGAAGTCAAAGTGTTGCTGCAAGATGCAGCCTTAAGTTTGCTCAATTCAGATCTGCAATTTGAACAGCTTAAACATGCCTTTAAAATCGCATCCAATATGGTCGATAGCTTTGAGTTTTACGACCTTACACCGGTTTTGGTGGAAAATAAGAATCAAAACTCTTGCTTTGTGATCCAGACTCAACAAGATATTGAATTTGTTGAGCTCAATAGTGAGTTTATTCAAAGTTTTGATTTTGTGCTGTACTGGTAAGAATAAAGAGTGAAATAATCATGTCGAATAAAAGCTTATATTTAGTGCAAAGTACTTTTTCAGCTACCCCTTCTGTACTGGCAAAACTGGAACAACTTTATAGTCCTGAAGATACCGTTATTTTAATGGGTGAATCCGTATTACAGATGCAACAATCTTTCTTGCAAAAATTGAATTGCATTTATGTATTGGAAAATGATGCTGAAATTTTAGCGGGACAAAAGACAGCAAATATGCAAATCATTTCTTATGCCGAATTTGCTGATATCTGCCTGAATCATACCCGTTGTATTCGTTTGAACTAATTTGAGATTAATGATGAATTTAGAACTCGATCAAGATGGTCACTTAGTCGATTACACCATTTGGAATGAAGAAGTTGCTCAAGAATTGGCGAATACTTTAAGTTTAGAACTTACTACCTGGCATTTTGAAGTTTTGCATGCAGTACGCCAGTTCTATCAACAGTTTGGTCATTCGCCTGCGACGCGCCCACTGATTAAATTTCTGATGAAAAAGGTCAGTTTCGACATTAATAATGCAGTATTACAAGACAAATTTAATACCGGATTGGTGGCACGTCATTTAAGCCGTTTGGCAGGTATTCCTAAACCACCAAATTGTCTATAAATTTTAGCTAACGTGTATAAGTCAAAAAATGTTCAATATTAGCCTCTTTAAAATCAGTACTGCCTCACTTGATTGATTAAATTTTTATGCCTTTTGTTTCTCATATATGACATCTTTGTCGTGATGGGAAACGTGTGGCATCCATACCACACTCCCAATAGCTCATCTATTTTTATTTTAGTTTTACGAAAGACTTACTAGTAATTAAAAAATTATTTATGAAACAAAATCCGTTATTGATTCAGGTTTAAGACTGTATTTTATGGCGTTCTAGATAAGTAAAATAATCTTGGGTCAATTCGGGTTTAACTTGCTTGGCATGGATAGTTTCATTACATTCGGAACACACCAGGCGTGGGGTAATTTTATGACCGCAGCTTTTATGGATATATTGCATCGGCTTTCCAAAACCCTCATTCATCCAGTCATCTGCCCAATTCGCCATCGACATTAAAATCGGATAAAGCGCCAGACCTTTTTCTGTTAAACGATATTCATACCGCTCTTGTCGTTGCACGTAAGGGGTTTTGACTAAAATATCATTTTCAACCAGACGTTTTAGACGATCAGACAGCACATGCCGGGTTACCCCTAAATTTTGTTGAAAGGATTCAAAACGGCGTGTTCCTAAAAAAGCATTGCGTAAAATCAGTAATGTCCAACGATCGCCAATGACTGATAAGGTTCTGGCGATTGAACACGGTTGTTCTCCAATGTCATCCCATTTCATAAAGAAAATCATCAACAATAAGTTTAACCCAGAAAAGTTACCGCATTCAGCTCGATATTGAAAGGCTTGTAATCTGAATCCACAAAATACCAAACAAAAACTTTATTATATTTAGCTTTTTAAAATGATCCATTGTAGAAATGAGTGCGGGTGTTATAAGCGCGTTTTATTTGGCAAAGTTATTCAGTTTTGATCAAGAAACCACTTATAGCTTAATGACACGTTCTATTTCTACACCATTTGCCATGGAACTGACTTCAAATATTGACGGTTCTGTTGAACTGGTGATTTTATTTACCATGATTACCGGTATTGCAGGGGTTGCCATAGCAGATATGAGTTTGATTGCTTTAAAGATTAATTCACGCTTTGCGCAAGGAACTGCTTTAGGTAATTAAGCACACGGATTTGGCACCATTAAAGCTTTTATGCGCCATCGTGAAGAAGAGGGTTTTGCCTGTTTAACGATGGTACTTGCTGGGGTATTTATGGTCTTGTTAGGACCTGCGATTATTCGATTTGTAGTGACTTACCTTTAATCATACACAGTTGAAGCCAATATAAGCGTGATTCTATACAGCGGAATCACGCTTCATAAAACATGAATATTTAAAGCCAAATCACAGGTAAATAAAAACTCAATACAGCCAGACTGAAAATACTCACCGCCTCACAAATTTCAATACTTGCTCCGACTGTATCACCGGTAATCCCGCCAATTCGCTGAATAAATTTGCGTCTTAAATAAATTAGCGTTCCTATAAATATTAGTGCAGTTAAAATACCAACCCATGCAAAATACACTGATGCAACCAAACATAATATGAATATGATGACCGCACCCGTTTTAGGAGTGAATTCTGCGATTGAAGAACCTAAACCTTTTTCACGCACATATTGAGTAGTCAAAAATAAAAATAGTGGCGCTAAGCGACCCAATACCGGAAATAAAAGTAGTGCTGAATAGAGTTGGTTTTCTAATAATACATACAGTGCTGACCATTTAATCAGACACAGAATAATTAAACTTAAAACCCCAATCGGCCCACAACTCGGGTCTTTCATGATGGTTAAAGTACGCTCTTTATTACCAAAACCACCGACCCAGGCATCCGCAGTATCAGCTAAACCATCCAGGTGCAAACCACCCGTCAGCCAGATCCACACCACTAAAATCAAGCTACTGAGCAAGATCACCGGCAATGCATGCAGCACTATGGTAATAGCAAATAGAATTACACCAATCATCAAACCAATCAGTGGATAAAACAGTAAAGATTGACCATTTTGCTGTCTGCTTGGCATTGCTTTCAATTGAATCGGAAATACAGTTAAAAACTGCAAGGCAATAAAAAATGCTGTCATTGCTATTATTCCTTGAGCAAATGGATTGAAGCATCTTCATGAATTGCAAAGGAATTAAGTTGCCCCAACTCGGCTGTCATTTTTAAAATTTCATCCAGTGAATGATTTAAAGCGATACATTTTAAGAGTTTAATCACACCGCCATGCGTCACCACCAAAGCATGCTGCCATTCATTTTCCAGCATCTGTATTTGCATTTTTTCAAGACTAGTGCAGATACGTTGATAAAAATCCTGCATGTTTTCTGCATTGGGTGGGGTAAATTGAGTCGGTTGCTGCCAAAAATTCGCCAGCAATTCTGGTTCATTTTCATAAATAACTTGGGTCGATATGCCTTCCCAATCGCCAAAATGCATTTCTTGCAAACCTGCATCATAAAAGATAGGTCGCTGCTTTTGATCTGCGACCGATTCTGCAAATAAACGACAGCGTTTTAAGGGCGAACTAAAAATTACATCCCATTGCACCATGTTATGCAGGGAAGCTTGCTCAGAAACATGCAAAAACTGATCTATAGTCTGCTGCATCTGCGACCAACCGAATTCGGTCAAATCGTCATCTGTAGAACCCCGCAAGGTATGACTTAAAGTCGTTTCACCATGACGAAGCAGATCAATCTTTAACATGTTCAATATCCTGTTGAATCCTTTTAGGATTAAACTTTTTCACCAATGACGGCGGCTTGTGCAAAAGTGGCCATATTGTTATGTAAACTGCATGCCAGTTTAATCACCCCTAAAGCAGCCCCGGCACCACTGCCCTCGCCCAAACGCAAATTCAGTTTCAGTAAAGGATTGGCGTTCATTTCTTGCAATAAACGCTGATGTCCATATTCAGCCGATTGATGGCCAAACAGCATCCACTCACGAACTGCAGGATTTAAACGTACTGCGGCAAGCGCAGAAACTGTGGTAATAAAGCCATCGACCACCATAGGCAATCCGAGCTGTGCACAGCGAATATAGGCACCCGTCATTGCTGCAATTTCTAAACCACCGACTGCGCAAAGTGCTTTAAAAGTATCATGGTCGACATAATCTGTGTGTAAGGAAATCGCTTGGTTAATAACATTTTTTTTATGAATCAGTTGTTCTTCACGAATTCCTGTACCGACACCGGTAAGCTGTTCAGCAGGCTCATCCAGTAAAAAACAGGCCACTGCTGATGCAGAACAGGTATTGCCAATACCCATTTCTCCTGCGACATAAATGGACGCACCATAAGCAACGGCATCTTCAACGCTTTGACGTCCCAGATTCATCGCTTCAATACACTCCGCTTTAGTCATGGCAACTTGTTTGGCAAAATTGGCGGTGCCTGGAATAATGCAATGCCGTTCTACGCCTGCATATTCATAAATACCACCTACAGAACCACAGTCAATCACCTGTAATTTGGCCTGGTATTCTTTGGCAATTACGCTGATACAAGCGCCTCCAGTAGTGAAGTTTTGCAGCATTTGACGGGTTACAGCTTGAGGATAGGCAGAAATATTTTCTTCCATCACGCCATGATCGCCGGCAAAAATCGTGATCCAAGGCTGGTCTACATTGGGACGTGGATTGTCTTGCAAACTTGCCAGTTGCACTGCGGTAGTTTCAAGTTCAGATAATGAGCCTGTGGGTTTGGTCAGTTGTAATTGACGCTCTTCAGCCAGTTTTTTTACTTCCGCACTTGGCGTTTTACACGCATCCAACCACCAGCTCATTCTTTCACTCCTTTTAAAATCATGGGAAAACCCGCAACACAAAATATAACTTTATCGGCAATCTGCCCCAACTGTTGATGCAAACGCCCCGATTCATCGACAAATTTTCGGCTGATCTCGCCCATCGGGATCACGCCTAGGCCGGTTTCGTTACTGACTAAAATAATCTCTGAGTCTAATATCGGTAAAATATCCAGCAGTTTTTGGCATTGTTGCATCTGCAATTCAGGATTTTCATGCATCAATAAGTTACTCATCCATAAAGTCAGGCAATCGATCAGAATCACTTGATTGGGTTGATCAAGCTCGATTAGACAATTGGCTAGATACAAAGGCTCTTCGATCACAGTCCAATGCTCAGGACGTTGCGCTTGATGATGATGAATACGTTGCTGCATTTCGGCATCGAACGCTTGTGCGGTGGCAATATAAGTTACCGCCAAACCTGAATCTTTTGCAGTTTGTTCTGCAAGGCGACTTTTACCCGAACGCGCGCCACCTAAAATGAGTTGCATCATACGTCACCCAGTTGAAATTGATGAAATGGATAGAGCTGACCTTGCAATATTTTCGCGTTATATGTGCCAAAAGTCAGTTGCTCGACTGAAAATTCAAAGCTTTTTTGTTCGATGCTGTTTATATGATTAAAAATTAAATCACTATTAAAATCTTGATGATACAAACCTAAAGTAAGATGTGGACAATAGTCGAGCGGTGCAATTTCATCGCAACTTTGACCAAATAAATGACGTAATTTTAAAAGCACATCATTTTCATCCATAATTTCGACAAATAAGGCACTTTCAAAACTGTTGATGCGACCTGTTTTTAACTGAATTTTATTCTGAAAAGTATCTGTTAAATGTCGAATATGTTGATGCATCTTTTCAATCGCAAAATCATCATCCCAAATAGGGTTTTGTTCCGTAAGGAAACCACAAATAAATACAGTAATGTGAAATTGACGGGTATTTGGCGTGTATAAAAAATCTGAAAAAACCGAACGCAGCTGATTTAAATACTCTAATAATTCTGGATGCTCAATTTCAATGTACCATAACGAAAAATGCTCGCGTCCGCGATGCCATTCAGGATAATCCCCTGCAAGTGTAGGAACAACGGGCGTAGAAGGCTTTAAGAACACACATCAAATCACTTTAAATTCAATCACCTTATTAAAGCATGAATGATATTAATTTTCTCGAGGTGTTGATTTAGTAATATTCAACCCACAGTGAATTATATTCAGCTTTTCATACTTAAATCGTGTCACACACATTATTGCTTTATCTGTAAATCTCCATGAACCAACTTGGAGCGCTAACTTCATCAATAAAGTCACACCGGAACTGAAGATGACTGTATATTCTTTTGATAATGCAGAAAATAAACAGCGAGCAATACAAACATGATCATTAACAAATAAAATGGATAATGGCTATGCCACTGATATAAACCGGTACTGACCAATGGACCAAATACAAAACTCAAAGCTTGGGTTGCAGTACAAAAACTGGCAACTTTAACCTGTAAATGCTGTGGTGCAGATTGCGCAGCACCTGTGGTAAATGCCGGAGTAAGACAGGCAACAGCTATGCCATATAAAATATAAGCACTTTGAAAAATATGAATATCTGTGGTGCGAACGGAGATCAGCAAGCCCAGCATCATGCACACCAACCCAATCCACAATAAGCGCTGCACAGACCATTGTAAAAACTTGGAAATAGCCGTTTGCATAATTACTAATGATATTCCGGCAATCAAAGAACATTGGGCAAAGTAAATTGCACTCTGCTGGGTCGAATTTTGAAATTGATCTTGTATATAAAAGCCAGCGGTTAGATTTACTGTGACAATCGCAATATAGAGACTAAATCCTAATCCAAACCAGCCCATACTGTTACGCAAAGAAAATGCTTGGTTATGGATAGATGTCATACTTTCAGTTGTTATAGGCTGCCCAGAAGGATGAGAAAATCCAGCTTCCTTGCGATCAAATTTCAGGACAATATATACGCTAATTAAGGCAAAAATAATAAAGGCAACCCATAACGGCGTTAGCATCCCCCAAGCCAATAAAAGCGTCGTTAAAAATGGTCCAAGTACCAAACCTGCACTATTTAACGCTCCAAACTTGGACATGGTCTTGCTACGTTGCTGTTCTTCGGTATATTTGGTCATGACGTAAGTTTGTAAAGCGATTTGTGGCATAGCCATAAAAATGCCCATACTTGCCCGAGCCAACAATAACAAAGTAAATAGCAACATCGTAGCAAGATGATATTCAAGCCCATAAGCCAAAACTGCAGTAAATAACCCCCAAGTCACGGTCATACCGATAAAACCCATACTTAACAAACTATAAATACTGTATTTATTTTGCTGTTTAGAAATATAGATCGCCCCGATCGCCATCAATAAGGCTCCTGCCGAAATCAAGGCTCCACCTTGCAGTTCGGTCATTTTCATTTGACGAACCAAAGGTGCAAGTATGGGCAAAATCATAGAGAAACAACCACCATTCGCTAGGCTTGCAGCAATCAGAATCTTATTATTTTGATTCATTGTTCAATTTAACCAAATTTTATTTTTATACCCGCCACAATAGCAGCTTGATGGATTTTGTCCATTTTATATTCAATTCATATTTTTTCTTTTTTTAACCGGTGGATAATTTCCAGCAATCCGAAAATTTGACCATCATTTTTTTTATAAATATACACGGGATAGCACAGATCTTTACACCATAAGATGAATTTAAGCCGACTTCTAGCTTAGCTTTTTTGAGCAAAAAGACCTGTGATAAATAGTCGCAACTAGACTAAATCCAACGTCACAACGACTTTTTTAATTTATGGGTCAGTTTTAATCTTGATCTAAAACATCTGCAAACTGTGCGCCCAAGACTTTGACTAAATCTTGTGGTTTTATCCCAATATCTAAGCCACGTTTTCCGCCACTGACATAAATTTTGGTTAATGACTGGGCAGAACCATCTACCACCGTTTTTAAGCGCTTTTTCTGCCCCACTGGACTGATCCCACCCACCAAATAGCCCGTTAAGCGTTCGGCATCTTTCGGATCTGCCATATGTAATTTTTTGGCTCCGACTGCTGCCGCTATTTTCTTTAAACTTAATTGATGTGCGACAGGCAAAACAGCAACATAGAAATTTTTATCATCCGTTACCAATAAAGTTTTAAAGACTTCGCTGACTTCTAAATTTAACTTTTCAGCCGCTTCTAATCCAAAGCTTTTTGCATTGGCATCATGTTCATATTCATGGATAGAAAATTCGATTTTATTTGATTTCAAAACTTTGCAAGCAGGCGTCATTTTTCGATGATATAAAAATTGAATAAGTGAATTATATGCTTTTTCAAAGTCAATGTTTAGCATACTTAGGCTATTTCAGTTTAATTTATCTTCGTTTTACTTCGCCTATAAATCAAAGCAAGTCATAAAATATTTTATATAACCGCCTATAGATTAAATAATGCTCTTTAATATAATCTTGTATTTTGAAATAGAATAAAAAAACCGCAAAATTAATTTAGCGCATATTAAATATTAATCATTTCAAAAAAATGATCTGCTATAGCCCCCCTTTATCTGTGCTTTAAGGTCAAGAATATTCTTGCTGCTCTTATCGGGATTCAAGTCGAGAGAAAATCCACCTTGAATCATTGTGAGTTAAAACCTTCATACTAATTAAAAGGTATGCTCAGAATTATTTGCAAAAATTAGGCAGATTTTTTGCCTTGCAAAGACAGGGAACATTGAAACAAGTTTCCATTTGCTTCAATAACCACCAGCTCTAGTGACAAAATATTCCTGAAATAATTAAGTTGGCTCAAAATCAGATTTTCACTGGGTTCTTGCTTAGACTTAAATTTTTAAGTAATTAATATTTATCGTGTAAGCACCACAGAATTGAATGATGCTATGTTATTAATTTCTACCATATACAGATAGTGCACTATGCGGCCCTGCTTTTCCTTTTTTTGTGCTGACCTTAAATAAACCAATAGCCCCTTATCTTTACTTAATTAATAACCGATTTATATATCTATCCAAGAAATCTACGCAAAAGATACACTGTTCTCAGTGTCCTCAACCTATCTTATAAAGGCAAATTAAATAATAGAAACTTTAAAGGATGCCCCTATGAAAACTATTCCAATGAAGAAGATGTTCAACTGTATTGCAGTTAGTAGTGTATTGAGTTTTACTGCATTTCAAACTATGGCGGCAATGGATCAGCAACCTACCCACGACAGCAAGAATCCACCCAAAATGATGCATGACAATCAGGAAAATTTAACTGACAGTCAAGTGATTAAGGTGTTAAGCACGGCAAATAATGGTGAGATTAAGCAGTCAAAAACGGCGTTGCCAAAGTTAAAAATGGATCAAACCCGTAAGTATGCTCAGTTAATGATTAATGCACATTCAGCGAATGAGAAAAAAGGCCAAGCCTTAGCAAGTCGTTTAAAGTTAACTCCACAAGTGAGCAACCTCAGTACATCATTGCAAAATGATAGTGATAAGATGGTCAATAAACTCACTCATTCATCAACAACTGATAAAGACTATATGATGACTCAAGTTGAAGTACATCGTAAAGTTTTAATGACCATTGATAAGCAATTGATACCAAACGCCAAAAATTCTGAATTAAAAAATATG
This sequence comes from Acinetobacter sp. SFB, assembly GCF_001647545.1. Lineage (GTDB taxonomy): Bacteria > Pseudomonadota > Gammaproteobacteria > Pseudomonadales > Moraxellaceae > Acinetobacter. The sequence continues at coordinate 411,366 of NZ_LSZH01000012.1, forward strand.
CTTATGCAAACTCGTACTGCAGTTGCCAAGCATTTACAAATGGCAGAACAACTCGTTGCAAAGATGAAATAATATAAAATTATAATATAACTTATGCTCAAAAAGCCTAGCTTTCATCAGCTAGGCTTTTTAACAGTTTATTAACTAAAGCTTTCTATCAAATAAATTACTTGTTCAGCGCTCTACTTTATTATTCTCTATTCAATAAACGATCAACTACGCCAAATGTCTTGAATATTTTCGCACGGCGTTTCGGATGAATATTGGCTTTATTTAAATCGCCCTCGTAATGATCAAATACACGTTGATCCATCATTTTAAACCATAGCGATGGAATTAAAGCCGGCAATAACATGGTTGCATAACCACTTGGCAATTCAGGTGCTTCATCAAAGTTACGTAGCGCCTGAAATGGACGTGTAGGATAGGCATGATGATCTGAATGACGCTGTAACTGGTACAAAAACAAATTGGTGGTGATGTTATTATTATTCCAGCTATGCTCCGGCATGGTACGCGCATAAGAACCATCAGATTTTTTATCGCGCATTAACCCATAATGTTCAATGTAGTTAATCACCTCAAATAAGCTCACTCCATAAAAAGCCTGTGTCGCCAAATACGGAATGACCTCTTTACCAAATAATTTCAACATGGTGGCATGAAAACCCGCACTCATCGCCCAGCCTTGAAACAGTTCATTTTCCTTACTAAAGAAAGATAGCCCTTTGCGCTTTAAACGGTTTTTTTCAATTTCAACCGCTGATTTAAGACCGCCAAATACCGTTCTTGGCCAAAACTCATAGAAGGTTTCCCCCATTTTAGAAGATGCCGGATCTTCAGGCGTTGCAGCACGTTTATGATGTCCATAAGGATGCTCAATACGGAAATGGTTATAAAACAATGGCATTAACGTGGCATGAGAAAGATAGTGATCTTCTTTATTCGGACGATGCGACAATTCATGAGCAGTATTCACCCCAATACCATTAATTGCGCCCATGGAAATTCCTAACAGAATCTGATCGAGCAAAGAAGTTTGTTTACGGCTCACCACATAGCCTGCAAATACGTTGGCTGCCATTTGTAAAGGAATAAACAATTTCACAATACGGTCGTAATAGGGATCATTCACTAGCGATTTAACTTGCTCATCATTCGGGTTGTTATTGTCCTTGCCTACAATTGAATCGATACTGGGAATAATCACGTGCAGTAATAAGGGACCACCCAGCGCAAATATTTTTTTCGTCGCTTTCGGACCAAACTGATAGCCCGCCAAAATACCCATGCCAATCACAGGTAAACCTGGGCTTAATAACCACCAATAGCGTTTTTTATCCAGCGCTAAACCTGAAGCAGCTGGAAGGGTTTGAATTGTGGTTTGATTTAAATTTAATGGTGCATTCATGCTGGCGTTCTTCCCTATTTTTTGTTCTAACGTTATATTTCTAGAAACGGGCCATCAAGAACAGTTTTAAACGTCCAAAAAAGCTATGCAAACGTCCTTGGCTTGTATAGCCAATATTTGACCTAAAAACACATACTTGAGTAAATCAAGGTTTTTGATAATTTTTATTAGATGATGACAGAACGATAAGACATGGATGCTTTAAGTAAAATTTTTGATGATATTCATCTTAATAAATCTGAATATATTTATTTAAAACCGCAAGGTGACTGGGCCTATTTGTATCAGGAACAAGATGCCATGATTGGTTATGTGGTTCTGATGGGCCAGATGACGATTCAGCTTAATTCTCATACTCAACTACATGTTGAAACAGGTGATCTGGTTCTAATTCCCTCTGGACAAAATCATTCTTGCCACAGCAGTCATAAAAGCAACTTAGTTGAAACCTTGAATATCACCGAACTTTTTGATCAGAAAAGACAAGAAACCATCGAGTTCGGAAGTACAAGCGGTGAGCCTGCACTCATTTTAGCCATTCGTTGTCATATTGATACGATTATGGCACGTCCTCTATTGAATGCCCTGCCACCCTATATTCATATTCATCATATAACGGGTAGTACAGCACCGGAATGGCTGCAAATTGGCTTACATTTTTTGGCAGTGGAGGCTTATCAAATTCGGCCGGGTCGCGACAAAATTCTCGATCATCTGGTCAGTATTCTATTTATTGAATGTGTCCGTGACTACATTGCGCAATTACAGGATTCCAATAACTGGCTCAGGGCATTGGCGCATACCGAACTGGCGAATGCTCTGGCTGCGATTCACGGTAAACCGGAACAGGCCTGGACGGTTGAAAGTCTGGCTGAACAATGCTGTATGTCGCGCTCGAAATTTGCCCCTTTATTTAGCAATATTGTGGGTGAAACACCGTTGGCCTATTTACAGCAATATCGTTTCCGTTTGGCATCACAGCATTTACGCGAAGGGCAATTGTCGATTCAACAAATTGCCCATCGTGTAGGTTATTCTTCAGAAACGGCTTTTAGCCAAACCTTTAAACGACTGTTTGATTTAACCCCTAGTCAGTATCGGCAACAATTTCAGTAAATTATTCCGAATTTGTTTTATTGACAGGATTTAAGATATTCAAAATCGCTTGAACAGGATCTTCGCTATTTCCTGCAAGCAATTTCTTGTGCATGGTAATGTGCTGCATGGCCTGAATTTGTGCAGTTTCAACATTCATCAGTTTTTCAATTTCAGCCGCCAAATTTTCCGGCGTTGCATCACTTTGAATCAATTCCCGAATGATTTTTTTACCTGCAATAATATTCGGTAAAGAATAATAAGGAATTTTAATCAGGAATTTGATCACCACATACGTCAGCCAATTCAATTTATAAAATGTCACCATCGGACGGTGTACCAGCATTGCTTCTAAAGTAGCCGTACCTGATGCCAAGGCCACAATATTTGAGGCATTCATGACCTGACGACCAATTTTTGATTCCGTATCTGTATTTTCCATCAAGCAAACTTTAGCGACAAAATCAGCAGGATAGTGTTGTAGCAATGCTTCAATCTGCTGCTTGCGTGCATCATTAATCGCAGGAATCAGAAACACATATTCAGGGTGCTTATGACTAATTATTTGGGCTGCATCCAGTACCAACGGTCCCAGTCTTTCAATTTCACCCCGGCGGCTCCCCGGTAAAAGTGCGATATGTTTATGTTCAACATTCAAGCCGAGTTCTTGCTTGGCTTCAATCAGTGGATTTGTGAGCGGCAGTTGACTTGCCAATGGATGACCGACAAACGCAGCAGGAACATCGAATTGTTTATAAAAAGCTTTTTCAAATGGAAATAAACACAGCACCAGATCTATGCTGGCTTTAATGCCATGTACCCGTCCTTGACGCCATGCCCAAACTGAAGGACTGACATATTGCACGGTTTTAATCGGTAAATTATGCTGTTTTAAGCTTTTAGATAAACGTAGATTAAAGTCTGGCGCATCAATACCGACAAACACATCGACCGGATCTTTAGTCCATGTCTCCACCAAGCCATCACGGACTGCGAAGAGCTTTTTAATATCTTTTAAGACTTCAACAATGCCCATGACCGATAAAATATCCATCGGATAATAGCTTTTGAAGCCTTCTGCAATCATTTGCGGCCCACCGATGCCTTCAAATTCGGCATCAATTCCTTGCTCACGAAAACTACGGATGAGTTTAGCGCCAAGCGTATCTCCAGACACCTCTCCAACCACGATACCGATTTTAAGCTTCCGATTTTGCAAGTGTTTATCCTCAAATTTTTTAAAGTTTAACATAGCTGATCTTTCAGATTAATCATGATAGTGGTGCAAAGCTATTTTTTCTCATCAGAAATGAAGCTTCAATCGTGCCTAATCAACGCCATTTTCTATTTCTTTTTTTAGAATAAGCAAATCAATAATCAAGACAACGACTTATATGAAAAAGTCATAACATATGCACGTTTTTTGATATTTGGCATATAACCATGTTTGGTCCACTCGAATTTATTTTAGCAGGTGTTTTGGTCGGTTTCTGTGTCGGAATTACGGGTGTTGGCGGTGGTTCATTAATGACCCCCATCCTGATTAGCCTGTTTAGAATCGAGCCTCACATTGCTATTGGAACAGACTTACTCTATGCCGCAATTTCTAAATTCTGCGGATCTTTAGTGCATGCAAAAAAAATGAATATTGTCTGGCCAATTGTGATCTGGCTTGCAGTGGGAAGTATTCCGGCCTCGCTTGCAACACATTGGGTTTTAGACAATTACCTGAGTCAATCAAGTAGCTACAAAGCTGTTTTGACCATGGTATTGGGCTTTATGTTGACCTTAACCGGTGTGTCAATCATGTTCCGCGGTCACATTGAACGCTTCTTTAACAAGTTCCGTAAAGATGAAGCTCTGGATATGTCGCAGGATTTAGAAAAGGTCAACTTTAGGGCGAAAGACAAACGTGCATATATTGTGATTATGGGTATTGTCCTGGGTGTGTTTGTCACTCTTTCTTCAGTCGGTGCAGGTGCATTCGGCATTATGGCACTGGTGTTGATGTTTCCGAATTTACCGATGATCCGTATTATTGGTTCCGATGTGGTCCATGCCGTGCTTTTGACTTTAGTCGCAGGTCTTGGACACATGAGCTCGGGTAATGTAGATTTACATTTACTTGGATGGTTGTTAGTCGGTTCAATTCCTGCCATTGTGGTTGGAACTTTAATCAGCTCCCGCCTGCCAGAAAAAATTATCCGTAAGATTCTCGGGATTACCCTCTTTGCATTAGGCATGAATTTCATACTTCATCCGGTAAAAGCAAAACCTGTTGAAAAACCTGCAACTGCCATGATTTCAACTGTTGAAAATTTAAACCACGGTTAAACTATCTATTCGATTAATCTGTTTTTTTCACGGTTTTATTGGTGTTTAGTATAGCAACTCACTGGTTAAATCGTGTTATATTCGGGCTACTAAAAAAACTTTTGTATGATCAAACCAGTGACGGCAATGAATACACTACAGTCAAATCCTATTACCCAATCAGACATCGACAACGTGAATGTACAAAGCATTCAGCCTCTTGTAACTCCTGCTGAATTAAAAAAAGAGTTACCTTTGACTGAGCATGCCTATCAAACAGTTCTGAAAGGTCGTGAAACCATTCGCAATATCCTAGATGGTAAAGACAAACGTCTATTTGTGGTGATTGGCCCTTGCTCAATTCACGATACGGTTGCTGCACATGAATATGCAAATCGTCTAAAGGTTTTAAGCGAAAAAGTTAAAGACACCCTGTATATCGTGATGCGCGTTTATTTTGAAAAACCGCGTACCACGGTAGGCTGGAAAGGTTTAATCAATGACCCTGACATGAATGACTCTTTCAACATTGAAAAAGGTCTTCGTATTGGTCGTCAACTTTTGGTTGAATTAAATGAAAAAGGATTACCGTGTGCCACTGAAGCACTTGATCCTAACTCACCACAGTATTACCAAGATTTAATTTCATGGTCAGCGATTGGTGCACGTACTACCGAAAGCCAGACGCATCGTGAAATGTCTTCAGGTTTATCTTCACCTGTTGGTTTCAAAAATGGTACTGATGGCGGATTAACCGTAGCTACCAATGCCATGCAATCGGTTAAACACGGTCATAGCTTCCTCGGTCTGAATGATCAAGGTCAGGTTTCTGTGATTCGTACCAGCGGTAATCCATATGGACATGTGGTACTTCGTGGTGGTAATGGCAAACCAAACTATGATGCAGGTTCTGTTGCAGAAGCGGAAAATGCTTTAGCGAAAGCCAAAGTGAGCAACAAAATCATGATTGATGCCAGTCATGCCAACTCAAACAAAGACCCGTACTTACAACCGCTGGTATTGAAAAACATCACAGAACAAATTCTGGATGGTAACAAATCCATTGTAGGTTTGATGGTTGAAAGTCATCTTAAAGGCGGTCGTCAAGATATTCCTAACAATTTGGATGATCTTGAATACGGCAAATCAGTGACTGATGGCTGTATCGATTGGGAAACCACTGAAAAAGCCCTACTCGATATGCATGAAGCACTTAAAGACGTTTTATCAAATCGCTAAGAGATTTAAAACGCCATCTTGATTGATGGCGTTTCTACTTTAACCTTAGGAAAAGTTTTATCTTATGAATGAAATTGAAAATGTATTAAGCCATATCGAGAATTTCCAGTTTATTCACGAGCACCTATTCACCTCAGCTCAACCCACTGCTGAACAGTTGAAACTGATTAAAGAATATGGCGTAACCACGATTGTGAATCTGGGATTATCTGATGCAGAGCAGCATTTAGATCATGAAGATAAAATTTGTCTAAATTTAGGCTTGAATTATATTCAACTGCCGATTTCTGCAGAAACACCGTCTGATGACCAATGTTTACTGGCACTAGACATGCTGGCGCATTTAGTGCAAGAACGAATGGTCTGGGTGCATTGCAGCAAAAACTATCATGTCAGTAGTTTGATGTACTTATATCGTCAATACTATATGGATATGGACATGCCTATGGCGCAGGAACTCATGCATAGCATTTGGGAACCAAATGAAACCTGGACCGGTCTCATCCATGCAGTAGCCTTACAACTGCAAGGTCGTAAAGCCACCAAAGAATTACAACAGTCGCTGATCCATCCCGATCATTTTGGCTGATGTGAAATCAAAACTATTGCAGTTGATAAAATTCCTTCTTCACGTCCGGTAAAGCCTAATTTTTCTGTGGTTGTGGCTTTAACGCTAATTTGTGTGACATGCACATCCAGAACATCTGCAATACTTTGACGCATTTCCAGATTATGTTTTGCCAGTTTTGGACGCTCACACGCCACTATAATATCGGCATTATTTAACACGTAACCACGATCCAAAATTAACTGATAAACATGCTTAAGCAATACCCGGCTGTCCGCTCCCTTAAATTTCGCATCGGTATCGGGAAAATGCTGTCCGATGTCGCCTAAAGCCAAAGCACCCAACAAAGCATCACATAGCGCGTGCAATACTACATCGCCATCCGAATGTGCCTTTAAGCCTTGGGTATGGGGAATTTTAATCCCTGCTAAAGTTACAAAATCACCTTCTTCAAAGGCGTGTACATCCATTCCCTGACCAATTCGAATTTGTGCGACCACTTTAAGCATCCTTAAGAAATAAATGATTGAAATGTTGTATTCACGCTTTCTATTTCGCTATAGTTACAGCAGCGCAACATAGTGAAATTATAAGCGATGATGCTGGTGAATACCGAAATTAATCTCATTAAAATATTAGGCACATTATTCAGTATTGGCTGTTTGTGCTCAACTGTGGCTCATGCTCAAAAAATCGACTGTTCTCGCCTGAACACCTCGTCAATGAAACAGATTTGTGCTGAAAATTTTGCCGAATCGCGAGAGAAATTAAGCAATCATTATATAACGGCTTTTTTGGTCAGTGATGCCCCGGTTCACTTATTGGAAGATACCCAGACTTTATGGTTTAAGCGTTTACAGCAATGTAAAAGTCTGGATTGTTATAAGCAACAATTTGAATTGCGTATTGATGACCTGAATTTTTATACCTCGTTAAATCAGAGTTTAACCAATCATTATTTAAAATTTGAAAATGGCCATATTGCCAGTCAACCCATACATTTACAGGTTCATCAACTTACCAAAGATAAAATTAAAATTGAAGGCATCGCCTACCGAAATCCAAACAATAAACTAGAAACACAAACTATTCCTTTCTTGGCTTATACAACACCCGATAAGAAAAGTGAAATCATGGATAACGAACATGATTGCAAATATCAGTTCGATTTTAATAAAGCAATTTTGTCGGTGAAAACTGAACAGAAAGGTTGTGAGCGTTTTGTGGGTGTCTATCGGATTTATGATTAATTTTTGAATACATTCAGTGGTTTTGGAAATTGACTGTTAGCTAATTTTTTATTGCTTAACATACAGATTCATTTTTTTCTTGATCAAATCCAGAGCTTGTACATATTTGAAAGGTAAATCTGGAATGTTATATGCATTAATATTTTGCCAGAAAAACTCAAAACGATGCCCATAATCGTCTAATGTTTCATAACTCCACTGATCCTTTAAATTTTGATTTGAGGTATCACAAAAAATAAAGTACCACGTTTGATTGCTTATTTGGTGTGACCCCCAATCATAACAATGTTGCTCTTCCACAACGATCCCCGATTCTTCATACAATTCACGTATAGCGGCCTGAAAGATGGGTTCTGATTTCTCAATTGTACCTTTTACAAGTTGAATACCCGCTGTCGGATGTTTGAAAAGTAAAACTTCCAATATATGATTTTTTTCCCGAAGAATTACTGGACAAACTTTACTCATGATCTTACATTTCACGAAAATCTTTTGATAATCATATATAAGACTGGCAAAAAAATGCAACATATCACGTTGCACTTTTTAGTTTCTATGTAATTAAACCGGATGTTGTGAAGCAACTTGCTGACTAATCATCACTGCAGTCGCTGCGGATAATGTCCAGCCCAAATGACCATGCCCTGTATTATAAAAAACCCGCTCACGTTTCCCGCGTCGAACAATTGGCATCATATTCGGCATCATCGGCCGTAAACCTGCCCAAGGCACTGCATTTTCCGTACTGATATCAAAATTTTTATTCACCCAATCGACCAAGGGCTGGATTCTGTCTGCGCGAATATCGCGGTTATAACCATTAAATTCTGCCGTTCCTGCAACGCGTAATCGATCTGCACCTAACCTTGAAGTTACGATTTTCGAACTTTCATCCAGTAGGCTGACCCATGGAGCATTCTTGATGCTGTCTTCATTATTTAAATCTAGCGTAATTGAATAACCCTTGACTGGATATATATTGACTCGATCGCCCAGTAAATTTGCCAAGTGATAACTTCCCACCCCTCCACATACCACTACAGCATCCGCTTCCAGTGATTCAACTAGCGCTACATCTAACAGCATATTTTCATTACTGGCACGGTAAAGCACAGTGATCCCTTTGGCATGATGTTTGACATCACTCACTTCCATACCGAATATATATTTCACACCATATTTTTCAGATGCTTCGGCAAGCCCTTTGGTAAATTTATGAATATCGCCTGTGGCATCTCCGGGACAGTAAAAACCGCCATAATATTCACCCTTCAGACTTGGCTCTATGCTTTTAATTTCGCTGGGGGTAATGGCAATTCGCTCTAGACCACCATTAATCAGCAAAGTATTCACCCGAGTCGCCACGTCGTAATCCAGTTTGCTATGGTAAAAATGCAGAATTCCTCGCTTTTCCAAATCAAACTGAATATTTTCCTGTTCAGCCACAGCAAATAAACGTTCACGGGCCAATAGCGCCATTTTCACAGTATCGCGAGTGTTGGCTTCATAATTTTTAATATTGCCAAGAAACTCCATTAACCAGCCATATTTATGCAAGTCAAATGAAGGATTGATTAACAACGGTGCATTTTTATTCGACATCCACTTGATACCTTTCAGTACCGTGGCTTTTTGATTCCAGACTTCTGCATTACAAGCAGAAAGCTGTCCACCATTGGCAAATGAGGTTTCCATGGCAGGATACAAATGTTTATCCATCACAGTAACTTTATAGCCCAATTTTGCCAATTCATAAGCAGAGGTCACGCCAGTAATGCCTGCTCCAATCACAACGATATGACACATACGACTCTCCTTGGAAATGTGTATACATTTCTTATGAGCCCCATCTGTCATTGATACCTGAGAGCTTCGATCATGACGTTAAAATCTTAACGCTGACCATCCCCTTCGGTGAGCATAGGTTTTATATGCTTCTCTCCAGATTTTTGAAATTATTACAGTCCTTTTGCCTGAGAGTTTCCGGGGTCGTTGCTCCTTCGGCGTGTTCACAGAAGAACATCTCTCCTGCAATAATTGCTTATATTAATATGAGCAAATTTTGTACCATTCGCGAGCATTAAATTCAATTATTTGTTAAACAGTGTTATTACAATAAAAATAAATATTTTTTTCAATCACTTAAAATTAAAACCAATTTGATTTTATTTTTTAACTTAGGCTATTTACTGATGAGATATACTGTTTTGAACATTTAATCTATATTGCTTTTAGCACCAACTTAGACATATGTTGTAATCGCAGATCGATCAACGGCTGCCCTACATTTGCATGAATGGGATAGGCCACTGTATGCTGGGTTTTAACATATCCACATCGTTCATAGTATTGAATCAGTTCAGTTCTGGCATCGAGTACGAACATTTCATAATGGTTAAATGCTGGAAAAATTTCTAACGCCTTTTTTTCCGCATATTCTAAAATCTGTTTTCCAATACCCTGATTTTGCCAATCTGAAGCTACACAAAAAGTGCCTATTTCAATGCTATTTTGCTGAAAAGTTAAACCTATACATGCAACCATCTCAAATTTGAAATCTTCAATAATTTCAGCAACAGCTAAGTAAAAATTCTGTTGCTCCAAAATATTCAATAACTGCTGTTGATTGATTCGATCTCCCGCGACAATATCCTGCTCACTGGTCCAACTAGAACCCGTATGCGTGCGATATGCCTGATTAAGTAAAAGTACTAAATGGTCAATATCATCTGTACTTGCTCGTCTATATTGTAATTGATGCATTATTTTTCTAAATATTTGAATTGAAATAAAACTACCACAAAGTATTATCCAACAAAATTCTATCCATAAAAAAACCAGACTTAAAGTCTGGTTTTTTTATCATTACAGTTCGTCGCCTTAACGAGTTACTTAGGTTTAAATAGGTGCAAACGGCATAACCACATCAGCATTTTGTGCCCGATGACGCATGAAATGATCCATCAATACTATCGCAAACATGGCTTCCGCAATGGGTGTCGCACGAACGCCGACACAAGGGTCATGACGACCTTTGGTCAACACATCCGTATCTTCTCGGTCGATATTAATGGTTTTACCCGGCGTGGTAATACTGGCAGTGGGTTTCAGTGCAATTGCAACACGAATGGTTTGACCACTCGAAATACCACCGAGAATCCCACCGGCATGATTGGCCAGAAAACCCTCTGTGGTCAATTCATCCCGCGATTCATGACCAAACTGTTCAGCAACGCCAAAGCCATCACCAATTTCAACACCTTTAACCGCATTGATGCTCATCATGGCATGTGCAATATCAGCATCTAGACGATCAAATACCGGCTCACCCCAACCCACTGGAACATTCTCAGCCAGAATTTCAAGCTTTGCACCACAACTGGTACCCTGTTCACGCAGTGAAGTCACTAGAGCTTCAAAACGTGGAACTGCATCCGCATCGCCACAGAAAAATGGATTATTTGGTACTTCATTCCAGTCCAGTGTATTGGCTTTTTCTGTACCAATTTGTGTTACATGACCACGAATGTTAATACCGAACTTTTCTGCCAGATATTTCTTCGCAATTGCACCCGCCGCCACACGCATTGCAGTTTCACGTGCGCTTGAGCGACCACCACCACGATAATCACGGAAACCATACTTTTGGGTATAGGTATAATCGGCGTGACCCGGACGGAAAGTTTGTGCAATATTGCCATAATCTTTCGATTTTTGATCTGTATTACGAATCAATAAACCAATCGATGTACCTGTGGTTTTACCTTCAAATAAACCAGAAATAATTTCGACTTCATCCGGTTCTTTACGCTGTGTAGCGAATTTAGAGGTGCCCGGTTTGCGGCGGTCTAAATCTTTTTGTAAATCTGCTTCAGTCAGTTCGATTCCAGGCGGCACACCATCGACAATTGCCATCAGGCCAACGCCATGAGATTCACCACAAGTCGTTACACGGAACAGTTGTCCAATACTATTACCTGCCATGTTCTCAACTCCTTATGCTTGAACAGATTGTACAAATAAATCACGGTATTTACGGCATTGCTCTGCTGTTAAAGCAAAAACACCCGAACCACCTTTTTGGAAAGTTAACCAATGGAAATCAACAGTATTAAAGTTCTGTTTCATTGCCCATTCAGAATTACCCACTTCAATGACAATCAAGCCATCTTCAGTCAAGTAATCTGCAGCTTGCGCCAGCATTTTACGCACCAGATCCAAACCATCTTGACCGGCAGCAAGTGCTAGTTCTGGTTCATGTAAAAACTCTGCCGGCAAATCCGCCATATCTTCTGCATCGACATAGGGAGGATTCGACACGATTAAATCATATTGATTTTCAGCAGGAATTTTTGCAAATAAATCTGATTCCAACAATGCAACCTGATATTGCATATTGTGATGTTCAGCGTTAATCGACGCAACTTCTAAAGCTTCTTTCGAAATATCGGTCGCATCCACTTCAGATTCTGGGAACGCATAAGCCAAGGCAATTGCAATACAGCCCGAACCGGTACACATGTCTAAAATACGGCGTGGCATTTTAGGATTTGGATTTTCAGGAAGATTGTTTAAAGCTTCACGCACTAAGCCGTTTTCATCTAGGCAGTACGGTGCAAAACGTTGATTAATCAACTCTGCAATTGGCGAACGCGGAATAAGCACACGTTCATCTACGTAATAAGGTTTATCGCAGAAATATGCAAGATTCAACAAATATGAAGTGGGCACTTTTTCATTGATACGACGCTCAAGTAAACTGATAAATTCAGCTTTTTCACTTGGCAGTAATTTCGCATCTAGAATTTCCGGATTAGCGCTCCAGTCCAAGGCCAATGTTTGCAATACTAAAGCCGAGCTTTCTGCAAAAAAGTCCTCAGTACCTTGACCTAAATGTGCATCGTATTGACGTAGAGCTGAAACACCAAAACGGATAAAATCACGAATGGTGGTTAGGTTTTCAGCGGCTTCCTGTAAATGTTCAGGGCTAATAGTCAGTTGATCCACTTAAGGCGTCTCCAAGGTCAAATTTTTTAAAGCGCCTTATGATACCTTGTTTTAGCGGTTTTTTATAATGTTTCAATCAGCTTCAAAACAATTATCTATAGGCTAATTGCTTGGTTTGATAATAGTAAGCTCGCTCCATTGTCATTTCTAATACGCATTTTGCTTGTCGAAGCTCTATCGATGCAGAGATCACATTGTAATAGCATTGTTGATTAAGACGGCTTTCCCAGAGTTGATGTTGTTGCTTCACACTGCTTTGACTATCGCCACTATTTTTTAAATAATTTTTAAAGTATTTGTTTAAAAGTTTTCCCTGCGTTTTTAACTCCTTATCCACACAATTTTTGACTGTGGCAGTTTGACCATAAGAGGTGTTTAGACATTTGTTATATTGGTCGGAATATCCCTGTGCTAAAACCGAGCTTGAACCCAGAGCAGCCGCACTAAAAATCACTGGCAACAAAAATCGCATACTATTCCCCTGTCTTAAATGACTCAATTTTAAATACTATTGTTTTGTTTATTCAGGGATATTACAACAATCATGTATAAATTCCTATAACACGGCAGTTTAAGCCCGTAGCCGATAAAAAACTTCCTTACCATTACACATTGAATCTGCGCCAAATGCCCTTATATAGTTTCTATTCTTTTTCTGAATATTTATTGTTATGAGCTACAAACACAATAATTTAATGGCAATGCGCCAAAACTATTGGAATGACACAGATTCAGTCCAAGTTGAAAGCGAGAAACAGTTCTTTCAGCAAACCTTGATTGAACATGATATCTATACATCTCCATCAGAAGATGATGCCAAATATCTGTTCTTTAGCCTACCCAGCATTATTATTGTAAAAGGTTATGCTTTAGGCTTTCAACATGACAGCGTTCAAGCCATGATTTTTAAACATATTCACGATAATAAAACCGTATTGAAGCAAAAAAGCGACATTAAAATTCAGTTCCGTATGTAAATATTTATACCCATAAATGATCATTTTATGTGATCAAATTCCCTTAAAGTCCAATAAAGTGGTGTGACCAATTGATCTTACACAGGTGAAAAACACCCACCTCCTACAAGACTCACGCTTTTTATTGATAAATAAATTAAATATTAAGCATATTAAGGTGCTGTACCACAGGTTGAACTTTTTTAATACGTGAATACGCGGTAATATCCGCTACAATAAACTATTCTGCGACTTGCTGATTAAAGGATTTTGTTTAATGTCAGATCAGAACGATAAGCTTAAACAACTCAAAACTTCCTCTATGGATCGACGCTTATCTATCGCTAAAGCTTCATTACTAGCAGGAACACGTTGGGCTGCCTCTAGCGCGACTACCATGTTTTCCAATGAAGCTGATAAAGACAAGAAACGTAAAAAAGCCATGAAAGAACAGGCTAATTATCTTGTTTCAGAAATTGGAAAACTGAAAGGTTCTATCGTTAAGATTGGGCAAATGATGGCGCTATATGGTGAACATTTTTTACCTGAAGAAATTACTCAAGCGCTGAATACTTTAAATAATCAAACCATCGCTCTTGCATGGCCCGCAATTAAAGAACATTTAGAACAACAATTGGGTACCAAACTCAATGATTTAACTATTGATCATGAACCACTCGGCACTGCATCTTTAGCGCAAGTCCATCGTGCTACGCGCAAATCAGATGGTTTGGAAATTGTCCTTAAAATTCAATATCCAGGTGTAGCCGCTGCCATTGATTCGGATATGAGTCTATTTAGAAATATGCTCAAATTAACCCGTATGGTGCCGCAAACACGTGAATTTGATCAATGGTTTGATGAAGTTCGCGAAATGATGCATCGTGAAGTGGATTATGGTATTGAAGCTGCAACAACACGTCGTTTTGCCGAGCGTTTAAAAGATGATCCGCGCTATATCGTTCCTCAAATTGTTGATGAATATTGTACCGATCAAATTCTGTGCATGACTTTTGAACGCGGTGTACCGATCAATAGCCCTGTCATGCTCTCTCTACCTCAAGAACGTCGCAATCAAATCGGTGAAGCTTCACTCGAGATTGCTGTACGTGAAATATTTGAATGGGGTGAAATGCAGACCGATCCAAATTTTGGTAATTATTTGGTGCGTTTAGGCAATAGTGAAGACAGCCAAGATAAAATTGTCCTGTTAGATTTTGGAGCGATTCGTCAATTTGATGAACACTTGCTGAGTGTTGCACGCAATTTAATCCAGGCCGGTTATCATCACGATAGTGATGAAATGGTTCGTGCCATGACCGGCTATGAATTCTTTGATTCAATTCCGCAAAACATCAAGCCTGATATGGCAAAAGTGTTTTTACTCGCCACAGAAGCGTTTAGTACAACAGCAAATAATCCTGACTTGCCTGAAGGTGTTATGGATGAGCAGCAACGCTACGATTGGAAAAAAAGCCAATTGCATAGTCGCGTAATGCAACGTGCCTCAAAATCGATGGCATCGCGTTATTTCAGTGTCCCACCGAAAGAATTTATGTTTATTAGCCGTAAATTCATTGGCGCATATACCTTTATGACCGTGATCGATGCAAAAACCAACGTGCGCCAAATGGTCACAAAATTTTTATAATCATTGCTGACTAGGATGACATTATTGTCATTCTAGTCAATCTTTACTTTCTGACCCGCTTTTATAATGATTAAAAATAAATATTATTCAATTATTTAATAAATTAAGAATTCATTTTAGACCGTTCATCCAAGTCAATTTAAATTGTCAGTCACGACATAGTTATTTCCATCGTCCCATGTCAGCATAAAAATATAAAGAATCGAAAAATGATGGACAATAACCATGACCAATATGGTAAATAAAGCACAAGGATTTGGGCTATCACTGATCACTAAAATTGCCGGTAGCGAGGTTCTTGATCAATTCAAACTACGTAAATTTATTGAAAAATCTTTATATCAGGGGTCAAAAATCGGCTTTAAAACATTAAGTAAAACCCAAAAGGTATTTCAAGCAGATTCACATGTCAGCAAACAACGTTTATCGAATCAACACAAATCATTATTTGACTTAAGCCTGACCGAAGAACAACAAATGACCTGCGATGTGATGGATCATTTTGCATCAGAAGTGCTTTATCCATTGGCAACTCAAGCTGACCAAGATGAAAAGTTTCCCGTGGCACTCTGGCAACATGCAACAGACTTGGGACTAAACAACTACGCACTTCCCGAATCTCTGGGTGGAGTAGCAACTGAAAAAAATATTCTCAGTAACATATTAATCGCTGAACATTTAGCCAAAGGGGATTTCAGTTTAACCGCAGGCTTACTTTCAACATTTAGTGTGATAAATGCAATCACCCACTGGGGTTCGGAAACAATTCAGTCCACCTATTTGCCTGGTTTTGCAAATGATCCAGATATTCACGCGACATTTGCGGTACAAGAAGCAACCGCTGCATTCAATCCTTTCGAGCTAAAAACCAAGGCGAATTCAATGGATGGGAAATACACCCTTCATGGAGAAAAAACTTTAGTTTTATTGGGGGAAACTGCCGATCTATTTCTGGTAAATGCTGAACTGAATGGCTCACCCGAAGTGTTCATCGTAAAACGTGACAGCAGTATTACTGCAAAAAAAAGTTCAGCAATGGGCCTAAAAGCTGCTGAAACTGTAACCTTACACTTCAATCATAGCCCTGCTGAATTATTAGGTGATGATGACTTTAATTATTCTACTTTTTTAGATTTAGGCAATTTAATGTGGTGTGCGATGGCTGTGGGAACCTGTGAAACAGTAAAAGCTTACTGCATTCAATATGCCAATGAACGTACAGCTTTTGGCGAACCTATTTCACACCGCCAGAGTGTGGCTTTCATGATTGCAGACATGGCGATTGAAATTGATGCCATGCGTATGTTGATTCTAAATGCTGCCAGTCTGGCTGAGGCAGGCCAGCCTTTTCATCGTGAAGCCTATCTAGCGCGTCTACTTTGCGCCGAGAAATCGATGAAAATTGGCACCGATGGTGTGCAAATTCTGGGTGGTCACGGATTTACCAAGGAACATCCGGTTGAGCGTTGGTATCGTGATTTACGTGCTACAGCGATCTTACATTCAGGCTTACATGCTTAATCTGTAAAATAAGGAATTAATACAGATGAATTTACAAAATCCTAAAAAATTTAAAATGTTGATCGATCAAGCTCATGAATCAGCTTTAAATGTATTACGCCCTATTTCACGTAAATATGACAAAGCCGAACACAGCTATCCCAAGGAACTCGACATGTTTTCCTCACTCATTGATGGCATGAATGAGGGTGGAGAAGGCATTAATGCCGGAGCAGCTGTCGGAAAACGTGGCAACACTGAGGTCGGAAATAAAAATGGCGTCAATATGTCTACGGTACTTGGAGTGATAGAGATGTGCTATGGCGATACGGGATTATTGCTGAGCATGCCACGTCAGGGTTTAGGAAATTCTGCCATTGCAGCGGTTGCAAATGAGGAGCAACTGGATCGATTTAAAGGAACATGGGCGGCAATGGCGATTACTGAACCCAGCTGCGGATCAGACTCTGCTGCCATTCGTACTACAGCCACAAAAGAGGGTAACGATTACATCTTAAATGGCGAAAAGATTTTCGTAACTTCTGGCGAGCGCGCAGACTCGGTTGTAGTCTGGGCAACTTTGAATAAAAAACTTGGACGTGCCGCCATTAAGTCCTTTGTCGTTCCAAAAGGAACAGCCGGCATGAAAGTAGAACGTCTGGAGCTTAAATTGGGGATCAAAGCATCCGGCACGGCTGCCATCAGCTTTATTAACTGCCGGGTGCCTGCAGAAAATTTGCTGGGTCATGCTGAAATTGATGTTGCCAAAGGCTTCGCAGGCGTCATGGAAACTTTTGACAATACTCGTCCTTTAGTTGCTGCAATGGCGGTCGGTTGTGCAAAAGCCTCTTTAGAAAGAATTAAGCAAATTTTTAAAGATCAATTAGATGAAAATTACGCTACTCCTTATTTGCAAACTTCTTATATTGCAGCACAAATTTATCGGATGGAAGCAGAATGGGAAGCTGCCCGCTTACTGACCATGAAAGCAGCTTGGATGGCAGATAATAAAAAGCCCAATTCACGTGAAGCTTCCATTTCTAAAGCAAAAGCTGGAAAAATGTGTAATGAGATCACCTTAAAATGCGTGGAACTTGCTGCAAGTGTGGGGTATAACGAAGAGGAATTATTGGAAAAATGGGCGCGTGACTCGAAAATCCTTGATATTTTTGAAGGCACTCAACAAATACAGCAACTGATTATAGCCCGTCGTGAATTGGGCAAGAGCTCAAGTGAATTAAAATAAGTTTTATACATTTTCTC
The DNA here is from genome assembly GCF_001647545.1 of Acinetobacter sp. SFB. GTDB lineage: Bacteria > Pseudomonadota > Gammaproteobacteria > Pseudomonadales > Moraxellaceae > Acinetobacter. The sequence goes on from NZ_LSZH01000012.1 coordinate 429,619, forward strand.
TGCATAAAAAACGCATAAGAGATAGATTTTTATTAAGTATAAGGTTATAAAAATCCATCTCTTTTTTATTTCTATATTTAAGTTTATGTATCAAGTTAGACCTATTCAAGCACAAGATAATGCTGAAATTGCACGTATCATTCGCGAAGTTTCCCAAGAATTTGGACTTTCCCCTGAATCAGGTTTTGCTGTAGCTGATCCAATTTTAGATAATTTATACACAGTTTATCATCAACCTAATGCTCAATATTGGGTGATTGAAAATGATCAGGGAAAAATTTTGGGTGGCGGTGGTTTATCTCCTTTAAAAGGTGATCCCTCGATTCTTGAAATTCAAAAAATGTATTTTTTACCTGAAGCTCGAGGCTTAGGATTTGCCAAGCACATTCTGGAAAAAGCTTTTCAATTTACTTTACAGAATGGTTTCCAATCTTGTTATTTAGAAACCACCAAAGAACTTTGGCAAGCAGTTAAACTTTATGAAAAATTGGGTTTTGAGTATTTAAATTATCCCAAAGGTAACACTGGACATAGTCATGCATGTGAAATTTGGATGGAAAAAAGATTGTAATTTTTGCATATTTTTAAACTCCTCTCTTCGCTCTAAAATAATACTTTTTTAAATTAAAATTTGTTCTATCCATTTATTTTATTAATATCTGATGTGAGCATTTGCTTACATGGAAAGTATTTATTGACGCCTATGCTACAACCATTATTAGTCTTAAAATAAAAATATCAGGAAGCAGGATGTTTCCATAATAAAAACAATAAACGATGTAAGCAGGATGCATAAAGGTAAAACAGAAGTTATTCCTTGTAACTAATATAAGTAAGCCCCGTCACGATGATGGGGCTTATTTTTGTCAAGAATTTTCAAACCTTAACAAGAATAAGCCAAAATCTGTACAGCTTGATTAGTTCATCTTGTTAATGTTGATCTTTCAATAAGTAATTCAGGATCACTAAAATGACTAAGAAAGCCTTATTTATTACTTCCAATGTGGGCGTAGAACAAGATGAGCTGATTAAACCATCTGAATATTTACAATCAAAAGGTATTGAAGTGATTCATGCCGCAGAAGAACAAAAGGATGTTCAAACTGTTAAGAGTGATAAGGAACCTGCAACCGCTTATACTCCGCAAACAACTTTATCTAAAGTATCTCCAGAAGATTATGATATTTTGGTCATCCCTGGAGGAACAGTTAATGCAGACACTTTACGTTTAAATGAAGATGCTCATAAAATTATTCAGCACTTTACAGATAATGCAAAACCGATTGCTGCTATTTGTCACGGACCGTGGGTATTAATTAATGCTGAAAGAATTAAAGACAAAAATTTAACTTCTTATAAGAGTATAAAACTAGATTTAGAAAATGCCGGAGCTAACTGGGTGGATGAAGAAGTTCATCGTTGCAATACTAATAATTGGCCATTAATTACATCGCGAAGCCCAGATGATATTTCAGCTTTTAACCAAGCCATTGTGCAAGAATTGAGTAATTAACAAAAGCTTAAACCAAGCGTCCCATTAATATAATGGGACGCTTGGTTTAAAGATGAAAATATTAAATTATTGACTGATTAATTCATAAAAATGCTTCATAAATCATTTGAATAATAGTAAACATCGACTATTGACTCGTTTTACCCAGGCCACTAGCATAACTCCAATAAAATTTACTTTTGGTTTTTAACCTTGTTGATGACGTGCCATTTATATAATTTACGTTCAAAATTATCTGATATTCATTTTTTTACATTTAAATCAACAGCTATTGCCATAACTGTTCTAGCTTTTACCGGCTGTACATCTTTCAGTGGAGGTTCAGTGGCTAAACGATCTGCTAAATTATCCAAGGGCATACAAAAAGCATATGCTGTTGCGCCAGATACTGCGAATCGTGTATCTCCAATGATTATCCAAAGTGCAGAAAAATATGCGGTGGATCCCTTACTATTAGCCGCTATGATTAGACAAGAATCTAGTTATAGAAACTATGCTATTTCACCGGCGGGGGCTGTGGGGCTAACTCAAGTAATTCCGCGTTACTGGCAACAGATATGTCCAGGTGATTTAAGTGATGAATATCATAATATTAATTGTGGAACGTATATTCTAGCCTCCTACAACAATAAAGCGGGGAGTTGGCCTAAAGCGCTTGCTTATTACAATGTTGGACCTACAGGCTATAATTCTAATCTCAAGATGAAGAAACAAGGTGAAAAATATGCCCGACAAGTTAAACAGCATCACGCTACCTTAAAAGATGCTTTATAAATTAATCGAAATCCTCCTATCAAATTAGATTGGAGGTAATTCTGCCTACTCATTAGATCTCTTGTGTAATAAACACCCCCATAACTTTTAGGAGCAAAAAAGCCCTTCCTTTCTTTCAAACTTCATTTGATGGGAGTAACTAGCTTGAAGTTTTCATATCCATCGAATCTACGGCTTGCAATTCATAATCTTCATGCTCGCTTAGCCACTCGACTCCCATAAATAAAGCAAGATCCAAGACTGAAATTTCAAGTTTATTGGCTTTCCGAAAATCTAGCGCTTTCCGGTCATAAGACAAGCTTATACGGCTCATTGGACTCTCCTATACTAGAATCCATATAAATAAACATAGTGATCAGTAATATGATCATGCAATTTCAGCACTTTATTTTGAACATAAAAAACCCCCTCAATTTCTTGAGGGGGTTTTCAGGAATAATGAGCTGGCGATGACTTACTCTCACATGGGTAACCCCACACTACCATCAGCGCAAAGAGGTTTCACTTCTGAGTTCGGGAAGGGAT
>NZ_LSZH01000013.1:0-218524 GCF_001647545.1 Acinetobacter sp. SFB
CCGTCTGTACCGTTAGTGCCATCTGCGCCTTTAAGGTATTCAATTAAATTATTAATGGTTGCATCTGCTGGTAATTCACCCGCTTCAATCAACAGTTCCAGGGCTGATTTGCCGTCTGTACCGTTAGTGCCATCTGCGCCTTTAAGGTATTCAATTAAATTATTAATGGTTGCATCTGCTGGTAATTCACCCGCTTCAATCAACAATTCCAGGGCTGATTTTCCGTCTTTGCCATCTGCTCCCGTAGCACCATCTGCACCTTTGAGATAATCAATCAGATCCGTAACCGTCGCACCTGCTGGCAATTCACCCGCTTCAATCAACAGTTCTAAGGTTGATTTGCCGTCTGCTCCGGTCGCGCCATCTGCGCCTTTGAGATAATCGACCAGATCCGTAACCGTCGCACCTGCCGGCAATTCACCCGCTTCAATCAACAGTTCCAGAACTGATTTGCCGTCTGCTCCGGTCGCGCCATCTGCGCCTTTGAGATAATCGACCAGATCCGTAACCGTCGCACCTGCTGGCAATTCACCCGCTTCGATCAACAGTTCTAAGGCTGATTTGCCGTCTGCTCCCGTAGCACCATCTGCACCTTTGAGATAAGTGACCAGATCCGTAACCGTCGCACCTGCCGGTAATTCACCCGCTTCGATCAACAGTTCTAAGGCTGATTTTCCGTCTGCTCCCGTAGCACCATCTGCACCTTTGAGATAATCGACCAGATCCGTAACCGTCGCATCTGCCGGCAATTCACCCGCTTCAATCAACAGTTCCAGGGCTGATTTGCCGTCTGTACCGTTAGCGCCATCTGCACCTTTAAGGTATTCAATTAAATTATTAATGGTTGCTTCTGGAGGTAATTGTCCCGAATCGATTAGTAATTCTAAAAGAGACTTACCATCCGTACCGTCAGTACCATTGGCTCCGGTACTGCCTGTTGCTCCCGTAGCACCATCTGCACCTTTGAGATAATCGACCAGATCCGTAACCGTCGCACCTGCTGGCAATTCACCCGCTTCAATCAACAGTTCCAGGGCTGATTTTCCGTCTTTGCCGTCTGCTCCGGTCGCGCCATCTGTACCTTTGAGATAAGTAACCAGATCCGTTACCGTCGCATCTGCCGGTAATTCACCCGCTTCAATCAACAGTTCCAGGGCTGATTTTCCGTCTGTACCGTCTGCTCCGGTCGCACCATCTGCACCTTTAAGGTATTCAATTAAATTATTAATGGTTGCGTCTGGAGGTAATTGTCCCGAATCGATTAGTAATTCTAAAAGAGACTTACCATCATTACCTGTTGCTCCAGTGGCACCCGTTGCACCATCCATACCGTTATTACCATTCGAACCTTTAGCTACTGCAGCAATAATACCTGCTCCACCAAGTAAAGCCGCCGCTACAGGCCAAATTGATATACCTTCAGATGCTTCTGAATTTGCATATAGTAAAGGTTCGATTTTATCTATCGGGTTATAACTAAGATTCTCAAAATCAAATAAAAACATTTCTGATTGCTCATTTCTAAAAACCAATGAACTTTCTTCATTATTAAAATTATCAATTATTATTTTTTCACCATTTTTTAAAGTAACAATCACTTTATTATTTAAATAATCAATTTTTTCTATGTTATCAACATTCACATCCACTAAAACAACAGAACTCTCAGTTAGTTCAATATTTTGTGAATATTTTTTTAATAAATTATTATTACCATTCGATTTTGAAATAACTTGAATCTGCATAAAAATCCTAAAACCAACCATAATTGTCTGGATTAATTAAACGTTTATTTTTTTTATTTTTCAAGCTAATAAATATAAATATGTACTTATTTTATTATTTATGCGAAACATCTAATATTTTTAATATTAATAAATTATCTCCACTTAATTCTAAATAATTGTTTTTTAATAACCAGTTAAATAATTATAAATCAATTAAATCATAAACTTATACCATTTTTAAAGTAACTATCCATATAATATAAAAAGTTATATTTAATATTTTTAAATTAAACACCTATATAATATAAAAAGTTATGTTTAATTTTTTCTAATTAAATTTTCATATAATGTAAAAAGTTATATTTAATATTTTTAAATTAAATACCCATATAATATAAAAATTTATTTTTATTTTTTTCAAATTAATCTTTAATATAATATAAAAATCCAGAATAACAAATTTAGATTTACTCATTACTTTATCAAGCAACTCCGCACAATAAAGTTGCTCATATTAACAACACATTAAACACTAAATAATAATTTCAGCTAAAACATCTGGAAGTAAATTAATTACAGTAAATACTTTTATTATCAACTTATTAACCAGATTAAATTCTATAAAACCATATCTGGAAAAATAGATTTCTTAATGGAAGAAAATACGCCTGCTAAAATATATGGGTTGAGCTAATACTAAAAATTTCTGAAGGACATATTGGAAATACACTAAACTACTGATCAAAATATCGCCCAGAATTATCATTTATGAACGTGCCGATGAATTAGATATTAATTTAACTGAGGTAAATGCTCATAAGCGTAAAGGGTTTTAAAAAGCATTTATTGACAATATTGCTCAAGATATTTTAACTTTAAGCCCCATTTCTGTACTTGTTATAAAACATGCCAAATCATAATTTATTTAAAACTATTTTTTTTGATTTTATCTATACATTCAAATAGTCATCAAAGAATGTGTTGTAGTCTCATTACCGAAATTGTCATTGACCTACGACCATAAACCAATACGCATAGAAGTCATTCAGGCATAAACTTTGCTCACTTCTTTTTTATAGACATTGAAAGAGTAAAAATATGTCACAACAAGATTTTGAAAATGGTTTAAAAGTTCGTACCCAAGTAATGGGCGAATCTTTTGTAAAACGTGCACAAGACAATACTGTGCCATTTACCCAACCCTTGCAGGACTGGATTAATGAACATGCTTGGGGTTCAACCTGGCAGCGTGAAGGTGTATTGCCACGTAAGTACCGTTCACTGATTACCATTGCATTTTTAACTGCACAAAAAAGCCCGACTGAGCTTAAAGGTCATGTGCGTGGTGCACTCAATAACGGGGCGACGGTAGAAGAAATCCAAGAAGTGCTACTCCACAGTTTGCCTTACTGCGGCGCACCTGCAACGCAAGAAGCTTTTCGGGCCGCACTTGAAGTGATTAATGAATATCAAAAAGCAGAATAATATCATTTGATATTTATCGAAATAGCTTATGCCTAATGCTTAGGCTATTTTCTACTAATGGTTTAAATTCTTTCACGCTTTGGCATAGTTTGTATTTGTCGCTACTTTAACTGCACAATATCTGCCGCTAAATATTCCCGCTCCTGCAGATCATGGGTCACATAAATCATCGGTAAATCCAGCTCATCTTTCATCCGTTTTAAGAACGGTAAAATTTGCTCTTTAAGATGTGAATAAAGCCTAGTTAAAGGTTTATCCAGCAACAGTAAATTGGGTGAAGACAATAAAGTACGTCCAATCGATACACACTGAGCTTCCCCACCTAAATGCTGATATGCTTTACGCTGAATCAAGGGTTTTAATTCCAGCACTTCTTCAAACTGAAATTTTGCTTCCGAGTTGGTCACCCATTTTCTGCATAACCCAGATTCTGCTGCACATTCATGTGTGGAAACAGCAAAGCATTCTGGAAAATTAAAGCATTATTGCGTTGATCCATCGGTACATGAATTTTTTGCTGAGTATTTAGCAAAATACGCTGATTAAACTGGATAGAATCCTGCTGAGGTTGTAACAGCCCCACAATATTTTTTAAAAAATGTACTTTTGCCACTCCCCGAAGCACCGACAATGCCTAAAAGCGACTGCTGCATCTCCAGTTCTACAGTTAACGATTTATATTTAAAATTTCTGTCTGATACTCAAAAATTTGACTTCATTTCTTCAATTGCAGATCTTTGAGTAAACTGGCAATACGCAAGGTATGCTGCCGATTGCCTCTTTTTTCCATGACTTTATTTTCGATCCGCCATAAATATTCAAAAATCTCTGACTCATCTGCCTTGTCACAAATCATCATAAAGAGTTTAGGTAAATAATCTTCATATTCGTCACGCATCGAAGGAATGCTACGAATTGCTAAAGGATCCCATTCTTTAAGCAAAATTTTATGGATTGCATGTAATAATAGTGTTGCATCATTTGTATGTTCGACTTTCATTAAATCTCCCCCATCCTTAGGAATTTATATAAAAATCATATAAATTGACTATAATTTACTCTTGATAATATCAGCAAGTATTTTTAAAAATATCTTTGAGCTTAAATTCTTATAAAATTTTAAATTCTTTTAATTCATGAAAAAGTCAGGTTCAAACGATTAAGCTGAAAAATGCTGAATATTTAATAGATAACATAAATAATTTATTTACCAAATAGAAAATTATATTTTTATCAAAATAGTACCTTTAGCTCTATGCATTAAGCCGAAAATCACCACCTTAAACCGGATTTACATTTTTGCCATCAGAGTCCGTCTAAATCATCCTGCTTTAGCTCATACATCTATATAAAAAATATGCTTTAAATTCTGATTGAACAATCAAACCAAAAAATTAAAAAATTCAATCGCTTAAAATGGTAGGTATTTGGTAGGTAGGATTTTTATCCTGTTCCTTTGATACTGGATTCACGGTGAGGGTCACCGATAACAACATATAAATAGTAAAAGGAATCGCACCATGGCTTTTAAAAATATTGCAGATCATACCAACGGTTTTTATATTCCCTGTGTTTCTCTTTTTGGTCCCGGCTGTGCCAAGGAAATTGGTACTAAAGCACAAAATTTAGGTGCTAAAAAAGCCCTGATTGTAACGGACGCAGGTCTTTTTAAATTTGGTGTCGCAGATACCATTTCAGCTTATTTAAAAGAGGCTGGCATCAACAGCCACATTTTCCCGGGTGCAGAACCCAATCCAACCGATATTAACGTACATAACGGCGTACAAGCCTATAACGACAATGCTTGTGATTCCATCATCTCTTTAGGCGGTGGCTCATCACATGACTGTGCCAAGGGGATTGGTCTGGTAACAGCCGGCGGTGGTCATATTCGTGACTACGAAGGGATTGATAAAAGCACAGTAGCCATGACACCACTGATTGCCATCAATACCACGGCAGGTACCGCTTCTGAAATGACACGTTTCTGTATTATTACCAATACAGACACGCACGTAAAAATGGCGATTGTAGATTGGCGTTGCACTCCATTGATAGCAATTGATGATCCTAAACTGATGGTCGCTAAACCTGCCAGTTTAACCGCAGCCACAGGGATGGATGCGCTGACTCATGCCGTTGAAGCTTATGTATCAACTGCTGCAACGCCAATTACTGATGCCTGCGCGGAAAAAGCCATTAGCATGATTAGTGAATGGCTGAGCCCTGCTGTTGCCAATGGTGAAAACCTTGAAGCACGTGATGCGATGAGCTATGCACAATATCTGGCTGGAATGGCATTCAACAATGCATCTTTAGGTTATGTACATGCCATGGCACACCAATTAGGTGGTTTCTACAATTTACCCCACGGCGTATGTAATGCGATTTTACTTCCGCATGTATGTGAATTTAACCTGATTGCTTGTCCTGATCGTTATGCAAAAATTGCACAGTTAATGGGTATAAATACTAGTGGACTGACCGTAACAGAAGCAGCTTATGCAGCCATTGATGCAATTCGTGAATTATCAGCATCGATTGGTATTCCTTCAAGTTTGTCGGAACTGGGTGTTAAAGAGCAAGATCTTAATGTGATGTCTGAAAATGCACAAAAAGATGCCTGTATGTTAACCAACCCACGCAAAGCAACCCATGATCAAGTAGTGAATATTTTTAAAGCAGCATTAAAGGCAAAGGCTCAAGTGGTCGATATTTTTAAAGCAGCGGTGTAAATTTTCTTTCTCTCTTTAACTTAGTGCTTTAACAACCTATATTCCCTCTTCACTAAAAAGTAATAAGAATATAGGTTGTTTTTTCATCTTATTTCTATTTGACAAATTAAGGCTCATCATGAAGGATAAAAGAAAATTGATCATTCTAAAATGAGCACAACAATGACAAAACAGATAATTGAACCGCTTTATCAAGTTGATATCTTAGGTTCAGGCTATGAACAGGCCACCTTAGATTTTCCCGATGATTATGAAGGTCAAGTCACCGCTACCTTGGTACGTAAAAAAGCGGAGCAAAGCACATCCAAAGCCGTTTTATATATTCATGGTTTTATCGACTATTTTTTCCAAACCGAAATGGCAGAACAGTTTAATCAGCATGGCTTTGACTTTTATGCACTCGACTTACGTAAATACGGTCGTTCCCACCTTCCCCATCAAAAATATTATAACGTGCGTGAGATTGCTGAATACGATGCGGAAATCACCCAGGCCTTAGACATTATTGGCGCAGAAGGTCATGATGCTATTTTACTGTGCGGACATTCGACTGGCGGTCTCACCACGACTTTATATGCAGCGCATCATCCGGATCATCCTTTAATTAAAGCATTGTGGGTCAATAGCCCTTTTTACGATTTCAACATGAATCCAATCAAGAAAAAACTGGGATTACCCAATTTAAGTCGTGTCGGTAAAATTTGTCCAGATTTGGAATTTCCGAGTGAACTGAACAAATGGTATGTGACCAGTTTGCACAAAAGCTTAAAAGGAGAATGGGACTTTAACCTGGAATGGAAAAAAGCAACTTATCCTCGGGTTCGTTTAAGTTTTGTCCGGGCAATTTTTGAAGCGCAAAAAGAAATTCATCGAGGCGTGACTTTAAAAGTTCCTGCCTTAGTGATGCATTCAGATCAAACTAAAAATCCAAAAAAATGGCATAAACAGGCACAAAGCAGCGATGTGATTTTGGATGTTAAACATATTGATAAATATGCTAAAAAAATAAACGGTGATGTCACTATCAGCGAAATAAAAAATGGTTTACATGATTTAGTACTTTCGGAAAAATCGGTACGCCAACACGTTTATCAGCAACTCTTTGCATGGCTTAAGCAAAAAGGTTTATAGCCGTGATTAGACAATATCAGCGTTAGTTATCTTTATATTTGAGTAAGGTTTGATGCACGGGATGGGTTTTGGGCATAAGTTCAATTAAACGCTCCACGGCGTCAATCGCTTCAGGAAAATGCGCCACGTGCTTAAGTAAAACATCAGTTCCGTTGGCTTTAAAAATGGCATCACTTAAACGTGATTCCAGACAATCTCGCCAGGCAGATAAAAAAGGACTTTCAGTTTTTGCCAGAAAAACACCCGTACATAGTTTTAAGGCAGAATCGATATATCCAGCATCTAAAGATTGCTCGGTGAGTAAAAAATCAGCTTCAACATGCGTCAGTAAACGGTAAGGTCTAGAACCGAGCATTCCACCTAAAATATCGCGCAATTGTGACATTTCCGCTTTTAAAGTGCCTATGCTGACTTTGCGCTCCCCATATAAGGCCTGATGCAAAGTATCTAAACTTAAACCTTGCGGACATAGTGCCAAGATGGTCAAAATTTCAATTTGCCTGGGCGTGAGCACCAAGACTTTGCCATTAAACATCACTTGCGGCACTGAAAAAGCCCGAATAAACAATCGCTGCTTTTGATATTCAAGTAATGCGGATTGAATAATTGAGGCGCAGCGTTCAGCCGCCAGCACACCCAAACTGTTATGTTTTTGCCAGGTGGTGGAAAGATCAATCACTCCGAGCACCTGTTTTGAATAGGGATCAATAATCGGTGCTGCATAACAGACCCAATCATGAATAGAGGACATATAATGCTCATTGGAAAATACACAACTCGATTGTTGCGTCTTCAACGACAAAGCTAAAGCATTGGTGCCAACCAGTTCCTCGCGCCACTGTCCACCTTCAATAAAATGTACCCTCTCTGCTGCACTTTGCATTTGTGGACTCGATGCCGTCCAAATAATAGTGCTACCGATATCTCCAACCGCCAGCACCATGGAAGACTGTTCTGCAATATGTTTTAAATCTTGTGCACAATATTGCAGTGCATGTTCTAGGGCGGTGGGATAAGTTTCTTTTTGTAAATGGACCAATGGCGCAGCTGCACGATCTTTCGGAATTTCAGCAGAAGTTGAGCGTTGCCAGGAACTCGCAATACTTTGCCCCAGCTGTTCTGCATGCAAGGGAGAAAGACTACTACTTTGTCTAAAATGCTCAATTTTCTGTCTTTTCTGGATCAAACTTTGCTTATTCATCATTCCTTATTCTCAAAACAATTCATGATTTACATCCACTGTAATAGTTATTCTTGTAAGCCTGACTGAAAAGATTGTAAACCTTCTTGTCTCCAACCTTTCTCCAACCTTATTCCCTGTATGCTAATTAAATAATGTACAAAAGTACCTTATACCAAAGCTGTAGATGCGGTTAAAAACACTAAAATAAGCAAAGGAAAATTCATATGCGTTATGCCGATCCTAATCAAGATGGTTCAAAAGTTCAGTTTAAAGCCCAATATGAAAACTTTATTGGCGGTCAATGGGTAGCCCCAGTAAAAGGTGAATACTTTGACAATATTTCTCCTGTCGACGGTAAAGTATTTACCAAGGTTCCACGTTCAAGTGTAGAAGACATTGAGCTGGCACTGGATGCCGCGCATAAGGCCAAAGCGCAATGGAACAAATCCTCTCCTACTACCCGCTCCAATATGCTATTAAAAATTGCAGACCGTTTAGAAGCCAACCTAGAGCTTCTGGCAGTCGCCGAAACTTGGGATAACGGTAAACCCATCCGCGAGACCCTGGCAGCAGATATTCCTTTGGCGATTGACCATTTCCGCTATTTTGCCGGCTGTATCCGTGCGCAAGAAGGCGGTATTTCAGAAATTGATGAAGACACCATTGCCTACCATTTTCATGAGCCTTTGGGTGTGGTTGGGCAAATTATCCCTTGGAACTTCCCTATCTTAATGGCGACCTGGAAACTGGCACCGGCATTGGCTGCGGGTAACTGTATTGTGCTTAAACCGGCAGAACAAACCCCAGTCAGTATTCTGGTTCTGGTCGAACTGATCCAAGATCTGCTGCCTGAAGGCGTATTAAACATCGTCAATGGTTACGGTATTGAAGTGGGTCGTCCGCTTGCAACCAATCCACGTATTGCCAAAATTGCATTTACCGGTTCAACGGCAGTGGGTCAGCAAATTATGCAATATGCAACCGAGAACATTATTCCAGTCACCCTTGAACTGGGGGGTAAATCACCGAATATTTTCTTTGAAGACGTAATGGCACAAGATGATGACTATTTAGATAAAGCGCTGGAAGGCTTTGTCATGTTTGCCTTAAATCAGGGTGAAATTTGTACCTGCCCTTCACGTGCACTGGTACAAGAAAGCATTGCCGACAAGTTTCTGGAAAAAGCCATTGAGCGTGTTAAACGGATCAAGACCGGTCATCCACTCGATACCGACACCATGATTGGTGCACAGGCCTCGCAAGAACAACAGGATAAAATCCTGGGCTGTATCGCAACAGGTCGTGCAGAAGGCGCTGAAATATTGACAGGGGGTGGCGAACGTCATGAAGTGGGACAAGGTTTCTATATAGAGCCGACCATTTTTAAAGGCACCAATGACATGAAAACCTTCCAGGAAGAAATTTTTGGACCTGTGCTTGCTGTAGCGACTTTTAAAGACTTTGACGATGCCATCAAAATTGCCAATGACACCATTTACGGTTTAGGTGCAGGTGTCTGGTCTCGTTCTGCGCATACTTCTTACCGTGCCGGTCGTGCGATTCAGGCCGGTCGAGTATGGACCAACTGTTACCACATCTACCCTGCGCATGCAGCATTCGGGGGCTATAAAAAATCGGGCATCGGACGTGAAAACCACAAGATGATGCTTGATCATTACCAACAAACCAAAAACTTATTGGTGAGCTATTCAACTAAACCGATGGGCTTCTTCTAAGTCACTAGCAATAAAAAAAGCTGTTTTCCAACAGCTTTTTTTATTGCGCTATTTTTACGCTTTCTATTGGCTTATCTATACTTACAAGTGAATGCTTTTAGAGAATTCAACTGCAGGTTGAGCCAACGCATCTTCAACGAAATGTAAATGGTCTACTCCCCAATACATTTCATCGTCTACAAACCAAGTGGGCGCGCCAAAAACCCCACGACCAATTGCTTCTTCTGTAATCACTTTTAATTCAGATTTAACTTTTTCATCATCTAGCCACAGCGCAACTTGTTGCTGCTCCAAACCCAACTCATTGACCAATTGCATGACTTCATTTTGATCATTTAAATTGCGCGGCTGCCCAAACATAGCATCAAAGAAAGCGGTTAAAACGCCAAGAAATTGCTCTGGCTGAAATAATTTCACTGCAACAATAATCCGCATCAATTGCAAAGTATTAATTGGGAAATAAGGATTCATCTGTATTGGAATATTCCATAGCTTTGACCAGCGCTGTAAATCCAGCATGGAATAACGCGCTTTAGCAGGAATCATCAGCGGACTACTGTTGCCTGTGGCTTTAAATACACCGCCCAATAACATCGGTTTCCAGCTAATTTCAGCCTGATATTGAGCTGCTAGGGTTTGAATGCGATGAAAACCGATAAAACTGTATGGACTGCCTAAATCAAAATAAAACTCGATTACCTTCATTATTACGCTTCCCTCTCTAATTTATTATTTGAACTGCAATTTTTTACCACCGTTCCATCCACGGTCTTAAATCCATTTCATGCGTCCAAGCATCACGTGGCTGATGAGCCAAATGCCAGTAATTTTCTGCCAGATGTGCAGGGTTTAAAATACCATCTTCTGCCTTGCGTGCATAAATATCTGGAAAAGTGGTTTGGATAAATTCGGTGTCGATGGCACCATCTACCACGACATGGGCCACATGAATGTTTCGTGGTCCCAGTTCGCGTGCCATACTTTGTGCCAAAGCACGTAAAGCATGTTTGGCTCCTGCAAAGGCGGCAAAATGTGATGATCCACGTAGTCCTGCAGTGGCTCCAGTGAAAATAATCGTACCGCGCTCTCGCTGTACCATACGTTTTGCCACTTCACGGCCGTTAAGAAATGCAGAAAAACAGGCCATTTCCCAAATTTTAAAATATTTACGTGCGGTTTCTTCCAGAATACTACAGGGCACATTGGCACCGATATTAAACACCATCACTTCAATGGGTCCAATCTGAGTTTCAATCTCTTCAATCAATTCAATCACCTGCTCCTCTTTACGGGCATCCGAGGCAAAACCATATGCTTGCCCCCCGAGGCTTTCAATCTCTTGAATTAAAGGTTGCAGTTTTTCAGCGGTGCGCCGTGTCATACAAGTAATATATCCACCACGGGCAAATCGTTTAGCAATTTCCCCACCTGTGGCATCACCTGCACCAATCACCAAAGCAACTTTGCCTTTAGTTTGGGGTAGATGTCCCTCTGTTTGTTCTAATACCTGTGGCATAGTTATCCCCACTATAAAATAACGATCGTTATGATAACGATTACTATGTTATAATTTTGATCAAGAGTCAACCATATCATGGTCTATAAATTATGCGATATAAAGCGGGTTATAAAGAACAAAAAAGACAAGAACTATTGAATATCAGTGGTCAATTGGCCAAAAAAAATGGCTTTGCCAATACTGGCGTAGATAGCTTTATGAACGCAGCACAGATGACCAGTGGTGCATTTTATTCACACTTTTCCTCTAAACATGATTTATTCAAAGCCCTGATTGAAGCTGAACTACAAAAAAGTTTACTGGACTGGCAAAAAAATCCGCATGAGGATTTGGCAGCATGGATTGATTTTGAACTCGAGCGTTATCTGGCAATTTCACATGTGCAACGGGCTGATCAAGGCTGTATTTTGCCGGCTTTAAGCAGTGAAGTTGCGCGTTCCGATGATGAAATTAAACAATTGTATCAAAGCGAACTGATACGTGGACATGCCTTATTCGTCAAACATTTGGGCCGTGAAGATTTAGCTTGGGCAGTAATGTGTCAACTGGTCGGTGCCATCTTGATGGCACGAACTGTAGCGGATGATAGGGTTAAAATTATGATTTTAAACTCCAGTAAATGGATGATTCGTCAAAGCCTCGGGTTAAACAACCCAAATGTTTCAGCTTAAAGTTTTATATTAAAATTCTACACAATAACGTTATAAGCTGCTTTAGTTCTGTGGCTTTTCAGGCTACATTCAAAACTTAATTTATTAACTAAATATATCAACATGCAGAATCTTCCAGACACCATCTATGCCATTCAACACCTCGCCTTTGAAGACTTAGGACATTGGGAAGATATTTTTTATCAACTTGGCTTTCGGGTACGTTATTTCGAAGCAGGTGTGGATGACCTAAGCAAAGCATTTCAGCACAAAGGCTTGACCATTATTTTAGGTGGACCCATCGGCGTTTATGAAAGCAATGACTATCCTTTCCTACAACAAGAAATTGACTTACTAAAAGTACGCTTGAAAGAGAATTTACCGACCTTGGGTATTTGTTTAGGTGCACAACTGATTGCGCATGCTTTAGGTGCAAAAGTCTATGCAGGTGATGAAAAGGAAATAGGCTGGAGCAAACTCAGTCTTTCAAATACTGTAAATAACGTGCTGACACCATTAAATGATACAGCTGTTTTACACTGGCATGGCGATACATTCGATTTGCCGGAACAGGCTGAATTACTGGCCAGCTCTGACATTTACCCAAATCAGGCTTTTTCAGTGGGCAAAAATATTCTGGCGTTACAATTCCATCTTGAAGTTACTGCAGAGAGCCTGGAAAAATGGCTCATTGGACATACTTGCGAATTACGACAAGCAAATATCAATATTCCACAGTTGCGGGCAGATAATAAAAAATATGCCCTGTCATTAGAAACGGTTACTACACAAATTTTACGAAACTATATGAAGCAAGTGATAAATAAATAAACTTTAATTTATGATCTAATTCATTTATAAGGGTGTCATTCATTTATATAATTTTTTGACAATGACACCTTTAATCAGTATTGCGGTAATTCATTTTTTTGCCTTGATCAGTCCAGGTCCCGATTTTTTCTTTGTCACTCAAAGTGCCATTCGCCAGTCCAGATCGCATGCCCTATTTGCGGCTTTAGGTATTTCCCTGAGCATTTTAGTCTGGTCAATTTGTGCAATCAGTGGTTTGCATTACCTTTTCCAAAAGATAGCATGGCTGCAACAGGTGCTGATGATTTTAGGCGGCCTATACCTGCTTTATTTAGGCATACAATTGCTGAAATCCGCTTTCAATAAAAATCCGACGCCTGTCTCGAAAAATCAGAATGAAATCCTGCCAAAAAAATCACACCGTACCCTATTAGTTCAAGGTTTTCTGACCAATATGGCTAACCCCAAAGCGCTAATCTATTTCAGCAGCGTCTTTTCCATCGCCATTAGCACAAATGTCAGTATTTTTGAGCAAAGTTCATTGCTAGCGCTGGTATTTATCGAAAGTCTGATGTGGTTTTCTGTTGTTGCTCTGGTTTTTTCTGCAGCAAAAATTAATCATTATTATCAAAAATTCAGCAAGAAAATTGACGGCATTACCGGCGGGATTTTTATCAGTTTTGGCTGCCTGCTGATCTTAAACCGTGATTAACGCATTTAAAATAATTTAAACAAAAAAAGCACCATCAATGGTGCTTTTTTATTAGCGCATTTTAGACTTATTTTTTTGCAGGAACAGAGGCTTCAGTGGTGATATTCACAGTAATCTTATCGCCCACATTTGGAACATAACCGCTTATACCAAAGGCTGAACGGTTAAATGAAGTGGTTGCATTGAAACCCACAGTTTGCAGTTTAGTCATTGGATGAACTGCCTGTTTATTTAACATAGCATCTAAAACCACAGGTTTAGTGACACCTTTCACCGTTAAATCACCGGTAATTTTGTACTTGTTTTTGCCTAAAGCCTGAACTTTGGTACTTTTAAAAGTAATGTTCGGATATTTGGCAGCATCAAAGAATTCTGCTGATTGAATATGCTCATCCAATGCTTTTACATTGGTGTTGATACTTGATACTGGAATATTGACATTTACCGATGAATTGGCAGGTTTTTCATTATCGACATTAATGGTACCTTGAATGTCAGAAAAGTTCGCAGAAGGTGTAGAGAAACCAAAGTGGCTCCAAGAGAAAACAGTTGCTGAATGTTGCGGATCAATTTGGTAAGCAACGGGTTTTGCCAAAGATAAAGTTGCAACCGATGCAACCGCCAAACCTAAAGTTATTGCTTTGAAATTCATGTGTTTTATCTCTCTTTGGAATAATTGTTAGTGTATAGCTTTATTATCTTAATTCACTGGTATAGATAAAACGATATGTTGCAAGAATAGAACACTCACTTGGGTTTACTACACGACACTCGCCTCAATATAAAGATGTTGATGTTAATCAATTGATAATTTTCATAAATTCTTTTTAATCAGCTTTCATTATTCTATCTCAGTCTCTAATTTGCATTGTTTTTTGAATAATATTGGAATTATTTAATACAAAAAATGTACAGTTTAGAGACATGATATTGCAAGAAGATCAGGTGACTTTACAGATAATTGACTGGCTGGGTCTATTTAACTTTAAATGAAATGAACCATCCGAAAGCAATTAAAGATAATTAACCCATCGCTAAAATAATTAAAGCCCCATATAGGGGCTTTTAAAGATCATTAATCTTTTACAACTTTTCAACCAACACACGATCGACTTGTTTTAAGCCAGTGTGCTTTTCACGATTTTGGCGACGAACTTTAATCACTTTTTCTTCGTCCAGTTCTTTCAGCATCAACACGACCGCCATCATGCTTTCCAGCGGAAGATCCTGACCGATCCACTTTTGCTCGCCCGGTTCCATTAAAGTGATTTCATCACTAATTTGGTTATAAAGGCTCATATTTTCCTCACTTATGCTGAATAGATGCCATCTCAAAAGGAATACTCAATGAATGGCATCACTATATACTTTTTTCTAAAAACTGCTAGAACAATATCGTTAAAAATTTATTAAAATAAAAACGCCCCGTGGGGGGCGTTTTCGCTCATTTAATCTTTTAAAATTAAGCAGTAATTTCTTTTACCGCAGCAACCACAGCATCAGTTGTAATACCGAAGTATGTGTACAAGTCTTTCGCAGGTGCAGATTCACCATAAGTCGTCATACCGATCACACGACCATCCAGACCTACAAATTTCCACCAGTAATCTACATGCGCAGCTTCAACCGCTACACGTGCACGAATGTTCGATGGAAGAACCGCTTCACGATAAGCCGCATCTTGTTTAACAAATTCTTCAGCACATGGCATAGAAACAACACGCACACCTTCAAGTTGTGCGTATGCTTCCATCGCAAGAGATACTTCAGAACCGGTTGCAATGATGATTGCTTTTAATTCGCCCTTTTCTTCAGCCAATACATAAGCGCCTTTGGCAACATCAGCAATTTGAGCATCGGTACGCGTTTGGAAGGGCAAGTTTTGACGAGAGAAAATTAGTGCAGTTGGACCTTCAGAACGCAAAAGTGCAGATTTCCACGAAATCGCGGCTTCAACGGTGTCACATGGACGCCAAGTATTTAGGTTTGGTGTACCACGAAGTGATGCAATTTGTTCTACCGGTTGATGTGTAGGACCGTCTTCACCCAGACCAATCGAGTCATGCGTATAAACATGAATCACACGTTGTTTCATGATGGCAGACATACGTACTGCATTACGTGCATATTCCATGAACATCAGGAAGGTTGCTACGTAAGGAATAAAACCGCCATGAAGTGCAACACCATTGGCAATGGCGGTCATACCGAACTCGCGTACGCCATAGTGTACGTAGTTACCCGCTGGATTATCCTGAATACCTTGTGCACCTTTCCAAAGGGTCAGGTTAGAACCTGCAAGGTCTGCAGAACCACCCAAAATTTCAGGAAGTTGTGGTGCAAATGCTTGAATCGCTGCTTGGCTTGCTTTACGCGTTGCAACTGTTTCGCCTTTTGCATTCACTTCAGCAATATACGCATCTGCGTTGGCAACAAAGTCAGCCGGTAAATCACCAGAGATACGGCGTTTAAGTTCAGCAGCTTCTGTTGGATATTTTGCAGCATAGGCAGCAAATACCTCATTCCAGGCAGCTTCAGATTTAGCACCTTGTTCTTTTGCATCCCAAGCAGCATATACGTCTGCAGGAATAACAAATGCTTCGTCAGTCCAGCCTAGAGCTTCACGCGTTAAAGTAATTTCGTCATTACCTAAAGGCGCACCGTGGCAATCTTCTTTGCCCTGTTTGTTTGGTGAACCTAAACCAATCACTGTTTTACACATAATTAATGTTGGTTTAGCAGTTTCAGCTTTTGCATCTACAGTTGCCTGACGAATCGCATCAGCATCATGACCATCAACTTTAATCACTTGCCAGCCATAAGCATGGAAACGTTGTTCAGTGTCGTCAGAGAACCAGCCTTCCACTTCACCGTCAATTGAAATACCGTTGTCGTCATAGTAAGCAATAAGTTTACCGAGACCTAAAGTACCCGCCAATGAACATGCTTCGTGTGAAACACCTTCCATCAGGCAACCATCACCTAAGAAACAGTAAGTGAAATGGTCAACCACTTTAATGTCGTCTTTGTTGAACTGAGCCGCTAAAGTTTTTTCTGCCACAGCAAAACCAACTGCATTGGCAATACCCTGACCGAGTGGACCCGTTGTCGTTTCGATTCCTGGTGCATAACCCAATTCAGGGTGACCTGGCGTTTTAGAATGTAATTGACGGAATTGTTGAAGATCCGCAATTGAAAGCTCATAACCGGTTAAATGTAATAATGCATATTGAAGCATTGAGCCATGGCCGTTCGACAATACAAAACGGTCGCGGTTGGCCCATTGTGGATTTGTTGGGTTATGATTTAAAAATTCGCGCCATAGTACATCAGCGATATCTGCCATCCCCATTGGAGCACCTGGATGTCCTGAATTTGCTTTTTGCACAGCATCCATTGCCAATACACGAATTGCGTTTGCAATACGACGTTCGTTAAGCGGGGTTGTCATAGGTCAGAGTCCAACTAAATCGTTTAAAGAAGATGATGAATAGGAAAATTCAAAGCTGGCTATATTGTCTTAAAAAAACGCCAAGGGGTAAAGCCTAATAGTCAACATTTCAACATTTATTCGTGACTAGGCATGTTTAAATGCAGGTAGAGTTCAATTTCACATCGCTTTTAAGTATTTAACTTGATACTAAATACCGTGATTTATTTAATTTAAGACTCATCAATAATATTTTAACGATAACTCAGCTTCATTTATTCAATTAGAACATTATTCAGACATTTTGGTTATTAAAAGAATCATTTTTTTAATTTAGCTAGGAATGGATGAATTTCCCTCATCTGATGACGGCTATAAAGTTTTATTTAACGAATAGTTGATCAATTAACATCCGATAGACACAAAAGTTGAATAAAATTCATCTTTAAAAAAAATTAATGAAAAATATAATTATTTAAAGTCTATATTTTGTGACTGTTTTTATTGTTCATAATTACTCATATAAGATCGATAGAGCGATCTAAAAATAATCTTTCCACATAAATCATCTCAACTAATATTCTGATAATGATCATTATTTTTATATAGCAATTTTAACAGGCAATCTGAGCAATAATATTTCATTCACTGATCAATACGCTTTGACGAGGTGATTAAATATTGACTCTATAAAATTTTTTATAACAGAAATGCCAATTTAAAAACCCAATTTCTTCTGCTTATCAGTTTTTTAGATGCATATATCAATTAAAAAGTCGTGAAATTGAAATAATTTCAGTCATTTTGGTCGCATAGAACTAGTCCAAAAGTCTAACTCGATGTAACATATCGGGTCTTTAAAATTAACTGTGATAGGGCTTATGCGCGAGTACGCTGTATTTACCTCGGAATCTGTAAGCGAAGGTCATCCGGATAAAATGGCTGACCAAATCAGTGACGCTATTTTGGATGCAATCTTAACAGAAGACCCATATGCACGGGTTGCTTGTGAAACGCTTGTCAAAACGGGTGCGGTAGTACTTGCCGGTGAAATCACAACAACTGCAAATGTTGACTTCGAAGCAATTGTACGTCAAACCGTAAATGGAATTGGTTATCACCATTCTGACTTGGGCTTTGATGGTTCAACCTGTGCTGTCATCAACATGATTGGTAAACAGTCTCCTGAAATTGCTCAAGGTGTTGACCGTCAAAAACCTGAAGATCAAGGTGCTGGCGACCAAGGCTTGATGTTTGGTTATGCAAGCCGTGAAACTGACGTTTTAATGCCTGCTCCTATTTCTTATGCACACCGCTTAATGGAAAAGCAGGCTGAACTACGTCGTAACGGCAGTTTACCTTGGTTACGTCCAGATGCGAAAAGTCAGGTAACTTTTGCATATGAAAATGGCATGCCTGTTCGTTTAGACGCAGTGGTATTGTCTACCCAACACGATCCTGAAATTTCACAGGCAAATCTTAAAGAAGCTGTGATTGAAGAAATCGTGAAAAAAGTGATTCCTGCTGAAATGTTCCATGCAGACACCAAATTCCACATCAACCCTACCGGAATGTTTGTGATTGGTGGTCCTGTGGGTGACTGCGGTTTAACCGGCCGTAAAATCATTGTAGACACTTACGGTGGTATGGCACGTCATGGCGGTGGTGCTTTTTCTGGTAAAGATCCATCTAAAGTTGACCGTTCTGCGGCTTATGCAGGTCGTTATGTAGCAAAAAACATAGTTGCTGCCGGTCTGGCTGATAAATGTGAAATTCAAGTCTCTTATGCAATTGGTGTTGCTGAGCCAACTTCAATTTCAATCAATACCTTCAATACAGCCAAAGTATCTGAAGAATTGATCATTGCATTAGTACGTGAACATTTTGACTTACGTCCATACGGTATTACCCGCATGCTTGATCTGATCCAACCGATGTATAAGCAAACTGCTGCTTATGGTCACTTTGGTCGTGAAGGTTCAGACACTGCATTTACCTGGGAAAAAACAGACAAAGTGGAAGCGCTTAAAGCCTCTGCTGGACTGTAAGTTTTTTCATTTAAAAGCCCACATTGTTGTGGGCTTTTTCATTTCTGCTTTAAAATAATATACAAAAGCCTAAAATGTTATGATCAATCATCTTTTTTCTTGCATAGGATAAAAACCATGGCCGTTATTCTTCAAGTTGACTTCCCTTCTCAAGGTCCATTTGGGGAGGAAATGCATCAAGCCTATCAACAACTTGCCGAAAGTATTAATCACGAAGATGGCATGTTATGGAAAATATGGACAGAAAATAATGCCACCCAAGAAGCAGGTGGCATCTATTTATTTGATAGCCAAGCCAATGCAGAAAAATACTTACACATGCACACTGCACGTCTGCAAAGTTTTGGTATCGATAATATTCGTGGAAAAATTTTTGAAGTGAATCAAGCTCTGTCTAGCATCAATCAAGCAGACTTTTTAAATACATAAAAATCTAAAACTTGATCAACAATAAAAATCCTGACGATCAAAAATCAGGATTTTCCAATAATTCAAACTAAAATTATTAGGGTCTGGCACTAATCACTTCAAGTACCGAGGGTTGCACAGGAATTTCTTGAGGATCCTGCAAATAAATATGAACGACTCTAAAAATAATCACTGCGGCCAGACAGGTTAAAACACAAAAAATCCAGAAACCGTATGGACTTTTAATATTATGTGAACCGCAATTGGTACATTCTTTATGATGAGCTGACTCAACGACCTGATCACAACACGCACAATGATATTGATATAGCATAGCTATGGCTCCTACATTACACACCTTTTTGTTTTTATATTTCCACCCGATTATTTGATGGAAGGTAATATGGCTAAAATCTTATGTGACTCTGTATTAAGATACAAGTCTACTTATTAATAACTTAAATAGATTTAGAACTATTATCTGTTTAATTATTTTTTATAAGCCATTCATTTATATTAAAAATAAAATCATTAAATCCAATTCAAAAGACATTATTTGTAACATAATGGAATAAAACAAGTTTTGAATCTTAACGTTGCAAAAGACAGCTACTTCTCACTTTTTTAGGTAAAATAGCAGACAATGATGGGGAGTGTATGATGGTTCAACTGATTAAAAAAGGCGGCTTACGCGAACGTGCTAATCGTAGCCGCAGCTATAAAGGTTCAGAAAATAGTGAAGCAACCTTAAAACCCAATCGCTATTCTCAAAGCGACAAAAATGAGGAAGTCAGCACTCCCCCATCTCCACAACTCATTGATGATTCTGTCAAAAAAGACTAAAACATCGAGAATGCATCCACGCCTAGCCAGATTGCAAAAACCAAGAATAATCCCCCGGAAATAATATCGATATAACTTCCTGAATGCTGATAAGCAGCTTTAATTGTTGGCATCGACATAATCAGCATAAACAAGGCAAAGACCAAGAAGGTTTGCAGTGGAATAATCACTGCCAGTTGGGTTTTTAAATGTGCCGATGCGGAGGAACTTAAGGCCAAAGAAAATACACTGCTAAAATAAATCAGGGTCTTCGGATTGGATAAATTGGTAAACAATCCCAATAAAAAGTACTTTTTAGAATCAGGTACAGTGAGTTTTTGACCATCATCCAAACTCTTTTCTTGCTTAAGATTTTTTAAACCGCCGTTTAGCATTGCCCAGCCCATGCGCGCCAAAAACAGTCCACCAATTACCATTAATACTTGCTGTATCCATGGAAATTGCTGTATCAGTACAGTAAAGCCCAACAGGGTCAATGCCACCCAAAGCACAATACCAACGGAAATACCCAAAATAATTTTTAAAGTATTCACCCGTGAAGTCGACGCTGAACTTTTAGCAATCAATAAAACATCCGGTCCAGGGCTAAGCTGTACAACAAAATGCAGTGCACAAATGGTCAAAAGCAATGACATAGAAATAGAAGAAGATTTAAAAAAAAATGCATTATATCGTTTGTTCAATTTCTTGCATGCCTTAGCTTGTACTTTAAATAAAATATCCAGCTTATAAAAAAGCCGAATCGTGATGATTCGGCTTTAAAAATACAGATCAGTAAATTATTTATTCACATCTTTCATTTCAATTTTTTTCGCATCGGGCGTTACTTCACGAGCTTCGCCATCAATAACATTCGAGTCACGACCCGGTGCACCACCTTGCTGTTGTTGCATATCCTGCATTTGACGCATGATATCGGCAAATGGGTTTTGACCTTGGGCACCGCCGCCATTTACATCACCCATCATGCCCCCCATCATTTTTTCCATCATGGCTTGCTGACGTTTTGCCATGGTTTTCATCATGGCATTTTTAAATACATTTTGAACCGCAGGAATCAAAATCAGTACGGCCAAGACATCGGTGATCAAACCTGGAATAAGCAACAACAATCCGGCCAGAATTTTTGGCAGATTCCCGGTTAATGCCGGATCACCGCTCATTTGTCCCATGCGCATTTGCTGCATCTGAGGCATTAAACCTGCCGAATATTTACGAATCAGATTTATCCCGATAAAAAAGGCAGCAACAAACCAGAAAAACACGTACCACATACTACCGACGAGGTCACCCACGCCAATCCAGACAAAGACTTCAAGG
The DNA here is from genome assembly GCF_001647545.1 of Acinetobacter sp. SFB. Classification (GTDB taxonomy): domain Bacteria; phylum Pseudomonadota; class Gammaproteobacteria; order Pseudomonadales; family Moraxellaceae; genus Acinetobacter. The sequence goes on from NZ_LSZH01000013.1 coordinate 21,738, forward strand.
ATTAAGCCAGCTAAAACAATAAGAAATAATTTCATAAAAATTAATCAAATCTCAATAAAATAAATAGGGTGCAATATACAAGTGCTTAATCACGACCAAGCTTTTTTGATACGCTTATGTAACAATATGGGCATTATTCTATTTTTAAAGTCTTTATATGTCATTAATTATTGGTATCGATCCGGGTTCTCGTATGACAGGCTACGGTATTATCGAAAAAGATGGGCAAAAATTGACTTTTGTAGATGCAGGCACCATTCGTACTGAAACTCCTGAAATGCCGGAACGCTTAAAACGAATTTTTGCCGGTGTGGAGCGTATTGTTAAATTTCATGGACCTACTGAAGCGGCAGTCGAACAGGTTTTTATGGCACAAAATCCCGATTCTGCGTTAAAGCTTGGACAAGCACGTGGTGCTGCCATTGCCGCGTTGGTCAATCTAGATTTACAAGTCGCTGAATATACCGCACGACAAATTAAACAATCAGTTGTCGGTTATGGTGCAGCAGATAAAGAACAGGTTCAGATGATGGTGATGCGTATTTTAAATTTAAGCATTAAGCCACAACAGGATGCTGCCGATGCTTTAGCCGCCGCAATTTGCCATGCCAATGCTTCAGGCAGCATGAGTAAAATGGCGGTACTCAATGCCCTAGGCGGTATGGCGCGTGGTCGTAGCCGCACCAGCAGAAGACGTTAAAGATAGGGTGCGAAATCCTTACGCATGTCAGCAATTGAGGGTTGCTTGGGATAAGTAAAAGTAACTCTCCGTCCAAAACTTCTCATATTCTTTTTCTGATTGGGATCAATCCGGATCAAAACCAGTTCCTCAGGTTCATTGCGTGGATTCATTTCGCAAATCAAAATGGTTTGATTCCTTTCAATCACTTTATATTGAATGAATTCTTTTTGAACGATATCTTTAAATGATCTTTTACTTGAACTCTCACCGCGTTGTGTATAAATCACCATCACAATACAAATGATGATCACAACTGCGACTACCAGATATTTATCCATCATTGCTCTCTTAAATCGTTTTTATCCAAATCCACATTCAGCGCAATATTTTAAATGCGATAAAATCCGGTGCTTGCTCATATTCAACTTGAATGATCTTTGAAACTTCGGCAAGGGATGGCCCTATATAACTACGGTCAATGATTGAATGGATCTGATGTTCCGTACCGACAACCCCAGCTTCAACTTCACCACTCTCTAGATTTTTCACATAGCCTTTGAGTTCTAATGTTAAAGCCTGCTGTTCAAACCAGCGCCGGTAGCCCACACCTTGCACCTTACCCTGAATGATGAGTTTAATCGCCTTATTCATCATCGCTCCCATTCACCACATGATAGATCGCTTGATTCATATGATGCGCTTGCACACCGCGCATCCCTTTTTTCGCCAGCCAGTCGCCTGCCAAGGCATGTAAAGTGACGATTTCATGCAGATGGATGTGGCCGGCAAATTGCGCTTTCAAACTGGCCACCATACCAGCCAGTACATCTCCCATGCCGCCCGTTCCCATACCGGCATTGCCTTTGGTGCAAATCCAGAGCTGATCTTCTAAAATCAAACTACCTGCACCTTTGAGTACCCATTGTCCTTCGTACTTTTCTTGCAGTTGATGAATCGCTGCAATCCGATCATTTTCAATTTCTTTGACAGAACAATTTAAAAGTTTTGCCGCTTCACCCGGATGTGGGGTCGCATAACTATCTGGTTTTAACAATTCAGGATGTCCAGCCAAGAACCATAAAGCATCGGCATCCAATACTACCTGTAAATATTCAGCGGTATTGATTTTAGAAAACCATTTAAAAAATTGTTGTTCTGACCAACTATCTCGTCCTAAACCCATACCAAAACTAATCGCATCGACGTGATCTAATAATTGCTGAATTTCGATGTTAGTCAAGGCATTGATATCACGTAGCATAATATTCGGTGAGCGTGCCAAAATCGCGGTGTGATGTTTTTCATGGCAGACAATCGTGACTTTCCCTGCACCGGCACTAAAAGCCGATTCAGCCGCCATCATCACTGCACCGCCCATATCGGCATGTCCACCAACCACAAGCACGTGACCATAACTGCCCTTATGACCAAATGCCTGACGCTCGGGCAATGAAATTGTATCAGGTGAGAGATGGGCGACTGGATTAAGTTCTGCATCTGTCGGAATCAGGGAAATAACCTCAATCTGCCCTGCAAACTCTTTACCTTGTCCGGTAAATAACCCTACTTTTAACCCTAAAACTGAATAGGTGTAATCGGCTTTAATTGCACAAGGTAAGGGTTGACCGCTATTGGCCTGTAAGCCACTGGGAACATCAATGGCAATTTTTAAACCTGACTGGGCATTCATACTTGTAATAATCTGCTGCCAATCAGCACTGAGTTCCCGATTTAACCCAATGCCAAATAATGCATCGATATAACAATCATATTGTTTTTGAAAATTAAAACCTGAATAAATTTTTATTTCGGCAGCGACAGCTTCTTGATAAGCCGTATGCAAATCTGTTGAAGAACCCAGTTCAACGGCATAAATCTCGACATTAAAACCAACCTGTTTTAAATATTGAGCCGTTAAATATCCATCACCTGCATTATTGCCTTGTCCACAACATACAGCGATATTTTGTATTTTCTGATGCTGAAAAATGGGAATCAGGCGCTGCGCAATCATCCAGGCAACTTGCTGCATCAAGGCATAAGAACGGTTTTGCTTGGCAAACCAGCGTTGCTCCCATGCTTGAATACTTTGGCTCAAATAAACGGGGCTATGATAAACTTGCTGACGCATTGTTCTTCCCTTCTTGTTAAATTATGGCAACATCCACACCGTCACAGAAAATACCTTTAGATCAATATGATCCTGAAGCGCTAAAAGCGTGGATTAAAGCCCAAGCTTTGCAATTAGGCTTCAGTGATTGTGTCATTGCCAAACCTGATGCTCAAGAAGAATTGCCACGTTTTCAAGAATATTTGAAGCGCGGTTATCATGGCGATATGAAGTTTCTGGAAGAAAATTTAGCAAAACGTGCCGATCCGACTCTGCTGGTTCCCGGTACCAAAAGCATTATTTGCGTACGCATGAATTATCTGGTGGAAACCCCTAAAGCGCGTTATGTTCCAGATGAACCCAATGCAGCCATCATTGCACGCTATGCCCGTGGTCGCGATTACCATAAAACCATGCGTGGCCGCTTAAAAACTTTAGCCAGCATCATTCGTGAAAAGGTTGGAGATTTTGAATCGCGTCCTTTTGCTGACTCTGCACCGGTATTTGAAAAATCTTTAGCTGAAAATGCCGGCATGGGCTGGACAGGAAAACACACCTTATTGATTCATAAAAAGTCAGGTTCCTTCTTTGTTTTGGGCGAACTGTTTACTTCGCTGGATTTGCCCTTCGATTCCCCTGCAACCCAGCATTGTGGATCTTGCACCGCCTGTATCGACATCTGTCCAACCCAAGCTATTGTCGAACCCTATATGTTGGATGCGCGTAAATGTATTGCTTATTTAACCATTGAATATAAAGGCATCATTGCTGAAGAATTACGTCGTGGTATTGGTAACCGTGTTTTTGGCTGTGATGACTGCCAATTGATTTGTCCATGGAATAGTTTTGCCAAGAAAGCCACGATTGAAGATTTTAATCCGCGACATGGTTTGGATCAGATCAACTTACTGGATTTATGGCACTGGGATGAACCGACCTTTTTAGCCAAGACTGAAGGCAGTCCAATACGGCGTACCGGTTATCAAAGCTTTATGCGAAACATTGCGATTGGCTTGGGAAATGCACCCTTTGGTCATGAAATTTTGGAAACTTTAAAGCAAACGCGTGATTTGCATGATGAGATTGTGCAAGTCCATATTGACTGGGCAATTCAGGAACAGCTGGCTAAATCCATGTAGATGTTTCATTTATTTCCGAAATTTTTTCAGGTTTATCATTTTCCAGATATAAGCAAAGTTTTATCTCTATAAAAAAAATACTCTCCACTTCAGAACAAAATAAAAAATCCTATTAAAAACTTTGCAACTATATTCAAAGAAATAAGTCTTAGTTTGTAACTAAATCTATAATCTTATAATTAGTAATATTGACTCAAAATCATCGATAGATACCATGAAATTTGGCTTTTTATGCCTTTAGATTTGGTTTAAATTAGGTATGATAAATAATAAATAATGATGATTATGGATTTTCACCAATGAATGTACGTAATGACTGGACACGTGAAGAAATTCAGGCTTTGTATAACCAGCCTTTTTTAGATTTAGTTTTTGAGGCACAATGCATTCATCGTGAAAACTTTGATCCGAATACCATTCAAGTCAGCACATTACTTTCAATTAAAACCGGTAAATGCCCTGAAGATTGTAAATATTGCTCACAGTCAGCGCGTTATGACTCCAAACTTGAAGCTGAAAAACGTATTGCTGTCGATAAAGTGATTCAAGAAGCCAAAGAAGCGCTTGCTTCAGGTTCTTCACGTTTCTGCATGGGTGCTGCATGGCGTAATCCGCATGAACGCGACATGCCTTATGTATTGGAAATGGTCAGCGAAGTTAAAGCGCTGGGCTTGGAAACCTGCATGACTTTAGGCATGCTCAATCAATCTCAAGCCGAACGCCTGAGTGAGGCGGGTTTAGACTATTATAATCATAACCTCGACACCTCTCGCGAATATTATCCCAATGTGATTACCACACGTTCTTATGATGATCGTTTAAATACTTTGGATCATGTCCGTCAGGCAGGTATGAAAGTCTGTAGTGGTGGAATTGTCGGCTTAGGTGAAAACAGTAATGATCGGATTGGTCTTTTGTACGAACTTGCAACCTTAGCGATTCACCCTGAATCGGTACCCATCAACATGCTGGTTCCAATTGAAGGTACGCCGCTTGCAGATGTAGAAAAATTAGATGTGACGGAATGGATTCGTACTATCGCGGTTGCACGAATTATTATGCCTAAGAGCTATATTCGTCTTTCTGCCGGTCGTGAATCTTTATCCGATTCAGATCAGGCCTTGGCTTTCATGGCAGGTGCTAATTCTCTTTTCTCTGGTGAAAAACTTTTGACGACCCCGAATGCAGGTGAAGGTAGAGACAAACAGTTATTTGATAAATTGGGCTTGGTTGCAGAAAAAGCCAAACCTAGTATTAAAGAATTATCAGTAGATGCAATGGCAAGTTAAATGATGCATTCGGATAATTGATAAAAAAGCCCTCATTGGGCTTTTTTTCTTCGGAAATTTATTTTTCAGATTATTCTGCAAAGTTATGTGCTGTAATTAAAATACCATAACTCGCATTCAGATAATCCCCCACCCGAATGATATCTATACCATTGGCATGATGAACTGCCAATTCTTGAGTAACCGCATCATAGGTGAATGAATCAAAACTATCTTGAGGATGACACAACCACGTTAATGTATCTTCCAGATGCTCATTCACAATATAAGTTTTTGCTTTAAAATCTTTGTTCATTGGCCGTAGCCCTAAGTAAAAATTTTTACTTATCAATTATTACCAATTTTGTGCTGAAAACAAAGAAGTGAGCTTTATGCTCACTTCTTTGTTATAAATAAAATTCAATTAAAGCGGCTTATCTCCACACTTTCTGCATTCCTTATGATGTTCCCCAATTTCTTCCATGTGCTCATATTCATAGACATGTAAACAAAATAATTTCATAAGTAATTGAAGCATTTTCTAAACTCCCTTTTGCTTGTTTTTAAAATTAAGTTTTTTAAATATATTTCATCCTGAAACAATAGTGTGATTAAAAAACAATCACCACTACTTATTACCATATTTTTGAGATAATTCAAACAACTTAGCAATAATTTTTGCCTAAATTACAAAAAAGAATATTCCTCTTTCACCTGTATAAGAAACAGGAAAAATCATCGAAATTAGAGAAACTATGATTCAGCTTTAACAAACCCCATCCTTCGATTATTAAAAAATACATCTTAAAAAATAAATATAAACAAAGTTTAAAAAAACAATAAAGAAAGAATCACACAAATTTATGATGCTAAACTAAGCAAATTATTTAATATATAAATGCCAAAAATAAACCAATTTCAAATCTAATTTAAAGAAGCCACCTTAAAGAGATCAGCCATTTTTGATATTTAATTAAATAAAAGCCATAAAAAAACCCCATAAACAAAAAAGATTTATGAGGTTCGATATTTGGTGGGCCCAGACGGACGATAACAAAAATATAAACTATTGAATTTAATATAAATAATCTCAACATGAAATATAAAGGTACAAATCAGGATACATGAATTGGATGATTCATTATTAATCAATTTTAACCTTTTGTAACATATAATTCTCAGTATTTTAGCTATATCTTTATTAAGCATGATAGCTCTATGAATAGCCACCAAAATTCTAGACATACCTAACCATCTTTTGGACTGCCACCACTCTCCTAGACAAATTTCGTCTATTCTTTTTGCATAGGAGAGAACCTTATGACTGGACAACGATATACTCCAGAATTTAAAGATTAAGCTGTTAAATTGATTACTGAACGTGGATATTCTGTCACTGATGTCGCAGAACGTTTAGGTGTATCACAGCACAGCATTTATAAATGGCTAAAGGCAGTACAGCCTTTACATAACAACTCTGATGAACATGAATTGCTCGAAGCAAAGAAAGAAATCTTACGCCTTAAAAGTCAGCTTAAACAGACTGAAGAGGAACGGGACATCTTAAAGTGAAAGCACTGCTTTCACGCCGCTTTGCAAGCCTGCCCGAGTAAAGTATCAGTTTATCCTGCAATACAGCCATCAATTTAAGATTAAAACGATGTGTCGGGTTCTTAAGATTGCTCGTGCTGGCTATTATGCGTGGCTGCAGGAGCCAGAATGAGGCAGGACTATTGAAGATACGCGGTTATTACAACTTATCCGCTCTTCTTATGATGCCAGTTATGGTATCTACGGTTATCGTCGCATCACGCTGGATCTTAAAGAGCTAGGTGAAAACAGTGGGCCTAATCGTGTGCTGAAGATCATGAACAACAATGACATTGCCGCTGTTCGAGGATATAAGAAGTATAAAAGCTATGGTCGTGGTCGTCCTCAGATTGTGCCACCTAACCATTTAAATCGAGAGTTTGTGTAAACATACCTGATACCTCGTGGGTGACTGATATTACCTACATCCGCACCTGGCAAGGCTGGTTATATTTGGCTGTGGTTCTCGATTTATATTCAAGGAAAGTCATCGGTTGGTCAATGAAACCTACGCTTGCCAAGGATATTGTTTTAGATGCAATTCTTATAGCGGTATGGCGACGCAGACCCAATGAACCTGTGATCATACACTCAGACCAAGGCTCACAATACAGCAGCGGAGATTGGCAAAGATTCTGTCAAAAGCATAACTTAGTTACCAGTATGAGTCGTCGCGGAAACTGTTGGGATAATGCCGTTGCTGAATCCTTTTTAGCAGCTTGAAGAAGGAAAGAATTAAAAAGAGAATCTATAAAACTCGAGAAATGGCCCGTGCAGATGTGTTTGATTATATCGAGATGTTTTACAATCGAATCAGGCATCATTCGCATCTCGATGGGATGAGTCCAGAAGCCTTTGAGGCAGCTTCAAAATGAGGCTGTCTCGTGTATAGGATACTGGGAGCAGAATCTGAACGATCTGTGCTCGCTTGCAATGCATCGTAATAAGCTTTTTGGTTTTGATAAATCAAGCTTTCTACAGGGATATTGAGAAGAATTGGATTCCACTGGCTTAAGATTAAAGTTTGCCATAAACGTCCCATACGCCCATTGCCATCAGCAAATGGGTGTATAAACTCATAATGAAATACTGAACTCTGAATTAATGAGTGCTCATTACCTTCAGTCAATCACCGCAATAACTCTCCCATTAAACGGTAGACCTGATTTGTTCTGTGCTAATCAAACCTCTACCTCTCTCCTCTTTCTAAAACTACAAACACTTTTTAAAAATTATCGAATGTACTTTTTCATTGCTGCATCTTTAGAAAGAGCAAAATTAATAATTACTTCTGACTGAAACTCTTTTTTTATATATTTCAGACTTACGGGATTACAACTTAATGCATATTTCAAAATTTTTTCTGAATATTGTTTTAAAAACTGGATCACATAAGCCCGTTGCTCTATTGCTTTCAGCCATAAGTCTTCATAGTACACTTCTATATGCTGAATTGCATAAGGTCGAAGCTTAACAGCCTGCTCACATAAATCTTTGCTCGGTTTTTGAATAAATTGAATCGACATTGGATTGTTTTCAATGGCCATTAAAAGCATAGCAGCCGTTGGATTCAACACATCTTTAATCGCTAAACCATTTTTACGTACAGCCAACAAGCAAAGGGCTTCTGTTTGCTGTTTTACATACTTAATCGCTTGCGGATTCAGTGAAACTGCCATCAGACAAATGAGATCGGTCTGTTTACGCACATATTTTAAGGCAAAACCATTTTGTTGAATCGCGGCAATACAAATTTCTTCATTTTGAAATAAGACATGCCTTAAGGCCAAACCTTCATTTTTAACTGCAGCTAAAATTACCGCATAAGTTGGATCTGAAATAAACTGCAATAAATCCCCATTATGTTTTACCGCCAACAGACATAACGCTTCTGTTTGCTGCTTTACATATTTAATCGCTTTAGGGTTTTGAATTATTGCCTCGTAACATAAATCATCATCTTGCTTTTCAATATATTGTAAATACAGCCCATGCTCTTTTACTGCATTTAAATTGGCCAAATCATTTGGATAGTAGGAATGTATTTTCTGAATCATTTCAATATTTTCTTTTTAAAAGCACTGATGTTTGCAACGACATCAGTGCTTCATCTTTAAGCCTGCTGTGCTTTCAGCATATTTAGCGCCACATCTACAATCATGTCTTCCTGACCACCCACCATGCGGCGTTTGCCCAGCTCAACTAAAATATCGAATGCCGATAAACCATATTTTTCAGCTGCTGTTTCAGTATGACGCAAGAAACTCGAATAGACCCCTGCATACCCCAAAGCCAAGGTTTCACGATCCACACGCACCGGACGTTCCTGTAACGGACGCACGATATCCTCCGCTGCATCAATCAGCTTTTTCACATCACAGCCATGGTTGAGTCCCATCCGCTCAACCGCTGCAATAAACACTTCAAGCGGTGCATTACCTGCCCCAGCGCCCATACCTGTCAAGCTAGCATCAATCCGGTTACAGCCATGCTCTAAAGCAACAATACTGTTGGCTACACCTAAACTGAGATTGTGATGGGCATGCATCCCGGTTTCAGTTTCAGGATTCAATACATCTTTCATGGCTTTAAAACGCTCTGCAATGTCATACATGTTCATCGCACCGCCTGAATCCACCACATAAATACACTGCGCGCCGTAGCTTTCCATCAACTTGCCCTGCTCGGCCAAACCTTGCGGTGTATTCATATGGCTCATCATTAAAAAGCCAACCGTATCCATGCCAAGTTCACGGGCATATTCAATATGCTGTCTGGATACATCGGCTTCGGTACAGTGCGTCGCGACACGAACCACACGTGCACCGGCATCATAAGCCGCTTTTAAGTCATGAATAGTACCAATGCCGGGCAACAACAAAGTTGCGACTTTAGCCTGTTTGACTTCACTGGCAACCGCTTCAATCCACTCTAAATCTGTGTGTGCGCCGAAGCCATAGTTAAAGCTGGAGCCTTGCAAACCATCGCCATGCGCTACTTCAATACTATCCACACCGGCTTCATCCAAAGCGCGGGCAATCTGCCGTACCTGATCAAGTGAATATTGATGGCGAATCGCATGCATCCCATCACGCAAGGTCACATCTGACACATAGATTTTTCTTTGCTGATCAAACATTTCAATTCTCCTTACGCAATTTCTTGTTTTTGGCTATGGCTTAAATGAGTTTCGGCAAAGCGTTCTGCCGCAGCCAAAGCGGCACTGGTCATAATGTCGAGATTCCCGGCATAGGCCGGCAGGTAATGTGCAGCGCCTTCCACTTCAAGGAAAATAGACACTTTTAAGCCTGGAAGTTTGCCCAGACCCGGAATATTCACTGGACAATCGGCATTGAATTCTTCGAACTGGACTTCCTGTTTTAGACGATAACCGGGTACATAAGCATGCACCGCTTCAGCCATGTCGTGGACAGATTGGCGAATAGCGTCTTTATCGGCACCGAATTCTGCAAAGCAATACACGGTGTCACGCATGATCAGTGGCGGCTCGGCCGGATTCATGATGATGATGGCTTTGCCTTTTTCTGCTCCGCCGACTTCTTCAATCGCTTTGGAAGTGGTTTCGGTAAATTCATCAATATTGGCACGGGTGCCCGGTCCGGCAGACTTGCTGGCAATCGAGGCAATGATTTCTGCATAATGCACTTTAGCCACTCGAGACACTGCACGCACCATTGGAATGGTTGCCTGACCACCGCAAGTGACCATATTGATATTCGGGGCATCCAGATGCTGATCCAGATTCACCACCGGAACCACATAAGGACCGATTGCTGCTGGCGTCAGGTCAATCACCTGAATACCGTATTGCTGTAATACCTGATTGTGATGGGCATGTGCCCCGGCAGAGGTAGCATCAAAAACAATTTTAATCTCTTTAAAAGATGGCAGTTTTAACAAACCTTCAATACTTTCTGCCGTGATTTCAAAACCGAAACGTGCAGCGCGGGCCAAGCCATCTGAATTAGGGTCTGCCCCAACCATGGCTGCCATTTCCAGATATTTTGCATTGCGCATGATTTTAATCATCAGGTCAGTGCCAATGTTGCCTGAACCAATGATGGCGCATTTAATTTTTGACATACTCTCTATCCTTATTTTTTATTCGCCCAAGCCATCAAGCACTGAAAGCTGCTGTAACTGAACCCAAACCTTCGATTTCCACCTGATAAGCTGCACCAGCCTGTACCGCAACCATAGGACCCAGTGCACCAGTCAGTACAATGTCGCCGGCTTTTAACGGACGGTCCCGACATACCATTTCATCTGCGAGCCACACCGCAGCATGGAGCGGATTGTCCAAACAGGCCTTACCAACGCCTTGTGACACCACCTCGCCGGAGCAGGTCATTTGCATCAGGCAATTCACTAAATCTATATCTGTAAGCTGTACTTTGTTTTGACCCAATACAAAAGCGGCACTCGATGCATTGTCAGCGACAGTATCCAACAACGATATTTTCCAGTTTTCAATACGGCTATCTACAATCTCAATGGCTGCTACGGCATAATCCGTTGCGGCAATAATGTCCTCAATCGTGTGCTTTTTCTGCACCAGATCACTTTTGAGTACCAGTGCAATTTCTGCTTCAACTTTGGGCTGAATCAGTTTGCAGAATGCAATACTTTGACCATCTTCATAAGCCATATCGGCAAACAGCATGCCAAAATCGGGTGAATCTACCCCTAGCTGCTGTTGGACGGAAAAAGATGTCAGACCAATTTTTTTACCGACAATACGTCGACCATTATTCAGTGCTCGCTGTGTATTGATGTCTTGTATCGCATAAGCCTGATCGACTGTTGCAGCTTCAGCTAAAAGCTCACGAATGGGTGCAATCGGCTGGCGGTTTTGTTCTGCCTGATATAAAGCCTCTGCAATTGAATGTTCTGTTGCCACCATTTGTTCGCTCCTGTATCAGTTTCAGCTTTTTGTGGCAAAGCTTCGCCCGAGCATGACTGCCCCATTTGTTTAAAATATTTTTGAAGAAATCTTAGCCCAGATCGAAAAACGATTGGATCAGGGCTGATGCCGCAATGACTTAATCGGTGATGCTGACGTTTTTGCCACTTTTTAGTTCAGACATACGCTGATCAAGTTCACCATCAACATAGTACAGTTCGGTAAAGCAGCCAATTTGCTCGCGAGTATCAAAATATGCCCAACGGCAGTTGCCAAACGGTCCTTCAAAAAAACCGGCCATGGCTTTTTGAATACCTAAATCTAGGTAATGCTGTTCTGCCTGCGCATATTCAGCCGCATCTTTTTGGCGAAAACCAATATGATGTGGCCCTTTGCCTTTTTCATCCAACCAGTCTTTATAGACACTGCTGCCACCGTCATGGCGCGCTAGTTCAATTAACGTTTCACCGGCAAAGCCATACGCACAGCTAAATTGAAAATCACCCGGCTGGCCGTAATACTCTTTTTCTTTTTGCGTCTGAGATAAACCTTCAGCGACATTCCAAACTTCAATACCATTGGTTTTACTGAAAAAATCCATCGCTTGTTGCAAGTCTTCCACCACAAAACAAATTTGGTCGAAACGCTTACTCAGCATATTCTGTACAGCCACCATAACCCAGTTCCTTATGCCGATTCTAAGATACGGAAACTAATGGCTTGCGCTGGGCAAGAGCCTACCAGTTCTTTCACTTCATCTTCACGGTCAATGTCCACAAAATGCATTTTTAAATTGGCCACTTGGCTGCCTTGTGGAATTTCAAAAATATCTTCCGACATCAGGCACATGCCATAACCTTGACATTGATGCGCGTCTAAAATAATTTCGATTGTTTGATTGCTCATGAGATTCATCCTTTAATTTCAAGTCCGAAGGACGGTTTCTGATTTACAGAAACACGCCCAAGTTTGGCGTACGTAATACGGCTTCAGTTAAAATCGCTTTACGTTTTAATAAACGCGCCCCCTGCTCAGTAATTTTTAAAGTGTCCAAGCGACGGTATGGAATAATATCGCCCTGTTCATCATGGCCACGTTGACGGTACATAATGGTAGCACTATGTACATTCACTATATCTGCCTGTTCAGTTGGCTCAATCATCACGCTACCAATCACGCGTAATGTGCGTGATGGCGGCACTTCTGCCCATGCTTGACCCGATGCCAGACGATCAATACGCACCTTAATATGGGCTTTTTTATCGAGTATACGATACGCAGCACCTGGAAATTCGTCCTGAAAATGCTGTGAGCTAATACGTAGTGGAACTTCATAAGTGATGTCATCATCTAGCAGTGCAAACCACTCATCAAAACGACGTTCATCCAGTAATAATGCTTCTTGTGCTAAAAAATTATGCACGGTTTCGCGTGTTAAATATTCCATTTATGCCACTCCCTTTTGCTGTGCATTTTCATCAGCCAAGCATGTCACTTTTGCTTGTTTGCCTTCACGCATTTCTTTTAACCAGCGGCGCCAGAACCCGATTTGACAGTATTCACCGTAAATGGATGGATGGAATTCACCCGGACCTTGCCATGCCGGATCTTTACCGGTTTGTTTTTGGCTATAGTGCAAATTCACTTTGGCTTTACGCAACCACGGGCTTTGTCCGCCTTTGGCAATTCCTTCCCAAACCGCAGTATCATCCGCTTCAAAAATACCGCCTGAACCAAAGGCATATTGACCTGCTGCATAGGCTTTTTCAGCATATTCATCAGGGACAAAGCTAAATTCAAACTCGTAGTTCCACAGCTCCATCACCCCCGGTGCAATCGGCTGCCACATACGGATATTGGTAAATGGAATCGGCATTTCACCTGGTGCAGAAGGATGCGGCAAACGCATATAACTGAAGTTCGGGAAAATCGTACCGATGGTCGGCGGAATTTCCTTAATCATTTGGATTTGTGTTTCATCTAAATTCGACAAATCAAACTGCGCCTGTAGCTCTGGTGGATAACCCCAGTTCGGCAATGGAATGCCCACCATATTGGATAAGTTATGGCCAATAAAACTGTTACCATTACCAAAGTCATAGCCCGAAGCATGGGTACTGACTTGGTTAACACTTGGAATAAAACCTGAACTTGCTGCAGACATGTGCGCAGTACTGACGTGATAGGCATCGCCACAGAAGTTTTCTGCACCACTTTTCCAGTCGGCTTTGACTTGGAAACGCTCGGGTTCTTTGAGTAATTTAACGCCATCCGGATGAAGACCAAAAATTGCATCCAAAGCCCACACCGTGTCACCAAGATATTCACGTAGATCAGGCACATCTTCATTTAAAGAGGCAAAGATAAAACCATATAAGCTTTCAACTTTGGCTGCGCGAAGTAATCCCCACTCCTTCGCATCGAGCTTACCGCCATAGGCATCTTTCATATGCGGTGCGCCCATCCAGTCACCGTTGTTTTTATACACCCAACCATGGTACGGGCATTTAAAACTGGTCGCATTACCCCGGTCGTTATGACAGACCTCAGTACCACGGTGACGGCAGTGATTCAGTAAGACATTGATTTTATTTTCACTGTCACGCGTCACAATGACTTTATCCAAACCCAAACGGCGTAGTACATAGTCGCCTAAATTCGGAATTTCAGTTTCATGGGCAATGAAAATCCAGTTACGCGTATAAATACGTTCCATTTCTGCGCGGAACACCGCATCGTCATTGAACACGTCAATCGGTAAAACACCGTTATTTAAACTTTCCTCTACGCGATCACATAAATGATCTACATAGTCTTCATCACTTCCCGCAGTCACTTGAATATACTTAAACATGCGACATCTCCCTGATTGTTGTTCTCTATGCCTGGCTGGCGCTCATCCTGAGCGTTGCTGGGCAGCTCGGTTTAAAATTGTTCGGTTTAAAAGCTCAAGCTAAAATCATTAACCTGCTTTTTTGGCTGGGCCGTTAAATGGTGCCCAATTTTGTTTGCGGAATTCGAGTAAGTAGGCTTGTGCATTATCTTCATGCAATGGCAGCTCACGAGGAATCCAACTTGCATCCAGCTGATCCATATCGGCATCGTATTCAAAACGGCAACCCAGTGGACCATCGAAATACCAGAACCAGTTTGAACCTAAGCCATGACGACCCGGGCCCCAGAAGCTTTCATGTCCAGCTTTTTCAAAGCGCTGCCCTGCTAGCATCAGTTCACTTGGGCCTGAAAGATGGAATGAAATATGTTCGACACCCTTAATATGTTCAGGTGCTTGAATCAGGAACAAGGTGTGATGGTCTGTGGTACCACCTGCGCGCAGGAATGGTCCACCACCTAAACGGTCGCTGACACGGAAACCTAAACGATTGACATAAAAGTTTTCAGCTTTGGCTGCATCTGGCACAAACACAGCGGTATGACCTAGAGTACGAGGTTGAATTTGAATGGAATGATCGACACCTAACTGGTTATAACCCCGTTGATGCGGTGCACCGGGTGCATTAATCTTTTCTACTGGTAAATTTAATTCACGACGTTTAGTGATTTGAAAACCAATGGTAATTCCAACATCATCCACGGTTTCAAGTGCGCCATTGGCTAAGATTTTGACTTCGCGGTCTTGACTTAATTCAGCCTGAATATCATCGAGTGTCGCCTGATCTGCAACGCCATACACCATTTTACGCAGCTGGCTAATGGAAGCGAGTTTTGCAGGGAGCTCTGGATGTTCAGCTTCAGCCACTAAAATGCCCGTCGCATCCAGCGTTTCAAAATAACGCCCAAATGGCTGATTATTGACTTCAGTTAAACCAAAGTCCTGCATAAATTGAACCGCTGCATTTAAATCATTTGCGCCATAGACCAAATGATCAATACCGATAATATTCATTCTGTTACTCCTGTATTCCAATCCTCGGAATACCCCTGTGATTTTTCGTTTTTTAATACTTTTTGAAGTGCTTCATGCACCGGCGATAGGGCTGAAATGTATTCTCTACAAATACACTTCAGCGCTATATTAGATCTAAGACTAATTGACGATTGACTTAGTCTGTGTACAATCCATCCCAACACATGTATTTCATTTCCAAGAATTCATCGATGCCATAATGTGAACCTTCACGGCCTAAACCACTCTGTTTCACACCACCAAATGGCGCAACTTCATTGGAAATGAGTCCTGTATTGATGCCGATCATGCCCGCTTCTAAAGCTTCCGATGTACGCCATACCCGTGCAGAATTTTGACTATAAAGGTATGCTGCCAAACCAAATTCCGAATCATTGGCTTGTGCAATTACTTCTTGCTCAGAACTAAAGCGAATTAAAGGTGCCACTGGGCCAAAGGTTTCATCATGTGCAATCAGCATGTCTTTGGTCACATTTTTCAAAACAGTTGGTTCAAAGAAGAATCCGCCCAATTCACTGCGACGACCACCGCACACCACAGATGCACCGTGCTCTAATGCATTGCTAATATGCGATTCGACCTTCTTCACGGCATTAGCATCAATCAGCGGGCCTTGGACCACACCTTCTTCTAAGCCATTACCGACTTTTAAAGCTTTAACCTTGGCTGCCAATTTCTCTGTAAATTCATCGTAAATGGCATCGTGCACATAAATACGATTGGCAGAAATACACGCTTGACCCGTGTTACGGAATTTAGAGGCAATCACGCCGTCTACTGCCAGGTTCAAGTCTGCATCATCAAATACAATTGATGGTGCATTGCCACCCAGTTCCATTGAACATTTTTTAATGGTGGCAGCAGATTGTTCCAATAACGTGCGACCGACTTCCGTCGAACCGGTAAAGGTAATTTTGCGTACTAATGGATGCGATGTCAGAATCCCGCCAATGATGCGCGTATCGTTACCCGTTAACACACTGAACACCCCCTCTGGCACACCGGCACGGTGGGCAAGTTCTGCCAGTGCCAACGCAGTCATTGGGGTTTGGCTTGCAGGCTTCACCACCATGGTACAACCCGCAGCCAATGCCGGCCCTGCCTTACGGGTAATCATTGCTGCAGGGAAATTCCAAGGAGTAATCGCTGCACAGACACCAATTGGCTGCTTTAATACCACAATACGCTGCGTATCTTTTGGTGCAGGCAACACATCACCACGAATACGTTTTGCTTCTTCGGCAAACCACTGCAAGAATGAATTGGCATAATCAATTTCACCACGTGCCTCACTTAAAGGCTTGCCTTCTTCTAGAGTGATAATCGTGGCTAAGTCTTCTTTATTTTCTAAAACCAGCTGATACCAACGATGGATAATTTCCGAACGTTGTTTTGCAGTGGTTTTACGCCATTTTTCAAATGCCTTTTGTGCACTTTCAATCGCAAAATTGGTTTCTTCTTCCTTACAGCGTGGCAGTTTCACCAACTCTGCACCCGTTGCCGGATTGTTTAAGCTGTATGTGCCATGCGCAGTGTCTTGCAACCACTGACCATTAATAAATGCGCCGGTTTTCCAAAGGCTTGGATCTTTCAGCAAATCTGCTGGGTTTAATGCTGCGAAGCTATTCATGATTTATTCCTTACTCTGGAAAACGGCCAACCAGAAATTCACTGTCTGGAGCATTGGTGCATGGCAAACCTGATGCCATCAAACCTTGGCGCAGCACTTTCATTTGACGGTCTGGAATACGGGCAATCGGTGCACGTAATGGGCCGCCATTAAAGCCTGCCAACCAGTCCATGTATTTCCAATGTGCACGGTTAATGTAGTTTGAACCCGCCATATAAGCGCCTGTTGCTGCACCTACCGCACCACGCGCAGGCTGTGCTTGCCAGTACAGTTTCATGGCTTCGTCAAAATTGCCTTCTTTAGCTAGATTAAAGGTTTTCACAAAATGATCACCCATCCACTGCGTATAGCTGGTTCCTGAGAATTGCATATCCATGTAACGGAGCAATGGAATTACGTCACTTTCAATAGGACAGGTCACGACAATTTGATCATTAAAACGTTCAAAGCTATCGACTAAACCAGCAATGTGCGGAAAGCCCTGTTCTGCTTTTAAAGACACCACGTTCGGGCAATCATCAATTAAGCGCTGAATCAGTTCTGGTGACATCCCTTGTGGATGGACGCGTTCAAAGCCCCAAAGTGGAATAGCAAACAACATCACCCCTAGATCTGTCGCATCACAGAAAGCTTTGGTGTAGTCATAAATGTCTTGTTCTGAAGTCGGCCAGAAATTTGATGGATATGACAACAGTACGATATCTGCACCGGCTTTTTCCGCCAGTTTTACTGCTCGAATATTTTCTTCCAGTGTGCCAAAGCCTGCATGGAAGAATAAGCCCAGTTTGTCGCCAGCCTGATCTTTTGCCCATGCGGTAAATTGTGCATTCTCTTCTGGCGTAATCGCAACTTCTGTACACAGCAAGGTATAGGTGTAACCCAGATCAATGACTTTTTGGATATCGTGGCGAATCCCTTTTTCATTTAAACGGCTTAAATCCTGGCTATAACTTGGAATGGTTACAGACGAACATCCTTTTAAATGTTGTTTTGCCCATGCACGTGCTTCACTGCGTTTATATTGAGCCATCAAAATTCTCCTTTCCCTGTATGGGGGTTTTCTTAAATTGCTATGTCTTTAAATATGTGTTTAAAAATGTTGTATCAACGGTCGATGGTGACAATGCTGTCATTCATCTCTTGATATTTATTCGCAGCTTTCGCATTACGTAACAGCATTTCTGCGGTAACAATGTCTTGCAGGGCTGAACCGACGGATTTGTAAATCACAATATCTTCCGGCGTGTTGCGTATTTTGACTTGACCTGAAATCACATCAGACAGCGATACGGTTTTTGCCGCCACATCACAGCCTTGCTCGATTGCCACAAGTGAATCGCCTGTTTCATGAATCACTTCTTCCGGCATATCCGCCACAATTAAATGTGCTGCCTGCATGGTTGCTACATCCAGTTCGCGCTGTTCTGGCAATGTTGAACTCACTGAAACAATAGTCATGCCCGGCTCTAGCCATGCAGCATCAAATACTGGCCCACCGTCACGGCTACGTGATGCACACACTACAACATTGGCATTTTTTACAGCTTCTTCTGGACTTGCGACGGCTTGAATGTCTAAGCCATACAGTTCTGCAAATTCTTGAGCGAGTTTTTCACGATTCGCTTCTGTTGGGCTAAAGACACGTACTTTTGCAATACGACCTGTGGCATTCAGTGCATGTAAATGGCTACGTGCAAGTGCACTTGAACCTAGAATTGCGATATCAAATTTTTCTGTACCTGCCAACGCATTCACGGCAACAGCTGAACTTGCTGCGGTACGGATGTCCGTAATACGGTTGCCATCAATCAGAGCGGCAAGACGCATGGTGTCTTGATCGAACAATGAAATGAGGTAGCTGGCTTTTTTATTTTTTGGACTAGCGGCGATGAGTTTACAGCCCATATATTCTTTCGATGGTGATACTGCACAAAGGCTGCGTAGCCAGAATCCATCCCCGCGCGCCATTGTGCGTGGTGGCACCATGGCATTAGAAATAGGTTGGCTATAGGCATCAGTTAGCGCTTCGATCGCGCTTGACCATGTTGCGAGTTCTGCCACATGATCATCATTAATAAATAAGGTTGGAGGGTGTGCGTTGTTCACTGCTGAACTCCGTTTCAGTCATTTTTTTCTAATGTACTGATGTCTGATATGCGGAGCTAGCATGTAAGGTGTAAAGCAGATATCTATAAAATGGATAAATATAAAAAGAATGTTGGCCTCTTAATTTATAAATATTACCTAAGTAATTGCATGCAAAATGGTTTAAATATTAAAGATGGAACATGAAAAATCATAAAAAGCGCCCAACTCCGTAGACTTAGGCTGTCAAAAATATTATAAAATTATGATTTAAAAGGAATAAAAAAGGTTATTTCGTATAAGCTGTATTATGTTAATTTTAGAAATTCTTACTCTTTAGCTAACATAAGCTTCAGTTGATATCACTTGAGCATATGCAAATTCAAAAGCGGCCATTAATGTTGCATGGACATGGCTAGCAGGTACTTTGACGTCATTAAATTCTAAGTCGAGTGTTGCACAAGCATCATGAATAACTTTTACCTTATAACCAAAATCAGAAGCAGCACGTACAGCAGCATCAACACACATATGGCTCATAGCACCAATGATGACTAATTCAGTTACGTCATTTGTATCTAAGACTTGTTTGAGATTCGTATTTAAGAATGAGTTGACGTAATTTTTAACAATTACGGTTTCATCTGCTTTTGGCTTAACGGTATCTTGAAACTCAATACCATTTGAATCAGGTTCAAATGCAGGAAATTCATTATTAGCAAAAATATGTTGGACATGAATTATTTGAGTGCCTTGTTCACGGGCTTTAGCAATTACTTTCACTGCATTAGCAGCGGCTTGTTCAATATTTACCAATGGTAATTTACCTGTAGGTAGATATTCATTTTGTAAGTCGATAACTAATAAAGCTGATTTTGACATATCTGTTCCTTTACTTAACTCATATTTATTTTGTTCTACTTAGGATTTTAAAGAAGTGGAAGCATTCCACTTCTTTAAGTTACTTTAGAAAGAAAGTGTTTCACCATCGATAGGAATTAAAACATTATCTTGGATTCCTTTGTCTTTTACATATTCTGCAAGCTGAGCACGTGTTACCGACATGTGGTTAATGGCATCCATATGAACAGCAATAATTTTGGCATTTGGTGCTTTCTGAGTTGCGCGATAAGTGTCTTCTTTACCCAGAATAATGGATTCTTTAAAGCCATTAACCAAGGCGTTACCTGTATTCAATACAATCACATCAGGTTTAAATTTTTGAATCGTTTGATCAACTTCAGAATGCCAAATGGTATCACCAGCTACATAAACCGTTTCATGGCCAGCAGCTTCAAATACCACACCCATTGCTTCGCCTAATCCAGCTTTAAGCTTAGGAATACGGTACATGGCATCAGTACCGTGTTGACCACCAGTTTTATTGAGCTTAATCCCTTCAAAAGTCGCTTGCGTTAATACACGAACATCTTTGAAGCCTTGTGACTGAATGACTTTTTGGTCTTCTGTATTTTGTACAAACAAAGGTATGTTTTTCGGAATAGTCGCTTGTGCTGCATCATCCCAATGATCTAAATGGGTATGGGTCACGATTACCGCATCTACACCTTCTAAAATCGTTTCAGGCTTGATAGGCAAATCGACTAATGGATTGCGTAAATAGCTACGATGAGTATCAGGAAATCCTTCATAGAAGCCCTTTTTCGCAAACATTGGGTCAATTAAAAAAGTTGTATCAGCATAGGTTACTTTAACCGTTGCATTGCGAATTTCTTGTATATGCGTAACTTTAGAGGTATCTCGCTGAACCACATTATCATTCGCATATAAATGGACTGAAGCTATTGCCAGAGACAGTGTAATAACAGAGCTACTTAAAATTTTATTCATGTTCTAGATCCAACCATTTAGTCATACTTAGATCATGATAGAAATCATCAAACAAAAAAATTGTCCTTAAGGACAATCATCGAAACTATTGGGACAACATGCTATATTCATTATTTTAGAGAGGTAAGTTTAATGGCTATTCCAGTGATTGGATTGTTCGTTTATCCCAATATAAATCCATTTCACTTCTCTATCCCCCACATTATCTTCAATATCAAAATTGAAGATAAGCCATTATTTGACCTTAAAATCTTTTCTATAGATGGCCAACCCGTAAAAACAGAACAGTCTATGATAATTATCCCTGATGGTGGGATCGAACTCATTAAAGAGTCGGATCTTATTATTATTCCTGGATGGGATGATTTTAATCACAAGCCTGAACAGGTACTTATCGATGCTCTAAATTGTGTATATCAGACTGGAATTAGAATTGTAGGGTTATGCTATGGAACTTATGCATTGGCATATGCTGGTTTGCTCGACCATAAAAAAGCCGCTACGCACTGGATGGCTGAACAAGATTTTAGTGAGCGGTTTCCACAGGTTCAGCTTGATAATGATGCCCTGTATGTAGAAGACCAAAGGATCGTAACCTCTGCTGGAACAGGCGCAGCGTTAGACTGCTGCTTGTACTTGGTACGTGAAATTTATAATGCACAAATTGCGAATAAAGTATCTAGAGTAATGGTAATTCCGCCTCACCGTGAAGGTGGGCAAGCTCAGTTTATTGAACAGCCAGTAGCAGAATCGAGCCAAGATGCACAAATTAACCTATTACTTGATTTTTTAAGAAAGAATTTAGCTGTACAACATAATATTGAAAGCCTGATTGAACGAACACATATGACACGTAGGACATTCACACGGCATTTTAAGAAAGCGACAGGTATGACATTAGTGGATTGGCTAAATACTGAAAGAATCAGATTAAGTTGTGAATTATTAGAAACGAAAAACTTGTCTATCGAAAAGATCGCTGAGCTTTCAGGTTTTAATAATACAGTGTCATTTAGAAAGAAATTTCGTGAAAAATATAACACCAGCCCTCAGGCATGGAGAAAAGCTTTTGGAATCATTAATGAGAATAATCCGCCCCATTTAACATAATGGCGCTTATATGAAACGAGGACTCTAGATCCCCATTTTTTTAAGCTTCGTATAAAAGATTAATCGTAAATTTGCCAAGATGGGCTTTAATCCCAAGGATCTACACCGGACTGTCACTGAAACAGCCTAGGAATTAGATGATATTTTACCTGGCGTGAACCCCGCAGAGTTACGAACAGCCTGACCATTACCATTACTTATGATAAATGTGTATACCTTCTGGAAAACACAGAAGAAAATCACAGGTTGATCGGCAAGTATCTTGAGTTTCTAGAATATCCGGATGGTACTGTAGCTATCATGCATGAAGGTCGGAAGATCAATTACAGCATCTTCGATAAATTAAGTCAGCTGAATCAGCGAGAGATCGTTGAGAACAAACGGTTAGGGGGCGTGTTCTGAATCATATCCAGCAACAGCATGAAGACTGAGAACAGCAAAACAAATGCAATCATTCTCAATCTATGCCACGTAGACGTACACAGAAAATAGCGCTTCAACAACGATATTGAATCCTGTGCTTGAGTTGGAAATGTCCCTATAGGACATTTCTATGTGGTTATTCAGTAGGATATTTCTACTTAGGAATAACACAAATTGCGTACACACTCACCGATTCACAATCATCCCTTTTAAAATCAGAGGTGCCTGCTTCTCAAACCACTGCTGAATTACACGTGAAGCTCGAGTATTCGGGCGTCGAATGGTATGCGCTAGCACCACGCTGCGCGAAAGCTCAGGCTCTACAATCAAACTTGCGGCTAAACGCTGCTGATTTTCCAAACCAAACAAACCTGAAGAAATGGCATAACCTCCACCCGCTGCCACAATCTCATGCTGTAAACGATTCGAGTCCGCTTCCACCACACAGTCAAATTTATAATCCATCTGCCGTGCCAACTGATCTAAACGAGCACGTAGCGGATGCGGACGGCTTGGAACAATGAGTGGTAAATCCTGTAAATCTCTCAGCTTAATGGTCGGCTGCTCCACCAAAGGGTCATTGGCTTCACCTACCAGCATTAGGCCAAACTCCGCAATCACCGCTTCTTCCGATTTAATCACCTCGCCTTCACGAAGCAGCAGCGCCATGTCGATGCGGCCTTCCTCAATCATTTCTTCTAAGTGAACATTTGCACCTTCACTTAAATGCAAATCAATACGAGGATAATTCTTTTTAACATAACTATAGAGTGCACCTGAAAGCTGGCGCACTAAAGCAGGTAATAAACCGACACGAACTTCCCCAATGGGTTGACCGCCATAAGTCCGGATATCATCTTCAATGGTACCGCACTCAATCGCCAGATTAATAATGCGAGGCAATAACTCATAACCCAGTTCGGTCAGAACCACACCGCGGCCTGTGCGTTTAAACAAGCGAGTTCCACACTGCTCTTCCAGTTGGGCAATATGCCTGCTGATCATGGACTGCGGTACATTAAAGGCATGCGCGGCTTTGGACAAGCTGCCCAGCTCTGCAACCTTAATAAAAACCAGCCATTTAGAATCCAGAATCGATTGCATGCATATTTCCCTATTGATCTTTCATATGTAGAACCAATCAAATCCCCAGATTGGTTTGGCTATTTATACCGAACTTAGGGCCAAAAGGCTCTTTAAATTGGTATGAATATCCGCAACTTGATGCTTACTTGGCGTAATACCTGCTTCAAGCAACTTACGCGCCATCATATGATCTACAGGTTGATTAACCGAATCAATGGCAACAAGTTTATCTTTAGCATAATGGAATACCGAAAAACGTCCGCTTTTCATGTCCCCACGAATCACATAATCACTGGTATCAAATGATAAACCGGTCATTTGCAGGCGGATATCACCTTGGTCTGTCCAGAACCAAGGTACATTTTTATAGTCTTCAGGCTGTCCTATGACAAATTTCGCTACAGTAATGGCCTGATCATTGGCATTTTGCACGGACTCTAAACGAATACGTCTATCCCCTGCAAAATGGTTTTCATGATTGGCACAGTCTCCAATCGCAAAAATATTGGCAATATTGGTTTGCATGGTACGGTTGACGCTGATGCCATTATCACATTGAATACCGGCCTGTTCTGCAAGCTCGGTATTAGGAATTGCACCCACACCGACCAATACCAATTCGGCGGGAATCACTCCATTGGCACAGCGTACGCCTGTGACTTTGCCATTTTCCCCGACAAATTCATTAATAAATGCACCTGTTTCAATCTGAATACCATTTTTACGGTGAATCTCGGCAATATAATCTGACACTAATGGCGACACGGAACGACCCAGAACACGTGGCATATGCTCAAGCACGGTAACATTTTTACCCAAACTTCGTGCGGTCGATGCCAACTCCAGACCAATAAAACCGCCGCCAATAATCACCACATTTTTAGTGCTATTCAGCGCTGTACGCAGCTGACGTGCATCCTGTAAAGTCCGCAGGCTCATCACGCCTTGCAGTTCCGTACCGGGTAAAGGCAACTGACGCGGACGCGTACCCATGGCCAAGACCAAATAATCATATTCAATCAGATCGCCATGATAGAGCTTGATCACGTTTTCATCGGGATCAATTTCACTGACCGCAGTATTTAAACGCAAATCAATCTGGTATTTTTCATAAAAGTTTTCTGGCTGTAGACACAGTTTGGACAAGTCCAGCTCATCTGCATCTTTAATAAAGCTTTTCGACAATGGTGGACGGTGATACGGCAACTCAGACTCATTGCTGATCAGGATAATGTCACCATTAAACTGTTCGTGGCGCAGTGCTTTGGCGCAGGCACAGCCGGCATGTCCACCGCCAATGATGACGACTTTTTTATTTTTATGCATAGTGATTTCACTCCATGAAAATCATTTAAGATTTAAAAAAATTCTTCAGCTGAGTCGCGACTTGATCAGGCGCTTCAAAGTTGCAGATATGTCCACTGCCTTGAATGATGTTGAGCTGTGCATTCGGTAATTGCGCTGCCATGGCTTGCATATCTTCCACCGGCCCACCGCCATGATCATGTTCAGCGGCAAGCAATAATACCGGTGCTGTGATTTGTCCCAATTGTTTGGAAAAATCCATTTCAATAAACGCATTTACATACGCGCAATAGCCTTCGACGGTGGTGCGTTTAATCATGGCGCGTAATTGCTGATCCACTTCGGGATGCAACTGGCGGAAGTCGTCAGACAGCCAGCGGTCAACCGTAATATCACCCAATTTATCCAAGCCATTGGCCCGTGCTTTGGCACAGCGATCACGCCAAAAATCATGGCGGTCATTGGGTTGGCGTGGTCGGCAGCAGCAGGCCACAATTTTTTCAATCCGCTGGGGATACGTCACTCCCAAAGATAAAGACACCGAGCCACCAAAACCCAAGCCAACCACACTACTTTTTTCAATCCCGAGATGATCCCACAGTGCAATCACCCCATCTACAATGGCTTGATAGGAACAGGGTTCTGGCGGTAAGGGACTGAGATTATGCCCCCAAGGGTCAAAAGTCAGCACCTGATAATCTGCTGCCAGTATTTCAGCATGTACCGCCCAAAAGCTTGCATCATTGCCTATACCGGGGATAAAAGTCACCCAAGGTGCATCTGGCTTGCCTTGAACCTGATGATGAAATAACGGGAATGACCTCATGTCAGTTGAACTCCACTCATATCTTGTTTTCAGCTAATTAAACAAAAATGAGCAATCCATCCAAGCATTGAAATCCTAAATCAGATATCCATAAAATGCATAACTGATTTATGGCTTAGATGCTATTTTCACATGCCCATGCTTCGTAGAGTAAGGACCAAGGAATGTAAAACTTTGGTCATGACCAATGGAGTATGAGATGACTGTAGCAAAAGATTTTAAAATAAAAGGCTTAGACCGTATACGTTTTGGTGTTGAACAGTTAGAAGATGCCCTTCGCTTTGCAGATGATTGGGGCTTAACGCAAATCGAAAGTGATCACAATGACAGCTACCTTTTTGTGACCATCGACAATTCACAAGTGGAAATCTTTCAAGCAGACCCATCAAATCCTGCCTGCACACCCATTGGTAGTCCAAGCGGGATGTGTGAAATGGTTTGGGGTGTTGAAGACCAAGCCAGCCTTGATGCGATTGCTACGGAGCTAGGTCGCGACCGTGAAGTGATAATTGATGCCGATGGCACCGTACATAGTCAAGATGACTTAGGCATCCGCATTGCTTTTCGTATTGCACAGCGCAGTTATGTGCCATTTTCCGATACCCAGTTTAACTCGCCTAGCCAACCGAAACGTGTGAATAGCCGTGCACCGCGTTATAACAAAGCGCAGCCTTATGAAATCAGTCACCTCGCAATTGGCGTTGATCATGCCGGTGATGCCGTAAAATTCTATTTAGAACGCCTTGGCTTTTTAGTCTCCGATCGTTATGCCGACCGCGGTGTGTTTATCCGCTGTTCAGCCGAAGGTAACCATCACCATCTGTTCTTTATGAATGGCAAAGCACAGGGTACGCGCTTCAACCATCTCGCATTTAAAGTCCGTGATATTCATGAAGTCATTTTTGGTGGACAGCACATCGACAGCCAAGGCTGGACCACATTTGCCGGCCCAGGACGACACCGTGTCTCTTCTGCATGCTTCTGGTATTTCCTCAGCCCATTTGGCGGTGCTTGGGAATATGCAGCCGATGAAGACATTGTCACTGAAGATTGGGAATCGACAGACTTTGCCGCCGAAGCGCACATCTTTACCGAATGGACCTTTGGCTTGGAAAAATCGGATGGCACCCTGCGCGGCCCGATCTCACAAAGTAAAGCGCAAGCCCTCGAAGACTAAGGCTGCATTTTTGAGAAAGGACAAAATTATGAATGCCATTGTTCATACCGAAGCAGAACATTACTGGGTACAACTGATTCATTCAGATGTACGCATTATTCAAGGCAAATACAAAAGCCGTATTCTAGAGGCCGGAAATCCTGCTGCACCTGCCCTGTTTTTACTGCATGGCACGGGCGGACATCTGGAAAATTATGCCCGCAACATTCCTGCACTGGCAGAACATTTTCATGTCATTGCGTTAGATTTTATCTGGCATGGCCGTTCGCAGACCACAGGCTTTGATCACGAAGTCATTCCTGTACTGATTGATCAAATTTTGGATGTTATGCAGCAGCTGAATATTCCACGTGCCCATTTTGAAGGTCAGTCGATGGGCGGTTGGGTCGCGATGCAACTCGCAATTCAATACCCTGAAAAAGTCGATCGTTTGGTGCTCACTACGACTATGGGTTATCGCCCCAATGAAGGTGCAATTCCTGAGTATGTCGAACCGCATTGGGCAGCCAATTTGCCCAGTTCAATTGAAGTACTGAATAACCCCAGCTTTGACAATGTACGTACCCGAATGGCACGTATTTTAGCCCAGCCTGAACGCCTGACAGATGAAGCCATTCAGGTGCGTCAAGCGTTGTACCGTCAGCCCGCTTTAGCTGAAGTGCAGAAACTTTTTATTACCGAATATTTATCCGGTCAAAGCATTCAAAAACACACCGTGACCGACGCTTTAGCCAAACAGATTCAAGCCCCCACCCTGGTGTATTGGGGCGATGCCAACCGTACCCCCGCTGCTTTAGGTCAGCACATCGCAGACCAGGTTCAGCACGGTCAATTTTACTGTGCCGAAGATACCGGGCATTGGGCGCAATTTGAAAGTGCCGAGATTCATAACGTCGTCGTGACTGAATTCTTATTGGCACAAAAGGCTTAAAAACACATTGAATGGTTCAAATTTAAGGAAGAAAAAATGTCGAATGTTGATTTAACCGGTCGCTGGGAACTGGTGACTTTTGCCCAAAACTATGATGACGGGCGCCAAATATTGCCCATGGGTGATGCACCGCAAGGGATTATTCAATACACCGCAGACGGCTTTATGAGCTGCATGATCTGCCGACCAGATCGTGCCAACTTTAGCACCGGTGGTCAATGGAATGCCTCTGATGCAGAAAAAGCAGGCGCGTATAACAGCATGATGTCTTATGCCGGACGCTACAGCATCGAGAATGACACGGTGACCCATTTTGTAGATTTAAGTCTTTTTCCGAACTGGATTGGCGGACAGCAAAAACGCAGCTTTCAATTTGATGAGCAGGGTCAACTTAGCCTAACAGCTCGCCTAGAAGAAAATACCTCTGAAGCCCGTACAGCCCTGTTGCTGTGGAAACGCGGTTAACTTGTTATAGCTTTCTTTAAATTTTCAAGGAATGAATATGAATACGATGACAAATCCTGAAATTGGTAAAAGCGTTCAGTGTGGTGCCATTCAAACCAATTATCACGATATCGGGCAAGGTGAACCTATTTTGCTTCTCCATGGTTCAGGACCCGGTGTCAGTGCATGGGCAAATTGGCGCCTGACTATTCAAGCGCTGCAAAATGATTACCGTCTATTGGCACCAGATTTTGCCGGCTTTGGTTACAGCACCTTTCCTGAAGAGATCACCTTCAACCGCGATACGTGGCTGAAACAGATGGTGGATTTTCTCGATGCACTGGGACTAGAAAAAGTCAATGTGATTGGCAATTCCTTTGGCGGATCAATGGCTTTAGCTTTGGCCATTTATCATCCTGAACGCGTGAATAAACTGATTTTGATGGGCAGTGTCGGTGTTCCGTTTGAACTCACCGCTGGGCTTGATGCCGTATGGGGCTACACCCCGTCGTTTGAAAACATGCAAGCGATTATGAAAATCTTCGCTTACAACCAAAATTTGGTCGGCGATGATCTGGTGCAAATGCGTTATATCGCCAGCACCAAGGAAGATACCCGCAGTGCTTATGAACGTATGTTCCCTGCTCCACGCCAGCAATGGGTCGAAGCGATGTCTCATTCTGAACAGGCCATTCGTCAGATTAAACAGCCAACCCTAATGGTACATGGCCGTGATGACAAAGTGATCCCACTCTCGACTTCACTCACCATGTTGAACTGGATTGAAAGCAGCCAATTACATATTTTCAGCCAGTGTGGTCACTGGACCCAAATTGAACATGCAAAAAGTTTTACTCAGTTAGTCGCTAACTTTTTAAAAGCATAATGAATCAAGGAAGACTCAGATGACTCAAAAATCTGCCGCTGCCGGCAAAAAAGCCCTGATTATAGGTGCAGGAACAGCAGGTATGGCATCTGCCATTACCCTGTCTCGGATTGGGATCGACATTGATCTTATTGATATCAATCCAAACTGGGGCGCACTTGGTGCGGGCTTAACCATTACTGGACCAACTTTACGTGCACTGAAACAGCTTGGCGTATATGACGAAGTCACTGAACAGGCATATGTTGGCGATGGTATCCAGGTCTGTGACCCACAAGGTAATCCGCTACGTATTTTACCTACACCGATGCTTGAAGGCTCAGACACAGCTGGCAGTGGTGGCATCATGCGTCCAACCATGCATTCGATCATGCATAAATATGTCAAAGATGCTGGTATTCAAATGCGTTTGGGGCTGACTGCTGATGCGTTTGATCAAGATGATACGGGCGTAACCGTGACATTCAGTGATGGTTCAACGGGCCGTTATGATTTTGTCCTTGGTTCAGATGGCGTACTGTCAAAAACCCGCCAACTGCTATTTCCTGATGCACCGAAAGCCGAATATACCGGTCAAAGCTGCTGGCGTTTATTTTTAAAACGTCCAGCATCGGTTGAACGTCGCACCTATTTCTTGGGTGGGCCTGTCAAAGTCGGTTTTACCCCCGTGTCTAAAGAGCATATGTACATGTTCTTACTCGAACGCTGCCCGCAACGCTGGCAAGAGCCAGAAGACAACTACAAAAACTTAAAACAATTGCTTGAAGGCTATGACGGTATTCTGGCGGACATTCGTGAATCTTTAACTGAAGCAGATAATCCAAACATCAATTTCCGTCCACTCGAGTGCTTTGACCTGCCGGGACCTTGGTATTTGGGCAAAGTTTTGCTAATTGGTGATTCTGCCCATCCAACCACACCGCAATTGGCCTCTGGTGCCGGTATGGGCATAGAAGATGCGCTAGTTTTAGCGGAAATTTTTGATAAACAAGCCAATGTCGATGCCGCTTTTGCTGAGTTTATGCAGCGCCGTGAACAACGCTGCCGTTTGGTCACACAAAGCTCGATGGAAATTGGACGTTTAGAACAGCAGCGTGCTCCAGTAGAGCAGCAAACTGCAATCGTCAGCCACGCGCTCGAAATTTTAAAAGAAGCGATTTAGTCCAAAGCCCCGAATAATTTGTTCGGGGCTTATTTTTTAAAACAACAATGATAGACAGCCGTCTAAGCAACAAGCTCAGTGAAGAGCTCACAATTATTTGCATGCTAAAGGAGCAGCATTATGGTTCGTATCGAAAGCAAGCGTGGGATGTTTGCACTCATGATGGCACATTGTGCCGGTATGCTAGATTTAGTCGCACTGCCAATTTGGGTGGGTACCTTAATTGCATATTATCAATTTGACCCTCAGCAAGCAGGTGGTTTAGCCACGCTGTTTCTGATTGGTGCTGCAGGTGCAAGTATTTTCTTTGCACCACGTTTTAACCGTGTACATGTCAAACTAGCTGCCGTTATAGGTTTTGCCTTAGCAGCACTCAGCTTTGTCATTGCTGGAATGAATACCAGTTTTCCAGTCTTGGCTGGCTTACATTTTATCGGGGGTCTTGCTGCGGGTACGGCACTCAGTGTGACGCATGGCACTATGGGGCATGCGATTAATCCACATCGTGTTTTCGGTTTTGCCGGCTTAGCCATTGGTATTTTTGGGGTAATCTTTTTAGGGGGTACACCAGGCGCGATTCAACAGTTTGGTGGTCAGAGCATGTTTTATGTCATGGCTGGTGTCATGCTTTTGGCAACATTGGCTTGTCTATTGTTCTTTCCCAAGCCGACCAAACCCGTCCCGTTTGATAATTTTGATCAAATTAAACATCTACCACCCCTGGGTAAACCAGTGTGGTTCTGTATGGTGGGTGTAGCACTGCTGGCAATGACCCAAGCCATGACTTTGAGTTTCTATGAACGAATTGGGTTAGAACGTGGCTTTAGCCGAGACATGGTCACTATGGCTTTGGTGATTTACGGTATCGTCACCATTTTTCCTGCACCGTTGGCTGCACTTTTACAAAATAAAGTGAGTGTCACTGCAATCATTGCTTTTGGTCCTATTTTCCAAGCCATCTTTGCGCTACTCACTACACAAACCCATCATTATTCCGTGTTTGCATTTGCGGGCCCGATGATGGCATTCACCATTTTATTTGTGCATACCTTTGCCTTTGGCTTATTAGCACGTTTAGACCCAACAGGTCGTGCTGTGGCGGGTACCCCTGCAATGCTCATGGTCGGTGCAGCAGTTGCGCCCTTTATTAGTGGCACCATCGTGAAGTTTATTGGCTTCGAAGCAATTGGTTATGCCTGCTGTATTATTGTTGCGGTACAAGTTTATTTGTTTAGTCAAACCCGTAAAGCGGTCTTGGCAGGTGAAACCAATATTCCAGTGGCAAAACTCGCAACCAGTGATCGCCGTCCTGCCATTTAATATATGGATATTCATTTAATTTTAGTGTTTATTTCATTTTGGTCAGGTTTTCCATGAGCCTGACTTTTTTATTTTCAACTTAAAAAAGCTAAAATACTGCGATTTTCTATAAAAGCAGAAGCTAAATCTCACTATCTAAATATTTGATAACTGATATCTTTTCCAATAAAAAGTTTTAAGCCTTTTGGCACTTGCCCCACCTATCTGTATATTTTATATTCAATGCGCTTCATTAAACTAAGCTACTATTTTTTAATATATTTTTAAATTTGGCTCTTGGTTAATGAATCCATACTTTATTTTAAGCTTAAGGAACAACCATGGAACTGAAAGGGATATTCAGCGCAGGATGTATTGTACTCTGTTCTGCTGCACTATATGCCAAACCCGCTTTAGATTTAACGGGAAACTGGAGAGTTATTGATGACAAAAGCGGCTTCACTTTGGTGAAAGTTAAAATCAGCAAAAATAGCAATTCTTTATACAATGGACATATTATCGAAGCATTTAATGCGCCCAATGTGCCGACACAGAATTTGAGCTCACTGAAAGGCTTTCACTTATTATTTGATTTAAAACCAGACCCAAATGATCCTTATAAATTTATCTCTGGGCAAGTGTTTGATCCTGCGGCTCAGCAGCGCTATAACATTAATGGCAAAGTCAGCCGCAATGGCAATACCCTGATTCTGCGCAGCCCTTCCGATGCAGAAAAAGCCAGCCGAAAACTGTCTTGGATCAGAATTCGTAATAGCAATTAATTTATAGCGCATAAAAAAAGCCTGTTTGATCCAGGCTTTTTTTATGCTTAATTATTATATATTTTTATAAATATGCCCTGGTCACCTGCTCAAAGCCCTTCGCCAACAACATACTTCGTTCGAGCATCGAACCACCTTCAATTTCCATACGGCCAATTTCACCCGATGTTTCAACCACAAACTGCGCACGTGCCAAGCGTTTTTGCATGAACTGCTCGAATACAGTTTCTAAATCATTCCCATATTCATCTAACAGTTTTGCCAAGACAATGGCATCTTCAACAGCCAATCCCGCACCTGAACCTAAATGCGGTGTTGTGGCATGTACAGCATCGCCAATGAGAATCGTTGAACCACGATGCCAGTTACTGTTTACCATCACACGCTCTAAAGGACGGTAAATAATTGGGGTATTTTCATCAATTGAGTCAATATAAGGTTTCAGCACAGCTTCGAACTCGTGCAGCAATTCTTTCGCCATTTTCGGCAATACTTCAGGTTCACGCCATACTTGGTCTTTGGGTACACACTCCATCATGTACATATACATTTGTGTTGGGCTACAAGGGTTAAAGCCTACTTTTATTTTTTCAGACTGGAACATACGTCCACGGACAATATCCTCTGGACGGTCAAACTGCAAACGCCAGCAGGCTTGCCCGGTATATTCAGGCGCTGCCAGTTCTGGCATAAGCAATTGACGCAGTTTAGAAAAGACCCCATCTGCGCCAATCACCAAATCATAATGCGCAGTCCGGCCACTTTCAAATTGCACAAAACTGCCCTGTTCTAAAGTACTTTGCAGACTCGCAACACTGTCTCCAAGAAAAACAGGAATATCGAGGGAACGAACCTTAGAAGATAAAATATCATGCAGTACAGGACGCAGAATTGCGCCCTCAGATGGGAAATCATCGGCAATTACACGCTTGGAGAGCACGGTGCGGATAAAATTGCCGTTTTGATCATAAATATCAACGCCATCATGTACAAAACCTTGCGCTGCAATTTCATCTTGCACCCCTAAATCACAGAGCGCACGCAAGGTCAGCACAGAAAGTGTTAAACCTGTGCCTAAAGCTTTCCAGTCTTCTGTTTTTTCAACCAGTTCGATGTCATGGTTGGACTGCTTAAGTTTAATGGCTGCCGCCATACCGCCAATACCGCCGCCTAAAACTAATATTTTCATATTCAATTCCTTGAGTGTGTTCCTGTTTAGCGCTGCCTGCGCTGTTTTTCATAAATAAATAGCTGAATGATTATTTCGTTCAGCCAGTCAAACCTAATGACCTTAAAAGCATTATTCTTTTGCAAAACCTGCAGAAGTATCTTTGTCTTCCGCTACATTTTCAGCAATATTTTTAATCAGCATACAAACGGTCATAACCACTGCCGGTATGGCCAATAGCATAAAAATTTGCGTCCAAGTCATGTTGTTATTCGCCATATAGCCCATGCACATGGTGCCGGCAACTGCGCCAAAACGGCCAATGCCGCACATCCATGACACACCCGTAGTTCTGGCTTCAGTCGGATAGAACTTCGCTGCCAAAACAGGCAAAGAAGACTGGGCCGTGTTTTGAAGCGTTCCAGCACTGATCATCAGTACAATAAACCCAGTTAAAGACCAATGTACTGCTGGGCCAATCATCGCGATACATATCGCTGTAAAAAAAGTGCAGGCGGCAATCACATAATTGCCGTTAAAGCGGTCCATCAACCAGCCATTCAGCATGGCCCCTACACCGCCCAATGCGAACAGGCCCGCTACAATCGGGCCTAAATGAGCAGGCATGCCCGCTTCTTTAAACAGCAGCGGCATCCAGTTGACAATACCGTAGAAAATCATCAAACCTGAAAAAAAACAGGTCCATAAACTCAGCGTGCCCACGGCATATTTAGCTGAAAATACGGTTTTCATCGCCTTGAATATGGAAGTAATGCAACTGCTGTGTTCCAGCTGAAAATGCTGTTGATTTGCCGATGGATTTATTTTGCCTAAGATCTGTTGAATGTGCTGTTCTTTTCCTTTTTTTAGCAATAGATAGCGCACTGATTCTGGCAAAAGTATCAGCATAAATATCATCAAAATAAAAGGCATTATCCCGCTGATCAGCAACATGCTTTCCCAGCCAAAGTGCGGAATAATATAAGCAGCCACAAAACCACCGACTGCTGCACCAATGGGAAAACCGCAATACATGGTGTTGACGATAAAGGCCCGTTTATGTACCGGACAATATTCTGAAAGCAGGGTTACGGCGTTGGGCAAAGCCGCGCCTAAACCTAATCCGGTAATAAAGCGCAGTATTTCCAGCTGGATCAGATTTTCTGCAAAACTGGATAGAATGCAGCCCACAGAAAAAATAAACACGGACACCAGTAATAATGTTTTGCGTCCAAACTTATCTGCTAATGGACCTAGAATGATTGCACCGATGGCAGCGCCAATGAGTGCAGCGCTGAGAAGCGGGATAATATCGGCCTTGCTGATGTGCCATTCACGGATTAAATCCGGGGCAATATAGCCCATGACTGCGGTATCCATACCGTCAAAAAAAGCCACCAAAAACATCATGGCAAAAATTAGGCTTTGAAAACCTGACCATTTTTGCTGATCCAAAAAAGTTTGTATGTGCATCTTTCTATCCTTATTGTATGCAGTGCAAACATCCATTTCTCGGTTCAGCATAGCCTAACCCTGTATCTATAATGATGGGTCAAGCTGGATATTAGATATATTTAAAATAGATAACATAGGTGAAAAAAAGCCGCCTTTAAAAGGCGGCAAACCAAGGAAACTGTGGTTTATGCAGCAGGTTGCATATTAAAAAATCGCTTCGCCGCGCGAATGGAAACATTGGTACAAAATACAAAAATCAGCATGGCTATGCTCAAATTCAGGAGCGCTGACCCAGGCAGGAAATTCAGCAATATTCCGCTGAGCAAGCCAAAGAAAAATTGCAGCCCGCCCATCAAGGCGCTAGCCGAACCGGCCTGTCTACCTTGCTGTGACATTGCCAGAGCTGTCGAGTTCGGTGCAGTCAGACCAATGCCTGCAACAGCTAAAAACAAACCGGCTAATACCAATGGCAGACCTGCTTGCGGCAGTAATGCAGCAATGAACAGTAACAATACGCCAAAAATTTGCACCATACCGCCCATACCCAATCGTTGCAGCACAGAATATTTATGTTCCAGCTTATGATTCATGGCAGACAAAAACATAGTCCCGACTGCATTCAAACCAAAAGCATAAGCAAATTGCTGTTCATTCAAATGATAGCTGTCCATTAACACTGTCGATGCTGCATTGATATAACAGAACAATACACCAAAACTGAAACAGCCAGCGAGCATGGGAAAACGGTAGCTTGGATCCTGATAAATTCTTATATACAGCTGGAATACGTGCTTGAAGGAGAGCTTTAAACGCCGATCTGCCGCTAAGGTTTCTTTGAAACCGAAAATCACCCAGACCAGACTAATTACACCTAATAGTGATAGAGCAATAAAAATAGCATCCCAATGGAAAAACAGCAGCAGCCAAGCACCTAAGGTCGGCGCGATCACAGGCGCAACTCCCATCACAATCATCATACTGGCAAAGGCCTTGGCAGCAGAGTTGGTATCCAGCACATCACGAATGGCAGCTCGGGCTAATACCAAGCCCACACAACTTCCTAAAGCTTGTAATACACGAACAATCAGTAATGTCTGCAAATCATCTGCATATATGCACAATATACTGGCAACAATATGCAGGCTAAGACCAAAAATCAGCGGTATTTTCCGGCCTATGCGGTCACTAATCGGGCCATAAATGAGTTGTCCAATGGCAAGCCCAAAAAAGTAAGCTGGCAATGAACTTGATACCAAGAGTGTTGAAACTGAAAATTCTTTTGCCATATCCGGTAATGCTGGCAAATACATGTCTGTGGATAGCGGCGCAATTGCTGTTAATAGCGCCAAAAGTAAAATCCAACTCAGGCTATATTTTTGTGCAGTCACAGCTTGTGTCATGCGGTATATCCTTTTTTTGGCAGCACCGATCCATGGACCTGTTTGCAAGATCCTGGAATATTGTTGTTTTGCGTTCTAGTGAGTAAGAACAGCTCGATTCAACAAGCCTTGATCTGCCACAATAGTCTGCCCGGTCATGACCTTATTCTGCTTTGAAGCTAAAAAAGCATACAACGCACCATAGTCTTCTGCATCAGGCAATTCCTGCAGCAAACTAATAGACTGGAATAAATTTAAAAAAGCATCTTTCGGAATATCAGATTGTTTTTGATGTTCTAGATTCAAAGCTTTCGGACCTTTGAGCTGGCTATTGCCAATAGCGGCGGGTGCCACACCATTCACCCGTATTTCAGGCGAAAACTCAAATGCAAGCTGCTGAATCAAGCTGCGGATTGCACCCTTGGTGGCTGTATACACTGCACCGCCGCCATCTGCAGCATAGGCAGCTGTAGACGTCGTAAAGACCATTGCACCATGATTTTCCTTTAATACATCTGCAAAAACATGCGCAGTCAGCAAATAGCCTTTTACATTGACGTTAAATAATTCATCAAATAATTGATCTAAATGTTGAAGCTCCATGCTTGCTATAGGCAAGTTGCCATCAAAAATACCTTGTGCCCCTATCACAGCGTCAAGCCTATGATATTTATTTAAGATTTCTTTCTTACACTGGACAAGATCAGTCGCTTTAGTCACATCACAACATAAAATCAAATCGTCCTGATCGAATTTTTGAGCTATCTCATTAAGTTTTTCTACTGCAACATCTGTCACAATAACTTTAGCCCCTTGTTTTTTACAATATTGTGCAATACCCAAACCGAGACCAGAGCCTGCTCCCGTCACCAAAACGACATGATCCTGTAACAACATGCTTTTTCCTTTAATAAAAGAGCTGCTTCAAATCAGCTCTTTAAATCCAATTTTAAAATTCAGCAGGGATATTTGCTGGTTTTGGTTTATTTTTCATAAAAACGGGTACAGAAATATTTAAGGCAAAGCGCCCATCATTACTGACGGCATTTTGAGTTTCGATATCTTTAGACCAACTCAACCCAACAAATAAACCGCGACCGAAGTCTTTCAATACTTGAACACCCAGTCCCATTTGTCGTGCTTTACCACTGGTTGTACCATAATAAGCCGTACCGTTATTTTCATCACTGGTGACTTGCTCACGTATATAGCCAATTGGACCCACCTGTAAGCCTGGGTAAATAAAATCAACTTTTTTCAGCACTGTAGCATCAAAAAACAATTCATCCCCAGAGTCATATTTAGTCTCATCATTTTCAAAATTATAAAAATAATGTGATTCTAATGAAATGTTCCAATTCTGATTCATTAAACTATAACCAACACGAGGGTTAAGTGACCAATATTCGCCACTGGTATTGGTGCCCCCTAAACTCCACGAACCTGTTGTGGTAATTGCTCCCAAACCTGCACTGACAAATTGTCCGGGACTTAATGTCCATGAAATATCTGCAAAATGTACATCAATATTGGCAATATTATTATTCGAATGTGTTCCCACCTCTCCAAGCATTGGACTGCTAATCTCTTCTTCTGCCATGATAAATGGAATTGCCAACCAAGCACGATAGTCGCCACCTAATACTTGGAATCCAGGCGTATAAATAAAAATTGATGTCGATGCAGGTGCATTCAATTTCAATCCCATGTTATCGCCATTATCATCCTTGAGTTGCCCATTTAAGTGTTTAGTTGAGCTGGTATAATATAAACCCGGCGGTAAGGAAACACTTAAAGGAATACCCATGGTATTACCTGCTGGCGCTTGTGGTGCTGCCCCTGGCTCTAAAGCCATAACCGTTTGTGAAATACATAAAGATAACAGACTGAAAGCACAGACGTGCTTAGCTTGTTGTTTTAACATTGCCTACTCCATTAGGGCTATTTATTCCAATACCTAAACTATTGAAATGAACGCAATGAAGTCACCAAAAAACAATGAAAGCAGTTATCAAATTTATAGATACCATACTACTTCCAAGAAATTTAAAATTACATGCCTAAGCCCTTCAATTTAAGCGGGTTAAAATTATAGATCAGCTAATAAAGCTATTTACCCTTTATGATAAGTAAAATTATCATTGGTCGTAGTATTTATAAATTAGCTAAGCTTTGTAGTTAGTATGGAAACGAATATTTAATTTTCTTCGCCTTTGTAAATATGGGAGAAGTTATAATCTACTCAATTATGCGTACGTATACGTACATATGCGTTTTTATAGGCAATAAAAAAAACCTTAATTCCATTGGAATTAAGGTTTTAGATTTCACATAACAATAATATGAATAAAAAAATTGGTGGGCCCAGACAGACTTGAACTGTCGACCAACGGATTATGAGTTCTTACTTCACTATATTTATTAGCGTTTATTAGAGTTCCTCTATTGCTTTAATTTAATGATATACATAGAATTATAAAAAAAACCAATCTATTTTGAGTTGATAAGAAAACCTTAAAATTGATTCTATCTGCTACCTATTTGCTACCTTTTTTTATGACAACTACAACATTTAAATTTACAACAACTCGACTTGCACAATGCACCTGCCCTTCTGAAAAGGATTATGTAATTTATTGGGATGAATTAGTGAAAGGATTAGGCTTGAAAACTTATACCTCCTCTAAAAAATCATTCCTATTTCAGTCTCGTTTAGGTGGTAAAGTCATCAAAATAAGTATTGGTTCATTTGCAACCTGTACGATTGATCAAGCACGTCAAAAAGCTAAAGAGCTCGATATCATGTATTCCAATGGAATTGATCCGAGACTTGAGAAAAAAAGACTCATTGCGAAAAATGAACAGGAAATCAAACAAAGTAAACGCAATAAACTCCTCTTTAAAGACGTTTGGGAAGATTATCTAGCAGCTAATAAATTTCGTTGGCGAGAAAGGACTTATAAGGATCATATTCGCTTAGCCTCTGGGAAAAATGAAATCAAGCTTGGCAAAAAAAGTTCTTTATCAAAACCACAACCCATATATGCCCTTTTAGATCTTCCTTTAAGTGAATTGAGCAGTATTATCCTTAAAGAGTGGTTAGATAAAGAAAATGAAACCAGACCTACATCAGCTGCACTTTCATATCGTCTGGTACGAGCTTGCCTGAATTGGGCTGAAGAACAAAGCTTATATACGGGGTTATTACCAGATAGATCTATTCATTCAAAAGCAGTCAAGCAATCTGTCGCATCTACTAAAGCAAAAAAAGACTGTTTACAGAAAGAACAACTACCAGCTTTCTTCAAATCAGTGCTTTCTTTACCAAACCAATATATGTCTGCATATATCCTTACTACATTAATAACAGGGGCTAGACGTAATGAGATTGCTACTTTGAAATGGAAAGACATAGACTTAAAATGGAATACAATGAAGATCGTCGATAAAATTGATGATGAAGGTCGTATTATCCCTCTTACACCATTTATCAAAAATCTTCTTCTGAATTTACCTAAGCTTAATGAATATGTTTTTTATTCTGAAAAGTCATCCACTGGTTATATAGTAGAACCTACGAAAAGTCTTAAAACCTCAGCAGCTAATGCAGGAATTGATGACTTATCAATTCATGGATTACGGCGTTCATTCAAAACTCTTTCAGAATGGATATCTTTACCTAGTGGTATCGTTGCCCAGATTGCAGGACATAAACCTAGCGGTACCGAAGAGAAGCATTACACTGTGCGACCAATCGATTTACTTAGAAAATGGCATACAAAATATGAAAGCTGGATGCTATCAGAAGCTGGTATTACACAACAATAATTGTAAAAATATTCTTTAAAAAGCGTTCTAAGGCCCTTTTTATTCACTTTACTTTTGCTTCGGACTTTTAGGCCTATCAGGAAGAGTACGTTCTATAAGCACTGCCTCTAATGCTGGATTTAGATAATTTTTTTTTGGAAAATGGTAAGATATGATCAATATAAAAGAGATATCAACTTAATTAGATAGCCTCAGTATTACTTGTTTTTTAATTTATTTCATATTTTAAAAAAATCATACTTAAAATATGATGGACTTGTATTCAAATACTGAATAGCCACCGATTTTGTAGACACCTTTTAGTCCACTTAATTTAAAAAAAACTAACTAGTACTTCTTAAATTGCTTATTTCTTTGTTCATGCTTCGATGCTTATATCTTCTTTAACATCAAAAAACATTTGATGGCCACGTATTCTTCCCTAATTATTGATCAGGAGCGGTGCCCATGTTGGAAGAAGAGCAAAGAATATTTGAACAAGACGGTGTTGTTGTTTTACGAGGCTTTTTTAAAGATTGGATTGATTTGCTTGAATCCGGTGTAAATGCAAATGAGCAAAATCCAGGTCAATGGTTTCGTGACTATACCCCTGGGCAAACTCAAGGCCGATTCTGGGCAGATTATTGTAATTGGCAACGTATTGACGCTTTCAATCAATTTGTCCAACAAAGTCCCGCAGCTGAGATAGTCAAAGCCTTAATGCAGTCTCAAAGTGTGCGCATGTTCCATGAACATGTACTGGTTAAAGGTGCAGGTTCATCCAAGGTCACGCCTTGGCATCATGATGCACCTTATTATCCGGTGGATGCTAAACAGACCTTAAGTTTATGGATTCCATTGGATCCAATTGCACGTGAATCTTCGATTGAATTTATCGCGGGTTCGCATAAGTGGGGCAAACACTTTAGACCCTTAAGCTTCAATGGTGAATATTATGATCATGGCGATACGCAAGAAGAGATCCTTCCCGATATTGATCATCACCGCGAAGATTACAATATTGTCGGTTGGGAACTACAACCAGGTGATGCGATTGCGTTTAACTACCTCACAATTCACGGAGCACCTGGTAATGCATCAACCCAACACTCAAGACGAGCCGTTTCTTTTCGCTTGTTAGGTGATGAAGCAGTCTATGTGAATCGTGGTGGCAAGACTTCTCCACAGTACCCGCAATATATTGGCAAACTTTCTATGGGTGATGCATTGCCTGAAGATGAGTTCCCTTTTGTAGCCTAAACTTTCACTCCACAATTGTTGTATTTCCCCTTTTGCACCGGTGTTCGTCCATTCGAACATTGGTTTTTTATTCTAAAATAATAAAAAAAGCCCAAAAATTTGGGCCTTTATCCCTGATCTGATGAAAGACTTAATCTTCAAAATGAATCACGGTACGAATCGATTTTCCCTCATGCATCAAGTCAAAGGCTTCATTAATCTTGTCTAAACCCATAGTATGGGTCACAAAAGGTTCCAGTTGAATTTCTCCTTTCATGGCATCTTCGACCATACCCGGTAGTTGAGTACGACCTTTAACCCCCCCAAATGCAGTTCCCATCCATTTACGACCTGTCACCAACTGAAATGGACGGGTTGAGATTTCCTGACCTGCCCCTGCTACACCAATAATAATCGACTGGCCCCAACCACGATGTGCAGACTCAAGCGCTGAACGCATCACATTGACGTTACCAATACATTCAAACGAGTGATCAACTCCCCAACCTGTCATTTCAACAATCACTTCCTGTACAGGCTTGTCATAATCTTTCGGATTAATAAAATCAGTTGCGCCAAATTCAGCTGCCAGCTTAAATTTTTCAGGATTGGTATCTACTACAATAATTTTTCCAGCTTTGGCTTGACGTGCACCTTGCACCACCGCCAAACCAATACCGCCTAGACCAAAGATTGCGACTGAATCCCCTTCTTGTACCTTAGCAGTATTATGTACCGCACCGATCCCTGTGGTAACACCACAACCCAGTAAACAAACATGTTCAGGATTCGCTTCAGGATTGACTTTAGCCAACGAAACTTCTGCGACTACCGTATATTCTGAAAATGTTGAACATCCCATATAGTGATAAATCGGCTGACCGTTATAAGAGAAACGTGTTGTACCATCAGGCATCACGCCTTTGCCTTGAGTCGCTCGTACCGCAACACACAGGTTGGTTTTACCTGATTTACAAAATAAACAGTCACCACATTCGGCTGTATATAAAGGAATAACATGATCACCAGGTGCCACGCTGGTCACTCCCTCTCCAACCTGTACCACGATTCCTGCCCCTTCATGCCCCAACACCGCTGGAAAAACACCTTCTGGGTCTGCGCCTGACAAAGTAAAGGCATCGGTATGGCATACCCCTGTATGGGTAATTTTTACTAATACTTCACCAGCCTTGGGTGGTTCAACATCAAGTTCTACAATTTGTAAAGGTTGTCCTGGCGCAAAAGCGACTGCTGCACGTGATTTCATGTTTAATCCTACTTATCCTTAATTTATTGTGTTGCTTTTCAAACTTAAGCCTTTCAATTAAAGCTTAAAACTTTAAACGAACAATAAAATTTTCATTAAAAAATCTCTTCACTTTTATATGAATTTCAGGCGGCTGAAGCAATTCGGTTTTTTTGATTCATACGTTCTGCTTATATGATTTTCACTATTCACCAGACCTACTTATATTGAATCCATCGAAACAGAATTCATTTTTTTTTAAGTTTTAGGCTTTCAAGAAAAGAAACCATAAACAGCAAACTGTCACAGTGGGCTTTGGAAATAGGATAAATAAGATGAAATTAGATAATTTAAATATCGATACTGTGGTCGTTGGTGCGGGGCAAGCTGGCGTTGCAATGAGTGAACATTTGTCCCTTTTAGGTATTTCACATGTGGTTCTGGAAAAGAACCGTATCGCTGAAGCTTGGCGTACACGCCGCTGGGATTCCCTGGTTGCCAATGGCCCTTGCTGGCATGACCGTTTTCCAAATATGGAATTTGATGCAGATCCAGATGCGTTTGTTCATCATAATCAAGTGGCAGATTACTTTGAAAAATATGCTAAAAAATTCAATATGCCGATCCATACTGGCGTGACTGTTCATAAAGTTTGCAAATCAGCGCATCAGTTAGGCTTTACCCTAGAAACTTCAGAAGGCACCATTTACGCACAACATATCGTTTCTGCTACAGGGGCATTCCAGAAAGCGGTTATTCCATCCATTGCACTCAAAAATCCTTCTTTCTATCAAATTCACTCAGATGACTATAAAAATCCGCAGCAACTGCCGGAAGGTGCAGTACTGGTCATTGGTGCAGGTTCATCTGGTGTACAGATTGCGGATGAACTGAACCGGGCCGGCAAGAAAGTTTATTTATCAGTTGGCCGTCATGAGCGCCCGCCTCGTACTTACCGTAACCGCGATAATGTCTGGTGGTTAGGTGTACTGGGTGGCTGGGACTTCATGCGTAGCGATACTGGTCCTTTAAAAGGTTTCGCAGTGAGTGGGGCACATGGGGGTGTCAATGTAGATTTCCGCGTATTGGCGAATCAGGGCATTACTCTGGTCGGTAGCACTGAGTCATTTGAAGATCAAACAATCAGATTCAAAGCCAACCTGAAATACAATCTGGATGAAGGTGATGCAGCACTCATGGCTTTCTATGATGAAGCAGATGCCTATATCGAAAATAACGGTTTAGATTTGCCCCCAGAGCCACAAGCACGCAAATTTCTAGCAAACCCCGAATGTGTTACCAATCCGATTCTGGATTTAGATATGCAAGTAGCCAACATCACTTCAGTGATTTGGGCATCCGGTTTTGGCTATGACTTTAGCTGGTTACAGGTAGATGCTTTCGATGAGTTGAATAAACCCATCCATAAACAAGGGATATCACCACAACGCGGTGTGTATTTCTTAGGTTTACCCTACCTGACCGGTCGTGGATCCAGTTTCATC
Organism: Acinetobacter sp. SFB; assembly: GCF_001647545.1. Classification (GTDB taxonomy): domain Bacteria; phylum Pseudomonadota; class Gammaproteobacteria; order Pseudomonadales; family Moraxellaceae; genus Acinetobacter. Next base: position 66,175 of record NZ_LSZH01000013.1, read on the forward strand.
TGGGGAGTATGGCACGATGCCAAACATATTGCTGAACATATCGATATCCAACGTAAATATCAGGAGTATCAAACTGATAAAAATTTGTTGAAACACTCAGCCTGAACCACTAATTATGGGCACATATAGGTTCAAGACTCATATGTGCTTTTTCATCTAAAGACATGAACCCATATGTGAGGATAATAATGAACACCATTTTAAAATCTAAAATTACCGATAAATGTGCATGGATAGGTGCAGAAATTGCACAGAAACAAGACTGGATCTATCTTCTTTCTGACCATATGATCCGTGTTATTGATGAGGCCTTATTAAAACTGGCAGATAAACGACTCAACGCCCCGGATTTTGATCTAAGCGATATTAAAATTGAAGATCCTGAGTTTCTAGCACAAATCCAGTATATTTCTGATGAGCTGGAAAACGGCTATGGTTTTATCGTAATCCGTGGCTTGGATGCACAGAAATATTCTGAAGCACAATTGGCTAATATCTATTATCTGATTGGTCTACATATGGGTACACTAGTCACCCAAAATGCACGAGGGGATTTAATTGGTTTTGTGGAAAATATCGGTGATAAAAACAATAAAATGACCCGAGTCTATGAAACCAATGCCTATTTACCTTACCACTCTGATATGAGTGATGTAGTAGGTTTATTGTCTATCCGTAAAGCTAAGGAGGGCGGTTTAAGCAGCATTATCAGTTCTTCTACGGTCTATAACCGTATTCTGGAAGAGTATCCAGAATACTTGGGCTATTATTATCACACGGCCTGGTATGACCATCTAGGTGAAGTCGATCCATCCTTAACTCCAATCTTCAGTTACCATGAAGGTAAACTGGCCTGCCGCTATTTACGCCACTATATTGAATTAGGGCATGCGCGCAGAAATATTCCCCTTTCTCAGGTACAGATTGAAGCATTCGACCTGTTTGACCGCCTGAGCCATGACCCAGAACTTCGACTAGATATGATGCTTGAACCAGGTGATATCCAGTTCTGTAATAATTACTGTGTCATGCACTCACGCACTTCCTTTGAAGATTTTGATGCGCTGACACAGCGTCGTAAGCTGTTGCGCTTATGGCTACAAATGCCGAATGCCAGAAGCCTGGCACCAGATTTTCCGGGACGGAATGGTATTCCTAAAGGTTTGGGTATGGCTGCTTAAACCGGAATCAAAAAGAGGCTTTCGCCTCTTTTTTATGCCTTCAAACTACGCGTTCACTTTTAGAAGCTGGCTTTTACTTCTTTTGTAACTAGTTGCGTATTCTTATCTTAATTGACATTAAATCTGACCAATAAATGAACAGTAATTCCTAGCTCATTTGGACACTTCAGTGTAACTCCAAATTTTAGACAAAAAAAAGCTCATCCGAGGGACGGATGAGCATCGAAAAGCATTACAAGAATAACAATAAGGAGGAGTAAATCAGAAGCTACAGCATCTAGTTAAGAATAACACAGATCACTTGTTGATCAATAAAGGTCTTTTTTTTACATATTAAGATAAAAAATCTATTATTTTTTGACCAATTTATATTGTTGATTCACTGTAAAATATACTATTAAATATTTAAATTTATAGCTTTAAAGAAAGAACAAAACCAAAAAATCCCGACATTTTTTCAGGCTTGACTTGTTTAAAAAATACCTAACGTTAAATGGGGTTTATGATCCCCCCTCTTTCAAAATCATTAGCTATAAATTTATAAGCATCACTTTCTTCTTTAGAGGAAAATGAAAGTTCAGGCTTATCTCTCTGTGTAATAAACATACCATTCTGCTTTTTATTTTAAGATACTAATTCATTCAGAGTTTTTGATTTTGCAACTAGCTAGCCATCCTAAAATACTGCCTCTTCATTGTTAAAATAAAAAAGACCGCATTTAATTGCGGTCTTTTAAAAGCTTGGTTCTTAAATCTTAGAACAGATAAGAAACTTGTAGGTTTAACATATTTTCACTCTTGGCTGAGTTACCTTGAGCATAAGATTCTGTTGGTCCACCAATCAGGAAGTCATTTTTACCCATGATATAATCTGCAACAAACATCAGGTTATTGTAGTACGCAGTCACACCAAGTATATGACGGGTTGAATCTTTAAAACCATCCTCTGATTTAGCATATTGGCTATACATAAAGTGCGGTTCAATTTCACTAAATTTCCCTACATTTTTAAATGAGTAAGCAAAATCTACCATATAGAACATGCCTTCATTGGCAACCATAAAGTTATCATCAAATGACCCCATTAAAGATGCTTCAGGTGTCACTGGGTCGGCATTATCTACGTCATTTTTACCCAATGTTGCTATAACACCCAGGTTGTTGTAGCGTAAATTGCCAAATAAAGCCCATGCCTGGCGGTCACCAGTGGTACCAAAAGTTTTATTGTCGATATCTGATGACCAGTAAGAAGCCCCGATACTACTTGAAACCCCTTCAGACAAACCAGAAATGTCCTGCTGAACACGGGCAATAAACATATCCGTTTCATCGAGATGAGTCAGCGAGAAATCTTCTGGTTTAACAAAGTTCGTGGTGTAGCGACTTGCATCTTCAGAATAAGGACCTGAATAGCGACCACCATCTCCTGGGAAATAACCCAGTTCAAGTTTGGTACCGGTATCGAATTTACCTTGGTATTTAATCCCGAGGTTATGTACATCTTCCAGACCGATCTGGGTCATTACACCACCGTAGTAATTACTTTCCCAAAAACGACCTGGCCCAAAAGGTACGGCTTGCAGACCCGCCTGAATCAGATGCTGGTCATTAATGTTATAGCCTGCATAAGCATCCACAAGCGTGGAAAAATCACACAGCTTATCAAATTGATAGCAACGATATTCTACATGCCCGAATAGCTTGGGTGATTTGTAATCTAGGTTAATCCGGGCAGCATCAAAAGTGAATTTATGATCATTATCAGTCCAGCTTTTATCTTGAAATTTGGCACGAACAAAACCAGATACCCTTAATTCCCCCGCAATCGTTTTTGCATCGCCTATACTCAGATTCCCTGCAAACACAGGTGCACTTAAACTTGCAACTATAGCCAACGCACAACAATGTTTTAACACTTTCATTTTCATCTATAAGTTCTCAATAATTTAGTTTTAATCGATATTTAATTTGAGGAATTAGTTCGGCATATATTTTTGAATTTCTTCATCCGTTGGCGCTTGTAACTTGTATTTAGCCAATAACTGGTCGTATTCCCCTGATTTTTTAATAGCCTCTAAACCACTTTTTATTTTGTTTAGCATCTCGGTATCACCTTTAGGAACGGCAATACCACCCAAAATTGGGAAGAATGGCTCAGTTGAACTAATCACCAATCGCCCATTCAGTTTTTCAACAGTACTTAGTGCAACACTTGCATCGTCATACTGAGCATCAACAGCTTGGGCTAAAAGTGCCTGTACAGACTCTGGTGAAGTCACAAATTCGCGAATCGTGATTGGTGCTTTCCCTTTAGCGACGCAGCTTTCTTCTGACATTTGGCGAAGCTGTTCAGGGAACATGGAGCCTTTTTGCGAAGCAACAGTTTTGCCACACAGATCATCACGGGTTTTAGGTTGGAATGGTGAATCCGCTAAAGCGATGAGTGCTTCGGTGGTCATAAAATATGGCACCATATCGACTTTTTCTAGACGCTCTTTGGTGATGTATAAAGCTGACATCAACAGGTCAAATTTTTTCGCTTCCAAGCCAGTGACCAAGTTAGAGAATCGACTATCCACAAAATTTGCTTTATCACCAGATTGTTCAAAAATTTTATTGGCAATATCAATGTCAAAACCGGCAGGTTTATCATTTTCAAGATACTCAAATGGTGGGAAAGTGATATCACTACCGATTTGATATACCTTTTCAGAAGCTTCCGCCTTTGTTGCTTTTTGTGGTACTGATTTATCGCTACATGCAGATAGTCCGCACGCTAAACCCAGAGCAACAATAAGGGGTTTTACTTTCAAGGCTAAACTCATTTTCATCTCCAGACACACATTTTGAATAACTTTAAAAATGTTATACGTGAGTTTTTTTAAGAAAGTAATTTTGAATTTCTGTGCTAATAATCCAGAAAAAACGATGCAATACATACGCTAAAAAATATTAGACTTTTCCTATATTTAAATGAGATAAACCATATGAAAAGTGAATCACAAATACGCATAGATTTAGCCGTTTCGCTTCGTTTAAGTGCAAAATTAGGCATGCATGAAGCTGTTGCAAATCACTTTAGTGCAGCTGTAACGGATGATGGAAAATCATTCCTACTGAATCCCAAATGGGTGCACTTTTCCAAGGTCAAAGCCAGTGACCTGATTTTGGTTCATGCAAATGATCCGGACAGTTTCGAAAAAGGAAAAATTGATTCAACCGCGTGGGCGATCCATGGACAAATACACCAGATGAGACCTGATATCAAAGTCATCATGCACTTACATCCGATCTATGCCACAGCCCTTTCATGCTTAAAAAATCCGACCTTGTTGCCGATTGAGCAAAATAGTGCGCGTTATTTTAATCGCGTATCTTATGACTCAAATTACAGTGGTATGGCAGACCAATTGGCAGAAGGTCAACGTCTGGCAGGCTTACTGAAAGATAATTCACGTTTACTGATGGGAAATCATGGCATCCTGATTGGTTCACATGATATCGGGGTTGCTTTTGATGATATGTATACCTTTGAACGTGCAAGCCAAATCCTGATTAATGCTTATTCTACCGGTCAGACCCTGAATATATTGAATGATCAGGTAGCAGAAAAAACTGCACAGGATTGGGAAAAAATTGAAGATTTCAGCATTGCTCATTTTGAACAAATGAAATCGATTCTAATTCAGGAAGATCCAAGTGTTATAGATTAAATAAAGATTTTAGGACATAAAAAAGAGCTTCTTTTGAAGCTCTTTTTTATTGCTTTAGGCTTATGCTATTTCTAAGCCGGCCTGTTGCACAAAGAATGAAGCACCTTTTGGCTTTTGCGGTAGTTTTAACTGGTTAGCACTCATACGGACTTGACCACTTTCTATGCCATAGACCACTTGACCTTGATGTACGCTTGGTAAAGGATTGTCTGATAGTGGTACTGCATCTTCAGCAGCGTAAACCGTAATAAATAAATAACGTGGCAGTTCAGTATTGTTCGCACCAGAAGCATGCAGTAAGCGGGTATGCATAAAGCACACTGAACCTGCAGGACCGATACAAGATACATAATTTTGGCATTGTTCTACTTCAATAGCATCTTCAACCTTACCTGTGAATCGTCCATCTTGCCAGTGGTTAAATAATTTCCCTTTATGGCTCCCCGGAATGACTTGTAATGGACCATTCTCCGCTGTGACTTCACCTACCATTAACAATGCAGTGATCATGTCGTCATTGGTATGCGGTGTAAATGGAAAATCCTGGTGCCATTTTACTGTTGTTGCCGTATGCGGTAGCTTGGCATTCACTTTACTGTGATGAAAGCGCGTGCCGTTGCCACCAATTAATTGCCCTGCCATTTCCGCCATGCTTGAATGAATCGCTGTTTCATAATATGCATCTGAAATCTCGGTAGGAGAACTTACACGTCTTAAAGCTGGATGGTCTGCATGGTGATCTACAGGATCCACGTCAAAACGTGAACGACCGTCAATTGTTTCCCCATAAGCCTCAGTATACTGACGACTTTCTTCTACCCAAGATTCCAGTTGCGCACGTAAACCCGATAATTCATCTGGACTCATGACATTTTCAACTACTAAAAAACCGTCACGATGGAATTGTTCAATTTGTTCTTTTCTTAACATGTTATTTTACCTTCACTATTTACGTCAGTTATTTATTCATTACAGCTGCAATGTCTGCTTCTGTCGGTGCTTGCAAACCATAAGAATTCAGGATTTTTTCAAAATCACCAGAGGCTTTTAGCTTGTTTAAACCCTCTTCAATCATTTTGTAAGTCGCTGTATCGCCTTTACGGATACCAATTCCACCTACAGTCGGGAAGAATTGTTCTGTTGAGGTGATTTTGACTTTATCTGGTAAGTTATTTACGGCTGCTGTCATTACCGCCGCATCGTCATATTGAATATCAACTGCACGCGCCAACAAGGCTTGAGTCGTTTGTGGTGAGGTTTCAAACTCACGGATTGTGATCGCTTTTTTGCCTTGTGCTACACAACGATCTGTAGAGATTTCCTGCACTTGAGCCGCAAATGCAGTACCTTTCATAGCCCCCACTACACGGCCACATAAGTCTTTAGGACCTTTTGGTGCTAAATCTGCATCCTTACGAACCAATAATGAAATATCCGTTTTGTAGTAAGGAATCATGTCAATTTGTTTAAGACGTTCTTTAGTGATGTACATTGATGAGAACAAAATATCGAATTTTTCGCCCTTTAAGCCTGGGATAAGATTTGCCCAACGAGTATCCACCCATTCAGGTTTATAAGTGCCATCTACTTCTGCAATTTTTTCCATGATGGCAACGCTGACACCACTTGGCACACCATCTTGTAAATATTCGTATGGAGGGAAAGTCAAATCAGAGCCTACGCTCACCGTTTTCATTGATTGTGCATCTGAATGTGCTACAGCTGTTTCTTCTTTCTTTGCACATCCAGTCAACAATAAACCACCAACTAATGCACTTACTAAAATAGATTTATATTTCATTTATTACCCCAAACTTCAGTTTTAATTTATTCTCTATTTAAAATATAAAAGAATATTACTCATAATCCGATTAGGATTTTTTTATGTAATGCTTTATAAAAACAAAATTCCACAAAAGTATATGAATTAAAATAAAAAGCAGTCTAACAATGACTGCTTTTTATTATCGATATTTTTAAAAATCATGCGGCCTTAGAAATAAATTTATCTAATCTCTCATTTCCAGCTTGTTTTAATACATCAGGGCTATCATTTAAAATAATATGTCCCCCTTCCATAAATACCACACGATCTGAAACTTTAAACGCAAAATGCATTTCATGGGTCACAATGATCATGGTCAGACCTTCACTTGCCAATTCTTCAATCACTTTCAGTACTTCATTCACAAGCTCTGGATCGAGTGCTGATGTTGGTTCATCAAACAAGATAATTGAAGGTTGCATTGCCAATGCACGCGCAATTGCAACACGTTGTTGTTGACCACCGGATAACTGATGTGGGTACTTGTTCGCATGTTGTTTCATCCCCACTTTTTCAAGCATCGCTAACGCTGTGATCTTGCTATCTAGTACTGTTCCCATGTTGTGATACATTGGTGCCAACATGATATTTTCTAAAATGGTTTTATGTGGGAACAGGTTAAAACTTTGGAATACCATGCCTACATTAATAATCTGTTTTTTGTAAGCAGGAGACTCATCAGTTAATTCCTGATCTTTTAAGAAAGGTTGACCAAGCAGATTGACTGTACCTTTGTTCAATGCTTCCAGACCATTCAGGGTACGGATAAAGGTCGTCTTACCTGAACCCGATGGCCCGATAATCGAAATGACTTCCCCCCATTTCACATTTAAATTAATACCTTTTAAGACTTCCTGATTGCCATATGATTTATGAATATCAAAGGCTTCTAAAGCATATTCACCTGGACGTTCTACAACGATCTCTTTGCGTGCACGTACTGATGCAGCAGGCAATTGATATAGCGGATCATTTTCATCCAGCAGCCCAGGCTTGCGATTAGTAATATCAATTTTTCGTTCGAACCAGTTAATTAACCAACCAAATACCGTCACAATCAACACGTAATAGAAGGCAACTGCAAGCATAGTTTCCATGACCAGGAAGTTCTGCGTATATAAGCGTTGCCCGACGAGCAGAATCTCTGTTAAAGAAATGACCGATACTAACGAGGTCAATTTCACGATTGATACATATTCATTGCCTAATGCAGGTAGCGCCACTCGGAATGCCTGAGGAATTACAATCAGACGTTGAATACCTGAATATTTAATACCCAGTGCTTTACCAGCTTCGACTTGTCCTTTATGAATTGAAGTTAAACCACCGCGATGAATTTCCGCAATATAGGCTGCTTCACTTAGGGTCATTGCAATTAATCCAGCAAGAAATGGTGAAGCTAAAACAACACTTGAGCTTGGGAAAATTTGCGGCAAATTATAGGTAAAAACCAATAAAACCAATAATGGAAGGCTTCGGAAGAACCAGATATAAATATCACTTGACCATGCTAATGGTTTGAACCGAGACTGCTTACCTAGGGCCAAGACAAAGCCTAAGACAATACCAACCACCCAAACTAGAACACTGAGTTCAATCACGGTCCAAGTTGCCAGCCAAAAATTGCTATTTGACAATAAATCTAATGTATATGACCAATTAAAATCCATTCACAACCCCTATTAGCATGATTATTTTCTATTACATTTGTTATATCGGAATTTATATAAATAAGTAATTTTGAAAAATTGATGCATTAGCAATGTTTTTTTTAAGCAATAAAAAGAGACCTATAAAAATAAAATAGGTCTCTTTTATTAAAATAAATAAAAACGAAAGAATAATACAAACATGAAAACTCAATAATATTTATACACTAAAAAATGCGAATTATAATATTTAAAATAAATAAATAACTAGCGCAGACTCATTAATAATTTCTCTAGGAAAATATCACACTGATTTAACTGTTCCAAAGCCACATATTCATTTGGCTTATGCGCGACTGTAATATCTCCAGGACCACACACTACTACAGGGCAATTGAGTGCTCCCTGGAACAAGCCACCTTCCGTTCCAAATGAAATATTTTCAATTGACGTGTCTTCAGGCAACAATTTCTGAATAAACTGCACTGCTTCAATCGTAGATGAGGTCTTGAGTCCCGGATATTGATTCACTTCTTCAACATCAATATGAACCTGAAAATCTTTTTGAATATTTTCAAGAATCAGTTCCTGAATGTTGTGACTATGGTCTTGTGCTAAATGACGAATTTCATAATCTACAATGCATTGATTCGGCACAATGTTTAAAGCCGTGCCACCAGCAATTTTACCGACATGAACAGTCGTGTAAGGAATATCGTAGCCTGTATCCTGGGCACCATGATCACGTAAATGAGTTTGGACATTTTGTAGGGACTCAACCAATTTACTCGCCACATGAATCGCATTGACATATTTAGGAGCAAGCGCAGAATGCCCCTCTTCACCACAGCATTTTGCCCGAAAAACAGTTTTGCCTTTGTGTGCCAAAGCCAGTTGCATCATGGTTGGTTCACCAATGACGCACATCAAGGGGGAAACGATCGTCGAGGCCAGCTGATCCAGAATGCCACGCACACCAATACAACCGATTTCTTCGTCATATGACATGCATAAGTGTAGCGGCCGCTTTAATTCATATTGGCTCGCTTTCAGCATCGTTACAATTGCACAGGCTAAAAAGCCTTTCATGTCAGCTGTACCCCGCCCGTAGATATTGCCGTTTTTTTCAGTGGCTTCAAATGCTGGACTATTCCACTGTTGACCTTCTACTGGTACCACATCCGAATGCCCCGACAGCAAAATACCGGGCTGATCAATCGGACCGATACTGGCAAATAAATTGGCTTTGTTCTTCTCAGCATTAAAGTTCAGCTCAACACGAATTCCATTTTTTTCCAGAATTTCCTTAACATACAAAATCAAATCGAGATTACTTTTATAGGAAGTGGTATCAAATGCGATCAGTTTGAATAAAAGCGCAACACTGCCTAAATCATTCATAAATTAAGCCTCTTCCGCAACACGTTGCATTTTTACATGTGGGTCAAAGAAATGTGCATCGCCCATTCCTGGAATATACTGGTTAGATAAAAAGGCACGGCAACGGCTGATAAATGCCTGACAAACTGTATTCAGGTTGGCATTTTTAGCAGTCGCCAGCCCGATTTGCATGGGACGGTGTTCCCCTGCAATTCTTAAGCGAACCAGACGTTTTCCATCCAGGGAATGATTGTTCTTAGGACGAACATTTAAAATGGTATAGCCTAGATTATTGGCCACCATTGAGCGTACAACATCGACATGTCGCGAAGAATGCACGACTTTCGGACTCAGCTTATGATTGCGGAATAACGAAATAAAATAGTCATTACTGTATGGCATATCGAGCAGTACCATTGGGTGCTCTGCCAGTTCTTCTAAAGTAACTGCCACATTCTGCGCTAAGGGATGTGCTTCACTGACCAATACATGTGGAGGTAATACAGCCAATGGCTCAAAGTGAACAAGGTTATGATCGATATTTAAATCATAAGTTAGAACAACGTCGAGTTCGTTTCGGACTAAACTATTCAGTAACACCTGCTGATCATCTTCACATAACTCCAAAGTGACGTTTTTATATAGATTGGTAAAGCCGTGCATGATTTCGGCATAAATCATTGGTGAAAATGCAGTAAAACAGCCCAATTTTAATGGACCACGAATGGATCCGGAAAAGTCTGCAGCCAAAGCATACAGACTGTTTGCCTGGCTTAAGATAAATTTGCATTCATGCATGACCTTTTCACCAATATTGGTCAAGATCAAACCTTTTGCATGTTGGCGGATGAATAACTGTACTTGTAACTCAGATTCAATATGTGCAATAGCCGCAGAAATCGATGGTGAAGAAACGTGAATTTTTTCTGAAGCAATGATGATGCTACCGCTTTCTGCAGTAGCAACAAAGTATTGCATCTGGCGTAATGAGATTCTGTTTAGCACTATTGGATCCTTGATCAGTGCTCACTGAAGCATTATTCATCGCCAGAAACTCCATAGCTTGGAGAGCCAGAAGGATTTAGCGCACGAACAACATAATCTTCAACTTGCGGTTCATAGACTTTCCACAGTTGATACAAGTCTTCAATCGGAGTCTCAGACCAGTCAACGCGTAAATTAATCACAGGCCATTCGAGTTTATCGACAACTAAAAGACCCGCTGAATGAACTGGACCAGCTTCGCCACCTGCTGCTAGGCCGACTTGCAAGGCAACCAAGAGTCGCTCTGCCAAGCTTCCTTCTGCCTGGTGGAATGCCTCTACCATAGCTTTTGGAACACCTTCATTTGCAAGAAGATTTCCTGCACCAACAGCATGCTCACCTACGCACTGTGAATGAACACCTAATGTATAATTGCCACTAAATGCAGCAGGTTTTTCATCAGAATTAATTACGGTCAGCTGTCTATACTCGATAAATTCGGTATTTTTCACCAATTCCGCGATAGATTCTTCTGGTGCCAGATCATATTTGGTCATATCTAGCAAAATGCTTGCCAAGTATGGATCGGTAATGTTCTGAGATGTAGCAACACCCACCCCTGCTTTGGCTTGAATGCACCGTGCTGCTACAGCTGGAGAGGAGGAGCTGATTGCCCCTCCAAATTGCCCTGTTTTATGGCAACGAGCAATAATGGAAAATGTCATAAGCAATTATCCTTTTATAAAATCAGTCAGGAATCACTGCTGTTGCATCAATTTCGACCAGCCATTCAGGTCGTGCAAGTGCGGAAACGACAATACCTGTTGAAACTGGGAATACACCTTTTAACCATTTGCCCACTACACGGTAAACATCTTCGCGGTAACGTGGATCAATGATATAGATGGTGATTTTGCAGATATCTTCCAGCTCGCCGCCCGCTTCTTCCAATAACATTTTAATGTTATACATTGCTTGTTCAGCCTGACCTGCTACGTCACCAATACATACACTTTCAGCGGTATCTAGGTTCTGACCAATTTGTCCACGAAGGAAAACCGTGCTACCACGTGCTACCACTGCCTGGCATAAATCGTTATCTAAATTTTGTTCTGGATAAGTTGCTTTGGTATTAAATGTTCTGATACGTGTATGTTTCATTTGAGATATTCCTCTATCTGGTACATCTTCAGTATGAATTAATCTTCTTGGAAGGCAATTCCCCTTTTCTGTGCTACTACTTTAAAAAATCCTTACCATATAAATATTTGATTTTTATAATTTATTCTTATAAATTATTTTTTTGACTTTAATTAGTTGATTGTTTTTTGATTAGCTCGATGTAAATTTAAAATCTAACTTAATCAATAATTGAACGATCTACGTGAAGGTAATAAAAAACCCTAAATCTTTCGATTTAAGGCCTTTAAGAATTTTGGTGATGGTGGCATCTTAACTCAACTTCAGTTTCCTTTAAAAACTTATAATTAAGATAAAATTAAGTTAGATTTTCACCAAATTTTACCCAGTATAAAAGTTAGAGATAGCAGGTTTCAACAAACTAAAGATTACTACTGTAATCTTTAGTGGGCTTAATAATATGAAATCATTCTAACCTTGTATTTCGCATCATAAGTATAAAAACCATGAGAATCCATATCTTTACTCTAGACAAATTTATTTAGAATTAGTTTTTGATTAACCTTTAAATTAATTTGATTAATTCACGACCTATATCTACATTTGGTTTTAACATATCATCAGCTAATTCCCTTTTACTTGATAAAAGTCGATCCAACTTTACTTCAAAAGTCTTGAATTCGTCTGTTACAACTGTTGGATAGTAAACAAAAACTTCTTTATCTTGCCCAATACGATATGCACGGTCAGTTGCTTGATCTTCCTTAGCTGGATTCCAACTACGTGTATAATGAATGACATGATTAGCACGTTGAATGTTAACACCAAATCCTACCGCAGTAGTGGACAAGATAATGATATTAAACCCTGATTTTTCTTGAAATTTATCAATCAAATTTTGCCGTGTTAACCCTTTTTTACTGCTCGTATTTGAATCACCATTGACCGTTGTAACGTTTAAGCCGAATCTCTCCAGAAGAATTCGCTTAAGAAATACTTGAATATCTCTAAATTCAGTAAAAATAATGACTTTTTCATTTTTTTGCTTGATAGATTCTAAAGTTTTGATTAACCAATTTACTTTTGGAGAATCATTAAAAGTAGCATTTGGCTGAAACTGTAATGGATGAGCACAGATCATTCTCATACTATGCAAAGAAGTTAACATCGCTCCCTGATTACCTTCTGCAGACAATTTTTTAAAGCGGTTAACCACATCAATATATAATTGTCTTTGCAATAATGAAATTTCAATATTTTTACAGTGATCTACCTCAATTTTAGCGGGTAAATCTGCGACATCATGTTTCATTCTTCGTAATACTTGAGGGGCTATTAACTCACGAAGCATTGATAGTGCTGCTGCATCATTATTTTCAGTATTTTCTATAGGTTTACGATAGTTTTTACCAAACTCATTTAAAGGACCTAATAAGTTTTCTTGAATGAAATCGAACAAACACCAAAGATCGGTTAAAGAGTTCTCTACTGGAGTACCTGTACATGCAATTTTAAAATCTGCTTTTTGAGCTTTTGCAGCCTTTGTCACCATTGCTGTAGGAACTTTAATTTTTTGTGCTTCATCACAAATCATTATACTCCAGTCTTCTCTAGCTAAAGAAAACTCAAGATCACGCATCGTCTCGTAGGTTGTTAAAACAATATCTGCATTACCACGCCAATCTTCTTCTAAGAGATTTGTAATACCATGGTTATCTCTAAGCTGTGATGAAATTAGATGTTTAGGGATTTTCCTTTCTTTTAAGTTATCACCATATAAACTCAATATTTTGGCAAATTTACCACTAAAAAATCGATTTGCTTCCGCCTCCCAATTCTCTAACAGTGAAACTGGGGCCACAACTAATACTGGCTTTCTATCTTCAGCAAATTCTAGATACTCACCAATAAAGTATAAAAGCTGAAGCGTTTTTCCTAAACCCATATCATCAGCTAAAAGACAGCCACTAACTTGTTGGGGCGCATACTGATGAAGATTCTGCAACCACGCAATTCCATATTCTTGATGCTGCTTTAAGCTAAATTCTTGGTTTCTAAAACTAGTAGGTAGCCTAGCTGTTGGAGGATTATTCTCATCAAAAAGCAAGCGATTTACGCGTTGCTTTGTAAACTCAGCTTCATCAATATTATTCGCAATTAATAATGTATCTTTTTTCTTTTTCTGTGAATTAGCGTTAGATTTTTCTAGTATCTCTTTTGGTTCTTCTTTCTTAGAAGCATATAAATGGTCTAGTAAATTTTTGGCATCATCTAATGAAACTTCTTTATCTGTATATGGAATTCCAACTTCATCTTGACTGTTTTGCTCTGCCTGCTTAATCCGCTGCTCAAGCAATTCGATGGTTTCATCAAGATTTTCATCTTGTAGGTGCTGCTCTAAGTCAATTAAATATTGTGGCAACCATTCGGATTCACCACTGTCTCTTTTAATAAATTCAGAGTTCAGCTTTTCTGCTTCACCAATACCAATAACACGACCGCTATAATTCGATAGATCCAACACTTTTTGAGCTTGTAATTCATCTTGATATTTTTGAATTTCGTTTAGATCATTTTGTAATTCTTGAATTTGATTTTCTAAAGACCTACTTCGGTCAATTTCATATCCTGCCCATACAAAAACAGGGGATTTTTTCTCATAGGCTTGAATAAAATAAGAAGTCTGATCCACATTATATAGTTCTAGTAAAATTGGATTTTGTTCTCTTTCAGAATTCTCGTGTAACTCTAATTTTGCAGAAACATAATGATTTAACTCATCATAATTTTTTTCTATTTGTAAAGTATAAGTATAAATTTCTGCTTGCTGCTTGGACTGCTCAAAACTCTCAGGTGAAATAACTTCAATTGCATCATCACCTAGTTGAGCAAATGGATTGTGTAAAAATGCTTGCGCTCGCTCACCAGAAATACGTCTGTTCGGCATTTTTTTAATTTCATTCAGAACTTGCTTCACTTGAGGTTCAATCACTACATGTGCAATTTCACCATCAGCTAAACGCCCTGATTGCCATTGTCTAAAATCCTGCCTGATATTCTGACTTCGCGGCACTTCACCCGTCATCAGGCGGAGTTCTTGAGCTAATTTCCAATTACCTGCATCTTTGGTCTTTTTACAGATGATTTCCAATGCTGTACGTATCAGCCTATTTTCAGGGCGATTGACCTCATATACATCATGTTCAATTGGAAAAATATGCCTTTTAGAAGGAGGCTGGCGCATGTATTTTACATGCTGCAACTGCCCTCTTAAGAACTTCTGCTCTTCCTGAATTCGGTTATAGTCAAAACGTAAACCTCGTTGAACCAATCGTTCAAATGATGCGAGGAATTGACTGATAATCCACTCATGCAATGGCTGTTTAAATCGGTTTAAATTCGCAGCACCGGCTTCACGGTATGGCAAATGCAAAGAAACACTGAGCATTTTCTGAAGCAGTTTACGTTCTTGCTGGATAATATCTTGATCATCAGCACCATTAAGCTCCACATGTTTAGGAAGGATTTCAATCCGTGTACCACATGGGGTTTCTATCACTCCCACATATTGATCAAGCTTAAGCTTTCTCCGCCCTGCCAGCTCAAAAACTTTCGCACCGTGCTTAGAAAATGATGCTGAGAGCTCACATAGATGCTCAAATGCTTTCTCAGATATATAAGCATGGTCTAAAGTTGGATCAGGACAGCCCCCATAAGCAACGCTGATGAAGGCATATTCTCGAACAGTGTAATCAGGCATCATGGATCCCCGATTAGTGCTTAATAATCTTAGTAAAGCTCTCTATCAAACTAAATGCATCATCGACGACTTCCCATGTTTTCTGCTCATCAAAATAACCATCTGATTCATGCGCTACATTTGGGAATAATAGTGATTTATCTATACCATTAGATTGCAGCATGCCATTTGCGTTGAGAACCATATTGATCTTCGACCAATCATCAAAGAAGTATTCTTGAAGCTGTGGAATGATTTTCTGTTTAAAAATTGAAGATAAAGTTTCTAAATTTGGTTGTTTTATCAAACTCATGAAGTTGGCATGACCAATACAATGATCACGATCCAGAAGTACTTCTATACGTTGATTGATGACTTCTAATAATTTTCCAATATTTAAACCTTTAACCTCCACGCCATTTAAAAGCTCTGGTTTTGGTGGCATTTCAACAAATGTAAAACGACGGCGCAATGCAATGTCTAGACCTGTTAACGAACGGTCAGAGGAATTCATTGTTCCAATCAGATAGACATTTTCAGGTACAGAGAATTCTTCTTTTGAATATGGCAATGTGACAGAAAGGGCTTCATTAGCTCCTTCACGTTTTGAATCTTCAATCAGGGTAATGAGTTCACCAAAGATGCGTGAAATATTACCCCGATTAATTTCATCAATAATCAGAATAAATTTTTTATCCTGCGCTTGTTCATTTGTTTTGCTACTTAAAATATTCTGTAATTTTTGCAAGTTTATGGCATTTGCCAAATTATAAATGGTTTGCTGTGAAAGAACTTTATCAAATATTTGTTCAACAGCTAAACTAGGCTCAAAAATTTTCAGCCATTTTACATCCTTTTTCTGGACATACTCAGGAGTATTATCTGGATCGTTTAAGACACAATAACCTCCTGTGATTTCTCCAATAGCTCTAAATTTGTGATTGCCATCAGAAACAATTACCAAATCTCCTATTTGTGTCTTATTTTTAAAATCATTCACAAACCGTGATGCTGAAGGATATTTTTTTCTATATTCAGAATATCCTTCCTGATCCATCACTAATTTTTCAATTTTCTGTTTTTTTTGTTTGTTATCCAGGTAGCCTTTTCTGACTAAGGCAAAAAGCTTTTCAACGTATGGGAAAAACTCTTGATCTCCCTGATCTGCCAATAGAATAAGGTATTGCCCAACTTCACATTACGCACGTCCTGACCTTTAATCAGCATATCCGCTTTACAGATCGCATAAGACTCAGGGTTTAACTCTTGTCCAAAAACACGCATCACCGCTTCAGGGTTATGCTCATAGACATATTCTGTCCCTGAAGATAAAAATCCACCTGTACCACATGTCGGGTCGTATAAGGTGCGGATAACGCCGTCTTTGGTCAGAGCATCATCATCATTGTTAAAAATTAAGCCTGTGGTTAAACGCACGATGTCACGTGGGGTAAAATGCTCCCCTGCAGTTTCATTTGAGCTTTCTGCAAAACGGCGGATGAGTTCTTCAAACACCAAGCCCATTTCTTGATTCGATACCGCGCCGTAGCTTAAATCAGTGGTGGCAAACTTTTGCACGACTTTGTAGAGCAAGTTGGCATCGTCCAATAAGCCAACAAATTCATCAAACTTAAAATGCTCAAAAATTTCACGTGCGTCTTTAGAGAAGTGTTGTATGTAATTACTCAGGTTGGCACGAATGTCCTTTTGACCAAGGCTGAGCAAGCTGAGTTCTGAAGTATTAAAAAATGACAAACCATTGGTGGCTTTTAAAAGCATCTTTTCTTTGGCTTCTTCAGGCAACGGCATATTTTTAACTTTTTCATTGGCTGCCAATACATCTGCCTTACTCGCTTCAAGTACACACTCTAAACGGCGCAATAAGGTAAATGGTAAAATGACACGCCCATATTGGGATTGTTTAAAGTCACCACGTAGCAGATCGGCCACAGACCAGATGAATGAAGCTACTTGTGAAAAGTTATTATTTGTCATTTAAAACTACCGCTCGCCATCAGGCATAAAAACTTGAAATTTATAGGAATGATTGTGCCTGATTTACAACGCAATTTGCTAGAGATAGACTGTATAAAAGAATATTAATTAGTATACGTATGGGTTTTTTAAGTATTGTCGAAAATAAAGAAATTTATAGCTTTATGCTCAATGATGAGCAATGGGATAGGCTAAAAGATAAATATAAAAATCTGAGCATTCATATGCCCTGCTGCCAGACTCGTGCAATTCCCAAAAAGAATAAACTTGGTACACAGTATTTTGCGCATCATCCCTCTAGCAATTGCAGTGTGCATTCAGGAGAAAGTCGTGAACATCAGTTCTGCAAATATCTCATCTTAAAACATTTACATGAAAATGGATGGAATGTAACCCCTGAGTTTCGTGGTCAAACGCCATCAGGTGAAATATGGATCGCAGACATTTATGCTGAGAAGAATAAAGCAAAAATTGTGATTGAAATTCAGTGGTCACCACAAAGTATTGAGGAGACAAAACGCCGTCAAGATAAATATGCCACTTCAGGTATTCGAGCAGTTTGGTTTATGCGAACCACCCCGAAGAATAAATGGGATGTTTTAGATTATCAAAGCTATGAACTGCCTGCATTTTCAATATGGCTTGATAAGGAGACACGCCTCCTAACAGCAAGTGGAGCTTTCAATAATTGGGATTCAAGTGACTTAGTCGAAATAGATTTTATTCAGTTCTTTGAAACGCTAATGAAAGGTGGAATTCAATATTCCTTAAAATCAGAATCAACTAGATTCATGCAATTAGCTATGAATATCGTTAAATGCTGGAAATGTAAAAAATCCACTAATCTAATTATGGATATTAATTACTTTATTCATCATGAGGATAAATTAATAAAAATAGAAAGGTTGGGACTTGAACAATTATCTCAACCACATAGTGAGCTTCTTAATGACCCTACCCTATTACAGAATTATCAATACGGATTTATTATTAAACGATTCAGCAAAACTCGTGGTGAGACCTATTTATCAAATGGCTGTTTCCATTGCGATGCCATGCAAGGAGCTCATTTTTCTTATCGCGAACGTGATGAAGAAAATATGATTTATAGCCAATATATTGAGGTCAAAATTGATCATGAAACAAAAATTGATGGGCTTTGGTTTTATTTAAAATAAATACCCATCAATAAATAGCTATTAAGTTATTACTATAAATCCATTCATAAAAGAGAGTAACTTCTTTATTCATCTATTCAACTTGATCATCTGCATCGGACCCATCCAATTCTCCTGCTTTCATACGTCGTTCCATTTCGGTATTTACCTCTTCTTCTACTCCACCTGAATCAATATAACGTCTACGTGCTGCTAGTCGTTCCGCTTCGGCAACTAAACGCAATTGCTGTGCTTCATAGGCTTTATCATCATTTAGATCCTTCCCACGCTTCGTATCATTCATGTCTTTAAGGTCTTCTAACTGTGTACCGTACAGGGACAATTCAAACTTAATACTCTCACGCCTATTGAAAGAAAAATTGTTATAGACTTCTAAAATTTGGCACAAGGTATTCAATTGATCTTTGAGTTGCTTCATCATCGGTTTGGTAAAAGTACACCTGATCTTATCCGACATAAGCAAGGCAGAAGTCATTACCAGATTATCGTATAAACGATCTCCAAAATCGTTATTTAATGCCATTCTTTTTCGAGATTTTACAATCACCTCAGCCTGACTTTTACGTCGTATTTGTGCATTTGTAAGTAGATTTTTTATATTAACTGTTTTGCATTCTACGATTTCTTTAATGAAGTCAAAACTATCCACGTCAATAACTGTATCACCCTGTCCAAGATTTTGATTTTCAAATTTTTCTTTATTATTTAAATCCTCGTTTAAAACATTTTCTGATTCTATTTTTTTGACGCTGCGGATCAATTTTTTTAAGGTAGCGTCACTTTCTTTTAATAGAGAATCTGACCTTTCCCATCCCTCATGTTTAGCCTTATTGGCTATAGCCTGTTGCGAGGGAAAGTTATTGCACTTGAGTTCATTTTGGACTAATTCTTTTAGACGCTTATAAGTGGTTTTAGGATTAGACTCATGAATCTTTCTGACACAAAGCCAAAAGTCATCACTGTATTTGTTAGGAGCGACTTTATTGATAATTTCATCTTCATACCTAATCCATCTTTTTTTTACTGCATGGCGCTCTACAGTGCGTTGTGATGGAAAAGTATCAAGATTAAATTCAGCACACATCATGCTTTTTATTTTTTCATAATTAGGATGGGTTGCTGATTCATAAAACGTGCGAATTCCCACCCATAACTCAACATTATAATGTCTATTATTTATCTGATTTGAATCTGCTTTTTTAATCATAAATTTAACTTTTTGTTAACTCATTTTGAAGGATAAGATTGTGAGAAAAGCTTTATTAGATCAGATGATCCGTCGAGCACATGTATACAATTTAGTAAGTGAATCAATGCAAAAAAAAGAAAAAGAAAAAATTGGCCATCTTGATAATCTTGTCCAGGTTAAGTGACACTTTAATTTTTCCGGTGAATTATTAAAGTGTCCCAGTGGAATAAGAATAAATTGGCAACTTAGTTATTGATTTTTAAAACTTAATATCTATTAAAAATTTACAAAATTTATATCTGTTTCAAACGAAAATCTTCAGTATCAATTTGTATATAAGAATATAGATATGACAAAAATCTTGAACGAGTTCGGTGATCCATATATTCAAGCACCTGATCGGCTTTTAGGTTAGAAGTAATAATTGTACTTTTTTGATTTTCATGCCTACGGTAAATAATCTTATTGATGATTTCAGCTTTTTTACCCATGTCGTCATAACCTAGATCATCAATAACTAAAAGATCAATTTCCGTATATTCCTTAAGAACATCTTCTTCATTCAAATCAGGATTTTTCCAAGTAGCAATAACTTTACTTGCTAATCCAAATGAAGTTGAGTAACCAATAGAATTCCTAAAATAATTTAATTCATAGCAATACTTTAAAATACCCACAGCTATATGTGACTTTCCAACTCCAGTTGGCCCAGTAATCATAAGATTTAAATGAGTTTTCTTTTCTACTATCTGCTTCATATACCTTTTTGCCCGATCAACTCTTTTTTCATCTTCTTGGTCAGTAAGAAGAAAATTATTTAAATCCTTATTTTTCAAATCTAGAGGGATATGAGCATTTTTAATTTTCATACTTAGTAAGTTCTTTAGTGAAACTTCTTCATGTTGATTACTCTCATTTTTCAAGTTCTCTGATATACATTTTCTACATATCCACCTCCATTTAAGAAATAATTCTTTATTGCATTCATGCTTTTCACAGTAATTAAGTTCATTTGGCATATTCATCTCCCTAATTACTTCGTTTACTTTCTAAAATTTGAGAAGTCAGATCATTACGTTCCCACGAAGCATTAATGTCTTCTTTTTTATTTAATATTTTTTTAGTTTGATTATGTTTATTTATATTGGGATCGCCCCCCGATAAATTTGCATAATTATCTATATGTTTATTAGCGCGAACTATTGCTTTTAAAACATGATTTTCTAAAGCTCTAGATGTGGGATTTAATATCTTTAAACACTGCAATGCCTCTTCTAAATCTACTAATAACTCAGAGCTATCAATTGATACATTCCAACGTTTTTCATTACCTTTATTCGCATCTAACGAAGCATTTAATTTTATTAACCATGCTTCTAAAGCTCTTTTTGCAGCATACGGGTGATAATATCGCCCATCTGAAGCTAATACCCATTCAGAAAGAACTTTCTCTTTTATTTTTCCCCACGTTCGTCCTACGCCAGAAAGATGTGTTAGAAGCCCATCATCATCAGGAAGACTAGCACTAGGAACTTCATGCCAACTTTTAAGCAATAGATTAATAAATGCGACTTTTTCAACATGATTAAATAACACCCATTCACGACTTTTTAAAAATTTCACTATTTCAATAGGTAGAAAAGGAAATGAGTTAAGGTCACACTTAGGTGGCACTAGAGGTGGTATTACTCGAGGTGGTACTACAAGAGGTGACACCACTAGAGGTAGTATTATTAAAGGTGGGTTATTTTTCATTTTGCACCTCGATGCGAATTACAGAGGGCGTCAATATCTTTTAGTTTCCACTTTAAGTAATTATCAATCTTTATAGGCTGAATTGTCCCCCTTCCATCCATTACCCACTTACGTAATGTTTGAGGCTGTAAGTCCATGTCCTTAAAAGATATCCACTCACGACTTTTTAAAAATTTCACTATTTCAATAGGTAGATAAGGAAACAAGGTAAGGTCACACTTATGTGGGACAAGAGGTGAAATATCTTTCATTATTCATCTCCCTCAGCGTTACAGAGTTCTTGTATATCTTTTAATTTCCACCTTAAACGGTTACCAATTTTGATTGGCTGAATTGGCCCGCTACCATCCATTGCCCACTTACGCAAAGTTTGAGGCTGAAAACTCATTTTATGAGCTGCCTCTTCTGTAGAAAGCAAAAGAGGTTCTTTTTGAAAAATTAACTTCATAGATCAATTCCTATAAATTCAAATCAACGTGATTTGTTAGGAAAATGTTCTCAATTAACCAAAACTAAAGTAAAACACCAAAAACATAATAATAGTTTCTTCTTATTTTTATAATTTATTCATAAACTTATAAATAAAAACTAGTCTAGTTAATTTCTAGACTAGTCTACTAGTCTAGTTTTCTTATTTTTGATGTTTTTGCTTAATCTTAGGTAAAACCTCAGACCATCGATTCGAAAAAGTTTTATCATTTGAGTCAAAATATTTTTTATAATCACCATTATTTATGATTATTTTTTTTATCTTATCTTTTAACCCCTTTCTTCCTTTTTCTATATTTAGTAATCTTTTTCGTTCTTCCTCAGAGATTAAATTTAATATTTGATAAATTAATTGTCTTGCCTTCTCCGCTTGATCTCTCTTGGAAATAAGATCTAAATTATCTTGGATTTCAGGATTTATTTTTCTTCCCAATTTTCGAATAGTTCTTGAGTGAATTTTATAATTGGAAAATTTTTTTAAAAAATTTATCCATTCTTGTAATGTCTTTATACTTTTAAAATCATAGGAATCTAAATCCGCTAAGAATACTGCTTTATCAATTATTCCAAGTTTATTTAATTCAATTTCAATAGTATTTTTAGGTCCTTTTAAATCACTTTTAATTTTGATAAGTGCATTAACATACTCAACTACCAACTGGGACTCTGAATATTTCTGAATTTCATTGCTATCCGATACACAATCCACCAGCAACTGGATTGCCGTTAAAAGTGACAAAGAACCATTTAAGTTTTGAGCTGCAAAAATTTGTGCTCTATGTTCATCTATAAAAAATATAGCAGGCGGTGGGAGTTCACTTAAAAATGGGAATAAATGTGTCGTCATTTTTGCTACCTATTAGCTACCTTTTTTGTTTTAATTAAAAAACCCCTTACGATTAGTACACGTAAGGGGTTGATTTATATGGTGGGCCCAGACAGACTTGAACTGTCGACCAACGGATTATGAGTCCGCTGCTCTAACCAACTGAGCTATAGGCCCTATAATTTAGCAAAGCCATCATATTCAATAGCTTGGCTGTGCATCAATACTATCTAACATTTCGTAAATGAGCAAGCATTTTTACTTGTAGACCCATGGTAGACGCTAGAAATTATTGTACTATATTGCAAGATAGTGCAATTGATAGCGATTCTAGCGATGTCCTCTTCAAGAGTAAAGCTCACAAAGACATTTATTGATCAACTCGAAATGATTCCTACTATTTATAGAGATAGCGAGATCATTGGTTTCGCTATCCGAGTGAATTCAACCTGTAAGACCTATATTGTCGAAAAGAAAGTTCTTGGAAAAACAGTACGGTCTACAATTGGTCTACATGGCAATTTAACGCTTGTCCAAGCCAGAGAGATTGCTAGAGACAAACTTGCTCAGATGACACAAGGGATCAATCCCAATAATGAAAAGAAAAAAGCCATTGCTGCGGAAAAAGCAAAATCAGACTTATCACAAAGTAAGCCTACTCTAAAACAAGCCTTCGATAATTATCTTCTTCATAAAACACTAAAAGCTAGAAGCGTAAAAGATTATACGATTGTGATTGATGATTACTTGAAGGAGTGGCAGAACATTAAGCTTGATCATATTTCACGTACTATGATTCAAGCCAAGCACTCAGAGTTATCACAGAGAAGCAAAGCACAAGCCAATATGGCTATGCGTGTTTTTCGTGCCATTTATAATTATTCGGTTGAACATTATCTGGACAATAACGATAAACCTATTCTTGATGCACACAACCCTATTAAAACCTTAAATACTAAGAATGCCTGGAATAAAATCAGACCCCGAAAAACCTATATTAATAAAGACCAGATGCCCGACTGGATTAAAGCAGTATTTGAATATCAAGATCGCGGTCAACAACTGGAGACTAACCGGGATTTTTTACTGACTTTAGTTTTAACTGGCTTTAGACGCGAAGAGTGTGAATCTCTACCTTGGTCCAGTATAGATTTAAAATGTGGACGAATCGCATCTATAGATCCAAAGAATGGCGAACCTCATACATTGCCTATGGGCGACCTTCTTTTTAATTTGATGAAGAAAAGACGTGCACAGGCCACTACTGAATGGGTCTTCCCCTCTGCTAAATCTAGTTCTGGCCACATTGTAAATATATCCAAAGTACGCCAAAAGATTAATAAGTCATGTGGAATTGAATTCAGTTTTCATGATTTACGTAGGACCTTTGGATCTATTGCTGAAAACCTTGATTATGACCGGTACACGATTAAAAAACTGCTTAATCATGAGGAGGATCGTGATGTGACTTCTGGTTATATTAAGGTCAGTGAAAGGAAATTAAGAGAAGCAATGAATGCTATTGAGGATATTGTTTTAGGTGAATACAAAACAATATGGGGTGATGATTAAAAGAAAAATATACTCCTGCAAAAATTCGACGGCAACATTAAAAATATTCCCACATTGACTGCTGAAAAATTAACACAGCAATTAATTCCAGCGCGTTTTATTCCAGAAACTTCAGAACACCTTAAAGATAAGAATGTCGAGTATATTTTTGATCGTTCAGATTTATTCAATCTGAACTATGATGAGCTGATCGAAACTGTGAATAAAGCAAGAATGACTGGACCTAGAATGATTCCAGTTTTGGGAACAGTGAATTAATATTATGGATAAAAAAATAAAATTGTTAGGAAAACTTACAGTAGCTTATTTCTTACTTATTGGTATTTGTTTTTTAATTTACATATTAGTTGTAACGCCTGAGTCTGGGGCAGATAAAGTAAGTGCAATTATGGGGCTGCTAGGTTGGTCGGCGACAATATTTACTCCTATAGCTGCATACTTATTATTGGATAGCTGGAAAGACCAACGGAAATATGAATTAGAGTATGAATACCTCTCAAACATTATAAAAAACTTAAAACCAATTTATGAAGAGTTAATAATAATTAGAGGCAACTCATTAATAATAAAAAATACAAATGAAAAATTAATTTTATACAATGATTTTATAACAAGAAGCAACCTTAATTTTCAAAATGTACTTCTTAGTTTATACCCAGATATCAAGATTTATTCTAAAATCAAAAAAGATGATTTTTTAGAAAAAATATATCTTCAATTTGATAAAAAATGTTTTCAAATTCAAATGCACTATACGTTCTTAATCGGTTTTTATAGTGAGTATTACGATCAATCTATTTCAATCAATCTAATATATAAAAATAAAGGCAATACCAATGATATTAAGGAAAAAATGTATAGCTATTCCGATCAATTAAATTTAAAAGAGCAAATAATTAAAATAGATGACTTTTTTAAAGAGGATCGAGTAGGAACTCTAGAAAATAAAATATTTTATTTTAAATTTTTAAATCACCTTGAAGAAACGATTTAGGCGCATGAATTAATTCTAAATCATTGCATTTACAAATTAAAACTAGATAAATCTAGCTAATTCTCACTGGTTCTATTATGGCAAAGCCCTCAATTGAGGGCTTTGCTTCCATTCTATCCAATATTATTTTTGTTGTTTTTGCGGATTTTCTGGTTGTTGATTTGGTTGGTGTTTAGGGTCTGATTGTTGTTGTTGATGTTTCTGATCATTCTGTTGGTTTTGTTGTTGCTGTTGATCAGATTGTTGGTTTGATTGTTGGTTTGATTGTTGGTTAGCCATTTTAGTTTCCATCCTATAGTTTTGGAATAAACTGCTTTAGTAGCAGCTTTACTAAGGTACTCTTTAAATCGACTTATCCAACATAACATCTGTATCAGGTTGTGTGACTGTAAATTTAATAAAAAGAACTTGTTGATTATTAATAAAACTATTTACGGTGTATTAACAATTATTACTCAAAGCTCTTATATAAAGAACCTTCACACCTATCACTACATTTAATTTCATCATAATCGAATGAGCAATGTAGTACTTGCTTAATAATATTATAAAAAGATCTAATTAAATATTATTTTATTATAAATTCCATAGTGTTGGATTATCACTCTCATGGGCGTGTTATAAGAAAATATCTAATAATATTTATTTCCGTTTAATTAGTGTTGTAAAAATGTCAGTTGGTCTTGTTTATTTTCCATATACTCTCCGCCTATAAAAATATACTCCGATGGTTTTTGACACCCTAACCTTTGCTGTCTAATTTAGACATATGGCAATACAACAAAAAATATTTAAAAGGTTTTTAAATATATTGTCATGCTAATAACAATAAAGAGGCTCTTTATTGTCAATAAACCAGGACGGAAAGAACAATGAAACAATTATCCCCAAATGCTCCGCGCCGCTTTTGGATGGGTTCAGCTGTATTAAGCACCCTTGCACTTGCCCTGACTGCATGTGGCAATGATGATGAGAAGCATCAACAAACCAAACAGGCAGATTTAATCTTTGAAAGCGCTGCGGTCTACACTGCAGATGCTAAAGGTACTCAAGCTCAGGCAGTCGCGGTAAAAGACGGAAAAATTGTTTATGTCGGTAATGATGCTGGACTGAAAACGTGGCGCGGTGAAGATACACGCGTGATCAATTTACAAGGTAAAACGTTATTGCCAGGCTTTATTGATACTCATAACCACGCTTATCTTCGTGCAGAATCGATGTACTGGGTAAACTTAACAGCACCAAGTCTGGAAGGTTATAAACAAGAAACTCAAGCCTTTTTAGCCACACGTCCCGATATTAAACAAGTCCGTGGTGTGGGCTGGAATTTGAAATATATTCTTGAACAGGCTGAGGCAACAGGCCGTTCTCCAGCACAATTACTAGATGATATTGTGGGTAAAGATATCCCGGCAGTATTCATTACCCATGGACATCATGAAGTCTGGGCCAACACCCGCGCAATGCAAAATGCAGGTATAACTAAAGACACACCAAATCCACCAGGTGCGTTTATTGATCGTGATGGCATGGGTGAGCCGACCGGTATTTTACGTGAATTTGGCGCCCAGAATTTGGTCATTAGTGTCCTACCTCAACCAGATTTTAGTGTGCAAGAATATAAAGATGCCATCTTATCTTTCCAGGAAGATCTTGCACCTCAACGCGGCGTAACCTCTGTCATGGTTCCGATTCACTATCCAACTGATACTTTCCTAGATGCCATGCAGGCATTGGATAAAGAAAATAAACTGACTGTCCGTTATGACCTTTTACAATGGGCCGATGAAAATCGAGGGACTGAGCAGATCCCTGGTTTTATTGAACGTCGCGCTAAATATAAAGGAAAATTCTTTAAAACGGATTCAATTAAAATTTTCGGAACTGGGGCAAGCAGTACTTATGGTTCAGTAGTCTGGGATCAGGAAGTCTTGAAAAAAACAGTGGCTGAACTCGATCGAGAAAAATTCCGAGTTTATATTCATAATATTGGCCCAACTAGTACCTACAATTTAATGCTGGACGCATTTGAATACGCACGTCAACAAAATGGTCCACGTGACGCACGCCATATGATTACGCATGTGAGTGATGAAGCTATTCCAACTATTCCACGTTTTAAAGCTTTGAATATTCGCGCAGATGGTCATCCATTGCCTAAAGCATTTTTTGATGCAGGTGTCTTGGTCAACTCTTCAAGCGATTATCCTGTACGTGAATTCTTCCCGATGACTAGAATTGCAGGTGGAGTAAAATCAGGTGTTCCCTTAAATGTAATGTTAAACAGCCATACCATCCAAGGTGCTGAAGCGATTTTTGCAGAGAAAGAAACGGGCTCAATTGAGGTGGGTAAAGCTGCCGACCTGGTAGTAATGGATCAGGATCTATTTAAACTTCCAGCTGATGAACTTGAGGGTTCCCAAGTATTGATGACATTGTTTCACGGAAAAGTAGTTTACGATGATTTAAAAGGAACAGCCAAAGCCAAAAATAAAATAGTGATTGAACTGGATGATGGACATAAACATTAAGCAATAAAAGTAACGTAAATAAGAAAAGCCGCCCTCAGTTGAGGGTCTTTTCTTAGGCCTCACCTATCTTTGTTGCAGTACTGCTGTGATAACTCGTACAGTGTGGCAATAATCTGCCTGCCTATCAGTCATGACATACCAACGGAACTGTTGAAAATCTAATTCAGCCTATAAGGCCTAGCAGACTATATTTGATTGGTAGAGGATAGAAATATTTCAATCGATCGCCATAATGATTTATGTATTGCAATATGCTGTAAATATAAGGTTTTAAGGATTTAATTCGATGTATAGTATTTATTGTGAAAGATTATGAGGAATTTCGAATTTTGCAGGAGAATTTACATTATCAGTCCGTTGCTCTAATCAAATGATCTATAAGCCCTTATAAGCTGAATTTGTTATATATCAAAAAGTTCAAGCGAGGCAATACAAACAAAGATTTTTCAAACACAAGCATTTCCGCTTTTAATTGCACAGTAACACAACAATTCTGTTAATCATTTATTTATAACTTATATTTGAAAAAAGTTGTGACTGATAAAATTAGGTGAGCATACTTTTTATTTAAAAAAATAAATCCAGATAATAAAAACATAGGCTATACCACTCAGGCAATTTTAATACTCGACATTACATGATAAAAGAATGATGAATTTATTATACTCAAAAGGTCTTAATTTAATTACTTAGCCTTTATTTTAAGTATTTATTCAAAACATAAAAAGAGAAATTAATTTTTTAACAGTTAGGTTAGCCACCTACTTAAGAACCAAAACTACGCTCTTTTCGGGATTCCAGGAGAATTTCGATCAAAGACCAAACAATAACGAGGGTAAACAACCCAAACGCCAATAAAAAAGTCGAAAAATACATCATTCTTTTCAATCCTTATTAAACAAAAGCGAAGTTGAACAATTTGTTCAGAAACTTTTATCTTCGACAAAAGTCTAATAGTTATTTTTTGATCTGAATAGTCATTTCAAGTCATTATTAAGACTTAATTCATATTAAGTAATAGTTTTAAGATCTTTATTAAAGTCTATTTATATATAAAAACAATTAATACAGCTATTTTTAAAACGATATCACTCTGTATTTATTTGTTCACTTTAAACACATACCCTCTTGACTATAAATAAGAACAAGCAGAAATTAGCTAACTTTCAGATTGCCTAATTTCCTCCTATGTTAAAAAAATTTATTGGTGAATCTGCATTTAAACTTGCAGGATGGACCTACCATGTTGAACCCGATGTACTTGAGAATAAACAAGTCGTTGTTGGCTTTGAACATACGTCAATGATGGATGCAGTTCTGTCTCTGGCCCTGTTCCAAATTTTTGATATGAAAATTCATACCCTGATTAAAAAAGAATTATTTAAGGGTCCGATGAAACCGTTATTAGAAGCCATTGGTGGTATTGCAGTCGATCGTAAATCTAATAAAGATATCGTGTCGGTTATGGTGGAGCATTTTCAGCAAAATGAAAAATTCAATCTTGTGATTGCACCTGAAGCCACTCGTGCAAAACCGGGTGAAACCAGAAGACCAATTCGTACCGGATTTTGGCATATTGCCAAGGCCGCAGGTGTTCCTATCGTCTTAATGTATGCCAATTCAACTACTAAGCAAGGCGGCATTTTAGGAAAAATATACCCGACTGAAATCAATCATGACTTAGCTTTGCTTAAACAACTTTATAAAGATAAGGTGGATTTGGATATTGTTATTCCAGAACCTAAAAACTAACGGGTATTTGTATAAAAACTTAAAAGCCAGCCCTTTCTAAGAAAAAAGGGCTTATGGTAGAATTTAGTACATTCGATTAGGCATAAAGCCAATCTACAAGGAGCATATTTCGCATGGCGGGTCATTCCAAGTGGGCCAATATCAAGCATCGCAAAGCAAGACAAGATGCGAGCCGTGGTAAAGTTTTTACCAAATACATTCGTGAATTAACCACAGCTGCAAAACTCGGCGGCCCAGATGTGGGAAGTAACCCGCGTCTACGTGCTGTTGTCGAAAAAGCACTGTCTGTAAATATGACACGTGATGTGATCAACCGTGCTATTCAACGGGGTGCCGGTGGTGAAGATAACGATGATTTAAAAGAAGTCACTTACGAAGGTTATGGCGTTGGTGGCGTAGCGGTTCTGGTCGAAACAATGACAGACAATTTGAACCGTACTGTACCTGACGTTCGTCATTGCTTCTCTAAAACCAATGGTAACTTAGGTACAGCTGGTTCAGTGGCTTACCTGTTTACCAAACGTGGTGAAATTACTTTTGAGGATGTTTCTTTAGAAGATAAAATCATGGATGTGGCTTTAGAGGCCGGCGCTGAAGATATTGAAGTGAGTGAAGATGAAATTTTAGTCATCACCACACCTGAATCATTTGGTAATGTACAGGATGCTTTATCTGCTGCAGGTTTAAAATCTGACAATGCTGAAGTTGTGATGAGTCCATCCACTAAAGCTGAAATTACCGATGTCGATCAAGCCAAAATGATTCTGAAAATGATCGATATGTTTGAAGATCTTGATGATGTTCAAAACGTTTATACCAACGTAGAATTTTCAGATGAAGTTTTAGAACAGTTGGATGCTTAATTGCATAACCAGTTTAAATCTTTCATAAAAAACGCACGAATAAGTGCGTTTTTTATGACCTTTACAAACAGACATCAATCAGAGAATCAATTTTTAAAGTGATAGATTGAATAAAAGCGATTACACCCGACTGAGTAAGCCACTACAGTTCAACACGTTATATTCTTTAATGACAAAGCTCGAATGCAGTGCCACAACATGCTCAATTTTACCGATACGCTTTAGAAGAATTTCACTGTAATTTTCCATATCTTTTGCGACCACTTCAACAATAAAATCGGCAGATTGACCTGTCACTAAAAAGGCATTAATCACTTCCGGAATACTTTCCAGTTCTTCTAAAAACTTCGCGAAAGTATCGGTGTCATGTTTATTTAAAGACACTTGCAATAAAACATGCAGGCTAAAACCCAACTTGGCATAATTTATATCACGCTTTAAATGCGTCATGATATTGGCTTCAATCAAATGCTTAATGCGTCGATGTACAGAACTCACAGAAAGATTTATTCGTTCTGAAAGTTCATTTAAATTCGCATCTTCCTGATTCAAAATTTCTAGGATTTGTTTATCAAAACGATCCAGTTCCATTTTTATACTCTTTCTCAACAATCAATAGATGCGCAAAAAATTGCGCTCTCTAAGTTATACAACAATTGTTTATTTCCATAAAGTTTTAATATTCTGAAAATATTTTCCAAAAACATGCTTAATTCAAAATAAGATTTTGAAAGCTCAACACGTTAAAACTTGATCAGCAGTTTGATTCAGTCGAATGGTGGTTTTAATCTTACTCAAATTACCGATGTATTGGATGAGCTCATCGCTTGAACTAGCTGAACTTAAAGATTTATGTCTAGCTAACAGCAGTTTAGGCAATATCAATTTAAACAATATTGCCTCGGGTGTCACAGATTAGATTCACGACATTTTAGGTATCAGTAGCAGCATGCTAGTGAGTCACGATGTAACATTTCTAACGACATCAATGCCAAGTTTAGAACTCGAGCAGCGATTGTATTGGGTTAAGTCTATTTTTTGGCAAGTCATTGAGTGAGCAAAAAATACGCATTATGGAGCGCGTATTTTTATAAATTATCTTTAGATCCCACGCCAATCCACGCGGGCATTGCGTTCGGTTTGATAAATCCGCAGTACATATTGCCCTAAGGGTAATTCAGTTAAAGTCTCTTTATATTTTTTAAATTATTCAGACAGTACCTCAACATGTTCTTTTTCCCACGGCGTACCGGGAATTTCCAAAAGTGGAGCCAGCATTGAACAGACAGCAATATCAGCCAAGCCTAATCGTTCACCCACAAAATAACGTCCATGATTTTCAATTAAGCGCTGATTCAAAAGCTCGACTAGAGCATCTATTTGTTGTTTAGACTCAGCCACTTTATCAGCATTCAGTTGATAACCTTTGGAAAGCAATGCTTTGATAATCGGTTTTGAATATTTTTCAAATTGGCGTAAATAGCCTTTTTCACCAATCAGAATATCGAGAGATTCTTCACTTTCAGTCAAAGTATGCGCCAAGCCCCAGCGACGCACATGCATGCCCAATTCTGTGGCTTGCTGATTAATTTCTAAAGCCAGTTCACGCTGTTGTAAATCAGCACGTAGCAAAGAATGTTCTGGGTAAACTTCATCTAAATACAATGCAATTTCAGTCGAATCAGCAATCCAGCGGTTTTGGTCACGTAAAATGGGTAAACGATTTTGCCCTGTTTTTAATTGTGCAAATGCACGATGCACACCGGGGATCATATTATGGGCAACATAATCCAATTCTTTATGATCGAGCAACCAGCGAGCTTTCTCACAAAAATGAGACAAAGGAAACTGGTATAAGGTTCGCATAAAATCTCCGCAGTTATTTTTTTAGTTTTGCTTAAATCAAAACCATCAAATCATTCGGATACTTTAGTCACCCTGTCTTAGAAATACAATGTACTTTTTATTCAAAATAATTGCCGAATGTTCAATGCTAGATCATTTATTTTTATACACTTTTTGTCTTGATTATCTTTAAAGCTGATAAGCCAATAAACGATTGTTTAAATAAAAAGCGCCATAAAATTAAATCATTCTGATTGTTAAACAGTTTAATCATTTATTTTTTATCATAAACATGATTTCTCATAAGTTTTGCAAAAGCAATTGCTTAGTTTTGAATCCAGTTACTTGCAGCATTTTGATATCTATTTAAGCTGTCGTTATGTCTCATTTAATTTCTGACAATGTTCATGTGGTTGAAAATGACCAGAATGCAATTAATGCAGCATACCAAGTTGCAGTTTGCCCACTGGTTTGCGATAAGAACCCTTCATTCAAAAGGTCATATTGAGATCTGGTGATCAATCGTCTGGGAGTATTGTTTTCGTCATGTTGATTCAGGCGACTGGAGACACCCTTGCCAATCAACTTGATAAACGTAAAATTTAAAGGATATACCTTTCAGTTGTTTTCAATAAACATGAAAGCCATGACCTGACTTTGTGCTGGCTTTCATGTAAAATCAGCCACAATTTTTAAATAATACTTTGTGAGTCATTTCATGGGTTTTAATTGCGGTATTGTCGGCTTGCCGAACGTGGGTAAATCTACACTTTTCAATGCATTGACTAAAGCTGCGATTGCTGCAGAAAACTTCCCCTTCTGCACCATTGAACCAAACACCGGTATTGTTCCTGTGCCTGACCTACGTATGGACAAACTTGCGGAAATCGTTAAACCACAACGTGTTGTTCCAACTGCAATGGAATTTGTTGATATTGCGGGTTTAGTTGCGGGTGCATCTAAAGGTGAAGGTTTGGGTAACCAGTTCCTGGCCAACATCCGTGAAACCGATGCGATTGCCCATGTGGTTCGTTGTTTTGAAGATGAAAACGTGATTCACGTGAATGGTAAAATTGATCCACTTGATGACATCGCAACAATCAACACTGAACTTGCGCTGGCTGACCTTGAAGCTGTTGCCAAAGCCATCACCCGTCTAACAAAATCTGCAAAAAGTGGCGACAAAGAAGCGATTGCCGTTAAAGCAATTTTGGAAAAAATCCAGCCATTGCTTGATGAAGGTAAACCGGCTCGCGCAGCTGATCTAGATGATGATGAACGTAAACTGGTCCGTGGTTTTGGTTTAATGACTTTAAAACCAACCATGTACATTGCCAACGTGGCTGAAGATGGCTTTGAAAACAATCCACATTTAAATGCAGTTAAAAAATTAGCTGCGGAAGAAAATGCGATTGTGGTTCCACTGTGCAACCAGATTGAAGCAGAAATTTCTTTGCTTGAAGATGAAGACCGTGCTGAATTCCTAGAAGCAATGGGCATGGCAGAACCGGGTTTGAACGCGGTCATCCGTGCAGGTTATTCACTGCTTGGCTTGCAAACTTACTTTACCGCCGGTGTACAAGAGGTTCGCGCTTGGACGGTTAAAATTGGCGCAACTGCACCTCAAGCAGCAGGTGTAATTCACACTGACTTTGAAAAAGGTTTTATCCGCGCTGAATGTATTGCTTATGATGACTTCATTCAATACAACGGCGAAGCTGGCGCGAAAGAAGCAGGCAAATGGCGATTAGAAGGTAAAACTTACATCGTTCAAGATGGTGATGTTTTACACTTCCGTTTTAACGTCTAATCCGACCGCAAAAAAGCCAGCGCTACGCTGGCTTTTTTATTGTCTTAGATTGTTAAAATTAACTCAAAATAAAGCTTTAAGCACCCTATAATACGCAGCTTTAATCCGAAGATTGAAACAATCTCTCCTTTTTCCAGCTAAATATGAAGCTAGATTTAAAGTTCAGGGGATCTAGGAAGATGGTTTATAAAAACGTCCGAACTTTCCCAATTTGATTGATTCAACTTTGAGAGTCGATCTGTTACGTTATAATTTTGCATTAGATGTAGTTTTCAATATGAGTAGTTTTAAGGTCTATTTCTTAGGCTATTCTTGATAAGCGTAATTGTTTATTTTTTGACTTAATTTGATTCAGCATAAGCTTAGTTTTTGCTTAAAACTAACAATATGCCGACAATTTCATCTTAGAATATTGCTGTTCAGCAACCATGTTACAACTCACTCCCTGATCAAATTTGCCTAATTTATCTATAGGTACTAATGCCTTTATTTTAGAATAACGAAAATGAAAAAATTCAGCACAATCTGTACAGCAGCTATCTTCACTATGCTTAGTGCGACTGCATTTGCTTGTCCTAAAGGTACAACAATGATGGGAGGTACCGGTCCAAATCATAAAGGCGGTAAATGTGTAACAACGACCCATACGGCAAAACATAAAACAAATCATATGAAGAAAGCAGAGCCTCAAATGATGAAATCAGATCAGAATATGATGAAAATGGATAAAAAATCTGCAACTTCCGCCCCAACAACTACAGCACCTCAAGCCAATATGAATGAAAATATGCACGACAACAAAATCCCGGAAAAACAAGCACCCAAACCTTAAATATCAACCCCTCATAACGGTATATAAAAAAACCGGTTCAAATCAACCGGCTTTTTTATGCTTAAGTTATGCAGGTTAAGTGATATTCACAGTTTTGCCGTCCATTTCTGCACGTAATATACGCGCATGATCAAGCATACCCTGCTCTAATTCCTTACGAAAACCGAGCATGAACACGATTTCTGCCAAAACAAATAATGGTCCAATCGCTAAACCAATAATATCATCGGTAAAAGCAGGCTTTTTCTTCTCATAAAAATGTCCCACAAACTGAAATACCCAACCGACCAAGAAGATGCCAATACTTAAGCTTAACCAAACTGCGAGTTCTAAGTAGGCAATTTTCAAAGCCAAGGGATAGGCAGCAATCAGAATGATCAACATTATTAAAGCAAAAATTCGGTCGAGGCTAAAATAGTAAATACTGGTGACTGCTATCAGCACTAATGCCAAGGTGATTTCCATTCCTGCCAGCATCATCCCTGCTCTTGCGGTTAAACACAGAATCGCAAAAACAATTAAAGGAATACCCACAAAATGGGTCAAAATATTTTTGTGATCCAGATGATAGGCTGCATACTGGCTTAATAGCTGTTCTAATTTGGTCATATTATTCTTCCTTGCTACACTCATCCTTTGACTATATAAAAAAACCCAAGACCAAGTTGTCGGCCAAATGACAACTCACATTAAAAAAGGAATTAAAGTGCTCGAGCCGATTTATATTGCTCATTTAGAACAGAATGCTTGGTTTTCACAATTACCTTCAGTGTTCAAGGAATTTATTGCGGAGCATGCTGTACAACAATATTTTGCTAAGGAACAAGCCATCTTTCATTCAGGGGATTCATTCAATGGCATCTATGCCGTTTTAGAAGGCGCGGTTCGCTTAGGCTATATTGATATTCAAGGTAAAGAATCCGTAGCGGCGATAGTGGAACCGATTATGTGGTTTGGTGAAATATCACTGGTAGATGTGCAGCCTCGCTCGCATGATGCCATTGCGATTCAAAAAAGTATGATCCTGCATATTCCAAGTACAGCCATTCAAAAGCTACTCGATGAACATCCTGTTTTTTGGTATCACATTGCACAATTGACCAGTCAAAAGTTACGTTTTGCTTTTTTAGAGCTGATTGCAATTCAGACGCAAAGCCTCACCCAACGTTTAGCCCAGCGCTTAATGTTTATATTGAATGGCTATGGCAATCATTTGGTGATTGAAACAAACACCATTCATTTATCTCAAGAACAATTGGCACAAATGCTGACCTGTTCCCGACAAACCGTAAACCAGGAACTGCAAGCCTTAGAGAAGCAGAGTATTTTGCGGCTTTCTTTTCGGAAAATCGAAATTTTAGATCTGGCTGAATTGCATCGAATCGCACATGTATCTTCAAGCTTTTGAATAACAAACTATATAAAGAAGAGCTGAATCATACAGATGTCATACCGTTGCAGTATTTATCTTATGCAGGTCTCATCAGGCTTCTATCAGTTTTAGATTTATTATTTATATATTCACCGATTAAGAACGTAACTGGCACACATTTACATCATCAAAACCATTTGTACATGGCGCAACTTCCTGTTCACTATTTGATGAAAATTGAATCGCCTCAACTTGTTCAGACGCAGATACTATACTGCTAAAAGCACTTACTGCGAGCATTAAACTTATTGATAAAAACACTTTATTCAACATATTCTTCTTTCCTATTTATTTACCATATGGATGTTATTTAGATTTTTATCAAAGCAATAACAACGTGAACATGTTTTATTATACACTTATTATCGCATTATGATAATTCTATATATTTATCAAGTTATCGCTCTAAGCTCTTATTGATTTTTTTAACTATAACTAAAATACACTTTAAAAATTTGGG
Organism: Acinetobacter sp. SFB; assembly: GCF_001647545.1. Taxonomy (GTDB): domain Bacteria; phylum Pseudomonadota; class Gammaproteobacteria; order Pseudomonadales; family Moraxellaceae; genus Acinetobacter. The sequence continues at coordinate 103,308 of NZ_LSZH01000013.1, forward strand.
TAAAAAAAGCGAGGCATTCGCCTCGCTTTATCTTTCTTAAACGCCTTTCTTTTTCGGATCAGTATTTCCCAGCGCAGGATTATCAATTGCATCCTTACACTGTGCTTTATCTCGTTCGTAATCTGTCTGCTTTTGGGCCACCGAACTCGATTGATCCATCGTTTCACGCGCCCATATTTCCAGACTGGTCAATGCTTTACGACATAATGCATATTTCCCTTCGGTGACTGAATCGGTCATTTTGACATTAATGCGCCAATCCGTACTTAACTTGCGGGCAGGTTTACGTACCTGTTCTTCAAGCACATCCAGCTGTTTTGCATACACCAGACCATCAACTTGATTAATGAATTTCCAGGCTTCATTGGCATAGCTGGTCGCATCATTGTTAAGCTTGGGTGCAGCCTTAATTTCAACTTTGTGTTTCGGTTCTTCAGATGAGTTACCACAACCCTGTAATGCAAAAATACTGCACAGCACAGAAATCATCACTATTGCACGTGATTTGGACGCAAACATATCAGCTGCCTATACAAACATTTCGGCACTATGCTAGTGAATTCGGATAGAATACTCAATCAACATTTTACCCTCTTTGTCTAACTCTCCTTAGGTGTGTCGTGTCTGAGCACAAAATCCTTCCAGTACAACCTGCCGGCTTTTGGCAAGGCGCTAAAGATAGTCAAGCCATTATTTTTACCTATCTTCCTGTGTCTTTTGCTTTCGGTGTTTCTGCGACACAATTTGGCTTTACGCCTTGGGAAGCGCTGTTTTTATCTTGCTCCATGTATGCCGGTGCCAGTCAATTCTTAGTGGTGGCTTTACTGGGTAGTGGGACATCTATCTGGATGACAGCGCTCACCGTAATTGCTTTAGACATTCGCCACCTGCTCTATGGTCCTGCACTGCAAAACCTGATTCAAGATAAATTGAACCTAAAAAAGACAGCCTTTTGGGCGTGGGGCTTAACCGATGAAGTGTTTGCTTCAGGGATGATCAAGCTGTCGCAACGTCGACAGGAATGGTCTGAGTCTTGGATGTTAGGGGTAAGCCTGTTCAGCTGGTTATCATGGGCTTTAGGTTCGTTCTTAGGGGGATTGTTTGCAGACCAGGTCAGTCACTTACCGCAATTTTTGCAAGCCGCGCTGGATTTCCTGCTTCCTGCACTGTTCTTAAGTTTCCTGCTTGCCGCCTTTGAAAAGAAACACACTTTTATTGTCGCGGTCTGCTTAATTGTTTCCGCTATCGCCTGCTATTTCATTAATTTATCGGCAGCGATTTTTATTGGAATTTTATCCGGTATTTTAGCCGGTTTATTCAAGCACTATGTTTTAAAACAACACGATGATGAATTTGGAGAAGCGCATGAATCTTGAGATTATTCTGGTGGGCATTATTGTTGGCATTGCCAATTTTGCATCGCGTTTTGGGCCTTTTTATGTAATTCAAAAACATCAGCAGAACTCACAAAAGCGTGGCTCGGTCTGGATCAAAATTGCTTTAGGCAGTATCGGGATTGCTGCGATTAGTTCCATGCTGGTGGTCGCCACCCTCCCCGCACTGATGGAAACCCCAAATAAAAGCTTCGCCATGCTGGTGGGTTTTTTAACCTTAGCCGGACTGTATTTTAAGTTTAAGCAAATTGTTCCTGCGACTTTAACCGCAGCCGTGACCTATGGCTTGATTTATACCTACCTGCCTTTTTCCTTCTAAGCCTTAGATATCTAAACGCCCTATCAAGCTCCTTATTTTTTAAGGAAGAATTTAGGGGGGTTTTTAAACAACTTTATAAATAAAATTGTTAGACAATATCATTATTTTATGTCAATCCAGGCTTAACACACCACACAGTTCTGCTATGCTAAAAGCCCATAAAATCAAGCATGGATGATTTACATGAGCGTGACTATTGGTACTCCCCTTCAAGCTTCTGCCTTTAAAGTATTGCTATTAGGTTCAGGAGAGTTGGGTAAAGAAGTGGTGATTTCGCTACAACGTCTTGGTGTGGAAGTCCATGCAGCAGACCGTTATGACCACGCACCGGCCATGCAAGTTGCACATTATGCTTATACTTTAAATATGGCAGATGCTGAACAACTCAAACAACTTATCGAACAGGTTCAACCTAATTTAATTATTCCTGAAATTGAAGCCATTGCGACTGAAGTTTTAGTCGATATCGAACAACAAAATATTGCCACTGTTATTCCTTCAGCCAAAGCAGTTAACCTGACCATGAACCGCGAAGGTATCCGCCGTTTGGCTGCTGAAGAGCTTGGCTTGCCGACTTCGGCTTATCGTTTTGCCGACTCCTTAGAATCTTTCCGCGCGGCTTGTGACGATATTGGCTATCCGAACTTTGTCAAACCGGTGATGTCTTCTTCAGGTAAAGGACAATCGCGAGTCAAAAATTTTGATGAAGTCGATGCTGCTTGGGAATATGCCCAAACTGGCGGTCGTGTAAATCAAGGTAAAGTGATTGTGGAATCACAAATTGATTTCGACTTTGAAATTACCTTACTAACAGTTCGGGCTAAAAATGCAGAAACGGGTGAAATCGAAACCCAATACTGCGACCCGATCGGACACCGTCAAGATGCTGGTGATTATGTCGAAAGCTGGCAGCCTCAAGCCATGACGCCTGCCGCATTGCAAGAATCAAAACGGATTGCGCATAAAGTCACAACAGCCTTGGGCGGTTGCGGTATTTTCGGAGTCGAACTGTTTGTCAAAGGCGATAAAGTATGGTTTAGTGAAGTATCACCACGCCCGCATGACACGGGGCTTGTGACACTTGCATCGCAATTCCAGAGCGAATTTGAACTGCATGCGCGTGCCATTTTAGGCCTGCCTGTGAATACAACACGCCATAGCGTTGCAGCAAGTGCAGTTATTTATGCAGGCGTTGATGATAGCAATCTGTCTTTTTCTGGCTTAAATCTTGCTTTGTCTAATCCGCACACCGATTTACGCCTTTTTGGTAAACCCGAAGGTTTCAAACGTCGTCGCATGGGTGTGGCAACGGCACGTGCCGAAACAACCGATCAAGCACGTGAACTTGCATTGCATACAGCGACTCAAGTCATTGTTGAGCAAAACTAAACGTATCACCTTATTTACGGATTCCTGTTCATGATCAATACCTCTCCGCTATTAAATTACGTTAAAAGTAACCACGACATTCAAGCGCTTAATCAATGGCGCACCGATGTGGAAAAGCAGCTACAGGAAGGTTTTGAAAATGGGCAGTCAATTCGTGAAGTAATTCTGACCCGATCAAACCTGATTGATGAAGCCTTAGAATTTCTCTGGAAACATGCCGAACTGGATCAGACCGATCTGGGTTTATTTGCCGTTGGCGGTTATGGTCGCCGGGAAATGTTGCCCTATTCCGATGTCGACATCATGATTTTATCGGAAGATGAAATCAGCCCCGATCAGGAAAAATTGATTTCAACCTTTATCTCCTCCCTTTGGGATGTCGGGAATTTCAAACCCGGTATCAGCGTACGCACCATTTCCCACTGTGTTGAACAAGCCACCAATGATTTAACCGTAGCCACTGCGCTAATTGAGTCACGCTTGATTATTGGCAATCAGCATTTGGCCAAATGGCCGCGTCGCATCGTGTCACAAACCTGGACAGATAAAACCTTTTTTGATGCCAAAATGGATGAGCAGGCAAGACGCCATGCTCAACACAACAATACTGAAAGTAATTTAGAACCAGATATTAAAAATGCCCCGGGGGGTATTCGCGATATTAACCAAATTGGCTGGATTGCAAAACGCCATTTCCGCGTTAATCGCATTTATGACTTAGTACATTTGGGTTTTATTTCCGATTTTGAACTCGGTGTATTAGAAGAATCAGAAAGTTTTTTGTGGGAAATCCGCCATCATTTACACCGCTTAACCAAGCGTGATGAAAACCGTCTGTTGTTCGATTACCAACGCGATATTGCAGCCCTGTTCGGCTACACCCGTGAAGAACATCAACCACCCAACTATCCAATCGAACAATTCATGAAGCGTTATTATCGTAGCGCGCAGCAAGTTTCCACACTCAATGAAATGCTGCTGGCTTATTTTAATGAATCGGTAATTACGCCACGTTTGCCCAACTATGAACGCAAAATTGAAGAAATTAATGAAAACTTCAAACTGGTAGATGGCAAACTTGCGGTACAGCATCACAAAATTTTCTCGGAACGCCCCAGCGCAATTCTGGAAATTTTCTATTTATTGGCCAATCGCCCTGAAATTGAAGGCATTCGCGCACGTACCTTGCGTCTGCTTATCCTTGCTGCAAAACGCATTGATCAAAACTATCGGGATAATCCTCAACATCAAGCCTTATTTATGGCCATTATCCGTTCACCGCATCGTCTTTATGACACTTTGGTTGCGATGAAGCGATACAGTGTTTTAGGCAATTATATTCCTGCATTTGGTCAGATTATGGGCCTGATGCAATATGACCTGTTCCACATTTATACTGTAGATGCACACACACTTTTATTGCTGCGTAATTTAAACCGCTTTAAAGAACCGGCATTTGCCAAAGATTTCCCTGTGGTGAGTTCAGTGTTCCAGCGTCTGGCACGTCGCGATATTGTCTATTTAGCCGCTTTATTCCATGATATTGCCAAAGGTCGTGGCGGTGATCACAGTGAACTGGGAGCCGAAGATGCCATCAAGTTCTGTCGCAAACATGGCTTTACCGAGCGTGAATGTAATCTGGTTGCATGGCTGATTCAAAGTCATTTACTGATGTCCATGACGGCGCAGAAGAAAGATATTTCCGATCCAGACGTGGTTCAAGCTTTCGCTGAAAAACTTGGTGATATGGAGCATCTGGATTATCTGTATACATTGACCGTGGCAGATATTAACGCGACCAATCCTAAACTTTGGAATACATGGCGTTCATCGCTAATGCGTCAGCTTTATACCCACGCCCGTGATGTGATTCGAAGCGGTCTTGGGCGTCCTGTCGATTATCAAATGCTGATTGAAGACACCAAGTTTGCAGCAAGTGAACTGCTGGTCAATGATTTTTCTCTCTATGATGTAGAAACGGTTTGGCAGGAACTGGGCGATGAATATTTCATTAAAGAATCGGCTGATGAAATTGCCTGGCATACCCGTGCCATCTTGCAACATGGCAACAACACTGAACCTTTGGTGTTAATGCGTGCCCATCGTCAATTTGCCCAAGATGCGGTGCAGATCTTTATTTACACGCAAGATCAGCCCAATTTATTTGCCACTACCGTTGCTGTATTTGACCGGATGAATCTGGACGTGCAAGATGCGCGAATTATTACCGCCTCTACTGCATTTAGTCTGGATACCTATGTAGTGCTTGACCGTTTCGGTACTTTGCTGACTGACCCGGAACGCGAAGAAACAGTGATTGAAGCTTTAGTCAAAGCGCTCAGTCAATCAGACAAATATCCGGATTTAATGCAACGTCGTATTCCACGTCAATTACGCCATTTTGATATTGAAAATACTGTCGATATCACCTTAAATGCTGCGTTACAGCAAAATATGGTGGAAATTGCCACACTTGACCATCCGGGTTTACTGGCCAAAGTAGGCGGTTTATTTATGATGCAAGGTTTGGATATTCACTCTGCTAGAATTGCAACGCTGGGTGAACGCGCAGAAGATATTTTCTTTGTCACTAAAAAAGATGGCATTCCGATGTCCGATTCAGAAGCTAAAATTTTTGCTGCCCAACTAAAATCAGCACTGGATGAAGCTTCGAATCAAGTCTCTGGCCAACATTAACTTAAATTAAGCGGTATCGATTTCATGAACTCAAGTTTGTCATTATTGCACCCCTATCCTTTTGAAAAATTAAATAAACTTTTTCAGGATATAAAAACTGCAGATTTACCACTCATCCCATTATCGATTGGTGAACCGAAGCATCCTGCACCAGAGTTTGTAAAACAGGCAATTATCGACAACTTTAAGCATTTATCGACTTACCCCAACAGTAAAGGCCTGCCAGAGCTACGCCAAAGTATTGCTAACTGGCTGACTCGTCGTTTTAAGCTCAACAGTATTAGTGCGGAAAGCAATGTTCTTCCTGTTTCAGGAACACGTGAAGCGATCTTCTCTTTTGTTCAAGCTTTGGTGAACCGTGAAGATGCACCTTATGTAGTAATGCCCAATCCTTTTTATCAAATTTATGAAGGTGCGACTTTACTCGCCGGGGCAAACCCGTATTTCATTAACTGCACCGAAGAAAATAATTACCTCGGCGATTTTGATGCGGTGCCAGCGGAAGTCTGGGAAAAAACAGCATTGCTCTTTGTCTGCACACCGGGCAATCCAACAGGTGCTGTATTGTCCAAAGAACAATTCAAGAAATTGATTGAACTTTCAGACCAATATGACTTTGTGATTGCATCGGATGAATGTTATTCAGAACTCTGGTTTGACGCAGCTCCGGTAGGTTTGCTTGAAGTTTGCGCTGAAATTGGACGTGACGACTACAAGAACTGTGTGGTATTCCATTCACTTTCTAAACGTTCAAACTTACCGGGCATGCGTTCAGGTTTTGTAGCGGGTGATGCAAACCTGCTTAAACTGTATTTGCAATACCGTACCTATCACGGCGCAGCAATGCCGGTTCAGCATCAACTGGCCTCAATTGCTGCTTGGGATGATGAAGCGCATGTGGAAGAAAACCGTAAGCTGTATCGTGCCAAGTTTGAACTGTTTCAGAAAGAGTTAGGCCACTTATTGCCGCTTAAAAAACCGGATGCAGGTTTTTATTACTGGTTAAAAGTCGACAATGATGAAGCTTTTGCCAAAATGCTGATGGAAAAAGCACATATTAAAGTGCTTCCTGGACGCTACTTGTCTCGTGATACCGAACAAGGCAATCCGGGTGAAAATCACGTACGTTTAGCTTTGGTTGCAGATATTGCCCAATGTGAACAAGCTATTCAACGACTAAAAGATATTCTCTAATTTAAGCAATAACCAAATTGAAAATAATCCACTGTTTCTACAGTGGATTATTTATTTATAGCTTATGAATCAAGCTATAAATAATATTTGGATCAACCATGGCAATAGATTCAAGTTTTGCCTGCATTACAGCATCAACAACTTTAGCATCTCATAATTTTAAGCCTGTACTTTTCATTATCTCAACTTTGGCAATCATCCCGCTACTTGCAATCACGGTCATTTTCACTTTTACCGGAGATTGAACAGCCTTTAACTCAGTTGCGGTAAAATTAAACTTGGGCGCAATTAACCAGTTGACCCTGATAACTATTATTTAGCTATTCAGCAGTTTTGGATCAATTTTATAATCCAATGCTGGCGGCACATACTTTTTTGATCATTTGCAAATACTGTGCTTGATGCACAAACCAATACCCATGCAGTTAAACTTGGAAAAAATTGCTTTTTTGACATTTAAATACAAAATATAAATGAATTAAGGGCGATCCATGGATCGCCCTTAATATTTTTTCAGATCAGAAAAAATTACTTGGTGAGTGCCGCTTCTACTTCATTTTCCAGATCTTCAGGTTTGGTGGTCGGCGCGAAACGATTTAACACTTTGCCATCTTTACCTATCAAGAACTTGGTGAAATTCCATTTGATCCCATTACCGAGAATTCCTTTGCTGTTATTGGTCAAATAACGGAATAAAATATGAGCTTCCGGACCCTTAACATCAACCTTGGAAAACATAGGAAAGGTAACGCCATAATTTTTTTGGCAGTAAGCCCCGATTTGATCATTAGAGCCAGGATCTTGTCCGCCAAACTGGTTACAGGGAAATCCCAAAACCTCCAAACCTTGATCTTTGTATTTCTCATACAACTTTTCAAGACCTGCAAACTGGGGGGTAAAACCGCATTTACTGGCAGTATTTACAATCAATAAAACCTTGCCTTCATAATCAGCAAATGATTGATTTTTTCCATCTAACAACTCAGCTTCAAACTGATAAATGCTGGTCATGGATAGGTTTCCTCGTCATTTTTTTCTTGTGTTTTTAATTCTAATGAAGCTGAATTTACGCAATAGCGTAACCCGGTTGGCTGTGGACCATCTTCAAAAACATGCCCTAAATGTGCGTCACAATGATGACAAACAATTTCGGTTCTCACCATACCATGCGTCGTATCCTGATTTTCATCAATTGCACCATTGGCAATCGGTTTATAAAAACTTGGCCAGCCACATCCACTGTCATATTTAGTGTCTGAAGAGAACAATTCGGCACCGCAGCAGCGACAAATATAGGTTCCGGCTTGCTTGGTATTCCAGTATTTTCCTGTAAATGCTGGTTCGGTCCCCTTTTGTCGCGTAACGCGAAATTCATCTGGTGATAACTCTCTTTGCCATTCTCGGTCTGTTTTATTGAGTTTTCCCATCACTAACTCCTTTAAATCTTTGACATTCAGTGTCATGCTTCAGTACTTCATATTTACGCTAGAGCCAAAAAAATATCTAGCTAAATTTCAATATAGATTGTGATATTTCAGTAATCTATTTTTTCAAACCCTTATATAGTTGGATGGAAATATGTCCGTTTTAGGTAACACTACGCCTCGCGAAATTAAGAAATCGTCTAAGCTCGAGCATGTTTGCTACGACATTCGCGGACCTGTGTTACGAGCGGCCAATGAAATGGAAGAAGCCGGTCATAAAATTATTAAACTTAATATCGGTAATCCCGCCCCATTTGGCTTTGAAGCGCCACAAGAAATTATTAATGATGTCGCTTTAAACTTACCTAATGCCGTAGGGTATACAGACTCGAAAGGGATTTTCCCTGCACGTAAAGCAATTTGTCAGTATTATCAGCAAAAAGGCATTATGGATATGCACGTGAATGATGTGTATATCGGCAATGGTGTGTCTGAACTGATCGTGATGGCAATGCAAGGCTTGCTGGACGATGGCGATGAAATGCTGGTTCCAATGCCGGATTATCCACTATGGACAGCTGCGGTTAACCTGTCAGGCGGTACTGCAATTCATTATAAATGTGATGAAGAAAACTACTGGTATCCTGACATTGCGGATATGGAAAGCAAAATTACGCCAAATACCCGTGGTATTGTAATTATCAATCCGAATAATCCAACAGGTGCAGTTTACCCACGTCATGTACTGGAACAAATTGTTGCCCTTGCAAAAAAACATGACCTGATTTTATTTGCAGATGAAATTTACGACAAAGTTATTTATGACGGCATTGAGCATGTTGCTGTGGCTGCACTTGCTGGTGATCAACTGTGTGTCTCGTTTAATGGTTTGTCTAAAGCCTATCGTATTGCAGGTTTCCGTTCTGGCTGGATGGCCATTACCGGTGATAAATCCCGTGCGATGGACTATATTGAAGGTTTAGACATGTTGGCCTCAATGCGCCTATGTGCTAACCATCAGGCACAATATGCCATTCAAACAGCACTTGGCGGTTATCAGTCGATTAATGACCTGACTCGTCCGGGTGGACGTTTATACGAGCAACGCAATATCGCCTGGGAAATGCTGAACGAAATTCCGGGGGTATCTTGTGTCAAACCTGAAGGTGCGATGTACTGTTTCCCTAAATTGGATCCAGAAGTTTACCCAATTCAGGATGACGAAAAATTCATGCTCGACTTTTTACGTGCGGAAAAAGTGTTAATGGTTCAAGGAACAGGTTTCAACTGGCCGACTCCAGATCATTTCCGTGTGGTGTTCTTGCCGGCCGAAAATGAGCTTCGTGAAGCGATTACCCGTTTAAGCCGCTTCCTGGCAAAAATGCGTTAATTTCAAATATTAAAAAAACCGCGTTAAATAACGCGGTTTTTTTATGCCTGTTTTTAATCTTTCAGCGGATTGCCATATTGTTTTAAATATTCAATGCCTAGTTGCCGCGAACCCTGATTATTAATGTGGTTGGTGTCTTTATTTCGGTATAAAGGCACATTGTTGATCATAATTTTACACGTCTGCTGATTACACATTACCTTCGCAGGATCAATAATTTTCAAGTCAGGATATTTCAGTTTTGCTTCTGCAACTATTCGATTAAATTTCACTAAGCTTGTTTCATAATTCTTTTTAGAAACCGTACATTGAGCCTGAGTATTTAAAATTTCATTGCGAAGATTACAATCGGCCGGTACCCCGTCTTGATCTAAGCGTGGCACATCATTGAGCAATATGACCTGATCACTGGACTGATAGGCCATTTTTAACGCTTTCATAAAGCCAGCTTTGAATATCTGCTCATTGGAATGATGAGTTCCATCTTCAAGTTTCACCTCATGACCAAAATACGGGACATATGAACCCGCTAAAATAATGGTGGGGTAATGTGTTTTTGCAAGATGAGCGCTAATGGCATCATTTCTTAATTTAAATTCGCTCAGCTCTTCCCAACGATTAAAATTAGAATCAAAACGCTGCACGCCAGGTAAATAGAAAGTTGAACTTTGAGTAACGTCATAACCGCGTAAATTGGCATCTTTAGCCCATACATCTAGCATCGCGGTATAAGCATTGGCATGAGAATCACCGATCAATAAAAAATCGATATTGGCTTTCGCTTTGCCCAGAACACAATCATCCTGCTGAGGTAATGCTTTTGGATCTTCAATATCCATACATTTATTTCGGATCACATGTGCAAATGAATTGAGGGCTTGTTGCTTGATATAAATAGATTCAGGAAAGCGGTCTGGAAAACCTTTATTGATATTGACGGTCTTTGCAATAGCCATAAAACTGAGGGCTGGCACCAGAAAGCCGATGATGATCACTTTGTAATTGGCCATCATCACAAAACGTTTGCTGGGTTTTTCAATAAGTTGATAGGTCAAAAATGCCAACAGGATAGACAATAGTACAATCACCACCTGATTTTCTGTATTTAATGGCCGCATATAAATGCCAAACAATACGATAATAGGCCAGTGCCATAAATACAAAGGATAAGAAATCCTTCCAATCCAGGTACTCAGAGGATTATTGAGTAACACGTTACTTGAAGGTGAACATTGCCCCAGATAGATAATGAAGGCTGTCGCTAAACATGGGATAAGTGCCATTGCTCCCGGAAATGGCGTCTTTTCATTAAAATACGCTGCTGCCGCAAACAATACGATTAAACTGGCCCAAACCAGACCTTGTGCTATTTTTTTTGGCAACTTGAGTTGTGGTAAAAAGCCAATCAATGCACCAATGAGCAACTCAAAGGCACGTACCGGCATACTGAAATAGGCCTTTTCTGCATTTTGAGTCAATTTATGTTGGGCATAAAACAGTAAGGCCACGATTAACGTCGTGACTATAGCCCCAGTATATTTACGCGATACCTTTCCAACAAAGATCAATAACAACAAAGGCCAGAAAATATAGAACTGCTCTTCCACCCCAAGCGACCATAAATGCAATAAAGGAATACTTTCAGCACTCTGGCTAAAGTAATCTCCTACTTCATTGCGCATATAGATATTCGCCATCAGCAAAGTTGCGTACATGACACTATTAAAATATTGAGTCAGATCACCCGGCAGCATCACCTGCCAGGCAATGATGCTCACCACACTGAGCACCGTAAAATAAGCAGGTGCTAAACGTACCACACGCTTCTTGTAAAACCGTGCGATAGAAAACCGTTTGGACTGAATCTCATGAGTTAAAATGAGGGTAATCAAATAACCTGAAATCACAAAAAAGACATCGACACCAATATATCCTCCAGAAAAGAAAGATAATCCGATATGGTTAAAAATCACCAATAAAACGGCGATAGCTCTTAAGCCATCTATATCAGCGCGATAGGAGAAATTCATAATTCCAAAAAGTATAATAAAGTAGCGGCATTGTATGCCTTTATTGAAAAAATTCAATTTTCAAAATAAAGGGCCATATGTCATCCAATTCTATAAGAGCTGTCTTAAATATTACTTAATAGTTCAAACATCGATACTTTGGTAGCGTTTGTAAGGGCTGATCCTATTCATTGTTTGGTACTCATGTTATTTATTGGGGTGAATTAATACCAAATAGCTGCGAGCACACGGATGTCCTCAAACAATATCAGGCTTAGTCTTTTTTTATGCCTCAGCATGTGTTTAGGAATTGGTATTTTACGTTTTTCCTATACCGCACTTTTACCCAGCACACGTGAAGCATTTGACTGGTCAAGCGGTTTTGCCAGTCTTTTAGGAAGTGCCAATTTACTCGGCTATCTGATGGGCGCTTTCGTAGCCATGCGACTGCCTCAAAATAAAAGCATGACCCTTTACATTCAGATTGCCGCAATTGCGGGAATGTTCAGTTTAATGTGCTGTGCTTTTACAAACTTCCCTCAAGCTTGGTATATCTTCTGGCGTGTGATTTCGGGAATCAGCGGTGGCTTATTAATGATCTTATCCCCGAGTGTGGTTGCACAATGCTGCGACATTCAGGATCGTTTTAAAATCAATTTTATTGGCTTTAGCGGAATTGGTCTTGGGGTTTTAGTGGCCACGCTTTTCTTGCCTTATCTGGATCAAATTTCGATACAGACGGCCTGGCTTATTTTATGTGGATTTGCGCTGATTATTTGCATTTGTTTAAGTCTGCTGCTGCAACAATTTAAGCATCATTTGTCTGAACCAACAGTTCAGAATGAATCCAAGACACCATTCAATGTACTCTTTTATAGCTTGATGATTGTGTATGCTTGCAGTGCATTTGCTTATATTCCACATTCATTGTTCTGGATTGACTATCTCGGTCATGAACTGGGCCTGAATCTGTTCTGGATCAACTTTAACTGGACTCTGTATGGCGTAGGCAGCGCTTTGGGGGCTTTTGCTGCTTATTCACTGGCAAGAAAATTTGGAAATTTTAGGAGTCTGAAAATTCTGTATAGTCTATATATTCTGGCGATTTTTATTGCCACATTAAACTCCAGTCCGCTGCTGACTTTTGCTTCCTCCTTCTTTACAGGAATGCTCAATCCGGCCGTGGTGTTTTTGACCTCTTATACGATTTTACAGCTTTATGGTCTGGCATATAAAAGGCTCTGGAGTATTGCCACGCTGTGTTTTGCCTCTGTGCAGCTGATTGGTGGATTAAGTTTTAGTACTCTGCAACATTTCAGTGTAACTTATCATCAACAGTTTATTTTGGCTACTGTGGTTCTATTATTGGGAACTTTACAACTGGCTTGGTATACCCGCTCGGATCAATGTCACAAAATTAAAGAAACCTGATTTATTTTTATATTTTTAAGAATCTGGAACCAGATAAGGATATGGATTGACCGCACCTTGCCCATTAAGATAAATACCATAATGTAAATGTGGTGGGGTATTTTTAGCATTACCGTTATTTCCTACGTAACCAATCACTTGGCCAACTTCTACCCAGTCGCCTTCTTGAATCTGAGCAGCATAATCATCCAAATGTGCATAATAATGTCGGCTTAAATCCGGCCCGGTAACCCAGACCACTTTACCGCCCAAATGATTGGTTCCCACTCGAGTGACTATTCCTTGTGTTGCACTAAGTACAGACGTTCCTCGCTTGGCAAAAATATCGATGCCTTCATGCTTGCGTCCTTCGCTACGTGCTGCCCCCCAAGTATCATTAATCTGACCAGCTTTAATATTTTCAACCGGCATTGCAAGTTGTTCAGGCAAGTGCATTTGCTGTAATTGCATATATAAAATTGGATAACGCATACCTACAGCTTCACCAGAAGGTGGTGGCTGACAGCCCGAAAGCAGTATCAATGCAAGCATTAAACTCAAACAGGAAGTTTTTTTAAACATTTTTCGATGTGGATACATTCATCTCAAGAATTAAAGTAATTTAGTCAATTTCATCTTAAGTTTTTAATTCTATTGAATGAAATATGAGTTCTGTAAATATAAAAAAAACCCGCAACACGTGCAGGTTTTTCTAATACAAAGTTGAAGTCTTCAACTTATTCCATATTGTTAATCACTGCTTGACCAAATTCAGAGCAACGTAACAAAGTTGCGTCAGGCATTAAACGCTCAAAGTCATAAGTGACCGTTTTAGCAGCAATCGCACCAGAAATACCTTTGATGATCAAGTCTGCTGCTGCAGTCCAGCCCATGTCACGCAGCATCATTTCCGCAGAAAGAATGATTGAACCCGGGTTTACTTTGTCCTGACCCGCATATTTAGGTGCAGTACCGTGAGTCGCTTCATACATCTGGATTGCACCACCAATGTTTGCACCAGGAGCGATACCAATACCACCCACTTCCGCTGCAAGTGCATCAGAAATATAGTCACCGTTTAGGTTTAACGTGGCGATGACTGAATAATCTGATGGACGCATCAAGATTTGTTGCAGGAACGCATCTGCAATAACATCTTTAATGATGATGTCTTTGCCATTTTTAGGATTCTTGATTTTGACCCATGGACCACCATCCAGAAGCTCGCCGGAAAACCGTTCAAGCGCGACTTCGTAACCCCATTCTTTAAATGCACCTTCGGTATACTTCATGATGTTGCCCTTGTGAACCAGAGTCACGCTAGGCTTGTCATTGTCGATTGCAAATTGAATGGCCTTACGAACCAGACGTTGAGTGCCTGCTTTAGAGACTGGCTTAATGCCGATCCCACAGTTTTCTTCGAAACGGATTTTAGTCACACCCATTTCTTCTTTCAAAAATTTAATGACTTTTTTGGCTTCTGGGGAAGCCGCTTTCCATTCAATCCCCGCATAGATATCTTCAGAGTTTTCACGGAAGATTACCATATCAGTCAGTTCGGGATGATGAACTGGAGAAGGAACACCTTCGAACCAGCGAACCGGGCGTACACATACATAAAGATCTAATTCTTGACGTAAAGCCACATTGAGAGAACGAATACCACCGCCAACAGGCATGGTTAAAGGACCTTTAATCGAAACCACGAACTCGCGAAGCACTTCAAACGTTTCTTCCGGCATGTAAGTACCATAGATTTTATCTGCTTTTTCGCCGCAGTAAACTTCCATCCATTCAATCGAACGTTTGCCACAGTAAGCTTTCTGAACCGCAGCATCGACCACAGCTTTCATTGCGGGTGTAATATCTACCCCAATACCGTCACCTTCAATAAAAGGGATAATCGGATGATTGGGTACATTTAGTGACAAATCGGCATTAACGGTAATTTTAGTACCATCCACAGGCACGACAATCTTCTGATAACCCATTATACTTGTGCTCCCTATTGTTATTCTATCTGGCGAAACCAAAAAATAGTTGCCAATATGCAATACTTTCAACTTGTCTTAACGCATAATATTCTAATTGAATTTAAATGTTATTGAGATTTATCGAAGAAATACTGCCATTTCTTCATAAAATAGAATCAACATTTCCAGTATTTATCATTATCAAAGTAGTTATTTTCTATGAAAATCGTCATTCTTAATAAACCTTATGACGTTCTCTCCCAGTTCCGTGCCGATGAGAAACATCAAACCATGGCTGATTTTACTCAGGATCCTGACTTGCGTATTGCCGGTCGTCTTGATTTAGATTCAGAAGGCTTGATGTTCTTAACCGATCATGGTGGTTTGAACCAGTTTATTACCAATCCTGCCAGCAAAAAATTTAAAACTTATGTGGTACAAGTCGATGGTGACATTACTGAAGAAGCTTTAGAGCAGCTTCGTAAAGGCGTTGAGCTTAAAGATGGCATCACCCTGCCGGCTCAAGCAAAAAAAATTGATGAGCCAGATTGGTTATGGGAACGTACACCACCGGTACGTTTCCGTGCCAGTGTCCCTACCTCATGGGTAGAAATTCAAATTTGCGAAGGCCGTAACCGTCAGGTTCGCCGTATGACTTCAGCTGTAGGCTTTCCAACTTTACGTTTGATTCGTACTCAAATTGGTACTATTAGCATTGTAAAACTTGGCCTACAGCCAGGTGAGCAAATCGAAATTGAACCTTTGCTTTACCCAGACTTTAAAGATGTTCCTGCAGAAAAGCCATATGAAGGCCGTTCTTTTGCGAAAAAGACCACGACCAAGAAACAGCATTTCTCGGTGGCTAAAGATAAAGCACGTGAAGAAAAAGGCGAAGCACCATTCAAAGGCAAGAAAAGAGCCAGTGGCGGTACCACGCGTATTTGGCAAATGGATGATGCGGATAAGCCACGTCGTAAAACCAATGGTACGACACGCCCGAATACTAAAGCACCGCGTAGTCGTGGACGTAGTAACGGTCGTTAAGATTTAGTTTAAACAATTTCCTTGTTTGAGGAATGTTTGTGCCGTAGAAATTGCGGATGAAAAAAAGCCGGTGCATATGCACCGGCTTTTTTTTGCATCACCAGTGGAGTCACTGGCTTTGCACTAATTATGCTTAAACAGCTGCAAGCACTGTATTAAAGGTTTGACTTGGACGCATAACTGCAGTCACTTTGGCTTGATCAATAGCGTAATAACCACCGATGTCTGCCGGTTTGCCTTGAACGGAAGCAAGTTCAGCAATGATCTTGTCTTCATTTTCAGCCAATGCTTTTGCAAGCGGAGCGAACTTCGCTTTAAGCTCAGCATTTTCGTCTTGCGCAGCAAGTTCTTCAGCCCAGTATTTTGCTAGGTAGAAGTGGCTGCCGCGGTTATCAATCTCGCCAGTGCGACGTGAAGGTGACTTGTCATTGTCGAGCAATTTACCAGTCGCTTGGTCTAAAGTTTTAGCCAATAACTTCGCAGAAGCATTGTCTTCTTTGATGCCCATTTCTTCTAAAGAAACAGCAAGCGCCATGAACTCACCCAGTGAATCCCAACGCAAGTGGTTTTCTTCAACCAATTGTTGTACGTGTTTAGGAGCAGAACCACCTGCACCCGTTTCGTACATGCCACCACCTGCCATTAACGGCACGATAGAAAGCATTTTAGCTGAAGTACCCAGCTCCATGATCGGGAACAAGTCAGTCAGGTAGTCACGTAGGATATTACCAGTCACAGAGATTGTATCTAGACCACGTGCTACACGTTCAAGCGTATAACGCATTGCACGTACTTGTGACATGATGTGAATATCAAGACCCGTCGTGTCATGATCTTTCAAGTATTCTTCAACTTTCTTGATCAATTCATTTTCGTGTGGACGGTACGGGTCAAGCCAGAAGATCGCAGGCATGCCAGAGTTACGCGCGCGAGTTACCGCAAGTTTTACCCAGTCACGGATCGGAGCGTCTTTCACCTGACACATACGCCAAATATCGCCTTCCTCAACGTTTTGCGACATCAACACTTCACCCGTTTCAAGATCAGTGATGTTGGCAATACCCGCTTCAGGAATTTCGAAAGTTTTGTCGTGTGAACCGTATTCTTCAGCTTTTTGCGCCATCAAACCAACGTTAGGTACAGTACCCATCGTTTTTGGATCGAAGTTGCCATTCCACTTACAGAAATTGATCATTTCTTGGTAGATACGTGCAAAAGTCGATTCAGGCATTACAGCTTTACAGTCGTAAGGCTTGCCGTCAGCGCCCCACATTTTACCGCCACCACGGATCATTGCAGGCATAGAAGCATCTACAATCACATCGTTAGGTGAATGGAAGTTGGTGATGCCTTTTGCTGAATCAACCATTGCAAGCGCTGGACGGTGTTCTTGACACGCATGTAAATCAGCAATGATTTCTTCACGTACAGAGGTTGGTAACGTTTCAAGCTTCTCGTAAAGACCTGCCATACCGTTATTGATATTAACGCCTAGCTCGTCAAACAACTTGCCATGTTTCTCAAACGCGTCTTTATAATAAATTTTCACACAGTGACCGAAAACGATCGGGTGTGAAACTTTCATCATGGTTGCTTTAACGTGTAAAGAGAACAAAATGCCCGCTTCACGACAGTCTTCAAGTTCTTTCTCGTAGAAATCGCAAAGTGCTTTTTTGCTCATAAACATTGAGTCGATGATTTCGCCATCTTTCAATGCAACTTTTGGTTTAAGAACAATAGTTTCGCCACTGTTGGTGATCAATTCCATTTTCACGTTACGAGCACGGTCAAGTGTCATTGACTTTTCGCCGTGGTAGAAGTCACCTTCATTCATGTGCGAAACGTGAGTTTGTGACCACTGTTTCCACTCGCTCATTGAATGCGGGTGTTTCTTAACGTAGTTTTTAACAGCAGCAGGCGCACGACGGTCAGAGTTACCTTCACGTAATACTGGGTTTACAGCAGAGCCTAAGCATTTGCCATAACGAACCTTGATTGACTTTTCTTCTTCAGTCGTTGGATTTTCCGGATAATCAGGGATCGCGTAGCCTTTAGATTGAAGCTCTTTGATACATGCTGTTAGCTGGCCAACAGAAGCACTGATATTCGGTAATTTAATAATGTTAGTGTCTGGATCTTGAGTAAGACGACCGAGTTCCGCGAGGGTGTCGGGAACTTTCTGCTCTTCATTTAGGCAGTCTGCAAATTCTGCGAGCACACGAACGGCTACAGAGATGTCACTTTTGACAATCTCGACACCGGCCGGCTTAGTAAAGGTCTCAATGATCGGCAGTAGCGAATAAGTCGCCAACAATGGCGCCTCGTCAGTCAGCGTGTAAATGATTTTTGACTTTCCACCAGCCATATATAGCCCCTTGCGTTGAATTGAGTTTTGAGGTCCGAGCTTTTGGCCCAGCCCTACGAACCGATTTGCTTAAAATAACAATAACATCGAAAGTATGGGTGCTCATTGCACCTCAGCTAAACAACAATATCTTTTTCATCTTGCTGTCTGGCTGAAAATTCGTATATATCGGTGTGATTCACCAATGCTTATATTCTACTTGATATTTCGTTCTTTTTCGAATATGGGGCGCTGCATTGCGTCTATTCAACTACATTCATAGACCCCATACCATAAGCAACGATCTAGACCAAAAATACAATAATATATATATTTATCAATAATTTATTAATTTTAAATCCTTATAAATTGATTAAAATACAAACTGATCCATTTACTGTTTTACAACCCAATTAATTGAAACATGTTGGGTATCATGCAAATAAATTATGGATAACGGAATACCATGCAAATTCTCCGCTGATAAGACGAAAAAGTTATCATTCTAAGGTATAAGTTTCTTACTTCAGTTGTACTAAACTTTAAATGCTTTCGAGCGGTAATTTTCAACGGGACATTTTGGGAGAATTCAAAATTAAGTGCTGTTGTGGAAGCTCAGCAAAGTGATAAGTGGTTAAGTAAATGAAAGTGTCACCAGTGAATAAGATAGAATTTCTGAAGTGCGCTACTTTCAAGCTCCCTATAGTTAGTCATCTTATTATGGGAATTAAGAATAGAAAATAAAGCTTATGAAAGTGAGCTTTCAATTTGCTATATCAGAATTATATTGATTCTGGTATGAAAGAATATTAACTGGAATGATATTTTTATTTGTCTTTATCGACTCGATATTAAAATCATAAAATGCCGAAAATTCAGAATCATAAATATCTTTAAATTTAATTATTAAACATAAAAAGTTGTTTTTATTATTAACTAATTTTTCTAATTCAACCTTATTTAGTTCAAGTACAACTGTCACTGTTTCATTTTCCTCTAATCTAGAAAATTCTTCTCTCAGTAATACCTCACTCGTAAATATGTTAACAAATTTAGCCCTTCCTCTTCCTTCATTTTTTATTAAAAACTTAAGTATATATTTCTCATCATTCTCTAACTGCTTTTCTAAAGTCGCATATTTATTCGCATTTAAAAATAATCGAGCATGACTTAACTTTAGAAAAGGACGACTTTCTTGCTTCATCATTATTAATTGATCACTCTGTATCTGGGCTAATTTTGATTGTTGCTCAACACTATTTTTCATCTCATCAATTTGAAGTTGCAATGCTATTTCTTGTTGCCCCAAAGCTTTGGTATTTTGATCTAACTGCTTACCTTGTTGAACATAGCCTAAAATCAACCAAAAGAAAGCCACAGGTGCGAATATACCTGCCAGAAAATCACCTAAAGAATTTAAATAATTTTTCTCAAACTCAAAGTTACCCCAAATGCAAAAAATAATGATTCCTAAAAACCAAACTATAGTTACACCCACCCCAACGAATAAACTTTTCTGATTCATCTTCTTCTAATAAAAAACCGATACATAAGCATCGGTTTTAAATGACTTTAATAAAACTAGCAAATTAAGCTTTAAGCCATTTCTTTGCTTTTTCCTGATCTTCAACTTTCAATTCAACTGTGGTCAAATCAATTACCCCACCTTGAACTTCAAACTGAATAAATTCATCACGGCGGAATGCATATACAGTGAAAGTGCCTTGTTGTTTTGAATATTTCTCAACAAGTTTTTCAGACGCTTTTAAGCCGTCAATCGCAACAATCACATCATGGGCAGAAAGACCGGCTTTTGTCGCTGCACTGTCACGACGAACCTGTTGAATCACTACACCTTCAGGTTTATCTGTAACTTTGAGTCCGAATGGCAAAGCTTTTTCATTTTTCAATTCAAAACTTAAACCAAATTCAGGCAATAACTGATCCAGTGGCAATTCGTCTGTTGTGTTAATCAAATGATTAATTTGCTCAAGCCAACTTTGACCCGTCAACTCCTGACACAAATCAAAGATAGTACGTTCATTCACCTGAATGCCCTGTTGCGCATTTTCATACAGTTTACGCATGAGTGCATCAAGGCTTGAACCTTTAAGACGCAATCCTAAATCTAGGCACAACGCAACCAAACAACCTTTGTTGTAATAGCTGGTACCTGCATTATTCGAGTTTTCATCCTGACGATAGAATTTCACCCATGCATCAAAACTTGATTCCGCCACAGTTTGAATCGCATGACCCGGATTTTGCAGGTAACGATCAATCTGAGCTTTTAATAAGGCAATATATGATTGTTGATTGATGACACCGCTACGCAGCAAAATCAGATCATCATAATAAGAAGTAAAGCCTTCAAAGATCCAAAGCAGTGAGGTATAGCCTTCTCTATTTAAATCATAATTGACGAAGTTTTCAGGACGAATAAATTTCACCAGCCAAGAGTGAAAATATTCGTGACTGCATAAACCCAGAAAACGTTGATAATCTTTTGAAGGTTCAACCGGTTCATCCGCTTTTGGCAGGTCATCACGTGGTGTAATCAGGCTGGTGCTATTCGGGTGTTCTAAACCGCCATAGCTATTGCCTGTTGCCATCGTCATGAAGGTATAGTTTTCAAAGGGCGCGGAACCAAACATTGAAATTTCTGTGCTACAGATTTTTTCAATGTCTTGCTGCATACGTTCGGCATTCATGGTGTGTTTGCCTGAAACCACGAACTCATGCGCAATGCCATTGGCTTCAAAACTAAAACGGGTTTGATCTGCCAGTTCAAATGGCGAGTCAATCAGCTGCGCATAGTTTTTAGCTTTTAAGGTATGGCGACCTTTAACTAGGCTCTTATTTTCTAAACCTGTGGCCAATTGGAAGTGTTTCAGCTCTGGTGTAAGAAACACTTCAACTTCAATGGCTTTATCTTCCTGACCTTCTAGCCCTAAACATGCACAGGCCGGATTGACGTATAAACGTGTTTGATCTACATAGGCACCACGAACAGACAAGTCATAGGCATAAACGTCATATTCAACTGTAATCAGTTCATGATCGGTATTAAATAAACGCCATTTATTCTTTTCAAATTTCTGAATCTGTAGAATTCGGCCATCTTCATCGTAGGCTTTGACTGACTCAAGATGCTTGGAAAACTCGCGAATCAGATAGCTTCCCGGAATCCAGGTTGGCAGTGATAATACTTGAGTAGGATCTGCTAAAAAGCGAAGAGTCACGTGAATTAAATGCTGACGATAATCGTCAAATTCGATTTGATAATGCAACATAATGGGCAATACAAAATAAAAAAACTGAACTTAGGGCTAGCTTAGCATTTTTTTGTAAAACAATGCTGAACTGTCGCAATTGTCTACAATTCTGACTAGCCATTGCTAAAAAAAAAGCATAGCATGCGCAAGGTTTTTTGCATTTTTAAAGTCAATGGATTGGCAAATAAAGGAACATCATTGAAAGCTGTTATCTACCTTCTCGCATCACTCAGTTTATTGTGCTCCACAATAGTCAATGCCGCATTACTGAACCTCGTTCCGGAAAGCGTTGAAGCACCGGCCTGGACCATTCTTGACACCCAATCCGGACAAGTGATTGCTGAGCATAATAGCCATGAGCAACGTGCGCCGGCATCCATGACCAAAATGATGGTGGCTTATATAGCGCTCAAAGACATTGCAGCGGGTCATTTAAAAAAGGATGAAATCATCACTGCAACACCAGTAGTCAAAATGGTGCAGTGGGATGAATCACAGATGTACCTGAAAGAAGGTGAACAGATTTCCGTTGATCAGCTGCTGGCAGGTTTGGTGGTGATGTCAGCCAATGATGCAGCCGTAACTTTAGCGGAACGTATTTCAGGTACAGTACCGGCGTTCATTGAGCGCATGAATCTTGAGGCCAAAGCCTTGGGGATGAACGATACGCATTTTGCCAATGCGCCAGGTGTGACCATGCCGGATCATTTTTCATCTGCCCATGACATGGCACTTCTGGGTCAAGCTTTAACATTACAGACACCTGAATACTTGCATTATTCAGTGATGCCAAGTTTCAGTT
The DNA here is from genome assembly GCF_001647545.1 of Acinetobacter sp. SFB. Lineage (GTDB taxonomy): Bacteria > Pseudomonadota > Gammaproteobacteria > Pseudomonadales > Moraxellaceae > Acinetobacter. Next base: position 125,972 of record NZ_LSZH01000013.1, read on the forward strand.
ATAAGCAGCGTTTTCACCGTGCAACCAACTTGGCGCTTAAATTTGACCCCAGTGTTGATGGTTTAAAAACCGGTTTTACCAAAGCGGCAGGTTATAACCTCGCACTCACTGCGCACCGCCCTACGGCTAATCCTGAATTGCCGGAACGCCGTCTGATTGTGGTGGTCATGGGCACAAAAAACGCTCTAAAACGTGCTGAAGTTGCTCACACTCTTCTCGACATGGCTTATACCTATACGCGCAATGAAGTGGCGATTAAAGACAAGCAGCTGATTGCGGAATTACCGGTAATCAAGTCCACTTTAAAAATGTTTAAACTTGAAACCAGCAAACCACAAATTATTACTACCTCTTTATATGATCAGCCTTATGCGATTGATCTGCAAACTTATGACACCGTGAATCAGCGCATTATGCTAAATACAGGCAATGGAACAATTCAGGCGATCGAACCATTGCAAGAAACAAAAACTCACTTAAATGTCGAAATCAAAGAAAAAATTCTGACTGCCCCATTAGCGAAAGTGATGGAGTTGGCAACCGTGCAGGTTTATCAGAATAACCAATTAATTCGCACTATCGCGATTGAAAATGATGTGCACATTGAAGAAGCCAATTTCTTCCAGAAAATTGCCATCTGGGTTAAGCAGCTTTTCACTTTTTTCTCTAGCGATGAAGTCGAAGTCAAAACCTATCCTCTAGGCTAATTGCGTGACATTTCTTTAAATTATGTAAGCTGTATAACAATCTGAACAAAAGCAATGAATTGAAGATGGCATATTGATGCCATCTTCTTTTTTTGTCTTTAAAATAACAAATAGGTTAAAAATGAGTAATCTACATAAAATTGTAATTGTCGGTGGTGGCGCAGGCGGTTTAGAACTAGCAACCCAACTGGGCAATACTTTAGGCAAAAGCAATAAAGCCAAAATCACCTTGGTCGATCAGAAACTGACCCATATCTGGAAACCGCTTTTACATGAAATTGCGGCGGGCACACTCAATCCACATGCTGAAGAAACCAATTATTTCGCCCATGCCTCCAAACATTATTATGAGTTTGTCTTAGGCAGCTTTATTGAAATTGATCGGGCTACCAAACAAATCGTTCTTGAAACAACGCATTTATCTAAACCTGACCCAATCCAAAAAAATATTCGTCTGGATTACGATACCCTTATTATTGCAGTCGGTTCAACATCAAATGACTTTAATACCGAAGGGGTGAAACAGCACTGTCATTTTCTCGATAGCCGTAAACAGGCAGATGTATTTCAGCAAGATTTACTGCATTTATATCTTGAAGCCCAAAACCATGAGACGACACGCGCATTAAATATCGCAATTATTGGTGCAGGCGCTACCGGTATCGAACTTGCAGCCGAACTGTTTCAAGCCAAACAGACGTTCTTTAAATATGGCTTAAATAAAATTGACCCCAAAAATGTCACTATTGCCGTTATAGAAGCGGCTGACCGGATCTTGCCGGCCCTTTCTGAAACCATCGCGCAGCATAGCAGTCATCAATTAGCGCAATTCGGAATTAGGGTTCTGACCCAGCATCGGGTGGCTAAAGTCGATGCTGATAAAGTCTACTTTGCCGATGGAAGCGCTATAGATGCAGAACTGAAAGTCTGGGCGGCAGGGATTAAAGCGCCTGCGGTGCTGGAAAAATTAACCGGCTTTGAAAAAGACAATATTCACCGGTTAAAAGTCTATGCAACGCTACAAACTTTATCTGACCCAAACATTTTTGCTTTTGGCGACTGCGCTCATTGCCAACCCACTGCTGATGAAACGGTACTTGGCCCTCGCGCTCAAGTCGCCAGCCAACAGGCCAGTTTCCTGGTCGGGGCCATGAAAGCTCGTATTCAAGGTAAGTCACAACCGATGTTCAAATTTTCTGATAAAGGTTCACTGGTGTCATTAAGCCACAACAAAGCAGTGGGAGAATTACTCGGGCAAGTCAATGTGCAGGGTTTTCTGGCGAAATCAATGTACGTTTCTTTATATCGACTGCATCAAGCTGCAATTCATGGCTACGCGCATGCGGGGCTTTTGACTGCCAAAAATTTTGTCACAAGAAAAACAGGTCCAAAGATAAAACTGCATTGAAATTTTTAAAAGCGTCCCTATTATTAACAAAATGCCATTAAAAACGTAGAAAATGCAGATTTTTGATAAATATGATCTACAAAATCTGCTTTTCACTTTATGATGTCCCCTTTAAAAATTGAATGGATCAATAACATGACTGCTATTGCAAATGACCTCGTGGTTTCTTTCCACTACACGTTGACTAACGCAGAAGGCGAAACTCTCGACCAATCACAAGGTGAACCACTTGCATATTTGCACGGTGCAGGTAACATCATCCCAGGTTTAGAAAATGCTTTGGAAGGCAAAACTGTTGGTGAAAAATTCACTGTTAACGTTCCTGCTGCTGAAGGTTATGGCGAATACAACCCAGAAATGGTTCAAGAAGTTCCTGCTCAAATGTTCCAGGGCGTGGACAACATCCAACCAGGTATGCAGTTCCAAGCTCAAACTGATGACGGCGTTCAAATCGTGACTGTTAAAGCAGTTGAAGGCGACACAATTGTTGTGGATGCTAACTTCCCGCTTGCTGGTCAAGACTTAACTTTTGAAGTTGAAATTGTTGAAATTCGTGAAGCGTCTGCTGAAGAATTAGAACACGGTCATGTACACGGCGCTGGTGGTCATCACCACTAAGATCGGTACAGATCAAAAAAGGCAAAGTGTTTACTTTGCCTTTTTTACTACCTAATTTTTATACCGCATTCTATAGCCTTATAAAATATCAGTTTTTAGTATTTGTTAGCCATACTGCTATAACTGACTGATTTGTTTTAAACGCTGCATATCGATAATACGAATTTGGCTATAACTCCACTCGACAATGTGTTCCTGTATAAAATATTGCAGCTGCTAATTTAAGGTTTGTCGGGACACATTCAGTAATTCGGCAAAGTCTTGCTGACTCATTTTAAATTAAATAGGGAAATTCGGCGGACTTAGGAGTATTGTCTGCTGGGCTAAAATAATTAAATACCGTGCATTTTTTGATTAATAGCCGCCGTTTGCAGATAAAGATTTTTCTCCCTCAAGCCATACATACGTTCACTCAGTAATTGAATAATCTGCCACATGGCTTGTGGCTGCTGTTGTAATTGCTCCAAAAAAAGCCTGAGCTGAAATTATTACGACTTCGACTTGTTCTGCGGCATAAAAATCAAAGTTCAGCGGTTTCTGCTGTAAAAATGGCACGAGATTTAACACTGAATACATGTTCACGTAATCACTGACTTTAAACTCACCCTCACTGAACAACCAGCCAATCTGCATCCGTCCAGACAGCAGTACATAGACATCATCCAGTTTTTGCTGATAACGTAAAATGTGTTACTACGGTCAATGGAAGCCTTTGGATAATCTTCAATAAAAGTAATATCGGTATGCCATGTATCTGCTCGGTCACGAAGTAAATCCAGCTCAAGCACATGCGCTGTTCCGCTTTTTACTGGAACCGTTGGATGATTCAAAGGTTTACATAATAATGCAGCAAAATCTTCTTGCTCATCATCGGTTAAATGCAGCTGATTTTTAAAGAAGATTGCTTTGTACTTAACTAAAGCATGGTTAATTTCATAGACAATATCTTGATCTAAAGTTAAAGAAAGTTTAAACCCTGCTATTTCCGCACCAATACAACCAGTTATGATTTGGTTTGAATTTGGCTCATAGCTATACCCTATATTTCAATCTTTATTGCAACGTTGTGCGGTAGAAATACAGTCTGCCCTTAATACGCCATAAACACTGTCAAACGTTTGACAGTGTTCAGCACAATGCGTGCTTAAGTTTTGAGGATTCTTGATTTAGGCAGTGAACTTTTTACTACATTGTTATTAAAATAATTAAAAAATTAGTCATTTAAAAAGCCCCTAACCATGAGGCATTTCATTCTAAATGATTACAGATAATCACCTTCACGTTCGGGCTGATACAACACTTTTTCAATCTTCACTTTCATTAAATGACCATCAGGTTGCGGCCATTCAATTTCCTGTCCTTCTGCCAGCCCCAGAATTGCTGCGCCTACCGGAGCAAGGACATTAACTTGGCCTTTTTCACCGCGAAAATCATGCGGATATACCAAAGTAATATCCGTAGATTCGCTAGCAGGCGCAATGGTAATACGCACACGCGCATTCATGGTCACTACATTTCCAGGAACATCTTGTGGAGCAACCACATCTGCACGGGCAAGTTCATCTTCCAGATGTTGCATCGTTGGACTCAGTTTAGATTGATGATCAAGCATGGTTTCTAAACGTTGAAGATCTTGTTGTGAAATAATAATTGTTGGTTTAGCCATTTACCTGATTCCTTTAAACGAAAGATGTCATTACAGCAATAGCAAAATGAGTTATATCTTTTATGGAGTATTATTCTGTTATAGCAGAAATATGATTTTTGAAAAATATGACTTTTAATCATATATAAAAAAAAGCCCCCTTGAGGGGGCTTTCTCAAGTCGTTAACTTATTTTGCATAAACAGGAAATTTAGCGCAAACAATTGCAACTTTTTCTTTAACCGTCGCAATTACCGCTTCATCGCCTTTCGCATCAAGGATATCTGCGATCCAGCCAGCAAGTTCACGTACTTCAGCTTCACCGAAACCACGAGTTGTTACAGCTGGTGTACCAATACGGATACCAGAAGTCACGAACGGAGAACGTGGGTCATTTGGTACAGCATTTTTATTCACAGTAATATGAGCAGCACCTAACCAAGCATCTGCTTCTTTACCAGTCACGTCTTGTTTGATCAGTGACAATAAGAACAAGTGGTTTTCAGTACCGCCAGAAACGATATCGTAACCACGTGCAATTAATACCTCAGCCATTGCTTTAGCATTTACCACAACTTGTTTTTGATATTCTTTGTATTCAGGTGCCATCGCTTCTTTAAAGCAGATCGCTTTAGCCGCAATAGCATGAACCAGTGGACCACCTTGGTTACCTGGGAATACTGCAGATTGAAGTTTTTTCTCAATCTCTTCGTTTGCTTTAGCCAGGATTAAACCTGAACGTGGGCCACGAAGTGTTTTATGCGTAGTCGTAGTGGTAACGTCAGCAATTTGCACTGGGCTTGGGTAAACACCCGCAGCAACAAGACCTGCAACGTGTGCCATATCTACAAACAGGTAAGCGCCAACTTTATCCGCGATTTCACGGAAACGTTGCCAGTCAACAATTTGACTATATGCAGAGAAACCAGCAACGATCATACGTGGCTTGTGCTCTAAAGCTAAACGTTCAACTTCTTCGTAATCGATCTCGCCAGTTTCAACATTTAAGCCGTACTGAATCGCATTATAAGTTTTACCAGAGAAGCTAACTTTTGCACCGTGAGTCAAGTGACCACCGTGAGCCAAGCTCATACCCAAAACTGTGTCGCCCGGGTTAAGAAGCGCTAGGTAAACAGCAGAATTTGCTTGTGAACCAGCATGTGGCTGAACGTTAGCATAATCAGCACCAAAGAGTTCTTTAGCACGGTCAATCGCCAATTGTTCGATGATGTCTACATATTCGCAACCGCCATAATAGCGTTTACCAGGGTAGCCTTCCGCATATTTGTTAGTGAGTTTTGAGCCTTGAGCTTCCATCACTGCTGGAGAGCAATAGTTTTCAGAAGCGATAAGCTCGATGTGCGCTTCTTGGCGCTCACCTTCAGCATCAATTGCTTTAGCTAATTCCGGGTCAAATTCAGAAATCGAGATATTGGCAAACATTAGCGAGGTCCTATAAATTAGGGCTTTTAAGCCGTGCTAAGATTGGCGCGTATTGTAGCATGAAGTTTACAAATATCGAGAATGAACTTTGTTCAGTTTTAAATAAAAATAGCTCATGTTTAATTAAAAACACGAGCTATTATGGTCAAATCAAGTTATTGAATTGGCATTAGAGATTTTACGTCTGTAATAATATTAGAAATATTTAAAGCATAGACTGCTCCATGATCCCACTTCGTTGCACCTGATTCATCTGTCAAATAACGAATATTGGTATTTTGTTTGATAGCTGAAGAATAAAGAATATCGGTCGCTTGTTTAGGAACAGTAGTATCCAGCGATCCCTGATAAATAATGACTGGCGTTGAAACTTTAACCTGAAGTGGCTGAGAGTCTTTTTCTAAGAAGGTTTTAACCACTGGAATACTCATAAAATTCGTTTGAGTGCGTGGGTAATTATCTACTGAACCATTTATAGTCGCGTAATCAACCATTCCTTTACCAAATTTCTGCCCCAACACATCATAGCAATCAACTTCTGCATTCTTCGCGATATTATCTGTTGGAGATTTAAAAATCTGACTGTATTGCAAACTAGGATTTGGATTGCGCAAGCCTGATGTAATTAATGCGGTAAATGTATCTAAAGATGCCAAAGCTGTAATTTTTTTATTCAAGTCAGTTTCTTGTCCCGCCGCTTTTTCCCCTCCTGCTAAAATAAGAGGAAGATTGGAGGCTGGAGCGAGAGCCACTGTCCCTTTATAAACCAAGTTAGAGGCGCGTGAAGCATATTGAGCTGCCCCTAATGCTGCTTGCCCACCTTGTGAGTGTCCTACTGCCATCCATTGATTAGATACTTTTACCCCCAAATAATTACGTGCGGCGACAACCGCATCAGTAATAGAATAAGCTTCACTTTTTAAATTTAAGAAAGGATGAAGCTCATTACCGTTTGGTTCACCTAAGCCTTCATAATCCGGCGCAACCACAACATAGCCAGCAACTAAAAGCTGAGTAATCATATTTTCAACATCAGAATTAAGTGCTAAGCGACTTGGTGCGCATTGATCCGCCACACCAGTTGTTCCATGTGCCCAAACCACAATTGGCCAACCTTTTACAGGTACAGGCATTTGCGGTGTAAATACCAATGAAGTTGCTTGAACTTCCTTGCCGTTAACCCCCAACATTTTATAAGTCATCACCACACTTTCACCAGCAGCGGCAATACTACTCGCTGTATATGGAACAGGTGTGCTCACAACTGGATTTTGAATATTGTTGACCGGAATTCCATTATTCGGGCCATTGAAGACGAAATCATTATCGTCACTTCCGCATGCAGATAAAAATATGACCGAACTACTCATTAACACTGTTAGCAATGTTTTTTTCATGTGCATTTCCTTATACATTTTTTGTTGTGATGATTTAAGTATCATGAAGATAAGAATTATTACCTTTATTCTTGATTTTAAACAATGTAATTTCAGATCAAATAAACACAATAAAATTGAATAATTTTTTTACACAATATAAGCAATTGATTTTTAATATCTTCCCTACATTACACTTACAAATATACAACAATTTACTTTTGATGAAATATAAGATTATTCATCTTAAATTCTATTTATTTAAGTTGAACAAGTATTAAAAAATAAAATTTATTTAATAAGTGAGTATCGCTATTTCTTCCGATTCATTACGAACAAATTTTTCTCAAACTTTATCTAAAACTATAATCTAAATAAAAACATTTGAAGCCCTAAAACCGATAAATTAAGCCAACATCAAAATGTATTTTACGGCCGTTTAAACAAGCCTTTATCCATCAGGAAATCGCCATCAAACAATAATATTTTCTTATTTTAGATTGCGATTCTACGCAATGTACGATATTTCAATACCGTGCTTACTTAAGCTATCAAATTAATGGAGCATGAAGATAGGCTGCCTTTATGTCTATCTAAAGGTCTAATTTCGGGAGGTGAATTAAAATAAGACGATTTAAACACCATCTCTAGAAAGAAATAAGAAAGAATCACTTAAAGTCACTGTTTTCGGTTTGTGTCAGCGCATTTGAAAGTGTTAAATTTATTCAAACTTTCGCTACAGTTATGGATCAGGTCATGCAAGCAATTATTCTCGATACAGAAACCCATACTTTAAATGGACAGCCGATTGAGATTGCATATGCACCTGTTCAAATTAATGAGGGCAAACTCAGCCTCGACAAAACCCAAATTTTTGACCAACTGTATAGTGTAGATGAACCCATTTCTTATGCGGCAATGGCGGTGCATCATATTTTAGAGTCTGAGTTAATCGATCAGCCACACTATAAAACTTTCACCTTGCCAAGCGATACCACTTATATTATTGGTCATAACATTGATTACGATATTCGCGCACTTGAAAAGTGTGGCGTAGATTGCAAAAATATTAAAGCCATTTGTACCCTTGCTCTTGCACGTTTAGTCTGGCCAGATGCTGAAGCACATAATATTTCTGCGCTGATTTATATGATTACCAAAGGCAGTGCAAAAGCCCGTGATATGATTAAAAAAGCACATCGTGCAGATATGGATATTATTTTAACCGCGAATATTTTAATGCATGAAATCCATCATTTAAAAATTCAAAGTATTGAAGAACTTTATGCAGCATCTGAAGATGCACGTATTCCACGTAGCATTAATTTTGGTAAACATCGTGGTACTGCCATCACCGATTTACCTGCAGATTATATGCAATGGCTGCTTCGTCAAGAAGACCTAGACCCTTACTTACGTAAAGCAATCGAAAATGCAAAAATAGTTGCCTTATAATCTTTTGATTTGTAATATTTTTTACATATTATTGTCATTATTACTGTATACAATCTGCCTTAATTTATTTTGGAGAGTAAATTAAGGCATGTCTCAATATCATAAAACTGACTTAGGCATTGAAAGTTTAAAACAGCGCTCAATGGATTTGAATGCTCGCCAACGTAGACTGTTACTTCTGATTGGCACAGAAGATTTTAATCTCCTTAGTGAACAATTTAAAAAACGTATTGCACCCGTAGAATTACTCGAACAATTGCTCGATATGGGCTTAATTGCTTATTTTCCACAGCAAACTCAAACACCAATTTCTTCAGCTATAGTTAATAGTGAAATTGAAACCAGCCTTTCAACTCAACTACCGCCACCACTTGCTGAAAAATTTGCTGCAGTGATTAGCACCACTTCTGGTCCCTCCTCTATTTCATCTATTATTTATCACAATTCTCAGGCAATAGAAACGCAGAATGAAATCATAGAAGTTATTATCGATGCTCTAGATTTTGAAGAAGTAAAACAATTAATGGCACATCTGCTCCAACAAAACTGTGGCTTAATGGCAAAACAACTGACGAATCGAATTCTACACACCCAAGATTTACGCAGTTTAAAACTTTGTCAGATGCAGTGGATTACCACATTACAAGAAAGTCGTATTTCCGCCCACGAATTGAATCAATGTTTAAAACAAATCAATTTTTCTCTACAAAAGTTAAATGCTTCATAACAGTTAAGAGGATTTTTCTTTTTCATGATTCATTTTAGATCTTAACTAGCCCATTGCATTGAATTTTTCTTTCGATAAAACAATGAGATTTAAATCAGTACAACTCAGGTGTAGACAGCAAAATCTAAAAACACCCTCTAAATACGACCTTTGCTCAATAGCGATTACTCTGTAAAAACTTCATATAGTAAGTATTTGAGGGGTAATTCATTATGACGTCTCTACATTATTTAGAATTTAATCCAGCAGATAATCCGATGTACTTAAAAAAAGTAGGCAATTGGGTGCTGACATTTTTAAATTCTAGAGATGAGTTAGCAGACATTCAACTTGCAATTACCAGTATATTGCCGCGCCAAGTCAGTGAAAACCTGCAACCTGTTCGAGTCATCATTCACGAAACAGAAGTTGAGAATCGTTGGTTGATTCAGCAGATCGAATGTTATGACAGCGCCCAAGGCAGAGATGAACACTTCAGCTGTAATGATGAAATTGGGATTAAAGTCATTCAAAGCATTAGGCAAGAATTTAATAAATATGATGTCGAAGTAAATTTATTATGAGTTTTAGTCCTTGGCTCACTTCGATGGGCTTTTTTTTATTTCATATCATTGATAATTAAAGATTCAAGAGAGTCGAGATACTAAATTAAAGTTATTAAAAAACTCACCCTGTAAGTGAGTTTTTTATCTGTAATATTGGTAATTGAAAACAACTGGATATTTAACCATACGTGTATTACTCGACAATGCGATAAATACTGTCGGAATGGCAACTCTCAAAAAGCAATTCAATACTAGGTAGAATAATTTCACCATTTACAACAATATGTTCAATTCTTTGAAATATTGATAATTTATTCGACTCAGCATGCTCCGGAATAGTTCGAAGTAACGCATACACTTCATGTATTTTACTAAACTGGTCTTTTACCTTCACCTCAATCATTTCATTCATAGAGTTTCTCTTCATATCTGATTTATTGAATCTTTTTATAGCATAGGTTCTTTCGTACATCGCACTTGCAAATGTTAGATTTCTTGGCAATGTAATTTTTTATAATCAGATATCTAGCATTCATTTTAAATCATGCAGACAAAAAGTTAAAAATCACTCAAAACAGCATCCATTTTTCACTGTAAACCTCAACTCGTTAAAATTAAAATCACAAAATGATCTTTTTGATATAAAAAATATAAAAATAAGAAAGCCCGCATTTCTGCGGGCTTTTATGTTGGAAGGCTAGTGCTGATTTATTGTTCAACCCTCAGGTTGTAAACTCAACGAGCTGTCATTGATCCGTCCAACTACTTTGTAGCGTCATCTACGACCTACTGTAGATTTACTATAAGCGTATACAATTTTTCTGGCAAGGCTGGTTAACACTCTAAAATAATTGTATATAAAAAATACAATTGATAATTTTCAATTTTAGTAGATGATTGCATTCCCCCCCTATAGATCACTCATCAGTTGAATCGCGTAAAATAGCACAGCATTTTTGACGAGTCTGGCGCAATGTTAGTTCAATTAATTCTGAGTGACTTATATCGATACTGTGGCAACACCAAATTCAGTTCATTTATTAAAAATTACTTTTTTAATCGTGGCTTTAATTTCAGCTTTTGGCTACGACTGGCAGGCTCTCAATCCATTTTTGCAAAATTCGCTTACCCAATTTTTTATTATAAAAAGAAAAAATACGGTATAGACATTCATTGCAGCACAAAAATAGGCTATGGACTCTATATTGGGCATGGCGGGCCACTTGTGGTTAACCCAACTACAATTATTGGCAATAATGTCAATCTATCAGAATATATGACCATTGGTGCGAATGGTGGCAGTCAAGCCGCCATCATTGGCGACAATGTTTATATTGGCCCCAATGTATGCGTGATAGGCAATGTGCATATTGCCAATAATGTTACGATTGGTGCAGGTAGTGTGGTAACGAAAGATATTTCTGAAAATGCAACTGCAGTCGGTAACTATGCCAAAGTAATTAATTATAATAATGCAGGAAAATCAGTAAACAGACGCTGGGCTAGAAAAGCAACGTAATAAAAAAGAGGACATTTTGTCCTCTTTTTTAAAAATATGGTGCGCTCAGCGTGCACACGAAGTATATTTTAAAATATTATTTTATATAGTTAATTTATTTAGGTATTTTAAATGTACCTTAATATATACCATGAAAATAAAAAGTGCATAGGATGCTAGTCACCTTCTTAGTGCTTGGTACTTTTAAAATGGAAATATTCTTCATGCTTAACTTCCATACGATTAAGGATTTCTTTTAAGCGATCAAAGGCTTCTAAGTATTTCTCACCAGCTTTGGGCAGTGGTCTGGTACGAGATTTTATTTTAATTGGCTTTTTATCAGTTAGAGCCTTGCACCGGTCAATTTCCATAATCTTCAATCATTAAAAAACCTCGCGGAGGAGGTTCTATACGATATAGGTTATAAATCTTTAACCACAAAATGCCTTAAGAATTGTTTTGGTTTGTTGATCAGCAATTACAGTAACTCGTCCTGGATGATAGTCTTTAGTTATAGGTTGACCCGGCGCAACCAGTCTAACAACCTCAGAATTTGTTTTTGATTTGATATCGGCTTCACTCGATAATGTGGTACGTGCCAATTTTGCTGCATTCTGAGGTACGCATTTTTTCATAATCTAAGGATTTTGAACTACTTCTGTTTCAGGAGTGCCGGCACAAGCAGTCAAGGTCACTGCTGCAAGAATAAATTATAAATAATTTTCATAAACTTCTATCTTTAACATATAAAAGCAGGATCATACCTAAGGCGGCTTATACCAGCCTAGCTATATCAACAATGTTAATACACTTCTTAAATATTGAACTTTTGAAAAATCCTATTAACTCTCTCAGATTAAGCAGGTTGAGCTTTACTTCTGCTTCATTTTTATTTGCAGAACAAGTTTATTACCTAATTATTTCAGGCATTTTCTCTTTTTCGATTAATGTTTGAAATTATAAACTATAATCATTAGAAACTTTCAAACTTAACCTTAGATTCCTAATCTGCTCTTTGAAGCGAATCATAATGTTATCCATAGTTACCAATTCACTATGTCGTAAACCAGTTCGAATTAAATTTTGATACTTCGCAAGTTCGTCACAACAGAACTGCAAATCCTTTTTAGTTTATACTGTGTCTGTCATGGGTACCACCAATAAGAAAAGAAAAACCCCTCAACATCTAGAATGCGAGGGGCTTTTGTATGCCGTAATACGTCCGGCAAATTGGAGAATTATTAATCATCTTTACCGCATTTACGGCATTCTTGTGTATATCCATGCTCTGGATCGTAATCAAATTCATAAGCATGAAGGCAAAATAATTTACGGAAGAATTGGAGCATACTTTTCTCCTGGCAAAAAAAAGCCCACTTCAGCAGTAGATTGATGTGGGCTTAAACTAAGGACCTTGGAGGGTCATTCAGAAACTACAGCTGTTTCTAACAGCAATCATGCATACTTGTTCGTGAATTTTTTGTGAAAAATTAAAACAAACCGGTATAGGTGCCCTGATATTGCTTACGCAGAACATTTCCCCTGGCAAAAAAATGCCCACTCAAGGAAAATGATGTGGGCAAAAACTAAGGACCTTGGGAGGTCAGAAACTACAGCTAGTTTCTGCTATCTATTTTGTATACTAATCACATGATATGCACTGACATAATATATCAAATATTAAAACAATTAATAACTTAATCAATTGTAATTACAATACATTTTCAATGTTACCGATATGATTTCAAACCCATCAAATTCGAGGGAAGTAGAATTTTAGGCATTAAAAAAGCCTGATCCGTGACCGAGCTTTTGTTGTTATATCTGGAGGCGGCATTCATTACAAACCACCAGGAATAAAGAAAACCGCCATAGGAGCCCCGATATTGCTTACACAAAAAACATTTCTCGGGCACTAAAAATGCTCACATTTCTGTAAGCATTTTTAGTGCTTCTCGTCTTTCCGAGTGTCAATCGTTTCGCTCAGTTAGATGATCTATAACCTCATCTAACCTAATGGAAAAATTACTCCATATTTGCTATTCAATCAATCAGTTTATTTCGTAATTTTTTGATAAATATCACATTTAATTCACAACCAATCTGATTTTGAATTAATCACCACAGAAATCCTATGCTGTGGTTCATAGTTACTCCCTACTTTGATTGCCACTGAATAGGCACAGTACTAGTCAATTTTCGGTTTCGATTTCATTTTAAGGCGAGACATCACTCCCAATCTGATAGTCACTTTCCTGCATAAAGAAAGGTACGCTTGAGCCTGAGCATTAACACTCGCTGCAACTTTGTCGTGAGACTTTGCAATTTCAGAATTTTTTTCAGATAGTGACTTAACAACTTTCTCTTGATCGCTCATCGCTGTTTTAGCTTTTCCGACTGCCGCAGCTTGAGCATCAATTTTTTCTTTGGATTCAGCTGATGCACCAGTTAATGCATTAATTCTTGAAGCAAGTTGTTCAGCGGTAATATCTCCTTGTTTGTACTGCATCGCCAATTTATTTGCTGTCTGAATAGCGCTATCACTTGAGTCATCAAAACGGCCCATTGCTATCACATAAGAAATTAACTTGCTTTTAGCATCATCATATTCATTACCAAGCTCAGATAACTTGGTATTTTCAAATCGCATTTGAGTACGTTTTGCTGAATCATTAAGCTTTTCATAACTTGACGTTAATTCTTGTATAGAAATATTCTGACTATCAAGCGATGGTTTGACATCATCACTCTTGTTTTTCATATATAAAAAAGCAGCGCCTGCTGCAATCGCTTGGATCGCCAAGACAGCCAATCCACCTGGGCCACCAACCAACCCAAGCATTGCAGTTTTTAATCCCACTGTAGCAGTGGTTAAAGTTATGGTTTGCCCTGCCATTGCAGCCAATGTCATCTGGTAGCGGATACCCTCAATTACACCCTTTACAAATTCCAGACTAAGCATACCCATTTGAATAACGAGTTTGGTTGCTATTGCTGCACCTAAAGCCATTGTCACAGCCTTAATTGTGTCAAAATTATCAGATACAGACTGAACGACAGGCATTACATTATTGACTAGAGTTGCCTGAAAACCTTGCCACTGAAGATCAAGCATTTGTAAATTCTCTTTCGCCAGAGCAAGTTGGCTAACCATAGAATCCGACATGATTGCGCCAGCGTCTTTTGCAGCCTCACCCCATTTTTTAAATCCTGCGCCACCATTTTCAAGCAAGGGAATCAATAAGGATGAGTCAGATATGATTTGCTCCATATAGAACTTAATATCATTCTGAGTAGAACCAACTTTTACAAGTGAATCATAGAATAATTGGAGTGCTTCAGGTCCTGATAACTTTTGAAACTGTTGGATTGTTACCCCGACTAAAGGTGCAATATTTTTAAAAAAGTCAGCCAATGGCCCGCCACCAGTTTGTTGAAAGTCACCAATGCGGTCTTGCATGTCCTTCATTTTATCTGCAAAAGATTCCATGCTAAGACCTGCAGTTTCAGCACCTTTTGCATAGTACTGAAACTGACTCAGGCTAGCATTTGCCAATTGAGAGAATTTCTTAACCTCATTGCCCGCAGTAATAGTTTGATCCACAAAGGCAGCAACCCCTGCAACAGAAGCACCAGCAACTACCGCACCAAAAGCTTTTGCAGCTACGCTTGCGACATTAAAACTGTCTGCAATGCCTTTATTTGCATCTCTCGCTTTTCGTTCTGCCTGACTCATTGGGCCGACAAACTCACCGATTTTTGCAACAAGATCGAGCGTTAAGCGCCCTAATGAATTTGCAGCCATAACTTTTCCTCAGGCAATAAAAAACCGCCTTTCGGCGGTCGGTATTTAAATATTAAAATCCTCTACAGGCGGATTCTTACTGGAGAATTAATCCTTAAAGTAATCTTTAATCTACTTTATTGAAATTTTTTAAAACTTTGTAAGTTATATCTTGATTTGTTGCTTTCATTACTTCCAACAAAGCCCCCTTGTACCCAATTTGCTTAGATTCGCTAAGATCATATTCAACATCATTGTTAAAAGCAGGTCTTGCTAGATTGCTAGAAAATTCTCTATAACCAATGTTTATCTTATTTCCTACTCGACCGCTGTAGATTAAGGTTTGTTGAAAAAAATTATCAGCGGCAACACCTATTTTGGTTAATTTGGCGTTATGTTTATCAGTGCAAGCTTTTGCGTTTAAGACAGTGATAATGCATATTTCATTACTACTATCGAACATTACTGCCTTGAACGGATCGACAATAAAATTCTTTTGCAGATTTCCGCCACTAGGGATCGTATTTATAGCTTGAAAATAACTTCCTTTTGCATCATCCCCAGTCTTTAGGTAATAACCTTCATTAAATGTATAACCGCTATATTTGGTTGTTTCTGGAACATATAGTGCCTCTTTCTCAAGAAAAACACCTTGTTCTAGCATTTTATCGCCTACATATGCAGTATTTACCGAATTTAATGGTGGTTTGCTTATATTCTGTGGGGTTGCTAGGTAGTTATATTTGGGGGTTGCACACCCTAATAAACCAAAGCCCACTAACCCGACAATTAATAATTTTTTCATGCGAATAGTCTCTTATAAGTAATCACAAGATACTAATTTTCAGTGTGAAAAGAAACCAATCCAAATCGATGTCTTATTTCCCGAAATTTTCAACCAGATAATCTTCAAGGTTTTTTTCTACTGGCTTCTCTTCATGAGTCATCAAATCATGTAATTTCACATTCTTAACACCTTTAAGTGTCAAGATTGATTGATGGATCCTCGCTAGTTCTTGTTCGAATCTTCTTCCAATGTTAAGGCTTCCGTATTTTCGGATATAGGCGGTGTACTTTTTAATTTCTCTGTACGAGAGGTCTGCGACTTCGCTGTACGTCTTACCGAGCGCGATGCTGATCTCGATGAGGATTTCGTCGTCTTGGTTAAGCGTATTAGAAATTACCGATGCTGATAGCAATCTGATTTCTGGTGCTCAAGCATTAGCGGCAATTCGTAATATGAAAATCAATACATCGGTCACTGTGGATAACTCGGTTGGCAACCTATCAGAAAGCCGTTCTGTTTTTGACACAGTTGAAGCGCGCTCTAAAGAAGAATTCACCCCTGCTTACTTCAAAATTTATGACTCTGCTTATTTGGGTCTAGATGAACGCCTTATCGTTTTACGCCTAATCATTAATACAAATGATGACAAGCCTGTGTTCTCACTCCAGATCGTCAAAGAAGAATTGCTTTGCAATGAAATTATTCAGGAATTCAAAGAAAAAGTAGTCGATTTACTTCCTGAAAATCCAGTTCGTATCGGAACATTTGCAGCTTAATTTTAGACATTAAAAAGCCCTTTCTGACTCCACATCCGAAAGGGCTTGGCGTAAACACTTGCAAGCTTACAGGGGTAATTATGAATCTAAAAACAAATCTAATCAAGGCATGTGGAGCATTGGTCGCTATCGCACTAATGTCAGTGATCTACGCATCACAACCTGCCAAAACTTCAATTGAACAAGAACAGCCTCAAGAAGTCATCACAAGCAATTCGTACGTGGTGAAAAGCAAGTCATGCAATGAGTATTGCGTTGCTCACGTTCAAGGCGGTGACAACAATATTTATGTTGAATACAAGCTTGATGATGGCTCAGTTGAATTCTTGGACATCCTTAATGTTGTTCGTGATGACGTAACAGTTAATGCATATGTCGATCGTTATGAAATAGAAAAAATTAATGCTGCGATTGTGGGGGGTAAATAACCATGCCAAACCATGTAACCAATAAAATTGAAATCGCATCAGCTAATGCACAAGAAGCTTTGAATTTCATGAAAGGTAGTGATCTTGAATTTGATTTTAATCAAATCATCCCAATGCCTGAAAGCTTAAATATTGAGTCTGGTACCACTACAGATGCAGCTTTAGCATATTGCCTGACTGACGGCTTAACGAAGCCAATCACGGCGGATCAAATCGAGAAGTACTACAAAGAAGAATATTTTAGCTCTAAAGCTGAACAAGTTGAACGTGCTATTGAAAGTGCTAAAAGATGCTTGGATCAAGGCCATAAAACTAAAGAGCAACTATTAGAAATTGGCAAAAAGGTTGTCTCTAATGTTGATAGTCATAATTGTCACACTTGGTACGAATGGTCTCCTCAAAATTGGGGTACCAAGTGGAATGCATATGATATTACTGTTTCTGAAAATCAAGTGACATTCGATACGGCGTGGAATTCTCCTGTTCCTGTTCTAGAAGCTTGGATTGCTAAATTCAATCTCACCTGCACCGTTAAAGCTTTTGATGAAGGCCATAACTTCTGGTTCATAAAAACTTATAAAGATGGAATCTTGAAAGAATTTAGAGATTCCGTAAAAGAAGACTGTGATGCTTTGTGCAAAGAATTAAAAGGATACGACTCTTCAGATGATGATGAAGAGGATCTTTAAATGAATTACCTAAATATTGAGCCTGAAGGCACCAAGCATATTCACTTCCAACTTGCTGGACCATTTGAAACTTGGATTTTAAACGGCGGTTACCAGGCTAAATTTATTAAACATGCAGCATGTGTTCGTTACAGCATGGCAAATAAAGAAACGCTTGAAATTGATGGCACTGGAAAAATGAATGCTGCAGCACAGAAACGCTATGCCATTTTTCTTAAGCAGTATTTGAAAGTGGGTAAATCACTAATTGATTCTTTGCGTGCTCAGGCACCAAAAATGTTGAAGGTGGCAGCGTGATGGATATTCAAAAATTATGGTGCGTTGGCATTTGCCCTGAAGGTGATAGCCCTCATGAGCAGTCAGCTGCTGCATCAAAGGAAATTGCTGAGCGTGCCCTAGTTCGCTATCGAGCAATGACAAAGGCTGAAGGTAATGAGTTCATGATTGAATCATTTGATGATTACTTTCAGGTTCAAGAATGGGAAGGCACAGCCGAAGATCATCAAAAGCAAATGTTTTATACAGAGGACTGGTTTAAAAAACCCATGTACCAGTGCAACAACATGCAGCAAGCTGAACAGGTATTTAAATACGGTGAAATTGTGCATTGCTACAAGAAAGGCTCCTCACCACTTATTACAGCAAGTTTTGATGAGGCTAAACGCTTTTATGAGGTGGCGTGATGGAAATTCAAAAAAAGCCAACACTGGCAGAAAAACAGGAATTTTGGGCTGAGCAATTGCCAGACTTTGAAGCTGCTTATTGGCTGCCAAGTCATTTTGAATTTGTGGTTTTCGATATGGAACAAGGTAACTATGTAATTAAAGATTTTGATTTCGAAAATGACGCAACTGAAATTTGGCATCGTGTGAATACTGGTTGGGCTATGTGGAAAAAGGCTATTAATTTCAGCCGGAAAAAAGCCCAAGCAGTGCCGGAAGGGTTTGTTTTGGTTGAAAAATCCAAACTCATGCAGATTGTTGGTAGTGCGGCAATCATAGAACCTATCACACGCGGCAATCCACTCATGAGCAAATACAAGACTGAGTTGGATTTTATTTTAAGCACAGTTAGAGCCATGATCGAAGTACAGGAGCAAAAGGGATGAACGCTGATAACAATATCGCCATCTATGTAACTGATGACAGGGATTTTGACGATGATGAAAGAATGGCTCTTTGTATCTACCCTGCCCCAAATGGGGATTGGTATGTTTCGATAGCTCCTGAAAGAAACAAAGGCCGTGGAGGTAATTCCGTACGACTTTGCACATCGGGAGGCTCCGCATTCAGTGCACCCGGATTAACTATCGCTATATCAAAAGCATGGGAATCAATTCGCAAAGGAGCCAACCAATGACTAAGAAAATATACAACTTTGATGTGCCTGTGTCTGGTCGAGAAACTTTTAGTGTAATCGCGTCCTCATATGAAGAAGCTTTAGAGAAGATGAACAAAGAGGAATATGAGACCGCTCCTGCTCTTGAGGATGTTGAATGGGATTTTGGTCTTGGTCATGACTCTGATGAGTACCTACCTAAATGTTTCACTTTGTCGGATTTTGAGGAGCCAACCAATGACTGAAAAACTAGAACAAGCCAAAGACCTCATTGAAACCTTAGCGGCCCGAAAAATTGGCGGTACAGGCTATTTAATGAATAGTGAAGAAGCTGAATTGGCGTATGAAGTTTTTAACGATTATGTGGAACGGAATGAATTGAAAGGCGTTGATGTGAAGTTGCCTTTTGTTGTGAGTTTTGGAGGGGTGTCATGAAAGCGAATGAATATTTTAAGAAGCATGGATTAAGTCGATCTAAAATACATTTAGATGTTATGGATGCGGAAAATTGGCACAATAGTTTTTATGACGACCTCAACTGCCTTGTCGAAAGTCATGAGTTGGTTGAAAAACATGGTGGTCTTGAATCTGCCAAAAAGGAATTACAACGTCAGTCTATTTTGCGCTGGATAAATCCAGAAACAGAAAGGCTGCGTGAAGCCATCGCAGATGTAGAAAGTTGTCAAGCAGTTAAAAGATTGGAGGTGAATCAGTGACAGCAATGGCGAACATGGGTAACTTTATTGTTGCCCTGCCACCTTCAGACATTTGGTTGACAGATGATCAGGCGGCAGAATTTTTGGGTTATGGTGGTGTGCACTTCAAGTCTTCCATTATTTGCTTAAAAGGATTCCCAAAACCGAGATACATCACAGAAACCACAAAAGGTCGAAGATGGAATCTAAAAAAATTATCTGACTGGTTGAGTGAGAGACCGGAAGATTTAAAGAAAACTCAAGGCAGACCCCGCAAAATATAGCGGGGTTTTTCTTAGGTAAAAAATATGGATTACGCCAATATTACGCCAAAGTGTATATAAGTTATTGATTTTATAATATGTTGTGGTGCGCTCAGCGGGACTCGAACCCACGCCACAGGCTTCGGAGACCTGTACTCTATCCAGTTGAGCTATGAGCGCGCGTGCACATCATAACAAAAAAAACCATAAGGTAAAGCAACTATATAGAAGTCATCATTTTTTGTGCTCAGACTTTGAGCAATGTTCCATAATTGCAACATAGAATTCCTCCTTATTTACTTGGTTTATTAGCAAAGATCACTCACAATACTCATATTATTCACCATGTGAGAACTTTATGACTGATGCATTGAGCTTGAGAGACGTATCTAAAACTTACCGAAATGGTTTTCAAGCATTGAAAGGTATCAACTTAACTGTACCTGAAGGTGAGTTTTATGCACTCCTCGGACCCAATGGCGCAGGTAAATCGACCACCATCAGCATCATTAGTTCACTTACAAAAAAAACATCAGGTACTGTTGAAATTTTTGGCCATAATCTGGACACGCATCCTTCAGAAGCCAAGCAATGCTTAGGCGTTGTACCGCAAGAATTCAACTTTGGTCAATTTGAAAAAACCTTTGACATTTTAGTGACTCAAGCCGGTTATTACGGCATTCCAAAAAAAATTGCGGAACAACGGGCTGAGCAATACTTAGAAAAACTTGGTCTTTGGGATAAACGTGCCATTCAAGGACGTATGCTTTCTGGCGGGATGAAACGCCGTCTAATGATTGCCCGTGCCATGATGCATCAACCTAAACTGCTTATTCTGGATGAACCGACTGCGGGTGTAGACATTGAATTACGCCGTTCAATGTGGGACTTCCTCACCGAAATGAATGAAAATGGCACCTCTATTATTCTGACCACGCATTATTTAGAAGAAGCAGAAATGTTGTGTCGTCGCATCGCCATTATTGACCGTGGTGTGATTAAAGAAGACACCAGTATGAAATCTTTCCTCAATCAGCTCAGTGAAGAATCCTTTATTTTTGATTTGGTCGAACCGATTGAACCCGTCAATATTGAAATTATTGGTGTGCGTTTTAATTTAATCGATCCGGTCACTTTAGAAGTCACCATGGACAAAGCACATACCGTGAATGAATTGTTCCAGCTTATGGAAGCGCAAGGCATTCAAGTGCGTAGTATGCGTAATAAATCGAATCGCTTAGAAGAACTGTTTGTGAAAATGGTCGAAAAAAATCTTGATGGAGCAGCGCAATGAACTTTAATCAACTCAGTGTTGCGCTCTATACCTTAGTGCATAAAGAAGTGCGTCGTTTTATGCGCATCTGGCCGCAAACCCTGTTACCTCCGGCCATTACCATGAGTTTGTACTTCGTGATTTTTGGTAATTTGGTCGGATCTCGGATTGGCCAAATGGGCGGCTTTAGCTATATGCAGTTTATTGTGCCCGGCCTGATTATGATGGCCGTGATTACCAATAGCTATGCCAACGTATCTTCCAGTTTCTTTAGTGCAAAATTCCAAAAAAGTATTGAAGAACTGATCATGAGTCCTGTGCCGCTGCATATGATTCTTTGGGGCTATGTGATTGGTGGTGTGTGTCGTGGCGTCTTGGTCGGCATTCTGGTGACTGCCATGAGCATGTTCTTTACTGACTTATATATCACCAACTGGTTTGTGACCATATATACAGTTTTGATTACCTCGTTGTTGTTTTCACTCGGTGGTCTGATTAATGCAGTCTATGCGAAATCTTTTGATGATATTTCGATTATCCCCACTTTCGTATTGACTCCACTCACCTATTTAGGTGGTGTATTCTATGCCATTAGTGCTTTAAGCCCATTTTGGCAAAATCTCTCTTTAATTAACCCGATCGTATATATGGTCAATGCTTTCCGTTTCGGCATTTTAGGTCATAGTGATGTCAATGTTTCACTTTCATTAAGCATCATCACCTTATGTTGTGTGGCACTTTACGGCGTAGCTTACTATTTACTTTCTCGTGGTTCAGGAATGCGTGAATAATGAGTGTAGAACATTCTCCCTTAGGTAAAGACACCAATTATCCGACAGAATATCAACCCGCTATTCTGTTTCCAATTGCACGCGCTCAAGCCCGTGAAAAATATGCCCATGTTGAAGGCATTCAGCAAGGTCAAGACTGGTGGCATGTTTTTGAAATTTCTTGGTTAAATGCAGCAGGCATTCCACAGGTTGCAATTGGTCGTATGAGCTTACCGGCATCATCGCCAAACCTGATCGAATCAAAATCGTTAAAGCTCTACTTTAATAGTATGAACTTTACCAAATTCGATTCAAAAGATAGTTTTATTGCCACGGTTGAAAAAGATTTATCCGCAGCGGCAGGTGCACCCATCAGCCTGACTTTATTCCAGGCAGATGATCTGGATATTTCTAAACCTGAAGGGATTTGTATTGATGATTTAAGCCCTGAACGCTTAGAGAATCACCCAGATGCGACTTTATTAAAATTAGATCCAGAAAATACTGACGAACTCGAAATTCAACTGTATTCACATTTACTTCGCAGTAACTGCCCGGTCACTGGCCAGCCCGACTGGGGCACAGTTTTTATTCGATATCAGGGTAAAAAACCTTGTTATCGCAGTATTTTAGCTTATATTATTTCTTACCGTCAGCATAATGGTTTCCATGAACAATGTGTGGAACAGATGTTTGCCGATATTTGGCAAAACCTTAAGCCAGAAAAGCTGATGGTCTATGCAACTTATACACGTCGTGGTGGATTAGACATCAACCCTTGCCGTGTATCGGATGCGACATGGATGCCTCGCCCCATTCGTTTGGCGCGACAATAAAATAAAGAACATTGAGGTTTTTTAACATGCCATTTTTTGGATTTATTCCTTCTGCAGAATTATTAAGCAGTATTCAAACCGCTCAGGAAAAGAAAAATTCCAGCGAACCGCTTTACCCTTTACGCGACAAGACCGCATTGCTGATTAATGAAGAGATCATTGATGGTATTTTGACTGAGCTGGTGCGTCGTTTTCCAGCCAGTGATAAGCGCGATACTGCTGAAAAACTGGCGGGTTATATCAAATCTACTGTTGCTGTCTTATTGAAACAGTTGATGGGTAAATCTTCAAATGATGTGGTTAAGCAATCGATTGAGTTTTCTGAAAAAAGCTTATTTAAAGATGCGGAAGGCAACTTGCGTGTAGGCGAGCATTTAGATGCCAGTTTGGTGACCAACCTCAAACACAGTTATGCCGAAATTAAAGCGGGTAATGACATCAATAAGGCGGCGCTGACTGAATCGTATAAGCAATTTGCTGAAGCGACCGTGCGTCATTTTATGAATGACTTTAACAAGACCCTCGATTTAGGCATGATTAAGCGTAAGGCAGCGGATATTGGCTCTGCTGCGGTGATTAAAGCCGTGCATATTGCAGTGGATAAAATTATTCCAAATTTGAATAAAGCTGAGCTTCTGGCACTTGCGGAATACCACGACACCTTATTTCATGCTTAAGCATTCTAAACTATCTAAAACCTGGCGATTGCTGGGTTTTTTTTATGACAAAATTTTGCTATCAAAGCATCATTAAACAAAGAATAAACGATACGGCCTTCATGGATGATTGATCTGAATCCATTTTTAAAACTTTACTTTATCTTAGATTGATTGCAGAAACAGGACATTTATCAGTTTTAGATTCCTGCATTTTTATGAAAAATTTTTCTATATGGAGTGATGAGGGTAGCTAAATTCTATCAAAGCTTATTCTCTGCACTATTCTTATTCCGACCTAAAATATTATCCTTATCACCTTTATAGCAGTGATAATTAATAAAAGGTTAAATAAATAATTTTTTGTTTAGTAAAGCTATTTTCTGATTTTTAAATAATAGACAGAAGGCTATAGGTGCACACTCGTTTTTGCCTTTATGAAAGCTTTTTTATAGAGCTGAAACACAAGGCAATCGGGAAACATTATTTTATTTCATCGTTAAATATCAGATGATTTGATGGCAACAAGTATTCGTCTAATCGGACAACATATTCTGATGCATTTCCAATCATATACTGTTTAAGAAAGCTCAATCACGGCTAAATTTATTACGCTAAATCTCGATAGACCTTATCATTGCAATTGATTCCAAACATCAGAACTGATTCGCTCAAGTAATCAGGCTGATTTTTATTTTTGTCCTTTTATCTCTAACCGCAAAATATAGCCATCAGAACTGGTCTTATATACGTAAAATTATATGTAGAACCACGATCTTTGTCTTTTTTTGTATATGTAATTGTTGTTGTAGCCTCAGTCAATGCTATCTTAACCATTTGAAAAATTCCGTTACCTTTCACGGGATGGATTTTCAATCCTTATATTTGTAATAGCGGCTTTTAGCGTCGTGATGTCAATTCACACACTGATTATGTTTTTGGAACTTTGAGTAATATGTTAAGTATCAACTTTTATAACAAAATTAAACGTCTTCCTTTACTTCTCGGTGCACTTTCTATCACCAGTTTCTGTCAGGCCAATGATTTCTACAATCTTCCTGCATATAACAGCTTTAAACAAAAAACCATGCAGACCTATGGCTTAAGTGCAGAGCAAGTTGATTGGGCTATGAATGGCTCAAAAAACCTCCCTAATATTATTAATATCATGAATCGCCCAGGCGAAAGTAAGCCTTGGTACGAATATAAAACCAACTTTATGGCTGAAAGCACCATCCAACGCGGAGTACGCTTTAAAAATCAATATGCCGACACTTTAAACCGTGCCGAACAACAGTTTGGTGTGCCTCAATCAGTAATTTTAGGTATTCTAGGTGTAGAAACGGGGTTCGGTGCAAATAAAGGTAATTTTGTCACTCGTGATGCATTGGCAACCTTAGGTTTTGGTTATGAGCGACGAGCACAATATTTTCAAGATGAACTCTCTGCACTGATTGCATGGTCATATAAAGATGGCATTCCCACCAATTCAGTGAAGGGCTCTTATGCAGGGGCAATCGGCTACCCTCAATTTATGCCAAGTAACATCCCTAAATTAGGCGTTGACTATGATGCTGATGGGCATATTGACCTTAGAAATTCAGCGGTAGATGCGATTGGCTCGATTGCCAATTATTTGTCTCAACATGGCTGGCAGCGCAATCAACCTATCGGCTTTGCAGCACGCTATACAGGAAGTAATCCGGAATCGATTATCGCGAAAAACTTGGAACAACCCACTCCTTATGGAGTGTTAAAGAATCAAGGTGTTACGCCAACAAATCCGATTGTGAAAATAGACGATCTAGATATGGTGAATATTATTCAGCTTCAAGAGAGTTATGCGCCAATTTATTATATAACTTATCCAAATTTTCAAGTGATTACGACCTATAACAAGAGCCGTATGTATGCCACTGCGGTATGGCAATTAGGCACCGAAATTGCCAGCCGTTAAGGCTGTTTTTTACCAAAAATAACAAAAGTCAAGGTTTTTTTATGCAAAATGGCGCACAAAACAGGCATTATAAACATACTGTTACAATATTGATTATTTTTTAACCGAAAAACGTTCTATTTCTGTCCTTTTTGTAATATTTTCAGTTAAAGAGTAGACAGCTTTAGCATGGCATGAATATTATCCATCTCGTCAAATGTAGTTGCAAAAGAGAATTAACAGACTGGATTGCTTATATTTCAAGTTTTTAAATGAAATTAAGTCAATGGTCTTTAGGAGTTTAATAATGCATTCATCGGTTAAATATATTTTAGCTTTAACGACCACTTTTGCCCTGAGTCAGTCTCAAGCGGAATTGGTTCAGACATCATTCAATACAGATAATGACAACTCTCGCTTAGCTACGCGTGTACTTAATAAAGACGCTCAAAAGTTCAATTCACACTTCTCAAATTTAAATAGTCTTTCAATCACTGAGCGTTCTGGCGATAAAATCCGTCGTCAAACCATTGCAGCAAAAATTGAAATTCCTGAAGACGAGCCTTCAGTGATTGAAAAACTAAACACTGTTGCATCGAATACAGTTCGTAAATTTAGCCAAACAGGTGCTGCATCTTGGTACGGTCGCCAGTTTCATGGTCGTAAAACAGCAAGTGGTGAAACATTCGATATGAATGGTCTGACTGCAGCTCACCGTAGCCTGCCGTTGAACTGCTATATTCGCGTAACCAATAAAACCAATGGCAAGAGTGTTGTGGTAAAAGTAAATGATCGTGGTCCATTCCATGGCAACCGAGTTCTAGACCTGTCTTATGGTGCTGCGAAACAGTTAGGTATTACCAATGCAGGTACTGCAAAAGTAAATATTGAACGTGTTGATGGTCCAAATTCATAAGATGATGCTTGCCTCCTAATACATTTGACTTAAAAGCCACGTAATGTGGCTTTTTTAATGCCTGAAAAAACTTTGTTTTAAGCCTGCTCTTGGTGTTTAATAAATACAGCGTATTAATAATGATAAGAGTCGAGGATGAATATATTACCGAAACCCCAAAAGCGCCATACATCTCACTTGATCGCCAAATGCATCATTTCGGCAATCCCCCTCACTTTGCTTGCTGCATGCTCAAACTTACCTACAGCACAACATGAACCGATTCAAGAAAAAGCGTCTAATACTCTCTTGGTTTATGGTGGTCCCATTTTGACCATGGAAGGAATGCAACCGACCTATGTCGAAGCCTTACTGATTCAAGCAGGTCATATCCAGTTCAGTGGAAAACTTCAACAAGCACGTAAAATTGCCCCACACGCGCAGCAACTTAATTTAGAACAGCGTACCGTCATCCCAGGTATCATCGATGCACATAGCCATGTCAACAGTGTCGGCTTACAACAAACGGTTGCGAATCTTTATCCCCCTCCAGATGGAGCAGTGAGCGATATCCACACGCTAATTGCTGCCATGAAAAGCTGGCAGCAGCAAAACCCCGAATTTTTTCAGACATCCGGCTGGATTATGGGCAACGGTTATGATGATGCTCAACTCAAAGAGAAACGCCATCCTACAGCAACAGAACTGGATCAGATCTCTAAGGATCATCCCGTCTTGATTCTGCATCAATCTGGCCATCTAGCATCGGTAAATCATAAGGCTTTAGAAATACTCAACATCAATGCAAAAACACCCAATCCGTCTGGTGGCGTGATTCGTCGGATGAACGACTCCATGGAGCCAAATGGTGTGCTTGAAGAAAGTGCTGTTTTTAGTGCCATGATGCAAGCTTTTAAAAATGTCCCACTCAATATTATGGAGAAAATGGCGCTTCTGGCCATTCAGACCTATATCCAAAATGGCTACACAACTGTTCAGGAAGGTCGTGCGGATGCAGGAACAAGTGAATTATGGCGAAACTTAGCCAAACAAGGAAAATTATCGATTGATTTGGTGGCTTACCCCGACATCAATAACGAAAAACAATACATGCTTAAACATGGCACGAGTCGCAACTATGATCACCATTTTCGCATCGGGGGCGTTAAAATCAGTCTGGATGGATCGCCTCAGGGTAAAACGGCATGGCTGACTCAACCCTATTTAATTCCACCAGAAGGCAAAGCTAAAAACTATTCAGGCTATCCTGCCTTTCCTGACAATAAAATTTTGCAGGACGCAATCAATCTAGCATTTGAACATCATTGGCAAATCTTGGCTCATGCCAATGGTGATGCTGCAATTGACCAATATTTAAATGATATTGAAACTGCAACCCAGCACTATCCAAAATTAGACCGACGCAATGTCATTATTCATGCGCAAACCATGCGTGAAGATCAGCTAGATAAAGCTAAATCTCTTGAACTCATTCCATCTTTCTTTTCATTACATACCTATTATTGGGGTGACTGGCACAGAGATGAAACACTGGGGGTCGATCGGGCAAATCGTATTTCACCGACAGGCTCTGCGTTACGCAAAGGAATTTTGTTTACCGAACATCATGATGCTCCGGTTATTCCACCTCATAGCATGATGACACTGGATAGCACGGTAAACCGCGTTACACGCAGTGGCAAAATACTGGGTGCTGAACAACGGGTTAGTCCTTATATTGCCTTAAAGTCGCTCACCGACTGGGCGGCTTACCAATATTTTGAAGAAAACAGCAAAGGAACTCTAACGAAAGGGAAACTGGCTGATTTTGTAATCCTGAGTGACAACCCTCTGACTGTTCCGAACAAAAAAATTAAAGATATAAAAATACTCGCAACTTACAAGGAAGGTCAGCAGATTTATCAAAATCCCAGCTTTAAAAATATAGAACTTAAATCTCCGTGATACACCTGCTATACGGTTTTAGATTGAACCGTCTATTCTGTTTACTTAAAGTGAACGAGGCTGAGCTACCGACTCTTTTGACCCCTCTCTCGTTCTGGTTTATATTTAATTTGAATAAAAATAAGTCTGTGGAACTTAATTCCTGCTGGAGTGGAGAATGAAAACAATAACCGAATGGCTAGATGAATACAGTGACAGCCATCAAGACAAAACCAACAAAGCCATTCATTGGGTGTGTGTGCCTGCAATCCTTTTTTCAATCATTGGAATTCTTGCTCATTTCAGTGCGTTACTTACCGCCCTGATATTAGTGTTAACTTTTATTTTTTATGCGCGCCTTGATCTGGTACTTGCTGTGGCAATGGCAGCCCTATTGATTGTTATGGCATGGCTTATTTTCATTTTACCTGTGGGTACCGGATTTTATAGCACAATTTTCGTTTTGGCCTGGATTGGACAGTTTTATGGGCACAAAGTCGAAGGTAAAAAGCCTTCTTTCCTTAAAGATCTCCAATTCCTCCTCATTGGCCCGGTATGGTGTATGGATGCCTATCTAGGTAAATTGATACCCAAATGGGAAAAACGCCAAAAATCGCAAATGAGGGTGATTTAGACACCTTCATCATTTTAGCCTTTCGAAGAACCCTTATTGATAGGTTCTTCCTTTATACTTTAACCAACCATTAGTATGATTTTTTTGTGGATCATGATGAGTCCAGTGAATTACCCCACCTTGATCACTGTACTCATATTCACCATAAAATTGCACAATTTCACCCTTTTTCAAGTCATCCAAGCGTGGGCTTAAGTCGATATTATGAGCCACCAATACCGTTTGCCCATTCCCCAATTCCAAAATAAATTTTTGATGCCGTAAACCCTCATTATCATCATGCAAAACAGCTTTCACTCGCCCACTTGATTGAACTTGAATATCACTTTTTTGTTCTCGAAATGCCTGTTGAATTTTTCGATCATCATTTTGCGTGGGTAAAATTACTGGTTTCGATTTTATCGATGCTGGCTGATGTTCTGTTTTCGATAAAATTTCAGTTTGTGATTTTGAATTATCCTGAGTTTGATTTGAAGTATTTTGCTGTTCTTGTAAATCAATTCCAAAATATGCGGCAGTTAATACAATAATAACTGCGCCAATTCCCAAATTGGTTTTATTTGCCATTCGTTTTTTCTGCATCAAATTTAGCTTGAGATTATAGCCTACAAATCCACCTATCCACGAAATCCGCGAAGACAATGCATCGCTTTTATGTTCTCAAAAACTAAAACACTTTCTGTGCTTTTAAAATCCTTAATTCCACTCCAAATAACTTAAAAAATTCATGGATTTAGTAAAAATTTTCTGTTAAAACAAAGAAAATAAATCTTGATAAAAATAACCAATATATCAAAGGATAATAAAATGACGTTCAGCACAAACAATCTAAGTAAAGTTTATTGGAGTATTTTGCTAATTGGCTTAACCCTTATTTTGCTTTCCATCGACGCTCCTGGAGGAAAAAGTGTCTTTGCAATTATTTATGTGGTTCTGATTGCCTTGGCAATTCGATCGTTTAGCTACAAGGTGAATGTAACAGGTCGGAAAATTACTACCCGCACCTTGTTTACAGAAAATTCCATTTCCATCCGGCCTGAATCACGAATCTATATTCGTAAAAATATTGCTTCATTATTCTTCCTGTATCGCCATTATGACTATAAAATCAAAATTATTAACCCGAAAGAAAAGCTAAACATTAATGCCAATGTAAATGATGCGGATGCTTTATTTGAACTCATTGCTCAACTTGAACAAAAAATTATTTTTCCTGTGAGTTGGGAACATTTTTCAACTCAGAAAAAACTAAGATTAGACCAGGACTTAACTATTCACCCTCAAGGTATTACCTATAAAGACAAGGATTATCTTTATAGGTCGCTATCAAATATTGAGCTGGAACAAGGTTATTTTAGATTAAAAGCTGAAGGAAAAATGTGGGAAACTACAGTTTTAGCATTACCCATTTCCCAAATCCCCAACTTGACCACTTTTATGTTGTTAGTCCACCATGATTTAGAACCCCAAGCGGAAGTTTCCTAAAATACTGCCTGCTTAAATGTATAAAATATTTTCCCCTCTCAGCAGGATAGTTAAAGCGATGAACGGTTATAGATATATGCAACAGCCCCTAGGGCCAGACCTAAACCAATCAAGATCGTAAACCAAATCCCGCTTGTTTCTGCATGATCCACAGTACAAGTCGAAGGTTCATTCAACAAATATTTAATTTTAATTACGGGATTATGTTGTAATTGATTAATGGTCGACTCGCTGACATTCCCATGACAGGTATAGGTTTGCCCTGTAATCGTTTGAAATGTCGGTGATATCTCATACCCCGTAGTGACCCCTCGCTTCGTGCGCTGAGTATACCCAGTAATTGGCTGGCTCATTACCTCAATGCCTCGTTCAGCTAACTTCGCTTGATCACTTCGCTCACTACACCCCGATAAGACTAGAAAAATACCTAAAATACATATGATTCCTGCAAAGAGTTTTTCTTTCATTATTTATACCTTTTGATATTTAATTGATTTTTTATATGATGTGTATTCAACTAAAGCATTTAACTGCTTATTTTTATTGGATAATTCTAATCAATTCATATGAAAAAATATACAGAGGGGCATAAAAAAAGCCCCAAATGGGGCTTTTTTCAAAACAATTTAACTTAAAAAATCAAGTTAATTTTATTGTGCAGCAGCTTGAGCAGCAGCAACTTCTTCAGCGAAGCTCATTTCTGCTTTCTTCTCAATACCTTCGCCTACTTCAAAGCGAACGAATTGAGTAACTGTAGTAGCAGTTGACTTAAGAACATCGGCAACTTTCTTGTCGTTGTCGATTACATACATTTGACGCTCAAGAACAACTTCGTTCAAGTATTTTTCAACTGAACCAGTTACCATTTTTTCAACGATATTCGCTGGTTTACCAGACTCTAATGCTTTCGCTTCAGCAATTTCTTTTTCTTTAGCGATAAGATCAGCAGATACGCCTTCAGCATTTACAGCAACCGGGTTGAACGCAGCAACGTGCATTGCAATACCTTTACCAGTCGCAGCATCACCAGTGTAAGACACAACAACACCGATTTTTAAACCATGTTTGTAAACTGCAAGGTTTTCGCCTTCAACAATTTTTGCACGACGTACTTGGATGTTTTCACCGATTTTTTGAACAAGAGCAATACGCGCTTCTTCAACAGTTTGGCCATCTTCAAGTTTTAATTCAGCAATTTTAGCAGCATCAGTTTCGTTTGCAGCAAGCGCAGCAGCAGCAACTTTAGCAGAGAAACCAGCAAAGTTTTCGTCTTTAGCAACGAAGTCAGTTTGGCAGTTTACTTCTAAAAGAAGCGCTTTATTGCCTTCTTGAGCAATCGTGATCGCGCCATCAGCAGCAATGTTACCTGCTTTTTTAGCAGCTTTTGCTTGACCTGATTTACGAAGGTTATCAATCGCTAATTCAACATCACCATTCGATTCTGTTAATGCTTTTTTGCATTCCATCATTGCAAGACCAGTACGGTCACGTAATTCTTTTACCATGCTCGCAGTAACTGCAGTCATGTTGTTCTCCTAAATACGGTAGAAAAATGAATCTGTTCAACAAAAACGGCCCAAAGTGTTCTCTGGGCCGTTCTGCTTTCTTGACGCTTAATTTGCCACCATTACATGGCGCAAAAATGACAAACCTGCGTCAAAACGCATTAAGCCTCTGGAGCTTCTTTAGCAACTTCTTCAACTTTAGCTTGAGCGTTTGCTTGTGATTGAGCGTACTCTTTACCAGCAAGAATCGCATCAGCCATAGCAGAAGCGTAAAGTGTAACGGCACGGATTGCATCGTCATTACCCGGAATAACGTAGTCTACGTTGTCTGGGTTAGAGTTTGTATCAACGATACCGATTACAGGAATACCAAGGTTTTTAGCTTCTTTAATCGCGATTGATTCGTGGTCAACGTCGATTACGAATAATGCGTCAGGTAAACCACCCATGTTTTTAACGCCGCCTAAAGCACGTTCAAGTTTTTCCATCTCGCGAGTACGCTCTAAAGCTTCACGTTTAGTAAGCTTAAGGAAAGTACCGTCTTGAGATTGAGTTTGAAGGTCTTTTAAACGGTTGATTGATTGACGAAGAGTTTTCCAGTTCGTCAACATACCACCTAACCAACGGTGATCAACATATGGTTGACCAGCGCGTTGCGCTTGTTCACGGATGATGTTAGATGCAGCACGTTTAGTACCAACGAACAATACTTTGTTCTTTTTGCTAGCAAGATTGTTAACAAAGTTCAAAGCATCATTTAACGCAGGAACAGTATGTTCAAGGTTGATGATGTGAATTTTGTTACGCGCACCAAAGATGTATTCACGCATCTTTGGATTCCAGAAACGAGTTTGGTGACCAAAGTGCGCGCCAGCTTGAAGAAGGTCGCGCATGCTTACGTTGTAATCTGCCATTTTCTTTACCTTAAAGTTTGGGTTAGGCCTCCATATATCCGCATTCTCCACTCTTTGCAGAGCACCCAGAGAAATGTGTCGATATATGTGCGGATTTTGTTGCCCCATCCAACAAAGCCCGTGAAATTTATTCACGAAAAAGCATTTGATAAAATGGGCGGCTATTTATACCATAGTCACATACAAATTTCCAAAAGTTTTTAGAGATCATGAACAGTACTTACCAAGCTCCACGTCGACTCATTAAAACCCCTGATGAAATTGAAAAAATGCGTGTGGCGGGACGACTGGCAGCAGAAATTCTGGATATGATCAAACCGCATATTGTTCCAGGTGTGACGACCCTTGAGCTTGATACGATTTGTCATGACTATATTGTCAACAAACAAGATGCCATTCCAGCTTGTTTAGGTTACGGTGCAGCGCCCGGTCGTCCTGCATTCCAGCATGTGATCTGTACATCTGTAAACCATGTGGTGTGCCACGGCATTCCATCTGACACCAAAGTATTAAAAAAAGGCGACATTTTAAATATTGATGTCACTGTCATTAAAGACGGTTACCACGGCGATACCAACATGATGTACATCGTCGGTGGTGAAACTTCTATTTTAGCTGACCGCCTGTGTAAAGTTGCTCAAGAAGCCATGTACCGCGGTATAGAAACGGTTAAACCGGGTTCAACCATTGGCGATATTGGTAATGCCATTCAAAAATATGTTGAATCTGAACGTTTTAGCGTTGTACGTGAATATTGTGGTCATGGTATTGGCACTGTATTCCATGACGAACCTCAAGTTCTTCATTACGGTCAACCGAATACCGGCATGATTCTGGAAGAAGGAATGACATTCACCATCGAACCTATGGTGAATGCGGGTGTTTGGCAAACTAAACTACTGGGTGATAAATGGACGGTAGTCACTAAAGATCATAAATTATCTGCACAATATGAACACACCCTTTTAGTAACCAAAACAGGTGTTGAGGTACTGACTGCACGTCCTGAAGAAGATTTATCCCGTTTCATGTAATTTTTATATTTAAATTGCATCTTAAAAAATGGCTACCTCAAGGTAGCCATTTTTATGTTTAAGCTTTTTTTTATTTCATCCAGTCACATTATTTAAGTTAAAGCTCTTTCCAAACATTCAATGTCTTGAGTTATTTTATCTTCTTGGATAAACCTAAAATCGTATCCATTAAAGCCAAAACGATTAAAACAATTATTCATAAAAATATATTTTTTACATATCGTCTATTTCTTGCACCCCTTTCTCCTGTCTTTTAGGCTAAGATAGTGTGCTTTTTTATTTTTTAATCCCTATAAGAAGGAATACTGCCGTGGACGTACGTCTCTCTGATCGTGTCAATGCCATCAAACCGTCCCCTACACTTGCTGTTACCAATAAGGCTGCTGAACTTAAAGCTGCTGGTAAAAACGTAATTGGTTTGGGCGCAGGTGAACCAGATTTTGATACCCCACAACACATCAAAGATGCAGCAATTACTGCGATCAACAACGGCTTTACAAAATATACCGCTGTTGACGGTACTCCAGGTCTTAAAAAAGCGATTATCGCGAAATTTAAACGTGACAATAATCTTGACTATGCAGCAAACCAAATTTTGGTTTCTTGCGGCGGCAAACAATCATTCTTTAACTTAGCACTTGCTTTGCTAAACAAAGGTGATGAAGTGATCATCCCTGCGCCATACTGGGTCAGCTATCCAGATATGGTGATCATCGCTGAAGGTGTTCCTGTTGTTGTTAAATGTGGCGAAGAACAACGTTTCAAAATCACTCCAGCTCAATTAGAAGCAGCAATCACTGATAAAACTCGTTTAGTTGTGCTTAATAGCCCATCTAACCCGACTGGCATGATCTACACTAAAGCTGAATTAGAAGCTTTGGCTGATGTTCTACGTAAATATCCTGAAGTTTATATTGCTTCTGATGATATGTACGAACCAATCCGTTGGGATGACGAGTTCTATAACATCGCAACTGTTGCTCCAGACCTGTATGACCGCACAATCGTTCTTAACGGTGTGTCTAAAGCCTATGCAATGACTGGCTGGCGTATTGGCTATGCAGCAGGTCCTGCTAAACTGATTGGCGCAATGAAAAAAATCCAGTCTCAATCCACTTCAAACCCAACTTCAATTTCGCAAGTTGCTGCTGAAGCTGCATTGAATGGTCCTCAAGACGTGCTTGAACCAATGATTGAAGCATTCAAACGTCGTCACGACCTAGTGATGGACGGCTTAAATGCAATCAACGGTATTTCTTGCCTTCCTGCTGATGGTGCATTCTATGCTTATGCAAACATCAAACCGTTAATTCGTGCAAAAGGTTTAAAATCTTGCACAGAATTCTCTGCATGGTTATTGGAAGAAACAGGCGTTGCTGTTGTTCCTGGTGATGCCTTTGGTCTTGGTGGCTTCATGCGTATTTCTTACGCAACTGCGGACGAAGTGCTTGTTGATGCGCTTGCTCGTATTAAGAAAGCGGCTGATTCAATTGAAGGCGTAGACGCTGCGATTGCTTCAATTGCTGCTGAAAAATAATCTGCCTTAAAAACAGATTTTAAAAAACCCGCGAAATTCGCGGGTTTTTTTATAAATTAAAAATCTAATTTTTATTTAAAAAATCATTATGTGTAGTTTCACAACTATTTTCTGATCAAACTCTGTTGTTGTTGCTACAACCTTTTCTATATTTTGAATCATACATAGAAATCTCGCCAAAACTCGTCAAAATTATTATTGATCCCTTTGATAAAATAATGCTACTACCTGCTCTTCTGTTCACTTTTTGGTTTATTTGTAAAACTATAAAATTTAGGTTTATGATCAATATAAATTTCTAAATCCAATTTAAAATCATCAGACTGTTTATTTAAAGCCAAGACACGAATACCACAATAGCTGTGATTTCGAGTACGCCAAAACGAAGTGCTACCAGACTGATCACAAAAACCCCGCTCTCCCCACGCCAAAGAAGGGTAAATCAATAAATTTTTCTTGTCAGTAAAGACCAAACTGTCCTGACTCGCATCAATAGTCATCATCATTCCGCTATTTTGTCTACGACACATCGAACAATGACATACGTGAACCTGATGATTCTGCGAACATGAAAAGTGGTTGAACCAGCTAAGCAGACCTTATATGTTTTTATCCATTTTTATTTTTCTTAAAGAATAACGTAGCGGCATCTTAATATTTTATACAAAAAAATTTTCTTACAATTTGTTTGCCTACCCTTTAAGTAAAGGCAGTTGAATAGTCCTTGACGAATTTTAAGCATCTGGTTAATTTGAATCCAAGTTCTTTTTTAGAACTTATCAATCCAAGAAAGGAAAATGAATAGAATGAATCCCAAAGAAATGACAGGACTACAACTGTTACAAGCCATGTGTACAGGAAAAATTCCAGCTGCAAGTATTAGTGAAACCATTCCTATGCAACCTTACGAAGTTTCAGAAGGAATAATTCATTTCACAGTAAAAGCAGATCATCGCCATTTAAACCCTTTAGGCGGCGTATACGGCGGTTTTGCAGCAACCGTACTGGATTCTGTCACTGGTTGTGCCGTACACAGCATGCTGGAAGCAGGCGTAGGTTATGGCACGATCGACTTAAATATAAAAATGTGCCGTCCTATCCCTCAGGATAAAGAGCTTCATGCCGTGGGTACAGTCATTAATCTCAGCAAAAACCTGGGTATTTCTGAAGGTAAAATTATCGATGAAGATGGCAAACTTTATGCGCATGCCACTGCGACTTGCATGATTATCCGTTAAGGTTAAATCCGGTCTTTAAAAAAGATAAGAAAAAGAGCTTAAGTCATTAATTAAGCTCTATAGTTTAATCAGGATTAGCTCGCTGATTTAAATGATTTCGTTAGCGCTGCAAAGTCGACTTCTGGGCGTGAAGTGCCTTTATAAATACATAAGTATTTAAACACGCTATCGAGTGATACAGCGAGTTTTTTGTGTTCCGATATTGACCAGACTTTAGAATTATTGCGTCCCGATAAAGCGCTGCCATTCAACTGATATAAATACAAATCATGATCACGTTGAAAAGCTTGCTTGCGACCCTTGGAATAACTGTCTAAAAGCAATTGGCAAGGCGAATTAATTAACCATTTATCGCTAAACCAAAGTTGCAATAAATCACCCAAATACAAGTTCTGAGTCCCGACAGGCCACACTTGGATATAAGCATCTTCTACCGCAGTTTGATACTGCTCGGGGTCTTGAATAATAGACAGGTAATTGTCTTGATAAAAAGATAAATTTGAAAAGATTTCGGCAATCGTAAGCATTCGCTTTCTCCTGTTTAGCCATTTTAGTGCTGGCAAGTTGGTTTAAATCCACACTGTCTGAACTTTCATTCAAACGCTCTGTTATGCATTTAATCTAACAAGCCGATTTTGGCTGTGCAAGTTTTTTTAACGTTTTTGATTTATTTGTCTAAATAAAAAGCATACAGCACAAAAATGAAGGAATCATGACACTTTTAGCTTGACCCCCCATAAAATCTCCTTATAATCGCAGGCAGATTCTCCAATAGCTCAGTCGGTAGAGCGACGGACTGTTAATCCGCAGGTCCCTGGTTCGAGCCCAGGTTGGAGAGCCAAATACGAAAAAGCCCGCAGCATTAAAGCGGGCTTTTTTTTGCCTGAATAATCTATAACTGTTTAAAACATTATAAAAACAATTATCCAAATTTTCTGTTTTCCCATTAAATCTATACGATCTATCTAAAACATCAAGTTACATTATTCATAGGTAGAAATGTTTTGAGATTTAAAAAATTTATTATTTAAGAATAGCCAGCTTTGAGTGGACTCCACATATATTTTGAGATCATTATTTAGACCTTTAAAAAAAAAGAAACATACTCTACGCAAAGGCATAAAAACTGAATTAATAAACTAAAGCATTCTGATTTCATCAACGGACTCTTAAACATTTTTTGATTTATAAAAGTTATCTAATGAGTAAGCAATAAATTAGCAACAAAAGAAAAAGCGCATCGAAATGCGCTTTTTCTTTCTTTATTCCATCTCAAAATTGGATGGCTATACATTCTTTATTGCTGAGGCAAAGGAATATATTGTGAATTATTATTCTGTGCTTTACGTTCAGCCACCACTACATCCACGGTTAAGGGTTTCTCACCTCGCACGACTTCAACTTTAATCGTGCTATTTGGAGCTTGCAATGCAACATAATTAATCAGGTGAGATGCTGAATTGATCGGTTCGCCATTCACTTGGATAATCTTGTCGCCTTTTTTAATTCCCGCTTTAGCTGCTGGGCCTTGAGGAAGTACATCTGCAACCACAACACCTGTGTGCTTAGGTTCAAGAATATTATCCTGTTGCACTGGCATCAAGCTGATTCCCAACCAACCACGAACCACACGACCATCTTTCAAAATTGAATTCAGGATTTGCTGACAAACTTTCGCAGGAATGGCAAAACCAATACCCAGTGAACCGCCCGATTGAGAGAAAATAGCTGTGTTCACACCAATCAAATTACCCGCCACATCAATCAGCGCACCACCCGAGTTACCTGGGTTAATCGCAGCATCTGTCTGAATGAAGTCTTCATAGGTATTGATGCCCAAATCTGAGCGATTGGTAGCAGAAATAATCCCTTGAGTCACGGTTTGCCCCACACCAAATGGATTACCAATGGCAAGGACTACATCACCCACTTCATTGCCACTCAGTTTAAACGGTAAAACCGGAAGCTTGTCTAATTCAATCTTGATTACGGCAAGATCAGAATCGGGATCTGTGCCAATAATTTTTGCTACAGCGCGACGCCCATCATTTAACCCAACCACAATTTGATCAGCCTGCGCAACCACATGGTTGTTGGTCAAGATATAACCGTCAGAACGCACAATAACCCCCGAGCCGAGGCTATTTTCATTTTGTTCCTGACCGAATTGATCCGGTGCTTGATCACCAAAAAATTCACGAAATGCAGGATCATTTAACAAAGGATGTTCAGCTTGATTCACTTTCTGGGTGGTAAAAATATTCACCACTGCAGGCGCAGCCACTTTAACCGCAGCATTATAAGAATCAATAGCGCCTGTTCGTGTGGTAGTGACTAACGACTCTACTTTTTCTACCGGCATTTTTACGCCATCAGCCGCAACAGGTGCTTTAGGCTGCTGGTATTGCTGCCATGCAAGAAAACCGAGCGTGACCAAAATGAGTAAAACCCAAGGTAACCATATAAATGTGCGGCGCACGTTACTTTCCTCTAATAATATTTTAATTCGTTGATGACTAAGTAATTTATGTGCCATTGTAAAATGAAATACAGCAGGAAACATAAAAATAGTGCAAGAGTTTTGTGATGCTTTAGTTACAATTCAAAATATGTTTTGATGATGTTAAATATTTAGGCTTTTGAGAAATTTATGGCAAAGCTCGACGAGATTATTCAGTGGTGTAACCAAACCCTGAAATCACATGAATTTAAAGACTATGCACCCAATGGTCTGCAAATTGAAGGTAAATCCGATGTTAATAAAATCTTGTGTGCAGTGACTGCATCACAAGATGCAATTGAAGCCGCGATTAAACAAGGGGCCGATTTGCTGCTGGTCCATCACGGCTATTTTTGGAAAGGCGAACCCTACCCGATTACCGGCATGCGCGGCAAACGCATAAAAAGTTTAATTCAACATGATATTTCATTGGCCGCTTATCACTTACCTTTAGATAGTCACCCTACTTTAGGTAACAATGCAGCGATTGCGGATCTTTTAGCATTAGAAAATATTGAAGCTTTAGATCCAAGCGAACGCAACCCGATTGGCAATATTGGTTATTTAAAACAACCCGTGTCTGCTGCAGAGTTTAAGTTATATGTGTCGCAGCGTTTAGATTTTAATGCCATCCATCTTGCTGCTGATAAAACATCAATCCAGAAAATCGGTTTCTGTAGCGGTGGAGCACAAGATTTTATTGGCAAAGCGGCTGAACAAAATTGTGATGCTTATATTTCAGGTGAAGTCAGTGAACGTACTTTTTATGAAGCCAAAGAATTGAACGTGCATTATTACGCTTGCGGGCATCATGCAACCGAACGTTATGGTGTACAACGTCTGGCAAAAGCTATTTCAGAACAGTTCGATATTGAGTATAGTTACCTTGAATTAAACAATCCGATTTAATTCAAATTTGACGGATTGACATTTTCTTTAAACGTATAAATTCAGGCTTTATTGTGTATTGTTATTTATAAGCAATGCGCAATTCAGGTCAAGAATCTATTACAATAAGGGCACTTAATGTCAAAACCCAGCAAAACGCAAGGAATTGAAAAATGACAACGATTACTTTACCGGCACTTCCATACGGTTATGAAGATCTTGCTCCACACATTAGCAAAGAAACTTTAGAATACCATCATGACAAACACCACAATACCTATGTTGTTAACCTTAACAACTTAATTAAAGGTACTGAGCTTGAAGGTAAAACTTTAGAAGAAATCATCAAAGCATCTGCGGGTGATGCTGCTAAAGTTGGCGTATTTAACAACGCTGCTCAAGTTTGGAACCATACATTCTACTGGAACTGTATGGCTAAAAACGGTGGTGGTAAAGCGACTGGCACTTTAGCTGCTAAAATTGATGAAGCTTTCGGCTCTTATGAAAAATTTGCTGAAGAATTTGCTGCTGCTGCAACAACTCAATTCGGTTCAGGTTGGGCTTGGTTGGTTGCTGACGAAGTAAATGGCAACCTTTCTATTCTTAAAACTGCAAATGCTGATACTCCACTTGCTCACGGTAAAGTGGCTGTGTTGACAATTGACGTTTGGGAACATGCTTATTACATCGACTACCGTAATGCACGTCCTGTTTACATCAAAACTTTCCTAGAAAGCTTGGTAAACTGGGATTACGCAAATGCTAAATATGCTGGCCAAGAAGCTGGTGTTGAAAAATAAGATTTAAAATAAATTTTATTTAGGCACAAAAAACCGCCCTTTATGGGTGGTTTTTTTATTTTTGGGGTATATCTGCATAATTATAAGGCAAATGATTCATTTGTTTATATTTACGTGTTGACGACTTAGCTTTTCATCCCTAAAATGCGCATCAGATTCTCCAATAGCTCAGTCGGTAGAGCGACGGACTGTTAATCCGCAGGTCCCTGGTTCGAGCCCAGGTTGGAGAGCCATCTATTCTTCCATAGCTCAGTTGGTAGAGCGACGGACTGTTAATCCGCAGGTCCCTGGTTCGAGCCCAGGTGGAAGAGCCAGATTCTAAAAAGCCCACTCATGATGCAGTGGGCTTTTTTTATTCACTAATTTTTATTTAAATCTTAGATTATTTCCTATCTATTTTTTTCGCTTATTAAAATTTAATCATGTTCATACAAATAAGAATATTTTAATAAATCCCATAAACGCAACAAGCTGAGTCCGCCCAAGCCGAGCTGATGTAATTGATCAACGAATATCGTAAAGCACAGCCCTTACAAAACAAAGAACATTATATAAACTTAATAAAATCACTTAAATAATCAGCAATAAGTTTGTTTTTAATACATTCAGTTCATTTTCCTGATTTTTTTAAGCCTAAGCCCTTGACCCCTTCAACTTAGATACATAGAATGCGTACCAGATTCTCCAATAGCTCAGTCGGTAGAGCGACGGACTGTTAATCCGCAGGTCCCTGGTTCGAGCCCAGGTTGGAGAGCCAAATTCTAAAAACCCACTCTACTTGAGTGGGTTTTTTCTTATCTGTAGATTCATATCGTGTTTAATTCTAGTTCATCCACCTTTCTTGTTATTGGTATTATTGCCAGTCTTGCATTGATCATTCTATATGGTCAGCAATACTTCAAAAGCAAAAAAAAGTTTTATCCGAAACGCGTCATTACCCCTTATGAATGCAGAATGTACGTTCGTTTAAAAGAAGCTTTCCCGCAATATCATGTTTTGGCACAAGTTGCCTTTAGTGCACTCATTACCAGTCATAATCTTAAAATTCGTAACCAGTTCAATCGCAAAGTCACCGACTTCGTTTTACTTAATGAATCGCTACAAGTTTTAGTGATTATTGAGCTAGATGACCCAACGCATCTATACAAAGTTGAAGAGGATAAATTTCGTGACCACATGCTGCATGAAGCGGGTTATCGTGTATTACGTTACACCGAGATTCCAAATGTCCGACAATTGCATAAAGACATTCTTTAACCCACCCTTTAGCAAGACTATTTCTCTATATCGCCAGACTACTAGCCCTAATGTCATCAGCATCAATGTTAGTCGACAGGATGAATAGAATACGAAATCATTTGCACAATGCCGTGTGACTCAAATCTAAGACTTTCTTTTTATCGCAAGTTGTTTGGTTACCCTGACATCTTAATCAAGCATAAAAAAGCCTCTACTCAATTATAGAATAGAGGCTTTTGATAAAACTCAGCTTTCAAATCAACTTAGCATTAAAGCAATGCAATAAAGATCCCGACAAAAATAATCAGTCCCACCCAACGGTTATGACGGAATGCCCAAAAGCAGAGTTGCGGATTTCTGTCCTTGGTTTTTGTCCACTGATAAATAAAATCAGCCATAACAATAAGCAAAGCCATTAATCCAAAAGGCACCAGTAAAGCTTCACGATACAAAACCGCACCGATCAGCAACACACTTGCTGCCTGTAATAGCGAAATGATTTCGATGTCATATTTTCCGAATAAAATCGCAGTTGATTTCACCCCAATTTTTAAATCATATTCGCGGTCAGTAATGGCATATTGCGTATCATAAGCTACTGTCCAAGCCAAGTTACCAAAGTATAAAAGCCAACAGGTCAGATCAGGTGTCTGCCCGACCGCGGTATATGCCATCGGAATAGACCATGAAAATGCCGCCCCTAAAAAAACCTGAGGCAAGTTGGTATAGCGTTTCATAAAAGGATATATAAAGGCCAATATCAACGCACCAAATGACCAGTAAAAGCTTTCTACGGGTAAAAAAAACAACAAGCAAGCACTTGCCGCAACGAGAATTATAAACACCCCGATGGCTTCTATTGGCTTAATGACTCCGGTCGCTAAAGGCCGGTCTTTGGTTCGGGCAACAGCGCCATCAACTTTACGGTCAGCAAAGTCGTTTATGGCACAACCTGCTGCCCGCATAAAAATCACACCCAAGATCATCAACAACAGTATTTTTAAGTCAGGGATGCCTTTTCCTGCAATCCACAATGCCCACATGGTCGGCCAAAACACCAGCTCTGTACCAATTGGCTTATCAAAACGACATAAATAGTAATACGCTGCTAAACGCTCACGCGCTGTAATTTGCTGTGCAGTAGCCATGACTGTCCCTTAACCAGATTTCTGTTCAATATTTTATTGTGAAGTATTTTGCTGAATAAACTGTTCAAATGCAGGCAAGAAAGTCTCTTGAACAATAAATTTACAACCATGCCAAGTATAGCAACTTTGCCGCGTCCAGCCTTCTTCCAGCAAAATCACACGACGTTCACAATGTGGATTGGTTCGCTGAAACAAGAACCAGCCAATCGGCTTTTTGCCAATATGCTGAAAGATACGTGCACGAGATTGCAGACTTAAAATTGGAAAGATACTTTTTGCTTTCACCCAAGGCTGGACTTCACAGCCATATAAATAACTTTCACGCACCCACGAGGTATGCTGATGCGGCATGTTCATCCATTGGCTGTCTGCAAAACTTAAACGCAAAAAATGCTCTTGAATAGGCTGTACTTTAAATCGTCCATCCGCCAGATCTGTCAGCTGCTGCGTGAGTGAACCCGATGCATACAGCCATTCACGTAATCCAGCAGGAATCTGTTTATCCTGGCGTTTACATGCTCGCTTGTTTTGCATAAGTTCTCTGCTCGTTTAGGTTGATTAATTTTAATCTCATATATACATCATGTGAGCAATAGCCAGTATTAACCCAGCCATTCCTCTTCCCCCATCCTATCCAATCAAATGCGCTTAACAATTATCCGTCTTGGCAATCACTTCAAATTTGCCCTGCGCTGTCTTGATTAAAATCATCCCTTCAGCACTCAAATAAAAACTTTGCGGATAGGCATAATCCAGCGCCAACTCTGGATTTTTTAATCCCACAAATTCTGCCTACTTATAACCTTCCACGGTACGCCCTACTTCTAGATACGTCACGGCAGAAAAATTCATTTTAAAACCTTGCTCATGATCTTTAGGATCAATCCATGGATAAAAGCTGGTGTGTTTTTTACGTTGTGCCATAAATTTAAAGGCTGAGTCGTGGTTCATAATAGTGATGATACAAAAAAACCCGCTACTAGAGCGGGTTTTTTTACACTGAAATTCCGTTAAGAATTACAAGCTGTAGTACATGTCAAACTCAACTGGGTGAGTTGTCGTATTTAAACGGCGAACTTCTTCAGTTTTAACTTCGATATAGGCATCAAGCATATCTTTAGTGAACACGCCACCTTTCAACAGGTATTCATGATCCGCTTGAAGTGCTTCAAGTGCCATATCTAAGCTATGTGCAACTGTAGGAATTTT
Source organism: Acinetobacter sp. SFB (assembly GCF_001647545.1). Taxonomy (GTDB): domain Bacteria; phylum Pseudomonadota; class Gammaproteobacteria; order Pseudomonadales; family Moraxellaceae; genus Acinetobacter. The sequence goes on from NZ_LSZH01000013.1 coordinate 170,594, forward strand.
CGCTTCTTCTTCAGGAGGAAGATCATACAAGTTTTTGTCAGCAGCTTCACCTGGGTGAATCTTGTTTTGGATACCGTCAAGGCCAGCCATTAACAATGCCGCGAAACCTAAGTACGGGTTCATCATTGGATCTGGGAAACGTGCTTCAATACGTTTGCCTTTCGGACTAGAAACGTAAGGAATACGGATAGAAGCAGAACGGTTACGTGCTGAGTAAGCAAGCATAATCGGAGCTTCATAATGTGGCACTAAACGCTTGTACGAGTTAGTAGAAGGGTTAGTGATTGCATTCAATGAACGCGCATGCTTGATCACACCGCCAATGAAGTACAATGCCATTTCTGACAAGCCTGCATATTCATCACCAGCAAACAGGTTCTTGCCATCTTTAGCGATAGATATGTGAACGTGCATACCAGAACCGTTATCGCCAACCATTGGTTTAGGCATAAAGGTTGCTGTTTTAGCGTATTGGTGCGCAACATTCCAAACTGCATATTTGAACTGTTGAACTTCGTCTGCTTTACGCACCATGGTATTGAAGCTCACACCAATTTCTAACTGGCAAGATGCAACTTCGTGGTGATGTACTTCTACACGACCAGGGCCCATGATGTCTTCGATTTTTGCACACATTTCTGCACGCATATCATGTGAAGAATCCACAGGAGGAACTGGGAAGTAACCGCCTTTAACACGTGGACGGTGACCAGAGTTACCACCTTCATAGTCTTTGTTGGTTGACCATGCAGCTTCTTCAGCGATTAATGTATGGCGCGCGCCAGACATATCGATTTCCCATTTCACTTCGTCAAAAACGAAGAATTCTGGTTCTGGACCAAAGAATGCAGTATCACCGATACCCGTAGATTTTAAATACTCTTCTGCACGGCGAGCAATTGAACGTGGGTCACGGTCGTAACCTTGACCAGTTGAGGGCTCGATCACGTCACAGGTAACAACAACTGTTGCTTCAGCAAAGAACGGGTCAAGGAAGCATGTTTCAGCATCTGGACGTAAAATCATGTCAGATGCTTCGATGCCTTTCCAACCTTCGATTGAAGAACCATCAAACATTTTACCGTCTTCAAATGTATCTTCGTCAATCGTATCTGCTGGGTAAGTTACGTGTTGCTCTTTACCCTTAGTATCAGTAAAGCGAAAATCGACCCATTTTGCGCCACTTTCTTGGATGAGTTGAAGGACCTTGTTCGCCATGCTCATTGTGCTCCGATGATTTTTTGTTGCACCTGCTAAGTGCGTGTTAGTAGTTGGCATTTATTAAGCAATTCTCATACCAACTTTTAAAAACAAAGATAAAATATTGAATTCTTTATCAGAATAGAAGATTTAGATACTTTCGTTTGAGGCTATTATACTGTGTGCAAATGTAAATGCACCATATTCAAACACACTTCATTACTTTTGCTTAAAAAGCTACTTTCAGTGTACTAAAATGGTGCGAATTTATTTTTAAAAGTTGTAAAGAATCGTTTTTTATCTCTATTTGGCTTAATATTCATCGCTTGAGATTAAAATAAATACTTAAAAGTTATTTTTCAACCATGTTGATGATTTTATTGTTGAATATATCAACTGTTAAATCTAAACCACTCCGGTAAATTTCAATTTATAATCAAATTATCTGATTATTTTTTCAAGAATTTTACATTTAATCTGGTTTAACCCGTAATTTTTTTTATTCATTGCACAAACAAATGCTGTGCGCCATTTTGGTGATAAAGGTGAGATATTATTTCCTTCTATTTATATCCCTTTATGCATATGAAACATAGCTAGAATTTATCAATTTTAATACAAATAAAACTTACTTATAGTAAGTCTATTACTCAAATTTAATTTTATATATTTATTCATTGATTTCAAATCTTAAAAAGCCTGCATTTTATTCAAAAGTGGATTCAATAGTTGAACTAAACATCGATGAATTTCATTCAAGATAAAATGCAAATAAATCCGCTTATTCTCATGCGGTGATTCCTCTAAAATCATTATCATAGAAATAGTTCAGCAGAAAATGCTTATTTTTTGCTATGATTATTCGCACTCCATTTTTGACTTGTTTTTATTAGCCTCATTTATCTCAGGCGAGCTACTAACAAATAGCAATCATGCGAGTATTCCTGGACTATTCGAGCACATTTAAGTGCGTAATTTTCAATAGGTTAGCTCATGCTTTTAATGATCGACAATTATGACTCTTTTACCTACAACATCGTCCAATATTTTGGCGAGTTAAATCAAGACGTAAAAGTAGTCCGTAATGATGCCGTGACATTGGAAGATATCCAGCGATGGCAACCTCAGTATTTAGTGATTGGTCCTGGTCCTTGCTCGCCAAGTGAAGCAGGCATTTCAATTCCCGCGATTCAGCACTTTGCCGGCAAAATTCCATTGCTTGGTGTGTGTTTGGGTCATCAGGCCATTGGTCAAGCTTTTGGTGGCGATATTATTCGCGCAAAAAACGTCATGCACGGTCGTTTGTCCGATATGTATCACAGCAATAAAGGCATCTTCAGCAATCTGCCTTCTCCATTTTCGGCAACGCGCTATCATTCACTGGTGATTGATCAGGCGACTGTGCCAGATTGTTTAGAAGTAACCTGCTGGACCAATGAAGCCGATGGCAGCATGGAAGAAATCATGGGTGTAAAACATAAGACATTGGCCGTTGAAGGCGTGCAGTTTCACCCTGAATCAATTTTGAGCCAGCATGGTCATCAAATCTTCCAAAACTTTTTAGAAATTTATGCATAGTGAACACCATGAATATTCAACAAGCTTTAAATAACATTACCAAACAGATTCACCTGACTCAGCCGCAAATGGAAGATGTGATGCGCAGCATCATGTCCGGTGAAGCAACCGATGCTCAAATCGGTGCGCTGATGATGGGCTTACGCTTGAAAGGCGAAAGTATTGATGAAATTACTGCAGCCGCTCGTGTAATGCGTGAATTTGCGATTAAAATCGATGTCAGTGATATTCCCCATCTGGTCGATATTGTCGGTACTGGCGGTGATGGTCAAAACCTGTTTAATGTCTCTACGGCATCCAGTTTTGTGATTGCTGCTGCCGGTGCAACCATTGCCAAGCACGGTAATCGAGGCGTATCTTCAAAATCAGGTTCATCGGACTTGCTTGAAAAAGCAGGTATTAACCTGAACCTGAATATGCAGCAAACTGAACGTTGTATCCGTGAAATGGGTGTCGGCTTTTTATTTGCACCGAATCATCACAAAGCCATGAAATATGCTGTGGGTCCACGACAAGAACTGGGTATTCGCAGTATTTTCAACTTGCTTGGCCCACTGACCAATCCGGCTGGCGTACAACGTTTTGTACTGGGCGTATTCTCCAATGAACTGTGCCGCCCGATTGCCGAAGTCATGAAACAATTGGGTGCTGAACATGTCATGGTGGTGCATTCCAAAGACGGTTTGGATGAAATCAGTCTGGCATCTTCAACTTATGTCGCTGAACTGAAAGATGGTGAAATCACCGAATGGATGATTAGCCCTGAAGATGTCGATATTGAATCCCAAACTTTGACCGGTTTAATTGTGGAAGATTCAGCTGAAAGTCTGGCTTTAATTAAAGATGCTTTAGGCAAGAAAAAATCGGCAAAGGGTGAAAAAGCGGCCAATATGATTGCACTCAATGCAGGTGCAGGCATCTATGTATCGGGCTTAACCACCAGCTACAAACAAGGTGTGGCCCTTGCACATGACATTATTTACGGTGGACAAGCTTTAGAAAAAATGAGCGTTTTGTCTGAATTCACCAAAACCCTCAAAGAATATGAAGCTTAAGTCTATAAAGGAAATATTGTCATGTTAGATATCTCAAATACCATTTTAGGTAAAATTGTTGACCGCAAGCAGATAGAATTTGCTGCACGTTTAAAGCAACATAGCTTAAAGGATGTGGAAGAACTGGCGCAGACAGCAACGCCGGTACGTGGTTTCGCAAAATCTTTGCTTGGTAAACGTCCCGGTGTAATTGCTGAAATTAAAAAAGCATCACCGTCTAAAGGCGTGATTCGCGAAAATTTCAATCCGGCTGAAATTGCCCAGCAATATGAGCAAGCCGGGGCAGCCTGTTTGTCAGTACTGACTGATGTGGACTTTTTCCAAGGTGCGGACGAAAATATTGCCATTGCTCGTTCACATTGTACCCTTCCTGCTTTACGTAAGGATTTCCTGATTGATCCTTATGGTGTAATTGAAGCACGTGCCCTGCATGCAGACTGTATTCTTCTGATTGTGGCTTGTCTGTCTAACCAGCAACTGGAAGAAATGTCTAAAACCGCCTTTGAACATAATTTAGATGTCCTGGTTGAAGTGCATGATGAAGCTGAGCTTGAGCGTGCACTGAGACTTTCAGAGCGTTGTCTGTTAGGCGTGAATAACCGTAATTTAAAATCCTTTGATGTCGACTTAAATACATCTCTGCGTTTGAAGAAATTGCTTGAGCCCTCACGTTTACTGGTGACTGAAAGTGGTATAGCCACACCAAATGATGTCCACATGATGCAAGAACATGATATTCATGCCTTCCTTGTGGGTGAAAGTTTTATGAAACAGCCTCGTCCAGATCATGCATTTACCGCATTATTTGGTCAGCCTGAAACTGTTTAATGAATAATTAAGATTATGAGTAAACATGATTCTTCGCTTTCGAAAGATCAGTACAATTTACTGAAATCTTTTAAAAAGCAAATTACTAATCCGCATTCAACTGCTCTTGCTCAACAACCTGAGCCTAAAGCTCAGGCCCAGCAAGAACAGGAAGATGATTTCGATTTGTTCCAAAAATCGATGCAAGGTGTCAAAAAAATGGACACCAGTAATATTGCGCCGGTTGAAAAGAACAAAAAGAAAAAAATGGATGCACAAACCTTAGCCAAACGTGCTTCAGCCACGGGGCCAATGCAAATAGACAATGCAGAGCTTTCAGACACCCAAGCCATGCTGAACCCTGTTGCCAGTCAGGCCACATTAAGCTATCGCATTGGCACTTTACAGCATAAAGTTTTTGAAGATTTAAAAGCCGGTAATCTGCGCTGGTTTGAAGCGGTAGATCTGCATGGTTGTACAGTTGAAGATGCGCGATCTGCGGTGTTACAGATTATTCAAATGGCCAAAGATGAAAATCAGAATGTCATTAAGATTGTGCATGGCAAAGGGCCAGAAGCCATTTTAAAAACCTATGTCAATGGCTGGCTTCGTCAACACCGTGATGTGTTAGCATTTGTCAGTGCACCTGAAAAACAAGGTGGCACGGGTGCCGTTTTGGTTTTATTAAAACGCGCAGAAAAAAACCCTAAATTTAAACAGTAAGCGGAATTTTTCCCCAAAACAGGGCATTGTAGCGGTTTTCTGCTACAATGCCGTCCTTGTTCGATATCAGTGTAAGTGAACACGTCTTATGTCTATGCAGCAATCCTACGCCAACATTTTAACTGCAGTTGGTGAAGATCTTAATCGTCCTGGTCTTAAAGATACGCCAATGCGCGCTGCTAAAGCTTTTTCGTATTTAACGTCTGGATATAGCAAAACTTTAGAAGAAGTGACCAATAGTGCAGTCTTCCCTTCTGACAACCGTGAAATGGTTCTAGTCAAAAATATTGAATTCTATTCTTTATGCGAACACCATTTATTTCCTTTTTACGGTCGTGTGCATATTGCTTATTTACCTGAAGGGAATGTTTTAGGTTTATCTAAATTTGCCCGCATTACTGAAATGTTTGCGCGTCGTTTGCAAATTCAGGAAAACCTGACTCAGCAAATTGCTGAAGCGGTGGCTGAAGTCACTCAAGCACGCGGTGTTGCCGTAATGATTGATTCTGCACATATGTGTATGATGATGCGCGGTGTAGGAAAACAGGAATCCACTACACGTACGGTTTCTTTTATTGGAGATTTTAAAACCAATAAAGAAGAACGTCGTGAGTTTTTAAGTGCTTTACCTGAAAATTACTAAGTTTGAAAGATGCAAAAAAGCCCCGACGAACCGGGGCTTTTTTATGAAAACTTTTATATGTTTCGTTTACGCAACTCTTAACTTTAAGGATAAGTCATGTCATCTATTTGGTTAGCAGGTCACGGTTTGACTCAGACTCAGGCAACCATTGACTATCCTCGTCCTGAGCGTCTGGTTGCAGGCAAGCCTAAACGAATAACCCAAAGCTTATATACGCATCCCAATATGAACTGTGGCATCTGGAATTGTGAAGTGGGGGCATGGAAGATTCAATTTGCTGCCAACAAACAGGAATTCTTTCAGGTGATTGAAGGTCTGGTACGCTTACATGATGCCAAAACACAAAGTTTTGTCGAAATTAAAGCAGGTGAAGCGGGTATTATCCCGCCCGGTTTTACGGGTAAATTTGAAGTGCTTGCAGCGGTTAAAAAATATTTTGTCGTGGTGGAAGCCTAAAAGCTGTTTTTACCCCTAGATTATCTAGATTATACCGAGCACTTTGTTCACCCTGTATACAGTCAAAATGATGTTCCACGCTTAACGCTATTTACCCAAATAAACATTATTGCGCCCATTATTTTTTGCAGCATAAAGCGCTGAATCTGCAGCATCCAGGAAACGTTGATAATCGGGATGTCCATCGTAAAGTGAACAACCGATACTGACGGTAAAATTAAAACTACTGCCCGCAGCGGTACGAATAGGCGTTTTCTGAACACGTGTGCGGATATTTTCCGCAATTTCCTGCGCTCGGGTTAAATCACTATCTACCAGAAGCAACAAAAATTCTTCCCCACCCGCTCGGAATGCATAATCACTGCCCCTCACCGACTCCAGCAACACTTCACCAATAAACTGTAACGCCAAATCACCGGCTGCATGACCGTATTTGTCATTAATTCGTTTAAAGTAATCGGCATCAATTGCCAGCAAGGACAATGGCACATTATTTTTTCGAGAAAAATTAATCTCGCGGGAAATAATAGTATTTAAATAGCGGCGATTGAGCAGCTGAGTTAAAGAATCATTTCCTGAATCAATATATTCAGCCACCTGAAAAATCTGATCGACCAAATGCTGGATTTCTCTACTTTTCTCTCGTATATGTTGGATCAATTCAATGGTTTTATCTTTTTCCACACACGCTAAAACATTTTCATTTAACTGGTCAATCTCATAAATTCGCTCAATGATGACATCGACTTGCTCTGAACCTGTAAATGCATAGGCTGCTTTATGAATAAACCATAAACCAAACTCAGATTTCGATAATAAAGGATGCTTAAAATCGACCTTGTCTGAAAAAACTTTAAACATCAGCTCATTTTCCCAGTCCAGTAATGAGCTACGTTGCTTATCTTTTTGTACGGCTACATCTTGCATTGCTGAAAATAAACGGTAGGTATGCTTGATATCATTACTTTTTTCTATATTCACTTCATAAGAACGGCACATGATTTCAGACGCAAAACCCAGTACCTGAATAATATAATTGATAATAACGAGACTATTTTGCTGTACTTTACAGGATTGCAGATTAAATACTTTATTTTCAATCTCCCGCACACCACGCATGATCAGCCAGGAAGGAATCCCGATACGTGCATGAACTGTTCCCACCACCAGCTGTTTCTTTGAAATTTCTTCGAAGTTCTGCTGAAATGGTACATTAAAACAATCGACCAGCCATTGGTTCAAAGTCGCTTTTAAACGGTTTTGAACAAGATTATCCGAAAGAAAATAGGATGCTTCTTTTTCTCGCATAATATTTTTATAGAACTCATCCACCAAAGCAAGTGAATGCGCTTGAACAAATTGAAAAGTATCATTTAAATCAGTTGTAGAATAACCAGCACAAATCGATTTCCATTGCTCCGCCAGCATGGCAATACTCTCTGTATTCATACAATTGATCCAACAGCTTTAAAATTGAAAGGGAGATAATTAGTTTATAAATATAACAAATTTTCAAAAAAATTACTGCGTGATCTATTTTAAGTTCTATCTAAATAATGAGAGGACGAACAGAATCTGATCTTAAAAAAAGTTTATATATCCTAAGCTGACCTTATTCCAGTCTTTTCCATTCTGTTGTTGATATTCCCAACCCAGTCGAATCGCATTTTGCTGGTTCAACAAATATTGCCATTGGGTATTGAATTTCAACTGCCACTGGTGTGAATCTTCCCAATACGGCAATTCCACTTGAATTAAAGAATTAATTTTATCCGACCAAATATTCTGACAGCCTAGGGTTGGACCCATAGCCACACGCCAACCTTCATCCAATGCCTTGCCGGCTTGAATATGATTTTGCAGCTGCGCATAACATAAGTGCTCACGTGCCTGATCGGCATAGCTATAGCCCATTTGTACTTTTAAATTGGCAACTCCATGCTGCTCATGTTCACTAAACTTGCCACCCTGCTCTAACGCTTCTTGCTGCCAACCTAAATTAAAGCCCCAAGACAAAGGCATTTTAAAGGGTGAAACAGGATTGTAGGAATTGACTGTCATCAGATCCATTTGCTCAAATTTCAGCTCATCTTCACGGTACTGTATTGCAGTGTTTAAAAATAAAAGCTGTGTACCGGTACGAAAACCGCTCTGGGGATCTATCAGGTCATGATAGGCCTGCCTGTGTCCAAGCTCGATAAATTTTTCACCCTGCACTTCACCGGCCTGAATTGAAATATGACGTGCGTTATGACTCTGGGTCGGATCCGTTTTTGGACGCAGCGGCGACTTTCGCTGCTTTTCTATATCAAGCTGACTTCTTAAACCCAGTAACTGACGGAAACGAGACTGGGCAAAAGATTTATCGACTTTTTGTCTCAGAAAATCCAGATATAAATGGTCATAGGCCATCTCCAGAATTTTAGCCTGATCCTGCCCCGAAAACTTCTGTAGCGTTAAAGACTGTGTGTCTGTATTTGCGTATGCCACCTGATGGGCAGTTTTCGCCAAAGTTGTGCCGTGCTGTCTCGCTTGTGCCAACAATTGTGTTTCTAACGCAGGTCGATACATTTTTTCCTTGATCAGACCTTGCTGTTCGACAACTTTCAGGGTTTCTATGGGAATAGCAGCTGAATTGAACTGCGCTTGAAGATTTAGCTCGGGACGTGCCAGGTCAAAAAGCCCGAGCAAGCGGTAAGCACAGTTGTCACTGATAAAATAATACGGGAAACTGACCTTCTGCATTTCCCACAGATGTTGAACCAGAAATTGCGTTTCTTGCGGATTTAAATTTAGCTCATATTCCCATAAATCACGACTTTCAAAGTCACCATATTCTTTAACCTTACGATAATAAGGCATCAGGGAATATTCACCTGGGTATTGTCCAGTCAGGCCTTTCCAAGCAAAAGACCAGTTGTCATTACTGTTTACTGTGGCCGCATAGTTGACCGCATAGGAAATCAGGTTTAACTGCTGCTGATCTTTCGGATCCAGACGCAATAAGGTATGGCCAAACATGGAGCTGGGATTACCCATGAAATCTGTGGCATAGATTAAAGTCGCTTTATAAGGTTTAACCTGACCAATCCACTGGTCAAATTCGGGACAGCTCACCGCCGGTAATTGCTGTTCAGAGATATTCAGTTGCTGCATCAGCCAGTGACTGCGTGCCGGAAATTTACAGCGTATCGACTGATTGGGTTCTGCTACCGTAAATAAAGCCTGTATATTCTGCTGCATTTCCTTGTTAAGATCGGTTGAGCCCTGCTCGGCCAAAAAATAGCCTGCATAATTAACCTCGCTTTTACCCTGTGCATTCGCATACATAAGGCGTTGCCAAGTCCGGGCCTGATTCAGCTGTTTGCTCTCAGCCAGATCTAGATAGGTTTGGATTTCCGGTTTTATTTCGGCTGCATGACTTAAATGGACGCAGGTCAAACCAAGCAGTAAAAAGGCATATTTCATTCAGTAATCTTATTCTCTGCAATTCTTATATTTATAAGAAAACCCTGTCAGGGTGACAGGGTTTTCAGTCAACGGCTTAGATGTAGGATTTTAATACATCATCCTTCGCCATAACCGTTTGTAGAGAGGTTAATACTTGAAGAGTATCCTGATTTTTAGCTGAATAAATTTCAGAAAAATTCTGCTTGGATACCGCAAAGAAACGGGCTTTATCTTCAGCTTTAATATTGAGCAATTCAGCCAGCACATTCAGGCTTTCGCCTTCACCTACCGACATATCACGTGCGAGAGTTTCGGAATTTTCATTGGTAAAAGTGACCACCTGAGCGGTAACTCTTCCGCCTTGACTACATCCTAAAGTACCGAAAGTAATCCCGATCCATTGGTTAGTGAAAAGAACGTTGGTTGTTCCTGCCAGAAGTTTAGGAATGATGCCGGACTGACCTTCCCATACCTGACTACCTATACCACAACCGACATCATTATCGGCCATAGTCATACCTGAACCTGTGACCATTACCGCGGCCAGCATTATTTTTTTCAACATGCTTATTCTCCAATTATTCTCATGCAATCTTGTTATTACTCTAGTCATGTAATTTAAATTACACACTTATGAGATTAGCGGTAAGTCAAGTGCGGTGCAATGGAAAAAATGTATGCTTTAGCTAAAAATAAAGACTTGCTGTTCTAATGGGATTTAAGTGTCCAGTTACCTTCGGCATGACGCGTGCCTAAAATTTTCAGCACCAGTACCAGACTGAGCATTAACAGTAGATACCAGGAACCCAACTTGCCCCAACCGACCATATGCCAGGCATCGACCTGACTGGGATAGAGCCAGATTTTATAAAAGGTACTGATATTTTCTGCAATCCAGATAATAAACGCCAAAATCATCAGCACGGGTAACATAGGAAGCTGGATTTTATGCTGTTGCAACTGAAAGCGAATTTTGGTTTTCCAGAAAATGATGATGCTCCATGCAAATAGCAAATAGCGAATATCTGGTACGAAAAACTTGCTCATGAAATTAATATACGAAAATCCTGCCAAGGCCATCATGTTAAGAAAACTAGGAAGCTTTTCGAACGATACCTGATACAGCCTTAATGAGCGGACAAAAAAACTGCCTACTGCTGAATACATAAATCCAGCAAATAAAGGTACGGTCAAAATTTTGAATATTGCAGGTTGTGGATACTGCCATGAAGCAATGTGCGGATGAGTCAGGAAAACTTCCATGACCATCGCCATAAGATGAAACAAGGCAATGACTTTGACTTCCGACCATGATTCCAGCTTTAAATAGAGCAAGCACACTTGAATAATTAAGGCATAAAATAACAAATAGTCATAACGAAAAAAGCCGTAAAACTCTTGGCTTCCCATAGATGCGGTAATTACAAAAGCAATGAGGAGTAAAATCCCAAATAAGGCAGCCGAAGCTGCCTTAAATGAGAACTCAAAACATGATTTAACAAGACTGATCAAGGTTGAATCCTAAAAATGAGTTTACTCACATATACTTAAAGATATTTAGCGCTATATTCATGCACCGTATCAATAAATACTTTAGGATTTGCAGGATCAACCCATTGGGTAATACCATGACCTAAGTTGGCGATATAACCGGTTTTTTCACCACCTGCATAAGCATCATCCAGCATGGCTTTGGTGGCTTTTTCAATAGATGCCGGTGTGCCATACAAAGTAGCCGGATCCAGATTTCCTTGCAAAGCAGCACGGCCATTGACAGTTTGACGTGCCACATTCAATGGTGTAGTCCAATCCAAACCTAAGGCATCGGCACCGGTTGCTAACATTGGCTCAATCCATTGGCCGCCACCTTTAGTAAATAAAATCACCGGCACTTTACGACCTTCATTTTCACGTTTTAAACCTGCAACAATTTTCTGCATGTAGTTCAATGAAAATTCGATATATTCACGATGAGCCAACGCTCCACCCCAGCTGTCAAAAATCTGCACAGCTTGTGCACCGGCATCAATTTGCGCATTTAAATAATCAATTACGGCAATGGCCAAGCGATCAAGCAAGGCATGTAACACTTCCGGTTGGGCATACATCATCTGTTTGGTGTAACGAAAATCCTTACTTGATCCACCTTCAATCATATAGGTCGCAAGCGTCCAAGGACTGCCGGAAAAACCAATCAATGGCACTTGACCGCCTAATGCAGAACGAATGGTGGTTACAGCATTCATCACATAATCTAGATCAGATTTGGCATTAAAGTTGGGTAAATTCGCCACATCCTGTTCGGTACGAATGGTTTTATGGAACTTCGGCCCTTCACCCGCTTCAAAATACAGACCTAGCCCCAAAGCATCCGGCACAGTTAAAATATCTGAAAACAGAATGGCTGCGTCCAAGTCATAACGGCGCAAAGGTTGCAAAGTAACTTCACATGCAAAATCATTATTTTTACACAAGGAAAGAAAATCACCCGCTTTGGCACGTGTTGCGCGGTATTCAGGCAAATAACGCCCTGCTTGACGCATCATCCAAACTGGTGTGCTATCTACTGGTTCACGCAGCAAAGCACGTAGAAAACGATCGTTTTTTAGAGTCGTCATTTACTTTCCCATCTCATTTTTAATCTTCGAGCCATCATACCAAAAAGCCCGAAAATTTAGTAACTTCTCTCGCATCTAAAAAGTAATCATGGGAAATGTAAAATAATTTTTACACAAAACAAATACTGCATCTCCTCATTTTTTCTGCAATACTTGTGTAGTTTTATCAAATTGTTAATGAATAATTTTTAAGGTTGAATTCCATGTTCGTTCGCACATTGCTCGCTATGAGTTTAAGTTGCATTTTTGCGGGTACAACGTTTGCTGCATCTACTGCTGAACAGCCTTTAAATCCCAAAAAGATTGCTGATACTGCGGTTCAGGATCCGATTGACCCTCTTGCAACCGAGGCGGCATCAAGCGCTCAAAGCACTGAAACCCATATTACACAACAAGAACAGCAAGACTTGAATAAGGCTTCGAAAACCTTAGAAGATCTTAAACAAACTGAAGATGAAACTGCTGCAATCGGTACTGCACCAACAACAAAAACACCCAGCACGACAACTAATACCAGTGCTGCAGCTAAAGCATCATGGACACTGGATGGTCTGAATCAAGCTGAATGGTATGAAAATATTGGTAAGGGCCAGTTCCCGGTTTATGCACGCGCTCATGTCATGTTAAATAATGCCCATGCTTCACCAGGCGCGATTGATGGTTCAAGTGGTAAAAATACCCTCAAAGCAATTGCATCTTTTCAGCAAATCAGCGGTCTTAAACCTACAGGAACTTTGACCAAGGAAACATGGGATGCTTTAGTTGCTAAACAAGGTTCTAAACCTGCCTTTATTGAATACACCCTTAGCGATGCTGACTTGAAAGGCCCTTATGCCGCATCTATTCCACACGATTATGCATTACAGGCAAAAATGAAAGGCTTGTATTACACCCGTGTAACTGAAATGTTAGGTGAAAAGTTCCATATGGATGAAGACTTTTTGAAAAAGTTAAATCCTAAAGCAACCTTCAAAAAAGCCGGTGAGAAAATCATTGTTGCCAATATCCGCAACGAAGTGCCTGAAGATATTCATCTGATCGTTGCGCATAAAGGTGCAAAACAACTGTACTTATTTAACAGTCGTAACCAGATGATTGGTTCATTCCCTGCCACTATTGGTAGTTCAGATACTCCTTCTCCGACAGGTACTTATAAAGTGACTGGCGTAGCACCAAATCCTTGGTATAGCTACTCACCAAGTAACTTTGTGCAAGGTAAGAATACTAAACCGCTTTCTCTACCACCGGGTCCAAATGGTCCTGTTGGAAATATCTGGATTGGTTTAAGTAAAAAATCATTTGGTATTCACGGTACACCCAACCCGTCTGCAATTTCTAAAACTGCATCGCATGGTTGTATCCGTTTAACCAACTGGGATGCCAATGACTTAGGTAAAAAAGTGAAATCTGGCGTAACTGTTAAATTCCTAGAATAATCAAAATATTGATCATTCCAAAGCCTGCATTTATGTGGGCTTTTTTTTACAAAAAATAAAATGCTATTTATCTTAGAATTACCCATAATGTGATCTATTCTACATATTATAAATATTAACAAGAAAAAATAACCGTTGCATATATAGAATGATCTGTTGCTTTTATACTATTTTTATCACTTTTATAGCACGGTATTATCATTCTAATTTCAAATAATAAGGAGCATCAAAGATGAATGCTTTTTTACATCATGCTGAAAATCGAGGTCATGTTCAGGCGGGTTGGTTAGACACCAAGCATAGTTTTTCTTTTGGTAGCTGGTATAACCCCAAATACATGGGGGTCAGTGTGCTTCGCGTGATTAATGATGACACCATTGCTGCTCATAATGGTTTTGGCACCCATCCCCATGAAAATATGGAAATCTTAACCTGTGTATTGGATGGTACAATTTCGCATAAAGACAGTATGGGGAATGAACGTCATATTACTGCGGGTGAATGGCAACTCATGAGCGCAGGGACAGGAGTTCAACATAGCGAAATGAACAATGGCGACACTCCTGTGCATATGTTGCAAATCTGGATTCACCCGGATGTACAAGATGCAGAACCCAATTATCAGCAAATTCAGTGTAATCCGCATGAGCAACCAAATCAGTGGCACTTAATTGCTGGACCACACGATAATGCGGCCATGCATATTCGTCAACAAGCTGAAGTTAAAACGGCGGTGATTCAACAAGGTCAACGTTTGCCTGTTGAAGCCACTCAGCATATCAATTATGTGCATGTCATTTCAGGTAGTGTACAAATTGCTGAACATAAAGTTGAAGCTGGTAGTGCAATTGCATTTTTAGAAGCCAGTCAAATTGAAGCTTTGAAGGATGCTCAAGTGATCTGGTTTGATTTGCCTGAAGTGCAAGATTAAAGCTATTTTTATAAATTCCGATCCGAGATGATGATAATCAAGTAGTCATCTCGGCATGAGCAAACATAATAATAAAATTAAAAAATCACCTTTATAAGGATCCTTATATTTTCTCGCTTCTCTCTCCATATGTTAAATATAAATTAAACCAATTTCCCTCATATTTTTACTTAAAAAACCGCCTATTAAGCGAATATTAATCTAATCTATTTTTAAATAGCTCGATACAGCCTGAATTTAATGTATGTCTAATTCAAGTCATAGGACTCTAAATGATTGAATAACCTCTATAGTACTGAAATAGTTTTTAAATAATTAGAAGAGAAAATTCATATGAACCAAATTTTGAATAATGTAGAAACCGCTCAACATCAGGCCTTGCTTTTTTTATTGAATTATTTAAAACAAAAAGACTATCACTTTACGGCGATAACGCCTCTTTCACATCAGCGTATTCTTGACCGAAACAAGAACATAAAAGATATAACTCTTCGCGATATATTTGGCTGGAATTTAGCCTTTGCAGAAACTGACCTGGAATCTAGCCTTTTTACAATTTTAAAAGAAAATCAGCTTATTCATTTTCAAGAGGGTTATTGGTTCAGTAACGTCCGAGTAGCCTCACTAGAAGATCAATTGTTTATTCATTCCAGTTTTCCAACAGTTCAACAAAATGCAGTTTTTTTTGGACCAGATACTTATCGCTTTGTTTATCATTTAAAACAGTATTTGTCCGATAAACCTCAACCATTCAAACGAGGCCTGGAATTATGCTGCGGTACTTCTGCTGCTGCCATTAGTATGGCAAAACATTATCCAGACTTTAATGAAATAATGGTGGCAGATCTTAATCCGAAAGCATTGTCATATAGCAAAATTAATGCAAGTTTTGCAGATTTAAATAATATCACCCCAGTCTACAGCAATTTATTTTCAAATATTGAAGGACGGTTTGACCTTATTTTTGCCAATCCGCCTTATTTAATCGATGCAGATCAACGCCAATATCGTCATGGTGGGAATATGCTAGATGGCAATGAATTATCATTCAATATTGTAAAACAAGGTATGCAACGTCTTAATCCTCTCGGCTGTTTATTTTTATATACCGGTGTGGCAATAAGACCAAATGGCAATCCATTTTTAGAAGAATTAAAAAAACTGCTTACTCCTTATTCAAATATAAAATGGTCTTATGAAGAAATTGATCCCGATGTTTTTGGAGAAGAATTAGAGCAACCGGCTTATCAGCATATTGAACGGATTGCTTTGGTTTTGGTCATGCTTGAAATGAAAAGCTGAATACAGCTTCTGTAAAATTCTGAATACCATTTTTAATTGAGTTCTATTTTATCTAAACAGAATCAACCTAACATAAATCACATTAAATCTGGAATTATCTAAAATAAGGTATTTAAAAATATAAACTTAAATTGATATTTTTTTGCTTTTATAATCTGCGACTAAATAATTACGACAATTTCAAAAATAAAGTCGTCATATTTTTAGTCGGCTTTTGGCTAGAATATATTTGCTGGTATTTTAGATAAGCATATAGATGTTGTAGAGCATGCATCGGAGCTCATTAACTGCTCACCCTCACTGAGCGCGAAATTATTTTTTTAATATCTGGCTCTGCATCACAAACGATGCATTTCTATAGCTAAATACTAAATAAATCACTACAGTAGTCTTTAAACAATTCATCAATATCTTTAACTCTAAACTTATTTCGGAGAGCTTTAACTCGCGACCACATTTTTTCTATTGGATTTAAGTCAGGACTATATTTAGGAAGCCACACAATGTAATGCCCTGCGCAGCGTACCAATTCCTGAAGCCTTTTTCCTTTGTGAAAGGTGGCATTATCCATAATCAAAACACTGGTTTCTTTCAATTTCGGTAATAAATCCTGTTCAATCTAGCATTCAAATACCTCTGTGTTGACTGAACAATTAAATATTCCAACTGTCAGCAATCTGTTTTCGATCAATGTACCCATCGCATTGCTACAATTTTTCAACTGCCAGTTAAATTCACCTTTAGCTCGTGCTCCTTTAGGGCTATAACTATGCGATCGCGTACTTTCACTTTGAAAACCACTTTCATCTATATAAACCAGAGGTAATTGTTGTTCTAAACACTCAATTAAATTTTGAAATTGCCGGCGTTGATTTTGATCTGCCTTAGGATGATTTAACGTCTTTTTTTACGCGATATTCCTACGGCATGCAGTGCATTAAATATCGCATGGGTACTGACACCAAAACGTTCAGCCCGTTCACTAATATAATCATCGGGATATTGTTCAACATCTTTCAAGATTTACGCTTTGCTGATTTTAACTGGACGGCCAGGAATAAGTTTACTTACAGTAGACTTTTTCCAGTTCTGAATTGTCTGTATACAGACGTTAAAATGGTGTGCTGCTTTTCGCACAGACATTTTAGCTCTAGCCATAATTTCAATGACTTTGTCTTTAAAATCTTTTGAATATCCCATGCTTCTATTGTTCTATATTTTTCAGTATTTAGCTATAGATCAGGATAGGTTGATTCTGATTAAGGCGATGTTTAATTAAAAATTCTTGCGAATGCTTAACCAGTACTGATGATCATCACGATGGTCTAACTGACTTGGCGTATTCCCAATAGGGAATGCAACTTCGGCATTTGCCTGGACATTCCATACATTAGACCCATTTAAACCTAAACCGACACTAGTGATCTGTGCTGTGTTGGAACCGGTTAAACCTGACCATTTTTCCGCATTCAGCGTCACTTCTGCAGTATCGACAAACACTTTTGCGCCAATTTGATGCTGGGCATTGGTAAACAGCTTTGTCTTAACTCTGCTTGCGCATAATATCCCATTGACCCGGCAAACTGGCTCGATTTATAACATACCATGGGGTAGTAGAATCAAGCCAAATCGAGAGGTTTTCTCGATTAATTAAAGTTTGATTGTAGGAGGGCCAATTAGTTGTTCGATAGGTTTTAGGGGGCTTATTCATTTGTGAATTATATTGCTGAATAGTCCCTTCTGGACAGATTTGTGCAACAAAGCACTACATATCTATTTTATTACAATTGTTTAAATACCTTAAAGAATGTAGATATTTAATTAAAACTGCAAGTCAAGAAGTTGTGGAATAAATCTTGCTTATACATCTATAAGTTTAAACATATTTGTTTTCTCATTGGATTTATACTTTTTGAGTATGTAATTAGACTTTTATTCGCATTGCATAATCTTGAAATTGTACTCAATATAAAAGACAAAATTAGAAATGTTTAAATGGAATGAAATATTCCTTCTACCAGATAGCAGGACGCCATCTAGCGTAAGGACCGGAAATGACAAGTATTAATTATTATAAAACCATCTTTGACAAAGCTGGTGATGCGATTTTTGTTCATAACATAGCCAGTATCGATTTCATGGATGCCAATGAAGCAGCTGAAGCCTTGACGGGTTATAGCAAATCCGAATTAACCCAGATGAGTGTGGAAAAGATCAGTGCACATAGTCATGGTTTTGATTTTCAACATGCTTTAAGGAAAGTCCATCAGGCTGCTAGTCATGAAGCCATCACATTTGAGTGGCTCATTCAGACTCAAGATCTGCGTCATATCCCTGTTGAGGTGTGTCTGAAAATTGTGGAGATCGAGCAGCAGCCCAAAATGCTAGCGCTCGTCCGCAACATCAGTGAAATCAAGAAATACCAGTATCAGCTTCAATCTAAAGATCAATATTTTAAGATGTTGCTAGAAAACTCTGGAGATGGCATTGCGATTTTAGATACTCAAGGAAAATTGCTCTATGCCAGCCCTTCCCTTCAGCGTATTTTGGGATATCGTGACCGTTTTGTCCTCAATAAAAATGTTTTAAGCGTGATTCATCCCGATGATCGGATGGATGTAAGACAACTACTGTTTAAACAGCCAGCAGAAGATGATGTAGGAACAATCCATTATAAAATCCTGCACCACAATGGTAAGTGGTGCCATCATGAAGCGACTTTCAGAAATCTACTTGACCATCCTGACATTCAAGGAATTTTAATTAATTACCGAGATATTACTGAACGTATCGAAGCTGAAAATACAGCGCGGGCTCGAGAAAAACAATTGGGCCATATGTCACGCTGCAAAACGATGGGCGAACTTTCGACTGCATTGGCACATGAGTTGAATCAGCCTTTGGCGGCACTGAATAATTATGTCGGTGGGAGTATTATTCGTATCCAAAACGGTTTGGCGAATACCAAGGAAACCATTGATGCCCTGAATGCTGCATTAAATCAAACCCACCGCGTGAATGGTATTATTCACAGTATGCGTAGCTTCTTGAGAAAAGGTGAAGCAAATTTTAAAATCCATTCATTGAATCGTCTAATTCAGGATTTAAATCCGCTCATTAATCTCAAAGCAGATCAAGGCGGATGCACCATTCATTATGAATTGGGTGTGTCTCCAATGAGTATTTCTGCTGATGAGACATTATTCAGTCAAGTTATTATCAATCTGGTCTTTAATGCTGTCGATGCATTACAAAAAAATCCTGAAGGTCAGCGCGATATTTTTATCCGTACTTGGCAGCACCATCAACACGCAAGAATTGCGATCGCTGATAATGGTCCAGGACTACAAGGACAAAATCCTGAACAGTTATTTGAATCATTTTATTCAAGTAAAACAGACAGTATGGGCATAGGATTAACCTTGTCTCGCAGCATCATCGAAAACCATCAAGGTTATTTATGGGTTTGTGAAGGCGAATCAGGCGCCATCTTCAATATTTCTTTGGCAGCACAGGAGCGTGCAAAATGTATATGACCAATCCGCATGTCGCAGAACCAATCGTATATGTCATTGATGACGACCAAGACATTTGTAACTCTTTAACCTGGCTTTTGGAGTCTGTTCAACTCGAGGCCAAAACATTCAACAGCGCGACGGAGTTTTTAAGCTATCAACGTCCCCATACGCCTGCCTGTTTGATTCTGGATATGCGGATGCGTGGGATGAGCGGCTTACAGTTACAGCAGCAGCTGAATCAGCAAAAGATCAGTATACCGATTATCTTTATGACCGGTCATGGCGATATTCCGATGTCCGTCAATGCCATGAAGGCGGGTGCATTCGATTTTTTGGAAAAGCCGTTTAACCCGCAGCATATGCTCAATCAAATCCAATCCTGTTTACAGCAGGCAGAAGTTGATTTTTTAGCCGCTGAAAAACGTGAACTACAAAAATCTAAATTGAAATCCCTGTCCCCACGTGAGAATGAAATCATTAATTTGTTGGTCGATGGCTTATCGAGTAAACATATTGCTCAAATGCTGAATATCAGCCATAAAACTGTCGAGATTCATCGCACGCATATCCGACAAAAACTAGGCACCGAGTCAATTGCGCAGATCGTCAATATGGTGTTGATGTGTCGAGATAAAACTTTGCAAGCGATGGTTTAAAACCGTCACCTGCAAGCTAAATACAGATTAAGATTTAGAAGAAACGATCGAAGTGAACTTGCTGCTGCGGAATTCCTGCTTGATGTGCCATCTGTTCAATGGATTTCACCATCGGCGGTGGGCCCGCACAGTAAATTTCGTGTTCAAGCAGTTGAGCACCGATAACATCATGAATCACGTCATGAATAAAACCGGAACGAATCCCATCAATTAGCTCGGATGAGGTTGCAGGGATATAGTTCAGGCGTGCACCAAGTTCAGTCCACTCACGCATTTGTGCTTCGGTCAGCAAATCGCGTTGTTCACGTCCACCATGGAAGAACCAGACTTTTTGATGCTGTAAATGTGGATTGACTGCGACACCACGCGCGATCGCCAGCATAGGTGCCAGACCTGATCCTCCTGCAACGCAAATAATCGGACGTGGCTGCTCTTGTAAATATGCTAAGCCATAGGGACCATCAATTTGAATAACTGCATTTTTACGTTCCTGTTCATCAAACAGTAGGTTGGTCATCTTGCCATCCGGCACACGTCGAATCTGAAAGACCCACAGCCCTTCGTCATTGGGTAAATTGGACATCGAATAGGCGCGCAGCAATTCCTGATTGACCCAAAGCAAGGCGTATTGACCCGGAATAAACTGCGCAGGCGTATCTGCCTGTAAATGGACTTCCAGAATATCATGGGTAATTGGCACTACATTCTTCAAAGTTACTGCTTGCTGTTTTGGCAAGATTTTCGGTATACATTGCTCATCTAAGCGAACTTTGATCACACAGTCAGACTTTGGGCGGCATTGGCATGCCAATACACGACCCTTACGTTTATCACGATCTGATAAGCCCGGTGCATCTACCCACAGATTTTCAATCTCACCAGAAAGCACTTCTATTTTACAGGTGCCACAGCCGCCTGCATTGCATTCATAAGGTAAGCCTAAACCTTCACGCAAGCCGCCACGGAGTAACACGTCATCGGATGCACATTGAAATTGCCCCTGTCCTTCAATTTGAATTTTATGCATAGGGCGTTACTCCACCAAATAGACCTGACCATTGCGCACAATGGACTGGTAGGTTTTGAGTGGAATACTGCATGGTGCACCACACGGCTCGCCGGTTTTAATATCGAATGCACCGGCATGGAAGGGACACTCCACTTCACAGCCATCAATTTCACCATCGGCTAAACGATTCACTGTTTGAGCAGGTGTCTTAACATCTAAACCTGCAAGTAATACTGCATGACGTGCAATATTACGGCTGTCCTCACCTGCTTGGTTCGAATTTCCGAAAATCACATCATCAATAGAATCTTTAGATAAATTATTTTTTTCAATCAAAGCTTTAATGACTAAAGCAGCCAAATCATCAGGGCGAACTTTTGCAAGGACTCCTCCATGTTTTCCAAAAGCAGATCTTAATCCATCATATATATATGCATTTAACATTTAGCCTTCCTTTAGCTAGGGATTTAATAAAGATAAATTTAAAAATTATGTAGATTTTGTTGATAACGTAATTAATACTTTTGTCTAAAAATCAATCTTCCGCTGGGATTATATTTTTAAAAGCATCACGACTGATTAATGCTGCATACCACCGTTCTATTGTGGGAAAATTATGATTTTTTTTCACCTTGATTTTATTCCAGCTATGAAAATAACTTCCCAATGCTATGTCAGCCACTGAAAAATCTTCTCCTGCAATCATCTTGTTATATTTAAGATGTTCATTTAGCAATTCTAATTTTTGCTCAAATACCAAAATTGCGTTGGATAATACATCTACATTTTGTTGATCTTTTGGAAGCTTGAGTTGCAACATGATGGTTCTAAAATTTGGAACAAGAGTACTCAAACACCAATCCATCCATTTTTCAGCAGAGTAGCGAATTTCTATATCAGATAAATAAATTGATTGCTTTCCGTATTTCTCTACTAGAAATCGGAGAATTGTATTTGACTCCCAAAGTAAAAAGTTATTATCTTTTAAACATGGTACTAAAGCATTAGGATTCATATTTAAGTATTCACTACTTGTAATCAACCCATATTGACCACCTGCCAAAATATGCTCAAATGGTAAATTTAATTCATGCAAACACCAAATAACTTTACGGACATTGGTGGAATCTGGACGTCCCCAAACTGTAATCAAAGCACACCTCTTATCATTAATCTGAATCTATTTTCTTGAATTCACTTTCAATAAATTTTGCAGATTGACTCAATATATCGACAATAGTTTCAATATTTATAAGATTAAAACGTTTTACTGACCCCACAATACTGAGTGAGATTGGAAAAGCTCTATTTGAATAAATGATTGGGACCGAAATGGCACCTAAATGCGATTCCAATTCACCCTTTGAAAAGTAATAGCCTTGCTTTTTAATTTCATTCAGCTTTTGAATAAACGTCGCTTCATCTTGCGCAAAATCAGATGTAAGAAATTGCTCATTATATTTTTGAAAAATTGATTTTTGAATTTTCGTAGCGGTATGGGCGAGGATAACTTTTGGTGCTGCACCCGCATAAGCAGGTCTTGGTCGTCCCCGTCCATATGCTAATAAAGTCGTTTCCTTACAACTTTCATGATAAATATCCAAACAATAGTCTTCATGAAATTGTGTTAAACAGCAATTGAATTCAGTCTGTTCCACAATATCTTTCATTACCGGAATACTTAATTGAATAATGGGATTAGAGCGTTGGGCAATATAATCCATTACTGAAATACGTGGACCTAAAGTGTATTGTCCCCCATACAGACGTTCCAAAAGACCATGTACGACCAAGTCTTTAATATATCGGTAACCTGTAGGCTTTGAAAATTCTAATTTTTCACAAATGGTGTCTGCATCCAAAACAGGTTGTTCTATTGTGAATAACGTCAAAATTTGCAACATATTGTTGGATGTAGACATTCTTTTCCTCGATTTAGCTAGCTGACATTAATTGTTGCATTCTACCTTCCCACTCCACTCTTGGGCAAAAACCTGGTAGTTCCCTAGCATGACCTTCCACAATATTCATGATTGTTTGAGTATCTAATGTCAAATCTAAGGGAACTTTCATTGGTTGTGAAACATACCACGGGGTATCGATAAATAATTCTAAGCGATTTCCCTCAGGATCTGGTGCATAGAATGAGATTGCATTGCCATGGGTAATAGCATCAATATTTGGGACATTCAATGCTTTAAAATTCAAAAATAATTCTTGCAAGGTTTCTAAAGAATCTGCTTCTAAAGATATTTGATTTATTGGATTAAAAATATTTTCTTCTGGACGTCCACTTGCCAACACAATTTGATGATGTGTTTTCGGATCACGACTTAAAAACACGAGTTGCACTTTACCTCGTGATGTATCGAGATCACCCCGATCCGTCACAAAAAAATTTAAAACCTTAGTGTAAAAATCTTCCATTTTTTCAAGATCTTTCACATATATTCCAATATGGCTAAAGCTGAGTCCTTTCATATTTTTCTCAATAATTGATAAAAGTGTTGACACAACATTATATCTTTGGAATTATTGTGTCAATCTTTATCGATTATTGATAATTATTTTAAACCCACCAAGGACGACCCTTATGAAATTATTAAGTTTTAGCGTAAATGGCGAACAATCTTTCGGTTTAATCAAAAATGACTCTGTCATTGATTTAAAAAAGAAATTAAATGGCAAATTTGAAGATTTAAAAAGCTTACTTGCAGTAGAAAATTTAGCTGAAACGATTCAGTCGATTGAAAATACTGAAAGTGATTACGCTTTAACAGATATTCAATTTGAACCCGTGATTCCTAATCCAGGTCAAATTTTCTGTATCGGTTTGAACTATGGTGAACATGTAAAAGAAACTCAACGTGAAATTACTGAAAAACCAATGATCTTTATGCGCTTGGCACCATCACAAGTCGGCCACAACCAACCCCTATTAAGACCTGTTGAAGGTGAGCAATTTGACTATGAAGGTGAGATTGCCATTGTGATTGGTAAAGGTGGTCGTCGTATTTCAAAAGAAAACGCGTGGGATCATATCGCTGGTTACTCGTGCTACAACGATGGTTCAGTACGTGATTGGCAACGACATACTTCGCAATGGGGCCCAGGTAAAAATTTCTTCCAGACTGGTGGCTTTGGTCCGTGGTTAGTAACAAGTGATGAAATCAAAGCAAATGAAACGATGACTTTAATTACTCGTGTTAATGGACAAGAAGTACAGCGTGCACTCACCACACAGTTAATTCACGATATTCCATCTTTAATTAACTACATCTCAACGTTTACCCCACTCAGTGCAGGTGATGTGATTGTCAGCGGTACACCAGGTGGTATTGGTTTAAAACGTACCCCACCTCTTTTGCTTAAAGAAGGTGATGTTGTTGAAATTGAAGTGGATAAAGTTGGAGTACTTAAGAACGTTATTAAAAATGATGGATAAATAAGAAATGGGGCTTTTTAAATGAATTTAAAAAGCCCCAATAATCGTAAAGGAAATCGAAAATGGATTTACAAAAAAATTATGATATTGCAATTGTAGGCTACGGTCCTACTGGAGTCACATTAGCAAACTTATTGATTAAAATGGGATTAGAAGTTCTCGTTATTGAACGTGAGCCTGCCATTTTACAACTTCCACGTGCTATTCGTTTTGATGCTGAATGTATGCGTGTTTTCCAAACCATTGGCATCACTGAAAAACTTCTTGAAGAAATTGCACCTGGTCCAGGTATGAAGTTCGAAGATGCTGAAGGTAATTTATTAATTACTTGGGAGCGACCTACTACTAAAGGTATCCATCAATGGAGCTCAGCATATCGAATCCATCAACCAGATTTAGAAGCTGTCTTACGCGCTAAAATTCATGACCATAATTTGCTGGATCTTAAATTACGCCATGAAGTGTTTAAAATTGATGAGCATGCAAATGCTTGTACAATCCATTATGAAAACTTAGCCAATGGCACGCTTCACCAAGCTCAAGCAAAATTTGTGGTGGGGTGTGATGGTGCTCGCTCATTAGTACGTCGTTTGATTGGGACAACATTTGAAGATTTAGACTTACATAGCAAATGGCTGGTTGTCGATTTTATTGCCCAGAATAGTACCAATGACATGGGTGATTATAGTATCCAACTCTGTGACCCAAAACGTCCAATGAGTTATATCAAAGGTACAGGCATGCGCCGACGTTGGGAAATCATGGTCATGCCAGAAGATGATGTACAGCAACTTGCTACAGCTGAAAGTATCTGGAAGCTTTTGGAAAAATATATTCGTCCAGAAGATGCAATTATCGAACGTTCTGCTGTTTATACATTTCATGCACTTATCGCAAAAAAATGGTGTAAAAATCGGTTAATCATTGCTGGTGATGCTGCTCATCAAACTCCACCCTTTATGGGCCAAGGTATGGCAGCAGGTATCCGTGATGCTGCAAACTTGGCATGGAAGCTAAATGAATCAATTCAACACAACAACCTTGGCTTAATTGAAAGCTATTATTCTGAACGTCTTTCACATGTCACAGAATTTGTTAATGGTGCAGTTAATTTCGGAAAAATTATTCAAAATTATTGTGAAGATGCTGAATTCCAACAACAAGTGAATCAACTGAAAAACTTTATCACCCCGACACCACAGCTTGGACAAGGATTTTATATAACTGGAGATAAGTTAAGCGGGCAGATTTCACCTCAGTTTCTACTTATAAATGATCAGCTAAGTGATGAAATTGTTGGTTATCAAAATGCACTATTTATTCACCCGGAATTTAAACATCTTATCGATGATCTTAATCTCGATCATATAGAACATCTGGTGACCTTAATTGCTGACTCTACCCAACCTAAACAATGGCTTGAAGATAATCAGGCTATTGCCATTTTGGTACGTCCCGATCGATATATATTTGGGCAAGCCAATAACCGAAAAACTTTAGAAGACTTAATGAAGGCTGCAAACCTATACGATTTAGCAATAATTTAACTCTAACTAGGCGATTTATTCGCCTATTCCATATTGTGTTCAAAGGAAGAAACGATGGAATCAAATCAAAATAATGCATCTTTTAATACACATGGTAAGCAAGACCAGGAAAAACTAAATTTTGTCATAAAAAAAGTTCATAAAAAATTGCTCTACTTTCTCTTAATTTTATTTATTTTTTCTTTTCTAGATAGAATTAATATCGGTTTTGTTGGCAAACAACTTAGTGCAGACTTAGGTCTAACTGCATTAAGCTTTGGCCTGGCTAATACCATTTTTTATATCTTTTATATTTGTTTTGGTATGCCAAGCAACCTGGCGTTGCGAAAATTAGGTACTCGAATTTGGATTGGATTCATCATTATTGTTTGGGGGGTTGCATCAAGTTGTACTGCCTTTGCTACAGATGAAAAATCGCTATACATCATTCGAGCGATTGTGGGTATTGCTGAAGCAGGTTTTATGCCTGGCATGCTACTGTATTTAACCCAGTGGTTCCCCTCTAGCCATCGTTCTAGAGCAAATGCAATCTTTATGTTAGCTATGCCATTTACTGCGATGTTTGGCTCTGTGGTTACTGGTTTCATTTTAAATATGCATGACTTTCAGGGGCTATCAGGATGGCAATGGGTATTTTTGTTGGAAGGCTTACCATGTATAATTCTAGGTTTTATTGTTTTTGCTAAACTTCCAAATACGCCTAAAGATGCCAAATGGCTGAATGAGGATGAAAAAAATATTCTCATAAATGCGCTTGAAAAAGAGCAGACAAATGAAAAATCTAAATCCACGGTAAAAAGTAGCTCGTTCTCTTTTATTAACTCTTCCGTTATCCGCTGTGCATTAGTCTATTTTTGTATCGTAACCACGTGTGGCATGATCAATATATGGGTGCCTCAAATTGTTTCAACCGCTTTACCTAATGCTAGTACTGTAATGACTGGTATTGTTGTTGCAATACCTCATCTCGTCACTATTTTTGCCCTATTTTTTCTATGCAGTCATTCCGATAAAAAACAAGAACGCTATTGGCATACCTTTATTCCAATGCTTTTAGGCGGTATAGGTTGGCTCATGGCAGCATATCTTCAGATAGGAAGTCTGCAACTGATTGGCCTATGTCTAGCATGTATGGCAGGTTTCAGTACCATGGGCATTTTCTGGGCTTTTGCTGATGAAAGCCTTGATAACAGTGCCAAATTCTTAGGGATTGCGTTTATTAATGCTGTTGGTAATTCAGCAACCATTGTTAGCTCATTCTTAATCGGCTTCTTAAAAGATCTAACTCAATCATTTGCAACAGGCATGCTTTACGGCAGTACTTTAATGTTTATTGGAGCTGTCATCATGTTGAGTTTTGCACTGAAGAGAAATCAACAGAGAAAAAACTTAGAAAACGGAATTTATATCAATGACTAAAATCACAACATCAATTGTGGATTTAATGCAAAACATCAAAGATGGTTCGACCATTTTAATTAGTGGATTCGGTACCGCTGGACAGCCAGCAGAGTTAATTGATGTTCTCATCGAAACCGGTGTAAAAGATCTCACAATTGTTTGTAATAATGCTGGTAATGGCGATTATGGACTTGCCAAATTGCTCAAAGCAGGACAAGTCAAAAGAATGGTCTGCTCCTTCCCCCGCCAAGCTGATTCTTATGTATTTGATGAGCTGTATCATGCAGGAAAAGTGGAACTTGAATTGGTTCCACAAGGAAATTTAGCTTGTCGAATTCAAGCTGCAGGTATGGGTCTTGGGGCTATTTTCACCCCCACTGGATTTGGAACCTTGCTGGCTGAAGGCAAAGAAACCCGTGAAATTGATGGGAAAGACTATGTTTTAGAGCATCCGATTAAAGCAGATTTTGCTTTAATCAAAGCGCATAAAGGGGACCGTTGGGGTAATTTAGTTTACAACAAATCTGCGCGTAATTTTGGTCCCATCATGGCAATGGCAGCCGAAGTCACAATCGCACAAGTGAATGAAATTGTTGAATTGGGTGCTTTAGACCCAGAACACATCATCACACCAGGAATATTTGTACAACATGTTGTACAGCTAAATCCTGTAGAACTTAGCAACGCAGGTTAACAATGAGCTATAGCAAACTTTCTCGTGATCAGATTGCAGCACGTGTTGCACAGGATATTCCTGATGGCGCCTATGTAAACTTAGGCATTGGTTTACCTACTAAGATTTCAAATTATCTACCCAATGATAAAGAAATTTTTCTACATTCTGAAAATGGCTTATTGGCCTTTGGCCCTGCTCCGGAAGCAGGTTCAGAAGATCCAGATCTAATTAATGCTGGCAAAGAATCTGTCACCATGCTCACTGGCGGAAGCTTTTTCCATCATGGGGATTCTTTTGCCATCATGCGTGGTGGACATCTGGATATATGTGTTTTGGGCGCTTTTCAAGTGGCTGAAAATGGAGACTTAGCCAATTGGCACACAGGGGAAGCTGATGCTATTCCAGCTGTCGGTGGTGCCATGGATTTAGCTGTAGGAGCAAAGAAAGTTTTCGTCACCATGGATCATACGACCAAAACTGGTGCTGCAAAAATTGTTAAATCCTTAACTTATCCTGTAACTGGAAAACATTGTGTAGATCGAATCTATACCGACCTTTGCGTGATTGATGTGACTAAACAAGGCCTAGTCGTCACTGAAAAAGTGGATGGAATAAGTTTTAAAGAGTTACAAGCCTTGACCGAGGCTCCGCTAATCGATGCTACTTGTGTTGAGCAAACCAGGTCAGCATAAAACTAAGACAAAATAAATTAAAAAACCACTCCCCTTAAAAGGTATTAAGGGGAAAATCATAAGGATAGAATGATGAAAATTCAAAATCTCGTATTAGGGATAATGGCCTTTGCTTGCCTAAATTCTGCAACCCAAGCAGCTTTTATTGAAGATACCAAAGGACAAATCTATTTAAAAAACTTTTACTTCGATCGAGATTATAGTGATCAAACCACGGACTTAAGTAACTGGTCTCAAGCTGTCAGCTTATTTGTTAATTCTGGATATACCGACACACCTATTCAAATGGGCTTAGATTTATCAGCTCGTTATGCTTATCGTTTAAGTCCAGCAAAAGATATTGTAGATAACGTCATGCCGTATGATGAGTATGATCATAAACAGGCACAAGACCAATTAAAATTGGGGGGTGCAATTAAACTTAAATATTCAAATACTGAACTAAAAATTGGTGAATTCACTCCCAAATTACCAATTGTTCATACTGATGTAGCTATGCAGCTACCGACGACTTTCCTAGGCGGAATGATAGAGTCTACCGATATTAAAAATACAAAAATTACTGCTGGTCGCCTAACTAAAGTCAGTGGTCGTAATGCTGAAGATTACTCGAAATTTCAACTCAGCAATGGTACAACCAAGGCCAAAACTGATGCACTTAATTTTATCGGAGCTGACTATGATTATAAAGATCAACAATTCAGATACTTTTTTGCCGATTTAGAGAATATTTATAATCAACATTTTCTAAGTTATGAATATCGTCATGCTTTTAATGAAAATTTACGCCTTAAATCTAACTTCTACCTGTTTGATACCTATGATTCAGGCGATTCATTAGAGGGAAATATCGATAGTTTAGCTTTAGCCACGATTCACATGCTGACTTACGGTAACCATACCTTTGGTGCTGGTTATAAACATATGAGTGGCGATACGAAATTTCCACTTTTAGCCAATTGGGTTCCACAACTGTATTTAGCCAATTGGTCTGTGGGCACCTATATGCAACAAGATGAACATTCTTGGCAAATTCGCTATGATTACGATTTTAAAGAAACACCCTTCAATGGTCTAAAATCAACACTACGTTATTACTACGGTGACAATATTAAAACCGCAACAGGAAATGATGGTATTGAAAAAGAGTTAGATTTTATTTTGAACTATGAATTTTCTCAGTCCAAACTAAAAGGATTTAGTCTCAGTTGGCTTATCGCAGATTATAAAAATAGTACATCCAAAGATTATTTAGAAAATAGGCTATCTGCTACATATACTCTAACTTTCTAAGTTCAACAATACTTCAAAATATAAGAATAAAAAAAGCAGCATTAAAAGCTGCTTTTTTTATTCTTATATTAGAAATTCGTGTAGCCCCCATATAGCCACACTATTTAAAGTCTAATATCGTATAACATTTTTATAAACTAATTATAGGCGCCAATTTCTATTAAGTTACTCGCCGGCATTTAAATACCGATATACCGCCTGACGACTAATTCCAAATGCTTGGCCTAATGCCATTTTTGAAGGATACTGCCCTTCCTTCCATGCTTGGCGTAAAGCATCAGCCTGAGCAGAATTCAATTTATGTACCCGGCCTTTGTACTTCCCTTGAGCAGAGGCTAGTTTAATTCCTTCCTTTTGTCGCTCTAAAATGATCTCACGTTCGAATTGTGCAAAAGCACCCATGAGTTGCAGCATCAAATTATCCATCGGGGTGGATTGAGCCGTAAAAGTAATATTTTCTTTTACAAACTGGATGGCAATCCCTCTTTTAACCAGTTTATCTACTTCAGTGACCAAATCTGGCACTGTTGCAAATAGAGACTAATGTTAAGCTAGATTATCTTTTAGCTAACGGATCAGCAGATGAGTGCTTTCCATGGTCGTCATTTTCAGGGTGAAATCATTCTTTGGGCCGTCCGTTGGTACTGCAAATATGGCATCAGCTATCGCGAACTTCAGGAAATGCTCGCTGAACGAGGAGTAAATGTCGATCACACCACGATTTATCGTTGAGTCCAGCGTTATGCTCCTGAAATGGAAAAACGTTTACGTTGGTATTGGCGTAATCCTACAGATCGACATTCATGGCATCTGGATGAAACTTACGTAAAACTGAATGGAAAATGGGCATATCTATACCGTGCAGTTGACCAACGTGGCCACACTCTTGATTTCTATCTTTCTGCTAGATGAAATACCCATTCAGCTTATTGTTTTCTTGGTAAGATTTTGAATCATGTCAAAAAATGGCAGATTCCACGAGTCATAAACACTGATAAGGCCCATACCTATGGCTGTGCTTTGTCGCGACTAAAACAGGAAGGAAAGTGTCCTCAAGACCTTGAGCATCGACAGATTAAATACAAGAATAACGTGATTGAATGTGATCATGGCAAGCTCAAACGGATCATCAAGGCTACGTTGGGATTCAAGTCTATGAAAACGGCTTATGCTACAATTAAAGGTATTGAAGTTATGCGTGCATTTCGTAAAGGATAAGCTTCAATATTTTATAAAGATAATCCTCAAGGAGAAGTGTGGCTAGTAAATAGAGTTTTCGGTCTCTAAGCTTTTTTGAAGGGAAAATCATCGACTCAGATCCCTATTTGCAACAGTGCCTAAATTCGAGTCATTTAGGATAGCTCTGTCTTTCAAACCTTTATGCAACAAAGCCATATTTAATTATCAATTAAATGAGTCTAATATTAATTAAGCCAAGAAATATAGAAATACGTTTCCTGGCTTAGAATGCTTAATCTTTTGAATAATTTTAATAAATCTTATATTACAAAGAATCCATGTGTGCCATCATTTTTAAGCTGATTTACTAAACCAAACTCCCAGTCTAGATAAGCTTGCATCGCCTTTTTCGAAATATCTGTACCTTCATAAGGACGTTTATAACGGTCTATCTCTTCAGAAAGTAATTCTAGTTCTTGAGATAATGGCAGACCAGCCTGCGCCCATGCAGCATTACCGCCTTTCAAGATATACACTTTTTGACCAGATTTGAGTTGAGTTTTGATTTCTGGCACAGCATATTGAGCAAGTAAGCTTGAGCCACAAGTGACCACAATAGCATCTAGACTTGTAAACGCGGGCTGCTGGATCAGTTTAGACACATCTGCTTTCAATACCCACTGTGCATGTGGTATATGTCCCTTCTTATAGTTCGCCGCAGTTGTGAAATCCCAAATCACAATATTTTGTGTTGTTGAAAGTTGCTGCAACTCATCTGGAGAAATAAACAAATCAACATCAATCTGTGGTGTAGCTGGTTTCCATCCTCCAGTTTCGACCAAAACTTGCGCAAAATCATCTGCGAGCACATAAACATTCCAATTCATTTGTGCTAACCAAGAACCAGTCATATAAGCTCGAACAAGTTGATCATCAACTAAAACAATCCGAGCGCCACGCACTGCAGCATAATGGTCAGTTTCCTGTACCAGTTGGCCACCTGCTACCCAACGACTAGCAGGTAAATGCCCTGCTTCATATTCCTGTTCGGTACGTACATCAAAAATATAGGTGGTTTTATCTTGCTGTGCCTGTAGATTCTGTAAGTCAATGAAATTGATTTGCTTTACACCTGCTCGTTTTGCTAATTGTGCAGCATTTTGTTTTACCTGTTCATCGATCTGAGTATCAAGATCTGAGAATGAACGTTGCTGACCATGTTCAAGTGGTTGTCCAGCAAGTGTCCAGCCAATCGTTCCATTTCGTAATGCAAAAATCTCATGCGGCAAGTTGGCATTAATGAGTGACTGAGTGCCAATAATACTACGCGTACGGCCAGCACAATTTACGATAATTTGGGTGTTTTCATCTTTAATCAATGAAGGTGCTCGCAGAACCAATTCAGCACCGGGAACACTCATCCCCGTAGGGATACTCATCGTCTGATATTCATCAAAACGTCGCGCATCTAAAATAACGATATTTTCTTGAGCGTCAATTTTTGCTTTGAGTTCCTCTGCGCTCAGAGATGGTGTCCCTTTATGATGCTCGACAAACTCACCAAATGCTTTGCTCGCAGAGTTGACATCAATGAATAATTCGCCACCATCACGTTGCCATGCTGCCACGCCACCGTCTAGCACAGCAATGTTACTATAACAATATTCTCTGAGTTTGGTATAGGCGCGCTCAACACGACCATCGCCATCATCATAAATTACTATTGGTGTATCTAGACGAGGAATACGGTTATAAATTTCAATTTCGAGACGTGATAACGAAATATTGCTCGCAAATAATGGATGATTTTGGGCGAAAATATGCTCTTCTCTTAAATCTACAATGGCAATTTCCTCGCCAGCCAGCAATTTTTCACGAACTTCTTGATAACCGATCGTTTTCATTTTTTTAACATCACTCTTTAAATATTCGAATAGCCAGAAATAAATGGTTTAGCTGTACCATCTAGTTGATAGGTAAAGCGCTCAACTTTGCCTATATTTGCACCATAAATATGGATGCTGATTGAGACCTGATCCTCAAAGGCATTTTGAACCGCATGAATATCTCCCGTAGTCGGTGTAAACCAGTCGATATCTCCCACCCCGAGATAATCGCCTTGAGCAGCTGCATGTAAGCTAGCCTCATCACGGGTATAAGGGGTAGAAATTTCTGCGCCTGCAAGTACCCCAATGGCACCCCAAACTTCATGGTTATGGATGGGGGTTTTTTGACCTCCCCCCCAAACAAAGCTGACAATAGAAAAACGTTCTTCAGGATCTAGATACAACAGATATTGTTGATAATATTCTGGATGTGGTTTTTTAAACTCGGGTTTAAGCCAGTGCGCATCCTTGAGGAGCTTTTTAAACTCAGGTGTAAAGCGCTGAATTAAGGTTTGCTCATCCAGTTGTTCTACCAAGCCCTGTTGAATAGCATTAATGACTAGTGTTAAAGCGTTCAGATGCTCAGCCATCTCAATTTCCGACCTGTTTTGTCTTAAACTCACGGTCAAACAGACCGCTTACATCAATTTTCTGATTCAAGAGTTGGTGTAGATGATAGAAATCTGCTGTTTCTTGCGATGTCGTAATCACATCATCAGTAATACTGGTCCATGTGGCATTTTTTCGTTTAAACGCCAATGTGGCTGGTTCTTCTGGAATTCCGGTGATTTTCGCAAGTTCTTTACCAAATGATTGATAATTTTTATTGACCCATTGCTGTGATTCTTCAAGTCTGTAGATAAAGTCCTGAATCGCTGCACGCTTTTGCTGATGATTTAATGCTTGCTCTGTCGCGGCAAGAAATGTAAAACCTGAATATAATCCACGTCCATTTTCAATGATGCGAAAACCATCGATGATTTCAGCATAGGCAGTATATGGGTCCCAAACTGCCCATACATCGACATTGCCATTTGCAACTGCAAGTTTGCCATCTGCGGGTGGCAAAAATTTAAAATGCACATCAGATGCTTTCAAGCCAGCACGCTCTACAGCACGCAGTGTCACCAGCTGACCAATTGAGCCCTTATTGGCGGTCACTGTTTTTCCTTTAATATCCTGAATGGATTTAATCGGACTATCTTTAGGCACCAGTAAAGCCACTGCGTATGGATCATAGCGGTTAACCGCAATTGCACGCGTATGGCCTCCATTTGCATTTGCGAAAATAAAGGGTGCATCCCCAAGATAACCAATATCAATCGCAGTCGCGTTTAATGCCTCAGCCACTGGTGCTGCTGCTGGGAACTCATACCATGAAATTTTATAATCGATACCCTCTAGAAGTTGGGAAGCTTCTAGCTGGGCACGCATGTTGCCTTTTTGATCGCCTATTTTGAGTTCAATTTGTGCTAAATTTTTAGTGCTACTCAGTTCTTGTGTATTTTCAGCCGGTTTATTACAGGCCGTTAAACTTATTGAAACAGCACTAATCATGCCTAATAATATTTTTTTCATTTCAATCACACTTTTTAATATTGTTTCAGTCGGGCCTAAGCTATTTTATTGAATTGATCGAGTTCGGCGGTTTTATGACGGATACTCGGCAGTAGTACTTTGCCGTATTCAATGACATCGTTTAATGGGTCAAAACCACGAATTAATACGCTGTTAATACCGAGCTTATAATATTCTGCAATAGATTCTGCGACTTGCTCTGGTGTGCCCACTAAGGCCGTAGAGTTATGGTTGCCATGCACTAATGTTGAAATGCCCGTCCATAAATTGGTGTCATGGACCTCTTGTGAGGCTAAATCGACCAAGCGCTGGGCGCCTGCACTTTGAGCACTTTGCCGATCTGTACGCAGACCACGATTTTCAATTTGCTCACGTGTGAGACGGTAAATATCTTGTGCTTTTTCCCAAGCTTGTTCTTGTGTATCTGCAATAATTGGCCGGAAAGAGATATTAAAATCAAGTGGCTTTTTACGCTCAATATTGAGTGTATTTGTTCGAATGTTTTTTATAAGCTCTTCAGCGCCAGCTAAAGGCTCCCCCCAAAGTGCAAACACGTTTGCATGTTCAGCTGCTACATTGAGTGCTTCTTGAGACGAACCTCCGAAGTACACTGGCAAATGCGATTGATACGGTTTGATTTCTGAGAAGCCATCTTTCACTTGATAATATTTACCGCTGTACTGGAAAGGTGTATCGCTGTACCAAGAAAGCTTAGCGATGTCTAAAAATTCTTTTGTACGGGCATAGCGTTCAGCTTTGGTTAAAAAGTCACCATCACGCTGCTGTTCTGGATCACTTCCCCCGGTAATCACGTGAATGGCTAAACGACCTTTAAGTAAATGATCCAGAGTTGCATACTTACGTGCAGCCAACGTTGGTGCGATAAAACCGGGGCGATGCGCTAATAAAAACTTTAATGTCGAAGTGTTTGCACCTGCGTGAGCAGCCACAATAAAGCCATCGGGCTGATCTGACCACTGACCAATCAATACCTGATCAAAACCAGCATCCTCATGTGCCTTAGCAAAATTTGCAACATAATCTGGATTAAATACGGGGCCTTGCGCTGGAATTGTTTCCGAAGCTAGACGGTGGCCAATCATGCCTAAAATTTGAATTGTCATTTCAATAACCAAAATATTTTTTGAACTTGAAACAACTGTAATTTATAAATTAGTATGTGTTAAATAAATATTTATCATAAACTAATATTAATTTAACGCATAGAAAAGGGATTGAGATTAGGATAAATTCAATGTCTGGTTAAACTGTTGCATAATGACATCAAATAATTCAGTTTGTGCATGGCTCAGGTTTTCCCGACGTGCATTGTAAACAATGACATCTAGATTGAGTTCTTCAGTATCGATCATGGATAATTGTTGAAAATGCGGCGTTTGAGAGATTAATTCCCGTGCTAAGAAACCAGCACCAACGCCCTGTTGTACTAAATCCAACTGAATTCTAACGCCAGTGACTTCAATCTTTAAATTGAGCTGATTATGCTGTTTTTCTAATTCTTCAGTTAAAAATTCTCTGAATCCACATCCTTCGTTGTTTAAAATCCAGCCTAAATCCTGCAAGTCTTGCCATGTTGAAATACCCGATCTGCTTAAAGTTTTTGATACTACAGGCCGAATATGTAAGGTACCCATCATTTTCAGCGCATAATCTTTTGGAAAAGCACTGTGTTCTTTTGCGGTAGAAATGACGCCATCAAGTTCATCTTGCGCTAATTTAGATAATAATTCCTTGCCCCATCCTGTACTGATTTCAATTTTTGCAGATGGAAAGTCTTTTTCAAGCTCTTGTATCATTCCAAAAATACCAGACTCTGACAGGCTATTTGGAATTCCTATTCTGAGGTGTGTTGCATCTGCACGTTGTAAAGCAATCATCTGCTTCAATCGATTGAACTCTTGCGCGATAATACAGCACTGTTCATAGATGTCTCGTCCATTTGCGGTTAATTTTAAAGGACGCGTATTTCGGTCAAACAGTTGTACTGAACAGTCTTGTTCAAGGCTTTGGATGCGACGTGTTACTGCAGGCTGTGTAATCCCTAATTGTTGAGCAGTCAGACGCGTCGATTGCAATTTAACAAAAGTAATAAAAGCATGAATGTCTTCAATCTTCATTGGAAATTTAACCTCGTCATCATCGCGTCGCACAGTTGCCGGATTGAAATCTAATTGGATATTTGAATCGCTCATATCTTATGGGCTATCGAATTTACTCAAAAATTCAGAAGCTTATTCTATGTGAATTTAAGATGCATTATGGAAAAATATCAGTCTTCTCTGCATTCATGCCAAACAGAGCTTCTAAACAAAAAAATACTCGATGACGGGTGTTTAGCATCTAACCCAACCCATCGAACGCCTATTCACCCAAATTGATTCGCTAAAGTAAATCTTTCAACTGGCTATGCTACAAATTAACGTCAAATATTCAGATCCAATTGTAATAAAAAAGTTGAAAAACAAATGCTTATCCATCAATTAATCGGTACTTATTTTTTGCGGATTCTAGAATCTCTTGCATTTAAAGCGAAGTGAATAAAATTCATATGAAAAGATAAAATTTAGAATAAGTTATATTTTATCTATAAAATATTAAAAATGATGTTGTTATTCCAATCAATACATTAGAGAAGTTGATTCAAGGGATACCGACAACATACTAATTTAACTATAAATATTATTTAAAATCATTCACTATTATTCTAAATGCATCAAAATAATTAATATGTATTATCTATTAATGACATAGAAAGATAGATCTTAAATGTAGTATTCATTA
The DNA here is from genome assembly GCF_001647545.1 of Acinetobacter sp. SFB. GTDB lineage: Bacteria > Pseudomonadota > Gammaproteobacteria > Pseudomonadales > Moraxellaceae > Acinetobacter. The sequence goes on from NZ_LSZH01000013.1 coordinate 208,475, forward strand.
TTTTTATATAATTTTATTAAAAATACCTATTTAAAACATATTAAATTCTCATTTATGTTGAGCTACATACAGACGACTGCATCAATGATGCTGAGCTAACATAGAGAATAAACCATGATACAGCTGCAGAATCTCACTAAAATATTTGTACAAAAGGAGAGTCAATTTACGGCTGTCTCCGATGTCAGTTTAAATATCCATCGAGGTGATGTATTTGGCATTATCGGTTTTAGTGGTGCAGGAAAATCCACATTATTACGCATGATTAACCTGCTAGAACATCCTCATAGTGGCGATATTAAAATTGAAGGGGTATCACTTCTACAATTGTCAAAAAAGCAATTGCTCGAGCAGCGCAAATTCATCGGCATGATCTTTCAGCATTTTAATTTGCTGACCAACCGTACTGCTTTAGAAAATATTGAACTCCCTTTAGAGTTTTCAGGAGTGCCAAAATCCGAACGTCATCAACGTGCTCTAGAGTGTCTGAAAATTGTCGATCTGTTAGACAAAAAAGACGCTTATCCAAGTCAACTCAGCGGTGGTCAAAAACAGCGTGTCGCAATTGCCCGCGCCATTGTAACGCAGCCAAAAATCCTACTCTGCGATGAGCCAACTTCTGCAGTAGACCCACAAACTAAAGAATCTATTTTGCATTACCTGTCTAAAATCAATCAACAGTTTGACATCACGATAGTGATTGTGACGCATGAAATGCAACTGGTACATAAAATCTGTAACCGTGTAGCGGTCATGGAACAGGGTCAAGTCATTGAAGAATTTGACCTCACCCAGCCCATCCAGCAACCGGTGAAATCTATTATTTCTAAATTACTCCTTAGTGACATTAGTACCAGCTTAAAAGAGGCGTCCTAATATGTACGACAAAGTAATCGGGGTTTGGCCTGAAATTCAAACTGCGCTGGGCGAAACTTTTTATATGCTGTCTGTCACCATTTTATTGGGCATTATTTTTGGTGGAATCGTAGGCACTGCACTGTATTTAACTCGTGATGGCTCAATTTCTAGCAATAAGTTGCTAAATGGTGTTTTAAATGCGCTGGTGAACTTCATACGTTCTTTCCCTTTTTTAATTCTCGCAATCTCTATTATTCCGTTAACGCGTTTAATTGTTGGAACATCAATTGGTACCACAGCAGCGATTGTTCCAATGACCATCAGTTGCATCCCTTATTTTGCTCGTTTCGTCGAAGCTGCATTATTAGAGGTCAACCGCGGGGTCATTGAAGCAGCACAAGCAATGGGCGCAACTAAATTTCAAATTGTGCATAAAGTACTGTTTTCAGAAGCACGTGCGGCGATTGTTAACGCAATCACAATTGTGACGGTGAGTTATTTTTCTTATTCCACGATTGTTGGAATTGTCGGTGGTGGTGGTATTGGCGACTTTGCTATCAGGTATGGTTTTCATCGTTTTGAAACAGACATTCTGATTTTCACTGTGCTGATTATTATTTTCATTGTTCAGATGATTCAATTTACGGGCAACTATTTTGTGAAGCGTTTAGATAAACGGATTTAATTTAAGGGATTAATTTATATATGACATTTAAATATACATTGGCGGCAGTATTGAGTGGATCTGTTGGTTTAGGCATGACAAGCTGTGCAAAACAGGACAAAACCAAAGCAGAGGCTGAAGCGATTAAAGTCGTGACTTTACTCACGCGTGACAATCCACCTTTGCCACAAATTGCGGAATTTGTAAGAGATAAAGTGAAGCATCAGAATATTGAACTGCGGATTAAGTATGCTAATGATGGGTTGATTCCTAACAAATCAGTATCTGAACATGAAACTGATCTGAATTATTTTCAACACAGAACCTATATGCAGTCTGCAAAAGAACTGAACAATTGGGATCTAAACGCGATCGGAACCACATTTAACAGTATTTTTGGCGCGTATTCACCGAAATATAAACATTTAAAAGATGTGCCGGATGGCGCTAAAGTGGTGATTCCGTCTGACCCCTCCAATGGGGGGCGAGCGTTAAATCTTCTGGCCTCAGTCGGTTTAATTACGCTTAAACCCAATACCGGTGCAAAAACCAGTGTCAAAGATATTACAGCTAATCCCAAAAAATTAAAGATTATTGAAGTAGAGCATGCATTGGTACCAGTGAGTTACCAAGATTCAGATATAGCAATTATGGATGGTGCCTATACAGCCCACGCTAACCTTGTGCCAAAGCACGATGCCCTGTATTTGGAAGAAAATAATCACAATTACGATGCGGTTCTGGTGGCAAATTCTAAGTCACAACAAAAAGCCGAAGTTCAACTCATTAAAGATGCATTTACTGCAGATGATACTCGTGATTTCGTACTGAAAAATTACTCAGGCACAGTCACTTGGGAAAAACAGTAAGCGTATAGGACGTCTAGTATTATGAATATTAAAGTTAAAGAGCTGTCAAATACACAACTTCCCTACCACCAATGTCCAGAGTTTATTGCATTGATTGATGCAGTAAAAGCTGACTTAGAACTGCGTGATGCTAACGCTGAACAACCACCAACCCAGATCGTTCAATATATAAAAACAAAGAAATTAGGCGCACTTCGCCTACCAAAACAATATGGTGGTCAAGCCCTCAGCATTGAAGAACTGTTTGCCGTGATTATTGAGCTAGGCCGCGCAGATTCGGATGTAGCGCATATTTTCCATTCGCATTTTCAGTTTACTGAAGATGTATTGAGACATCCCGACCCGACATACCGTGAAAAATGGTTTGAGCGTATTGCCAGTGGAAAAATGGTGAGTAATGCGCTAGCTGAACCCTCTTCACATAATATTGGCAACGGTAAGCTCATCACCCATCTTCTAAATAAAAATGACCAACTATTTTTAAACGGGAAAAAATATTTCACTACCGGTACCTTGCATGCTGACTACGTATTGGTCTGGGCACAAAGTCACCTAGATTCTTTATGTCATGTGGTTGTGCCGACAAACCGTGAAGGCGTAGAAATTTTTGATGACTGGCTTGGCATTGGCCAGCGGAATACGGCCAGTGGCACCACATTATTTAACAATGTTGCCATTTACGAAGATGAAATCCGTTGGCCTAAACAAAAGGGCTTAGTGAATAAGCCCTTTGCACAGCTGTACATTCAAGCCATTATTGCAGGCCAAACCAAAGCTGTAGAAGATCGCACTGCTGTGCTGCTGGCCAGTCGTGGTCGAACGTTCAGCTATGGCAATGCTGAACAAGCGCGTGATGAACCGCTTTTTCTAGAAAAAGCGGGGGAAATTTCGTCTATTTCTTTTATCGTTGAAAATGCTGTTTTACGGGCAGCCCGCTCACTAGATCGTGTGATCCAGCATGTAGACCTTCCGAGCTATGATGTCGTGCTGCAGCAGGCCGCGGCAGATACAGCGAAAGTAAAAGTCGCAATTGACCCGCTCGCACTCAAAGCTGCCAATCTGATGTTTGAAGTCATTGGGGCTTCCGCGATGGGGCGCGATACATTCAATGATCGTCACTGGCGCAATATCCGTACGCTATCAACGCACAACTCGGTCAGTCTGAAAGCTAAAGTATTGGGTGATATTTTAGTCAATAAAAAAACTGTACCAAATATCGGCTACTTCTAACCCAGTCATGTTATTTAAGCTGAATTGCAATTTAAGACGCTATTTAAAACAACCGCGTATATAATGGAATACCTATGAAATTTAAACATGTATTGCTTGCTGCTTTTGCTACATCAATTGGTTTTGGCATATCAGGCTGCTCTAAACAAGATAAAACAGCTTCGACTGCTCATAGTGAAACTAAAGTCGTTACATTACTTACCCGTGATAATCCTCCATATCCACAAGTTGTTGAATATGTAAGGGATAAGGTCAAAAATCAGAATATTGAATTGAAAATTAAATACGCCAATGATGGCTTGATTCCAAATAAATCAGTGGCAGAAAATGAAGCTGATTTAAACTATTTCCAGCATAACTATTATATGCAGTCAGCAAAAGAATTAAATAATTGGGATTTAGTCGCGATTGCCTCGACGTTTAATGGCATGTTCGGGGCATATTCACCTAAATATAAAAATATTAATGATCTTCCAGATAAAGCTAAAATCGTAATTCCATCAGATCCTTCAAATGGTGGACGTGCGCTCAATTTATTGGCACGTGCAAAACTGATTGAGTTAAAACCAAATACTGGTGCAAAAACCAGCTTAAAAGATATTGTTGCCAACCCAAAAAAATTACGTTTTTTAGAAGTTGAACACGCATTGGTACCTGTTAGCTTTAAAGATGCCGACTTAGCAATTATGGCCGGTGCATATACGATTCACGCTGACCTGATACCCAAACGTGATTCGATTTTTCTTGAACAAGATAACCAAGACTATGACAGCGTCCTTGTATCCAATAGCAACGCTGCGCAGAGAGCTGAAGTAGAAATCGTGAAACAGGCCTTTATTGCAGAGGATACGCGTGAATTTGTTTTAAAAAATTATGCCGATACAGTGACTTGGCCAAAACGATAAGTTTTTTCATAACGTTATAGTTTTTCTGCCACCTCTACATTGACATAGTAGAGGTGGCACTGTTGCAAATAGCCTGACATGCTAAGCTAAATATCTTGTTTGTCAGAGATACAGTTGATGAATCCATTTCATGGTCGGCATTTTCGTGACGAAATCATTCTTTGGGCTGTACAGTTGGTACTGTAAATACGGTATTAGTTATCTTGAACTTCAAGAAATGCTTGCTGAACAAGGTGTGAATGTTGATCACACCACAATTTATCGTTGGGTTCAGCATTACACTCCAGAAATGGAAAAAACGGTTACGCTGGTATTGGCGTAATCCTACAGATTTACATTCATGGCATATGGATGAAACTTATCAAAGTAAATGGGCGATGGTCTTACCTGTATCGTGCAGTTGATCAATGTGGTCATACGATTGACTTTTACCTTTCCGCTCGACGGAACAGTAAATCGGCCTATTGTTTTCTAGGAAAGATTTTCAATACGTTGAAAAAATGGCAGATTCCACGTGTTATCAATACAGATAAAGCAGCGACCTATGGCCACGCTTTATCACGGTTAAAGCGAGAAGGAAAATGCCCAATCGCCCTTGAACATCGACAAATTAAATATAAGAACAATTTAATTGAATGTGATCATGGCAAGCTAAAGTGGATTATCAAGGCTACTTTAAGATTCAAATCTATGAAGACGGCTTATGCCACAATTAAAGGGATTGAAGTCATGCGTGCACTACATAAAGGACAAGCTTCGTCATTTTATTATGGTCAACCTCAGGGTTAAGTGTGTCTAATCAACAGGGTTTTCGGTCTCTAACCCATTTTTAAAGGAAGCACCCTCAAATCAAATCACTATTTGCAACAGTGCCAAATAAATTACCCCCACATATTTTTAGTACAAAAGATTTATAGCTATACCCCACATGATTACCCCTATTAGAAAATCTAATATTTTCCATGAAAGAGAATTCTGGAATAGAGGTAATAGAAATTTTGCTCCGTAGCCTAAAGAAAAGAAAAATATCCATGAAGATAGAATTGCTCCCATAGCAAATGCAGGCAATTCGTTTGTAAAGTTCGTGGAGATAGAACCTACTAGTACAATAGTATCTAGATAAACATGAGGGTTGAGCCATGTAAATGCCAAGCAAGTACCTAGCACACGATAAATATTAGCTTTTTCAATACGACTCGGATCAAGATGTGTATTTTTTCTAAAAGCTGAATAGAAGCTTCTCAAGCCATAAATGAATAAAAATATAGCTCCAAAATATTGAGCAAAAATAGTGATTAAAGGAAATTCCTCAACGATCTTTGAGAACCCTGTAATTCCTAAATAAATAAGAATAGAGTCCGATAAGGCGCATATGAGACAAACACTAAAAACGTATTCACGTTTGAGTCCTTGTCTCAAAACAAAAGCATTTTGAGCACCAATGGCTAATATGAGAGAAAACCCAACCCCCAATCCTGTTAAAAATGTAACCATATTGATTTATCTGAAGTATCTATTTATTTGAATTATGTGTATTTGTTTTTTTTATTCATTAAAATTAAGAATATTTTGGGTTGGCTAAATAATTTTTATGTTAGAAAAAAAACAATGCGAAGCCTTCTTAGCGGTAGTTGAGACTGGTAGTTTCGATCAGGCAGGAAAAATGCTCTGCCTGACTCCATCTGCTGTAACCTTAAGATTACAAGCTTTAGAAAAAGAATTAGGACAGTTATTAATAATACGTAGTAAGCCTTGTACATTAACCACATCAGGTCAGCACGTATTTGAATATTTGAAAAAAAGTCAAAGATTAGAACAAAATTTTTTACATGATTTAATGAATAAGTCACAAGCTGAATTTTTTAAAGTGGTTATCGCATCTAATGCCGATAGCCTAGCAACCTGGTTACTTCCAACGCTCAAAGATGTACTTATAAAAAATAAGATATTGCTGAATCTAATCGTTGATGATCAAGCTCATACATATTCCTTACTAGAAAAAGGAATCGTTAATGCGTGTATCTCAATTGAACCTAAACCTATGAAAGGCTGTAAGTCTCAATATTTAGGTATGATGAAATATAAAATGATCGCAACAAAAGCATTCACAAAAAAATGGTTTGCTTGGTATAAATAGACAAGCTTTATGCTTAGCGCCTGCTGTAATATTTAATGAAAAAGACCATCTTCATTTTGATATTTTAATAAAGCAATTCGGTCTAACAAAGGGCAGTTACCCTTTTCACTTAATACCCTCTTCAGAATCTTTTTTGACCGCTATACGACTTGGAATAGGCTATGGAATGGTTCCAGAATTCCAATTGAATAGCCTCTATGATCAAGATGAAATGATTGATTTATGTCCAGAATTAGAAAATAAGGTTCAACTCTACTGGCATCACTGGATTCATCAACCTTACCACTTGGAAAGTGTTACAGACCATATAATTAAGTACTCAAAACTCATCTTAAAATAAAATGATTGAGCCTGATTCCCTGCCTATTTAACATAATGGCTCTTACACAAAACGAGGACTATAGCTCCTCATTTTTTAAGCTTCGTATAAGCTGTATTATGTTAATTTTAGTTCTTCTTCACTTTTAAACGAATCCATAAATACACTAGAGAATGGTTCTATGAATAGGAAAACCAAACCTTGGATTGACGATAGTGATCCATTAAAACCCTATTATGGGAAATTAAATAATAAGGAATATACCGATATTTCTAAGATATTTACTTTATGGATTAATCATCATAATTATATTAAACCTTCAATAATTGCTAATAATAAAAAAGTAAATTTATTAGACTATTCAGATCATTACAATGAAAAATGTAGTCAAAATCTATATCAGTTGTTATGTGAAACATTAAATAAAACAGATAGTTACCTTTATTGGCTACCTATAAACAATGCAAAAAATGACAATATCTTTGCAACCTATTCTCCGGCAATGATTGCTAAGACTCCAATAGAAACTAAGTATTTAAACTATGCTTCTCGTTCTTTTTTGCAAATGCAAAACGGTGGATATGCCATCATTGAAAGTAACCAAAATTTTATAGCTTTAGTTGTTGATGGCTACTATATGCAGGTGGCGTTACATTCACACTTTATGGATGGAAAATTTAAAAAATATCTAGATAATTGGAATGAGATCGAAAAAAATCTTGATGAAACTACAGCACAATGCCTTTTAGAGGCTTATTCCGTACAGTAGAAATCAGGAGAGAATGCAGTATGTAAAGTATTGCATTTAACATAATAGCGCTTACACGAAACGAGGACTCTAGATCCTCGTTTTTAAGTTTCGTATAAGAGATTTTATATTAAATAAGGAGGCACCCGAAAAGGTGCCTCTCTATAATCAACTTTGGAAAAAATCTTTTATTTCTTGAATCCAAGGTAAATCATCATTGCTGCTAATATTTTTAATATATACATTTGCAAAATCACTTTTTATAGTTGGAGTAACGTCAAAAAAGCTCATTATTTTCTTTCTTTGTGGTGAAACAGGTGAAAGTCTAAATGCCCAAGCTGATGGCAAATATTGATTATCTTCTATTTTTGAATAATTATCCTCCACTAAGTCAATTAAGATTTCTGGATATATTTCTTTAAAGCTTTCGAGTGTATTTATAAATGTTTTAGAGTTTAAAACATCTTCTAATTCTGTAGGTTCTGAAGATGTCGTATCGTTTATATGAACTAGCTTAGTAGTACTAGAATTACTATCATTGATTAAACGTCTAAACATGAGTTTTTTATGTTGATTATCATTAAGTAGTTGAGAATTAGATATATTATCTGTATCGCATAATAAAAAAACTTTGCCCGATATTTCAGCATCAAAATCCTTAAAAGCTATAGATAAATGATTATAGAGTTGTTTAACTTCATCTCTACCGCCTACTGGTAAAATACGTAGGTTATTTTTTTCAATTAATTCTTTTAATAGAAAAGATAAGTATATTTTTTCAGATGATCCTTCACATATTATCCAATTAAAAGGTTTATCAGACATACTGCCACAGACAATCGATTGGACAAGGTCATTAATGCTTTTTAATTTTATACTTGATGGAAATTGTTGATATCTATTAGATTTTTCTCTAAGAAACTTTGTTTCCTCCCTATATTTATAAAGATTAACAAAATCGTATAAATGCTCTCTTTTTTTGTCCTTCGATATAATAACAGTACATCCGTCTATCACAGCAGGTAAGAAACCATACCAATGCGTTGTAAAAATCAACTGATTACAAAAGGTACTAGTCTTATGCAATTGTTGAAAAATATCGAAGCAAGCTGAAATATGGAGAGAAGATTCTGGTTCATCAAAGGCAAAAATAATATATTTATCTTTATTCTGAGGGTGATTTTTCTCTAACAGAATACTAGCTATATTTAAAATAGCTTTTTGTTTTTCTCCTGAACTTAACTTAGTAATAGGGATGAGCTTTCCATCAAAATTTTGATGTATTTGCCTAATTCCGAAATATGCATCTGTTATTAACTTATATACATCTGTCTTTCTTAATTTCTGTTGACGAGTTTGTGGTGTTTTATAAGTGTAGAAGTTAAGATTTTCATTTATAGTTGAAACCAAACTATCAAGTTTATTATTTATACTATCTACCAAATTTTTATCGATAAAACTATCTAATGTCTGATTAAGGGTTTTACCCATTAATACTTCAAACTCTCTATTATGTAACTTAGTGAATTCTTCAGCTGTTAGCTCTTTTGGAATATATATATAGTTATATAAATCAATTATTTTTAAAAATATTTTAGATATTGTTAAGCTTGTAAGAATTTTTGTTGCAATACTTGTTTCTTCTTCAGCTTCATCCTCTAAATCTTCTTCAGCTTCATCCTCTAAATCTTCTTCGGATTCATCAGTCAAATCTTCTTCGGCTTCATCAGTTAAATTTTCTTCAAGAATTTTTTCTTGTGAGCTATCTTTAATAAAGTCAGCGATATTAAAGTGAGATGTAATTGTATTTTTAAAAAGACCAAAACTTTTTGTATTATCTTTATTTATACCAATTGCAATAATATAGTATTCATCAGGATTTTCTAAATTTTGTAGTACATTTTGTATATGTTCGAGTGCTCTTACACCAATATCCCTAGTTTTCTTTGGCAGACCGCTTGGATCATTTGATCTTAATGCTTTATCAATTTTTTCTACATATATTATTTCTTCAGTATTGAGTTTTAGTTTTTTCTTTTCTATTAAGAAAATAGGAATAATATAAGGAGTATTAGCATCTGTTTTGGCAACATGTTCTATATTAATATTCCAGTCTTTATGATGGAAAAACGTATCAAGAGACTCCAAAATGGTACTTTTACCAACTCCATTTTCACCAACTAGTCCACAAAAACTACTACTATCGCTAATTGGAATAAAGTTAATTCCTTTATAGGTTTTTATATGTCGTAAAAATATTCCAATTATCACAGTCTATCCAAAAAATAACATCAAAGATGTGTACCATAAGTAAAATTAT
>NZ_LSZH01000013.1:218774-372684 GCF_001647545.1 Acinetobacter sp. SFB
AAACTGTCCCCCTTTTATCCGCAGAAATTGGGGATATTTTCTGCCCTGGGAAGGCTGCTAACATTGAGGAAAGTTTCAATTTGATTAAAAAGTAATTAATTTTATTGGTAGAATATATCAAAACAGTTCAAAAAAAAGCCGACTTGTTTCCAAGCCGGGATTCTGCTGATCTTTCAACTTTTTCTTTTATCTTAAATTATTGATATTGCAATATTATTACAATTTCGTTGCGTATAAGCGCCATTATGTTAAATGGAGGGAATCTTTGCTTATAATAGAAAAATTTAAATGAGAAATGTAATTAATGACTTTTTCTGTCAATGCACTTGTTGAAAAGATGACACTACAAGAAGGTGGTTATTACCTATTAAAAATAGATAATCAACAAGATCTAATTGATTTTTTTTGTCCATTTAAAAGGAATTTTGAGAAAGTAATAGAAACAAAATCTGAAATGAATAATAGATATATTAAAAATCTTATATTTCGGGGCATGAGTAACAGTGAATATGAACTAATTTCATCTTTATATAGGGATAAGAAAGAGTCATTTGATCATGCTGACACTCAATTACAAGAATATTTTATTTTGAGAGACTTCATAAATGCTTGTGATTCTACTGGCACTATAATTCCAAATGACTCCGTAGCATGGAGAAAGCTCTTTGAAGATGAAAAACACATTAAAAGAATGGTGAAGGAACAAGCAAATTGGGCATCAATAAGTGAATTGTATGAACTTATTGGATTCGCTCAGCATTATGGTGTTCCCACTAGATTTCTAGATTGGTCTTATCATCCTTTAGTTGCATTATATTTTGCTAGTATTGAAGTTATAGATAAGATTTTTAATATGATTCATAAAAATGAAGATATTGATTTCAATAATTTGTTTATGTCGATATGGATCTATGCTGACTCTAATGTTGTTCCAGAAGTACAAGTAATAGATTTACCGAAGGCTACTAATTCACATATATCTTTTCAGAAAGGGTGTTTTACTTGTGTGACACAGCCTATTAATAAACTTAATCTATCACAAGATGAATCTAAAACCTTATCATTCCTCACTATAAATGATGTCCTAAAAGATAAGTCTTTAGAGAATAATTTATTAAAAGTTGATATTCCTTATGCCTTAGCTATAGATATTTATTCCTATTGTGACGAATATAATTTTAATGGTGCAACATTGTTTAGAGGACCTCATGGAAGTGCAAAATATACAATCGAAAAACTAAGATTTAAGAAGGTTAAATACTTCTTAAAGAATAAATAGCTATTTAATTTTTCTAAAATTAACATAATACAACTTATACGAAGTCTAAAATGGGAGCCTTAAGCCACCATTTTTACTAATTTTTTTGATAATTTCGCATAAATACCATTATGTTAAATAGCCGCTTATTTTGTTGAAAAGTCCACTATTTATGAGTTTCTCATAAGAGATTTTATGGTAAATCATGGTTAGATGCCTCACTCCAACAAAACCATACTCTACGTCAGAAAATAAATATTAACCCTGTTTTTGAGTCGATGTTCAAAAACCTACTTAAAAAAGCTAAAACTTAGAGTTAAATTTTAATGAATCAAATAGATGCAATTTTAAAACATTTTAAAGAATGGCACCCTTACGCGGGAATAGAATATTTATGGTATAGCTGTGATGGTGAGATGGATGATGAAAATTATCCAGACGTAAAATTTGAATATAACCCAGATACTGCTTTTTTTATGGCCTTAGAAAGGCTCTTAAAAAGTGGAGATGCATGTTTGTTTTACGGTGATTGTATTGAGCATCCGAAACGCGGGGAACGTTTAACAGAATCACCAGATGAGCAGCTAGCCTTACTTAAAGAAATATGGATTGGTAAGGAAAAAATGGACAAATTGGATGAAGAGCATGGTTATTTAGGTTGGTATTTTTTATCAATTTGCCCTTATTCATTAACTCAGAAAATGTATGATGAAGATGGGATTTTTTTAAGGTGGTATGTTAATTAATTTTTGTATAATGCTCAAAAGACAATAGTTTCGGAATCTAATATTTTTTCCATTGAATTGAATAAGTACTTTAAAGTTTTTCTAAAATTAACATAATACAGCTTATATGAAATGCAATTTTTATTCCTTTAAAAATCAATTTCTTATATACTATTAAAAAGCCCATTCACCCTCGAATGGGCTTTTTTTATGATTATTCACGTTCCACATCTAATATTTGAGCAATGTTCCACAACTTAATTTAGCTTTCTTTAACCGTCTTTCTTTAGTCTTCCCGCTCAAAAAAAAGCCAAAGAAACTCATTTCCTCTGTTTGATAAGTAATATTTTGGGGTTCAGGGGGTCGCCCCTGACAAGCCCTGTTGCGTACCAAAAAGCGATCCGTAGGATAGATTTTTGTAGCTACAGGTAGGCTTGCTCACAGGAACTTAACCTCATTCCATCTGCGTTGATACATGAGGACTCAAGCTAAAATATTTATACTTTAATTAAATTAGAAATTATCGAAAAATGAAAAATTCTGTTCTTATATTCACTACCGAACCAAATTTTAAGTATTTTTTTTATATGTAAAATAAGAAAAAAATGATACACATTTTGATACAAGAAATTGGTTTTTCTACTCATTAACTCAATTAAAAATGGGGGTATTACCATGTCAATTAGCTATACCTCAAAAATAAAAAATATTGTTCTAAGTCCTCTATCCTTTGCTTCTTGAGAATAGTTGAATGATAGATATATCTTTAAACTTAAGTCTTTTTACCTAAAAATTATATCTCAATATTTTTTCTAAATAGTGCTCAAGTTTGACGAATTATCCACCTATTTTTCTGATCCATCATTGTTTTCTATAAAATTCACCTTATTCATTTTTTCGGTTTTCAATTTTTTATTAAAAGTTCCAATTCTCATACTTTTAGAATTGTCTATTTTTTTATTTTGCTAAGCTTTTATACAAGCAATGTCGCTTAATAATAAAAATCAGGAGTAGACAGACAATGTCTATTGCAAAACTTTATCGAGTGAAAGATCTCGTAAACTATCCAGCACGTGCTGGTAATGTATATGTCGACCGTTCTGGTCGTATACGCAAACTTTCCTCTCGTGAAGCATCCATTGGTTTATTGAACATTTCAGAGTCCATGCTTTGGAAATTAGTAAAACGAGGGGATTTTCCTGCCCCGACCTATATTACTGCGAGTATGCCAACATGGTCTGAACACCAAATCAATCAGTGGATAGAAAGCAAAAATAGAGCTGCATAGCGACTATTTTATTTTTCCTAAAGCCTGTGTCATAACAGGCTTAAATCTTTTTGACTTTCTACACTTGCATCATATTTATCTTCAAGGAAAGATTCCAAATAATCAGCCCACTTCTGCATCATCTCTCGTCGCTGTTCTAAAAACTTTGTTCTGTTGTAAGCGGTACCGTTAGGATCTTTAACTCTATGCGCTAATTGATGTTCAATATGCTCTACTCGCTGATTAAGAACTTCATCTAACAGTGTTCTTGCTGTAGCTCGTGAACCATGTACAGTATGTTTGCCTGCAAACCCTAAGCGCTCTAAAGCCTTATTCATCGTATTGTCTGAAATACAACCTTTACCCTCTCGACCGACAAAAATATATTCGTTCCCAAGATAAATATCCATAATTGAATCTAGTAGTTCGATTGCTTGCCTTGATAGTGGAACAATGTGTTCTTGTTTAGTTTTACTGGCAACAAACTTTAAACAATGCTCTTCTTTATAATAATGCGCTTTTTTAAGCTGTCTAATCTCCCCTGGACGCTGGAAAATCAGTAAGGAGAGTTTTATCGCAATTTGGGTCGAGATTAAACTTCGTTGGTGTACCTCACCATATCGCCATACTGCTTTGACCAGCGATGCTAGTTCTCGTGGTTCAGTAATGGCAGCATGATTTGTTTTAGGTGGTGTTGGCAGTTCAATATCTTCTATCGGATTATAAATAATGAGTTTTCTTTTTCTGGCAAATTTGAAAATTTGATTTAAATCCGACTTTAATCTTTTAGCTACAGAATATGCTCCTCTTGCGAGAATAGGCTGAAATATACGATCTTCCATAACTTCTAAAGTAAGCTGATCAAAGGTCAATGTTGATATTTGTGGTAAGACATCATGATTTAAACGACGGATCGTTTCACTATCTTCTTTCTTTTCTATCGCTCTTTTTTCAAGCCATTTTTCTGCAATCACCTGAAAAGTATGATCTAGCTCATGTTTACGCTGGTGTTTATGTTGCAAACGTTGTGCTGCTGGATCAATACCCTTTTGAATAAGCACTTTGTATTCATCTCGAACTTTACGAGCTTCTTCCAAGGACATCCCAGGATATGTACCGAGTGACATTTCATTACGCTTGCTCGTATATGGGCGAGTATAATTAAATATCCAATACCGACTCCCATTCGGATCAATACGAAAATATAGGTTTCCACCATCACCTATCTTTATACTCTTTTGCGGATCAGCTTTAAGTTTTTTAATTTGTAGCGCTGTGAGCTTATTTTGAGTACGTGCCATAATAAAAAACCACGCAAAAAAAAATGTAGTAAGTTTTAACTTACTACATTTCTTACTACTTTATAACTGTAGATTTACGTCAAGTGTCAACGTGCGTCGTACCGTTATATTCCAACTTTAACCAATATAATCAATTGCTTATATTGCGTTAAGTAATGTTGGACAGTGTTGTTTGGCGGAAGCGGTGAGATTCGAACTCACGGAGGGGTATAAGCCCTCGTCGGTTTTCAAGACCGGTGCATTAAACCGCTCTGCCACGCTTCCAATGGCGGCTATGATATAAATAAAAACTCAACTTGGCAAACACTTTTATACTTTTTTCTTATCAAGTGATTAAAATAAAATCAAAATGTATTAATTTGCTAAATTTTCGGGCTTTTCATAACGAATTTGATTGATATACCACTGTTTTTTCCCAGAGGGTATCAAAACCTCCACTTCATCATTGACTTGTTTCCCAAGCAAAGCACGTGCCATAGGCGAATCAATTGAAATATGCTGTGGATGGTGATCATAAATTTCATCCACGCCAACAATACGTATGGTTTTTTGTTCGCCCTCATCATTTTCAATGTCCACCCAAGCACCAAAATACACTTTGCCCTCTTGCTCAGGTGAAAAATCAATAATTTTGAGCTCTTCTAAACGCTTGCCCAAGTAGCGAACACGACGATCAATCTTACGCAAAATCTGCTTGTTATATTGATAATCAGCATTTTCACTACGATCGCCGAGACTCGCTGCCCAGTTCACTTTTTGGGTAATTTCTGGTCGTTCTTCATGCCATAAATATTGTAATTCTGCGACAAGTTTGTCATGTCCAGAACGTGTAATTAAGTTAGATTTCATAGTATTTTTTGATGTTTGACTTACAATTTATTTACAAGAATGGTCTATTTTATCCGCTATTTACACATAACTAAAGTTTATAAAATTAATTCTTCAATTAAATTAATTCTTTATGTTACATATCTCCAAAAATCTTAGTACAAAATTTGACAAGTTTATTTTTCGCCCTTATTATTCGCGCATGTTTTTAAGTCGCTTATTTTTTAATCTATGTAGAAATTCTACATATTCTCCTTTTAATCCAATGTCATTTTTGAATGACGTCATGACTGCCCTACCCTTATTGAATTTATCAAACTTGAAGAAGCTTGAGGCATATTCGCCTTTGCTTTATAGGGCATAAATTACTTGTAGCGGAGACAACATGCACAGTAGTTCAACTTCTGGGGTGAGGCTTTGCCTTAACTCTTTAAAATCTTCTATCTCATTAAAAATTCTTGCATTCAGTACCCTGTTAATTCCGTTTCATAGTATTAATGCAAGTAAAGCGTCCCAGTACGATTCTGTAGTTAACGGCAAGCAACTCACCGTCGTTTCAGTGGAAAATTCGACCACCGTATTTAAAGATGGTGCGCATCTACATGGTTTTGGTTATGACCTGGCACGCAACTATGCCAACAGCTTAAATGTTAAGCTGATCTTTAAAACCGTACCGGATAATGCGACTGCACTCAAATGGGTAGCGCAAGGTAAAGCCAACTTTGCCATGACTACCGCAAATCTCGGTTCAATTGAACAGAAGCGTTTAACTTCTTTTTCTGCAACTTGTGGTGATATTGGCAGCTTGCAAAAAAATGGTCTAAATACAAAGCTGAATTGGGTGTTTAAACAGGCTGATGATCCCCTCACCCAAACTGCGAGTGGTTTTGTCTGCAAAGGCAAACAATCGGGTGCAATTCGACAACTTGCTTCATTTTATAACCAGAATGCAGTTAAAGAAGAATCATGGGATAGAATACAGCATGATCTGAATAAGCGTATGCCAATTTATAAAGCAAGCTTTAAAACTACCGCAGCTAAATATGATTTAGACTGGCATCTGTTAGCAGCTATTGGTTATCAGGAGTCTTACCTGAAACCTAATTCCGTCTCGCCTACCGGTGTTCGCGGTTTGATGATGCTAACCAACAGTACTGCAAAAGCCATGGGCGTGAGTAACCGAACTGATCCCGCTCAAAGTATTGAAGGTGGTGCAAAGTATTACGACCAGATGTTAAGTCGTTACTCGGACGTTCCTTTTCCTGATCGTAACTGGTATGCGCTGGTGGCGTATAACATGGGACCGGGTGCCGTGAATCAGATTCAAAAGCGTATTCGTGCACAAGGTAAAAATCCAAATAACTGGGTTAATCTGTATAGTTACTTAGATCGTAATAAAGCCAGCAATGGCCGTTACCGTCAAGCGGTACAATATGTGACACGTATCCGCTCTTATTTAGAACATATTAAAACCACACCGTTAGTGAATATTTAATATCTTCTCGATATAAAAAAAAGCTTACCCTAAGGTAAGCTTTTTTTTATAAAAATTCTTAAGTGGTTTGCTCAAGCACTTTTTTAAACAAATCTTTTTGTTCTTGGCTTGGCTTGGCAGTTTGTAAGGCCATCAATTGTGACATATCGCCTTGAACCTTAATTTTGCCAGTCATGAACGCCTGCATTGCAGCGGCCATATCAAATTCTAAGAATACTTTACGAAGGGTTTCACCATCCATATTCAAAGTGGTTTTCGCATTTGGAGATAAACCTTTTTTGATTGCACCACCATCCAAAGACAATTCTGTATTGCCTTGTACATCTGTAACTACCAAGTTAATTGCTAAATTTGCCAATGCAGGTGGCAAGTTTAAATCACCCGCTTGAGCAGTTAAGGTTTCTACATTTGAAAACCAATCATCAGTTAAAAAGGTAGGCATGTTCTTTCCTCAATTTATTCGTTCATTTGTGTCGCCTATCCAGACAACATCTTTGTGAAGCTATTTATGCTTGAGGATTGTTATAGCATGTAAAATTGTTTTCTGCTTAAAGTTTTTTGCACGATACGTTCAATTTTTATATTTCTAATACATTATTTAACTGAATCAAATATATAAATAGACACCAATGCTAAAACTGGTGTCTACCACGACGATTATTCAGCAGCAAAGCCTAAATTCACCATATTGATGCGTTTGCTTTCTGGTTCATCTTCTGTTGAACAGCTACCGGTGAAATCAATTTCACGTTGTTCATCTAAAGCTTCAAAGTCAAACAGCTCACGATCGGCCAGTTGCGACGGCGATACGTTTTGCATGGCACCAAAAATACTGTGTAAACGCTTCGGATATTGGGCATCCCATTCACGCAGCATATTATTGATCATGGCGCGTTGTAAATTTTCCTGTGAACCACATAAGTTACACGGAATAATCGGGAACTGACGCATGTTTGCATACTTGATGATGTCTTTTTCTTCCACATAAGCCAGTGGACGAATCAGGATATTTTTTTTGTCAGATGACAAAAGTTTAGGGGGCATGGCTTTTAAGCTGCCGCCATGGAACAAGTTTAAAAAGAAAGTTGCCATAATGTCATCACGGTGATGACCCAAAGCCACTTTGGTCGCGCCAATTTCTTGGGCAAAACCATATAACGAACCACGACGTAAACGCGAGCATACTGCACAATACGTTTTACCTTCAGGGGTCAATTTTTTGGTGATGCTATAGGTGTCTTTTTCCAAAATATAATAAGGAATGTTATTTTCTTCCAAATAACGTGGCAAGACATCTTCAGGGAAGCCCGGCTGCTTTTGGTCAAGATTCACCGCAACGACATCGAAATTTATGGGTGAAATGCGTTTAAACTGCAACATGATGTCAAGCAAGGTATAACTGTCTTTACCACCAGAAATACATACCATCACCTTGTCACCTTCTTCGAGCATTTTAAAATCACGAATGGCATGACCGACTTGGCGGCGAAGCTTTTTCAACAAACGGTAATATGCCGAACTTGTTGGCAGTTCTGGTTTGAAATTAAATCCTTGTTCAGACTCAACTGGCGAGTACATAGACGCGATTTACCCATAAATGAAAATTCCGCGCAATTTTATCCGATCTGACCTCACATCGCACCAAAAGAATGTAATTTCTGAAAATTGCTTATTGATTTCATTTTCACGTAATCAACCACGTGTTATTTTGGACGATGCAGTTCAAATTTTACTCACAATGCTTACCAATTGTACTTTTCCACAGTTGTCCACAAAAGCTGTGGATAACTTTGTGGATTTCAAAAGGCTTGACAAGGTGTCTGACCTATTGTTTAAGGCTTCTATTTAAATTGATCATTTTTTGATCAATTTAATTTTTTATAAAAATCAATGCCTTAAATGTGTCAAGTTATCCTGATTAAAAAAAATTAAAATATTTTTTGATTACTATCTCTGCAATTAGCACTTGCTTTTTACAAACTTGCCGAGAAATAAATTCCAGAATGCTTTTAATTGTGTGTTTTTTTGTTAAACTCCTGTTGAACTGTCTGGAGCAGATTTTTTTCTATATAAAAAAATGAAAAATAACATTCTAAGCATGGGTTTTTATTTATTGGGGTGTGTAACAGTGAATTCTGTTACAGCGACCAGTTATGCCGGTCAAACCATTTATCAGTTAAAAGAATCGAATGGTACGACCCTGCTCACCAATAAACAGGGCCGATACAGTCATTTAAAAGTGGAAAAAAAGACTTATTATCCTGACAGTAATATGCATAGTTATAGCAACTGGGGAAGCTCTGAAGCTTCGGTACTTCCAAGCTATAGCCGTAATAAAAATGCCTTTGACCCTATTATTAAACAGGCAGCCACACAGCACGGTATTTCTGAGGGCTTGATTAAAGCGGTCATGCATACTGAATCCGGCTTTAATGTCAATGCGCGCTCCCCTGTCGGTGCACAAGGATTGATGCAACTGATGCCTGCAACGGCGCGACGTTTTAATGTTTCCAATGCATATGATCCCCAGCAAAACATTATGGCGGGGGCAAAATATTTGTCTTGGCTGATGAAACGTTTTAACGGTAATACTTCCTTGGTTTTAGCCAGCTATAATGCCGGTGAAGGCAATGTGGCAAAATATGGGGGTATTCCTCCGTTTAAAGAAACCCAAGATTATGTAAGACGGGTGAGCAGTCGTTTCAGCAACTTGTACTCTAATGGAATTTCTACAATTTCAAGCAATAACTCTCCTCCTGAAAATGGAAGAATTATCGCGCAATCTAATTCTGATGAGTCAAACGCATCAAACTCTACGCCGCATTACAGTGCACAACGACAAATCATCATGGCAGCTGATGGCAGTTTCACCGATGCTCCTACGGGTTCTTATTCCACAGCACACGCTACAGCTTCAGCCAGAATTTCAATTACTGACTAAGCAGGACCTTTTGAATCTGTATTATTTAGATAGAATTACTTAACTTTTCTGCTTGAATTTTTAAGGCTTACACCTCATATTTACTAACATGATTTTTGATTCATAAATCAGATTATTTTTTTATTATAAGAGGATTCTCTCAATGATGCGGATTGGTTTGTTCTTGCTTACCAACCTCGCGGTACTGGTTGTAGCTGGCATTATTTTGTCACTCTTCGGTGTCGGTAGTTACCATGGCGCGGGTGGCTTAAATCTAGGCAACCTATTGGTCATCTGTTTTGTCTTTGGTATGGTTGGTTCTATCATTTCCCTATTCATGTCAAAATGGATGGCGAAAAAAACCACTGGGACAGAGCTTATTGATCCCAATGCGCCTCGTAATCAAGCAGAAGCATGGTTATTACAAGAAATTGCGCAATTGTCGCAACGCGCTGGTATCAATATGCCAGAAGTGGGTATTTTCCCTTCTTATCAGTCCAATGCTTTTGCCACAGGTTGGAACAAAAACGACGCTTTAGTAGCCGTTTCAACGGGTTTACTCGAACGAATGAACAAAGACGAACTTCGTGCGGTACTTGCGCATGAAATTGGTCACGTTGCCAATGGTGACATGGTGACCCTTGCCCTGATTCAGGGTGTCGTCAATGCCTTCGTGATGTTCTTTGCACGTGTCGTTGGTGACTTTATTGACCGTAATGTGTTTGGTCGTGAAGACGGCGAAGCACCGGGTCTGGCCTACTTCGGTATTACCATCGTACTGGATATCGTGTTTGGCATTTTGGCATCTTCTATCGTGATGTGGTTCTCGCGTCAGCGTGAATATCGTGCCGATGAAGCGGGTGCGCGTTTAGCCGGGAAACAAGCCATGATTTCTGCATTATTACGTTTACAGGCAGAATCAGAATTGCCTGATCAAATGCCTAAAGAAATGAAAGCATTTGCAATTGCAGAAGGTAAGGAAGAAGGTTTCAGCTTGGCGGCTTTATTCCAAACCCACCCAACGATTGAACAACGTGTAGCTGCCCTACATCAGCTTAACTGCCCATAATATTGTTTGACAAAAATATTGGTTGATTAAATTAAATATCGAAAAGTCTCCACATGGAGGCTTTTTTAATGCTGCTGAATACAACGCAACAGACTGCCGTTGATATCAAAAATGCAGCACATCTCTATTTTAGCTAAGTGTTCTATAATAGTAGTGATTCGTGCTTGAAATACAGACCAATTTAAACCCTACCAAGCCCGATAAAGCACAGTTAAATCATGAACAGGAATACACGCCCTATGCCAAGAAGTTTCTGGCTCTCGCTTGGGAGGCTGAAAAACTCTAAACTTAAACTGTGCATATTCAGAATCATTCATTGACTGGATTAAGAGGTACATTGATAACCGAGCAGGCGATAAAAATCACATGTCAGTTCAAAATTGATGGCGGATAAATGCAGTAATATAATCCATCAATTTTATCCACTAAAAATCAAAAAGCATTCAACCCTTGAAACCATTGCCATAACCCGCTCAAACCAAACCACATCGCAAGCAGCATCAACACCAATACGATTGCACCCAAAAGATCAGGAATATGCAGCCATAGCCACACCACCACAGGATTTCGCCAAAAGGCTGAGTTCTGCTGTTTATTTTCCAGACTTTCATGCAAAAATGGATGCACCACATGTGAATCACTGCGAATCTGGTATTCCTCTCGGATATGCTCATGCACAATCGCTAAAGCCTTACGGCTGGGACGAATAAAAACGTCAAAAACTGTTCCCACTATAGGGATAAAACCCACCACTGCATCCAGCATAGCCAGTTTCAGCACCGGATTCAGCTTGCTTTGTGGCACCCCTATTTGCTTGGCCTTATAAATGGCATAGCAGGTCAAGACAAAGCCTGCGACATCTCCAGCAATGGGAATGGTACTTAAAGCAGCATCTGCCCCGACACCTTGTTTGGTAAACGGAATCCGTACCACTGAGTCCATCATATTGGCAAACTTGGCCAAGTCCCGCTCTAGACGCACCACTTCTTGCTGGCTGAGTTTTTTTTGTTGTTGCTCTGGCATATAAGCCTCAATTCCAAGGAAAGCATTATCTAAACACTTGAGATTACATCATATCCTGTCTTATTGATCTGTATCGATATGATGAATAAAGCAGATTAATGCCCTACAAGGAAAAATCAGGATTCCTAGTCAGAACGCTATTCTTGATTCAAATCCGCTTTAATTATCCGCTCACTGCTGCCTGGTTAATGCCGTACGCTATCATCCAATAAGCATCATCAGGATAATGCCTATGAGATGATCGAGATTGCTTAAGATTCCTTTTGAGCTTTGCCTTTAAATAAAGTTCGGATCAGCACATACATGAATGGAATAAAAATTAGCACCAAGATGGTTGCAAAAATCACTCCGCCCAAAACACTGACTCCGATTTCCTGGCGACTGGCGGCCCCTGCACCAGAGGCAAAGACCAAGGGAATCACGCCTGCGCCAAAGGCAAGTGAAGTCATCAGAATGGGACGTAAGCGCAAACTTGCACCTTCCAAAGCAGCTTCAATGACGCTACGCCCCTGATCCTGCGCCAGCGAGGCAAACTCTACAATCAAGATGGCATTTTTACATGACAGTCCAATGGTAGTGAGTAAAGCAATCTGAAAATAAATATCATTGGGAAAACCGACAAAATAACTAAACAGGATATTACCGCCAATCCCTAAAGGAATAGCACTCATCACGGCAGTAGGAATCGACCAGCTTTCATAAAGTGCAGCCAGACACAGGAAAATAAAGCCAATCGAAATCAGGTAAAGTAACATCGCCTGATTACTGGATTTGTTCTCTTCATAAGATAAACCACTCCATGCCACATCAATACCGGGTTGCTGTGCAACCAGTTTGGCCACATCTTGCATGGCAAGACCCGAACTGACATTTTTTGTGGTATCAGCTTCCATTTGCAGTGCGGTATATCCCATATAACGGTTCACCACTTCAGGCCCGCCACTCCAAGTCACATGGGCAAAATTGCTAAATGACACCATCTGATTTAAATCATTACGCACATACCAGTATTGCAAATCTTCTGGCTTAGAACGGAATTCAGCATCTCCCTGCATCATCACGCGTTTAATCCGGCCACGGTCAATGAAGTCATTAATATAGCTGCCGCCCCAAGCACTGGACAAGGTACTGTTAATTGCAGCTTGTGATAGTCCATTGGCCATCGCCAGTTTCTGATTCACACTCACTTTCAGTTCGGCTTTATCCGGATTAGACCGCTTATCCAGATTTTCAAAGGTAGAATACTGCTTGGCCTGTTCCTGCAATTGCTTAAATTGAGTGTCCAGAAATTGACGGCCCTGACCATTCACATCGCGAATCCAAAAATCCAGTCCATCGGTCTGACCTAAACCACTGACTGAAGATGGCATGCTGACATTAATTTGTGCATTGGGATTTTTTTTGAAATGTTTTAAAGCTCGCTCACGAATGGCTTGCGCTGAATTCTGATCTCCAGAACGCTCATCCCAGTGGTTTAAGGCAATAAAACCCTGCCCCAGATTTTGTCCCGTGCCAGAAAAATTACGTCCATAGCGAATCATCACCAGATTCACATTGTCTTTTTCCTGTTCCAGAAAATATTGTCGAATTTGTTCGCCTATTTCACGGCTTTTCGACATCGGTGCGCCATCAACCAATTTAAACTGTACACTTAAAATACCCTGATCTTCACTGGGAATAAAACTAGTCGGTAAAGCACGATAAAACAACGCAAAAACACCGACAAGAGCTGCGAACATAACCAGGCAAATCGCTTTATGCTGAATGGTCATATTCGATAATTTAAGATAACGATGTTTTAAATTATCCAGTTTTTGATTAAACCACAGCGCCCATTTGGCCGGTTGTGGATTAGGCTTTAAAATCAGCGCACATAAAGCCGGTGTTAAAATAAGGGCGACAGCTAAAGACAAAGCCATGGCTGCAACCAAGGTAATTGAGAATTGGCGGTAAATCACGCCGGTTGAGCCACCAAAAAATGCCATGGGAATAAATACCGCAG
Source organism: Acinetobacter sp. SFB (assembly GCF_001647545.1). Classification (GTDB taxonomy): domain Bacteria; phylum Pseudomonadota; class Gammaproteobacteria; order Pseudomonadales; family Moraxellaceae; genus Acinetobacter. The sequence continues at coordinate 232,663 of NZ_LSZH01000013.1, forward strand.
TCAGCACCAGGGTAATCCCAATCAGTGCACTACTAATTTCTTGCATGGATTCTATTGATGCTTGTTTCGCCGTTAAGTTTTTCTCATGCATCAGGCGTTCGACATTTTCCACCACCACAATCGCATCATCGACCAACAGTCCAATCGCCAATACCAAGGCAAATAAAGTTAAGGTGTTAATGCTCATACCTAGCACATAGAGTACCGCCATGGTGCCTAAAATGACCACTGGCACGGTAATGGCAGGAATCAGTGTGGCACGCCAGTTTTGCAGGAAGATAAACATCACTACAATTACCAGCAATATGGCTTCAAACAGTGTTTTGACGACTTCCTTAATTGATTCTTGGACAAAGGGCGTGTTGTCACGTGGATAAACCAGTTTATAGCCTTCAGGCAATTGTGTCGAAAGACGATCGACCTCCGCTTTAATTAAGGCTGAAGTGGCCAAGGCATTGGCACCTGATGCTAAAGAAATCCCCATCCCGGCAGATTCAAAACCATTAATGGTATTGAAGGATTGATAATTTTCTGCACCCAACTCAATACGCGCCACATCTTTTAAATAGACAAAACTGCCATCTCGAGCAGATTTAACAATAATATTTTCAAATTCAGGCACAGTTTTTAAACGTGAGCCGGAAGTCACTTTGGCATTTAAATATTGATCTTTGACCGTCGGCAAGTCACCCACTGCCCCAGCAGCCACCTGAGTATTTTGTGCTTCAATTGCTGCCCGAATATCACTGGGCATCAAATTGTATTGTTTTAATTTTGAAGGGTTCAGCCAAATACGCATTGCATATTGCGAACCAAAAACATCAACTTCACCCACCCCTTCAATTCGCGCCAGCTCTTCTTCCAAATGCGTCAACATATAATCTGACAAGGCAATATTGTCACTTTTACCCGAGGCATCGTACAAGCCGATCACCATGTGGGTATCGCCAAGCGACTTAAATACATTCACCCCCTGACGCTGAACATCTTCAGGTAATCGGCTTACCACACTATTAATTGAATTTTGTACTTGAACTTGTGCGGTATCCGGGTCTGTACCATTTTCAAAACTAATACTGATTCGGCAACGGCCTGATGAATCACTACTTGAACTAAAATAAAGCAGATGATCAATACCTTTAATTTGCTGCTCTAAAACCTGGGTAACACTTTCTTCCACGGTTTCTGCCGAAGCGCCATTATAGGTTGCACTCACGGTAATACGCGGCGGTGCTATATCCGGATAGCGCTCTACAGGTAAATTCAACACTGCGAAAAGCCCAAAAGCCATCACAATGATGGCCAGTACACCGGCAAAAATAGGTCGTTGAATAAAGAATTTCGACAGCATATGAATTGATCGCAGGTTAAAGAAGTGATGTTGCTATACCTTAAAAACGAATTCTAAGGTCGCTCATTCATGTTGATATTCAGTGACTAAAAGTCAAAATACAATAACATTTAACAGAAAAAACAATTTTTGTCATAAATAAGGAGAAACGATGAAGATGTGTCATCTGATCTCAAGTTATCCTACAGTTCATTCCCTGTCTTTTTTCATCATACTGTTAATACTTGCTTGAACAGTATCGCTTTTTAGATCCGCCCTCAGCACCTGAAATAGATTAACTTTATTCAATTCTCCAGGAGCGGCCCCTTGACTCAATCTAAATTTAATTAGATCCCGTCAGTTTATGGAAACCTTGTCTAAAAATATATTTTTTAGGCGTCAAATTGAGGAATCACAACATAATATCTACAAAAAAAATTTCCTAACATTTTGATGTTACATATTTTCTTTATGAAAAAATTTAATAAGAATACATTTGAAATTAATCTTGGTTTAATAAATCTGTTCTATGTTGTCTGAAATTAATGAAAATTTTAGTTATGAACTCATATTCCCCCTTCAAAGGCAAAACCGGTTTTAAGCGTGTGATCCATGCCACCCATTATTCTATTGCTGGTTTTAAAACTGCATTTATTAATGAAGCTGCTTTTCGTCAAATCGTAGTTATAAATTTAATTCTAATTCCTGCTAGTTTTTTTCTTAATGTATCGCGCGTAGAGCAAGCCATGATGGTTGCGGTGTGTTTACTGGCACTGATTGTTGAATTATTTAATTCAGCGATTGAAGCAGTGGTAGACCGTATTTCTCTGGAAAGACATGAGTTGTCTAAAAATGCCAAAGACATGGGCAGTGCTGCGCAATTTGTCGCCCTGGCGATTATTTTCTTTACCTGGCTGCTTATTTTAGTGCCCTAAGTTTTTCACTGCCTATCGAGAGATTAACTACATAAAATAATAGAGGGAACATATTTTTATGTTGTCTTTTTTTATTCTATTTTGATCAGTTATAAAAAAACCCTGCTTTTCGCAGGGTTTTTTTGAATCACTCGGAAGGATTAGCCACCGAATTGGTTCATTGTGTTTTTAGAGTCATCGCCCGCTTTAAGCGCGTTATCACCAGCGAAGATTTCTTTGTGATCATCACCGATGTCAGAACCAGCCATTGCTTGGTGTTTAACACATGCGATTGTACCGCGGATTTCTTTACGTTGTACGCCAGCAACATAAGCAAGCATACCTTGATCGCCGAAGTAACCTTTAGCAAGCTCATGTGTAGAAAGCGCTGCAGTGTGGTAAGTCGGAAGTGTGATCAAGTGATGGAACACACCCGCTTCACGAGAAGCATCTGCTTGGAATGTACGAACTTTTTCGTCAGCATCAGCAGCCAATTCAGTTTCGTCATACTCAGCGCTCATTAATTTAGCACGGTCGTATGCAGATACATCTTTACCTTCAGCAACATAACGGTCATAAGTTTGTTGACGGAAGTTTAAAGTCCAGTTGAATGATGGGCTGTTGTTATACACAAGTTTCGCATTTGGAACTGATTCACGTACACGGTTCACCATGTGAGCGATTTCGTCAACGTTTGGCGTTGCAGTTTCAATCCAAAGTAAATCAGCACCATTTTCCAAGCTAGATACACAGTCAAGTACAACACGGTCAATTTGCGTGTCAGCACGGAACTGATATAAACCAGAAGGTAAACGCTTAGGACGGTGTAATTTACCATCACGCTTGATTAAGATTTCGTCTTCTTGCGCATCAGCAATATCAATTTCAACAGTGTCTAAGAAACCGATGTACTGAGAAGCGATATCACCTGGCTCTTTAACCACTGGGATTTTTTGAGTCAAGTCAGCGCCTTCAGAGTCAGTACGCGCAACAATAATTCCTTCTTCTACGCCCATTTCTAAGAATGCATAACGAAGTGCATGGATCTTAGAGATGAAGTCTTCGTGAGGAACGGTTACTTTACCTGCTTGGTGACCACATTGTTTCGCATCAGAAACCTGGTTTTCGATTTGTAGTGCACACGCACCCGCTTCGATCATTTTCTTAGCAAGCAAGTAAGTCGCTTCTTCGTTACCGAAACCAGCGTCGATGTCTGCAATAATTGGTACAACATGAGTTTGGAAACCATCGATTTGTGCAGTGATTTCGGCAGCTTTAGCTGTATCGCCTGCTTCGTTGGCTTTTTTAAGCGCACGGAACAAATCGTTTAATTCTTTCGCATCAGCTTGACGAAGGAAAGTGTAGATTTCTTCGATCAATGCAGATACTGAAGTTTTTTCGTGCATAGATTGGTCAGGCAATGGACCGAATTCTGAACGAAGTGCAGCAACCATCCAACCAGATAAGTAGATGTAGCGTTTGTCAGTTGTACCGAAGTATTTTTTGTTCGCAATCATTTTTTGTTGTGCGATGAAACCGTGCCAGCAACCCAAAGATTGAGTATATTTGCTAGAGTCAGCATCATATTCAGCCATATCACGACGCATAATAGCAGCAGTATATTTAGCAATGTCTAAACCAGTTTTGAATTGGTTTTGCATTTGCATACGCGCAGCATCTTCTGGGCTGATATCGCGCCAAGTAGTGCCGAATTTTGCTTTTAATTCGCGGATTGCGTCAATCGCTGTTTGGTATGTAGTCATGATATTTTCCTGTATATAATTTTAGGATTTCATCAATCAAAGGACTAAATCTGCAAGATATTGATTTGTTCAGATTTAGAGCGCTTCGTTGCAATGAACACAGCTTAGATGCAGTCAAATGATTAATCCAATAGTCTGCAAGAATCTTCGGTATTTATTTAAAAAATACATAGATTAAAGTCTAATTATAATTATCAACGGATCTTATAAGTTACTCATTTTAAATATTATTTTAAAATCAGAAAAAGTCTTTTTTTGTATAACAAATAATCATTATGCTGATTTATTCTTCATTAGACCTAAGTATAGGGTTTATTAAAAATAGCTTTATGCTCCATTTTTATCTGTTTTTTTATTCTTTAATCCTCAGTATTTTAAAAATACAATTGTATTTTATTTCATCAAATAATGAGTTCTTATCTTTTATCCCTTCAAAACCTGAGCTATAGAAAAGTCATTTCATTTTTCAGTATAAATATATGAAATACAGTTTTCAGCTCCAAGCCTTTCCATTTAATTAAAACCCATACAGTTAGAACTGCTCTATTTGACTGAATTGTATAAGCCGAAAATTAAACCTTAAACTCGCTTTATTGAAGGTCTGCAAATTATCAAATTTATATTTTATTCTGCTTAAAAACCAATTAATAATGATCAAGAATTCGTCTCCTATAAAATGACTAAATTTATAATAAATTCACTTTTATAGCGGTTTCTTCTTCATCATATTTCCTACACAAGCCCTACCGCTTATGGCATAATCAATATAATTTCATGGTTTTATTATCGGTATTTCTTATATGAATCTGGAGCGGGTCGATCTCAATCTTTTAATTTACCTTGATGTTCTTTTACGTGAAAAAAATGTTACCCGCGCAGCGGAACAATTGGGCGTTACCCAACCCGCTATGAGTAATATTTTACGCCGTCTACGTAATTTATTTAATGATCCGCTTTTAATCCGTTCTTCTGAAGGCATGACACCAACAGAACGTGCTTTAGAATTACAACCTCGTATTCGTGATGCACTTGCTGATTTGTCGATGATTTTGGAACCTCGTACAGAATTCCGCCCTTATACCTCGAATCGCGTTTTCCGTATCATGACCTCTGACTATGCCGAAGCGACTTTGGTTCCTCGTCTGGTTAAAGCATTGCGTTCAGAAGCTCCGAATGTGGTTCTCGACTTTTTAACCCCAAGTGATGTGTCTTACCGTGATATGGAACAAGGTAAAGTCGATTTAGCCATTAACCGATTCAATGAAATTCCACAAAGTTTCCATCAGGTTCTGGTTTGGCGTGACAGTTTTTCATGTTTGCTCAACAACAAGCACCCTGCCAGCGCAAACTTAAATCTTAAAAGCTATTTAGATGCACAACATATTTGGGTGTCTAAAACCGGTATGGGCGTTGGCTTCGGTGTCAATCCTGATAAACAGGCCGGTTTGGGCTGGATTGATCAAGCCTTAGAACGTATTGGTCAAAAACGTAAAATTTCAGTTTTTACCCGTCATTATCAAATGCCGGCGCTTTTGGCATCCAATGTTGATTTGATTGCAACACTGCCCAGCCGTATTGCAAAACTGCAATCCAATAATCCAAACCTGCTGATTAAAGACCCACCGTTTTATATTCCTGAATTTGAATTGAAAATGGCGTGGTGTCCATTGTTGCATCATCATCCTGCACACCGCTGGTTGCGTCAGCTGATTCTGTATGTCGCCCGTCAAATGATTGAAGAAGAAAATCGTGAATTTCTAATGAATAACTCACAATTTTCTCATTATTAATCGTAAAAATTCTTAAATTCTTCTTTTTTAAGATTATACTGTGCTTATCAAGGTAGTAATTTAGTTACTACCTCTAATCCTTTTGTGTTAAAAATATTCCATAATAATGATGATCTACAGGTGGATTTGTGAGCCTTTTCCAGAATATCCTCATCATCGTAATACTGATTGCGGGAGCCGGTTTTCTCTCTTTAACTGAGATTGCCCTTGCCGGTGCACGTAAAGTCAAACTTAAAATCCTTGCAGAATCGGGCGATGAACGCGCTCAAAAAGTTTTAGACCTACAAGAACAATCGGCTGATTTTTTTGCCGCTTCGCAAATTGGCTTAAACGCGGTTGCCATTCTCGGTGGTATTTTGGGTGAAGCAGCATTTCGCCCTTATATCGTGAATTTTGTGAATCGCATTTATCAAGGTCCATGGACTGAAAACATTGGCTTTATCCTCTCCTTTACTTTAGTCACCTCACTTTTTATTCTTTTTGCAGATTTAATGCCGAAACGCATGGCCATGATTGCACCAGAAAGAATTGCAGTCTCGGTCATTAATCCGATTCAAATTTTTATTAAAATTTGCAAACCGCTGGCTTGGATCATCAACGCCATCGCGAATTTATTGTTTCGCTTGTTTAAAGTTAATACCATTCGTGATGACAACATTACCTTTGCTGATATTTCTGCCGTGATGGATGCCGGTGCGCAAGCTGGTGTATTACAAAAGCAAGAACATCATTTTATTGAAAATGTATTTGAACTTGAAGAACGTAATGTTCCTTCAAGTATGACCACTCGTGAGAATGTGGTGTTCTTTACTTTAAAAGAATCTGAAGCCAGTATTCGTCAAAAACTGGCACAATATCCTTATTCCAAATTTGTGGTGTGCAGTGAAAATATTGATGAAGTGATTGGCTATATTGATGCCAAAGATATTTTAGTCCGTATTTTAAACAATCAGTCTTTATTGCAACTCAATGAAAATACCATTCGTAGTGTACTGACCATTCCAGATACTTTAACTTTATCTGAATTACTTGATCGCTTCCGCTCTACTAAGGAAAAGTTCGCGGTTGTGATTAACGAATATGCCTTAGTGGTCGGTGTGATTACTCTGTCCGACATTATGATTACTGTGATGGGCGACTGGGTAACAACGGTTGAAGCGGATCAGCAAATTATCAAGCGTGACAACAATTCATGGCTCATTGATGGCAGCACGCCCATTGAAGACATCAAGCATGCGCTTGAAATTGCTGAAATGCCGGATGATGAAAACTATGAAACTATTGCTGGTTTCATGATGTATAAATTGCGCAAGATTCCTCGTCCTGCAGATGCGGTGATATTTGGGGGTTACAAATTTGAAGTAGTCGATGTCGATCATTTTAAAATTGACCAATTACTGGTAACACGCTTGCTTGAAAGACCGGCAGAAATTGAAATTCAGCAAGAAGCAGAGTAATCTGCTTTTTCTTTTTTTATTAAATTTTAAATTAATTAAACCACAACAAGAATGAATATTTTATTATTAGCATTACTTGCCTGATTCAGTTTTTATTCTTCTGGTCTTTATATAAGTGAATGTTTTTTGCCAAACAAGCACAGCCATTCATCATTCTAATGGCAATCGTACTGCTGATTTAGGTTTGCTGGATTACCTCACAACACTATAAAAGCAAGCGAAAAGTAATGACTCAACTCTGCGTATGGGTGAATTTCTTTAGAGTGCTCCTATTCTCTGCTGGAGACTGCTTATTTGGCTAATGAGTGTATTAGCCTAGCTTTATCTATAAAAAACTCAATGCAGCATAAAAAAGCACCTATCAAAGGGTGCTTTTTTATTTTCATGAATAACTATTTAATCAGAGTTATTTAAAGTTTTTAATCAAGTGCTCAATGACAAGCGCATAGTGGATACTAATGTCTTCTTCCAGAATATTGTAGGCATTATCAAACTGAACCATTGGCCAGCCTTCTTTCCAGAATGGGAAAATATTGTGTAGATCGTGGGTTACAATTGCATCTTCACGAACAATTGCTTGCGCAACTTGTGATAAAACCTGCGCTGTTTCAGCACCGTCAATTGCCATGTAATCAATACCTCGCACTTTCAAAATACGGATACGATCTTTTTTATATTTAATTTTTTTGGCTTGTCCAGCACTTAATCCTAATGCCAAAGTTACTGCTTCAACAAAGTTTTTTTCAAAAGTGTCATGCAAAGCCACAATTGCCTGTTTATACGCTTCTTGACGACCCGCTTTACCGCCATTAAGGATAATCTCTTTCGCCTCAGTATTTAGCACATCGTCTTTCATGGACTGTAAAATGTCTAAAATTTCGATATGGCTTAAAGATTCAGGAGATTGATCAGTCATGAACTGTCCTTGGACAAAAATAATAAAAGTCTATTTTCGCATAAATCATCTTTCAATACAGGAATAAAATCTGCTTCTGACGATTATTCAGCTGTCATGCAGGTCTATTGGGCTTTTCTTGTGTTAAATACGCTGAAAACCTTTATATTAGCCTTTGTTCTTTTTTGTCTTTGGCTCGTATGATCAGCAAGCAACAAACGGTTCTTTTTTTAAAACAATTGCAGCAGGAATACCCTTCGGCCTTTAAAAGAAATTATTTGTTTTATAGCATGATTAAGACCAAAGGTATTTTTGATGAGTTAAAAGAGCTCATTCCTTGGCTATTGGCCGCAATGATTTTTATCAGCCTTTCAATTAGTCTGGGTCATTTGATTGCACTTCAACTGCCGCAAGTCAGCACCTTTCGAGCGCAAGGCAGCGCTATATTGGCCATTATGCTGCTGTTTATGCTCTATACGCCAATGGTGATTAAACAAATTAAACACAGTTCAATCTCGATGTATCAACAACTGCGCCATACTCCGGTCAAACTGGCAACCCTGATTGTGCTACAAACGATCAATATCGCCTATATTGAAAGTATCTTCTTGCAAGGTATTTTATTTTTCTTTGCCTTAAGTTTTGGCTTTGTGCATTTCTATAAAGAGAATATGTTCCGTTCCGACACCCAAGTTGAACAATATTTTTACTTGCAAGAAATACGATGCATTTGCTTTTGGTCATATAAACAGATTTTAAAAACTAAGCTTAAACGCCTAATCAGTACAAAAAATTCCGTGCCCTATAAAACAGCGCAGCAACAGGAAAAACAGTTTGTCGACTTATATATGCAACTGATTCAATATGAAAATACGCTGTGTAAAAGCTATAAACATGCAGATATAGAAAGCTATTTAGATACTTTAATGTAAAGGTTATGGTTTTAATGCGTCCTATTCAGCTGCATGTAAAATAATAAATTTAAAATTGCCCCATAAGCACAGCACTGGCTACCCCCTACTTCATCTAATCTACTCAGTGCTGCTGATCATATTGGAAGCTTGTTTAACTGGCTGCGCAGGCTAAAGTCTGCAACTATTCAAGCGATTTACCTATAGGTGACCAGCTCATTTCTTATGATGACTATATAGAGAACGGCATGTTCGACTCATAACAATAAAATGCTTCATACCTTAAAAAGACAACAAGATATAACAGGAGTGATATCTCACACTTCATACGGAAAACCCCGACAGAATGTTGGGGTTTTTTATTAATTTTTAACTGTAAATCGAGCCATGATAAACATCAAACATGCAATGTGCTGAAGTACGCTTTTTCATGGGGTGCAGATAGAGTAATCGCTTAAAAATCTAAAATTATCACTGCTAAAATTCGAACCATGCTGCTGATTACAGTCTGCAACAGCATCGCAGCTTAAATAAAATTAGCTTTTTAAATTTATCGGGGCAACCTTGATATCCTGTACTTTTCAATAAATCAGATCCGCAATACAGGCTGGCAATCAGACAAAATAACTCTTCAATATTGTATATTTTTGCTAGAGTTATGAGTGCTTTAGGTAACTCTATAGATGGCTTTGGTAAAACCTGTTTTGCAAATTTATTCTTGTCCATAATTCAGACTATACTGGAACAAGTTCAAAGCTTTATAAAAAAAGCAGCTAATAATATGAAAAATGATGACGACTAATAAATGGAATTAACAATGAAGTCGGTTTTTTATTAAATAAATAAAAACCAAATAATTTCAAAATGTTAAGTCCTACTATGGAGGTATATATGACACCGGTTAATTATCCAACGCGTTCCAATTTTTTAATGGCGATCTATTACTGGCTTGATAGCATACCATTTGGATTTTTCGTTGCAGGACTGATTTTTGATATTTTATACATGAATACGGCCGAAGTCCTGTGGAATAAAGCCTCCGCTTGGGTTATTGCAATTGGTTTAGTTATTGCAATTATTCCCCGTCTCATCAATTTATATTTGGTCTGGTTCCCTAAGTCCTACACGCGAAATAACGTCAGCCTGATCGGATTTTGGTGTTATGGATTTGCAATTTTGACGGCTATTTTAAACTCTTTCGTACACAGTCGTGATGCTTATGCTTCAGTGCCTGAGAATGTCATACTGTCTTTAATTACTGTGGCTCTTGTGAGTGTTGCCTATATTTCTAAATCTTTTGATGATAATCATAAACTTTAAGGAATAAACATGAAAAATAATGCAAACCTTTTTATGGCTATCTCCCTCGCCTCCATAACGCTGGTGGCATGTAGCGATAAAGCCTCTATCGATAATAATATGCAAATAGGCAATAATCCAGAATTACCAAAGGCCCAAAATTTTTTAGTTCCTCCGATGAAAGTGCCTAATTTCGCAGGATGGGCGAATAATGCCAAACCGGAAGTAGCGCCAGGTTTGAAAATTGAAAGAATTGCTGACAATCTATTACATCCCCGCCAACTATATACGGTCAGCAATGGTGATATTTTAGTTGTAGAATCCAATGGACCCGGCGAAGAAGCAACCACTACGCCTAAACAGTTAATTGCTTCTAAAATTAAAGGCAAATCAGGGAAAGGTGGCAAAGGCGGAAATCGTATTACCCTACTTCATCAAAATGCTACGGGGCAATGGGAAAAACATATTTTACTCGAGGGGTTACATTCACCTTTTGGGGTACAAGTAGTGGGTAACGCCTTATATGTTGCCAATACCAATAACATCATGAAATATCCATTCATTGCCGGTCAGACCAAAATTACTGACCCGGGCGTAGAGCTTGCAGATTTGCCGGATACCATCAATCACCATTGGACTAAATCTATGGTGGTAAGCCCCGACCAAAGTAAACTGTACGTGGGTGTCGGCTCTAACAGTAATATTGGGGAAAATGGCTTAGAAGTTGAATATCGTCGCGCAGCCATTTTAGAAGTTGATATCAATTCAGGTGCCAGTCGTATTTACGCAAGTGGCGTGCGCAACCCAACTGGGCTACAGTTTGAACCTGTTTCTAATAAACTTTGGGCCATTGCCAATGAACGAGATGAAATTGGTGCAAGTCTGGTGCCTGACTATTTAACCTCTATTCAAGAGGGTGGCTTTTATGGCTGGCCCTATAGCTATTACGGTCAAAATATTGATACCCGAGTCAAACAACAACGTCCAGATTTGGTAAAAAAAGCCCTTAAACCAGACTATGCTTTAGGCTCGCATGTCGCTGCACTTGGATTATGGTTTTATAATGGCACAGGACTACCAGCTCAATATAATGGTGGTGCATTTATCAGTAATCATGGCAGTTGGGACCGGTCTCCGTTAAGCGGATATGACGTTGTGTTTATACCCTTTAAAGATGGTATGCCAAGCGGCAAAGCGATGCCAATTGTGACAGGTTTCCATTCCAAAGATGAAAGCAAGTTGTTTGGCGCACCTGTTGGCCTAACACAAGATCGTACTGGGGCTTTGCTTGTGGCAGACGATGTAGGCAATATCATTTGGCGCGTTTCGGCTCAACAATAAAATTGAGCATGGATAAATGACGACTGTTTAAGATAAAGGGATATCTTTTTTGTTCTATTTTTTAACTAAAATGAAAACCAAGAGAAACCCCCTTTTTTCAACCCCTTCGATTCATGCATAAAAAGTATGCACAAAAAAGAAATAGCAAAGCGATTATCCGTGTTAGGAGACTTTAGAAGGCTAAAATTTCGATCTTTTTACTCCATAAGCACATGAATTGCTTGAAAAGAAAGCAAACACACTGAAAGATACTTGCCAAGTTTTATTTCGTCCTCTATTATTGCGCACATGCCCGAGTGGTGAAATCGGTAGACACAGGGGATTTAAAATCCCCCGCCCACAAAGCGTGCCAGTTCGAGTCTGGCCTCGGGCACCATTTTAAGTCTTATTAAAATGGTGCGATAAAAGAACCAGCGATAAGCTGGTTTTTTTATGCCTAAATTATTAGAATTGAATCAAACCAATAAAAAGAAATAATAAAAATGAAAACAAATCACTTATACCGCATGCTGTATTACAGCCTGCTGATATTGTTCATCTCATCGTTTTCTTTTGCTGAAAAATCAGAAATGAAAGCGCAGTCTCCGACCATTTATTCTTTATTTTCTGGAACGATTACCCTCGATAAAGATCAGCTCATTTTACATCATTGCACTTTAAGCAAAGAGCCGTACCTGCTTGAGTTTAATCATGCACAAGATGAAAAACGGATTCGTACATTGCTTCAACAAGAGCCAAATTTTTGGCTTAACTTAAGAGCCAGTGCTTATTTAGAAAATGAAAAACGCTACCTAAGTGTAAAAGGGATAGCAGAGATCCATCCCAAAGAAAGTTGTCATCTTTCCAAAATGTTATCAGATTTAAATAAATCTTCAAATATAAAACTAACTAATAGAGAGTGACTTACCACTCTCTATTGGATACTAATTCTTCCATTTCAATATCCATATAACCATTATCTTGCACCACCATCATCATGGCTTCAGCAATATAATCCGCAGCAGTATCATCCAATGAAGAATCAAGATCTTCAAACTGCGGTTTCATCTTATTAATGAAAACCACAGTTTCGGCAGCAAAACGATAAATTTCAACTTCAGACAATTCAGATTTTGCTACTTTCTTCGCAAACCGTTTAATTATCTGCTTAACTTCAGCGACCAGAATATCGGGATAATATTCATCATCGAACATAGGGAGAAGTAAATCTTCAAACATACAAAACTCAAAAAAGACACGCATTAAAGCGAGCCTGTATAACACAAAGTAACAAAATCACCAAACACAACAAAAAAAGAATGGGTTTTACTCCCACTCCGATTCATTCAGTCTTAAGCCTTATGATTAAGAATGACTCATTGCTTGCCACACTTTATTTGTACCACACATTGCTTTTACGCCCAATCATTGAACCTTGTTGCTGAATACAGCATCAGACGTGCTGTCTCAAATCCTGATCGAAAAACCAACCTCAATAGATTTTAAAATCTAATTTAATGAAGTAGATGCAAGAATTGCGATCTTAAAGATGTTTATAAAATAAGCTAAACATCACAGCCACTTACCCAACCCTGTTTCTCACATTAAATTCTGTTGTGATAAACAATTCCTCTGATGGGAGCAAATAAATTACTCATTTAATTAATTTTTTAATTCCCTAGAGAGATATAGTTGGGTTTTCGATAGATTCGATAGCATGACTATAATTTAAATAAAAGTGGCTTTATAAAATAAAAACATAATTTTTATAGGAAAATGTCAGGAAAGTCGTTTTAGTTACATTTCTTGGAATAACAAAGGAAAATAATGACCTTTTATAAAGCAAAAAGCTCGATAAGATATCGAGCTTTTTCTTATTTATATAGCTAAATTATTCATTGCCTTCCAAACTTGAATAGCATCTGACATCGCTTTAACATCATGTGCACGTACTATACAAGCACCCTGTTGGATACTGAATAAATGAGCAGCAACCGAACCAACAGCACGATTTTGTGCATCAGCTCCATTTAAAGTTTCTCCAATAAAACGCTTTCGGGATAGTGCAGATAGAATCGGATAGCCCATGTCATTTAACTTATAGAATTCATTTAATAATTTTAAATTTTGCTGTGCATTTTTGGCAAAACCAAACCCGGGATCTATGATGATATTCTCAGATTTCACTCCTGCTTTTAGAGCATCATCGATTCGCTGCTGTAGTTCTTGAATCACATCCGTCGTGACATCATCATATTGATCTAAGCTATTCATAGTGGTGGGTTCACCACGCATATGCATGATGATGACAGGTATATTCAGTTCAGCGGCAGTTTCAAGTGCCTGGGGACGGGTTAATGCCCGCACATCATTCCAGATATGAGCTCCTGCTTGAACTGCTGCACGCATCACTTCGGGTTGTGAAGTATCAATCGAGATAATCACGTCATACTTTGATAATTCTTCTACCACAGGCACTACACGGCGTATTTCTTCATTAATTTCTACCGCAGATGCCCCTGGACGTGTGGACTCACCACCTACATCAATCACAGTCGCGCCATCAGCCATCATTTGCAGCGCATAAGCAACGGCTTGATCTTTTCCATTATGCTTTCCACCATCACTAAAAGAGTCTGGAGTGACATTCAATATGCCCATCACATGCGGTTGAGACAAATCTAGACTTATTCGCCCACATTGTAATACTCGTTTTGGTAATGGTATCAACCGCATAATAATGTTCCTTAAATATCTAACTCACAGTGTATCAAGAGTTGCTTTTACTCTAACTGCAATCTTTTCAAATTCTAAACTTTTAACATAAAAAAGAGCCTCAATTGAGACTCTTTTTACACCCAAACCAATAAACGATTAGTTCACAGGTAAAGGCGGTGGTGTTGCTGGACCATCAGTTGGTGTTACATCTATCACTGGATTTTCAGCAATGTATACCTTAGGCGGTTGAGGTTCACGACCTTCCATGATGTCACGGATTTGATCACGATCAATAGTTTCCCATTCCATCAAGGCTTTAACCATCGCATGAGCAACATCTTTTTTACTTTCCAAAATATCGCGTGCGACTTTATATTGCTCATCTAAAATTCGACGAATTTCACGATCTACTTCTAGTTGCGTAGTTTCAGAGATACTGCGACTACCAATACTGCCCATGAAAGATTGCTGTGCATCTTCTTCATAGACCATCACACCCATTTTGTCAGACATGCCGTATTTGGTGACCATTGCACGTGCCATTTTCGTTGCACGTTCGAAGTCGTTTGATGCGCCTGTAGACATTTGATTAATGAATACTTCTTCAGCAATACGCCCACCAAACAAAATTGAAAGCTCATTCAACATTTTGTCTTTATAATGGCTGGTTTGATCAAATTCAGGTAACTGCCAAGTTACACCCAAAGCCCAACCACGCGGCATAATCGTTACTTTATGCACAGGGTCTGTACCGGGTAAACTTTCAGCAACAATCGCATGACCTGCTTCATGGTAAGCCGTAGCTCGACGTTCTTCATCACGAAGCACCATCGATTTACGTTCAGGCCCCATGTATAACTTGTCTTTTGCATCTTCAAAGTCATGCATATCGACTGTATTCTTGTTGCGACGTGCTGCAAAAAGTGCTGCTTCGTTTACAAGATTCGCCAATTGTGCACCCGAGAAACCTGGGGTACCACGTGCAAGAACTTTTACATCTACACCTGTTACTGAAGGCAATTTTTTCATGTGCACATTCAGAATTTGTTCACGACCTTTAATGTCAGGAAGACCCACCATTACTTGACGGTCAAAACGACCTGGACGAAGTAAGGCTTTATCCAGTACATCTGCACGGTTAGTGGCAGCGATAACAATAATACCTTCGTTACCTTCAAAACCATCCATTTCTACAAGCATCTGGTTCAATGTTTGTTCACGCTCATCATGACCACCACCAGTACCTGAACCACGGTGACGACCGACTGCATCAATCTCATCAATAAAGATGATACATGGGGCATGACGTTTGGCTTGTTCAAACATGTCACGGACACGGGACGCACCCACACCCACGAACATTTCAACAAAGTCAGAACCCGAAATACTGAAGAATGGAACTTTTGCTTCACCGGCAATGGCTTTGGCAATTAAAGTTTTACCGGTACCTGGAGGACCCACCATTAAAACACCACGTGGAATACTTGCACCAAGACGTTTAAATTTGGTTGGATCTTTCAGGAAATCGACAATTTCCACAACTTCTTGTTTCGCTTCATCACAGCCAGCAACATCAGAAAAAGTGACTTTGATCTGGTCTTCAGAAAGCATTTTTGCTTTTGATTTACCAAAACTCATTGGCCCGCTTTTACCACCTGCACCACCACCCATGTTTCGCATAAAGAACATGAATAACAAAATGATCAAAAGTACAGGGAAGCTGGCGATAAGAAGTTGCATTAACAAGCCTTGACGCGCAGGAGCAGTACCCTCTACAGCCACACCTTGTTTAATGAGGCTGGGCATAAGTTCTGGGTCTTGAATCGCAGGACGAATACTCTCAAACTCTGAACCGTTTGTTTTTTCACCACGAATTCTTTCACCATCAATTGTGACTTGCTTAATTTGACCAGCATTGACCGCTGAAACAAACTCTGAATAATTCATTGCAGTCGGTTGATTGCGGTCACTGATGTTGCTGAAAATCAGAATCAGCACACCGAGTATAACCAGCCACAATACGGCATTCTTGAAGAGATCGCTCAAAGCTTTATTCCCATATCAATCTAATTTGATCATGCCCAAAACGGGTGACCTTAATATAAGCTGAAGATCAGCTGTGCAATATTTTAAAAATGTACAAAATGCACAATTTTTAACGTCTTGGCAAGTAAACTTTATGTAGAAGCCTTCTTGCGCCCTTGTCCGATCAAAAATACTTCTTTAGAACGGGCACGTGAAGCAGCAGGTTTTGCTGTCTTTAATACCTCAAAGCTATCTACGACTTGTTTACGGAATTCATCAAATCCTGTGCCCTGGAACACCTTGACCACAAACTGCCCTTTTGGTCCTAAAACCTTGTTGGCGAAATCTAAAGCAAGTTCACACAAGTAAATTTGACGCGGTTGATCTACAGCCTTGTTACCTGATGTATTGGGGGCCATATCTGAAATTACAACGTCTACGGTCCGTCCGTTTAAAAGATTTAACAATTTTTCGAAAACTTCTTCTTCTCGAAAGTCACCTTGCAAAAAGGTCACATCAGGCAATGCATCCATTTCCAAGATATCAGAAGCAATCAGTAAACCTTTATCACCGACCAATTTTCCGGCAATTTGTGACCAACTGCCTGGGGCAGCACCCAGATCGACGACGGTCATACCGGGTTTGATAATTTTATATTTTTCTTGCATTTCAAGAAGTTTGTAGGCAGCACGCGCACGATAGCCTTCTTTCTGTGCTTTTTTCACAAACGGATCGTCTAAATGCTCGCGCATCCAATCTCGACTGCTTTTCGATAACTTTTGGTTGGTAATGCGTGTCGCCATAACTCTCTAAATAATAAAAAACTTCTAATTCATGATTGTACGTGAAAAAC
The DNA here is from genome assembly GCF_001647545.1 of Acinetobacter sp. SFB. Taxonomy (GTDB): domain Bacteria; phylum Pseudomonadota; class Gammaproteobacteria; order Pseudomonadales; family Moraxellaceae; genus Acinetobacter. Next base: position 249,938 of record NZ_LSZH01000013.1, read on the forward strand.
ATACGCCTTGCAGTATACATCTGTATCTAAATCTGATCTTTGGTATGTTTTTTTCAATAATCAAAATTGATTTTTTCAACAGAATATAAAGCGTTTAAACCCGGCATTTGCTATACTAAGTCGTTTTTAAAATTAGGTTATCTTTATGGCGGCTTTATCAATTCAGGAACGCAAGCGTTTGCGTCAAATCGGACATGCTCTTAACCCAGTGGTTATGTTGGGCGGTCAAGGTTTGACTGAAAATGTCATCGAAGAAACAAACCGTGCTTTAAATGATCATGAACTGATTAAAGTTAAAATTGCCGGTGAAGATCGCGAAGCACGTGTTGCTGCAATTAACGAAATTGCTCAAGTGACTGGCGCTGAAATAGTACAAACGATTGGTAAAATTGCGCTGCTTTATAAAAAAGCTGCAAAACAAAATCCAAAACTTTCGAATCTTGTACGCCACGCACATTTGTCTAACTAAACTGTATGGCCAGTTACGAACTTAATGCTTTCGATCGACGCTTTCAATCCATCTCTTTAGTGGGAGCGGTTGAACAACAAGGTCCATATGGTTTAAATGTGGCCTATTGGATCCGTGATCCAAATCAATTCATGCAATGGCCTGATTTGGTGCAAGGTAATCCACGTCAAGATTTCTTATGGGAAAATACCTGTTATGAAATTTTTATTGGCGTGCATGGTGAAGATTTCTATCGAGAAATTAACCTCTCCCCTTCACAAGCTTGGCAGGCGTATCAATTCGAGGAATATCGTTATCCTGAAGATATGCCTCCGCAAGCCGCAACCGACATTGAACTAAATCAACTCAAACGCACACATTACGGTTTAAATGTGAGCCTGGATTTGACCGAGTTTATGTTAAAGCACAAATTAAAATGGTCGGATATGTTTTTGGGTTTAAGTGCTGTACTTAATACCTCGCAAGGTACTCAACACTATGCAATGCAACACCGCAGCCCAAATGCAGACTTTCACAACAAACGTGATTGGCTACATCAGTTCTAGAAGGTAGCACTGCTATTCGACAAATAAAAAAGTGAGGTATATGACCTCACTTTTTTATGCTCTCATTACTTAGATTGAGGAAATATTGCATATTTCCTACCCCTTATTCTGGCATTTACGCCTGGAATGTAAATCAGCTTTTTAAAGTTGGTTTTTCCTCAGCTTTTTCTGACACTTTTTTCCACACATCTAAAGTATGTTCTTTTGAACGCTTGAAGGTTTCAGTTAAATGATCCTTATGTTTAACAGAAATTTGGCTTACATCTTCTTTCAATTCTTTACCCAGTTTGGATAAATCCTCAATCACTGCATTGAATTCAGTTTTCACAAACTCCTTCAACTCAGTTAAATCTTTTTGTGAGAAATTCAGTTGTTTTTTAATGGTATCAATGCGTTGTAGCAGATCCTGTTTCAGATTTTGCACTTGATCTTGTACATTGGCCTGCAGTTCTTTCGCATCAGCTTTAATATTTTCAGCCGATTCAGTTACCGTTTCAGCTACCTTTTGCTTTGCCTCTTTAGACGCTTGCTCCAACTTTTCGGCACTATCAGCAACCACTTCTTTTAAGGCAGGTTTAGCTTTAACTTGTTTTTGTTCTGTAGTCATGGCCTTGTTCCTATCGTTATTGGATGAGAGCTATAGACTAGTCGATTTGATAAAATTTAAGTTTTGATTTGTCAGACAATTCTTATTTGCTTACATTTTAGCTACACTTTGTTAAACAGACTTTTATTTAAAACACAAGATATTTATCTTGGATATTCGGGATAAATTGCATGGACTTCAACAGGTCGACTGCGTATAATGCCGTGTTAAGTTCAAGCGAGCAGACATAGGAGGGTTGGTTAAAAAAATAGCCTTCCTTTTTTTTCGTCTTCTCGCTTTTTTACAGCCTAAATTTCAGGAGCTTTGGTTTGAGCACTCCCGCCATTTTAGCCCTCGCAGATGGAACGATCTTTAAAGGTACGTCTATCGGTGCATCGGGTAGTACGACTGGTGAAGTCGTTTTTAATACAGCAATGACTGGCTATCAAGAAATTTTGACTGACCCGAGTTATGCACAGCAACTTGTAACTTTGACTTACCCGCACATAGGTAATACAGGTTGTAATGATGAAGACACTGAGTCAGGTCGAATTCATAAGGTATGGGCGAACGGTTTAATTATCCGTGACCTTCCTTTGTTGCATAGCAATTTCCGTGCGAATCAATCTTTGGGTGAATATCTTCAACAACACAATGTTGTTGCGATTGCCGATATTGATACACGTAAATTGACACGAATTTTACGTGCCAAAGGTGCGCAGAATGGTTGCATCCTAGCGGGTGATAACATTACAGAAGAAGAGGCTTTAGAAAAAGCACGTGCATTTGGCGGTCTGAACGGTTTAGACCTGGCAAAAGAGTGTTGTGACCCTGAAGGTTTTGAATGGACGGAAGGTTCTTGGACCCTCGGTCAAGGCTTCTCTCAACCTGAACTTAAATTCCATGTTGTTGCATATGATTACGGTGTCAAAACCAACATCTTACGTATGCTGACTGATCGCGGATGCAAACTCACTGTAGTTCCAGCTCAAACGCCTGCAGAAAAAGTTCTCGCATTAAATCCGGACGGTGTGTTCTTGTCGAACGGCCCTGGCGATCCAGCAGCATGTGATTATGCAATTGAAGCTGTAAAAACCATTGTTGAAACAACTAACTTGCCTGTATTTGGGATCTGTCTAGGTCACCAAATCCTTGCGCTTGCCTCGGGTGCCAAAACTGTGAAAATGCCTCACGGTCACCACGGTGCAAACCATCCTGTACAAAATCTTGAAGATGGTACAGTGATGATTACTTCTCAGAACCACGGCTTTGCGGTTGATATGGATACCTTACCTGCAAACCTGAAAGCGACGCACATTTCATTGTTCGATCAAACCCTTCAGGGTATGCATCGCACGGACAAACCAGCATTTAGCTTCCAGGGTCATCCTGAAGCAAGTCCGGGTCCACATGACTGTGCACCATTATTCGATCATTTCATCGAACTTATCGAAGCGTCTAAGAAGTAATTAAGGAAGCGATCATGGCTAAACGTACAGACATTAAAAGCATCTTAATTATTGGTGCAGGTCCGATTGTGATCGGTCAGGCATGTGAGTTTGACTACTCAGGTGCGCAAGCATGTAAAGCCCTTCGTGAGGAAGGCTATCGTGTTATTTTGGTGAACTCTAACCCAGCGACCATTATGACCGACCCGTCAATGGCTGATGCAACGTATATCGAACCGATTACTTGGCAGACCGTTGCACAAATTATTGAGAAAGAGCGTCCAGATGCTGTCTTACCAACTATGGGTGGTCAAACAGCGTTGAACTGTGCGCTTGCACTTGATGAACACGGTATTTTAGAAAAATACAATGTTGAATTGATCGGTGCGAGTAAAGATGCCATTGAAATGGCAGAAGACCGTAAATTGTTTGATGACGCAATGCGTCGTATTGGTCTTGAATGCCCACGTGCTGCTGTTGCAAGCACTATGGAAGAAGCATTTGAGATTCAGGCAAAACTCGGCTTCCCTTCTATTATTCGTCCATCATTCACCATGGGTGGTTCAGGCGGTGGTATTGCTTACAACCGTGACGAATTCATTGAAATCTGTGAACGTGGTTTCGATCTGTCGCCAACTCACCAACTGTTAATCGATGAATCATTGATTGGTTGGAAAGAGTACGAGATGGAAGTTGTTCGTGACAAAAACGACAACTGTATCATCGTATGTGCAATCGAAAACTTTGACCCGATGGGTGTTCACACAGGTGACTCCATCACTGTTGCCCCTGCGCAAACATTAACAGACAAAGAATACCAAATCATGCGTAATGCATCGATTGCGGTTCTACGTGAAATTGGTGTGGAAACAGGTGGTTCGAACGTTCAATTCGGTATTAATCCGAAAGACGGTCGTATGGTTGTGATCGAGATGAACCCGCGTGTATCACGTTCATCTGCACTTGCATCGAAAGCAACAGGTTTCCCGATTGCTCGAATTGCAGCGAAACTGGCTGTGGGTTACACCCTGGATGAATTGAAAAATGACATCACAGGCGGCGTAACTCCTGCATCATTTGAACCAGCAATCGACTACGTAGTAACGAAAATTCCTCGCTTTAACTTCGAGAAATTCCCACAAGCAGATGCAGTATTGACCACACAGATGAAATCTGTGGGTGAAGTAATGGCGATTGGCCGTAACTTCCAGGAATCTTTACAAAAAGCACTTCGTGGTCTTGAAGTGGGTGCTTCAGGTTTCGATGAAAAAATCGAAATCGGTGCTGATGGCGCGAAGGATAAAATCCTTCAGGAACTTAAAGTTCCAGGTCCTGAGCGTATCTGGTACATCGCTGATGCATTCCGTCACGGCTTTAGCCTTGATGAAGTGTTCTTAGCAACCAACATCGACAAATGGTTCTTGATTCAAATTGAAGACATCATCAAATCTGAAGATCAAATTAAGACTTTAGGTTTTGGCGATTTGAATGCAGACAACATCCGTAGCTTTAAACGCAAAGGTTTATCAGATCTTCGTATTGCAGATTTGATGGGCATTTCACAAAAACAATTCCGTAAACACCGTTGGAATCTGGGTGTAACCCCAGTTTACAAACGTGTTGATACCTGTGCGGCAGAATTCGAATCAGATACTGCTTACATGTACTCAACTTACGATGAAGAATGTGAAGCCAATCCATCGAACCGCGACAAGATCATGGTGATCGGTGGCGGTCCTAACCGTATTGGTCAAGGGATCGAGTTCGATTACTGCTGTGTACACGCGGCGCTTGCAATGCGTGAAGACGGTTATGAAACCATCATGGTCAACTGTAACCCTGAAACGGTTTCAACTGACTATGACACCTCAGACCGTTTGTACTTCGAACCGATTACCCTTGAAGATGTACTTGAAATCGTGCGTATCGAGAAGCCTAAAGGCATTATCGTGCAGTACGGTGGTCAAACACCTTTGAAATTGGCTCGTGCTTTAGAAGAAGCGGGTGCGCCAATTATCGGTACATCTCCAGATGCGATTGACCGTGCAGAAGACCGTGAACGTTTCCAGCAAATGATTCAACGTCTGCAACTTCGTCAACCAAGCAACAGCATTGTAAAATCTGCTGAAGAAGGTATGGCTGAAGCGTCTAAAGTGGGCTACCCGCTTGTAGTGCGTCCTTCATACGTGCTGGGTGGTCGTGCGATGGAAATCGTTTATAACGACGACGAATTGAAACGCTATTTACGTGATGCAGTTCAAGCTTCTAACGAAGCGCCTGTATTGCTTGACCATTTCCTTGATGATGCAACTGAAGTCGATGTGGACTGTGTATCTGACGGTAAAGATGTGGTGATTGGCGGTATCATGCAGCACATTGAACAAGCCGGTATTCACTCTGGTGACTCAGCATGTTCTATTCCGCCTTATTCTCTATCTCCAGAGATTCAGGACGAGATGCGTCGTCAAACTGTTGCCATGGCGAAAGAACTTGGCGTAATTGGTTTGATGAACGTACAGTTTGCGGTTAAGGGCAACGACGTTTACATTCTGGAAGTGAATCCACGTGCATCACGTACTGTGCCTTTCGTTTCTAAATGTATCGGTGAGTCTTTGGCGAAAGTGGCTGCGCGTTGTATGGCAGGTCAGTCTTTAGTCTCTCAAGGATTTACCAAAGAGATTATCCCGACTCACTTCGCTGTAAAAGAAGCGGTGTTCCCATTTGCAAAATTCCCGGGTGTTGACCCGATTCTTGGCCCTGAGATGAAATCTACAGGCGAAGTGATGGGTGTGGGTACAACTTTTGGTGAAGCATTCTATAAAGCTGTGTTAGGCTCGAATGATCGCTTACCAGGTAAACCAACCGAAGGCGAAGTAAAACATGCATTCTTGTCTGTACGCGAGTCAGATAAGCCGCATGTGGCACGTATTGCACAACAACTTGTTGATTACGGTTTCAAACTTGTAGCAACAAGTGGTACACATAAAGTAATTACTGAAGCTGGTATTGCATGTGAACGTGTGAATAAGGTAACCGAAGGTCGCCCTCATATCGTAGATCGCTTGAAAAATGGTGAGATTCACCTCATTATCAATACATCAGAAGGTAAACAAGCTCAGCAGGATTCGTTCTCAATCCGTCGCTCTGCGCTTCAAGGTAAAGTGTATTACACTACCACCTTGAATGGTGCTGATGCTGTATGCCAAGCTTTAGCAATTAAATTGCCAATGGATGTATACCGCTTGCAAGATTTAACAGTAGGTTAATAAATTACCAATAAGTCCCGTCACCTTATTGGTGGCGGGATTTTTTTATTTATAAACCATTCATTTTTCTACTCACTTAGAGGGACAACAATGCAACGTTATCCTATGACTCCCGAAGGCAAAATTGCCTTAGAGAAAGAATTATATCAATTAAAAAGTCTTGATCGTCCACGTATTATTGCGGCAATTGCTGAAGCGCGTGAACATGGGGATTTAAAAGAAAACGCGGAATACCATGCTGCTCGCGAGCAACAGGGTTTCTGTGAAGGCCGTATTCAAGACATCGAGGGTAGACTCGGTGCAATGCAAGTGATTGATGTTAAAACACTTGAACAAAACGGTCGGGTCGTTTTTGGGGTAACAGTTACGATTGAAAACCTGAACACTGAAGAACAAAAGACCTATCAAATTGTAGGCGATGATGAAGCAGACTTTAAGATCAACAAGATCTCTGTGAACTCGCCTATTGCTCGTGGTCTTTTGGGCAAAAGCGAAGGCGATGAAGTAAAAATTCAAACACCAAATGGTGAAGTGGAATACGAAATTATGAAAGTTGAATATCTTTAATTTTAAAGATTGAAGACTTTTTAAAGCCCCTCTAATGAGGGGTTTTTATTGCAAAATTATTGGTTTATCTTTAATTTATAAGCAAATAATAAAATAGAGAATGAACAATGGATGATCGCGTCATACAAGCTTTTTACTATGCAATAGGCGGTGTATTCTTAGGCATCATGATTGCCATTTTTTGGTCCTTTCATATCAGTACTCAAACCAGCTCTGTACAAATCATTTTCACCACCACAGTCCTGTCGGCCCTTTGCGGATTCCTATTCCCCGATTTGGTTTCGTCTTGGTTTAAAGCTTGGTGGAATTTTTTTAGCTAATACTGCTCTTCTGAATTTATTCAGTATTTTTAAATAGCCACAACCCAAACAAAGTCTTTTGCCTTAAGCAAAGCAATGTTTAGATCAGCTATAATGGCCAAACTCCCACAGTACTGCATATTATGTCTGAACAATTGATTAATTCTCCTGTAAAACACTGGTGCGAGTTCGAATTCATCTCTAAAACGGTGAAGAATCCGAATATTCATATCAAGGGGAATTATTCTTATTATTCGGCTTATTGGGATCAGGGATTTGAGCGCTGTGTAGTGCGTTATTTACACGACAAGCCTGCAACGTTAGAGAAACCGATTGACCAATTGCATATCGGTAATTTCGTCTGCTTTGGCGCAGAATGCGTAATTATGATGGGTGGCAATCAATTACACCGTACCGACTGGATATCTGCATTTCCGTTTGATACACGCAGTTTTGTCCCTGCTGGCGATACAATTATTGGCGATGGTTGCTGGATTGGTTCACGCGCCATGATTATGCAAGGTGTAAAGCTTGGTGAAGGTGCAGTTGTGGCAACAGGCGCAGTCGTCACCAAAGATGTGCCAGCTTACGCGGTTGTAGGTGGAGTTCCTGCCAAAATTATTAAATATCGCTTTCATGAAGAAGACATTCAAAAACTGCTTTCACTTAAGCTTTATGACATGGATGAAAAGCAGTTTTTGAAGATGCGTGAACAGCTGCAGACGGATGATGTTCAATTATTAATTACTTATTTAGGGAATCAAAATTGAATACCTCTTTTAATATAATTTTCCCAATCTCTAATAAAGTTATTGGAATGTGTATAAGAGGTAATTGCTAATTTTTCTAAAACTTCTTTCAAAGAATACTCTCTAGAACTTTGATCACTAGCACGATCGGCCTGCATATATGCAGCTAAAATCTTATCTATTACCGAATCTTTAATATCAAACTCTCTTTCCATAACAAGCTTATACCATTCAACATTTGATATATCATTTAAAGAGCCACTCCAAGTATCAATATTATGCTTTCGAACAAACTGATGTTTATCCCCTCTTAATTCTTCAATGAGATTTAATGCAATTTTTTCTAAGAATACTTTAAAATTATTTACAACCGGAAATCTAAGTAACATACTTAAAAGTATCAAATTTTTATCTTTACTATCCGTTTTCAATAAAGCGTACTGGTTTATTTTTTTAATCAGTTCTCTGCTATTAAGCTTCTTATCTAATTGCAAATATAGCAACCAAAAATAAAGCTCACTTCTGTCTTCCAATGAAGTTAATTCTCCTATTTTATATAACTGTGTTTTGATAATAGCTTCGAAATTTTCTGCATCCCTTGCTGCCTTTAGATAGATTGTAAAATCAACAAACTTGTCTAAATATTCTTCTCCTAAAGTTTCATCATAACCATAGTTATGACACACCACTTTTGAAAACTGAGTCTTATCCATTACTAGAATAAAGACAATTTTAGGTATATCAAAAAAATGTTTAATCCGTTCAATTAAACGAATCGCAAAATCAGGACGACAACGGTCAAGCTCATCAATAATAAAAACCAAGGTTTTATCTAATTTTTCAGCGAGTTTAGCTAATTCATTTTTAAAATCTTGAATTGTTTGTTTTTCTATATGGTGATTTTCTATTTTCTCTTTGACTTTAGATGCAATCTCATCACTAGCGACATCAAAAACATCTTTTCCTTCATCATAAACTGCTTTTATTGCTTCACCTGCACCACCTAAACCTATCCAGTGCATACTAGCTTTAGCTGCAATCATTGGGATTACAGCCGCTAAAGAAATTAATACTGAAGCTGTCTTTGAATTAAAGTCTTCAATCTCTTTAGCATCGATTTCATTAGAGCCTTTAAAAGCTTGACTAATCTCTGCTGCAATTGTTAGAAAAGGATCATCTAAATAATCATTTGCAAAAGCATCTAAATAAATCACATTATGGTTTTCATTTTCTAAATGCTTTTTCCAGTGTCTCACAAACCAAGTTTTACCCTCACCCCAACGAGCATCCAAAGCAAGTACAGCCCCACACTGTAATCGATCGACATAGTTAGTGAGCTGCTCACCTAAACGCTTACGATCCCACAAATCGCCTTCCCAAGCTGCTTCAATATTTTCAAAATCGTCTTTTGCCCAATTCAACTGCTTTATTTCAGTCATTTCTAATTCATTAATAATAATTTACTACACTTATCATATGACAATTCTCAAAGACAGTTTGCCCATATTTTTACATATAATTTCAAACTAAAATCTGCTTACAATTTCATCATACTTTAGTTTTATACCTTCCAATTTCCTATTCAATCCATGTTAGATTAAATTATAAGAAATATTTATCGGAGCTAATTATCCCTATGAAAATACTAGGTTTTATTCCATCAAGAATACAACTGGTATTGGAGTGTAAATTGTTGTTATAAACCATAAATCATAGTGTTAAAAAGCATCCGTGAAATTACAGATTATAAGGAGAAATACATGTCATATCATAATATTTTAGTGCCAGTTGACGGTTCAGAAACTGCATATGCAGCAGTAGCAAAAGCAGCTGAATTTGCAAAAGCATTTGGCAGTAAAGTTACCGTTGTTCAAGTTTTAGCACTCGACCCCTATATCGCAGCGGAATATATCTCGGCCAATCAAACCAATGACTTAATCGAGCGCGCCCGTACCTCAATCGTTGAATCCCTGGACGCTGCAAAAGCAAAATTTCATGAACAAGGAATAGAAGTAGAAACCAAACTACTTGAAGGACAAGTGGTTCATCGTGAAATTGCTAAAGCTGCTGAAGATAGTCATGCCGACCTGATTATCATGGGTTCACATGGTCGTACCGGCTTCAAAAAACTTTTCCTCGGCAGTGTTGCACAAAGTGTATTGGGAGAATCACATATTCCTGTACTTATTGTCCGTGAATAATATTCAGCTTAGCCTTTCCCATCTTTTCTAAAGGTGGGGAATCACTAACTCTAGCGCCTTTATTATTGTTATCAATCATTGAGCCATTGATACTGTTTTAAATTAATTTTATTTCCAATTACCATTACACCTTCCTCTGATAATTTCAAGCGTTGAATATTATCACCATAATCATCCAGTTTACTTAGGCTAATTTTTCCTTGTGCATTAATCACTCTATGCCAAGGAATGTCTATTTCTGCCTCCAAATGCTTTAAAACGTACCCCACTAAACGTGCATGTTTGGGCAAACCTGCCAACTTGGCGATTTGTCCATATGAGTCCACTTTTCCATAAGGAATAAGCGCCACCACTTGCAAGATGTGACGGGCTAATTCATCACTAGAACGACTTGAATGTTGTGGCATAAATTATCCTTGAATCAGCTAATTTAAACGATCGAGCATAAAAAAAGCCCGTTTAGAGCTTCTTTTAGCAAGTCTGTACGATTAGAAATTATCTGGACTTTCTAAGCGTTTCACTACTTTTACCTTTTCCGGATTATGCATAACCGCAACACCATCTTCGGCTTTTTCATCAATTAAATCATCGGGATTATAGACCGTAATAGTTTCATTACCATTGGCATCCTCCCCTACGATATATTGGAATCCTTTTTTGTTCATTTTATGGCACAGCCGTTGATACCAACCTTTAAAACCTGTTGTTTCTTCATTCGGGTTGTAATAAAACGCATTCATTACCGCAGGCAAACCCAGCCCACAGACCAAACCTGAAAGTAATACTGAAATAAAAGTATAGCCAATTAAGATACTGCTATATTCACTCAGTTCAGGAATGTTCGCAACTGCCAAGATCAAGGCCAGCGAGATCCCTCCACGTACCCCACCCCACGATAAGATGGTCAAACTGCCGTTATAGCTTTTGTGACGAAACGTTGGAAAAAATGCAAAAGAAAGATAGTTCGCGGCAAAGCGTGAAGCATGTAAAATAATAAAGGCAACAATACCGCCTAAAATCAGGCTGATGCTTAAATCTAAAATAAACAGTTCCAGACCAATCAGGGTAAACAGGAAGGAGTTGATAATACCTTCAACGGTATGCCAAAAATGGTTAACTTCACGAATTTCACGTTCTTGCAGAATTTCTTTCCATTTATTCCCCACCACCAGACCGCCAATAACACAAGCAATAGGTGCGGAGGCATGTGCAAACAAGGCAACCAGATATGAACCACAGGCCAATAACGCAGTGGTTAGGATTAAAGACTCCATTTCATGTTTGCCACGAAGTAACCTTAAAATCCCCAGACCGAAGCCCCAACCAATAATGATTGCTACTACAATTTCATACAGCAGGGTTTCTAAAGTACCAATAATGGTAAAGTGTTCACCCTGTAATACATTCAGTAAAGTCATGAATACCGCGATACACATGGCATCGTTAAACAGGGATTCACCTTCAAGTTTTACAATCAGATGATGGGGTGCGCGTACCGAACTTAAAACCGCTTTCACCCCAATCGGATCTGTTGCACCCAGCGCAGCGCCTAATAACAGTAAAACCAGTATATCGACATGGTTTCCAATCAGAAATTGATAACCATATAAAACCACCCCGAAAAAGACTGCACAGAGCACCAGTGCAATACTCGCCAAAATACTAATCGGCTTCCAGTGTCTTTTTAAATCCGATACTTTAAATTTTAAAGCGGAAGATGTCAGGATAAAACAAATCACGCCATTAATTAAAAAGTCATAAAAATCAATATGCCGAACCGCTTCTTCAATATTGTGAATATTAATTGTTATAAAGTGATTACCACTGAGTAAACTCGCGCCCCATTGCAAAATAAACACAAAGATCGCCGAAACAATCGGCACACCAATCGCTTGCGGAAAACCCAAGATACGTTTATTAAAAATTGTCGTGGCAATAGAAAGTGCGAAAATTACAGTAAAGATTTGAAGAAAAAAGAAATTTCCCATTAAGGTTCCAATTTTTGCGATTCATTGGAATAAAGCGAATTCATCCCACTATTTCCAAATAAAATATTTCATTAAACAACATTTATTCTATGAATTAGTTTAACGATTTTTTCTAGAGCAAACAAAATAGTTAAGTTTTTTTACATATTTTTAGCAATGATTTAACATAGGCAAACATCTAAGCCTTTAATGTAGCCATACTTTCTTCAATCATCACCTTAAGTTGAATTTATTCATGCATCAAACAGTGAAAACCCTATTTCGACTTTTTTTTGCAGTTGTCATTTTTCTTATCACTTTGGCTTTATTTTTCAGCGCCTATTCTAAAAGCAAAGAAATTTTACAAGCAGATCAACACTTCCAGCAAGCCAAACATATTCCACTCAAATCAACCGCTCAAGAGCAATTGGTTTTGGTGTCCAATAATAAACGACCGGATCAAGCGATTTTTATTTTAATTGCCCAGAATGGTTATATTGCTAAATTAAGCTGTGAGCATTACCTGCAAGATATTTGCACCGATGAGTATAACCAGCTGCATACCCGACAAATTCAGCAGCTTGATTTATTAAAAGTAGGTCAGCAGTATTATATTGAAAATATTACTTATCAGGACAGCCGTACTCAAAAGCAGCAACAATGGGCTTATTCCAAGCAACAAATTCAGCAGTTTTATCAAGCAGACATTGCCAGTTTAAAATATATTGTTTTTAGTATGGTACTGTTTGCACTAGCGGCACTATATGTCTCTATTCGGATTCTGCGCAACTTTAAAAAGTTTTTAACGCGTTAAGAAGTCCAATAAAAAAGAGGATTTAAAATCCTCTTTTTTATTGCTTTAAATAGCTTGATCGAAGGTATCGCAATCGTTGATCTGTCCTGATTTTAAACCAGTTTGAAACCATTTCATGCGCTGCTCGCCACTCCCATGGGTAAAGCTGTCTGGTACAACCTGTCCTGTCGAACGTTTCTGTAAATAGTCATCGCCAATTTTGTGCGCTGCATCCATCGCTTCTTCAATATCGCCTTGTTCCAGAAATTGGGTCCGTTGCTGATTATGGTTGGCCCAAATTCCGGCAAAGCAGTCCGCTTGCAATTCCTGACGCACAGAGAGTTGATTGCCTTGTACCGTACTAGATTGAGCACGTGCTTTTTGCACCTGATCTGAAATTCCTAACAGGGTTTGAAGATGATGCCCCACTTCATGTGCCACGACATAGGCTTGAGCAAAATCGCCGGCCTGATCTTGGCGTGAGAGTTCTGTGCTGTTCTGCTCACCGGAAATACCCATTTGCTGACGCATATCTTTAAAGAAGGTCGTGTCGATATAGACTTTTTGGTCTGCTGGACAATAAAAAGGTCCCATTGCAGATTCTGCCGTACCACAGCCTGAATTCACCACACCACTGAACATTACCAATTTAGGTGCGATATATTTGCTATTCAGTTGCTGCTGAAATACTTGCGTCCAGGTATCTTCTGTATCAGCCAATACTGTGCCGACAAAATCCATGGCTTCTTGCTGTTCTGGAGTTGGATTATCCAGACCTTTGGTTTCAGCCGACTGGGATTGTGAGGTTACCTGCTTGGTGGCTTGATAGGCTTGCTGCGGGTCAACACCAAAAAATTTCCAGGCTACAAACGCAACCACAAGTCCTAAAATACTAATACCACCTGCTTTCGCACCAGCTCCACCGCGGCGGTCCTCGACATTGGTACTTACACGACGTCCTTTCCAGCGCATAGTGATATTCCTTCTATTTTTTTAGCTAATTTTAGCGAGTTTTCTGATTATGCCTGCTTTGATTTTGGCCAAAACTTTTGGATCGTTGTGATCACTACAAAAACCAGTAAGCCAGCTACAAAACCGATAACAAGGTTGATTAAAGTCGGAGTAAGTGAACCAATAATATTGCCGATCGTAGGAATATGCTGAATTTGATCGACTGAATCTTCAGTAAAATGATGGAATTGCGGAATAGCATGATTAATAATGCCGCCCCCCACCAAAAACATGGCAATTGTTCCCACAATGGTCAGGGTCTTCATGAGTATAGGTGCAAAAGCCAGCAAGCCATTTCCTATACTTTGCTTGAGCTGAGATGCCTGTTTGGTTAAATACAATCCCAGATCATCAATTTTGACAATCATGGCTACAAAGCCATAAACACCGACTGTCATTAAAATCGCGATAACTGAAAGCACCAGAACTTTTGTACCAAAAGCAGCGGTAGCCACCGTACCCAGTGAAATCACCACAATTTCGGCTGATAAAATAAAGTCGGTACGAATCGCGCCTTTGACTTTGTCTTTCTCGAACTTTGCCAAGTCGGTTTCAATGGCAGTGAATTCCGCTTCAGCAGCTTCTGTAGTGGTGGTTTTTTTATGCTGCAAACTGTGCAGCACTTTTTCCACGCCTTCGTAACATAGAAATAACCCTCCAATCATCAATAAAGGTGTAATCAACCAAGGTGCAATCACACTAATTAATAAGGCCAGAGGCACAAGAATTAACTTATTAATAAATGAACCTTTTGCTACTCCCCAGACCACCGGAAGTTCACGTTCAGAACGTACACCACTAACCTGTTGGGCATTGAGTGCTAAATCATCTCCCAATACGCCTGCAGTTTTTTTTGCCGCCACTTTACTCATGACAGCAACGTCATCTAAAACAGTGGCAATATCATCTAATAATATTAATAAGCTACTCGCCATTATTTTTATCCTTAAAGTTACTATTCAATATCTTAAATAGAAATAATTAAAAAAACTGTATCAACTTCATTAAATTGTTCTTATTTTTTCTCTGTTCTGTTTTCATTGCGTCTGACATTCAAAAACATTATGCCGTACAATATGGCAAATTCATCGGCATATAAATGTAGTGCTAACTACTTTGGAATAGAGAGATAATGAGTAATCAAGACAAGCGTCCTGTTATTTTGACTGGCGACCGCCCAACCGGACAACTTCATTTAGGTCATTTTGTTGGTTCTTTACGTTCACGTGTAGGACTACAAGATTCTCACCATCAACATCTTCTCCTTGCTGATGCTCAAGCTTTAACCGATAACGCAGACAACTTCGAAAAAGTACGTCGCAATATTATTGAAGTGGCAACTGACTATTTAGCTGTGGGTATTGACCCAACCAAAACAACAATTTGTGTTCAATCCTGCTTGCCAGCATTGAATGAACTGACCATGTTGTATTTAAACTTTGTGACTGTGTCACGCTTAGAGCGCAATCCAACCATTAAATCTGAAATTCAGATGCGTGGTTTTGAACGTGATATTCCAGCAGGTTTCCTATGCTACCCAGTCGCACAAGCTGCCGATATCACCGCTTTTAAAGCAACGGTTGTCCCTGTCGGTGAAGATCAGATTCCAATGATCGAACAAACCAACGAAATTGTACGTCGCTTGAATCGTCAAATTGGCCATGAATTGCTGCCAGAATGTAAAGCACTGCTTTCAAATGTCAGCCGTTTACCCGGTTTTGACGGTAAAGCGAAAATGTCAAAATCTTTGGGCAATACCATTGTGCTCGATGCTTCCGATAAAGACATCAAAAAAGCAGTTAATGCGATGTATACCGACCCGAATCATCTTCGTGTCGAAGATCCAGGTCAGGTGGAAGGTAACGTGGTATTTACTTACCTGGATGCTTTCGATACCAACAAAGAAGAACTTGAAGAGTTAAAAGCACATTATCGTCGTGGTGGTTTAGGTGATGGTACGGTGAAAAAACGTCTTGAAGCGGTTTTAAAAGAATTGATCACCCCTATTCGTGAACGTCGTATGGAACTGCAAAAAGATCCTGATTACATCATGGATATTTTGAAAGCCGGTACCGACAAATGTCGCGATATTACCCAGCAAACCCTCGATGAAGTTAAATCGGGTTTAGGCGTTTTTCATTTCTAAAAAATACTTGATCTAAAAAATGCCCTCCTGTATAAGAAGGGCATTTTTTTGTGCTAAATAATGAGCAATAAATCACACTAACCAATAGTTATTAACCTGAATTTACACAACTTAACTAAAAGTCTCATGAAATGACTCACCATTCACTTTATTATACTTTTAGTGCTTAGAACTCAGTAGAGTTCTAACATTCTCCTTAACCGAAACTGTGCAAACAGATTCGTTGTTATACGCATTGATCACCCCAATCATTGCGTATTTTTTTGTCAAAAATTTTTATAATTCACATGAATATCCCAGTATTTAATAAAATTTTGCATTTATTCAATCCATGAAATAAAAAACCCGCTCTAAAGCGGGTTTTTTTAAATCAATAACTTAATTTTTATGACGCATATGCGGGAATAAAATCACATCACGAATACTCGCTGCATCAGCAAATAACATCACCAAACGGTCAATACCAATCCCTTGACCGGCTGTTGGAGGAAGACCATATTCAAGTGCTTCAATAAAGTCAGCATCGTAATGCATCGCTTCATCATCGCCTGCATCTTTTTCGGCAACTTGCGCTTGGAAACGCTCAGCCTGGTCAATCGGGTCATTTAATTCCGAGAAACCGTTCGCCAATTCACGACCACCAATAAAGAACTCGAAACGGTCTGTAATGTGTGGATTGGTGTCATTACGGCGTGCAAGCGGTGAAGTTTCCGCTGGATATTCGGTAATGAAAGTCGGCTGACGAAGTTTTGTTTCAACTGTTTCTTCAAATACGATGGTTTGAAGTTTACCCAGACCAAAACCAGGTTTAACTTTTTCTTTCAATTCTTCTTGAACAAATTTAGCCAAGAATTCACGATCAGCAACATTTTCTGGTGTGAGGTTGGAATTATGTTCAAGAATTGCATCAAACATCGAGATTTTTTTGAATGGGCCTTTAAAGCTGAATACTTCACCTTGATACGGCACATCGGTAGAACCCAAAATATCGATCGCTAATTTTTCAAGCATATTTTCAGTCAAAGCCATCAAGTCTTTGTAATCTGCATAGGCCTGGTAGAATTCGATCATGGTGAATTCTGGGTTATGACGAGTCGAAACACCTTCATTACGGAAGTTACGGTTAATTTCGAACACACGTTCAAAACCACCCACAACCAAACGTTTTAAGTAAAGCTCAGGCGCGATACGCAAGAATAAAGGCATATCCAATGCATTATGATGTGTTTCAAATGGACGCGCTGAAGCCCCACCCGGAATCACATGCATCATTGGAGTTTCAACTTCCATAAAGCGTTCATTGGCTAAATACGCACGCATGCCCGCAACCACTTGGGCACGGATTTCAAATGTTTTACGTGTTTCTTCGTTCACCATCAAATCGAGATAACGTTTACGATACTTCATTTCAGTATCGTTTAAACCATGGAATTTATCTGGAAGTGGACGAAGTGATTTGGTTAAAAGTTCGAAATGTTCAATATGAACATAAAGATCGCCTTTGCCAGAACGGCCAATATAACCTTCAACGGCAATAATATCGCCCAGGTCTAAACCTTTGATGGTGGCCAGTACTTCTGGGTCTAATTCTTTACGTGCAACATACAGTTGAATACGTCCAGTCATGTCTTGAATCACGATGAATGAACCACGGTTCAACATCACGCGACCTGCAACTTTTACATAAACCTTTTCACCCGCTTCAATTTCTTCTTTAGACTGATCAGCGAATTGTTCTTGTAAGTCTTGGGCGTAATGTTCACGTTTAAAAGTATTCGGCCAAGGGCTGATTCCCTTTTCCTTAGCATGTTCTTCAATATGCTTTAACTTGGCATGACGCTGTGCAATTAAATCGTTTTCGGAAATGAGTTGTTCTGAAGTCGATTGAGCGTTATGTTGCGTCATCTCTGCCTCGAATATGTGTAAAAAACGGAAGTTGCATAGCATAGCAGATTTAGCATAAATTTCGTATGACTTATTGCCAAACAAAAACATTGATTTGCTAACCCGACTTTGTTTCATTCACATTTAGACTTCGGCTAATTTTTTCCCAATCTCCAAGCCTCTTCTTAAGCCATGATTCATCAATTTCACGTAATTTTTAGAGATTCCCTGTTCTACAATTAGCATGGATGAGCGATTTAGATTTTCAAGTTCATCTCTAAGACATTGCTTCATTGGTTAATCTTTTTCATATTTTCAGCATGTCGAAGGGTTTAAAAATCACTCCTTTAAATGCTTTAAGTTAGGTAATGGTTGAAACCAGACCATCCCCTTGGCATGGAGAAAAACAATTCATTCGTTCACTTGCCAATCTAAATGCATGGATGAACCAAGAGTAAAATATTGTGTTCATTTAGGATATGTGTCGGGATGCCACAAAATTTGCTAAACATCTCTTGGAGAGGCATGAAAAAAACTTCATAATCTCAAATTTCTATAGGGCTTACCTTCGCTCAGATTCATTTAATAAATACAAAGTTATCCAAATTTATTTTTGTGAGATATGCAGGTTTTTTTATGCGTTATAAGATC
The DNA here is from genome assembly GCF_001647545.1 of Acinetobacter sp. SFB. Taxonomy (GTDB): domain Bacteria; phylum Pseudomonadota; class Gammaproteobacteria; order Pseudomonadales; family Moraxellaceae; genus Acinetobacter. The sequence continues at coordinate 268,520 of NZ_LSZH01000013.1, forward strand.
AATATTCTAATTCTTTTATCTAACTATTTTTAACTCATAATTTAATTTTTTAAGTGGGGTGGTTGGGCTTTATTACACCCCTGTCTTAGACCAAAAGCTAACTTCTTTATTTTACATTGTCCCCTACAATAATTTTAAGCAAAATAGTTGAAAAATAAACTATTCAACCCTTTCTATCTTTGTGATTAAAGACAGTGTGAACGATAAAACAATGAATACATGCACTTCGAAAATCTTATTTTTACATGGACTTGATTCCTCGCGTGAATCGACAAAATTCCATGTCATTGATGCCAATCAAAAATTTTGCATCGATATAGATTACCGCAACTTGAATTTTCAAACTGTTGCCGATTTTTATCACGATATTATTGCCAAAATTAAACCTGAAATTCTGGTCGGACATAGCTTGGGCGCGTATTGGGCCTTAAAAATGTCAGCCTTATGTAAAATTCCAACGGTGATTGCCAACCCGAGTCTGAGTCCAAACTTTCGCGAAGACTACCCCCCAATTAATCAAGATGATCTGGAACATGACATTGCTCAAATTGCCTATCTGGAATTAGGCGATGAAATACTGGATATGTATGCCGTTCAGGAACAGCTCGAACCTTATATGATCGTTCAAGCCTTAGAAGGTGGACATCATCGCTTAGCGAGTCCTGAAAACATAAATGAATTAATTCAGCACATGCAAACGCATTTTCTGAAAAAATAAAAAAGCCTTGGTTAAACCAAGGCTTTTTTAGGGCATACAATCAATTAAGCGACTGCTTGTTCTGGCTGAGACTTATCATCCAACACCGACCACACATCTAAACCTAAATCACCGTGTAAATCAGGCAGATCAAGAAAAATGCTCGCGCCCAGAATTTCATGGTTGCATTTATTAACCAGCTGTTTCACCGCCTTTAAAGTACCGCCTGTTGCCAATACATCATCTACAATAATAATTTTTTGCGCTTCGATATTTGCAGACATTTCCAAACGATCCATACCATACTCTAGGCTATAACCTACGCCCACAACCGGTGGTGGCAATTTTCCTGCTTTACGTACCAGCAATAAGCCTTTGCCCAAACGCTGAGCCAATAAACTCGCCAGTACAAAACCACGTGCTTCTACAGCAACAAAACTGTCGACTTGTTGCAGTTTGTCAGCCGGGATACTGGCAATTAAAGCATCGGTTAATGGTCCAATATTACTCATAAACAAAGGAGTTAAATCGAAGAAGCAAATACCCGGTTTAGGGAAATCCTGGACAGTACGAATGTGAGACCACAAAGTTGCAGACAAATTGCTCATGGGGAGAAAAGTAATTTAGAAAAGAATATGAGATATTAACGCTTAATCAGGTTCAGGGCCAGTAAATGATCATGTTTACAACCCAGAAAACCATGCCATAAAACCATAAGATATTGTTTTAATTATATTTATTTTTTAAATAAATATTAGATATAATTCTGTGTGATCTTAAACTAACAAACTTTGTCTATTTTCTCTCCCCGACCTTAGTCTAAACGCCACTTTTTATCGGAATAAGGTCATTTCTTCAGTTTCTCTAAGCGGCACGAATTCATGCATATTTTTAAATTTAAATTAAGTTTAAATTGTTAGACAAAAAGCATATTTGCGTATTTTTATGACAAGTTTTGTCCTGCTCTGCAATTCTGGTTTCAAATTCACTGATTAAACTCGCATATTTGCTTTACATTAACGCTAGAACTGCGTAAAAATTTGCTTGAATATGTACGCTGAAAGTCATATTACTAGAGACATGCTGTATATGGAATTTTACTGACTTCACTTTTTAAAAAGTCAGTGTTTTGGAGAGTCAAATGAAAAAGTATCAATGCATCGTTTGTGGATGGATTTATGACGAAGCGGAAGGATGGCCACAAGATGGTATAGTCGCAGGTACAAAATGGGAAGATATCCCAGATGATTGGACATGCCCGGACTGTGGTGTATCAAAAGTTGATTTTGAAATGGTTGAAATCTAACAATTGATATCAAAGACCATAGTAAATGGTCTTTTTTTACGTCTTATAGAAAACAGTTTGGAGAAAACTATGCATCCTATCGTCATCATTGGTTCGGGTATGGCAGGATATACCGCAGCACGTGAGTTTCGTAAGCTAAATCCCGAGCATGAACTGGTCATGATTTGTGCAGATGATGCGGTAAACTATGCTAAACCCACGCTGTCTAATGCTTTAGCCGGAAAAAAAGCCCCTGAGCAAATTGCCTTAGGTGATGCCAGTAAAATGAGTGACCAACTGAAGATGCGTATTGAAGCGCATACTCGGGTTAAAGAAATTCAAGCTGAACAGCATCAACTCATTTTAGAAAAAGATGGACAACAAACCACTCAACCCTATTCAAAGCTGATTTTAGCGGTAGGTGCAAACCCAGTTCGCCTGGCAATTGCTGGCGATGGTAGTGATGACATTCATGTGGTTAACAATCTGGATGACTACAAAGCATTCCGCAAAAACCTGGATCAACATCACGATAAACGCGTGGTCATTTTAGGCGCTGGTCTGATTGGCTGCGAATTTGCCAATGACTTGCAAAATACAGAGCACCAAGTCACGGTGATTGATTTGGCTGCCCAACCTTTGGGACGTCTCATTCCTGACTACGTTGCCGCTTCATTTCAGGAAAAACTTGAAGCTATTGGCATTCATTTCGTCTTGGGTACAACGGTTGAAAAAATAATTAAAGTTGAAAATGGTGACTATCAAATTACTTTAGCCAATGGTCAGTCTGTTGTTGCAGACATTGTACTTTCAGCGATTGGCTTACAACCAAATTTAGAATTGGCAAAAGCTGCTGATATTCACTGTAGTCGCGGCATTTTAACCAATGGTCATTTAGAAACCAATCAAGCTGATATCTATGCGATTGGCGACTGTGCAGAAGTCAATGGTTTGCTCTTACCTTATGTGATGCCGATCATGCAACAAGCACGTGCTTTAGCGAAAACCTTGAATGGTGAACACACCCATGTTCATTATCCAGCAATGCCTGTTGCAGTCAAAACCCCAGCTGCTCCCCTCACGGTACTTCCAGCACCCATCGGTGTGGATGTCACTTGGGAGACCGAAGAATTTGAAGATGGCATGATTGCCAAAGCTTTAGATGGTCAAAACAGCTTACGTGGTTTTGTTTTATTGGGCGCGACCGCAGCAAAACAACGTTTAAGTCTAACTAAACTTGTACCTGACTTGATTCCTGTAGCCGTTTAAGGTTTTAATAGTAAGGACATTTTTTAAGCAAAATGTCCTTTTGGGGAAAATCACAATGAATCATAGCGCACTTAATTTTACAGGCTCGCCCTATACTTCTTTCATGCACGAAACCAAAGTAACTTTAAGCAATGGAATCGAGCTGCATGTTGAGATAGGTGGTAATCCTGAACATCCTGCAATCATGCTGATTATGGGATTGGGTGCGCAGATGTTGTTTTGGCCTGATTTTTTCTGTAAATCACTGATTGACCAAGGTTATCGTGTCATTCGTTATGATAACCGTGACATTGGGCTATCTTCAAAAATCCGTCATTCAGGTCCCCGACTCAATACCTTAAAACTGATGGGTCGTTTTGCGCTCGGCTTACAAAATCAAGGTGCACCGTATAATTTATATGATATGGCTGAAGATGCTGCCTTACTGATTGATCATCTGGGACTAGAGAAAGTCTCTGTAATTGGCGCATCCATGGGCGGCATGATTGCGCAAATCCTGGCAGCCAAACATCCTGAAAAAGTCAGCCACCTCGGTTTAATGTTCACCAGCAATAATCAACCGCTCTTACCTCCGCCTTTTCCAAAACAGCTTTTTAGCCTGATTGGCCGACCTGAGTCTACCGATGAAGAAGGGATCGTTAATCATAGCGTAAAAGTATTTAACATCATTGGTTCACCTGGATATATCAATCAAATCGAGATTATGCAGACCGCACGTAAACTATATCAACGAAGTTATTACCCGGCGGGTGTACTTCAACAATTTTTAGCAATATTATGTACCGGTTCTTTGCTACAATTGAGTAAGCAAATTCAGCAACCTACCCTTGTGGTACATGGCTCTCGTGATCGTTTACTACCACCAAGCCATGGCAAAGCAGTTGCAAAGGCAATTACAGATGCTAAGTTTGAATTAATTGATGGAATGGGGCATGATATGCCTCCGCATTTTATTCCATATCTTAGCGGATTATTTGCTGATCACTTTAAATTAAAACATTAGGACACTATGGCTGCATTACCCTCTTTAAGACAGCTGTCATACCTCGTAACACTGTCTGAAACGCTACATTTTACTGAAGCTGCGCGCCGTTCATTTGTGACCCAATCGACTCTGTCAGGCGGTATCATGGAGTTAGAGCGTTTGTTAGGTGGAGTCCTCGTTGAACGCGACCGCCAAAATGTACGTTTAACTCCGCTTGGAGAACAGGTTGTTGCTCGAGCCCGTGTTCTATTGGCAGATGCTCAAGACTTGATGCGTTTAAGTCGAGAAATGAGCGAACCTTTAACGGGTGATTTGCATTTAGGCATTATCCCTACCATTGCGCCTTTCATTTTGTCGAAACTGCTTGATGAAGTGCATAAACAACTGCCTAAAATTCAATTGCATTTGTATGAAGCGCAAAGTGAAAAAATTGTCGAAAAATTAGAACACGGCAATCTGGACATGATTGTTTTGGCACTGCCTTTTGATACACGTGGCTTAAAAGTTGCTGAAATTGCGAAAGAAAATCTTTATTTGGTGCATCATAAAACCGATCAAAATGCACTGAATGCCAAAACTTTAGATGATTTGGATTTATCACGTTTAGTGTTACTTGAAGAAGGTCATTGTTTACGCAATCATGTTTTAAGTGCTTGCCCAATTGGTGAACGTAAAAATGATCATCGTTTAAAAGCAAGTTCATTACCGACACTGGTTGAAATGGTCTCTGCTAATTTGGGCTTTACCCTGCTTCCTGAAATTGCGATTCATACCAATATGATTAAAGCGAATCCAGATTTAGTGGTTAAAGCAGTTGAAGCTGCGCCAAGTCGTACGCTCGCTTTGGTCACGCGTAAAAGTACACCGTTGCAAAGTGAATTTGACGTGTTATTGCAAATTTTGCAAAAAGTCACCCAAAATCTTCATTAAAAATAAGCGCTAACTTAAAAGGAGCAGCTGCTCCTTTTTTTATTGCCCAATTATCTTTCTAGCTAATATTTTCGCTTAAATAAATCCTATTGATTAACATCTACAAAATATTGAAATATTTAAATAAAAAAAGCTTACTACAACGCTAAACCGAGTTTAAAGTTAAAATATAATATCTGGTCCATGGACGAATTAAGATATTAAAGCTTCAAAGAGTTAAAAACCTCTTACATACCAGATTCATAAGAAGTAAGCCTATTCTAATCAGTGAACTAGAGCCGTCATATCTGCAATAGTAGGTATTTTATAAGCTATAATTAAAATACAGTGCAGATATTTAGATCATATGTTGTGCAACAAAAATCATAATCAAAAAAATTACTTAAAGACTTAATAACAACCCCATCAGCATAAAGTAAATTTTTTTAATTCTATAAATTCCCTAGTTCTGGGGATAGTACTTTTATACGTTGTATAGCAAAGTAACTCAATAAAATGACAACCAGTGTGAGAATAGTCCAGTGGGTGAACTGATATTACCGGCGCCTGTCATGTTGATAGTGAATCAACCCGCTTTTAATTACCTCTTAGAGAACCTGCTCACTGGATTAGGTTATCCTGCAGAGTTAATTATTAGCACGGATCATCTGGCTTCAGCTGAAAAACTATTACAACAACATTTACCAAACCTGATTTTAATAGATTTATCGCTCGATCAAACAGAAAGCATTATATTTATCCAGCGACTCAAAAAATTCCATCCGGATGCAAATGTGATTGTGATCTTAGCTCAGCACCAGACCTCTTTATTGTTTGATGCGATTCAGGCAGGTGCACTGGGTTATATTTTTCATGAAAATACTGAAGCAGAAATGTTAAATAACATTAAAAGTATTCTGCGCGGTGGAGCCCCTCTCCATGAGGTGTTTGCGCAGTATATTTTGTCCTACCCAGTAAAATCTAATCAAACCATATCATCCAATCCACTTAATAAGCCCGCACATTTAACTGCAATTGAATTTGAAATTTTAAATTTAGTGGCAACAGGTCTTAACCTGCGGCAAATTGCTGAGCAGACGTCGAATTCTCTTTATAAAATTGAAGGCAATATTAAAAGCATTTATCGAAAACTCGCCAGCTTAAAAAATTAGAGATTTTTTATGTCGAATATTTCCATCGTATAAAAATAAAGGAGTCCCAAGACTCCCTTATTTCATCCTCAACACTTGAATGAATTATTTGATCATATCCAATAATATTCTTTGTGCATTATGTGGCTCTTGTCCTTCTGCAACTTGTGCACGAACCCAGGTTCCATCGCCCTGCAACAACCATGCTTGCTGATTGTCTTTCAAATAGGTCAGTAAACCTTGCTGGTAAATACGTTTTTTCAGTGCTGGGTCTTCAATTGGGAAACAGGCTTCAACCCGATTAAATAAATTACGATCCATCCAGTCCGCACTTGAACAGTAAATTCGCGCATTGCCATTATTGCCAAAATAATACACACGGGTATGTTCCAGAAAACGCCCGACAATTGAACGTACCCGAATATTTTCCGAAAGGCCCGGTAAACCAGGACGTAAACAGCAAATCGAACGAATTATTAAATCAATTTTCACACCGGCTTGCGAAGCTTCATATAACTTGTTAATCAGCTGCCTTTCAGTTAAGGCATTCACTTTAACAATAATTTGTGCCGGCTTGCCTGCTTTGGCATTGGCAATTTCTTCATCAATGAAATTGATGAGTTGAGCATGCAGGGTAAAGGGGGCGTGCAGAAGTTTTTTCAACTTGGCCATTTTACCCATACCAGTCAACTCTTGAAAAATACGATGTACATCTTCACAGAGTTCTTTATCTGTAGTTAATAAGCCATAATCGGTATAAATACGGGCATTGCCGGCATGATAGTTGCCGGTACCTAAATGTACATAACGTACCAGTTTATTGTTCTCACGGCGCACCACCAGAATCATTTTGGCATGGGTTTTATAGCCCACAATACCGTACACCACGACTGCACCGGCTTCTTGAAGTACATTCGCCACTTCAATATTGGAAGCTTCATCAAAACGTGCACGTAATTCGATGACTGCGGTCACTTCCTTTCCATTACGTGCTGCTTCTGCCAGTACCTGAACAATTTCAGAATCTGGCCCACTACGGTACAAAGTTTGCTTAATCGCGAGTACTTGCGGGTCACGTGCTGCTTCACGCAATAGATTAATAACAGGTGCAAAGGATTCAAACGGATGATGTAAAAGAATGTCCTGTTTCTGCATGGCAGAGAAAATATTTTCAGACTTCTTCAATACTTTCGGAATAATCGGGGTATGGGAATCATAACGTAAATGTGGACGTTTGAAATCCGACAATAAGCGTGCAAGGTTGACCGGACCATCCACTTTGTAAAGTTGATCCTTGTCTAAATCAAATTCTTCCAGTAAATATTGATAGATATGTTCGGGGCAATTTTGCGTCACTTCCAAGCGTACTGCACGGCCGAAACGACGCGAATTCAATTCCCCTTTTAAGGCTTTGGCCAAATCTTCGACATCTTCATTTAAGGCCAAATCGGCATTACGTGTTACTCGGAATTGATAACAGCCGGTCGCAGTCATACCCGGAAATAAATCTGAAACATGCTCATGAATAATGGCAGACAACATTACATGATGTTCTTTGCCATCAGTGAGTTCATCGGGTAAACGCACCACTCGCGGCAGTGAACGTGGTGCCGGTACAACAGCCAAATCAATTTGACGACCAAAGGCATCTTTACCTTCGAGGGTCACAATAAAGTTTAAGCTTTTGTTGACCAAACGCGGAAATGGATGAGCTGGATCCAGACTAATCGGAGTCAGTACCGGTGCCACTTGCTCCTGAAAATACTTTTTAATCCACGCAGACTGAGCAGGTGTCAGTTCTCCACGGCGTAAAAAACAGATATCTTCTTCACGCAGCTTTGGCAAGATTTCTTCATTTAAAATACGGTATTGACGTTCAATCGCAGCATGGGCAGTTTTAGAAATAATTTCCAAGACTTGCTTAGGGGTTAAACCATCAGGACTGTGACTTTCATTGCCTAAATCGAGTTGCTCCATCAAACCAGCAAAACGGATTTCAAAAAACTCGTCCAGATTACGCGAGAAAATTAGCAAAAAATTCATGCGTTCAAGTAAAGGATGCAGTGGGTCAACCGCCTGTTCTAATACACGAAGATGGAAATCTAGAATAGAAAGTTCACGATTAATGTAGCGATCGTTATATGTATATTCTGTTTGTGTAGGAGATGGGCCTGCTGCAGTATTCATACCTAACCTATAATTGTTCGAAAGTAATCCTTATCCTCTTAAGTATGCTTCAAAATTATGACAATTTCATAAAAAAAAGCCCAAATTTTTGGGCTTTTTAATCCAGTCTCGAATTAGGGAATATTGCTATAACGCATATATTTTTGAATCATCCGTTTGCGGTATTGCAGTTTTCGGTCATCACGGTGGTCTTGGTAATATTTCGGATTGGGCAAAATAGCGGCTAAAAAGGCAGCTTGCTCGCGACTTAAACTTCTCGCACTTTTGCTAAAATAATGCTGGCTTGCCGCTTCCACTCCGTAAATATTGTCGCCAAATTCAACCGAGTTTAAATAGACTTCTAAAATGCGTTGTTTGGTCCACACCCGCTCCATCATCCAAGTCGCTACGGCCTCTTGGCCTTTACGCAAAAATGATCGCTTATTATATAAAAATAAATTTTTTGCCAATTGCTGGGAAATGGTCGAACCGCCGGCCACCACTTTGCCTTTGTCTTTATTGCGCTCTAAGGCAAACTGCATGCCTGCCCAGTCAAAACCGTGATGTTGCAAAAATTTACCGTCTTCTGCGGCAACAACTGCATTTTTAAGGTAGTCACTGATTTGATCGTAATCACGCCATTGGTGTTTGATTGGCTTAGAGGGTTCAGACCAATAATCCAGACGCATCATCATGGTGGTGTCAACCGGATGAGTGCGCCACCACACCAGACTTGCAAAAATCCAAAGTTGTATCAAAAGTACCAAACTGACAAGTATTAACAAACTACGAACAATAAAAGCTTTCATGTCAGTGAGTTACTCCAAAATATCTGTTTTTTCGTGCTAAGCTTGAAGCTGAATATAGCAAAGATTATAAAAGAATAGCATGGCTGAACTTTCACCTCCTTCCATTCAAAGTAAACTCGAAGTTCACCTTTGGTGGCTGACTGCAGTTTTTATTGCCATTAATGTCGGTTTATTTCTCTGGCAAGTGCTCACAGGCGTCAATATTACCAGCCCAAGTCTGGTCGATGCTATTCGTTGGGGAGCTGATTATGCACCTTTAACCTTTTTAGAGGAACCCACTCGCCTGTTTAGCAGCATGTTTTTTCATTTTGGGCTGATCCATTTAATGCTCAATATGTGGGCACTGTATATTTTCGGCAGTGTGGCGGAACAGCTTTTTGGCCGATTCTATTATTTGGGTTTATATATTCTTGCAGGCCTGATGGGGAGTTTGCTCAGCGGTTTTATCGATATTCAAAATACCTTTGAACTGCTGCAAAGCAATGATCCCAAACTTCTCCCGACTGTCAGTGCCGGTGCTTCTGGCGCAGTGATGGGGATTGGTGGCGCTTTGACTGTTTTATCTTTATTGCCCATCTTGCCGAAGCAGCGTTTCATTTTAGATAAAAAAACCTTGGTGATGGTGATGGGGATTAACTTGTTCATTGGCTTCACCATGCCCGGCATTAACAATGCTGCCCATATTGGCGGCATGCTGATGGGTGCGGTATTAGCGGCTATTTGGTATATGGGACAGCGCGTTCATAAACCTAATTTAGGCTTTACTCTCGGTTTAGTGGTGGGTGCAGTAAGCTGCTATGTATTTTATGATTATTGTATGCAACAGGTTCAAATCCTTGAACCTGTATGGCGTCAGATCCTTGCAGCCATGCGCGCACAGCTGCATTTTTAAAGTTAAAGCATCATTTTTGTGAGATGAATTATTATTGATTCATCTCGCGCAAACTTTGCAGTGGTGGAATATCACATAAATAACTTAAACGATAACGACCAATCAAGGCACACACCACAGTCATTAAAATCGGTAAAATCAGCCAAATTTCCCAATGCGCCTGAATCATCAAATTCATTTTATAACTGGCAATCGCACTAATCACTTCTGCAAACAGGCATGAAACTATCCCTGCCATAAATCCAATGAAGCCAATCTCCACAGTCATCATCTGTTTTAATTTTTGTTTAGAGCTGCCAAATGAACGCAACAAAGCCACTTCACGTTTGCGTTCATCCATCAACAGGTTTAAACAGGCAATTAAGACCAAAACGCCAGAGACACTGACCAATAGCGCGAGTATGGTAATAATCTGTACCAGTACATTTACCAGGCGTTTCACTTCATCCAGAATTAAGCTGACATCAATAAAAACCGTGTTGGAAAATTGTTGAATCACGGAAACCAGTTGCTTTTTATCCTGTTCAGGCACATAAAAACTGCCTAAATAACTGCCCGCATTTTCATCCCTCGTCTTGGGTGCAAAAATAAAGAAAAAATTCGGACTAAAGCTTTCCCATTCCACACTACGCAAGTTAACGACTTTGGCCTGAATCAAACCTTCAGGCAGACTAAAAGTCAGTCGATCGCCTATTTTGATTCCCAGCTCTTGTGCAGTTTTCACTTCAACCGAGACATCACCGACCTGTTTCAATGCTGCTGAGCCCTGCACGATTTTATTATCCGCAGGATATTCTGATGTCTGGGTTAAATTGAGTTCACGGCGTAACGAGTTATTGTTGTCCAGCAATTCATTGGAAAAAGGTTGATCATTCTTTGCCACCAATCGCCCCCGAATATTGGGATATAAAGGTGTGCTTGGCCACCCATGTTGCTCAATCTGGGCTTTGAATAAAGGCATATCAAACGGCGGCAAACCATAAACAAATTGATTTGGCGTACCTTGCGGTAATTGTTGCTGCCAGCGCTCGAGTAAGTCCGTTCGCAATACGGCCAAAACCGTAATTAAACTGAGACCAAGAGCCAAAGCAGTAATTTGAAAGGCAGTTTGATAAGGTGCGCGGACATAGGGTGAAATGGACCATTTCAGACTTTTAATTAATTTTAAGCAGCCCCAAATGATCATATACAGCAGCATACACAAGATGATCATTGCACCTATGACCCAGGCAGTCAGCACAATATTTTCAGTCAGTACCACACTAAACAGCACCAGACTGGCTGTGCCCATCAACAACATCCAGAGCATTGACTGGACTGATTTTTCTTGCTGGCGAATCACCCGAATCGGCGGAGTATTGAGCAGCTGCCATAAACTTGGCAGGATAAAACCCAGCAATACCACGGCACTGGTCAGCATTGCAATCGGTAAGGGGCCAAGCAGCATATCCAAGGCAGAAAACTGAATTTGCAGATGGGGAATCAGCTTGAGCATCAATTGCAATAAACCATAGCCAAGCCCTACTCCTGCCAGACTACCAATCGCCATTGCCACAATTAACACCACACCCAATAAAGTCAGATATGCGCTAAGAATTTGATTCTTTGTTGCTCCAATACAGCGCATTAGCGCAATATTGTCCTGATTTTGCTGTACATAACGCTGACTGGTTAAGGCAATCGCAATGCCGCACAGTAAAATGGTCAAAATATTGGCAAGTTGTAAAAAGGTATCTAAATTGGCAATCGGCTTCATTAAACGGGTATTGCCTTCACTGGCATTGCGTAATTTTAGACTATTCTGTTCATTGTCTATTTTGCTTTGAGCAGACTTATGCAGTTGATTGAAATCCTGTTCAAAGCGTTTGGTCTGTTGGGCAGGCCCTGCCATTAATAACCGGTATTCCACCCGACTGCCCACTTGAATGGCATTGGTTTTCGCTACATCGGCCTGGGAAATAATCACCGTAGGCGAAAAGCCGGAAAAGCCCAGCTCCTGATTGGAATCATGTTCAATTTGAGCGGTGACTTTAAAGCGCCCATCCGCAATATTGACCCGATCCCCGAGTTTGACATGCAACAAATCCATGGCACGATTACTGAGCCAAACCTCGCCTGGCTGAATTTTCTTTGCTTGGGGGATAACCCGAATTTCGCCGCGCAAAGGAAAGGCATCATCAATGGCTTTCACATTGACCATGACAAATTGATCATTGGTATGTGCCATCGAACTAAAGGTGATGACTTCAGATTGTTGCAGGGATAACTGGTCAGCTTTGTGTTGCCACTTTTTTTCAAGCGGCTGATTGTCGCTCAGGACCAAATCCCCTGCCAGCATTTCAGCGGCCTGTAATGCCACGGCATTTTGGATTTGTTCATTACTAAACTTTAGTGCCGTGGTCGCACTGATCGCCAAAGTTAGAGCAATAATCAGTAAGTAAACACCGGTGCTTTTAAAACTCTGGGTCAGTAAAGGTCGAAAGAGTGGATTCATTTCAGCCCTCACCGTTACGATGTTCAATCAAATGACCATCCAACAATTCGAAATGGCGCTGACATTGCTCGGCCAGTTTTGGATTATGGGTGACCAAAACTAAGGTCGTGCCAAATTCACGATTCAGCTGAAATAACAGTTGCTCAATTTCACTGGCGGTTTGTGTGTCTAGGTTACCTGTAGGCTCATCGGCGAAAATAATTTTCGGGTCGCTAATTAAAGCACGCGCAATGGCCACCCGTTGCTGCTCACCGCCCGAAAGCACTTTGGGGGTTTGTGTTGCCTGACGTTCCAAACCGACTTTTTTAAGTAAGGCCAATGCCTTTTTCTCAGCAGCTGCAAAATTAAAATTATTCTGCAAGCGCAGCGGCAACATCACATTTTCCAGTGCGGTTAAATGCGGCAATAACTGGAAAGACTGAAATACAAAACCGATATATTTTAAACGTACCAGCGCACGCTGTTCTTCATTTAATTCAGCGATGGACTCTCCACACACCGCCAATTGGCCCGAGCTGGCTTGATCCAAAGTTGCCAAAATTCCAAGCAAGGTCGATTTTCCTGAACCTGAACGTCCAGTGATAGCAACTTGTTCACCTGCCTGGATTTCAAAGTTTAAATTTTCAAAAATGCACAGCTCTTTTTGTACAAGTTTTATCTTTTGTGTCAGTTGCTGGGCAGAAATAATCACTTGTGGCATGATGGAAGAGTCGCTCCTAACTTGGTTCATAAAATCCCTATATGCAAAATCGCAATTTAAAAACTCGTGTATTTGCTTGTTTGGCGATGCTCAGCCTGTGTCTTGCTCCGGTCGTGGTGCGTGCTAAAACCATTATGATTGTGGGTGACAGTATTAGCGCGGGTTATGGAATTCAGGCACAGCAAGGTTGGGTGCATTTATTACAAAAAAGCCTAGAGCAACAGTATCCGAAACAACATAAAGTGGTCAATGCCAGTGTCAGTGGTGAAACCACCAGTGGTGCTTTGGCGCGGTTGCCTAAATTATTGCAAATTCATAAACCGCATGTTGTGGTGATTGAGTTAGGGGGAAATGATGGTTTACGTGGTCAATCCCCGCTATTGATTCAAAAGAATCTGGCTCATCTAATTCAACAAAGTCAAAAAGCTAAAGCCACAGTGATTGTTTTGGGAATGAAAATTCCACCGAATTACGGTACAGCCTATAGCAAGGCCTTTGAAAAAAATTACCAGATTGTCAGTCAACAGTACAAAGTCAAATTGATGCCTTTCTTTTTGGAAGGCGTTGCAGGTAAGAAAGACTTGATGCAACAGGATTTAGTTCATCCCAATGCCAAGGCACAAAGTATTTTACTGAACAATGCCTATCCCTATATAAAAGGCGCTTTATAAAGCGCCTTTTGTTCAGTTTGAAGCCTGATTTAATTTTAAAAATCAAAGAACAAAACTTCACCTGTTTCTAGAGAGTATTCGGCACCGACAACTTTCAACTGACCTTTGGCAATCAGGCATTCTAAAACTGCAGAACCATGACGCAACTGATTTACAGAAGCAAAGACATTAGAACGAACTGCATGTTTAGACAGTTTAGATAAATCGTTTTTTAGTTCAGTTTGCATCAATGTTTCAACCGATGGTCGAACACGATTGACAATAGACATCAGGTTTAATGAAGGCGGATGATCGGGATTCATTAAGGTATCAATAGTCGCTTGAATAGCGCCACAATGACTATGTCCGAGTACAACCACAACAGCACAATCATAACGTTCTGCAGCAAACTCCACACTGCCTACCTGTGAAGGTGCGACCACATTCCCTGCAACACGGATTACAAATAAATCACCTAGCCCCTGATCAAATACCATTTCCGCAGGAACACGAGAATCGGAGCAACCCAAGACGATGGCAAAGGGATTTTGATTTCCTGCCATTTCCGCCCTTTGCTGATGTGAAAGTTGTTTGGGGTGTGTCGTTTCCCCGGATACAAAACGCTGGTTCCCTTTTTTTAAACGATCTAAAGCTTCTTCTGCTGTTAGCATGCTGGTCTTCCAATGTTTGAAGTTGTAATATTTTAATGCGATGAAATTGGAATGTCACTTGCAAAAAACATAGCTGTTTATTTTATAACTAAGTTACAAAATATTTTATTTCGCGGATAAATTTGACCGAGTGCACGTTTTTAGCACTTCTCGCAACAGACTTCAACAAACAATTCAGTGACATTTCCACAATAATATTTACAATAAACTACAGACATTTTAAAAAAAATTAAATGCAGTCTAATTCAGATGATTTTTATAGTGTTGCTTATAAAAAATTATCGTCATGAATACATTAGGATGATGATCAATGACATTGCTTCACTCGATTTTATCCCGCAGTTTGCAGATGGCATGCCTAGCTATTTCAATCAGTGTGCCGATCTTTTCTCATGCAACTATAAATAAAAAAATCTATGTTGCCCAACCTTCATTCGAAAATTATTTAGCCAAAGAGCGTAGTGCAGCCGGACTACGCAGTAAAACCATTAAAATTGATGATATCACCTGGAGCTACAGTGAAAGTGGCGCGAGCAATAAACCTGCCGTATTGCTCCTTCATGGCTTGGCTGGAAATCGTGATAACTGGAATGGGGTGGCACATTTTTTAACACCTTATTACCACGTGATTATTCCCGACCTTCCGGGCAATGGCGAAACCAAAGTTGCGGATGATTTTGATCTGTCGGTTCCCAATGTCACACAGCGCCTGCGCCGTTTTGCTGAAGCCATTGACGTGGAAGACAAACTGAATGTTGCTGGACACTCGTTAGGCGGCTCCATCGCCACGGTTTATGCATCACAATATCCATTTGATACGCAAAGTCTGTTTCTACTCAATAGCGTAGGGGTTTACAAACAGGCCAATACTGCCTATACCCAAAACCCTTATTTTTTAAAGCATCTGATTGTGTCTAAACCGGGCGATCTGGACGATGTCATGGCTCAAGTCATGCAAAACCCACCGGACTTACCTATTTATTTTAAAAAAGCACAAGAAAAACTGCTGATTTCTCAGTCCGTACAAACTCGCAAAATGATTGACCAATTGATTACGCTGAGCCGTATTTATACCCCTGAATCTTTTGCCCGAATGACGCAAACCATTGAAGCACCCACACTCATCCTGTGGGGCAAGCAAGATAAAATTATTAATGTCGAAGCCGCAAATGAATTACAATCTTTATTAAAGCGTGCCGAAACCCCGGTTATTTTAAATAATGTCGGGCACATGCCTATTTTAGAAGCAGAACAACAAGTGGCGAACTACTATTTGCCTTTTCTCGCAAAAACCCAAAAGTTAAAAAACCCACTTACTGATAAACTTATCCCATTAAATTAGCTTGCAGAGACAGTATGCCGAAACACCCGATGATTGAGCAATTGATTGAAGCTCATCTTGACTTTTTAGAGCAAGAGTTTTCACATACTGCCACTATTCAAAGCGAATTTTTAAATTTTTATCAGTGGTTTAGAAAACAAACCTTGCAGGATATCTGGTCATTTGAGCAAATCAATGCACTCTTGCAGAAGCAGGTTTTAGCTACACCTGCGAGTACTTTTTTAATTGAGCAAATTACCGAACATCTTCGTTTTGCCTTAATTCATCCTGCCAATGAAAGCACTCAAATTGCGGATGTGATTCCGGTATTGACTGTCGATAAAATTGCCCAATATGTCGCGAGTAAAAGTGCACATCGTCAGCGCCTGATCAAAACAGTAGTCAACAGCCCTGCTTTTTCAGCCATGATAACGCAATTAATTCAACATTCCATTCAGGATTATTTGGATAATTCGGTCATGGCAAGACGTGTCCCCGGTGTATCGCGTTTTATGAAAATGGGCAAATCGGTTTTAGAAACCGTAACTGACTCAAATCTGGATGAGACCATTGGTCATTATCTGCAAAAGAATATTTTAAAACTCAGCCAAATGAGTGAGCATGTTTTAAATCAACATTTTGATGATGAGAAGCTGTACCACTTTCAGGCGAATCTTTGGCATAAAATTAAAGATATGCCTTTAACGGTTTTGAAGAATTATATTGAAGTTCAAGACCTGCCGAATACGGTGGGCTTAGGACATGAAATTTGGAATCAGCTGCGCCAGACAGAATACCTAAAACAACAAGTTCATGATGGAGTTTATGCGTGGTATTCACGAAATCAGCAGCGTAGTTTTGACCTGTTACTACGTGACTTGAATATTGATGAAACTTTAATTCAACATGAACTACAGCACTTGTTAGCACCAGTGATTCAAAAGCTAGTTTCATCAGAATACTTAAGAGAACGTGCAAGAACATATTTAGAAAAGTTTTATTATGCAGAAACCGCACAGAAAATTTTAAATATTCAGCCATAAAGAAAAAGCCGCTTGAAGCGGCTTTTTCTTTATTCCATTTATTAGAAATTGGCCACAAAACTGATGCCATAACGACGGCCATCTAAAACCTGATCGCCATCGGCATCTTCTGCTTTTTCATCCAGAATATTATAAACGCCAAATTTACCTTTTAAGCTCGGGGTAAACTGGTAGTTAAAGCCTACATCTAGAAATTGATATGCTGGTGTCGGATCGGACATGGTTGCACGACCTAAATAAGAAGAGGTTTCACTACGATAATGTAAGCGAGTCCAGACATCTAAAGCATCATTGATGTTGTAATCTACAGTCGCATTCAACATATGCTTCGGTATTTGGTTTAATGGCTGACCTTTTAACTCCCCTGATTTTTGCTCAGTTTCGGTATAGGTATAGTTGGTATTTAGATTTACCCCTTCAGCAAGTTCGGTGTCAAATGAAGCCTCTACACCTCGCATGGTTGCTTCATCCACATTAATGCGTGAACTGATAAAGTTCCACAAGCGGAGATTTCCCGTGGCTGCATCAATGCGACCAAAGGGGTCTGCACAGGTCCATGTTGCCGAATTACTGTTGCTTCCATTTGGTGATGAGCAATCGCGTATTTCTGTAATTTTATCTTTATATTCAGTATAAAAGGCAGTTAAAGTGGCTTTAGACTTGTCGCCCTGCCATGCAGTGCCAAGTTCATAGCTCAACGATTTTTCCGGTTTTAAATTATCATTGCCCATAATAAAGGCACTGCCTTTACCGGTCACCGAATGTACATCACCTGACGACTGTCTTAAATCGGGTTGTTTGTAACCGGTAGATACCCCACCCTTAAAGGTCCATGCATCTGTCGGGTTATATACCCCATACAAACGGGGCGAGAAGTTACCATCGTAATTTTCATCGTGATCGTAACGCAAACCCGTGGTTAAGTTAAAAGTATCGGTAATAGACCAGGTATCCTCTGCGAAAACTGCAAATGCCCAACGCTCTAATTCAGTCACAGGCATTTCTAAATTTTGATTGGTTGCTTTATCAACCAATGACTCGTTTTTAAAATATAGACCCGAAATTAAATTGTGATTACTCAACTGCCAATTCCACTGTGTATTGGCAAGCCAGGTTTCAAGCTCAATTCCGCTTAAACCGGAAGTGGTATTTTCACGATCCGGATTTTTTGATTTTTCATATTGAATATAAGAACTGCTGTTCAACACATCGCTATATCGACCATTATGCGTTAAACCCAAGACTTCACGATAATTTCGACCATATGAATCTGCTCCCGTACTGAGAATGGTTTGACCCGCAGTAGATTCAGATTCCTGTTTTGTGAAATTTGCATCAAATTCCAGGTCATGATTATCATTGATTAAATAAGTCAGTCGAGAACTTAAACTTTCCACTTCCGTACCACGAAAGCCGCCTATATAGCTGTCTTCTTCGCGTTTTTGCTTATTTACCCCAAGCTGCATGCCCAGTTTATTTTCAATTAAAGGCCCGGTTAGATAGACCGATGCATTTTTGATATCGCCAGAATGATTTGAATCCTGTAAAACTGTTCCCAGCTCAGCTGTTCCCGACCATTCATCACTGACTTTTTTGGTAATAATATTGATGACACCTCCCATCGCATCACTGCCATATAAAGTAGATGCAGGTCCCCGAATCACTTCAATACGTTCAATCGATGCAATAGGCGGCAAGATATTTTTTTCAAAGCCACTGTCATCGCCATTTGGATTGACGTCTTTAGAATATTGACGTTTACCATTGACCAAAAATAATGTGTAACTTGAACTCATCCCCCGAATACTGACCGTTTGTGCAGAACCAGCTCCTGAAATCACCACACCCGGCGTATTTCTGAGTACGTCAGTAATATCATTATATTGTCTTGCTTCTAGTTCTTCCTTTGTAATCACTGTCATTGATGCTGGAGCTTTGCTTACATCCTGTTCGTAGCCTGCCGCTGTAACCACGATTGTTTCTAACTTGACCGGAGTAGAGCCAGAAGATGTGTTTTGATCAGCTGCAAATGTAACTGAAGCGAGAACAGATAAAATTGAAAGTGAGAGTGCAGATCGAACAATACGCTTGGTCATTCAAGTTTCCCCAAGTGGCAAAATAATGGATAAGTAATGCAATTTTCGTTGCACAGTGTAACAAAAAAATACCTAAATGCAATTAATTATAATAATCATTCTCATTTATTTCTAATTTTCAGGCAAAAAAAATAGCCTCGAATATTGAGGCTACTTTATTTAATTATCTGGACTTATTTAAAATAAGCGCCTTCGGTATTGCTGTGGTCAGTTTGGTCAACGACACGTGATAACTCTGGAACATGTTGTTTTAAAGTAGTTTCAACACCTTGTTTCAAGGTCAAGTCAATTGATGAACAACCTTGGCAACCGCCACCAAATTTCAATACAGCAGTCAGGCCATGTTCTTCATCTTCAATAATTTCAACCAAAGCGCAGTTACCGCCATGTCCTGCAAGACCCGGGTTAATTTCAGATTGCAATACATACGTAATACGCTCTTCAATTGAAGCATCCGCGCCTACGCGTGGCACTTTGGAGTTCGGTGCACGGAAAGTCAATTGACCACCAAAACGGTCTTTATTGTAATCAATTACCGCATCCAACAAATATGGAATTGATGGCGCATCAATATATGCAGCAAAGTTTGGATAATCTTGTTTATAGTCTGTAGGAATCACTTCTTCAGGTGCACTATATGCCATACAACATTCAGCACGAGGCGTACCTGCATTTTCCACAAAAATACGTACAGCAATGCCCGGAGTATTTTGTTTATCAAGTAAATCAAACAAATACTCTTGTGCCGTTGGCGTAATCAATAAATTTGGAATTTCTTCTGCAACTGCAGCGCTGATGTTATCAGTCGACATAATCATATTTCCTCAAGCTGAAGTTATCATTTTAACTGAAGATGTGGGGTAATAAAAAAAAATCAACTAAAATTGTCGGAATTATTATAAAAGTTCATCTTAACACTTCATTTAATGGCATTATTGGTTATAAATATTTAAAAGTTGAACTTTCACTTTATGCTAGATCTACCTTTTAACCATACTGTTTGCCTGATTCTGATTACAGTGGCTGTCTCACTGATTGCATTTTCAAATCAGAAGGTCATGAATCGTCTTATTTTTTGGCCCCCTGCAATGCAGCGTGGACAATATGACCGCTTTATTACCCATGGTTTCGTCCATGCCGATGGCGGACATCTGATCTTCAACATGATTACACTATTCTTTTTTGGGAGTGTGATTGAAAGTTTTTACCGACAGTATTTTTTTGATCTGGGCTTTGTCTTGTTCTACTTAGGCGGCTTGATTGTTGCCATTATTCCCAGTTATCTCAAGCATAAAAATGATCACCAATGGGCAAGTTTAGGCGCTTCTGGTGCAGTTTCGGCAGTCTTGTTTGCTTATATTCTATTTGAACCGTGGAAACTGATTTTTGTTTTCTTTATTCCTGTACCGGCAATTATTTTTGCCATTTTATATGTCGCTTACAGTATCTGGTCAGGCAAGCGTGGCAATTCCCACATCAACCATAGTGCGCACCTTTGGGGAGCCGCATACGGCGTGCTCATGACCATCATTCTTGAACCACGTGTTATGCCACACTTTTTAAATAAGCTGATGCAATTACCTTTCTAAAGCTTATTGTTGAATGAGTCATATGCCAAGATGCTGAATTTTCAGCATCTTTTTTTATGATAAAAGTAAAATAATTCTTATTTGTTAATGATTATCATTTTAAATAATTAAATTCTTTGTTACCCTGCTGCCTAAATTTAAGCGAAGACTACTTGCGAATGAAAACCAAAGTATTATTTTTAAGCGCCGTTTTGGCTTCAGTGGGATTGAATAGTTTGGCCCATAGCGAAGGTTTCAATCTGGTAACAGAAAAGCAAAACATTGAACTGAAACAAACACCGAAAAAAATTGCCGTCTATGAGCTTTCCATTTTAGATAACTTAAACGCCTTAAACATTCAGGCTCAAATTGTGCCTAAAACCACATTTACAGGTAGTTTAGCCCAATATAACCAAGATCAGTTTGTTAAAGCAGGCACACTTTTTGAACCTGATTTGGCTCACTTAAAACAGTTGCAACCCGATTTAATTTTCGTGGGTGGTCGTTCAGCGAAAACGCTGGAAAGCTTGCAACCGATTGCCGCAACGGTTGACCTTTCTCCCAAGACCGACCAGTACATGATTGATTTGAAAAATCGCACCTTGAATCTTGCAAAAGCCTTTAAGCGTGAAGATCTTGCGCATAAGAAATTAAAAGATTTGGATCAATTACAGCTAAAAGTGAAGCAACAGACTGCTAATAAATCAGCAGTTATGCTCTTTGCGGCCGGAGATCATTATATGCCGCATGCCGCAAATGATCGTTTTGGTTTTATCTATGAGTTAACGGGTTTTAAATCTTTTCTTCCGCTGACTGAAAAAACCGATGCTGCTCGCCCTGAAGCTGGATCAATTGAGGCGTTAGCAATACAAAAGAAAAATGCTGAACAGCTAAATGCGGCTATTCAACACAATCCGGATTATTTGATTGTGCTGGATCGTGGAGCGGTGAATACCCAGAAATATGCCAGCAAGGAAGGTATTAAAACCCATCCTGTTTTGGGTCAGTCTGAAGCGGTAAAACAGAATCGCGTTATTTTTGTGAATGCTGATGCCTGGTATATCACTGGCGCAGGTCTGGACAATACTGCATTCATGCTGAAAGAAATCGCTGAAGGCATTTCTAAATAATACTGAATTGATAAAATTTATACATTAAGGAGCTTCGGTTCCTTTGTATTGGGCCTTTTGAAAAAGATTCACACAATTTTGTCATTAAATGCTACCCATCAAAACAATTTGGCATAGATAATGTAGACATCCGTATATTAATGATCAAAAAACGAGATTTTTTGCATGTCCACTTCATTAGATGGTCTTCAATTTCCGATTAATCCAGCTAGCAATAAACCCAGCACCTCACAGACAGGTAAGGAAATTATTGCTGAAGCTTTATCTATTGTTGACAACAAGTCATCAATGAATGCACTTGCGGAAAAAAACTGGCGTAAGCGTTATCCTGTCTATTTTAAAGCCTTGGTTGAACAAGGTATTCGTAACATCAATAATCCGATTACCATTGCAAAACAAGGCTTACACAAAGCCCATCATAGCTTTGACTTCTACAGAAATGGTCAGCGCTATTTGCTTAAAGACATCATGAAGGACATCGATACAGCCAACTTGCATACAGTTCAGCTGAAAGGTGAAAGTGAAGCCACTCCTGAATGGTATGTGCCTTATAAAGGTCAAAACTTGCAAGGTCAGGCTTTACTCGATCAAATTCAAATCTGGCAAGATGCAGGCATTATCGAACCTAGCCATGCCGATGCTTTACGTGCTGCACACGCACATCCTGAATGGTTTGATCTTTCTGATCGCACTATGGTCTTATTTGGTGCAGGTTCTGAAGCCGGTCCACTGACTTGGTTGTCTAAATGGAAAGCCAATATTGTGGCGGTCGACTTACCCAACAGCCGTGTCTGGGACAGAATTTTAAAAACCATTCAACAAGGCAATGCAACCCTATATGCACCCTGTGCGGAAAAATTGGCAGAAGATACGCCAACTGCAATACTGAAAGAAAAACTGGGTGCGGATTTACTCACCCACACACCTGAAATTGCCCATTGGCTAATCCAAAGTGAACATCAACTAGACCTTGCAGCGATTGCCTATTTAGATGGTGAAAAGCACGTCCGCGTATCTATGGCCATGGACAGCATCATGCAGTATGTCAGCGAACAAAAAGCTGACACCAGCTTAATGTTCATGTGCACCCCAACCGATGTCTATGCAATTCCTAAAGAAGTTGTGGAAGCTTCAAATCTTAAGTCACTCCAGCGTTCAAAATCACAACGTATTGTCAGTGAAAGCATTTCAATGCTTTCTGCAAAGCACTTTTTCAAAAAAAATCTGGATGCATTAATTCGCTGTGAAAATGGCCATGACTATGGGATTGCAGACTGTCTGGTGGTGGAGCAAGGTCCAAACTATGCTTTGGCAAAACGCATTCAGCAATGGCGTGCGATTTTGGCGCATCATGATGGACAACGTGTCAGCATCAATATTGCCCCTTCTACCACTACGCATTCGGTGACTAAAAATCCGTTATTGAAAGCCGCATTTAATGGGGCAAGTTTATTTGATGTGGAATCATTTCATCCGGAAACAACCAATGCACTAATGGCCGCATTATGGATTTATGACTTGCGTCATCCAGAATCGGTGGCGAAC
The DNA here is from genome assembly GCF_001647545.1 of Acinetobacter sp. SFB. GTDB lineage: Bacteria > Pseudomonadota > Gammaproteobacteria > Pseudomonadales > Moraxellaceae > Acinetobacter. The sequence goes on from NZ_LSZH01000013.1 coordinate 291,901, forward strand.
CCTGAAACACCTTTAGACCATCCCTTAGAGTTGATGATGAAAGGTGCCAATCATGGCGGTTTATGGCGTGTGGCTTATTTGGCCCGCACCGCGCTGCCTTTTGCTGCCCTGTATGGTTTTGCCAATGAAAAATTTCCGCTTAAGAAGATGTTAAAAGTGTTTAATAAATAGAATTATTGGTGATTATTTTAGAATAATACCCTTTCTTTAAAAGATAAGTTTAATAAGAATTAAAAAACAAAAAAACGCTGCAATTGCAGCGTTTTTTTGTTTCAAATAAATCTTTTAAACAAACTGTAAGAACAACCAGAACAAACCACCCGATAAACAGATTGTAGCGGGTAAAGTGAATAGCCATGCAGAAAGAATAGTTTTCACTGTCGCAAAGTTTAGTCCGGATTTATTGGCCACCATGGTACCTGCCACGGCACTGTTCAGTACGTGTGTAGTGGATACTGGCATACCAAAGCCATCTGCTGCTGCAATGGTTGTCATGGCAACGAGTTCAGCTGACATCCCTTGACCATAAGTCATGTGGGCTTTACCAATACGTTCACCCACAGTCACCACAATGCGTTTCCAACCAACCATTGTTCCAAGTCCCAGTGCCAGTGCCACCGCCACTTTCACCCAAGTTGGAATGTATTGCAGGAATGAATCCAAATTGTCGCGGTATTCTTTCACTGTTTTGGTTTGATTGGCTGACATCGCAGGAAGCTGTTCAGCTTTATCTAAACGCTTGAATGCGGTCGTGCTTAAGTACATATCATTACGAATAATCGAAACTTCTTTTTCTGGAATATCTTTTAAATCATTATATTGCGCTACACGATTACCCAAATGATCGGTCAGACTTGCCAAAGCAGGCACAACTTCCGGTGACATTTCCTTAGTCTGAATATAGCTGGTCAGGACTTGACGCGCTTCGCCATCTGAAATGCCGGAATGATTTGCATAAATAGCAGTCGCTGCTTGGTTAGATAATTGATCAAATGACTGAATATGTTCATGATCTAAATTCTTATTTAAAGAATAAGCCAAAGGCACACAACCAATCAAGATTAGCATGATGAGGCCCATACCTTTTTGACCATCGTTTGACCCATGCGCAAAACTTACACCGGTACAGGTGAAAATCAGGATGGCACGAATCATCGGTGGAGGTGGCTTATTGCCTTCAGGTGGTTGAAATAATTCTATTTGTTTTTTAAAGATTTTTTTTACTAATAAAAATACTATTGCAGCAAAAACAAAACCAATTAAAGGAGAAAACAACAAGGCTTTACCGACCTTAATCACTTGGTCCATGTCTACGCCACTGGCACCATTACCCATGTGCAGCAGGTAATTCATAATGCCCACACCTAAAATCGAACCGATTAAAGTATGCGAACTTGACGCTGGAATCCCCAGGAACCAGGTACCCAGGTTCCAGAGAATCGCAGCAATCAGCATGGCAAAGACCATGGCGAAACCTGCGCCAGAGCTGACATTCATGATCAGCTCTACCGGCAGCAAAGCAATGATGCCGTAAGCCACTGCCCCACTTGCCACCATTACCCCGAGGAAATTACAAAAACCTGCCCACATCACCGCAACAGGTGCAGATAAGGCATTGGTATAAATGACCGTCGCTACCGCATTGGCAGTGTCATGAAAACCATTAACAAATTCAAAGCCTAAAGCGATGAACAATGCAGTCGCTAAAAGAATTACCGAATATAAACTGAGTGTTGGAACATGTGCCAAATCGGATGAAAGTTGAAAGCCGATGTACACTAAAGTAGAAATAATAACCGTGAGAAACACCGGCATAAAAAATTTCGGTGTAGGAACATGCACATTCGTCGATTTCGCTGATGCGGATGGCACCTGATTTTGGACGGGAGGAATATTAGAATTCATGCAGACGGTTCAAGGAGATAATAAAATCCCCTTATTGTTCAGTTTAATTGTGACAATTATATGACAAAAAGCTGCCTTATAAAGCCAAATTTTCATAATTGCCTTAATTTAACCCATCCAACTTTATCTTGATGAGCGGAACTGTTTTAAATCCATCACTTTGCATTATTTAAAGCTAAAAATAGTTTGTGCCTCAATATTTCAAAATAAATGAATCCCTATATACAGGATATTTCTAATAATCAGATTGCCCAGCTTGTCGTTATCTGTTGCTGATCATAGCCTGCTGATATTTCAATTCGATGAAAAATTCAGCAGCAAGGGGCTTATTTTAAGCTGTGCCTCACTATGTCGGCTGAATATTCCTCAAAGGCAGAGTAATTCTGCTAAAATGATGCCCATTTTGTATTCCATCGGATTGGGGTTATTTATGTCCACGCTTGCCACCCTAAAAGAGCTTCTCGCCAAACGCATCCTGATTATTGACGGTGCTATGGGTACCATGATTCAACGCCATAAACTAGAAGAAGCGGATTATCGTGGTGAGCGTTTTGCTGACTGGGCCTCTGACCTCAAAGGCAACAATGACCTTTTAGTTCTGACTCAACCGCAGATTATTCAAGGCATTCACGAAGCTTATTTAGATGCCGGTGCAGACATTATTGAAACCAACAGCTTTAACGGCACCCGTGTTTCGATGTCTGACTATCATATGGAAGAGCTGGTTCCGGAAATTAACCGTGAAGCAGCACGTATTGCCAAGGCCGCTTGTGAAAAATATTCAACACCAGACAAACCGCGTTTTGTTGCCGGTGTGCTTGGCCCGACATCGCGTACCTGTTCGATCTCGCCCAATGTAAATGATCCGGCATTTCGTAATATTAGCTTTGATGAACTCAAAGAGAACTATATTGAAGCTGCACATGCCTTAATTGAAGGTGGCGCCGATATTCTGCTCATTGAAACGGTATTCGATACGCTGAACTGTAAAGCGGCTATTTTTGCAGTCAAAGAAGTCTTTAACCAGCTCGGTTATGAATTGCCGTTGATGATTTCCGGCACCATTACCGATGCTTCAGGCCGTACCTTGACCGGTCAGACTGCAGAAGCATTCTGGAACTCGGTTCGTCATGGTGACTTGTTATCAATCGGCTTTAACTGTGCCTTGGGTGCAGATGCCATGCGTCCGCATGTTAAAACCGTTTCAGACGTTGCCAACACTTTTGTTTCAGCGCATCCAAACGCAGGCTTGCCGAATGCTTTCGGTGGCTATGATGAAACGCCTGAAGAAACTGCTGCATTTCTTAAAGAGTTTGCAGAAAGTGGCCTGATTAATATTACCGGTGGTTGTTGTGGTACCACTCCGGATCATATCCGTGCCATCTACAATGCGGTAAAAGATATTGCACCGCGCCAGATTCCCGAGATTAAACCTGCTTGTCGCCTTTCTGGTTTAGAGCCGTTCAACATTGATGAAAATTCTTTGTTCGTCAATGTAGGTGAACGTACCAACGTGACCGGTTCTAAAAAGTTCGCACGTTTAATTCGTGAAGAAAATTATACTGAAGCTTTGGAAGTTGCTTTAGATCAAGTCCAAGGCGGTGCGCAGATTGTCGACATCAACATGGATGAAGGCATGCTGGATTCGCAAGCAGCAATGGTGAAATTCCTGAACCTAATTGCCTCTGAACCGGATATTTCCCGCGTACCACTCATGATTGACTCATCAAAATGGGAAATCATTGAAGCGGGCTTGAAATGCGTACAAGGTAAACCCGTGGTGAACTCGATTTCCTTAAAAGAAGGTTATGACGAGTTTGTACACAAAGCACGCCTGTGCCGTCAGTATGGTGCTGCGGTTATTGTCATGGCATTTGACGAAGATGGTCAGGCTGACACCGCTGCGCGTAAACGTGAAATCTGTAAGCGTTCTTATGATGTATTGGTGAATGATGTTGGCTTCCCTGCCGAGGACATTATTTTTGACCCGAACGTATTTGCAATTGCCACCGGTATTGAAGAACACAACAACTATGCAGTCGATTTCATTGAAGCAACCGGTTGGATTAAACAAAACCTTCCACATGCGATGATTTCTGGCGGTGTATCCAACGTATCGTTCTCTTTTAGGGGTAACGAACCCGTTCGTGAAGCCATTCATGCCGTCTTCTTGTACCATGCCATTCAAAAAGGCATGACCATGGGGATTGTAAATGCTGGTCAATTGGCGATTTATGATGACATCCCGGCTGAATTAAAAGCTGCAGTTGAAGATGTGGTACTGAATCAAAACCAAGGTGAAAGCGGTCAGGATGCCACTGAAAGATTACTTGAAATTGCGGAACAATACCGTGGCAAAGGCGGTGCTCAGCGCGAAGCGGAAAATCTGGAATGGCGTGAACAGTCTGTTGAAAAACGTCTTGAATATGCACTGGTTAAAGGCATTACCGCTTATATTGATGTCGATACCGAAGAAGCCCGTTTAAAAGCGACGCGTCCTTTAGATGTCATTGAAGGTCCGTTGATGTCGGGCATGAACGTGGTCGGTGACTTATTCGGTGCAGGTAAAATGTTCCTGCCGCAGGTGGTAAAATCTGCCCGTGTAATGAAACAGGCTGTCGCTTGGTTGAATCCGTACATTGAAGCAGGAAAAACCGCAGGTCAGACAAAAGGAAAAATTCTGATGGCGACTGTTAAAGGTGACGTGCACGATATTGGTAAAAATATTGTCGGTGTGGTACTGGGCTGTAACGGTTACGACATTGTTGACCTGGGCGTAATGGTGTCTGCAGAAAAAATCCTGCAAACCGCAATTGATGAAAAAGTCGACATTATTGGTTTATCCGGTTTGATTACACCGAGCTTGGATGAAATGGTTTTTGTTGCCAAAGAAATGCAACGTAAAGGTTTCCATGTACCATTAATGATTGGTGGTGCAACAACTTCCAAAGCGCATACCGCAGTGAAAATTGACCCACAATATTCAAATGATGCAGTGATTTATGTCGCTGATGCTTCACGTGCAGTTGGGGTTGCAACCTCTTTACTTTCTCCTGAAATGAAACCTGAGTTCATTAAAGGCTACCGTGAAGAATATGCCAAAGTGCGTGAGCGTATTGCCAACAAGCAACCGAAAGCGGCAAAACTGTCTTATGCAGCTTCAATTGCCAATGGGGTAAAAATTGACTGGGCGAACTATGTGCCACCTAAGCCAAATATTCTGGGTCAGCAAGTTCTAAAAAATTACCCACTTGAAACGTTAGTTCCATATTTTGACTGGACTCCATTCTTTATCTCGTGGAGTTTGGCAGGCAAGTTCCCTGCAATTCTCAACGATGAAGTGGTGGGTGAAGCGGCAACAGATTTGTACGAACAAGCGCAAATCATGCTGAAAGATATTGTAGAGAACAAGCGTTTTGATGCACGCGCCGTGTTTAGTCTGGCTCCTGCAAAACGTACCGGTGCAGATACGGTTTCAATTTACGATGAAAATCAAACTGCAACGCACAAGTTCGAGCATACCCGTCAGCAGTCTGACAAAGTTTCAGGTAAACCGAACTTCTCACTCGCTGACTTTATTGCACCTGAAGATGCGAAACTTGAAGACTACTTGGGTGGTTTCACGGTATCGATTTTTGGTGCGGAAGAAATGGCGCACGAATACAAAGCCAAAGGCGATGATTATTCTGCAATTTTGGCACAGTCTTTAGGTGACCGTTTTGCAGAAGCTTTTGCTGAACATTTGCATGAACGTATTCGTAAAGAGTTTTGGGGTTATCAAGCGTCTGAACAATTGTCGAATGATGAACTGATTAAAGAGAAATATGTCGGGATTCGTCCTGCACCGGGTTATCCGGCCTGCCCTGAACATTCGGAAAAAGCGACCTTGTTTAGCTGGTTAGATTCAACCAATGCCATTGGTACTGAACTGACTTCTAGCTTTGCAATGTGGCCACCTTCAAGTGTCAGCGGTTTCTATTATAGCAACCCGCAGTCTGAATACTTTAATGTCGGCAAGATTGCACAGGATCAGCTGGATAGTTATGCAGAACGTAAAGGCTGGTCGATGGATGAAGCGAAGCGCTGGTTAATGCCAAACTTAGATGATTCGATTGATATTTAAGACTTGATGTAAAAAATCCCCTCTGAATGAGGGGATTTTTATATACAACTATTATATTTTTGCTAATATTTAAAAGAACCTTTGAGAATAAAACATGCAACTAACTAAAATTGAAAGACTTAATTTAATTCATCAATACTTAATTCTAGAAAAGCTATACCCTGAATCTCAACCCCATTATTCAGAGTTAAGACAAGCTTTAGAAGATGGATATTCACTACATTACTCTTGGTGCTTTGAATCTTTAGGAAATGATATGCCTGAAGATGAATGTAGAAAAGTTTTAGATATCCTTGATATGTACAGAGCAATTGCCTTCAGTTCTGAAAAAATCAAATCCATTAAAGTTACTGAGCATTATTATAATATCTTTAGAGGTTTTGATGGAAATGAAGAAGGTCAATATATGCAATACACCAATTTTTTTATTAAAAAATTAGGTCGATTTGATGAGCTGTTATATGGAAATGAAAATAGATCGTTCAACTCACATAGTAATATGCTTAAAATATACTCAAGAATGCTAAATATTTGGATCAATGAAATGAATAAAAATTACGATTTAAACGAAGAACAAATATTAAAAATTCTAGAAGCTTAAATATGGAATTAAACACAGGACTTACATTGCTTTCCGTTGTTTGTACAGGGGCAACTGTTTATTATACTTTTACATCCAAGAAATACTTTACTGTTGTTCAAGAATACTTTCAAACTGTTAAAAAGCATGAAATAAATAACACTTTAAAAGTAGCTGCTGCTGAAATGAAAAAGTTCGGCGCGGGATGTACTGAAGCTAGTTTAAAAGGATTATCTCCTAAGTCACATTCTACAACTTGCTCAAAGGTACAAGATGTAATATCAGAACTTAGACGTAATCAAAAATCTTTACGTACTAAATCTTTTAAAGTAGATGAGATAGTGAATGAACTAGATAATCTTTTATTGATTTTCTCTAGAATTGCTGTTGTAGAGACTAGTTTGTTAATGACTAATGACAAGCCATTGTACGATAAACTCAATGAATTAGAATCCCACTTCGACCCTTCAACCTCTATTCCAACTCCTTAAAGTATGTAATCCCTCCTAACCTCCCTTTAAAAGGGAGAAACTCCTTGAATTCTATGTCGTCATTAAATTCGTGTGAAGTCCCCCTTTATCAAAGGGGGATTTAGGGGGATTCTAATAACCGAGTAATTACGTCATAAATTACTTGAACCACCACATCCGTTTCGTTCAAAATCTGCTGATTATCAAACCTCAACACCCTCAAACCTAACTCTGCCAAAGCAACATCACGAATAGAATCGGCTTCTAAACCTTGAATTGTATAGTGCTGCCCACCATCACATTCAATCACCAAATTGACTACTGGACAGTAAAAATCTACGATGAAATTTAAAATTGGTTTCTGTCTATAGAACTGCAAACCTAAAATTTGCTTGCCCCGAAGCCGTAGCCAAAGTAGTTTCTCAGTTTCTGTCATGTTGTTGCGTAATTCGCGTGAGGCTTGTTTTAAGTTTTTATTGTAGAGTTTCATTTTTATTCTCTTGTAAATCTCCCCTGACCCCTCTTTAGAAAGAGGGGAATGTCATTTGATCAAAAGAATTACGTGACCGCTCCTCCCTGAACAAGATTTAAAGCATTGCTTTAAAGGAAGTGCGATAAAGGAAGAGATAATCCAGCACTTTTAAATTTTCAATGTCTGCAAATTTATCACTGTCTACAAAATAATAGAGTCATAAAATTACCTCCAAAATCAATAATTGTAATTTTTTCAATGTACTAAAAAATCATTTCCAAATCAGTAAACCGCTAAAGACGTATTACTCACCAGCTCCAGATAATTTCTCACCTGATTTCTACCCTGGCGTTTAGCCAAATATAAAGCTCGATCGGCCAGACGAATGATCTGTTCTTTATTTAAACTGGTTTGAGAGAGTGCTACACCAAAACTTGCACTCACTTTTAAAATCTCTTTGGTTTCTAACTGAATTTCTTCCTGCTCAATTATTTTACGACACCGTTCTGCAATCTCAATCGCTTGCTGTAAATTTTGTTCTTTTAAAATCAGAATAAATTCTTCACCCCCAAAACGCCCCACAATATCCTGATCCCGTGTAATGGCAGATAAAATGGCAGCAACGCGTTGCAAAACCATATCTCCAACTTCATGACCATGTTGGTCATTAATCAGTTTAAAATGATCCAGATCCAGTAAAATTACAGCATAAGCTGTTTTTTTCTTGCGTTCTAAAGCGCTGAGTTGTTCACCAATATAACGACGATTAAACACATTCGTCAGCACATCGGTTTGGCTCATTCTTTTGATATTTTTTTCACGCCGACGCCATTGCGAAAGTAAAATTTCAAAAAACAAAATCGAAACCAGCAAGATCGGCAGATAAACTTCCGCCATACTTCCGATCCAGAATTCATTATGATAAAACTCGCCATCAGTAAGTACATCACTAAACACAGGCGCGTAACGAATCACGCCATTAAAAGTTAAGTAACTAATAATGATGACAAAAATAAGAGCAGGTATCGCAATACTATAAATAATTTTGCGTGAATAAAATACCAGTCCAATCAGGACGATATTGATAAATCCGGCAATGGTGGCGGGGCTGTAAATACCAATGGTATAGCCCGCATAAATCATCGTGCCCCCAAAGAACATCGGCGAAAAGTAAGAAATAACTCTCCGGAATTTTCTATTTCTTTTATATCTGAAACTAAAGCCAGCTATAACGATAAAAATGATTAAAGTGATAAACACACTGATAATACGGATTAAAAAAAAGTCCGCATTAATCCAGACAGCATTTTTAGCGGAGAAATAACTGACCAGATACCATTTAATTGCACTGACTTGGCAAAATGCCCCAAAAATCAGCAGTAAAACCCCTTTATCAAAATTAGGCCAGTTAATAATTAAATTATCAGATTCGAGTAAATGAAACTTAAATCTGCCCCAATAATAAAAAATCAGCGTAGGTATTTTTTTAAACAAGTTCATAGACTTACTTACTATACTTATAAGTTATAAAATTTTTATTGCTTTATATTTATAGCACAAAAATCATACAATTAAGACTTATATCCGCTGAATAAACAACACTCCGTCTAAATGATCCACTTCATGCTGCACAATCCTTGCAACAAAACCCTTATAGATCGTTTCTATGGGTTCACCTTGCAGCGTTAAATAACGCACTTTTACTGTTTCCGCTCGCGCCACTTGAGCACGCTCATTTGGGACACTTAAACAGCCCTCTTCACCCAGAACAGTTGCTTCAGACCTTTCTAAAATTTCAGGATTTACCATCACCACTGCTTCCAATTCCGGCGCATCGGGATAACGCAGGTTAGGACGTGAAGCGACAATAATCATCCGTTTAGAGACATAAACTTGAGGAGCGGCAATACCTACACCATTACGCTGCCTCATGGTGGTAAGCATGGCTTCAGCAAGTTGATTTAACCACTCACTATTCAGCTCAGACTCTGCAACTTCAGCCGCTGTTAAAGTCAAAATTGCTTCACCACGCTGTGCAACAGGTAAAATGATACTCATAAACTCTTCCCGACCTAACAATAAAACTAAATTCAATATGATTTTAAATCACAAATTTTGTATAAATCTTAGCGCTAAAAAGCAGACTTTCGTATTCTATTTTTGATACGTGTATTTCACCTTTTCTGTAAATCCAGGCGAGCTATGCGACGTGAGATATTTTAAGCATATTTTAATTTTACTTGGTTATAATCAGTTCAAATCCTTTATAAATATAAAATAATGACTACCGCCCAACTCCTTCTCGGTGTTCTTTTTAGTTCAATAGGCTTAGGCTATTTCCTGTATGGAAAAAAGCAGAAAGTTACTGTGCCTTTGGTCTGTGGCTTGGTACTGATGATCTTCCCTTATTTTGTGGAAAATACCACGATGCTCACCACAATCGGTATTATCCTCTCGATTTTGCCCTACTTCGTAAAACTCTAATATCCACACAGATCATGAAGGACTATTCATAAATTTAAGTTGTAGCAGTCCAAAGAAAGATTGATTTTTCATATAAATAACAATTGATTAAAATCAAAACATTACTACTATTTGTACCTGCGATGACCCATACAACCAGCACGGAAGCACCTGCACGTCTAAGCAGTGAAGATAAACGCACCCTTGGACTTTCATCACTCGGTGGCGCACTCGAATTCTACGACTTCGTCATTTATGTCTTTTACGCCAAAATCATTTCTGAACTGTTTTTCCCAACTGGCTTAAGCCCTTTTTGGGCGATGCTGAACACTTACGGTATTTTTGCCGCGGGTTATTTTTTCCGCCCACTTGGTGGCGTGGTTATGGCACATTTTGGTGACCTGATAGGACGTAAACGCTTATTCAGCCTGTCGATTTTGCTCATGGCACTTCCAACCTTAATGATTGGTGTCATGCCGACCTTTGAAAGCATTGGCTATGCGGCACCTTTATTGTTGTTACTGATGCGCATGGTACAAGGGATTGCCATTGGCGGCGAAATTCCTGCGGCTTGGACTTTCGTTTCCGAGCATGTACCGGCAAAGAAAATTGGGTTTGCGAACGGACTACTCACCGCAGGACTATCTTTAGGGATTTTACTCGGCGCCCTGATGTCTTTATTTATTTCAATCAAGTTTTCAGAAACAGAAATTCATGATTGGGCTTGGCGCATTCCATTTATTGCAGGGGGTATTTTTGGTTTAGTCGCACTTTATTTACGGAGCTATTTAAAAGAAACCCCTGTATTTAAAGCGATGCAAGCACGTAAACAACTTTCCAAAGAAATGCCAGTAAAACAGGTTTTAGCAGAACATAAAACCGCTGTTGTGATTGGGATGCTCTTTACCTGGTTCCTGACTGGCTGTGTCGTGGTGCTGATTTTAGCAATGCCTAACCTCTTGGTCGGTGCTTTTGGTTTTGAACGCGCCGCTGCCTTTAAAATGCAAAGTGCCGCAATTGTCATGCAAATGCTCGGTTGTATTGTGGCAGGACTGTTGGCTGACCGTTTTGGCGCAGGCAAAGTGATTTTATTCGGCTCCCTCGCTGTCGCGATTATTGCAGGTATTTTCTATAATAGCCTGGGACATGTCGCTCCCTCCACAGTGTTCATGCTATACATGTTGCTCGGTTTGTTCTCGGGAACTGTGGGCATGGTCTCTTACAGTATGGTGAAAATGTTCCCGGCGCAAATCCGCTTTTCGCGGCATTTCATTTTCCTATAATGTTGCCTATGCCATAGCCGGCGGTATTACTTTGCCATTGGTGCAATGGCTAAGCCTGTATAGCAATATTGGCGCAATGTATTACATTTGGGGGGTATGCGTGGTCTCATTCTTTACTGCGATGCTTTATAGAAACAAATTTGAAAAATAGGATGTATCAGCATCTGCAATTTCTACAGCGCATAATCTGGTAAAAGATTAATCCTTCATAAAAAAGCCCTTCAATCAAAGGGCTTTTTTTATCTTCCTTAAGCAGAGAGGTTTTTCTTTAATTCATCTTCAACAATCTGGATTTCCAAATCACTAAATTTACGAATTTCCCCTTCCGCATGTTTTTCCAGCATACCGGCAACCAAAGGAACTTTAACTTTTACCTGCCAGTGTAAGGTAATGTGAATTTTCTGGTCATCTCCAGTTACTGATCGTTCACAGTTGGCTTCTAAAGGTAAATTTGCTCCCAATTCTATAGTCGACGTTAAAGCTTCCAAATTAGTGATATCGGTACGCTTCAAACGGAAAGCATCTTTAAGCAGTTTTTTTGCGATATCCGGAATATTCACATCTAAATTATAGGCACGGCGTAAAGTATAAGTACCGCCATGAATCCGAGATTCAATAATTTCTAATTTTTCACCGGGAATACGTCTGCACACGGCTTCGTGCAAAGCTGTATCTGCTGCAAGTCGTTTAAAGTCGTCAATTGAAACGCCCTGAATTGTAGAGTTCACAGTAAAACGATGTGCCATCTTTCTATCCTTGTTTTTTATTGGTTGTTTTGAATACTTATAGACCATTCAATCATCACTAAGCCAGTGCATTTGGTCGCTGTTTATTTAATTGAATTTTAGTGACGCTGTCATTGACCGCCCATAACCAACTATTGATCGTATATGCCACAGCGTATTTCAATTTTCTCAGAACAGGAAATACTGAGGAAATGGTTTCTATATTCAATGATCGCATAAAACTGTTCAGCACCATCATCCAGTCCTGTCGCTGCCCATGTGCTGCCTTTGGGAAAATCATTGAGCCACTCAGCCTTATAAAAATCTGAGACTGAATCAAATTGAATATAGTGTTCAGGTGCTGCTTGAATCCGTGCTGCCATTTCATCAAATTGCTGCAATTGATGTTGGATAAAATCTATCAGCATATGCGCCATCCAAGCATGCTATCCAAAGCTATTTATACACCCTTAAAATGCGTGATGGCCTGTTTCTTTTTCACTTGTTGCCACTGCCACCAGCCAAAAGCCGCCAAGCCGACAAAGGCGGCATACAATCCCGCAGTCAGGAATAAGTCTTTATAAATAAACATGCCCACATAAATGATATCGACGAAAACCCACAATACCCAAGTGGCAATATGTTTACGACTGGTCCAATAGGTGGCCAGTAAACTAAACGCTGCCAATTGTGAGTCCAGCATCGGTACAGCTGCATCGGTGAAGTGTTTCAACGTTAAACCGAAAATCAAGCCGCCCACTGCTGCAAGTGACATTTGCAGAATCACTATTTTACGCGCAATCGGTTCAATCCGAATTTCATGATCTTGCTGTTTGCCCTTCAACCAGTGATAGAAACCATAAAAGTTCACCACTATAAAAAAGAACTGCAAAATGGTCTCGCCATACAGCTTAAATTCATAAAATAAATAAGCATAGAGAACAAAGGCTGCGAAGTTAAACCACCAGCACCACATATTCCGTTTAATGGTCAAGGTTACCCCAATAAGACTAATAATGACGGCAACAATTTCTAAAGGTGACATAGCAATAAACAGGCGAGCAAAGTGTGTTTGCTATTATGAAAAAAATAGCGCTGAACGCAAGATAAATTATACCAATTCAACCCTGTAATCTGACCGATACCTAACCTTTTTCGCACTATGCCCATTCATTTCAATATGAATTGAAATTAGACTGCCTGATTGACAGTTTTCTAACGACCGTTTAAAAATATAAACAATGCTCCAGGTAGAAGAATAAAAATGTCACAACAACAAGGAAAAATCAGCCGGGAAATTCGCGGGTCGCTGTTTTTGATTGGGCTCGACCGGGCGACAAAAAGAAATGCCTTTGATAGCCATCTGATTCATGACTTGTCACTGGCCTTAACCGAATATGAAGATCATCCCGAGTTACGCTGTGCAGTCATCTTCGCTCATGGAGATCACTTTACTGCGGGTCTGGATCTGGTTGAATTGCAACCCAGACTGAGTAGCGGCATATTTAACTACGATGAACATCAGATCAATCCGTGGGGAACCAGCGGACGGCAGCGAAAAAAGCCGGTAATTGTTGCAGTGCAAGGTTTTTGCTATACCGCAGGTATAGAGTTGATGCTCAATGCCGATATTGTGATTGCTCAGGACAATAGCCAGTTTGCACAAATGGAAGTACAACGCGGCATTTTACCTTTTGGTGGTGCAACAGTTCGTTTTGTACAAGCTGCAGGTTGGTCTAAAGCGATGCGCTACTTGCTCACTGGAGACACATTCGATGCCCAAACAGCGCTGGCTTTAAACCTGATCAATGAAATCACCACTGAAGCACCTCTTAACCGAGCGATTGAACTGGCGGAACGCATTGCTCAAGCTGCACCACTTGCCGTTCAAGCCACGCTAGCCTCTGCCAAAGAGGCCGCTGAACATGGTACAGAAACAGCATTTGCCAATTTACAACAACATCTCACTCCGTTATTAACCACTCAGGATGTACAGGAAGGTGTTATGGCAATGCTGCAACGACGTGCACCCGAATTTAAAGGTCAATAATTTCAAACTTAATTATTGATGGCAACCAATGATTATGCGGTCGTTAAAACTTAAGCCAATGACTTTAATCAAACATGGCTATGTACATCTTTCATTTCGAATTTGTGCTCTTCCCCGAAACGGTCGACACGAGCATAAAACACCCCATAACGTCCAACATAATATTCCAAAGACTGATCGTAGAAAGTCCAGTAAATAGACCATTCTTCTAAATCTAGCTTGCGAATCTTGGTTTGGGTTTTAGCGGGCATTTTTCTTAAGACCTCTTCTTGAACCACAATCGCCTGACTCAAATTTCGTTCACTCAAGTGGCGCTCAAAAAATATTTGGCAGACATCATCAAATAATTGTTGCTCGTATTCCTCCACTTCATCTACACGTGCTTCCTGGGTGGATAATGGCTTCGTTGATGTAGAGGCAGTTTTATCTAAATCGGCGAGCTGCTTGATTTTGAATTGTTGAAAATGTTGATTAATCTGAAATTTAAAAATGACTTTCCAGAGTCCAATAAACGCAATAAAAAGACTCAACCACAAGAGTATTTTCACCATAGACACACTCTCACGAGTAAATAATTGTTATTTTTATATTTATAAAACAATTTGAGTAAAAATCATACAATTTTTAAAATTATATATTATGAAAAATGTTGCTTCGAAGACGTTTCCTTTCAGGTTGCCTATTGCATATGCTCAATATCCGCTTGCGATCTGGCTCGCTTTGGACAGTCAATTCAACAAAAACCTTGCACGACATGTGGACTTTTTGCATAAGGTCTTGCACTCTATTCCGTGATTATGACTTCGAATAATCACCCGAATATGCAGTTTTCACTTCGTTCAACAACACAATCAATCGATCAAATAAAAAATCCCGAATGAGATACTCAATCGGGATTTTACAAAAAATTTAACGCGAACAACTTTTCATTATTCAATACGAATGATTTTACCGTGATCATCATGATGAACCATACTGATTTTTTGCTGACGTCCTTGCTCAATCTCCTGAACAGGTAAATCAAAATGATCCCCATAATCGGTCATGGTTTTGACTGGAGTCTTGTTTACGACTTTGGAGGGAATAAAATTTGCCCACAATAATAATGCGACTACACAGGCCAATAATGCACTTATGCCATGTTCAATTCCCAGACCAAAAGCTGAAAACAATTGATGAATCAGGTGCTGTTTTTGCAAACTCAAGACCCCAATCACAATTAATAATGGACGCCATAAAAACAGCCATACAGCCCACATCATGGCCGTAGAGGTATTGGAAGCATAACGTTTATGCCAGGGTAATAAACGGCGTAAATCAATAATTAAAGAATTATTTTTCATTTCGGATGCTCTGAATTATTGACAGTTGAGGTACGCATACCGCGATCTGGACTGACCCAGCGTGCACGCTTGCCATCCCTGCGTAACAACACTTTTGGAAATGCCACAATACTGGCCGACAGCGTAATTAACCAAAATACGAACGGATACCAGATCATCCAAAAATAATTTTTTCCCAGACCCGGTTCATAACGACTGTCCATCCATTTGCTCAAAGCAAACTGCAACAAGCAGGTTGCCCCAAGTAGCATGCCGGTTCCATATGGCAGAAATGGCGAACTGATCCCATTGATTCCAAGCGGAATAACAAAATGTATTAACCAAAGAATCGCCATAAACAGCATTAAATAAGACCACACCAGCGTCAGGATCAGTTCAAATAATAAGGGCCATAAAAAATTCAGCTGCGGTTTAAACAGTACATCCATATTTTTAATTAAGACTTGTGCCCCACCCATCGCCCAACGCAAGCGCTGTTTCCACAAACCATTAAAAGTTTCAGGCATTAAAATCCACACCAAGGCATTCGGCTCAAAATGAATGTTCCAGCCGGCGCGTTGCAACTTCCAGGTAATATCAATATCTTCGGTCAGCATGTCGGGTGACCAGTAGCCGACGTCATGCACAGCACTTTTACGAAATGCAGTAATTACCCCAGAAACCGTAAACAGTCGACCAAAACTGCGTTGTGCACGTTTGATCATCCCCACGATAGAAGAAAATTCTCCGACCTGAATACGCCCAATTAAAGTGGACCGGGTACGAATCCGTGGATTGCCGGTGACAGCAGCGACCGTTTCATCTTTCAGAAAATGGCGCAGCATCCAGGTTGCTGCATGCGGATCGAGTAAGGCATCACCATCAATGCCAAGCAAATACTCAGCCTCGGTCAACAGGCTTCCCGCCTGTAATGCCATGGCTTTGCCTTGGTTCTGTGCCAAATGCACCACACGCAGCTTTTCATGCTGTGCAGCCAAACGGTTTAAGACGTCTGCGGTGTTATCTGAACTGCCGTCATTAATCGCAATGACTTCGAAGTTTGGATAATCCAGTGCCAAGGCGTGACTTAAGGTTTCTTCAGCGTTATCCCCTTCATTAAAACAAGGCACGAGCACGGCTACTTTGGGATAAGCAGCCAGTGGCGCAGGGTGCTGATATGGTGGATCTTGTCGTTCTTTCCAATAAAAAATCAGTGCACCTATCATCCATAAATACGACATGAACAAGGGATAATAAAAGACAAAGTGCAAAGCAGAATGCCAAAAGTGCTGGAGCGTTAACATATTAAATTCCTTTAAGGAACAAGTTTGCTTGATTTCAAATCAAAGGCTTTGCGTAACACTTGCGTATTGGGATGATCTTGAATCGGATCATCTGGATAGTAAGCCACGTGCATTACACCTTGTTCATATAAAGATTGAATAGTTTGCGCCATCTCTTCTGATGGAACTTTCTGATTGGTTCGCCAGTTCACTGCCTGCAATTCAAAGACGGTTTTTTTGATTCCCTGTGGAAATTGCTTCACGCGATTGACAATATCTCGATAAAAAGCAGCGTTATTGGGTGCTTGCTCCATATAGGGCATCGCCATAATGGCGGTGAAATCGTAACGGTTGATGGACTGTTCTAAAGACTGTGAATACCAGTTTTCCGCATAGGGTTTTAATGCAACTTGCGCATATAAATTACGTGCGGTGAGTAAAAAGGGTTGATACTGACGTACTTGTTGTGCCAGTTGCAGGGCAAAGTCATCAATATATTTGGTTTTATAAGCAGTCCATTTTTGCAGCTCAGCATCATTGCTACGAATTTTGGCTAAATCGGTCGGCAAACCAATAGCTGCATAAGCTTGTAAGGCTTCAGGACTGGCATCTTCATAGTCCGATAAGGTGGTATCGTCGTGGAATAAAATACCGTTAAAAGGCACAGATTTGGCCAAGTCCTGATAAATCCCGCTAATGGTTTTGCGCACCTCCGGTGAAAAAGGGCTTAAACGACGATAGCCCATATTCAAATGCTTTGTATCAACGGCTTGCTGGGTTTCAACCACATCTTGGGACACTGGATTGTTTTTAGGTAATTCCCAGGCCAATAATGGCATCCACGCATATACGCGCCCCACTTGAGTACGGGTCTGAATTTGCCAGGCGACACGGTTAAACAGGTCTGCGCGCATCGGCAAATAATGATTGGGGAAATACACCATATCCGCCGAGCCGTTGGCATCAGGATCGGAAAAGGCCTGTAAATACACGGTATTCACTTTCATCGCCACAATCCGGTCCAGTAAATGATCGAGATTACGTTCCTGCTGAATCGGATCTTTGTCATAAATGTAATCTAAATCGATATGCATAATTTTTTGCGGACGATTATTGTCGCCCAAATGTTGCTGTCGATTTTGAATTTCTCGCGCCAAATCTGCTGTGGTCATATTGCCTTCAATCAAAATACGATTGAGCTGCCCCAATGAACTTTTTGCCGAATCTGCGCCATCATCCAGACTGATGGCAACAGGCATACCCAACTGTTTAGCAATTTTTACGGTCTGCATATTATAGTGACCATAAGGCCAGACCATCACCCGCGGTGATTTCAAACCGTGGGCAATGAGTAATTGGTTATTCTGTTTTAAATCATTGGAAATACGCTGTTGATAGTGGCTATCGTCTTCATAGCTTGCAGATTTAGCATCATATAACCGTGTAACAGCCGCAGGTTCCAGATTACCCTGTGGGTTACCTACAATACCCCGATGCAAGTTATAACTATGACTAGCGATTTCCACTAAACCACTGTCTTGCATCTCTTTCAATTCTGCCCAGGACAGCATTTCTTTACGTTGAATCTGCTCACCTGAAAAATTAACATTTTGATCACTTTTAGGTTCTAACCATGAACCGACCACTGCCAGAACCACAGGAATTTTATTGGCTTTAAGAATTGGATAGGCATTTTGATAAAAAGATGCATAACCATCATCTACCGTTAATAAAACCGGTTTTTTAGGCAGGCTATATTTCCCTTGATGAGCCTGAATAAGCTGATCAACATTAATAAAGTGAAAACCATTTTTTTTCAGCCAATCAATATGTTGCTGAAATTGGGTGGTACTCACTGCATATTCAGGAATAAGTGCACTTTTAGTGTTGATAATTTCATGATAACCAATCACCGTTAGGGTTGGATTATGTGCTGGCGTTTGGCTCCAGGCTAAATGGGGAATCTGCAATAAAACTGCAGAAAGAGAGATGGAAAGCAAAGTTGCAAGCAAGCGAGATTTCATTAAAAGGTGCTCAAAAAATCATTTTATTCTCTGAATCCCATCCATCGCCTATCCCTAGGGTGCTTTCCTTTTTATGATGTGTGACATTCAGTAGTTCAACATGCTTTTTATCCCACTAAACTGAAATGAATCTTAAAAATAATAGCGTGATGAAAATAAACGTTTTAAAACACAACGACATGTCTATTTTTTAATCATGCCATTAGATTTAAATAAACGACTGAGATTGATAAGCACATGACTTTAAAATATGAATGCAGTCAGATTAAATAAACTACCTGTTGCTCTGATTAACGCTGCTGACGTCAGGGACGAAATGCTTGGTATTGATCTCGACCTGCGTTCTTTGCAGCATAGAGCTGAACATCCGCTGCTTTCATCAGTTCGTGAATATCGGCATAGGGATGATTTTGATCCATCCAGGATACGCCCATACTCAAGGTCACATAGGACTTTTGGTCAGGCCTATTTAAATGTTCTAAGCGTGCTTGTCTTACTGCATTTAAAACCTGTTGCAATACATTTAACACCACCTCACTGGGAACATTATGCAGAGTGATTGCAAACTCTTCCCCACCATAACGTGCTACATAAGCTGAAGGTGGCAAGGCGCGCTGTATAATTTTAACCAAATCTTGCAAGATCACATCGCCCTTCAAATGGCCATAGTAATCATTATAATTTTTAAAAAAATCTACATCTAACATGGCAAATGCCAAAGTATGATTGGTGTGATTTTTTGTTAGGGTAAATAAGCGCTGAATTTCAGCATTTAAAGCACGCCGGTTAAATGCACCTGTTAATGCATCAATTTGAATTTGTAACTCTAACTGTTGATTGAGCTGATTTAATTGCAAGGTGCGCTCTTGTACTTTCTGATCTAGAGAACTATTTAGCTCGAGTAAATTATTGTTCAGTTGCTCAACATGATGAGTATGCTTTGCATAATTTTTGGATTGCTGAAACATAATGAGCAAGGCATAAAAACTCGTTGAAATAAAAGTCAGATTAAATGACTCGATTAAATTTAAGGATAATAAAAAGTCATGTACCAATGTGACACACAACAAAATAACCGCCCATAAATTAATGCTGGAATACTGTTGTTTATGTTTCAGGTTTAAATAAAAACCATAGGCAAAATTACAGATAATGACCAGACTAAATGAAAAACTATAAAATGCTAAATACTCAAAAACTTCCGGTTCAGTAAATAAAGTGATAATAATATCAACAACAAATATCGACATTGCGACAAAATAAACAATTGGATGTAAATAACGCCAGTTGAGCAAATACATATAAGTCAGAAAAGATGCGATTGTAAAATAGGTAAACAGATACTCTAATCGCACGCCCCAAATCCAGCTAAGATTTGTAAATGTAGTATAGGCATAAGGTGCTGAGAATAAATTATGTAAGGCAAGGAAAAAAATAAAAATACCAAATATAAATACCCTGATGCTGCTACGATTAATTTTTCTTTGAAAAATTGAAAACATTAGTGTAAATAGGCTTAAGCCTAATACTGCTCCACATACTAGGCCAATACTCATCATCAGCTGCTGGAACTGCCGGGTAATGGTTTTCCCAAGGCCAATACGCATCGGATTTTCTAGGCCGCCATGCAGAGGATTAAAATTTGAGGCTTGAATGCTCAGGGTGAAATATTCTTTTTGCACCACAAAAAATGCAATTCTGGGTGCATTTTCAGTTTGATGACTAATTTTATCTTTTCCCACTTCACCCACACGCAATAAAAAATCCCCATTCAAATACATCCGGTAAGCACCGAATTGATTGGGAATAAAAATGGCGATACGTCGTCCAACATATTCTTTGGGTAGCTTAAAATGCCCAATAAAAGTACCGTAGTTTTTATTGGTACCTGTCAGTGCTTTGAAGGAAATCGGTAAATTCACCGTTTCAGATTTTAACACTGCACTGGGTTTAACAATCAGCTGTTGAGGATAATACTGCCATGATCCTTTTAAGGGACTGGTACTGTTTTCAGTAAACTCAACTTGATTGAGCATTTTTTGTTGTAAATAATAAGATTCAGATGCGGCATCATACTGTGCCCATGCGTGCTTTTGCCACGAGAAGACGCATAAACATGCAATAAGAAAAATTTTCAAAAAATATATTAAATTATGGCTCTTATCCAAAAAGCGAATCATCCTTAAATTACGCCTGGCTATAATCTAATGTAACGATTAAAAAAGAAAACTCAAACAATTTTTCATCTATTTTGCAAGATTCATCCTTGTATCTTGCAGAATATTTATTCATTAGAAATCAATAAATATTAATCACGGGTTTTTACGTCAAACAATTCAATTTCAAAAATCAGGTTTGAGTTTGCAGGAATAATTTTGCCCATTTTCCGTTCACCATAAGCCAAATGCGCAGGAACCAGTAATTTACGCTTGCCACCTACTTTCATGCCCATAATGCCCTGATCCCAGCCCTTAATCACACGGCCAGTACCAATCACTGTTTCAAAGTAATTGCCACGGTCAATAGAGGAATCAAACTTGGTACCATCTTCCAGCCAGCCTGTGTAGTGGGTGGTAATCAGTGAGCCTTTAACCGCTTCCTTACCCTCACCTACTTTTAAATCAATAATTTCTAATTCATTTGTCATGGTCATTTACCTGATCAGAGTACTCAATTTTCAATGGCTATTATAAACCGGATTGCATTGATTTCTTGATGATTTAAGGTTTCAATATTTAAAAACTCAGCTCTTGGATATTCGAATCGTTGAGTAAATAAGCGGTCAATTTTTTATGATTTTCAGCGGAGCCGATTAAAATCCAGCGGCCACTTATTCGATTTTCGGTTTTATGTTGCACACTGCGAACCACCTTCATGTCATAAGTCCTAAATAAATCTTCATATTGATCTAAAGTCTTGTGTTGATAAGGACAAATAATTCGATAGGTGCGGGCATGACTCCGGGCTTCTATACGTTCCTGAACATAGATCAGAAAAATAAGCACGATTAAAACAATGAAGGTGGAAAAAAGACTTAACAATTCATAACCAGCACCTGCAGCCATGCCCAATGCAGCCGTCATCCAGATGGTGGTTGCGGTGGTAATTCCGGAAATACGGTTTTCATCTTTAAAAATGACCCCTGCCCCGACAAAACCCAAACCTGTCAGGATATTGGCTGCAATTCGATCCGGACTATCAATACCAATTTTTAAAGACAGAATGGTAAACAAACAGGAACTGAGACTGACCATGATCATGGTTCTGAGTCCAGCAGATTTACTGCGATACTCACGCTCAGCACCAATAATGGCACCAATACCCAGGGCAATCAGCAAACGATATAAATCATCAGACTGCATTATCTACCCCTTTCATTGTTATTGTTTTAAGGTATACGCAATTTTGTCATCAGGATGCAAGCCTAAACCTGCATCCTGCTTATATTTACTGTAACTGTTCCCATTCAACCAGAACTTGCGCATGCTCGCCAATCAGCGTCCATTCACCATCCATGACGTTTAACTGTAACTGCATGGTGCGTTGACATAATTGTGGCAGTGCATCTGTGGTTGCTGTAGAAAGTTTCCAGACCTGAACATTACTTAAGGTTTTTAATTTGCTGTTACGCTTATACCATTCATCGACTGAAGAACCATAAGTTATCACTGCAACTTGCTTGCAACGCGCACTGGCTTTTTTAACTTTATCTTCATCTGGACTACCGACTTCAATCCATTTGACCAATTGACCGGTCAAGTCTTTTTGCCACAAGGCCGGTTCATCGGTTTCAAACAGGTCTTTGGTAAACTCTAAAGCTTCATCAGCAAAACGCGCATAGGCCAAAATACGTACCATCAAACGCTCAATGGTTTCAGATGGATGTTGAGCCATGGTCAGTTGATAATCAGCATATTGATGATCATCCATATTGGCAATATTCAAATCAGCCTTATAAATCGTTGCTTTAAGCGCCATAAAAGAGTCCTCAAATTTGGCGCTTAGCATATAAGATTTGAGCTACATTTGCTGAGTTGTTTTATCGGTTTCATCCAAATTCAGCTGGCATTGAAATAATTGATCTTCAAAATCTTGCCAATCACGCTGATCTTGCACAATGATTTCAATACGATTATCAATGCCCTGTTCTGAAGACTGATAGTTAAATTGCTCCGGATTAAAATTAAAGGTTTTCCAGCCCTGATTGGTATTAAAAATACCTTTAATGCGAAGCCAATTCTTTTGTTCACACAGTAAATCCAGCAATGCATAAAAATCGAACTGCCAACGTTTGGGCAATTTCCACCCTGCTACACTATAGCCTTGTGTGGTCTCGACATAATGATAGGGCAACTGTTTAATCTCGGGCAGAGTTTGCACGCTAGAAAATGTTTTTTGAATTTTAAGTAAGGGTTGAATCTTACGTTCAGTCACGACATAAGGCAGATCAATTTGCTTAAGGGAGATTTCAGACTGCCCACTCATGAGCCAAGTTTGCTGATAGGCCTGATATTCTTTCTTTAATACTTCCAAAGCCTGGTGATCTGCAAAATCCATGCGATCCGCATGGGATACCACAATCATCTGCGCAGCTTTTAACTGATCTGCATACAGATTTTGCTTGCTCCACTCACGATCATGCAAACGTGAACCGTCCACCACCGTCACTAAGGCTCTCATTGAAATACTCTGGTGCCAATGTGGTTCGGTGAGCTGTTCCAGTAATTGTGCAGGATGTCCCAAACCGGTCGGTTCGATAAATAATCTGTCCGGTTTTGTTTCAGACAATAAGCGAGATAGCGCAATTTGCATGGGTAATTGACTACTGCAACACAAACAGCCGCCCAATAGCTCCTTGACTTCATAACCTTGGTTTTGCGGTAACATCTGCTGATCAACCCCAATTTGCCCAAACTCGTTCATCAGCACTGCCCAAACTTCATTTTCAGGCTTTTGACTGAGTAAATGTTGAAGCAAGGTGGTTTTTCCAGCGCCCAAAAACCCGGAAATGATATGCGTAGGGACAGCTTGTACAGCAGAAATCAGTTTCAAAACTTGCTCGCTATTCATGGAAGAAAAATTAATCAATGCAGTGATAAAGCAATTCACACCACCGAACTGCATAAGACTCCACTTTAATTTCTTCATGGATTTATGGCAATGTATCCGTACTATTTAAAAAAATTAAACAACGTTGGTATTAAATTTTACTTATATAAATGAATTAAATATCTGAATTAAAATCAGTACTATTACGCTCTTTTTACTGTATTCCAAGAGCAAATTGCTGAACAACCTCCTTATAATTTGAAAAATTTATTTACATTTAATCTATTCAGCAATGTTATTAAAACCATCACTCTCTGCTGGTTTGTTCATTTTCAGTAAAAAACAAGCGCTCAGGAAGCTGATCTAGAAATATTTTTATACATTTCTTATGCATTCTTTTAAGTATTTTTTACAGTAAATGTACAACAAATACTTACTTGTGATTTTTATGTTAACCGGCCTGTTTCACTTTGTTGCTTTGATTGCTCCCCTGTCTCAGGCTCTTTAGCATGAGCGCTGTCCATATTTTTGTGATGATAAATATGGATTCAATAACTTTTTAAAGAATAACAGGATGCTTAAAATGAAATTAACTCAACTATTACTTGCTTCAACTTTTACCATTGCTGCTGCAACCACGTTTGCCGCTAGTGCGGATAAACAAAGTACAGAAGAAAAAGTGATTGTTTCTACTCAAGAACAACCTAAAACTGTAAGCTCTGAAAGTGCTGCAGCCAAGCCTACATCAGCTCAACCGGCTTCAGAAGTCGCTGTAGAAGAAGCATCGGCTAAACCTGCGCAATAACATTCCAACTCGATCTCTAAATTATTACCCCCACCTTGTTCACCCAAGTTCATACTTGAGCGATCAAAGCTGAATTATGCTCATAATTCAGCTTTTTTATTTTAGGAAAGATTTCTATAAATGATAGAAATAAATGATCATTCATTTAAAAAACCATATAGTTAAATATACATATAATTATTATTTTTCAAATATTTAAAATACCAATAAAATTCTTTGTGTTTTGTTTTCATTCAACATATCTACTATGGCATAGCTTGTTTAGACCCTCAAATTCACCGTTAATACAGTTAAATGTGAATTGATTGAATGGACATTCGCTATGAGCAACAAAACAAATTACACCACTGAAGTGGCAATCTTGGGCGCAGGTCCTGTTGGTTTAACCATTGCGAACTATTTAAGTAAACAAGGTGTTCAAGTCACTATTATCGAGCAGCTGGATAGTTTGATTGACTACCCACGTGCCATTGGTATTGATGATGAATCTTTACGTACCATTCAATCACTTGGTTTGGTCGATCAAGTATTGCCGCATACTACCCCGAACCATGCGATGCGCTTCTTAACCCCTAAAGGTCGTTGTTTCGCTGACATTCAGCCTCTTACCCGTGAATTTGGTTTCTCACGTCGTAACGCATTTATTCAGCCTCAAGTAGACAATGTGTTACTTCAAGGTTTAAAGCAATACGATAAAACTGAAGTGCTTTTTTCACGTCAGCTAAATGAATTTACCCAGGATGAAAATGGTGTAACCCTTAAAATTCAGGATAAAAACCAGAAAGAAGAAACAATTCAAGCAAAATATTTAATTGCCTGTGATGGTGGCAACTCGATTGTACGTCGTACTTTAAAAATTGCTTTTGATGGTAAAACAGCTCCAAATCAATGGATCGTAATCGACATTGAGAATGATCCATTAGCAACACCACATATTTACTTATGCTGTGACCCAGTGCGTCCATACGTGTCTGCTGCGCTTCCGCATGGTATTCGTCGTTTCGAATTCATGGTAATGCCGGGTGAAACTCAGGAAGAACTTAGCCAGCCAGAAAATATTGCAAAACTGCTGTCTAAAGTTTTACCCAATGCTGAAAATATTGAAGTAATTCGTCAACGTGTATATACGCACAATGCGCGTATTGCCGATAAATTCCGTGTTGACCGTATTTTACTTGCCGGCGATGCAGCACATATTATGCCGGTATGGCAAGGTCAGGGTTATAACAGCGGTATGCGCGATGCCTTTAACCTGGCTTGGAAAGTTGCGCTGGTGGTACAAGGTAAAGCGACTCCAGATTTGTTGGACTCTTACCAAGTTGAACGTAAAGATCATGCCAAAGCAATGATTGATCTTTCTGTGATGGCAGGTCATGTACTTGCACCACCTAAAAAGTGGCAAGGTTTCGTCCGTGACGGTATTGCCTATGCATTAAATTATATCAAGCCAATCAAACAGTATTTGCTTGAAATGCGTTTCAAACCGATGCCGAAATATAACGATGGTGCCTTGCTTGCAGATGGTAAAAAGGAATCGCCAATCGGTAAAATGTTTATCCAGCCGCATGTAAAACTTGAGTCTGGTGAAAAAGTTTTACTGGATGACGTCATTGGCAACGACTTTGCCATTATTGCCTGGGGCGTGGATCCGCAATGGGGACTCAGTGCGACCACCATGCAAGTCTGGAAAAATTTAGGTGTCAAATTTATTCAGATCATTCCTGAAGTTCAGTTTGGCAATGAAAGTCGCAAGAAGTTTGACGGCGTGATTACACTAGGCGATATTGGTACCGATATCCGCACCTGGTTTGGTAAAACATCAGATTCGGTTGTCATTTTACGCCCTGACCGTTTTGTGGCAGCACTTGCAATTCCACAAACTTTAGACCACGTGAGCCAGCAGTTATTCAAAAAGCTTCATGTAAAATAATCAAGCAACTGCATGATATTTAGAATCTGACCACGCAAAAGCGTGGTCTTTTTTTTAGATGATCTAAATGAAATGTAGCGAAAAGGGTATCACGTATTTATTTTTTGAAACCATGGTATATCTTTCATCGAATCCCGGCTTCCGATGAGTTGAATAAAAGGCTTGAACTCATCCAGAGAAGGCAAGATTTTGAAAGAGATGGCAAAAACCAGCCAGTAGGCCAGAAATAAATCTGCTGCTGAAACTTTCTCGCCAAGCAAATACGGATTGGCCTGTTGCATGCCCTGTTTTAGGAAAGCGAATAACGTTTCCTCATGACCAAAGGCTAAGCCGATTTTTCTTTTTTCAATTTGTTCTTTAGACACATCAAGACTCTTTAAGTCCATATATTCGGTCAAGGGGCCATGACAGAAGAACATCCATTTCAGATATGCTCCACGTTTGGGATCATCTAAGCTAGGTGCCAAACCTTTTTCACTGTATTTATCTACCAAATAGGTAAATATTGCAGCCACTTCTGATATCACGATCCCTTGATCGACCAGACACGGTACTTTCCCCATGGGATTAATCTTTAAATATTCAGTTTGATGCATTTCTTCATAGGGAACTTGTATCTGTTCAATCTGATCTTCAATTGCCAGTTCTTTTAGCAAAGGAAAAAGCGTCATTCCACGTGATTGAGTATTGTTATAGAGCTTCATCATTTTTGTTCAATCTATCTTGTTGTTTTAAATATTGAGTATAAAGCGCTAAAACAGTTTGTGCCTTGTGCTTCTGTGCATCGTTGTTATAGATAGAATGGGGGGGAAATGGTTCTGTGAAACCTTGTGATGTTGCACGATATCTTTGATTTCTTAAAACATTGCGCAACATCGATGATTTTAATTTTTAAAAAAATCCCATATAAAACTGTTCTTTCAATATTTTCAAAATCAGTTCAATCACTTGATTTTTTTGTCCTTTCCGGTAACTGGCATACAAGTCAATCATCGGCAAAGGCTCAATGGTATTTTTCACCACAATTTTGTCACCCAACAATGGGATGACATAAGCCGGTACCAGACTCCAACCGACACCCATTCCAACTAAATTCACATTCAATAAAATATTGGTCGATTGCTGTACCACATTCACATTCAGTTTCGATTGCTTAAAGAAATCGGTAATAATTTTATACAGTTGAGGGGAAGCAATTTCATCACTCACAATAAAATCTTGGTTGTTAAAACTCTTGATACTGACGAGACGCTGCTCGGCAATCGCGCTATCTTTCGGCACAATTAAAGCCAAAGGCTCGCTAAAAATTTGCACATGCTCAAGTTCACTTGATTCATCAATATAGCGAGTAAAAGCAATATCAATATCGCCTTTCTTTAACGCCTTGAACTGATTGGCATCGGTCATACTGTGAAAGTTAATTTTGATATCAGGAAAATGTGCCCGAATATTCGGCATGATATAGGGAAAAATTTTCATTTCCGCTACCGGAACAAAGCCAATATTCAGCTGATCTTTGTTTAAATTGGCAATTTGACGGGCATTTTGAATGGCCTTTTCAGCATGTTCCAGACTTAGAAGTGCCTCTTTTAAAAATGCTTTGCCTTCTTCAGTCAGTTCTACTTTACGATTCGACCGAATCAACAGCTGTACTCCAACTTCCTGTTCAAGGTCTTTAATTTGCTGGCTTAAAGAGGGCTGTACCGTGCACATACGTTGTGCAGCTTTCGTAAAATTCAGCTCTTCTGCCACTGCAACAAAATAGCGTAAATGACGTAATTCCACAGCCGTACCTCTTTATTTGGGTTGTTTAAGTGATGCTGCAACTGTGTATTTATAGACACATAAGGTTGCCACAGTAATGACAGCGCAGAATAGATAAGTCTTTTGATAACCATAATAGGCAATGATCAAGCCAAGAACTACCGAACCAATAGCCATACCCAAATCAAACAAGGTGAAAAAGGTCGAGACTGCATGTCCCATTCGCTGCTTGGGCACAGACTGAATCGCTAAAGTTTGAAAACAGGGAAATAATGAACCATAACCAATCCCAATAAATATAGCAGATAGCCAAAGAATCCATTGGTTTGAAATAAAACTCACCACCACCAAGCCTAAAGCAAAGAAAATAAACGAAGGATAAATGACGGCGCTGGCCCCTTTACGATCATAAATTTTTCCAACCCACGGTCTTACTACAATCATGGAAATGGCGAATACAATAAAAAATAAACTGGTATAGGCGAGTAAGTCCTTAGATTCACTATATGCGGTAATGAAGCTCATAATACTGGAATAGGCAAATGCAGTCAGCAATGCGACAAAGCCAATCGGAACTGCACGCATTTCAATAATGTCATGCAAACCCAACCGTTTTTCTTCTACTTTATTTGGTAATTTATCGCATTTATTTTCTTGTACCGGCACCATTAAGCAAAAAATAAAGCCCAGGCAGATCACAGCACTTAAAATGGCAAACAGCATCATAAAGTCGGTAAATTGAAGCACGGTTAAAGCAATCAAGGGGCCAAATACCACGGCAAGATTAGTCGACATGACAAAATAACCCATCCCCTCACCTTTACGATGATCCGGAATATAATCATTGGCAATCGGCACGGTGACCGTGGTTAATACACTAAACCAGATGCCGTGAACAAAGCGGATAATCAGTAAAGCCCACATGCTATCTGCAAACAAATAGCTAAAAGAAAAAAGCACAAATAAAAATTCGGAACCGCGAAAGGATATTTTTTTTCCCAATTTTTCAACAATCAATCCTGAAAATGGGCGAACTGCAATTGAAGACAGCAGAAATAAGGTCAGTGCCAAACCTGCTTCTTTGACCGTGCCACCTAAATCCTTCATGATGTAAATCGGCAAAATGGTCAAGAGCGCATAATAATACGTAAATAAAAACAGGTTATTAAACAGACACAATAGAAAAGAGCGATTCCATAAACGCCCGGTACTCGTTGCAGACATAATGACCCACTTCCGTGTAGCGTAGCGCTACTTTTGAATCAGAACGGGTTGCATCAGCAAACCCACTAGATTTTGAATATACGTTTCATCCGGCATACGATTGAAGAAAATAATCTGATAATGAATAGGACCATACAGCGCATCCAGCATCAGCTCAAATGGATAGTCAGCAATAATTTCATGACGTTGAATGGCGATTTGAATCAGCTTGCGGGTTTGCACACGGCGCGGCAATAAATACTGTTTAAAGAACTCACCCGCAGCTTCACGATGCTCAGCCATGACGACCAAGAGTGCCCGTCCAACCGGATGATTCAATGCATGCGACAACTTTAAAAGTTGCTGATTCAGATTAAATTGCAAACTTTGTTGAAAATCCAATTCAAATACACAAGCAGTGTGCTCTTTAAAGGCATCGAAAACCAAATCAGACTTATGCTTCCACCAGCGGTAAATTGTTGATTTTCCTACCCCTGCACGTGCAGCAATATCTTCTACAGTTAAATGGCTGTAGTCATATTCTTCTAATGCTACGACAACAGCTTTCAAAATACATTGCTTACGGCGTGACGTTTTTTCTACTTCTACTTCAGTCATGAAATCACCAAAACGAAACGATACGTATCGTTTTATAATATGCCGATTGAGTCTAGTTGTACAGACATCACCCTCATTTCATCTCAAAAAAAGACCGCTGAGTAGCGGCCTTTTTTCATTCAATGCTTATTATCACTGTGAAGTTTTCTTATAAATACTACACGATGGATGATGATTTTCTTGAAGACGTGCCACTTTGCGCTGTTCAGCCGCTTCAAAACGGCAACGCTTCCAGTCATTATCTAAATTGAGCGCTGGAATCTGTTGTGGCTTACCATTTTCATCTACAGCGACCATAGTGAAATAACAGCTATTGGTATGGCGGACGGTACGTTTTTGAATATTCTGTGCCTCTACACGAATCCCGATCTCCATAGAGGTACGCCCTACATGGTTCACGCTAGCCAGGAAAGTGACTAATTCTCCCACATGGATCGGTTCTTTAAAATTGACTTTATCAACCGATAAAGTTACCACATAACTTCCGGAATAACGGCTGGCACATGCGTATGCGACTTGATCCAACAATTTTAAAATTGTTCCACCGTGAACATTACCTGAAAAGTTAGCCATATCTGGGGTCATTAAAACCGACATAGTTAATTCAGACTGGTCATCTAATGCTGGAGCAATTTGATCTAATGGGGACATCGCGTTCTCTAGACTCTCGGATAGACAATAGTATTAAGCCATTATTATATCGTTTTTCCACGAAATAGAATGTCAAAATCGGCAATATAATCATCATTATTATTTATAGTGATTTTAGTATCATTCAAAAAAATATATAACTGTTTATTTAACATACTGTATCTACTATATTTTTAATTTATCCTTGTTTTATAGAATAAATACTCAAAAATTGACTACAAAAAATACACGCACATAAATTTTAAACCCTTTCATTTTTAAATAATGAGCTGGTGAGTATAATTAAGACTCAATCAAAATCTATTTACAGATATTCTTTTAAGAATTTAAGGGTGCAATAATAGAATACAGCCTATTCAATAATATTAAGCAACGATTTTACGTAACATCTCTCTGGAAATATTGCCATAACTGAGCACATTCTGTTGATCGAGCTGTGTTTCAATACTTAAGGTACCATCCGCATTTTCTGCAGTCACTGTAAAAACAAGATGTTCCATTGTCGCCATTTTGACTTTATCCTCGATGCTGATTGTTTCTATATTCATCCTGCTGTTATTCATTTAACTCACCTTACAAAAATATATTTTCATATTGACTCTAATAAAGTTGAGTTTATTGACTTTTCACTCAGCGGTAAACTTAAATCATTGAACAAAAACATATTAATATAAAAATATTATAGTATGAAACTTTTAGACACTTAATTAATTTTACTCAGTAATATCAATTGATTAATTTATCTTTACACTAAAATTCAGCTTAATTTGCATACTTATCAATCGAACTTAGAATACTTATGACCGTATTAAAAACAGGAACAAAGCTTCATTATAAAAATTTATGCCTTGTTCTTAGCATTCCTTTTTTCAATTTATTTAAACTTCCCACTAATCATGCACACTCAATTGTTGAGTTGCAGTTCTAGAGTGTTTTTGACTGAATACAATTGAAATAGCATTTAATTGATTTTGTGCTGCTATTGCGCCCGCTCGTATGGTCATTTCACGGCCTCTAACATCAAAAATATGTGCTTTTTCTCTTAAATCAGGCTGAATTACAATATCTGCATGTTTCAGCTCTTCACTGGCCAAATGATTTTGCATGATATTAATATTTTGGTTAAACAAACCCCAAAGATTACTGGTTTCGGTATGCATGGGTTGAGCCAAAATGTCTACTGCAATAATAATATCTGCACCCAGATCACGTGCCACATCTACAGGTACAGGACTGACCAGGCCACCATCGACATATTCATCTGTACCGATTTTAGTAGGAACGAACATGCTGGGAATAGACACTGAAGCACGTACTGCCTGCCCGGTGTTGCCATAATTAAAGACCACTTTCTTGCCTTCTTTTAATTGTGTCGCTACCACATACATCGGGGTTTTAAGCAATTCTAACGGGGTATTGTTCACTTGTTGATTAACGTAGTTTTCAACTTTTTTGCCGTCAAAAAAACCTTTTATATCCAGTTTTACATCACGCACATCCTGGGCTTTCATATTCAAGGCAATATCACGTAATTCGGTCGCTGTTTTACCACTGGCATAAATAGAGCCGACAATACTTCCTGCACTGGTTCCTACAATAAAATCAGGATGAATCCCTTGTTGTTCCAATACTTGAATGACACCAATATGCGCATAACCACGAGCCCCGCCACTCCCAAGCACCAAAGCAACAATCGGACGATTTTCCTGTTTTTTTAATTTTTTAAAGTCAATGCGGTCGGCATGTACTTGTGCATCTACACTGGGAGATTCAGATAAGCCTGTAGAACCTACAGTAAGCTTAGAATATGGAACACTTTGGCATCCCGCTACACTTACTACAGCTAAAGCAATATAACCAAATTTGATATTTATCATGAACCACCCAAAGATTAATAAGCTTATCTTTTAAAAGTCGTACAGTTTAAGAACTATATGTTTTTCACATTGTAGTATTTCGTTAAACTGCCATCAAAAAATACTAAACTTTAAAAGATCGCTCCGAATGAATTTGCCTATGCCATCTCTTCATTATCGCACTATTTTCCTGACTTTTCTAAAATTAGGTTGCCTCGCATTTGGTGGGCCAGCGGCGCATCTGGTGTTTTTTCATCACACTTTTGTGAAGCAATTAAACTGGCTAGATGATCAGCAATATGCCCAGCTGCTTGCTTTGGCACAAATTTTACCTGGCCCAACCAGCAGCCAGGTAGGTTTGGCCATTGGCTATGTAAAAAAAGGCTATTGGGGTGCTGTGCTTGCATGGTTAGGTTTTACCTTACCTTCAGCAATCTTAATGACTATGGTTGCAGTATTGGGTCAGCAATTGTTCCCACTGCTTTCTTCAGAATTTTTTCATAGTATTCAACTGATTGTTTTGGCTGTAGTGGCTTGGGCGTTCTGGCAGATGCTGGGCAATTTTTGCACCCGACTGTGGCAATACATTTTAATGCTGGGTTCGACCTTATTTATTTACACTGTTCCGCTGCCAATGAATCAAATTATAGTGATATTTATAGCCGCCTTGGTGGGAATATACTTAAGCCCCAGATTGTCTAAAATCAAAGAAAATAAAACAGAAAAAAATTCTTTCAAGATTGCTATTTTTTCTCCTCAAAGATCTCATGCCTATCTTTGGTTAATTCTATTTATACTGCCTTTTTTCATCTTTCTCGTTCTGAACTGGCAGCAAAGCAGTATATTGCTGCAAACTGTAGAAAGCTTCTATCGTAGTGCCTCTCTGGTTTTTGGTGGCGGACATATCGTTCTACCTTTCTTACATCAGGATTTCGTTGCAACGGGTTTAATTCCTGCCGAGAAATTTGATTTAGGTTATGCTTTTGCCCAGCTCATGCCTGGTCCTTTATTCAGCTTTGCCAGTTATGTGGGTGCACTCCTAACTTTAACCCCCTATCCGATTCTCAATGCCTGTATCGCTACCTTAGCCATATTTTTGCCTTCCTTTTTTCTTGTTTTTGGAACTTTGCCCTATTGGTCATGGTTAATGAATCAAGCCGATATTCGTCATGCAGTGGTGGGAATCAATGCGGCAGTGGTGGGTCTTTTACTGTGCATGGTCATACAAATGGCACAACATTATATTGTAAATATTACTGATCTTATATTTATTGCCGTAGTCATCGCCTTACTCAAAACCAAGCTGCCCGTCTGGTTGAGTTTAATTGGTAGTTTTATGACCTACCAACTCATTCTGGCCTTTTATAATGTTCAATAATAAAAAAGCCCTAGATTACTAGGGCTTTTTAGAAATACATTCAGACTTATACAAAAAACTTAAGAATCACTTGAATGACGGTGGCGTTAATTAAATCGACAAAGAATGCCCCACATAATGGAACAATCAAGAATGCCTTATGCGAAGGGCCATACATATTGGTAATGGCCTGCATATTCGCTACGGCAGTAGGTGTCGCACCCATACCAAAACCACAATGTCCTGCAGAAAGTACGGCAGCATCATAATTTTTACCCATAACGCGGAAAGTCACAAATGCCGCATAAAGTGCCATGGTTAGTGTTTGAGCACCCAGAATAACCACCAATGGGCCAGCCAAATCAGACAATTGCCATAACTTCAAAGACAGTAATGCCATAGCGAGATAAAGCGATAAAGAGGCATTTCCGAATACATCAATTGCACGGTCGAAAATTCCAACTTTAAATACCCCTTCCAGCACATTTCGCAGAATAACACCGCCGGCTAACGTCCATACAAAGGTCGGAAGCTCAAACCAGCTTCCTTTACTAAAGCCAGTCATGAATTCAGCAAAAGCTAAACATGCCGCAAACATACCCAAAGTAGTAATCGCATTATCAGCCGTAATTAAACGCACCTGATGCGGATATTCAAATTGGGTAAATTCAGTGGAATCGGTATCGGCATTCAGTGTTGAATCACGGTCTTCTCTTTGCTTATTGCTACGTGGCTGGGCAAGTTGATGACGGTTAATCAACATTTTGGCCAAAGGACCGCCAATGATGCCGCCAATGATTAAACCAAAAGTTGCACTGGCCATACCCAAGGCTAAAGCACCTTGAATGCCATGTTCAACTTCTAGAATCTCACCCCAAGCACCTGCCGTACCATGCCCACCCGTCAAGGTAATCGAACCCGCAATTAAGCCAATTAAAGGATCGATTCCTAGTAAAGTCGCTAAGCTAATACCGACAAAATCTTGCACGATAATAAATGAAGCCACACAAACCAGGAAAATCACCAGCCCCAAACCACCTTCTTTTAACTTGCTAAAATTTGCACTTAGACCAATAGAGGCAAAGAAAATCAGCATAAAACTGGTTTGGAGTTCAGTACTCGTAGAGATGCTCAGACCCCAAATATTGTGCACAAATAGTGAAGCAATTGCAGCCACTAGGCCACCGGCCACGGGTTCCGGAATATTGTAACGTCTTAAAAAATCAATTTTATTGACAAGAAACCGTCCTAATAAAAGAACGATTACCGCTGCAATGAGCGTATAAAAGGCATTAAAAGTAAATTCCATCATCATTGTCCATAAAATAGTTGGATTCTTTTTGTTCTATAGCCTTAGTATTTCTTGAAAGAAAAAAAGCTCAAGAACCATTTGGTAAAGACCAAACAAAATAAAAGCTGTACAACAAAAAGGAATATAGAAAAATTCATTTTGATGAAACTACGAACAAGGAGATTATTTTTTCATAAAAATGAAAAAATATAAAAAAGACGACGCAAGTTACCATATTGTTGGAATTCAAAGAAAGAACATTTCCTTAAATCCCTACTAACCCGCTCACTCATGAGAGATCGTCTCATTTAAAGCTTCTAGTCCTCATCATGCCAATATCTGCAGGATATGCAAAAACAGACATGCATTTTCAGCAATGATAAAGCTATCACGCCAAGTAATGTTCAAAAAAGGATATATTATCCAGATTTTCTAATTAATGTCTCTGTTTTTTTACAATTTTGCTTATTGCGAAAAATCAGGCTGTTTAAAATCTATTTCTTATAAATAAAGATTTTTTATAAACAACTCATCATATTGTGAAAGCACAAATAAAAAAAGAGGCGAATAAATCGCCTCTTTTTGTTAGATATTTCTAAACTTTTTGATTAGAAATTATATTTCGCCATTAAACCTACACGGTTATCTTTAAATGACTGTCCAGCGAAGGTATCACGTTTGCCATTAAGGTATTCAATACCTAAGTCAATCGGCTTAACCGGTGAATAGATAAAGTTAATCCATGCTTGTTGTACTTCTTCATTCGCTGCAGTATTAAGTCGTGCGTAGTCAGTACCATCATCGGCAAAGTGTGCACCATATGCCAATGTTGAACGTAACTTAGGCGAAATTTTATAAGTTGCACCGACCTGAACAGCATTAAACTCATTCTGTTCAACACTGTTGTTCACAGGATCAACTACATAAGCTGAATTACTGCCATATAAATAATTGCTGTTACCCACTACATGTGAAACATCTGCCGATACTTTTAAAGGATCAGTGATTTGATAATTCACCCCTGCAGCTATACCCCAGGCTGTTTGTTTCTCATCTGCAGCAGTTGATTTATAATTCTCAACTAACGCACGTGCAGAAACAGAACCTTTGCCTTCTGCAAAGCCCTGAGTTAATTTTGCAGTTAAGTTTGGCAGGCTGTATTTAATATCTGTAGCAGTAGCAGCACTATCACCCTTTTCTGCAGATATAAGTAACTGAGTAGCAGGAGCGAGTTTAAGGCTATAACGTACTTGAGGCATACGTGCTGTGCCACCACCGATATTGGTATTAAAGTCAATCATTTCTGGTGCATGATTAGACAAGAAGTTAGATGTGGTTTGACCAAATAACCAGTTGTTATAAGTTAAATAAGCATGACGGATACGTAAATTTTCAGTCGCACTTGCAAAGTCAACTTCAACTTTACCACCGACTTGTGCGTCCCCTACTGGGGTATTAAAATCAAGACCAATACGGGTAGTTTTCGCTGTCGCACGTAATTTATCTCTGGTCGTACCCGTACTAGTATGAGTACTATTGAAGTCGTTATCTGCACCTTCAATAATATAGTTGGCATCGCCACGAATGAAACCATACATATTTACACTTGAACCGGCTTTGGTTTTAAAACCAGTTGTTAATTCAGGTTTAGCTGCTGGTGCTGCTACAATCTGAACAGGTTGAACTTTAACTAGTTCAATTTGAGTTTGCTGCTGTTGTTGAACTTGATGTTGCTGTTGCATTAAAGATTTTAATGTTTCAACTTCTTGACGTAGTTCTTGAATTTGTTGTTGTTCAGTTTTTCCTGCATGTGCTGTGCTTACCATTACAGCAGTCACTGCTAATGCTAAACTTTTAGCCATAAATTTACCGTTGAGTAAGCGACTCATTCTAATCTCCAATTTAAATATTTCGCATCCGTGCATAACTGACCCTTAAAAACCCAAAAAATCAATGAAAAAATCATGATTTAAAATTATAAAAAGCTTTAAAAATCATTGCATTTTCTGCTTATTAGTACAGTGAAAAAGCTTAATGTATTATAAAAGTACAACATATGTAAGCCATATGTTGCCCTCAATCTATCAAGTTCTCTGCTTGATTAAAATCAGTTTTCTTAAGCAATGCTTGAAAAATAATCTTCTTTTTAGCTCTTTCTTTAAAAATAGTGAATAGATTCTTTAGCTTAGCAAAAATCCATACAAAATCTCATGCTCAAATACTAGACTAATGTATATAGGGACTTAGTTCCAAAAAACTCATTGCAAAAGGAGTTTTTATGAATTTGCAACAAGTTCGCCATGTTGATGATGCGATTACTTCACGTCATTCCGTACGGGCTTTTTAAATAAAGCGGTTAATGCGCAAATTATTAAAGACATTTTAACTGTGGCGAGTCGGGCACCCTCAGGAACCAATACACAACCTTGGAAAGTTTATGGGGTGACTGGGGAAAAACGTGATGAAATGGTTGAACGGGTATGTAAAGCACAAATGGAACTGACTACCCAGCCAGAACTTGTAAACCAATACAAAGAGACTTTTGCATATTATCCAGAAACGTGGATTTCACCGTTTATTGAGCGTCGCCGTGAAAATGGCTGGGGTTTATACCGATTATTAAATATACAAAAAGGTGAAAAAGAACAAATGGCGCGCCAGCAACTGCGCAACTTTCAGTGATTCGATGCGCCTGTCGCTCTATATTTTACCGTGAATAAGATTATGGGGATTGGCTCTAAAATGGATATTTCCATGATGATTCAAAATATCATGATCGCGGCTAAAGAACGTGGTCTGTATAGCTGTCCTCAAGCGGCCTGGAATCATTTTCATCCGATCGTACTCGATGTACTAAATGCCCCGGAAGATAAAGAAAAGAATTGGTCTGTACCATTGCCTTGGGTTATGCTCATCCGGATGCTATCGTAAATAGCTTTATTACCCCACGTATTGCGGTATTGCGGTTGAAGAATTTACTGTATTCCTGGATGAGTAAGCGGGATAAATAAACCGGTTCAATTCATCTAACAATAAAAAGAGACCTTTAATAGCGTCTCTTTTTATTACATTTTTTGTTTGAGCTTTAAGCTTAAGTTTTTGCTTGCTCATGGGGTGCAGGCGGATTTAATTGCATGATCGCCAGCAAAGTTACAGCTACAAACATGAGCATCACTAAACCCATGTTTAAAAGTGAATTCCAAATCAGGAAATTCAGAATCACACCACCGAGTAAACCACAGGCAAACTGCATGCTCCCCATAATGGCACTGGCGGTTCCTGCACGCGACCCTTGTTCCGACATGGCCAAAGCCATGGCATTCGGTCCAGTAAAACCAATCCCCGCAACCGCCAAAAACATGCCTGAGAGTACTATCCACAATGGGATCTGACCGATCAGACCAGCAATGGATAAAATAGACGCACCTATCAGTTGAAGCATGCCACCTATTTTCAAACGAGCGAGTACCGAAAATCGATGCGCCAGTTTTTTATTTAACGTAGATAACAACATAATACCAAAGGCATTTAAACCAAAGGCATAAGCGAATTGCTGCTGATTCAAACCATAATCATCCATCAATACGGAAGCCGATGAACTGATATAGCAAAATAATACGCCACCCGAAAAACAGCCCGCCAACATCGGCACTCTAAAACTGCGATCAATAAAAATGGTCGCATATAGCCTGCATATCTGGTTGAGATTCAATTTTAAACGGCGTTCAGGCGTCAGGCTTTCTTTAAAGAAAAAGTGGACGCACAGCAAGCAGACCACACCCATCAACATTAAAAAGACGAAGACGGCCTGCCACGCAAAAAACTTCAATACGACTGCGCCCAGGCTTGGCGCAATAATCGGTGCAATCCCCATTACAATCATCATACTGGCAAAGGCTTGTGCAGAAGCTTGCATGTCCAAACGGTCACGAATAGCAGCCCGGGCAATCACTACCCCGACACAGCCCCCAACGGCCTGTAAAATACGCGCTGCAATTAAACTCCATTCATCAGTTGCAAAGACACATAACAGACTTGCTACGATATAAAGCATCAAACCAAAATACAGGGGCGGTTTACGGCCAATTCGATCGCTCAAAGGCCCATAAATCAGTTGTCCCAATGCCAGACCTAAAAAATAGGCAGGTAAAGTATTGGCCACTATTTGTGTACTAACCCCAAAGTCATTGGCCATTTGCGGTAAGGCGGGTAGATACATATCTATGGATAAAGGACCCAAAGAGGTCAATAAAGCCAATAGAATGATCCAACTCGTCGCATACTGCTGTCTATCTCTAATTTCCGACATCTGCTGTTATTCAAATTGAAGACTGTATATTTTCAAGTCTATACCGAACATAATAAAATTTCTGCTAAAGATAAGTGAATATTCATCTTATATTCATCATATAATCCGCATCGAAAAATAAAGCACTTTAAGGATTGGGGTTTGAATACTTGGTTGGTTCAGCTGAAAAAAGCAACCTATAACACCACATTTCTATACACAATACGTATGTTGATTATCTTTGGGGGAACTGCATTTTTTCCTTATTTAATCGGTAATCAAATCCTTACTATTCCTCTTTCATTAGCAGTGGTTGCCGCAGGCTTAGGCGACATCGATGATCGCTTCTCGGTCAGAATAATGAATATGATTTATACCTACATTGGTTTTTTCATTACTGCCACTGCCGTACAGCTTTTATCTCCTTACCCCTTTGTGTTTGCGTGTGGCTTTATTGTCGCATGTATCGGATGGATCTTATTGGGTTCATTGGGTAGAAGATATGCGTCAATATCATATGGATGCTTGGTGGTGACAGTCTATGCAATGCTGGGCGTACATCTATTTGAACCATGGTATGTACAACCAGCCCTGCTTGTTTCTGGCGCGGTCTGGTACGGTTTAATCTCTACGATCTTTTTTTTACTCTTCCCTATCCGCAGAGTACAAGATCAATTGTCCCTTTGCTATTCATCCTTAGCCGATGTGCTCTTCGCAAAATCAAATTTGTTTGATGTTGAAATGACAGCTCAAACATATCAGCGAAGTATGATTAGTTTATCTTTTGAAAATAGTCATTTGGTGAGCATGTTCAATGAAATGCGTAGCACCTTATTAACTCGGCTAAAAGGTGACCGTGGCCGACTAGATACACGTCGAAGCCTGCAATATTATTTTGTAGCTCAAGATATACATGAACGTGCTGACTCCTCCCATTTTGATTATCTTAAACTTACCCAAATTTTCCAACATAGCGATATCATGTTCCGCTTTCAAAGGATCTTTTCTTTACAAGCAAAAGCCTGCAAGGATTTAAGCGATAGCATTTTACATGGTCATTTTTATAAACATAATCCAGAATTTGAAGTCAAGTTTCAAAACTTAAGAATTTCAATCGAAAAACTTCGGGATGAGAAAACTTATGATCTAAGTTGGATTAATTCTTTAAGCTCTCTTTATCAAAATCTGAAAGCCATTGATCATCAACTGAATAATATCGAAACAGAACAACATATAAAACATGACCATGACAAATCTCTAGACCACCAATTAAATGATGATGACTTAAAAGGCTGGTCTGATATTGTGATTCGAGTCAGGCAAAACTTAACACCCGAATCTATTTTATTCAGGCATGCGATTCGTTTATCTACTGTTCTTTTTGTCGGTTATGTTCTGGTTGAGATTACCAATATTCCATCGGGTTTCTGGATTTTATTGACCTCAGTCTTTGTCTGTTTACCGAATTTTAATGCCACCAAACGTCGTTTATATTTAAGAATTTCAGGGACTTTTATCGGCATTATTATTGGTTATATTGTGCTTTATTTTGTACCTTCTTTGGTCGGACAACTATTAATACTCACGATTAGTGGTGCACTCTTCTTAGTATTGCGTAGTAAGCAATATGCGCAAGCTACCGCATTTATCACGATTTTAGCCTTAATTAATTTCAACTTTGATGGCGTAGGCTATGAAGCAGCTATTCCACGTTTAATCGATACGATTATTGGCTGTTTCCTCGCATGGCTCGGTATTCTGTTCATTTTTCCAGATTGGAAGTTTCGCAACTTACCAAGAACGATTCAGCGTTCCTTAAAATCGCAAAGTGAATATTTAGCAGAAGTGATTACTCAATATCGTGAAGGTCGAAATAATAGTTTAAATTATCGATTGGTGCGTCGTGCTGCCAATAATACAGATGCCGAGATTGCCTCACTCATTTCCACCCTTGAAACAGAGCCTGACTATGATCCAACGCATAAAGCTTTAGCATTCGAATTTTTATGTTTAAATCATACATTCTTAAGTTACATTGCCGCATTGGGCGCTCATCGTGAAATAATTGAAGCGCCTGAAATTCTGGATTTACTAGATTTGGCATTGAAAGATATTGAACTTACTTTTTTGAGTGATGAAATGCCAAACCTCAAAAGTTATACTGTCTTAAATACAGTACAGCAGCACTTAAATGAATCTGCTCTTGATGTTTCTAAATCACTCATCGTTATTCAACAGCTTTCATTGATGTTTAGCATGTTGCCGCAATTGAACCATTTAAAACAACAGCTGTGCAGACCGAAAATCAATGATTTTGCAACGTCATAAACTTAACGATATAGATGCATAAACTATATAAAAAATATTTTTCCATAGTAGACTTCATTGAATACGTCTTTAAATCCATAAACGTATTCAATGTTTTCAATATGTTTGACCTGAAAGTTTGATAAGGATTTAATCTTGAATAGCTGGCTCATTAGACTTCGTAAAGCAACCTATAACACAACATTCATGTACAACATCCGCATGATCATTGCTTTTTCGGGTACAGCCTTTGTTCCTTATCTTTTAGGTAACCAACTCCTCACCATCCCGTTGACCTTAGGAGTGGTCGCAGCTGGATTAAGTGATATTGACGACCGTTTTTCGGTTCGTATCATGAACCTGATTTATACTTATATCGGCTTTTTTATTACCGCCAGCTCGATTTACTTCTTATTTCCTTATCCGATTTTATTTGCCTTAGGCCTGATTGTTTCCTGTATCGGCTGGATTCTGCTGGGTTCACTGGGGCGTCGTTATGCCACCATTTCCTATGGTTGCCTGGTCATTTCAGTTTACTCGATGCTAGGTGTGGAGCTATTTGATAACTGGTATAGCCAACCCTTGCTTTTGGTGACAGGTGCGGCATGGTATGGGCTGATTTCAACCATCAGTTTCTTGTTATTTCCAGTTCGCCAAGTGCAAGATAAATTGTCGCAGTGTTATTCATCTCTGGGAGATTTTCTGTTTGCAAAATCGAATCTGTTTGATGTCGACATGACCCCAAACAGTTATCAACAAAGCATGATTGAGCTGTCTTTGGAAAATGGCAAACTGGTCGGCATTTTCAATGAAATGAAAACTGCGCTTTTGACCCGTTTAAAGGGTGACCGGGGACAAAAAGATACCCGTCGCAGCTTGCAATATTATTTTGTCGCGCAAGATATTCATGAACGTGCCGATTCAGCACATATTGATTATCAAAAACTGGTTAAAATTTTTGAACATAGCGACATCCTGTTTCGCTTCCAACGAATTTTATTCATTCAAGCAAAAGCCTGTAAAGATTTAAGTTACAGTATTTTGCACCGTGAAGCCTATCAGCATAACAAGCGCTTTAAGCCTACTTTTGCCAATTTAAAACTCTCTTTAGAGAAATTACGTGCTGAACAACAATATGACCAAGTCTGGATCAACGCACTATTTTCCCTGTATCAAAATTTAAAGTCGATTGATGCCCAACTGCGTAATGTAGAAACCGAACGTTATATCAAGCTTGATAAAACCAAACATATTGAAAACCAGTTGAAAGATGACGACTTAAAAGGCTGGGATGATGTGGTGATCCGCATTAAACAGCACTTAACCCCGGAATCTGTGCTGTTTAGGCATGCAATACGGGTCTCGATTGTTCTGCTTATTGGTTATATTTTTGTTCAAGTAACCCAGATTGAATATGGCTACTGGATTTTACTGACTGCCCTTTTTGTCAGCCAACCGAACTTCAATGCCACCAAACGTCGTTTACGCCTGCGTATAGTCGGGACTTTAGTGGGTATTATTCTGGGCTATGCGATTTTGTACTTTATCCCGTCAATTGAAGGTCAACTCTTATTATTAGTGTTGAGTGGCGTGCTGTTCTTTGAATTGCGCAGTAAACAGTATGCCCAGGCCACCGCGTTTATTACCATTCTTGCGCTGATTAATTTCAATCTGGATGGAATGGGCTTTGATGCCGCTTTACCCCGCATGATTAATACCTTGATTGGCTGTGCTTTGGCATGGTTTGGCGTCAGTTTTATTTTCCCCGACTGGAAGTTCCGCCGTCTCTCACGCACCATGAAGCGCTCATTGAGTGCGCAAATTGACTATCTTGCCGAAGTGATCGAACAGTATAAATATGGGCGTAATCACGGTCTTAAATATCGTGTGGTACGTCGTGCTGCACATAATAATGATGCTGAAGTTGCCTCGCTGATTTCAACCTTAGCCACAGAGCCAGATTTCGATCCCACACAAAAAAGTCTGGCTTTTGAATTCTTATGTTTGAATCACACCCTGCTCAGCTATATTGCCGCGCTCGGGGCACATCGTGAAAAAATACAGGATCAAGAGGTATTAAATCTTTTAGATCTGGCTTTAGAGGATATCCAAGGTTCTTTATTAAAAGATGAAGTTCCCGACCTGACAGCACAAAACATGCTGAACACGATTCGTCAACGCTTAAGCCAA
The DNA here is from genome assembly GCF_001647545.1 of Acinetobacter sp. SFB. GTDB lineage: Bacteria > Pseudomonadota > Gammaproteobacteria > Pseudomonadales > Moraxellaceae > Acinetobacter. The sequence goes on from NZ_LSZH01000013.1 coordinate 335,910, forward strand.
AATAATGAAGATGATCAGAAATCGCTGATTGTTTTACAGCAATTATCTTTGATGTTAAGTATTCTGAAACAACTCAGTCGCTTAAAGCAAAGCTTGAGTCATGATCGAGATGATAAGGCCACCGAATTGGCCTCATTATAATTCGAATGATTTTGGAACAATATACTCACTGAATGGGTATAAATAATGCTAAACTTTTTACAGTTCTAGATTTGTTAATTCATTATGACCGCGAAAAATTTATACGCTTATACCCTACAGCCTGTGAACTATGAAATTTCAGAGGCTGAACAACGACAAGCTCAACTTGCTATTTGGCGTAGTACCAACAAAATTGGCACCAAGACTTGGATAATTATGGCGGTTGTGGCTGCGCTATCTATTGTTGGTATTATCCTGTTAAAGAACTATTCGACTATTTTTTGTTGGGTTGCATTAGTCTGCGTCGTGGCGTACTTCCTCATCCGTAAATTCGGACTGGAATGGTATGTGAAACGTAAAATGAATGAATTCCCAGTGCAAGAAATTAAGGGCATTCGTTTAGGTGTACAACCCCACGGGCTGATCATGCGTCAAAAAATGGGTGCGCAGGAAGGTATGGGTGCAATTGGCTGGAAAGATATTTATGAATGGTATAACACGCCTGACTTTATGTTGATTAATTTCAAGGTTAAAGGTCAGCAAGGTGCTTATATTTTGCCAAAACGCATGGATTCAAAGAATTTTTCATTCAATACCATCCGCAAGCATTTAAAAGAAACAGTGGGCGAAGCGAAACAGGTCTAAGCTCTGTTTTAATCAAAACGATTTAACTAAAAACCTCCAAATTCTTGGGGGTTTTTTAATTAAAATAATCATAAATGAGAATGAGAATAAATATTACCTGCAAAATCCTTATCATCTTCTAAAAGTTCAGTTATAATTCGCGCTAATATCGTCCACCTCCCGCAGCTTTTTCAGCTATGTTAAAAAAAATCTTTTTTCAGATCCACTGGTTCCTCGGGATTACCGCTGGCTTAATCCTCTCGATTATGGGGGTTACCGGTGCCATTTACTCATATGAACAACCGATTCAAAAATGGCTGAATCCAGATAGCTATACCGTACAAGCTGAAAATCGGGACAAGTTAACACCTGCAGAACTGTATCAGTATTTCAATAAAGCTGATCCAGAGATGAAAATTAATAGCATCACTGTGGCCAAAGACCCGACTGCATCTTCCAGTATCAATATTGTCAAAGAAGGTGCACGTAAGGGTTATAGCATGATGATTAACCCCTACACTGCCGAGGTTTTGCCAGAAATCAAAGGGCGAGAGTTCTTCCAGTTTGTTCAACAGTTGCATCGCAACTTAACCATTGGACCGGTAGGTAAGCAGATTACTGGCGCATGTACCCTGATGCTGCTGATCTTCATCTTCAGTGGTTTATACCTGCGTTGGCCTAAAAAACACTCTTTCAAACAATGGCTCATGATTAAACCGCAACTCAAAGGTCGTAATTTCCTGTGGGACTTGCATGCCGTTGTGGGAACTTGGGTGGTTATTTTCTTCCTGATCATCGCGTGTACCGGCTTAACCTGGTCTTATGGCTGGTGGCGTAGCGGTCTGTATACCGTGATGGGTGTGGAACAGCAAAAAGAATCAAAAGGTGAAGCTCCACAGCGTAGTGCTGGTGAAGGCCGCAGTGAAGGTGGTGGAAATACCCCAAGGGACAGTGAAGAACGTGGTGGTACTGCACGTGCACAATCAGGTGAGAAAGGTCGAGAAGCTCCTGAACAAGGTCCTCGTGCTGAAGGTCGCGATAAGCCGAGTCTAAATCCAGAACAAATCAATCTTGCATTAACCCGGACATGGGCAGGCTTTAATGCCCAAGTCGGTCGTGATTATTCAAGCCTGACCCTCAACGTGCCGAAAAAAGCCAATGGCGAAGTTGAACTGAGTTTCGTTGATGCTGTTCCGCAACATGAACGTGCGCGTAATAAAGCCACATTCGACTATAAAACTTCATCCATTCAAAGCATGGAAATTTATGAAGATAAAAAGTTAAATGAAAAAATCATGAGCAGTATGTTGCCGGTTCACCGGGGTAGTTTCTTTGGTCCCGTCTATCAATTTATGGCCATGCTGGCCGCTCTGTCTATGCCCTTGTTCTTTGTCACCGGCTGGATGCTGTATCTTAAACGCCGCAAACAAAAGAAACTGACTCAAGCAGCACGTAATAGCTTGACTGCTGTCACTATTGACCCAAATGCTAAACCTTGGCTGATTGCCTATGCCACCCAAACCGGCATTTCTGAACAACTGGCTTGGCGTACTGCGACTAGCTTACAAGAAGCTCGGCAACCTGTAACAGTGAAATCCGTACAACATTTAAGTCTGGATGATTTAAAAAATACTGAACAGGTCTTATTTGTCGCCAGCACGTACGGCACAGGTGAAGCACCAGATTTAGCTTCAGGTTTTGCCAAAAAGATACTTTCATCACAAGTGGATTTAAGCCATCTACACTATGCGGTGTTAGCCTTGGGCTCTCGCGAATATCCAGAGACTTTCTGTAGCTTCGGGCATGAAATTGATGCATGGTTAAAGCGAAATGGGGCACAGCAATTGTTTGCCACCATTGAGGTGGATAATGCCAACAATCAGCAAATTCAGGCATGGAACAGCGCTTTAGCCAAAGTAACCAAACTTGAATTGCAAGCCATGAATATCGAAAAAACATTCGATAGCTGGATATTAAGTAAACGTGATCTGCTCAATCCAAACAGCATAGGTGCACCTGCATTTAATATCGAATTGAAGCCGACCCATGAAGTGATTTGGCAAGCCGTTGATATTGCAGAGATTCAGCCGGGTAATAGTCCTGAACGTATTGTCCAGTTTATGCAAAAATATCAGATCTCGGCACAGACTCAAGTGGATTCATTACAAGTAAGTATTGAGCAAGCACTATGGGATAGAGATTTAACCGCAGATGTTGAACCTTTTGCCAATATGGAGCATTTACTGGAACAACTGAATCCCCTGCCTTCGCGTGAATATTCCATTGCCAGTATTCCATCACAACAAGTGCTGCGCCTAGTCGTGCGTCAACAATCGGATGCTCAAGGGCAATTGGGCCTAGGTTCAGGCTGGCTGACTCAGCATGCCGCAATAAATAGTGAAATTGCACTGCGTATTCGCACCAATGAATCCTTCCATCTGATTGATGACAATCGTCCGATAATTTGCATTGGTAACGGTACTGGTCTTGCCGGCTTAATGAGTTTATTACATGCGCGTACACGTCAAAATTACAGCCAAAACTGGCTGATTTTTGGTGAACGTCAACGTGAGCATGACTTCTTTTATCAAAGCACAATTGAAGCTTGGCAAACCACAGGCATGTTACAACGCCTCGACTTAGCCTTCTCACGTGATCAAGAAGAAAAAGTTTATGTACATCATAAACTACGTGAGCAAGCCCAAGAACTTAAAGTCTGGGTGGATCATGGTGCGGTAATCTATGTGTGCGGTAGTATCAATGGTATGGCCAGTGATGTTGATCAAGCACTGATTGATATTCTGGGTGAAGGAACCGTCGATCAGCTTCGTCACGAAGGTCGTTACCGTCGTGACGTTTACTAAATAATTAAAGCCGATAAAAAACCGAGGCTTAGCGCTCGGTTTTTTATGCTTTAAGCATCCAATTTGTTTAAACTAACAACAACAATCACCCAGAGCCAGCGTATGTCAGACCTTCTAAAACGTAGCTTCAGTTTGATCATAGGCAGTTTCTTGGCACTGGATGGCTTATGGTTACTTTCACTCGATAAAAGTCATTTAGGCATTATTCTTCCGTTGATTATCGGTATGGGATTCATCCTGTATGCCCTATATTTTAAGTGGATTCAAAAAGTGATCCAAGTCAGTAAATTACGCCAGACTTTATGGCGTTACGCCTGGACAGGATTCTTTCTGTGGCTTGGCACATTGTTAATTTTTTTCGTTTATCTGCAATATACGATTCAGCAGAACACGACAGCACAACCCGCAGCCGCAATTATTGTACTCGGTAGTGGCATAGAAAATGGGCAACCGTCTCCAACTTTAAAACAACGTTTAGATGTCGCCGCAACATATGTTAAGCACTATCCTCAAACGATCATGGTGATGAGTGGAGGTTTAGGGTTTAAGGAACAGATGACTGAAGCAGAAGTGATGTCTGAATATATGCAAAAACAGCATCAGATTGAGCCAGCTCGCATTTTATTAGAAGATCAAAGTACCAGTACCCAAGAAAACCTACGCAATGTGCAACCTCTGCTTAGAGCACATCACATTAATCTGAATGAGCCAATTGTCATTGCGACCAGTGACTTTCATATTTTACGCGCCAAAGCCATAGCCAAACATCAAGGCTATCAACAGATTCTGACTATAAGTGCACCAACACCTGTGTATATTCGCTACAACTCGTGGTTACGGGAATACTTTGCTTTTCTTAGTGGCTGGTTATTGCAAGAATACTAAAATCAGTTCAAACGAATGCTGCGTGGCATAGGCAACTTGGTATCTCTAAATAATTCTGGTTTTTGCAAATAAATCTGATACAGATAATTCTTCATATCTAATAATAATTTTTCAGGAGCAACCAATACATTCTGTCCTTCAGGGGTTAAATCCATCGAAACACAAGTATTTTCCTGACGTAAGAAAGGGATGACTTTTTCAATAAAGTCTTTGAGTGAAATTTCCTGAATCTGATAATTTTTCCAATTATCCTTAATCAGCAACTTTGCCAGACTTTTATGTTGCCAAACTGCAAATGCACGCTGACCTGTAGGGGTAGCGCATAAAGCCCAGCCGTCATCATATAAAGCACTAACTGAACCTTGAGCAACGATTGTTTCAATGAATTGTTTATAAATGTCTTGAGCATTATAGGTATTATTTTGATTTTTTGACGCAGCTTTGCGTTGATAGGGATTTCTCATGGTTTTTCAATATTTAAAATTATTATAGTCTTGAGATTCTATGAAAAAAACATGATTTGAGCAAGGAGAATATATGGTGGGCGCTGACGGGATCGAACCGCCGACATTCTGCTTGTAAGGCAGACGCTCTACCAACTGAGCTAAGCGCCCTTGAGGAATAAAAACAGCATGGCCATTTTTATGACGCAAGAAAGAAATCTTGCTGGATGTAACCACAATCTAGCACAAGGAATCTAGAAAATGGCGCAGCGGACGGGACTCGAACCCGCGACCCTCGGCGTGACAGGCCGATATTCTAACCAACTGAACTACCGCTGCACGGCAAACTTATAAATAAGTTTCATATCCGAAGATATGGTGGGCGCTGACGGGATCGAACCGCCGACATTCTGCTTGTAAGGCAGACGCTCTACCAACTGAGCTAAGCGCCCTTAACGGGTGTTGCATTTTCGATTTTAAGGATGGCGCAGCGGACGGGACTCGAACCCGCGACCCCCGGCGTGACAGGCCGGTATTCTAACCAACTGAACTACCGCTGCATCGCAAAAAATCTGGTGGGCGCTGACGGGATCGAACCGCCGACATTCTGCTTGTAAGGCAGACGCTCTACCAACTGAGCTAAGCGCCCTTAAGAGGTCTATCATGTAAATGGCGCAGCGGACGGGACTCGAACCCGCGACCCTCGGCGTGACAGGCCGATATTCTAACCAACTGAACTACCGCTGCACTTACATAATATCGCTATTAAAGTACAAACAACTTGTTATCTGAATTAAGTGGCGCAGCGGACGGGACTCGAACCCGCGACCCTCGGCGTGACAGGCCGATATTCTAACCAACTGAACTACCGCTGCACTTAAAACATTTAACGTAAAGGCTTGGTGGGCGCTGACGGGATCGAACCGCCGACATTCTGCTTGTAAGGCAGACGCTCTACCAACTGAGCTAAGCGCCCTTTACGACTTCATCGTTTGTGTGGTGCATTATAGAGAATCTATACAGCCTGTCAAACGCTTTTCTGCCTGTTTTTGCTATTTTACGTTTGAGTGATTAAAAAATAGGTTAATCGCTATAAAAACAAACAATTTCTGTGATTTATTTAGAATTTTCTGCAAAATTTTATACATTCATACTTTAGTTTTGACTCAAAAACGCTCAAGCTTTTTGAACAATCGGGAAATAATGCTATTTTTCCATCGACATACATAGCGGAGTTGTCACTTTTCATCTTTTAAGCTGTTGCTTTAGATATTTGTGCGGATTTTACAGTCAATTAAATTCAAACCATGTTCTGAAATAAAGACCAATGCTTGCTCAGGAATAAGTTCGAACAATTCAATCACATCTTCATTGCGCATCCGGATACAACCATGTGACATCGGGATACCCATCGGTTCAGTGTCTGGGGTGCCATGAATATAGATGTAACGCTTAAATGTGTCACAGCCCTCCCCCTGATTAAAGTTCTCTTGCAAACCGCTTAACCAGAGAATACGGGATAGGATCCAATCCCGTTCAGGGAATTGGGTCGCCAATGCTTCATCATAGACTTCACCGGTTTCCTGTCGCGCTTTGAAAACTGCATTTTTAGGGGCAGCATGACCAAATTTAAGCGCGACCTTGTGCCAGCCTCGCGGTGTCTTGCCTGAGTTTTCCTGCTCACCAATACCGTTCTTAGCTGAAGAAATCACATAAAACTTATTATGTTTTGGCAAGCTTAAAGTTTGTCCAGCTAAATCAATCCAGACATCTGCCTGTTCTAAAGAATATGACATGACGGGTATTACTCTGCTTCTTTGATCTTTTCATTGGAAGGTTCAGGACGTAGCCACAGCCAAATGGAAACCGAAAGCATGGTCAAATCGGTAAATACTTTGACCAACAACGGCGCATTGGTAAACAGCATGATGATAGCGCTGAACAGCATCATGATACTGGCCAACCATTTTGCTTTACGCGGCACAGTTCCTTTTTCACGCCAAGATCGCAATGTTGGACCATATTTAGGATGATTGAGTAACCATGCATCCATTTGCGGCCAACCTTTTGAGGCTGACCATGCAGCGAGAATAAGAAATACTGTTGTTGGCATACCCGGTAAAAGTGCTCCGATAAAGCCCAGGATGAGGAAAATCATCACCAAACTCCGCCAAAACAACATCTTCATAGCACTGCCCTACACGACTAATTGCGGTAGTATAAAGTGTTTTTAGCCATTATCCGTTGTAATTCTGCACTTTTTAACTTTGCGCTGGGTGTTTCTATGTTTGCTTTAAATCAAGCTTCTGATCTTGATGAACCTTGGCTTCAATTTAAAAATTTACTGGTTCGACAACTGGCATTCTGTGTAGCCAGTCCCAATATTTTAGCTGCTATTCCACCAGAACTGGTATTGAAACATTCCTTTCAATTACATGCCAACAAAACCTGGGCAAGGCATTTTCAGAATTATCGCTCAAGACTGCTTTATTTAGATCAACATCCTCAAGAACTAGAAATATTTTTACAACAGCTTAAAAGTACCCGTTTAGGTCTGCGCTTTGAAATGTTTATCTGGTTTTGGCTGCTCGATCAAAACTATCACTCCTATCAATTACTCGGTCACAGCATTCAAAAAATCGCGGGTTCCATAACCTTGGGGGAACTTGATTTTCTATTGCTGAATACCGAAAGCAATAAAATTGAACATTGGGAAGTCGCTTTAAAATATTATTTGGCTGAACGGGATTATTCTTTGGCGTGTTGGTATGGCTTAAACCGTAGCGATACTTTGGTTCGAAAATTAAATCACTTTAGCCAAAAACAATTTCAATTTGAAGATGCTTTAGGACACCAGATTGAGCGTCGTTTTGCCGTGTTAAAAGGTCAGCTCTATCTTCCTGTTTGCCCTAGGCAGCAAGTCATTCCAACCTGGGTTAATCTCAAACGGAGATTAGGTTCTTGGGGAAGTCATCTTCCTCATCAAAATGCACATTTTTATCGTTTGCAACGACAAGAGTGGATCTGTCCGGCCTCTCATCTCAGTAGTGAAACTGCGCACTGGTGGATCAATGGTTTGTATCTGCAAAAAGATAAGCCTAATTTCTATATGTTCAGACCTGCACCACTACTTTTTCAGAATTCTAATCATCAACTTTATGAGAAAAGTCTATCTTTATAACAATTGGTTACTTTTCTACCATCAAAAACTCATATTTTTTACCTCAGGTATTATTTACCCTAAACTCACATCAAAATAATGAATTACTTGGAGATGATGATGAAAAAAATTCTAGCGACGTCCCTTATTATGGCATTTGTTTTAACTGGTTGTAATACATTTAAAGGCGTGGGTAAAGATGTATCCAAAGCTGGAGATGCTGTAACCAATACTGCTGAAAAAACTTCTGACGAAATTCGTAAAAACTAATTCGTCTTGAGTTCACATGAAACCCTATCCTAGATAGGGTTTTTTTATGGCAATTTTAGGCCAGTCATTCACATTCAAGGGCATATTCGCCTATTATAGTGCTGACAAATTTATCGACTGATGAAAATCGCATGACCTCTTCCGCTACCCTAGATTTAAGCCTGCAACTGTTACGTCAGCCTTCTGTAACACCAATCGATCATAGCTGCCAAAACATTATGGCGGATCGTTTAGAAAAAATTGGCTTCAACATTGAAGCAATGCGTTTTGAAGACGTCGATAATTTATGGGCACGTAAAGGTACTGAAGCGCCGGTGTTATGTTTTGCAGGTCATACCGATGTGGTTCCCACAGGCAGTTTAGATGACTGGAATTCCAATCCGTTTGTACCGGAAATTCGTGATGGCAAGCTCTACGGTCGTGGTAGTGCAGACATGAAAACGGCACTTGCAGCCATGGTGGTGGCATCTGAACGCTTCATTGCAAAACATCCAGATCATAAAGGCTCGATTGCATTCCTGATTACTTCTGATGAAGAAGGTCCATCAATTAACGGCACTGTAAAAGTCGTAGAAACTTTAGAAGCACGTAATGAGAAAATGACCTGGTGTCTGGTGGGCGAGCCATCAAGCACCAATCAACTGGGTGATATTATTAAAAATGGTCGTCGTGGATCGTTAAATGCCAATTTAACCGTGAAAGGCAAACAGGGACATGTGGCCTACCCTCACCTTGCGATTAACCCCATTCATACCGCCTCTAAAGCATTGGCTGAACTGTGCGATACCGTTTGGGACAATGGCAACGAATACTTCCCTGCAACATCTTTTCAAATTTCAAATATCAATGCTGGTACCGGTGCCACCAATGTTGTGCCCGGCACAATGAATTTGCTGTTTAACTTCCGCTATTCAACCGAAGTCACGGCAGATGAACTTAAAGCACGTACCTTAGAAATTCTGGATCGCCACAATGTCGACTATGACATTTCATGGACGCTTTCAGGCTTACCGTTCCTGACTCCAGTCGGTGAACTGGTCAATGCTGCCAAAAATGCGATTCGCAATGTGACCGGTATTGAAACTGAGCTATCTACCAGTGGTGGCACTTCAGATGGTCGCTTTATTGCTCCTACCGGTGCACAAGTACTAGAGTTAGGGGTTTTAAATGCCACTATTCATCAAATTAACGAACATGTAAACGTGGCCGATTTAGAGCCGCTTGCTGAAATTTATGAACAGATTTTAGAAGACTTATTGGCTAACTAAAACTTTAATAAATAAAAAAAGGAACTTATTCAAGTTCCTTTTTTTATGACTCAATACTCAAGCTAACCGTTAAAATCACAATCCCAAAGAGGATTGAATGTGGGCCAGATTAGGAATATGAAATACTTGATCGGCCATGCGTACATATTGGAATACAGCCGGATCAGTTAAAGCCTGTTCTTCATCGACCACTTCAGAAATACGTAGACGAATGGTTTTTGGCATCTCATTACACATCAGGGCAAAACGCTGACTGACATCATCGCCCTCAATCACCAAAGCCACGCCTGTTTTTTGTTCGGGATGATTCACCGCATAGACAGGTAGCTTGAGTTCATGCCATTCCACAAATGGAACTTGCGTGGCACTATCCAGTGCGGACAAGACAATATTTTGTGGTAACACCATCGCTTCTTTACCGTAACAATCGATAAGGTATGCATCGATAAACCCAGTCGATACGGTAATAAGGTGATGCAACTCTTGTTGTGTCATTTGATTCACAGTAGAGTTTGAAACACTATTTTGGCTCATTTATTTACCCCTGACTGGTCTCTAACAAGTTTTCAACATTGCTTACCAATTCCGCTTCCTGGAACGGTTTACCCATATAGTGGCTGACACCCAAGCTGAATGCTCGCTCACGATGCTTCTCACCTGTTCTTGAAGTAATCATGATAATTGGTAAATCTCGATGTACTTCATGGTGACGAACCAGATTGGTGACTTCAAAACCATCCATGCGCGGCATTTCAATATCCAGTAACATTAAGTCTGGTTTGACATTTTCCAGTTGTTCCATCGCATCGACACCATCTTTTGCTGTCACGATGTCATAACCCTGACGTTCAAGTAAACGCGATGTCACCTTACGTACAGTCACCGAGTCATCCACAATCATGATTAAACGACGTGCATTATTATGACGGGACAGATCACGCTGATCTGATACATGTTTAATGCGCTGTGTGGCTTGAATTTGTCGCGCAATGTTTTGACCATCCAGAATTAGGCAGACTTGACCATCACCTAAAATGGTTGCCCCAGCAACCACACCGATACTCGTGAATTGTTGACCAATCGGTTTCACCACAATCTGTGCACGTGAACCAATCAATTGATCGACCAGCAAGGCAATGGTTTGACCACTATTACTTTTAATTAAAAGTACCGGTAAAGAATGCGCAATATTACTTAAACGCGGTAACGGTTGATTGGAAACAAACTCGGATAAATAACGCAGTTTGTAATTGGTGTTATCAATTTTAAACAAGTCATCTTTACTATTGAAATACTCTTCTAAGGTAGACGGTGCAATTCGAACTATACGTTCAATTTGTGCCAGTGAAATCGCAAATTGCTGATCACCCGCTTTCACCATCAAGGCATCACTCACCGCTACTGTGGTTGGTACACGAATGGTAAAGGTGGTTCCTTTGCCCAGCTCTGAATCTACAGAGACATGACCACCGAGTGCTTTAATTTCACTTTGAACCACGTCCAGACCTACGCCACGACCGGAAATCTGGGTAACTTCTTTCGCCGTACTAAATCCAGGATGGAAAATCAGTTGCAGGATTTCCTGTTTATCGAGGAATTGATCAGCCTTAATTAAACCTAAGTTTAAAGCCTTCTCTTGAATCTTGGCTTCATCAATCCCTTTACCATCATCACTAAACGATACCAGCACGTCTGTACCTTGGCTGCTGATATTTAAGACAATTCGTCCTACTTCCGGCTTCTGCACTGCATGTCGTAATTGCGTATCTTCCAAGCCATGGTCAATCGCGTTACGAAGCATATGTTCAAATGGCGTCACTAAACGCTCAAGAATAGTACGGTCCAATTCACCTTCAGTGTTTTGAACTATCAATTCTGCAGGACGGTTCAAGGTCGATGATGTTTGACGCACGATACGTTGTAAACGTGGCAACAGGCGATCAAAGGGCACCAGACGCGTACGCATCAGGCTTTCTTGAATCTCGGCCTGAATACGGGATTGTTGTAACAACAAGCCTTCAGTATCACGGATTTTTTCAGCCAAGGTTGTTTTAAAGTCTACCAAGTCGGATGCAGATTCTGCCAATGATTTTGACAACTGGTTTAAAGATGAATATTGGTCCATCTCTAAGGGGTCAAAATCGGCATAACGTGAATTTTCAGAACCATGTTTTGCGATAATTTGTGACTCTAACTCACCTTCCATTCGACGTAATTGGTCAGCTAAACGCTTCATCGCCAATTCCATCTCATTCAAGGTATTACCGAGTTGTCCCAAGTCCATTTCAATACGCGAACGGTTAATTGAATTTTCACCAGACAAATCGATCATCTTCTCTACCAAGTCGGCAGAAATACGGATCATTTCATTGCTGTTATCTTGTTGCGAACTCAAGTCCCACTCACCCAACATTGCAGGTGGTTCAGTACCATCACCTTGAACAAATTCAAAGGTTTTCGCTGCAGATAATAGATCGGACTGGGTCACACGATTGGGTAATTGAACGGTTACATCAACAAATCCAATCGACTCCAAACTTAATTTGAGACTATCAAAATTACTGTAATCCCGCTCAAAGATGGCGTGTTTTAACCATGCAAATGTGGTTTGTAATAATAAGTCGTAAGCATTTGAATTAAAATGATGGAATGCAAACTGTTCAAAAGTAGTTTCCAGTTGATACGAAATGGCAGCCACAGGTTCATTTTCAACCATACGCGCACCACCTTTAAGACTGTGGGCAGCACGTTGTAATTGAAGCAGCAAGCTACGATCGCTACGTTGCTCAAACCATTGTTTTAATAAACCATCGGTAGATTCTAGAATCTCTTCCGCTTCCTCCAAGAATGTTTCTTCTGCAATTAAGCGAATACTATCCTCAGGATCTTCAACATTTTGTAAAGCAACTTCGTATTGGATTTCAACCGCTGAAGCGACTGAATCAGCTACTGGTTCTGCTAATTCATCGGCAGTGATTTCCGCTGCAATATTTTCAACTGCAACCGTTTCAACGGCAGCGTTACTCGCAGACTTACCTTGCGCAATCTCTTGAATATGACGCAAAATCTCAATAGATTCAGCACCAGAGTAATCAATGTTCTGTTCACGAATAATTTGAATTCGGTCTGAAATATCATCCTGGACTAAACGGATGATACTAATCAGTTGTGGTGTGACCGTAATTTGCTGACGAATCACACGCTCATAGATTGACTCTAATTCATGTGAAATCAAGCCGATATGAGTCGCTTGAATCATATTTGCACCCCCTTTCAAGGTATGCAAATAACGCATTAGATTATTCAGTGCAGTGGTATTGGCCGGATCTTTACTCCACGTATTTAAATCCTGGTCAATACCCCCCAGCAATTCCTCGGCTTCTTCCAGAAAGATACCCAGTAAATCTGCATCGAAATCACTGTTTGCATCAGCTGCCTGCATTTGAGCACGATCAGAGCGCATTTTTTGTGAAATCTGTGCAAGATCAAACGTCGTAGATGCTGTATTTATTTGAGCTTCAGGCATTTCTTGAACTGTAGATTCAGTATTCTCAAACTGTTCAAGATCTTGCTGTACAAAGGCAGAAAGATCACTCAATATTTTCTGAACTTCATCGCTTAAAATGACACGTTGCCCTGAGGCCAAGGTATCAAACAAATGAATGAATTCTTGATGCGCCTGTCCAAACAACTCATAGGCATAATCAATATTGAGTAATTCTGGCTTTAATACCAATTCTTCATAACTTGACTTTAGTTCATTGGTAAATCGATGAATACCAGCAGCAGCACGATTATCGGTATGATCTAATAACTGTTGAGCCTGCTCGCTTAAAGCCTGTATATATTCTGGATATTCAACTTTTGCACGTTTTTCAAATTCGAATTCTGCATCTAATAACAAATCAATATTTAGTGCGATCAGTTTAGAAACCAGACCTTGAGGATTAACATCCTCATCTACTTCAGCTGAAGTAAAGCCATAGTTATTCCATGCATTATTAAAGGTTTCATAAATCGCATCAAGTTTCTGCATTTCCCCTTGTCTGAGGACATGCAAATAATCACGTACAAATTCGGCATACTGAACCAGCAAAGCCGTTTGCTTAGAAGTCGAAACAATTTCTTCTTGTAATAAAGTTTTAAATAAATTTTCTGTCTTGGTACTGGCTTCAAAAATCTGCTCGATTTGAGCCATGGATGAGCTGCCACGCAAGGTATGTAAGGCGCGAATTAAGCCATTATAATCCTGTCTATTTTCGTTCTCATTCTGCAAGAACTGATCAATGGTTGCTAAATGCTCTTCCGCTTCTTCAATAAAGATAGCAACCGTTTCTTTAATATCATTATTATCTTCTATTTCAGCATCTATTTGAATGGATGCGTCATCATTCAGCTCTAAACCTGTCAGACCATCTTCAGCAATCAAACTTGTAGAAAGGTTTAGTAATTCTTCCAGAGCAGGTTCTAAACTTAGTTTTTGCTGTATTTGCTGCCCCAGCAACACCAAAGGACGTAAATCAATATCAGCCGGCTGAACGGTTTTAAAAATTGGGTATAATTTATATTGATAAATATTGAATACGGTTTGAGCAAAACGTTGAACCGTTGTATCTAAAGGTATTGCACCTGAAATGACCCGATTTAAACTGTCTTCCACTGCCCAGGCCACCTCACCGGAAGATTTTGCCCCTACCATACGTCCAGAGCCTTTCAGCGTATGGAAATGACGGCGAATGGTGGTCAAGATTTCCGGGTCATTGGGATTTTCAAACCAAGTGATAAATAAAGGATTTAATTCAACGAAGATTTCCTCGATTTCTTCAACAAAAATTTCTAAAATTTCTGCATCTTGATCAAGATAACTATCTTCAGGAAGCGTAGTCGTTTCAACTAAATTTTTTAATATTTCTTTCATAGCTTAGGCTTCTTACGTTTATCTGCCACCAAGAAGGGCGCTCAAACTTAATTGTCACCATCACGCGAGACCTAACTTTGAGCTTAAGTTCATCTTGTCGATGCTTTATCTGTGATTTATTGATGCACCTTACTCTCAAGTAAGGCGCATCACCCCAAAGCTTTCGTACTACCTTAATCAGGTAATTTAAAGTCAGTTACAGATTCACGTAACGATTCGGCCATATTTGCCAATTCAGATACTGAACGTGCAGTATCAAACGTTGCTGTAGTGGTTTGTGAGGTAATTTCCTGTACAACATTCATCGTGGTTGCAATATGACCTGCAGAAGCAGACTGTAGTTTTGCAGCATCAGAAATGTTGGCAATCAATTTCGCCAGATTGCTGGATACGTTTTGAATTTCATCCAGTGCCACACCCGCATTTTTAGACAAGTTCGCACCACGAACAACCTCGGAAGTTGTTTGTTCCATCGAAATAACTGCTTCGTTGGTATCCGTCTGAATGGTTTTTACCAAGCCTTCAATCTGTTTGGTTGCAGATGCTGAACGTTCCGCAAGACGCTGTACTTCATCGGCTACCACGGCAAAACCACGACCTGCTTCACCTGCCATCGATGCCTGAATGGCTGCATTCAATGCCAAGATGTTTGTTTGGTCGGCAATATCGTTAATCAAGGCAACGATGTTACCAATTTCCTGAGAAGATTCACCCAGACGTTTAATACGTTTTGAAGTTTCCTGAATCTGCTCACGAATGGTATCCATCCCTTCAATTGAACGGTTTACAACGTCTGCACCATTGGCCGCAATTTGAACTGAACGCTCTGCAACGACTGCAGATTCGGTTGCATTTGAAGATACCTGGTCAATTGACATGGCCATTTCATTAATCGCAGCAGATGCGCCGGCAATTTCTTGCGCTTGGTGTTCAGATGCTTCCGCCAGCTGATTGGTAATACCCTGCGTATTGGCAGTATATTGCGCAACTTCTTGAGACGTTTCGGTAATACGCGATACCAGCTCACGTAATTGGTCAATCGCAAAGTTAATCGAGTCGGCAATCGCTCCGGTAAAATCTTCGGACACCGTTGCGTATGAACGCAAGTCACCGTCCGCCAAGTCGGCGATCTCGTCCAGTAAACGCAAAATCGCGTTCTGGTTACGGTCATATTCTTCTTGCAGGTTAGCCACACGCTGTTTATCTGACTGACCACGTAAGTTAAGCAATTTGAATACAGCGAACAAGAAACCAAGCAAGCAAAGAATCAAGAACAATCCAGGAATTGCAATCGCAAGACTTGAACCAACAGATAATTTATTCAGGCTGGATAACAATTCATCTGATTGTGCAAAAATTGAAGAAGATGCCTGACGTACTTTTACAATTTGAGTGGAGTTTTTAAGAATGGTTGCAGATGCTGATTTCAATACATCATCATATTCCGCTTTAATGCCTTCTAATGACTCACGTAATGCAGGGTCAGAAAGACGTTCCACACCCAGTTCAGCACTACCATTCAACTGTGCTACAAGATAAGAACCAAAGGTTTCCGTATCGGCACTAAAGTCGTCTGCTGACTCACGAGAGTTATCACTACCCGTCAATACCGAACTAATCGAACGAAGAATACGTTCTGCAATGAATACCTGGTTTTTCGCAATCACGACCTGATTACTTGGCATATCTTGACGTGCCATTTGGTCAACCATCAAGTTATATTCAGCCTGAATCCCTGGAATGGTTTCACCAATGGCAATATTGGTATCATAAAGCTGGTTAATGATTTTTTGTTGAGAAGAGATTAAATCAATACCATCTGATACTGTTTTCCATTGCTTTTCAACTTCATCCAGTGCTGGAGTATGCGCATGAATATCTTTCACAGTTTCAAGATTGTCTGCAAAGCTTTTTTGAGACTGAATTAACTTGTCAATCGACTCTTTAGTTCCTGAGGCTGTTGCATCAGTTGCCTGACGAGAAATTGTTTGCGATAAAAGACGTAAATCACCAACACTACGTGTTAATTCATTGTTACGCGGCACACTGTAGAATAAGTACAGCAACAGAAACAGTGCGACGATCAGACAGAATGCTGCGCCCAAAATTAAGGGTTTGGACTTCTCACTGTCACCAAATACACGTGCTAATTGATCAGTTTGTGATTGAATCTTTGCCAATAAAGCATGACCAACCTTACGATTGCTGCCTTCACTTGTATTTTTCTTTTTAAGTTTAAAGCCCATCCAGCTTCTCCCCGACTTTCGCCATCATTCTTCAGCGCGCGACTATTTAGTTTATAAATTTAATAGATGCATTCATGTATTTTGGATTTTGCAATAAACGACTAAATAAAAAAACATGCCAGTGTTGATTATGTTGATAAAAATATCCCTGACAATATTCTTGTAAATTGCTATCTAATTCACCGTGTTTAGAAAAGAAGCTTTTCTTATTAAAGTGTTGAATCCCCAAAACTTGATCTACTACCAAACCGACATAATGGTCATTATGACTAATACACAGTACTTTTTGAGTCGGTGAAAACTGACTTCGATGCCCGGAAACATATTGAGCCAAATCAGCCACTGAAAGTAACCGTCCACGAATATTGGCCAGACCCATCACCCACGATTGAGTATTCGGAACTGGCGTATATTTAGGTGGATAAATCACTTCAGATACTTCACCTAAAGGGGCAACAAAATATTGCCCCATCATCTCAAAAGCAATGCCTGACCATCGGTTTACTTCATTTTCAGTGGTAACGTAGTTTTTGTTCCCACGTTTAGCCAGCCGAAGTAATTCGATAAATCCATTAGCTGCCATAGAGCTTATCCTGCATTGAGGTGCTGTTTAATCACATCAATTAATTGTTTTTCGTCTACAGGTTTTGTTAAATAATCACTTGCCCCTTGACGCTTCCCCCAAACCCGGTCAGTTGCCTGATCTTTGGTGCTGACAATCACAATTGGAATGTGCTTTGTCGTAGCACCACGTGCAATTTGACGTGTTGCTTGGAAACCATTTACCCCAGGCATTACCACATCCATTAACACAAGATCCGGTAACTCTGCTTGTGCCATTGTGACACCATCAGCACCATTCGCTGCTTCAATAACATCAAAGCCATGTTTAGTTAAAATCTCTTTAAAACGAAATGTTTCTGTTGGTGAATCATCAACAATAAGGATACGTGACATGCTTTTCCCCAAAAAATAAACTTATGCTGTTACGTGATTACGGATTGCGTTTAACAATTCATCTTTACTAAAAGGTTTAGTTAAATATTCGTCTGAACCTACAACACGACCTTTAGCCTGATCAAATAGACCATCTTTACTTGACAGCATAATGACCGGAATATTTTGATAATTCTGCGAGTTTTTGATAAGTGCACAGGTTTGATAACCATCCAAACGCGGCATCATAATATCGACAAACACGATATCTGGATTTGCTTCAGCAATTTTTGCCAATGCCTCAAAACCATCTACTGCGGTGACCACCTCACACCCTTCACGCTGAAGTAATGTCTCTGCTGTACGACGAATGGTTTTTGAATCATCAATCACCATTACTTTTAGATTTTGGAATTTATCGTCCATTTAATGACCCTTCCCATTTTTAGAATGTACAAACAATTTGAGTAGAAAGTTTGATTACAAGTTATAAACATTTTTAACATATCTTTACTTATCTTTTCAATGAACATTTTCCGCACACATACGCATTTTCTTATGTTTTCAATAACAGCTTCACACTTTCCATCGATCAATGATTTTTTTTTGACTAAGAGAGGTTTTTTATTCATCATTTTAAGTCTAATATAGCATTTTTATTACTTAAAAATAAGTAATTTAGTCAACTTTAAATCGGGGGTTACAATGCAAAGTCAGTTTAAACAAAAACTTGCTTTCATTGCACAAAAAAAAATGACTAGAAAATTCATGTTTTTATTTTTGATGTTTTTTCAATCAATAGCTGTTTTTGCCCAAACGCCGCCTAAAGCCACCTGGTATCGTTACTATGACAGCAAGGGTATTGCTAATATCAGTACCAATGTAACGCCGAATCACATTCGTCATGGTTATGAAGCCTTAGACCAGAACATGCAGATCATCCAACGTAATCGTGCCTACAACACCGAAGCAGATATAAAAAAAGCACCGCTACGTGCCGCTCAAGCCAGAAAAAATGCCGCAGACTTAAAACTTAAAACGGCATATACCAACAGTCAGGTTGCCGCAACCAAACGCGATGATGCATTGAAGCACACTAAAAAACAAATTGCCTTTCAGCAAGACCAACTTAAGCAGCTGCAAAATGATCGGATTTACTTTAAACGTCAGCAAATTGAACATTTACGTAAGGCTGAAAACATTCCTGCAGCTTTAAAAAATAACCTCGATAACAATCAAAAAAATATTGAAGCCAAAAAAGAGAATATTCAATCGTTACAAATGCACTATCGAAATACCCAGCTAGAATACGACAAAATCATCGCTCGTTTAAAAGCTCTTGAATAAATTGCATTTGTTAGGCCATGGGCTTAATTTATGCACTAATAAATAAAAGGATTAGCAGGCATGCTATTTGGACAGCGTATAAAAAAAACGAAATTAAGCCAGCATAAGCAATATTTGACCTATAGCACCCTCTGTTTGAGCCTGCTATTAAGTGCTTGTCAAAAAAATGAAATAGAACAACCGCGAGAAACCACAAAAAAAATTGAATTAATTCAACAAGATTTGGTTTTAGTTAAGGACGGTGTTTCTATTGCTAAAACAGCATTCACTGGCACACTTCGTGCAGTGAATCAAAGCAGCATACAGGCTCAAGTGACTGCAACCGCAACTGCTGTCAATGCTCAAGTCGGGCAAGCCGTTTCAAAAGGTCAGGTTTTAGTTCGCTTGAATAATCAAGATAATGCTGCTCGTCTGGCACAAGCCCAAGCTAATCTTAGTTCGACTCAGGCACAAGCCAGTCTGGCAAAAAACATGATGCAACGAAAAAAACGTTTGCTAGATCAGGGCTTTATTTCCAAAGTTGAATATGAACAGGCGGCTGTTGATTATCAGGCGCAACTTGAAAATGTGCATGCCCAACAGGCCAACGTGAATATTGCTCAAAAAGCCGATCGTGATGGAACGATCTTAAGTCCTATCTCAGGAGTGATCACCAAACGTGAGGTTGAATCCGGGCAAACAGTCGCTGCCGGGCAAACTTTATTTGAAATAGTCGATCCTGATCATGTAGAAATACAGGCCAAATTACCCAGTGATATGCAGGCAGCCTTAAAAGTCGGTCAAAAAATTGAATATAACATTCAAGGTAACCCTGCCCAACTTACGGCGGTACTTACCCGGATCTCCCCGATTGCCGATCCGGCAAGTCGCCAAATTGAATTCTTTGCCAGACCCATTGAAACCATTAACTCACTCAGCATTGGTTCTTTTGTCGAAGGCAATATCCTTTCTTCTACCCAAATTAGCGGCCAGTTGATTCCACTGGATGTCATCCAGAATCTGAAAGAAAAACCTTATGTATGGGTCATTCGCCAGAAAAAAATCGAAAAAGTAAATCTGGTCATTTTAGAACAACGTTATCGTGACAACTTAGCCGTGGTTCAAGGACTGCAACCCGGTGACCAAATCAGTCGTATTAAATTCAATGACCAAGACCTTCATCAAGAAGTCATAATTACTCAAAAATAAAAATAAGCACAGGATTGTTCTTATGTGGTTTACCCGAATTAGTGTCAAATATCCTGTTTTCACCATCATGATGATGTTGTGTTTACTGGTATTGGGGTTAGCGTCTTGGCAACGGATGAGCGTTGAAGAATTTCCCGATGTCGATTTTCCCTTTGTAGTGGTCTATACCAGTTATCCTGGTGCCTCCCCGGAAATGATTGAATCTGAAGTTACCAAGAAAATAGAAGAAAAGATCAACACTATTTCAGGCTTAAAGCAGATTATTTCACAATCCAGTGAAGGTCTGTCGACCATTATTGTCGAATTTAATCTGGATGTTTCTTCTACTGTCGCAGCACAAGATATTCGCGACAAAATTTCCCCGGTCACTGCTGCATTTCGTGATGAAATTCAAGATCCTGTAGTAGAACGTTATGACCCAACAGCCAATGCAGTGATGTCTATTGTTTTTGAATCCGATCACATGCCGTTACGTGATTTAAGTTCATATTTAAATCAGCGCATTGTTCCACAATTACAAACCGTCCCTGGCGTAGGAGCAGTCAATTTACTGGGGGATGCCCAGCGTCAAATCCGCATCGAAGTTGAACCACAAAAATTACAAAGTTTCGGTATTGGCATAGATCAGGTCATCAACACCTTAAAAGGTGAAAATATTGAAGTTCCAGGTGGAACTTTAAAACAGCCGACATCAGAGCTGGTGGTTGAAATCAAGTCTAAGGTAATTCATCCACAATCATTTGGCGATTTAATTATTGCCAATAAAAATGGTGCACCTATTTTCTTAAAGCAAGTCGCGAAAATTGAAGACGGCCAAGCCGACTTAGAATCCAGTGCCTATTTGAATGGTAAAACAGCGGTCGCGATTGATATTCTACGTAGCTCTGATTCCAATGTGATTGAAGTGGTGGATGCCACTTATAAAGCCGTGCAAAAAATTGAAAAACAATTACCTCAAGGCACCGTTGCTAAAGTCGTGGT
Source organism: Acinetobacter sp. SFB (assembly GCF_001647545.1). Taxonomy (GTDB): domain Bacteria; phylum Pseudomonadota; class Gammaproteobacteria; order Pseudomonadales; family Moraxellaceae; genus Acinetobacter. Next base: position 357,181 of record NZ_LSZH01000013.1, read on the forward strand.
AGATAGCTCTAAAAGTATTCGCGGCAGTATTAAAGATGTGGCCCGTACTATTATTGAAGGGGCAGTTTTAGCCATTCTGATTGTGTTGCTGTTTTTAGGTTCATTCCGCTCTACTGCAATTACCGGCTTAACCCTTCCAATTGCCTTACTCGGAACACTCACTTTTATTTGGGCGTTTGGCTTCACGATCAATATGATGACGCTGTTAGCGCTATCTTTGAGTATTGGACTGTTAATTGATGATGCGATTGTGGTTCGGGAAAATATTGTCCGTCATGCAGATATGGGCAAAGACCACGTTACCGCAGCACTAGATGGCACGAAAGAAATCGGGCTTGCGGTTTTAGCCACAACACTGACCATTGTTGCGGTATTTTTGCCGGTCGCCTTTATGGGCGGTATTATTGGTAAATTTTTCTATCAATTTGGGGTAACGGTCAGTGCTGCAGTGCTGATCTCCATGTTTGTCAGTTTCACCCTCGATCCTATGCTTTCTGCGCACTGGGCTGAAAAACATGATCCAAACAAACAACCAGGCAAAATCAAACGCTTTTTTAACTGGATTTCCAACAAACTGGATAATTTAAGTCACTACTACGAAAAACTGTTAAAACTGGCACTGCGTTTCCGCGTTCTGACTCTGCTGATTGCAGTCGCTTCACTTTTTGGTGCCTTAGGACTATCTAAACTGGTAGGTACAGAATTTGTGCCGGTTCCTGATAAAAGCGAAATTCGGATTAAGTTTGAAACCCCTGTAGATGCATCACTGGAATATTCACAAGCCAAGTTATTGCAAGTTGAGCATATTATTCGCCAAAATCCTGATGTACTCAGCACCTATAGCATTATTAACGGTGTAACTGACCGGGGTAAAAACCATGTCAGTATCCGGGTCAGCGTAACCCCTCGTTTAGAGCGCAGCAAAACCCTGACTCAGCTTAACAATGAATTTCGTCAACGTTTACAAAGCATAGCCGGTATTACCATTACTTCTGTTGCTTCTGCCGACGAAACAGTTTCAGGGGGTCAAAAACCTGTTCTTATTTCGATTAAAGGTCCAGAACTGGATGAGCTACAAAAAATATCTGATCGCTTTCTTGCGGAAATTTCCAAAGTGAAGGGTATTGTTGATCTGGAAAGCTCACTTAAAGAACCCAAACCGACCTTGGCCGTTGATATCAACCGCTTGCTGGCCAGTGATTTAGGTCTATCCGTCAATCAGATTGCCAATGTCATCCGTCCATTGATTGCCGGTGATGATGTAACGACCTGGCAAGATGAAAACGGCGAAACCTATGATGTCAATCTTCGCCTGACCGAAAATAAACGCAGCCTACCCGGTGATATTGAAAATCTTTATTTAAGCTCACAGAAAACCAACGCATCTGGTCAACCTATTTTAGTCCCACTGGCAAGTGTCGCCTCCTTTAAAGAAGGTTTCGGTGCATCACAAATTAACCGTCGCGATTTAGCGCGTGAAGTATTGGTTGAAGCCAATACGGCTGGGCGTCCTGCAGGTGATATTGGGCAGGATCTTAAAAAAATTCAGGATAATTTTGATTTACCACCGGGTTATAGTTTCGTGACTCAAGGTGCGAATAAAGATATGGCTGAATCTGCAGGTTACGCCATGACTGCGATTACCCTCTCCATTGTGTTTATTTATATCGTACTCGGATCACAATTTAATAGCTTTATTCACCCGGCTGCGATTATGGCTTCCCTGCCCCTCTCCCTGATCGGGGTGTTTCTGGCTTTATTCCTGTTTAACTCAACCATGAATCTATTCTCCATCATTGGGATTATCATGCTGATGGGACTGGTGACTAAGAATGCCATCCTCTTGATCGACTTCATCAAGAAAGCCATGGATCGCGGTGAAGACCGTTTTGATGCCATTATTGCCGCCGGCAAAACCCGTTTACGTCCCATTTTAATGACGACTAGCGCCATGGTGATGGGCATGATTCCCCTTGCATTAGGCTTAGGTGAAGGGGGTGAACAAAGTGCACCCATGGCTCATGCGGTGATTGGCGGTGTGATCACTTCGACCCTGTTGACCCTAGTGGTCGTACCGGTGATCTTTACTTATCTGGATGACTTAAAGAATTTTATGACGCGCCAAATACGAAAAATCATGTCATAATTTATGACATCCCAATGAGGTGACATTCAGAAATGTTCACCTCATTTTTTATTGTATAATCTTGGCTTTCAAGGCTTAATTTTTAGGACAGCTTCCATGCGCGCGAGTCGCTTTTTATTTGCTACGTTAAGAGAAACCCCGAACGATGCTGAAGTCATTTCACATCAGCTGATGTTACGTGCGGGTATGATTCGTAAATTGGCTTCGGGTTTATACACTTGGTTGCCGATGGGTGTACGTGTGCTAAATAAAGTGGAAGCGATTATTCATGAAGAAATGAATCGTGCCGGCTCACTTGAAGTATTGATGCCTGTAACTCAACCTTCAAGCCTGTGGGAAGAATCAGGTCGCTTTGTGCAATATGGTCCTGAACTGCTACGTTTTAAAGATCGTCATAATAATGATTTTGTGCTTGGACCTACCCATGAAGAAGTAATTACCGATCTTGCGCGTAACGAACTGAAAAGTTACAAGCAACTTCCAGCAAACTTCTATCAAGTACAAACCAAATTCCGTGATGAAATTCGCCCACGTTTTGGGGTGATGCGTTCACGTGAATTCATCATGAAAGATGCTTACTCTTTCCATATCGATCAAGACTCGCTACAACAGACTTACGACACCATGTACGATGCATATTGCCGTATCTTTACTCGTTTAGGATTAAATTTCCGTCCTGTTCAAGCAGATACCGGTTCAATCGGTGGTTCAGGCTCACATGAATTCCACGTATTAGCTTCAAGTGGTGAAGACGATATCGCTTTCTCCACTGAATCAGATTATGCAGCCAACGTTGAAATGGCTGAAGCCGTGCTTGTCGGTGAACGTGCTGCACCTACACAAGAATTAACATTGGTGGATACCCCAAATCAAAAAACCATTGCTGATGTTTCAGCATTCTTGAACACGGATACCAAAGCTTCTGTTAAAGCCTTATTGGTTCAAGGTGTAGCGCAAGAAGATGGTTCAGTACCTGTGGTGGCTTTGTTCCTACGCGGTGATCATGAACTCAATGAAATTAAAGCTGAAAAGCATGCTGCAATTGCTGCACCTTTAACTTTTGCAACAGAAGAACAAATTACTGCACTCGGTTTAACTACAGGTTTCATTGGACCACAAGGTTTAGTTGAAAAAGGCTTAACCGTGATTGTGGATCGTGCAGCATCGGTATTATCTGATTTTGTTGCGGGTGCAAATGAAGCAGACAAACACGTAACTGGCGTCAACTGGGAACGTGATGCGCAGTTTACTGAAATCTACGACCTGCGTAACGTGGTTGAAGGCGATGTTTCACCAGATGGCAAAGGTATGCTACAAATTAAACGTGGTATTGAAGTCGGTCACATTTTCCAATTGGGTACAAAATACTCTGAAGCTTTAGGCTGTAAAGTGTTGGGCAAAGACGGTAAACCGACGGTTGTAACGATGGGTTGTTATGGTATTGGTGTAACTCGTGTAGTTGCTTCTGCCATTGAACAAAACTTTGATGATAAAGGTATTATTTGGCCTTTATCCATTGCACCATTTGAAGTTGCAATTGTGCCAATGAACGCACACAAATCACCACGTACCCTTGAGGCTGCTGAAACCCTTTATGCAGAGCTTCAAGCTGCCGGTTATGACGTGATTTTGGATGACCGTGATGAACGTCCAGGGGTAAAATTCTCCGACCTTGAACTTAATGGTATTCCACACCGTATCGTCATTGGTGAAAAAGGTTTGGATGCGGGCACTTTTGAATATAAAGGCCGTCGTGATGCTGAATCTGTGAATATTTCTAAAGAAGAATTATTAGCGAAAATCGCGAAATAATTTTGATTTAAGGTAAAAAATCCCGCTAAGTGCGGGATTTTTAATTATTATTAACAGAATGTTAAAGAACCAAAACAGTTCCGATATGCGGGAGCCAAAGTTGTAATATTCCCTGCCTTAGCATTACCATTTTGTACTATGTTTGACATCAAAGTGGTTAAAGAATCATTAATATTCAATGTAAATGCGTCTTGAAGATACATTGACCACCCCTTACCTACAGCTTCTGTATAACCGGGATATTTAATCCCTTCTTGTAAAGAGGTTAAGGCTATGCCAAAGAGGTTAGAATTGATGTCTAATTGATGAACATTGTTTAAATTATAAGGAAGTACATAAGCATTTAATAAGTCTGTTAATTTCGAACTATAGTTTGCATCCGATTCTAAGAGCCCTTGAGTTGGAAGAGGTTGATCAAGACCAAGCAAAGCTTGCTGCTTCATATAAATTTGAATTCCTGTTTTTAATACAGGCATCAATGAATTCGCCAATTGAGGTCCAGTGAGGACATCACAGCCGCTTCCAATAATTGGGGTCGCACAGATTTGATTAATCGTTAAGCCATTAACAACATCATCCACTGTTTTACCCAATGATAAATTCGAAATACCAACCTGGGTTAATCGAGTACCATTAGCTTTTACATTTGCACTCGAGGACGCTGCCTTGGTATCAATGGTCATATCTTGGTATCTAACTTTAACAAGTCCTAATATATTTAAAATTTCCTCATCCTTTACGCCTAAATATCCAGTAGCGACTGTTCCATTTGATGGCATTCCATACGGAATCCCAGAATATTTTGCAGCTCCTGATGTACAACCTGCAGTTCCACCTTGGCATGCCACCCCAATATTGGTTTGTGCAGAAATATTTAGGTTAGTTAACCCTGTTAAGTAACCACTATAAGAAGTTAGATTACCGATACTCATAGGACCTACTGCTTTATCAGCCCCTAAGCGAATGCCCACTACCTGACGTGTAGATGCGTTATTTCCACCTTTGATAGCAAACTGAAAAAACGGGTTGGTTAATACAAAATCTTTTAAACCGGCTTGGTTATTAACTGTATTATTTGGATCTGCACCCGTAGGTTGTCCTGGAGTAGCTGGTAAAGTAATACAAGTTCCCGAGGCATTGGTGACACAACCAAAAGATAAGTTTGACATATCAATATCACATTTACCTGCACCATTTCCCCCACCACAGCCCAACTGTAGTGATTTAATATTGGCATTTAAAGAGAGTTCTGCCTGAAAACCTAGTTTAAAAAAATCTAACTGTTGGCTTGAATCAGTCTCTTTAATAAGTGTTAATAAAGACTGCCCCGTCACATCCGCAAGTGACTCATCATCTAGACTTGTCATCGCATAAGACATGGTGGTAATTCCAAAACTTAAGGCTAAAGCCGCAAGGCCTGAAAATATTATTTTTTTCATCTTCTTTACCTTTATTTATTTGTATTAACGCGGTGTTATCCCTAGCGTACTGCGCATAGTCCCACCTGTAATCGCAATATCTGCTATTTTTTGCATTGTGCCTGCTGAATGAGATAGTGCCAATTCCGCTTTTAATACTTTATTAATGACTGATGGATTGACTGTATTTTCATAATTAAACTTCATTTGATTGTCCATCACCACAGCATCACTTTTTACTTTTATACGAGACTCAAGACCAATACGTCCTTGCAATTTGTTTAAATTGACACTAGATGCCGTTACTGTTCCTGTAGTTGTGTTCGTATCTTCATTAATCATACTGAAGTAACTACCATTTCCACCGGTTACTGTTGGCAAGTTAAATTCAAAATTTGCTTTTAACGATAAGAAATTCGTATCTGAAGTACCAGTTGAACTTTCTAACCCCGGAATAATTAACAGTTCACCTTTGCCATCTAGCTTAAATGCAATAGAAGCCAACACATCATCTTTTTTAGCAAAATTATCTATGGGTACAATTTTTTTAGTAGTACAAGTTGGGGTTTCAACTGGGCAGTTATATAAAGATCCAGGAAGCTGTCCAATCGCAATTTCCGCTTTCGCCGCAAATAATAAATTGTCTGCTTTGAGATAAATTCCATCATCTTCAAAGCCAATCACCCCATCCGACTTCATGTATGAATCAATATTTCTCAGGCCTGCATAATAATTTACTGGTTCATTAAATGAACCAGTTCCACCATCAACTATAATAATAGAGGTTGTTGCAGGCTCACCCGTTTTTTGATCGATACCATAACCATCGGTCGAAAAAACCAAGTTATAGCCCAAGCCATTGCTGTCAGTGGTTGCAGCTCCCCGTCTATAACTCTTTGCAAATAATGCCAAGTTTGCATTCAAATTATAAATTGGAATACCAATACCCCAACTGGCAGTTTGGTTGCTAATTTTCTCAATTGAGTTATCTGAAATAAAACGTGCTGTACGGGCAATAGATTGAAAATCAAAACCACGCACAGCAATTAATGCCGCATTTTGCTTTGTACTCGCTGGATTAATCGCATAGGTAATTTGGTTTGAATCTGTCGGGTTTTTACCTAAGACTTTCTCAATAGTATCGTTATAAATAAAATTTAAATTATTGGTACTGACAGTATTAATATAAATATCACCAAAATCAATATAGGCATTTTGGCTATTTAACGCATTTACATCTGTATTTGAAGTACGAATTTTTAATGGTGCAAGATCAGAAAATTCAATGGCATTACTACCATGTCCAGTATGACCAATTTCTAAAGTTGTAGGTTTATGCTTCGTACCCAGTAAAGCATTACCTGTCCGCGTAAATTCCGCAGACATACCAAAATGCAAACCGCCAACCCCTAAAGCTTGGTAATCGGTTGTATTTGCACTGAGCGTACTATTGAGGGCGCGATGAAAGTTTTGATAACCACTTTGGTCAGAATTGATGAAAATTTTACCATTGGTAACAGCACCTGAAGCACCCATCCGAATCAGGTTATTCTGTGTAGTTGCAGTACCATAACGTAAATCAATATTCACCCCAGGATTGGTAGGTGCATCTATTGCCGTTCGTGTTGAACTGACATCACTATTATCTTTTACGCGCTCTAAATCAACCAGATTGTCTGAACCATCTGTGGCTTTAGTCGTTAAGACAATCCCTTCGTTACGGTCAATGTACATATAACCATCAGCTGAAAAATTAAAGTTAAAATCTTTCAATGTCAGATTATGGTTGTTTAACCCATAACCAATACTGGCATTTTGCAAATTAAAATCAATATGAGCTTTCGCATCACGATTAAATAATCCATTTGTTGTTTCGATATTCATAACAAAGGGTGTTGTAGTTGCAATATTTAAAGAACCTAAACTTTGCTGTTTATTGGTGCTACAAGTGTCACAAATCAACATGATGTTTTGTACAGTCGCCTGAAAAGGTGAGATGCTGGCTTGTATTTTTACACCTACACCATTTGCTATTGTTCCAACATCAAAATCCAATTGGCTCTTAATATTGGTCTGGCCATTACCCATGACTTGTACGCCATAAAGGCCAAGTTTCATATTACCTTGGTCTGTATAATCAATCCAACTGGCTTGAGTAATCAACGCTTTCGACATTTCATGAGTAATTGAAATTCCATCTTGCCCTGTTACACTACTTAGCGATTGATCATTTAACTCTTGAATTGCATAACCATGTTGTGCAATAAGCACACAAGCAGTCAGTATATTTAATTTTATTATTTTCATTCTAATGTCCCTATTCTAAGACCCTTAGTTGACTAGCAACGACTGGTTGAAGTCCCTGCACAATTATAACTAAAGATTTTAAGGTCGCCCGACATATGCAAGTTACCATGTATATTCAATCCCATGAATCCTTTTTCGGATCCTTTATCAAAGGAACCAGCTTCTGCTCCATAGACTGCTGAATTTAAGTAACCTTCTGCACCGCTTTCCACAGACAACCCTGCAAAACCCAAATTCCTAATTTTTAAAGGCGCAATATCATAAAAACTCAGTTGCATTGCCGTTTGTGGATTTCCATCTTTATTGGTAATCGTCGAACCGTCCAATGAAAAACGATCAATTTGCAATGTCCCTTGAATTTTCTTAAACACCAACCATTTTTGGTTACCACTTTCCATATGGTTATTCGGTGAAATAGCAACATGACATAAAATATCATTGGTACATTGATATACATAGTTCACATCTGCGCTAGTTAACTGCGTCATTGTTTTACTTTTATTAGAAATGTCTTGTAACAACATATCATTGGCATATTTATGGTTCAGCGACAATGTCCAACTTAAATCAGCTCCACCCTGTCCAGTTACATCGGTCAACTCTGTACTGTTTAAACCTACAAGATCCGCATGAACCAAACTCGAAAAGGCAATGAGGGCAGGATAAAAAAATAATTTCATAAACATTCCACTCCTACAGTCCCGTTGTCTTAAATTTCAAATGTTGAATTAACACACCATCAATAGCGGCCGAACCCAAATTCACAGGAGTAGCATTTGACCCAGGACCTCTAAATACCACACCCGTTGTGGTTGCCGTCTTGTTGGCATTTAATAAATTATTCGTTGCATCGTAACTAACTCCACCGATAGCAATACTGCTATGGGTAGCGTTATTCCCTTGATAATTAACTGTTGATCCGTTTGCTAAAACTTGGCTTGTGTTATAACCACAAACATACACGTTACAAGTAGAACCTTTGTAATCACTATTAGCCCCTACAGAGGAATAGGCTTTTGAATAATCAGTATAAATTTTATTATAAACATCGGGAACCTTTGGAATTGCTGTCACTTCCAATACAATGTTGCTTCCTTCTGAACCTACTATAAATGGTTGGTACATATTACCCAGTACTAAATTGATATTTGGACTATAAAGGTATAAACCTTCATTATTATCAAACACTGGGGCTAAGCGACCGGCAATCAATGCAGGTGTCGCACTATCACCATCATCAGTAGTGGCTGTACTGATGCGTAATACATTCGCATCAAGGGCAGTTTTATTTGCAGTTGTATTATCAAAAACCAAGCTTGTAGGATTTGAATTGGTATTCAGCCTTAAGATAGCCGCCATTCCTAAAGTCTGGTTATATTGTGCAATTCCTGAAGGTAAAGTTTGGAATAAACGAACCTGCGAGCCATTAATACTTAAACCATTTGCTACAACCTGTAAGCGTATACGCTGACTTTTGCTTAACTCTGTGTCATCAACACCTGTTGAGTCTGTAGACTTAGCTATTGGTGCACCTGTAACAGGATTAATTTCATTATTCGATGCCCACTTTCGGGAAAATGCATCCAACCAGAAGCCTAGTTTGATCTTGTCTTCCATACTGTCGGCTGCGACTTTAGCTAATGGTGATTCAAGCGCAACATAGCTTATCGTGCCTTTATTACCTAGACTAAATTGTGGTACATCTGCTTGAGAACCTGCTCGAAGCAACCATGGGTTAGCCGTGCTTCCCCAGTTAAAGCCAATATTACTAAAACGAGCATTGGCATCATCATTACTTTTAGACAGTGCCAGACCATAAATAAATACATCTGCTTTAGTCCGCTTGTTAGTTAAGTCCGCTGCAGTGGTACCCGTATAGTTCTCACCTACTGGAATAATACGAATAAAACCAGTGTCGTATTTCGATTTATCTGCTACAGCAATAGTTGTATTGTTATAACTTGAGGCGGTCGAAATATCATTGGGTCTCTGAAAGACCATCTTAAAGTTTTCAGGTAATAATGCGATGCCCTCACCTGTCGTTTCAGCAAGGTGTTCATCTGATAAAGATTCAAGCGCATTAACTGACGGACTAAGTAAAACTGCGATTAAACTCGCCAAACAAGATTTTTTAAATCTTGTATTATTCCAACTCTGAGTCATCACGACCTTCCTTTTATCAGATGCTCCGCATCATTATTTTTTAAGTCATCCTGAGCTTGGTATGTCGAATTTTTATTTATTTGTCATTACAACAATGCTCGTACCAAGCTTGTAGAACTTTTTATTATGCTGAATATTTACTCAATTGCAAAAAAAACTGGGCAAATGAACTTAGTTTCCGATGAATGAATCCCACAAAAAATAAGCGGACCAAAATGATCCGCTTATTCAATTATTTATACTGTTTATGCTTTTGGCAAAGTCACACCCGTTTGACCTTGATATTTACCACCGCGGTCTTTATATGAAGTTTCACATACTTCATCTGATTCAAAGAACAGCATTTGAGCTACACCTTCCCCCGCATAAATACGAGCAGGCAAGTTGGTTGTATTTGAAAATTCCAAAGTTACATGACCTTCCCACTCGGGTTCAAGCGGAGTCACATTCACAATGATACCGCAACGTGCGTAAGTCGATTTACCTAAACATATAGTCAAAACATTACGTGGAATACGGAAATATTCAACTGTGCGTGCCAAGGCAAATGAATTTGGCGGAATAATACATACATCCGATTCAATATCGATAAAGCTTTTATCATCAAAGTTTTTGGGATCGACAATTACTGAATGGACATTGGTAAATACTTTAAATTCACGCGCGCAACGAACATCATAACCATAGCTTGAAACGCCATAAGAAATGAGCTTTTCACCGGCTTCATCATATCGTACTTGGTTTTCTGCATACGGTTCAATCATGCCGTGATTTTCGCTCATTTCACGAATCCAACGATCAGACTTAATTGCCATTATTTCTATACCCAAAAATTAGTTAAATCAATTATTGCGCTGTACTTTAACTGAAATTGGCGGCAATGGAAATGATGATCAGGCGATGATGTCATTTTTTACCAAATGCAATTTTCATCGTCTCATTTTAAAGACTTAAAAGAGCAGAATAACCCAATGGAATAGAAAAACTGACCAAAACCAAAGAAGCGGTTTTTTGTAAGTTAGATTGATTCAGCCAACGCACTTTATTAGTGGCCAAGATAGATCCAATAAAAGTCCAAAACAAAGCGATTGGCACAATTAAAATGAGAAACATACCAATATGAAGCAAATAATTATTCAGTGTTAACCACGCTGAACTGGGAAAAATAGCAGAAGCAAAGAGTAATGCTTTAGGGTTCAATAAGGTTGCACAAAATAATTCACCTGCACGAATGGTCGGCAAATTATAACTGGCTTCGATATCTGCCGTTTTCCAGAGTTTAATCGCGAGAAAAATAATATACAGCGCGCTTAATAACTTCAAAAATATCGGGAGAATAGGAAATTGACTTGAAACTGTCCCTATAATGATTCCCCAAACGGTAATTGAAATTAAATAACCGATTGATTCTGCGGGGATAAGCCGTAATGATTGGCGTACACCTACCTGTATTCCAGAAGATGCAAGTAATGTATTTGTTGGGCCAGGAGTCAATAAAATAGTGACCACTAAACCGATGAACAGCCATGAAATCATATGCGACCTCTCTATAGAGAGCGCGAAGAGTAAATCAGTTTATTGTACTTAGCAAATATGGAATTTTATATCTTTTCTAAAGCCTTTAGAGTGGAAAAATAAATATATATATTTCAATTATTTAATAAATTAAATAACATATAACTTGATAGTCATTTGTTAGAAAAAATTTCAATAAGCCTATTTCTTCAGCCTTAATCAACACATTCGCTTATACTTGAACTGTCACTTAGTGATCAATTCAGGCACAATGTATCATCCCTTGAGTACTCTACTTTTATGGCAAAAAAATTCTTTCAATCATGGCTTCCCTCTCCTCATAAAGTGGCAGAGATGAAACTGATGAAGATTTTTGGTCAACGCACCTTAAATCCTTTGCTGTGGTATGTGAACAGAAAGTCTATTTCAAAAGCCATTTTTATTGGTACTTTTTGGGGCATGTTACCTTTGCCTTTTCATAGTATTTTAATTGTACTGACAGTTTTACTTTTTGAAGTCAACTTACCCGTGAGCTTATGTCTCGCTTGGCTGACAAATCCCTTTACGCTTGTTCCCATCTTATATATTGGCTTTTGGCTCGGCACGAAGGTATTCCAAGTAAATATGATTGATCAAGATATGATACTGGGTGTTCTACATCAGATCAGTCATTGGATCACTCATTTTGGTAAAGGACATATCGACCCCAGTTTGGCGAAAATTTTATTATCCGGTTTAGTATTAGAAGCTTTAATTTTTGCCGTTATCTTCTTTGTGATCACCCGACTATTTTGGCGATGGAGTATTATTCAACATTATAAACGTCGTCGATCTACCCAATAAAAATGAATGATTGATCAGAAATTCTATTTCCATATTCAAAAAGCAGATGATTATAAAATAATTTTATTATATCTTTTTGAGATTAGCTTCTTGATTCAAGCAGGTGCATATAATCAAAATAATATGGCATAAAAAAGTCCAACTTTTGTTGGACTTTAGCTGAATATTTAACTGTATTTAAGATTTAGAAAATTCTGTTTTGCGGCTTTTCTACTTTTGGTAATTGCTCTGCAATTTTTTCAGCAATCGCCATATAGCTTTCAGCAGCATCATCACCTACTAGCACAGAAGGTTTGCCTGCATCGGCATTTTCTCGAATTTTAACATTTAAAGGCAAACGTCCCAATAAAGGAATATTGTATTGTTCAGATAACTTATCGCCGCCGCCCGCACCAAAAATCTGCTCTTCATGCCCACAGTTCGAACAAATATGTGTCGACATATTTTCTACAACACCCATAATAGGAATTTGAACTTTATTAAATAGTTCAATTCCTTTGATTGCATCCATTAATGCCACATTTTGCGGAGTAGTAACAATAACAGCACCAGTTACTGGAATACGCTGTGCAAGCGTCAATTGAATATCCCCTGTCCCTGGTGGCATATCAATCATCAATACATCTAAGTCGGGCCACAAAGTCTGGTTAAACAATTGCATCAATGCCCCCGTTGCTTTCGGACCACGCCAAGCCACAGGTGTATTGTTATCTCCAGTTAAATGCCCAATAGATAGAACAGCCATACCATAAGCATCAATGGGAACAAAATTTTCCGCTTCAATCATCGGGGTACGCCCAGCATTACCCAACATGGTCGGAATACTTGGACCATAGATATCAGCATCTAAAACACCGACTTTTAAACCTAATTTTTGCAATGCCAATGCAAGGTTTACAGTAGTAGTCGATTTACCGACACCCCCTTTACCCGATGAAACCAAGATCACATTTTTAATACGTGGATGTTTAGGTACATCTCTTTGTTGCGGTGCCGGTTTTTGAATGGGGGGATTGTTTGGATCTTCCTCGGCTTTTATTTCGGCTTGAACCGATTTGCCTGAAGCATCCACTACAGGCGGAAGTTTGTGAGCTGGAGAAGTTGCATTTTCACTTGGAATTTTACTAGAGCAACTATGACCTTGTTTTCCATGATCATGATTAGAACAGCTTTCATCTTGTGCATGTTTTTGCTGAATCACATGCATATTGAGTTCTTGAATACCGCATTTTTCCAGAGCATCAGCTAAATCATCATGGATTTTTTGTAAATGATCCGCTTCCTCAGGATAAATATTAAGGGTGATTTGCAATACTCGCCCTTCAACATTCACTTGGGTAATTCGGTCTTTCAGTGCATTGTTGGAATTTGGCAATATATAGTCTTGTAGCACATTCTGGATTTCTTCCTCCTTCACCTCTTGCGATGGTGAGAAAACAGATTTAAGCGAAGAAAGCCACGACATAAGTTTACTCCAAGTATATACATACAGCTGAATATCATAGTTTAGCTTTAAATTAGGCGAAGGTTAAGTAAAGTTCCACCTTGATTTATGAATGTTGTTAAAAATCCTATCTAATCAGTAGGTTTAGTGCTTAAACCTTTATTTTAAAATTAATATTACGTTTTTTATTTCAGCTATAAATATATATTTATTAAATCATTGAACAGGATGAGCTGAATCACATAGATTCGAAAATAGTTTAAAAAATCACCTAGGAGTTCACATATATCAATAACGCTTATTTTAGTCACAATTATTATGCAGATACATCTTTATTTTATTCTTCATCTTAGATGCATAGTATTAATTTTATTTTACGAGATGTAATATCTTACTTAAAGCCTAACTACGTTCATTGTATTGACTGTTATATTCATTAATATCCAGAAAATACGACGTCTTCTATTCACTCTGCTAAGGGACAATTAATCAACTTAGGCAATAACTTTATAAATATATAAAACCTTTTCAATTATCCATTCATTCATTCAATTATTAAACATAAACTGAGAAGATAAAAAAATTATTTAGTATTGGATTATAAATACGAAATAAAAAAAATGAGGCGTAACATCTCATAATGGTAAACGATCGTTTGAAGTTGTGAAGAAAATTAAATGGCTGAATAAGGATTAAGGGATTAAAAACAAAATAACGCGATAACTTTTTTTAAATTTTTATTTTTACTTCTAATCATTCCAGCTAAATTAGAAATCATTTAGCTGAAATATTGAATTAATACTTAACTCAATTAACCTTGGTCATCTTTTTTAAATTGGTTGAGCGTGTCGGTTGCTGTTTTTTTTAATTCATCAAATTTAGTGCTTGCCTGAACTTTAAGCTCATCAAATTTAACTGCAGCCTCTTGCTTCAATTCTGTAGCTTTTAATTTTGCTTCCTCAAATTTATGACTAGCTTCTGCTTTCAAATGTTCTAATTTATCCTGTACCTTATTTTCTGTCTCTGAAGTTTCATTTTTTACATCATTCACTTTTTCATCAAATGAAACTTTGCCTTCAGTATATTTAGCATCAGTTTCCTTATGTAAATTATGAAGTGCCTTTTCACTTTCAAGCTTAATTTCAGCAGCTTTATGTTTTAAAATATCCACTGTTTCCTCCCCTTTCAGATGTGCTTCTTTTGCTTTGAGCTTTAGGTCTTCACTTAAATCGGTTACTTTGTTTTTTAAGTCGTCAAATTTATTTTCATTTGTCATGATTTTTTCCTTTATATATATTTAATATTTAGCTTACTTATTAGTTATACACGGACTTTGCTATAAATAGAATCCAATACTGCATTTTGAAACAAAGGATGTACAGAATGTAGCGAAGTTATATAAGACATTAAATTAATAGGATTAATAAAATTTAGTGATGCTTGAATAGCAAAGACTAACAATGTGTGAAATAGCTAAAGAACTATAAGATTATAAAAAATTCACATGAATTTACTCTGCAGAATTAGATTATTTAGTCCAGTAAATTAAATAAAAATTTAAGAGTATCTATAAAATTAACAGGCTTTAAGGGAAATGGTAAATGTGCTATTAAAGGTTATTGGTACTCTTAAACTGTAACCTACCTATTATCATTAATACCGTATGAAGACCTAAGCCTGGATCAGATCCTGGAGAAACCATTCTACCATCCTACCTTGGAAGAAGGCTTGAGAACGGCCTTTAAACATGCCCGACGGCAGCTCGACTAAAAATCCGGAATGCTTATTCTTGTTTTATTTTTTAGCTCCCAGGGGAACTGTCTTTTTTAATTTCCTTTTTCCAGGCATAAAAAAAA
>NZ_LSZH01000014.1 GCF_001647545.1 Acinetobacter sp. SFB
CCCTTTAGGCTAAATCCTTGTTTCTCAACAAGTTTTAATCAACATCACCGCCGATGGATACGCATTATAGGCGAAAAAAATCCTCACGCAACCCCTTTTCCCTATTATTTCATCAATAATCCCTCGACCGGTTATTTATTCTGCAAAACAGGCCGGTTTTCTTATTTTTTGCATGCAAAAGGTACTGTATTCACCAATTCATCACGCATTTTTTCTTCTTTATCTTTTTCCTGCCAGTTCAATGAGCGACAATCCGTATATTCGCAGTAGCCACTTTCACCCCTTTCTTCATGATGATTAATTTTGATTTGATATTTAAAGCTACCCACATAACCGGCACCCAAACCAAATTTAAAATCTCCGCGACTTTGTGCCTGAACTGAAATACAGGTGCCATCTTTCCCTTCATAACCCCATTCAAACTCACGCGGCAAATACATGTATTGTCCATTCGGCGTTTTCACCTTCGGATAAACACGATGAACTTTAAAACGGACATTATCATCAAACATTTGCGCTATTCCCGTCTGAGCATCGCGTAAATACAAACGAGATTGCACAATGCGATTAAAAGGATCACGAATTTGTGCTAACAGAAGCTGACGATTGTTTTCCAGATTAATAATCTGATAAGTAAAAAATGCGAGTGGCAAATAGGAAAAGTTTATGGAGCGTGCATAGTCGAAACAGCCCATTTGCTGAATTTCAAATTTCTGCGCTTTATACGTAATTTGACCTTCACACTGACATACTATCGACCAGTGATCTGCCAACCCCATACGTAACTTGGTAAAATAAGAAATGAGCTGGCTGGTTGTTATAGATAAATCAAAACTTAGTTCTTTATCTTCGCGCTGAATACGAAAATGCGGAAATTCTCCTGAAATCATTTCCCGATTTGCAAATTTGAAATATTCTTTTTTAAACTGACATTCTTTTTCAACAGAATAGGAATTTAATTGCCCCATCATATGCGGACTGACACTGGCAATAATGGTCGCTGTATCTAAAGCAGTGGAATGAATTGCACTTTCGTTGCGAAGCATAGGAACGTTGGGCTGACCAATCACACTTAAAAAGTTGAAGTAATGTAATGGCGCTGGCAAATTCGGAATCATCAAACCTTGATGAATAATTTTATATCGCCCTTTTTGCGCATGATAAGCTAACTGCGCCTGCAAGGGAGCCTGATTGAGTTGTTTAGACTGGTCAAATAAATCTTGAAACAACTGCATATCATGCTCCTTTTTATTTTAGGTATAGATGTCTCATTTTTATATAGGGCTATTTTTTCTGGCCATAAATGTGGTTACGAAACCAGAAAGTGCATAGATAATAGAAATCACCAAGATTCCTACTGGAATATTATAAGTAATCGCGGCAAAGATAAATACAGCGATTGGCAGCACCGCAAAAGGTACGCGTTTACGATCCAATGTTTTAAATGAATAATATTTAATATTCGAGATCATCAACAAGCCTACTGCCACGATAAGCACCGCATTGACAATTTGAATACCCACTTCACGCAAATCAAAAATTGCAGGGAAATCACTTCCGACCCAGACCAAGGTGATGATCAAAATGGCCGCTAATGGACTTGCAACCCCAATAAAATAGCGTTTATCGACCACACCAATTTGCACATTGAAGCGAGCTAAACGGAATGCCGCACAGGCAGTATAGACAAAACAGCATGCCAGACCAATACGACCCAAATCATGCAAGCTCCAGCTATACATTAAAATAGCCGGGGCAACACCAAACGCCAACAAGTCAGATAAAGAGTCATACTGTTCACCAAAAGCACTTTGTGCGCCAATCGCGCGAGCAACCCGACCATCTAAACCATCTAACAATGCGGCAAGGAAAATAGCGTAAATGGCTTGGGTAAAATCACCATTCATACTGGCAATAATAGAGTAAAACCCCGACAGCAAGGCTGCTGTCGTGATCAGATTCGGCCACAGATAGATCCCACGACGTTTCACCTTTTGTCCCTCGTGGGTTTGCTCTTCTTCTTCCACTTCAAAAGTGATGCCATCGAAACCATGTTCATCACGGGTAGAAGATTTACTTTCAGGTTTATTTATATTTGTCATTCTTGTCTATCCTAACTGTAACCGTATCTCTCTTAAAGGTATTACTTATTCGCCAACCAACCAGCGTACAGCAGCGTGCCCACCATTTTCACTCATACGTAAATGTGGGAATAACCATTGCAATGCTTCATCGGCATCCTGTGAGAATTTCCAAGGTGGATTAATTACCAGCAAAGCACAACCATTCAAACCGACCGGTGTATCATCAGGCCATACACAGATTTCACACACCAATTGACGGCGAATACCGGTTTTCATCATTTTCTTTTCAAAACGATCAATCATGGCGCGGTCTTTAATTGGATACCAAACAGCAAAACAACCTGTAGGCCATTTTTTATGTGCAGTCGCCAACAATTCTACCAATTGAGGGAAGTCTTTACGTTCTAATTCGTAAGGCGGATCAATCATTACCAAACCGCGTTTTTCTTTCGGTGGAATAACCCCTAGCAAACCTTCATAAGCATCACGTTCATGCAAACCTGCACGGCGGTCACGAATATTGAAATACAACTCTTGAAAAACTTCTTTTTGCATTTCAAAGATGGTCGCTTTATCAATATCGCGCATCCCTTCTAATGCAAACCAAGGTGAGCCTGGATAAGCACCCTTGCCTGAACCGGCACGCATATCTTCAACCACTTTAAGATATTGCTTCACACCTTCTGGAGCATTTCGAATAATTGAATCATCAAGCTTTACCAAACGATGAATACCGTTTAAAAACTCACCCGATTTTTGTGCAGCAGCGGTAGATAAATCATATTTACCTGCACCACCATGCGTATCTATATAGCGATACGGTT
This sequence comes from Acinetobacter sp. SFB, assembly GCF_001647545.1. GTDB lineage: Bacteria > Pseudomonadota > Gammaproteobacteria > Pseudomonadales > Moraxellaceae > Acinetobacter. The sequence goes on from NZ_LSZH01000014.1 coordinate 2,909, forward strand.
TATCTTTGGCATTTAAACGTGTTAAAAGTTGGAGCAATAACACATGCTTCATAACATCGGCAAAGTTGCCTGCATGGAAATGGTGACGGTAATTCATGTTTCTTTAATTCCTGTAATCAACGGACATTTTAGCATGAAAAAATGTTTCATTCCGCAGGATATCTTGCTCTAGAATACGCCACCTTTTTTCAGATTGTATTTGAGTATATGTATATGGATGCAATTCAGCTCCCAAAGTCATGGAATGTTGATCAAATTATTGAAAATTTGGATCAACATGGTTTTACCCTTATTGACAATGCCTACCCTCAAGACTATGTACTTGCTTTAGCTGAAGAATGTACCTCCAATTTAAACCTTTTTCGGGAGGCGGCCATTCAAAACGGCGTGGTGAGCAATATCCGCAGTGACCATATCTTATGGCTTAGCGGTGAACTAAAAATTGCACAGCATCATACTGAAACTCTTAAAGAAATCTCCCAATTATTAAACCGTAATTTTTATTTAGGCATACAAGAAGTCGAAGCACATTTTGCCTGCTATAACGCGGGAGAATATTACGCTTTACATCGTGACAATCCGCAAGGGAAAAATGGTCGTATTATTTCTACAGTCTATTATTTACATGAAAATTGGCAAGATGACTGGGGTGGAGAATTACATCTAGAGGATAAAAATGGGCAATGGCATACTATTCAACCCAAACCGAATCGTATTGCAATGTTCCAAAGCGATTTATTGCATGAAGTAATTAAAGCCAAGCATCAACGCTTATCAATCACGGCATGGTTACGTAGTGCTAATGTCTTGTTCTAATTGTTTATTATAAAATCAGAATAGTACATTTAGCTTTAAATTCCTGGTTTTGCCCCTATATACTGATTATTCATCAATGAGGTATTGGCTAATGTTTGAAAATACAAAAAAAATTATCGAGCGTATCGGTGAGACGGATCAATTGTATTTGGAAAACAATACGCCTGATCTCGCTTTGGAACGTGCTGATTTACGCTTACAACTGGTAGTAATCAGTAATTCTCGTCAAGAACAGATTCATTTTCTGCAAGAAGCTGTGGTGCTGTTAGAGCAAGCCCGAATTGAATATGAAGAAATGCCGATGCGTTTGTATTTGAATCTGTCCTTAAATCTGGCGAAAGCTTATATGCTGTATTTCGAGATTACCAAAGAACCGCGTTTTGCTTTAATTACTCAGCAAATTTTAAAACCGCTGTCTCAACATGAACACAGTGACATCTATTTTTTCCTTGCTTATGCATCGATCTCTAAAAATCAAACCGCGTTAACGCGACACTGGTTAACTAAATATAGTCAATCCGCTGACTTTGACTTAGAACTGCTGCAGAAACACCCTTGCTTTAGACCTGTACGCCAAGAACTGTGGTTTATAAAACTGCTGCAAAGCAAATTGCATTAATTGCAAAAAAACTCTCCGAATTGGAGAGTTTTTTTATATCCCTATATTTTTTAAAATATTTATTCTAACTGTAAGCCATTTTTAATTTATTGGCATTCATATGCAGTTGCTGATTAAGCTCATCAATCCAGATCACCCATTCATCCGCATCCTCAATCAAATAACGGATCAAAAATTCACGCTGGGACTTATTCCAAAAAGGTGCGTCGTGTAAATTCTGGTTTGCGGGTAGTTGGTGAGTACGTATAAAAAGCTCAATGGCCGCTGGGCTATTGGCCAACCCCAACTGCGAAAACAATAATTCTAAGGATGGTTTATTACTCATCATTTTACAAACTCCTTATTCGTTAAATTGTCATTTATTATTCAATTAACTTATAAGAAATGTTCAAACAATAATAGTCATCACTCCCATTATGTTGTTTCAATTTGTGATTAATAATTCATCTTATTGGTGCGGCTGAATTTTATTATGCAATTGCTCATTTAGAATATCCACCACCATTGCCCATTCGTCGTCCTTTTTCCAGTGACTGATTAGGAAATCGTGCTGTGCTGGCGACCAAAAGGGAGCGTGATGCAAAGGAATATCCAGGGTTAATTGATGGGTTTCTATAAACTGATCAATGGCTTCCGGGCTCGCGTCGAGACCCAATTGTTCAAATAACAGTTCTAATGTGGGTTGTTGATCAAACATGTTGTTCTCCTCGCTAAGGTATATTGTGATCCAGCTATCAAGTTATAAGAATTGCAGCGTAAAGCCCAGCTTTGGCATCGCGCTTGTTGTATATTTTTGTAGCAAAAAAATTAGACCCGTTGAAGGGCCTAATCTATTTAAAAGTTATGGCGCAGAAAGCTGGTCACTTTCCACATGCAACAGCTGATTAAGCTGATCAATCACGACAATCCATTCATCATCTTGGTGCCAATGCTCACGTAAAAAAGCACTTTGACCTTCATTCCAAAAACTTGCGTCTGGCAAAATTACTCCAGAAGGCAACTGGTGAGTTTTAACAAACTGATCAATCGCAGCTTCATCTGCAGGCAAACCTAATTGTTCAAATAATAATTCTAATGTCGGTTGTTGCTCGAGTATCATGCGATTCTCTCCTGCTGTTATTAAATGATCTTTATAACTTAACAAATGTAGGAAAAATTAGAATTACGGCGGTATGTGTTCTTGTTATCTTTTGTTATGAAGTGATTGTATTTTATAAAAAAAGCACCCCAAATGGAGTGCCTTTTCAACTCAATCTAAAAGATCAAATTATTTAAGCATGTCAGCAATTGCTGCGCGCTCTTCTTCAAGTTCGTTCAACGTAAAGTTGATACGTTCACGGCTGAATTCGTCGATTTCAAGACCTTGAACGATTTTGTATTCACCGTTTTCAGTGGTTACAGGGAAACCGAACATCACGCCTTCAGGAATACCATAAGAACCGTCAGAAGGAATACCCATAGTTACCCATTCGCCGTTGGTGCCAAGCGCCCAATCACGCATATGGTCGATTGCAGCATTTGCAGCAGAAGCAGCAGAAGACAAACCACGTGCTTCGATAATCGCAGCACCACGTTTACCAACGGTAGGAAGGAATGTATTTGCATTCCATTCTTGGTCGTTGATCATGTCTTTAACGCTTTCACCGTTAATTGTTGCAAAACGGTAGTCAGCATACATAGTTGGAGAGTGGTTACCCCAAACTGTAAGATTTTTGATGTCTTTAACCGCTTTACCAGTTTTAGCAGCAATTTGAGAAGCTGCACGATTGTGGTCAAGACGTAACATTGCAGTGAAGTTTTTCGCTGGAAGATCTGGAGCAGAGTTCATTGCGATGTAAGCATTGGTGTTTGCAGGATTACCTACAACCAGCACTTTAACGTCACGGCTAGCAACTTCGTTTAATGCTTGACCTTGACCGATGAAGATTTCACCGTTCACTTTAAGAAGGTCAGCACGTTCCATACCTGGACCACGTGGACGTGAACCAACCAATAACGCGTAGTCAGCATCCTTGAATGCAACTTTAGGATCATCAGTACCAATCATGTCTTCTAACAGAGGAAATGCACAGTCTTGAAGTTCCATCATCACGCCTTTAAGCGCTTGTTGAGCTTTCTCAAAAGGAACTTCTAACAATTGTAAAATAACCGGTTGATCTTTACCTAGCATCTCGCCGCTTGCGATACGGAATAGTAAGCTATAACCAATTTGACCTGCAGCACCAGTAATGGCAACACGAACGGCTTGCTTCATCTAATTATCTCCAATGAGGATAGTCAATGCGATTAAATAGTTAGTCCATTTAATCTAATAATCATAAACGCCAAAGATTGTACTCCAATCATTGGCCTGATGCATGGAAAAGAGATAGAACTTCAACAAAAGTCTGATAGGAAATATAAATAAAATATGCCGAAAAGCTTAGTAAGAACCTTTTATGGTGAATGAACTTGGACAATTCATCTCTACTGCTGCGGAGCACTGTTTGTACTGTCCATTTGGTTTATAACAAAGTTTGACCTCTGTAAGAATAGGTGTTCCATTCCCCGCTGCACAATTAAACTTAATCGCACTAGAAGGTAAAGATGGATTTAAACGCAAGAACTGTAAGCGAAGATTGCTGATGTGCATGGTCCGGTTTTCAGGACTGGTGAGTTCCGCAGGGACTTTTAGACGTTCGGCATAATTAATCACAGTACGAAAATATTGACTGGCATTCATTGGCACACAACCACCAATCGTCTGCCAAAGTTGAATTCGCGCATTTTCATCCGGCATGACGCGCGCCACCACTCTCGCTTGCAAGGGGGATAAAACTGCTGAAGCTGAGGTTTTACATTCCGATTCTGCTGTTTCAGGCAACAAACCTGAAATATTAAGAGAATAACCTTCTAAACATTTCCGTTTTTTTGATTTTTGATTATCTAACATACACACCGCAGGCGTCATTTGTACCACCATCACATAACCTAGCAATGGCGCTGCAAAACTATGAGATGAACACAGCCCTAATCCTGCACCGCTCGCGACGAACAGTGCCAATCTGGCTAAAACTGGTGTGGAGTCAAAAAAAATCATTAATAACTCTACCCCCTATCAATAAAATTAAAATTTAAGGATTTATTCTCAATGGAATGATATTCATTCTTTTTTCAATAGATTGTGCACCTTGTCCAAGCAACACGCCATAATGCGTTGCATTGGTCATCACATGTTTCACATAATCACGAGTTTCCGTCAGTGGAATGGTTTCGGTATATTGATCCGCAGCAATCGGCTGAGCATCAGGTTGCCAACGTCGTGCTCGGTTTGGACCCGCGTTATAACCAGCTGTGGCCAAAACGGGACTATTGCTCAACTGGCTTTGAATCATGGACAAATAAAAGGTGCCATAACGAATATTGGTATTCATATCTGTCAAAGCCGCAGGATTATAGGCTTCCCCCATCTGACGTGCCACCAGTTTTGCGGTATCCGGCATAATCTGCATCAGCCCCCCTGCTCCTACATGGGAACGTGCACCTGTATTAAAACGGCTTTCCTGGCGCATCAGTCCATAGGCCCATGCAGGATCGATACCTGCATTACGGCTATGGCTCACCACATAGCTTTGGTGCGGCATGGCATAACGATATGAGTAATTATGTTTGTTTTCTGTACGATCAGCTGCATAAATTGCCCGATCATACCAACCCATATCTGTGGCACGCTTCGCTGCAGCAAGCAGTAAACCATCATCATGTTTTAAATAAGCCTGACGTACTGCCCAGTTCCATTCGCGATTAATATAATTATCCGGTGCATTAACACGGCGTAACGCAAAAGCTCGGCTAAAATGAATATCCTGACTTAAGCGCTGTACATCACTATTGGAGGGTTGAACATTATTCGGAATATTGTTATAGCTTTGCCCCAGTTTATCTTTGGCCAATAAATTATGGTAATCATCGCCTTGTGCCAATTTTTTATAGATTTCTTGCGCAGTACGTTTAGCACTTGCATCGCCACGCTGTTCTGATGCACGTGCCAGCCAATATTGCCAACGGTCTTCTTGTTTTTGCGTCACACTCATTGCATCAATGGCGCGAATTAAACTTTCCCAACTACTAAAACGAATGGCTTGGCGCGCATAAATTTCCGCTTCTTCTGAACTGAATGGCAATCCATAACTGGCATCTAAATAGTTCAATACTTCACGATTAAAGTTGTTTTTCATTACCGTAGTACCGCCAATATAGCCCACAGCACGGTACAACGCTTTTTGTACTTGGACCGGTGTACCTTGGGCAGCATTTTTTACTGCAGACATGGCGGAATTCAAATCACTATCTGCTAAACGCCCCATCGCAAAAACCAAATAGGCATGATCAACAGCCGATGCTTTCGGTGCAGACCATAAGTAATTTAGAGGATTAGCTTGAATCTGATTGAGCTGCGCCAGCGATAAATTTATGCCCAAAGTCTGTGCTGTAGCTAAAGCCAGACCAGACTGACCTGCACGAAGCTGCCCCCATAGACGTTGCTGTCTATCCTGCTCGGTCATAAGTGGACTGGACAGCATCATGCGTCCCAAACCGGTACAAGATTCAGGCTGGGCATTGGTGGTCAGCCAGACATCTTTATATTCGGCAAAGACCAGCGGATCGCCCGACTTTGCGCGAACCTGTGCTACGGCACAGCTTTCGGCCTGATCGGCATTGGTGACATACTGCAAAAGCGGTTGCGCGGTTGCAAAATCGGCTTGTTTTACTTTTTCTTCGACATAATCTGCGGCCAGTTTTTCAGCCATGGCGGATTGTGGATAACGCTGGGCGAAGTTGACAATATTAGTGGAAGGTTGTGTAGATAAGTTCGCGTTCAATGACCAATATTCAGGGTAATAGCCGAGCACATCATTTTGCATTGAGGCTTGGTATTGTTGTAATAATCCAATATTTCCCACATTAGCAGCTTGTAAAGCATCATTAAACTGTTCATCTGCTGCATGCGTCATAGAAACGAAACCGGTTGATGCCAAACCTAAAGCAAGCATTTTATAATATTTTTTATTGATTACCTGATTAAACATATGCTTACCTTCCGTCATTTAGTATTGCCCTGGTCGCACCTGATCATTTTTGGATAGTTTAATTATTATTAAACTACTCTACTGTTCTGTTGTGTAACCTTATGATTAGACAATATTAATTTTCAATCATTTTTACTCCATAAATCAATCTTCTTGTCGGTTTATTTATATCTATAAGTTTGACTTCGATTCCTGCTAAAATATGCGCCTTTCTTCAATTCAAATCACAATTTTTAAAAGACCAAGCCAGCATGGACTTCTTGAATACTTTTCAATTAATGCTTGAAAGGGAAAAAGAAAAAATGCCAGCCCGACCCGAAGTATGGGACGTCTTAAATTGGGATTTTTACGATTTATCTTTTAGGAGCCTACATGACGGTTCAAACCTTCATTCCAAATAGTGCCCAAGCTGCTTCAGAAAACACTGTTACCCAGCCACAGCACACCCCAGCCGACGGATCAGTGAAAAAACTGTATATCGAAACGCAAGGGTGTCAGATGAATGAGTATGACAGTCATCGTATGGCAGACCTGTTGGGCGACTCACACGGTTATGTGTTAACGACTGATCCGAAACAAGCCGATATTCTGCTGATGAATACCTGTTCAATTCGTGAAAAAGCTCAGGAAAAAGTGTTCTCTGAACTCGGTCGCTGGCGCAAGCTGAAAGAAAAAAATCCTGACCTGATAATTGGGGTCGGCGGTTGTGTGGCTTCGCAAGAAGGCGACAACATTCAAAAACGTGCGCCGTATGTCGATATGGTTTTTGGTCCACAAACCTTGCACCGTTTGCCGCAAATGCTGGATCAGCATAGCGATCAAATTGATACACCCAAGAAAGATAAAATCAAGCTGGTGGATATTTCTTTCCCCGACATCGAAAAATTCGACTTTTTACCTGAACCGCGCGTTGAGGGTTACAAAGCCTTTGTTTCGATTATGGAAGGTTGTTCAAAATACTGTTCTTTCTGCGTGGTGCCTTATACCCGTGGTGAGGAAGTTTCGCGTCCTTTAGATGACGTGCTGGCGGAAATTGCAGGTTTGGCTGAAAAAGGCGTGCGTGAAATTTCACTCCTGGGTCAAAATGTGAATGGCTACCGTGGTGAAACCTTTGAAGGCAATATCTGTACCTTTGCCGACTTGCTACGTTTAGTCGCTGAAATTCCGGGCATTGGTCGTTTACGTTATACCACTTCACATCCGCTTGAATTTAATGATGACCTGATTCAATGCTACCGTGACCTGCCGCAAATGGTTTCACATCTGCATTTACCGGTACAAAGTGGTTCTAATGATGTTTTGAAAGCGATGAAGCGTAACCACACCATCGACGTCTATATCGACAAAATTAAAAAGTTACGTGCAGTGCGCCCAGACATGCATTTATCAAGTGACTTTATTATTGGCTTCCCGGGTGAAACCGATCAACACTTCGAAGAGACTTATCAATTCATTCAAGATTTAGATTTCGACCATTCCTATAGTTTTATCTATTCAAAACGTCCGGGTACGCCAGCCTCTGAATTACCAGACAGCACACCGGAAGATGTGAAAAAAGAACGTCTTGGCAAAGTACAAAAATGGATCAAACGTTCAAGCATTGATAAAACAGATGCCATGCTGGGAACGATTCAACGGGTCTTGATTGAAAAGGTTTCTGACAAAGATCCAAATCTGCTGGTGGGTACGGCGGATAACACCCGTTATGTATCCTTTATTGGTGATCCGGCTTGGGTTGGGCGTTTTGCAGAAATCGAGATTACTGACATCAAAACTTTGAATTTTGTTTACGGTGAACTCTTGAATCTTGAGCCTGACGTGGCGTAATGTAAGGTGATCAGTTAGATCATTTTATAAGGAATTCTCTTGACTGCAGCGATTCGACGTACAGTAAATTTTCCTGGTGTTTCGATGGAGCGTTTAAAGGGCATGCTGGGTGCTTATAACGGCCATCTGAAACAAATCGAACAACGTTTAGATGTCAACATTTCCCATCGAGGTGATGCGTTTTACATTGATGGGAATCTCGATGCAGTAGAGAGAGCGGAAAGCCTCTTGATGCGTCTGTATGAAGAAACTGAAATTAGCCAGCAAATTAGTGCGGACACTTTGCATCTGATGATTCAGGGTAGCCAGACAGATCGTGAATTACAAAGTGATCCAGATCAGGAACATACGGGTCTGGATGAGGTCTGGTTACAGACGCGTAAAGGCCGGATTAACCCGCGCGGTGCGAATCAAAAGCGCTATGTACAACGTATTTTACAAAGTGATATTTCATTCGGTATTGGTCCTGCCGGTACAGGTAAAACTTACCTTGCTGTGGCAGCTGCAGTCGACATGCTGGAACGCAATGAAATTCAGCGTATCCTGCTGGTTCGACCTGCGGTTGAAGCCGGTGAAAAACTTGGCTTTTTACCCGGCGATTTAAGCCAGAAAATCGATCCATATTTGCGCCCGCTTTACGATGCCTTGTATGAAATGCTGGGCTTTGAAAAAGTCGCCAAACTGATTGAACGTCAGGTGATTGAAGTTGCGCCCCTCGCCTATATGCGTGGCCGCACCCTGAATCATTCTTTCGTGATTTTAGATGAGGCGCAAAATACTACACCTGAACAGATGAAAATGTTCCTGACCCGTTTAGGTTTTGGTTCACGCGCCGTAATTACCGGTGACATTACTCAGGTCGATTTACCACGTGGTCACCAATCCGGTCTGGCCCATTGTTTACGTGTACTTGAGCCAATTGCTGAAATTCATATCACGCGTTTCCATTCTCGTGACGTGGTTCGTCATCAGCTGGTACAAAAAATTGTCGAAGCCTATGAGGGCTGGGACAGTGAACAACACCGTCTTAGTGCTGAAGCACGTGCAGAACGCAAAGCGCTTCAGGAATCCATGATTGCTGAAAATGATGCGGCTGCCGATGCCCAGGACTAAGACAATTTAAGGATCCATTTTGAAACTTAGTCTCTCGCTCCAACAAGACTTTCAAGCTCCCGAGCTTGTGCTGAAACGTGCTTATATCAAGAAAGTGATTGAAACGACACTTCGTTATATTGATGTCGATCAAGATTGCGAAATCGGGATTGCCTGTGTTGATAATGGCGAAAGTCATAAATTGAATCTGGAATATCGCCAAAAAGACAAGCCAACCAATGTGCTGTCTTTCCCCAGTGATCTTCCAGAAGAAGTGTTACCGCTGCTTGATGCATGGCCAATGGGTGATTTGGTGATTTGTATTCCTGTAGTTTTGCAAGAAGCCATTGATCAAAATAAAACAGCTATTGAGCATTTCACCCATATGCTGGTTCATGGGGTATTGCACTTGATGGGCTATGACCATGAAACTTCTGAAGCCGATGCTGAAGAAATGGAAGGGTTAGAAATTAAAATTTTGGCCAAGCTGGGATTTGCTAATCCTTATACCGAGCAAGACTAAAATCCATTCAAGGAAAAAGCGGGCTTAGGCTCGCTTTTTTATACTCAACATTCGGGCTTTTCCTCATCCTAACCCTCTCCTTGACGATGAGGGAACTTTCCATATTAATTTAAAACCAGTAATTCCACCTTCCCCGTGGGATGAGGAATATATTCCGCAAGAGAGTGAAGGTAAATCCAATAAAATTAAATTAGAGGCAAGTTCACAAAAATCAAAATTTACCTATATTAAATAATAACTTGAACTCAAATCGAGGGGAGATCAATAGAGATTTAACGCACTTCAAACTCTGCTTCTGCGGGGTCAAAACGCCATGTTCGGACAATACGCAGTTCTGAAATATCTTTCATCTCTTGATCAAAAACACCAAAAGGTGCGGCTTTACGCACCGAAGTTTTTGCAGCTTCATCCAATAGGGCATGACCGGAACTCTCAATCAGGCGAATGGCACGAATTCCACCATTTTTATTCAGGATCACCATTAAACGAACTTCCCCGGCTAAGTGTTGTACTTTTGCAGCATCGGGATAATAACGGTTACCGTAAAATTCAACTTTTTGACGGAATTTTTCCAAATAAGCGGCTGAAATATCTTGTTTGGCCTGAATCCCATCGACCGTTTTAATTTTTTGCTGACGGCTAAAATTTTGCTGACGTTGTAAGTATTGGGCTTCTAAACTTGCCACCATAGCTGCTTTGGCTTGAAACTGGCTATTCAGCTCTTGCATGGCTTTTTTACGCTGATTCTGTTCCGCTTCCTTTTTCCAGCTTAAAGTGGTCATTAACACTTTTTCTTCAAAGCTGAGTTCACGCTTTTGCTGTAATCGCTCTAAACTTTCTTGTTGTTGCTCACCTGCACTCTGTTCAAGCATCGGTGCCGGCATATCACTCGACATGCGATGTGCTTCGCGGAATGTTCCTGAACCTTGCTGATCTGCCTGTGCGAGAAAATCAGCATTTTCAACTTTGTCTTTATTCGGACGTAAAGTCACCGCAATTTCCTTCACCGCCGCATCACTTTCTTGCGGTATGGCAAATTGCAGGGTCAAAATAAGCAAATGCAAAACCGCAGCTAAAATCACCGCGCATGTGAAAATTGAATCTTTCCACCACACATGCATTAAAGGTGCAAAACTGATTTTTTTAAGCATCACATTAAACCGACAAAAAGTCTGGTCCCCAAACTGCATAAACGCAGTATAAATAAAAACAGTTGCTGCTTTTGAATGAAAAACGAGAACTCAATCAACAAGCCAACTGTAGACAAGTAAAATCATGAAAATGGTGCAATTAATTTTGCTAAACTGCAAGATGGAATATCTTTATTTTTAATACTTTCGACAAAATCTCTCGAAGTTTAAGAAAGTTAACTTGCTAGGATGCCCCATATGTCAACGCTACTATCCAATATTTCTAAACGTATACGCCAAGTGTATCAAAGGGCCGAAGGATTTATTGAAGATGAGCGTGAATTCCCCCTTTCTCAAGTTTTTTTAAATGCTACATTTCAGCGCTTTGTCACCGACAATGTCTCCATGCTCAAAGATTTGCATGCTGACTTGCATGAAGACTGGTTACGTTTATACGCAACACTGGATGTAAAGGGTCTCTATATCACCCTTTCAGTCGATTTAAAACTGGTACAAATGGAACTGAATAAAGATATCCAGCTTATTGTTTTTGAACAAATCAGTGACACTCAAGTCATTGAAGCAAAATTCAAAAATATTTTCCAGAAACTCGCGGTAAAATTTGCCCTGTTTTTCTACCAAAAAGTCTTAAATAAAGATCCGTTGGGCATGATTCTGGAAAAGCTGAATGTGATTAAAGTCAAAGATGATTTACTCTATTTGGACTTAAACCGCTGGCTCGGTAAAAACCGTTCTATCATTGATACTCTGGCAAAAGTTCATGTCAATCATGCCGTTTTACGCGAGGCTGAACTGGTCATGATGGGCAATGTCAATCTGACCGCATTATTTAAAAAAATGTCGGAACAACCGGCAGAAGACTGGTCCGATGAAGAAGAACTGGAGGAAACTCAAGTTAGCCCGATCAAGCAGAAATAGCACATGATTTAAATTGTTTTTGCTGATTAAAATCTGTATTTTTAACTGAAAAAGAATACATAAAGATACAGATTGAATAAAAAATCGAATTTTATCTTCATAATCAAAGCGCATAATAGCAATCAAGCAAAAAATTGCATCTTATTCAAACTTCATAGGAACATTTGACTTATGGCTCACAATGTATTGAAAACGATTGCTTTGGCATCTGGTGTAAGCACTACACTGTTGTTGGCTGGTTTCTCAAGCCAAGCATTTGCCATGAGTCCATTCCAGGCAAGTTATCAATTTAGCTATAACGGCAAAAATATGGGCTCGGCAACACGTACTTTAAGCAAGTCGGGAAACAACTGGACCTATGTTTTTGCTGCCAAAGCCGGTGCGATTGCCTCTGCAACTGAAACAAGCCGTTTTAGTTTAAATGGCAATCAAATCCTATCCAGCAGTTTTAACCGTAGCAGTAAAATTTTAGTCCACAACAACAGCATGAGCATTAACTTTAATCCCAATACCAAGACTATTAACACCAAGAAAGATGATAAGGCTCGCTCTTTTGCCTGGAAATCCGGGGTTCTGGATGAGTTAAATGCTGAATTACAATTACGTGAAGATTTAAAAACCTCGGGTTTAAAGTCAAGTTATGCAATTGCCGATGCCAAAGAAGTTGAATCACGCCGTTTTGTAAAACAAGGTTCAGAAACAGTTAAAACCTCTTACGGTACTTTTGACACCATTAAAGTGGTGATGAAACATGATAAGCCAAACCGTGATACAACTTTCTGGTTAGCCCCTAAACTTGACTATGCACCCGTGAAGGTTTCTCACCAAGATGGAAAAACATCATATGGTTTGCTATTGACAGACTATAAAGGTTCAACGAATTAATTGATTTGATCAATTTCGCTTGCATTTTTTGAGAGCCTTTTTAAAATACGCTTTTGCTTGAAGAAGCATCTGCCCTTAGAGGAATTCTCCCGTGCACGCACTAGAACAGAAAATCTTAAGTGAAGGTATCGTTCTATCTGATCAAGTTCTGAAAGTTGATGCGTTCTTGAATCATCAAATTGATCCTGTATTAATGCAGCAAATTGGTAAAGAGTTTGCTGCCCGCTTTAAAGATGCAGGGATTACAAAGATTATTACCATCGAAGCGTCTGGTATTGCTCCAGCAGTAATGGCAGGTTTAGAACTTGGCGTGCCGGTAATCTTTGCACGTAAATATCAGTCTTTAACGTTAAAAGATGATTTATACCGCTCAAAAGTATTTTCTTTTACTAAACAGATCGAAAGCACCATTGCCATTTCCAACAAGCACATTAGTGCTAGCGATAAGGCATTAGTAATTGATGACTTTTTGGCAAATGGTCAAGCTGCTTTGGGTCTTGCCGATTTAATTCATCAGGCAAATGCTGAAGTTGTGGGTATTGGGATCGTCATTGAAAAATCTTTCCAGCCTGGTCGCCAGATGTTACTGGACAAAGGATATCGTGTTGAATCTTTGGCACGCGTAAAATCTTTGGAAAATGGTACGGTTGAATTTGTTCGTGACTAAGTTTCAAACTGAATGTTTAAAAGAGCGCTTAGGCGCTCTTTTTTATAGCTGATCTTTGTTATAAAAAACTGTATGTGAGATAGATCTCCGGTTCGTTGTCTATCAAATTATTTCCTATTTAATTTCTGCAATCTCTAAAACATCTCTTTTTCAATCTTTCAATCTTTCAAGCTCCTTATCAACTTTTTCATCAAGTAAGGCTTCAAGCATGGCTACGCTGCGCCGGTCATTAAGTTGTGTGGCTTCCTAAATATAGTCCAGACTTAAATCCAATAGAAACATGTGGTCGCGAGTCAAAGCTCTTCGAAATAAGTTTAGAGTTAAAGATATGAATAAATTGTTTAAAGATTACCGTAATGAGTTATTTAGTATTTAGCTTTAGTTCGTTGATATTAGCTACTGTGTTGAATTTTTTAAAACGATTGCAATTTACAACTCAGATAAACTTCTATCAGTCTCGTTCAGCTAGAATCAAGTTGCTATGAAATGTTCCTGATCTGGTAGATTAGAACATATATACTCTAAATTGTGATGATCCATTATCTGTTTGAAGTCATAAACTGACTTCATTTCAAGATAACTAAAAGATAAATAATTGATGGAAAAATTTATGCAATGTCCTAAATGCGCATCTTCTGAAGTTGAAAAACGAGATCATGAGAAAAACATCAAGACCATAAGTGGCATCCTTCTTACTTCCGCGGGTGCAACAGCAGGTACAGTTGGCGGCGCAGCAACAGGTGCATCGACAGGGGCAGCAATTGGTGCTGTTGCTGGACCATTAGGGGTTATTTTCGGTGGCACCGTTGGTACATTTGTAGGGGCAATTGCCGTTGGGGTCACTGGCGGTATTCTAGGGAATATTTTCGGCAAAAAAGCCGGTGTCATTATCGATAAAAATGTGTTCTTGGATTATAAGTGTCTTAAGTGCAAACATCGTTTTAAAGAAAAAGTATAACGATTTAAGGCTTAAATTTTATCCTGAAATTAAAAAAGACCACTATAAAATGAATGGTCTTTTTTCTATATCTATAGCAATTTAAAAATTACCTAGATCAGCGAAAATACGCTGTTATATTGCGGATCAATCTGATTAAAACTTAAGTATTTACCTGTAATTTTTTAGCCACATCACCTAATCGTTTGCCCTGCTCTTCACACAAGACTTTTTCATCCTGGCTTAAACCTAAATCATGACGTGGACCACTGACATGGCTTGCACCATACGGCGTACCACCCGATTTGGTATTGGATAATGCAGGATTGGCATTCGGTAATCCCATAATCATCATGCCGTGATGGAACAAGGGCGGCAGCATGGTCAATAATGTGCTTTCCTGTCCGCCGTGCATGGAACCCGATGAGGTAAAGACACAGGCCGGTTTTTGATGTAAAGCACCATTCAGCCAAAGACTGGTGGTCTGATCCCAAAAATATTTCATCTCCGATGCCATATTGCCAAAACGGGTTGGCGAACCGAGTGCCAAACCGGAACAGTTTGCCAAATCATCTAAAGTACAATAAATATCCCCCTCAGCAGGAATACTTGGCTCCGCTTGTTTGACCACTGTTGATAAATTGGGAACAGTGCGGATTTTTACAGCCATACCTGCAGATTCAATGCCGTTGGCAATTAAATAGGCCATTTCTTTCGTTGAACCATATTTGCTGTAATATAAAACAAGGACATAAGGCTGCATAATTTTTATAAACAAAGCTAAAAAAGAAAACTATACGGTATTTTTCCTTTTTTTTGGTTAAGCTTGATCATGAAAATTCATAAAGATGATTAAAAAAATTGAGACTTTATACCCATGTTAGAAAAGTATTTAAAAAAACTCCCTTTTTATGACAAGACTTGGTTTCAGTTTGTTTTATTTGTCATAAGACGTTTTGAAGCCGATCGTTGCCGTGAACAGGCAGGTTCCTTAACCTATACCACGCTATTTGCAGTGGTGCCCATGCTGACTGTTTTCCTGGTCATCATTTCTTCCATTAAAGCGCTTGAGCCGGCAAGGCAACAATTACAACAACTGATTTATAGTAATTTCTTACCCCGAACCACGATTGCGTTTGATAAAGCCTTCAATGCCTTTACCGATAAATCCAGTAATCTGACCATCATCGGGATTATATTTCTGTTTATCACCACAGTCATGATGCTGACCAGTATCGAAACAGTATTTAACCGGATTTGGCGCGTTCGTGAAACGCGTGGCGGCATTATTGGATTCATGCGTTATTGGACCATTATCTCCCTTGGTCCAATTGTATTGGGCAGTGCCTTCGTTATTTCCTCTGCTGTAGCCTCATTCAATGTACTGAGCAATAATTTTGCCGGTTATGAATTAAATGGCGAGTTTATTTTTTGGGGGATTTCCTTTGTCCTGACCATTGTGGGTTTTTTCATTTTAAATTGGACCATTCCCAACCGTAGTGTTCCCATCAAGGCAGCCTTGATTGCCGGTACATTTAGTGCGGTGGTTTTTGAACTATTAAAGAGTCTGTTTGGCGTAATCATGTCCAATTTCACCAGTTATGAAATTGTCTATGGCGCTTTTGCTGCCGTGCCGATTTTCCTGTTATGGATTTTCTTGTCCTGGAATATTGTCTTGTTAGGGGTTGAAATCAGTTATGCATTGACAGCCTTTTATTCAGGCAAAGAACAGAAACGCCATCCGGTGATTATGCTGCTGGATTTATTGGAACTGTTTTATAAAAAACAGCTCAAAGGCGAAAGTGTCTCGGATGAAGAAGCGTTGAGTATTTTGGGCCGTGGAGAAATTGGACGCTGGCCTTCTTATGTACTGATGCTGGAAAAACAAAACCTGGTTAAACGTACTGATAAAGATGAGTTTGTTCTTGCAAGAAATTTGGATCACGTCGATTTCTGGAGTTTTTATACCCAGTTACCCTACCCGCTCCCACGCCGTCAGGATATGGGTAATATTCACCCTGACGATGAATGGATGCAAAAACTGGGACCTGCACTGATCGACGCAGATGACTTTCTTGCAGCCAAACTGGCAATTCCCTTATCCAAAATTCTGGAACAAAAATAAAACTTTAGCTATTTCAGCCCGCCAATTATTGAAAAATTTTACTTAATATAGAAACGTTTATCCTTCCTCCTTAAAAGTGGAAGGATAAATCGATAACCCAAGCACAGAAATAACAAAACCTAAAATAACTGGCCCACGATAATTCAGCTGCTTGGCGAGTATTGAAAAGACAATCGTCAGCGGTGGCTATAAATAATTGATCATCGCACTAATCAGCACCTGATCATGGTTTTGTGACAGAGCAATCGAAAGCAAAATAGAATCTCAGATGCCACAAATAAAGCGCCACCACCCCACAGATAAGCTTTCGACATGTGCTGAAAAGCGGCAGTCCATGCAACCCTAAAATAGCCATGATAAATCAGGGCTATGGCTGAAATAGGACTTAAAGATTCAGTAATCAGTTTAATCACTGCAACCAGACTTACCCAAATCAGGATAGAGGACAAGCCAATTCAAGTGGCTTGATTGACTGCTTTTATGTGTTGCTATATTTCGGCTTCAACCAACCCTGTAAACTCACCACCAATACGCCCGTCATCACCATGACTGTACCGATAATAAAATTCATTTCGATGCGTTCATTCAGCAACAATACGCCAAACAGCATGCCAAATAACGGCGTTAAAAATGAAAACACACCCAAACGTGAAGCCAAATAACTTTTCAGCAGCCAGAACCAGATCAGATAACTGGCAAATGAAATGGCCACGCTATGAAAAATCAAACTGCCAATCGCAAGTGCTGTCCAATGAATGCTGGCTTGTCCCAAAATAAAAGTTAAAGGAAACAGCAATACAAAACCACCGGCCAACTGATAGAACAAAGTCTGGGTCGCCGGTGCATCAGAAAGCTTGCTTAAACGGATGGCAACCGTGGTGGCTGCCCAGAGGATGCCTGCCAATAATGCCAAAAAATCTCCAAACAGCATTTGTGATAGGTCGTGTAATGAACTACCGTCACGTCCAATAAACGTGACCACGATGCCTAAAAATGCGATAAAAATACCGCACCACTGCAAAACAGATAAACGTTCAGAAGGCAATTTCCAGTGCAAACCCAAAGCCACAAAAATAGGTGCGGTATAAAGCAGCACAACAGTATGCGATGCAGAAGTAAAGCGGATGGCTTGAGCAAGCATAAAAAACTCAGCGGCAAATAATACAGCCACCGCCAAGCCCGGATACAAATATTCTTTGCTCCACAGTGAGTTCCCTTCTGCAAGCTTGATCAGTGGATAAACCATCAAGGCAGAAAGTCCTGATCGCAAGGCAACTTGCATTAAAGAAGAAATATCAGGCGCCGCCATTTTTAAGATAACTTGTTGTAAGCCCCAAAGAATACACAAGCCAAACATGATGCTCGATGCTTGTACATCCAGCACCTTACGTTCTATCACTATTTTTTCCTTGAAACTTAGCGTATTTTTACGCGTCCAAAGCTACGCTAAGCCTCTCAATTTTGAAATTGAAGATAATTTGAAAAGTATTTTGCATCATATCTATTAAAAAAAGACCGCCTAAGCAGTCCTTTTTTCCATTCAAGGCTTAAGCCTCAACATAGGTTTTCCAGACAAAATCCTGGGTTTGACCTTGTAAGGTCATGGTTAATTGATCCCCTGCTTTTAAGGCCGCCACACCTGATGGCGTACCCGTCATCACTACATCACCCGGCTCTAAAGTAAAGACCTGACTGATGTCGGCAAGCAAAGTCGCAATATCAAAAATCAATAAAGAAGTATCACCTTTTTGACGCAGCTCATCATTGACCTGCAAGGTGTAATGTACGTCTTTCCAGTCTTTCACTTCTGAAAGTGCCACCCAGTCTGCCAACACACACGAACCATCATAGGCTTTGGCACGTTCCCAAGGCTGACCTTTCTTCTTTAAATTATCTTGCAAATCTCGCAGGGTCAAATCCAAACCTAAAGTTACTGCACCGACTGCTTGCAGGGCTTTGGCTGGGTCAGTTTCTGCTTTTAAAGTACGGTCAATCCTTAAGCTGAGTTCACATTCATAGTGGCAATTGCCCCATGCCGGGTTCCATGAAATACCTTGTTCTAAACTCGCCAAACTGCTGGGTGGCTTAATAAATAAAACGGGACGATCAGGAATAGCATTGCCTAATTCTTTGGCATGGTCTGCATAGCTACGACCGACACAGACAATTTTAGATGGACGTGTATTCATGATCTTCCCTTTTAATTTACCTTTAAATATTTTAAAACTTATTTTTTAAATGTATTTTCAAATACGGTTTGATCCGCAGCATGCGCAAAAGCACGTTTCGGTATAATAATGACGGTACGGTTTTTCAGTTCGATCATATAGGTCAGCTTACCTATAGCGAAATTTTGCACTTCACTATAGTTGAATATCTGCTTACGACCATTGGCATAAATTTCGGCATAATCCTGAAATAATTCGATGCCCTGTTCACTTTTACCAAACTGGTATTTTACAAATTGACGTTTAAACATCATCGGTAAAAACCAGTAACGCATAATCAATTGCAGAATTAAAAAGAAAGCGCCAAGCGCCACGTAATAGCGACCTACGCCATTAAAGCCGAGGTAAAAACCCCACACAATAATTCCGATACTCACCAATGGGGTAATAAAACGAGTTAATTGTTTTTTACCAAAAGTCGCAAGGGCAAAACCATCCTGTGATTCTTCCAGGTTTAAGGAATAACGTAGTGATAGCGCGGGCTGGGTCTCTGACATATTTCATCATCAAATTATTACAACAATTAAGCTAGATATTACACCAGATTAGCCTTTTCCTTGTTGTTTTTACCGGCCAAAATTACATAAGTTTGCTTCCCAATGCTGTAAAAATTGATTAAAACATCAGCATTCACTGATAAAAAGCATAAACAGGATGTGATATGCAAACCCATAAAAAAAAATGCAGCCTATTGATTCTGTGCTGCCTGATTGGCATGCAGACTTCTGCAAAAATCATTCAATGGAAAGAACAGATTCCCAGTAGCTTAAGTGTATTTCAAGGTAAGGCGCAAACACTGGCAGATTTGACTGCAAACCGTATTTTGATTTATGCCCATCCTGCACAGGCAATTACTTTGCCGACCTTCAAAAATCCGCAAAGTATGACAGGCAAATTTTATACTGGTGCAGTCGTTGTTCCTGCAAATAGCCAAAACGTAGCGCGGCTTTTAAGCAACTACAGCCAGTACAATGCACTATTTCCGGTATTAAAGTCTGCAAAGCTCTTGGAGCAACAAGGCAACATTACCCAGATGAAATATCAGGTGTCGATCCCCACCCCCATTCCAATCTTGAACTTTAAAGAAAATGTGCTGATGCAGCATCATTTAACAGCCAATAGTATTTCCACCATTGTACTGGATGCCCCGATTCCTTACGGCGCGGGTAAAATTGAATGGTTTGATTTAGGTGGAAACAAGACTTTAATTACCGTTACTCAATGGGGCGACTTAAACCATCCCAAAGGTTTTTTATTCAGCACCATTTTAAATGCCCTTCCAGAGGCCAAACTGGGTATTCCATCTGGCACCAACGCTTTTTTATTAGAAGCCTTGCAACAATATTTTAAAACGCCTAGCTCTCAAATTCTCAAAACTGGAGAATTACCTGACACCCCATTAAGCTCAAGTCAGGTTCAAAAAATTGCAGCATTGAGCCAGTTCTCGCAAGAACCCGTCTCGTTTATTTTGCCATCCAATAAAGTCCGCTATTCGCATGGCCTGGAAAGCATGCGTTTTAGTAGCAGCTATCAATATTTTGCCAAAAGCCCACAACAGTTACAGCATTGGCTGAGTGTGCCTGCTTATCAGGAACTTTTTCCACGCCAGATTAAAAACATCGAAATCAAAAAAATTGATCCCAACACCTTTGATGCAGATTATAAAATTTCAGTCGGCTTGGGCGTAATCAGTATTCCATTCGATTTTAAGCTGCGTTTTGATTACCCCAACAGCTTAGAAAATGAGTTTCAGGCCGTCGGTGGCGATTTAAAATTTGTCAAAGGCGGAATGCAGCTGATTCCTCAAGGCAACGGTACTTTATTAAAGATCACCAGCGCCATGAAAATTCACGACAAAGCACCATTCCTGCTGCGGGCGATGCGCAGCATGCCTTATCATGACATGTTGCCTGCGTTGGGTGGCAATACCGTCTTGGCATTAAAGATTAAGCAGAAGATGAAATAATTCTTTAATAGATTTACTTTATGCTGGACACAAAAAAACCGCAATTAAGCGGTTTCTTCCAGTTTTACATCTGTCGATGTGATCAAGTTGGTGCGCTCAGAGAGATTCGAACTCCCGACCCCTTAGTTCGTAGCCAAGTGCTCTATCCAGCTGAGCTATGAGCGCGACGTCTTGATGTGCTGCATTATACGCGTTTTTAACTTTCTGTTAAGTGATTTTTAACAAATCCGTAACCAAGTGGACAGTTATTGGGCAAAATTGGATTTTTCATCTATTTTTTAAACAAAACCTATGTTCGTCATTTTCCATCAGATCAAAACTGATCCGATAAAAAACCATGATTTAATGATTTATATTCCCCATTCTATCCATTTCCACCTTTCCTACTCACTGGTAATAACTGCACACCCCAGCACTTGAGCTGACCAAGTGATGCCTTAATGAAAAAGCCATAGAAGCTAAACCCTCAGCAAGTAAACGTTTATCTGTACCTAGGATAATTGAAAAAGTCATCCAACCAAGTTCATCAACCAGATCATGTTTGAAAAGTGTCTGTGTCATATTGGACTGCCATGAACTTTGACATCAGCACCTGCTGAAGCTTTAAGCTTCTTCAGATCATCGACATTTTTCAAAAAGACAAAACAAGGTGTTCTTTTCTAAAATAATATCTATGGACGGCATCCATTTTTGCCTAATGGTATCGAATACTTCTTTCAATGCCATAAAGTTCAGACGCAAAAAAACCGCAACATGTGCGGTTTCTTCCATTTTTACATCTGTCGATGTGTTCAAGTTGGTGCGCTCAGAGAGATTCGAACTCCCGACCCCTTAGTTCGTAGCCAAGTGCTCTATCCAGCTGAGCTATGAGCGCGTACTTGAGTTGCCTTTCAGCATTCGTTACATTTACGTTTAACTTGATTGGTGCGCTCAGAGAGATTCGAACTCCCGACCCCTTAGTTCGTAGCCAAGTGCTCTATCCAGCTGAGCTATGAGCGCATTTCAAGTTATTCGTGGCGGTGAGAGAGGGATTCGAACCCTCGGTGGGCTTTAAGACCCACGCTCCCTTAGCAGGGGAGTACCTTCAGCCACTCGGCCACCTCACCGTAACGAGCCGCCATAATACAAACTAAACTCTACTTCTTCAAGTGACATTTCAAAAATTTCCAATATTTTTAATCAATCATCTATTTTTTAAACGATTTCCTGGCTTATTGCCCTATTTTCTCGCTTTTCTCGACAGTTGCTCGTGTGAAATGTGCGGCTTCCCTGTAAAATTGGAATTGAAAACACAATATTGCAATCATTTTCGTGCAGTATCATGCTGCATGACTTATGCTAATCCTATCTTCTGACATGAAGCCAAAGACATTATGAAAAATTGGGTCGATCCTGAAGCCAAGGCTGAAGCCGAACGTTATGACAATCCTATTCCAAGCCGTATTCTCATTTCAGAAACGATTGAAAAATTACAAGCACCACAATCTCATGCAGATTTAGTGGAACACTTTAATATTGCAGATGAAAGAAGTATAGAAGCACTCAGCCATCGTTTAAGTGCCATGGTACGCGATGGTCAATTGATGAAAGATGGCTTTAAGTTCGTGCTCGCAACCAGCCAGCCGATTCATGAAGCTACCGTGTACATCAACGCGAAAGGTTTAGGTACTGCGAACATTTCCGATCATGATGATATTTTATTGCCTGAACGTGAACTGCGTTTGGTCTTTAATGGTGACCGCGTTAAAGTTCGTCAGACTTCTGTTGACCGCAAAGGTAAAGCTTGGGGTTTTATTACCGAAGTTGTGCAGCATCGTGTAAAAGAGATTATTGGTAAAGTTGCGGTGTATGACGGCGAATATTTTATTCAACCGGGCAATCCAAATGCACATCAGCCGATTACCTTAGAAAAAGAACTGATTGAGCATGCTCAAGTCAAAGTCGGTGATTCTGTTCGCGTCGCCATTGATGACTACCCGACCCGTGAAGAGTTAGCTACCGGACACATCGTGCAATCGATGGCGGACAAGGCCGACACTGAAATCATTATTCCACAAACCATTTTAGAATTTGGTTTGCCGTATGAATTTCCGGAAGAAGTGGTTCGTGAAGCAGAAAGCTTTAAGGAACCGAACGAACAGGATCTTCAGGGTCGTATCGATTTACGCGATTTAGCATTAGTGACCATTGATGGTGAAGATGCGCGCGACTTTGACGATGCGGTATACGCAGAAAAACGTCCAGGTGGCGGTTACCGCGTGGTGGTGGCTATTGCAGACGTCAGTCATTATGTCCGTACCGATCATCCTCTGGATGAGGAAGCCAAAGAACGTGGCACCTCGGTATATTTCCCGCACTATGTTTTACCAATGTTGCCTGAAGCACTTTCCAATGGTCTGTGTTCACTGAATCCGCACCTAGATCGCTTATGTATGGTGTGTGATTTAACCTTGTCACGTACCGGTAAAGTGACTGGCTTCCAGTTCTATCCATCGGTGATGCATTCAAAAGCTCGTTTAACCTATACACAGGTTGCGCAATATTTTGATGGCGAAAGCGATGCGATTCCTGACGACCGCAGTGTGCACAAATCATTGAATACCCTGTTCCAGCTTTATCAGATTCTCAAAGGTTTACGTTCACAGCGCCATGCGATGGAATTCGAAACCGTCGAGACCTATATGACTTTTGATGAGTTGGGCGGAATTAAAGAAATTCTGCCTCGTTCACGCAATGAAGCGCATAAGCTGATTGAAGAATGCATGTTGCTGGCCAACGTTGCAGCAGCAGAATATGCCTTAGAAAATGACATTCCAATGTTGTACCGTGTGCATGAGCCACCTGAATTTTCACGTATCCAGAAAGTTCGTGAATATGTGAAGTTGCTGGGCTTACCCTTCCCTGAACAGCCGACCCAAAAAGATTACCAAGCGGTGATTGATGCGACCAAAGACCGTATTGACGCGCCCAGTATTCATGCCGTGTTGTTACGTTCAATGATGCAGGCCTATTACGGCGCAAACAACGCCGGACATTTTGGTTTGGCCTATGATGCCTATACGCACTTCACCTCCCCAATTCGTCGTTACCCTGACTTGTTGTTGCACCGTGCCATCAAAGCGCATCTGAAACAAAAGCCTTTTGCGCTTTCAGGTGCCGCTTTAGATGATGCCGGCGAGCATTTCTCCAAAACTGAACGCCGTGCTGATGAAGCATCACGCTCTGTCACCACTTGGTTGAAATGTCACTATATGCAGCAGCATTTAGGTGAAGAATTTGTCGGTACCATCAGTGCAGTTGCTGAATTTGGTTTATTCGTCACCCTTAAAGACCTGTATGTCGATGGCATGATTCACGTCAGCCAGTTGGGCGATGATTTCTTTGTTTATGATCAAGCCAGCCAAAGCCTGATCGGTCAAGGTCGTGGCCAAACCTTTAGTCTGGGCGATGAGGTCAAAATCAAAGTCGCAGCCGTGAATCTGGAAGATCGCAAGATTGACTTTCAACTGCTGCAACAAATGACCCATGCCGGTCGTGTAATTCGTAGCCGAGCACCGCGTGTAGCCAACACCACAGCGAAAGAAGAGGTTTATCACCCTCGCGCCAAAGCCGTCGTGAATCAAGATGGTGAACAGCCAATTCGCAAGAAAAAGCCAAAAGCCAAGTCAGACACTTTCGCTAAGAAGTCAGATAAAAAGCCGTCAGCTAAATCGGACCTAAAAGCAAAAGATAAGTTGAAGAAGAAGGCTAAGCCGAAAAAGAAAAAGGATAATGCAAAACCTAAAATAGAGTAATTTTTAAAAATTAAGCCCTACTTGTGTAGGGCTTTTTTTATTGATCATCAATATTCATATGTATTTACCCATAAACGCAGTATAGACCTTGATTTCCTGCTGACTAAGCCCTACATCTACTATTAAGTTAATAAATGATATGGCGTATAGAAATGACTTTAGAAAAGGCGACTTTGCCCGTTCCCCAATTTGACCAAATTCAACTTGCAGACTTAAAACAACAGATTGAACAAGCCATTCAACAAGGAAAAAACTTTTTAAATAATTTAACCGAAGTCCCGGAAAGTATTCAGGCACAACTGGCCGTATTGGACCAAGTCGATAGCCTTGAAAATAATATGAGTGAATCTTGGGGGGTGCTATCCCATCTCAACGCGGTGATGAACAACGCAGAAACCCGTGAACTCTATCAAGCATTGCTTCCTGCTTTAAGCGAATATTACACCCAACTGGGTCAACACACGGCGTTGTACCAAACCTATCAACAGGTGCATGATGAAACTGTGTTTAATACATTACCGGCAGCACAGCAAAGTGCGATTAAACTGGCACTGCGTGACTTTAAACTTTCAGGCGTGGCTTTAGAAGGCGAGGCCAAAACACGTTATGCGGAAATTTCTGCTCGCTTATCTCAACTTTCATCCGACTTCTCAAATCATGTGCTTGATGCAACCCAGGCCTACTTCAAACCCCTCACTGAAGAGCAACTCAAAGGTTTACCCCAAAGCAGCATCGACTTATTAAAGCAATATGGTCAGCAACGTGAACTAGAACAAGCGGTTGCTACTTTAGATATTCCGTCTTATCTTGCCATCATGACCTATGCAGCTGACCGTGACTTACGTGAAGAACTGTATAAAGCCTACACTACACGTGCCTCAGATCTGTCTGAGCATCCTGAATTTGACAATACGCAAGTGATGGAAGAAATTTTGAGCCTGCGTCATGAAATGGCTCAGCTATTAGGTTTTAACAATTATGCCGAGCTTTCACTGGCCAGCAAAATGGCGCCTGATGTAGAAACTGTCGATAAATTTCTGGTCGACTTGGCCGAACATGCACGTGCACCGGCAACGCAAGAAATTGCCGAACTCAAAGCCATCGCCTCTCAAGACGGTATTCATGATTTGCAGCCCTGGGATACCGGTTACTATTCTGAAAAGCTGAAAGTTCAGCAATTCAATTTATCCCAGGAGTCATTAAAGCCCTATTTCCCTGCACCAAAAATTCTGCAAGGCCTGTTCAGTATTGTGAATCGTCTTTACGGTATCAATATTGTGGAACGCAAAGCTCCGGTTTGGCATCCAGATGCACGCTATTTTGAACTGGAAGATCAAGGCGCAGTGGTGGGCGGTTTTTACTTTGATCTGTATGCCCGTAGTGGCAAACGCGGTGGCGCATGGATGAGTGGCTTCCGTTCACGCATGCAAACCAAACAAGGTTTACAAAAACCGATCTGCTACATGGTGTGTAATTTCACTCCTGCGGTCGGTGATCAACCTGCCCTGCTCACTCATGATGAAGTCAATACGTTATTTCATGAATTTGGCCATGGCTTGCATCACATGCTGACTGAAGTCGACCATATTGCCGTAGCAGGTACCCACGGCGTAGACTGGGACGCGGTCGAGCTGCCAAGCCAGTTTATGGAATTCTGGACTTGGGATACCGAAAGTCTGGATCTGCTGAGCGAACACATCGAAACCAAAAAGCATTTACCGCAAGACTTGTTGAAAGCTTTACTGGATGCACGTTTCTTTCAGTCGGGTATGCAAACCTTGCGTCAAATCGAATTTGCCCTATTTGACTTATCCATCCACAAGCACAGTTCTGCTTTAAATGCAGCACAAGTCCAAGCCACCCTGGACGATATTCGCCACAAATATGCGGTAGCGCCAACAGCAAGTTATAACCGTTTCCAGCATAGTTTCAGCCATATTTTTGCCGGGGGCTATGCCGCAGGTTATTACTCGTATAAATGGGCAGAAGTTTTGGCCAGTGATGCCTTCGACCGTTTCGAAAAAGAAGGGGTTTTTAACATTCAGACCGGAAAAGAATTTCGTCAATTTATTCTAGCAGTTGGCGGAAAAGATACAGCACTTGATGCGTTTATCAATTTCCGCGGACGAGAGCCAAAAATAGATGCTTTATTACGTCATCAAGGTTGGACGAACCCCGCTAAAAACGCTTAAACTAGGCATCTTAGATTGATCAGAAGGTAAGTATGATGGCTATTAAACGTCGTTTCATTGCAGGTGCAAAATGTCCTAAATGTGAAGCGCCAGATAGAGTGGTCATGCTTAGCTCTGGCGAAGACGAATGGATTGAATGTGTCGAATGCGGTTATACAGAAAACCGCCCGACACATATTGATGAACCGCAAATGCCGGAAGTGCCCGATGAGATTGGCGTCATTCAATTCAAACCTCGTCAGCCAAAATAAAAACAGGTTCAATACATGACGTTAGATCAACGAAATAGCCCAAAACTTTTATTGGGCATTACTGGGGGCTTGGTTGCAATCATTGTGCTTTTTTTGGCATATCAATGGTTTTTTGCACCCTCAAACGAAGTTCTTCCTCAACATGAAGCAACAAGCTTAAATGCGCCGGCAAAGCCTGCGGCTGAAGTCAAACCGACTGAACCTGCAGTTGCGACAGATGAAAAAACCATTCAATTGGTCGATGAAAAAATTCTGAAAGCCGCTGTTCCAGAAAATGAATCCCTAGCCAAAGAAGAAGTCGCCAAACTGAAAGATATTCAAACACAATTGAAGGATCAGGAAGCCGTGCTAAAGGCACAACATACGGATGCCGATG
This sequence comes from Acinetobacter sp. SFB, assembly GCF_001647545.1. Classification (GTDB taxonomy): domain Bacteria; phylum Pseudomonadota; class Gammaproteobacteria; order Pseudomonadales; family Moraxellaceae; genus Acinetobacter. Next base: position 30,345 of record NZ_LSZH01000014.1, read on the forward strand.
ATTTGGTGGCACTAAAAGAAGAGCAGATTAAATTACTTGAAGCTCAGCTGGCTCAGAAACAATAATTTTAGAATGGAAGATTTAGCTAAAATATCCGTAAATATTCTAGCCGAATTTTTTCATGTCTATGGCTACAAATAATCACCACTTATTTAAATCGCTTGCTTCACTTAGCTGCTCTGCTTTTCTATATTCCCTGATGGGCGTAAGCATTCGTTATGCCTCGCATACAGTCGGTAATCCCACTATTTCTTTTTCCGAAATTTGTCGGCTTATTCATTTTGCTGCCCCTCATTTTAAACAAGGGACATGTTTTTTAAAACTGAAAAAATCTGGATGCCTATCTGGCGTGCAGTCACTGGGTTGATTGCGATATATGGCTTGTTTTATGCCACCGCTCATTTAAAGCTGTCCAAGGTCATGGTGTTTAGCTACTCGTCGCCAATTTTTACTCCCTTAATTGCCTTCCTATTTCTCAAAGAAAAAACTACCCAATCGAGGTTTGTTGCAGCAGTAATTGATTTAGTCGGTGTGATATGTCGTCAGGCCGGATGCATGGATGTTCAATCAAATGTCGGGGATGGGATGAGGTGCAAGCGTCTTGACCGCCAGAGTCTTTATCACGGTTTGAGCACTGACAGTACAGAGTCAGCTGAAAAAATCGTGTTTTATTTCTGTTTTATCGGCACCCATATTTCCAATGTGTTGGCTGTGGCGGCGCTATAACATGGGTAGAACTCAATTTCCTGATTTGCGCAGGTTTACTCGCTCCTATTAGTCAAATCTTTATATCGAATGCCTATAAATTTGCCCCTACTGGACAAATTGAACCGGTGAATTATATTGCAATTATATCTGCCGGGCTTTGGCTTTTATATTTTGGAGATAAACATCCGATCACTATAGTTTGATCGGTTTTATACTGATTCTTAGTGCAATTGTGCTGTGTCGCCCCGTAGTACAAAAACGCTTAATGAAGTAAGTAAAAGTGACAAGAAAAAAGCACCCGAAGGTGCTTTTTTAACGGCTTAAAAATTATTGATACCAGCCAAACAGCTTAAATATATAAGGAAGATAGGCGATGATCAGCATGGCAGGTAGCAACACGATCATCGGTAAAATCCAGCGCTCATAGCGATAGTAGAAGGATAAATGACGAACTTCTGCATCCGCTTCAGCTACCTCGGCATCGCCAATAGACTGCCGGGCCAGAAGATGATTCAGCGCTACCGGCGGTGTGACATAACCAAGCTCAAAACCAATCAGGGTAATCATCCAGAAATGTACCGGATGAATACCGTATTGATAGGCCACTGGAGCCACCGTAGCAGAAATCAAGATGACTGCGCCGAAGGGGTCCATAATCATGCCCACAAAGACCATTAGCCCGACAATTAAAGTAATCACCAGAATGGTGCTACTGATATCCGTCGGGAAAGCGTCCATGACTTGCATGCGCTCCAGTAATCCGCCTACGCTGACAGAAAGCGCCATCAGGATCACCAAGGCACCAATGTGTCCTACAGTTTCACTGGTGGAGATATGCAGGGATTTCCAGAAGCCGACATTTCGCAGACTTTCTCCATAGGTAGAGCGTTTTACCCCATGATCAACTGCCAATTCTTTGCTCTGCTGCGCACTATGCTCTGCTTCACGGTATTCGACATTCGCGGCTGTACCCGTCGTTGCCAGTGCAGGCGTGAATCCCGGATTCAGTTGAGCTGTCAAGGTTTCATCCCAATGTCCCACAGGTGGTAAAGGTGCAGGTTCGTGACGTAACTTATCAAAAAGCACCACCAGTAACAGAATAACCGGCATCATCACAGGTGCAGTAAATTCATTCAGATCGGTCGACAATGCATATTTGTAGAACAACCAGATCAAGATGAAAATTACGATATAAGGCACAATGGCAACCAAAGCACGGGCAGATTGAGGCGCTGCTACCCTTGGCGCTGCTATACGGAATTTAGTTTCGGCCAGAAACAGCGAAATGATAAGGAATAAAGTGGAAGTGATGAGGAATACATACGCGCCATAGTGATACAGCAAGTCAGTCGTGACTTCCTTATTCAAAGAAGCAACCACGACAATCAATAAACATGGACGTAATACCACACCAAGAGAACCGGACATGGCTGTTGCTGCCAGTGCAAACTGACGCCGCCCCCCTGCATTCCAGACTTCCTTATAAATAATCGCACCTGCTGCGATCACGAAAATTCCCGATGCTCCTGTATAGGCTGTGGGTAATGCCGCCGCCACCAAGATCAACCAGGTCAAGGTTTCAGGTGCCAGATTCCATGGACGCAGAATATTCAGGAACATATCCACGACACGGGTTTGTTTCAGTAACATACCTGCCCAAATAAACAGTGCCAGGTTCAAGAAAATACTGGAAAACTCGACCAATTGACCCAGGTAAATTCCCTGGCCCATGGGGTAATCCATCAAGAAAGTGAAATTAATCCCGGTTATTATGGCCATATAGCCATAGAGCGGCACACTGAGAAAGGCCAGCCCAAAGCTACCACCCTCTTGTGTCGGCTTCGGCTGCCTGAATATTTGATACAAGCTGATCAAGGTCAGCGTACTGAACAGAATCATCCACAACCAGTAAATATACTTCATTTCACCGATCGGGACGCCAGAATTCAGCATCGACATATATTGGCTATAAGATGAGAATGCCAAGAAAGCATTCGCGATCAGCATTGCTATCGAATAGACCTTAAAGTCAATACGCGTTACAGGACTACGCAAACCAATATGATGGGTTTTCAAGGTTGCACTGATTGCTGCGAATACCACCATGATGACCAGTAACAGGGCACGGTTTTCAGTACCAAACTTGAATATGCCAAAGAAAGAGGTTTCAAACGTACGATATGCGCGAATACTTGGATGCGCCTGAGTATGGGCAATCGCTTTATCATAAAACTGATAAGATTCTTCACAAACCTGCTGAGCCTGTAATATCGCGGCACGAACATCAGCTTCTGAACGTACGCCGAAAAAATCAGCATACTCATCGGCTGCATCGGTCTTCATCTGCTGCTGGACTTTGTTATCGACATTGACAGTGCGTTCACATGTGGGTGAACTCGGCTCAGCACGTAGAAATGAATATTGCATGCCTGTAGCCGGATCACCATACAGACGTTCACCCATCCGTAACAGCTGCCCGTGAATCATTTCACCGGTACCAATAACCAAAGTCAGCAAAAGTAAGACAAGAACGACAAAAGTCGATATCCACTCTGTCCATATATAACGTAGCAGACCTAATCCTGATCTGTTATTTTCATCATTTTGCATGTGCATTCCTATTTTTTATTTTGGTCATTACCACAGCTTCAGCAATACCAATTTTCCTTTTTCGAATAGACAATATCCTTTCTCTATTCAATCTCTTTATTGTTATGAACAAATTTGCATCAATTCTGTATTAATAAAAATGACAATATGCATTTTCTTTTATGTTTTAAATGTCAATATGATCATTATTCAAAGAAATAATCCCATAAAATATATAACATCGCGATAATCACTCCCCCAATCACCCCTAATAAATGTGCCTCAACCAAGACCGGACTGCCAATCAATTTAGCCGTCCCTACACTGCCGATAGTATTTTCCCAAATCAATTTGCCCAGAATAAGAAACAAGACAAATGCTGCGAAATTTCGTTCTTTTTTATACAATAAATGTACGCATGCAACCGTGACATAGGCACCATGTAACACCCCAGAGAGGCCTGCATAAGCTTCAATATCAGGAAATAAATAGTAGAAACAAAGACTAATAAATAAGGGCAATAACAGCAGTAAGGCAACAAAATGCCAAATTCTAACCCTTGGGAAAATGAAGGGTAAACAAGCAAAAGCCACTATATTCAGCACATAATGAATCCAGCCCACATGAACCCAATGCGCCGTCCATAATCGCCAAAATTCCTGAAATAGGCTTGCTTGCCAATAGATAAATGAATCCGCAAAAACTTGAAGGCATGCCGAAACTGACATCACGATTGCAATAAAAACAATTTTCTGCATGAGAAATTGGTCTTTCATTGGCATGCCCTCTGTTTAAAAATGACTTATCCAAGATTAAAATCAGCCATTCAGGTCAATGAAAATCCTCTTTTAACCGAACTCAGCTTAGGATGTAGCAGTTACATCTTCGTTAAATAAATCATCGAGTTCTGCGCTGTTATCTTGATCATCCCAGAAGCGCTGCATACCATCATCGCTGCTACGAATACCGGTATGTTCAGTCCAGTATCGGTCTGAAATACCCTGTACCATATTCTTCGCCATGCTATCCACTAGCTTAAACTGTGGATTCACCGGTTTTTCTTCTGAACGTGAAGCGGCAAATGTTTTCAGTGCCTCACGAATTTTGGCATCATCACCACTGGCTTGCGCAGCAACAGCATATAAGGCATGGGATAGACGTACCCCTTTTTGTTCACCCAATTGCACAGATTCTTTTAAGGTTTGATATGGATCAGGTTTGCCATCACCGGCACCGGGCAATAGTGTCCAAATCACAGCACGTGCTGCATTTGGCGCACCCCAGAATTTGGCATTGTCTATACATTCCATGCCACGTTCAACCACTGCAGCAATATCTTTCGGAACATTAATTGCACCACCAGAATTAATGTCATTGGTCATGGCTTGCAAACCGCTAATCATCCCCATCAAATAAACGGTTTGATCCAGATCACTCTTCATTTTCGGGCAACCGTCGCCCAGTTTCTTGTTATATTTTGCTTCCCAACGACTTTCCAGAAGCTGATAACCTGCGTATTGACGTTGCGCAGCAATCGCCGCCCAGCGTTTTTGTTGTATACGCGCATCTTGGGCTTCTGAAACCTGCCCCGCTTTAGAGGCACGTAAATAGCGCAATTCTGCTTCGAGCGCCTGATTTTCAGCGCAAATTCCAGATGAAGCATATAAAAGTACGGCAATACGGGTCGGATCTGCACCCATATCCTTGGTTGACATAATGGCTGGGGTCAATGCACTCCCCGAATTACACGCCATATCAGCATCATCCATCGCTAAAATAGGCGGTACAATATGTTTCTCACTAAAACCGAGTGCAATATTTGCCCCTGATTTAACCACATGAGAACAACCTGATAATAAAGAACTTGCAACTGCAATAACTGCCATACCCTGGCATATTTTTTGGACTCTCGACATTTTCCTGTCCTCTATAATTGTGTTTATGTCCATAGCAACTAAACATATCAGATGCGAAATCTGAATAAAAGAGCATTTACTCTAATCAGATCAGCTACTTTGCCATGAAATGAAGTTGGGAAAATTGACTGGATTCAATGAAGTTATAATTTTTGGGCAAAAAAAAGTAGCATTGCGACGGTTCGACACATGCTACTTATTAAGGGGTAAAAGCCTAACGGCTTTCATGTTGTGCAAATCGATCCTTCAGCACCGTTCCTAGTCGTCCAATAACAATTGCCAAAACAATCGCTACCACCAGAAACATCCAAGTTGGAATCACCATCATGATTTCCTAAATTGCTGTTGGTAGATTTAATGTACATTTAGCACAAATAATTAACAAGAAAAGTTGTCTGACAATAAGCATATTTCTTAATTTTATATTCAACCTGTCTTACAAAGATCAGTTGAAATTTTCCATATATTTGATTATTAATATTTTAATTATAATTTTAAAGATTCAATTGTCTAACAATCAAATCAATTTAGCCAATTTCTTTAATGCTTTCCATTGTTTTAACGGCAATTGATCAATCCAAATCAGTAACGGTTTTTCCTGAAAATGTTGGAAATAAACCACAATATAAAGTTGATGATCAATAATATGACTAATCGAAACGCGTTTAATCTGTTCAGACTTGACACTTGTGAGTGACCATTCTCGCGCCTCCAAATGTTCAAAACACATGGGTTGAGGTGCTTTTAACCCATAGGCATAAGCCAGTACACCCAGCAGAACACAAATCAACCATAGCCATGGCGACAACAGTTGCTGCAAAAAGACAATGATAAGGGTAAAAATGATCAACTGAAACACAAAGGCCAAGCGGCTGCGTTTCAGTTGAAAAGATCGGTTAGCCATGGATGTAATGTTTCAACTTAACAATCAAATCTTTCATTTCAGGACGTGGGGGTTCAGACACTTCCATAAACCAATCCAGCAAATCTGGATCTTCTTGTGCCACTAACTCTGCAAACACTTCTTTTTCCGCAGCATCGGCCTTCAAATAATAATTTTTTACGTAGGGATCAAAGTACACATCAATTTCTTTTAAACCACGACGGGCACGATAAATTACTTTACGTTCTTCCAAGCTCATTTCTTCGCTCATAGCATTCCCCACTAGTGTCAAATTTTTGCTAGTTTACCCTATCAGTGTCGTATGTTTCGACTCATTTGCTGCAATTGACCAAATTCATCATTTAGTGCAAATATTTGAGCATTCAGCACATTGCTGCCTGCTGATAGATCTTTTACTTTGTATAAAACAATGAATTTGAAAAATGGACAAAATAAAAATGCAATCAGCTGCAATCCGCCCCTTAGCCAATATGTTAGCGCGCAATTTATTCACAGCAGAGCATGAGGCATTTCGTGAAACCGTACGTAAGTTTTATGAAAAAGAAGTGGTGCCAAATATAGAAAAATATGAGCAGCAACAGCATGTCGACCGGGATTTATGGAAAAAAGCCGGTGCAATGGGGCTACTCTGCGCCACCATGCCGGAAGAATATGGCGGTTCAGGCGTAGACCGTCTTTACAGCATGATTCTGATTGAGGAACAGGCTTATGCCATGGATTCCTCTACCGGCTTTTCCCTGCATTCGGATATTGTTGCCAACTACTTAAATAATTTCGGCAATGAAAGCCAAAAATTAAAATGGTTACCGAAAATGGCAACCGGAGATGTCGTTACCGCTATTGCCATGACTGAACCGGGAACAGGATCAGACCTGCAAGCAGTACGTACTACTGCGGTGCTGGATGGTGAAGATTATGTGATTAATGGTTCAAAAATCTTTATCACCAATGGCTATTTATGCGATATGACTATTGTGGTCTGCAAAACCGGCAGTGCAGATAAAGGTTCTGCCAATTTATCATTACTGATGGTTGAGGCGGATCGGGCAGGTTTTAGTAAAGGAAAGCCGCTCAACAAGATTGGCATGAAAGGACAAGATACCTGTGAATTGTTCTTCGATAATGTCCGCGTACCTAAAGAAAATCTGCTCGGTATGGAAGGCATGGGTTTTATGATGCTGATGAAAGAGTTGGCCTGGGAACGCATGCTGGTTGCGATCATTTGCCAAGCTGGTGCAGAAGCTGCATTCGCGCACACTGTTAAATACACTAAAGAGCGTCAAGCCTTTGGCAAACCGATCAGTGCTTTTCAAAATACGCGTTTTAAGCTGGCCGAATTGCGTACTGAAATAGATTTCTGTCGGGCTTATTTAGACCGCTGCATGGAATTACAGCTTGAAGAGACACTTGGCATTGATGCAGCTGCCGCTGCGAAATACAAAATTTCCGAGATGTTCTCTAAAGTGGTTGATGAATGTCTGCAATTGCATGGCGGCTATGGCTACATGATGGAATATCCGATTGCACGAGCTTATATCGATAACCGTGCCAACCGGATCTATGCAGGCACCAATGAGATCATGAAAGAATTAATCTCCCGTTCCCTCTAGATTAATTCAACCAAAATAAATTAAAAAGAGGAGCTAAAGCTCCTTTTTTATATACCCTTTAAATTAAGACACTAATTTAGGTTTAGCTGAAACCTGTGCATTATGCTTTTGAAACTTAAGTACGCTATCGTCAAATCTGGCATTTTTTAGCACTTTTCGATCAGCCAGATAATTATTGGTCACGTTCCAAGGCGCATGTTTACCCTGTTTCGGCATCACATCCGCTGCGCGTGCAATATAACCTGAAGATAAGCTACCCATGACGGTGTCTTCCATCAATTCAGTCTGATCTCCTTGGGCAATCACTTGGTCATAACCATTCTTGTCCATATAGTTAATCATGCGACAAATATATTCTGCTGCAATATCCACTTTAAGCGTCCAGGATGCATTGATATAACCAATAATCATCGCCATATTCGGTACATCGCTGACCATAATTCCTTGATATAACATATGTTTAGAAGTATCCATCGGCTTGCCATCGATGGTGGCTTTAATACCGCCTAAAATTTGAATTTCCAGGCCTGTCGCAGAGACAATAATGTCGGCATCCAAATGTTGACCTGATTTCAGCTGAATCCCATTTTCAGTAAATTTTTCAATTTGATCCGTTTCCACACTTGCTTTACCTGAGCGTAAAACTTTGAATAAATCTCCATCCGGCACCACACAAAGACGTTGATCCCAAGGGTTATAGCTTGGGGTAAAGTGCTTCATATCCACTTTGCCCTTGAGCTGCATCTCGATTGATTTGAGTAATAATCTACGCAGCAATTTCGGCTGCTTTTGAGCAAGCGCATAAATACCACGTTGCATTCCAATATTTCGGGCTCGGGTCAGTTTATAAGCTAAATCTTCAGGCAGGACTTTGCGCATTTTGTCATAGACAAAATCAACCGATGGAATAGAAGCAATATAGGTCGGTGAGCGTTGCAACATGGTGACATGCGCCGCCCCACCTTTTGCCATTGCAGGTACCAGTGTGATGGCAGTTGCACCACTGCCAATAATCACCACTTTTTTATCTTTATAATCGAAATTTTCTGGCCAATATTGCGGATGAATGAGCTGACCTTTAAATGCGGCTTGGTTTGGAAAATTCGGCTGGAAACCATGGTCATAGTTATAATAACCAGTACAGCCTAATACAAAGTTGGCCATCCAGGTCTGTTTTTTTTGATGTGCATCTTCAATTTGTACCACCCACTTACTGAGAGAGGAATCATAATTCGCAGATAATACGCGGTGCTTAAAATGAATTTTATTTTTTAAATTATATTCATCAACGACTTCTGATAAGTAACCTTTAATAGAGGCTCCATCTGCAAGAACATTGGCCTTTTGCCATGGCTTAAAATTAAAGCCAAAAGTTGACATATCAGAGTCCGAACGAATCCCGGGATATTTGAATAAATCCCACGTCCCGCCAAAACTTTCGCGACGTTCAATAATATCAAATTGACGTTGTGGACAATTCTTCGAAAGATGTGCAGCTAGACCAATACCTGAAATACCTGCACCCACAATCAAAATATCAATGTGCTTTTCCATGTTCTTTTTATGACCTTGTTGAACTTTATTTTATTAAACCATAAATTTGACAATACACAATGTCAAGTTTAAATAAATTTGACGAAAAATATATCATTTCAGGACAAAATCTAAAATTGTCTAATAAGGAAAATCATCAGACATAAAAAAAGACCGGTGAAACACCGGTCTTTTTTCGAACAACTGAAGTTCTTTTTTTGCGAAATTATTTAACTTCGCGATCTACTAGCTCAACGTAAGCCATCGGTGCAGCATCACCTGCACGGAAGCCCGCTTTAAGAACACGTAGATAGCCGCCGTTACGTTCTTTGTAACGAGGGCCAAGAACTGTAAATAATTTACCTACAGTTGCAGCTGAACGAGTACGAGCAAACGCCAAACGACGGTTTGCTACAGAATCGACTTTAGATAAAGTGATTAAAGGCTCAGCAACACGACGTAATTCTTTTGCTTTAGGAACAGTAGTTTTAATTAACTCATGTTCGAACAAAGAATTAGCCATGTTTTGGAACATCGCTTTACGATGACTGCTTGTACGGCCTAATTTCACACCACTATTACGATGACGCATGGTGATAGTCCTACTTAATTAACGGCTACGATAAGCAAAGCGATCGTCCATGCGGAGGCTAGCCGGTGGCCAGTTCTCTAAACGCATACCCAATTGCAAGCTTTTCGATGCCAGAACATCTTTGATTTCAGTTAACGATTTTTTACCTAAGTTAGGAGTTTTTAACAACTCAACTTCAGTACGTTGAACCAAGTCACCGATGTAGTAAATATTTTCTGCTTTCAAACAGTTAGCAGAACGAACAGTAAGCTCTAGATCATCTACTGGACGAAGCAAGATTGGATCCACTTCTTCGCGAGGCTCTTGAGCAACAGGAGCTTGATCTTTCTGAAGATCAACAAAGATTGCAATTTGTTGTTGCAAGATTGTTGCCGCTTTGCGGATTGCTTCTTCTGGATCAACTGTACCATTGGTTTCAAGATCAATGATCAATTTATCAAGGTCAGTACGTTGTTCTACACGAGCATTTTCAACTGTGTAAGACACGCGTTTGATCGGGCTATAAGAAGCATCTAACTGTAAACGACCCACTGGGCGAGTTTCGCCTTCTGGGAAACGTGAGTCAGAAGTCTCATAACCACGGCCTTGAGAAACTTTCAGGCGCATTTTTAATGAGCCTGAAGCACTTAACGTGCCAATCAAATGCTCAGGGTTTACCACTTCAACATTATGAGGTAAACGAAGATCAGCGGCTGTTACGTCGCCAGGACCTTGTTTTTCTAATGTCAAATATGCTTCGTTTTGATCGAACAGCTTAATCGACAATCCTTTTAGGTTCAGCAAGAGCTCGACGATGTCCTGCTGCAAGCCTTCCAAGGTACTGTACTCGTGCTCAACCCCTTCTATTTCAACTTCAACCACAGCAGCGCCAGGTAAAGAAGAAAGAAGGATACGACGTAAAGCATTACCCAAAGTATGACCAAAGCCACGCTCTAAGGGTTCTAGAATCACTTTTGCCGAGGTCCCGCTAGCCGCTTCGACCTTGATCGCTTGCGGAGTTAGAAACTCATTTGCAGTACGCGTCATTATTGCTACCTCAAGGGATTATTTAGAATACAATTCTACAATCAAGCTTTCATTGATTTCAGCAGGTAAATCAGAACGATCCGGTGCAGCTTTAAACGTACCTTCCAACTTAGAATGGTCAACTTCCATCCAAGAAGGCATACCACGTTGAGTAGCTAACTCGATTGCGCCTTTAATACGCAATTGTTGTTTAGCACCTTCGTGAACTGCAACCACGTCGCCCGCTTTAACTTGGATTGAAGCGATGTTAACGCGACGACCATTTAAAGTGATTGAACGGTGAGATACAAGCTGACGAGCTTCTGCACGTGTAGAACCAAAACCCATGCGATAAACGACGTTATCAATACGGCTTTCTAGCAATTTCAACAAGTTTTCACCTGTTGCGCCTTTAACACGAGCAGCTTCTTTATAGTAATTACTAAATTGACGTTCTAACACACCATACGTACGACGTACTTTTTGTTTTTCACGTAATTGTAGTGAGTACTCAGATTGTTTACTACCACGAGCTCCACCGTGTTGGCCAGGAGCTTTCGCATGTTTTTTTGTCTTAACGTCAAACGGTTTAACGCCTGATTTAAGTTGCAGGTCTGTCCCTTCGCGGCGAGAGAGTTTGCATTTTGGACCAATATAACGAGCCATGAATGTTTCTCCTTACACGCGACGTTTTTTAGGTGGACGACAACCGTTGTGCGGGATTGGCGTCACATCGGTAATGCTGTTAATTTTATAACCCACTGCACCTAAAGCACGAACCGCAGATTCACGACCAGGACCAGGACCTTTTACAAGGACGTCCAAGTTTTTCAAACCGTAATCTAAAGCAGCTTTACCAGCAACTTCAGCAGCTACCTGAGCAGCAAACGGAGTTGATTTACGTGATCCACGGAAGCCTTGTCCACCTGAAGTGGCCCAAGCCAATGCATTACCTTGACGATCGGTAATAGTAACAATGGTGTTATTAAAAGAAGCGTGAATGTGTGCAACACCTTCAGAGACGGTACGGGTGACCTTCTTGCGTGCGCGAGTATCTTTAGCCATCTTTTAGCTTCCAGAAATCTTATTTCTTAATAGGTTTGCGCGGACCTTTACGGGTACGTGCGTTAGTTTTGGTGCGTTGTCCACGGACAGGCAAGCTGCGACGATGACGAAGACCACGATAGCAGCCTAAATCCATTAAACGTTTAATGTTCATGGAAATTTCGCGACGTAAATCACCTTCGGTCGGAACCTTGGTAATTTCTGCACGAATCGCATCAAGCTGAGCATCATCCAATTCACGGATCTTAGTAGTAGTTGGAATACCAACAGCAGCTAAGATGTTCTTAGCAGTGTGGCGGCCGATACCAAAGATATACGTGAGGGAGATAACAGCATGCTTGTTATCCGGAATGTTTACACCGGCAATACGAGCCATTCACTTTCTCCAAAAAGGCAGTAGAGATAATCAACCGCCCGACAAAAACCTTGAGGGGCGGATATTAACCCAATTCGCCTACTGAAATCAACAGGTCTAGATCAGATTAACCTTGACGCTGTTTATGACGAGGTTCTGCGCTACAAATCACGCGGATAACCCCATTACGACGGATAACTTTACAGCTACCACAAATTTTTTTAACAGAAGCTTGTACTTTCATGATGAAACCTCAAGTGCGCTTATCCCTTAGGATGAGCAGTCGTTTTTCTCATTAACGTTTGATTATCGTATTGATGCGAGGTGAGATGTGCTTGTAGCTGAGCCATAAAGTCCATCACGACTACCACAACGATCAGCAAAGAGGTACCACCCAAAGAGAATGGAATACCAAATGAGCTCTGTAATACCATCGGCATTAAACAAATCACTGTGATATAAATCGCGCCAATAAAGGTCAAACGATTGAGAATATGATCTAAGTAACGAGCAGTTTGCTCACCTGGACGAATACCAGGCACATAAGCTCCGCTGCGTTTCAAGTTCTCTGACACTTCTTTAGGGCTAAAGACTAGCGCAGTATAGAAGTAACAGAAAAAGATAATTAACGCACCAAAGAGCACCAAATACAACGGCTGTCCAGGCGACAATACGAGTGCCAAATCTTGTAGGCTACGCTTGATAATATTTGCACTAGGATCAGCACTACCCACCCATTGACCTAAGCTCGCTGGGAACAAAAGCAATGAACTGGCAAAAATTGCCGGGATAACACCCGCCATATTAATTTTTAATGGCAAATGTGTCTGCTGTGCAGTAAATACACGACGACCTTGTTGTTTTTGAGCGTAATTGACTGGTATGCGACGTTGTGCTTTTTCAATAAACACAATAGCTGCCAATACACCTATAGATAACAAACCAAAGATTGCCAAGCCAATAAGACTTGTTTGACCATTATCTACTGATGATAAAGATTGCATAACTAAATTAGGCAATCCAGCAACAATACCCGCAAAGATGATCATGGAAATACCATTCCCAACTCCACGTTCAGTAATTTGCTCACCCAACCACATCAAGAACATCGTACCCGCGACCAGTGAAGTCACAGCAGGAATATAAAAAGCCAGGCCTCCAGTCAAAGTGATCCCTTGACTAATAAGTCCTGCACACATCCCTACAGACTGCACAAGTGCAAGCAACAATGTACCTTGTCGCGTATATTGATTAATCTTACGCTTACCTTGCTCGCCTTCTTTCTTTAAAGCTTCCAGCGAAGGAATAACCGTAGACATTAACTGCACAATAATTGAAGCAGAAATGTAAGGCATGATCCCTAAAGCAAGAATTGACATCCGCTCTAATGCACCACCTGAAAACATGTTAAACAAACCAAGGATCGTACCTTGGTTTGCATTAAACAAATTTTCGAGTGCAGCATTATTAATGCCTGGTACTGGAATATGTGCTCCTAGTCGAAAGACCATTAATGCGCCAATAAGGAACATCATTCGGCGAATAATTTCACGATATTTCACATGAAACGGCTGCCCTTTCATCATGTTAACATGACCTGAAGAACTAGGAGACATAGACACTAGCGATTACTCCTCGACTTTGCCGCCAGCAGCTTCAACAGCTGCTTTAGCGCCTTTAGTCAATGCAACACCTTGAATAGTGAATGCACGAGTAATATCACCAGAAAGTACGATACGAGCACGAGTCATATCTCTACGTACAACATTCGCTGCTTTAAGAGTTTCAAGTGAAACAATATCACCTTCAACTTTAGCAAGCTCTGATAAACGTACTTCAGCAGTTTTTAAAGCGAGTTGGCTAGTAAAACCGAATTTAGGCAAACGACGATATAACGCAGTTTGACCACCTTCAAATCCTGGACGAGTACCACCGCTCTTACGTGAGTTCTGACCTTTGACACCACGGCCACCAGTCTTACCAACGCCAGAACCGATACCACGGCCTACACGAAGGTTGTCACGTTTAGCACCTTCTGCAGGTGCAATTGTATTTAAACGCAGAGTCATGGTTTACTCCTCTACACTAACCATATAGTAGACTTGGTTGATCATACCGCGGTTAGAAGGAGTATCAACAACTTCTACTGTATGACCAATACGACGCAGACCTAAACCTTGAAGGCTAAGCTTGTGATTTTTCAAGCGATGCGATGAAGATTTAGTCTGGGTAACTTTAATCGTTTTCATGATTGATTACCCTTGAATTTGTGCTACAGATAAACCACGTTTCGCAGCGACTTTCTCAGGAGAAGTCATATCACGCAAACCTTTAAAAGTTGCGTTAACTACGTTAGCAGCATTTGTAGAACCATAGCATTTCGTCAATACGTTATGTACGCCAACAGCTTCTAGAACTGCACGCATAGCACCACCAGCAATTACACCAGTACCTTCAGAAGCAGGTTGCATGTAAACGCGGCTTGCACCGTGACGAGCATTAATAGGGTGTTGTACAGTACCGTTAACAAGATCAACAGTAATCATGTTGCGACGTGCAGCTTCAAGTGCTTTAGAAATAGCAGCTGGAACTTCACGTGCTTTACCACGACCAAAACCTACGCGACCATTACCATCACCCACAACAGTTAATGCTGTGAAAGAGAAGATACGACCACCCTTAACAACTTTGGCTACACGATCAACGGCAACCAGCTTTTCAACAAGACCTTCGTTTTGTTCAACTTTAGCCATGATTAGAACTCCAAGCCGTTTTCACGAGCAGCATCAGCCAAGGCTTTGATACGACCATGATATTTAAAACCAGAACGGTCAAATGCAACTTTTGTTACACCAGCTGCTTTAGCACGTTCTGCGATTAAAGCACCTACTTTCTGAGCTGCTTCAACGTTACCAGTTGTGCCAGCACGTAAAGTAGCATCTAAAGTTGAAGCTTGCGCTAAAACTTTGCCACCATCTGCTGAAATAACTTGAGCATAGATGTGACGCGGAGTGCGGTTTACACACAAGCGAGTCGCACCCAATGCACGGATGTGCAAGCGTGTGCTTTTCGCACGACGCAAACGGGATTGTTTCTTTTCGTTCATAAGAACCTCGCGCCCTATTTCTTCTTAGCTTCTTTACGAAGAACAACTTCATCCGAATAACGAACACCTTTACCTTTATAAGGCTCTGGTTCACGATATGAACGGATATCTGCAGCTACTTGACCCAACATATGTTTGCTTGCTGATTTCAAAACGATTTCAGTAGCAGTTGGAGTTTCAGCAGTCACACCTTCAGGAAGTTTATAATCGATAGGGTGTGAAAAACCTAGGTTAAGATGAACAACGTCACCTTTAACCGCAGCTTTATAACCAACACCGATTAGTTGTAACTTACGTTCGAAGCCTTCGTTAACACCTTTCACAAGGTTGTTAAGAACAGCGCGAGCTGTACCAGCTTGCATCCAAGAATCTTTAGACTCTTTAACTGGAGCAATATGAAGCTGACCTTCTTCCTGTTTTAGCTCGACCAGCGCATGCAGGTTGAAAGACAATGTACCTTTATTGCCTTTCACTTCGACCTGCCGGCCGTTCTGAGTAACTGTAACGCCGTTAGGCACAGTTACTGGGGCTTTAGCCACACGAGACATGAGGATTCACCTATTAAGAAACAAAAGCAATAACTTCACCACCGATACCAGCAGAACGTGCTGCGCGATCAGTCATGATGCCTTTGCTTGTAGAAACAATTGCAATACCTAAACCTTGCTTAACGCTTGGAAGTGCATCTTTACCGCGATACTGACGTAGACCTGGACGGCTTACGCGTTTCACAGTTTCGATAACTGGTTTGCCTTCAAAATATTTTAACGTAATTGTTAAAGTTGCTTTGCCTTCAGCATCAGCAACTTCTACGTTAGAAATGTAACCCTCTTGTTGAAGAACGTTAGCAATAGCAACCTTCAACTTAGAGTTAGGCATAGAAACAGTTTGTTTCTTAGCCATTTGTGCGTTACGAACACGGGTTAACATGTCGGCAACGGTATCTTGCATACTCATTATAGTCGCTCCTTACCAGCTTGCCTTAACCATGCCCGGTACATCACCTTGCATGACAGTTTCACGTAATTTGTTACGGCTTAAGCCGAACTTACGGAAGTAACCATGAGGACGACCAGTTAAACCACAACGGTTACGAAGACGTACTGGAGACGCATTACGTGGTAATGCCTGAAATTTCATCATCGCTTCGAAACGTTCTTCATCTGATGCATTTACGTTTGCAATAACAGCTTTTAATTCAGCACGTTTTGCAGCGTATTTAGCAACAGTTTTTTCGCGTTTCAATTCGCGATTAATCATACCTTTCTTAGCCATATCGACCTCTTATTTAAACGGGAAGCCGAATGCACGCAATAGCGCACGGCCTTCGTCATCGGTGCGAGCAGTCGTAGTAACGGTAATATCCATACCACGAATACGATCAATCTTATCAAAATCGATTTCAGGGAACATGATCTGTTCCTTCAAACCCATTGAGTAGTTCCCACGACCGTCAAATGATTTCGCAGAAAAACCACGAAAGTCACGGATACGAGGGATCGCAATAGAGATCAAACGGTCTAAGAATTCGTACATACGTTCGCCGCGTAAAGTAACTTTACAACCAATCGGCCAACCATCACGGATTTTAAAACCAGCGATAGATTTGCGAGCTAAAGTAAGTACTGGTTTTTGACCAGCAATTGCTTGCATATCAGAAAGAGCGCCATCTAACAATTTCTTGTCAGCTGATGCAGCACCAACACCCATGTTGATGGTAATTTTTGTAATGCGTGGAATTTCCATCACATTCTTAACGCCCAATGTTTCTAGCAATTGAGCTTTAAGTTCTTCGTTGTAACGTGTTTTAAGTCTGGCCATGGCCTATATCAACCTATTACTTCGCTACCGCCACTGATTCACCATTTGATTTGAATACGCGAGTTTTCACGCCTTCAGCATCAAATTGGTAACCAACACGGTCAGCCTTTTGGGTTGTAGCATTAAAAACTGCCACGTTTGAGATATGAAGCGTCGCTTCCTGAGTTACGATGCTGCCTTCAACACCAGTAGCTCGGTTCGGCTTTTGATGCTTCTTAACCAAGTTAAGGCCTTCAACCTTAACACGATCATTTGAAACAGACAGAACAGTTCCCTGATTGCCTTTTTCTTTACCTGCGATCACAATAATTTGATCGCCTTTTTTAATCTTAGCCATGAGTGCCTCTTATAGAACTTCAGGAGCCAATGAAATGATTTTCATGAACTGTTCAGTACGAAGTTCACGAGTCACTGGTCCGAAAATACGAGTTGCAATCGGCGCTTTGTTGTTGTTCAAAATCACAGCAGCATTGTCATCAAAACGGATGATAGAACCATCTGGACGACGTACACCGAACTTCGTACGTACAACTACAGCATTCATCACGTCGCCTTTTTTAACACGACCGCGAGGAATAGCTTCTTTTACAGTAACTTTAATAATATCGCCAACAGAAGCATAACGACGGTGTGAACCACCTAGTACTTTAATACATTGTACGCGGCGAGCACCACTGTTGTCTGCTACGTCGAGCATACTTTCGGTTTGAATCATTGCCCTACTCCAAAACCGAGCATCACCGGTTACAATTTCGAAAGGCTCAAAGAGTACTCGAAATCAACCGATGATGCAACAAGAACGTCTAATTACTCAGCAGCTGCTTCAATAACTTCCACTAAAGCCCAAGCTTTAGTTTTAGAAATTGGGCGGCTTTCTTTAATGGTTACCAAGTCGCCGGTTTTAGCAACATTGTTCTCATCATGAGCGTGTAATTTAGTTGAACGGCGGATTGATTTGCCATACAACGGGTGTTGAACGCGGCGTTCAATAAGCACAACAATAGACTTATCCATTTTGTCGCTTACGACTTTGCCGGTTAACGTGCGAACTGTTTGTTCACTCATTGTCCGTTCCCCTGTTTTTCGGTAAGGAGTGTCTTAATACGAGCAATAGTCTTACGAGTAAGCGCAACTTCATGCGATTTACCCAATTGACCAGTTGCCTTAGCCATACGAAGACGGAATTGGTTAAGCTGTTGCTCATCAAGCAAAGCTGTCAACTCTTCTACCGACTTTTCACGTAGATCATTAGTTTTCATTACATCACCGTCTTAGTAACGATAGTGGTTTTAAACGGAAGCTTAGCAGCTGCAAGCGTAAACGCTTCACGTGCCAATTCTTCGCTAACACCATCCATTTCGTACAAGATCTTACCTGGTTTGATTTGGCAAACCCAGTATTCCACAGAACCTTTACCTTTACCCATACGAACTTCTAATGGTTTTTCAGTAATTGGTTTGTCTGGGAAAACACGGATAAAGATCTTACCACCACGTTTTACACGACGGCTAATTGTACGACGCGCAGCTTCAATTTGACGAGCAGTCATTTGACCACGCTCGAGAGATTTAAGCCCAATAGTACCGAAAGATACAGTGCTACCACGATGCGCTAGACCAGTGTTACGGCCTTTTTGTACCTTGCGGAACTTAGTACGTTTAGGTTGCAACATGGATTATTCTCCTTTTTCAGCAGAACGATCATTGCGACGACCACGACGCTCTTGACCTTCACCACGACCGCGACCGCGTTTAGCTGGACGTTCTTCAGCAGGAGCAGGGTTCATGACTTGTTTCATGCCACCTAAGATCTCGCCACGGAATACCCAAACTTTAACACCAATCGTACCGTAAGTAGTTTCAGCACGTACAGATGAGTAGTCGATGTCAGCACGAAGTGTATGCAAAGGTACACGACCTTCACGATACCATTCAGTACGGGCAATCTCTGCACCACCTAAACGACCAGAAACTTCAACTTTGATGCCTTTAGCACCAGAACGCATAGAGTTTTGAACCGCACGCTTCATAGCACGACGGAACATTACACGTTTTTCTAGTTGAGAAGCGATAGCTTCAGCAACCAAACGAGCGTCTAAATCTGGGCGATCGATTTCGTTGATGCTTACTTGCGCAGGAACACCCATAATAGATGTTAATTCGCGTTGTAATTTCTCAATATCTTCGCCTTTTTTACCGATAACGATACCTGGACGAGCAGTGCTAATGGTAATTTTAGCAGCGCCTGTAGGACGTTCGATAAGAATTTTGCTGATCATCGCGTTTTTAAGTTTTTTGTTCAAAAACTCACGAACTTGAAGATCTTTAAGCAAATATTCAGCGTATTGTTTCGGACTCGCATACCAGTTAGCGTTATGACGTTTCACAACACCTAGGCGGATACCGATTGGATGAACCTTCTGACCCATATCAAACCCCTACCTTAACGGTGATGTGACAAGTACGCTTAGTGATACGATCTGCACGGCCTTTAGCACGTGGCATAATACGTTTAAGGCTCACACCTTCATCAACGTAAATCGTAGCAACTTTAAGGTCGTCTACATCTAAACTGTTATTATGTTCAGCGTTTGCAACTGCAGATTCCAACGCTTTTTTCACTAAAACTGCAGCTTTTTTATTGCTGAAGTTCAAGATGTTTAAAGCGTGAGCAATAGATTTGCCACGAATCAAATCTGCAACCAAACGTGCTTTTTGTGCCGAGATAGCGGCACCGCGTAATTTAGCAGTAACTTCCATCATAGCACCTTAACGTTTAGATTTCTTGTCAACACCGTGACCACGATAGGTACGAGTTGGCGCGAATTCACCGAGTTTATGACCAACCATATGTTCAGATACGATTACCGGAACATGGTTACGACCATTATGAACAGAAATTGTTAAACCAACAAAATCTGGGAGTATCATCGAACGACGCGACCAAGTTTTGATCGGCTTACGGTTATTAGCCGCGATAGCCGCTTCAACCTTAGCGAACAAGTGCGCATCGACGAATGGGCCTTTTTTCAGAGAACGAGGCATTGTCAGATTCCTTTACTTGTTACTTAACGCGACGGTCGCGAATGATCATCTTAGTCGTACGCTTGTTGGTACGTGTTTTGTACCCCTTAGCTTTTTGACCCCATGGGCTTACAGGTTGAATACCTTTATTACGCCCTTCACCACCACCATGTGGGTGATCAACTGGGTTCATAGCCATACCACGTACGGTAGGACGAACGCCACGCCAGCGTGAAGCACCCGCTTTACCGAGTGAACGAAGGTTGCTTTCTTGGTTAGAAACTTCACCAAGTACAGCACGGCATTCAACGTGAATTTTACGCATTTCGCCAGAACGTAGACGAACAATTGCGTAAGAACCGTCACGACCCAACAACTGAACAGAAGTACCAGCTGAACGAGCTAATTGCGCGCCTTTACCGATTTTAAGTTCGATGTTGTGAAGAGTAGAACCGATAGGCATGTTACGAAGTGGCAAGCAGTTACCTGGACGAATTGGAGCATCGTTACCAGATTGTACTTTATCACCAGCACGCAAACCTTTAGGAGCAATGATATAACGACGTTCACCATCAGCATACAAAACTAAAGCAATGTGTGCAGTACGGTTAGGATCGTATTCGATACGCTCTACAGTAGCAGGGATACCGTCTTTGTTACGTTTAAAGTCAACTAAACGGTAGTGCTGTTTATGACCGCCACCAATGTGACGAGTCGTAATGTGACCGTTATTATTACGACCACCAGTACGTTTTTTAGCTTCAATCAACGGTGCATAAGGCGCGCCTTTGTGAAGATGGTCGTGAACGACTTTCTCTACAAAGCGACGTCCTGGTGACGTTGGCTTACATTTTTGAATAGGCATAATTCTCGTCCTTATTCCGCTGCGCTTTCAGCGGTATCGCCCAAGTCAGCCATTTGAACATCTTGGCCAGCTTTCAGGGTGACGTATGCTTTTTTAACATCAGAACGACGTCCTAATGTTTTACCAAAGCGTTTAGTCTTACCTTTAGTGATCGTCGTGTTAACTTTAACAACTTGAACACCAAAGAGTTGTTCCACTGCTTTTTTGATTTCAAGTTTAGTTGCGTTAATAGCAACTTTAAAAACTTGAACACCAGCAGCTTCACCTAGAACTTGCGCTTTTTCTGAGAATACAGGTCCTTGTAGGACTTGATAGATACGTTCGTTGTTCATCCGAGTTCTACCTCAATTTTCTTAGCAGCAGCTACAGACATAACAACTTTGTCGAACGCGATCAAGCTAACAGGATCAATTGCAGCAGCATCAACCACATCTACATGCGGAATGTTACGTGCAGCAAGATATAGATTCTCATCTACAGCATCCGTAACGATTAATGCGCGAACAGCATTTAAGTCGTTAAGTTTAGCAAGCAATTCTTTAGTTTTAGGAGCTTCAACAGCAAACTCTTCAACCAATACCAAGCGATCTTGACGAACAAGTTCAGCTAAGATGCATTGCATAGCACCGCGGTACATTTTACGGTTAACTTTTTGAGACCAATCTTGTGGACGAGCAGCAAAAGTTTTACCACCACCAACCCAGATTGGGCTACGAATAGAGCCAGCACGCGCACGACCAGTACCTTTTTGACGGAATGGTTTTTTACCACCGCCAGATACATCGCCACGTGATTTTTGAGCTTTAGAGCCTTGACGACCACCAGCTAAGTAAGCTGTAACAACTTGGTGTACAAGAGCTTCGTTAAACTCACGTCCGAAAGCAACTTCAGACAATTCAACAGCAGAGCCGGAAACAGTATTTAAATTCACAATATTTCCCCTCAGGCCTTGATCGTTGGACGAACGATAACGTCGCCACCAGTTGAACCAGGGATTGCACCTTTAACAACAAGAATTGAACGTTCCATGTCGATAGATACAACTTCAAGACCCTGTACTGTTACGCGCTCAGCACCCATGTGACCGGCCATTTTCTTGCCTTTAAACACGCGCCCAGGAGTCTGGTTTTGACCAGTAGCACCTAAAGAACGGTGAGACAATGAGTTACCGTGAGTAGCGTCTTGAGTACGGAAGTTCCAACGTTTAACACCACCTTGGAAACCTTTACCTTTAGATTGACCAGTTACGTCAATTACTTGACCAACGGTAAATAAGTCAACACCAATGGTACCGCCAACTTCACGACCTTCAAGCTCAGTTTCTGAAACGCGGAATTCTTTAACCAAACGACCAGCAGCAACACCCGCTTTAGCGAAGTGACCTTTCTGGGGGTTAGTTACGCGAGATTCGCGACGTTCACCAGTAGTGATTTGAATCGCTTGATAACCATCAGTTTCAAGCGTTTTGATTTGAGTGATGCGGTTAGGATCAACCTCAATCACCGTAACAGGTACAGAAACACCAGCATCTGTAAAGATACGTGTCATACCGCACTTGCGACCGACTAAACCAATAGCCATGTGCATAAACCTCTAAAAAAGCGGCTTAATTAACTTAGAGCGTTAATTAACCCGAAAGCCTTAACCCAATGCGATCTGAACATCAACACCAGCTGCAAGATCTAATTTCATCAATGCATCAACAGTTTTGTCTGTTGGTTGAACGATATCGATCAAACGCTTGTAAGTGCGGATTTCATACTGGTCACGCGCGTCTTTATTAACGTGCGGTGAAGTTAGAACGTTAAAACGTTCGATGCGTGTAGGCATCGGAATTGGACCACAAACTTGTGCGCCAGTACGTTTTGCTGTTTCTACGATCTCTTGAGCAGATTGATCAATCAGACGATGATCAAAAGACTTCAAACGGATACGGATTCTCTGGTTAGACATACCAGTAAACTCCAAGCCAAAAATATAAAGAATCACCTCTGACGCATCTCACCCTATTGGTAAGTGTCAAAGGCAGTGAAAATCACTAAGGTCATGATCGATGCCACGACTGTCACGATATTAACTACTTTATTCGTAGTTAACCCCTTTTATTAAAGGGCCGCTCATTATAGCCACTGTTTAACGCTTAAGCAAATCTCTTTTCAACTTTTTAGTGGTTTTCTGACATTATAAATTTGTAACATTGTTTAAAAATAAATCAACGTCCGGTATTTTGCAAAACATACTCTATTGCTTTATTTAATATTTGATTTCCTTGAATAAAATTATTTTTTGGTGATTTTTCTAGTTGTTGCGCGGATTGTACATAATCGCCTGAAAAGTTTACTCGCTCTTCATCATTTTCCAAGAATAGCTTGAGTGTTTCTGGCGTGATTTCTGGATGAAACTGGAATCCCAAGACATTTTTGCCAATTTGGTACATCTGGTTTCGGCAAACATCATTTTCCGCCAAATGAATCGCCCCTTTCGGTATTTCAAAGGTTTCTCTATGCCATTGCATCACATTAAATTGCGCGGGCAATTCAAAACATGCTTCAGGCACATGCTTAACTTTGCGTACCCCCGTCCAACCAAGTTCCTGTTTTTCATTGCAGTAAACCGCTGCACCCAATGCATTCGCGATAAGCTGGGCACCCAAACATACACCAATTGCGGGTTTACCCATCGACAGGTAACGTCGCAACCAGCGTTTTTCGACCTTTAACCAAGGAAAATTTGCTTCATCATTCACACTCATTGGCCCACCCATAATAATGAGTAAATCCACATCTTCCACATGTGGTAAAGCTTCAATATCCAAAGGACGATCTACAGGTAATGCAAAAAACTCCGTTGCACTCATTTTAGCCTGGTGCTGTTTTAAAAATGGATAACAACTGCCGTATCCTTCGCCAGCGATATGCTGAAAATAATGGACATTTAAATGCGACTTCATGCGCTCCTACCTATTGTTGTGTTCTGCTATAGGTTTGCAAAAATAAAGCCAACATTATGTGCAGATTAACGTTTCTATACATTTGGGCATTTATATAGCCTAATTTGCGCGTTTCTCTTAAGCTAAGACTAATTTTGATATGACTTAGGGTAGAACCTTGAAAAAAAATCCGCAAACAGAACTGATTCATGCACCGCGTAAAGCCCCTCAGTTCATATCTACAGTTCAACCTCCCCTGTTTCGTGCATCGACCATTATTTTTGAAGATACCAATGCACTGTTTAATCGCCATTGGACAGATGACTATGACTATAGTTATGGCACCCACGGTACACCGACCACTTTCACTTTAGCTGACAACATCGCCCAGATTGAAGGAGGTGATTATTGCCTGCTTGCGCCAAGTGGGTTGTCTGCCATTAATCTAGTCAATTCTTGTTTTTTAGCACACGAAGATGAAGTTTGGGTTGCAGACAATATCTATGGGCCAAACATGGAACATTTGCGTAATCTGGAAACACGTTATGGCATTTCAGTTAAGGTTTACAATCCCCTAAAGGTGGATAGTTTCCAGCCTACCAATAAAGCCAAACTAATTTGGCTAGAGGCAGCCGGTTCTGTGACTTTAGAATTTCCAGATTTGGTGAATTTGGTCAAAAAAGCTCAAGCACACAATATCCTGACGGCACTGGACAATACTTGGGGGGCCGGCCTTGCTTTTAATGCCTTTGATTTTTCTGACCAGCATTTGAGTGTCGATCTGACGGTACATGCGCTGACGAAATATCCAAGCGGTGGTGGAGATATTTTGATGGGTTCAGTGGTGACAGTGGATAAAAACCTGCATCACCAACTGTTTCGTATGCATGCCATTCAAGGTATTTCCATTTCAGGGGATGACGCTGCACAAGTTCAACGCAGTTTAGCTTCCATGCGAGTTCGTTATGAACATCAGTCCCAAAGCACTTTAAAGCTGCTGGGCTGGTTGAAACGACAAAAAGAATTTGTTCAGGTGCTGCATCCTGCTGATGAATCCTCTGCCGGACATCACTACTGGAAAGAAATCTGTCATATGGGTCAAAGTGCCGGTTTAGTGAGTGTGATTTTCAAACCCGACTATACGCTCTCAGCTATCCGCAAATTCTGTGATGCTTTACAACTGTTCAAGCTGGGTTTTAGCTGGGGTGGCCCTGTCAGCTTGGTCATGCTGTATAACTTAAAAGATATGCGTGTACTGGAACATACACATTTACAACAAGGATTGCTGGTTCGTTTTTGTATAGGGCTGGAACATCCAGATGATTTAATTCAAGATATAGAAAACGCGTTAAAACAATTAAATACACCACAACGCGAATAACACCAAGTATAAGAAAATAAAATAGGAACAGACATGAGTACACCGATCGTTATTGCCAAGAAAACCTCGAATACGCAGCAAGAGATTGTTTTACATTCACAGTTTGCCAACCGTCACGGCTTAATCGCGGGTGCAACCGGAACGGGTAAAACGGTGACGTTAAAAGTTCTTGCAGAAAACTTTTCCCGAATTGGTGTACCCGTGTTTTTAGCCGATGCCAAAGGCGATGTTTCAAGCTTGGCCAAAGCGGGTTCAAGTAATGCTAAATTCGATCAACGTCTTAAAGTCTTAAATATTGAATCTATCCCCTTTGCTGCATCACCCGTAGTGTTTTGGGATTTATTTGGCCAACAAGGTCATCCAATTCGAACCACCGTTTCGGAAATAGGACCGTTACTCTTAGCACAAATGCTCAATCTGAATGACACACAGCAAGGGGTACTTTCGGCAGTTTTCCGGATTGCAGATGATCAGGGCTTACTGCTGATTGATTTTAAGGATTTAAAATCAATTATTACTTATGTGTCTGAACATGCCCCGGAATTTCAGGCTGAATACGGCAACCTTTCTCCCGCCAGTCTGGGTGCTATTCAACGTAATTTATTGGCGCTTGCAAACCAAGGTGGCGATCAGTTTTTTGGTGAACCGAGTTTAAACATTCTGGATTTTATTCAGACGGATAGCCATGGGCGTGGTTACATCAACCTGTTGGCAGCTGACAAATTGATGAACACCCCCAAACTGTATGCCACTTTCCTGCTCTGGATGCTATCGGAACTGTTTGAACAATTGCCTGAAGTGGGCGATATGGATAAACCCAAACTGGTGTTCTTTTTCGATGAAGCACATTTATTGTTTGATAATGCCAGCACAGCGCTACAGGAGAAAATTGAACAAGTGGTACGCTTAATTCGCTCTAAAGGCGTGGGGATTTATTTTGTCACTCAAAATCCACTCGACCTGCCTGAAAGCGTTTTAGGACAACTGGGTAATCGCATCCAGCATGCCTTACGTGCATTTACCCCAAAAGATCAAAAAGCGGTAAAAACGGCAGCAGATACCTTCCGCGCCAATTCTGAATTTAAAGTCGATCAAGCCATTACTGAACTGGGTGTCGGTGAAGCCTTAATTAGCTGCCTAGATGAGCAAGGCATTCCACAGATTGTTGAACGTGGCTGGGTGATGCCGCCCTACTCTTCATTTAGCCCGATTAGCTTAGATGAACGCAAAATACTGATGAATCAAAGCATTGTTGCAGGAGTTTATGAGCAGCATGTTGACCGTGAAAGTGCATATGAGATATTGCAGCAAAAAGTGGTACAGCGTCAGCAACAGACAGTGGCAGAGGAAACAGCGAAACAGCAAGCCAAGCAACAAGAAGCCCTAACCAAACAACAAGCCAAAGATCAGGAAGCTTTTGCCAAACAGCAAGCACGCGAACAAGAACGTATTGTACGTGAACAACAGAAAGAGGCTGAACGCGCATCAAAGCAACGTGAAAAAATCACGCAAGATATTGTCGGAACATTTGCGAAAAGTGCGGCTCGCAGTTTAGGGGGAAGTACAGGACAGAAAATTGTCCGTGGTTTGCTCGGTTCTCTTTTCGGCAGGAAATAACTTTCTTCTTCCCATCAGGATTTTTAAAATTATGGGATATTCAGATATTCCATAATTTTTTTATGGTTTTTTAAAAAAGATGTATTTACAATAATTTTTATAAGATGTATTTTAAATACATCTTATAACCCTAACAAAAGATGTTCTAGCCATGACTCCACAACATATCGAACTTGTTAAATCCACTGTCCCTGTCCTTCGTGAAAATGGTGTTGCACTGACCAGCTATTTTTATAAGCGTATGCTAAATAACAATCCAGAATTAAAAAACATCTTTAACTTAGATCATCAAGCTAGCGGCCGTCAGCCACGCGCCTTGGCCGCTGCTGTATTGGCTTATGCAGAACATATTGAAAACCCGAGTGTATTGGCTAAAGCAATTGAGCACATTACCACTAAGCATGTCAGCCTGGATATCCAGCCTGATCACTATGCCATTGTCGGTGACAACCTGTTGCATTCAATTAGCGAAGTTTTAAATGTACCTTTTGAATCTGACCTGATTGCTGCCTGGAAAGAGGCTTATCTGCAATTGGCAGGCATCTTGGCCGGTGTAGAAAAACAGAAATATGAAGGTTTGGCTGCACAAAATGGCGGTTGGGCTGGATGGCGTGCTTTTGAAATCGCTGCAGTTGACGCAAATGACACAGGTAAACGTTTTACTTTAAAAGCACAAGATGGTCAGCCAGTTGCTGCTGCTGAAGCAGGCAGCTATATTTCAGTTAAGGTTCAAGTGCCTGGACGTGATATTCAACAGCCACAACAATTTACTTTTGCTGAAGCTCAATCTGCAGATCAGTTTACTTTTGAGGTAAAACCTGAAGAAAATCATACAGAATATTCTGTGGCTAACATCTTGCTTAAGAACTATAAAGTTGGTGATGTAGTTCAGGTTTCTGCACCAGTTAAAGGCTAAATGCATCATCAGTCATTAATTGCCTGTTATTGAAAGTTCCCTTCGGGGAACTTTCAAGTTACGCTATCCACCTTCCCACGTTCTAAAGACCCTATGCAACTCAATAAATTTACTGATTATGCCTTGCGTCTATTGATGTATATCTCTAGATCTAGAGATACCCCATATACCATTGCAGAAATTGCACAGGATTTGCATGTCTCTCAAAATCATCTGGTCAAAATTGTCCATTTCATGGGAAAACAGGATTGGATCGTTACCGCACGTGGAAAAGGCGGTGGGATTCGCCTGAATGCAGAAACTTTAAATTTAAATCTGGGCCAAATTGTGCGTATCCTGCAAGGCGATAACCAGATTGTGGAATGCAACACTCCGCCCTGCGTACTGCGCAGCAACTGCGGCCTTAAAGGCATTTTAGATCAAGCACTTGAGCAGTTTTACCAGTCACTAGATCACTATTGTTTAGGCGATGTGCTGGATACCGGCAGTTCCGCTAAATCCGCATCTTCCTCCCCGATTGCACTGCTTAATCTTTAAATCAACGACCGAAGTTTTATAGCTTTCAAAATGCAAAGGTCGCTTGCCTAGACGACTTCCTTTATAATGTTTCTTTGTAGATCATTTATTGAAGTTGAGTTATGCACCACAGCAGAGGAAAATCCAAAAACAGTAAGACAGCGAATGCGCCTAAGCAAAAGATCAGCTATGAGAAAAAAGTTGATTCTGCCATTACTGAATATTCCGTGCGTTCACTCAACTGGTTACGCCAAGCCGAATTCTTGATGAGTGCGCCAAAGCTCAACCTGTGTGTAGAAGACACAGGTTATGAAATTGCTTTTGCCGGTCGTTCAAATGCCGGTAAATCCAGTGCTATCAATGCCTTAACCAATCAAAAACAATTGGCACGTGCATCGAAAAAGCCGGGTCGTACCCAGATGATCAACTTCTTCAGTTTGGGTAATCCGGATCAGCGTCTGGTCGATTTGCCCGGTTATGGTTATGCCGCCGTACCTGAAGCCATGAAAATTGTTTGGCAAAAAGAACTGGAAAATTATCTGATTCATCGCCAAAGCCTACAAGGCCTCGTGCTGCTGATGGATATTCGCCATCCACTGCAACACTTTGACGTAATGATGCTGGAATGGGCTTATTCACGTCATTTATTTGTCCATGTCCTGTTAACTAAATCAGATAAACTTAACCGTGGTCCTGCCTCTAAAGTGCTGCAAGAAGTGCAACAGCAATTGAAAAAAATGAAACTGGACTTCTCCATTCAATTGTTCTCATCCATGAACAAACAAGGTTTGGAAGAACTTGCAAGTGTCATGGGTGGCCGTCTGAATTTCACCTTGGAACAAGCGACCAAATTCGATTTAGATCGTATTCCTGAAGCGGATGCCGATGATCTGGATGAACCGGTAGAATCGATGTATGCAGATGATGAAGCAGAGATTGAAATTGCCGAAGATGCTACCGATGAAAGTAGACAAGCTGACTAATACCGGTTGTCTGACAAAAATTATCATCTTTTGATATTTGAATGCCCTCTATTGCCAAGCACAATGGAGGGCATTTTTTTATACTGCTCCTAAGTCGATGTGATCATGATCACAGACAAAATAAGGACAGCATGATGGAGCTTTTATGCTTATTGAAAAAGTCTAAAATTGGATCTTCAATTGATTACTAAATCAAGCCGCGTAAAGTCAAATCTGAATGGCAGCAGACACCTCTCGACTGGATTCAAAATCAACCCTTTGTCAATTATTTCGTCAATGCAATTAATATGATTTTACCTGCCAGTGAATTCTGGTTCTGCCGTCCGTATAACAAAGTTTTGCCGCAAATTAGCGATGAAAAACTCCAACCGGATGTTAAAGCTTTTATCCACTAGGAAGCCAGGCAGGCACATGCCTCAGCGAATAAAGAATATCTCTCGGTGTGTAACATTGATGTAGAGCGCAAGTATTTGATGCCCTAGTACGATCCTGTGCATGAAGCCAAAACTGAAGATGCACTTGCCTATTTAGATCACTCACCTGCTGCAAAACGCGCAGCCCTGAAAGTCGCTTAAGGCAATCATATGAATACCGGACCGTAGGGCTTTATGCCCTATTTTTATTTGCACTACAATCCATCCAGATCATAAAAATGATATGGATAAAAGATAAAGCCCTCAATTTCTGTTATCACGCTTGCCGTCAAGAATTTAGAGCAGTCACTGACGTTTTATTGTCAAGGTTTGGGCTTATATAACGAAAGGATTGTGGGTCAACACTATGACTATGGTGCAGTCGCTTTTATACAACTGCAATCAGATTTAAAACTCGCTTTATAACCGCAACAGAGTATTCTGCATGCTACCCCTCTGGAACTAAATGCAATCTGTCCGACCCAAATGACCCTTGGACATCAGGTCTTTAGTCCATTAATAGAAGTCGATCAAGTCATTGCACAAGCAGCTCATGCAGGTGCTCAAATTATTAAACCTGCACAAGCCAACTTTCCCGGTGGATATACAGGTGATTTTCAAGATCCCAATGGACATGTTGGGGAATTGGTATGGAATCTAGACTGGGAAAATGATCAGGTTGGAATTTCATCATCACGGGTGTGACGGTCGACCACCACACTAATCATCATATCCCCTTGCACGTTAACCACAGTACGTACGGTATCCAGTAAACGGTCAATCGGCAATAAAATGGCAATGGCTTCCGCCGGCAGACCCACTGACTGCAATACCATAATCATGGTCACCATGCCTGCACTTGGAATACCCGGTGCACCTAAGGAGGCAATCATGGCGGTCAAACAGACAATAAGCTGTTGTCCAATACTTAAATCCAGCCCCATCAAGTTAGCAACAAATAAAGCTGCAGCAGCTTCATAAAGTGCTGTGCCATCCATATTCAACTGTGTTCCCAAGGGAATGACGAAACCGGCCGTTGCCGGACGTACCCCCAGGTTTTCCTGAGCACACTTCATGGAAAGTGGCAGAGTGGCCGAACTGGAACTGGTGGCAAAAGCAGTAATCAGGGCTGTGCGTGTGCCTTTAAAAAAAGTGATCGGATTCATCTTGCCAAAAATCCACAGGAGTAGCGGTAAAACCACGGCACCGTGAAATATGGTGGTTCCGGTCACCACAGCAGCAAATTCCATCAGACGGTTCAGTACAGAAATATCTTCAGTTGAAATAAGTTTTGCCAGCAGAGCAAAAATACCGATCGGTGCCAGTCGCATCACCCAGATAATCATAAACATCATCATGTCGAAAAACTGCTGACTGACTTGACGTACGGTTTTGAAACGCTCGCCACCATGCACCAAAGCCACACCAATAAATAAAGCAAACAGCACCACAGCCAAAACATTACCTTCAGAAAAAGCTTTAAAAGGATTGATAAGGGTATTTTGAATAAAATTGGTGAAAAATGACGTTGCCGTTAAGGTGTCCGGGGTTTGATGGGTATTCATTGCATCCTGAAACAGGGCAATGTCTACGCCCTTTCCAACATCAAACAGATGCGCACAACTGATCCCGAGAATCAAAGCCAAAGTGGTGGTCGTGACGCAGCAGGCCAAGGTAATTTTCCAGACTTTGCCTAATTGTCCACCCGCTTGTAAATTGGAGACGCCCACTACAATTGAACTAAAAATAAGCGGGATTAACAGCATCTTCAATAAGCCAATAAAAATACTGCTGGCAATTCCCAAACCATACAAACTGGCATCAAAAAATGCAGTGTCGGGATAAAGATTCAGAATAAAACCGAAAGCCACGCCTAAAATTGCAGCAATCAAAATTTGGGTATTTAAGCTCATCTCTACATGCTTTTATTGTTAAGTCTTGCAGGCACTATGCCATGCCTTATTTTTAGAATCGAGAAACTTTTTGTTACACGTTCAGCATAAATATGCAAAAGCAGAATTTAAACTTTATCTAGAGCTCCAACGACTTGCCAAATAAAGGACATAAGATCTGCTTTTGAATCAGGACTCCTCTACCAATAATTAAAAGAGTACCCATATAAAAAAATAATTCTTCTCGCCGCGCTCATATTCAGTATAGGAAACAGCTTTTGCTCATTCCGGACATGGCTGTCCTAAAGATGTGTCGGAAGATATTCCGCACTGCCACTAAAATAACATCATAAAAAAACCGGACGTTTTGTCCGGTTTTTAAAAAAAATATGATTGGTTATTGAGTTTCAATTTCGCGGATGCGAATTAGACCTTCTTGAGTGGTACTGCACACCAGCTCACCGTTTTGCCACATGCGACCGAAATTCAGGCCACGCGAACTCGCACTTACCGTAGCATCCATGTCGTATAGCATCCATTCATCGACACGGAATGGCTTATGGAAATACATGGCATGGTCAATACTGGCACATTGCAAACTTGGCGATAAATAACTTAAACCGTGCGGACGGAGCGCTGTGGTCATTAAAGTATAGTCTGAATAAAATGCAGCAATGGCCTGATGTAAAGAAAGCTCGTCAATTTCTGGCGCGATTTTATCATGCGTGCGTAAATAGTGCGCATAAGATGGCGCTTCAGGTTGCGGTTGAAATGGATTGCTTGGATCAATCGGACGGATATCAATATGGCGATCGCGCATAAAGCTGGCACGCACATTTTCCGGCACAAATTCCACAAACATTTTTTTCAGTTCAGCTTCTGATTTCACCTGTTCTGGCGCCGGATATTCAGGTTCACTAATCTGGTAATTTAATCCCTCTTCTGGATAAGCAAAAGAAATCATCGCGGTAAAAATGGTACGACCATGTTGAATGGCATTAACCTGGCGACTGACAAAGCTTTTCCCATCCCGCAAACGGTCAACCTGATACAGAATAGGTGCGTTGATATCACCACCATACAAGAAATAGGCATGTAATGAATGTGCAGGACGGTCTGTGGTATACGAAGCGGCACGTAATGCCTGCCCTAACACCTGACCACCGAAGACACGTTTTCCCACCAAGTTGCGGCTGATGCCTCGGTAGATATTTTCTTCAATTTTTTCAAGGCTAAGTAATTCAACCAGTTCTTGGGTTAACGCATTCATAAACGACCTATTTTGCTGGGGATACCTGAAATGTAGGCGAAAAATTTAAATCAATCAGATAAACTATTGCAGCTATTTTGCCATAAATCCAGACCAAAACCCTAGATTTAGACTGACCGGTCTGTCAGATTATTTTTGCTTAACAATGGCTAAAAATACGATTTTTAACGATAAAATTTAACACTCGATATGCATTTTGTCAGAAAATGACATATTGTTTTAAATTACAATGATGCATAACAATTTCCCCCTCAGAAAATCTGTGGTTTCGGTCATTTAAGTAGGAGTGTATATGTCCAAGAGTGGCTTTGGTCAAATGTATCGTCAGCTTTCAAGTAAGCTGCTTGACCTCGTGGTAACCCCACATGTTCTTGGTGAGGTTCCTACTGAACCGACAACTACAGAAGTAAATGCGGCAACAGAGCAACCGGTTACGCAGAAAATCATCTGTTATGTGCTACAAAATTACTCGCGCAGCAATGCACTGATTGTCGATGGTGAAACACGACGACTCAAACTTCCTGCTGCCTTAGACCCATTAATGTTCGGGAATCACAAAGAAAAAGCATCGGTACTGTTCTTGCAGCATCACAATGAAAACAATTTACTAAATCCTCCGCCACATGCTTTTCCACCCCGTTTACTCCGCTTAATTGATCTTTTAGAACATCATCCTGAAGTGGATATTGAACTGATTCCTGTGACTGTACTGTGGGGACGCTCGCCAGATAAAGAAGATTCCTGGTTCAAGCTGCTGTTTACCGATACCTGGGCCACTCCGGGTACAATCAAGCAATTGGTGAATATTGGCTTGCATGGTCGTCAGTCTTATCTGGAATTCCATCAGGGACAATCCTTGCGTGGGCTAATCGACTTTGCCCAAAAGACCCATCCCAACTTGTCGCCTGCGACCTATATTCTCAATACGCTGAATAACTATTTAGACGGTCAGCGTGAAGTTGTACTCGGGCCTGACCTGTCAGACCGTCGTAATGTGATGCATTCACTGATCAAATCGACGGATGTACAAGAAGCCATTCGCCGTGAAAGTATCCGCAGCAAAGTCAGCATGATTGAATCTGAACGTCGTGCAATTGCTTATTTAAACGAAATTGTCTCTGATTATTCACATTCTGCAGTGCATTTTGCCGATATGGCGCTGACCCGTTTATGGACACAGCTGTATGACGGCGTAGAAGTCCATAACTTTAGTACCGTGCGTGAACTTGCCAAAGACTACGAAATTATCTATACCCCGTGTCACCGCAGTCACATTGACTATTTATTGCTGTCTTATGTGATTTACAAGCGCGGCATGATGGTGCCGTACATCGCTGCGGGTGATAACCTGAATATGCCGTTTGTAGGTCAATTACTCCGGGGTGGCGGTGCATTCTTTATTCGTCGCACTTTCCGGGGCAATGGCTTATATACCACGGTATTCAAAGAATACCTGTTCAGCATTTTGTCACGTAATACGCCACTGGAATACTTTATTGAAGGTGGCCGCTCACGTACAGGGCGTTTGTTGCCAGCCAAAACTGGTATGCTCGCAATGACTGTCCATAGTCATTTACGTGGTCGATCAAAACCAATCGTGTTTTTGCCGACTTATATTGGTTATGAACGCCTGATGGAAGGTTCAACCTATGTCGGTGAAATGCAAGGCAAGCCGAAAGAATCTGAGTCGATTATTGGTATTTTAAAAACCTTGCGTAAAATCGAGCGCATTTTCGGTAAAGTACATGTCAACTTTGGTGAACCGGTATTTTTAGATGACATGCTGAAAAAACACGGTGCAGATCAGATCAAGATTGAAAAGAATGATGATCCCGTTCCGCAAGAAGTGTCAGATGCAGTCAGCAGTTCAGCGCATGCGATTTTAGAAAATATTAACCGTGCGGTAGTAATTAACCCGGTTTCACTGCTTTCTCTGATTCTACTGGCAACACCAAAACATACTTTGGATGAAGAGATCTGCATTAAACAACTCGATGCCTATCGCAAGCTGGTCGCTGCCTTACCTTATGATGCACGCACCCAAGTTACACCGCTTTCAGGCAAAGAAATTATTGCCTACGGTTTAAAACTGAAACTGATTAAACGCATCAAACATGTGTTGGGCGATATTATTGCGATTGAAGACAATCAAGCGGTTTTACTGACTTACTTCCGTAATAACATTCTGCATGCCTTTGTATTGCCGTCTTTAATTGCTGCTTTGGTTGAGCATAACGGTTTAATTCGCCGTGGTGATTTGATTAATGTGATTCGTACGCTCTATCCATTCTTAAAAGCAGAATTGTTCTTAAAATGGCAAGATGATGAGTTGAAAGATCAAATCTGTGCTTATGTCGAAGCCTTAATTCAAGCCAAACTGATTTTTGAAGATATTGAAGGTAATCTGGTTTCGCCTGCACCCAATTCAGAAGATCATAACCAGCTGGTGGTTCTGGCTGCCCCTGTGATGCAAAGTCTTGAGCGTTATTACATGACTCTGGCTCTGATCACGCAGCGTGGTTCAGGCAACATTTCAACCCGTCAGGTTGAAGAGCTCAGTCATTTGGTCGGTCAACGTCTATCGGTGTTGTATGAGTTCAATTCACCTGAATTCTTTGATAAAGCCCTGTTCCAAAGCTTTATAAAAGTACTGACTCAACAGGGCTATATTCGCAACAACGAAGACAATGCCATTGTGTTTGATGAGAACTTCAAAAATGTTGCGCAGTACGCCAACCTGGTTCTGGATGACGTGACTTTGCAAATGCTACAGCACATTACCACCTTTAGCGATGAAGAGTTAAAAGAAGCTTTAGATGCTGTTGCGGCTCAACAAGCGAAACGTCGTTTGAAACGCAAGAAGAAGTAATGCCTTAAGAGTTCCTTCTCCTTCTAGGAGATGAGAACCCTGAGAATATATTTTAAGTTCGCAAGGGAGAGGTTAATTATAAAAACCTCATCCCAACCTTCTCCCAGAGGGAGAAGGAGTGTCATTTATTTCCTAGCATCTGCAAATAATCCCCAAAACAGTCTGCATGTTCCAACTCAAATCCTGTTTTAGCCATTCGCGTTGCATACATTCTTTTTCCTGACAGCTCTTCAGTTTCTAAAACTAGTTCAGGTAAATTCAGCTGCCGTTGAAACCATTGAATCACTTCATGTAAAGCAATCGGTTGGTTATTGCTGACAATATATGATTTTTCAGGATGTTCCACGTGAATCAATTGCGCCAGAAATCGGGCTAAATCATCGATGTGAATACGGTTGCTATAGTGAATTTTGGCATAACTTTGAGTGACTTCAGCCAGCTTGATCATTCGGGCAACGGATGTACCATAAATGCCGGTGGGACGAATGATGATGCATTGATTGGGGAAAGCCTGCTGATACAGCTGCTCCATCTTTAAGAGTAGTTGGCCCTGTTCATCACTGGGGTGCATGACGGAATCATCATCAATTCGCTCACCCTTATTTTCACCGTATACACGGGTAGATGACACCACGACAATCTTTTGAACTGGATGAGATTTTAATGCGACGACAATGGGGGCAATAGAGTCGACATAGGTCCGCTGATACCCCTCTAGAGTGCTTTGTGAGGGTGACAGTAAAACATAGATCCAATCAATGGCTGGAATATGCGTTAAATCCAACTGATGAACATCCTGAATCAAATGTGTCGCAAATTGATCCGTTTTCGGGCTTTGGCTAATTGTGGTAATTTGGTGGCCTTGCTCAAATAACTGTTTGGCAACGCGCTGAGATGTTTTACCATAACCAATAAATAATATATGCATTAAACACCTGATTACATAACCGAAGTTGAGGGTAAATGGCCGCTGTCCATCAATTGCAAGGGGTTGGAAACGCCTCTGCTGCTTTACTGGAAAAACTGAATATTTTCAGCACAGATGATTTACTTTTTCATCTGCCACGTGATTATGAAGATCGTAGCACGATCATCCCCATGAACCAATTGATCGTGGGGCGCAGCTATTTGCTAGAAGGCGTGGTCAAAGGTGTGGATTTTCCACCGGGTAAGCGTAAATCGATGGCGGTGCTGCTAGAAGATGATTTCGGCAAAGTCACCTTGCGTTTTTACCATATCTATAAAGCCCTGACCGATCGTGCCAAACCCGGCAATCAACTGCGCATCTTTGGTGAAGTTCGTGTCGGTGCACGTGGTTTAGAGCTTTATCATCCTGAAATTCAGCTGATTACCGAACATACGCCCTTACCCAAAACTGAATTGACCGCCATTTATCCGGCTACTGAGGGTTTAACCCAAGCCAAAATCCGTGACTATGTCAAACAGGCACTTAGGCAGCATAGTGATGACCTGCCTGAATTATTGCCGGAAAAATTCACCAATGGTTATGCGCTGAAACAGGCACTGGAATATATTCATGAGCCGCCATTAAATGCCAATATGTTGCAACTGGCACAAGGCTCACATCCTGCCCAGCAGCGTTTAATTTTTGAAGAACTGGTCGCGCACCAGATTAGTCTGCTTTCACGCCGGGCGTATATTCAGCAAATTGAAGCACCGTCTTTTTCACCGAGTAAAAATTTTGCCAAACAGTTATTGGGCAGCTTGCCCTTTAGTCTGACCGGCGCGCAAAAACGTGTCTCCAAAGAAATTGTGCAGGACTTAAAACAAAACAAACCGATGCTGCGTTTAGTTCAGGGCGATGTCGGTGCAGGTAAAACTTTGGTTGCGGGCGTTGCAGCCTGTCATGCCTTGGAAGAAGGATGGCAAGTAGCGCTGATGGCACCGACTGAAATTTTGGCTGAACAGCATTATTTGAATTTTAAAAAATGGTTTGAACCCCTTGGCTTAACTGTGTCATGGCTTTCAGGAAAACAAAAAGGTAAAGCTCGCGCAGCAGCAGAACAAGGCATCAAAGAAGGAACCGCCAATTTAGTCGTTGGCACCCACGCACTATTTCAGGAAAATGTCGGTTTCGCCAAACTCGGTTTGGTGATTATTGATGAACAGCATCGCTTCGGAGTCGATCAACGGCTGGCCTTGCGTAATAAAGGGGCCAACAATATGACACCGCATCAACTAGTCATGACGGCCACCCCGATTCCGCGCACACTGGCGATGTCTGCTTATGGTGATTTGGATACTTCGGTGATTGATGAACTTCCTCCGGGTCGTACCCCAATTCAAACCGTTACCATTCCTTTAGACCGCCGTGAAGAAGTGTTGCATCGGGTTACCACTAACTGTGCTGAAGGCAAACAGGCTTATTGGGTGTGTACCCTAGTGGAACAATCTGAAACCTTGGATGCTCAAGCGGCTGAAGCCACTTATCAGGAAATTAAAGAGCGCTTTCCACATATCAATATTGGTCTGGTACATGGCAAAATGAAAGCCGATGAAAAGCAGTTGGTGATGCAGCAATTTAAAGATAATCAACTGCAACTATTGATTGCCACGACCGTCATTGAAGTCGGGGTCGATGTACCCAATGCCTCAATTATGGTGATTGAAAATGCTGAACGCTTGGGACTTTCTCAGTTACATCAATTACGTGGACGGGTTGGACGTGGTGCCACAGCCAGTTTCTGTGCCCTGCTGTATAAAAGCCCGCTGTCACAAAATGGACAGGAACGCTTACGTATTTTGCGGGAAAGTAATGATGGTTTTGTGATTGCAGAAAAGGATCTGGAAATTCGCGGTCCGGGTGAACTGCTCGGCACCAAACAAACTGGCGATATGGGATTCCGGGTTGCCAAGCTTGAACGAGACGATCATCTGCTGAGTCAAGCGCATTATGTGGCACAGCAAATTCTCAAAGATTATCCGGAAAATGCCAAAGCTTTACTCAAACGCTGGTTGCCTGAAGCACCACGATACGCGTATGTGTAGAGAATCTACTTTAAAACAATAGATTCAATAATGAATATAAAAATAAAGGCTTTACTCAGATAGTTATGATTAATTCGACAGCATGGATGCTGTCCTGACAAGAGTCGCTATACGCTTTGCAGATTTTAAAATGAGTGATTAAATCCATTAAAAAACTCTTGAGCGTTCCTACCTACTGTGTAAAATTAACGCTAAATAAAAAGAAGAATCAAACCATGCTGCAATTCATTAATCCATTATTCCGCAAAATAATCCAAGGCATTTCATCTTGTACACTATGTGGAATTGACCGGAACCACCAACATTCACTCTGTAAAGATTGCTGGCAACAATTGCCGTGGTCTAAAAGTAAGGTTCAGCGACAGGAAATGAATATTCAGGTGGCTTGTCATTATGACTACCCGATTGATCGCATCATTCAAAAATTTAAATATGAACAACACCTGCATTTTCAAAACCTACTTGCCGGCACACTAATCGAACTTCGCCTACCCAAAATTCAAGCGATTGTCCCGATGCCGATATCAACACAACGACTACTGGAACGCGGTTATAACCAGTCTTTGGTGCTGGCTAAAATTATGGCCAAACAAATCAATGTTCCGGTCTGGCAACCTGTCAGCCGCTTACAGCAACATTCACAAAAGGGTTTAAGCCGGCTCGAACGTCTTGATAATATTGAACAACAGTTTCAGATCAACCCCACATCAAAACTTCGTTACCGCCGTGTGCTTATTTTAGATGACGTGGTGACCACAGGCAGCTCTATCTATGCATTAAAACAAAAGCTTGAAGAACTGGGTTGTCAGAAAGTTTACGCAGCGTGTATCGCAAGTGCAGAAACTTAAAAATTGCTTTCTTTTCTAAAAGACAAGTAAAAATGTAAAACTTGCTTTAGTTCGTATCTAGGAAATCGTACTTTCTATTAAAAACTGCTGCACCCACGGCATCACAATTTCTGTCGTCAATGGGGCAAGTTGGGTTTCTTTATCATCCAAATTGACCCACTTCATCTCTGCAATTTCTGCATCAATTTTCGGCGCATGATCCAAAGTTACCCTATAGACATAACTTACCAATAAATGATCAGGTTCATTAGCAGTGGCCGTTTCAAAACGCCCGACAAATTGCTCAATAGATGCCTGACAACCGATCTCTTCCTGAATTTCACGCAACATGGTGTGTTCAGGCAGTTCATTCGGTTCAAGCTTGCCACCCACCTGCATAAAACACGAGGTATTCTGCTTACGAACCACTAAAAGCTGATGCTGGTCATTTAAAATAATGGCGGCTGCCACGGTAATCACTTTCATCTTTATTTCACCAATTCTTGCTGATCAACCATTCCCCATTTCGGTTGTGGGGCCTGAAAAGTATCAAATTGCAGTAAAATATCTAAGATCGAATCTGAAGCAATAATACTGTCGGTAAAGCGTGAATGAGTAAAACCTTTTGCCGTGGTCAACTGGATAAATTTCAGCAAATCATCATAAAAACCCTCTACATTTAAAAATGCACATGGCTTTAAATGAATACCTAATTGCGCCCAAGTCCACTGCTCAAAGATTTCTTCCAGCGTTCCTGCACCACCCGGTAAAGCTATAAATGCATCGGACAGTTCCGACATCTTGGTTTTGCGTTCATGCATATTGGTAACCACATGCAACTCGGTTAAATGTGGATGTGCAAGCTCACGGTCAACCAATGCATTTGGAATTACACCGATGACTTTACCGCCCACCTGTAAAGCACTATCGGCAACAATACCCATCAAACCCGAACGACCACCGCCGTACACCAGTGTTTTCCCTTGCTTGGCAATTGCTTGACCTACTTTCTGTGCAGTGTCTAAAAAAATAGTATCTGTCCCCACCGCTGAACCACAAAAAATTGCGATTGAATTCGTCATTTTTTCACCATGTTTTGAAGATGCTATACTAATAAGTTAAATTTTCAGGAGATTTTTAATAAAAAAGTGATTCAAGCAGTGTTTTTATTCAATTCCTTGTCTAAAATACACCCATTGACTAA
The DNA here is from genome assembly GCF_001647545.1 of Acinetobacter sp. SFB. Classification (GTDB taxonomy): domain Bacteria; phylum Pseudomonadota; class Gammaproteobacteria; order Pseudomonadales; family Moraxellaceae; genus Acinetobacter. The sequence goes on from NZ_LSZH01000014.1 coordinate 71,263, forward strand.
CCTATACTGCGCAGGGAAAAGACAGCATGCTTGAAGCCTTTTACGCCACAGAGCGCGGTAGTTTGGAAGATGCCACCATTAATGGGGGCTTCGATCTTCACCCAGATTTGGTGTGGATTGATTTAATCGCCCCCTCACAAGAAGAACAACAGTGGGTCTTGGATGCCTATGACCAGAATCTCCCCACGCTAAAATCACTAGAAGACATTTCCTCATCAGCACGATTTTACCGTGATGATGACGGTATTTTACATATCAGCACCTACTTTTTAACGAAAAATAAAAACTTTCAGGTCGATGGTGAAGCAGATGACGATTCAAGTATTTTAGCCACCGTACAAACTGTCGCTTTTATTCTGCATAAACAACACCTGTTTACCTTGCGTGGTGAAAAGCTGGTTGCGTTCCGTGCCTTTCGTGCGCGTGCGCGTCGCAATGATTATGAAATTGACTATAAAGATCCTACCTGGGTATTACTGGGTCTGCTTGAAGCCAAACTGGATGAGCTTGCGGATATCCTAGAAGATGTTCACAAAGACCTGGAAAAATATTCCACCGAAGTATTGAATAACCGTCATCGTGAACAAATACTCGATTTGGATGACATGATTACCCGCTTGGCCCAATTAGAAGACATGCTTGGAAAAGCACAATTATGTTTAATCGATTTACGCCGTGTGCTGACTTTCTTGTCTCGCCCACGTGCTTTGGGCAGCCATATTTACGATGCCGATATTCGAGAATTGAGTGAAGATGTGCGCTCCCTGGTGGAACATGATGCCTTCTTATTCCAAAAGGTTCGATTCTTACTCGATACCACCTCGGGATTCATTAACACTGAACAGAATGACACGATTCGTCGATTCTCGATCTTGCCCAGTATGCTCGCGCCTCCCATGCTGGTTGCGAGTATTTATGGCATGAATACCGATGTACTGCCTTTTGCCAAAGGAACAACAAGCTTCATTATGGTCGGTATTATTTTGCTCGCTTTCTTCATTGGCCCATTGATTTATTTCCGCTGGAAAAAATGGATTTAAGCTATTCATTTTTATAGGCATTAAACTCATTTCTGCCTTTGAAAGATGGTTCAAAAGATGTATGCAAAGTAATGCTTCTCACTTGCTAGCAGAAGAGGGAGTTTTTCTTATCCTATTTGCTAAATGCCTAAACCAAAAAATCCCTCAAAATATATGACAATAAAAAAGCACCTTACGGTGCTTTTTTATATCTCAGTATTCAGGCAATCAATTGCAGATCATTTTGTAAATGACAGGCCTGAATAATTTTCAGCATTTTTTCAGGTACAGCTTTAAACTGGATGCCTTGTGCTTTCGGAGTCTGGCGCAACCAGCGCACCAATACTGCCAAAGCCAAGGTACTACCCTGCTCTAACTGGGCCAAATTCACGACTACCGGAAACTGATTTTGAGATTGAATCAGTTTTAAACCCTGCTGATAATAGCTTTCAGCATTGAGATAATCTATTTTTCCAGAAACCTGCAATTCCTGATGAATGAATTCAATCACCGAACACCTACTCAATTATTTTTTATTAACAGCTACTTCTGCATCTGGCTGGAAGTTTGCAATCGCTTTATCCAAACTGCCACCATTACGTTTTACCGTCGCAGCAAACTGATTGCGGAACTGCAAACCTAAATCAATACCCGATACATTAATATTGCGGATTTTCCATTGATTGCCTTTATCCACCAATTGGAAAGATACAGGAATTTTTTCACCTTTGTTATTAAAGTCCATTGTCACTACAGGGTTTTTACTGTTGGTCTCTTTATATGGACGAAGGCTATAAGACTGATTTGAGAACTTCGCAAATGCGCTACCGTAGTTTTCAATTAAAGTTTCACGGAAGTTACGCTCAAACTGAGCACGCTGAGCAGCAGTACTATATTGATTGGTCGCATATGTCCCCATCACAATACGGGTAAATGCTTGTGAATCAATATAAGGGTCAAGATTTTGACGTACAATCATTTTCACTGCAGCTGGATTATTTTGCAATTTAGCTTGATCCGCTTTCAAGCGTGAAATCAGACCATCTGCAACTTTTTTAACAAAAGTAGGTGGAGCTTCCGCCGGTACTGCAAATGCAGTAGTCGCCATCATTGTTGATAAAATACTAGCCGTAAGTACATGTTTAACTAAAGTATTCATTAAAACTTCCTCTCCAAATTATTCAACAAAGGATGCTTCTGCATCTGCCGATTCACCTGATATTTTTGCATCTGTCGCTTTTTCTGATGATTTACTCGCACCACCAGTAATAAACTTACTAATCAAATCTTCAAGGTCCATGGTGCCTTGTGTATTGACAATACTTTCACCACGTTTCACGTAGTTCAAACCACCGCCCGGAACCACTTTCAAATATTTTTCACCCAACAAACCATTGGTTGCGACCATAATATAAGCATCTTCATCAATACTGGTGATGGAGCTCATGTTATCAACAAGTTGTTTTTCCATTTCTTTTTGTTGTGCAGGCGTTGCTTCAGTATATTCAGTGCTATAGCGCAGTTCTTCTAAAGCATTGGCTTTAACCGTTTTAAGCTGCTCTTTATTGAATGAAGTCAGCTTACCATCCAGCTCAAAATGAACGGTCGCTAAGCGTGATACAGGATCAAGAGTAATATCCGTGACACGACCAATCGTTACCCCACTCATGGTGACTTTAGCACGCGGCTTTAAACCATTTACGTTGTCAAATTGTGCAGTCATGTCATAAGCATCACGTAAATTGGTGCCAGACAATCCACTCACTTTCATGGCCAAGAAAAATAACGCCAAACCGAAAATAATGACAAAAATACCGACGGTCAGCTCACTTGTACGTGATTTCATTGAACCCCTCCAAACATGACCGCAGTCAACACGAAATCAAAACCTAATACACACAATGACGAATAAACCACTGTACGGGTTGTAGATGTTGCAATCCCTTCAGATGTCGGCTCACAGGCATAACCTTGATACACCGCAATCCAGGTACAAATCAGGGCAAAAACAATACTTTTGATAATACCATTGACCACATCATGCCCAAATTGGACGGAACTTTGCATACCGCTCCAATAAGAACCTTCATCAACACCCAGAAAGTCTACCCCGACCATTTTACCACCCAAGATACCAATGGCTGCAAAAATCACGGTCAACATCGGTAAACTGACAACACCTGCCCACAAACGTGGTGAAACAATACGTTTTAGTGGATCAACGCCAATCATTTCCATGCTGGAAAGTTGCTCTGTGGCTTTCATTAGGCCAATTTCAGCAGTCAGTGCTGAACCGGCGCGCCCAGCAAACAACAAGGCTGCAACGACTGGTGCAAGTTCACGTAATAAAGTCAGCGACACCATAGTTCCAAGCATTGCTTCAGAACCGACATTCACCAAAATGGAATAGCCTTGCAAACCTAGCACCAAGCCAATAAACAGACCAGACACACCAATGATCAATAAAGACATGACCCCAATACGGTGCATTTGATAAATAAACAAGCTTACGCCCAGTTTAGTCGGCATGGAAAATAAAATTTGCAGCAACATCACCGTTGCCACACCAATACCACGTACACGTTCAATAACGCGTCTACCTAATAAGGCAATGGCATTCATGAACGTACCTCATCACTTAAATAAGCTTGATGGCTAAATTGATAATCGACCGGACCGTCTATTGAACCGGTGAGAAATTGACGTACAAAAGGTGAAGCATGTTCTCTGAGTTCAGCAGGCGTGCCTTCCCCCTGAATCTTGCCTTCAGCCACCACATAAATATAGTCAGCAATCGACAACGTCTCTGCCACATCATGCGAGACAATAATGGTGGTTAAGTCCAGAGCTTCACGTAGCGAACGGATTAAACGGCTCAAAACCCCCATCACAATCGGATCTTGGCCCGCGAATGGCTCATCATACATAATCAGTTCTGGATCAAGCGCAATAGCACGTGCCAGTGCGACACGACGGTTCATCCCACCCGACAGCTCGGACGGCATCAGCTGTTCTGCACCGCGCAAACCCACAGACTCTAATTTTAATGCCACAATTTCAGCGATTAGATGTTCAGGCAACTTGGTATGGGCCCGAAGTGGAAATGCCACATTTTCATAAGTGGTCATATCGGTAAATAGCGCCCCGCTTTGGAACAGCATTCCCATACGCGCCCGTGCAGCAAACAGGTCAGACCGCGACATTGTGGCAATATCTTTTCCATCGAGTAGAACTTGGCCTTGGTCTGGAACCAGCTGCCCACCAATCAGACGCAGCAAGGTAGTTTTACCTGTACCTGAAGGTCCCATAATGGCAGTGATTTGACCCCGACGAATCGTTAGACTGATATTGTCATAAATGATACGTTCCCCTCGTTTAAAGCTCAGATTTTTAATCTCAATCAAAGAATGAGATTGAGAGGGTATTCGCTTATTCATAGCTGAGCGTTTTCCTACATTTTTTCAGCATGCATACTATAAAGGATTAAAGCTTAAAATGTCACTTTTAGATAAAAGGCGATGAATCCAGTGAAGTTTCTAATGAATTTAATTGTAATTTTATTTCTTATAAAAAACAGGTATAAAAACAGGACGCTGTGTTACAGAAACACGTTATAGAGATAGTAGCCAATATTACCTAACAACAAGGCCAAACCAATATAAGGCATAATCACCTCTTGATTAAAATTTTGAATATGATGCACAGATTCATTGTTCATATTTAACGATTTTAAAACAAAACATGATTGAGTATACATTTTTATCTTATAAGATCAAATATTAATCCATAAAAAAACCGGTGTTTCCACCGGTTTTTTCTATCTAAATCTAACGAATAAATTAGTCGTTAAATTTACGACGCGGACGTTCTTCGCCACCAAAAGCTGGACGTTCAGTACGTGGTTTGTCATCAAAGCTACGACGTGGACGATCTTCGCCACCGAAAGTACGCTTAGGACGATCATCGCTGAAAGAACGTTGTGGACGATCACCAAAACCGCCTTCACGACGTGGAGCCGGACGATCACCGTAGTCACGACGTGGAGCTGGACGATCACCTTCACGACGTGGAGCTGGACGATCACCTTCACGAGCTGGTTTGTAATCTACACGATTACCACGGTTGTCATCAGCCGAACGTGGTTTGTCACCAAACGAACGTTGCGGACGATCACCGAAACCGCCTTCGCGACGTGGCGCTGGACGATCATCGAAAGAACGTTGTGGACGATCACCAAAACCGCCTTCACGACGTGGAGCTGGACGATCACCAAAATCACGTTTTGGACGGTCATCGAAAGAACGTTGTGGACGATCACCAAAACCGCCTTCACGACGTGGAGCTGGACGATCACCGAAATCACGCTTAGGACGATCATCGCCATAAGAAGGACGTTCGCCACGTGGTTTGTCATCAAAACTACGTTGTGGACGATCGCCACGTGGTTTGTCATCGAAGCTACGTTGTGGACGATCACCGCCACGACCGCCATCACGACCACCGCTGAAACCGCCACCGCTACGACCGCCGCCATCACGACCACGACCACCGCCGAAACCGCCACGACCGCCATCACGACCACGACCAGCGCCATCACGAGCACCGCGTGCAGGAGGTGGAGATGGCTCAAGACCTTCAATTTCAGACACGTTTAAACGTGCATCTAGGAAGTCTTCAAGCGCACGGATCTTACCGCGTTCACGGTAAGTCGCCAGAGTAATTGCATTACCTGTACGACCGGCACGACCTGTACGACCGATACGGTGTACATAGTCTTCGTTTTTCATCGGTAAACCGAAGTTGATTACGTGTGAAATTGTTGGTACATCAAGACCACGCGCCGCTACGTCTGTAGCAACAAGGATTTTTGCACGACCTTCACGGATACTACGTAAACGACGGTTACGAACAGTCTGTGGCATAGCACCGTGAAGTGCTACAACTGATAGACCTGCTTCAGCAAGTTCTTCAGCCAACATGTCTGTATCTTCTTGAGTTGATGCAAACACAACTGCTTGATCTACTGATTCATCAGATAACCAGTGAGTAAGCAATTTTTTCTTGTGTTCAAAGCCATCAGTCCAATGCAATGTTTGGGTGATGTCTGTATTTGTAGAGTGACCAGTTTCGATCGCAATACGCAGCGGATCATTCATCATGCGTTCAGCAAGCGTAACGATACGCGGTGCAAAAGTCGCAGAGAACATCAATGTTTGTTTACGGTTAGCTGCCAATTCACCAATTGCTTCTAGGTCTTCAGAGAAGCCCAAGTCAAGCATACGGTCAGCTTCGTCGACGATTAATGCATCAACCATGTCAAGTTTAAGTTGACGACGGTTTACAAGATCAAGTAAACGACCTGGAGTCGCAACTACAACTTGTGCACCTTTTAATTGTTGAATTTGTTTACCGAAAGGCATACCACCCATGATCGCAGCAACACGAACACCTTTCATATGACGAACCAATGCAATCGCATCTTGACATACTTGTTGTGCTAATTCACGAGTAGGAGAAATCACTAGGATATTCGGTTGAGTTACCGCTTTCATGCGGTCTTTAAATGAGATAAGCGAATCTTCATTTGCTAAAGCATTTAAAGTAGGTAGTAAGAATGCAGCAGTTTTACCAGAACCAGTTTGGCTTGATACAAGAAGGTCTTTACCTTCAAGTGCAGCTGGAATTGCTTGTTCTTGTACAGGAGTTGGCGTAGTAAAGCCTAAACCTTCGATCGCTTGGATTAAAGACGCATCGAGGGAAAAATCAGCAAAAGTTTTGCTCATAGAGAGTGTTCACCCTGAAGTGGGTGCTCCATTAAATAAATTACAATATGGACATCGGCAAAAAGCGGCACAGCAAATAGAGCTGAAAAATTAGGATTCAGCAGCGATCCGAATAACGTCGATGTGGATATAACGCACGTATATGATTACGGCCGCAAACCTGAAGGGAATCGCTTAAGCGATTGGGGCGCGAAGGATATGTCCTCTCTATGGACAGAACGCGCATACAATGATTAGAAGATAATGTTCAGGTAAAGAACGGAAATTTAAGTGCGTGGCGGCATAATAACAGAATAATTTTAAAAAGTAATCATTTTTTTCGATTGAATTATGAATTGATACTGTTTTTTTCAGTAACAGCCTATTTTACAACTTAATTTTGTTTATTTTTTCAGCGAAATTTTTAATTAGCGGCATCTTTCGTCAAAAAATCACGTTAAAAGTGATTAAAACTCACATTAAAGATGAAGATCAAATTTCTCTGGCAATAAAAAAGCCCTCACATGGAGAGCTTTTTTTGTCATATCACTCGATTAAATCGGTCTTACTTTGCGGCTTCACCCCAAGCTGGAACGACAGCTTGCATTAAAGGTTTTAGCATTTTCATAGAGCAAGCAATGACTTGACCATTGTCCATAGAATCGGGACCACCACGTGCATCCACTACAGTACCACCGGCTTCTTTTACCAGTAACTCGCCTACAGCGATATCCCAAGGTTTCAAACCAAGTTCGAAGTAACCATCAAGACGACCTGCAGCAACATACGCCAAATCTAACGCAGCAGAACCTGAACGACGGAATTGTGCACCCGCTTCAGTCACGTTTAATAATGAATCAAAATGGTTTTTCGCATAAGACACCACTTCACCGTTACGTTTATTACGGTAAGCATGGCCTACAGCCAAGAATGTCTTGTCTAGACTGTCTTTAATATTTACGCGAATACGACGTTGATTCATCATGGCACCGCGGCCACGACTTGCAGAGAAAAGCTCGTCTTTCACAGGGTCATAAATAACACCGTGTTGAGTTACGCCTTTATGTTGAACTGCAATTGAGATACAGAAATGTGGAAAACCGTTAATGAAGTTTAAAGTACCGTCCAAAGGATCGATCACCCAACACCAATCGGCGTCGTGACCAGTACCTTCTTGCATACCAAACTCTTCACCAAGGAAGCTGTGGTTTTTATAGCTTTTACGTAGAGTATCGATCGTCAACTGTTCCAAATAACGATCTACACGCGTTACCGGACCATCAATCCCTTTTTCTTCGACTTGTAGATCGAGTTTATGACGATTTTGATGCGCTTTTAAAAGCTCTTGACCAACTAATTGAGCCGCACGCGCAGCCATAACCACCATAGGTTCCATTGAACACCCACTACAAATTTAAGAAACTGATAAAGAATAATGCCTAAAAGCCCGAATATTTTAGCAAATATGCGGGCTTTTAGGGGAAAAATGTTTTTTAAAATTTATTTCATCATGATGAAATGGTTTGTCCAAGCTTTAGCCAAGCCAATTCAATCGACTTTTCAATGCCTTTGGGATCAAGCCCAGCCTGTTGCAACATTTGTGTATGTGAAGCCTGGTGCATAAAAATATCAGGTAAACCTAAATTTAAAGTCGGTTTAACAATTTGTGCTTGAGCCAAATACTCATTTACCGCACTTCCTGCGCCTGCCATAACCGCATGTTCTTCAACCGTCACAAACAAGCTGGTGGTTGCCGCAAGTTGCTCAATGATCTGTTCATCTAACGGTTTCACAAAGCGCATGTTGACCACACGTACACCAACCTCATGTGCTTCTGCCAATGCTTGTGCTGCTTCCATCGCAACCGTGACTCGGCTACCAAAAGCCAAAATACTAATCTGTTCATCTTGCTGTTCATTAAAACTGGCTACAACTTCAGCTTTACCAATCTCTAAAGCAGTCAATTGGGATTCAATTTTAACACCGACGCCATTACCGCGTGGATAACGCACCGCCGCAGGACCATTATATTGATACGCCGTATGGAGCATCTGGCGACATTCATTTTCGTCTTTAGGCGCCATAATCACCATATTCGGCACGGTACGCATAAAGGCATAATCGTAAGCACCGGCATGGGTTGGCCCATCTTCACCGACCAAGCCGGCACGGTCAATCCCAAAAGTCACATCTAAATTTTGCAAGGCAACATCGTGAATCAGTTGATCATAACCACGTTGCAAGAAGGTCGAATAAATCGCCACTACAGGTTTTAAACCTTCACATGCCATACCGGCAGCCAAAGTCACTGCATGTTGTTCGGCAATCGCGACATCGAAAAAGCGCTCGGGAAATTGCTTAGCGAACTGCACCATGCCGGAACCTTCACACATCGCCGGTGTAATCGCGAGTAAGCGGTTATCTTGTGCTGCTTCATCACACAGCCACTGCCCAAATACATCCGAATATTTAGGTGCAGTATTTACTACAGGGGCTGAATTTATTTTACTAATTGCGTGGTATTTAATCTGATCTGCTTCAGCAGGTACAAAGCCTTTACCTTTTTTGGTATAGACATGAATTAAACGCGGACCTTTGCGTTTTTTTAATGCATCAAAGACTTGGACCAAATGATTGACATCATGACCGTCAAAAGGACCAAAGTAGTCAAACCCAATGGCTTTAAATAAGTTATCTGCTGCATCCGTTGCTGCACTGTGTAAACGCGAATTGTAATTCCATTCAGGATGAGGCTGTACATAAGCCTCCCCTGTTTCTGAAATATTCACCGATTGGCCACTTCCCCAGATGGCAGCCAAGTGCTTGGCAAAACCACCGGTACTGCATGAAATCGACATATCGTTGTCGTTTAGTACCACGATTAAATCAGCATTGTGTGCTACCGCATCATTCATGGCTTCAAAAGCCATACCGGCTGTCATCGCGCCATCGCCAATGATCGACACCACCTCACACGGATTTTTCTGGTAACGGCGTGCCAGTGACATGCCTAAACCCGCAGATATTGCGGTAGAAGAATGTCCCACACCAAAAGTATCAAAAACCGACTCTTCACGAGTTGGAAAAGCTGCCAAGCCATCTTTGGAACGAATGGTAGTCAATTGCTCACGGCGACCGGTTAAGGCTTTATGCGGATAAGCCTGATGCCCGACATCCCAAATTAAACGGTCATGCGGGGTATTAAAACAATAATGCAAAGCCACGGTCAGTTCGATCACGCCCAGATTGGCACCAAAATGCCCACCACTTTGTCCTGCTGCATACAAAATGTACTGACGTAACTCATCCGCCACTTTTTCTAATTGGCTGCGCTCGAGTAATCGTAATTGTTGTGGATGATCAATGGTATCCAGCAACGGTGTTACAGGGCGGTGAGTCGGTATTTCTGTATACAACATAAATGGCAAAGCCTTCTAAAGCCTGGCAAATCCTAAGCTAGGTAAATGGGTTATTCGAGACAAGCAAGTACCGAATTGTATCACCTTTAAATCAGCCACATTTCTAGCGATGCAGTTTAGAGCAAGTTCTCTACACTGGGTGTTTGTTCATGAGCGAGATTATCCTGAATAATCTTACTATTTATCAACTATTATCGTTCGCTTTATACAAAAAAGAAAATCTTCTGCATAATTTCAGCATAGCAATTCTACCAATGTCCAAGCATTACGCTATACTTCAGCTAATTAATGAACTATTTGACGGGTTAAGCAGTGCCGATAGAATTTGTCGCAACTTCAAGATTACCAACCGCTTTTGGTGAATTTAAAATCACTGTATTTCAAGATCCTCAAACCGGTGAAGAACATGTCGCACTTTCTAAAGGTCTAGAGACAGCACCGACTGATCCGGTGGTGGTTCGCATTCACTCTGAATGTTTAACCGGTGATGCCTTTGCCTCACTGAAATGTGACTGTGGACCGCAACTCCAGGCAACACTCAAGTTGATTAACGAAGTGGGTCAGGGGGTGATTTTATACTTACGCCAAGAAGGTCGTGGTATTGGGCTGACCAATAAAATTCGCGCCTATGCCCTGCAAGATCAGGGACATGATACCGTGGATGCCAATCTGATGTTGAATTTGCCTGCAGATGCACGACGTTATGACATGTGCACGATCATGCTTGAGCATTTAAAGGTGAAACAGGTCAAATTGGTGACCAATAATCCTTCAAAAATTGCCGCATTAGAAGAACTGGGTATTGATGTGGTTGATCGTGTCCCCCTCACCGTGGGCTTAAATCCGTTCAATGCAGAATACCTAAAAACCAAACACGAACGTATGGCGCACATGTATAAAAAAGGTGACTTCTAATTCACTTTATAAAGCTTTATAAATCACAGTAATCAGGGATTTTTTACAAGATGTTAAAAAATCCCTTACTTTTTTTATGACTTTATGTTTTGATGTATTTAGTCCTTAAAATTAGGCAATAGAGGTCATCTATGCAGAACCCAACTTCAGCTGATATTCAACGCGTTCGCGAATTTCTCCTCGACCTTCAAGCCCGTATTTGTGCAGGTTTGGAACAACGAGAATTAGAGAGTGGCGGCACTGCTCATTTTGAGATTGATGATTGGGAACGCCCGGAAGGCGGTGGCGGTCGTTCACGTGTTTTGCAAAATGGCACCGTGATTGAAAAAGGTGGTGTGATGTTTTCTCACATCAATATTTCAAAATTACCGGCTTCGGCAACAGAACGTCATCCACAAATTGCCGGAGCAAAAGCACAAGCATTAGGTGTATCTTTGGTGATTCATCCTAAGAACCCGAATGTTCCAACTTCTCATGCCAACGTGCGTTTGTTTGTGGCAGAGCCTGAAGGACAAGATCCTGTATGGTGGTTTGGTGGCGGTTTTGATCTAACCCCTTTCTATCCAGATGATCAGGACGTATTGGACTGGCACCAAAAAGCCCATGATCTGTGTGCGCCATTTGGTGATACGGTTTATCCCGAACACAAAAAGTGGTGTGATGACTACTTCTATTTAAAACATCGTGATGAACAACGCGGTGTAGGCGGATTATTCTTTGATGATTTAAATCAGTGGGATTTCGAAACCTGTTTTAAATACATTCAGGCCGTCGGCAATGGTTACCTAGAAGCAATCTTGCCAATTTTCCAGCGTCATCAAAATCAACCCTATACCAAAGCGCAACGCGATTTCCAGCTCTACCGTCGTGGCCGCTATGTGGAATATAATCTAGTTTATGACCGTGGCACCTTATTTGGTCTGCAAACCGGTGGTCGGATTGAATCAATTTTAGTCAGTATGCCCCCGCTTGCCGCTTGGTCATATCGTCCGGAATGGGAACAAGATTCTGCGGAAAAACGCTTAACGGACTATTATTTAAAACCGCAAGATTGGTTGACTGAACTGCAATAATTAATAATACATTTAAAACATTCAATCCCTTTTTCCATTTCTGGACAAAGGGATTTATTTATCTGCATCATTTTTTTAAATTGAAAATTCAAAAACTTATAAGAATAAAACTTTAAATCAATACTTTTATGGCATACAAGATTCATCATATTTCATTCATAATAATTCTACTGACATATTTTCTTACAGCACAACACTCTATAGAATTTATAAAATCGTTTAGACTTATCAATTCAATATACTATTCACACATATTTTAAAAGCACATATCAACTAAAAAAGCGTGCTTTAGGTAACCAACAATGTTAGATAAAATTTTAAATCATAAGGTGGTTTTATTTTGGTCCATTTTCACCCTGATCATAGCTTCCATCATTACTACCTTATCATCCGAAAGCACGCTTTCCGATAGTTTATCGATTACATTTACTATATTTGCAGGATTTGCCTTGTTTTTTACCGCAGCAATGTGGCTAGAAGACTTGGTTCGTGAAATCTGTAATCCTTAAGATTGTTTCAATCCTCTCTAGTTTTTTCCGTTTCCCTTTTACTTTTATAGACCTTTAACTTTTATTTTCTCCCTTCTTCTGACTTTAGCCTGATCGAAAAATCACGTATATTGAATGCCATTTCCGCACATGGATCTTGTGAAATGAGCAAACAATTCGCGGTGATTGGCCATCCAATCGAACAGTCACGCTCGCCAGAACTTCATCATGCTTTTGCCAAAAAATCAGGCATTGATCTAAATTACAGCAAACGTCTTGCCCCTCTTGATGGTTTTGAAGCCAATATAAAAGAATTCTTTGCCCAGGGAGGCATAGGCCTGAACGTGACCGTGCCTTTTAAGGAACAGGCCTTTGCTCAATGTCAGGTTTTAACAGAACGGGCCAAAATTGCCAAAGCGGTAAATACCTTGTGGATGCAAGATGGCAAGCTGCATGGTGACAATACCGATGGTCAAGGCTTGGTCGATGCGATTAAAGCGCTAGACTGGAACCTGGAAAATACGGATCTTTTAATTATTGGTGCCGGTGGAGCAACCCGTGGTGTGGTCTACCCTTTGGTTCAGGCGGGGGTGAAAAAAATCGTGATTGCCAATCGTACCCTGGCCCGTGCCGAGCAACTGGTTGCCGATTTAAAAGATGCAGTTCCGCAAGCCACACTGGCTCCAATTTCTTTAAATGATGTGACTGGTGAGTTCGATCTTGTGATTAATGCCACCTCTGCCAGCCTAAGTGGTGATCCTCTGGTTTTACCTGAATCTTTACAGTTTAAACATGCTTATGAAATGGCCTATGGCAAACCTTCGAGCTTTTTAGATCAAGCCAGGGCGCGCGGTATTCCCACTTCAGAAGGTTATGGCATGTTGGTCGGTCAAGCGATTGAATCTTTCTCGATCTGGAATGGCGTGAAGCCAGCACTGAAAGATTTTCTTTAGCCAGATGAAATAAAGCAATCGAAAAGAAGTAAACCCTTGCTTCTTTTCAATATTACCCACAAAATATATTTTTGAATTGGATTTTATGACATTATGTTTTATTAAATGTAGTTCATGAGAATTATTCAAATATTCACCTATCCAAAACTCACTATAGGCAATAACTGTCTAATTTAATTATTATTTAAAACATCTATTTACATGAAATACATTAAGAAAGTGAACCAAACAATATAATCAGTTACATTAATAGTTAAATTTATCTACTTACAATTCGCCTTTCTGACATTTTTCCCAGGCTACACCATCAATGTATTTTGATGAACAATGTGAATAATCAAACTATCGATTCGTAATCCAAAACTATTTCTAAATTAGGATTAACACTATGCCAGCTTATAAAGCCCCTTTACACGACATTCGCTTTTTAATGAATGAAGTTTTTGATTACCCAGAACATTATAAAACTTTATCGAATGGCGAAGCTGCCGACCCTGATACCGTAGACATGATTCTAGAAGGTGCAGCAGATTTTTGTGAAAACATTCTCTCTCCTATAAATCAGTCGGGTGATGAGGAAGGCTGTCATTTTGAAAATGGCGAAGTCAGAACACCAAAAGGCTTTAAAGAAGCCTATGACCAATTTGTGCAAGGTGGCTGGCAAGGTCTGTCTTATCCGGAAGAGTATGGTGGTCAAGGCTTGCCGATGTCGCTTAACCTGATCAAATCTGAAATGATGGGTACGGCGAACTGGTCATTTACCATGTATCCGGGTTTGAGTATGGGCTGTATGAATACCATCATGCAGTTCGGAACTGAAGAACAAAAAAATATCTATATGCCGCATTTAACTGCGGGAACCTGGTCGGGCACCATGTGTTTGACTGAACCACAATGCGGTACAGATTTGGGACAAGTCAAAACCAAAGCTGAACCGCAAGCGGATGGTACCTATAAAATTACCGGGACAAAAATCTTCATCTCTGCAGGTGAACATGACCTGACTGAAAACATTGTCCATATTGTACTGGCTCGCCTTCCTGATGCGCCTGCAGGTACGCGTGGTATTTCGCTGTTTATCGTGCCTAAATTTACCCCGAATGCTGAGGGTGGCATAGGTGAACGTAACCCTGTGAACTGTGGTTCAATTGAACACAAAATGGGAATTCGCGCTTCTGCAACAGCGGTTTTAAATTTTGATGCTGCAACAGGTTACCTGATTGGTGAACAGCACAAAGGTTTGCATGCGATGTTTACCTTCATGAACACTGCACGTATTGGTACAGCAGTTCAAGGTATTGCCCATGCAGAATTGTCTTTCCAGGGTGCATTGCCCTATGCCAAAGAACGTATGTCTATGCGTGCGCTATCAGGCAAGAAAGACCCTGAGCAAGTGGCAGATGCGATTATTCACCATGCTGACGTGCGCCGTATGCTGCTGACGCAAAAAGCCATTGCGGAAGGTGGTCGTGCCATGATTTATCATGCTGCACAGCTTGCTGACAAAATGACCGATGCGCTGACTCAAGGCGACCAAGCGAAGTTTGAAGAATATGATGACAAACTTGGTTTCTATACCCCTATCTTGAAAGGTTTCTTGACTGAATTGGGTCTGGAAGCGGCTAATCACGGTATGCAAGTGTTTGGTGGTCATGGTTATATTAAAGAACATGGCATGGAACAAATTGCACGTGATGCACGTATTGCGACCTTATATGAAGGTACAACCGGTGTTCAGGCACTTGACCTGATTGGTCGTAAAGTTTTGCTGTCTTCTAAAGGCAAAGTGGTTCGTGACTACACTGCTGAAATCTTACGTTTCTGTGGTCGTCATGCACGCAACAAATACATGCGCCGTTTTGCATGGGACTTAACCAAGATTTGTGCACAATGGAATGCGTTAACTGTACGCATCATGCTTGCAGCACGTAAAGACCGCGATATCGTCTCTTCAGCATCTACAGATTTCTTGATGTTCTCTGGCTATGCAATGATGGCTTACTACTGGGCACAACAAGCTGCAGTCGCTTCTGAGAAACTAGAATCGGGGAACGGCGCAGAAACCCCTGAATTCTATAAAGCCAAAATCAAAGTGGCCGATTTCTATTTCGAGCGTATATTGCCGCGTACTCAGGGTCATGCCGAAGCCATGGTGAATCCATCGAAAACCATGATTTCTTTAGCCCCTGAACATTTCAGCTTTGACTACTAAGTTGTAAATTTTAACTCAAAATAAAAGAGCGCTTCGGCGCTCTTTTTATTGTTCTATAAATGTGCTAATAATTATTAAATTAAATATTTAATTTATAAAAGATGAACGGTATCCAAAAAATAGAGTTCATAGAAACTGATCCAGAAAGATTTATTGGAGACAAATATATTTATCCAACTTTATTAGAGCCTGGATTACACCGTATTGAGCTTGATGCTCTTGAAAGTAAAATTCTGTTTCCATTCGAAGATAAAAGAACACGCACTTATCTCTGTAATCGCTTCAGAGAGTTAGTTAATGAATTAAAACAGTATTCAATTGACTTAATTATTTGGATTGATGGATCATGCTGTTCTTTAAAACCGCACCCAAGCGACTTAGATTTAGTAATTTTTTTAGATAAAAAACAAGTCAATTCTTTACCTCAAAAAATAAAAACTAAACTCTTAGATTTTTTAAATAATCGTGATTTAATTCGAGCAAGATATGGATGTGATTTATTTTTCAGAGATAAAGATGATGAGAAAGAACATTTCTATTGGCAGGGACTTTTTAGTCTAAATCAGTTAAAAGAGGCTAAAGGCTTTCTACAACTTAGGATCTTTGCAAATGCAAATTCACACTCTTAATGAAAAATTAAATGAAGCTGAAAGCATTCTTCTTGTAAAGAAACAAAATTTAGATGAATCCGATGATTTTGAAAAAGCTAGCTTAGTTTCTTTTGAAAATCATGTAAAAGATTTAAGAAACCAATTATATCAATTGCAATTAAAACGCGAGAAAGAAATTCTTGAAGTACGTTTTATTGGTGAAAAAGCCCATAATGGATCTCTTCCTCTAATGCTACATGCAATACTGTCTAAAGGATTAGCAGAGAGTCTTATTACAATTTCTACAAAGGTTCGAAAACCACAAAAGTATGCAGAATATATTAACCAAACCGAATTAGATTTAAGGCTGGCAAATATTGTTTCAGGCTCTACAAAATTCGTGATCAGTCTTGAAATTCAACCTGATTTATTTGGGTGGAGTTTATCTCAAAATACACTAAGCAATTGGTTTGAATTCTTTTTATCTTTAGAAGACCCTAAATCTAATAATGAAGTATTTTCCGTAATGGGAAATAAAGGTATTTTAAGTATTAAATCCATGTTAATAGCTTTAAGAAGTAATCACCTAGATTTCGAATTATGTTGGGATTCACATCAAGAAAAAAAATATTATTGGATGGGAAATTCTACAAAAATTGAAAATGCAATTAACTTTTTAAATGATCTGGATATTGAACCACCTTTAGAATGTGAAATATCAGGTATTGTTCAAAATCTCGACCGTTCAGGAAAAATTATATTAGTTGATGAAGATAAAAAACTTACCGAGTGAGATTAGAAAAATCTGTTTTAGTCGAAATAGAAAAGCTACGGATTAATCAATTCATAGCTTTGAGAGTTATAAAAAATATAAGTACCCATCCTACTTTTGATCGTGTGACCGAAAGTTACGACTTTATTGAGATTATTTAAAGAAACTCTTCCAGTACCGAATTTAAAAACACATGTCCCTGCGCTGTACAAGACAAACGTTTTTGATCTTCAACCATCAAATCTTTAGCACGTAGTGAATTTAAAAGTTCATCTAAATCAGTCAAGTCTAAACCTGTACGCTCATGATAAATTTTTGCTTCTACGCCCTCATTTAACCGTAAGGCATTCATCATAAATTCAAACGGCATCTCTTCATTTTCAATTTTTTTAAGCTGAAGATGCTCGGCAGGAACTTTGGCCAAATAATCCTTTGGCAAACGGGTTTTCTGAAAACGGTACACGCCATCAGATTGGGTCACTTTGCCATGCGCCCCTGCGCCAATTGCTAGATAATCACCAAACTGCCAGTAATTTAAATTATGTACAGATGGTTTTTCCTTACGCCAGGCCGAGACTTCATAATTCACAAAACCTTGCGCTTTTAAATAAGCTTCGCCTTGTTCCTGAATATCTTCCAGCACGTCTTCTACAGGTAAAACTGGTTGAGTGCGGAAAAATACGGTATTCGGTTCAATGGTTAGTTGATACCATGACACATGGGTTGCGCCATTTTCTACCGCCAGTTTTAAATCCAGTAACGCTTGCTCTAAAGTCTGCTCTGGCAGGCCATGCATCAAATCGACATTGATGCGTTCAAAACCAGCCTCACGGGCCAGATGAATGGCATTAATTGCATCATCATTACTGTGAATACGCCCTAATTTTTTTAGGTGATCCGTATTAAAACTTTGCACACCAATAGAAAGACGGTTAATTCCTGCTTCTAAATAACCTGCAAAAGGATCATGCTCCACAGTTCCGGGATTGGCTTCTAAGGTGATTTCACAGCCATCTTCAAAGGTAATAATGCTTTTTAGTTGATTGAACAACCACACATAACCTTTGGCTGAAATTAAAGATGGCGTACCGCCACCAATAAACACACTATGAATCTGGCGACCTTGAGCAAAATCGAGCTGGGTTTTGAAGTCTGCAACCAAGGCCTGCAAATATTCCTGCTCTAAATCTAAAGACAGTTTTCCATCAGGCACGGCATGCGAATTAAAGTCGCAATAGGGACACTTACGCACACACCAAGGCATATGAATATATAAAGATAATGGAACAAGCACAGGATTTAATTCAGCCAAGGATTAAGCTCAAAACAACAAAATACGGGAAATATATTTTAACATGACTGCATCAAGACACTAAGGAATACTGTTAGGGATTGTTTTAGACTGAGAAAAATTCAACAAGAATACATACTTAATATGATGAAAATATCCAGTCAGTTACTTTTTTTGTTACCGCTTGCGATGGGCATCGGTGTTGCGATGAGTTTGCAAAATGCCTTAAATAACCAATTACGTGAATATTTACATTCTCCTTTGCAAGCTGCCCTTTTATCTTTTTTGGTAGGTACAATAGTGCTTGCCATACTGGTGTTTTTTCAATCCGCAGAAAAACCTCATTTTTCAACTTTAACCCAGATTCCCTGGTTTCTTTGGTTAGGTGGCTTTTTAGGCGTTTATGCTATCAGTTTGAGTATCTATGCTGTGCCTAAACTTGGTTTTCTCATCTTGACCGGGCTGGTTATTTTTGGGCAAATCGCCATGTCGATGTTACTGGATCATTTTGGCTGGTTTGGCACTGAAAAAACCCCGATCAACTGGCAACGCTTTTTAGGAAGTATGATTGTTTTCATTGGCGTGCTGCTTACTTTGCAACGCTAAAGATCATGATCTTTATTAATAAATAATGAGTATTTTTTGTGTCTAATGTCACTGCTTTAACGACAACAAACCGCTTTGAATTAAAGCAACTCTTTCATTTGATGATTCCCATTTTAATCACCCAATTTGCCCAAGCAGGTTTGGGCTTAATTGATACCATTATGGCAGGACATCTCTCGCCAACTGACCTTGCAGCCATTGCAGTCGGGGTGGGTTTATGGATTCCGGTGATGCTGTTATTCAGTGGCATCATGATTGCGACCACTCCTTTGGTTGCCGAAGCCAACGGCGCACGTACTCCGGAAAAAATTGCCACTATTGCCCGGCAGTCACTCTGGGTAGCTTTTATTCTCGGAATCATTGCCGCATTGATTTTACAAGTCATGCCATTTTTGTTGCCTGTTTTAGGCGTACCTGAAGCGTTATTGCCAAAAGCCAGCTTGTTCTTGCATGCCATTGGTTTAGGGATGCCTGCAGTCACCATGTATGCAGCGCTACGTGGCTACTCGGAAGCACTGGGTTATCCACGCCCTGTTACTGTCATTAGTCTGGTTGCGCTGGTTGCACTGGTGCCACTGAACTTTATTTTCATGTATGGCTTAGGCCCGATTCCTGAACTGGGCAGTGCAGGCTGTGGCTTTGCTACGGCTATTTTGCAATGGCTGATGTTCATTGCTTTGGCAACTTATGTGTTTAAAGGCAAGGCTTACCGTAAAACCCAAGTCTTCGCAGCGTGGGAAAAAATTGATCCGTATTGGGTAAAGCGTATTTTACAGCTCGGTTTGCCGATTGGTTTAGCGATATTTTTTGAAGTCAGCATTTTCAGTACCGCAGCCATTGTGTTAAGCCCTTTAGGTGAAACCTTGGTTGCAGCGCACCAGATTGCCATTTCCGTGACGTCGCAATTGTTTATGATTCCGATGTCACTCGCAATTGCACTGACCATTCGTGTAGGGACTTATTATGGTGAAAAAAACTGGCGAGCAATGCGTAAAGTTCAGTATCTGGGATTACTGACCGGAACCATTTTAGCGCTTGCCACTATGGCGCTAATCTGGTTCTTCCGTCCTGAAATTGTCTCGATTTACACTTCAGATTATGAGGTAGCACAGGTAGCGATGTATCTGTTGTTATTTGCAATTGCCTATCAGTTGATGGATGCCTGGCAAGTCAGTGCCGCAGGTTGTCTGCGTGGCATGCAAGATACCAAAGCTCCTATGTGGATCACCATGATCGCTTATTGGGTCATTGCCTTCCCTGTTGGGATTTATCTGGCACGCTTTACAGAAATGAAAGCGGCTGGAGTGTGGGTCGGTTTGATTGTGGGTTTAACGGTGGCCTGTGTGCTGTTATTGACCCGTTTATATATGATTAATCACCGTATCAAAATGGCTTAAATCTTTCGATCTCATTCCTTTTCTCATGAAAAAGGAATGAGATAAACAGCAACATCAATAAAAAATAATCATAAAAACTTCATCAATTTAAGCTACAAAAAATATTTTTAATTTTTAAAATTGAACAGTAAAAATGCAGCTTTTAACAATTTAAAGTAGGCAATAGCAAGTTTAAGCCCTATGATCATTGAAATACATCTATGATGATCTTGAGGAATATCGCATGGCAAAAACGGCTAGCACACCCGGTCGTCGTTTTATGAAACTTGCCAGTATGACGGCGAGCATCGCAACTAAAACCGTCACAAATTCGATCAAAAATTTTAATGCCGATGAAGAACAAAAAAATGCCTCTCGCAGTAAACTTTTTCAAGATATAGGTCTACAAATTGCAGATACCCTTGGCGAAATGAAGGGTGCGGTCATGAAAGTGGGGCAAATTGCGTCACAATATAAAGACATCTTTCCGCCTGAAGTGGCGCGTGCCATTAGCAAGTTACAGCGTCAGGCTCCTGCAATGCCTTTTGCTGAAATTAAAGCCCAAGTCGAAAAAGAACTGGGTAAACCGCTCGATCAAATCTTTAAACACTTCGATGAACAGCCTTTTGCCGCAGCTTCTATTGGCCAAGTGCACAAAGCTTTCTTGCCGAACGGGCAACAAGTGGTGGTGAAAGTACAATATCCGGGTGTCGATGAAGCCTGCGAAAGCGATCTGAAACAGGTGCGTTTGGCTTTACGTTTAATGGGTGTATTGAAGGTTGATCGCAAATTACAGGATCAACTGTTCAAGGAAATTCAGGAAAGTTTAGACAATGAATTGAACTATGAGATTGAAGCGCAAAACTTAGAAGTGGCGCGTACATTTCACCAAAGCTTAGACAGTAAAATTATTATTCCGCAAGTCTATAAAGATTATTCTTCACGACATATATTAACCCTAAGCCTGGAACCGGGTGAAAGTATTGAAACTGCGAGTACCTGGTCTCAAGATACCCGTAATGAACTGGGTCGCCGTTTATTTCGTGCCATTGGGCAAGAGATTTTCTATTTGAAACGTTTCCACTGCGACCCGCATCCAGGCAACTTTGCCTTCCGTGAAGATGGCACGGTGGTGATTTACGATTACGGCGGTGTAAAAGTATTATCCAGTGAAACTGTACAACACTTTAAACATTTGGTGCAGTCCGCCCGTGAAGGTAATATTACTGAGATGGAACAACAGCTAGATGCCCTGCATGCCATTTCAGAACAGGGGAAATTCCCGGCTGAACTGTACAAGCAATGGTTAGAAGTCCTGATGCGCCCACTCACCACGATGTATGATTTCGAAGAAAATTCGGCCCATCATGATGGCATGGAGTTACTTAAACCTTCTTTAAAATATTGGGATGTATTTAAGCCTTCACCAGAGACATTGATGGTCAATCGTACCGTTTCAGGTCATTACTGGAACATGATTCATTTAAAAATGCATGACAATCTTAATGACCTGTTTGATGAACTGGTTCCACCACGCCAATAAGTCTTTCATAGAACCCAAATACGGCTGCTGATTTGGGTTTTATTTGCAAAATATAATGTTATGATATAACATAACCATATTAACAATAATTTTGGAGTTCATCATGCGTACCAATATCCATCCAGAATATCGTGAAGTGCTGTTCCATGACACCAATGCGGATGCCTATTTCGTTATTGGAAGTACCTTGCAAACCCAACACACCAAGAGTTATCAAGGTCAGGATTATCCTTACGTGACTTTAGATGTTTCGAGTGCATCTCATCCGTTTTATACCGGTGAACAACGTCAGGCGAGCAATGAAGGTCGTGTGGCAAGTTTCAACAAACGTTTCGCACGTTTCAAACACTCACATTAAATTAATATTCAGTTAAGCTGAGCTTGTTATTTTTTCCTTATTCAGAAGCCTAAGCATCCTCCACTTAGGCTTCTTTTTTTATCTTTTGTATTTTTAACTCAAACATCATTCAGCTTTTATTTGCTGTGTAATACCCATTGAAACAGATAGAAACCCAATGCCAAAACAATCACTCCGATGATCACACTGGAAATCACATAGCTCAAAGCAAGTGTGGTCTGACCATGTTTTAACAGCTGAAAGGTTTCCAGACCAAAACTTGAAAATGTGGTAAAGCCGCCTAAAATTCCGACCATCAACAACAGCCGCGCTTCATTTTGCAAGTTGGGGAATTTTTGGCTACAGGCAAAGAAAATACCGGCAAGCAGGCAGCCAAAGATATTCACCCACCAGGTGGTCCAAGGAAATACGCTGGTCGGTTTCAGTAAAAATACACCTGCGCCATAACGCAAACTTGCGCCAATCGCCCCACCCATCGCTACCAGTAACCAGTTCATTTATTTATTTCATCCAGTATCGGGTGTGTCTCACCCATCTTTATTCACTGCCCTGTTTTCATTGAACAATACTTTTGCATAATTGTGTATCTTTTCCAAAGAAATAATGCTGAATAAAATGCATAAAAATTGCTATAGTCTTGCGGTTAAATTGACTGTTTATAGGGACTGAGGAAATCATGATTCAAGATTTATTGGCACAACTTCAAGCAGACGAAGTGAAATTTGCAGATGTGATTGCATCTATTGAAGCCCGTTACAATCACACACCAACAGCATTTAAAAATGGCCAACAAGCCAATGCTGCGACTGAAAATCAAGGCAGTGCAAAAGTTTTTTCTTTTGCTCAGTTAAATGGTTTAGATCAAGCGCAGACTTTAAGCCTGTTTGCTGAACATTATGCTGCGGTATTGGCTACACCTGAAGCCACCGACCACCAAAATATTCGCCAGTTTATGCAAAATGGATGGGATGGTCTTCAGTTTGAAGGCCAAGCTTTAACAGCAAAATAAGCTTCCATCCTATAAAAAACCCTCTTTATCAAAGAGGGTTTTTTATCTTACCTTGTATAAAGCTGAAAATTCTCAAAATATGTTTTGAGTGTACAAGGGAGGGAGTTAAAAATGATCAACCTTTTACCTTTTCTATCCACTCAATTGAACTGACACGGAATAATTCACATGCGCCATCACCGGTATCTGTCGGGGTTAGAGATGAAGTCCAGACCAAATCTTTATCTTTAATTTCGACCAGTTCGCCTGTTAAACGCACCAAATCACCCCGTTTTACATTTTTAATTTGTTTGGCAATCTGTGGATTTGCCGGAATAATGTGCATATTTGACACCATCTGCATGGCTTGCTCTTTCGGCACCGGCAAACGGTCAATCTTCCAGTTCAAGTAGCGGTCATACTGATTGACCGATATATGTCGTGCAATTTCAGGTTCGGCAAATAAACCCCAACTGACCGCATAATCAATTGGAGAAAACTTGGCTTGCTCATCGTTGGTATAAATTTTCGAACCTAAAATACGAAAATCACCTCTAAAGGATTGTAGCTTTTTAATGGATTGGTCTTTAGCAACCGGTGCCAAACCCTTAGAAATATTATGATCGACAGATGCACTGGCACTCATTTGCAACATGCTGGTTGCAAGTAAAGCACTGAATAATAATTGTCTAGTCATCTGCATACCTCAAAACGAATTTTTTATTTCAGCTTTTATCTTAAGTCATGAAACTTAAATGGGTATATAGACTTGGTAACAATATAGATATATTCAGTCACTTTTTTGTCTTATTAATTGACTGAAATATCTATTAAAATAGCCACCTATAAAGAAAAATTAAGCCTTCAATGATTTATAAATTTTATCAGCAACACATTTTCCCGCATTTACTCAATCAAGTCATGCAAACACCGAGCCTGATGGATCAACGTCGTGAATTACTATTACCCATTTCCGGTGAAGTGTTAGAAATTGGTTTTGGCACAGGGGTAAATCTACCTTTTTATCAGAATGTCGATACGCTCTACGCCCTCGAACCCAATGCCGATATTTATCAACTGGCGATCCAGCGCGTGCATGAAAGTGCGATACATGTACAGCATATTCAGGCCAGTGCTGAAAAGCTGCCTTTTGCCGATCACAGTATTGAGCATATTGTCAGTACCTGGACTTTATGCAGTATTGAAAATTTAGCCCAAGCCTTAAATGAGTTGCATCGGGTACTCAAACCGACTGGTACTTTGCATTTGGTTGAGCATGTGCAGTATCAGGACAACAATACTCTGAGGCATCTACAGAATTTGCTGACCCCTATTCAAAAACGTCTGGCGGATGGCTGTCACCTGAATCGTAATATCGAACAGGCCCTGCTGGATGCGAATTTTCGCTTTAAAGAACAGCATTATTTTGATGCCGCCGGTATTCCTAAAATTGGCAGGCGCATGCTCTTTGCCCGCGTTCAAAAACAGCAAAAGCGGAGTTCGACATAAGCTGAATAAAAAATAATAGGCTACATGCAAATGTCAGTTGCAGGCTTGAGAACAGGATATTGTTTGCAAGATCATGTTTTCAAGCGATTGAATAGATAAAGCATATTCGACCCAGTGGTTAACTGACAAAGGATTTTCTTTTAGGCTCTCAATATATTTGAGAGCCCTCATTTTCCCGAAACCTTACGCAGCAGCGCTGCTCGGGTCGCATCTGAACAACGTTAAGGCACTGCTTTGACTCAAGTACAAGACGAAATAATAGAACCTGAAATTAGATTTATTAATGCTGCTTTATTTTTCAATATCTAAGATTATAAATTTTCTCAAGCTCGGATGAGGAAGCCTGGAATTTAAGGGAATAGCATATTCATCGCCATTTTAATCATCAAAGTCGATGCGAATGGTTTCAAAGCGTACTCGTCCATCTCGAATCGCTTGAGCAATGGCTTGTTGCCCCTTGGTGAGGCGTGCCCCGCCACTTTTAATATCAATCAGTACCACTTCTATATCTTCAGCCCGTCCTTCACCATCGCGTAAGTCGGTATAGCCATCAAACACCACGTAATCGACCGGATCACCCAAGAATTTGGCATCACTGGGTAAATATTGAAACTCGGGCATAATCGGTGCCATTTGCTCTGCCATTTTTCCTTTTAACACGGCACGACTGGTATTGACACTCCGCTTTTGGGCACTGGTCAAAGCCTGTTGATGCTCCAGTTCCAACTCGGCAATGTACTGCTCATATTCCGCTTTTACTCGTCCATTACGGGTATTGCTTAAAATCAGGGTGGTGAGTACCACGCCTATACATGCACCGATCAACATTGCCATCCAGATGGACATTCTATTTTCCTAATCCAAAAAAGTACCGCCACATGGGTCTTTAAGACTTTTGTCATGTGTCATATTCGTCGCATCAAACAATGATATGCTAGGACTGAGCAGAATAAAATCGTCAGGGTCATGAAAACAATCTTAATTGCAAATCAGAAAGGTGGATGTGGCAAAACCATTACCGCAATCAGCCTGGCTGCCGCTTTGGCACAAAAAAGTTACCGTGTTGCACTGGCTGATGCCGATAACCAAAAATCAACTTTGCAATGGCTTAAACACCGCCCTGAAAATGCCGCCCCGATTCAAAGCCTGGACTGGCGACATGAAAAATCAATTGGTGATGCACCTAAAAATTTAGAATATCTGATTATAGATGCGCCGGGTGCACTTTCTGGTGAACATGCAGAGCAACTGATTGGGGAAGCTCACGCCATTATTACCCCATTACAACCCTCATTTTTCGACATCGACAGTACGCGCCGTTTCTTGAAGCATTTACAGGACATCAAGCGTATTCGTAAAGGTAAAGTACAAATTTTACTGCTTGCCAATCGCGTTAAAGCCAATAGTGCCAGCACTAAAGAAATCCAAGATTTTTTTAATAAAATTGAACAGCAACCTGTCGCCTGGATTTCTGAACGAACCGCTTATAGTCAGTTGGCCATGCAAGGTCTAACCGTGTTTGATAAAACACAAAAAAATTATTTGAGTATGCAAAACCAGTGGCAGCCAGTTTTAAATGCCATTATTGATGATCCGACCAAATGGTTTTAGGGGCTTACAGGTTCTAGCTTTGCCTCTCTATGCAGTATTTGCTTATTGATTATTCACTAGAACTTACTCGGCTTTCATTCTCGCGAGCTTTTTTTTCAGTTAAGATGGCATGGACCTTAGAAACAAAACAGTGAATGCAGTGCAACAGTACGCGCCAACATTACAAAAAGTACTATTATTTGGATTATTTTTCATCCTCCTTTTCTTGAGTTTTAACGTCCTCAAATACTTTATTGTGCCTGTACTTTGGGCAGCCATTATTGCCTATATGACCTGGCCCTGGTATCAATGGATTTATCGCAAGTCTGGTTCACGTGCCACCCTAAGCGCAACGATCATGATCAGCCTGATTATTTTATTGATCGGTATTCCGCTGACCTTCGGCATTTTCATGCTGCAACATGAAGGTCGAAATTTATATTATGAATTACAAAAACAGGTGTTCTCAGGTCACTTAAATGTGCCGCAATTTATTCGCGATTTACCGTTTATAGGCAAGGAAGTTAGCCGCACCTTACATGACATCAATACTGATCCGAACAGTATTGTGCAAACGGTTTCCAGCTGGATTCAGGGTCATCTCAATTACGGTCGTTTCGTTCTAAATGAGATTGGTAAAAACATCGTTAAGCTGGGTTTTGCCGTATTGTCCTTGTTCTTTTTCTACCGTGATGGTCAAACCATTCTGAACCAAGTCAGCAGAGCCTTGGAAATGATTATTGGCCCACGCGTGCATCATTATTTAGATACCATTTCTGAAACGACCCGTGCTGTAGTTTATGGCGTGGGTTTAACCGCGGTGGCGCAAGCCGTATTAGCCGGCTTAAGTTATTTCGTTGCCGGTGTACCCAATCCAATGGTACTGACCATTGTGACCTTCATCTTGGCACTGATTCCATTTGGAACACCACTGGCTTATGGCTCAGTTGCATTATGGCTGTTCTCACAAGGTCAAACCGTTGAAGCAATTGGAGTGATGGCATGGGGTGTCTGTATTGTCAGTACTTCGGATAATGTGATTCGTCCTCTGGTGATTTCGGGTGCAACCCAAATTCCGTTCTTGCTGATTATGTTTGGGGTATTAGGCGGAATTGCCAGTTTTGGTCTGGTCGGTCTATTTATTGGTCCGGTGATTCTTGCGGTATTGCTGGCGATTTGGCGTGAATGGCTTCATGAAACCAATGAATTGGAGCCTTTCATGCTGCCAAAATCCACCATGGCCTATGATCTTGACGATGATAAAGACCAATCAAATTCAGATAAAATTTAGGCTTAAAGTTTAAGAAACTCATACATTCAAATACTTAATCATTATTGAATTGCATCCGAGGCCTTGTTTGAATGGTCAAGATCAAAATAAAAGTAAAGGATGCAATGCAATGTGGTCTTCGCTATTTAAATTAACGATGCTGGGTGCGATTAGCAGTTTTGCCCTGCTGGGCTGCACAAGTTCACCTACCTCATCTCATGAGGCTCATCACCAGGCGACCGTTCATGCGGTATCGGCTCAAGGAGTCGGTAAAGAAATTGGTACCATCAAGTTTAAAGACAGTCCTGCAGGTTTAGTCCTTATGACTGACTTGGCTGAACTGCCACCCGGCCCACACGGTTTTCATATTCATGAAAAAGGTTCCTGTGATCCGGCTGAAAAAGATGGGAAAATCGGTGCAGCAATTGCCGCTGGTGGCCACTTCAACCCGAACCAGGCACCTCATCACGGAACGCCACTTACCGGTCATTTAGGTGATTTACCCCTGTTAAATGTCGATGCTCAAGGACACGCGAAGGTGACTTTGGTTGCACCGCGTTTAAAATTGGCCGACATTCAAGGTTTAGCGATTATGGTTCATGCCGGTGGCGATAACTATGCCGATCAGCCCAAACCTCTGGGCGGTGGCGGTGACCGTATTGCCTGTGGATTGATTAAATAACGATCAATTTAAAATATAAATAATAAGCAGACCTAGAGTCTGCTTTTTTTGTGCATAAATCTGTCGCAGTTTAAAATAGGCTTTAAATATAAATGCCCTTAAGCAGTTTGCCCATGCAAAATTGACAGGACATTTAAAAAAGTTCAGGCTGTAGGGATAATAAATTTTACTTTAGAAAACTCGTGAATAGCCTGAAAGATTTGCTTCAACGTTTTAAATCCAATTCCATTTTAATTTATTGTCTGCAAATTTTTATTGTCCTGACTGGAACCACTTTAGGTCTGCTTTTTTTAGGTTGTGAGCCGTTCATTGTGCCAGTGACTTTAGGCGCGATTGCCACAGCCCTGACCGATTTTGATGATCGCCTGAGTATTCGCTTACGCAATCTGGTCTATGTCTGCATTCTGTTTTTTGGCGTCAGCAGTATTCTTGAATTTCTCTATCCTTATAAACTGCTTTTTATTCTGTATTTATCATTGTCGAGTGCCGCTTTTATTTTAATGGACGCACTGGGACAACGTTATGCCACCATTTCTTTCGGCACGATTTTACTGTCCATTTACACCATGTTTGGACTGGGTGAATACAACCAGTGGTATCAACAACCGAGTTATTTTGTACTGGGTGCGCTGTGGTATGGTTTGACGTCAATTATCTTTTATTTGCTCAAACCCACTCAGGCTGTACAAGATAATTTGGCTGCCAATTTCAATGCGATTGCTGACTTACTGTTGGTTAAAGCCCGGCTGTTTGATCCGGATAATACTGACAATATAGAACCGCTGCTATATCAGCTTTCCTTAAAAAACAGTGAAGTGGTACAAAGCCTGAATATCACCAAGGCATCGTTACTTACCCGTTTAAAAGCCGCTCGTGCCAATAAAAATACCATTTACTGGCTCAATCTGTATTTTCTGGCGCAAGACATTCATGAGCAAGCAACATCAAACTATCTGCATTATGAAAATATTCATCAAAACTTTAGCCGTACCGATCTGATTTTTCGGATTCAAAAGAATGTAAAACTGCATGCTTTATCCTGTCAGAAACTGGCGCACGATATTCTGAACCATCAGACTTATCAGTCCAATTCAGATACGGACATTGCAATTGCCAATCTGGAAAATTCGATTCAATTATGGATTGAGGAAAATCCGCAGAATCTGGAAGTAAAAAACCTGCTGCTGATTCTGCGCAACCTGAAAAAAATTCAGGAACAGTTTTTAAATTTGAGTCATGAACAAAATAACTATCGTCAAAGTTATCTCCAGCACCAGGAAAATATCAATCTGCTCGATGATGATATTCAGGATCTCCCGGATTTATGGCTGAAACTGAAACAACATTTTACGCCCAATTCAGCGCTGTTTCGTCATGCGGTGCGAATTGCCTTTGTATTTGCCGTGGGCTACGCCATCTCATTAATGCCCTTCGCCAAAAATGGTTACTGGATTTTACTCACCAGTTTATTCGTCTGTCAGATCAGTTATTTCGCCACCAAAAGCCGTTTGAAACTACGTACTTTAGGTACCCTTTTAGGTGTTCTTTTCGGTATGCCGATTTTATATTTTGTTCCGAGTATTGAAGGGCAACTGGTTCTGACCATTATTTCTGGCGTGTGTTTTTTCTATCTGCGTTCCAAAAAATACGCCATAGCAACACTGATGGCAACCTTAATGGTACTGCTGATTTTCAATTTAAAAGGCTCAGGTTATGCCATTATTTTACCGCGAATTGTCGATACCCTTTTAGGCTGCCTGATTGCCTGGTTTGCGGTCAGTTTTATCTGGCCCGACTGGAACTTTCGTAATATTTCCAGCACCATCAAAAAGAGTAACCAAGCGACATTGGCGTATTTCGATGCGGTGGTGAAGCAATATCAGTTTGGCAAAAACAACAGTCTGGATTACCGTCGGGCACGCCGTACCGCACACAATGCGCAGATTGAACTGTCGAGCATGATTTCCAGCTTAAGTACCGAACCCAATCCAAATCAGGCGCTGATTCATGCGGCTTTTCGCTATCTGGTCTATAGCCACAGTCAACTCAGTTATGTTTCGGCTCTGGGCAGTCACCGGGAACAGGTGCAAGATGTACAAGTGCTGGATTTAATGCTGTGGTGTAAAGACACTCTATTTGCCGTGCTGTTGCAGCAACAAGCTTTGGATATGGACAAAATTCAGCACAAGCTGCACGACATTCAACAGATCAGTACACAAGAAAATTTGTCTGAAAATTTATTATTGGCACTGAAACAGATCAGCTTATTAATGGAAACGCTGCCTGAATTTATAGATTTACACAGCCAGCTGCTGAAGCAGGAAATCAAATAATCCGAGTTAAATAGTTGGTTATAAGTATTTGATATATTTTAAAATATATTTATTTTTAATTCACTACCGCTGCAATACTCAGTAAACTCATGCTTAATTCGGATTAATTTAAGCATGAGCATGAATATTCAAACTTTACGTGTCATTGGTCTTTTAGAAGGTGTTTCCTTTCTGCTGCTTTTGCTTATCGCAATGCCGATGAAATACCTACTGGATAATCCAGTCTTGGTGAAATATGTCGGCATGGGGCACGGCGTACTGTTCATGCTGTTTTTAATCGTGTTGTTTACGGTATGTGAAAGACAGAAATGGTCGATTTACATGTTTATTCTGGGTTTAATCGCATCCATTTTACCGTTTGGCACTTTTGTTTTTGATCGCAAATTAAAGAACTTTGAACAGCCAATCGCTGAATCCAAGCTATAGTTTCTGATTAAAAGGATGCGCCCTCATTCCTTGCGAAATATATTCCTCATCGCACAAAGAGAGAAAACACTTATTTCACACCACTATATTCCCCTCCTTTAAGGAGGGGTAAAGGGATGATTAACCTCTCGCCTTGCGGAATATATTCCTCATCTCCTACAAGGAGAGGAAACAAATAAGGCGGCTAAAACCTTCCCTGTTCTAGACGTTCTTTTAAAATCTGTTTAAGCATGCTTCGCGGAAAACTAAACCACAGCGCGATTAAAACAAAACACGCTATGCTATATGCCCAAAGATGGTATTGCTCATACATCATCCGCACCAGTTCAATAATAATAAAGAAGCTAAACATCAACAGCATCGACACGGCTGCTGCGACTGTTCCTTTAGATATTTCTGATGACATCAGTGCAAAACGGTAAAGCACTGAAAAACTGATACCTTCACCAAAGCTGATTAAAGTCATGCCGGCAATTAAGCACCAGATCAGATAATCCGACCAAATCACCCCGGCAATTAAAACCACTGTTCCCAGCAACATCACCGGCAAGCCAATCAGTACCGATTTACCCAAAGCCAGTTTGTCGATAATTTTAATCAGCACGATATTGCCCAGAATTAATCCGCCCAAGACCGGAAACTGTGCCAAGCCATATTGCATGCTGCTAAAGCCCAACTCTTCTACCAATATCACAGGTGAAAGTGCAATCCACAGCATCAGCGGCATACTGACCATAGGGAGGGCTAAAGTCATTCCTAAAAAACGTTTGTTTTTATAGACCTTTTTAAAGTCATCCAAAATATAAATCAGCGGCTGTTTGGGAATGCTTAATTTCGTGTTCGGCATTTTGGCGTTTAAACCAAACCAGCTTAAAAAAGCCAAAAATGCGATGCCAATAAAACCCCAATGCCATGACACGTGATCAATCAGGAATGCACCGACGATAGGACCGAGTAAAGGTGCAAGCAAGGAAATATTGGCCATCAGCGCCATGACTTTAATCGCGTCGCGTTCTTCAAAGGTTTCCTGAATAGCGGCATAACCGACTGCGGAAATCACCGTTAAGCCAATGCCTTGTAAAAAGCGCAGCGCCAAAAAGCTTTCAATATTTTGGGTGAATAAAATCAGCAAGCAGCACAGTACAAAGAACAGTACACCTGAAAGTAATACTTTTCTGCGTCCCAAACGGTCGGACAATGGTCCAAGCAACCACGCTACACAAGCTCCACCCAACAGGTAAAACGACATGGAAGATGGTGCCCATGAACTGCTTACGCCAAAGTCTTTGGTAATGGCGAGCATGGCGGGTTGAACCAAGTCGTTGCCGATATAGACGGAAAATTCAAACAGGACCAATGCCAAGGGGAACATCAGCGTGGCACGGTTTAAAGTAGCTGTTTTAACTTTTTGCATTGTTTTCTACTATTTTTGAATAGGCTTTTTAGGACTACGCATTATTTTTAGGGAGAGATGCGTCAGCCCAATGACCAGCATTGAGAATTAAAATTAAAGTTTGGATAATGCACTGGGTAATAAGTGGCTTAAAACACTGTATTCACAAGGTGTTGAAATAAAAAATTCATGAGAAAATTGATCTCAAACAAGTACACCTACTTGGTCGAGTAGGTATAGTTTAGCAGAGTCTATTTTTCTTGTCTTTAAGCTGTTTTTTCCGAAATCGTTTCATTAAATTTAATTTCTGGATTTTCTTTGAATTGAAGCCATTTGTTCTTCATCCATTGTTCGACTTTGTCTTTGCCCAATATTGAAAGTAAATTATTAAGTAACATAAATTTTGCATTTTTATCAAAGTAATAGACAGTTACTCTGACATTTCGATCTATATCATCATTTAAACTAAATAAATCAATAATATAATCTTTATCGGAAACATCTAAGGAATGCCCCCAAATATAAAAATTTAGATTTAATTTTTCTTCAAATCTAAGGGCATCCCTATAATATTCCTTGTTAGGTTTCTGATAATTTTTCTCAAAATCTTCAACCCTTTTTTTATAGGCTAAAATATTATTCTTAGATTCATCCAAAAATAAATAATCTGTGTCTTTAAAAAGTTTTTGATGATATTTGGTAAAACCATAAGCTTTGAGTTTTCTTAAGGAATCATGTTCTAAATCGAATATACCCAATACAATATTTTGATTTTCACCATGACTTCCATGTAAATACTCAACTTTCACCAAATCATATATTCTTTGATAAGTATTCGTATAATTAAAAGAATAAATTTTATCTAGACTGATTATTCCCTTACTTTCAATAGAAAATTTATGCACTGGAATTAATTGATTAACGACTAATTCAAGATATAAATTAAATATTTCAATAAAATCATCTAATTGATTTGATAAAAAATCTAAGAATAATGAGGGTGAAAAATTATTTAAAAGACTTTCACCATGACAAAATCTTGGATTTAAGTTGATACGCGTGCTTTTATGAGATGGTCGACCTAGATTAATAGATTGACGATAATATTCTTCTTCAGCAGTAAAGTTAAAAAAATTTAATATCTTTGAATTTTTTTCTTTAATTCCTAAACTCCCATCTTTAGGATGTTCTGAAAAATATTCATAAATCTTTTTGGGATTATGAATTTTTTCTAGCTCTCCGATACATTCCGCTAATATAGTAAGTACATCTTGTATTTTTTGTTCAAAATCAATCCATGTTTTAATTTCTTCAACATGATTTTTGAAATATTGATACCAACAATTCTTTTTCAACTTATATTGAAGTTCTACTATTTCTTCTACAGAAAGAATAATGGACGTTGTGTCATATATTTCTTTAGTTTTACTAACAAATTTTTTATCTCGGCATATAACAAATAAATCATCAAAATTCATCTGATACGTTTTTTCATCTACTGCTCTTTTTATTTCTAAAACTTTCAATATTAATTCAGGCAAAGTATTTAGAGGATTACTAAAAACATTCTGAATTGGCTTACCTAAATCCTTTTTTTCTATTGCATCCATCACATCCATAAAATGATCATACTTCGTCGGCAAATAGTGCGACAAATCAAAGCCGTTTCCGACAATCAAAATATTCATTGCTCTTATTCCCCCAAACGCAAAAAAGCGCATCAATCGATACGCTTTTTATGAGGCATTACAGCCTAACTTTCAACCATAAATCAAAGATTTATTAAGAGCATTTCGCTTTTTGAAAAGACTTGGTGTTTTTGCTGCGCATACATTGATAGGACTTCTCCGTATCAATCTTCTTCCAATCACCATCCACCAGTTTAAAACTATAAACCGTACGCATCGAGCGAACCGAATCATCCTTTAAACCCGTTTCAGTCACTTTCACTTGTGCAGCAGTTGGGGACTCTACACTATTAAAAAATTGACGAATTTCAACTGTTGCCGAGTTCTTGCGCAAATCAGGTCTTTCTTTCAAGACTTGTTGTAACGGCGTATCTGATGAACCAAGACTGACTTTAGATGCTAGTTTTTTTGTTGTTGCACAACCTGTCGTCATTAAGCCCAAACAAATTAGAGAGGTAGATAATAAACGTAACATTAGGAAATCTTCCCCATAAAAAAGACATGGCACCTATGATGCCATGCCTTTTTTTCTGACTCGATAACAGTTATGTAGTCATCGGGCAAAAGAACTTACAGGTCAAATATTAAAGATCAAATAATTTGCCCGGGTTCATAATACCGTTTGGATCGAACACCTGTTTCAAAGCTTTCATGTATTCAATTTCTTCGGCAGAACGCGAGTAATCAAGATATGGCTTTTTCGTCATCCCCACACCGTGTTCCGCAGAAATCGAACCGTCATATTTTTTCACAGTTTCGAACACATACTTATTTACTACCTGACATTTGGCAAAGAATTCATCTTTAGACAAGTTCTCTGGCTTCAAGATGTTCAAGTGTAAATTACCGTCACCAATATGACCGAACCAGCAAATTTCAAAGTCAGGGTAATTCGCTTCCACAATCGCATCAATTTCTTTAATAAATGCAGGAACGTGGGTAATCAATACTGAAATGTCATTTTTATAAGGTGTAAACGGTGCGATTGATTCAGAGATATCTTCGCGTAAACGCCACAAGCTATGTACTTGGTCCAAGTTTTGGCTCATCACGCCATCCAGCACCCAACCCTGTTCCATGCAATGCTCGAAGATTTCCATCGCCGCATCCATGATCGGTTCAAATGGCGCTTCAAATTCAAGCAATACATAGAAAGGACATGCCGTTTCAAATGGACGCTGTACATGACCATGATCCAGCACTTTCTGCATGGCCAATTCGCCGAAGAATTCGAATGCAGTTAAATCAATTTTGTTCTGGAATGCATGCAATACCGGCATGATCGCATCAAAGTCAGGTACACCTAAAACCATTACTTGCAAGTCATGCGGTTGACGCTCAAGCTTAATTTCAGCTTCAGTCACCAGACCTAGCGTCCCTTCACCACCAATAAACAAATGCTGTAGTGCATAACCGGTTGCGTTCTTGATCATGCCTTTGTTCAGTCGCAGGATATCGCCCTTACCCGTCACCACAGTCAGACCCAACACCCAGTTACGGGTCATGCCGTATTTAATGACTTTGATTCCGCCAGCATTGGTACCAATGTTGCCGCCAATTTGCGAAGAACCTGAAGATGCAAAATCGACTGGGTAATACATACCTTGTTCTTCAGCATAATTCTGCAATTGTTCAGTCACCACACCCGCCTGTACACGTACCATACGGTCTGCAGGGAAGAACTCAAGAATCTGGTTCATCTTGTCCATGCTCACCACAATTTCGCCATTTGCAGCGACTGCACCCGCAGATAAACCGGTACGACCGCCCGATGGCGTGATGGCAATATTGTGTTCATTCGCAAATTTAACAATCGCCTGCACCTGTTCCGTGCTCGATGGAAAAACGATGACGGATGGATTCGGATCAAAATGCTTGGTGTAGTCTCTGCCCCAGGCATCAAGACTAACAGCATCAGTTTTAATGCGGTTTTCACCGACAATAACTGTCAATTGGGTTAATAACTCAGGTGTTAAAGCGACTGGAGCATTCATCGTTTGCAGACCTA
Organism: Acinetobacter sp. SFB; assembly: GCF_001647545.1. Taxonomy (GTDB): domain Bacteria; phylum Pseudomonadota; class Gammaproteobacteria; order Pseudomonadales; family Moraxellaceae; genus Acinetobacter. Next base: position 107,527 of record NZ_LSZH01000014.1, read on the forward strand.
GCAAGAAATATACAAGGGGGTGGATGGTCTATAGATCATTCATTTGTAAAAAGATTAAAATGCAATGATGTCTTAGACTGAGCGTGAACACAAAACCAGCAGCATGGCTGTGGCAGTTTTCACTGCGCAGCATTATAAGGCATTTTCCACTGAAACCCTGCGGAAATAAGCATTTTGACAATCTCGCCTTAAATATTACAGCCTTAGTTAGACCAAAATCTGTAATGCACGGCAGTATGTATGACAAAAATACCTATCCTCTGCGTCATAAAGGAAATGTATATAGACCGTTCTCGTATGTTATCATATCGCGACTAAATTTGGCCTTTGTAGCGGAGCCGTAATGAGCCAACATCTTTCTCTACCTAAAGATAAAATTCGTTTCTTGTTGTTGGAAGGCGTTCATCAAAACGCAATCGACACATTAAATGCTGCTGGATATACCAACATCGATTCCCGTAAAACTGCGCTTGAGGGTGAAGCGTTGAAAGAAGCGGTTAAAGATGCACACTTCATCGGCATTCGTTCACGTACTCAATTGACTGAAGAAGTATTTGAAGCAGCCAACAAGCTTATCGCGGTTGGCTGTTTTTGTATCGGTACCAATCAGGTTAATCTGAATGCTGCGATGATTCGCGGTATTCCAGTATTTAACGCACCATATTCAAATACCCGCTCAGTAGCTGAACTGGTACTTGCTGAAGCCATTCTTTTACTTCGTGGTGTTCCTGCGAAATCTGCTTCTACTCACCGTGGTGGCTGGAACAAGTCTGCAGTGGGTTCATTTGAAACTCGTGGTAAAACTTTAGGTATCGTGGGTTACGGCTCAATCGGTTCGCAACTTTCAGTTCTTGCTGAAAGCATGGGTATGCATGTTATCTATTATGATGCAGTGACTAAGCTTCCGATGGGTAATGCACGTCAAGTGGGTTCTCTTGCCGAGTTACTTGCAAATGCTGACGTTGTTTCTCTACACGTTCCTGACGTGCCATCAACACGTAATTTCTTTGGCAAAGACCAGTTTGCACAAATGAAAGAAGGTTCTATCTTCATCAATGCTGCACGTGGTACCTGTGTACTGATTGAAGATTTGGCTGATGCGATTAAATCGGGTCACATTGCAGGTGCTGCAATTGACGTATTCCCTAAAGAACCTAAAGCAAACGGTGAAGAATTTGTTTCTCCACTTCGTGGCTTGGACAACGTGATTTTGACTCCTCACGTGGGTGGTTCGACTATGGAAGCGCAAGCGAATATCGGTCTAGAAGTTGCAGAGAAATTTGTCGCTTACTCCGATAAAGGTATGACTTTATCTGCTGTGAACTTCCCGGAAATTGCGTTGCCGTTGACTGAAGGTAAACACCGTTTACTTCACATTCACCAAAACATTCCTGGCGTTCTTTCTAAAATCAACAACCTGTTTGCTGAACACGGCATCAACATCTCTGGTCAATCATTAATGACTAAAGGTGATGTGGGTTACTTGGTGATGGACGTTGATGCAACTGCATCTAAAGAAGCGTTAGATACCCTTCAAGAAGTTGAAGGTACCATCCGAGTTCGCGTATTGTTCTAATTTAAGATTTAAAAAAAACCACAGCATTGGTGCTGTGGTTTTTTATTTTTTAAATTCCGCAATTTAAATGTAAAAGATATCGGTTCCGCGATTTCTCCATTCGCAGCTGTTCGAGGCAGACCGAGATTAAATAATGAATGTTTCTGCGAACAATTTATTTAAATATCTTAACCTTTCAAGTTCTACAATAAGAACATTTGCAACATGTTTCAAATGTTCGTAAGCTGGCTTTGGTCTTATGAGGCAATGCTTCTCCGGACAAAACCAAGTAACAATAAGCTAAAGATGAAATTAAGCATCTCAATGCTAAAATAGCATCGTTCCTTATTATTTCACGCATATTCGGAAATATTCATAAAGCCTTCGCTTCTCTCCTCCTATTCGAGAAATCGAAACGAATTTAGTTCATTTAATAAATGTTGAATTTTAAAAATACGCCACATGTTCAGGCCCTGCTGTTATTGCTGATTGCAATGATCAGCGTACAGAGCAGTGGCTCGCTTGCCAAAATTCTGTTTGGTCAATTTCCAATTCTGACCATTGCGGCAATGCGTCTGTTACTTGGCGCTGTAATCTTGGCGCTTATTTTTAAAATTTGGCAAATCAATTTCAAACAGGTGAAATGGAAAGCCATTATCAGTTATGGTATTGCGCTCGCCGGTATGAATGCCCTGTTTTACCTGGCCATTAACCGCCTTCCGCTCGGCATTGCCGTTTCTTTTGAATTCATTGGGCCACTCAGCGTAGCGTTGTATTACGCACGAAAAAAATTTGATTTTGTCTGGGTGGGACTAGCTATTCTGGGTTTAATTTTATTGTTTCCCTTTGATCAGGCCTCACAACAGCTGGATTTAATCGGGATTGCTTTGGCACTAGGTGCAGGTGCTTGCTGGGCGCTATATATCGTTTCCGGACAAAAACCTTCCGGTATTTCAGGTAATCATACCGTATGCTTGGGCATGTTTATCGGCATGCTGTGCTTGATGCCAATTGCGCTATTTTCCGGTATGCCACCTAACGTTTTCGAGCCTTCAAATTTAGTTTATTTTGTCGCCTTGGCGGCGCTTGCCAGTGCCCTGCCTTTTACTCTGGAAATGATTGCACTGCGTAATTTAACTGCGCTCAGCTTCGGCACTTTAATGAGCGTAGAACCGGCGATTGCAGCATTATCGGGGTTTATATTTTTAGGCGAGCAATTGTTATGGAATCAGTGGCTGGCACTTGCGACCATTATTACAGCCTCCATTGGCTGTACCTATACCATGCAACACGCCAAGAACAAGATCGAATAAAAATAGAAAATTTATTATTTAAATTCAAATCAGTCAGGCTGAATTTTCGCGCTGATTTTTTAAATTTAAAATTTTAAATTCACAACATTTACCACCGCACAATTCCTCAAAAATTCAACAGAATTGCTATACTGGCGCCATCTTTTCCAGTGGATTCACCTAATTTGGTGATCCTGCGTGCACCATGCCGAACACCCAACTTACTGCCGTATTGTTCATGGTTTTATCCATGATCGCCTATCAGATCAGTGCCTCTTTTGCCAAACAACTGTTTGAAGTGCTTGATCCACTGACGGTAGTTACACTACGTCTTAGTTTTGCTTCCATTTTAATTGTACTGATGTTCCGTTCCTGGAAAATCATCAAACGCTTACCCTATTTAAAATGGAAGGACTTGCTGTTTTATAGTGGCTCTGTCTGTTTAATGAATGTGTTGTTTTATGCCTCTTTAGGCAAATTACCGCAAGGGATTGCAGTCGGCTTAGAATTCTTGGGACCGCTGACCCTGGCCCTGCTTTCGATCAAAGAAAAAACTGATTATCTGTGGGTAGGTCTGGCTATTTTAGGCGTTGCGTTGATGGTACCGTGGCAAGATGCATCAGCCGATAACTTCTCTTATCTGGGTGCAGCATTCGCTTTGGGTGCCGGTATCTGCTGGGCCATTTATATTTATTTCGGGCAACGTGTCGTACGGCAAAATATTGGCCTGCATGCGCTGAGCATTGCCATTGTCCTGTCGGCCATGGTGATGTTACCGATCAGTGCAGTCAATAATCCTACAGCCCTGATTCAAACTCAATATTGGGGACAGGCCTTGGTCATTGCCCTGCTTGCAACCGCGATTCCTTATGCTTTGGACCTGATGGCACTCAAGCGTTTAAGCAAACTCAGTTATGGCACATTGTCCAGTTTATCCCCGGCCCTCGGTGCTTTGGCAGGCTGGTGGTTATTGAAAGAACAAATTACGCTTTTACAGAGCGTTGCCTTGCTTTGCATCATGCTTGCTTCGGTCGGTGTAACATTTAGGGCCAGTAAAAATAAAAATCATCAACCTGACTAATCCATAGGTCTAAATAAAAAAAGATGGCCATAATGCCATCTTTTTTTATCATGCAATCTTGAATTTAAATTTTAGCTTTATACCAGCATATCTTTTTTCATGTCTTTATAACGCTGATACTCATTCTTGTACTGCACCGCCAAAGCTGTTTTCTGTTCCTCTTCCAGAATTTTTCCGGCCTGCTGAAAAAAGCTATGCTCTTCCTCTTTTAGATGATGATGCACCTTATCAGAAAGCTTTTTGGCTATCGCAATCCAGCCCGGATTGCTGAAATCAGTTTCACTCAGCTCTTCAATCATCTCATCCATTTCATGATGTTCTGCCAAGGCATGACGGGTAATATTCAGTCCAGAATCTGTCATCATGAGCGGAATATAAAAATAACGGTCTTCAGCCGCTTCATGGGCAAATAATTCATTCTTTAGTTGTTTAAACAACTCATGGCGTTCTGGAGTATTCCCAGAAGTTTGCAGTAATTTTTCTGCCAGTTCTCTTTGTATTTCATGACTCTGACGTAATGCTTCAAAAATATTCATTATGCTAATGACCTCTGGCTTTATGCTATATGATCAGGGCAAACTCTGATAAAAATGGGCAATGATGCCCATGCCGATTGCTTATTCTTATGCAGGAACATGCTCTAATACTGTTAATTTTTGTGAATGTTTTTATTAACTTGCAAATAATATCTGATAACTTAAGCGCAAAATCAAAACCGCGACCAAGACCAGAAAAAGAATCCGGATAAAGCCACTGCCATACTTTAAGGCCATCTTCACGCCAATCAGTGAACCTGCAACATTGGCAACCGCCATCATCAAACCCAAACTGAACAGCACATGCCCGGTTGGAATGAAGAAACTTAAGGCTGCGAAATTGGTCATAAAATTGCCAATTTTAGATAAGGCAGACGCATGCAAAAAATCGACTTTTAAATAACGAATAAAATAGAAAATAAAAAAACTACCGGTACCAGGACCAAAAATACCGTCATAAAATCCAATCACCACCCCCCCAATGCCGGCCAGAATTAAGGTTTTCCTGGTGATACTCTGCTGAAAATGCACTTGGCCGAACTGCTTCTTCATAAAGGTATAAATGGCAATCACGATCAGCATAAACAGCACAAAAGGCCTGAGTACTGCTTGGGGAATCAGGGTTACACAAGCCGCTCCTGCAAAAGAGCTGATAAAGGCAGCCACCCCAATCACCACCAATAACTTCCAGACAACTTTAACCCGGCGTAAATACGACCATGCTGCTGAGGCCGTACCACAAATGGAAGCCATTTTATTGGTGCCAAACAGTGTTGCCGTGTTCATATGCGGAAAAGCATTCATGAGAGCTGGAATCTGAATCAGACCACCGCCACCGACTGCTGCATCTATCGCACCTGCAAAAAATGCAAAAAAAATCAGGCTGAGGATGATCTCAATATCCATGTTGCTTTAGACCTATCTTGAAATAATGATTAGAGATTTAAAACACGTTTTGGCACCAGACGTTTTTTATCGGTAATCTCGGCTAAACCCAAACATTTCTCACCATCAAAAACCAGTACTTCTGCGGCAGCTTCATGCTCAATATTGCTTTCCATACCATGCCCAAAATGTTCAGCTCTACCCTCAGGAATCTGAACGCTTGGGAAATGCTCGACTGGTGCAAATACAGGTAATAACAAAGCTTCACGTTCAAATTCAGTCAAGCTTTCCAAATACTCAATGGTATATTCGGGAATCAGGTCAAACTGACCGGTTTTAATCCGGTGCAGATAAGTTAAATGACCGAATGTCCCCAAGGCTTTGGCAATGTCTTCACCCAACACCCGAATATAAGTCCCTTTAGAACAGGTAATATCTAAAGTCAGGCTATTTTCGGTAAAAGACAATAACTCAATTGCCTCAATGGTGAGCGGACGTGCTTCCCGTTCAACTTCAATGCCTTGACGTGCCAATTCATACAACGGACGGCCTTCTTTTTTCAAAGCAGAATACATCGGTGGAACTTGCTGAATGTCCCCCACAAAACCTGCCAGAACCTGTTGAATTGTATCTTCGGTCAGTACTGGAACAGCTTGTTCCGACAATACTTCACCTTCGATATCACCCGTGGTTGTGCTATGACCGAGGTGAATAGTGGTTTGATAACGCTTGATCGAGTCGAGTAAATAGTGGGAAAATTTAGTCGCTTCACCTAAACAAATTGGCAACAATCCCGATGCTAAAGGATCTAAAGCACCGGTATGACCGCCTTTTTGTGCTCGATATAAGCCACGTACTCTCTGTAAAGCAGCATTAGAACTAATACCCAAAGGCTTATTCAATAAAAACACACCGCTAATATGCCGGCGTTGAATCTTAGGTGAGGTCTTTTTCATAGCGAAAGATCAAGCAAGTTGAAACGGCTGACATGTTAACAACCGCTTGTCCACATTTACAACTTCTCTACGTTAGATTTACATTTTTAATGGCAAATTTAAGTTCTATTTTTAGACTTATAAAAACAAATACAGGAAAAAGGTTGCATAGGAAATGCAGAAATATAAGTTATGGATTATTTTGGCTCTTATTATTGTTGGTATTGGCGCATTATTATTTTGGCTAGCGCCCTCGCAATCGAGTGCTGAAAAAACACGCACAGCTCAAACTATTGATCCTCAAGCTAATAGCTTAACGACAAAGATGCCCGCAAACCTGATTCAAGGCGGGGCGTTTATGAGTAAAAGCCAACAAGACACTGAAGTGAACTGTCAGTTACGCCTCGATAGCGCCAATCGCTTAATTGTGAATGAGCAAACCAGGAACTGTTTTGAATATTTCATTACCCAGTATGGAGAAAAAGATCTCAAGCAGATTAAAAATGATTTCCAGGCTTATATCCAGCAAGCCTATAAAGCGCCTGCCCTCGCACAAATTCTAGATTTGTGGAATCGCTATATCGATTATCGCGAAAAACTGGGTGATTTACAGGCACCGAATATAGATAAAGAAGATCCCAAATATTATCAAAGCATCTTTGCCAATATGAAAAATCTGCGTAAACAACTTTTTTCTGATTACGAAATTGAAGGCTTATTCGGGACTGAAGATATTTACCATGAATACACCTTAAGCCGCATGACCGTTATGGATGATAAAAATCTAAGCGAAGCGCAAAAAGCGCAAAAATTAAAAGATTTGTTCAATCAATTACCCGAAGACTGGAAAGAAAACTTAGAGCAGCTCAATAAACTCGAAGACTTGCGCAAACTTACTGCTGACATTAAGGTACGCGGTGGTTCCGCAGAAGAACTTCATCAAATGCGGACGAATCTGGTCGGTCCTCAAGCCACACAGCGTTTAGAAAGCTTAGATGGACAACGCAGTGACTGGAAAAACAAGGTCGATGGTTATTTAAAAGAGCGCGACAACATTATAAAAAGCGGCTTGAGCGAGGATGCCAAACAACAAGCCATGCAACAGTTACGGACGCAGCATTTTAGTAAACCCGAAGAACAACTCCGGGTTGGAACTTTTGAAACAGTGCATGATCAGGGAGGAAAATTACCATATGGCGAGTAATCGCAATGTAGCCTATCAGCTGATTAAATTGATCATCTGATATATGTAACTGCTATGAATCAATAAATTCAGAGCAGTTTTAAAAAATAAAAAATGTGAGATAAATACAATGAAATGGAACTCTAAGGCACTCGTATACGCAATATTATCCAGTGCGGCGATTGCATTGCCTCAAATAGCTTCAGCAGGTCAAGCTTCACAAATCACAGATAAAGCAACATCAAATTATGCAAAAACCAAATATCCTCTGGTATTTGCACATGGGATGGGCGGATGGATTCGTGCTGGGACAGATGAACTTGGAATCGATTATTGGTATCAAATACTGCCTGATTTGGCTCGTAACGGTGCCAATGCTTGGGCGACGCGTGTCACCCCCTTTAATAGCTCTGAAGTCCGTGGTGAGCAGCTATTACAACAAGTCGATGAAATTATTGCCCTAACGGGTTCACCCAAAGTGAACTTATTGGGCCATAGCCATGGCGGACACAGCATTGCCTATGTCTCCAATGTTGCACCGAACAAAGTCGCGTCAGCAACTGCAATCTCCAGCCCGCTTAAAGGCTCTAAGGTTGCAGATTATATTATTGCAGCTGAAGGCACTTCCGTGGAAGGTCCGTTGGTCAGTGTCGTCAATTTTGCATCAAAAATGCTTGTCTGGGCACAAGGACTTGATCCTAACTCCTTCCCGCATGACTCATTAAGTGCGGGGAAAAGTTTAAGCGTTGCAGGCTCTAAGGCGTTTCAAGCTAAATATCCTTTAGGCATGCCAAAAACAGCCTGTGGCGAAGGTCCTGCCACTGAAAAAGGGATTTCTTTTTATTCATTCTCAGGTACAGGTACAGTAACCAACCCGCTTGATCCAGATATGCTGTTGGGGATTACTGCAAAACTGACCGATCCTAAAGGCGACAATGACGGTCTTGTTTCTCGTTGTAGCGCGAAATATGGTAAAACCATTCGTGACAACTATAACTGGAATCACCTGGATGCCATCAACCAGTTCTTTGGCTTAACTGCATTCTTGGCTCCTGACCCGGTATCGGTATACCGCCAACATGCCAACCGCTTAAAACTGCAAGGTTTATAAAACTAAAAAATTCAGACATAAAAAAATGCGCCTTTAGGCGCATTTTTTAACTCGAGATAAAACTTTAAATTAAGCTTTAACTTTACGAGCTGGTAATTTTTCACGAATACGTGCAGCTTTACCAGACAATTCGCGTAGGTAGTAAAGTTTAGCACGACGAACGTCACCACGACGTTTCACTTCAATTTTAGCTACGATTGGAGAATGTGTTTGGAAAACACGTTCAACACCAATACCGCTAGAGATTTTACGAACTGTAAACGCAGAGTTCAAACCACGGTTTTTGATTGCAATTACAACGCCTTCAAAAGCCTGAAGACGTTCACGATCGCCCTCTTTTACTTTTACAGAAACAATAACAGTATCACCAGGCGCGAAAGCCGGGATATCAGTTTTTAATTGAGCATTTTCAATAATTTGAACTAAAGGATGTTTACCACTCATGTGGGAATCTCCAATGTGCGGACAGAAGAGGTCTGTTACCGCTGGGGACAGAGGCTAAAGCGCATATCGACCCGTTTATCTTTCCCTTTACCACCTCAGTCTTCACTTCGGTCGATAAAGAGCCTGTTTAAAAATACTTAAAGTCGACTTTAGGTATTCGAATCTTTTAGCCATTTCTTTTGCTGCTTGGTCAACTCAACTTTTTCTACAAGCTCAGGCCTGCGATCGAGGGTTCGTTGATAACGCTGCAAAAACCGCCATTTTTCAATGTTTGCATGATGCCCAGACTTTAACACCTCAGGCACATCCAAACCTTCAAACTGGTCTGGCTTGGTATATTGCGGGCAGTCTAAAAGACCATCCACAAATGAGTCCTGTATCGCGGATTGTTCATCAGACATCGCACCCGGAAGCCTCCGGATAATACTGTCCAACAAAACCATCGCAGGAAGTTCGCCACCCGACAAAACATAATCCCCAATTGACCATTCCTGATCAACATATTGCTGGATCAAACGTTCATCGACACCTTCATAACGCCCGCAGAGCACAATCAATCCGTCATATTCGACAAACTGCTGTACTGCCAGTTCATTTAAGGTTTTTCCTTGCGGAGACATATACACCACAGGAACCTGAACACAACCTACTTGCTTTGCAAGCTCTTTGGCATGCTGAATTGCCTGAGACAAAGGCTCAGCCATCATCACCATACCCGGACCACCGCCAAATGGACGTTCATCCACCCGTTTATAGTTACCCGTTGCAAAATCGCGTGGATTAATACAAGTCACTTGTACAATTTCACGTTTTGCTGCACGCCCGCTAATACCGTAGGCTGTAATCGCTTCAAACATTTCAGGAAAAAGCGTAATGACTGCAAAAAACATCGCAGACTCCTCTATTTTCCTGCTGCGTTCATCCTTAAAGGATTAATAATCTACGCCCCAATTGACGTAGATACGACCAGCTTCAAGATCAACGCGCTGTACCACATCTTTATGCCATGGAATCATGCGCTCTTCAGCATCAACGCTGTCTGGTGTTGCGTGAACCACCATCACATCGTTGGCACCGGTCTCAAACATTTCATGGATTTTGCCGAGGTTTACTTCTTGTTCAGCATCATCCAGGCCTAACACTGTTAAGCCTTTCAAATCTGTCCAGTAAAACTCGTCCATTCCTGCTTTCGGAATTTGCGATTTTGAAATCCAGACATTTGTACCAACCAGGCTATCCGCTGCCGTGCGATCGCTCACACCTTTTAAGCTGACAACCAAGCCTTTACCATGCGGTTTCCAGCGTTTTACATCTACTGTTTGCCAACCTTCTTTGGTCTCAATGTACCAAGGAAGATAGTCAAAGATGTTGCTCATGGGTTCTGTATTGGAATAGACCCAGAGCCACCCATTTAATCCATATGCTGAACGTAGCTGTCCAATCTGAATACGATCTTCGGGAACATTCTGTGTTGGTGTCATGGGTTATTACCTACTACTTAATTCGCAATAAATTATGCAGTAGCTGCAGCAGCTTTCTTAGCTTGAGCAGCTAAAGAAGCAACACGTTCAGACGGTTGAGCGCCTTGAGCAACCCAATGAGCAAAACGGTCAGCATCTAAACGAAGTTTTTCTGCTTGACCTTGAGCTGTAGGGTTAAAGAAACCAATACGTTCGATGAAACGACCGTCACGCGCATTGCGGCTATCAGTTACAATAACTTGATAGAACGGACGTTTTTTAGCACCACCGCGTGCCAGACGAATTACGACCATGATATAACCTTATAGTTTTTACGGATTATCCCTGCGCCGACCATCGGCAGCATTTCAAACCCCTTTCATAGAGGGCAATATTTTACGTTATATTTGTTATGAAAGAAAGATCAAATTTTAAGTTGTCTACCGTTTGAATTTATTTTAGCGACCGTCCCAGTTAGAGGTGGCTGAAAGCGCACAGGTTGTAGCACCCTTGGCCCAAAATTTTTGTCCTTGGTCGTTTAGACAAATAATTCCATCCCCTGCTTGTGATGAGGTTGATAGAGGAGTTGCTGTCATTACCCAGGTATTAGCATTAGAGGTAGTAAAGGCAAGTGTGAATAATGCAGTCCCTGTTCTCGGAAAAACATTACCTCCATAAAAACTGCTCATGGTCGTGACCGGATATGTAAAATTTGCCAATTTATGAGATTCAAGGCGCTGCGCTATATTCATCATTTCTGTCTGAACATCAGCACGGTTTACTCTTTTTTTGTATTGAGCATAGCTAGGCAGTGCTATTGCCATAATGATGGCAATAATAGCGACCACAATCATTAGCTCAATTAATGTAAATCCATTACGCATTACCAGGCCTCACTATTGGTTTCACAAACCGTACATACTGCACTAGAGCAATTGTTATCCACTGCTGTCGTAGTTGTGCTCTGACAACGTAATCCTGAACTTTTCGCTAGTAACTTCATTTGTTTAGCATCTGCAGTGGTGGCTTTAATTACCCAAGTCTGACCGTTAGTCGCAGTTGAGTTTAGCGAATTCCCTGCTGTCGTATCATCGGTAACAGTAAGAGTGTATCCACCACGATTAAGGGTAAGTGTGCCCGTAGCAAAATTTTTATAACTGAAGTTTCTGGTCTTATGTCTTTCCAGTTGATCAGCTAATTTTAATATTTCCTGCTGAGCAAAAGCAGTATTCGCCTTACGTGTGTATGCCTGATAGCTTGGAAGAGCGATTGCAGCGAAAATTGCAATCACTACCACTACAATCATCAATTCAATTAGGGTAAAACCCTGATCGAATTTTAGCATTAAAGATCTGTTCATTCATAATGTCCTGTTAACGATAACGCTCATACCATCGTGTTGGAATAAACTTACTTGTACATTTCCACTCACCCGTACCTGCAATATTTCCAGCCATCGAGAGACGCCCACAACTTTCAGAAGTCGTTGTTGTTTCAGCCTTAGGAACAAAACTAACACCTCTAATACCTGCACCTAAAATATTCGAGTTACATTCAGTCACCCCTGTTGGACAGTCCGTTGTTTTAGTCTGAAAACCACTTCTCCGTTCCTTATCCGTATCTAAAGCACCGGTTGCTGTTAGACATGCACCGAAGGGTAGACAAAAACGTTGAAAATCAGTTTCCCCAATTACACGTGGTTTACATGGATCTTGTGCTTCAATACCTGTACCCTGCGGATCATAAACTGGAACCAACAGATAACCTGTAAGTGCCATTGGTTCCTCAAATGCCTTTAACCCACCCCGCATTCTAAATGTACCATCTTGTGCACGCTCTACATTATTCAAGCCTGTAGTAGCTGTATTTTGACTCGATAAAGATCGGTACCAACCATCTTTACCACTTCCACTTGATGGGAAGAAAATTGTTTCTACAGACTCGGTGGTTGCAACAATTTGTGGATTTTTGCGTAAATTTGCACGAGTTTTATCTTTAGTTATTAAGTCAGTATATGCTACTGTCATCAAATCCTTATTAATAAAATCTCTATCAATAATACCGTATACATTGTTTACCGGACGATCTGTCATTGCTGAAGCAGGTGTTAATCCTTCTCTACCAGTCGCTGGGAAAACATCTAAGGGAGCAGCTCGGTTACCTGATGCAATACCTACTAAAATAAATGTATTTTTTCCCTGATCATGAATAGTTACTGTAGGAGGTTCATAGAAACGAGGAGCTTTACCACCTATATAACTATTATCAGGATCATTTGTAGCATCATCTGTTGCAAGATTCGCTAAACGCACTACTCGTACACCAAAAGCACTGTAAGTTGAACCAGATAGCGTTTGTTTATTATTTAAATCGGCTCGGAATATCTGCCCCCCAAGATCACCAAAATATAAATGATCAATCAATCCGTCAGCATTACGATCTAAAGTACTAATGCGGCTCACAATACTATGTTTCATATATTGACGACCGTCAGTAGCAGTAGAGGCATAAGTTGCTGACCAGATAAGGTCACCTGTTTGAGCATTTACAATATAAACGGCATTACCATTTGCTTCAGAGGTAGTTGCACAGGTCGAACCATTACCAGATGTTGATGCCAGAGTGAAGTTAGGGTCCTCATAACATGCATCATACCCTCCCCCAACAATCATCACACGTGTAATTGCACCATTATATCGAATATTCGCCATTACTGGTTTAGACCAACTTTGTCCCAAACGTTCAAAACCAGTAGTAGATGGATCTATTCTAAATAATAATTTAGGATTTTTAGGCGCAAGAACATCCAAGCCATAATAGCTAGAACCTCCCATACGCAACCCACCATATACATTCATTCTACGAGCTAAAACTTTAGTAACTGTCGTGTTATTTGCTCCAGCTTCAGAATCAACTTTATAGGTTGCATCAGAAACCCATGCGCCATCAACACCATGAACTGGAGCACTTGCATCAGTTTGTCCAGGTACAAGAGCTTTAGACTTAATTGGATGATTTAGAATTTCAGCAGGAACAAAAACCATTTGTTCTTCACCAGAACTTGCGTCAACAATATGTAAACCGCCTTCCATAGTTCCAAATAAGATCGATTGATCTCGTGCACTCGTTAAATTTCCTGAACTATCCATTGTTCCAGAATAAGTTAACTGAACGGGTGCTGAATGGATACTTCCTCCCATAGAAAGATAAGGTGCATCAGAAGTGGTTAAAGAAGTAGGTAAAGTTGTTGCATCAAGAGATGTTGAATATCCCAAGAAATTAAGCAATTTCAATTTAATACTTAAAGGAAAATCTTTTAATATACCTTGACCTGTAATTGTATTTAATTTGCCTAAAACATAACTTGAAGTTGCAGCAGGGCTTGTAAAAGGATCTGTTGCTGTAGCCGCTGGCTTTTCAGGTATTTGCAACATTATTGCCCCTGTGCTTAAACCAGTAGAGGGTGTTAAAGATGAATCATCAGCACTTACAGCAGAAACATCGGTAAACAAATTACGAATTTTATTGGATGCAGAATAAGCATACTTAGTAATTAATGTTCCGCTTACTTCTTCAGTCTGTCCCAAAATAGGAAGTGGTACTTTAGAATAAGCTCCTCCTAAAAATACTTTTCCGCCATCCACATATGAAGAAGTATTCCAATAATCTTTCGTACCCGTTGTAAATGCACCCTTAGCATCATAAACCAGTCCACCCGAACTTCCTTGAAATGCACCAGCAGTAGCGCCACTTAGAACTACACTATATTTTTTTAGGTTACCGCGCCAAGATAAATTAGTATTGGCCGGATCTGGCTCCAAGGCTCTTAAATAACCGTTTTCCTGTAAATTTTTAGGATTCAGGGCATCATACGGGACAGAAATTGGCCCTGTAGTGATTGGGTCCAATGTTGCACCACCCAAATTTTTAATAAATGCAACAACACTATTGGTTACATCATTGGCACTTGAAGCCTGGAAGAAACCACCATTACCATAACCACCATCATATCGATAACCATCAGCAGTCTTATAAGTATCTGTTGAGGTTGCTGCAGTTGGTGCTGTCACCATTAAACTTCCTCCATAAGTTGGAGAACATTTATCATTTGGCAACTGTTGAGTTAAGGGGTCTCGATAAGCACGGGAACTCATACGACAAGCATTTTGTGTATCAGTAGAAACCCCTGTAGCGTCAACCGAACTTGCTTCAAATTCTTTACCAAAACCAACAAATGCAGTTTTAATTGAGACACCAACAGGGTTGGTTGCAGGGTTAAATAATGCTTTTGCAAAGGCTCCCATACAACGCCATGCAGAACTACCATCTGTATTTGATAGATCATTGGAGCATTGAAATAAGCTACCTTTAGTATCTAATGCTTTTTGCATTACATTTAAAGCTCTAGAATCGCTAGAGCTGTTAGGTTGTCCATCCGATAGGAAATAGATTCCCTGACCATCACAACTTGCCCTATTTGTTACAGTTGGGAGTGGTGATTTATAGAGTACATCCACATTAGCAGCATTGCGATCCATGACAATATCGGGATTTGTAGTAGTATCTTTTACTTTCGACTTAGGCGTTCCACTATCCGCATTACTTACAATATATGTATAGTAATCACCTGCAGTAAAACCATCACTGCTTAACCAACCATTTGATGGTTGGATATTAGGTTGATTAGCCCACAACGGATTACTTCCAGATGTTGCATTCGTAGTTGTACCTGTAGTTACAACAGGATTATTCCCCCATCGGTTACAAGTTTGAGTCGAGGAATTCAAATCAACCGAATTCCATCTATTACAGGTGTATACATTATATGTATATGTATATGTATATCTTTTACTCGACCCACTCCCAGATGAAGTCGTCGAGTAACTTCGAATCAAATTAGTAGTATCTCTTTTTATATTGTAATTTTGTTCAGAATAAGTAGTTGTCCCCATCAAATATGCTGCAGCTTCTGCCATCGCATGTGCTGAAGGCGTACCATTATATGCGGTTAGTCCCGCAATTGCACTTTTCAAGGCATTTCTTTGAGCACTACCGACAGCACCTAAAGGCTTGGCTGCAACCAAGATCTGGCCGGTTTGCCCATCACCATCTGATGAGAAGTTTCCAAGTCCCATTACCGTAGTTGAAAGTCGAACCTGTGTACCCGTACTGGAATTACTAACAGCTGCGTCACTACTATTCAGCAATCCAAACATACCATCTTTTAAACGCGAAATCCGGTCATAGCATTTCAAGGCAGCTGTCCCTGTACTCGGGGTTCCATCTGCATTTTTATTCGGGTTAAAACAACGATCTTTTAACCTTTGATAATTTGAAGCACTACTAGTGTTATACGAAACAGAGCAAAATCTTCTCGTGTAACTATATACAGAATCGCCGCCTGTTTCTGTACTTATGGTTTCATTACCCCGCCAGTCTGTTGGACAAACACTTCCATAATCTTCAGTGAGGAAAGCCATACTCCCAGATGTATCCAGCATCATAATCAGGGTTTTTTTACCGGCTTTAGGTACCGCATAAATTTGTAAGTCACTTGCTTGTACCACGGATGTTGCAGTTAGCCAGGTCATAGCAACAGTACCGGCAAAGATTGCATTCCAAAGTTTTGTACGTTGCAATTTTTTAAATTCTGTATTCATTGCTTTCCCCTTAACCACCTGGAGCAGTTACTTCTTCAAGTTTATTGATATAGTTAAATTCTTGTACCTGAGTACTAAAAGGTACATTTTTGGACTTCAGACAATCTGATAGCGTTTGCTTTGCAGCCAAATCTTCAGAAAGATTGTCGCTAATTTTGGCATTACTATTACTTAAACAATCCGTCTGTATAGTCGAAGTTAATGCTGTTGAATATGCTGGCAACATTGCAGTCGTAATTACTCTTATACGCTGAGCACTTGTCATACTTTTCGGTAACTGAGTACCTTCTGTTAAATTAATGCCTCTAGGTAGATTCGATCCTGGAGTACCTGTAAGAGATTCTGTGGGTATAGTTACCGCTACTTGAGTCACCACAGCTTGACGATTACTACCAAAATCACTACTTAGATTACAAAAGCCATCCCCAATACCTGCTTCTTTGCTTGCATTATTACCAGTCCCAGGTTTAAGCAAAATTGCATCCTTTGTTTGAGCAAAGTTTACAGTCGTCGAAGTCGGCTTATAACAGAAAATATATTCAAGACCTGGGTTACTTTCATTTTCCCTTAGACTTGCCCCAATCACATTGCCAAAATTTGTTAATGTAGAGGTATCCGTTCGGGTCAGTAAAACCAGCGGAGTATCAGAAGATTGAAAATTTAATTGATCCACCTGACTATTTGTTGCTACGCTTAATGAAACAATTGCAACACGGATTGCCAAAACA
The DNA here is from genome assembly GCF_001647545.1 of Acinetobacter sp. SFB. Classification (GTDB taxonomy): domain Bacteria; phylum Pseudomonadota; class Gammaproteobacteria; order Pseudomonadales; family Moraxellaceae; genus Acinetobacter. The sequence goes on from NZ_LSZH01000014.1 coordinate 124,397, forward strand.
CCCACTATTGTAGTAATCAATAAAATAACTAATACAACAATTAATGTCGCACCTTGTTGGCGCTGCAATGCAATTGTTGGAGTCATTACTCTCATAGGTTCTCCCCCATTGCATTACGCAAAGCTACCGTAGAGTTATAAACACGTCTTAAAAAACGATTGGATGTATCTGTTGCTTTAACCGTTGTGTCCAACATGACATAAGTTGCTTGAGCCGGATCAACTACTGTATTTTTTGCAGAGTTTGTAGAACGAATAAGCACAGAAGCCTGAATTGCCAAAATTCTAGGTACTTTCTTCGCTGTAGGGGTAGTTGCTCTTGCTGCAATTGCGGCAGCTCTATACTGTGGAATGGTGTAGTAACTTAAATTTCCATCCTCATCTCTTGTTTTTAAAAGCACATGAAAATGATCTACGCGTGGAATAATAATTTGTCCTGCAGTTCCTAAACCTGTAACTATTGCCGGTTGAGCAGAAACTGCAGTTGCAGATGTTGCAGGAGTATTGGCATCACACGCCAGCGCAATATCACTAGCTCCAGTACCGTTGGCATCCACTCTTAAAAAGTACCGTTGTACAACTAAATCACCAGCATATACTGTTTGTCCTTCACAATTAAACATTTGAGAAGGTGCAACAAATTGAATCGTCAATTGATCACTAATTTGAGCTGTGCCTGCCGTATTTTTTACATTGGATAATCCTTTCCAGTAATTAGCTGTAGTTGAAACAGTATCTCCACTACCCCGACTTAATAATGCCGAATCAATATAGGCAGTAGCTCCTACTTTAGGTACAAAATTAACATTAGTCGCGCTTGATGATGTAGACCCAGTAAGGACAATCCCACCATATGCAGTCTGGTCATTAATTTCCAGATTGGTTGAATTCCCTACATTCGCCAGACGGATATCTCGCAGCATATAATCCACACCAAATACACCACTATCCTGTATTTCTGCATTGGCACGTTGCAATTGGCTTGACAGAATTCCCCCAGTAAATAGTTGAGTTGCTGCTGCAACCAAGATTAACCCCAAGACTAGCGCCACCATCAACTCAATCAATGTAAAGCCCATTTGTGGCTTAAAAGAAGGCTTACTCATCTTAATAAGCCTCCATCATTAAGCATGATGCACCACTTACATACGTTCCTGAACTCGACATGCAACTAGAAGCATCAATAGTGGTTGTAGAAACACCATTTATAGTTGTAGTAGCAGAGTTTGGCTGTGTTTTAGCCCAAAAAATATATAAACATTGCCGTTTTAAAGTCATAGTACTGGCAACACCCGGGCAGTTTTCCATAGTAATTTTCATTCCATACTGGTCGGCGTTTTTAGCAGTATTATAGGCATCGTAAGTTGCCATCTGCACAGCAGTACAAGCTGAGTTAAGACAGGATGTCGGAGCAGATGTAGTTGAGGAGTAATTACTATAACCTTGAATTAAAGCAGGATAATTTGAAAATGCTGCAGGATTAGAACGTATATTCTCAGCTAATCCTCGCATTACAAGCATGGCTTGTGACTTACTTAAAGCCTCAGCAGAAGCATCAATGGCACGCAATTGTAAAGCCACATAACCCAGAACTCCAATTGCAAGCACAAGCAAAGCCACGAGCACTTCAACCATCCCAACCCCCATCTGATTTTTTAACATTTTCATCAGCATGTTCCCTCAGGCTTGGTATAAACACTTCCCAGTTTGGTTAATATTAATTGCTTTTTTACATTTAACTTTGTGTTACATAAACTGATTAAGGCATCCTGAGTTAAACTACTGACCAAGCCATTTTTATCAAATATCAAGTTTGTTCCTGAATAAGTTCCTGTGGTCTGATTTTCTGCTAAAGTCTGAATGGTTAAGCTCACATTACTTCCCTTATCCCAAGTTATAGCGGTATCAGTATTTGCACTTGTAGAATTCAGATTTGCCGTAATATCTGCACGCTTTAAAATAGCCTGACTTTTAGTCTGGGTTAATACTGAAAGTAACTCTCTTTCTTTTTTTTGAAATCGTTGTTTTTCTAAAAGATTAGTCATAGAAGGAGCAGCCATCGTTGCAATAATTGCCATTACAGCAATTGTTATCATCAGCTCAATTAAAGTGAATCCTTGATTTTTTTTTGCTTTCAGCATATGCCCCCCAAAACAACAAAACTTTACTCTATTAAAGATACTACCTAACTTAATTACAAATTAAACACATAACAGGATAAAAGGCATAAAAAAACAGATCATTGCCAAAAAGCAATGATCTGTCAATTTTTTAAATTTTTCAGAATGTTAAATTATTTACGCTTTAAGCCTGAGTTACAGAAATACGTAACTCTTTGGGCAAACTAAAAGTAATATTTTCTTCACGTCCTGCAAGCTCTTCTGGTGCTTTGGCACCCCAATCTTGTAATCTCTGGATCACTTGTTTAATTAAAATTTCGGGTGCCGATGCCCCCGCAGTTACTCCAATTTTAGTATTTTCATTAAACCAATTTTGATCAAGCTGATCTGCATTATCAACCAAATAAGCCTGCTTCCCCATACGCTCTGCCAGTTCACGTAAACGGTTTGAATTGGATGAATTCGGCGAACCGACCACCAAAACCACATCACACTGCAAAGCTAAATCACGCACCGCATCTTGACGATTTTGCGTGGCATAACAGATGTCATCCTTACGCGGCCCCTGAATTTCAGGAAATTTTGTTCGTAATGCGTCAATCACTTTCGCTGTATCATCAATGGATAAAGTTGTCTGAGTGACAAAAGCCACTTTTTCAGGATTATGCACGACTAAAGCCGCTACATCTTGCTCATCTTCAACCAGGTAAATTTCACCACCATTTTTTTTGTCATATTGCCCCATGGTTCCTTCAACTTCGGGATGACCTTCATGACCAATCAAAATGGCTTCTGTTCCTTCGCGCGCATATTTGGTCACTTCAATATGAACTTTAGTCACCAAGGGACACGTTGCATCAAAGACTTTTAAACCACGACGTTCAGCCTCGATTTGTACCGCCTTAGAAACACCATGTGCGCTAAAAATAACAATATTATCATCAGGTACTTCATCCAGCTCATCGACAAAAATAGCCCCGCGCTGACGTAAATCATCGACCACAAATTTGTTGTGTACCACTTCATGGCGCACATAAATGGGTGGATTAAAACATTCAAGTGCCCGATTAACGATCGCAATTGCTCGGTCGACACCTGCACAAAAACCACGTGGATTGGCCAATACAATTTCCATAAGACCCTCAATGTTCACTTGAATTTAGACTGAATAATTTGAAATAAATGCAAACAACTTACCAACAGCTATTTAGTTTACTGGCTGTCTGCTCTAAAATAGAGAAGATATTTTATCATATCAGGAAAAATATCATGTCGGGTCTCTTGTTTGTCGTTTCTGCTGCATCTGGAACAGGCAAAACATCTCTCGTTAAAGCCCTACTTGAGCGTGTAAATAATTTACATGTTTCTGTCTCTCACACCACTCGTGGTCAACGCCCTGGTGAACTCGAAGGTGTGCATTATCATTTTTCGCAAAAACAAGATTTTCTTGCTTTAGTTGGGCAAGGCGGTTTTATTGAGTATGCCGAAGTATTTGGCAACTATTACGGCACAGCTCAAGCCACAGTAAAACAGCAACTGGCTAAAGGTCATGATGTTTTACTTGAGATCGACTGGCAAGGTGCGCAGCAAGTTCGCAAGCTTTTCCCCGAATCAAAACAAATTTTCATTTTACCGCCTAGCCAGTTTGATTTGCGTCAACGTTTATCGAACCGTGGCACCGACTCTGTTGAAGTCATTGAACAGCGTTTAGATTGTGCAGTAGAAGATATGCAGCAATATATAAACTTTGACTATGTCATTATTAATGATGACTTTAATAAAGCATTGCATGATCTGGAATGCGTGATTATTGCCAATCGTTTGGTTATCTCTCAACAAGCGACTCGTCAGCAAGAATTGATTGAAAAATTAATTACTCCTGTTGAATTGTGATTAAAACTTGAGTCTACGGGCAAAGCCTTTTATACTGCCCAGTCTGTTCAAATTTAATATTCAAACGAGAATTCTTATGGCACGCGTAACCGTTGAAGATTGTTTAGACCATGTGGACAACCGCTTTGAGCTTGTACTAGTGGCAAGCAAACGCGCGCGTCAACTGGCACGTCAAGGTATTGAACCAACTGTAGAGTGGGATAACGATAAACCAACCGTTGTTGCTTTACGTGAAATTGCAGCGGGTCATGTATCTAAAGATATTTTGAAACAACGCGATCAAGACTATCAAACCTCTAGTCTGGATCTTGCACTTTCTGCAAACAACTTGAATTTAGATGGCTTTTCTTTCCAATAAGAAAAAAAATCTTAAAAAAGCCTAGTTTTTAACTAGGCTTTTTTTATTGGATAACTTTTATATTTGCTCAATAACCGTTATAACATAAGTAGAAAGATACGTTATTCAAGATGTATTTTTTTTGCTTTTTTTTAAATGAAAAATTTGACAAGTCATGCAATATGTTTTTCATTAAAGGTCTAGCCATTTAAACTGTAAAACTGAAGTAGAAAGGTGTTATATGCCAGGCCCACAGGTCAGCCAAGCCAGACAACAACTGAAAATCATTATCGACGCTTATTTAGATGCAAGCGATGTCGAGCGTGTGCTTTTGGCCTGTGATTATGCAGATATCGCCCATGACGGCATTACCCGTAAAAGTGGTGAACCGTATATTCTGCACCCGATTGCCGTCAGTAGCATTCTTGCCCATATGCGTCTGGATGCAGAAACGCTTATGGCTGCGCTTTTACATGATGTGATTGAAGATACTGACTTCAATAAAGAAGACATCACTGAAAAATTTGGACGTACTGTTGCAGAACTGGTCGATGGCGTCACTAAACTCAGTCATTCCAGTGATAAAGAATATAATAAAGCAGCATCCTTCCGTAAAATTCTGCAAGCAACCCTACAAGACCCACGTGTGATTATTATTAAACTGGCAGATCGCTACCACAATATGACCACGCTGGAGTCGTTACGGCCCGATAAACGTCGACGTATCGCCCAGGAAACTTTTGATATTTTTGTGCCCATGGGTCGTATTGTCGGTATGAATGAGATGGCCGACAATCTGGAACATTTGTGCTATCAAAATCTCGATCTGGATATGTATAATAATGTGCAAGAAGCATTATTTCAAACCAAGCCTAAACGCTGTGAATATCAAAGTATTTGGGAAAAAAAACTTACTGAATTGCTAGAGCAGCATCAAATTTCTGGTCGCATTAAAAAGAAAAATAACAATATCGAATTACTGCGTCACTTCGTTAAAAATGATATCAATCTGCAAGAACTGACTCATAGCCATGCTTTCGAAATTATTTTACAAAGCATTGCTGACTGTGACCGTCTGGCAGAAATTTTGCGGGAAAATTTTCAGATTCTGCATTATGACGATCATATTCGCCGCCCACTTCCTGGTGGAAATCAATCCCTGATGATGCGTTTAAAAGGTGAAAAAACGACTTTATCACTGACCATTCAAACTGAACTGATGCGTAAGGCTGCACGTTTTGGGGTGGTTTTAGGGGAAAATGCGCCACAAGCCTGTCGCTCAGCCATTCAAGCCTCTATGCAAAACCTGAATGTACTGATTGATGATGCCTGTGCAAAAACCACATTTAGCGACCTGTTAGATTATTTACATCAAGAAAAAATTTGGGTTTACACCCCTCATGGTAATTTGCATGAACTACCTCAAGGCGCAACAGCAGTCGATTTTGCATATTCTGCCAGCCTGTTTTTAGGTAATCACGCGGTAGGTGCAAAAATAAACGGTGAAACCAAGCCGCTTTCAACACCCCTTATGAGTGGTCAAGTAGTTGAAATTATTACCGATGTTCTGGCTACCCCAAACCCAGACTGGCTCAGTTTTATTAATACCCAAAAAGCACGTCGCGCCTTACAAAATATTTTACGCGATCAGGATGTTGAAGAGCAGCAACTCGTGGGTCAGCAAGCGCTAAATCGTGCACTGAAACTGTTTGCTCGCTCGATAAAAGACTTAACCCAGGAAGACTGGATCGATATCTTGCAATGGCGGCATATTGAGACTAAAGAACAGCTATTTGAACAAGTTGCGGTGGGAGATTTACTTCCGCAATTGGTGGCCAACCATTTGTTTGCCCAAGATCAGACTGTAGAGACTCAATCTTCAACTCGCCTGATTCAAGGCACTGAAGGTGTGGATGTCAAATATGCCCATTGCTGCAACCCTGTTCTTGGCGATCCTATTCAAGGGCATTTGTCACGTCGTGGACTCATTGTTCATCGTGCACGCTGTCACAACCTGCTGCATGAACAACACCAACATCCAGAAAATATCATGCCTTTGCAATGGGCTTCTGAAGATGCCGATGATATAAGCTTTACCGCCTATTTAAGTATTGATATGGCCATGAATGATGAACAAATTTCTGAACTCATCTACCAATGCCGTAAAGAAAAAACTGGTGTAGAAATGGTGCATAACCATGAAGGGAAAACTTACGTGAATATTGTGGTACATAACCGCAAACAGATTGCGCAAATCATTCGTGATTTACGCATGCATTTTGGTTTTCCGCGCATTACCCGTTTAGCCCAAACGATTAATATTACAGAAGCATCTAAAGCAAGTTAATTCAATCATATGCAACTTTTTTGAATGATATACGCTATGATGTATGAAGATGATATAAGGAGAAATCAATGTCCCGCCAAGTAATCCATACGGAAAATGCACCTGCAGCAATTGGTACATATTCTCAAGCGATTTTAGTTGAAAATACACTGTATCTTTCAGGTCAAATTGGCTTAGATCCTTACAGTATGGAATTGGTTGAAGGTATTGAAGCTCAGATTCGTCGCGTATTTGATAATTTAAAAGCCGTTTGTGAAGCAGCTGGGGGTTCTTTGGCCGATATCGCCAAACTGAACATTTTCCTCACTGATCTTTCGCATTTCCAACTGGTGAACCAGATTATGGGGGAATACTTTGCCCAACCCTATCCTGCGCGTGCAGCATTAGGCGTGGCAAGTCTGCCTAAAGATGCCTTAGTTGAAATGGATGGCGTGGTTATTATTAATAAATAAAAATCATACAGTTAAATAATTGTTTAAAATACCACCGATCAAGTGGTATTTTTTTATTCAAAAACTCAATAAACAAGAATGAAATTTCAAATGAATTTCATTGACAAACGATAACAATTATCAATAATATTACTTATCCTATTTAACTCTTGTGGCGAGTTGAAAATGTACGTTTGTTTATGCCGTGGTATTACTGATCAAGATATTAAAGATGCCGTAGCCGATGGCGCGGAAAGCTATCGCGAAATTCGCGACTTGCTTGATTTGGGTACCTGCTGTGGTCGCTGTGCTCCAGAAGCACGTGCCATCATTAGCGATGAACTTTCAGAAATCGCTGCCCGTATATCGATAGCCGCTTAAAATACTATAACCACAATAATCAAAGTTTAATGGTCGAAAGATCATCTTCCTCCCCCGCTTATGACTCTAGGCGGGTTTTTCTTATTCTATTATTCCAGTTTCAGCTTTAATCCTTTTTGATTCCGATTTTCATTTGCCGTTCAATAAATTACTCGCCATTATTTCGGTTCTTGTTTAAGATCATTGTAATAATAATTTTTTTGATTGTCTGACACATGGTTAAGGCAGAAATTGTTGATGGAGAACTTACAATGAAAGGCAACCGTGATGTGATTAATCAGTTAAATCAGGTGTTATACCACCAATTGACTGCGATTAACCAATATTTCCTGCATTCGCGTATGTTTAATCACTGGGGAATTGAGAAACTCGGTTCTGCAGAATACAAAGAATCCATTCACCAAATGAAAGATGCAGATAAAATTATTGAACGTATTTTATTTCTTGAAGGTTTACCGAACCTGCAAAATTTGGGTAAGTTGTACATCGGTCAGCATACTGTTGAAGTACTGAATTGTGATGTGCGCAAAGTAAACGAAAATATTGAAGCGCTACAAAAAGCTGTCCGCCTGGCAGAGCAGGAAATGGATTATGTGACCCGTGATCTTGTACAGGAAATTCTGGAAAAAGAGGAAGAATATTTGGACTGGAGCACGACCCAGCTTGATTTGGTTGAGAAAGTCGGTATCGAAAACTATATTCAAAGCCAAATTTAATTCTCTTAAAAAAAAGCCAGTCAATTGACCGGCTTTTTTTTATTTAAAGTTTTACTTTTCCGAAGCTGGCTGGGCTAATGAAGCATAGTCTAGATCGACTTTACGTAATGTTTTTAACAACCATAATTGATGTCTTGCTTCTTGCTCATAACCATTGAAAGCCAGTACTTTGGCATACTTGATCAGGTCATATTTAGTCGGATAGTTCAGCACCATCTCCCGAATATCTTCTAATTGCTCTGCATTTATTTTGCTATACGGATTCATGCGAATCCATGCAATACGCCAGTTAAACTCTTCAAGCAGGTAAATTTGATCTTGATTGGTAATTTTCTCAGGCGTTTGCTCATAACGCATGGATTGATTCAGTTTGGGCACCATCACTGAATAATCTCTGACAATTAAAACCAGTAATACTAAAGATACCGCATATGCTGCGCGCATGTAGTTGGGTGAAAGTGCAATGGTTTTAATATTGCATTGCTGAGACTGAACCAGACCGATAATAAAACCGACTGGTAGCAAGAAATAGGCATAGTATTGGGGGAATTCCAGCATTGAGTGAATCAGTACAGCGCCAATCATTAAAATACCAATCACGGATTCGACCGAATTGACATGCTTATTCAGCTGATAGCCCCAATAGCCAAAGTAAGCCAAAAAAGGCAAGCCAATCAACAGACCATTCCAGAGCAGAAAATCAAGAATAAAGTTATGCGCGCTACGAATCCACACAGGTCCCTGAAAATGATCACTGACCAATGTATAAGCAACACTGGTCTGATTCCAGCCATAGCCAAACCATGGACGGTCTGCAATTGCATGCAGCATTTGATTCCAAATGGCTAAGCGTGACATATCTCCGGTTGCGCGTTGTACCACGTCCCGACTTTGCACAATTTGTGCATCAGTGGCTTGTGCAAGCAGTTGGCTCAATACAGGCGATATCACAATCAATCCTATAAATAAACCAAACCATGTAATAGCCCAATACCATTTCAGGCGAATGAAGCCACGATATTGTTGATAAGCCAAGTAAATTAAAATACACAGACACGCGACCCAGGAAGTACGTGATTGACTTAAGGCAACGCCAATAACGATAGGTAAAGCACAGGCTGCGATCCATTTGGTCTGGATTTTTTTCTTTTCATATAAATATAAACATGCCATTAAGGACATAAGTAAAAAAGTCGCCATGTTATTAGGCTGAGCAAAGTTGGCAAAAGGACGAGTATTGCCTTGTATATTGACCATTCCCGGTAAATAGGCATCCAAATTTATCCATTGGCAAATTGCAATAATAGCTGTAGCTGTTCCTGCCATTAAAAAAACATAGCTGAGTCCAGTAAAAACCTCTTCAAGATCTATTTTTTCTGCCGACAAGTTATAACCAATGACGATGCTCAGCCAAAATCCAAAGACAAATAGCGTACTGATTAAGGCTTTATCAAAGAAAAATAATTCACCCGCTAAGTATTGAATTAATGGAATAGCAGCAAGGAATAATAATGGCAGGCTGACAACTGGTAGTTTAATTCTGTCTTTTAAATAAATAGCAGCTAAAGTAAAAAGGGATAAAAAAGCAAACAGCTCGCCTGTATAAGTTACCCAAGGGCGGTAATGAATCGGGAGGAGCCAGCCAAGAGATATAAAAACAGCCGCAATAAGCAATAAGAAAAATTTCATGAATAAATCAGTGAAAATAGAATGGGCATATGATAATAAAAAAGCAGATTAAAAGGTAATCTGCTTTTTTATTATCATTTAAAAGCAAATCACTTCCACGGTCTTAAATCAATAATTTTAACCACGTTGGCTTTTTGATCTATTAAAACTGTCATATCTACAGCTGTAGCTTTTAAAGGCACAAAAGTGTTCGCTTCTAAATATTTTGCCAAAGTATGTTCAACCTATTTTTTGTTATTATATTTTTTAAGATCTTCTAAATTTTGTGCGCGACTTTCGATTTGTGTTTTGGCTTGTGCAAAATCGACATAACGCTCTGGACGTTGTGCTATAGAAATACCACCCCACACCTCTGCAAACATATCATTATTACGTTGATTAACATCTTTTGCAAAATTGACTGCTACATATTATGGTTTAAACCATGACACATGTTGAAATGCGAGTTGGGCTTGGCTCAGATTATCTTGAATAATGTCATTTTTTCGCACTAACTCAAAACGATCTATATTATAAACAACCATGCTGGGCGACCTTGTTCAATACTATAGACGCCATAGCATAGGGCTGCAATTTGAATAGCAATAATGATCGTTAAATCAAATTTAAGGTATTTACACCTGATGCAGAAACTATTGGTGTATATGTTATTGTGATTTCACCGTTAGTTTTACTAATTCCAATACTAGTTACATTAGCTATTCCTATAGGTGTTGCCCAATCCAAATCATAAGGTGCAACATTAGATGTATTTTCTGCTACTGAATTTTTTACACTTGAAGCTAAAGAAAGACCTTCAGTAAATTTCGCACTCTTTGTCGAATCCTGATAAGCATGGATCGCAATAGCAGCTAAAATACCGATAAACACTACAACGATCATTAATTCAGCACACTCCATAAACCCCTTTATATGGACAAGTTTTTCCAATTTATCCATATCCGGAAATAGCTTTTACTTCACGCGATGGAATGAATTTTTATAAGAGCAGATTGGTGGTGATATATTTTAAAATATAGATAACTTAAAAATGGTATATAAAACCCAAACTCATTTATAAGCCAGCTTTTGTAGTTCTTCTCTATACGGATGGATCACATATTTTGCACGATGCAGAACAATACATTGGGTACCTTCATCATCACCAAACTGTATAAATAAAACTGTTAGAGCTGGGTAAGGTGTTCGCTCGGTAATTTTGAAGTCTTTTAGCCGTTTCATTCGATGCCCCCTATAAAAAAATTGGAGGAATAGCACTTTTCAATTTTAAACCATACTCAGCACTGCACAAATAATCATAACTTAGGCAAATTACTCTAGATTTTTTTTAGCGACCAAACATTGAGTGATTTATAGCCGTAAACCACTTACAAAATGACTTCTCATAAAATCGATAAAACTGACATTTTTTGTCACTTTTTTACATAAAATTACTCAACGAACTTTCATTGATCTTTAAATTTAAACAAACTGTTGATTTCATATGAAATTAATAGATACTATACTTTGGCACATTTCGTGCAAACTAAAAATTAGCTTACAAAGCTTATAATTAAATTTACAAAACATTTGTGGAGAATGTTATGAATACAATGCAAAAAGGCTTTACGCTCATCGAGCTTATGATTGTAGTTGCTATTATCGGTATTTTGGCTGCTATCGCGATTCCTGCTTATCAGAACTATACTAAACGTGCTCACGTTACTGAAGGTTTAAGCTTGGCTGGCGGTGCAAAAGCAGCTGTAACTGAATTTTATGCTTCTACTAACCGTTATCCTGCTGATAATGCTAGTGCTGGTTTAGCTGCTGCAACTGCTATTAAAGGTAATGCTGTAACTTCTGTAACAAATACTAATGGCTTAATTACTATTTTATATAATGATAAAGTTCTTACTGCTGGCTCAGCAACTTTACTATTAAGTCCTACTACGTCTACTGGTGGTGTAAATTGGAAATGTAAACGTGGTACTATTACTCAAGAGCTTGTTCCTTCAAACTGCCGCTAATTTTAGTCAGTTTTAGAACACGCCTATCAATTGATAGGCGTTGTTTTCTATGGATATAAAAACTATATGTTAAAAAAAACTTTTCCATTTATTGTGCTTTTAAGTACTTTGCTCATTTGTTATTTTAGTTACTCAATAGGATTAAAAGCTGATTTCCTCTTTGATGATTACCCAAATTTACAAGAGTTAGGTACTTATGGGGATATTAATAGTTGGGATAAAGCTTTAAATTTTATATCCAATGGTTTTTCTGGCCCTACAGGTCGACCAATTTCTTTGGCTAGTTTTTTAATTAATGATAATACTTGGCCTAGTGTTGCTTATTCATTCAAATTAACTAATTTATATATTCACTTAATAAATGGCTTATTGCTCTTTTGGGCGACTTTGCTTCTGCTCAAGAATTATAATTATTCAGAAAAAAAAGCCATATGGATAGCGATACTTAGCTTTAGTATCTGGTTGTTACATCCTTACTTTGTATCTACAACGTTATATGTCGTGCAACGCATGGCACAGCTTGCAACCCTATTTAGCTTAATAGGAATTATCGGTTATTTACAGGGTCGATTATTATTAGCTGAAAAGCCTATTGTTGGCTATATATTAATGACAGTCTCGATTGGCTTAGCTACGATCTTAGCAACCTATAGTAAAGAAAATGGTGCACTTTTACCCTTACTCATTTTAGTAATTGAGTTTTGTAATTCTAATAAAATAAATAAGCCATTGTGGCAATGGCGAGCTATTTGTTTATGGCTACCCTCATTAGCAATTGCTGTACTCATGTTTCGTTATATTAATCTTTCAGCAGAACCTTGGCCAAACCGCAATTTTAATATGGTTGAGCGTCTTTATAGCGAAGCACGGATTGTTACTGAGTATTTATTTAATCTCTATATTCCAGAGATTGAAGGACGCGGCTTATTTCAGGATGGATACCCTATTTCAAGAGGTTTATTCCAGCCTTTAACAACCTTTTTTTCGATTATTTTTCTAGTCGTATTATTCATCAGTGCATTTTTAGCTAGAAAAAAATACCCTCTATTCAGTCTAGCAATTTTATTTTTCTTTGCTGCTCATTTAATGGAATCCACTATTATTGGCCTAGAGCTATACTTTGAACACCGTAATTATTTAGCTGCTTTATTTTTATTCTTACCCCTTTCAGCAGGACTAATTTGGCTAAGTGAAAAAATTGACTATAAATTAGTGACATTTATTTCTATATTAATATTAAGTATGCTGACATTAATGACATGGCAACGTTCACTTTTATGGTCAAATACTGATAATTTACAGATCTATTGGGCAAAAAATACGCCTACTTCACCTCGAGCACAAAATGCTATTGCAGCGATTTTAATTGATCAAGGACGTTATCAAGAAGCCAATGCTCATATTGAGCAAGCGATTCAACGTTTACCAAATAGTGCTTTACTTTCAATTCGTCTACTATTACAAAAAGTTTATACTCATCAGGCGACTGAGCAAGATTTCCACCAAGCCATTACGCGACTCTCAATCCAACCATTTGATGCACAAGCAGTACAAGGTCTAAGGACATTAGTAGAATATGTAGTTTTACCAGAAAATATTAATCAATACGGAGCGTTAAGCTTAAAACTCATTGCGGCTATGCAGAAAAATGCCAACTATAAAGATTTTCCTTTGTTTTTACGATTAACACCTTATTTGCAAGCTCAAATTTATGCTGCTAGCCGCCAGCCAGTAGAGGCTTATCTACATTATAAATTGGCAATGAAGCGCTATAATGATGTTGAGGCAGGCTTAATGATGGTAGCCGAAATGGCCTCCAAAGATTATTATTCAGATTCTACCCAGTTATTAGATCAAGCAAATGCTATTTATCAAAAACAAGAAGTGAAAACTTTAAAGCGCTCAAAAGCAGAGTATGATTTTGAAATTCCTCGTTTAAGGCAGGCTATTGAAAAAATGAAAAACCAGAAAATTAAGGACAAATATGAAAATTAGTATTGTCCTACCCGCTAAAAATGAATCTGGTGCCATTGGTCAAACCCTTGCACAGATTCAACAGCTACAACTTTTTCATGAAATTATTGTAGTAAATGACGGTTCAACTGATAACACCAAACAAGTTGCAGAAGAAGCAGGTGCTAAAGTCGTTACTCACTCCTACTCTAAAGGCAATGGTGCAGCAATTAAAACAGGGGCACGTTCAGCAACTGGTGACATCATTATTTTTATGGATGCAGATGGTCAACATGACCCACAAGATATATCAAAATTATTAGAAAAAATTAATCAGGGTTATGACCTGGTTGTGGGTGCAAGACAAAAAGGATCACAAGCAAGTATAGGTCGAGGTATTGCCAATACACTTTATAACAACCTCGCAACCTATATGACCGAACAAAAAGTTGAAGACTTAACTTCGGGTTTTCGTGCTGTGCGTGCCGATAAGTTTCGGGAGTTTTTATATTTATTACCCAATGGGTTTTCCTACCCAACCACTAGCACTATGGCATTTTTCCGTGCAGGTTATTCAGTGACTTATGTGCCAATACATGCAGCCAAACGCATAGGTGAAAGTCATATTCATCCTTTAAAAGATGGAGTGCGTTTCTTTCTAATTATTTTTAAAATTGCCACACTATTCTCACCTTTAAAGATGTTTCTTCCAATAGCTGTTCTTTTATTTATGATGGCTACAGGGTGGTATGGCTATACTTTATGGGATGCAGGTCGTTTTACCAATATGAGTGCTCTACTTTATACAGGCAGTATCATGATTTTCCTAATGGGGCTGATTTCAGAACAGGTGACTGCTTTGATGTATAAAGATAATAAATAGGAATTAGTGTGTTTAATACATTAATAGAGTTATGGAAAATACTGACAAAACTTGATAAGCGAAAACTTTCGTTTGTCCTTGTCCTCGTGGTTGCAATGGCTATTATTGAGGCAATTGGCGTTGTTTCGATTATGCCTTTTCTCGCTGTGTTGGCAAACCCGACTATTATAGAAAATAATGTGCTACTTCAAAAAATTTCAAAAATCTTATTAGTGAAAGATACACGTCAACTCATTGTATATTTAGGGATAATTTCCCTTTGCATTGTTATTTTTTCTACTCTTATTAAAATCATTACTCAGTATGCATTGTATAGGTTTTCCAACTTGCAACGCCACTATTTCTCGACTAGGCTTTTAGAAATTTACTTACAGCAGCCATATGAATTTTTTATTGAACGAAATAGTTCAACTTTAATTAAAAATATATTATCAGAAGTAGATGAGTTAGTTCGTGGAATTATTCAACCTGTACTATTCTTAATCGCTTATAGTGTTGTCATTCTTTGTATGATCATAATTCTTGTCTTTTATAATCCTATTATGGCAATTTCAACAGCCCTAACCTTAATGTTTTTTTATTCTGTTATTTTTATAACCGTAAAAAAAATTCTTGATCGAATTGGCCAAAGTTTTGTTGAAGCAAATGAAATACGTTATCAGGCTTGCTCAGAAGTATTGGGAGGAGTTAAAGATATTATTATTAATCATGCGGAAAAGCAGTATATAGAAAAAGTTGATCATAGTTCAAGGTTATATTCACTTCATCTAGCAACTAAAGAAACTTTAGGGCAAGTTCCTTTACATATTGTGGAAACGATAGGATATGGTTGTATTATCATTCTTGCAATTGTATTGGTAATCTCTGGTAAAGAAATTTCAAATATTTTACCAATACTAGGACTTTATGGTATTGCTGCTTATCGCATGCTACCTGCCGCACAGAATGTTTATCGTGCAATAGCACAGATAAAATTTTCTCAAAATGTTTTTAATGTAGTGAAAAATGAATTTTTATTAGAAAAAAATAATAAAATTGAAAAATCTAATAGGGAATTTTCATTTGAACAAATTATTCAGCTAGATGATATTAGTTTTTCTTATAATAATAGACCTGATAATTTAATCTTTGATAATTTCAATCTTACTATTCTTAAAAATAAAAGTGTTGGTATAGTTGGGAAAAGTGGGAGTGGAAAAAGTACTTTAATGGATATTATGCTGGGATTATTGCATCTAAAAAATGGGAGAATTTTGATAGATGGTATTGAGTTAAATCAGAGTAATATTCAGGCGTGGCACCAAATTGTAGGATATGTACCACAATCAATTTATTTAGCCGATAAAAGTATTGCAGAGAATATTGCTTTTGGTGTTGAACAAGACCAGATTGATATGCAAGCAGTCAAACGTGCAGCTCAACAGGCACAAATTGATGATTTCATTATGCAACAATTGCCACAAGCTTATAAAACAAAAGTCGGTGAGCGTGGAGTTATGCTATCTGGTGGGCAGAGACAAAGGATAGGAATCGCCCGGGCTTTATATAAAAATCCAGAAATTTTATTTATGGATGAAGCAACTAGTGCATTAGATATAGAAACAGAAAAGGCAGTAAATGAGGCGATTCAAAATTTAAGTGGGAAAAAGACAATAGTAATTATTGCTCATAGAGAAAGTGCAGTTGCCAAGTGTAATACAATAATTACATTATAGAGATGAAAATATGAAAAATGGCAATATATATGATGGCTACCTAGAATGGAAAAATTGGGGAGAAAGTTTTGGATTAATAGATGATTGCACTAGAAGATATTATGATCTTGAATTAAAAAAAATAGAAGGCAATTTAAAAGGACAAAATATACGGGTGTTAGAGATTGGTTTTGGCAATGGAAGTTTTCTAACATATGCATTAGAAAGGGGATGGAGTGTGTATGGTATAGAAGTAAATGATGATCTAATAACTATTGCAAATAAGAAAGGTTTTCAAGTGTGTAGTACTATGGACTACTTAGAAGACAATGTATTCGATTTAATCGTAGCGTTCGATGTTTTAGAGCATATCACTTCTAATGAACTGATTGAATTTACTGTTAAAATAAAAAGTAAGCTGAAAAATGGTGGTTTTTTTGTGGCTAGATTTCCTAATGGAGACTCTCCAATAGGTATGAAAAATCAAAATGGTGATTTAACTCATTTAAATTGTATTGGTTCAAATAAAATTATACAACTTTCTAAGTATTGTGACTTTAAACTACTTTTCATAAAAGGACAAAGTGAAATATTTATATATAAATCCATTAAAAAAACCTTTTATACTATAGCTTTATACCCTATAAAATTATTTATTAATTTAATAATGAAAGTATTTTTTTTTCCAACTACATATTATTTCTTTTGTTCAGAGAATTTAGTAGTCTTTTTTAAAAAGGAAATTTAAGTTGAAAGATAGAAAGATAATATTTTTAAGTTATTCTTTTAATAGAAGTGATCGTAGAGGTGTTTATCAATTCACTAGCTCTTTAGTTGAGGCTGTAAAAAAAAATAATTATACTATAGGTTTATTTTCACAAGTATATGATAGCGATTTTTCCTTGGAGAATTTATTAGACTATCTTAAAGATCCAAATAAATATTTTTTTTGTAAAAATAAAAAAATAAAGGTGGTTTTAAATTATTTATTAGGAAAATTTTTAAAAAAAAATTATTCTATTTTATATAATCAAAACAATAATTTTGATTTTTTTATTAATACAGAATTATTGTATTATTCTAACAATATTGACTTATTATTTCCAAAAAAAATTTATTTAAATGATATTAAAATCCCTTGCTTTTCAAGTCAAGATATTATTTTTACAGACTCACCGCTTGCATTTAAATCGACTAAACATAAGATAGTTCAAACAGTACATGACATTATTCCAATTGAAGAAAAAAGAAAATTTCATAAATATTTTTATAAACGATTAGAAGCATGCTGTTATGCAGATAAAGTATTATGTGTTTCAGAATATACAAAAGATAGATATTTAGAGTATTTTCCCTATATGGAGGATAAAATTGAGGTAGTTTATCAACCATTACCTGCGGATGAGCATAGTATTTATCTAAGTACGTTACCTGAAATTCAGCAGCAGGTATTAGATAAGTATAAATTAAAATCTGGTCAATATATGTACTACGTTGGGGCTATTGAGAAACGAAAAAATGTCCATAATTTAATTCAAGCATATATTCATGCAACTCATTCAGATAAGTCTATTCCATTAGTTATTTCTGGTAGTATTAATAAAAAATATAGTAAAGATTTCTCATTAGAGGATTATTTAGTTGATGTGAAAGTTTTTCTAGATTCAAAATATAATATTTTAAAAACTGATTTTGTTAGTGATATTGAAAAACTGTGTTTAATTAGAAATAGTCGAGCATTCTTATTTCCCAGCTTAAATGAAGGTTTCGGAATACCCGTTATAGAAGCTCAAACCTTGGGAGTGCCCGTTTTAACTTCTAATAATAGCTCATTAAGTGAAATCACAATGGGTTCAGCTTTACTGTTAAAAAACCCTCTAGATATTGAAGAAATGACCGAATGTATTAAAAAATTATGGTCTGATGATGAATTATGCTCCCGATTGTCCCAAAAAGGATTAATAAATGTAAAAAAATTTAGTAAGGAAAATTTTAAAAATAGTATTGGAGATTTCCTTTTAGACGTTTAAGAACCTATAATTAATTTTTGGTACAGAGTAATATAAGAATTTATAGTGTGTTTAATATTAAAGTTTTCCTGAATATGTATACTTGCTGCATTTGATATTTCTTTTTGTAATTCCTTATTATTTTTCAAACATTTTACTGTATTTACAAAATCTGAAATATTGTCCTTTTGACAAATAAAACCTGAAACTTTATTCTCAATTATTTCTGGTAGTGCAGAACTATTAGCAACAACAACTGGTAAACCACATGCCATTGCTTCAGCCACGACTAGGCCGAAACCTTCTAATCTAGAGGGGAAAAGTAAAGCATCCATAGACCTATATGTATTTGCCAAATCATAAGCTGTTTCTTGATATGGCAATTTTTTCATATTTAATGGAAGCATATTGGGAGTATTTGATGTATAAAATAATTCGTATCCTTCACCTAATTCTTCCATTATTTTAGGTAATAAATCAAATCCTTTACGAATTGAATTACTTCCTACAAATAATAAGCGAAAATTTTTATTATCCAATTTTTTTTTACAAGATTTGGTATTAAAAATATCAAAATCTATTCCATTATAGATTACCTCTATATTAGAGATATAGAAAATTTCCTTAGCACACATGGCTGTATACTCGCTAACTGTTGTAAGAGCCGTAGCTTGTAGAATTGACTCCTTTTCAATCGGAGTAATCCATAAATAATGATAGAGTTTCTGTAATTTAGTTTTATAAGGATAAAAATTTTTATCTTGCACGCAATGATGTAGGGTAGCAACAATTGGAAATTCTTTCGGATAGAATTTAGAGGGAAGCCACGTATTTATATGTACGATGTTTGCCCATTTGGGTGTGACCGGAGACTTTATTAACCACGGTAAATATTCTGCATAATGTGGCAACCACGTTATCTCCGCTCTTACTCCCTCCTCATTTAAACCTTTAACCAATTGTTCTGTGAACTTATCTGTGCCTGTTCCAGTACGAATGGTCGGGAACCAAACTCCGATGTCTTTATTAGTAAATTTAATTGCAGATCTCTTATATTCGCCCATACTCATCCTTTAATCTTATAATATCGTCCTCACCTAAATAAGCCCCTGACTGAACCTCAATAAGCTCTAAAGGTATTTTCCCGGGGTTCTCTAATGTATGCACTTCGCCAATAGGTATAAAGGTAGATTGATTTTCTGCAAGAATAAAAACTTCATTACCTCTTGTGACTTTGGCTGTACCACATACAACTACCCAATGCTCTGCTCTATGATGGTGTAGTTGGGTAGAAAGTTTAGCACCAGGCTTAACGGTAATTCGTTTAACTTGGTATCTATCCCCCTTATCTACGCATTCATAGCTGCCCCATGGACGATAAGTTTTAGGGTGTTCAGAAGCTTCTTTACGGTGTGTTTTCTGGAGATACTCTACGATCTGCTTCACTTCTTGGGTTTTTGTTTTATCTACAACCAATATTGCATCTTGCGTCTCAATGACAGCTATATCATTCACGCCAATAGCAGCTATTACTCGATGGTTTGATACCAAATAATTATTATTGCTATCTATAGCGAAAACATCTCCAATAAGAGTATTACCATTATTGTCTTTATCGGCTAACTCAGCAAGTGCTCCCCAAGAGCCTAAATCTTTCCAGCTTGACGAAATGGCAATTACTGCTAAATTATCTGCTTTTTCCATCACGGCATAATCTATAGATAAAGCTGGACAACACTCAAGTTGTTTTTCATCAGCTCTAACAAAGGATAAATCCGTGCTGATCATATTCATTGCTTTAATACAACTTTCATAAATTTCATTTGCGTACTCTTTCATAGTTTTTAAAAAAGTAGAACTAGTGAAAACAAAATTTCCGCTATTCCAAAGGTATTCACCTGCTTCAAGATACTCTTTAGCAGTCATTAAGTTCGGTTTCTCAATAAACCCTTCCACCTTAAATATATTTTCACTTGCAATGGCTACACCGAGTTTTATATAACCATAACCTGTTTCGGGTTTATCAGGTTTTATTCCAAAAGTGATTAAATTCCCAGACTTGGCTAGTGCACATGCACATTTAACTGAAGCTTGTAATTCTTGCTTATCAGAAAAATAATGATCTGCAGCAAATACAATTAAGATGGAATCCTCATATAGCCTCTCTGCAAGAATCGCTGCTAAAGTAATAGCTGGTGCAGTATTTCTACTCTTTTTCTCTAATAAAATATAAGCATTTTCTATTTTTATTGCCCTTAGCTGCTCAGCGATAAGAAATCGGTGCTCTTCATTACATACAACAATAGGGGGCTCTACATCTAAACCATCAAGTCTCTTTAAAGTAGCTTGTAATAAGGTTTCTTCTGCGCCATTAAATGCTAAGAACTGTTTAGGGTGCATTACTCGCGATTGTGGCCATAATCTTGTGCCGAAACCACCTGCCATAATAATCGGTACTATTTTCATCTTTTTTTATCCCCAAAGCTCTGCTGCAGACTAGCTATTATTTTCATTCCAAAATTAGGCCAAGCAAAGTTTTTTGCAAAATTTAAGCTGGAACTCTGCCATTTTAGTTTGTCATTTTGAATTATATGGATAATTTTAGAAGCTAACATAAGGTAATCACCACTGCTTACTAAATATCCAGACTGCTCATCTCCCACTGCATCTATAACGCCACCAGTAGCAAAAGCCACAGTCGGAAGTCCGTGTGCAGCAGCTTCTAAAGCAACCATACCAAAGCCTTCTGGATCACCTTTTATATAACGAATTGGAAAGATATGGACATCTGCAGAGAGCAAAATCAAAGTTAAAATTTCTTCATTCACTCTTCCCAAAATTTTTATATGATCGCCCACACCATTTGCTTGTGCTGCGTGCTCAATACTCTCTCGACTTTGCACCTCAGCCCCCAATGAGTTTGTAGGTGCCTCTCCTACTATCACTAATATAGCGCTTTTCTCTTGTTTCACTATCACAGGCAAAGAATTCTCAACAAACTCTTTCAAACCTTTTCGTGTAGTTAAACGCCCTATCGATAAAAGTATTTTTCTATTTTCTAGACCATATTTTTGTTTGAATGCTTGGAGACTTTCTGCTGACTTAGCTGCAATAGATAAATCAACACCAGGATGTACTACACTTATTTTTCTTTCAGCTATATTTGCCTCTAGGGCTAATTGTTTAGTTGGAATACTATTTACAATAATATTGTCTATGCGACTAAGTAAAGGCACCCAAATAACTTGGTAGAGCTTATTAGATACAATAATATCAAGACCGTGTAAGTAAGCAGAAGATTTAGCACCTATACTTTTACTCGCTATTAATGCCAAGGGAGCGGTTAAACCACTACCAGCAAGAATAATATCAGGTCTATCAATTAAAGCGAACCAAATGGCCTTTATAAAGGCAATAAGCATAAACAAGGGGAAAGGCTTTAGCGGCGCTTCGCTTAGTCTTATATTTTCTGGCTTTAGTGCTTTTGACCCTCTAGGACCTATTACTCTCACTTCGGCATATTTACTGAGTTCATCAGCCATATGCCAATTGAGGCGTTCCATCCCCCCCACAAGAGGTGGTAAGTTACGAGTAATAATAAGGATTTTTTTCACAGTACCTTGCCTATATATTTAAGTTTTTGTCTGTTGCACTCTGGCAGATTAGTCAAAAATTAATATAGATACAAGATCAAATGCTGCTTAGTATTTTTTAAACTGATAATTTTTTCATTTAGAGTTAGTTGGCTCATTTTTTGCTCTCTAAATGGGATGAAATAGATTATACCTAGAGAAAATAGAACATGAACAATATGAAAGGCTTCACTTTAATAGAGCTTATGATTGTAGTCGCTATCATTGGGATTTTAGCTGCAATAGCTATTCCTGCCTACCAAAATTATACCGCTCGTTCTCAACTGGCTGAAGCATTAAATATGGCAAGTGTTTACAAAAGTGAGGTCATAGCAGTATATGGTGAAAGTGGTAGCTGTCCAGCATCACCCCCTAATTTGGGCTTGGATACGACTGGTTCAATCAACGCAAAATATGTGAAGAACGTTACTATTAACACCACTACGCCCAATTCGATATGCGCTTTTGAATTTACTTTTAATAATACTGGTATGAATGCAGGCATTGCAGGTAAAACACTAGTTTTTGCCATGATGAACTATGCAGGTAATGGCTCTGCTCGTTGGGAATGTAGCTCTAGTACAATTCAGCAATTGTATTTACCCTCAATATGTACTGGTATTTAAAAGTATATATTTAGAATTAATGTATGCCAAAAATCGTCACTTCCTATCTTTAACGGTTATTTATTACCGTGACGCAGATTTCACCAATGAATAGATTAGATGATACTTTGCTCTCAACCTAAAAGTTCCCCTCTAAACTCAAAATTTTCCAACAATAGTGAATTTGCCTTTTTCTGCAATGTTTCATAGTCCTATTTTAACTGCTCAGAATCCGTTTTAACTGCTTTTTTCCTATTCTCGGCTTGCTCAACCTGCTGTGCAGGAAAAGGAACGTTTTGCCCTGCTTCAAATGCTACAGTGTCATTATTGATGGCAGAACCCTTTGGCAGTGTCATTGACCTATTAGCATTTTAAATGCTCTAAAGCAGCATAGTATTCATTGAGTACGCTAAGGCTCTAGTTCCCTTTATTCACGATTTTAATTTTTTGAATGTTCTTATTTAACTCTATAATGTTACTGTCCATCTGTCCATCTGTCCATCTGTCCATCCAGCAACCTGCCTTGCACTTGTGTATCACCCACTTTCTGTATCCGTTGCACTACTTTTTGCATTTTATTGGCACTTGCCGTATTAAAAATTGCATGTGCACAGCTCAAACAACTCGGAATAGGGTTAAAGGAAATTTTTGCGCAAGGAGAAAGGTTGGTATAGGCTTAAAAAAGATTATTTTTATCAGCTGCTTAATCCCTCTTCATGCGCTTGATGGTCTCATCATGCTCTGGAAAAACATCCTTCAATTGCTCAGGGTCTTTTTGCAACTGTAAATAGGTTCCTGCACCACCAAATAGCTGACTTGAACTATTAATCACACATTCATCAAACTGTGCATAAGAATGCACCAGACGCTGATATTCAAGCTCTTGAATAAACTCTTTTTGGCTATCACTGACTAAAATAGTCGGGGCAAATACTGAATTTTCTCGATAATACAGCGTCATCACTTCGGTTAAATGCTTATATTGAATCGACAAAGCACCTTAAGCCAATAACACTTAAACGCATGCCATAGACTGCAATTGAGCGTCTAAATTGATGGGTGCAAATATTCCAATACTCTCCAATTTGACAGTCTTTTCTTCTCACCAGTTGCGGAAACAATCAAAGGCCTCCAGTTCAGCTAAATCGCTTTCAGTGATTCTTAACTCATCTCCTAGAGTGGTCGAAATACGACTTAAATACTGATTAAAATTAGTATCTGTTCGGATTGGAGCACCCTCAAAATTAGAGATAAAAGCCGTTTCATACTTAATATTTTGATTATTTTCATGCTGATGTTTCTGTGAGTACAGGGTGGGAAATAATGGATATTCAGCAGGATGGGGAAAATCATAATGCGGATTGAATAAGGCATACTTTTTACCAATACTTTGCGCGGCATTTACGCCAAATTGAATGTCTTCAAAGGTGCTCCAATAAGTAGATTTGTTACTGCCACCATGGAATTTAGCAGCATAACCAATAAGTATAGACAGAATATATTTATGACTTTAAAAGTTTTGATAACAATCCCTCTAACTTAAAGATATTTACAAAATCAGTGACTCTTAAAATCCACCTATTTTCTAGCCCAATATGATCGGATTATTACTCAATTCATTCTGCTGATCTATTCTTGACTGCGCATAAAATTTATTTAATACATCGCCTATATTAAATACGCCCGCCATAACAGCTTCCC
This sequence comes from Acinetobacter sp. SFB, assembly GCF_001647545.1. GTDB lineage: Bacteria > Pseudomonadota > Gammaproteobacteria > Pseudomonadales > Moraxellaceae > Acinetobacter. Next base: position 148,793 of record NZ_LSZH01000014.1, read on the forward strand.
GATATTGATGCTGGGAAAGTTGGGCAGTCATTTTTTGGCAAATTTCATCCCAAACAGTTTGCTCGGTTTGTTTTTGAATTCCCCGATCAATCACAATTTCAACTTTTTGTTCACATAAATTTAGATATAAAAGAATGCCACTATTAAACTCGGTATCCCAAACACCCAGTTCAGCAAACAGTTGCCGTGCACGCATTTGAGTATTTTGATAGTAGGCTTGATTTGAAGGAATGTTCCCCTCAATCACCACCTGAATTTCTCCTGCATGTCCATATTCTGCTTCCATCACTGCCTGTGCAATTGCATGTTGATCCATTTTATTAAAATAGCGTTTAGCCGCCGGCATATAGAAAGAATGCTTTAACCAGCGTTTAAGGCTAGGTTGATTCATTTCTTCCATTTTGGGTTGTGTAATAATTTCTGTTGTTTCTGTTTTAGTTACCATGATCCTGATGCTCCTCCGCCGCCAAAACCACCACCACCGCCACTAAATCCTCCACCACCGCCAAAGCCGCCACCACGCCCCCCTCCACCGCCGCCACGACCTGCAGAGGCTAAAAACAGCTGGAAAATGGTTTGCGCAATAGCCGTAATCAGTAAAAAGAAAATTCCACCACCAATCAATAAACTGGTGACCAGTCCAGCACCATTGACCAAACCCGCTACAGTTCCAGCAACTGCAGCAGTAGATGCACTTAAAGGTTTACCCACAATAAACGAGCCAACAATTCCTGCGATTAAAATAAACAAGGCAGTACTAAAAGTTTTCTCTTTGGCTTGCTGTTCGTGTAAAGCTTTTTCTTGACGCTCTTTCAGTTCTTGTGCAGCTTTCTGTGCTACTTCGGGATCCATATTTAAAATGCGTTCTATTTCAACCAGACCCGCATCAATCCCTTGGGCATATTGCGCCTGTTTAAAATAAGGCGTCATCTGATTTCGAATAATACGACTGGCCACAATATCGGGTATCACCCCTTCCAGGCCGTAACCAGTCAAAATTTGAATGCGATGGTCATTCACCGCAATCGCCATCAACAAACCATTATCTTGCTTGGCTGAACCGAGTTGCCATTTTTCCGCAATACGCATGGCAAAATCAAAAATATCTTCTTGCCCTGTAGTCGGTACAATCACTACCCCAATTTGTGCCTTGCCTTGTTCATGTAATGCTAAAATTCGCTGACTAATTTCCTGCTTCTGGCTTTCAGTTAATATATTTGCCTGATCCACAACCGGTGAGTTGAGCGTTGGCAGTCCACGAATCGATTCACCTTCCGCCATATCATTGACAATTTGTGGCGATGATACTGTTGTGTCAGTCGCATTTTCTTTGGCTGCTTTCTGATTTTGAGAGGTCTGCTGCTGATCCTGAATGATTTTACCAACAACGACAGCCTCAGCATTTTCATCTGTAGCCGTGGCGACTTCACTCCATGTCACCGAACTGATGAGCACACTCAAGCAAACCAACACGGCTTGCAGCAAAGTTATGCATGAAAAGTATTTTTTATAAGAATCAGACATCAGCAATCCTTATTCAGCAATCAATGAATTATTCGAAAGATACTTTAGGTGCATTTTGTGCGCCTTGTTCAGCACTAAAGTTCGGTTTTGGATTCATGCCAATCACTTTAGCCGTCATGACCTGCGGGAACTGGCGTGCATAGCCATTAAAGTCTTGAACTGTCGTAATATAACGGTTACGTGCGACTGCAATCCGGTTTTCAGTACCTTCCAGTTGAACCTGTAAATCACGAAATTGTTCATTGGCTTTTAGATCGGGATAATTTTCAGAAACCGCAATCAAACGCGATAATGCACTGGTCATTTGCGCCTGTGCTTGTTGATATTTCTGGAATAAAGCTGGATCTTCCAAAACTTCTTTATCTACTTTTAAGCCTGCAACATTGGCGCGTGCTTGAGTGACTTCTGTTAAAACTTTTTCTTCATGTTTAGCATAGCCTTTCACCACATTGACCAAGTTTGGTACAAGGTCTGCACGGCGTTGATATTGGTTTTGTACTTCAGACCAAGATGCGGTTACGGCCTCATCTTTGACCTGTAGCGTGTTATAGCCACAACCGGATAAGGTCAAAGTACTCACTAGAGTCATAGTGACTAAACTTTTTTTCATTACATTCATTTATCTATATCCTCTATATTTCTTTGTATTTGTTTAAATATTTTTATTGTAAACATATTTAAGCCCAGTTCTGTTTAATTTCAGTACTTCAGCGCTTGCATAAAAAAGGGCCAATATTTCTATTGGTCTTGATGATTTGACTGTTTAATTGATTAAGCCTGGTTTTAATTCATGTTGAAAACTTTTCATCTGGTAATCTTCTGCCAACTGCTTTTTCCAATAATTCACCATTTTACTGTAATCAATTTCCGAAGGATGAAAATCAGTTTTAAAATAAGATAAGTATTCTGGCATGAGTTGGACAAACATCTTACCGAGTAAATAAAGACCAAAAATATTGCCGCCAACTTTCGGCAAACTTTTACGCTTATCCTGTAGAAAGAGCCGTGTTGCAGAATACAAAGTGAGGCTGGCAAATCCTGTGGTGACACTGCGCATGATCATACGGCGAACTTTATCATCGCCATACACGGCTTGATACACATCAAAAGCCACTGCCCGATGTTCAATTTCTTCAATCGCATGCCACACCCAAAGCTTTACCGCGTCATCATCTAAAGTGGCCAACACTTGTGGATGGCGAAGAATATATCCGCCAAGTAATGCCGTGAAATGCTCAAAGGCACAGGTAATGGCGAGTTGAATTTTAGGATGTAAATTTTTGACATAATCATTTCTACGCGCAAGCCATGCCTGAAAGCGATCTAAATTATAATCATCACTTCGCCACGCCTCATTAAATTGGGCATGGGCTTTTGAATGCATTGCTTCCTGCCCAATAAAAGCCGCGATCTGTGCCTGCAACTTCTCATCTTTGACTTTATCCCGCACATTACGGACGCTATGTACAAAGAACTGCTCACCAATCGGAAACGTTGAAGAAAGTGCAGTCAGCAAATGCGACATTACGGGTGAATTGGCAAAATAGTGTCTGCGAATCAGTTTTGGGTTAAATTGCAGCTTTCTGACTGTAATTCCCAGAGCTTTTGGACGATTTTGATATGATTTTTCTGTCGCCACTTCTGTCATAGTCTTAATCCTAAAAATTGATCAGAGAATAAGCACAGTATGGACAGCAATTTTTATGACAGGTATGGCAGAAGCGCTTACCTAGTTTGCGAAAAGGCTCATTTTTTATTTATCCCTACCCGTACTCAAAAGTAATAAGCTCCCTTTCCTTTCAGGAAATAAGGAGCTTCGCCATATATTTTGCATCTGCAAGAAAGGCCTTTTCAGATATTCATAAGCTACTTTTAAAATTCAATCCTCTCTAACCATCCTCCTGTAAGCAGAGAAGACTTTTCAATACTTGTTCCATGAATTGCACAAAATCATATTTCATCCATAAACATTTTCTAAAATAAAAAACCCACCGAAGTGGGTTTTTAAAATTTATTTAGAGCTTATTCAAATGAGAGATTCTGCTTATATATCCAGATAATCCAGGATCCCTTCAGCTGCTTCACGACCTTCCCAGATTGCAGTAACAACCAGATCAGAACCACGAACCATATCGCCACCGGCAAATATTTTCGGATTAGAAGTCTGGAAACGGTATTGTTGCTTTTCAGCGGCAACCACACGACCCGAACCATCCAGACCAATGTTTGCACCCGCAAACCAATCTGCCGGACTGGCACGAAAACCAAACGCTAAAAGCACGGCATCCGCAGCTAAAACTTCTTCTGAACCCGGAACGGGTTCCGGGCTGCGACGGCCACGACTATCAGCTTCGCCCAATTGCGTAGTGACCACTTTAACACCCGTGACTTTGCCGTTTTCACCCACAATTTCAATTGGCTGGCGATTGAACATGAAGTTCACACCCTCTTCACGCGCATTTTTTACTTCACGACGTGAACCCGGCATATTTTCTTCATCGCGGCGATAAGCACAAACCACTGATTCCGCACCTTGACGAATTGAAGTACGGTTACAGTCCATCGCAGTGTCACCACCGCCCAGTACAATCACCTTTTTGCCTTCAACGCTGATGTATTCTGCTACGTCTTTTTCCCAGCCTTGAGTACGATTGACGTTGGCAATCAAGAAATCAAGCGCATCATGCACACCATCAAGATTTTCACCGGCAAAACCGCCTTTCATGTAGGTGTATGTTCCCATCCCCATGAACACGGCATCATAATCTGCAAGAAGCTGATCTATCGTTACATCTGTACCAATTTCAGTATTTAAACGGAATTCAACGCCCATACCGGCGAAAATTTCACGGCGACGTTTCATTACGTCTTTTTCCATCTTGAATTCTGGAATACCGAAAGTCAGCAAACCACCAATTTCAGGACGTTTATCAAATACAACGGGTTTAACACCGTTACGTACCAGGATATCTGCACAACCTAAACCTGCAGGACCTGCACCAATAATCGCGACTTTTTTATCTGTCCATTTTACGTTGGACATGTCTGGACGCCAGCCTAAAGCAAAAGCGGTATCATTGATATATTTTTCAGCATTACCAATGGTGACTGCACCAAAACCGTCATTGAGGGTACAAGCACCTTCACATAAACGGTCTTGCGGACATACACGACCACAGACTTCTGGCAATGTATTAGTTTGATGGCAAAGTTCAGCTGCCTGGAAAATACGACCTTCAGCAATCAGTTTTAACCAGTTTGGAATGTAGTTATGTACCGGACATTTCCATTCACAATACGGGTTACCACAACCTAAACAACGGTGCGACTGATTAGCCGCAATTTCCGCTGTAAAAGGTTTATAAATTTCCACAAACTCTGCTTTGCGGACAGTTAGATCTTTTTTCTCTGGATCTTGGCGTGCTACATCCAGGAATTGAAAGTCATTGTTTAGGCGCTCTGCCATGTCTCTCTCCGTGGGTAGGTGCAGTCGGTTTATTTATCCGCTACACCTGCCTATCAATCTGTTCGTCGTGGAATTATTGTGGATCGGCTTTAGTCGTTTTCAAAAGCGTTTGCAAATTAGCAGCTTTTGGTTTTACAAGCCAGAATTTACGGCTGTAAAAATCAAACTCGTTGCGGATCTTGTACGCCCAAGCACTACCTGTCTCTGTAATATGTTCATCCAAAATACGAAGCAAGAATTCTTGATGTTCTTCCATCGCTTCTGTAGAGATACGGTTTAACTCGATCAACTCATGGTTATAGTGATCCACGAAGTCATTATCCAGGTCAAGCACATAAGCAAAGCCACCGGTCATGCCGGCACCGAAGTTATGACCGACTTTACCCAGTACAGTCACAATACCGCCAGTCATATATTCACAGCAGTGGTCGCCCGCACCTTCAATTACCGCAAAGGCACCAGAGTTACGCACTGCAAAACGTTCGCCAGCAGTACCTGCAGCAAAGACTTTACCGCCAGTTGCACCATACAAACATGTGTTACCAATAATTGCAGTATTTTGTGTCTGGAATGGCGAACCTTTTGGCGGGAAGATCGAGATACGACCGCCTGCCATGCCTTTACCGACGTAATCGTTGGCATCACCTTCAAGTTTGATATGCAAACCGCCGGCATTCCAAACACCGAGTGACTGGCCTGCAGTACCTTTCAAATTCATGACGACAGGATGGGCTTCCATACTCAAGTTGCCATAACGACGCGCAATTTCACCTGAAATACGTGCACCAATTGAACGGTCACAGTTCACCACATTGTAGTTAAACTCGCCACTCTTGCCTGCTTCAATGGTTGGAAGCATCTCAAGCACCATTTTCTCTGCAAGCAAGCCTTTATCAAAGGGTGCATTGCCTTGAACTTGGCAATATTGCGCTTTACCTTCCGCAGATGGATGTGAGGTTAACAAGGCGCTTAAATCTAAATGAGCATGTTTATCTGTATCGCCCGGTAAGACTTCAAGCAAATCTGTACGGCCAATCAAGTCTTTCAAACTTGATACACCGAGCGCTGCCAACCATTCACGGGTTTCTTCTGCAATGAAGTGGAAGAAGTTGATCAGCATTTCTGGCTCGCCAATATAATGCTCTTGACGTAAATGGTCTTGCTGCGTTGCTACACCGGTTGCACAGTTGTTCAAGTGGCAAATACGCAGGTATTTACAACCTAACGCAATCATTGGCGTAGAACCAAAACCGAAGCTTTCTGCACCCAGAATCGCTGCTTTAACCACGTCTAGACCAGTTTTTAAACCACCATCGGTTTGTACACGTACTTTGCCACGCAGGTCATTGACGCGAAGCGCTTGATGCGCCTCAGCCAGACCCAATTCCCATGGCGAACCTGCATGGTGAATTGAAGATAATGGCGAAGCTGCAGTACCACCGTCATAACCTGAAATGGTAATGAAATCGGCATAGGCTTTTGCAACACCTGCCGCAATGGTTCCCACACCGGGTTCAGAGACTAGTTTTACCGATACCATCGCTTGAGGATTGACTTGTTTCAAGTCAAAAATCAATTGTGACAAATCTTCAATTGAGTAGATGTCATGGTGCGGTGGTGGTGAAATCAGGGTGACACCTGGTACTGAGTAACGTAAACGTGCAATTAAGCCATTCACTTTACCACCCGGCAACTGACCGCCTTCACCCGGTTTCGCACCTTGCGCAACTTTAATCTGCAACACTTCAGCAGACGTTAAATATGCGGGTGTCACACCAAAACGACCTGAAGCAATCTGTTTAATTTTCGAGTTACGGATGGTGCCATAACGTGCAGGATCTTCACCGCCCTCACCCGAGTTTGAACGACCACCAATGGTGTTCATGGCAATTGCAATCGCTTCATGCGCTTCCGGTGACAATGCACCTAAAGACATGCCTGCAGAGTCGAAACGTGGCAAGATTTCTTCCACCGATTCTACTCGATCAAGCGCAATTGAATTATCTGTTTTAAGCTTGAATAAATCACGGATCGTTGTAATTGGACGAGTATTCACCAATTCAGCATATTCTTTAAAGTCAGCATAATCGCCTGAACGTACTGCTTTATGTAGAGAATTGATCACGTCTGGATTAAATGCGTGATATTCCTTATCAAAGACAAATTTCAGCAAACCACCTTGGTCAATTGGCTTGCGGGCTTTCCACGCATTTTCAGCCAATTTTTTAAGATCATTTTCAAGATCTGCAAAGGTTGCCCCTTGAATACGGCTTGGCACACCAGTGAAGCATTTATCCACCACTTCATTAGATAAACCCACGGCTTCGAATAACTGACCACCACGATAAGACGCAACAGTTGAGATACCCATTTTAGAAAGCACTTTAAGCAGGCCTTTCTCAATGCCTTTACGGAAATTCGCCTGAGCATGAATTGGGTCACCCAACAATTCGCCTTTGGCAATCAAGTCATTGATCACGTCATAAGCAAGGTATGGATAAATGGCAGTGGCACCAAAGCCCAAGATCACCGCAAATTGATGCGCATCACGTGCCAAAGCGGTTTCTACAATGATGTTGGCATCAGTACGCAAACCCACTTGAATCAGGTGATGATGCACTGCGCCTGTTGCCATTAAGGCATTGGCAGGTAAATAACCTTCACGAATTTTCTTATCTGAAAGCACCAGTAAGGTTTTGCCGTCACGAACTGCTTGAGCAGCTTCTTCACAGATACGAGAAATCGCCGCCTGCGAACCTTCGCTTGCCACATAGTTCAAGTCGATGTCGGCAATTTCGTAGCCTTTACGACCCAAAGTACGCATTTGGTGCATTTTTGAGTTTGACAATACAGGGCTTGAAATGATCAGGCGATCGGCATGTTCAGGACTTTGTTCAAATACATTTTGCTCACGACCCAAACACGTCTCTAGAGACATCACGATCGATTCACGTAATGGATCGATCGGTGGATTGGTCACCTGCGCGAACTGTTGGCGGAAATAATCCGATACATGACGAACCTGACGCGACAATACGGCCATTGGCGTATCATCACCCATTGAGCCGACTGCTTCCTGACCGCTTTCCGCGATTGGACGAAGCAATTGATCACGTTCTTCAAAGGTCACCATGAACATTTTTTGTGAGGCTTTTAGGGCATCGCCTTTTAAGCCTTGATCACATAAATATTCTTCAAGTTCCGGACTACCTTGTAGACGAATTGAGTTTTCACGTAACCATTCACGGTAAGGGCGCATTTTTTTCAAATGATTGCTGACATCTTGAGTATCGAGCAATTTACCGGTGAGAGTATCAATCACCAAAATTTGACCTGGACCAACACGACCTTTAGAAATCACGTCTTCAGGTTTATAACCCCAAACACCAATTTCGGATGCAAGTGTAATGTAGCCATTTTTGGTAATCACCCAACGTGCAGGACGTAAACCATTACGATCCAGCATACAGATAGCATGACGACCATCCTGAATCACCAGACCTGCAGGCCCATCCCATGCTTCCATGTGCTTAGAGTTAAACTCGTAAAATGCACGTAAATCGGCATCTAAAGTTTCAACATTTTGCCAAGCCGGTGGAACCAGCATGCGTAGTGCACGGAACAAGTCCATACCCCCACCGACCAAGATCTCAAGCATGTTATCTAAGCTTGAAGAATCCGAACCGGTACGGTTCACAATCGGATTGAGCTCGGTTAAACCCGGAAGCAATGGATTTTCAAATTTTGGCACACGTGCCAATGCCCAGTTACGGTTAGCCGTAATGGTATTGATTTCACCATTGTGCGCAAGATAACGGAACGGCTGTGCCAACGGCCAAAGTGGCAAGGTATTGGTCGAAAAACGCTGATGGAACACCACAATATGTGATTCCAGACGCGGATCTGCTAAGTCGGTATAAAAGTCTGCGATTGCTTCAGGCATCATCAAACCTTTATAGGTGATGACGGTTGAACACAATGTTGTGACATAGAAGGAAGAATCATTGCTGAGCAATTGTTCCGCACGACGGCGCGCAAGAAATAACTTACGGTTAAATTCAACCTCGGTCACACCCATTGGGCAATTGACAATAATCTGTTCAAATGCGGGCATTGATCGAAGTGCAATTTCACCCAAAGCATCGACATTGGTGGGGATCACACGCCAAGCAAGGACCTTTAGACCTTCAGATTCAATTTCTTTGGCTAAAACCTGTTTCGAATGTGCGGCAATGGCTGGATCAAGATTTAAAAATACCGTACCCACTGCAAATATTTCACTTAAAGTGATATCACTGAGTTTTTTTGCTTCTTCACGGAAAAATGCTTTCGGCATAGCCAGCAATAAACCACAACCATCCCCTGTCTTGCCATCTGCGGCAATACCACCACGGTGGGTCATACAACTTAAACTATGAATCGCGGTCTTGACCAAATCATGGCTTGCATCACCCTGCATATGGGCGATTAAACCGAAACCACAGTTATCTTTAAACTCATCCGGTTGGTATAAACCTTGAGCGGGAGCTACAGTATTAGGCGATGGCATGTGCATAGCGTACCCTTCTTTCAACATGGCCCATAAAGCGGGCATCTAACAATCAAATATCTTCTTGCGATTTAGTCCAATTTACTCACACTCAGATCAAGATTGGGCAGAATCATTTTCTTCACATACTTAAGATAATCGCATTTCATCTTCTGTGTATGGATCAATTACAAAAATGTTTTTGCTGATGTTACGCACTCTTTTAAAGCATGCAAATTCAGCAACTTCGTACAATACTTGAATCTTTTCGCGCCAAAATAGGGACAATAACTCAATTCATGCACCAATAAAGCAAAAATGATGCCAATTCAAAAAAGATAAAGCTAAATGTTTTAAATATAGAAATATTAAAGCTTCATACACTTCATCTTATTTTCTTGAAAGAATTTTTCGCACTATATTTGTGCATACAAACATTTTTATAACTTAATTTGCTCTATTTTAGAACTCTATTTTTAATTAAATGGATCGCTAATTTCAGTTTCTGCTCCTTTATTGCCATTTTTTTTCGGCGCAGATTCAACTGAAGAATTTGAACGCTGAACATCAACAACGTTCCCATCTTCATCGCGACGTGTAACCGTTGTAGTGGTACTTGCTGATGATTTAGGCTCAAGCATCGGGATTGTTGGCTTAGGTTTCGGTAAAACCAAAAGACTCTCATCAATGCGAGGCAATGGTGCAGATTTTAAATTGACTGCGTATATTTTGCTATTTGAACCCATCTCTTCTGCGCCCATGTCATTAACCAAAGCGGCATAATTTTCAATATTTTCAACCTGCGGTTGAATAGACTTGGGAAACTGGAGGGGCAATTGTTGCAGGGCTTGTTTTGCCTGATCATTATTTCGATAGATGCCATACAGTAAAACATATTGTTCAATTTGATTTTCGCCACTTAAGCGAATGTAGAAAAAGTTTTTACGATCAGGCTGCTTTTTTAGAAAACTTCGAATCACATCATCTTTAGTCACGCGAAATAGTTCAATTGTCGTCGCATTCTTATTTTCAGCAATAAATTTACTGCCCCGAAATTCTGGTTCATAGCTGCCAGTATTGACCACACGTGTGGTCATTTCCAAAGGACGGACTTCTTCTTGAAGTGCACCCAGCAGGCTGGTTGCAGCAACTTTTTCTGGCTGGATTTGCAATTCAGACTCAGTTTCCGCAGATTTTTCTACTTCTACCAAATCCTTATTATCCGTCATTGCCCAAAAAACAAGTGCTGCAAACAGACACACCAATCCACACACCAACCAGATATAATTTTGAATACGTTGCCATTGTGTACGGATGGTTGCCATGCCTTATGCCTTCTCTTGATTCGCTAAAATCGCTTGTTTCATCAATTCCACATCAAATTCTTTGGTAATCACAGCCTGTCCCAATGATTTCATCAGTACAAGACGTAACTGTCCATTTAGCACTTTTTTATCGTGTGCCATATATGCGAGGAATTCATCAAGTGGAATAGCTGGGCATTTTACGGGTAAATGGGCACATTGAATGATTTTTTTTGTACGCTCTAAATCATCAAGTGAAATCCAGCCCATGCGTTGAGATAAATCTGCAGCCATCACCATACCGGTTGCAACCGCTTCACCATGTAGCCAAACCCCATAACCCAAGTAAGATTCAATGGCATGACCAAAAGTATGACCCAGATTCAATAATGCACGTTCCCCCTGTTCTTTCTCATCATTGGCCACAATACGAGCTTTATGTGCGCAAGAACGATAAACCGCTTCAGCCAGCAACGCTGAATCACGCCCAATCAGACCATCCATATTTTCTTCGATCCATCCCAAGAAATCCCGATCGCCCAATAAGGCATATTTAATCACTTCGGCCAAACCTGCGGACAATTCACGATCAGGCAAAGTGCTTAATTGCGCCATATCCGCCAACACCACTTGTGGCTGTTGAAAAGCACCAATCATGTTTTTACCCAAGGGATGATTAATGCCGGTTTTCCCTCCTACACTTGAATCCACTTGGGACAAAAGCGTGGTCGGAACCTGAATAAAATATACACCGCGCTGAAAACATGCAGATGCAAAGCCAGCCATATCGCCAATCACGCCACCACCCAACGCCAGAACGGTAGCATCACGATTAAATCCTGCTTCTAATAGCGCATCAAAAATCAGGTTTAAATATTCTATATTTTTATATTTTTCACCATCAGGCAAAATACATGTTGCAACCGTTTTCCCTAAAGCTTCAATTGCAGTCACATAATGTTCTAAATATAACGGCGCAACCGTGGTATTGCTCACAATCATCACTTGCTTACCTTTGATATAAGGCTCAAGTAATGATTGTGGATTTAAATCACTGCCAATAAAAATAGGATAGCGGCGATCACCGAGTTCAACATGTAAAGTTTGCATGAAATTAAAACCGTTAATTAGACTAGACCTGCTTCTTGAGAAACAATCATATGTAAGATTTGTTGGGCTAAATCACGAGCAGCCCCCTGATTGGTCTCGATAATATAATGTGCAACTTCTCGATACAAAGGATCGCGAAGCGCCAATAAATCACGCAACTTTTGTTCAGGATTTTCAACTTGCAATAAAGGACGGTTTTTATCCCGGTAGGTACGCTGTAACTGAATCTCGACAGGAGTATAGAGGTAAACAACGATTCCGCGCTGTTTTAAAAATTCACGATTGGAAGCTTGGGTCACTGCACCACCACCGGTTGCCAGAACCAGTTGCGAACGAGCAGTGAGTTCATCAATCACCATGGTTTCACGGTTACGAAATCCCTTTTCTCCTTCTTTTTCAAAAATCCAAGGAATGGTCGCACCTGTTTTGCGTTCAATTTCATGATCACTATCAAGAAACTCGCGCCCTAACAGTTCCGCCACATGTCGACCAACAGTTGTTTTCCCAGCCCCCATTGGCCCTACCAAATAAATATTTGGCAGGGTTTCAAACTCATTGCTTGGCAAGGAGTCACCTATTTATTTTGCTAAATTCAAAATATATTAATGATTTCTTGAAACACTGTCATTAACAATTCGTGGTGTAACAAAAATCAATAACTCTCGCTTATTATCCGACTTCACATCTTTGCGGAATAAACGACCAACGTAAGGAAGATCACCCAGGAATGGAACCTTAGTTTGTTGGTTTGAAGTTACTTGCTCAAAAATACCGCCTAATACCACCGTCTCGCCATTATCAACCAGGACATTGGTATTAATTTGATTTTTATTAATCGTCAATTGTCCAGTCGGAGTTGGATTTCCCGGAGTATCACTGGTGATGTTTAACAACATTTGAACCTTACCGTCAGGGGTAATACTTGGCGTTACATCCAAACTCAGTACAGCATCAATAAATTCAGTGGTAGAAACTGCATTTGCACCGCCACCTTCTGAGGATTGATAAGGAATCTGCGTACCGGATGAAACTTTGGCTGTTTGTTTGTCTGCGGTTAGGACTTTAGGAGTTGAAATCACTTCACCATAACCATCTGCTTGAAGTGCAGAAAGTTCTAGATCCAGCATAAAATCAGACAAACTGATTAAACCAAAGGCAATACGGCTTGCACCTTGACTGGTTACACCTAAATCTACATTTAAGTTCTGTGGACGTTGAATGGTATATTTACCATCATCGTCAGGTGTTTTTAAATCCCACAAAGTTTGATCACTACCACCGACCAACAAATCATTATTTTGATTAATACCTTGTGACAAGATACCCCATTTCACACCCATTTCTTTACTAAACTCTGTGGTAGCACGAACAATACGTGCCTCGACCATGACCTGTTTCACTGGAATGTCAAGCAAGTCGACCATTTTGCGGACTTTATCAATATTTTGTACAGTATCATTAATAATCAGTGTATTGGTACGGGCATCAACGGATATTGTCCCACGTGAGCTTAATAAACTTTCACTAGAGTTACTATTGTTACTACTATTATTGCCAGAATTAGAATTATTTGAAGATTTTGTTTGGGTAATCAGTTTTTCAATATCGGTAACCTTGGCATAGCTGAGTTGCATGTACTCTGTCTGAATTGGTGCCAATTTTACGCTTTGCTCTATCGCCTTCGCCTGCTCTTCTTCTGCTTTAATTAACTCAGAAACTGGTGCAATCCAGATGACATTACCATTACGACGCTTATCTAAATTCTTGGTTTTTAGAATAATATCTAATGCTTGATCCCAAGGTACATCCTTTAAGCGCAAGGTGATATTGCCTTGTACCGTATCAGCAGTCACCATATTGATTTCAGTGAAGTCTGCCAATAATTGCAGCACACGACGCACTTCAATATCCTGAAAATCTAGAGAAATCTTTTTACCTGTGTAACTATTTGCAGCTTTTGGTTTAAGCGGGTTTTTATCTTCAGGTCGTTTTAAACTGATCGTAAGCTTATTGTCCGCCTGATAGGCCATATATTCATAGCTACCGGAAGTCTGAATGGTAATGACACCATTGCCACCATTATTATTGGCATCAATCGTCGATACAGGTGTTGCAAAATCATTTACATTTAAACGACGCGCCAAGTGTGCAGGCACTTTATTTCCTAAAGTTCGTACCACAACTTTACTGCCTTGCTGCTGCACATCTACCTGTGTGTTGGTGCCGAGCAAATCAATAACGACCTGTCCTTCACCCTGACCACCGCGCTGGAAGCCAATATTGGAAATGCCTTGGGTAGTAGCTCTTTGAGTAACAGCCTGTTGCGTCGTAAATGCATTACCCGCAGCAGAATTAATTTTTAAAATAAAAGTATTGCCTTCGACGCGTGTAGTAAAGGCGCCAGCATCAGCCAAATTCACCGTTAAACGTGAACGTTGCGCATCAGAGCTTACATCGATAGAACTGGCTTCTTTGGTGGCCACTGCAATGCTATTTTGTTTTAAATTTTGCTGTGCTTTATCAAAGTCCAGAATCAGACGTGATGGCTGCTCTAATTGATAGGCTTGCGGCTGCGGCGGTAAGCCATTAAACATGACACGAATTTCTGTACCCTGACCTGCAATTTGCATCGGCACAATATTGGTAATACTGACTTGTGCATTGGCAACTTGCATTACTGCAATTGCAACTGCACCCATAGAAAATTGACGGAACAAATGGTTCATTGTATTGCCATCCCCAAATATAAAATCTTTAAAACTGTTATTCATTTTTATTCCTTTAAACTTAAGGCGCAGGTCCAATTAATATCAGACTTCTTGGACGCTCTACATATCCTTCCCGTCCATCTGGAATAATTTCCATGAGATCGATTTGTGTTGGCGTAATCTTCACCACACGACCATGATTCACACCCATGTAACTACCACGCTGTACGCGCTCTATTTCGCCATCTGGTGTTTGAATCAAGGCCAAGATCTGCCCCGACTGGTTACGCATACTACCCTTCATATTCAAGGATTCAATGGCATAGCTTTCTAAAGGCTGTAGTTGACGTGACAAGTTAGGATAGACACGTTTTCCTGCCATTACTCTCAATTCAGCAGCCAGCGAACTCGGTAAAAAAGGGCTTTTCAGTTGATGCGCTGCATAGTCAAATGTCGGTACAGGGGGGAAAACAGGTGCCGGTTCAATCGGTAATGGCGGCTGATTACGAATACTGGCCATTTGCTCATTGACCGCATCAATCCGAGAATCACACCCCACCAATAACAAGCCCAACATCAGGCTTAAAGTCATTTTTTCTATTTTCATTACTGTGCCCCTCCAGCTGTAGCAGTTGAATTTGCATCTGCTGCTTGAGTTTCTGTAGCACCGATATAACGATAGGTTTTAGCTTTAACATTATAGGTAATTTGAGGAATATCGGTTTTTTTCTCTTTATTTTCCGTACCGGTAATATCAAAATCGTGCAAAGTAACAATACGCGGAAGCGCGGCTATGCCACTGACAAAAGAACCAAAGGCATGATAATCACCAGTTGCTTCAATCGAAATAGGCTGCTCAATAAAGAACTCTTGCTTGATTTCATTTTCTAAACGGATATTTTTAAATTTCAGACCAGAATTTACCCCACTGACGTTGATATCTTCAACCAATCCCGGGATTTCAGTTTCTTTAGGTAACTGTTCGAGTTGCTGATTAAAATTCGCTTCCATTTCTTGTAACTGTGCTTGCAACTGTTGCAAATTACGCAGTTTTGAATCTTTTTCACGAAACTCGTTCAGCAAATTTTGTTCTTGAGCGCTGGCATTAGAAATTGCCTCTATTTGACCTTTAATCAGCGCAAAATATCCCAGAATACTAATCATCAGCATAATTAAAATCCAGCAAGTGATTTTAACCGATAATGGCCAGCTCCCGTAGTTATTCATATCCAAGGTATTGAACTGCTGAAGAAACTTATCTAAGGTCATCTTCTTTTTAGGAGTAACAACCCCTTCATTTGGATTTAATTCATCAAATTCATCGAGACTCATTGTGCTGCCCCCACGGTTGAATTAGCTGGATTTTGTTGTTGTGCTTCTGGGGTTGTCGGTTGTGCAATTTCATCCAAGTCAGCAGTAATAACGAATGAACCATAACGTTCTTCAACACGAGGAACCACTGAACTCGGAGCTTTATCTTTTTGCTCTTCAACAGCTAAAAAAGAATTCATAAATGCGTTTCGATACCAAGCCGAAGCTTCTAAATTACGCAAGAATTCTGCCACCGTGTTTGGACTTTCTGCTTTGCCTTCAATGGTAAATTTATCACCGGTACGGACAAATTTCGTGATGTACAGATTACTTGGTGTAACGCGTGCCATTTCATCAATTAGGCGAACAGCAATGGGGCGTTGTCCTTGCAAGCCTTGAATCAACTTCATGCGCTCAATAATGGCATCTCGTTGCGCTTCCAAACCTTCTAAAGATTTCAGTTGCACATCAAGGTTTTGATTGGTACTGGTAATCAGTTGGTTGGCTTGTTCTTGATCTTCAAGTTTATGATCATAGTAAAACCATGCCAAAGCGACGGCTATAGCCCCGATTAATGCCATACCAATACAAATGGTAATAAATTCTTTTTTTCGTCTCTCTCTCAGCTCATCGCGCCAAGGGAGCAGGTTAATTCTCGCCATTAATCAAAACTCCTTAATGCCAAACCACACGCCACCATGAGAGAGGAAGCATCATTCTCTATCTTTTTAATATCAATTTGTGGAGAAAAGCCCATTTGTAAAAATGGGTTGGCAGTAGTCACACGATAACCCAGCTTTTGTTGCAGTAGCTTGGCGAGCCCCGGAATATTGGCATTACCGCCTGCCAATAAAATATGGTCAATCTCATTGAACTGTGAAGATGAGAAAAAGAACTGTAATGAGCGTGCTGCTTGTTGAACCACAGCTTCTAGATAAGGTTCCAACACCTCAACATCATAATCATCAGGCAATGAACGACTTTTTTTGGCGCGGCCGGCTTCTTCAAAAGACAAACCATAACGATTTTGAATTTCTTGAGTAAGCTGTTTGCCACCGAATACCTGCTCACGCGTATAAATGACTTTATTATTTTGCATCACAGATAAGGTCGTCATGGTATGACCAATATCTAAAATACCGACCGTATTTACGCCCATAGGCAAAGTATCGGAAAACACCTGATATGCATTTTCGATAGCAAAACTTTCAACGTCCGCAGTTTTAGGTGTTAAGCCGGCAAGCTCTAAAACTTCAGCACGTGCTTCAACATTTTCAAGACGGGTAGCCACCAAAAGTACATTGACCCGATTCGGGTTTGCCAAACGATCCGGCAACACCTCAAAATCAAGACTCGCTTCATCTAATGGGAAAGGAATATATTGCTCTGCATCCATACGAATTTGAACTTCACGTTCATCGTCCGTCATATCTGCATCCATCTCAATCGTTTTGGTAATGACCATTGAAGTTGGAATTGCAAGCGCTGCAGCTGTGGATTGAGTATTGGCAAGATTAAGTGCTCGCTCTAATGCATCCCCCACCGCTTCTGGATTCAAAATATTCTTTTCGACCACACTCCCTTCAGGTAAAGGCACCAGTGCGTAGCTTTCAACCCAATATCTATTACCGCTCTTAACAGAAAGTTCTAACAATTTAACAGAAGTAGAACTAATATCTACTCCAATTAACCCCTTATTTGGCTTACGATATAACCTGAGCACAATATAATTCCTATTATTTTTTTATCCCCAATAAAAGTAACCTACTAATCAGTGTTGGTCTATAATTTTATACAGATACAATAACGCCTCTAACAATCTGTATATGTAAACGTTATACTGACCGCCAATTAGTTTGCCATTAGCTCTTATTAAAACTTACTTGTTATGAAAAAGCTATCTCGTTCGGGCCATGTTCATCCATTTTTTTTGATCATAATTATAGCATTGGTCGCAATTCCGATGGGATTCTATGGCATGTATCTCTATATTGCCCCATCTTTACCTAAAATGACCACTTTAAAAAAGGCGCCGTTATTAAAGCCCTTGCAGGTGTACAGTGCTGATAATCAACTTATTGCAGAATATGGTGGCAAGTTATCTGTCCCGGTAGACTACAAACAGATTCCCAAACCCTTCATCTCTGCCTTCCTTGCAGCAGAGGATTCCTCTTTCTTTGAACATAGTGGTATTAGTTTTAAAGGCTTAGGACGAGCGGTCAGTGAAACAATCACCGGATCCAATGTGCAAACCGGTGGTTCAACCATCACGATGCAGGTGGCAAAAAATTATTATTTAAGTCCTGAACGGACATTGAAACGTAAACTGACTGAAATTTTCCTTGCTCGCAAAATAGAACAGAACTTAAGCAAAGAGGAAATTTTAACACTCTATGTGAATAAAATTTTCTTGGGCAAAAATGCCTACGGTATCGCTGCAGCAGCGAAAATTTATTACAACAAAAATCTGGACCAGCTAAGTATTGCCCAAATGGCGATGATTTCTGGTCTGCCCAAAGCACCGTCTAAATATAATCCTGTAGTCAATCCAACACGCGCATTGGAACGTCGTAACTGGATTTTAGGCCGTATGCTGCAATTGGGCTATATCAATCAGTCACAGTATCAAAAAGCCATTGCTGAACCCATTAATCTGGATATGCCAGACCGCGGCATTAATAACAAACATCCGTATGTCGGAGAAATAGTACGCTCGGAACTGGTTGAAAAATTTGGCGAACAAGCCATTGATTCTGGTTATAAGGTTTATACAACCGTTGACAGCAAACGCCAAGCCTATGCAGAACAGGCGGTGCAAGAAGGTTTAGAGGCCTATGATCGTCGTCATGGTTGGCGCGGTGCTGAAGCAAACGATAAACCGCTGACTGAATTCAGTGCCTATGCAAATACTTATCCTGCGAAAGTTATTAAAGTGAATAGCAATTCTTTTGATGCACTGATGCAAGATGGCTCTACAGTGACCGTGCCTTGGTCAGGAATGTCATGGGCCTATCCTTATAGAAATGCCAACAGTGTCGGCCCTGCTCCACGTCAAGCTTCTCAAATTGTTAAAATTAAAGATATTATTCGCTTACGCCCTAACGATGATAAAACCTCATGGGCACTGGTTCAAGTCCCTAAAGCTCAAGGTCAACTGATTGCAATCAACCCCAATAATGGAGCAATTGAAGCCATTGTCGGAGGATATAATTTTTACCAATCTAAATTCAATCGTGCCTTACAAGGCTGGCGTCAACCTGGCTCAACCATTAAGCCGTTTGTTTATGCTTTGGCCCTTGAACGTGGTATGACGCCGTATAGCATGGTCAATGATAGTCCGATTACGATTGGCAAATGGTCACCGAAGAACTCGGATGGTCGTTATTTAGGAATGATTCCTTTACGTCGCGCCTTGTACTTATCTCGAAATACTGTTTCTGTTCGATTGCTACAAACTGTCGGGATTGAACGTACGCGGCAATTATTTATGGATTTTGGTCTGCAGGAAAATCAGATTCCACGAAACTACACCATTGCTTTAGGTACACCGCAAGTACTTCCAATTCAAATGGCAACCGGTTATGCAACCTTTGCCAATGGTGGTTACCGTATTCAGCCACATTTTATTGATCGTATCGAAGATGCCTATGGCAAAGTGATTTATCAAAGTAATCCGGAATATGCATGTATTTCTTGTATCAATCAAAACGATGCAGAACAGGAATCAGCTGAACCAGTAACTCCAGATGACGAAGTGATTCAAGTCACCAATCAAACTTTGCAAGCAGAAAAAGAACTCACCCAACTGCAATTGGATGAATCCAAAAGCAAGTATCGTCAGGCGCAGCGTATTTTAAAATCCAGTTCTGCTTATGACATGGCCAATATTCTGCGTGATGTAATTCAACAGGGTACAGGTCGCGCAGCACTTAAAATTGGTCGGGATGATATTGGCGGTAAAACTGGTACCACCAATGATGCTAAAGATGCCTGGTTTGCCGGATTCAATGGCAAGCTGGTGACTGTGGCATGGGTCGGTTTTGACCAACCAACCACACTCGGGCGTCGTGAATATGGTGGTGTTGCAGCTTTACCAATCTGGACCAACTTTATGGGCAATGCCTTAAAAGGAACACCCGCAGCATGGGTTCATTTCGATAAAAATGCCAAAGCACCGACCAACCATAACCAGACCGTAACTGTTGGCGAAACTGCTACAGAGGATCGCTCTTCTCCCCCATTGGCGCGCCCATTGTATCGTCCAGCACCTGTTGCACCAGCACGTGCACCTGAACGTGACTTTGATGACCTGCCTGGAGAAGAAATACAGGCTCCAGATCATACAGACTCTTCAAACACGCAAAACCAAAACAATAAACCGGACGCACTTCAACGTTTAATTGATGTATTTGAATAAATTCATAAAAGCCCTCAAATGAGGGCTTTTTATTTGGCTTATTTCTTTTTAAACAAATAAATCTGAAATTGCCCTTTTAACGCGAATTGCTCATTCTGCTCCAGTATCTGTCGGCGTTCCGGTTTTGCTTTATACGCATACGGCGTCATCGCAATCAGGTTTTTCAAATCCGCCTGTTGCAGAGTAAAAGGCGCGTCAACAATAATTTCATCTATTAATTCAAAAGCATCTGTCAATTGGTCAACAAACTTATGTGGTTCATGTGGATTCACTTCTTCAAACAATACCTCACGCATCGCATATAAGTGTTCAGTCGCAGGGGTCACCACCATCAAATAGGCATGGGGCTTCAGTACGCGCAATATTTCCTGCTTGGGAATAGGACTAAACAAACTGGTACATAAGTCAATTGAGGCATCCATAACAGGAAGTGTGGCACCTGTTCCCACTACCCAAGTCACTTTTTTATTGAGCTTAGCCGCAACCTGTACCGCATTTTTGGCAATATCTACACCTATACATTGCAGTACTTCTGCCTGCATGGCATTGGTGTAATAGCCTTCACCACAGCCAATATCGAGCAGGTTTCCAATGCGTAATTCATGAATTTTATCAACCACTGCCTTTTGCAAAGGTGCATAGAACCCGGCACTTAAAAATGCACGGCGCGCCTGCACCGATTCCACGGTATCGCCTGGGTTCTTACTGTGTTTATGCTGTACAACATGCAAATTAACATAACCCTGTTTTGCCACGTCATAACTGTGATTATTGACACAGTGCCATGTTTTCTCGGTCAGTTTCAGTGCTTCATGACATACAGGACACATCAGCAGATTCATATTTTCTCCAGTGCCTGAAAATCAGGCGATAAAAAAGCCGGCAGATGTGGGAGCAAATGCCGGCTTTTCGAATATTTGCTTAGCGCAATTTTAAGGTCATTAAGCCTAAAACTACCAGCATAATCGTGATAATCCAGAAACGAATTACCACCTGGGTTTCACGCCAGCCTTTTTTCTCGTAATGGTGATGTAGCGGCGCCATCAGGAATACACGTTTATTTCGCATACGCAGTGAACCAATTTGCAGGAATACCGAAATGGCTTCAACCACAAACACACCGCCCATAATCGCAAACACGATTTCTTGGCGAACCATCACCGCAATTGTACCCAACATTGCACCCAAAGATAATGCACCGACATCACCCATAAACACTTGAGCTGGATGTGCGTTATACCAAAGGAATGCCAGACCTGCACCAATCATTGCTGCACAGATCACCACCAGTTCAGATGAATATTTCACATACGGCATATGCAGATAATTAGCAAACCGAATATCACCTGCAAGGTAGGCAAACACTCCCAACCCTGCTGCAACAAGGACGATTGGCATAATCGCCAAACCATCCAGACCATCCGTCAGATTGACTGCATTGGATGCACCGTTAATCACCAGATAAGTAAAGATAATAAAACCGATACCCAATGGAATAGCGGACAAAGGAATACTGATATTTTTAAAGAATGGAATCAGCAGATCCAGCATATTCGCAGTATGCACAGGATTCGCCTGCTGCATTGCAATCACATACAGCGCAATACCTGCACCTAAAGAACCGACTGAAGTCCAAAAGAATTTTTTCTTCGCAGGCAAGCCAGCATTATCTTTATAACGGACTTTAATCCAGTCATCTGCCCAACCCACGGCACCAAAAATTACCATCACCGCAAGTACAATCCAGACATAGGGATTGGATAAATCGGCCCAAAGCAAGGTTGAAATACCAATCGAAAGCAGGATCAATACCCCACCCATAGTTGGTGTACCCATTTTCTTGGCATGACCTTCAGGAGCAAATGAACTGACTGCTTGGCCGTATTTGAGTGCTTGTAGCTTACGGATCATCACCGGCCCCAAGACCAGTCCAATAGTCAATGCGGTTAAGACACTGAGCAAAGCACGTAATGTTAAATAACGAACCACCTGAAACGAGCTGTTATAACCCGCCAGTTGTTCAAATAGCCATAACAGCATTAAAGTTTCTCCATCAAATCAGCCATCAATGTTTCCATATGGGTATAACGAGAACCTTTGAACAGGAAACTCATGGATTGAGGTTGATGTGTTTCAATTAGACTCAGCAAGAAAGGAAGCGCTTGTTCCTGAGTCAGGAAAGCCTGCATTTTTTTACCATATTGGGTACTGCGTGCGCCTTCCTGAGTGGCAGGTGAAAACTCACCTACAGCCACCACAAAATTGACGCCTGTCGCAACCAGATCTCGACCCAGCATATAATGTTGTTGTGCCGCACTTGCGCCTAATTCACCAATATCACCAATCACCATCACTTTTATCCCCTCTTGCTGCGCAAGCACTTCAGCTGCTGCACGCATCGAGGTCGGATTGGCGTTGTAGGTATCATCAATGAATAAATGTTTTTTAGCTGAAATAAAATTCAAGCGACCTTTGGCACCTGTCGCCTGTTCCAGACCGGTCACAATATCATCCAACGCAATATCCATTGCGAGTGCGAAGGCGGTCGCAGCAGTGGCATTTTGCACATTATGCTCACCGGCAAAGGGCAGGTTGACCTGGCGTACCCCATTCGGTGTATTTAAAGTAAAACTGGATGATTGCGGATGCAATTCAATTTCCGTTGCAAAAACATCGCCCTTATCACCAAAGCTTAATACCTGTTCGGTTTGTACCGCTTGACGGATCGTATCGGTAAAATCATCTGCAGCCGGAATAATCGAGGTGCCGGTTTTGGCGATATGCGCATAAATTTCAGATTTAGCCCGACAGATCCCATCGCGTCCACCAAACTCACCCAAATGCGCCGTACCAATGTTAATGATCCCAGCAACATGCGGTTGAACCAGATTTGAGGTGTAATCAATTTCACCTTGATGACTCGCACCGAGTTCCATCACGGCATATTGATGTTCAGCACGAAGCTCGAGCAACATCACCGGCACACCCAAATCATTATTCAGGTTTCCACGAGTAATCAAAGTGGGTGCCAAGCGCGATAAAATACTACCGAGCATTTCTTTGGTGGTGGTCTTACCGCTACTGCCGGTCAGCGCAATCACTTTCAATTGTGGATTTTGCGCACGGCGATATGCGCCTAAATGACCGAGGGCCAAACGCGTATCTGCAACCACCAGTTGGCAAATATCTGCATCGACCGGATGACTGACTATAGCAATTTCGCAACCCTGTGCTGCGACTAGAGCAATAAAATCATGTGCATCAAAACGCTCGCCTTGCAGGGCTAAAAAAGCATCAGCTTTTTCAGCCTCACGGGAATCCGTTAAAATCCGTTTAATGTCGCCTTGAGGCACTTTCTCATTCAACCAGTAACCTTGTGTGGCATCCGCAAGCTGTGCAGCTGTCCACGGCTCTAAAGGCACTGTACTGGTGGTCGATGTATGCATGGTTGTTTCCTATTGAGCCGGATAAGCTGAATCTGCTGTGTGATGTTGGGTAGCAATTGCCGATTGCACTTCGATTACATCATCAAACCAGTGACGCACACCGTCAATTTCTTGATAATTTTCATGACCTTTACCTGCAATAACGACAATATCGCCTGCTTGGGCTT
The DNA here is from genome assembly GCF_001647545.1 of Acinetobacter sp. SFB. Lineage (GTDB taxonomy): Bacteria > Pseudomonadota > Gammaproteobacteria > Pseudomonadales > Moraxellaceae > Acinetobacter. The sequence goes on from NZ_LSZH01000014.1 coordinate 172,774, forward strand.
TTTGCACGGCAAATTTAATCGCTTCACGACGGTCACGAATTTCATGCACCGCATATGCTGAAAAATCGATACCCGCTTTCATGTCAGCAAAGATTTGTTCTGGATTTTCAGTACGTGGATTATCTGAAGTAATCAAGGCAATATCTGCGCCATTGAGTGCTGCTTGAGTCATGAGTGGACGCTTGCCACGATCACGATCTCCACCACAGCCAAATACTGCCCACAACTGATTGGATACATGACGTTTTAAGGTTTTGAGTACCTGAATTAAGGCATCTGGTGTATGGGCATAATCCACCACAAATAATCGATCTTCGTCACGAATCACCTGCATCCGACCCGGCGCACCTTTCAATTGTGCAATGGTTGAAATCAGTGTAGCAAGATCAAAGCCAGCTTGCTCCGCAGTCACCAAACTTGCCACTAGGTTTTCGATATTAAAGTGACCCAGCAATGGACTCTGAACGTCAAACTCACCCTGTTGGGTAATCAATTTAAAGTGTGCACCATTTAAACTGTATTGAATATTTTCAACCTGATAATCCGCTGGCTGCGTGGTTGAATAAGTCAGAATTTTCGGTTGTGCAGGATTGGTTTTTGCTGCATCAATCATGATCTGGGCATGTTCATCATCGATATTGATAATTGCCACTTTCAAAGTTGGAAATTTGAATAAGCGTGACTTGGCTTCAGCATAGGCTTCAAGCGTACCGTGATAATCCAGATGATCACGGCTTAAATTACTGTAGGCTGCAATTTCAATATCACAGCCATTTAAACGGCCTTGTTCCAGACCATGTGAGCTGGCTTCAATCGCAGCAAATTCAGCACCTTGCTGTGCATAGCTATGCAAGGCATTTTGCAGGTGTAATGCATCTAATGTGGTATGCGAAGACGCTTCCAGATTCGGTAAAATCCCGTTACCCGTGGTTCCCATTACTGCACATTTTTTTCCCTGCAACATTAATAATTCAGCAACAAGTCGTGAGATGGTGGTTTTACCATTGGTTCCTGTCACCGCAAGAATTCGGGGCGCTGGTATGGGCTGAGTCGCTTGTAAATATTGCTTTTGCCACGCTCCCATCAGATGACGGACATTCGGCACAACCACACTATTATCCAAGCCTAAATCGGCTTCACTCACCACAGCCATAGCACCGTTTGCCAAAGCTGACTGTGCAAACTGCAAGGTTTTTTGCGGTTGAGAAAAACTATTCAGGGCAATAAAAATTTGCCCTGACTCAACGTTACGGCTATCTAAAGCAAAGCCACTGAATGGTTTGGTCATCCATTCAGTGATTTTGTCAGCGGTGTAGAGATCTTGAAATGTAATGGACATTCATCACCTGTTACTGAATTTTGGGAATATCTAAAGGTCTATCTAAAGGCACATTCATTAAACGTAGCGATTCTTGCATGACCCGTGCGAATACAGGCGCAGATACCGTCCCCCCATAGTAAGAACCTTGGGGATTTTCCACCACGACAATCATGGCCAAACGCGGATCGCTCACCGGTGCAACACCGGCAAATAAAGCACGATATTCGCTGGTTGAATAACCTTTACGGTCAGCACGTAGCTTATGTGCAGTACCCGTTTTACCGGCCACACGATAGCCCGGAATAGTGGCACGTGTAGCCGTTCCACCTGGCAATGTCGCTGTTTCCATCATCAACAATACTTGATCGGCAATTTTCGCATCAATGATTTGCTCACCCTTCGGAGGCTGGTCTAATTTATATAAACTTAAAGGAACCTTGACGCCTTTATTGGCAAGCATGGCATAGGCATCCGCAATTTGCAGCACGGTCGCATTCAGGCCATAACCGTAAGCCATGGTGCCCACTTCAGAGACATTCCATTTGCTGGGTGGCAAGATTAAGCCTCCACTTTCCCCCGGGAATTTCACTGCTGAACGCTGCCCCATTCCTACCCGCTTATAAAAAGTCGGTAAGGTGGCATAAGGCAAGGACAATGCAAGTTTCGCAACACCGACGTTCGATGATTTCTGGATAATGCCACCCAAAGTGAGTACGCCATAGTTATGCGTATCACGAATGGTATGGTTGCCAATACGCATACTGCCCGGTGAAGTATTTACCACTGAGTTTGGCGTGTATTTGCCACTTTCCAGCGCCATAGCGACAGTCAAGGGTTTCATGGTCGAACCCGGTTCAAATGAATCGACCGCACCACGGTTACGCATGGCATCTTTATTGCCTAAACTTTTTTTATCGTTCGGGTTATAAGACGGCCAACTGGTCATGGCCAGAATTTCACCCGTTTTGATATCTACTGCAATGGCAGTCGCTGAACGGGCATTATTGGCTACCCCTGCAGCAGTCAATTCACGGTACATAATATATTGCAGACGAGAATCAATACTTAAGGTGATATTTTCCCCAGCTTCAACTTCTTTAGTCACTTCAGGATCTTTGAAACGATTGCCTTTTTTGTCGCGTACCACTTGTTGGGCGCCATCCTGCCCTGATAAAGCATCATTCAGCTGCATTTCCAGACCTTCGATCCCGATCCCTTCACTATTGGTCAAGCCAATAATTTGTGCATTCGGCTGAGGTTGAGGATAATAACGCTTATAGTTTTTCTCCGTATAAACGCCTTGGAACTCACGTTTGGCAATCAGTTCAGCCTGCTGCGGTGGAATTTCTTTTTGCAGAACCAAATAACGTGAACGAGGTTTCTCGTTCATTTTCTTTTTCAACTCGGCACGATCAATTCCCACTGCATCGGCAAGTTCATCCAGATTTAAGTTTTTATCCGGTAATTGACGTTTTAGCTTACGGTTAGTGGGATCTTTAGCCAGTTCAGCCGTAATCTCATCAAACTGTTTTTTAGTTTCAAAATAGTCCCGCGGATCAATCACCACTTTCATGACCGGCGTACTAATGGCCAAAGGTACACCATGACGATCATAAATCACGCCGCGCATCGCCTTGACCTTTTCCGTTCTTAAAATATTGGCATTGGCTTTGTTTTGCAAAAAGTCTTTATTGATAACCTGTACATAAAATGCACGACCCACTAAAGCTATAAAGCAGAGTAAAACCACACTCCACATCAGATAAAAACGCCACATATCCACGCTTAGGGTGTTTTTATCCGTAATCGGCTGCTGCTTTTTACGCACTTGCTTGTTTCTGTTGTCCACCATATTACAGCTAGCCTTATTTTTTCTCGTCTGAAGTCATTGGTAAAGAAATTACAACTGTCTGTGCTGCAGGGGGTGAATACATGCGCAACTGCGTCACAGCACGTGTGCCAATCTGCGCGGTTGCACCAAAGGTTTGCTGCTCGATGAGCAAGCGCCCCCACTCTGCATTCAGGTCATCCTTTTCGCGCGTAAAAGAACTTAATTCACGATAATCATGACGATATTCAAAAACTTGAAACACCACCATAAGTGCGCTAAAAAAAACCAATACCAGTAAAACGATATAACTGATGGTTTTTTTCATCGCCACTTTTTCTGTTTTCTTTTCAACAACTTCAGTTTTCATTATTCGCCTTTCGAAGCTAAGCGTTCTGCAACTCTAAGCCATGCACTACGTGAACGAAAATTGGCTTTAATCTCTTCTTCACTGGCACGTACTCGGGAAATTTTCTTTAAACGACGAGTATCTTCCCGTTCTTGTGGCATCCCCCAACTGGTATCTTCCGCTAAAGTCGATTCTTTTTGAATAAACTGTTTAATTAAACGATCTTCTAAGGAGTGGAAACTAATCACAGCCAAACGCCCCCCAGTTTTTAGTACATCCACTGCTTGCGGCAAGAATGCTTCAATATCTTCTAATTCTTTATTAATGGCAATACGGATGCCCTGAAAAGTCCGGGTGGCTGCATGTTTATTTTTTTCCCATTTCGGATGGGCAACTTTCACAATTTCAGCCAGTTGTGCAGTCGTTTCAATATAACCCGCAGCTTTAATCGCTTTGGCAATACGGCGACTATAACGCTCTTCACCATATTGAAAAATAGCATTGGCCAAGGCTTCTTCTTCAATATTAACCAGCCATTCAGCCGCAGTCGGACCTTTTGAATTGTCCATCCGCATATCCAGTGGCCCATCTTTCATAAAGCTAAACCCGCGTTCAGCCTGATCGAGCTGCGGAGATGACACCCCTAAATCTGCCATCACCCCATCAACCAAACCAATGCCACGCGCTTCAAGTTCTTGTTTTAAATCGGCAAAACTGGCATGAATAATTTTAAACCGTGAATCTTCTTGCTCTAATATTGCTGCAGCTTCCAACGCTTGCGGATCTTTATCAAAGCCGTATACACGTGCATTTTCATCTAATTTAGAAAGCAAAAAACGGGTATGACCACCTCGGCCAAAAGTACCATCGACATAAATTCCTGTATTTCGATCTGCCAATAAGGCATCAACAGTTTCGTGAAGTAATACAGAAATATGCGACATAAGGGTTCAATCAATACTATGAAAAATTTAACTGCACATTATTACCTTGTTTTGATAAAGCTCCAAACGACTTTTTGTAGGGAAATATTACTTTCTATAGAGAAAACCGTTCTTGGATTTATGCAACGCAGATTTAAGTCATCTTTCATGTGCTCTTATCGCATTTTAACAGCTCAATACGGGTGCAAATTGTTTGTTAAAATCAGGCTTTTCCCCACACCAATGATCAACGACTCAAAGACCAAGCTGAATATTCTGGTTGTTTATCTTTGACAGGTCATTCAGATCTCTAGTTTTCTCATATCAAAATTAGAGCTACAGTATAATTCGGGCTTATTTTAAAACCTATCTCTAACAGCAAATTCAGACTAAAAATGATGACCATGGTTGAAGTCGGACGGGTCATTAATCAAAGTAAAGTTATATTTTCAATTCAAAATTTAATTTTAAAATATGTCCGATCAAAAATAAAAAAGCCCCCTATACAGGAGGCTTTTTTAGGCGAGATCAAGTAGTTATTTACGCGTGTTATAAATCTGATCGAAAGTTGCCCCATTCACAAAATGAGTTTTTTGCGCTTGAGCCCAGCCACCAAACACGTCATCAATGGTAAAGGTTTTAATTTTAGGGAATTGAGCAGAATATTTAGCGAGCACTTCTGGATTACGTGGACGGTAGAAATATTTTGCTGCCATTTCTTGACCCAATGGTGAGTACAAGTAATTGATATAGCCTTTGGCTAACCATTTATTGCCATCTTTTTCGACATTTTTATCCACAATTGCCACTGAAGGTTCAGTCAAAATTGACATTGAAGGATAGATAATGTCGAACTTATTTTTACCTATGCTCTTTTGAGTCACCAGAGCTTCATTTTCCCAAGTCAGCAATACATCACCAATGCCACGTTCAGCAAAAGTGGTCATTGACGCGCGCGCAGCCGAGTCCATTACTTTTACGTTATGGTACATTTTACCCACGAACTCTTTGGCTTTAGCATCAGTACCACCCGGTTGCTTAAGTGCATACCCCCAAGCAGACAGATATACCCAACGTGGCAACCCACCAGTTTTCGGATTTGGGGTAATAATTTGTACGCCCGGTTTGGTTAAATCAGACCAGTCTTTAATTTGTTTTGGATTGCCTTTACGCACCATAAATACGATGGTAGAGGTATAAGGTGCAGAGTTATATGGAAACTCTTTTTGCCAACCCGGCTGGATTTGACCTGATTTAACAATTTCTTCAATATCATTGGCCAAAGCCAGGGTCACCACATCAGCTTGTAAGCCATCTACCACTGAACGCGCTTGTTTACCTGAACCACCGTGCGACTGTTTGAAATTTACCGTATGACCGGTACGTTGTTTCCAGTAAGCCCCAAATGATTTATTAAATTCATCATAAAATTCACGGGTTGCATCATAAGATACATTTAAAAATTCACGATCTGCTGCCTGAGCAGTGGTTGCAGTAAATGCAATGCCGGTTGCCAGCAATGCCGCACTGAATAACGCTTTAAATTGATTTTTCATCACAGTACAGACTAGTTATCTTCATTACTGCTAAATATATGAAATAAAATCATAAATCGCAATGAATTAAACCCTTGTGCATTCAGCCAAATACTTCACCATAATATTAAATACATGTTTCTATTCAAAATAAATTAAACAGTTTACTTATTTCGCATATATACTGTTTTCTGAATTATATATGCAAAAAACGGATAATAATCATTATCCGCTTCTGCTAAAAATCTTTAACCATCAATTAAATTTAGTTTTTCTCACTATAAATCTGATCGAAAATCGCACCATTCACAAAGTGGGTTTTTTGAGCTTTAGCCCAGCCACCAAACACATCACCAATGGTAAACAGTTTGATTTTTGGAAATTGCGCCGCATATTTTGCTGCGATTTGCGGATTACGTGGACGGAAGAAATATTGTGCAGCCAAATCCTGTCCCTTGGGTGAATATAAATAATTCAGGTAACCTTTAGCTAAATTACGGTTACCATCTTTATCCACATTTTTATCGACAATCGCGACCGATGGCTCTGCCAAAATTGAAATAGAGGGATAAATAATCTGATATTTATCTTTACCCAAACCCTGAGTTGCCAGTAAGGCCTCATTTTCCCAAGACAACAACACATCGCCAATGCCACGTTCCGCAAAAGTGGTTAATGAACCACGTGCACCCGAATCCAGCACTTTCACGTTTTGATAAAGCTTTTTCACCAACTCTTTGGCTTTGGCATCGTTACCGCCCGGTTGTTTTAGCGCATAGCCCCAAGCCGAAAGATAAATCCAGCGTGGCGCGCCACCTGTTTTAGGATTTGGCGTGATAATTTCTACCCCTGGCTTGGTTAAATCATTCCAGTCTTTAATATTTTTAGGATTGCCTTTGCGTACCAAAAACACCACAGTCGAGGTATAAGGTGCTGAATTATTCGGGAACTGTTTTTGCCAGTTTTTATTGATTAAACCTGCATTTACAATTTCTTCTATATCATTGGCCAAAGCCAGAGTCACCACATCAGCTTGTAAACCATCAATCACGGAACGCGCTTGCTTGCCTGAACCGCCATGGGATTGTTTGAAATTCACTTCTTGTCCAGTTCGCTGTTTCCAGAAATCACCAAATGCCTGATTATATTCTTGATAAAATTCACGCGTCGGATCATAGGAAACGTTGAGAAAATCTTTTGCAGCGAAGCTATGTGACGTGATTCCCCCTAATACCGCCAAAATTGTAGATGCTATTATTTTTTTCATGATTTTAAACTCGTACTTAATGATTAAAAGCACTATATAAATCTAAAATATTTTTAACAATCATATGTTTATATTGTTTTATTGATTAAAAATCAGTTTTATGGATATCTACTAAAATGCTTTTCTATGCATTTTTAATACTAAAAGACTCATAAACCAGTATGAATCTTCATCTTTGCTATAAATCTTCATGTTGTCTCCATAGTTATTTGATACAAAGGAGCTACATTGAATGGGTTTTTTATCCTTTTGTAAGAAAGTGTGACCCCATTCTACTTTTATATTTTTTTATGTGTTTAAATAGTATCACTAGAATATAAAAAGAAAATCTAGAGAGTTCCAGACCAGAAAGGGGGATGTGGAAATGAAATTTACACCAGTTATAACAGCATTGAGTTTAAGTCTAACTTTAAGCTTGATGGCTCAAGTCGGTCATACAGCTGCCATTAAAGCCACCGATGCCAAAATCAGTGTTTTACCTGAAAAAACATCGCTGATTGAAAAAGCGTTACAACAACAAAAGCAAGGTTCAAATACTTTCCGTAATGACAATGATTTAAAAGTCCTGACTGAAATTAAAGCTGCACCTACACAAAGCTTTTTTGCTGCTCAAAATCAAAAATTCAGCCGTTTTGTCCAAGTATTTTTCCCGCAAAATAATTCTTAACTTAATACCGAACTTCTTGTCCCTTTAAGAAGTTTAGACGAAGCCTAATCCTCTCAATGTCGAATTTAACATTAAGATGATTAGGCTTTTTCGTTATAATACTTTCTATTCACATTCTGAAAAATATTCATTATGACTGTTCGTACTCGTATTGCCCCTTCTCCTACAGGCTTCCCACATGTAGGCACTGCCTACATTGCCTTGTTTAACTTATGTTTTGCCAAACAGCATGGTGGAGAGTTTATTCTTCGTATTGAAGACACCGATCAACTTCGCTCAACTCCTGAATCTGAAAAAATGATTTTAGATTCATTGCGTTGGTTAGGTTTGAATTGGTCAGAAGGTCCCGATATTGGTGGCCCTCATGCCCCATATCGTCAATCTGAACGTATGGACATCTATAAAAAATATGCTTTAGAACTTGTTGAAAAGGGTCATGCATTTTACTGCTTCGCAACAAGTGAAGATTTGGATCAGATGCGTACTGAACAGCAAGCTCGCGGCGAAAGCCCACGTTACGACGGTCGTGGTTTACTTTTATCTGAAGATGAAGTTCAACGTCGTTTAGCTGCAGGCGAAGCGCACGTTATTCGTATGAAAGTACCCGCTGAAGGTAGCTGTAAATTTGACGATATGCTGCGTGGCGAAGTGGAAATTCCATGGGCGCAAGTCGATATGCAAATTTTGCTTAAAACCGATGGCTTGCCAACGTACCATTTGGCCAATGTGGTCGATGACCATTTAATGCAAATTACCCATGTGATCCGTGGTGAAGAATGGATTCCATCTGCACCTAAACACCAATTATTGTACCAATACTTTGGTTGGAATATGCCTGTGCTTTGTCACATGCCATTATTACGTAATCCGGATAAATCAAAACTGTCTAAACGTAAAAACCCAACTTCAATCAATTACTATAAAGACATCGGCGTACTTCCAGAGGCGTTATTAAACTATTTAGGCCGGATGGGCTGGTCAATGCCGGACGAAAGTGAAAAATTCACTTTGGCAGAAATGATTGAACATTTCGACATTAAGCGTGTATCGCTCGGTGGTCCAATCTTTGATGTAGAAAAGCTCAACTGGCTCAATGGTCAGTGGATTAAAGCGCTCTCTCCTGCTGAATTGTTAAATACACTTTTGGCCTGGAAAGCAGACCGTAAAATGTTGGAAGACATTGCTGCTGCGATTCAACCGCGTATCAACTTGCTGTCTGAAGCGGTGAACTGGGCTGGCTTCTACTTCAACCAATTCCCGCAATTGTCTAAAGAACAATTTGAAAGCAAAAAATTGTCTGAAGAACAGGTTCGTCAAAGCCTGCAATTCGCGATTTGGCGTTTAGAAAGCTTATTTAGCTGGAATAACGATACGGTTAGCCAAACATTAATGGACTTGGCAACTCAGATGGAAGTTAAGCTTCGTGATTTCATGCCTGCTTTCTTTATTGCCATTGCCGGTTCGACCAGTTCAACCCCGGTTATGCAGTCAATGGTGACCATTGGACCTGATTTAACTTTTTCCCGTTTACGTCATGCACTTGAAATTGTTGGCGTTCCGAGTAAAAAAGAAGCAAAAGTTTGGGAAAAACTCAATGAAAGCTTAAAATTGCCGAAAAATGACGCAGTTGATGAAGCATAAGTGATTTTATAGTTGACGTGTGGACGCAATATCCCTAATATTGCGTCCACACAGACTGGGGTCATAGCTCAGTTGGTAGAGCGCTACAATGGCATTGTAGAGGTCAGGAGTTCGATCCTCCTTGACTCCACCATCTCATGTTTTACCTGTGTTGCCTCGATAAGTCCCTATCGTCTAGAGGCCTAGGACATCGCCCTTTCACGGCGGTAACCGGGGTTCGAATCCCCGTAGGGACGCCAAATTCAAAAAAGCCACTGACCTATTCAGTGGCTTTTTTACGACCTGTATAATCACAATTAATCGAGCAGTAAAAAAACTGGTTCACCAACCTCATCTGATTCTTAGTTGATTCTTACCCAGTTACTTACGAGAAACTGCCAAGCTACAGATATACAGCGTTATGGTAATCAATAAGCCAAAAATGCCACCGATATATGTTCCTAGTAAAATAAAAGCAATCCACCACATAGTAATAATCTAGTTTTAATTCAAAACACTTATTTTAGTACATATTTTCACCATTTAAAATATAACAACAGAACGTTCAAATGAAGCGTCATGCGCTGCCTATTCCGTTCATAGTGCTGATGCCAAGTATATTTTTGCTTTCTGTGGCATTCCGATTAGAATAACCCATAGATTAGAATTATGGAGTTGCAATGCAATACCGTTGCCCAAAATGCCAAAGCCCTAAAATTATGCCTGTTGCACAATCCGGCGGACCTGCGGTACGACCAGTAGTCCCTAAAAGTTTAGTCTTTTTAATTCCTGCTGTTTTCATCTTATTGCTGTTGGTTTTAATTAGTATTGCAATGTGGATTTTTGGCGATGGCGCCGGCACTACCCTGCAATCAGCAACAGTGGCGGTATTTGTACTGTGTTTGATTGCAGGCTTTCTGTTCTACCGCGACCTGCCCGACTTTAGAATCTCGATGCAAGGTTTTATGCAGTCTCAAAAAAAATGGAAATGTCGTGAATGCAATCACGAGTGGGAAATTTAAAATAAAACTGCTTTCACATCAGCCCCATGTTCAGTCGTCGTGCTGATGTGAATCTTCATGCTGATGAGGAGATTGTTGTGGATTGTCATCCGGCTGACCATATGAATGCGCAAGACATTCATCCTCTTCAATTTGTAGCGTCATTTCAGTAATGCCATGGATATGGCTTAACATTTCCAAAGCCTGCTGATACAGGGCATTACGATCAGCCTGTGGCGCATACAAATGTACGGTCAGATGCACATTCTTCGAAGTAATCGCCCAAACCTTGAGTTGATGAATACTTTCGACATCTTTTAAACTCAGCAGATCATTACGCAGTTTTTCAATATCAATTTCTTCCGGCACACCTTCAAGCAAAATATTGATACTTTGCTTCAATAAAACCCAGGTTCGAGGCAGTACCCAAAAACCAATCAGTACCGCAATTAAGGTATCAACCCAAACCCAGTGAGTGAAATAAATAATCACTGCCCCAATAAACACGCCTACAGAACCTACAGCATCACTCAAGACCTCCAAATATGCCCCTTTTATATTCAAACTGTCCTGACTACTTGAAAATAGAATTTTCATCGAAATCAGATTAATGATCAGGCCTATAATCGCCACGATCATCATTCCCACACTTTGAATTTCAGGCGGATTGGAGAAACGCTGATAGGCCTCATACAAAATATACATCGCCACGACAAATAGCATCGATGCATTAAACAAAGCTGCCAGAATTTCAAAGCGCTGATAGCCAAAAGTACGCTTATTATCGGCAGGAAGCTTGCCTATTTTTATCGCCACCAGTGCTATCGCAAGCGCAGCAGCATCCGTAAACATATGGGCTGCATCAGAGAGTAAAGCCAAACTTTGCGTAATAAAACCGGCGATCACTTCTACAATTAAAAATGTAGTGGTCAGCACCAAGGCAAAGGTTAATTTCTTGGCATTATTTTCGGTCACAACCGCATGACTATGATCATGTCCGTGAGCTGTACTCATTTTAAAGCTCCTTATTATTTTTAGATAATTTAACTTATTACCACTGTTTTAACATCATATGACTATCTGGTTAAATTTTATAAAGCCAATAAAATATTTATATATTCTATAAACAGCCAATTACAAATCATTCATTTGAAAAATAAATAAAAACCTCCAATTCAACACTTCAAGAAAGTCAGGATCTACGTAATGCAATGTGGTTTTACCTCCGCGCAGCATTAAGAGGAGATAAAGAAGCTCAATATAAAATGGGTTTAAGCGATCTAAATGGTCAGTTAGGTTTAGTCCGTAGCTATATTCATGCAGAGCAGTGCTTAGAGCAAGCTGCACACCAAGGTCATCCTGATGCGAAAGCGGAATTGCAAAAAGCTTTTGACAGGTTGGCCTTTTGCTAAAAAATGTAAATAAAAAAACCAGCCCTCAGGCTGGTTTTTTTATTTACATCAAAATAAGCAATTAACCAATTTTTTTGTATTTAGAACGCTTTTGTGCAGCAGCATCACCTAAACGTGCCTGGCGATATGCTTCATATTCAGCATAGTTACCCGCATAGAATTCAGGCTGTTCATTTTCAAACGACAAGATGTGTGTTGCAATACGGTCTAGGAACCAACGGTCATGCGATACCACCATTACGGTACCCGGGAATACAAGAATTGCATCCTCCAGCGCACGTAACGTTTCGATATCCAAGTCGTTTGATGGCTCATCCAGCAAGATTACGTTTGCGCCTTGCTGCAAGACTTTTGCAAGTTGCAGACGGTTACGCTCACCACCAGACAAGCTGCCAACACGTTTTTGCTGATCTTGGCCTTTAAAGTTGAAACGACCGATATAAGCACGTGATGCGATTTCGTAATCGCCCACTTTCAAGATATCTAAACCACCAGAAATTTCTTCCCAAACGGTTTTATTGTCATCCAAAGTATCACGCAACTGCCCTACGTAAGCCACTTTAACTGACTCACCCAGAGTTACCGTACCGGTATCAGGTTGTTGCTCGCCGGTCATCATACGGAACAGTGTGGTTTTACCTGCACCGTTAGGACCAACAATACCTACAATCGCAGTCGGTGGCACAGAGAAGGTTAAGTTCTCATAAAGCAAACGACCATCAAATGATTTACTAATGCCTTCAACATCTACCACCTTGTTCCCTAAGCGTGGGCCAGGTGGAATGTAGATTTCAGAAGTTTCGTTACGTTGCTGGAATTCTTTAGAGTTCAACTCTTCAAAACGTTCCATACGCGCTTTATTTTTCTTTTGCTGACCTTTAGCATTTGAACGAACCCATTCAAGTTCTTTCTTTAATGCTTTCGCAAAAGATTCTTCCTGCTTGTTCTCTTGCTCTAAACGGGCATTTTTCTGTTCCAACCAAGACGAATAGTTGCCTTGGTAAGGAATACCATGTCCACGGTCAAGCTCCAGAATCCACTCGGCCACGTTATCCAAGAAATAACGGTCATGCGTAATCGCAACAATTGTACCGGCAAAGTCTTTCAAGAAACGTTCTAACCAAGTTACAGATTCTGCATCTAAATGGTTAGTCGGTTCATCAAGAAGCAACATGTCCGGTTTAGAAAGCAATAAACGACACAATGCAACACGGCGACGTTCACCACCTGAAAGCAGGTTTACATCTGCATCCCAAGCTGGAAGGTTTAATGCAGCTGCTGCCTGATCCATTTGATTGCTTAGGTTATGTGCATCCCAAGTCTGGATAATCGCTTCTAACTTCTCTTGTTCTTTGGCAAGTGCATCAAAGTCAGCATCTTCTGCTGCATATTCTGCAAATACTTCATCCAGACGTGCCAAAGCATCTAGAGGTTCACGTAAACCATCTTCAACGTTACCACGAACGTCTTTATTTGGATCTAATGGTGGTTCCTGCTCAAGATAACCGATTTTAATACCCGGTTGAGCACGTGCTTCACCTGAGAAATCTTTATCTACGCCCGCCATAATACGAAGCAAGGTCGATTTACCTGCACCGTTTAAACCAAGCACACCAATTTTTGCACCTGGGAAAAATGATAAAGAGATGTCTTTCAGGATTTCGCGCTTAGGCGGAACCATCTTCGACACACGGTTCATCGTGTAAATATATTGGGCCACGTAGGACTCCTCTATAGAAAAAACAACATTCGCATAACCATAATATTATGCGAACAAATAATTGCCGACATTATACGATGAAAGCGCTGAAAAAATAAGGCATAGCTCGCATCTTCAATAGAATGTTACAACTCAGGACACGTTTATTTTTTAAACATATTAACCCAACCTGAAACTGGTTCAAGCTGAAGTGAAAAATGATCACTGATATAAATATTCCAGATAACAATTTCACTTAAATAGCACTTTGATTCATATATAGAAATGCTAAACTTGATCAAATTTAACTCACGAAGATGAAGTAAACATGACCTATAAAGACGAAACCCTTGCCATTCATGCCGGCTATAGTCCAGACCCCACCACAAAAGCGGTGGCTGTACCAATTTATCAGACTACATCTTATGCCTTTGACAATACTCAACATGGGGCCGATTTATTTGATTTAAAGGTTCAGGGCAATATCTACACCCGTATTATGAATCCGACTACTGCGGTTCTAGAGCAACGCCTGGCTGCACTCGAAGGCGGTATTGGTGCATTGGCTTTAGCTTCCGGCATGTCAGCCATTACCTATGCCATTCAGACCATTGCCGAAGTGGGCGACAATATTGCCTCGGTTTCGACTTTATATGGCGGAACTTACAACCTGTTTGCACACACTTTGCCAAAACAAGGCATTGAAGTCCGTTTCTTTGATTACCAAGATCCGGAAGCGCTACGCGGTCTGATTGATGAGAAAACCAAACTGGTATTTGTGGAATCCATCGGCAATCCACTGGGGAATATCATCGACCTGGAAGCGATTGCGAAAATTGCGCATGAATATGGCGTTCCGGTCGTTGTCGATAACACTGTTGCCACCCCTGCTCTGCTGAAACCCTTTGAACATGGCGCAGATATCGTGGTGCATTCACTGACCAAATATATTGGCGGTCATGGCAATTCGATTGGCGGTGCCATTGTGGATAGCGGTAAATTTCCTTGGGGCAAATATCCTGAACGCTTCAAAGTGCTGAATACACCTGATCCGAGTTATCACGGGGTGAATTATGTGGAAGCTTTAGGTGAAGCAGCATATATCGCGCGTGCCCGTGTGGTGCCATTACGCAATACCGGTGCCGCCATTAGTCCTCTCAGCGTCTTCCTGATTCTGCAAGGTTTGGAAACTTTGAATTTACGTATGGAGCGTCATACTGAAAATGCGCAAAAGGTGGCGGAGTATTTAAAGCAGCATCCTAAAGTAAAATGGGTCAATTACGCTGGCCTGAAAGATCACCCACAGCATGCTTTGGCACAAAAATATGTGAAAGGTAAACCATCTGCAATTCTGTCTTTTGGGGTACAAGATGGTCTTGCAGGCGGTACTCGCTTTATTGACGCGCTGCAACTCTTTACCCGTCTGGTGAATATTGGAGATGCAAAAAGTCTGGCTTGTCACCCTGCGACCACCACCCATCGTCAGTTGAATGAAGAAGAATTGAAGTCTGCAGGTGTCAGCACAGATATGGTTCGCTTATCGGTTGGGATTGAACATATTGATGATTTAATTGCAGATTTGGAACAGGCACTGGCTCAAGTTTAATATTTTGTCAACGATTTTAAATCGAACTTTCTTCCTCATCGGGAAGAAAGTTCTGTATTTATTCAGTACTTTTTACTTATTTCTCTTTGCTTTGTTTTGAAATCATGGTAGAAATTAAGTAATAAGAAGAACAATAATAGAGCAATTACTCTAATTATATTTGTAAATTCAACAACTTATTTATAGATTTTTTTTAAACATTGGTTATCATAACCCAGATGAGAAGAGCTCAATTCCCCAATATTTTGAGCCAAATAATCAACTACAAAAAACATAATCTAGAATTTAGTTTTATTTAAATCAGGAAAAAACAGCGTGAATTCAAGACTAGAGAAACTCTTTCGAAATCGAGTTAACGGCAAAGTGGTTTTAATCACAGGTGCATCCAGTGGTATTGGCTTAACTGCTGCACATAAACTTGCCGATGCAGGCGCACACGTTTTATTGTTGGCGCGTACCAAAGACACATTAGATCAAGTTAAACAAGAAATTGAAGCAAAAGGTGGACAGGCTTCAGTGTTTCCATGTGATTTAAATAACATGGAATCGATTGATGAAGTTTCTAAACAGGTTTTAGAATCTGTCGATCATATTGATATTTTAATTAATAATGCAGGACGTTCTATTCGCCGTGCAGTACATGAATCGTCCGATCGTTTCCATGATTTTGAACGCACCATGCAACTGAATTACTTTGGCGCAATCCGTTTGGTGATGAATATTTTGCCGCAGATGATGATTCGTCGCGATGGTCATATTATTAATATCAGCTCAATCGGTGTATTGGCCAATGCGACCCGTTTTTCAGCTTATGTCGCATCTAAAGCTGCCTTGGATGCATTCAGCCGCTGTCTGTCTGCAGAAGTTCATTCGCATAAAATTGCGATTACTTCGGTTTACATGCCATTGGTACGCACCCCAATGATTGCACCAACCAAAATTTATAAATATGTACCTACACTTTCGCCGGAGCAGGCAGCAGATCTCATTGCTTATGCCATTGTAAAACGTCCGAAGAAAGTAGCGACTCACTTAGGCCGTTTGGCTTCTATCACCTACTCTATCGCACCAGATATCAATAACAAGTTGATGTCGATTGGTTATAACCTGTTCCCAAGCTCTTCAGCTTCGGTGGGTGAACCACAGAAATTGAATTGGGTACAAAAAGCGTATGCACGTCTGTTCCCGGGTGAACATTGGTAAAATATTTTGAAATGAAGGCCAGTCATGAGACTGGCTTTTTTATGTTATAAACAGGCATCATTTTTTGCTTTTAGATTTTTATGCGGATTGCTGCTGTTATTTTTCAATATGCCTGTTTGGCTTTTGCCCTGTTCCTTTGCTCCCGAATAGCAACCTCTCTCTATCAACAAGATTATCAATTGATGGAGATCGTCAGTGATGTCGGTAGTATTTTAATTTGTATCGATCTGGCTATCTTTTTACATTTCAATAAGTCGATGGCATCGATAAAACTGAGAGGATCTGCTCAACAGTCTCCTGTACAAATTTCAAGACTAGAAAAAGTAAGTCGTAAATTAGGGCATTTGGGTATTATGCTGATTATTTGCAGTTGGATTGTGCCAAAGCTGGTATAAAAAAACCTCCCAAATGGGAGGTTTTTCGTTAAGATAATAATAATTAAATCAAATAACTATGAATATGGAACAAGAAATTATTAAGGCTGCTACTGGGATTGCAACAACAGCAGTAAATAAGGGTGTGGGAAAACTTACAGATTTATTCTTTTCTAAAAAAATTCTTCAGCAAAAGCGGCTTGAAACTCTTTCTACGACCCAAGATCAAAAAGACGCTGAGCTTATTCAACAAGGTCTAGCAGAGTTTAGAGATGAAAGATTTATTTTAATCGAAGAACAAATTGGAAATCCTACCTCTCCTTTAGGGTTAATTCTTGCTCAGAATAATCAAAACCAATCTGAAAACTTAGGTGAATGCTTAAGTAAAGCTTATGAACATTTATCTGAAAAAGCTGATGAAGAAATCAGTGATGAGCAAATTTCAGAGACATTTTTTAATAAATGGATGAATTATGGTAAAGAGGTTTCTGAAGATGAATTACAAGATTTATGGGGAAATATTTTAAGCGAAGAAATTTCTCAACCTAATTCTATAAATTATTTAGTACTTAATACTTTTTCTATGATGAATAAAAATCATCTACTAAATTTCACTAATCTTTCAAAATACATTATTCATGAAAAATTATTTGTTGTTGATGGACAAACTCTTAAGTCATCAATCAATTTTCCTGATATCACAGAAAATGATTTAGAGGAGTTAGTTGATTTTGGGCTAATTGAAAGTTTACATAATATGAATGGTATGAGCGCGCCATCTAATCCAATAATTATAAATGGCAGAAATTGTCAATGGTATAGACGTAGCGTTAATCAACCTTTTTTAATTTGTTTTAAATCTTCTAAGGAGTTTAATTTACAGTTATTTAAATTAACTAGTGTTGGCTACAAACTTTTGAAAATTGCAGAAAAAAATATGTCTATAGAGACAATTTATAGTGATTTTTTTAAATATTTACTTAGCCTAGAACAGTTTAAGTCTATTGAAAATATTGAATTATATAAAATTCAGTCAAATAGTTTAGAACTTCAATTAAGTATTAATAGAGATGAAAAAACCTCCCCATAGGGAGGTTTTTTTAGCAATCAAAGATTATTTTGAACCTTTAATTCCTGCTTGTAATAACAATGCACCCAAACCACCAATTTTTTGCTCTTGTGGTTTAGCAGCTTGAGGTTTTTTATGACCTTGTGGACGGTCTCCTTGAGGACGCGCAGTTTGCGGACGCTTCGCTTGCGGCTTACGTTCACCACGTTGCTCAGTCGGAGCATTTTGCTCGCGGCGTGGCTGACGTGGTGCTTTCGCTGGTGCTTCAGACCCTTCAGGACGCATAGACAAGTTGACACGATTACGTTCAGCATCTACTTGCAATACACGCACTTGAACAATTTGCCCCGGTTTCACCACTTTATGCGGATCTGCTACAAATTCATTGGCAAGTTCAGAAATATGTACCAAACCGTCTTGGTGTACGCCCACATCAACAAATGCACCGAAGTTGGTTACATTGGTAATCACGCCTTCAAGTTGCATGCCTTCAGTCAATTGCGATACTTCGGTAATGTCTTCACGGAACTTCGCAGTACGAAATTCTGGACGTGGGTCACGACCCGGTTTTTCAAGTTCGCTCAGTACGTCTTGAATCGTTGGCAGACCAAATTTGTCATCTGCAAATTCTTCAGCATTTACCTGACGAATGATTTCAGAATTACCGATGATGTCTTTTACCGTGGTTGCTTTTGCTTCAACGATTTTGCTGACCAAAGCATAGCTTTCAGGGTGAACGGCTGATGCATCCAATGGTTCAGAACCATCTTGAATACGCAAGAAACCTGCTGCCTGTTCAAAAGTACGCTCACCTAAACGTGGTACATTTTTCAAGGCTTGACGGTTGTCAAAACGACCATTTTCTTTACGGTATTCAAAAATCTGTTGTGCAATCGATTTATTCAAACCTGCGATATACGACAGGACTGCAGGAGATGCAGTATTGACATCTACACCGACCGAGTTCACACAGTCTTCAACCACAGCTTCAAGCGTTTTCGCCAGTCCTGTTTGGTTTACGTCATGTTGATATTGACCTACACCAATCGATTTAGGGTCAATCTTCACCAGTTCAGCCAATGGATCTTGTAAACGACGTGCAATTGATACTGCACCACGAATTGAAACGTCGAGCTCTGGCAATTCTTGTGAGGCCAATTCAGACGCAGAATAAACCGATGCACCTGCTTCAGATACTGAAACACGCGTAAGGTTCAAGTCTGGGTTTGCCGCCATCATTTCTGCAATAACCGCTTCTGTTTCACGGCTAGCAGTGCCGTTACCAATCGCGATTAAATCGACATTGAATTCACGGCACAGACGTGCAAGTTCGGCAATTGAACCTTCTTTGTCTTCTTTTGGCGCAAATGGGTAAATTGTACTGTGTGCAACAACATCCCCAGAAGCATTAACCACCGCCAATTTCACGCCGGTACGGATGCCAGGATCAACACCTAAAGTGGTACGCGCGCCTGCAGGTGCAGAAAGCAATAAATGGCGTAAGTTTTCTGCAAATACGTCCATTGCCTCGCTTTCAGCGGCAAGACGTTTTTCAGTCAACAATGAATGTTCAATTTGCGGACGAACCTTACCTAACCAGAACAGCTTAGCAGTCTGTTTTAAGTAATCTGCACGCGCCTGTGGTTGAACCGAATCAAGATTGTATTCAGTTTCAATACGCGCCAAAAGTGCATCATCTTCACCATCAACCTTTAAGCCCAATACGTTTTCCTGACGGCCGCGTAACATGGCAAGCAAGCGGTGTGAAGGGACTTTATTGAAGTTTTCAGAGAAATCGAAGTAATCGCGGAATTTCTTGCCGACTTCTTTTTTATCTTCACTTGCCACTGCGCTTTTTAAAACCGCGGTTTTAGCAAAGCTCGCTTTTAATTCTGTAGTCAACGCAATATTTTGCGCCCAGTCATCAATCAGAATGTGCTGGATCGCATCCAGCTGACTTTCTACATCTGGATAATCGTCATGGCTAAAGCCAGCTAAAGCTTCAGTTGGATCAACTTGCTCTGTAAAGATTTTTTCCGCGATTGGACCCAAACCTGCTTCTTTGGCTTTAAAGGATTTGCTGGTACGTTTTGGACGGTACGGCGCGTAAAGTTCTTCTAAAGCATTCTTGGTTTCAGCAGCGTTTATGCGATTCAGTAAATCATCTGACAATTTATTTTGTTCTTTCAGAGATTCAAGCACTTTTTCACGGCGCTCAAATAAATCGCGCAGATACGATAAACGCGTGTCGAGTTGGCGTAACTGCGTATCGTCTAAGCCCTGAGTTACTTCTTTACGGTAACGTGCAATAAAAGGAACGCTTGCACCTTCATCAATCAGCTTGATGGCAGCTTCTACTTGATTTGGACGTACGGCAATTTCTTTTGCTAACTGCTGAACTAAGTCAGTCATCGTGTTTGATCCCACAAGGATAAGTACTAAATGGCATGATTATAAAGACCAAGACCATAAAATCCACAATTGTTTTTATTAAATTTATAAGTGGTCAATATTGCCAATCGATGTGACTTTTATAATTGCCTACAAAATTAAGTGATAAGTCGTTTTTTAATCTGCATCTTGAGCGTAATTCACTATGATTTTGATGTATACATTTGGTATCTATGTCTTGATTTTACCTGCTATATTTGTTGCTTTAGAGCATAGTAAACAGATACAAATGAATCGTATACTCAAGGCTATCCGAACTTTTGTTTACGATGACAATAAAGAATAAAGGAGCATATCATGAGTTTAGTTGTACCTGCTGAAAAAACAGATCCAGTACAAAACGAAACTGATCGCGTCGAACGCATTCTGGTTGTAGATGATGATGTGCGTTTACGTACGTTATTACAGCGCTTTCTAGAAGATAAAGGCTTCGTGGTCAAAACAGCACACGATGCAACACAAATGGATCGTTTATTACAGCGCGAACTTTTCTCCCTGATCGTGCTCGATTTTATGTTACCTGTAGAAGATGGCCTCAGTATTTGCCGTCGTTTGCGTCAATCCAATATTGATACACCAATTATCATGCTGACTGCACGCGGCAGCGACTCTGACCGTATTGCAGGACTTGAAGCCGGTGCAGATGACTACTTGCCAAAACCCTTTAATCCAAATGAGCTGTTAGCACGTATTCGTGCAGTATTGCGTCGCCAAGTACGCGAAGTGCCGGGTGCACCTAGCCAGCACATGGAAGTGGTCAGCTTTGGTCCATGGTCACTGGATTTATCAACCCGTACCCTGACCCGTGAAGGTCAAGTGGTAACGCTGACTACAGGTGAGTTTGCCGTACTTAAAGCATTGGTACAACATCCACGTGAACCGTTGACGCGTGACAAATTAATGAATCTGGCTCGTGGTCGTGAATGGGGTGCGATGGAACGCTCTATTGACGTCCAGGTGTCTCGTTTACGTCGTCTGGTTGAAGAAAACCCTGCCCGTGCACGTTATATTCAAACCGTTTGGGGCGTAGGTTATGTCTTTGTTCCAGATGGCGCGGAATAATGACTACAATGTTTGAATACAAAGCCATTTGTTATTCAAACTGAGATTAGATACGCATGCATGCCATTCACAACCTGCCCTTCATTCGATATTCGATATTCGATAAATATTGTTTCTGCGATGCTCTAAGTAAACAGATAACAGTGAACAGGTTTTGTGGATGGCAAAAGTTTTTGGTTACTTTTTTCGAAAAAGTAACATGTTGAGTTCCTTCCAATAAACGTACAAACAGGGAGACTCCGCTATTGGCCTTAAACTGTTCGCCCCAAATTCACTATAGGAATCAGGTGTGAAACTCGAACCCATCGACCCACAGAAATTTACTGATTTTGAGACTTATTCGGAAAAGAAGCGAACCCGCTCGGAACGTTTCTTTGACAAAATTAAGCCGCGTTCTGCTGCAATGCGTACCACGGTGCTCGTATTATTCATTGTATTCTTCAGTTTATTTATGTCGTTATGGTTCTTTTGGCGTACGCTTTATTTACCCGAGATTCAGCAGCATGCACGTTATTTGGGGGTTGAACTAGAAATTATTAATAATCCAGATTTACGTATTTTTCATAATAATGCCGAAGTGGATGTCGATACCTGGTTAAAAAATCGCGTCGGAATTGAATATATTACCGATCCAAAAGAATATCCGAGTGTGCGTGACAAAGTCATTGCCGAGTTTTTTACCAACCAAATTGAGAAAAAGCTGGCCAAAGAACTGAGAGTTGAAAAAGTAACGGTCTATTTCCAGTTTAAACCGAGCCCGCGTATTTGGATTCAAACTCCGGAAATGAACGGGCACTGGGTGCGTGAACCCTTAAAAACTTATGCCAACTATAGCCCCGAACTGGTGTTTGGCTGGTTACTCGGCGTGCCACTGATTGCCGCCGCCATTATTTTGACCTTGGTTCGCCAATTAAATCGGCCCCTACGTCGTCTGCAAAATGCGGCAAATAACTATAGTAAAACCGGTTCTGCGCCTTATCTGGAAACCAACCATGGTCCTCAAGAAATTCGTGAAGTAAACCAAGCTTTTAATCAAATGATTTATACCTTGGATCAGACTGAGCGTGACCGCCGTATTATGTTGGCAGGAATTTCACATGACTTGCGTACACCCTTGACCCGAATTCGCTTAAGTGCAGAAATGATGCCGGATGAAGACTTTCTTAAAGAAGGTCTGATTTATGATGTCGAAGATATGGATGCAATTCTTGAGCAGTTCATTTCATACATGCGAGATGGCTCAGATGAAGAATTACAAGACACAGACATTAATATGCTGTTGCAAGAATTAGTCATTCAGTTCAAACCCTTAGATATTCGTTTTACGGCCCAAGATATCCCCCCCATTCAGGCCCGTAGCCAGTCTTTAAAACGTATGATTGGCAATTTAATTAATAACTCGAAGCGCTATGGGGCTGAACCCATTGAATTATCAGCCAAAGTTGAAAATGAGCATATTTTTATTAGTGTTGCAGACAATGGCGATGGTATTCCTGAAGATCAGGTTGAAGACTTGATGCAACCTTTTGTACGAGGCAATGAAGCCCGTACCATCCAAGGAAGTGGTTTGGGTTTAGCTATTGTAAAACGTATTGTCGATATGCATCAGGGGCAACTTACCATTCACAATCGCCCTCAAGGAGGGTTGGAAGCGCTTATTTGTTTACCTATTCTTCACAATAAAATAGAAGACGAGGTTACCCCAACCACTTTGGGGAAAATTAAACAAACATTGACTGAACACTTTTAACAATTGAACAAATAACCAACAAACAGATTTGCTTAACTATTAATCTGTTGTTTTTTATGTTTTTAAAATCAATACCCTAAAAACCATAAAAAATTGTTATACCCACATTTTTTCAAAAAATTAGACCTTAGCCTAACAGGCATGCACAATTCCTTTTTAGGGCGGTACAATCCGTCTAGTTTTGAACAAGAATTGAGCGTAAACCATGTCTTTAGATCGTATTCGTTTAGCATCACTTCATGACAAAGTCATGAGTGCCGAACAAGCTGCTACTTTTATCCAAGATGGTATGACTGTAGGTATGAGTGGATTTACTCGTGCAGGTGAAGCGAAAGCTGTTCCTTTGGCACTTGTAAAGCAAGCTCACAGTAATCCTTTGAAAATTACTTTAATTACTGGCGCGAGTCTTGGTAACGACTTAGACAAACAATTAACTGAAGCGGGTGTGCTTGCTCGCCGTCTACCTTTCCAAGTGGATAATACTTTACGTAAAGCTATCAACAAAGGCGAAGTGATGTTCATCGATCAGCATTTGTCTGAAACCGTTGAACAAATGCGTAACCTTCAGCTTAAAAAACCGGATATTGCAATTATTGAAGCAGTTGCGATTACTGAAGATGGCGGCATCATCCCGACCACATCTGTAGGTAACTCTGCAAGCTTTGCCATTTTTGCTGAAAAAGTCATTGTAGAAATCAACACCAATTTAAGCCCTGCTTTTGAAGGCTTACACGATATTTATATCCCGAGTTACCGTCCAACACGTCAGCCTATTCCATTGACTGAAGTGGATCAACGTATTGGCACCCATGCAATTAACATTGATCCGTCTAAAATTGTCGGTATCGTGATCAACGGTGAATTCCATGACTCACCATCAACTGTCACTGAACCAGATGATGAGACTCAAGGTATTGCCAATCACTTGATCGCATTCTTCGAAAAAGAAGTTGCAGAAGAGCGTTTACCAAGAAGCTTAGGTCCATTACAAGCAGGTATTGGCTCTATTGCCAATGCTGTTTTGACCGGTCTGAAAGATTCAAACTTTGAAGATTTAGTGATGTATTCAGAAGTCCTTCAAGACTGTACCTTTGAATTAATCGATGCCGGTAAAATGAAGTTTGCTTCAGGAAGTTCTATTACGCTTTCGGCTAAATACGGCGAAAAAGTATTTAATAACCTCGAAGCATACAAAGACAAACTGGTACTTCGTCCACAAGAAATCTCAAACCACCCGGAAATTGTTCGTCGTTTAGGGATTATTGGCATCAATACTGCGCTCGAGTTTGATATTTACGGCAACGTAAACTCAACACACGTTTGCGGTACAAAAATGATGAACGGTATCGGTGGTTCAGGCGACTTCGCGCGTAATGCACACATTGCAATATTCGTTACCAAATCAATTGCAAAAGGCGGCGATATCTCATCTGTTGTTCCATTTGCCTCTCACATTGACCACACAGGTCATGACGTAGACGTATTGGTAACAGAACAAGGGCTTGCGGACTTACGTGGTCTTGCACCGCGTGAACGTGCTCGTGCAATCATTGATAACTGTGCTCACCCAATGTACCGTGATGCATTGAATGATTACTTTACTCGTGCATGCGAACGTGGTGGCCAAACTCCTCACCTTCTTCATGAAGCACTGGCATGGCACTCTAATTTTGAAGAAACCGGTCATATGTTAGCAGCTCAAGTAGAAGCTAAAATTGCTTAATCACCAAGATTAAATGACATTAAAAAAGCGTACTACGGTACGCTTTTTTAATTTTAGCAAAATGATTCTAAGCAGATCATTTCTTTTACATAAAAAGATTAAATTCAATCCTGATCTGTTCAGGATGATGCTAATTCAAATGCTATAACTTCTGCTCCACCGCGTTGCGATTTTGCTTTTTAATTTGTTCAATTTCTGCATTTAGCTGCAACACTTCCTGATACAAGGCATTAAATTGCTTTAACGGTTGATCTTCATAAAACATAAAGGTTTTATTCTTTTTCTGCCATTTATTATTTTTCAGAATTTCAAACAATGCATCCGCTTTATTTAACACTTGTAGCTCTAATGCAAATAAAGCATGGGTTTTATCACTATCTCGACTTTCACGCAGGCTGTCCGTTAATTGATGTCGCAGATTGGCTTTGATGGATAAATGCTTGGCTCGCGTTAAAGAATCTTCTTCACGTTGTTGGGTTTGTTGTTGATACTGTGCGGTCAGAAGATGGGCCTGTTTCAACATCTGCTCGGTCTCTACAAACTTTTGTTTACGGTCTTGATCCAAGCGGTCGATATTTAAAAATTCATCCCAATGAATTGCTTTAAGCGCGCGTAAATATTCATTCCTGGCTTCAGCATTTTGAATCATCTGGCTCAGCACAAAGTCAGCCATCACTTTATAGTCGCCCTGTAAACGATTATCTGACACGTTGACATTAATCGGTTTAGACCAGTCTTGCGCTTGTTCATAAATGAGTTCTGCTTTTTCATACAATACAGTCTGGTAGTCCTTAAGTTGACTCAGATCATTTTGTTGTACCGAATATTGATAAAACAGCCAACCAAATACGGTACATGTCACCAATCCTAAGATCAGAAAAATCCTTGGCATGCGAAACTCCCTATACTGACTTTTTCATAGCATAACCCGATTCAAAACCCTTCTGCTTATTTATTCCGCTCAAACAGATCGCGTTTTTCTAGCCAGATTCGGTTTTAATTTAATTTTCATGCTTTAAATTTTGCTCTGCACCCCCATCAATATAGGCAATAAAAGATTAGAGATTTCTCATGCGCGTAGATATTTGGTCAGATGTGGTTTGTCCTTTTTGCTATATCGGCAAAAAACGTCTTGAAGCTGCTGCCGAACAAGCAGGTTTAGAACTTGAAGTTCACTGGCATAGTTATGAATTAGATCCAGAAGCACCCATCCGTCAGGAAGTTTCAAACTCTGAACGTCTCGCGCAAAAATACGGCCGTACAGTTGCAGACGTTGAAGAAATGCAACGTAATATTGCCACTATGGCAGCTGAAGAAGGCATTCAATTCAATTGGGAAAATGCCAACTCAGGTAACACTTTCAATGCACATCGCATTATTCACTTGGCTCAAAGTAAAGGATTGGGTTCAGAAGCCGAAGAAGCCTTTTTCTATAGTTATATGACTCAAGGTTTACCCATTGGTGAACGTGAAACGATTGAAGACGTTGCTGCACGAATTGGCTTAAATCCAGTTGAAGTAGAGGATGTCTTAAACTCAGAAGAATATGCTGACTTCGTTAAATTTGATCAAGAAGTCGCACGTGATCAATTAAAAGTCACCGGTGTACCGTTTTTTGTCTTTGATCAACGCGTAGCCTTAGCTGGCGCACAACCACGTGAAGTATTTTTACAAGTCTTTGAAAAAGCTTTAGAGGCACCTCAAGCGGAAGTCAAAACCGCTGAGGCCGCAGTCTGCAAGGATGATCTCTGCGATGTTCCAGAAAAATAATTTTCTCTCATTTTAGATGACATTGATTTACGATCGCTGTTAATTAAAAATCCCCTGCTTAGGGGATTTTTTAACTTCAAGCTGCGTCAAGCTAATCGACCAAGAAACTAATTTTTAAATTCACCCGATACTCAGTAATTTTATTGTCCTTAATCACTACTTTTTGCTCATTAATCCATGCACCTTGCACATTTTTTATTGTTTCGGTTACTTTCTCAATGCCTGTCTGAATTGCATCTTCAAAACTTTTATTACTGCTGGAATTAACCTCAACAACTTTTGCGATAGCCATTATTCAAACCTCAAGTTTTATTGTTGTGAGTCCAGATCATAGGATATTTTCTAAACAAAATTTTGAGTTTTAACATTACACCGCAAAAACTTACATGTAAGACACAATATCAATATCAACGATTTAGTTCTTACAAAACACAACTTATATATACAAGGCTTTGACACAACCAGAGGCACAATTCGCTAGTCTGATATGCGGAACATTTAAGTTCTCAATCATTCAACTTTATAAGAGGTAAATATGAATACTGAAGCTCAAAATTCTAGTGTTGATTCAACTGCAGATTCTACATCTGGACATCGCTCAAGCATGAAATCACCTTTTTCCCCTACGGTTACTGGTGCTTTGATTGGTGCTGTTGCCGGAAGTATATTACCTGTATTTGGTACCGTGAGTGGCGCTATTATTGGCGGCATTTCTGGTAAAGTTTATGAGAAAAAATGCCAAAGCAAATGTCATAAAAATTGATATTTTTAAACCATTTAAGACAGATTGTGAAAAGACAATCTGTCTTAGAGCAAAAACTCTAAATATATGATTTATATAATAGTTTAAACTCACCATTCATCTTTTTTCGACCTCAAGCACTTCCATAACTTGCTCATTTTTTGATATCCTTTACGTGAAATATATTTTATTTATCTCCCTTGCCTATTGTCTTAGGCATCCTTTCACCTAAAGGAAATAATGATGAACGCTATTCAATCTGTTTTGGCTATCGCTGTTGTGGCTTTTTCTGCAAATGTATCTGCTCAAATTGTTTTTGTTCCAGATTTTCCTGCTAAAAAAGCAGTTGAGACTGTAAATGCTGAACAAAAAGCCCCTGCTTCTGAAGCAGTAGAGCAGGCTCAAATTGCGGTGAAAAAAGTAGCTTAAGAGCTACCTTATTCCCTAAAAAACAGACCAGCCTAACTCAGTCTGTTTTTTTAGGATCAAAAATTAATTTTATTTCATCTTCTTTATACTGGATACAAAATCCTGAATACTCATTCTTTTCAATTTAATGAAAAATAAAACAATAAATCATGATCTATTTTGCAACTTTAGCAGTAAAAAATTTGAATATTTTTACCCACAATCTACATTTTTTGTTCTTTATGTCTATAACCACTCAAAACATAACCATATATCTTCATGCTTTTTCTTTTTAAATCCATATAATCAAAGCATTAAATTAATAATTTCATACAATGAAACCATTTTCTTATGCAAGAACTTCAAGCATTGATTCAAGGTAAAATTCCTCCGCAAACAATCAATATTGATCGTTTGATTGTACGTCATGCGACACAAGGTTTGTCATTAGCATGATAATCAAATCAGCATCTTAATTCTTCTCACGAACCATAATGACATCATGCTGCGACTCAACCTTTGTCATTATGAGTGTAAGACGACTCAACCTTTGTCATTTTTCGAAATGATTTTTTAAATTTAAGATCTATAACAAGATATTTTATATAGCAACCAGTACGTTAAATAGTTAATTATTTTAAATAATTTCAGTTATATTATGTCATACCTAACTAAATTTATAAGCTTCAATAAGTATGAATGCATCATTCAATACTTATGATAAATATGACTTATCTAAGGTTGATAAATGAAAAATAGTGGTAGTTGCTTGTGCGGAACGGTTAAATTTTTGGTCAATAAAGATATTCATACGATGTATCACTGTCATTGCAGCTTATGTCGTAAACAAAGTGGTACTGGAACAAATTCAGCTACTTTGGTGAATGAAACATTATTTGAGTGGGTTTCTAGTATAGATTCTATTGGAACATTTAGAAAAGACTCAGGTTTTACTTCTTGCTTTTGTGTAAGTTGTGGATCTCCAGTTCCTAATAAAGTTGGAAATAGCTCGTTCATATGGATTCCACTTGGGTTGTTAGAACAGACGCCAGTAATTAAGAAAAGATTAGGATTTTGTCTTAATTCAAAGATTAATTGGTCACCTGTAATACAACTAGATCAGGAATACTTAGAATTACCAAGTTGGAATGAGCTAGAAGATTATTTTGATTAATCTAATTTAATATTTTCTAAAATTAACATAATAAGGTCTATAAAAATCTTTTAAGAGCAATAGGATCATACTTAAAAAAAAGCCCATTCATACCGAATGGGCTTTTTCTATGACAACTTATGCGTCGTTCTATGACAAACAATGAGTCGTAATTGACAAACCTTGTGTCGCTTGACGTTGTACTTGCTGAACAGTACCCAAAACCCACGTCTGCAGAATATAAATTACTTGAACTTGCTATTAATATTGTATTGGCAAGCTATCTAGAAAAAGCACAACAACATCTCTAGAGGTGCGTTCATGAATGCCTTAGAAAAAGCG
The DNA here is from genome assembly GCF_001647545.1 of Acinetobacter sp. SFB. Classification (GTDB taxonomy): domain Bacteria; phylum Pseudomonadota; class Gammaproteobacteria; order Pseudomonadales; family Moraxellaceae; genus Acinetobacter. The sequence goes on from NZ_LSZH01000014.1 coordinate 202,049, forward strand.
CTGCTGGTTAAAGAACTACATCAACTGCTAGACGGTTTGGAACATCGCTCTTTATCTTTTTTTGAGATCGCAAAATCAAAAACACGTTTAATCGAAATTTTTCGTTTATGTGATGACCCCATTTTTAAAAAACAAATTTTGAAATTTAAATCTCAAACTCAACCGCAGCAAGCCGCAACGGATTTTGCAGATCAGACGCCGTTTAAACTTTCTTATCGTGGGCTTTTTCGACAGGATGGCACTTTACAACAGGCGCTATACCAAAATACCGAATCAGGTTGGGCCATTTTGTATCACCCTGCACAAGGATGGAAAATATGGTTAATTCCAGCCCCAAACCGCAGTGCCTTGATCAGTGTCTGGGGGAATCTAGATGAGATTTATCAATGGATGTTAGAACAGAAACAACGCTATAGCTGCCTGAAAACTGACGATGAATTAAGACAAAAAGCAGTTGTTTTAGAACTACACCTTGCCCCTATTTTAACTCAGACCGAGACACACTTAAATCTGTCTCCACCGCTTGTACCAGAACAGAATCAAATCAATGTGCCAGATTTAAGCACGTCTAATCAGCACCTTATTAATCAACTGCCACACATATTAAAAGACAAGCAACAAGTAATAACAGCTAAAAAACAGATCGGAAAGGAAGTTTTACAAAGCCTGCAACTCGGTCCATATCTTGCCCATATTTATCCTGTTGATGAGAAGAATGCTGCTGCACAAGAGTTACATGGTTTAGAAATTCCAACTCTTCCAGAAATTTCTCAGTATATTGATTTGCTCATCCATGCTGCAGATTTAAAAAATTGGCAACAGCATCCAATTTATCTGGCTGAACAAGTCGATTCGCAAAATTGTTTTATGAAATATTTAATGTTGTTCGGCGCTGAAAATCAAACCCAAGCGGTTGATTTAATGCATAGATTTACTGAACACTACCAACATCGTATCGCTGCAATTAAACAAATTTCTTGGGAAGACCTTGCGGAAAATTTTACCGATTTCGAGACTCTATTTTATAGCTATACAGAAAAAGCAGCTTTAATTTGGAAAAATGAAAACTATCTTGCCTTTATTCCTGCACAACTTTTCCAAACACAAAAAATTATTCAGTTTAAGGAAAGTCCTGCTGACTTTAAGACCCCGCTGCTGTTACTAAAAGAGCGACAAAAAATTCGGGTGATTCATGGGCAAAACCGTTTAAATCTGTCTCGAGCTGAATTGGCTTATCCTTATTTTTTATTAGAACGTGATCAGGGGGTAAGCTGGCAATTGATTCAGAATATTATTACTCGACTGGAATCGCCCATCGACTGTTATCAATTATATGAGGCAATTCAAAAGCATATTTCAGATTAAGTTTTATTTTTTTGTAGCTAAAGCTTGCTTTTTTAGCGCAATTTTTACAAGACTATCAAATAACCAGAATTTAAGAGCAAGGATATGCCCTCAAAGAAAATCAGTTTATCAAAACCCCTCTTATTTATACTGTTATCGGGGATCATGAGTGCCTCAAATGGATCTGAGCACTCAGATCAAAAGACTGACTCACCCACGAGTTCAATTTCGACTCAGGATGAAGATCATAGTTTGCTGTATCAAATTCCAAGTTGGGTGGATGCGCTGCCGACATTTTTGCCTCAGCAGTCAAATGAACCTATTGTTCCACCCACCATACAAACTGCAGATCGAACTTGGTTAGACCGCAAACAGCTTAAAGTTCGAAACTGGGCAGATCATACCTCGCATAAAATTGATAATTGGTTTGGCGAAACCGATCCAGAAAAACCCGCATCTGCGACCTTACGCGTGATCGTGGACAACAACTGGAATAAACATGATGGTTATGAAATTAAACCGCGTATTCGAGGCAAAATTAAACTTCCAACTTTAGAGCGCAAACTGAGCTTAGTCTTTGGTGATGACTCCCTCGACAATGAACTGGATAATAATGTCGCCATTACCGATGAAAATCCGGGCAATAGCAATGATAAAACTTTAGACCGACAGCGTACCCGTGAGAATAATAGTTCTTTTGCATTTCGCTGGTCAGATTTTTCCAAACGCCTGCCTTTTGAAACTGATGTAGATTTAGGTCTTCGTTCGGGAGATGATATTTATCTGCGTTTTAAAGGCTCCAAAAACTGGAAACTGGAAAATGATTTCAATTTTTACGCAGAAGAAATTTATCGTTATGGCATTGATAGTAAAAATTATTTAAGAACCAATCTTGAGCTCACTCATGCGCGTCCAAATGAAGCCATTCTTTCTAATCAGCTCAATCTTACCTATGCCGATGATCAAGATGATGACCTAACTTGGGATAATAACCTGTTTAGACAGCATCAGTTTTTTCATGAAAATACCTTTAGTTATGGTATTTATACTGGTGGTTTTTTAAACAATAAAGATTTGCGTTTAAACAGCTGGGGGCCCTTCGTTTCTTGGCGACAACCGTTATGGCGAGAATGGTTCTATGTACAAGGAAATTTAAATTACTTTAATAATCATAGGGATGATCGTAGCCATTTTATTGGTGCATCGGTGCGTTTAGAAGCATTATTTTAATTAGGATTAAACAAGACTATTTACTTATTCTTCAGATAATTTTCAATAAAAAAACCTCCCAAAGGAGGTTTTTTTATTGTCTAAAATAGACTTATTTCAACAACAAACTGTTAATACGTTTTACATATTCCGCAGGATCATCAGGTAATCCACCTTCTGCAATCACGGCCTGATCGAAAATCACATTGGCCAGATCATCAAACTGACTCGAGCCTTCCAGTTTTTTCACCAAAGGATGTTCTGGGTTAATTTCCAGAATCGGTTTACTTTCTGGCACAGCCTGACCTGCCTGTTTCAACATACGAATCAACTGCGGAGAAAGCTCTCCTTCACCTGTCACCAAACATGCAGGAGAATCAACCAAACGTGTGGTTACACGAACCTCTTTGGTTTTGGCTTTGAGTGCATCTGACAATTTTTCAACGATTGGTTTAAACTGTTCAGCGGCAGCTTCAAGTGCTTTCTTCTCTTCAGCATCTTGCAGATCCCCTAAATCCACTGCACCTTTCGCCACGTTTTGCATAGGCGTACCATCGAATTCATTGACGAACTCCATCGCCCATTCATCCACACGATCTGCCATCAATAACACTTCGATGCCTTTTTTCTTGAACAGTTCCAGTTGTGGTGAATTTTTCGCAGCAGTTAAACTATCCGCAGTCACGTAATAAATGGCTTTTTGCCCGTCTTTCATCCGTGCTTTATAGTCAGTCAATGAAGTTGAAATTTCATCATTGGTCGAGGTAGAGAACCGTAATAATTTTAAAATACGTTCACGATTGCCAAAGTCTTCACCCAAACCTTCTTTAATCACTGAACCAAATTCAGCATAGAACTGTTTGAATTTTTCTTGATCTTTTTCATCTTCCGACTTCGCCAGACCATCTAGCATGGTTAAAATACGGCGGGTATTGCCTTCACGAATGGTTTTAACATCACGGCTTTCTTGTAGCAGTTCACGGCTGACATTGAGTGGAAGATCAGCGCTATCGACTACACCTTGCACAAAACGCAAATAATTCGGAATCAGGTTATCTGCTTCATCCATAATAAACACGCGTTTTACATACAGCTTGATGCCCGCTTTCGCTTCACGCGTGAAAATATTGTTCGGCGCTTTGCTTGGCACATACAGTAATTGAGTATATTCGGTGCTGCCTTCCACACGATTATGTGCCCAAGCCAAGGGTGCCTCAAAGTCATGGCTTAAATTCTTGTAAAACTCAATGTATTGCTCATCAGTGATCTCGTTTTTATTTCGAGTCCAAAGTGCACTTGCCGAGTTAATCGCTTCCCATTCATCCGTTTTAACCATCTGACCGGCTTTAGGTTCTTCACCTTCAGCCGCTTCTTCTTGCTGCCAGACTTCTTTTTGCATTTCAATGGGCAAACTAATGTGGTCAGAATATTTATTGATGATTTGCTTAACTTTATAAAACTCTAAATACTCAAGTGCATTATCACGTAAATGTAAAATAATATCTGTTCCACGTGAAGCCTTGGTGATTTGTTCAACTTCAAAATCACCTGTCCCTTGACTGATCCAGCGTACACCATCCGTCGCATCTGCAGCTGCATGACGAGATTCAACGGTAATTTTTTCGGCAACAATAAAGCCTGAATAGAAACCGACACCAAACTGTCCGATCAATTGCGCATCGGCTTTCTGGTCACCGGACAGTCTAGACATAAAGTCTTTGGTGCCAGATTTAGCAATGGTACCTAAATTATCAATCGCTTCTTGTTGGGTTAAACCAATACCGTTGTCTGAAATAGTGATGGTTTGATTGTCTTTATCTAGACTGACACGAACATGCAGTTCAGGATCATTTTCATAATATTCAGGATGATTGATTCCTTCAAAACGCAACTTATCGCAAGCATCTGAAGCATTCGAAATCAGTTCGCGTAAGAAAATATCCGGATTTGAATAAAGTGAATGCGTCACCAAATGTAAAAGTTGGGCTACTTCTGCCTGGAAACTATGTTTTTGTGTACTTTGTTCGCTCATCAGTCACTCCTTAAATTCAAAACACTTTTTATTGAATGTTTAATGAATGGAGTGACTTGAGAAAATTTCAATAGGAAATGATAAATTTTTATTAAAAAGGGCCTTGTTTATAAACACGATCCATATACAGATCCAGTTTTTGTTGGCGCATTTTATATACTTCAGTTAAACAACGGCTTGAGTTAATACATTGATCACGTAATTGTAGCCACTTCACCTGTTCATCCTGAATCATACCCCGTGTACCCATTGGAACCAGACGCTTAATAATATTATAGGTAGTGGCCATTTTCACATCGGCATCATTTACAACCCGAGTGTCACAAATAGCATGTTCTGTTTGTGTTCGCGCATGATCACAATTGAAACTTGCCGCATAAACAGATCCACTGAATAGGCTACAAAAGACCACACTGTATAAATTGAATAATTTCATGATTTTTTTCTCTTTTTAGCTTATTTTCTATAAACAACTTAAACAAAATATGGATGATTAAATAGTATCAAAGTGCTCAATCTATGTGATTGATTGTAAGTTTTTCATTAAAAAACCCCATCTATAAAGATGAGGTTTTGTGGCGCTTATTTTTATTTTAGTCTTAGAATTTGTAGCTATAACCAATGGTGTAAACCCAAGGGTTTACTTCCAATTCGCCAATATTTGTACCATCTAATTCTAAGTCTGTTTCAACCTGAGCATAACGTACATCTGCAAAAACACCCCAGTTTTTAGCATCTGCAGGCTGGAAGTTAAAACCAACTTGCCCAGCAACACCATAAGCTACATCGGCTTCAAGTTTTGAACCTGCAATTGCACCTTTGGTCTCTTCATCCCAAGGAATAACAACTGTTGCACCAACACCGACATAAGGAGTAAAGCGAGTTGAATTTTTAAAGTTATATTTAGCGGTCACTGTGGGTGGTAAATGTTTAAAGCTTGCTACCTCACCTAAACCTTCAATACTTACATCATGTTTGAAAGGAGTCGCCAATAACAATTCTACTGAAATAGGTGAGTTATCAAAGAAATATTCTACTGAAGGGGTAAAACCCAGTTCATTGCTTACGGTCGCCTTACCACCTGCAATAATACCATTATCATCATTTTGTGGTGCCAGAGCAGAAGCACCTACTTTCACTTGCCACTGACCCGCCATTGCAGAAGCAGACATTCCCAATAATGCAATAAGAGCAACTTGTTTTAACATTTTAAATACCCCTTGGAAGAATAATAACAACAAAATAAAACATTAATTAATAATAAACACGAGACAAATTAATATGCAATAGCGATTAATTAATAATAATTTAATTTAATTTTAAGTATTTGATAATATTAAATATTTATTTTAATCAGACAAACTTGGTTGGTTTTAAATACCAACCAAGTTAATCAGGTTTATTATATTAGTTATTCTAAAAGGTCTATTTTAAATATATCTATTAATACCAAAATAAAATAGATTCAAACTAAATAAAAAATATAAGTTTGAATTAAAGAACCATTGCCGCAATCCACCCAAATATCATTAAAGGAATATTAAAATGGATAAAGGTAGGAACCACACTGTCTTTCATATGGTCATGTTGTCCATCCATATTTAAACCGGAGGTAGGCCCTAAAGTTGAATCAGAAGCTGGAGAACCCGCATCGCCCAAAGCTGCGGCAGTGCCAATCAGGGCAATGGTCGCTGCTGGACTAAAGCCAAACTGGATACATAAAGGCACATAGATAATGGCTAAAATCGGCACAGTAGAGAACGATGAGCCAATCCCTAAAGTAATCAGCAAACCCACAAGCAACATTAAAAATGCAGCCAACGCTTTACTGTTACCAATCCACTCAACCGATGCATTGACCAAAGCAGGAACTTGATTGGTGGCCTCAATGACGGATGCAAAACCTTGTGCGGCAATCATAATAAAACCGACCAGTGCCATCATTCGCATACCGGTAATAATCACATCGTCTGCTTCTTTCCACTTGAAAATACCTGCGCAGCTTAAAATCGCCACACCCACCAGACCGGCAAGAATCATCGAATCCGAATAAAGCTGTACACTTAGGGTCGCAATGACGGCAAAAGCGGCCATAACCAAAGTAAATTTTGCTATTTGTGGCTTAGCATTCTCATCGGTAACGACATCACCGGAAATACTATGATGACTTGGTTCAAGCTTAATTTCTTTATAAATTCTTGGTTTGCGATAAGTATAAAACAGCGCAACCAATAGCCCCACAAACATGCCAAAAACAGGAATTGCCATTGCATATGGAATTTGATCGTAACTAATTTCAAAACCGTATGGCTTACCAAAAGTATTGATATTTTGGCCTAATATATCATTTAAGAAAATCGCACCAAATCCGACCGGCACCAACATATAAGTGGCACATAAACCAAAAGTTAATAAACAGGCCACAGCGCGGCGGTCTAAGTTTAAATGGTTAAAGACACCTAACAGAGGCGGAATCAAAACCGGAATAAAAGCAATATGAACAGGAATCAGGTTTTGCGAAGACACCGCTGCTGCAACAATCATAAAGAAAATTAAAAATTTAACCTTATTTTGCGATTGAACATTGGCATCTCCTTTTACGATGGAGATCAGTTTGTAAGCCAGTAAATCAGGCAAACCCGAGCGTGCTAAAGCAAGCGCAAATGCACCCAAAATACCATAGGCCAAGGCAATTTTAGCCCCGCCACCTAGGCCATTATTAAATGCATCTAAAGTTCCTTGCAGACCTAAGCCAGCCAACAAACCACCGGCAACAGCACCGATCACCAATGCAAAGACCACAGGCACACGAGCTAATGAGAGTCCGAACATGACTCCGATAGCGGCAATAATTGCGAACATAATCACTTGAGGGGGAAGATGAAAAGTCGATATTTTAGCAGATCCAACTCCTTGAATCTGCAAATTGATTGCTTTTAGCCGTGATCTAAATTTTCATTTATATTCATATAGTTAAATAAAAAACTATTTTCCAGACTGGTTTAATGCAAAGCTACGAATCGTGTCGGCGACCAATTCAGGTTGGCTTAATATTGCCCAGTGATTGGCATCCATATCTACACGCTGAAAATTTTCAGCCCATTTTGGCATTTCATCAATCAGTTCAGGACTGACAAAATTGTCACGTTTCAGCACAATCGCCTGGACGGGACAAACGGCAAAACGCTGACGTGGCCGAGTTAAGCGTGGCAAAAAATTAGCGCGATATAATCCGATTCCATGTTTGCCATCTGATGCAATATGAAAATTTAAAGGCAAGTTTTTCTGCTGCTCCAACTTTTCCAGCACTTTGCCCCATTTTTCAGGACTGAAAAAATTCCATACTGTGGGTGCCAGCAATGGCAGCTGAAATACTGCAATATACCAAGACTTGCTGAGCTGCTTAAAGAACTTGCTCTTGTGCTGTTTAAACTGATTACGCATCCAAAATGCAGCATGGTCTAAACACGGCCCTGAAATCGTACTATAAGATAGAATTCGGGCAGTAAATTTGGCTTCGGTGACCGACTCCCAAGACTGGATAGAACCCCAATCATGCGCTGCCAAATGGAAAGGCCGATCTTTTAATACAGCATTGACTACATTTTCTAAATCTAAAGATAACTGTTCCAAGCGATAGTCACGAATACGCCTTGGAATAGAAGACTGCCCTGCTCCGCGTACATCATAAGTGACAATATAAAAATCTTGGATAAGCTCCTGAATAACTGGTTCCCATACTTCTTGATTATCCGGATAACCATGTACCAATACTAAAGCCGGCTTTTCATCACTTCCCCATATTTTTACATAGAGACGCTGTTGATCTTGGGTGGCTACCCATTGGGTCTTTGCTTGCATAATGCTTTCTCATTTTTTTATTCACTATTTATCTTGATCATTGGGCAACCTGATCAATGCCCCAATTTTAATTCTGCTTTAGTATGCTCTGGCTCACCATAAAAACAATTGACCCAGATGAGCCTTTTAAACAAACTACAGACAATACTGGCGATCGCTAAATTCATGCTCAATCGTTACCCACCTTATCGTGGTGCAGGTATTGCGATTGAAAAAATGGATCTGGCTAATGATTACATTCGCGTGAAAATGCCTTTAACGCGTAAAAATTAAAATGTGGGGGAGTGTATTTTGCCGGAAGCTTGTATTCCATGATCAATCCGTTTTATGCTTTTTACTGATGCATCCTCTCGGATCAAGATATATTATCGGGGATAAATCGGTGAAAATTCATTTTCTCTGACCAGGACATAACACCGTTTATGCTGATATTCGCTTAGATAGCACTGAAATAGGCATTATTAAAGAACTTACTGATAATTATGCTCCCGTACATCGCAAATACACTGTCCATATTTTTGGCGGTGTGGGTAGTCGTATTGCAAAAATTGAAAAAACTGTCTATAGGCGCAGGAAAAAATCCAAAACCAACCATTCAATAATAAAAAAAGCGCTTGTTGATCAAGCACTTTTACTTTAATGATTAAGACGTTGAATTAACGTTTCTGTTCGATGGCAGCTCCAGCACCACCACCAATCGCACCACCAATTGCTGCACCACCATTGCCACCGAAGACACTTTTACCTACGGCAGAACCAATAGCACCACCTACACCACTATAAGTCGCATTTCGGTTTGAACCACCTTGGGTTTTACTTCCGACCGCTGCACCAGCACCGCCACCTACAGCCGCGCCTACACCACCACCGACCTTATTACCTACACCGCCACCCACTGCCCCACCTAGGGCTGCTGCACCGATTCGCTGCTCATTGGCAGACATACTTTCACAACCTGCCAACATAAAAGTGGATAGAGTGGCTACTGCCATTAAGCTCATTAACTTTTTCATGGATTTTTCCCCTTTTTTCATTCTTTTCAGCTTATGCTTCTTTTGTGAAAAAAATAAATTAAAAATGTAAAGCATTAATACTGAAATGATGCATTTTGTAAAAAATCATGAAACATTTCACTATGTTTAACTGAAGTTTATTCATCTTCACTCAACAGCACTATATCACGTGTGGTCGTACCATTTTCAGTTAAAACGGCATGTGATGTTTTGGTGTTACTGCCCAGATTGTTTTTCTGATCCAGCTTTAAGGTTCGATGAATAGGCTCTTGCCCTTGTTTGAACTCAACACCTTCAGCATCAATTTTTTTGGTTTGAGAGAGTATCTTCCCGTCTTGCTTTATTGTGGTATCCAATTCAATTTTTGAAGTCGGTACAATGACACCGCCTTTTTGAATCACAGGAATAGCAAGCTGCTTTTCTGAAAATTGTGCTTGGTTATCTTCTAAATGGATTTCACGCGCAACAATATCTTTCCCCATATTAGCGACTTCAAAAATTGTGGCATCCACGCTACGCTTAGGCTCTTGTCCTGCAACTCGACGAATGACCTCGGTCTTTAAGATTGGAACAACGGCTTTATCTTCCAGCATAATAGTATTTGGCATAGGTGCAGCAATAACAGCAGTAGAAATAGCTATAAGTGAAAGTGCTAAAAAATGCTGTGTCGGTTTCATAAGTTTGTCCTAGTTGTTTTAAGTTTATAAATTAATAAAGATTTTCAATTGTTCTGTTTTTTAATATAGGAAATTATAAGACTTGGGGAAAGCTTTAATTTTCACTTATTTAAAATAAAAAAAGACGCCCGAAGGCGCCTTTTTCAATCATATAACTTAAGAATTAAAATTCTTGGTTAAATGCTTGGCTTAATGCTTGATCAACATCAGAGAAGTCATTTACAAGCTCATGCTCGGCAGCTTCAGCTTCTTGACGACGACGTTCTAAGTGGTATGCAAGACCTGTACCTGCAGGAATCAAACGACCCACAACTACGTTCTCTTTCAGACCGCGTAAATCATCTTCTTTACCTGTTACAGCAGCTTCAGTTAACACACGAGTTGTTTCCTGGAACGATGCAGCAGAGATAAACGAGTCAGTAGAAAGCGAGGCTTTGGTAATACCCATCAATTGACGTTCATACTTCGCAGGGAACTTGTTCTGAGCAAGTACAGCTTGGTTTTCAGCAACCATGCGGATGTAATCCACTTGTTCGCCTTTAATGAAGCTCGTATCACCACCATCAGTGATTTCAACTTTACGCAACATTTGACGCACAATAACTTCAATGTGCTTGTCGTTGATTTTTACACCTTGCAGACGATAAACGTCCTGAACTTCGTTCACGATGTAGTTAGTCAACGCCACTTCACCTTTCAGACGTAAAATGTCATGCGGGTTTTGGGGACCGTCAGAAACTGTTTCACCACGGTTTACATGTTCGCCTTCGTACACGTTAATGGTACGCCATTTTGGAATCAACTCTTCATAAATTTCAGAGCCGTCATCAGGCGCAATCACTAAACGGTTTTTACCTTTGGTCTCTTTACCGAAGCTTACAACACCTGAAATTTCAGCCAGGATTGCATGTTCTTTCGGTTTACGTGCTTCGAACAAGTCAGCTACACGCGGCAGACCACCGGTAATATCACGAGTACGTGAAGTTTCTTGTGGTACACGACCAATAACGTCACCCACACCGATTGTTTCGCCATCACGGACAGAAAGAATCGTATTTTGTGGCAAGAAGTAGAACTGTTCGCCACCCTCTACGGTGTCAAGAACAACAGCAGGACGTAAATCTTTACCTGACGCAGGACGTGAAGTCACTGGCAAGATTTCGATTGTGGTCATACCTGTTGCATCATCAGTTTTCGATGTCACAGTTACGCCATCAGCGATCTGGCTGAAACGTACTTTACCTGCAACTTCGGTAACCAGTGGATGCGTATGCGGATCCCAAGTTGCAACAATACCGCCCGCTGCTACATCTTCGCCATCTTTTAGAATGATCGAAGCACCGTATGGAATTTTGTAACGTTCGCGTTCACGACCCAAGTCATCCGCAATACCGATTTCACCTGAACGGGAAGTCGATACCAAGTGACCTTTGGCATGTTGTACAGTTTTCACGTTGTGGAAACGTACAGTACCTTTATTACGTACTTGAATACTATTTGCAGCAGAAGTTCGACTTGCAGCACCACCTACGTGGAATGTACGCATGGTTAACTGGGTACCCGGTTCACCAATTGATTGTGCAGCCATAACACCTACAGACTCACCAGGATTTACCTGATGACCACGTGCAAGGTCACGACCATAACATTTCGCACATACACCGAACGTAGATTCACAAGAAACCACGGAACGTACTTTAACTTCGTCGACACCAGCTTCTTCAATGAAGGCAGCAAGTTTTTCGTCAATCAGCGTATTACGCGGAAGAATGACGTCATCAGAACCAGCACGTTTCACATCTTCAGCAACAACACGACCCAATACTCGAGCACCAAGGTTCTCGATGACATCGCCACCTTGAATGAATGGCGTCATGACAAGACCGCTTAAAGTACCGCAATCAGGTTCAGTAATCACCAAATCCTGCGCTACGTCTACTAGACGACGAGTCAAGTAACCAGAGTTTGCTGTTTTAAGTGCTGTATCGGCCAAACCTTTACGCGCACCGTGTGTTGAAATGAAGTACTGAAGTACTGTCAAACCTTCACGGAAGTTTGCTTTAATCGGGGTTTCAATGATCGAACCATCCGGTTTCGCCATCAAACCACGCATACCTGCAAGCTGACGAATCTGAGCTGCCGAACCACGGGCACCAGAGTCAGACATCATGTAGATACTGTTGAATGATTTTTGCTTCTCGTCTTCACCCTGTTTGTTTTTAACAGTGGTGAAAGACAAGTTGTCCATCATCGCTTTCGCTACTTGGTCGTTAGTACGCGCCCAAATATCGACCACTTTGTTATAACGTTCGCCGGCAGTTACGAAACCTTGTTCGAACTGTTGTTCGATTTCACGAACTTCAGCATCCGCTTTACCAATAATGGCTTGTTTTTGCGGTGGAATAAGCATGTCTTCCATACCGACAGATACACCTGAACGCGTCGCTTGACGGAAGCCCAAGTACATCAATTGGTCAGCAAAGATTACTGTATCTTTTAGACCCAATTTACGGTAGCAAGAGTTAATTAACTTCGAGATGTTTTTCTTGGTCATCTCAACGTTAATTTGCTGGAAATCCATACCTTCAGGCACAACTTCCCACAGTAAGCAACGGCCAGGAGTGGTATCAACAATAATGGTTTGCTGTTCGCGGTTACCATCTTCATCAATGACAGTCTGGTGTACACGTGCTTTTACGCGAGCGTGCAAGTTCACTTGACCGGTAGCCAATGCGCGGTTTACTTCGTCAGTATCCGCAAACACCATGCCTTCACCCTTGGCATTGATTGCATCACGCGTGATGTAATACAAGCCCAACACAACGTCCTGAGACGGTACGATGATTGGTTCACCGTTCGCTGGAGACAAAATGTTGTTGGTTGACATCATTAAGGCACGCGCTTCTAACTGAGCTTCGATTGTTAATGGAACGTGTACCGCCATTTGGTCACCGTCGAAGTCGGCGTTGAACGCAGCACATACGAGTGGGTGAAGACGGATTGCTTTACCTTCAATCAGGGTCGGTTCAAATGCTTGAAGACCCAAACGGTGAAGGGTTGGCGCACGGTTCAACATGACTGGATGTTGACGAATCACATGAGCAAGAACGTCCCAAACTTCAGGTGTTTCGCGTTCAACCATTTTCTTCGCAGCTTTAATGGTTGTCGCTTGACCAGACGCTTGTAGTTTCGCAAAAATAAATGGTTTGAATAATTCAAGTGCCATTTTCTTCGGAAGACCACATTGGTGCAAACGTAAAGTCGGACCTACGGTAATAACCGAACGACCTGAATAGTCGACACGTTTACCCAATAAGTTTTGACGGAAACGACCTTGTTTACCTTTGATCATGTCTGCCAAAGATTTAAGCGGACGTTTGTTTGAACCAGTGATTGCGCGACCACGACGACCGTTATCAAGCAATGCATCTACAGACTCTTGCAACATACGTTTTTCGTTACGTACGATGATGTCTGGCGCTGAAAGGTCAAGCAGACGTTTCAAACGGTTGTTACGGTTGATCACACGACGGTAAAGGTCATTCAAGTCAGAAGTCGCGAAACGACCGCCTTCAAGAGGAACTAAAGGACGAAGATCTGGTGGAAGGACTGGAAGTACAGTCAACACCATCCATTCTGGCTTGTTGTTCGAATCGTTGAATGCTTCCATCAACTTCAAACGCTTAGACGCTTTCTTAAGCTTGGTTTCTGAAGTTGTTTGTGGAATTTCTTCACGAAGACGCGCAATTTCAGCTTCAAGATCGATGTCTTTCAACAAATCCTGAATCGCTTCTGCACCCATTTTCGCGCTGAATTCATCACCGTGTTCTTCTAACGCTGTGAAGTATTCTTCATCGTTAAGAAGTTGGTATTTCTCCATTGGAGTCATACCTGGATCTGTTACAACATATGATTCGAAATACAATACACGTTCGATATCACGTAAAGTCATGTCTAAAAGAAGACCGATACGGGATGGTAATGATTTCAAGAACCAGATGTGCGCAACCGGTGACGCAAGGTCAATATGACCCATACGTTCACGACGTACTTTCGCAGTTGTTACTTCAACGCCACATTTTTCACAAATGACGCCTTTGTATTTCATACGCTTGTATTTACCACACAAGCATTCGTAATCTTTGACTGGACCAAAAATTTTGGCACAGAATAAACCATCACGTTCTGGTTTGAACGTACGATAGTTAATTGTCTCAGGTTTTTTAACTTCACCGTGAGACCATGACTTAATCATTTCTGGTGACGCAAGACCAATGCGGATGCGATCAAACTCTACTGGAGCATGACCGTCTGAATCCGTCTTTTTGCGCATGATATCGAGCAAGTCTTTCAATTTTTTTCTCCGTGTGTCGAGGAGTTTTTCTCCTCCCCGACTGGGTCACAAATATTGTTTTTTACCTGAAAAATTCCTTAACCTCCCCCTGTACTACAGAGGGATGCAAGGGGGATTATTAGTCACCATTTTTCAGTTCAATGTTGATACCTAAAGAACGGATCTCCTTGGTCAATACGTTGAACGATTCAGGCATACCCGGATCCATATGATGGTTACCATCGACAATGTTCTTGTAGATGCGAGTACGGCCTTCAACGTCATCCGACTTAACAGTAAGCATTTCTTGAAGCGTATAAGCTGCACCATATGCTTCAAGCGCCCAGACTTCCATCTCACCGAAACGCTGACCACCGAATTGAGCTTTACCGCCCAATGGTTGTTGAGTCACAAGTGAGTAAGAACCTGTAGAACGCGCATGCATCTTGTCATCAACCAAGTGATTCAGTTTCAACATGTACATGTAACCTACAGTTACTGGACGGTCAAAACGTTCACCGGTACGTCCGTCAAACAATACGGTTTGACCAGAACGTGGAATGTCTGCAAGTTCAAGCAACTCTTTGATTTGGCCTTCATCAGCACCATCAAATACAGGAGTTGCTAAAGGAATACCTTTACGCAAGTTTTTAGAAAGCGCCAGGATTTCATCATCAGTCAGGCTATCAAGATCTTCTTGCTCGCCACCGACTTTATTATAAATCTTGTCTAAGAAGATACGCAGTTCAGCAACGGTACGCTGTTCCTGCAGCATCTTGTCGATTTTATCGCCAAGACCTTTTGCAGCCATACCCAAGTGAGTTTCGAGAATCTGACCCACGTTCATACGTGAAGGTACACCCAGTGGGTTCAACACGATATCAACAGGTACACCGTTGGCATCATGCGGCATGTCTTCTACTGGCAAGATGTTAGAGACAACACCCTTGTTACCATGACGACCCGCCATTTTATCACCCGGTTGGATGCGACGTTTTACAGCCAAATAAACTTTAACAACTTTCAAGACGCCAGTTGTTAGTTCATCACCTGTAGAAAGTTTGCGTTTTTTCTCTGCAAATTTCTCGTCAATCTCAATGCCTTTCTCTTTCAAGAACACTTGAATTTGAGTTAAGCGTTCAGCAATGCCTTCATCAACAGGTTGAATTTCAAGTAGATCAACCAGCTCTAAACCAGATAACAAATCTTCAGTCAGTTTGTCACCACGTTTAGTTGTACCGCCACCATTCGATTCTTGACCTTTCAACAAACGAATAATACGTTCACGTGCTGCTTCTTCGAAGATTTTAAACTCTTCTTTCAAGTCTTTACGGTAAGCATCCAATTGCGCTTTTTCAATTGCTTGAGCACGTTCGTCTTTTTCAAGACCGTCACGTGTAAACACTTGAACGTCAATCACTGTCCCTTTAACGCCTGAAGCCACACGTAAAGATGAATCTTTAACGTCAGCCGCTTTTTCACCGAAGATTGCACGTAGCAATTTTTCTTCCGGCGTTAACTGGGTTTCGCCTTTTGGTGTGACTTTACCTACAAGAATATCACCAGCTGTTACTTCAGCACCGATATAAACGATACCTGATTCATCCAGCTTAGACAGTGCAGCTTCACCCACGTTAGGAATATCGGCAGTAATTTCTTCTGCACCTAACTTGGTATCACGCGCAACACATGACAATTCTTGAATATGAATCGAAGTTAAACGGTCTTCTTGAAGAACACGTTCAGATAGCAAAATCGAGTCTTCGTAGTTGTAACCGTTCCAGGTCATGAATGCTACGCGCATGTTTTGACCAAGCGCCAATTCACCACCGTCAGTCGATGGACCATCAGCCAATACGTCGTCACGACCCACTTTATCACCAATGTTCACGAGAACTTTTTGGTTAATACAAGTGTTTTGATTCGAACGGGTATATTTGATCAGGTTGTAGATATCTACACCTGCTTCACCGGCGATCATTTCTTCTTCGTTTACACGAATAACCACACGCGACGCATCAACAAACTCGATACGACCGCCACGTTTTGCAAGAACACATACACCCGAGTCATGCGCTACGTTGGCTTCCATACCGGTACCGACAAGTGGTTTGTCAGCAATCAGCGTAGGCACAGCCTGACGTTGCATGTTTGAACCCATCAACGCACGGTTGGCGTCATCGTGTTCAAGGAATGGAATAAGTGATGCCGCAACCGATACAATCTGCTGAGCAGAAACATCCATATGCGTCACTTTTTCAGGCGGCATACGTACGAAGTCACCTTGATGACGTACTGATACAAATTCTTCTGTTAATTTACCGTTTTTATCCAAACTAGCATCGGCCTGTGCAATGACAGTACCCACTTCTTCAATCGCAGATAAATACTCGATATCCATAGTGACGCTGCCGTCAATCACTTTACGATACGGTGTTTCCAAGAAACCGAAGTTATTACATTTTGCATAAACAGACAGTGAGTTGATCAAACCAATGTTTGGTCCCTCAGGAGTCTCAATTGGACACACACGACCGTAGTGAGTTTGATGTACGTCACGTACTTCAAAGCCTGCACGTTCACGAGTCAAACCGCCGGGTCCAAGCGCCGATACACGACGTTTGTGTGTAATTTCAGACAATGGATTATTTTGATCCATAAACTGAGACAACTGGCTTGAACCAAAGAATTCTTTGATTGCAGCAGCAACCGGTTTCGCATTGATTAAATCTTGCGGAGACAGGTTGTCAGTTTCAGCCTGAGATAGACGCTCTTTAACAGCACGTTCTACACGAACCAGACCCACACGGAATTGGTTTTCTGTCATTTCACCGACTGAACGTACGCGACGGTTACCCAAGTGATCGATATCGTCGACTTCACCCTTACCGTTACGAATTTCAACCAGTGTTTTTAGAACATCGGTAATATCTGAATTTGAAAGAATGCCTTCAACTTCACGAGACTTCTGATCAGTACCCACTTCGTAAGGACGACCCAAACGACGGTTGAACTTCATACGACCGACAGGAGACAAGTCATAACGTTCAGAAGAGAAGAACAAGTTGTTGAATAAGTTTTCAGCAGCTTCTTTTGTTGGTGGCTCACCTGGACGCATTACTTTGTAGATTTCTACAAGTGCTTCTTCACGACCTGAAGTCGTATCTGCACGCAAAGAGTCCGCAACGAAAGAACCACGGTCAATGTCATTGGTGAACAGAATATTGAACTGCTTCACGCCGCCTTCAGCAATCTTCACCATAATTTCATGGCTCAATACTGTGTTTGCAGCAATCACATCGCCATCTTTTAATGGGATGTCTTCAGCAGTAATACGTTCGTACAAGTACTCATCAGGAACAGAAAGCTTGGTTAAACCAGATGCTTCCATTTGACGTACATGACGTGCATTAATACGTTTACCTTGTTCAACAATCGCTTTGCCGTCAGCATCAAGAATGTCGAATTGAGCCATTTCACCGCGCAGGCGTTCAGGCACAAGGTCAATTTGGTAGCTACCCATGTCAAGATAGACAGGGACTTTTTCATAGAACATGTCTAGGACTTGTTCGTTGCTATAACCTAATGCACGAAGTACCACAGTCGCGAGTAATTTACGACGACGGTCAATACGTACAAAGACTAAATCTTTTGCATCGAATTCAAAGTCTAACCATGAACCACGGTAAGGAATGATACGTGCTGAATAAAGAACTTTACCGCTAGAGTGAGTTTTGCCTTTATCGTGGTCAAAGAATACACCTGGTGAACGATGTAATTGAGACACAATTACACGCTCAGTACCATTGATAACAAAGGTACCGTTTTCGGTCATGAGCGGCATTTCGCCCATGTACACTTCTTGTTCACGTACGTCTTTAATTGATTTGGTTTCGCGATCTTTAATGATCAAACGAATTTTTACACGCATTGGCGCTGCATAAGTCGAACCACGTAAAATACATTCACGCACATCAAACTCAGGCTTACCAAGACTATACTCAACAAATTCTAAAGCAGCATTGCCAGAATAACTTTCAATAGGAAAAACTGAACGAAATGCGGCTTGGAGACCGATATCTTCGCGGTTTTTTGGAGTTTTGCCATCTTGTAGGAATGTTCTGTACGAGTCGACCTGAATCGAAAGCAAGTACGGAGCATCCATGACGCTAGGCAATTTACCAAAATTCTTACGGATCCGTTTCTTTTCGGTATATGAGTATGCCATCTGGAGTCCTCGGAAAGTAAACTAAGCCCGCCTGCAGAACGAGCCTAGAAGGAATTACACAGGCCGATATGGCCACCACTTTTTACAAATGCTGCAATTTTTAGTGGTATTAAAACGCTTAGCAATATTTTCAAATATGATAAATATTGGTAAACATTTGATTTTATTGATTTATTATAATAATTGACGGTTTTTACATCAATCAAACAAAAATCGAGCCGATAATTGTAACGCAAAAAGGCTGATGACCCAAGAGCCATCAGCCAAATTTCGGGATCAATTTAAAAATTGACCCCTGGTACCATTACTTAACAGTAATTGTAGCACCAGTAGTTTCAAGCTTAGTTTTAAGTTCAGCAGCTTCTTCTTTAGAAACGCCTTCTTTAAGAATAGCTGGAGCGCTTTCAACCATGTCTTTAGCTTCTTTCAAGCCAAGACCAGTAACTTCACGAACTGCTTTAATTACAGCAACTTTGTTCGCGCCGAAAGAAGTCAATTCAACATTGAATTCTGATTGCTCTTCAGCAGCAGCAGCAGCAGGACCTGCAGCTACAGCAACTGCAGCAGCAGATACGTTGAATTTTTCTTCGAAAGCAGAAATAAGTTCTACAAGTTCAAGAACAGTTTTTTCAGCAACTGCGTTTAGGATTTCTTCGTTTGTTAAAGCCATGAGAGTAACTCCAAATGGGTATTGAATGGTGTGTGAGTAGATTTAAGCTTCTGTTGCTTCTGGAGCTTCGTTTTTCTCTTGAAGCGCTGTAAGTAAGCGACCCAATTTCGAAATAGGAGCCTGAAGAACAGAGGCAAGCATAGTAAGCGCTTTTTCTTGGTTCGGAAGATTCGCGATAACGCTAATTTCTTCGCCTTGATAAAGTTTGCCATCAAATGCAGCAGCTTTAAGTTCAAATGCTTTGTTAGTTTTCGCAAATTCTTCGAACAAACGAGCAGCAGCGCCCATGTCATCTTCAGAAGTAGAGAAAGCCAAGATTGTTGGGCCAACAAGGTTGTCGTTCAAGATATTGAAAGCAGTATCTTGAAGAGCGCGTTTAGCTAAAGTATTACGTACAACACGTGTAGCAACACCCAGTTTACGAGCTTCAACACGTAGAGCAGTTAATTGCTCAACAGTTAAACCTTGGTAGTCAGCAACAACAGCAGCAAATGCAGTAGAAGCAATTTCAGTTACTTCAGCTACGATCTGTTTTTTGCCTTCGATAAGAAGAGCCATTGTAAAACCTCCTAACGGTGATTTATGTGCTTACGCGAAGCACACTCCCAATTCGTAAATTCATTGCTGAACTTACACGCGGAGGATGAACAAATCACACCACCGCGTCTACTCGGACTGGACTTTTAAGAAGTGATTTCCGAAGAGATCCCCTCGCCCGAGGTCTTTGACGCTGATAAACAAATATTTATCAATTCAAAGTTTGCCTAAGATCGCAAGTGAACCAAAACCGGTTTATCTTGCGTAAAATTCAAAGCAGTGCTTTGAATTTTACTCAGGGCTTTAAAATTCTGTAATAAGTCGGAACTTATTTAGAAACGCTTGCTACATCAACAACAAGACCAGGACCCATAGTTGAGCTCAAAGTGATCTTTTGGATATAGATACCTTTAGAAGTAGCAGGCTTTGCTTTCTTAAGGTCAGCTACAAGAGCTTCAAGGTTTTGACGGATCGCAGCAGCATCAAAGCCAACTTGACCAATCGCGGCGTGGATAATACCGCCTTTGTCTACACGGTAACGTGCTTGACCAGCTTTAGCGTTTTTAACAGCGTTAGCTACGTCAGGAGTTACAGTACCCACTTTAGGGTTAGGCATTAAGCCACGTGGACCAAGGATCGTACCCAACTTACCCACTACGCGCATTGCATCTGGAGCAGCAATTACTACGTCGAAGTCTAAGTTACCAGCTTGAATGCTTTCAGCAAGGTCTTCAAAACCAACGATGTCCGCGCCTTCAGCTTTAGCAGCTTCAGCAGCAGCGCCTTGAGCAAACACAGCAACACGTACAGTTTTACCAGTACCTGCAGGAAGTGTAGTCGCGCCACGAACAACTTGATCAGATTTACGAGGGTCAACACCAAGATTTACTGATACATCCAAAGATTCTTTGAATTTAACAGCTGGAATAGTGTTAAGAATTTGTACCGCTTCTTCCAAAGTGTAAACTTTGTTCGCTTCAACAGCAGTAGCGATGGCTTTTTGACGTTTAGTTAATTTAGCCATGTCTTATAACTCCACTTCCAAGCCCATAGAACGCGCAGAACCAGCAATGGTACGTACACGTGCGTCTAAATCAGCACCAGTTAAATCTGGTTCTTTAGTAGTCGCAATTTCTTCTAATTGAGCGCGAGTCAACTTACCAACTTTAGTTTTGTTAGGTACAGCTGAACCCTTTTGAATACCAGCAGCTTTCTTAAGAAGAATCGCAGCAGGCGGAGTTTTCATAATGAATGTGAACGACTTGTCGTTGTACACAGTAATCACTACAGGAATTGGCAGACCAGCTTCAAGTTTTTGTGTAGCAGCATTGAATTCTTTACAGAATGCCATGATGTTAACACCACGTTGACCTAGTGCAGGACCAATCGGTGGAGATGGATTCGCTTTACCAGCTGGAACTTGCAGCTTGATATAGCCGTCAATCTTCTTAGCCATTTCAAATTACCTCTGGGTACAAACGCCGATGAAGGCTCCCCAATGATTCTAAGTAACGATAACCGTTACAATAACAATGCCCGATCCATAACAAACCGGGCGTTTTCCAACCAACTTAAATTAGTTCGCTTTTTCGACTTGGCGAAATTCGAGCTCAACTTGAGTTGGTCGATTAAATACATTAATCGTCAACGTTAAACGTGACTTCTCGTACTGAACTTCTTCCACCACGCCTTTAAAGTCGGTGAATGGACCGTCAGTCACAAGTAATTCTTCGCCTGGTTCAAACATCGTCTTAGGACGAGGTGCTTCACCAGTATTGCGTACACGTGCAAGAATCGCATCAGCTTCTTTTTGCGTAATGGGTGCAGGTTTTTCTGCAGTACCACCGATGAAACCGAGTACTTTTGGACATTCTTTAACAATGTGCCAGGTATCATCGTTCATTTCCATTTCAACTAATACATAGCCAGGAAAGAATTTACGCTCTGATTTACGCTTCTTACCATCCTTCATTTCTACGACTTCTTCAGTCGGAACGAGGACTTCACCAAAGCTATCGGCTACAGCGCTACGCTGGATTCGATCGTTAAGCGAGCGTAACACCTGTTTTTCATAGCCTGAATAGGCATGAATAATGTACCAACGTTTCATAGCTCTCTTACCCGATAATAAACTTCATTAACCAGCCTAAAATGTAATCAAAACACCATAAAACAATGGAAGCGATTACAACAACAGCAAGAACATGCCAAGATGTGGTCACTGTTTCTTGCTTGCTCGGCCAAGTCACGCGACGTAACTCTATTCGTGCATCTTTCAATAAACGAACGAAGCCTTTGCCTTGATGGGTGGCGTATAATAAACCTAAAGCCACTACGACACAAGCCAAAATCACACCAACGCGCACACCGACATTATTCGCAGGTGCCCAATACGCCGGCAAATACTGACCTACCATGGCCGCACCGACCAATAAAATCAATGCGACAACCCATAGAACTATATCTAAAGGAGACCCAGAATTAACAACTTCAGCAGGATTATTTCTTTGTGGAATTGGCGCTTCGCTTAATGCGTCACGCGATTTATCATTCGACATTTTTGTACTCGTCGTAGGCTTCGCGACTTATTATATGACAATTTAACCAGCATCAAGTTTTTTTTTAAAAAAATGGCAGGCCAGGAGGGACTCGAACCCCCAACATTCGGTTTTGGAGACCGACGCTCTACCAATTGAACTACTGACCTAGCATACAAATCGGGGACTCTAGCCCCGACCTGTAATTTCAACTTTTTATATTATAGAGTTACTTTAGCAACTACACCAGCACCAACTGTACGACCACCTTCACGGATCGCAAAACGTAGACCTGGGTCCATTGCGATTGGGTGAATGAGTTCTACTGACATTTCAA
>NZ_LSZH01000015.1 GCF_001647545.1 Acinetobacter sp. SFB
CGAACTCAGAAGTGAAACCTCTTTGCGCTGATGGTAGTGTGGGGTTACCCATGTGAGAGTAAGTCATCGCCAGCTCATTATTCCTGAAAACCCCCTCAAATGATTGAGGGGGTTTTTTTTAGGTCGCCATTTTTAGCAGCCATTTTTATATGCTAAAAAAAGGCTACAAAAACTCAATGCGAAGAGCCGAGATTAAGCCCCGGAATCAGCCGCTCAAAACCCCTCATTTTAGGTGAAGTTGTTTTTTTATATACAGTGATTTGTCTTGTAATGCTAAATTGGTGGGATGTTCATTTAAGAAGAATAAAGTATGAATCAAATTCACACCGCTGCGATTTTATGTTTAAGTTTGACTTTTAATGGTTTAACTGCGTGTCATGCACAAAATGACGTTCCGCAGGAGCAACCAAAACAGCAATCTTCCTCAAAAATACAGCAAAGCTATGCTCTCAGTATAGTTGCGCAATTTAATGAGCCTTGGGCCATGACCTCTTTAAAGGATGGGCGCTTACTGATTAGTGAGCGAAAAGGAAAATTACAATTATTTGATCCCCAAAACCAGCAAAAAGTAGAAGTTGAAGGCATGCCTAAAGTGGCTTATGGTGGACAAGGCGGCTTGGGCGATATTGCATTACATCCTCAATTTGTACAGAACCATCAAGTCTATATCAGCTATGCAGCAGCAGGACAGGGTGGTTATGGTGCTGTGGTTGCACGGGGGGAGCTAGATTTATCCAATGCTCAACAGCCACAAATTAAAAATTTAAAAATCATTTGGCAGCAAGTACCTAAAGTTCAAGGTCAGGGGCATTATGCACATCGGCTATTATTTGGCCCCGATGGCAAGCTCTGGATCAGTTCAGGAGAACGTCAGAAGTTTGATCCTGCTCAAGATCTGCAATCGAATTTAGGTAAAATTCTACGTTTAAATGATGATGGTACACCTGCGTCAGGTAATCCCTTTATGAACCAAGGTGAGATTGCCAAACAGGTCTGGACTTTAGGCCATCGTAATCCTCTAGGGATTGCATTTGACCACAAAGGTCAGTTGTGGGTGGCTGAAATGGGGCCTAAAGGTGGCGATGAGCTCAATCTCATCATAAAAGGTGAAAATTACGGCTATCCGATTGTTTCCAATGGTAATCATTATGATGGCAAAGATATCCCTGACCACAATACCCGACCTGAATTTAAGGCCCCGGAAATCAGCTGGACTCCGGTCATTTCTCCATCTAGCCTGATATTTTATCAAGGCAATCAATTTCCTGTATGGAAAAATAAGGCGCTAATCGGTGGCTTGTCATCCAAAGCGATTATGGTGGTTGATACCGCAATGAAGCCTGTGAAGGAAGTGCAGCGCTTAAATATGAAACACCGTATCCGTGGCTTGCGAGAAGCCGAGGATGGTTCAATTTGGATACTTGAAGATGGTAAAAATGCCAGATTAATCAAAATGACTGCAAAATAATTTCATCCTTTAATTTAAAAGCCCTTATTAAAATGTCGGGCTTTTAAAGGTATCTGCATAAATTATCTGATTGAATTAAGCGGCATAGTGATCATCAGCATTAAATACATTGGCCTGAATTTGAATAAGTTTACGATTGCCCTGTTCGCCATTCATGCGCCAATGGGCAATTTTAATATTATCGACAATGGCAACATCCCCTTTCTGCCATTGGAGTAACAGGGCATCACGATACATCGCATCAAAAAAAGCCTGTTTCTCTTGATCCGTCCATTCAATTTTATCACCCTGCTGATTGAAAATTTCCCAAGTCAGCTGCATCCCGTCAGCAGTGGAATCAATTTCAATATCACCACGATTTTCAAAACAATTTTGTGCAGCTTGGTAAGCGAATGGATTGGTATTATTAGCAAAAGCCCAAGGTTGTAGCGCAAGTTTTTGGGTAACTGGATGCTTAATCACCAGAGGTGCAGGTTGCAAGGTCAGTTTGGCTTTTTGGTCAGGCAGTATACTTACGCTAAAAGGACTCTTTTTCAGTAAAATCCGATCCATGAAATTAATTTTACGTGATGAGACATACGAAAAATGATTCCAAGTTCCCTGGTATTTTTGCTTAACTGATTCAGGGAAATTTTCCCAAATTTTCTCCAGATTATTAAAGCCGGTTTCAGCCAGATAAGTTGAGGGTTCCTGACAAAATAAAGCGATATAGCGTGAGCGTTCAGAACGTACCCCACCTTCTATATGCGGACCTTGTACCGAGTTCTCCACGGGCCCCAATTGCACGGTATTACGGTCAATATAGCGCCGATAATCGCCTGCGCCTAAAATACTTTCACTGTATTTACGCATCCACGATGCAACCCAACCGGGCATATTGGGATTAAAGGAATTCCACGGCTGTAACTTGAACTTTTGTTCAATCAGTTGATGAAATTCATCGGTTTGCTGGATATTAAATCCCCGAAAAATCAAGATGCCATGCTGATGAATTTGTTGCATCAGCTGTTCAAGATTGTTCTCAATATATTGCGCTAAATCATGACAGGCATTGTGGTCGGGGTGAGCCATGAATACTTTGGCGTAATCATTCAGGAAATGATGTTCTAATTGCATAGTGTCTCTCTCAAGTATTTTTATTGTTTTGCTTATGATGTGTAGAATAATCTTTAACTTTATTCTAATCACTCATAAAAATATTATGGATGATTATTTTTGCTGAATGGGATTATAAAGTTTGATATTTCAGCATGATGTAAATTTTGGTCGTTTAATTAAGCTTTTCGACCAGTGGATAGCTCACTTTAAAGCACCAGACCAATAGCTATAAGAATAAAATAAGTTTTAAAAAAAGCCCCGACATCCTGTCGAGGCTTTTTTAGATTCATTTTAAAGGTATAACTCCTGTCCTACCCATCAGCATCATGCTAGTTATTGCCTATCATTATTGTTTTATGCTTTAGAGACTTCCTGTCTCTGTATGAGTTAAATATAGAGCTTAAATTAATATGTGAAAAGTAGAGATATTTGACAACTGTTGTAAGCTAAAACCTACATCGGTGATGAAGAAATATCAGGCACTTACATATTGAATCAGTTTATCCAAAACAGATCTGAGATTTTTGTTATCAAATTCATTCGGTTCAAACTGTTCAGTTTTATTGCGCGAGAAAATATCCCGAATTTCAATCACTGCATTGCTGTCGACTAAGCCAAGCTGGGTGCCAACTTGACGAATTTGATCAATCGAGCGTGAGCCATTGGTTGCGCCATAGCCAATATAGGCTGCCGGTTTACCTTGCCATTCTTTACCTAGGTAATCCAAAGCATTTTTAAGTGCCGGACTATAACCATGGTTATATTCAGGGCTAATCAAAATAACCGCATCACCCGAAGCAATTTTGTCTGCCCACTGTTGTTGTTTAGGCTGATCATAAATACCGGATAGAGGAGGGTGGCTACCTGCAAAAATAGGCAGGTTCCATTCTTTTAAATCGATGAGTTCAACCTGAACGGTACTGTAATTAGCTCTCTCGATGCTTCGTTGTACCCAGCGCGCGACTTTAATTGCAATACGACCTTCACGAACACTACCGACAATAATTTGAATGTTCATCTTGAACCTGTGTTTTTTTATAAAGGTAGGATCTAAATTAATATGAATGTGAGCGGCGGAATATGAGGAATTTGTATCTCCAGAACTTAAAAAAGCCCCCGAAGGAGCTTTTAAAAATCATCAGTTAGATGATCTTTTACATCAGCTTAATACCTTGCTGACCGGCAGGCGTTACTTTAAAGATTTCCACTTCAAAGGTAATGTCCTTGCCTGCAAGCGGGTGATTGAAATCAATTTCAGTAATATCTTCACCGACTGATTTCACCACACCAAATAGACTCTGTTTGGCTTTATCTTCAAATTCAATCATATGACCGACAATCGGGGTCTGCTCGAATTTAACCGTATCAAATTTTTGTACGTTTTCAGCGTTCCAGGGACCGAAAGCATCTTCAGGAGGAAGACTCACGGTACGACGGTCACCGGCACGTAAACCAAACAGGGCTTTTTCAAAACCCGGCAACAAGCTGCCATCGCCCATCACCAGACTGACCGGTTCTTCACGGCTACGGGTATTATCAATTTCTACACCATTTTCAATGGCGACCGAAAAATGCAGCTCTACTTTCGAGCCTTCATTAATACGGGTTTCTTCATTTGGATTAATAATTTCAGTCATTGTGTTGCGCTTCCGCACGTTGAATACGTTGCTTTTCTAGGAAAAAAGTATCGATCAGCAGCAAAATAGTGCCTAGGGTAATGGCACTGTCTGCAATATTAAAAGCAGGAAAATGGCTGTTGTTGTAGTAAACGTGAATGAAATCGACCACATATCCTAAAGAAACGCGGTCAATCAAGTTACCAATTGCACCACCCAAAATCAGGGCAATCGCTATAGGTAAAATCACCATTTTTTTCGGCATACGCATCAGCCAAAATACAAAAATTACAGACACTAAACCTGCTAGTGAAGTAAAGAAATAACGTTGCCATCCACCGGCATCGGACAGGAAACTAAAGGCTGCACCATAGTTATGCAGCAATGTCCAATTTAAAAAGGGCAGTACCGGCACAGGATCTGCATAATTCAGATGTGTCGTTGCAATCCATTTGGTCCACTGGTCGAGAATAATCGCGACAATGGATAAACCTAGCCACACCAGATTATGTGGGTAGAACTGGAACAAACCCTTTTTAGCTTGCGGATTAGGCATATTTTCTCTCTTCGCCTTGACCTGTAGGAAGGTTAATAATACAACGAGAACAAAGACCTGGATGTTCGTGATGTGTATTCACATCCGGCAGTACATGCCAGCAACGGGCACATTTTTCGCCCTCTGCAGCTGATACTTTCACACGTAAGCCTTCAAGATCTGTGGCTTCACCCTGTGCTTCATCAAATGCATTTACAATGACAGTCGAGGTGATTAACACAAAACGAAGTTCATCATCTAACTGATCCAGCACTGCTTTCAATTCAGCATTGGCCCAAAGTTCAACTTTGGCAGACAAGTTTGAACCAATCAGTTTGGCATTACGTGCAGCTTCGATTTGCTTGTTCACCGCAGATTTAACCGCAATCATGGTTTGCCAGTCTGCTTCTGAAACCAGGTTCGCTTTCGAGGCAACCGGAATGTCATACCATTCCGTGGTGAACACGTATTTCTCGGTTTGACCTGGAATTAAAGGCCAAGCTTCTTGCGCGGTAAAGGTCAAGATCGGTGCCATCCAGCGCACAAAAGCTTGTACCAAATGATACAGCGCAGTTTGTGCAGAATGACGTGCTTGCGAGTCCGCTTTGGTGGTGTACTGACGGTCTTTGATAATGTCGAGGTAGAAACTACCCAGGTCATTAATACAGAAGTTGGTCAATGAACTTGCCACAATATGGAAGTTCATATCTTCATAAGCTTGCTGAATGGTTTTTTGTACGTCTGCTGCACGTTGCAGAATGTATTGATCCAGCGCGATCAACTGATCGACTGGCAATGCATCTGTAGCCGGCTGGAAACCATTCAGGTTTGCCAACAAGAAACGCAATGTATTACGGATACGACGGTAACCATCAGAGGCACGACTAAAGATCTCTTTACCTGCAGTCATTTCATAACGGTAATCTGCAGATGCGATCCAGAAACGTAAACCGTCTGCACCCATATCTTTAATGATGTCTTGTGGTGTGATCACGTTACCGATTGATTTCGACATCTTACGGCCTTTTTCATCGACCACGAAACCGTGAGTCAACAAGCCTTTGTAAGGTGCGCGGTTATTAATTGCGATAGATGTGAGCAATGATGACTGGAACCAACCACGATGCTGATCTGAACCTTCAAGATATAAATCAGCAGGATCAGTCAATTCTTCACGTTCACGCAGTACCGCATAATGGGTTGTACCCGAGTCAAACCAGACATCTAGGGTATCGCGTACTGCATTGTACTGTTCAGCATCAGCCCCAATGAAGTCTTTCGCTTCACGGTTATACCAGCCATCGATCCCTTCCTGCTCAATCAGTTTTGCCACTTCTTCGATCAGTTCAGGGGTACGTGGATGCAATTCGTTGGTGTCTTTATGCACGAAAAACGGGATGGGTACACCCCAAGTCCGTTGACGCGAGATACACCAGTCCGGACGGCCTTCAATCATCGACTGAATACGGTTTTTACCCCAATCCGGGACAAAACTGATGTCGTTTTCAATCGCGTTTAAAGCGCCTTGGCGTAAACCTTTTTCGTCCATGCTGATGAACCACTGCGGGGTCGCACGGAAGATAATCGGGGTTTTATGACGCCAGCAATGTGGATAACTATGTTTAATCACCACATGTGCCCAAAGCTTGTTGGCTTCACTTAATGCTGCAATAATTTTTGGATTGGCTTTGTAGATGTGCTCGCCTGCAAAAACAGGTGCAGTCGGTAAATACACACCGTTACCACCAACGGGATTATCGACTTTCAAGTTATACAGTAAGCCAACTTTATAATCGTCTACACCATGGCCGGGTGCAGTATGTACCGCACCTGTACCGCTGGTTGCGATTACGTGTTCGCCTAAAATCACAGGAACCTGACGTTCAGTAATTAAAGGATGTTGTAATTGTAAATTCTCAAGTTTGCTACCGGCAAAATCAGCAATCACTTCAACGGTGGTAAAGCCATAGCGTTCAGTGGCAGATTCGACTAAGTCTTTGGCCAAGATAAAGTTTTGCGCTGCTTTTTCATCACCACGCGCTTTAATAAGTTGATATTCAATATCCGCATGCAGGGCAACTGCCTGATTTGCTGGAATGGTCCAAGGCGTCGTGGTCCAGATCACAATGTCAGTTGAGTCTTTAACTTCTACACCCAAACGAGCCGATAAATCTGCCAAATCAACAACCGTGAAGCCAACATCGATGGCATCCGATTTTTTATCTTCGTATTCAACTTCAGCTTCAGCCAAAGATGAACCACAGTCTAAACACCAGTTCACAGGTTTAAGACCCGGTTCGATATGACCTTGTTTCTGGATTTCACCCAGCGAACGCACAATATTTGCTTCTTGCGCAAAATTCATGGTCAGGTAAGGATTGTCCCAATCACCAAATACACCCATACGTATAAAGTCTTTTTTCTGTAATTCGACTTGAGTGTAGGCATATTCGCGGCAATGTTTACGGAAGGTTGCAGCATCGACTTTAACGCCGACTTTACCGACTTTTTCTTCAACTTTAAGTTCAATCGGCAAACCGTGACAGTCCCAACCCGGAACATACGGTGCATCAAAGCCATCCATAATGCGGCTTTTGATGATGATATCTTTCAGTACTTTGTTTACCGCATGACCCAAGTGGATTTGACCATTTGCGTATGGAGGGCCATCGTGAAGCACATATTTTTTCTTGCCAATACGCGATGCCCGAATCTGCTGATAAATGTTGTCGGCATACCACTCTTCTAACCATTTTGCTTCACGTACTGCGAGATTTGCTTTCATTGCAAATTCAGTACCTGGGAGGTTTAGCGTGGCTTTGTAATCCACTGCATTTTCAGGAGTTTGCTTATCGCTCATGCAAGTTGTCTTCCAATTTAATCAGTCTTAGTCTGACGCGTTTTACAGTAAAAAAATATGGGATTTAAAAAGGGAAATTGGGAGTGTTTTGTCGAAACTCAAGCAGTTTATCAACATCATCATCAATTCCCGCTTTCAATGCTTCAAGCGAAGGGTAGTCCTTTTCACCATGTAAATAGTTCAAGAATGTCACCCGCATTAACAGGCCATACAGATTAGCAGAAACATCAGGAAAATGTACTTCTAATCGCCATTCTGGATGTTCCTGTTTGATGGCTGGTCGAGTCCCCACATGGCCTGCACCAAACAAGGCTGTTGGTTTATAGCCCACAATCCCCAATTTTTCAGGATTGCCGGCTTTCACTTTATCTTTTAAAGATCCGCTTTCACACACGACTTCAACGCCGTAAATCCCGTTTAAACACGGTTTATGCCGGTTGAGACGGACGTTAATGGTGGGGAAATTAAGGGTTCGCCCAATTTGATCACCATATTGTACCCGGCCGGTAATGCTATACGGACGTCCTAATAGTTTTGCAGCCAGCGCTAAATCGCCTGCTTGTAAGGTATGCCTAATCCGGGTCGAACTGACGCGGTGTCCATCCAATGCAATGGTGTGTAAGTTGGTGACCTGAAAACCGTAGCCGCGCAAAAATTCACTATTGCCTTGACGGTTTTTACCAAAATGGAAATCGTCGCCCAGAACCAGATGTTCTGCATTAAGTTTATGTTTCAGAATATCGGCAAAGCTTTCCGCATTTAAACTGCGGAAATAGTTATCAAATTTTGCAATCGCGATATAGTCGACACCTAGTTCGGTTAAGTATTCGACTTTTTCACGCAAAGATGAAATACGTGGGGGAGCCTCATAACCTTTAAAAAATTCAAGTGGTTGTGGCTCAAAGATCATCACCAATGTTTTTAAGTTTTGTGCTGCGGCAAGTTGTTTTAATTGTGCAATCATGGCCTGATGACCCAAATGTACACCGTCAAAATTACCAATCGTAACGGCAGTTTTTGGTAATTGAAAATTTGGTGCTAAAGCATTCAGGCGGAGCAGCTTCATGGACGAATCAATAAATGAAAAATTATCAGAGCTATATATTGCCATAATCTTGAGCGTTCGTCTTGTTGTTGTGTTTTTACTCAAGTTATTTTCAGGTCAGAATAAATATTAATCAATATAATTGATATTAAAAATAAAAATTAATCAATTTTTCTTATTAATAAATACTTTTACAATGATTTTATCGCAACTCGAAGAGTATCCAGTCATGTATAAACCGTTCCAACAACTGACACAAATGCAGGATATGATCCGTCATTTTACCCCAAACTGGTTTACCGTGACCATGGGGACAGGTGTGGTCGCACTTATTCTGGCTGAGTTACCTGTTGCTGAATCGTTGATGTGGTCATTGGGCGCAATGCTTTGGCAAATCAATATTCTGTTGTTTCTGTTATTTAGCACATTATATGGCCTACGCTGGATGCTCTTTCCCATTGAAGCCAAGCAAATTTTCAAACATTCTATGATGGGTTTATTTTTAGGCACCATCCCGATGGGCTTGGCGACTATTTTAAATGGTTTTCTAAAATTTGGCATTACACTTTATGGTGATGTGGCGCTGAACATTGCGCAAAGCCTTTGGTATGTTGATGTTGCTCTGGCTGTGATCATTGCATGGGTTGTACCGTTTGCGATGTACAGCCAACAACAGCATGAACTTAAAACCATGTCTGCGGTCTGGTTGCTTCCCATTGTGGCTTGTGAAGTTGCTGCAAGTTCAGGTGGTTTGCTGCTTGCACATATTGATGCCGGTCAAAATGCCGTGGCTATTCTTTTGGGAAGTTACCTGCTCTGGGGTTTATCCGTATTACCAGCTTTTGCAATTTTAACCATTCTCATGTTGAGATTAGCCTTGCACCAATTACCTGCAAAAGAGTTGGCGATTAGCAGTTGGTTGGCTTTAGGCCCAATTGGGACAGGCGCATTGGCTTTGTTGCTGCTCGGTGCTCAAGCGCCGCAGGTATTGAGAAGTATTGGCATGCAAGCATTGGGAGATTTATTCCATTATGCAGGTATTTTCGGCAGTTTGATTCTGATTGGTTTCGGGGTGTGGTGGCTTGGTATTGCCTTACTGACCACCTTAAAACACTGCAAAGATTTACCGTTTAATTTAGGTTGGTGGGGGCTGACTTTCCCGCTGGGTGTATTTACCTTGGCCATTTTAAACTTGGGTCAGCAATTAGCCTTGCCGTTTATTTGTCATGTTGCTTATGGCTTGGCAAGCATTTTGATTCTGCTTTGGATAGTGGTTGCAAGTAAAACCACGCAAGGTTTTTACCAAGGGAATTTGTTTTTCTCTCCGTGTTTAAAAGCCTATTTGGAGAAGAATTAGAATAACTTCCTCTCCTTTTAGCAACGGGTTGAAGAAAGATCAGAAGATAGATTTCCACTCTGGTCATTTTTCCATTTGCCCCTCAATCTATTTTCATCTCTAATAGTGTCTATTTAGTTTTAATGAGCAAAAGTAAATGTCTGACTTGGCTTTAATCATGGCACTTCCCAATGAATCAAAAGGTTTGTTTGAACAAGCCGGGATTCAAGTGCATTACAGTGGCATTGGTAAGGTAAATGCCGCATTTAAAGCCTTTGAAGTGATTCAGAAAACTGGTTGTAAAACCTTACTTAACTTGGGCTCAGCAGGAAGTTCTCAATTTGATGCACATGCATTAGTTGAAGTGACGACTTTTGTGCAACGCGATATGGATGTATCGCCCCTAGGTTTTGCAGTCGGCGTTACACCTATGGATGATGATCACCCAGCAGAAATTCATTTAGAGTGTTATTTTCAGCACCTGGAAAAAGGCATCTGTGGAACAGGGGATAGCTTTGAAACAGGTATGCCCAAAGTGCCATGCAATCTGGTAGATATGGAAGGCTATGCACTGGCGAAAGTCTGCAAGAAGCTGGGTGTACGATTAATTTCAGTGAAATATATTAGCGATGGTGCCAATGACACCGCACATTTAGATTGGGAAGGAAATTTATTATTGGGCGCGCAAAAGTTATTAGGATTATACCAAACGGTCAAATAAGTAGAGTAGGGTTGGAAATTTGGCGACCATAGTGGTCTATGGTCGTATGCCAAAATTATCGTAGACGATAATTTAAGAATTATGGACGAGGAATCACGCCGTATAAAATCATATGGACAGTATGTTGGATGATCCGCTGCTGCATACTACGGTTACGCAAGGTCTTGCCTGTGACCATTTCCATTTGTGTCGCAAAATCTGCATAGTTTTGGGTCACCGCCCAAATATTCAGAATTAAAAGCTCAGGATCAATGTCCTTGGAAATTTTACCTTGCTCTTGCCACATGGTAATGACTTTGGCTTTGCGCTTCACCAGTTTCTTTAACGGACCTTTTAAAATTGGCAAGATGTGCGGCGCACCTTGAATCACTTCCAAAGCAAACAGTCGTGATGCTTTTGGCTGGGTACGAGAAACCTCAATTTTTTGCAATAAATAATTGGTGATCGCTTCTTCAGGCTCAAGGTCTGTTTCTACCATTTGTAGGGGAGCGAGCCACTTTTGCAATACCGTGGTGAGTACTTCAACGTACAAGGCTTCCTTATTTTCATAATAATAGAAAATATTGGATTTGTGCATTTCAGCAATCTGAGCAATCTCGTCTAAGCTTGCCCCATTAAAACCGTAAAGGGAAAATACATCCAGTGCTGCATTCAGCAGTTGATGACGTTTCTGTGTACTCTTTTTTTGTTCCATTGGCCATTTAAAAAACAATTAAAAGTGGAACCTTAAATTGTACGACAAATCATCAGATTTGTGCACAGGCAAAAGTTTTAATTTTATGGATATTTAAGATTTATTTTTTAGATCAGCTATCAAATTGCCCAGTTTTCGACCAAGGTAAAAAGATGTGGTAAAAGAGTGCAGAAAATAGCTCAATAGAGATTGTTAAATAATTCAATAAGATTGAATTTTTCAAGGATTCAGTTAAAGACTTAACTCATAAATGAATGATTAAAATAATTAAAGAATAAAATAAGGTTTACACCACAATTTTGAAATGAGCCCACAGCTAATCATCATGAGGTGCTCATTTCAAAGGTAAAATATCAGGTTGCTAATACAGCATTGAGAACTTGTTGCTCTAACTCGCTAAACAGGTAATCTTTTTTACGTGGTCGTGGTAAATCTACTTTGAACTGTTTAGCAATATGTCCTTTATCGAGCAAAATAATTCGATCGGCCAGTTGTACTGCTTCGCTGACATCATGGGTCACTAAAATGGCAGTAAAGCCTTGCTCGCGCCAGAGTTTTTCAATCAGGCTTTGCATGTCTAAACGGGTTAAAGCATCCAGTGCCCCCAGTGGTTCATCTAAGAGCAAAATGCGAGGCTTATGTGATAATGCACGTGCAAGCGCGGTACGCTGACGCTGTCCTCCCGAAAGTTGTGAAGGCCACAATCCCGCTTTTTCTTTCAGTCCGACTTTTTCTAACAGGGCAGAGGCATTGCCTTGATGGGCTTTGGCTAAACCCAACTGTACATTTTGTTCAATGCTCCGCCATGGCAAAAGTCGCGGGTCCTGGAACATGACACGGATGTCATCACTGCCAATGCCTTCGCGAATATGTCGTGCCGATTTAAACTTGATTTCACCATAGCTGGGTTGTTCTAAATCCGCTATTAAACGAAGCAGGGTACTTTTACCACATCCGCTACGTCCGACAATGGCAAGAAATTCACCCGGTTGAATATGCAGGTCTAAATCTTCCAGCACCGTGACATCACCATAGAATTTATGCAGTTGCTCAATCAGAATTTCTGCACCGACCACAGCGGTTGGATGGATATCTGTAGTTGCAGGCTGTGCTGGTACGGTCTTATCTTCAGCT
Organism: Acinetobacter sp. SFB; assembly: GCF_001647545.1. Lineage (GTDB taxonomy): Bacteria > Pseudomonadota > Gammaproteobacteria > Pseudomonadales > Moraxellaceae > Acinetobacter. Next base: position 12,508 of record NZ_LSZH01000015.1, read on the forward strand.
ACATGTCGCCCTATACTTAAATCAGTCATGAGGTATTCCTTATTTTTGATATCCAGCATGCCAGCGCAGTAAGTATTTTTCTAAGCCTACTGCCAGTACATCGGCCAATTTTCCAAGCAGGGCATAGAGCAAAATTCCAACTAGCACTACATCGGTTTGTAAGAATTCACGTGCATTCATGGTCATGTAGCCAATGCCTGCTTGTGCAGAAATGGTTTCTGCCACAATCAGCAGTACCCAAACCAGCCCCAATGCAAAGCGCAAACCGACAAGAATGGAAGGCATTGCACCCGGTAAAATAATTTCTCTGTACAACTGCCAGCGGGTTAGGCCATAGCTTTTACCCATCTCGATCAGTTGCGGATCAACCGAGCGAATGCCATGATAAGTGTTGATATAAATCGGGAAGAACACACCGACAGCGACTAAAAAAAGTTTGGCGGATTCATCAATTCCGAACCATAGAATCACCAAAGGAATTAAAGCCAAAGCTGGAATATTACGGATCATTTGCAAGGTGGTGTCGAGCAGGGTCGATGCCAGTTTAGAAGATCCATTCAGTAGACCAAGCAGTAATCCTAAACCACCGCCCACCAATAAACCGAGCAGGGCACGTCCGGCACTGACTTTGACATGTTGCCAAAGTTCACCCGAGATGGACAGATGCCAAAATGCAGCGACGACCGCCGTCGGTGCAGGCAAAATACGGCTTTCCAAAAGTCCGGTACCAGATGCAATTTGCCAAATCAGGATCAGGGCAATGGGAACCAACCAAGGCAGCAAGTGCTGCCCAAATTGTGTTCCACGTGAAACCTTGGTTTTAGCCAGGGTTTCGGCAGAAATGCTTTTACTCATTAAGCCAGCTCCTGAGTTTTCACTTCTTGTTTCGCCTCATCTGGTACATAGTTATTTGCCACGATTTCACCAAAAGGGCCGGTCAGATTTGGCTGAGCCAATTTTTTACGGGTTTCCAAAGGCAGTAACGGGAACACCAGTTCAGCAAAACGGATGGATTCTTCCAGATGCGGATAGCCCGAGAAAATAAAGGTATCAATACCCAAATCTGCATATTCCTGAATACGTGCAGCTACAGTTTCAGCATCGCCTACCAGTGCTGTACCTGCACCGCCACGAACCAGACCTACACCTGCCCAAAGGTTCGGAGACACTTCAAGTTTGCTGCGGTCACCGTTATGCAGTTCAGCCATGCGACGTTGACCGACTGAATCCATTTGTTTGAATTTCTTTTGCGCTGCTTGAATGGTTGCATCATCAACATATTGAATCAGTTCTTCCGCTGCCGCCCATGCCTGTTCATTGGTTTCACGGACAATCACGTGTAAACGGATACCGTAATTTAGGCTACGACCTTTAGCAGCAGATTTGGCTTTCACATTTTCAATTTTTTCTTTTACTGCTGCAGGTGGCTCACCCCAAGTTAGATAAGTATCGACTTGATCAGTGGCCAAATCGACTGCGGCATCTGAAGAACCGCCGAACCAAAGGGGTGGATATGGTTTTTGCACCGGTGGATAAAGCAATTTGGCATCTTCCACTTGTAAACGTTCACCATTGAAACTGAAGCTTTCACCGCTATGTGAACGTTTTAAAATTTCACGCCAGATGGTGGTGTATTCAGCGGCAGTTTTATAGCGCGTCGCATGATCTTCATAAACGCCATCACCTTTCAGCTCTTGTTCATCACCACCGGTGACCAAGTTAAGCAGAACACGACCATTGGATAAACGGTCAAAAGTTGCAGCCATACGTGCAGCCAGTGCCGGAGTTGTTACTCCCGGACGTAGTGCAACCAGGAATTTTAAATTTTTGGTGGCATCAATCAGGCTGGCTGCAGTAATCCATGGATCTTCACATGAGCGACCGGTTGGAATCAGTACGCCTTCATAACCCAGGTTATCTACCGCTACGGCAATCTGTTTCATATAAGCATGATCGACCTGACGCGCACCTTTGCTTGTACCTAAATAACGACTGTCACCGTGTGTTGGGATAAACCAGAAAATTTTCATCGCTTTGATCCTTATATTATTTGCCTGCCCAAACGGCTTGCTGAATATTGATTTGATTGGGAATGATTTTGAGTTCACTAAAGCGGTTTGCCAGTTGCTGCTGTTCCAAAATCACTTTTTTAGTCAAAGGTGCTGCAATAGAGGGACGCGGACGGCGCTGAACAAAAGTGAGGCTCACGTTAGGCTTTAAGCCGGTGTTTTTTGCAATTAAATTTGCAGTCGCCTGCTGATTCTTTTGCACCCAGGCATCGGCTAAATTAATCTGTTGAATTACCCCTTTAATTGCTTGGGGATGCTGTTTTACAAATTCAGGTGCCGCCAGATAAAAGGTGTAATTTGGACTGAGGCCTTTACCTGCGGCAAGGACTTTGGCTTGATCTTCAAGTTGAGTCGATGCGTAATATGGATCCCAGATGGCCCAGGCATCCACAGCACCTTTTTGGAAAGCTGCGCGTGCATCGGCAGGGCTGAGCCATATCGGCTGAATATCTGTCCATTTCAAGCCTGCTTTGCGTACGGCCTGAACCAATAAATAATGAGCACTTGAGCCTTTTTGCAATGCAATACGTTTGCCCTTTAAATCACTCAGTTTTTTTAAGCTCGAGTTTTTAGGCACTAAAATTGCGGATGCCAAAGGTTTAGCTGCCTCATAAGCAATGTAATACAAAGGCTTATTGGCGGCTTGTGCATATACCGGTGGTGTATCGCCAGTGACGCCAATATCTACCGAACCTACAGCAAGCGCTTCTAAAATTTGCGGACCGGCTGGAAATTCATTCCATGTTATTTTTGCGTTTGGAAACTCTTTCTCATAGAGCTTTTGCTCTTTGGCTACAGCAAAGTTAATGGAACTTTTTTGGTAACCAATCCGCAGTTCTTTAACCGAAGGATCGATTGCCCAAGCCGTACTTGAACCCAACATCGCACAAGCAATCAACATCGCATTCATGCCATGGCTGGACGTTTTAAACCAGGTAATTGCTTTATGATCTTGCTGTTGTTGAGTCATTATCTAATCCTTTATGGTGATTTCTTTACTTGGCTAAAATTGCAGATTGAATATTGATTTTGTTTGGAATCAGTTTCTGGTTATAAAAAGCATCGGCAACATATTGCTGCTCTTGCACCACTTCATTAGAAATTGGTTGTACACCAAAGCCCATGCGCGAAATGGAGGATTTAATAATGCCGCTAGACAGTCCTGTCGGTTTTTCCAGAAGTTTAGCCGCTTCATCTTGATGCTGTGATACCCATTGGGTCGTGGTGTTTAATTCATTGATGACAGCTTTCAGCACATTCGGATGTTGCTCGGCAAATTTACGGTCAGCCAAATAGAACTGATGGTTACTGACCAAGTTTTCACCGGTTGCAATGACACGTGCACCAATTTGCTGTTCAGCAGCTGCAAAGAACGGATCCCAAATGACCCAGGCATCGACTGCACCTTTTTCAAAAGCGGCACGTGCATCCGAAGGCGGTAAATACACCACTTGAATGTCATCCAGTTTCAGGTTGTTGGCTTCAAGTAATTTGAGTAATAGGTAATGCACGTTTGAGCCTTTATTCAGGACAACACGTTTACCTTTTAAATCCTGAATGTTTTGAATGGCTGAATCTTTTTGCACAATTAAGGCTTCAGCTTTAGGTGCTTGCGGTTGGTTAGCCACATACACCAAATTAGAATTGGCTGCCTGAGCAAAAATAGGAGGCGCTTCACCGGCTTCACCTAAGGAGACACTGCCGACATTTAAACCTTCAAGCAGTTGTGGACCGGCAGGGAATTCCACCCATTTCACATTGACACCTTGTTGTTTTAATGCTGTTTCTAAAATGCCGCGTTCTTTAATAATCGGCAACAGGCCATATTTTTGAAAACCGATATTTAAAGTCACCGTTTCAGCTTCTTTTTTCGCACAACCTGACATCATCATTGCGCCAGCAACTACTGAAGAAAGGACCAGCGATTTCGCCCAGAATTTTGCTTGAATGGCGCTCATGAATGTGTGCTCCGCAATAATGAAGTGTTGAATATTGAACAGATACGCTAAAGCCTTTTCTTTTTCGAAAATAATAAAAAAATAGGAATTCTTAATGAGGAAAAAAGATAAATAAAAAAAAGAAAAACTTATGTGAGAAAGTGATTTATATAAAAAATAAAATATGCTGTTTTAATATTATAAATTATTGATATTTATTAAATTTAATTCTAAATATTACACTGTTATAAGATTATGCAAAAATTGTATAAATCAAATTTTTCAGATTCACTAAAAAGATGAATAAAGATATAAAAAATAAAGCTATAGCTAGAATAAAAAAGCCACTTTAAAGTGACTTTTTGAATACCATGGAATTACGTTGGTAGTTATATAGCGCCTGCCGTGCATTGGGCAGATCATCGACACTGGCTGGCTCAAAACCGTGCTCGACAAACCAGTGTGCAGTACGTGTGGTCAATACAAACAGTTGCTGAATGCCCATTTTTTTGGCTTTATCTTCCAGATAATACAAAATCTGGCTGCCACGATTGGACTTGCGATAAGTGGGGTCAACCGCGACACAGGCAATCTCGGCCGACTTGATTTCATGGGCTGAAGCCGGAATCGGATATAGCGCAGCACAGGCTAAAATCATGCCATCACGTTCAATCACAGAAAACTGCTCAATTTCACTTTCTAAGCGTTCCCGTGAGCGATATACCAAAATGCCTTCGGCCTCCAGTGGACGAAGTAGATTCATCAAGCCACCAACATCCTGAATATTTGCAGTACGCACTTCTTCATAATGTGAATTGGTCATCATGGTGCCTGTACCATCGCGAGTGAACAGTTCTTCCAGCAATGCACCATCGTAGGTATAAGAAATTAGATGTACACGACGTACACCTTGCATTGAGGCGTTTTTTGCACCGCGTAACTGCAACGCAATATCCGGATTGGAGTCTTGATACTGCAAAATATGCTGATCAAGTTGATGCGGCGGAATTTCCCGCTGCAATTGGCCCAATTCATTGACCAGACCTTGTTGTTTACCCAGAAAAATCAGCTTGTCGGCTTTAAGCAGAATAGCAGTATTGGTGGCAACTTCTTCCGCCATCAGATTAAACACTTCACCTGTGTTGGAGTAACCGGTGGGGCCAAGCAGTACAATATTATGATTTTTAAGATGGCGTTGAATGGCTTCGGTATCGACGGTACGCAGTTCACCGGTGAGCTGGAAGTCAATGCCATCACGAATGCCATAGGGTTTTGCGGTGACAAAATTACCTGAAATGACATCAATACGTGCGCCGTACATCGGTGAGTTGGCCAGGCCCATGGAAAGCAGCGCTTCAATTTGCAGGCGAATCGAACCCACCGCATTCATCACGCAGCTTAAAGATTCGCGCGTGGTAATCCGGCGATGATTATGAAACGGGGTTTGAATGCCGCTGGCTTTTAAGTTCTGATTGATTTGCGAACGCGCGCCATGCACCAGAATCAGACGAATGCCTAAAGAATGCAGCAGGGCAAGGTCATGAATAATATGCTGGAAATTTTCATGTTGTACCGCTTCACCATCAAACATTATGACAAAGGTTTTATTACGGTGGGCATTGATATAAGGTGCAGAATGTCGAAACCAATGCACATATTGTAAAGTTGTGCTTTGTGATGTTTCCGATGAATTCTCGTGCATACCTGTCTCAAATGAAGAATAAAATCCTATGTTTGATTCTAATCAAAAAAAAGCGCAGCGGAAGGGAAAAATTAAAAAAACACCTTAACTGACGTTAAAGTGTTTTTGAGGGGGTATTTCTAGAAGTAAATAGCTTAGTTTCGAATGTTAATAATGCGATTGTTACGTTCATTGACTAGCACATAGTCACCATTCACTTTATACCATTGCTGATTACGGTTTGATTTAGGTAATTGACGTGCTTCACGGTCACTGATTTGGAAACGTGAGCTGCTGTATTGACGCGGTAAAGTTTGTCCTTTACGCCAATCACGACTTGGGTTTACCCGTTTGTTATCATAACGGTTATTGTTGTCCCAGCGGTTATCTTGATGCGATTGTGCATGGTTATAGCGTTGACGATCATCATAACGATGATCTGGTGCTGCCATTGCTGAAGTTGCCATCAATGCAGTTAAAGACAGCGCAATTGTTGTTAGAATTTTTTTCATATCTTTCACCTAAATTTCAGAGAGTACAGTTATTTCGTTAACGCTAAATTAACCAAAAATTAGAGATAAAAAATGAGAGCTTTATAGTTGAATTGTGAAATTGATGGAGAAAAAAAGAAGATTTTAAAAATGCTGAAAAACTTGCAGTCAAAGACCTGCTGTTAAAACAGACGATTTTTAGAAATAAAAAAAAGCCCAAACCGAAGTTTGGGCATGGAGAATTTAAAAAGGAGTTTAAAAACCTTGAATACGAATAATATTATTACTGTCAGTGTCGACTAAAATATAGTCATTATTAATTTTGTACCACTGCTGGTTACGAGAGGGTTTCGGCAAGTCATGGCTTTTGTAATCGACTTTATAACCGTTGCCCCGATAATGCTGCGGCATCACATAACCGGTTTGCCATTTATGCTGTTGTAGACGTTTTACTCCACGTTCTTCCCGAACACGGCGTTTATCTTGCATACGATCATCGTCATCATCCTGGTTACGAAAATCTCGCCCATTATTCGATTGCTGATGACGTGATTGGTCCCAACCACGATTGTTATCGTGTTTCTCGTGAGGTGCAGCAGTGGTTACACTGTTTGCCATCAATGCACTGAAAGAGATTGCCAAAATTGTCAAAATCTTTTTCATGTTGAACCCTCGTAGAAAAATTATTAATTTCAATCATGCTAATGTACGAAAAAATTGCAGAGAAACTGTGAAGATAAATCACTCATTTATTATAAAATGCAGAGATAATAAGGATATTATGCCGAAATATCTCACGATTTAAAAATCTAAAGAAATTTTATGTCGATATTAAATACTACAAAAACAATATATTGATGAAAAATTTGTATCAAATTTTTGATAACGCTTTTATTTATTCAAAATTGTTCTGACTACAGGCTGCAACAGCCCTATGCCAACTGTTCAATAAAACTGTTCTAGTTCCATTGCTCAGCAAGGTCTTGAAGTGAGTTCACCGCCTGTGCAATTGCTTCTGCTTGTCCTGCATCATCCAGAGCTGTAATCAATGTATTTGAAAGCTGTAAATTTTTAATGCGATGGATCGTTTCAATTTTACGTTGTTGATCAGCCATAATCTATTCCTTATAGGGGGTGTTTTTCAATATGAATCAGCATAAGCTGATCTTTTTAATTTGAAAAACCGAATATTATTATTAAAATGATTTAAAAATACGATTTATAGTTTTGTATGATCTAAAAGTGATTTCACCTCAAACAAGAGGCATAAACTAAAAAGGGAGCCTATGCTCCCTTTGGATCTTTTTAAGAATTAATCCTGCGCATCAATACTTTGACCATTCATATGCAAGCTGTCGTCACCCATTAAATACAGGTAGGCCGGCATAATCATTTCAGGCGTCGCTAAAGTTTTTGGATCTTCTTCCGGATAAGCTTTGGCACGCATGGCGGTACGAGTTGCGCCCGGATTAATGCAGTTAAATCGTACATTCGGATAGACATTTTCTTTGGCAAAAATCTGATTGACCGCTTCAACGGCAATTTTAGAAACCGAGTATGCACCCCAACGTTCACGTGCTTCACGGCCTACACCAGAACTGGCAAAAACCACAGAGGCATGTTCTGATTTATGCAGCAGTGGTAACAGCTCTTGCGTCAGTAAAAATGGCGCACGCAAATTCACTGCCATCACATCATCCCAGACGTCGATCGGATAATTGGCCAGTTCGGTACGTTCACCCAGAATACCGGCATTATGCAAAATGCCGTCTAAGCGACCAAACTGTTTATCTAAGGTATCGACCAGTAACTCATAGTCTCGAGGAGATGCACTGGATAACTGCAATGGGAGAATTGCCGGTTGTGGCGCACCCAAGCTTTCAATTTCATCATAAATGACTTCCAGCTTGTTTAGCGTGCGTCCATGCAGTACCACAGTTGCCCCATGCAGGGCATAGCTAATTGCAGCTGCACGACCAATACCATCGCCCGCCCCTGTAATCAGGATAATGCGATCTTTTAACAGATCAGGGCGAGGTTGATATTCTGAATATTTCATTGCATACCTCCTCGGTTATATATTGTTATATCGTTATGAAATGAGAGAATGATTATCTTGCTTTGAGCTGACCAGTCGATTAATCACCTGATGCAATTCGGCAACTGTCTTGACTATACAATCAGCTTGCCATGCTGTTAAGTCATCTTTGTGTTGCAATGGTAAATAACCATAGCCGGCCAAGATGGTGTACATATTGGCGTTACGACCGGCATCGATATCACGGGGATGGTCGCCCACATAAATGCAATCTTCCGGCTGAAGCTGAATATGCTTGGCTGCCAGATACATCGGTTCAGGATCCGGTTTGGTTTTGCTGACATCTTCCGGGCAGACCAGAACGGCACAGCGATCAGTCAAATTGAGTGCTTTTAGCAGCGATTCACTGAGCCAGCGTGGCTTATTGGTCACAATACCCCAAGGAATATTCTGGCTTTCCAGTTCTTCAAGCAGGGGATACATGCCGTCGAACAGGTCGGTATCCACCGCAATATCTTCACCATACAGGTCTAAAAAACGTTGCCGATGGGCAAGAAATACCGGATCTTCAACATCCAGTTCCGGATAGACCAGTTTCACCATGGCACGTGCGCCTTCCGACACCTGGGTGCGAATCAGATCGGCAGCCACGATCTCGCATTGTTTATTGCGGCACATGTCTTGAATAATGCGAATAAAGTCGGCAGCAGTGTCAATCAGAGTGCCATCTAGATCAAACAGTACAGCTTTCATCAGGCACCTTCTTTTACGGTGTACACCATGTAGTTCACATCGACATTCGGTGCCAGCCAGTAACGTTTGGTAATGGGATTAAAATGCAGACCGGTCATGTCTTTGAGTTTTAAGCCTGCACTGCGAATGTCATGTGCAAGTTCAGAGGGCTTGATGAATTTATGATAATCATGCGTACCTTTGGCCAGCATCCGAAGGACGTATTCCGCCCCAATGATGGCAAATAAATAAGATTTTGGATTACGGTTAATGGTCGAGAAGAATACATGACCACCCGGTTTGACCAAGGTTTGACAGGCTTGGATAATTGATGCCGGATCTGGAACGTGCTCAAGCATTTCCATGCAAGTGACCACATCATATTGTCCGGCTTGTTCTTGCGCCAACTGTTCAACCGGAACCTGGCGATATTCAATATTGCTCACATTTTCTTGTTCTGCATGAATACGCGCCACGTTTAAAGGGGCTAAACCCATATCGATGCCTAAAACATTTGCACCACGCCGTGCCATGCTTTCAGACAAAATACCGCCGCCACAGCCGACATCGAGGACTTTTTTACCGCTAATGCCACCTGAATGTTCATCAATCCAATTTAAGCGTAAAGGGTTAATCTGATGCAGGGGACGGAACTCAGAATGCTGATCCCACCATATGGCTGCGAATGCTTCAAATTTGGCAATTTCTTGTGGATCAACATTCAATTGCGACATCGGTATCACCTCAATCAAGTCGTTATATTTTAAAAAAAGTTATAGGCGCTTAGTGTAGCGTTTATTCTCAAAAAAGCGATAAAAGCTGTAAAAAAGTTCACAGAATGAAAACGAATTCGGCATAATTGATTTATAGTCATCGTATAACTTAATCATAACGATTCAGAGGACAATAAGGTCAATGAAAAAATTCCTTTTAGGTAGCGTTGCTACTGCTATTTTTGCCTTTTCAGGCACTGCAATGGCTGCCGATTTTGTCGCGGGTAAAGATTACACCGTGATTGCCAACCCAGGTAAAGTTGAAGTGCCTGGAAAAATTGAAGTACGTGAGTTCTTTTGGTATGGCTGTCCACACTGCTTTAAATTAGAACCCCATATGCAGGCTTGGCTCAGAAAAATTCCTAAAGATGTCAACTTTATACGTACACCTGCTGCAATGAATCCAGTCTGGGAACAAGGTGCGCGTGGTTATTATGTCTCTGAAGCATTAGGCGTTCGTAAAAAAACTCACTTGCCTTTATTCCATGCCATTCATGCCGGGGGCCAACAGATTTTTGACCAAAAATCACAAGCCAAGTTCTTTGTGAAATATGGCATACCTGAAGCCAAATTTAACAGCATGTTTAATTCATTCGCGATTACCTCTAAAGTGGCTCAATCCAAGCAATTGGCGCAACAATACCAATTGAGCGGTGTTCCGGCTGTTGTGGTGAATGGTAAATATGTGGTTCAAGGTGAAGATGGCAAGGTGACTCAAGTCGTGAGCTATCTGGTAGAAAAAGAGCGTAAAGCGAAATAAGTGTGATGAACTAAAAACCCGCAATGATTGCGGGTTTTTTTATGTCTAAGCTGTAGTGAATTATTCAGTGATTGTCTTTGAAGTATCCCAGTTGGAAATACCTCGGAAAATGACATGCACTTGAGTAATGGTTTGCGTCTTAAATTGTATTTGTTGTTCTATGCGTTCTTCAGCCTGATAGTGACGATTGATGTCCATCCAGGTCATCGCCCAGGTAAAGGATAAATTAATTAGAATATTAGAAATGACTTGCAGGTCTTGCAGATTGCGGATGTGCTGTACCGTTTCCATTTTGCATAAATCATTGGCCAGATCTTCAATTAAAAAATTAATTTCCCGGGCAATGGCCTGACGAATCACTTCTGATCCCCCCCAACGCTCGGCAATCATAAACACCCACGGTTCAGGATGATGCTCAACCGCCTGGAAAAACAGGTCTAGGCTGATTTTCGCTTGAGTATTCGGTTGGTAGATATAGGCTTGTCCAAGTTGATGCAAAATACCCTTCAGATGCAGAGCCACCTCATCAACCAGTTCCAGCCCAAGCTCATTCATGTCTTGAAAATGGCGATAGAATGCAGTCGGTACCAGTCCCACATGACGAGCGATTTCGCGCAAGCTGATGCTACTGAAAGAACGTCCAGACGTGCTTAAAGCAAGCGCGGCATCCAAAAGTGCTTGGCGGCTTTGTTGTTTACGCTCATCCCGGATCGACATTCGCTTACCTTAAAAAAAATATAAATGAAGTCTATCAAAAAAAAACAAACTAAACGACGAATGTCAGTGAACATGTGTTGACTGAATCAAAAAATAATTATAGTGTACAAGTGTTCACTGTAAGAACACCTGTTCACTCAAATAAATAACCAGCAATAAGAAAGAGGAACCTCCTATGAGTCATGTGATGCAGTACCAACCGCAATGGATCCGAGAAGATTTCGTCGATTTTATTGCTGAAAAAGTGAATCCAGTGTGGGCATGGAAAAAAGTTAAAGCCAGTATTGTCGACATGCATATGTTGAGTGAAGACTTTTATCAAATTCAGCTTCAGCCAAATCATAATTTTAAGGCAAAAGCATTCCGTGCCGGGCAAAGTATTTTAGTGACTTTGGTGATTGCAGGGGTTCGTCAGCAACGTAGCTATTCGATTGTGAAAATCACCGAGACGGGCAACATCGTGATTGCGGTGAAACGTCAGGGTAAAGTTTCCAATGCCTTAACCCAGTTGACGCTAGGCAGCGTGGTGGAAATCTCTCAAGTTCAGGGCGATTTCAGCTTAAGTTCATCTCAGGCGCCTGTGCTATTGCTGGCATCAGGCAGCGGTATTACCGCGATTTATTCGCTATTGCAACAGGCACTTACTCAAAATATCAGCCAAATTGATCTGTTGTATTTTACCCGTGATGACGCGTTTCATAGCGAATTACAGCAATTAGCCGAACAACATCCACAGTTTCAATACCATCATTTTAATACCGTAGCCCAGAAACAGCATTTAAATATAGAACTGCTCGAAAGTACGATCGCCGATTTCAAGCAACGTCAAAGTTATGCCTGTGGTGCTCAGGGGATGATGCAAAGCCTGAACCAGATTTATCAACAGCTGGGGATTGTCGATCAACTTAAACAGGAATATTTCCAGGTGGTTGTTGATGAAACTGCAGCTGTACAACCGGTGATATTTCTACGTGCCCAACAAGAATTTGAAGCAAAAACCAATTTACTTGAAAGTGCTGAACAGGCTGGGTTGAAACCGGCGCATGGTTGCCGTATGGGTATTTGCAACACTTGTACCTGTACTAAAGTCAGCGGCTCAACCAAAAATTTACTGACCGGCGAAATTGACCACGATAGCAATACCCAAATTAAGTTGTGTATTAGCCAAGCCGTCAGTCCTGTCGTGATCAACCTTTAAAAAATTTAGTTTTGCTCGTACTTGCCGTGAATAGGTGCTAGAGCATGACTCAGGAGAAAAATAATGAATATGTCAGTTAAGTTTCCAGAAAATAGTAAATCAAAATATTTAAGTGCAGAGCAAATTGCAGAATTTGGTGAAAAGGTCGATGCAATTCGCCGTGAAATTATGGACAGTATTGGCGAGCAAGATGCCAAATACATTTATAAAATTCGTGATTTTGTTCGTTATAGCGAAATCGCCTCTCGCGGCATGTTGATGTTCGGCGGCTGGATTCCACCAGTATGGTTATTGGGAACCGGTTTGTTGGGTATTTCCAAAATCGTGGAAAACATGGAGTTAGGGCATAACGTGATGCATGGTCAGTTTGACTGGCTTAATGATCCAAACCTGAACGGTGCCAATTATGACTGGGATACCATGGCGACGGGTGATGACTGGAAATATACCCACAACTATATTCACCATACGTATACCAATATTGTCGGCAAAGACCATGATGTCGGTTATGGCCTGATTCGTGTCAGCGAATCGCAAAAATGGGAACCGCGCTTTTTATTCAATATTCCTTTGGCCATTCAATTAATGGTGTTTTTCGAATGGTATGTGGGCTTACAAAACCTACATTTAGAAGATGCGATTGCCTATAAAACCAAAACATGGAAAGAGGTTTGGGTCGACTCAGCGAAATTCCGTAAAAAAGCTGTGCGTCAGGTGGCCAAAGATTATGTGTTTTTCCCGCTAATTGCCGGTCCAAATGCCCTTCCGGTATTTGCAGGCAACGCCGTAGCCAATGTGATTCGTAGCCTCTGGTCTTCAGCAGTGATTTTTAATGGTCATTTCACTGAAGATGCAGAAACTTTTGAACTGGACAATACTGAAAATGAAACCCGTGCAGAATGGTATTTACGTCAAATTCGCGGATCGAGTAACTTTAGTGGCACAGAATGGTTGCATATTTTAAGTGGTAATTTGAGTCATCAAATTGAACACCATTTATTCCCGGATATGCCTGCCAATCGTTATGCTGAAGCGGCACCCAAAATTCGTGCCTTGTGCGCAGAGTATGGAATTCACTATAACGAAGCCAGTTTCGTTAAACAGTTTGGCAGTGTTTGGGTGCGTTTAGCCAAATGCTCATTACCGAATTCCTGGACGGCATCGGTTGTGCAATCCAAACAGAAGTTGAAAACATTATTTGGCTTTTAAAGTGAAATAGCGAGTGCTTTGAAATAAGCATAATGGGTGTCTCATTCAACTCGCGGTTTAATAGAAGCAGCATGATTTTATGGTTTTTGCCAATTGACAATGTCCTGACAAAACCTTCAAGCTTGCTTCTGTTATACTAAGCCGCAATGAATTTTAGCCAAAGAGAACCCATTATGCGTATCGACCAACGTACTTTAGATCAATTACGTGACGTAAAAATTACCCGTAACTATACGCGTTATGCGGAAGGTTCAGTATTGATTGAATTTGGTCATACGAAAGTTCTTTGTACTGCCAGTATTGACAATTCAGTGCCACGCTTCCTTAAAGGTAAGGGACAAGGCTGGGTCACTGCTGAATACGGTATGTTGCCACGTTCAACCCATACCCGTAGTGACCGTGAAGCCGCTCGTGGTAAACAGAGCGGCCGTACTCAAGAGATTCAGCGTCTGATTGGTCGTAGCTTGCGTGCCATGGTCGATTTGAAAAAACTGGGTGAAAATACCATTACCATCGACTGTGATGTGATTCAGGCAGATGGGGGTACACGTACCGCATCTATTACCGGTGCAGCTGTTGCCTTGATTGATGCGATGAATGTATTGCTTGAGAAAAAGAAAATTAAGCAAGATCCACTTAAAGGCTTGGTGGCTGCGATTTCTGTCGGTATGTATAAAGACGAAGCGTTATTGGATTTGTGTTATGAAGAAGATTCAAGCTGTCAAACTGACCTCAATGTGGTGATGACTCAAGCCGGTGAGTTTATTGAACTGCAAGGTACTGCGGAAGAAAAACCGTTTACGCGTGCACAGTGTAACGAAATGCTTGAATTGGCTGAAAAAGGCATTCAAGAACTGATTAAAAAACAACAGGAAGCTTTAGGCTGGTAAGTTTTTTAATTAAGAAATAAAAAACGCACCTCAAGGTGCGTTTTTTATGGAGTAGTCAAAATTAAATTTAAAAAGGGCGGATACAAAATGGCTGCAACTTTTACACCTTTTGAAACGCAGGCTTAAGATTCAGCTCATATTGAGTGCTTAAACTCATGCCTTATTTTACAGGAGCATTAGATGCTAAATATTATTATCCTGGTTATATCCGTGGTAACTCTGGCGCTGATGATCAGTGATCCACGTGCTTCAGAACAACAATCAACCCACTCAGCTTGGCAACAGCAAAAACAATACAGTGAAATTCAGGATTCAACCTCTAAACCAAAATCTCAACCGAAAAATGATACTGAGCAGAGTTAAGCATTAAAGCGCATGGATAAATCAACCGCTTTGACATCCTTGGTTAAAACGCCCATCGAAATATAGTCGACACCGGATGTTGCTACTTCACGTAAGTTGTCAATGGTGATGTTACCCGAAGCTTCCAATTTGCAACGACCTGCTACATGCTTCACCGCATCAATCATCTGCTGTTGACTGAAATTATCCAGCATCACGATATCGGCATGGGCTTCCAAGGCTTGATTCAGCTCATCCCAGGTTTCGACTTCAACTTCGACAGGTTTACCCGGGGCAATGTTATGCGCTTTGGCAATCGCCTGAGTAATGCCGCCTGCTGCCATAATGTGGTTTTCTTTAATTAAAAAAGCATCAAACAAACCAATGCGATGGTTTTGACCCCCACCAATTGCCACGGCATATTTTTGCGCAATACGTAAGCCGGGAAGGGTTTTACGGGTATCGAGCAATTTGGTGTTTAAACCTTCTAATTGTTTTACATATTCAGCGGTTTTGGTCGCAACCGCAGAAAGTGTTTGTACAAAATTTAGTGCAGGACGTTCAACCGTAAGTAAGCTGCGTGCAGAGCCGGCCAGTTTTAAAAAGGCTTCATTGGCTTGAACACGCTCACCATCATTTTTAAGCCAAGTCACTTGGACGGATGAATCATAGGCTTGGATTAAAGCATTCACCCAAGGTTGACCCGCAAGTACCATATCTTCACGGCTAATGATGGTTGCAGTGGCTTGTTCATCTTCAGGAGTCAATAAAGCGGTGATATCACCCTCGCCAATATCTTCTTGTAAAGCCTGTTGAATATTGATCTGGATTGCGTGTTCCAACAAAGATTGAGATATGCTCATCAGAATTCCGTATCTTTTTTAAGCCATGAAAATTGCGCGTTATATTAGCACTGTTCATTTAAAAGAAATGCTTTTTCAATGGATTTTTATTCTGGGAGTTTGAGATTTTAAGCTTAAAGTCTTAGGATTGCGCTAAAATCATCTACTTAGACGAATAAAACTGAGGATAGGAATATGCAACAGGCACCGTCTTTTCAGGTCATCGAGGGTCAGTTGATCGGTGCAAGGCAAGTACCATCCCCGAACTATAATCAACGTCCCGAACACACCGAAATTCAGTTGGTGGTGGTGCATAACATCAGTTTGCCACCCTCGCAATTTGGCGGCGGCTATATTGAACAGTTTTTTCAAAACCAGCTGGATTGGTCAAAGCATCCTTATTTTCAGACCATTGAAGGCATGCAGGTGTCTACTCATCTGTTAATTTTGCGCACGGGCGAAGTACTGCAATGTGTGAATTTTAATGATCGTGCTTGGCATGCAGGGCGTTCCAGCTATTTGGCCAAAAAAGAATGTAATGATTATTCCATTGGTATTGAGCTGGAAGGCAGCGATGACCAGCCTTTTGAAGATGTGCAGTACAGCGTATTGGCAGAAGTCATTGCGACCTTACAGGCAACCTATCCGAAAATATTACAACATTTGGCAGGGCATTCGGATATTGCGCCAGGACGTAAAACCGATCCGGGGCCTTTTTTTGATTGGCCAAAAACCAGAGCATTAATCCAACAATATAAAGCAGATTAATAGCTGCCCGATTTTATGATTTAACAACGAAATTCCTGTGAAGTTTCTTTACAATAGCGACTTATTTTAATACTAGGTGGAAACGATGGCACTGTGGCGGTCGACCTTTATTGTCAGTGCAATGACCATGTTGTCTCGGGTTTTGGGTCTGGTCCGAGATGTGGTTTTGCTGAATGTGTTTGGTGCAGGTAAAGATTTCGATACCTTTGTGGTTGCCTTTCGTATCCCGAACTTCTTTCGGCGGCTGTTTGCCGAAGGGGCATTTTCTCAAGCCTTTATTCCAGTTTTAACCGAATACAAAACTACAAAAACCCATGCTGAAGTGCAAATTCTGATTAGTCGGGTATTTGGTTGCCTGGCGACCTTTATGACCGCACTGACCTTTATTGCCATGATTGCCGCCCCTGCGATTTTGTATATCTATGCACCGGGCTTCCATAGTGATCCAGAAAAATTTGCCTTAGCCACAGACATGTTCCGTCTGACCATTCCCTATTTACTGTTTATGTCGCTGACTGCTTTTGCCAGCAGTATCTTAAACAGTTACGGTTCATTTTCCACCCCAGCTTTTGCGCCAGTCTTACTGAATATCACCATGATTGCAGGCGCATGGTGGTTGACACCGTATATGGCTGAACCGATTATGGCCTTGGGCTGGGCAGTCGTGGTTGCAGGGGTATTGCAACTGGCCATTCAAATCCCGGAGCTGTGGCATAAAAATCTGCTGATTCCACCGAAAGTAGATTTTAAGCACGAAGGTGTGGATCGCATCATGAAACTGATGCTGCCTGCACTGTTTGGTGTTTCGGTAACGCAAATCAACTTGCTGCTGAACACTATCTGGGCATCATTTATGCAAGACGGGTCAGTGTCCTGGCTATATAGTGCCGAGCGTATGACCGAATTGCCTTTAGGCTTAATTGGGGTAGCCATTGGTACGGTGATTCTGCCATCGCTTTCTATGCGTCATGCCGAGCAAGATCAATTAAAGTTCCGTGGCATGATTGACTGGGCGGCAAGAGTGGTTATGTTAGTCGGTATTCCCGCCAGTATTGCCTTATTCATGTTGTCGACGCCCATCATTCAGGCACTGTTCCAACGCGGGCAATTTACCCTTGAAGATACTCAAATGACGGCATTGGCTTTGCAATGCATGAGCGCCGGGGTAATTTCCTTCATGCTGATTAAAGTCTTTGCGCCAGGCTTTTACGCACAACAAGATACCCGAACACCGGTACGAGTCGGCTTGATGGCTGTTGCAGCCAATGCCATTCTAAACGTGATCTTTATTGGCTTCTTTAAACTGATCCATTGGGAAGCAGAACATATGGCCTTGGCCTTGGCCTCTTCAGGTTCAGCACTGGTAAATGCCGGAATGTTGTATTTTTATCTGCACCAACGCAATATTTTCCGTTTTGGAGCGCACTGGAAAAAACTTTTCCTTCAGTTTGCCATTGCCAATGCCCTCATGATTGCGGCACTTTGGTATGGCTTAACTTGGTATCACGGTGAGGTATCCCAATGGATCCGTATATTTGAAGTGATCGGGCTCTGTGTGGTGGGCGTTTTAGCGTATGCGATTGGTTTACTGGTCACTGGGTTTAGACCACGTCACTTAAAACCCTAACAAATTAGAGAAAGAATTTATTCTTGATGGTAAAACGATGACCTGAATTGAATAGATGAAAAATACTTTAATTTTCTTAATTTAACTCAGGTCTTTGATGATGTAAAAGATGAAATTTTGATATGAAAAAAGAGCCTATTTAGGCTCTTTTTTCATTGTTTAATCGTTTTTAACTAACGGTGGTATTTATATCTTGCCACGTGACAGGAAACCGACAATTGCTAGAATAACTGCAATGACAAGTAGAATAACCGCGAAGTCTTTAGATAGACCAGCGACACCACCAAAACCAAGTAGACTCGCAATCAGCGCAATTACTGCAAAAATAATAGCCCAACGAAACATAATCTTTCTCCATGAGTTGTTGTTTTCAAAGTAGATTCAGTATAGGGCCTAGATATTCCTAAAATTGTTATGCTTGTGTTTGCAAAATGTTCACTTTGACAATAAATATATGATTCAAAGTAAAAATAACATTCATACATTGTGAACTTGAACACGTTATAATAATGCCCTACCTTTCTTCTTTTTGGTTTTATGACTGAACAATTACGTCCGGAATTCTGGAAAAAATATCCTTTAGCTGAATTGAATCCTACTGAGTGGGAGGCACTTTGTGATGGATGTGGTTTATGTTGTCTGATCAAACTAGAAGATGAAGAATCCGGCGAAGTGGCTTATACCCAAGTGTCGTGCAAACTGCTTGATTGCAAAACAGCACATTGCAGTAATTATGCCGAACGTTTTGAATATGTTCCTGATTGCATTCAACTCACGCCTGAAAAATTAGCTACGATTCACTGGTTGCCACCCAGTTGCGCTTATCGTCGCTTAAAAGAAGGTAAAAAATTACCGTCTTGGCATTATTTAAATACCGGTACACGGGATAGTGTGATTAAGGCGAAAAAGTCGGCCGCAGGGCGCTGTATTTCAGAAGTTGATGTGAATGAAGATGATATTGAAGACTATATTGTTCGCTGGGTACGTTAATTTTAACTGTCCATTTCTTGGAAAAGACTTTCTAAAAGATATTTACTTGAAATCATTTTAATCATGGCAAGATTGCGCCGCCTGGTGCAAGACCGCATGAATTGGTAAAGTTCAAAATCAGATGATTTTTTTGTAAAACATTTCAATTGAAATACGCGATATTAAAATTACATAGTAGACTTGTTTTAAGCACACTCAAGAAATAACAAGATGTCAGATAGTCATATTCCACTGCCTGAACGGCTTCGTCCGCGTGATTTATCAGAAATTATTGGTCAAGATCATTTATTAGGTGATCAGGCTCCTTTACGCCAAATGATTGATCAGGGGCATTTACCCTCGATTATTTTTTGGGGACCACCGGGTGTGGGGAAAACCACCATTGCTGTGCTTCTGGCACAGGCGGTTGATCGACCTTTTGTCAGTCTGTCGGCTTTGAATACGGGCGTGAAAGAACTTCGTGAGATTATTGCTGAAAGTGGGGACTTACTAAAACCTGTGGTGTTTATTGATGAAATCCACCGTTTCAATAAGTCACAGCAAGATGCCTTATTGAATGCAGTGGAAAAGGGTAAAATCACGCTGATTGGTGCCACCACAGAAAATCCTTCCTTTGAAGTGAATAGCGCATTGTTATCGCGTTGTCAGGTGTATAGCCTGAATGCTTTAGATGCCGATTCGATCCAGACGTTATTGAATCAAGCATTGCAAAATGATGCTTTTTTAAAAGAACGATTGATTCAAATTGAAGAATATGAAGCACTCATTCAATTTGCTGCCGGAGACGCGCGTAAGGCCCTTAACCTGCTAGACCTGATCGCCAGCACCTTTGAACCTGAACTTGAAAACATCATTACCAATGCCATTGTGGTGAAAGTCGCGCAGCAGAATATTGCCCGCTATGACAAATCGGGCGAGCAGCATTATGACCTGGTCTCGGCTTTTATTAAGTCAATTCGCGGTAGTGATCCGGATGCGACTTTGTATTGGATGGCGCGCATGCTCAAAGGCGGTGAAGATCCGATCTTTATTGCACGTCGCATGCTGATCGCAGCTTCTGAGGATATTGGCAACTCCAATCCGAATGCACTGCTTCTTGCAGGAGAGTGTTTCCGTTCGGTTCAAGCTGTGGGCATGCCAGAATGTCGTATTATTCTGGGGCAATGTGCGGTCTATCTGGCCACCAGTGCAAAAAGTAACAGTACCTATTTAGCCATCAATAAGGCGTTGGATTTAGCTGAAAAAACCGCAAATTTACCGGTACCCTTACATCTAAGAAATGCGCCGACTAAATTGATGAAAGAGCAGGGCTATGGTGTGAATTATCTCTATCCACACAATTATCCAGAGCATTTTGTCTTGCAAGAGTATTTGCCGCCTGAATTAAAAGGCACCAAGTTGTATGAGTCCGCGCGAAATAAACGTGAAGTGGAAGGTGAAAAACTTCAACAACGTCGCTGGCAGCAGGAACAACAGCAGCAGTAAAAAAAAAGCCCAACTCAGGGTGAGTTGGGCGGAAAATAGGATGTCTTGGGGGAGATACATCCTAGAGGGTAACAGTCATCTGGTCGGTAAGACCTCAGATGAAGATTCAATTACAATGTTGCTAGCTATGAAATTATATTAGCGGCTTAAGTATCGAATGTAAAAACGATGATTTTTATTAAATAAATTTGTTTATCCGATTGCATGCTTTATTCATGATCATAAAAAACCGAGCTTAAAAGCTCGGTTTTTTGAATCCGTAAGTACGAATTAGATATCAGAAAGATCGAGACCTAAACGTGCTGCAACTTCTTCATAAGCTTCAACCACACCGCCTAAACCTTGACGGAAACGGTCTTTGTCGAGTTTTTTCTTGGTGTCTTTATCCCATAGACGGCAACCGTCTGGAGAGAATTCATCACCCAGAACAATACGGTCGTGGAACACACCAAATTCAAGTTTGAAGTCAACAAGCAGCATGTTGCCTTTGTCGAACAAATCTTTAAGAACATCGTTGACTTGATAAGTCAGGACTTTCATTTGTTCAAGTTGTTCAGCAGTTGCCCAACCTAAAGCAATCGCTTGAGATTCGTTCACCATTGGATCGCCAAGAGCGTCATCTTTGAAGAACAATTCAAAAGTAGAAGGTGTTAACTCTTTACCTTCTTCAACACCTAAACGACGGCACAAGCTACCCGCTGCGTAGTTACGAATAACACATTCAACAGGAACCATTTTTAGTTTTTTCACTAAAACTTCAGTCGGAGAAAGAAGTTTTTCAAAGTGAGTTTCGATGCCAGCAGCAGCCAATTTTTCCATGATGAAGGCGTTAAAACGGTTGTTCACCTTGCCTTTACGATCCAGCTGTTCGATTTTTTCGCCGTTAAATGCAGAGGCATCATCACGGAAGACTAGGATAAGGTGATCTGCACTGTCTGTTTCATAAACAGATTTCGCTTTACCAGTATAGAGCAAGGTTTGTTTCAACATGGGGGAACCTTTTGCAAAAAAAAATGCCTAGTACGACTAGGCTGGCCAATTTTGGTAAATCTGGGTTAACAGTTCTGCAGCTTTTTCTTGGTCTGCAAAGCTATTATCGGCATTGAACACAGCGATGTTGTTACTCGTTCCTACAGAGGTAAGTCTTAATACATAGACCTGTTGATCGATCTTAATCGTTACTTCATAACGATTTTTACTTTGACCAACAATGGTATGATTCAGGCTGCTGAGAGTAGCAAGTGTGTACTGCCAAATTGTAGCAGAATTTCCATCAATTTTGAGCAACGGATTTTGATTTCCATCACGAACTAACTGAGGGCGGCCGACATTTGTGCTTTCATCTTGGCGATCTGTTGGTGCATTTGCCTGAGTGTTGTCAGGGCGAGGTAAAGCAAAACGGTTGCCGCGCTTATTTTCAAGCTTGGGAGCATGTTCAATCGCAAGTGGGTCAACCACCGGAGACGGATACAACGGCGTTGCCGGTCGAACCATTGAACCTTCAGGATATTTCAGGGGTTCAAGGGCTGCAGTATTTTTATAATCCAGTGAACCGTTGCTGATTCCCACTGAACTACAACCCACTAAACTGAATGCTGAAAGGGCAAGGGTTAAACCAAAACGTAATTGCATAGTGTTTGTGCTCTTTATTTAATGACACCAGAAGCGTTGAGTGCTTCACGCAGCGGTGTACGATATTGTTCTGCAAGAGGAGTTAATGGTAAGCGAATACCGGTACCAATTAATCCCATTTCATGAAGCGCCCATTTCACAGGAATTGGGTTAGATTCACAAAACAGAATATTGTGTAAATTTGCAACTTCATTGTTTAAAGTTTCAGCGCGTTCTGCATCACCTGCAATCGCAGCAGCACACACCTGGCTCATTTCTTTAGGGACAACATTGGCAGTTACAGAAATGTTGCCTTTTGCGCCGAAGCCCATCAATTGGTATGCAGTCGCATCATCACCAGAGTAAACGGTCATCTCTTTCCCGTGTAATCCTTCAATAAGTTCTTGACCACGCGGTACGTCACCAGTTGCGTCTTTAATGCCGATAATTTGCGGGATATCCGCCAGGCGAATCACCGTTTCATTTAACATGTCGACGCCAGTACGCCCTGGTACGTTATAAAGAATTTGTGGTAAATCAACGGCCTCAGCAATAGCTTTATAATGCTGATATAAGCCTTCTTGTGTAGGCTTGTTGTAATAAGGTGTGACGAGGAGCGCTGCATCGGCACCCAGTTCTTTAGCTTCTTTGGTCAGTTGGATCGCTTCATGGGTCGAGTTTGCCCCCGTACCTGCAATGACAGGAATACGTTTGTTGGCTACACGAATGATTTCCGCGATAACTTTGGTGTGTTCTGCCATGCTTAAGGTCGAGGCTTCACCAGTTGTGCCTACAGCAACAATACTATTGGTACCTTGTGCTATATGCCACTCAACGAGCTTTTCTAGACCCTTCCAATCTACGCTGCCATCTTCAAACATCGGGGTGACGATTGCGACAATTGAACCTTGGATGATCTGTGCTTGCTGAGTCATTTTAAAAAAATATCCTATTTGTCCATCCGGCTGAGGTAGAAAAGCATAAATTTGGATGGTTACCTATTCTGATTTATAGCATTTTCAATATGATTAGAGGTAATTGAATAATGCTTATGCAAATTATGAACGAACAAACGATGAAGAACAATATGCTTTAGTCAAACCATCTAAAAACTTTATGAAAAGCAAGTGAAAAGTCTACTAAACAGAACAAAAGCCCCTTTTACAATTGAATTTCAGTAACTTTTTGCTCAGCATCATTATATAACTGGCCGCTGGGTATCACTCAAAAATGTCAGGCACGTTGTGATAAAAGTGCTTTAAAGCCAATACCATCGGCAATTCCGGGTAAAAACATCAGGATTTAAGATTTAATAAGGATGAACATAGACTTGAAAGCTATATAAACCAAGAGCTTAAAAGATAAGAATCATCATTAAAAACTTGCGGAATAATTCGTTAAAACTATTAATCTATTTTTAACGTTTTCGCATAGGATGATTTTCATACGTGAAATGCTGATTGTGGTGTTAAATTTTTTGTGCTGATTAGTGGGGATTAAGCGTTTTTATGACTAGCAGTGAGTGCATTAAGAATGTGTTAAATATCCATTATTTTTGTCAATAACAGGGAACTTGTTCCACTTATTGATAGTTATTTGTATGTTCTGACTCATGGAT
This sequence comes from Acinetobacter sp. SFB, assembly GCF_001647545.1. Lineage (GTDB taxonomy): Bacteria > Pseudomonadota > Gammaproteobacteria > Pseudomonadales > Moraxellaceae > Acinetobacter. Next base: position 36,286 of record NZ_LSZH01000015.1, read on the forward strand.
GATGGTGATCTATTTTGGACACTAATCGAACAAGGAGTTTGTAATGGAAAGATCAGATAACAAACACTCCGTCATTACAGTTGCTATCTGTTTTTTAATTGCAGTGATTGAAGGACTGGATATTCAGGCAGCAGGTATTGCCGCAGCGGGTATTCGCGAAGCTTTTGGCTTGGATAGTTCGCAATTGGGGGTGTTTTTTAGCGCAGGGATTTTGGGTTTGTTACCCGGAGCGCTGATTGGTGGACGATATTCGGATCGTATCGGACGGAAAAAGGTGCTGATTTGGTCGGTTGCAGTATTTGCAGTATTTACCTTGTGTACCGTCTGGGTCAATAGTTTTAATACGCTTTTATTGGTTCGTTTTTTAGCAGGTGCAGGTTTAGGCGCTGCCATGCCCAACTTGATTACGCTGGCTTCCGAAGCGGTTAGACCTGAAAACCGTGGTCGTGCTGTGGGTTTGATGTATTGTGGTATGCCAGTGGGTGCGGCTATTTTGTCGTATATTGCGAGTTTAGATTTTGGCTCCAACTGGAAAAATATTTTCTATCTAGGCGGTTTGTTGCCGATTATCGTGCTTCCTATCATGATTAAGTTTTTACCAGAATCACGTGAATTCTTAAAGGCGCAAACGAACGCGGAAACAACCACAGTTACGACTCAAGGCTCTTTTAAAGATCTATTTAATAGCAGTAACTTGATGCGTACCTGCTTAATTTCTTTAAGCTATTTCTTCACCTTGATGGTGGTTTACATCATGTTGAGCTGGTTGCCTTCACTGTTTATGGAACTGGGCTTTAGCCGTAAGGAAGGTAGCACGGCACAATTCTTCTTCATGATGAGTGCAACAGTCGGTACGATTATTTTAGGTATGCTGACCGACCGCTGGAAAAAAGCCTATGTCATTATTTTGATGTACGGCGGTATTTTGGTAGGCTTATTCTGCTTAAATGCAGCAAGCTCGTTGACGCAAATGTACATGGCTTCAGCATTGGTCGGCGCATTCGTGATTGGTTGCCAAGGCGTACTGTATGCTTTCGGTAGTATTGTTTACCCAACCGAAGTACGTGCAACAGGCGTGGGCATGGCCTCAGCCGTGGGACGTGTAGGTGCAATGCTTGGGCCGACAATTGCCGGTCAACTCCTTGCCGCAGGTTTTGGTGCAGCTGGGGTTATTTCAGCAGCCATTCCTTGTATTGTGATTTCAGCCGTATTTATGCTGATTCTGGTTCGTCGCTTACAAGCTCAAGCTTAATTTTTTACTGTTTAGAATAGCTCGCAGCTTGCGGGCTATTTTTTTAACTTCAATTTTATTTTGATTCTTTAGCCACATAAAATTAAAAACTTTCCCGATGCTTTGGATCAAGTCGAGTATCGGACATGCTTGGTATCGAATCTGTCTAGAAACGAATTTATCAAAGCCTCTTTATGATTTAAATTGAAAGTCATTTTATTTTTACCATCTAGCTTCAATCCTGCAATTTATTTTGTTATATGCTTAACCAAAATGACAACATGCAAAGAATGGACTGCCAATTATGCAAAACAATACAGCCTTGATTGTGGTGGATGTACAAAATGGTTTTACCCCAGGGGGTCAATTAGCCGTGGCCGATTCGGATCAGATCATTCCGAAAATTAACCAGTTGGCGCACTATTTTGACAATATTGTGATTACCCAAGATTGGCATCCGGAAAATCATATTTCATTTGCCAAAAATCATCTGGGTAAACAGCCTTTTGAAACGATTAAATTGGATTATGGAACCCAAGTGTTGTGGCCGGCACATTGCGTTCAAGGCACGTCAGATGCCGAACTGCATCCAGAGCTCAACTTGCCGAGTGCACAATTGATTATTCGCAAAGGGTTCCATACACATATCGACAGTTATTCTGCCTTTATGGAAGCGGATCAAAAAACCAGCACCGGCTTGGCCGGCTATTTAAAAGAACGTGGAATTGATACCGTGTTTATTGTCGGCATTGCCACAGATTTTTGTGTGGCCTGGACGGCAATCGATGCTTGCAAACTGGGCTTTAAAGCTTATGTTATTTCAGATGCCACCAAGGGCATTGATCTGGATGGGTCATTGCAACATGCCTGGCAAGATATGCTGGCAGCAGGAGTGAAACGCCTGTATGTCAAAGATATTATTCAACCGCTGGCATTATAAAGGGCGCAATTAAGCGCCAGGAATAATCAATAATTTCCTCATGCGTCTTGTATCAGATGATATTTAGCGCGGATGCCAGAATAAAGATTGGATTGAACCATGTCAGCTTTTTTGCGCTTTACGCAATTTATTCAAAAAACTTTTGCCCTGTGGGTCGTACTATTTGCAGGTATGGCGCTACTTGCACCTGATCTCTTTGTCTGGCTTAAAATGTATATCATCTGGATGCTCGGTATTATCATGTTCGGAATGGGCATGACCATGACCGTGAATGATTTTAAAGGGGTATTACACAGTCCCAAAGCCGTCATCATTGGAGTGGTCGCACAGTTTATGGTGATGCCCGGATTGGCTTATCTGTTGTGTCATTTGTTTCAACTGCCATCTGAAATTGCCATTGGCGTGATTTTGGTGGGCTGTTGTCCTGGGGGCACGGCTTCAAACGTGATTACCTATATGGCCAAAGGCAATACCGCTTTGTCAGTCGCCTGTACCTCGGTTTCGACTCTTTTAGCACCTGTATTGACACCTGCGATTTTTTATCTTTTGGCCAGCCAATGGATTGAAATTAATGCCCTGTCGATGTTGGGTTCAATCCTTCAGGTCGTGCTGTTACCAATCATTTTGGGTTTAATCGTTCGGGCTGTATGGAGGCAAAAAGTTGATGGCTATATTCAAGTGATGCCACTAATTTCTGTGTTGGCCATCGTCGCGATTGTGGCTGCAATTATCGCAGGCAGTAAGGCACAAATTTTGGAATCTGGTTTACTGATTCTAGGGGTTGTTGCCTTACACAATGGTTTGGGTTATTTGCTGGGTTTTTGGGTAAGTCGTTTATTTAAATTACCCTATGCCGACTGTAAAGCAGTGGCGGTAGAAGTCGGTATGCAAAATTCAGGCTTGGGTGTGGCTTTAGCGGCAGTGCATTTCGCTGCATCCCCGGTTACGGCAGTGCCAAGTGCGATTTTTAGTTTATGGCATAATATTTCAGGCCCTGCATTAGCCACATATTGGGCCAGCAAGGTTGATCAAAAAAAAAGCGGTAAGAAGTGAAAATAATTCAGGGAGAAAAGGAAAGGGTTAACCTCCCTTTTTTTATTTAAAACCGCAACATATAAATTATTTTTAATAAAAATCATGTTTTTAAATTAAACCTTATCTGTTTAAAAACTCCACAGCCAATTATGGATGTAACATAAATGTCATAATCGCTGCATAACATGCCTGAGACTTGAGATAACCAGACTGTTGCAAACAGCATAGAGAAACTATGGAACATTTCCAGCATTCATCAGCAACTTATTTTAATCGCGAGTTATCTTTATTTGAATTTAATCACCGTGTTTTGGCTCAAGCACTGGATTCTCAGTTGCCTTTGCTTGAAAGATTAAGTTTTTTAATGATTTTTTCCTCAAATCTTGATGAGTTTTTTGAGATTCGTGTTGCTGGTTTAATGAAGCAATTAGACCTAAATGTCGTGACGCGTACTCCAGATGCAGTCCCTACAGAAGTGATCTTATCTGAGTTATCTCAAGTCGTGAATGAAGCAGTAAAACAACAATATGAGATTTTGAATTATTCAATTTTGCCGGAGTTGCAAAGTTTGGGCATTCATTTTATTCAATATCAACATATTTTAGAAAAGCATAAGCCCTGGATTGCTGAATATTTTGCGCGACAAGTACAACCTGTGGTTACACCAATTAGTTTAGATCCTTCTCATCCATTTCCCCGTTCAGTCAATAAAAGTCTTAACTTTATTGTGAGTTTGTCGGGGAAAGATGCTTTTGGTCGTAACATTACCATGGCGATTGTTCCTGCTCCGCGTTCATTGCCTCATCTGATTGCATTACCTGGCGATGTTGCGGGTATAACGAAAGAACATATTTTCTTGTCTGCAATTATTCAACAGCATATTGATGATTTGTTTCCCGGCATGAAAGCAACGGGCTGTTATGCCTTTCGAGTGACCCGAAATGCCGATTTAATTTTGGCAGAAGATGTGGATGATTTGGCTGTAGCGCTGAAAGATGAATTGTCTTCACGTCGTTTTGGTCGTGCGGTACGCTTGGAAATTGAAAAGGATTGTCCATCCTCCATTATCAATTATTTGTTGGCTCAGTTCGATTTAGATGAACAGCATTTATATTATATTGATGGACCAATTAACTTATTACGTTTGACCACCAGTTTTGACTGCCCAACCTTAAAACATCCAAAATTTTTACCCGTTATCCCGAAGGTTTTTCGTAAGCAGAAACCTATTTGATATTCTTAAAAAACAGGATGTGTTATTGCATCATCCATTTGATTCTTTTCAGCCAGTAATTAATTTATTACATGAAGCGGCTAAAGATCCCAATGTTCTGGCAATTAAGCAGACTTTATATCGTAGTGGTCCAAATTCAGAAATTGTACAGGTCCTTGCTGAAGCTGCGCGTAATGGTAAAGAGGTAACGGCAGTCATTGAGTTGCGTGCACGTTTTGATGAAGAGTCGAATATTACTGTTGCAAATATTTTGCAAGAAGCGGGTGCTGTCGTAGTTTATGGCATTGTGGATTATAAAACTCATGCCAAAATGATTTTAATTGTGCGTCGTGAACATAATCAGCTTGTTCGTTATGTACATTTAGGTACAGGGAACTATCATGCGGGTAATGCCCGGATGTATACCGATTACGGTTTAATGACCACACATGAAGATATTTGTGAAGATGTACACCGGATGTTCCAAGAGTTAACCGGTATGGGGAAAATGGCGAAATTAAAAGCCTTATTACATGCGCCATTTACCTTACATAGTGAATTATTAAAATTAATTGAACAAGAAATTACATGTGCACAAGCAGGTAAATTTGCACGGATTATCATTAAAGTGAATGCTTTGACGGAACCTCAGTTAATTACTGCTTTATATCGCGCATCACAGGCTGGGGTACAGGTTGATTTAATTATCCGTTCGATTTGTTGTCTAATTCCGCAAGTAGAAGGGATGTCCGAAAATATTCATGTTCGTTCTATTGTGGGACGTTTTCTTGAACATACACGGGTTTATTATTTTGAACAGGGTGGCGAGCAAAAACTGTATTGTGCCAGTGCAGATTGGATGGGGCGTAATTTATTCTCACGTATAGAAACATGCTTTCCTATTCTGGATAAACGGATTAAACAGCGTATATTAGAGGATGGTTTGATCAGTTACTTAAATGATAATCAAAATGCATGGATACTCCAAAAAAATGGACAATGGCATAAAGTGGCGGTTGAAAAACAAGCGGTTTCATACAGTGCACAAAGGTACTTAATCGAAAAAAAATCAATGAAAATATAAGACCCCAAAAAAAAAGCCTGATATCGAATCAGGCTTTTTTTTAGCGCTATGCTTCAAAGGAAGATTAAGACGCTTTAGATTGTTTAGCTTTTAAAATTTCAGTTCTGAAAGTCTGGGCCAATTCTGCTACTTCACTATCCATCCCGTTCATCATAAAGGCATGACGGGTCAGCACATTGGTGGGATTGGGCATGCTGACCAATTGGTAACGGTCGGAAATATCCTTGAGTAATTCATTGGGTAAATAAATTGCACTTTCTTTTGCCACTAACTGTTGAACCAGACGTTCTGCAGCTTGAACAGGGGTCAGGTGCATGGCTTCGACATGACTCGAAATTGCACTACGGGTTTGCAAAACGAAGCGTTTTTCTTCGCGATAGCGTTTGTACAATACATCCGACAACAACTGGAATACGGTACTGATCATCACCAGGCATTGCACCGCATTTGGCGTATTTACCGATATGCTGATGGTTGCGCCATGTTCATCAAATTTATGCATGGTTGAAATATCAGAACTATTCAGTTTGTAGTGTTGAACACAGAGTTCCGCGGTTTTATTCAGGAAAATCTGGCATAAATTAAAATACGGCACGGATACGGTTTTATTCACCGAATCCATGAGTTGTTTTGGATCATAAAACTGGATGTTCAATGCAATACATTTGTCATCCAGAACAACAGGTTTGGATTCTTTAATTTTGTTTTTTGCCTGGGCATTTTGCTGTGCTTGCGCCACTGCGACTGCAGCATTATGCTGCTCTTGTTCTAAAGCTTGGGTCAGGGTTTGAATTTCATGCTTTAAGCGCGATTCATTATTAATGCGTGCCAAATATTCAGTTCGACTCGGGCGGGCAATCGCGCGATAAGCCAACCATAATAGACCGTGAATCATCAGCGATAATAAAATTGCCAGCCATTGGGTACGTAAAATTTCACCGATGCTGGATTGGATTAACGTGATTTCAATGGTGCCGACTTTCTTTTCATTTTGCAGTGCTTCACGAACAAACACTTCACCTTGACGTGTCTTGGTTAAACCGCCTGTTGCCAGTACCTGATTGTTAGCATCTAAAATACGAATAGAGGCCACACTCGGATTGGTTGCATAACGCTCGGCCAATAAGGCCAAGGATACAGTATTGGCCGGTTCAAGCTCGGATAGGCTGTCTGTGACCAGTTGCGTGGTCATCAGCTGTCCTTGACTGGCGCGATTTGCATTCAGTTGGTGCGTCGTCGCAAGTACCAGTAAAAAAGTGTGTAAAGCAAAACTTATAATCAGTAGGCTAGCAAATAGCCCTTGTCTAGGCGCATTCAACGTAAACTTCCAAGGCATTTATATTCAAATTCGATTATGATTCTTACAATAGTTGTAGCTCAGATCCGAGTCAATTCATGCGAGAAATCATTCTTATATCATTTTTGGGACCCGACCAGCCCAATCAATTTACACGATTAATGCAGGTGCTGTCCGTACATTCTTTACAAATTTTGGATGTTGGACAAGCCGTCATCCACAACCAACTGACCTTAGGTATTGTTGTTTCGTCAGATGACCAAACTGCTACAGCATTAGCCATGAAGGAGATCTTGATTCTAGCACATGATATTGGTTTAACTGTGCGCTTTAAACCAATCTCTACGGCAGAATATGATCAATGGGTCAGTGAGGGTGGCCAGACCCGTTATATTGTGACTGCACTTGCACCGGAATTAACCGCATCTCAATTACAAGCAGTCACCAATATTGTGTCTAACCAAGGCTTTAATATTGAAACTGTAACCCGTTTGTCGGAACGTCCAAAGCTAGCGGGTCAAGCCGACGGGCCGAAACGCTCTTGCGTACAATTTGGTTTGAAAGGACAAATGTTGGATGCCACGGCAATGCGTGCATCTTGCCTGCGTTTATCGACTGAACTTAATGTTGATGTCGCAGTTCAGGAAGACAATGCTTACCGTCGTAATCGCCGTTTAGTCTGCTTCGACATGGACTCCACTTTGATTGAACAGGAAGTGATTGATGAGTTGGCGATAGAAGCAGGTGTGGGTGAGCAAGTTGCTGAAATTACTGAACGGGCCATGCAAGGGGAACTTGATTTCCAGCAAAGCTTCCGTGCGCGTGTCGCCTTATTAAAAGGGATGGATGCTTCTGTTTTACCTAAAATTGCACAACGCTTAACCGTGACTGAAGGCGCAGAACGCCTGATTTCTACATTAAAAGCATTGGGTTATAGAACGGCTATTCTGTCAGGTGGCTTCCAGTATTTTGCTGAATACCTGCAAGAAAAATTGGGGATTGATGAAGTGCATGCCAATTGCCTGGATATTGTCGATGGTGTGGTCACAGGTGAAGTCAAAGGTCATATTGTCGATGGTGCACGTAAAGCCTTTCTGCTGCGTGAACTTGCCGAACGAATGGGCATTTCACTGGAACAAGCCATTGCGGTAGGAGATGGCGCGAATGATTTACCGATGCTGTCCATCGCCGGTTTAGGTGTAGCATTCCGTGCAAAACCATTGGTTCGCCAAAATGCAAATCAGGCCATTTCTAGCGTAGGTCTGGATGGTGTATTGTATCTACTCGGTGTGCATGATAAAGATCTGAGTCGGGCCTAATTATTTGCCTAACTGTTGAAGTTTATTGACAAAACGCGACATTGATGTTGCGTTTTTTATTATAAAAACAGTTAAAACGCGATGAGCGGTTAAGTTAAATTGCTGATAAAAACGACAATCAATCCATTCGTAAAAAATATTTTTTTAATGCTTTTAACCTATGGTTTTTTTGTAATGACACGGCAAGTCCGTACCCATCTCGTTTCCAGAAAAAGTTAAAAATAAAAAGATGTAATGACAAAATAATATTGCGACAAGGTGTGTCGCTTTATCAAAATACAAGACTTTTTTTCTTTAAAAAACTAAGCATAATGCTTGCATAGGGATTGATATAGACATATTCATCATTTATTTAACGGTATCGGGAATCAGGTTTAGACAAACATTCCATGTCCAGACCTTATCTTAGACGGAGGTTTTTATGGTTACAGCGAATTTAGCAACCATCGTAGGCTTAAGCTTGATCGCGGCTGCTTTGATAGCTGTTTTCTTCTCGCCTTATCGTCGTTTGTTAAGCTTTATGTGTGCAGGCATGCTGTTTTGGGGATTGATTGAAGTTGTTCGCTTCGGTACACAAGCGATATTTGAATTACCTATGACCTATAGCTATCTTATGGCATCAATGTCAGCAATGGTTGTAGTCGCCATGCTTTTGATACGTGAAGATCGTCGTGCAGAACGTGCTTTAATTGAACGTCGTTGTATTGAACATACGCCTGTATATGAAGAAGAGCAGCAACACTGTTCAAGCCGTTAAATCAAAGTATTCAAAAATTCTAAAAAAGATGTGCCAGAAGCACATCTTTTTTTTTGTTCGTTCATTATTGTTATACAAAGCCTTACTTCAAAAAACACAACTTATGTTAGGATAAGTCGTCAATTTTCCAACAATTACAATAGGCTTAAATGTCATGAAACTATCTTCGATTCCTGTCGTAAAATTACCGCTGGTCGATGTAAGCACGGATCCGCTTGATTTATTAGTTGCGGGCTTGGCTTTGCGTATGAAGCAATTGGCTCGTACTAGCCCAAAATTTATTGAGTTAGTTCATGAACGTCAGTTTCGTATTCAAATTGGTACGGATTTGGGCGTTGCGCGTCAAATTCTGGTAAACAATGGACAAATTGATACTGTGTCTGGCGATGCCGAAAAAGCGGACTTTATTTTACAGTTTGCAGACAGTGAGCAAGGTGTAAAAACCTTAATGAAAGGTGACCCAACCGCTTTCATGACTGGCATGCAAAATGGCAGCATTAAAATGGAAGGCGATTTTGGTCTTTTGGTTTGGTTTAACAAAGTAGCCAAACTGATTCCACCCAAATTGCCTAAACCTGTACAAGAAAAAGTGAAATTGGTGCGTTCATTTATTCGTGAAAAAATCGGTAAATAATTTTAGATCTATATTTAAAAAATAAAAGCCCTCATTTGAGGGCTTTTTTAATGGCGAATATGTTGCGTCGTTTATTCAATTTCCAGGTTAAAAGTCACCGGACCATCATTCACTAAATGGACTTTCATATCGGCTGCAAAAACTCCGGTTTGCACATTCTCAAATTGAGTATGAGCATAAGCGACCAATTGTTCATATAAGGCTTTAGCTTCACTCGGCGGCATCGCTGGGCCAAAATCGGGACGCAAGCCTTTTTGCGTTTGAGCCATGAGGGTAAACTGCGAAACCAGTAGTAATCCCCCACCGGCTTGGCTGACATTCCAGCCCATCTTGCCTTGTTCATCATCAAAAAAACGATATTTTAAAATCTTATCAATCAGCCTCTTACCTTTATCCAGATTATCATCTTTGCCCAGACCCAGAAAAACTAAAATACCGTGTTGGATTTCTCCTGTGGTTTCACCGTCTACCACGACTTTGGCTTCTAAGACACGTTGTAATAAGGCTCGCATAATTGATTTTGATTCCATCATTTTTGGCTGAAAGTGATTGTAGCAAAATGCGCTGTTAATGATTGAGTTTATGTCTTTTTTTTAAGCAATAAAATACTGAAAAATAAAGAATTAAACTTTAAATATTCAATAAAACGATTACAACCATAAAGATTATCTGTTTTCACTATTTATTTGAAAACAGTATCTTTGTCGTGCAGGAAAGGTATAAATTTTAGTGAGATTAAGACGATGTTTAAGCGTTCTTTATTGGTTGCAATGCTTGCAACAGCAACAGCTGCGACTCAAGCTGCGGCATTAACTAAAGATAATGGTGCACCAGTCGGCGATAACCAGAACTCTATTACAGCTGGTCCTAACGGTGCTGTTTTATTACAAGATGTACAATTGGTACAAAAATTACAGCGTTTCGGTCGTGAGCGTATTCCTGAGCGTGTAGTACATGCACGTGGTACAGGGGCATACGGTGAATTTGTTGTTTCGAAAGATTTATCTGATTTAACACTTGCGTCAATGTTTAAAGCAGGGACTAAAACTCCAGTTTTTGTACGTATGTCTACCGTAATTCACCCTAAGGGTTCTCCAGAGACCTTACGTGATCCGCACGGTTTCGCAATTAAATTTTACACGAAAGAAGGTAACTGGGATTTAGTGGGTAACCAAACTCCAGTATTCTTTATTCGTGATGCGATTAAATTCCCAGACTTCATTCACGCAATGAAACCAAGTCCAATCAACAATGTTCAAGATGCGAACCGTGTATTTGACTTCTTGTCTAGTCAACCCTGGGCAACCAACATGTTGACTTATGTTTACGGCAAGCAAGGTGTTCCAACCAGCTACCGCGAACAAGATGGCTTTGGTGTTCACGCCTATAAATTGTATAACGATAAAGGCGAATACAAATACGTGAAGTTCAACTTCCGTTCACAACAAGGTGTTAAAGGCCTGAACGTGAAAGAAGCTGCTGAACAACAGGGTAAAGACTTCAACCACTTAACCAACGACCTGTATAAAAATATAAACGCTGGTAACTTCCCTAAATGGGATCTTCACATTCAGGTTCTTGATCCTAAAGATCTAGGCAAGTTTGATTTTGATCCGTTGGATCCAACTAAAATCTGGCCAAATGATTTAGTTCCTGAAGTTAAAGTCGGTACGATGACGCTGAACCGTATGCCGAAGAACTTCTTCCAGGAGACTGAGCAAGCTGCTTTCGCTCCAGGTAACTTGGTTCCAGGGATCGAACCATCTGAAGACCGTTTACTTCAAGGTCGTATCTTCTCTTACTCAGATACTCAAATGTACCGTTTAGGTGTAAATCACCAACAACTTCCTGTAAACCGTCCATTGGTTAATGTGAACAACAACAACCAAGAAGGTCACATGAATACAGCTGCTACGACTTCGAACGTAAACTACGAACCAAGCCGTATGGAACCTAAACCATCTACTGATAAAGCACGTGCTGTACAAACGCCACTTTCTGGTTATGTACAACAAATGGGTACGAAAGAGCAAAATTTCAAGCAAGCGGGTGAACTTTACCGTTCATACACTGCGAAAGAAAAAGATGACTTAATCATGAACTTGGCTGCTGATCTGGGTGCAGTGAAAGATGCTGAAACCAAGCACATCATGTTGTCTTACTTCTATAAAGCTGATGCAGACTACGGTACTCGTATGACTAAAGCCGTGAGCGGTAACCTGGCCACTGTTAAAACGAAAGCAGAAAAATTGAAAGACTAATTTTGCTTGGTTGATCAAATCGGTGACTAGGGCTTAGGAGTCACCACCGAAAAGTCCTGTAAAACTCAAATCCTTTCCTGCAACCCTAGGGGAGTTTTACAGGCATTTTATATTTCCAATATTTTGTCTAAGCAAACTTGAGGTCAATTGAAATGAAAGTAATCTTGAATAGTGTGATGATGGCGATGTCCAGCATTTTATTAATGACAGTGCTTACGCTAGGAATGACTAAACTTCATGCTCAAGAAACAGTTCAGGTGGCTCAGCAACACACAGTAAATTCTCAACAGGAATTGCTGGATATCTTTTTTGCCGCAGCAAAAACCGGGCAGCAAGAAGTCATTGATGAATTTTTAAAACATGGATTCCCTGTCGATGTCCGCAACACAGCCAACTATACGCCTTTAATGATGGCAGCCTATTATGGTCATCAAGATACAGTCACTACATTGCTGAAATATGGTGCAGATCGTTGTGCACGTGATAGCAAAGGCAATACTGCCTTGATGGGGGCGATGTTTAAGCTTGAATGGGCGATTGTGAAACAGTTACGCCAAGTCGATTGTGATCGCAATGCCAAGCAAACAGGACAAAAAACAGCAGCTGAATTTGCCAAAGTCATTGGTCAAGAAAAGCAGCTGAAGAAAATACTTGAATCGTATAGGGAGCAGAAATAAAAGTGCCAGTCTTCACATAATGAGTCGAATAGATCTGAGCATTTACTAAAACATGGCTCTGTAGTTTGGAAAAATATGCTTTAATGCGGACAGTTGATAAAAACTGAAAGTTATATGTCCGCAATCATCCATTCATTATTAGATACCGACCTGTATAAATTCACCATGTTACAGGTTGTTCTGCATAAATTCCCTCAAACGCATAGCGTCTACCATTTTCGTTGTCGTAATTTAGAAGATACCGTTTATCCACTGACGGATATTCTGGACGATTTAAATCAGCAGCTCGATTATCTATGTCAGCTCAAGTTTAAAGAAGATGAGTTGCAATATTTACGTAGCTTACGTTTTATTAAAAGTGATTTTGTCGATTACTTAGAACTCTTCCAGCTAAAACGACGCTTTATTAAAGCCAGTATTGATGATCAAGGCCGTTTGGATATTTGGGTGGAAGGCCCGATGGTACAAGCGATGATGTTTGAAATCTTTGTTCTGGCCATCGTGAACGAATTGTATTTCCGCCGTATCAGTAGTGATGATGTTTCGGCGGAAGGTGAACGTCGTTTGCAAGCCAAAGTGGCGTTGCTTAAAAAGTACGAACAAGAACAAAATCCCAATGATCCCCCTTTCTTGGTGTCCGACTTTGGTACCCGTCGTCGTCATAGTTATGCCTGGCAGAAACACGTCATTACCGAGTTTAATCAAGCCTCACCCTATATTTTCCGCGGTACCAGCAATGTACTGATTGCCAAAGAATTGGGTATTACCCCAATTGGCACCATGGCACATGAATTCCTGCAAGCCTTTCAAGCCCTGGATGTGCGTTTACGCAATTTTCAAAAACTGGCATTGGAAACCTGGGTGCAGGAATATCGCGGCGACTTGGGAATTGCCTTGACCGATGTGGTCGGGATGGATGCTTTCCTGCGTGACTTTGACTTGTATTTTGCCAAACTGTTTGATGGTCTGCGTCATGATAGTGGCGACCCTTACGAATGGGGTGATAAAGCCTATGCCCATTACAAAAAACTAAAAGTGGACAGCAAAAGCAAGATGCTGACCTTTAGTGACGGGTTGAACCTGGAAAAAGCCTGGGATTTGCATCAGTACTTTAAAGATCGTTTTCAGGTGAGCTTTGGTATTGGGACCAACTTGACCAATGATTTGGGGCAAACCCCACTGAATATTGTGTTGAAACTGGTGGAATGCAACGGTCAGTCGGTGGCTAAAATTTCCGACAGCCCAGGTAAAACCATGACCGATAACGATACTTTCCTGGCTTATTTACGTCAGGTATTCCAAATCACTGAAACTGAATCACAGTGATTTTTCTATAGCTGATTTTTTGCTAAAAGAATGCAAAAAATCAGCATAATAGTGAAAATGAGTTGTGCTAAGATCAGCAATATTGATCTAAATAAAACTCGAAAAGTATGACTGTTTCTGCATTTGATTTTGGTCTGCTCATTGAAGCAGAAGAACTCTTGCCACATCTGGGCAATGAGAAATTACGCATTGTCGATTTAAGCCGTAGTTCTGTTTATGATCAATTGCATATTCCGCATGCGATCCATGTCAAGCCGAAACAGCTGCTTCGCCAAGAAGAACAAGCCTCGGGTTTACTTGCCGATGTTGAAAGCTTGAAAGCCCTGATTGAATATTTGAATATTTCTCCAGAGCATCACGTTGTTGTTTATGACGATGAAGGCGGGGCATGGGCAGGGCGCTTGATCTGGAATTTGCATTGCCTAGGTTTTGAAAACACCAGTTTACTCAATGGTGGTATTCATGCCTGGTTAGCGACAGGATTTCCAACGTCTTCTGATGTCGAAAAATTAGCGCCTGTTTCAAATCTGGTTGAAATTAACCAGACTCAAATGAATCAATACCGTATTGAATACCCACAACTTCTTGAGAAAGTTCAAAATCATAAAATCCAAGTGTGGGATTGCCGCACGGAAGATGAATACAGCGGACTTCGACTGGCAGCGCGACGCGGCGGTCACATTCCAAATGCCCGACATTTTGAATGGAGTACTGCCCTTAATCGTGAAAATCATTTAAAATTACATCCTTTAGAACGCACGCAACAACGCTTAGAACAATTGGGGTTCAATTTAAATGAACCTGTGGTGGTGTATTGTCAGTCCCATCACCGTTCAGGTTTAGCTTATATTTTGGGTCGATTACTCGGCTGGAATATTCAAGCTTATGATGGTGCGTGGAGTGAATGGGGCAACCGCTTCGACAGTCCGATTATTACCGGAGATTTACCGTCTTGAGTTTCGCATCACGATTAAAAAAACAAATTTTTATTCAAGCACAACGTGTTGTGCCACAACACCAGTTATCACGTGTGGTGGGGAAACTCGCTGCCAGTGAAAACCCGGTTGTCAAAAATACCGTAATTCAGGCTTTTAAAGCCCAATATGGCATTGATATGTCAATTGCTGAACAAAGTAATGAATTGAAATACAAGTCTTTCAATGAATTCTTCACTCGTTCATTGAAAGACGGAGTTCGCGCGATTGATAACAATCCCAACAGTATCGTTTCACCTGCGGATGGTGCAATTTCACAATTGGGCAAAATTGCAGATGGCGATATTTTTCAGGCCAAAGGTCAAAGCTTTTCAGTTGAAAAATTAATTGCCGATCCGCAACTGGCAGAACCGTTTAAAAATGGCCAGTTCGCAACCGTGTATTTATCGCCTAAAGATTATCACCGTGTGCATATGCCTTTTGCGGGAACTCTAACTGAAACTTTATATGTGCCAGGTGAATTGTTTTCGGTCAATCAAACCACTGCGGAAAATATTCCGGGTTTATTTGCGCGTAATGAACGCATGGTGTGTTTGTTTGATACTGAACTGGGACGTATGGCTGTAGTTTTAGTCGGTGCCATGATTGTTGCCGGTATTGAAACAGTGGCGACAGGTAAGGTAAAACCCACAGGCCGTCTCGAACTCAACC
Source organism: Acinetobacter sp. SFB (assembly GCF_001647545.1). Classification (GTDB taxonomy): domain Bacteria; phylum Pseudomonadota; class Gammaproteobacteria; order Pseudomonadales; family Moraxellaceae; genus Acinetobacter. The sequence goes on from NZ_LSZH01000015.1 coordinate 51,706, forward strand.
AGCATAATCTATTCCTTGAAAAAGGAGCAGAGCTGGGGCGCTTTTATCTAGGTTCTACAGCGGTCATTTTATTTGAACAAGATAAGATGCAGTGGGATGCGATGTTTAAAGCCAACTCGGTTGTGGTGATGGGTGAAGCTTTGGGACATACGGTTGAATAAAATATTCCCTCTCCTGCGAGGAAAGGGAATTTAAGCTATAAAAAAGCGCCTCATTTGAGGCGCTTTTTTATGAATTCAACTTAACGTTTCACTACAATCGAATCAATGCCGCTGCGTTGTAAAGTTTGCTGTGCAATCAGTGCCGCATCAGCAGAATCATAAGGCCCTGAAATCACCCGATACCAAGTTTGACCATTTTCAACCGATTTAACCACATCTGCAGATAATCCATTTAAAATAATTTCAGCACGACGGGCATCAGCACTATCTGGATCAGCATAGCTACGGACTTGAAGAATATAACTGGGTTGATAGGCAGGCGGAGCTTCAGCACTTTCAAGACCGGGCTCAGTGGCTTCCGTGTTAATGGTTGGTTTTGGTTCAGGTGCTTCCACAATCACCACTGCTTCTGAATTTTTAGTTTCCGGCACAGCCTGATCAGGAATAGGCGTGACTTGCTGCTGAGGTAATAAATCGTAGAAACGATAATCTTTGTTGGTGTCTTCCTGGTAATGTTCAGAATTAATCTGATTCTTCGGCTGAACCGGTGCCCACGGTTTCCATAGCATCAAGGCTACGGCAAAACTCAGCACGATTAAAATGACGACAAGTGTTCCAAGCCATGCCGGAATCAATGGCTTTTTAGGCTTGTTCGGTCGCTCAGATACACCGCGTTGCGTTTTTCCAAACACGTGGACTTCCTTTTGTTCTAATTACATGGAGGTAGGGGCAGATACGCCTAATAATTCTAAACCATTACGTAACACTTGTTGTACGTTTACTGAAAGGAGTAAACGGGCTTGCGTAAGGTCAGCATCATTGTTGAGTACTTTATGCTCATTATACCAACCATGGAATAATGCTGCCAATTCTTTCAGATAGTTACCGACCTGATGCGGTTCATAACTGTTGGCTGCACGAATCACAATTTCAGGATACGCGGCAAGTTTGGCCAGAATTTCAGTTTCAGCATCAAGATCAAGTCTTACTGCAAATTGACGTGCATTTACTGCATCAAAATTTACATCAGTAGACGCTGCTTTCTCTAACATACGGCAAATACGGGCGTGGGCATATTGAATGTAATACACCGCATTGTCTTTGCTTTGTGACACTGCAAGGTCAAGGTCAAAGTCAATGTGCTGTTCAGATTTACGCATTACATAATAGAAACGCGCTGCATCATTACCGACTTCTTTACGCAGGTCGCGTAAGGTGACGAACTGACCCGAACGAGATGACATTTGCACCATCTCACCGCCACGCCATAGACTGACGAACTGAACTAAAAGCACAGTCAGTTTTTTCGAGTCATAACCCATTGCATCAATTGCCGCTTTTACACGTGCGATATAACCGTGGTGATCTGAACCCCAGATATCGACGATATCGGTATAGCCACGTTGTAATTTATTTAAATGGTAAGCAATGTCAGAGGCGAAATAGGTGGTTTGACCATTACGGCGTTTGACTACACGGTCTTTTTCATCGCCGAATTCAGTCGATTTAAACCAGATATTGCCGTCTTTTTCATACAAGAAACCGCGTTGATCTAAAGTTCCTAAAGCTTCATCAATTTTTTCAGTTAAAGATTCTTCGCTGAACCATTGATTGAAGGTTACACCGAATTCGCCAAGGTCATCTTTAATGTCATCAAGAATGGCCTTTAAGGCAGCTTGTAAAAATACACGGTAGCCTTGACCAATTAATTGTTGTGAATTGAAGATCAAGCCATCGATATGTTTTTCTTTATCACCTGAAAGTACCACTTTATTGCCATCTGCATCGAGTTCAGCAGCAAATTGCACATCTTCCGGTACATCTTTATAGACATCTGCAACAGGGCGTACATACGCATCACCCTCTTGGTCGAGAATACTTTGCGCGATTTCTTTAACATAGTCACCTTGGTAGGCATTTTTTGGGAATACCAATGTTTGACCAGTAAGCTCTAGATAACGAAGATATGTAGAGGTCGCAAGAATGTCCATTTGACGGCCGGCATCATTGACATAATATTCACGGTCAACTTTTGCACCCGTTGCTTCAAGCAAGTTGGCGACCGTCATACCATAGGCTGCACCACGACCATGACCTACGTGTAGGCTAGAGGTGGGATTGGCAGAAACGAATTCGACTTGAATGCGTTTTTCAGCGTTGGCTTGGGTACGACCGAATTGATCTTTTTGCGCTTGAACCTGATCAAGCACAGTAAAGCGTTGGTCGGCATTTAAAAAGAAATTAATAAAGCCAGGGCCGGCAATTTCTGCTTTGCTGATATCTGCAACTTCAGGAAGACTGGCGAGGATTTTTTCCGCGAGATCACGAGGCTTCATGCCCGCAGCTTTAGAACCCATCATCGCGATGTTTGAGGCGAAGTCACCGTGGCTTCGGTCTTTGGTTCGCGTTAAGTTACCACTGTTATTAAAGTCGGATGGGAGTACACCTTCAGCTTGAAGAGATTGCACTGCATGTTCGAGAGCTGCTTGGATTGCCGTATTCATAATCAGTCGAAAAATAAACGTCGCGGAAAAACAGCAAATATAGCAAATTTCACCGTCTTTAGGTAAACCCATTTGTATTGAATGAAGGTTGTCTGACTGTCTACATACTTAGGCAAGGGGATAAAAAAGGGAAAGATCGCAAAAATCATGATTTATGGCATATTGGAGGACGTGAAAAAATGAACAGAGCAGAGCAGATGCAAACTGAACGCCCGACGATTATCGGCAATATTCCCAAACTTCCAGCAAAATGGGCCGCAGTGGTATTGCCGTTTATTTTATCTGGCCTGATGAGTGGCATTATTTCCTTGATCAATATGCTGCGCAATCTGGGTTGGATCGACGGTTTTATAAATTTATGGTTTCACAACTGGATGATTTCCTGGGCCTTTGCTTTTCCGATTGTATTAATGCTTTTACCCTTGGTACGCAAATTGACAGGCCAACTGGTCGATCTATCGGCTGCAAATGGGCCGAAGTGATTTTGTCCTTTAGGCGATAGTCTGTTCCCATTAATCTGTTTTTTTATTTTGAAATATCTAATTTTGAAACATCTACAGTCTACAGACATTAAAACTTTAATGATTTTGGCTAGGCACAGAGCTGGTTTTAAAGGCAGTGGCTTTTAATTTTGTTGTTGTTATAAATACATAGACATCAGCCTAGCTTGCCACATCAGTTTATTAAGCATCAATATTAAGCCGTTTAAAAGACATTTTGTTTATTGAGCAATGTCTGCTGCAATTTAAATAGCTGAATGCAACTAAAGCACCACATCTACCAAAGCGCGAATAATCCCCAGCACCAAACCAATAAATGCACCCACGACCACGCCATTGACACGGATCATGTGCAAGTCGCCACCGACTTCATTTTCAATTTTGTCGATCATTTCCCGCGAATCCCATTCATGAATACGCTCGCTAATAAACCGAATGACTTTCTCACTGTATTGGTCACTTAAATTAACCGCAATCCCACTCATCCGGTCATTGAGTAATTCACGTACTGCCGAGTTGGAAATAATATTTTCCCCCACTTGCTGAATGGCAACCCGCAGGTTCTGTGCAATGCCTGAATCGTCTTTGAGCAAGTCGGCTTTAATCGCATCACAAAGAATGACCACAGCCCCGCTAATAAAATTCAGTACTTGTGGGCTATCCAGCAAGGCATCTTTGGTGCTATTTAAACGATGACTGGCATTACTTTCATCATTTGCCAGTTCCAGCATCAACTGATGACCCATTTCTTCAATTTTTTGACGCCACGGATGCTCCGGGTCGGCCAGCATTGATTCCACCCGTTCCACCAGTGAGTCGATGGTACGTTGCTGTACATCAATGCCAATCCAGCTTGCACCTTTGGCCAGTTTCCACACGCCTAATTCCTTGAATAAGGTGCGGGTCAGCTGACGGGTTTCTTCCGGATGTGACATCACCCATTCATGTGCAAGATCAAGTCCGCGTTGTAAGACATCCTGATGAAAATCATTTTCCAGAACTGCACGCAGCATTTCACTGGCCAAGGTATTGATTTGGGTATTGCGCACCCATTGCACGCTATTGCTTTGAATAAAGCGCCCAATTTGTTCCTGTCCCACAAATTCAAAAATTTTCGGTACCGTTTGCTGAATGACTTGGGTGACTTGAGCGTTATTTTCAGCTTTGGCCAGCCATTGTCCAACGGCCAGACTGATATCGGTATTGTGCAGACTTCGCTTCACCACTTGCGGCGATAAAAAGTTTTCCTGTACAAAACGTCCCATAGATTCTGCAATACGGGCTTTGTTACGTGGAATAATTTCGGTGTGATCGCGCATAAATTTAGGAATCGGCATTTTCCCAAACGGGTTGCGGAACAGCACGGTAATGGCATACCAGTCCGCTAAACCACCGACCACACCGGCTTCGGCCGCCAGCATCAAAATATGAATCAGCCAGATATATTCAGGAAGCAGCTTGGCCACCACCATCAGCACTAACCATGTTAAAACCGCCAAAATTAGCGCAATGGTGGCGAAGCGTTTACTGCGTTGCAAACTAGGTGGAGGGGTTACTTCCGCTGGAGTCATGCAATATTCCTGTTAATAGGGCGGTCGGTTATTTTTTGGGTGTCACGACCGGGGGCTGTAAAACTTGTCCAGTCGGACTAAGTCCGTATTTTTGTCCTAACGATTGTAAAATTAAATAGGCATCGAAGGCATCATTCGGTGCTTTTTTCTGATCTTTATAACATTCAATAGTATAGGAAACCTCTATCGGGTCAATATTGACTACGCGCGGCATATCATAAAACGGGTCAGGCCAGAAACCCGGGTAACGGCTATAATAGCCGTATGGATAGTACATTGGGGTGGAGTAGACCAGAGCTTGTCGTGGGGCTTGGCTACGATTACTTGGATCATTCAGGACTTTAAAATAGCGAAATCCATTTTGTAGGGTGGTTTGAGCGGCTTTTACCAAGGTGATTTCTTCGGCTGTCCCAAAACTCATGTTGGGGCGTGCCTGGAAACTAATACGATAGGACTGAGAATTTAAAGGGATATTACTGAATTGACCTAATTGGTCAAAAGTCAGCGGTTTGGAAGGTGTGGTTGCACAGCCAGAGAGGGCAATTGCCGCCACTATGCTTAGACCGATAATGCTATTTTTCATGTTAAACCTCCATACCAATTTACTGTGCGAGGGAGGAGACACAATAAATGTTTAGAAACTGCTGTTGGGTTGGGTTAAAAATTCGAGCTCTTCTGCAGTCGATGTACGCGCTAAAATTTGATTACGGTGCGGATAGCGCCCGAAACGGTCGATAATCGCTTTATGCTGTTTTTCATAATCCAGATTCATGGGATTACCCAGTCGTTGAAATAATTTTAACGCGAATTCATGGATTAATTTCGATTCACTGTGCATAAACGGCATGTATAAAAACGCACGTTGTTGCGGACTTAATTGTTTATCCAAATCCAAGCTAATTGCCTCTTGGGCAAGGGTCAGTGCCAAAGCATCTTGAGCAAAGGCTTGCGCTTGATCACGGAACAAATTGCGCGAAAACTGGTCCAGTACAATAATTTCAGCCAGACGGCCTTCGGCGGTTTTGCGCCAGGACCAAAGCTCGGCTTGTGTAGCTTGATGGTGAATATCACGAAACTGTTGATTAATTAATTCATCAAAATCATCACTTTTTACAAACCATAAGGGCTGTGTTTCCGAATTAAACCAAAAGTCCAGAATATCCAGATAATTCATAATATTTACAATTCCTTAGCACTTATTATTCAATACAATCACAAATTGTAGGTGTCTTATAGAGTAACTTTGTGATAAAAATTTGCCAGAAATAAAATCGACATTTTGTTTGAAAACTATACAGGGTGTAATGTAGCAGCCAAAAATCACGTTATACTGCTATAAACTGATGATTTTATTTTAGTAGTTCTATTTAGTAGTTATCTTCCGATAAGCGAGATTGTAATGAGTCAACCCGAATCGACCTCTCAAGTGCTATTACCAGCTTGGGTGGATTCTTCGCTGTTTAAAGGCATGTTGCGCGGTATTGAGCGCGAAAGCCTGCGTATGCAAAGCAATGGTTTTTTATCACAGGCATCGCATCCAAAAGCACTCGGGTCGGCTTTAACACATCCGCATATCACCACGGATTATTCAGAAGCCTTGATGGAGTTCATTACTCCGCCGCAAGACAGCATAAAAAAAGCATTAGATTATTTAGAAGATATTCATGCGGTTGCACATCGCCATTTAGCAAAGGGTGAAAAACTGTGGCCCTTGTCGATGCCCTGCATGCTCGATGATGACGAAAGCAATATTCGTTTAGCACAATATGGCACGTCTAATGTGGGCCGTTTTAAGACTTTATATCGGCATGGTTTAGGCGTGCGTTATGGTCGTCGTATGCAGACTATTTCAGGGGTACATTATAATTTATCTTTTCCTGATCAAGTGTTTGAAGCCCTGCAACAACAGGAAACTGACGACACGCTAAAAAGTTTAACTTTGCAGGATTATCGCAGTCATCGTTACTTTGGTTTAATTCGCAACTTTATTCGTTTAACCCCGTTGGTGATGTTCCTGGTCGGTGCCAGTCCCTCAGTGTGCCAGTGCTTTATGACCGGGCGTGAACATCACTTATTGCCTTTATTAAAAGGAACTTTGTTCCTTCCTTATGCAACCGCACTGCGCATGGGCAATTTTGGTTATCAGAATTCTGCCCAGAAAGAATTGGGCATTCACTACAATAGTCTGTCTGGCTATTTAGACGGCTTGAAAAAAGCAGTAAAAACCCCTTATGCACCGTTTAGCCGTTTAGGTCTAAATGATGAACAGGGCGAGCCGATTCAAATCAATGATCATGTGCTGCAAATTGAAAATGAATACTACAGCTTAGTCCGTCCGAAACAGGTGCCTCAAGCTGGGGAAACTCCATCTCAAGCGCTTGAGAAGCGTGGGGTAAGTTATGTTGAATTGCGTGCGGTTGATGTCAATCCATATAGCCCGATCGGGATTGATGAAAACACCGCGGCATTCCTGGAAGTGCTGGCACTGCATTGTTTATTACAAGATAGTCCGGATTTACTGGATCCAGAACAAGAACAGATTGAACGTAATCAGGCCGAAGTGGTGAATCGTGGTCGTGCGCCCAATGCATTGATTATTGATGCAGCAGGTGAACATGCCATTGAAAACTGGTCACGTACCCAGCTTACAGAAATGCAACCTTTGGCTGATGTACTGGATGCGACTTATAGTACGACTCTGTATTCAGCTGCATTGGCGATCATGTTTAAACGCATTGATGACGTGGATGAAACCCTGTCTGCACAAGTGATTGCCGATACTTTAGAAAATGGCGGCACCTGGAGCTTTGGCAGTTTCATGGCACAACAACATGCAACGACCTATGAGCAGCATCAATTAAGTCCAGATACATTGGCTTATTTTGAGGGGGTTGCTGAACAATCTTTGCAACAACAACAGCAACTCGAACAAGATAGCAGTCTCAGTTTTGAACAATATCTTGCCGATTATCGATAAAAATTAAGAGGATTCACCATGCAATGGAGTTATCGCTTCGTGAGTGGTTTTTTGTTTTTGGCCAGCGTCATTGGAATGGCGTTTGCGTTATATCTGGAACACGTACAAGGGCTTGAACCTTGTCCATTATGTGTGTTTCAACGCATTGGCCTGATGGGCTTGGGGATTGTTTCTCTGGTCGCTTTTTTGCATAACCCTAACTCAAATACGGCAAAACGTATTTATGCCTTGTTGGGTTTAATCAGCATTCTCTGGTCGGCAGGCGTAGCAGCGCGTCATGTCTGGCTGCAAAATTTGCCACCCGATCAAGTTCCCAGCTGTGGTCCAGGCCTGGATTACTGGGTAGAAACTTTGCCTTTAAAGTCGGTGTTTGAACAAGTGCTGACCGGTTCGGGCGAATGTGCCAAAGTGGATTGGACTTTCTTGGGGCAATCCCTTCCAGTGTGGTCACTGGCCTTTTTTGCGGTGCTGGCTTTGATCAGTTTATGGCAGCTGTTGCGTAAATATCCGTTTGTAACGTATAAACCTATCAAGAAGAAATAAAGATTCTCATAAAAAAGCCAACATTAAGTTGGCTTTTTTATTCTCAAGTTAAGTGAGGGCAATACCTGATAAGTCTTCCAATTGCAGTATGTACTCATGCACCTGTTCTTTCACTTGCTCATCCTTTGGCGGATAGAACCATTTTATAATTTGTTCAGCTACGCTGGGGTGATTATGCAGTTCAAAATGATTTAAGCCATAAAAAATTGCTTTATGTGACTCAGGTACTTTCAATTGAAAACGTGGATTGGGATGTTCGCCTAAAGCACTTTTAATATTCACCAGATAATCGCCCAGTACATTTAAAGGGCGATTTTTTCTATTTTCATAAGCAATAGAGGCGGCAATGAAAAAAGTATTAATGTGAGAAGGCAATGGCGCGGGTTTGCGGTTGTCATCCATCCCGCCAATCCGGGCATGATTATGTTCCCAGTCATCATCACGGACGCTGCCATAACGTAAATCCAGAATCCCGTTACTGCGGATATTGACGATATGCCGAACGATTTTGACAAAGGGAAAGTGTCCCAGTTTATCCTGCATGATAAAACCAAAACGTTCTAAAACGGCGCCATGATGCGGTGAACCTAAACAGACCAAATTTTCGGTCAGATGTATCCAGGGATACATGTTCTGTTTGCCATAAAACAAGGCGCTGCGTAGCACTAAGCCGCCCATACTATGTCCAATCAAGTCAATGCTGGTAATCAGCGGATTACGCCGAATCAGATCTTCGAGAGTGTTGGCAAGACTGCGTCCATTGGCAGAAATACGCCGCCCGGTGTTGTAGTTAAGGTAGAGCATGGTGTTGTTGTCACGCTGTGCCAAGAGCTTTTCGCCAATACCGCCGTACGGATGGTTTGACCAATCCAGATGGTTTAAGCATAAGCCATGCACAAAAATTACCACACGACCGGATAAATCCCCTTTTTGCAGTTCACCATAGTGGTCGTATAACACCATCGGCAGCGCAAGTGGGTTTTGATATTTGAGTAAATAATCCCCCAATATACCGTTTAGCACCCCCACTAAAAAATGCAGTGATGGTGTAAGCGGTTTATCATGCAATTTTGGATATTTTTCAATAATTTGACGTAAACCAGGCGCAAGCAAATAGAGACCGGAATTGAATAAAGTATCGTAGGAGAACTGATACAGTTTTTCAATATATGGAATGCGCTGTAATTTTTTCGAGCGTTGTTCACTCATGCCAAACAAGCTGATCATGATTTCGCGTTGAATAACCTGTATCAGGTCTTGTACCACATCCCCTAAACGGGTCGTAACCAATTGAGCCAAGCCTTCCAGTACATCGGCTTGGCTGGGTGGGGTACGATCCCATTTACAATAGGTTTCATGCAATGGTGTTAAACTTGGCATTTTATCCTATCCTTTTCTGGTCGGGTCCCGCAGGTACTTTATTTTTTCTTAAGATCACGGTATAAATTCTTAGCTTTTAATCTTGTAGGGTTCTCTCGAACAGCTTTTACAATACCGATGATTACCTTTTAGAGTTGATTTTTTTGTCTGACAATTCCTGTTATATCCATATTAAAATAAGGGAGTGATAAGCTTCCCGTTTTAGCATAAATCAGATTCATTTAAATTAATATGAAATAAAAAGTGATGAACATTATTTATTTACATGGTTTTCAAAGTAGTAGCTTGTCCATTAAAGGACAACAGATTAAAGCCTTTTGTCAGCAGCACACCGATTTTCAAGTCTATTTGCCTGATTTAAATATGCCACCGCAACAGGTTTTGGCTTATGTTTCAGATATGATTGCACGTTTAGATCAAGTGGTACTGATTGGCAGTAGTCTGGGCGGCTTTTATGCGACACAACTGGTCGCAAAACACGGGGTGCCGGCTGTTTTAATTAATCCTGCCATGCGACCATGGCAACTGTTTGATGATTTATTTGGCAGCCAGCATATTCCCTATGTAGTGAGTGCCGCATGGACTTTGAATCATACTGATCTTGCTCAACTGGAGCAGATGGCGCTGCCATTTGTGCAAGATGCAGACAAAATTTTAGTGTTACTGCAACAAGGTGATGAAGTTTTGGATTATCGTGAAGCACAGCGTTATTATAGCAACGCTTCACATCAGTCCATGATCATCACAGAAACGAATGGCAAGCATGCGATGGACAATTTCGCAGACAAAATACCGATGGCATTACAGTTTTTATCGGATTGTATAAAATAAGGAAACAGTACAACGTGTCTCAATATACGGCTCAATCACTTGAAGTTTTATCTGGTTTAGATCCGGTTCGTCGTCGTCCGGGCATGTATACCGATACCACTCGTCCAAACCATTTGGCACAAGAAGTCATTGATAATGCTGTGGATGAGGCACTTGCAGGACATGCCGATAAAATTACCGTGACGGTGTATAAAGATGGCTCTTTATCGGTAGAAGACAACGGTCGGGGTATGCCTGTCGATATTCACCCTGAATATGGTCAGAGCGGGATTGAAATTATCATGACCAAATTGCATGCCGGCGGTAAATTCAGCACCGACAACTACCAGTTTTCAGGGGGGTTGCATGGTGTGGGCATTTCAGTGGTTAATGCTTTGTCTAACCGGGTGGAAGTTGAAGTTCAGCGTCAGGGCAATGTCTATAAAATGGCATTTGAACATGGTGAACCGGTTTCACAACTCGAAGTTTTGCAAGGCAAAGCACCCAAGCGCGCTTCAGGCACCAAAGTGCATTTCTGGCCCGATACCAAATATTTTGATTCGCCCAAATTTGCCTTAAAAGCGTTAAAACATAATTTAAAAGCCAAAGCGGTTTTGGCGGCCGGCTTACAAATTGTATATGTCGACCAAATTAATAACGAAAAAATTGAATGGCAATTTGAAAATGGTTTGGTCGACTATTTGATGGATGAATTACAAGACCGTGACATTATTCCCTGTCCTGCTTTTGTAGCAACCGGTGAAGCAGAACGTGCCAGTGCGGAGTTTGCCATTTGCTGGAATGCGGAAGGTGGTGAACAGGTTCAGGAAAGTTACGTCAACCTGATTCCAACGGCGCAAGGTGGTACGCATGTGAACGGTCTTCGTTCAGGTGTCACGGATGCCATGCGTGAGTTCTGTGAACTGCGTAATTTATTGCCACGTAATTTAAAGCTTTCTGCAGAAGATGTATGGGATGGCGTGAACTACATTCTGTCCTTGAAATTTCAGGAACCACAATTTTCCGGTCAAACCAAGGAGCGTCTTTCAAGTCGTGAAGCATCCAGCATTGTGCTGAATATCGCCAAAGATGCTTTTGCACTGTGGTTGAATCAAAACTCTGATACTGCCATGCAGATCGCTGAAATCATGATTGCCAAAGCCGGTCGTCGTTTAAAAGCCGCAAAAAAAGTTGAACGTAAAAAGATTGTGGCTGGGCCAACTTTGCCGGGGAAACTGTCCGATTGTGTCGGTCATACTCTGGATGAATCGGAACTGTTTATTGTGGAAGGGGATTCAGCCGGGGGGTCTGCCAAACAGGCACGGGATAAAAATTTCCAGGCAATCATGCCGATTCGCGGGAAAATTTTAAACACTTGGGAAGTGGCATCTGATGAAGTTCTGGCCTCTCAGGAAGTACATAATATTGCCATTGCGATCGGGGTCGATCCTGGCAGTGATGACCTTTCAGAATTACGTTATGGCAAAGTGTGCATCCTTGCCGATGCCGATTCAGATGGTTTGCATATCGCGACCTTATTGTGCGCATTGTTTGTGAAACATTTCCCGACCTTGGTCGAAGAAGGGCATTTGTATGTGGCCATGCCGCCACTCTTCCGGATTGACGATGGTAAAGACGTTCATTACGCACTAGATGAAGATGAACTAGCATCAATTTTGAAGAAAACCAAGACCAAAACCCCACAAATTACCCGATTCAAAGGTTTAGGTGAAATGAATGCCAGTCAGCTTCGTGAAACGACTTTAGATCCGGATACCCGCCGTCTGGTACAGCTTGATTTAGACGACATGCAATTTACCACAGGTTTGCTCGATAAATTGCTTGCCAAGAAGCGTGCCGGTGATCGTAAAGAATGGTTAGAACAAAAAGGTAATCTGGCTGATTTGGTGGTGTGATTTTTCACTTAGTATTTGCCAATAAAAAGCCCGTAATCGCGGGCTTTTTGATCAGATTTCTAAACTTTCTGACCACAGGAAATAACCCCCGTATTGGCTGGTTTTAAATTCTCCGCCCATGGCTTTGCCTTGTTCTGTGAGTAAATGTTTGCCATTGTCATTGCGTGTTAACAATCCTTTTTCAACAAACTTATCTAATAAATCAGCAGTTTTTAATTTATGTTTTGCCGCTAATTTTGATGAAGTTAATTTAATTGAATGATCCGTGTCCTCATCGTTTTTTTCTTCAACTTGAGCTTGCCCTGCTTTTACTTCATCTAATGAGATTCGAAGTTCATCACTAATGCGAATAATGCGCTGAGATTCTTCATAAGCATCTTTAAATACTTCATCAGCTTCATATTTACGAATTAAAATGCCCATTTCATTGTTATTGACTTGGCTAAATTCATAGAGATTTAAACTTGAAATAATGCATTCCGATTCATTCATATAGCATTTTGCATGCAGATTTTTACAAAAGCTGAGACGTACATAATCAAGTTTTTGCATCCATTTGATTTCATCAGGATGCAAATCACTTTTGCCATAGGACAATACGGATATCAATTTTTAAGCGATTCTTGTCTTCTAACAGTTCTTTAATACGGTCGTTTAAACGTAAATAAGGACTGATTAAGATGAGCCGCTCTTTTGCATTTTTAATCAGTTCTTCCAAGAAAAAATTGGTTGCACTGGTGTTTAAAAACTTAGCCATAATTCCCCGAAAAAGGTTTGTTCAAATTATTTTTGGTTATTAAAGCATATACACATCATTTATTTAGCAGTAAATAGAAAAAATTAAGGCATCATTTTGGACGGTTAAATAACCACAGACTTAATCTAATATTAGCTGCATCAATACCAAATCTCTCCATTGACCGAATTTTTGTCCGACTTGCGGCATATAGCCTGTCTGCTTAAAGCCCAACTTGGCATGTAATACAATGGAAGCTTTATTTCCATGATCAATCGCAGCGACCATGACATGAATATGATGCCGTTTTGCATGATCGATCAGTTTCAGCATTAAAGCCTTGCCTAAGCCTCGTCTGCTAAAGGCTGGATCAATAAACACAGAATGTTCAACAGTGTATTTAAACCCGGTAATTTGACGAAATGAAGAATAATCAGCATAGCCTGCAATGCGTTGAGACTCTAAATCTTCAGCAACAAAGAAAGGAAATTGTTGAAGGGTGAGATCCTTAAACCAATTATGGAAATCATTTAAAGACTTTCCCTTGTCATTCCAGGTTGCAGTTCCATTTAGAATTTCAGCATTATAAATATTCAGGATTTGTTCTAGATCTTGTATTTGAGCGGGACGGATTTGAAAGTCCATTAGCTATGCCGAATAAATAAAGAGAAGCATATTTTAGAAATATTTCCATTTTAGGGCAATAAAAAAGCAAGACCGAAGCCTTGCTTTTAAACACTCATCTAAGATCTAAAAAACGTTGTGCTTAGAAGTGGTATTTAACCAATGCGCTTACGTTGTTTTCATTAGCATTTGGAATACCGAATTTGTTGTTCCAAACGGAATGTTCGATACCGAGGTATAAACGGGTATCTGGTGAAATGTGTTTACCCGCATTCCATTTCCATTGCGTGGTCCAGTTCAATTCACTCGCATGTAATTTTGTTGGGTCACTGTCTTTTTCAGCAGTAGACCAGTCAAGGAAACCGTCAACAAGGAAATCTTCAGAACCTAGCTTAAAAGGAATACCATAAGTGATGGTCATTTGATAATCATCAGCATTATTCTCGTTGTTCGCGCGGTAGAAGTTTACGCTGGCATATTGAGTATAAGGAATATCAAGATCGAAACCTACACCATAGAGGAAGTTGTCGAAGTTGTTGCCATCTTCACTATTACCTTCCCACGTCGTTGCAACCAAAACGTCTTTTACTGGCCCAAATGCAAGTTTTTGACCGGTCACTTCACCCAAGCTTAAACGAGGTGATAATTCAAAATAAGTTGACTTGTGATCATTACCACCATGTAGGCGGTCAACGAAGAAGAATACATCTGCATATTTAACTTTAGCTGCATATTCAACAGTCATAGTGGTTTGCTGATCATCTACCACTTCATAGTTTTCACCATAAAGACCAGTCACGCTGAAGTCTTGCCAGATTGGCGCAGCTTGAGTAAGTGCAGCAGTTGAAGCCAATGCACATGTAGCAAAAATTTGTGTAAGTTTCATTAAAAATATCTCCCCCGAGAAGCAAGCAAAGCATACAGATTCTTTAGCAAAAATAAAGCCAAAATTGATCAATGACTCAAAAATAATTTAATGACCAAAATGTTTTTGAGGTTAAAATTACGCTACAGCTTTGATACTCAAAAATTACATACGGATAAAAAACATAAATCACTTTTAAACCTGATTTTTGATCAATAAAAAATAATATGAGATTTTTCAAATAACTTGGCAAATAAAGTTTAATCACATAATTTTCATATGGATATTAAAAAAATATCAAAATACTACTTGCATCTGCTTCGCTTAGCCCCTTATATTCGAAGCATAAGGACACGATTCTGCAGACTCAAAAGTGTTCATCGTTCAATGTGGAGGAATTCGTTCCAAACTAATTTGAAGATGTTTCGCGCTGTTTTTACAGCAAGTTTAAACGTGCCAAGATAAGAAGTTTTGCACAAAAGATGTGAATAAAAGAGGATGAAATTATATGAACATTGAAATCCGTACAGATAAAAACATTCAAAATAGTGAACGTTTAATTACTTATGTTCGTGCAGAACTGAATGCAGCATTCCAACGTCATAGCGAACGTATTACTCACTTTTCAGTTCATTTTAGTGACGAAAATGCAGCCAAAGGTGGTGCAGATGATATTCACTGCATGATTGAAGCGCGTCCAGCAGGGTTGAAACCTGTAGTGGTCAACCATCGCGGTCATAATATTGATACTGCTATTCATGGGGCCATCGATCGTTTGAAACGTAGTTTAGAGCATCTGTTCGAGAAGAAAGAAAACCCTCGTGCGGCAGTGCCGGTATTTGCTGAAGTCAACGATGCTGATACTGAGGATGCAGAGGATTTAAAAGATTAACTGGCTACGTGCTTCATTAAATAGGAAAAAAGCTCTTCGGAGCTTTTTTTACGTGTGCATATTAGGTAAGCACAATGAATAATAAATAGGCTTGTTATACATTTATCTAAAACAAATCAGTGTTTATTGGGCATAATAGTTTAAAACTGATTGAAGAGAACTTTCTCCATGTTAACAGCGCAACAACAAGTCTTTGTACAAGCAATTGAAGAACTCGATCTTGCTCAAGTGCAACGCCTTTTGGCAGAAGGTCTCGACCCTAATTTTATTGATCCGGAAAAAGGTCCTGTAATTTCTGTCTGGTCAGATGGTTTATTTAAATGGTGGGAACAGATTTGTGAAGCCCATGAAGCAGGTTCCCCCTTGTCTGAACAAGAAAAACAACAAAGTTTGACGGTACATATTGAAATTTTAGAAGCGCTTATTCAGGCCAAAGCCAATGTACATTTATGGGATGCTGAAGAACTGTATGGTCCATTATGGGATGCTGCCAGTGCGGCTTGTGTGCCTGCAGTAAAACGCTTACTCGATGAAAAAGTAGATCCAAACAGCAAGGATGAAGAAGGGCTCACCATTTTATCTTCAATCAGCGATTTATTCTTTGATTGTGATTTTGATGCAATTAACTGGTCAGAAGCTTTGGCAGAAGAAAAACAAACCTTAGAATTACTCCGTAGTCACGGTGCTAAAATGACCAAAGAATTAACACAATAGCGAGAGAAAAATGTCAGCAGTAAAAATAGTAGCTTTGATTGTTGCGGCAGGTTTTAGTATGAATACTATGGCTGCTGAATTTTCCTTCGACCGTCCGGGGGAAGGTTTCAGTACCGGTATTACTCCAGTCGGGCAACTGGCATGGGAACAAGGTTTACCGAATGTCAGTTATAACCAAACCACGGTAGAGGGCGAACAACAAAAAACGGTCACTTTAAATGCAGATATGTTATTGCGTACCGGTTTGGCCAAAGACCTCGAGTTACAACTGGGATGGCAAGGTCCAGCGTGGAGCAAAGTAAAACGTGCTGGTCAGTCAGTTGAAGAAGATGGTTTGGGCGATGTCAGCATCGGACTTAAAAAAGCCATTGATCTGGATGATGACAAGCTGTCTATGGCTATTTTGGCAGAAGCCATTTTAGCGACAGGAAATGATGGCTTTAGCAATCATGATGATATTTATAGCCTGAGCTCTGCCGTAGCTTATGAAGCGACCGATCTGATTAAGACGTCAATCACCATGCGTTACGAAGTCCAAAACAGTAATTGGGCGGTGACGGCTGTCCCAGTCATTGAATATAAAATTGCGGATAAGTGGTCTGGTTTTTCTGAGTTGATTTATCGTAAAGCTGAAAGTGAACCTAATGAATATTCATTGGGTTCTGGCGTTATCTATGCACTAAATGAACACGTGCAAATGGATGCCAGTGTGGGTGTGGACTTGAATGGCAGAGATAAAAGCTATCAATCAGGTTTGGGTATTTCCTTCTTATTTTAATTAAAAATATATAACCATATGAAAAAGCATCTTCAAGATCTTGAGTTTTTGGGCAAGTCTGCAATTAGTGGATTGATTTGTACTGTCATTTTCTTATTTTCAATGACCTTACAGGCGCAGGATCAATTACTTTCCGCAGAAGATGCTTTCTCTTTTACGGTTGAATCCAACCGTGAGCATCAAGCTCAGCTGAATTGGAAAATTCCGGATGGTTATTATTTATATCAACATAAGTTTGAAGTTAAACAGGGAACACAAAAACTGGCTTTAAAACTGCCTAAAGCCAGCGATCTAAATGATGAAAACTATGGGCATACCCAAGTTTATTTTCACAATGTCCAATTCAATATTCCGACCGAAGCATCAAAAATTTATCAGGTGACTTGGCAGGGCTGTGCCCAAGATCGTATTTGTTATCCACCCCAAACGGTCGAGTTTCACACCGATGTCGATGGCTTGGTGCTTCTGCAAAATCAGGCCAAATCCAGCAAACGTTTGCTCGATCTTTCACAGTCGTCAAATAGCATCACAAAGCCTAATACATTTTTTGCAGCTGAACAAAATCATTTAGAAAATGCTAAACCTTCAGTTAGCCTAGATACTGCTCAAGATCAGATGTGGTCGGAAAAACTGGCTAAAAATTCTTTGTTTTATAGCTTGTTGCTGTTTTTTGGCTTAGGTATCTTACTGGCATTCACGCCATGTTCCTTACCGATGTTACCGATCTTGACCTCGTTAATCGTGCGTGACAGCAAGGGCTTAAAAGCATGGATGATTGCCTTGGTCTTTGTCTGTAGCATGGCCATGGTCTATGCCATTTTAGGTTTAATCGCATCATCAGCAGGACTGAATTTCCAGCGCTGGTTGCAGCAGCCTTCTACCCTGATTGCTTTTAGCGCGCTATTTGTCCTGTTCGCCTTAAATTTATTTGGCCTGTTTGAAATTAAATTGCCGCAAGGCTGGGTTAATCGTCTGGATCAGGCCCAGTCGATACAAAAAGGTGGCAGCTTAATTGGTGCAGCTATCATGGGCATGATTTCGGCACTGTTGGTTGGGCCGTGTATGACTGCACCTTTAGCCGGGGCGTTGTTATTTATTTCCCAGACCCAAAGTCAGTGGCAGGGAGCAATCTTGCTGTTCACGCTGGGTTTTGGTATGGGAACCCCCTTGCTTCTGGCCAGTGTGTTAGGTTCCAAGATTCTGCCTAAAGCGGGGCTATGGATGCACCAGATTAAGGTGTTCTTTGCTTTTATTATGTTGGCCCTGGCCCTGTATTTTATTCGTCCGTTAATTTCTGAAGCTTGGCTGCAATGGTTAAGTTTGGGCTTAGGCATCATTTTTATCGCTTATTTAAGCTCTCGAATCATGCGACAAACAGCTCCATTCAAGTGGCTGTATATTTTGGCATTGCTCGTGGTGGTTCCGTATCTGGCTTATACGCAATATCAACACAGTCAACGCTTCTTTGTCGAACAAAGCACTACTCAGGCAACATGGCGTGTGGCAAAAACAGCCGATGAATTTCAGCAGTTATTAGCCAGTGCACCCTCAGATCAAGGCATTATTATTGATGTATACGCCGATTGGTGCGTGGCCTGTCAGCCGATTGAACATCGTGTCTTAAAATCAGCACAAGTGCAGCAAGCCTTGGCAGCTTATTTTCTGATTAAACTGGATTTGAGTCATTACGATGCAACCCATCAGGCATTGCTGAACAAATGGGATATTTTAGGCCCGCCCACCTATTTATTTTTAAATTCAAAACAACAAGAAATTCGCGGTTTACGTTTAACCGGAGCATTTAGTGAAGCCGAATTATTGAAACAGCTTGATCTGTTTCAAAAGCATACAGGACAATAAGTTCATGTATCAGCTCTATATTGCCAATAAAAACTATTCCAGTTGGTCCATGCGTCCATGGTTGGTACTGAAGGCATTTAATTTGCCGTTTGAAGAAATCATGATTCCGTTTCCTTTAGATCGCGGCACAGGTACTTTTAAACAAAAAGTACGGACGATTAACCCCAATGGTAAAGTCCCGGTGTTAATTGATGATGGGCTGATGCTGTGGGATTCTTTGGCCATTTGTGAATATCTGGCAGAACAACATTTAGATCAGGCTTTATGGCCACAAGATATTAAGCAACGTGCACGGGCGCGCTGTATTACGGCAGAAATGCACAGCGGATTCCCTACTTTACGCAATGCTTGCGCCATGAATATCCGGGCGAATCTGGCTGATGTAGGGAGACGTTTATGGCAGGACAATGCGGAGCTGCGTCAGGATGTAGCACGTATCGAGCAGATCTGGTCTGAACGCCCAGAATCGCATCGTTTTTTATGTTGCGAATTTTCAATTGCCGATGCATTTTATGCACCCGTGGTAATGCGCTTGATGACTTATAATCTGCCTGTAAGTGAGTCTACACGGCAGTATATGCAAACCATGCTGCAACATGCTGCCGTAAAAGTCTGGATGGATGGCGCATTAAAAGAAGATGGCTGGGTGAATTATTTAGAGTCGTATCAACAGAAACCGCTTTAACCCAGCTTGGCTTCACTCAATAATTCTTCTTGATAGCATTTGACCTGATTACGGCCACATGCTTTTGCTTGATAAAGTGCTTTATCTGCTTGGCTTAACAATTGTTGCGGTCTAAGTTGGGTATTGGATAATGCAATCCCAAAACTTGCTGTGACCCGAATGCTCTCGCCCAAATCACTGATCAAATTTAGCTGTTGAATGGCTTGGCGACAACGCTCAGCAATAATTTTCGCTTGTTCTAAAGAAGATTGATTCAGAATCAGAATAAATTCCTCTCCGCCAAAGCGACCCACCACATCGCTATCCCGAATGATTTGAGAAAGCACTTCACTGACTTTAATCAGGGTTTCATCGCCTTTATCATGTCCGTATTGGTCATTAATCCGTTTAAAATGATCCAGGTCAATTAACACCAATGCATAAGATGATGTTGGTTTGCGCTCTAATTTTTCTAGACAATCGTTAATACTACGACGGTTAAGCGCATTGGTGAGTGGGTCAATCTGACTTAAATGTTGAATTAATTTTTCTCTATGCCGCCATTGGCTGAGTAAAATTTCAAATAAAATTAAACAGGTCATCAAAATGGGTGCAATGAAATACATCATCGTGAGCACCCAAAACATATTTTGATAGGGAAGACTCTGTAGATAAAAAATCGGTGCGTAGCTGATTTGACCTTGTAAGCTTAAATAGCCACATAAGAGCAAATATAGAGTAGCTGGAATCAATGCAGAGTAAATAATTTTACGTTTAAATAGCACCAGGCCCACAGTCACCAAACTAATGTAAGAGATCATGGTGGCGGGACTAAGAACCCCAACGATATAGCCATCCCGGCATAATGAAATTACAAAAATGGCGACACATACATAAGGCAGCCACTGCTGTACCGCAGGTTTTTTTCGCCAGATGGAACAGGGATAAATCAGCCCAATAAAAACCATCAAGCTGAGGATATTGAGTCCAAGCTGGAGCTTGAGTAAAGGCAAATTCACCCAGTGCCATACATGAGGTGAAAGAAGCACAAAAACTTTCCAGACAATCCAAAGTACATGCACCAAACTTCCTAAAATAAGCATCAGGATGCATTTATTGAGGACGCTCCAGTTCATTACGACTTCATCTTCTATCAGATATTTCGCAATTTTTTCTTTGAGTGAGGAGCTGAGATTGGGGGGAAAGGTTTGCTTCATTCGATAGATATGACCTTTAGATCTTCAAATTATGTATTAATGATGCGTTGATCTGATTTATTTTTAATAATTCATAACATAGCACGTTTTTTTATGAATGGTAATGGCTGTATTTTGTACTATTCGCTATAAAAATGGATTTTATCGGAATGTTTATTGTTCTAAATATAAAACAGTGTGTTGTGGATAAGGATATTATTCTATTTTTGTTAATCGATTAAACTGGGTCCATTGAATAAATAAACATTAAGGTTTTGAGCATGAAAGTTTTACATATCGATTCAAGTATTTTAGGCAGTGCTTCAGTTTCACGCCAATTAAGCCAAGCCATTGTTGATCAATTACAGACTAAACATGCAGATTTAGCTGTGGATTATTTAGATTTAGCTGCACAGCCTATTCCGCATTTAACCGGTGCGATTTTAATGGGGCAAGATGCAGAACAAGCTGCTTTGAGTGAAAAAATTATTCAGCAATATCTGGATGCAGATATCGTGGTCGTGGGTGCAGCCATGTATAACTTCGGTTTGACTTCAACCTTGAAAGCCTGGATTGACCGTATCAGCGTAGCGGGTAAAACCTTTAAATATACTGAGAATGGTCCAGTCGGTTTAGCAGGTGAGAAAAAAGTTTATATCGCCAGTAGTCGTGGTGGGGTCTATGGTGAAAATAGCCCAGTCGATTTTCAGGAAGGCTTTTTGAAAACTGTATTTAACTTTACGGGTGTGAATGATGTGGAAATTATTCGCGCTGAAGGCGTGAATATGGGACCAGAGTTGAAAGACAAAGCCATTTCCAACGCTTTAACTCAAGTCCAAGCGCTGTAATTTTTAAAAAATAGCATATTCTTTTGGGTCAGCTTCTGCTGACCTTTTTTATGTCCATAATTTTTTAAATCATAAAATCTAGTCTTTATCGAGTTTGTGCGCAAATTCAGCCAGATCAGCCAAGGCCTGTTGACCTTCATCAAACCAGGTGTGAAACATCTGAAAGTTATGCCACATACCGGTATAGAGTTTATAGGTCAGATCCACACCGGCTTGTTCCGCTTTTTCTTTAAAACGTTGCGCATCATCCAGTAAAATTTCTTTAGAACCGACTTGAACCAGAATGGGAGGCAATCCGCTCAAGTCTGCAAATAATGGTGAAATGGCAGGGTCGGCGGCGTCCACAGATTTAGGTAGGTAATAGTCAATCCCTGCTTCTAACGTTTCAATAGAGAGTAGTGCATCGTGTTTACGGTTATAGCGCAAAGATTCACTGCTTAAAGACAAATCTAAAAATGGAGACAACAGCATCAGTCCACTAACTTGAGGAAGGCCTTCATCACGGATTTTAACTGCCAGACCCAAAGCCAAATTAGCACCACAAGAGTCGCCGGATAAAATAATGTCTTTGGCTTGAATCCCTTGACCTAACAAGGTGGTATAGATATCAAAAATCGCATCGCTAGCTTCAGGATAGACCGATTCCGGAGCTAAGGGATAGTCGACGTGAAGCACTTGCATCTGTGTACGTGCAGCAACATGGGTTAAAAAGGCACGATGGGTCTTGAGTGAACCCAAAAAGAATGCACCGCCATGAATATGCAAAATCAGTTGTGTTGATTCGCTTTGCGGTTTTATTTCTTCAGCATGCAAGCCGGCCAAGCGTAGCGGTCTGATCTGAACTTCTGTGTTACTTGGAAAGGCACGACACATTTGCTCTAAAGCAAAACGTATCGAGTTGGGTGGCAAGTTAAACTGACTGGGTGTACGGATCGTCGTTTTTAAAATGCTCTCTGTAATTAATTGTTTCCATAACGGGCTTAACTTCATATTTTTTCCATCTTGTTATATTTTTTAAGGGATGATTGGATATTTACCAATTCAAGTTACAAGATTACACTAAACGGTCACACTGAAAAATTGCAAAAATGTTGTGACTTTTTAATACTAAAGCCGTCTATACCAGACTAGGGAAACGAAAAAAAATGAAAAAAATTGCACTTGCACTAGGATTGCTCGGATTAACAGCTTTGGCTAATGCTGCTGATCCACTAAATGGTACTGTTTGGAAAACGATTGATGATAAAACAAAACAACCCAAAGCAATCGTAAAATTTACTGAACAAAAAAATGGCACATTGTCTGCCAGTATTCAAGAGGTTTTGACACCGGGTGAAGAAAAAGCATGTTCAAAATGTGAAGGCCCATATCATAACAAATCTTTAAAAGGTCTAAAGATCGTTCATGGTCTTAAAAATGCAGGGGGTACAAGTTATGATCAAGGAACTATTCTTGACCCTTCTTCTGGAAAAACCTACAAGTTAAAAGGTCAAATCATTGAAGGTGGTAAAAAACTAGAATTACGCGGCTTTATTGGCATATCAGTTTTAGGACGTAACCAGACTTGGATTCGTGCAAACTAATTTTAATCAGTAAAATTATAAAAAAAGCCTGACATGATCAGGCTTTTTTTATGGACGGCATAATGGTCAATTTTTACTTTAAAGTTCTATAAGCAGCTTCATCGTATCCGACTATATAAGCTTGCTCGGTTTGCAGTACCGGACGTTTAATTAAGCTGCTATGCGTGGTTAAGGCAGAAATTAAATTTGATTGATTCTCTAGTGCAGTTTGTTGTTGTTCTTCGCTGAGTTTGCGCCAGGTGGTTCCTTTCTTATTAAGAATCAGATCTTGTCCAACTTCATCGAGCCATTTTTTTACAGTTTCAGCATCAATGCCTTGTTTTTTGTAGTCATGAAATTCATAGGCCAGACCCAGTTCATTCAATAAGTCGAAGGCTTTTTTCATTGAATTACAATTTTTGATGCCATAAATTTTAAGCATAAGAGGATCATTCCATTTTCGATTGCTGAATAGCCTAGCGAAAATTATCCAGAAGCTCTAGAGCTAATTAAAAGTATTAAAAATTAAATAAGGATGTCATCAAATTGACATTTAGGTTTGGCAATATAATGGCTATATAGATAAGAATAACTTGATTATAAAAATTATAAGTTTAACAGATGTATAAAAGAGAAAACCCGCATTTAATCATCCTGATCATGCGGGTCTCATTTCAACGTCCATTGTCACATCCTTGCAAAATAAGCTACCGAAGCGGTTTATTTTGTTTCATCCTACGGCGTCCTGTCCTTTTGCTGTCATCCTGACATATCCTTTTGCCGTGAAGCCATAATGCACTCAAAACACTTGTATAAAAATATACAAACGCGTCAAGTGTTGTAGGTTTTTGGATGGTATTGAGTGAACGTATGTTCACTCAATTAAATCTTATTGATTAGATTTTATAATCAATAATTACCGGAGCGTGGTCGCTGAACCAGGTGTCTTTATAGACCCAGGCATTGATTGTGCGGTCTTTCCAATCTGGTGAACAGGCGTGGTAATCAATCCGCCAGCCAACGTTTTTGGCACGGGCCTGTCCGCGGTTTGACCACCAAGAATAAAGTTCAGCTTCCTTACGCACTTCACGGAAAGTATCGACATAACCCAGATCATCATAAATATGATCGAGCCAAGCACGTTCATGCGGTAAGCAGCCTGAAGATTTCTGGTTGCCGGTCCAGTTCTTAATATCAATCCGTTTATGCACAATGTTGTAATCGCCACACACAATGATCGATTTATCCTCATTGCGCCATTGTTTTAGAATTTCCTGATATTGATCTAAAAAGTGGTCTTTACGCGCTTGCGCTTCTTCACCTGATGAACCGGAAGGTAAATACAGTGAACAAATATGAACAGTTTTTTCCAAGCCTAAGTCAAATTCAGCAGATATAAAACGACCTTGAGAATCTGCCAATTCAAAACCCAAACCGTCAGTCACTGAGACAAAGGGCAAGCGGCTATAAATGGCAGTACCGGCATAGCCTGCACGTTCAGCAGGGAACAGATGTGTGTACCAACCTTCCGGTCTAAACTTTTCAGTCCACTGCGCATGCGTGATCCGGCTTTCCTGCATACAAATCACATCGGCTTCTGACTGTTCCATCCATTCAAGTAAGCCTTTGGTCACTGACGAACGTAAGCCATTTACGTTAATGGAAACGACTCTTAGAATTTTTTGATCACTTGGATAGCTACTCTTTGGTATCATGCGCAAGTCTTACCTCTATTTATGAATTTTGGAGCACCTCATGACTTCGCCAGCTCAATTTAACCCTCAAGCTTTTATCGAACTTGCATTATCACGTGGTGTGCTGAAATTTGGTGAGTTTACTTTAAAATCGGGTCGTGTGAGTCCTTATTTTTTTAATGCCGGTTTGCTTAATGATGGTGAAGCATTAACCCTATTGGCTTCAGGCTATGCAGATAAATTAACCACTTGCGATAATGTTGAAGTGATTTTTGGACCTGCATATAAAGGTATTCCATTTGTCGCTGCAACGGCTGTTGCTTTGTCACAAAATCATGCTGTGAGCGTACCTTGGGGCTTTAACCGTAAAGAAGCCAAAGATCACGGTGAGGGCGGTGTACTTGTCGGTGCTTCAGTTGACGGTAAAAAAGTCTGGATTATTGATGATGTGATTACTGCGGGTACCGCCATTCGTGAAGTGGTGACTGTGCTTAAAAATGCCGGTGCGCAAATTGCCGGAGTATTGGTGGCATTAGATCGTCAGGAAAAAGGTCAAGGTAGTTTGTCTGCAATTCAAGAAGTGCAACAAGAACTGGAAATTCCTGTACATGCTTTAATTACCATGAAAGATTTGATGGATTTCCTAGATGCAAAAGGCGAGAAAGAGGCTTTAGCAAAAATGGAAGATTACCGTGTCAAATACGGCATCTGATGCTTAGATAGATTAAGAAAGGAAGCTAAATGCTTCCTTTTTTATGATTTTAAGAAAGTGATAAATTATTAAAATAAGAAGCTAGTAGATTTAGGCAAGTATTCGCAATATTGAGAGTGTGTTTGTCTCTAGGTGTAGAAAATATTGAGCTTTAATTTTTTGTTGATGCTTCAATCTGCAGAATTTAAACAATTTTTTTAATCATTTCACCAGTTGGAGAGAAAAATTGAGCATTGAACAGAGAGCTCTATTTCAAAATAGCCATTAATTGAATAAGTATTCTCGGCTTCCAGGAAAGACCCTGAACGGGGTTAAAGTTAAAAATTATTTTTTAGAAATATTAAATAAAATGATCCTTATAAAATAAACTGCTATTTGATAAATTAAACAAAATGCACCTTAGATAAAAATATAAATAGACGACTTTTCCTATTGTTTTTTAACCCCATAATTTTATGTATGAGAATTTATATAAATTAAAAATATTTATTACAAGAATTTAAAGCTTTTCCATTAGGTTGAGAAGTAATGAAATAGATGATTTTTCTCTGGAAAATAATGTTAATCATGTCACATTTTCATACATTTGGGTAAATGGTTTGGTATTTTTTGTGATAGATCATTTAACCCTTAAAGTGATTTAATCTGCTTGCACAATAACAATAAATAAATACAAAAGAGGACGTTATGTAGTACTTGGCTCTCTAATTCTTTTTATAAAACCAGCTCATAGAAAGCAAAGGAAGAATTAGAGAGTCAATCTTTAAAAAAACAGATTGTATAGCGAAATTAGTAAGACCAAGTTCATTTAATAAATAGAGCAGTCACTAATGGGTATAAATTTTTAAACAATTTAAATGGCTATAATAAATGAGAGAGATAAAGTCATGACAAAAAGGTTCAATAAGTTTTTATCTGCTGCCGCAGATTTTAATTTGGAAAATTCTCCATATTACTGGATCACTCAAGTGCATGCTCAATATATACAGAATGTTGATCATGCATTAAAGAAATATGGTTTAGATAATTCTCGCCGTCGTATTTTACTGGCTTTAAAATCTAAAAATAATGCAAGCGTATCTGAGTTGTCAGAAATGGTCATTTCTAAAATGTCGACGACTACCAAAATCGTTTATCGTTTAAAAGATGAAGGATTGGTAGATACCTATTGTTGCGAAGATGATGGTCGAATTACCCGGGTTTTATTAACCGAAAAAGGACAGCAAATGAGCCAAAAAATTAATGACCTGAGTCATATCGTTTTGGAACCATCTTTTGATGGGTTAACTCCCTTACAAATTGAGAAAATGTTAGAGAATCTTAAGCTTATTTTTAAAAATCTAGCCCATTAAGTTCAATTTAATTAAGAAGAAGTTTAAGCGGGTTCAGTAATTTATTTTTGTTTTATGGGAATATGCATAATTCAATTTCACCTCAGGAAAAGCGGATATATTTTATCTAGCTCAGCTTGATGGTTATGCAAGGGATTTAGCATGAGAATTTTTTCTTAGCAAGATTTTAAAATAGTCAAAAATGAACATAAAAGGGTTAGCACTATATAAATTAAAAATGCTGATCCTTTATGTGAGCTCATCAAATTTATAAAACAATAATTAGAGATTGGACAAGTACGATAAATAATCGATAAGGTATTTTTCAGTAAGAGTGTTTGAAAATTTTGCCAATAAATTTGGCATCTTCTGATTATTTAAAGGGTTGTTATACTTATAAGTTAGGCATGAATAGCCCACTGAACACCGATTGATAGATGATAAAAGCTACTCGCTTTGTTCATCACATTTTTTACATTCCAACATTAAACCTACTTTCTCTTGCCGTCCTTGTTCAGTCATCACCCAAGGACGGTTTTGCCATGGCGGATTATGTCGAACATGCTGTCCATGACCACAGGACAAATCTGCCACCCAGTCATTTTCTTCATCCAAATGAAAACCAATAATTGCCTGTTGCATCAACTGTTCCTGAAAGCGCTTTATACAATCCTATAAAAGCTTTACCAAAATTGAGAAAAAAGAAAGATTAAACTCCGTTATACTTTTCTCAATTTAAAAATATATGAGCAGATCGATATGCGCGTACTTGTTGTGATGGATCCCATCGAAAATGTAAACCTGAAAAAAGATTCTTCTATGGCGATGCTTTGGGCAGCCAGCCGTCGTGGACACGAGTTGGGTTATGCATTACAGCAAGATCTGTATATCGAACACGGTAAGGCATTCGGTTTAATTTCAGCATTAAAAGTTTTTGAAGACTATAACCATTACTATGAATTGGGTGAAAAGAAAAAAGAATCGATTGCCGATTATGACGTGGTGTTAATGCGTAAAGACCCGCCGTTTGACATGAACTTTGTCTATACCACTTATATTTTGGAACAGGCAGAGCGTGAAGGGGCATGGATTATTAACAAGCCGCAAAGCTTGCGCGACTGTAATGAAAAACTCTTTGCTACTCAGTTCCCTGAACTTCAGGTACCGACTTTGGTTAGCTCAAATGAAGGTCTGATCCGTGAATTCCTGAAAGAACAGGTTGATGTGATTGTGAAACCCCTCGATGGGATGGGCGGTACAGGCATTTTCCGCTTATATCAAGATGGTATAAATATTGGTTCTACCATTGAAATGCTGACCAATAACGGTAACCAGCCAATTATGGCACAGCGCTACATTCCAGAAATTGTCGAAGGTGATAAACGTATTTTGATGATTAATGGTGAACCGGTGCCTTATTGTTTAGCGCGTATTCCACAAAATGGTGAAGTACGTGGCAACTTGGCGGCAGGTGGTTTGGGTCAAGCCCGTCCCTTAAGTGAAAATGATAAAGCGATTGCTGCAAAAGTCGGCCCTTACTTACGTGAAAAAGGTCTGGTTTTTGTAGGGTTGGATGTGATTGGCAATTACGTGACAGAAATTAATGTTACCAGTCCTACTTGTATCCGTGAAATTGATGATCAATTCGGAACATCAATTGCAGATGATTTATTTGATGTTTTAGAAGCCGGGTTGAAAGCTTAAATTCTTTTTCTTGAAAAGAGTCCAATTCGGGCTCTTTTTTATCGAAGCTTGTGGGGCAAAAGAGGATTAAATTGATCAGCTGATCAAAAACAAAGTCACCAAATTGGAGAAGAAATACATTAATTTGTATATTTTTCCTCGATTAATAATAAAACTAGTTTAAACTTTTAAATCGGTAGAAAAAAACAATGAAGCACTTCGTGAAAAAAAGTAAATAACCTTTCACGGTTATGTGTTTGTGATTACAATTGATTGCTTAAAATCGTATTTCGTTATCCCTATTTTAGAATTGAAGAATTAGACTGTGACTGAAGCAACGCAAACAAAGCCCAAACATGTCATGATGATGGCCGCAGGTACTGGCGGACATGTTTTTCCAGCGCTCGCTGTTGCTAAAGAATTACAGCAACAAGGGATACAGGTGTCTTGGCTGGCAACGCCTGCAGGCATGGAAAATCGGCTGTTAAAAAATCACAATATCCCAATTTATCAAATTGATATTCAAGGTGTGCGTGGCAACGGTGTGGTACGTAAATTATTGGCACCTTTTAAAATTTTAAAAGCAACTTTAAGTGCCATGCGCTATATGAAACAGCTCAATATTGATGCTGTTGCCGGTTTTGGCGGGTATGTCGCAGGACCGGGCGGTCTGGCTGCGCGTGCCTTGGGTATTCCTGTCATTATCCATGAGCAAAATGCGATTGCAGGGTTTACCAATACCCAGTTATCCCGTATTGCTAAAACCGTGTGTCAGGCTTTTCCGGATACTTTTGTTGCAAGTAAAAAAATAGTGACGACCGGTAATCCGGTACGCAAAGAAATTACAGAAATTTTAAATCCGTCTTGGCGTTATCAAGAACGTGAAAAAGCAGCGCAGCCTTTACAGATTTTAATTGTCGGTGGTTCCCTAGGTGCACAAGCATTGAATGAACGTGTGCCGGAAGCATTGAAGCAACTCAATATACCCATGCAGGTATTTCATCAATGTGGTCAAAAGCATCAGCATGCAACACAGGCACGTTATCGTGATGTACCTGCAACCTTGCAGGTTGAAGTGCAGCCGTTTATTGAAGATATGGCCAAAGCCTATTCAGATGCAGATTTAATTATTTGCCGCGCGGGTGCGTTAACAGTGACCGAAATAGCAACTGCGGGTGTGGCTGCGGTTTTTGTACCCCTGCCAAGTGCAGTGGATGACCATCAAACTGCAAATGCCAAATTCCTTGCGAATATCAATGCTGCGAAAATTTGTCCGCAAGCCAGTATGACTGTGGATCATTTAAAAGAATTGCTAACCCCCCTGATGAATCGCCAATTGCTGTCAGAAATGGCAGTCAAAGCTCGTCAAAAAGCACAACCTGATGCAACCCAGCATGTGGTTCGTTTAATTCAAGAATTGTAAATTAGAGTGATATATGTCTTCATCTACTCCTGCTGAGCAAGCGAAAAAGTTAATTAAAGTGCCGGAAATGCGCCGTATCAAACACATTCATTTTGTAGGAATTGGTGGTGCCGGTATGTGTGGCATCGCGGAAGTGCTGAAAAACCAGGGCTATAAAATTTCGGGTTCGGACATCAAAGCCTCTAAAACTACTGCACAGCTTGAAGAAAACGGTATCAAAGTTTATATCGGTCATGCTGCTGCAAATATTAAAGATGCCAATGTACTGGTCGTATCTACAGCGATTGATCCAGAAAACCCGGAAATCAAGGCAGCGATTGAAACCCGCATTCCCGTGGTGCGTCGTGCTGAAATGCTGGGTGAGTTGATGCGTTACCGTCATGGTATTGCAGTGGCAGGAACCCATGGTAAAACCACCACCACAAGTCTTATCACTTGTATGTTGGCGGAAGAAAACATGGATCCGACCTATGTGATCGGTGGTTTGCTGAATCGTACTGGGGTGAATGCTGCACTCGGTGCAAGTCGGTATATTGTGGCTGAAGCGGATGAATCTGATGCGACTTTCTTGCATTTGCATCCGATGGCGGCAATTGTGACCAATATCGATGCCGATCATATGGATACCTATGGCGGTAGTTTTGATGTGCTTAAAGATACTTTTGTACAGTTCTTACAAAAACTTCCATTCTATGGTTTAGCCGTGGTTTGTGGCGATGATGCCAATGTGCGCGAAATTATGCCGCGTATTGGTCGTCCGCTTTTAACCTATGGTTTTAACGAAGATAACGACATCCGTGCGGTCGATGTAGATCCAGACGGCATGCGCACGCACTTTACTGTATTGCGTAAAGATCGAGAGCCATTACGTGTAACTGTGAACCAGCCGGGTCTGCATAACGTACTCAATGCCTTGGCTGCCATTGGTGTGTCAACGGATGAAGGGGTTTCTGATGCGGCAATTTGCCGTGCGCTGGAAGGCTTTAGTGGTGTCGGTCGCCGCTTCCAGGTTCAAGGTGAATTTGAACTGGAAGGCGGGAACGTGAAACTGGTGGATGACTATGGGCACCATCCTAAAGAAGTGGAAGCAACCATCAAAGCTGCGCGTCAAAGCCATCCAGACCGTCGTTTGGTGATGATGTTCCAGCCGCACCGTTTTAGCCGTACCCGTGACTGCTTCGATGACTTCGTAGATGTATTGTCACAAGTCGATCAATTACTGCTGCTGGAAGTGTATCCTGCCGGTGAAAAACCGATTGTGGGCGCGGATAGTCGCAGCTTGGCGCGTAGCATTCGCTTACGTGGCGATGTTGAACCGATTTTGATTGATCCTGTGGAAGGCAATTTAAAAAATGCGGTACAAAAAGTGTTAAAAGCAAATGACTTGTTATTAACCCAAGGCGCAGGTAATGTGGGTGCGATCTCGATTGAGCTTGCACAAAATAAATTGTATTTAAAATAATCACTGTATGTGGTTTTGAATTTGATCGTTCAGTTATAAAGTTTAAGGATATAAACGTGGCAAATGCTTCAGAATTCGGCAAAGTTGCCGTGTTGCTTGGTGGTAAATCTGCTGAGCGCGAGGTTTCTCTAGATAGTGGTAGGGCTGTACTTGAAGCATTGCTCCGCTCGGGTGTAAATGCAGAAGCTTTTGACCCGCAAGAACGTAGCGTGACTGAACTGGTCAACTATGATCGTGCATTTATTGTGTTGCATGGTCGCGGCGGAGAAGACGGTCAAATTCAAGGTGCATTAGAATGGTTGAATGTGCCTTATACCGGTACCGGTGTGCAAGGCTCAGCCATCGGTATGGATAAAGTCAAAACCAAGCAGGTTTGGCAAGGTTCTGAACTGCCGACGGCACCGTATCGTATCGTAACCAATGATTCTGATTTGAATGCTGTCGTCGACAGTATTGGTTTGCCATTCATTATCAAGCCAGTACATGAAGGTTCAAGCATCGGTATGAGCAAAGTTGAACGGATCGAAGACTTTGCAATCGCGATTGAAAAAGCGACTGAACATGATGCAGTGGTAATGGCTGAAAAATGGATTAGCGGTCGTGAGTTTACCATTGTGATTCTGAATGGCCAGGCGCTTCCTGTAATTCGTCTTGAGCCGCCAAAAGATGTGGCTTTCTACGATTATGAGACCAAATATAACCGTGACGATGTGCAGTACGGCATTCCTTGCGGTCTAAGTGAAGATGAAGAAAAACGTTTACAAAACTTGTCTTTACGTGCTTTTCAAGCCGTGGGTGCAAGTGGCTGGGGTCGTATTGATGCGATGCAGGATGAACACGGCAATTTCTGGTTGTTGGAAGTCAACACTGTTCCAGGCATGACCAGTCATTCATTGGTGCCTAAAGCTGCACAAGCGGTGGGATATAGCTTTGATGAGCTTTGCGTTGCCATTTTGGAACAAACTTTGACAGGTACGGCTCACTAAACTATGGCTCAACTTCCTGCTTCAATGCGCCGTAAACGAGCAGCAATTACCTCAATACATGACAAGCCACCGACCCGTAAGGAAAAGCTTGCGAATGCCGGTGGCTGGTTATTGTTGCTGATTGCACTCATGGTATTGGCTGTAGGGGTCTATGGTTTATATACAGTCATGACCGATGCACATGTCGCGGAACTCAATGTTGTGGGTACGCGTTCCGACGCTGAAAATAGTCAGGTCATGAAGCATGTTACTCCGGTGGTAACAGCAAATTATTTTACCGCTGATTTAGAACAAATTCGAGATCAGGCGCTAGAGTTGTCTTGGGTAGATCGTGTGGTGGTCTCACGTGCATGGCCGAATTCAATTCGGGTCAGAGTGATGCCGCGTCATCCTATTGCCCGTTGGGGAACTGGGCGACTGTTAAGTGATAGTGGTGATATTTTTGCCCAAGTGATTCCGCAAAATAATCAAAAATTACCCTTGCTGCACGGTCCAACGTCTCAATCCAAAATGATGATGCGCCGCTACAATGAAATTAACCAGTTATTCCTGCCAGTCAATGTTCGTTTAAAAGAATTATATTTAACAGAACGTATGACATGGTTTATGCAGTTTGATTCGGGTTTGCGTGTAATTGTGGATCAAGATCAGACCATGAGTAAACTTCAACGCTTGAGTCATCTGGCACAAAGTGATTTAAAACCGGTTTGGTCTAAAATCTCATCAATTGACTTACGTTATCGAAATGGATTGGCGATACAATGGAAGAATTCAGCACCACCTAATATTGTAAATAGTCATTTTGTTGTAACGATTAATGACACAAGCATTGCAGATGCAAGAATGGTAAAGCCATAATTGAGCGGCTTGATATAAAATAGAGGCTTATGGCCATAAATTAACCAAACATGTGATGATGGTAGTAGATAATGAATGAAGCTGTTCCCTCGGTTGTTGCGATTGACATTGGGACACACAAAGTTTCAGTTTTGATTGGTAAGGTACATGCGCCAGACAATATCCAAGTGATAGGGATGGCAACAGCTCGTAACCGAGGCATGAATAAAGGAAAAATTGTAAGTCTCGATAAAGTCATCACTGCAATTAAAAATGCCGTACAAGAAGCAGAAGACATGGCTGAATGCCGGGTGCATTCCGCTTGGATTTCCATTCCAAGCGCAGAATTAAAAAGCTTTTATGCATCAGGCCGTACACCCATTGAAAATAGTGAACATACCATTACGACCAGTGAGGTTGTACGTGCGCTGGAGTTGGCCAAAGCCAGTCATTTGACTTCAGACCACTATTTGGTCAGTGCAGTACCTTTGGGCTTTGAATTGGATGATTCGGCAGAATGGGTGCAAAATCCGATTCGCATGTCTGCCCACAGCATGATAGGGCATTATCAGTTGATGATGCTGCCGATCAGTACCATGCAGAACCTAGATCGTGCGCTTAAAGGTGCCAATATTGGTGTCGAAAAAATGGTAGTGTCTTGTTTGGCAACCGCTGAAGCAAGTCTGCTTAAAGATGAAAAAGAGTATGGTGCATGCTTGGTGGATATTGGTGCGGGTACTACCAATATTGCGGTCTATCTAGATGGTCGCCTTGCATTGACGCATACTCTGCAACGTGGTGGTGAGCATGTTACGCGTGATATTGCTGCAGTACTGCAAACCACGACGGAAGAAGCGGAACGAATCAAGTTGTTGTATGGTTGTGTTGACCTGAAAGTGGTGAAACCTGATCATATGATTCAATTTCAGGGGATTGAGGGTCCACAAACCATCAGTCGCATTGAGTTGGCAGAAATTATTATTGCGCGTTATGAAGAAATCTTGACCCAAGTTCATCACGAGCTACAACGCAATGGTGCAATTCATGGTTTATATCATGGTGTGGTACTGACAGGGGATGCAAGCCAAATCGAAGGAATGGTAAATCTGGCACGTCAAATGTTGGGTGTTTCAGCGCATTTAGGAAATCCACCGGTACAGGTATATGCTGAAGAGCAAAATCAGGCTGCTTTGCGCCGTTCGCAATATGCAACAGCTGCCGGATTATTGATGTTCAGCCAAAGTGATACGCAAGATACCATTGTAGAATCTACAGATCCTGGAAAACTGTCTGTTTTTAAGCGAGTAGGTCGAGCATGGTCGGCATTAAATAATCAGTTAAAATCGATATTTTAAGTTGAATTTATTGGGAATATTGTTAGGAAGTTGTACGTCTAACGGCTTGTACTTGACAAGCGTGTCGTTGAACAGCATCCTAAAACACAATTTTTTATTAAGATCAAGGCAGTATACGGGCTTAAGTGACTGCCAATTACGAATTAGGAAATCCAAAGGTCATGGCCTCATTTGAATTTTTAGAAGATGATCAAAACGATAGCAACGGTCAAGCCCGTTTCACTGTGTTTGGTGTAGGTGGTGCTGGTGGTAATGCTGTACAACATATGCTTGAGTCAGACATTCAGGGTGTAAAATTTGTTTGTGCCAATACGGACAAACAGGCTTTGGATCGGATGAATGCTCAATTCAAAATCCAGTTAGGCGAGCAAAGCACACGCGGTTTGGGTGCCGGGGCAAATCCTCAAGTGGGCCAAACTGCTGCTGAAGAAAGTCGTGAAATCATTCGTCAACACCTTGAAGGTACAGACATGGTGTTTGTGACTGCCGGTATGGGTGGCGGTACTGGTACTGGTGCTGCGCCTGTGGTTGCCGAAATTGCCAAGGAAATGGGCATTTTGACAGTCGGCGTGGTGACTACACCTTTCAATTTCGAAGGGAAACGTCGTCAGCAATCTGCTGAAAAAGGGATTGAAGCTTTAGAAGCACATGTTGATTCTTTAATCATTATTCCCAACCAGCGTTTGCTTAAAGTATTCCGCGATATTTCAATGAAAGACGCGTACAAAAAAGCAGATGACGTTTTGCTCAATGCAGTACGTAGTATTTTTGATCTTGTGGTTCGTCCAGGGCATATCAACCTTGACTTCGCCGATTTGAAGACTGCCATGAGTACGCGTGGTTATGCCATGATGGGTGTGGGTTCAGGTCGTGGTGAAAACCGTGCACGTCAAGCGGCTGAACAAGCGATTCGTAGTCCATTGCTGGATAACGTGACTATCATGAATGCCAAAGGTATTTTGATTAACGTGACCGGTGGCGATGATGTGACTTTCGGTGAAATTGAAGAAATCACCGATGTTGTCAATCAAATTGTCGATTTGGATGAAGGGCAAGTATTCTACGGAACTGTATTTGATCCAGATGCACGTGATGAACTGAGTGTAACTGTGATTGCAACGGGATTAACCCGTAATTCAGCGGATTCAGCTGATACAGTCAAACGTCCATCTTCACAGTCGGCAACACGTCCAACTGCTACGGCGAAACATGCTGTGGTGGAAGATGATGATGTACCTGCAATTCAGCGTCAAAACAATGATGCGGGTACAGCCCCAGCTCCAGCAGTAGGGGCTGCACGTCCAACCCCAATGAGCATTCAAGATTACTTGAAAAATCAGCAACGTAAATAAACTAATAGTTTTAGTTTTAGTTTACAAATTTAAAAAAGGTCGTAGCTATACGACCTTTTTGTTTTTTATCAATGGCTAAATATGCTAACGTATATCGGTTTTATGAGCAGATGATAGAAAAATGTTGAAACAGCGAACCCTACAACGTGTCGTGAAAGCGAGCGGTATCGGTCTTCATAGTGGGCAAAAAGTCTTGATTAACTTTGTGCCGCACCATGTAGACGGGGGAATTGTGTTTCGACGTATTGATTTAAATCCACCGGTAAATATTCAAGCCGACGCCATGCTGATTCAAGAAGCATTTATGTGCTCGAATCTGGTTCAGGAAAATGCCAAAGTCGGTACCATTGAACACGTAATGAGTGCGATTGCGGGATTGGGGATCGATAACCTGATTATTGAAGTCTCTGCTTCTGAAGTACCAATTATGGATGGTAGTGCAGGCCCGTTTATCTATTTATTGATGCAAGGTGGTTTGGCTGAACAGAATGCGCCGAAAAAATTCATTAAAATTTTAAAACCTGTGCAAGCCCTGATAGATGATAAGCGTGCAATATTTCATCCACATCAGGGTTTTCAACTTAACTTCACCATCGATTTTGATCACCCTGCCTTTAAAAAAGAATACCAGTCTGCAACTATCGATTTTTCTACTGAAACCTTCGTTTATGAAGTGAGTGGAGCGCGTACTTTCGGTTTTATGAAAGATTTAGACTATCTGAAAGCCAATAATTTGGCATTGGGCGCGAGTTTGGAAAATGCGATTGGGGTAGATGAAACCGGTGTGGTGAATGAGGAAGGGCTTCGCTTCTCGGATGAATTCGTACGGCACAAAATTTTAGATGCCGTGGGTGATTTATACTTGCTGGGTCATCAAATTATTGCAAAGTTTGATGGCTATAAGTCAGGACATGCATTAAATAATCAATTATTACGCAATGTTAAAAGTGATCCAAGTAGTTACGAAATTGTAACATTTGATGACGAAACCAAATGTCCCATTTCTTACGTGAGTGTGGCATAAGTCATTGTCTTTTAATGCCTGCGTTATAATATAACAAAGCTGACTGTTAAACCGGTCACAGAATTTATGACTAATTTCAAAGACATCAAAATGTCAGTTACTTTTTATTGCTTGCCAAACGTAGCATTGCTTGGCTAAGCTTAGGGTCGCTCACAAAGTCAGCAGCCCCACGAATTAAATCTTGGGTATCTGGACTAAGGGATCTGGTCAGCAACTCAGGCTTGAGTGGTGGTTGTGTTTGAATTCTTAAACGAACTTGCAGTTTCTGCAAATCTTTAAATTCGGACAATTGTGACAATTGAACAATATATTGCTTTTGAAGATATGCCAGTTGACTAATCATGGCTTGATTTGCACCGGTAATGGTCAAAATGCCATTTTCATAACATACAACTTGCCATTGCTCTGGTTGGGGCAATATCGGTTGAATAAGTTTTGTAAGTTTCTGCCAAGCAGCAACTTGTGTAGAGAGAAACGTAAAGTTTCCTGTTTTTAAGTGTTTTCTTGTTTGTTGGAAGAGCTTTAGCGGTTCAGACATACATTGTTCCTACATATTTGTGTCTTAATCTTATGCGTTCCTTTCAGTAGATATCAAGGAAGAGATCACGCAAGGACATTAACTAAGAACAGTTAAAAGAGGTTTTTTATGCATACGAGACGTATTTTATTAGCGTTTTCATTGGCAGCGTCTGCTGCATCTGTAGCTTTTGCTGATTTGGTAGAGCTAAATTCTGACGTATCCACCGATCGTATTGAGCAATTGACCCGTACTTTGGCTCAAGGTTCTTATGCAGAATCAAATGACATTGATATTCCTGCTGAAACAAAAATGAGCGTTAAATTACGTGAAAAAACAGTTGAATTGAACAATGAATCGCTCGCGAAAAAATACGGTTCAAGTACTTCAAAAAGCTATTCTAGCAATGCTTACTCTTGGTTGGTAGCACATCCACTTCCTGACATGAAAAGAGTTAGTTCAACTTATGGTGGTCGTACCATGGGTGGTCGCGCAGAAAACCATTCAGGTTTAGATATGTCTGCACCAAGTGGTACCGCTATTTACGCAACTGGCCCAGGTGTCGTCACTAAATCAGGTTGGGGCACCGGTTATGGTCAATACGTTGAAATCAACCATGGCAATGGGTATTTAACGCGTTACGCACATGCCTCTCGTTTAATTGCCCGTGTTGGTGATCAGGTACAAGCAGGTGAACATATTGCCAACGTAGGTTGTACGGGTCGTTGTACCGGTCCGCATTTACATTACGAAGTAGTTAAAGATGGTGAGCGTAAGAACCCATCAGCATATTTAGCCATGTTGCCATAAAACTCAGTATGACCACTTTTTAAAACCCATTCTGTCGGTTTTAATTTAAGAGTTGTAACGATAGTTAATTAGAGTGTGGTAATTCATTTAAAGAGTAGAGTAAAAAGCCGCTATAGCTTTTAAGTTTTATATTATCACTGTAACGAATACTTATTGTATAAAAAACCGCCTTTATTGGCGGTTTTTTGTTTTATTGCGTAAAGAATAGTCAATGGGTATTTATTATCTAAATAATAGTGCTATTCCGTATTCAGCTGTGGCAATAACTGAAGCCCTCTAAAGTATGGTACATATAGAGAATATAAATAGGCTCAAGGAATAGGTGGAATATGGCGTTTTATGGTGATACTGACGCGCAAGAAACCCAAGAATGGCAAGATGCTTTCGACTCGGTTTTACAACACATGGGAACGGAGCGAGCGGCATTTTTACTCGAAAAACTCTACCAGCGCGCAATTGCTACTCATGTTCCCATTCAGCGTCTAAATACTCCTTATCTCAACACCATTTCAGTTGAAGAAACCCCAGCCATGCCGGGTGACCAAGACATGGAACGCCGTATTCGCGCATTGATTCGCTGGAATGCTTTGGCAATGGTACTGCGTGCCAATAAAACTGGTGATGATCTCGGTGGTCACTTGGCCAGCTTTGCCTCTTCGGCAACTTTGTATGATGTCGGTTTTAACCATTTCTTTCGTGCAGGCAATGACCATTTCGGTGGTGACATGATCTATTATCAAGGTCACTGTGCACCGGGTGTTTATGCACGTTCATATCTTGAAGGCCGTTTAACCGAAGAGCAACTGAGTAACTTCCGTCGTGAAGTGAATGGTAATGGTCTTCCAAGTTATCCGCATCCTTACTTGATGCCGGACTATTGGCAGTTCCCAACTGTTTCGATGGGTCTGGGTCCAATCATGTCGATCTATCAGGCACACATTCAAAAATATTTGATGAACCGTAGCCTGATTAAAGAAGAAGACCGTAAAGTCTGGGCATACCTTGGCGATGGCGAGATGGACGAGCCAGAAAGTACCGGTGCGATTTCTCTTGCAGGCCGTGAGAAGCTCGATAACCTGGTGTGGGTGGTGAACTGTAACTTACAGCGTCTGGATGGTCCGGTTCGTGGTAATGGCAAAATTATTCAAGAACTTGAATCACTATTCCGTGGCGCAGGTTGGCGTGTCATTAAAGTAGTTTGGGGTCGTCATTGGGATCCACTGCTTGATAAAGATGAATCAGGCGCTTTAAAAGCGATTATGGAAGAAGCGGTTGATGGTGATTATCAACGTTACCAAGTCAAAGGTGGTGCATATACCCGTGCCCACTTCTTTGGTAAATATCCAGAAGCAGAAGAGCTGGTAAAAGGTTTAAGCGATGAAGACATCGATAACTTAAACCGCGGTGGTCATGACCCTTACAAAGTTTATGCTGCTTACGCAGAAGCAATGAAGTCTACAGGTCAGCCAACCGTAATTTTGGCGAAAACTGTCAAAGGTTATGGTTTGTCTGAAGAAATTGAAGCAGTGAACAAAACGCATCAGATTAAAAAGATGCAGCTTGAATCATTGAAATATGTTCGTAATCGTTTCAATCTTCCATTCACCGATGAACAGCTTGAAGAAGTGCCATTCTATCGTCCAAGTGAAAACTCACCTGAATTGAAATACATGAAGGCCCGTCGTGAAGCGTTGGGTGGTTATTTACCTGCACGTCGTAAAGAAAGTGACCCATTGCCCATCCCTGATTTGTCGGTATTTGATGCGGTGTTAAAAGGTTCCAATGGCAAGCAGCAATCCACCACTATGGTGATGGTGCGTTTAATTTCTGCATTGTTAAAAGAAAAAGCCATTAAAGATCGCGTTGTGCCGATTGTTCCGGATGAAGCGCGTACTTTTGGTCTGGAAGGCATGTTCCGTCAGTTAGGTATTTATGCTGCACATGGTCAGAAATACACCCCTGAAGACCAAGAACAGCTGATGAACTATCGTGAAGCCAAAGATGGTCACATGTTGCAAGAAGGGATTAACGAAGCCGGTGCGATGAGTGCTTGGGCTGCGTTGGCAACCAGTTATTCAACCAATAACTTGCCTATGATTCCTATGTACATGTACTACTCGATGTTTGGTTTCCAGCGTATTGGCGACATTGCATGGGCTGCAGGTGATGCTCAGGCACAGGGCTTCTTGCTGGGTGCAACAGCAGGCCGTACCACATTAAATGGTGAAGGTTTGCAGCATCAGGATGGTCATTCACACCTTCTTGCTGGCACCATTCCAAACTGCGTGGCGTATGACCCATGCTTTGGTTATGAGCTTGCTGTGATCGTACATGACGGTTTACAACGCATGTATGTAAATCAGGAACGTGTGTTCTATTATCTGACTGTAATGAACGAAAACTACGAGCATCCAGCAATGCCACAAGGTGTTGAGGAAGGCATTAAACGTGGTATGTACCTGCTTGAAGAAGATGAAAAAGCCACTGTTCAATTATTGGGTTCAGGTGTGATTCTTCGTGAAGTGATTAAAGCTGGAAAAATCCTGCGTGATGAATACCAAATCCATTCTAATGTCTGGAGTGTAACCAGCTACAACGAGCTTGCACGCGATGGTATGGCTGTTGAAGAATACAACCGTCTACATCCATTGGCGGAAGAAGCACAAGAAGGCTGGGTCTCTCAGCAATTGCGTAGTACCGATGGTATCGTGGTTTCTGCAACGGATCATATGCGTGCCTATAGTGAACAAATTCGTGCCTATCTTCCAGATAACCGTCCATATGTGACTTTAGGTACAGATGGTTATGGTCGTTCTGATACGCGTGGCAATCTGCGTAGTTTCTTTGGTGTCGATGCAGCGCACATTGTGGTTGCAACGTTGAAAAAATTAGCCGATGAAGGCGAAGTGGATGCGCGTTTAGTCAAGGATGCGATTTCTAACTTTGAATTGGATACCGATCGTCCTGTGGCTTGGTTGCCTCAAACCCACCCGGAAGTTCAAGCGGTTGCGGATTATAAAGAGCCAACAGGTGAGGAGAACTAAGCATGCAAATCAAAACACCTGATATTGGGGTTGATAAAGCCAGCGTTGCGGAAATTTTGGTAAAAGTCGGCGATACCGTGGCTGTTGATGACAGTCTGGTCTTGCTGGAATCGGATAAAGCCTCTGTTGAAGTGCCGAGCACTTCAGCAGGTGTGGTAAAAAGCATTTTGGTTAATCTGGGTGATAATGTTACTGAAGGCGTCGCATTAATTGAACTTGAAGCAGAAGATGCATCCAATGCAGCAACTGAAGTTCAAGAGGCGGATGCTTCACAAAAGACGTCGGAAAATACTCCGACCTCACTGCCTGATCAAGAAATTATGCAGGAACTTGCAGCTCATCAGCCTGCAAATTCTGCTACACCGGCCTCTGCATCGAGCAGCCTTGTCGAAGTTCAGGTGCCGGATATTGGCGTAGAAAAAGCGCTGGTGGGTGAAATTCTGGTTAGCGTCGGCGATACTATTGACGTTGATCAAAGCATTGTTGTGGTTGAATCTGACAAAGCCACGGTTGAAGTACCCAGTTCAGTTTCGGGTATCGTTGAAAGCATTCAAGTTACTGAAGGCGATACGGTAAAAGAAGGTGTGGTGCTGATTAAGGTGAAAGTTGCTGGCGCGACCCAAGCTGAAACTGTGGTGGACGCTCCGAAAGCAGAAAGCGTACAAGCCGCTGCAACGAAATCTGAACCTGTAGCAGCAGCTCCGGTTCAAAGCGGTGCGATTGAAATTAGCGTGCCTGATCTGGGTGTGGACAAAGCCACTGTTGCTGAAATTTTAGTGAAAGTCGGTGACACGGTTGAAGCGGATCAAAGCATCATTGTGGTTGAGTCGGATAAAGCCACGGTTGAAGTCCCCAGCTCTACAGCAGGCGTGATTAAAGCGATTCACGTTGAAGTGGGTCAAAATGTCGCTGAAGGCATTGCACTGGTTACGATTGAAGGTAAAGCGCAAGCAGATGCTGCACCTGTTGCAGCCAAAGCTGAAGCACCGAAAGCAGCAGTTACAAAAGCAGAAACAGTCCCGGCTGCACCATCTGCTCAAGCGACAGCGACGACGGCTAATGCAGACAAGCTGACCAAAGAGCAGAATGCAGCCAACTCGAAAGTCTATGCTGGCCCTGCTGTGCGTAAACTGGCACGTGAATTGGGTGTGATTTTATCGGATGTGAAAGCATCTGGTTCGCATGCGCGTGTGATGAAAGAAGATCTGAAGGCTTATGTCAAAACCCGCCTTACGACGTCGCAACCTGCTCCTGTAGCCGCTGCTGCCGTTCAGGCAGCCAGTCTGCCAAAACTTCCAGATTTCTCTGCATTTGGTGGTGTTGAAGAAAAAGCCATGACTCGCTTGCAACAGGTTTCTGTGCCGCAATTGTCATTGAATAACTTTATTCCTCAAGTCACGCAGTTTGATGCTGCAGATATTACCGAGCTTGAAGCTTGGCGTGGCGAGTTGAAAGGCAACTTTAAGAAAGAAGGTATTAGCCTGACCATTTTGGCTTTCATTGCCAAAGCCTTGGCGCATCTTTTAAAAGAAGAGCCTTATTTTGCAGGTCATTTGGCCGATGATCAAAAATCTGTATTGCTGCGCAATGAAATCCATATGGGCATTGCGGTGGCAACGCCGGATGGTTTGACTGTGCCTGTGCTGCGTAACCCGGACCAAAAATCAGTGAAACAAATTGCGATTGAGCTGGGCGAGTTAAGCAAGAAGGCGCGTGAGAAAAAATTATCACCGAAAGATTTGCAAGGTGCGAATTTTACCATTACCAGTCTGGGTTCAATTGGTGGAACCGCATTTACACCGCTGGTGAACTGGCCTCAAGTGGCAATTTTGGGTATTTCACCTGCAACCATGCAACCGATATGGAATGGTGAAAGTTTTGATCCACGCCTGATGTTGCCATTGTCCTTGTCTTATG
This sequence comes from Acinetobacter sp. SFB, assembly GCF_001647545.1. Lineage (GTDB taxonomy): Bacteria > Pseudomonadota > Gammaproteobacteria > Pseudomonadales > Moraxellaceae > Acinetobacter. The sequence goes on from NZ_LSZH01000015.1 coordinate 94,954, forward strand.
ACCATCGTGTGATTAATGGTGCTGATGCTGCCCGTTTCACCAACAAGTTGACCAAGCTTTTAGCCGATATCCGTACTTTGTTGCTCTAATCAGCTCATAAAATACGAATAATAAAAAACCTTGCTGCGGCAGGGTTTTTTTATGGGCGCCAGATCATTAAAATGTCTGAAAGATCCTACTCATCTCATCATCATTGCTTAATTTTATTTATTTTAATCTTCTATTGTAAAATACTGACATTAAATTGATTTGATAAAAAACAGCTTTGCGATTAAAATCACTCCACTTCATTGGGGAGTAGCCGCTTTTTACGCAATGTAAAAAGGTGATGGTCAACATAATTGTTCAACAGAACATGGTCATCATAGCAAAGAACCAATTCAGCTTTTTAAAAGCTTTTTTTGTTGGCAAGACCTTTGATTTATCACTCCGCAGATTTTGGCTAGCAGGAGCGATAAGTCATTGGCAAATTTTGCTAGCCAGAGAAAGATCTCATGTATGAACTGCTCATCTCTACCGCTATTGTTGCCCTTGCTGAAATGGGTGACAAGACCCAGTTATTAGCCTTGTTGCTGGCTGCGCGTTTTCGAAAACCTGTTCCTATTCTATTTGCCATTTTATTTGCCACCTTATTGAATCATGGTATATCGGCAGTGCTTGGCCAATGGATTACCACGGTATTAAGTCCAGATGTGTTGCTGTGGATTGTGTCGATTGGCTTTATCGCGATGGCACTGTGGATGCTTGTTCCAGATGAGCTGGAAGATGAAACCGATAATATTAATAAATGGCAAAAATACGGTGTGTTTGGGGCAACCTTTGTGCTGTTCTTCTTGGCGGAAATAGGCGACAAAACCCAAGTGGCCACCGTTGCTCTGGCAGCGCGTTTTGACAGTGTGTTCTGGGTCATGCTGGGCACCACCCTTGGGATGATGATTGCCAATGCGCCGGCAGTCTTTGTCGGGAACAAGCTGGCTGACAAATTACCCATTCCTCTGATTCATAAAATTGGTGCGAGCATATTCTTGATTATTGGTGTGGCGACGTTGGTGCAACATTATTTCTTTTAAAGTTGAATAGTAAATAAAAATCCTGGCATTTTAGTCGGGATTTTTTATGGCCAAATGCACCGCAATTTACTGATAAAAATCACAATATCTCAAGATATGTTTGTTGTAAATTTCAGTAATTCCCTATATGTTGTGTGGCATTAAAAATGCACTTTTACAACAATATTTGGGGGAATAGGTTATGGCATTTGATCGCACTACATCACAAGTGTTATTTGATAATGGCACACATAAATGTATTAGCTTTACCAGCCTGGTCAAAGGTGAGGGTGTACAAGCCAACCAGTTTCTAATTCTAGATCATGAACGTGCCGCAGTGCTGGATCCAGGCGGTGATTTAACCTATGTTCCACTGACCATGGAGCTGAATAAATATACCCGCCTGACCAATCTTGATTATGTGATGGCTTCCCATCAGGACCCCGATATTATTACCTCGATGCCGCGCTGGTTGGTCTATAGCGAAGCCAAAGTGGTGGCTTCTAAACTCTGGGCACGTTTCTTACCGCATTTGAACTCGGCCTTTATGAGTGACCGAATGAAAGGTGGATGGTTGGAACGCCTGATTGAATTGCCGGATCACGGTGGGATTATTCCTTTGGGCGAATCACGTATTATTGTAGTGCCCGCGCATTTCCTACATTCCGTTGGTAACTTCCAGTTTTACGATCCGATTGCAAAAATCCTGTTTTCCGGTGATATGGGTGCATCAATGGTGGATGATGCCGCTAAACCATTGGAAAACTTTGCAGCGCATATTCCCAAGATGAAAAGCTTTCACCAGCGCTATATGTGTTCCAATAAAGTGATTCGCCTTTGGGTAAAAATGGTTCGCACCATGGATATTGAAATGATTGTGCCGCAGCACGGTACGCCATTTATGGGTAAAGAGCAGGTTAACCAGTTCCTGGACTGGATTGAAACTTTAGAGTGCGGTATCGACTTGATGGATGAAACCGTATTTACCTGTCCTGAATAATATCTCGGCTGTTCACTGATTTTCCTTGCGTATAAAAACAACATTTTTTAATATTCCTGTCTAAAAATTAAACTTTTGATGATAGGGATTGATAAGAATGTTGTCTCAAATCCCCACGCAGGATGCCTGTTTAAGCTGTGGCGCGTGCTGCGCCTATTTCCGGGTTTCATTTTATTGGGCAGAAGGTCTTGCCATGCCGGACCACTATACGCAACCTGTAACAGCAGTGTATTCGTGTATGACTGGCACCCATCAAAAGTCACCACGCTGTATTGCCCTGACAGGTGAAATAGGCAAGCAGGTAAGCTGTGGAATGTATGAAGCACACAGTTCCAGCTGCAAGGAAGTGCAAATTGCCGATGAGCAATGCAATAAAGCCCGATGTGCCTACAATATGATTCCGTTTATATCCCTTGAAACAGCAGAGCCAAGCAATGATGATTTTGATCAGGTGGTTTAGTTTAATCGTCGCTAAAATTAAGTCTTAAGTCATATAATTCAGCAGAGTTGCTGTTTTTGAACAAAAAAATTCTTAAATGTGCAGTAATGTAAATTTATTTTTCACTGTGCTTTGCAATTAACATGAATAAACCTGTATTTTTTGTTTATAATAGCGCACGGAAATTACCAGTGAGACTGTTATGTTGACCATCGTTCAAGAAGCGCTAACCTTTGATGATGTCTTATTACTGCCTGCCTACTCAACTGTCCTCCCAAAAGATGTCTCTCTAAAGACACGCCTTACTCGTGGCATTAATCTGAATATTCCTCTTGTTTCAGCTGCAATGGATACTGTGACAGAATCACGTATGGCGATTGCGATGGCGCAAAACGGTGGTATTGGCATCCTGCATAAAAATATGGATATTTCTGCTCAAGCAGCTGAAGTACGCCGTGTGAAAAAATTCGAAGCAGGGATGGTGAAAGACCCTATCACTGTGACGCCAGAAACAACGGTTCGTGAATTAATTGCGGTGACTCAAGCCAACAATATCAGCGGTGTACCTGTTGTTAAAGATGGCAAAGTGGTCGGCATTGTCACTGGTCGTGATACACGTTTCGTGACCAATCTGGAACAGCCAGTCAGCAACATCATGACTGGGCAAGACCGTTTGGTGACTGTTCGTGAAAACGAATCTAAAGAAAATATCCAAGCCTTATTACAAAAAAACCGTATTGAAAAAGTATTGGTGGTTGGCGACAACAACGAACTTAAAGGTTTGATTACGGTTACTGATTTCCGTAAAGCAGAGCTTTATCCAAACAGCTGTAAAGATGACCTTGGCCGCTTACGTGTTGGTGCGGCAGTGGGTACAGGAATTGAAACACCTGCACGTGTTGAAGCATTGGTTGAAGCAGGCGTGGATGTGATTGTAGTAGATACTGCACACGGTCACTCTGCGGGTGTAATCGAACGTGTTCGTTGGGTTAAAGCCAACTATCCACAAGTGCAAGTGATTGGCGGCAACATCGCAACGGGTGATGCTGCATTGGCTTTACTTGATGCCGGTGCGGATGCGGTTAAAGTCGGTATTGGTCCAGGTTCAATTTGTACTACACGTATCGTTGCCGGTATTGGTATGCCGCAAATGTCTGCAATTGATTCTGTTGCAAATGCATTGAAAGATCAGATTCCTTTAATTGCTGATGGTGGTATTCGTTTCTCTGGCGATATGGCAAAAGCCATTGGTGCAGGTGCGAGCACCATCATGGTCGGTTCACTTATGGCAGGGACTGAAGAAGCGCCTGGTGAAGTTGAATTCTTCCAGGGCCGTTACTACAAAGCTTACCGTGGTATGGGCTCATTGGGTGCAATGGCGGGTGCGACAGGTTCTGCAGACCGTTATTTCCAGGACGCTAAAGCAGGTCAGGAAAAACTCGTCCCGGAAGGCATTGAAGGTCGCGTACCTTATAAAGGTCCTATGGGCAACATTGTGCATCAAATGATGGGCGGTTTACGTTCATCTATGGGCTACACCGGTTCTGCAGTGATTGAAGATCTTCGTCAAAATGCGAAATTCGTAAAAATCACTTCGGCAGGTATGTCTGAATCCCATGTGCATGATGTGACCATTACTAAAGAAGCGCCAAACTACCGCGTTGGTTGATTTTTAGTAAGCCAAGCCATGAAAAGCCGTCATTTTTATGACGGCTTTTTTGATTTTGGTGTAAAGTAATTGCGGATAAAATTGGATGATGAATATCATCATATATATAAGAAGTGAGTGAAAAATGAGTTATTTTGGAACAGATGGCATTCGCGGAAAGTTTGGGGAGCTTCCAATTACACCTGAATTTGCGCTTAAGCTAGGCTTTGCGGCAGGTAAAGTATTAAAACAATATAGTAAGAAAACCAAGCCCATCGTGGTTATGGGTAAAGATACCCGTTTATCTGGCTATATTTTAGAATCTGCATTACAAGCTGGTTTAAATGCTGCTGGAGTCTATGTTCATTTGTTGGGACCATTGCCAACCCCCGCAATTGCACATTTAACCCGTGCTTTGCATGCCAGTTTAGGCATTGTGATTTCAGCTTCGCATAATCCTTATTTTGATAATGGGATTAAGTTTTTCTCAAGCGAAGGCAAAAAATTACCCGATGAAGTTCAAGAGGCAATTAATCAAGAACTTGAAAAAGAATTGAAAATTGAAGATACCGCAAACCTGGGTAAAAGCGTTCGTGTTAAAGATGCCAACGGCCGTTATATCGAGTTTTGTAAATCCACATTTCCTTACCATTTTGACTTAAGTAATTTAAAGATCGTGGTGGATTGTGCCAATGGTGCTGCGTATAACGTAGGTCCTTCGGTCTTTAAAGAATTAGGTGCTAAAGTTATTGCACTCTATAACGAACCTGATGGTTTAAATATTAATAAAGACTGTGGTTCAACCCATCCTGAAAGTCTGCAAAAATCAGTGCTTGAACATCAAGCTGACTTAGGGATTGCTTTTGATGGGGATGCAGACCGCGTAGTTTTGGTGGATAAATATGGCCAGTTGGTTGATGGCGATAACATCCTTTATATTCTGGCGACCCAAGCGAGCCAGAAACCTGCCGGAATTGTCGGTACGGTCATGAGCAATATGGCACTTGAATTGGCACTCGAAAAAGCGCAAGTTCCATTTATACGTGCCAGTGTAGGTGACCGTTATGTATTGCAAGCACTAGATGAAAATGGCTGGGTGATTGGCGGTGAGCCATCCGGGCATATTTTGACGCTAGACAAGAGCACCACAGGCGATGCGATTATTGCAGCCTTGCAAGTATTGACTGTTATGGTTGAACAGAAAAAAGCCTTGCATGAATTGGTTGCAGATTTCCATTTATTGCCCAATGTACTGGTAAATGTTCGCTTAGACGCAATGTTTGATCCCTATGCTGTGCCTGCACTGGTGACTGAATTTGAAAAAGCGGAACAACAACTTAAAGGTCGAGGTCGTTTACTGATTCGTAAATCGGGCACTGAACCGGTCATTCGGGTGATGGTGGAAGGTGAAGAGCTTCAGGAAGTCACCGATTTAGCCAACCATCTTGCAGATGCTGTGCGTGCCAATGCGGCTTAAGGGAACAATATGAATGATGTGATTAAAGACTTGAGCGAACTTCGCTTAAGTTATCAAAAAGGTGAATTACATGAAGCGCATGTAGATGAGAATCCACATGTACAGTTTTTAACATGGTTTAACGCATCTTTAGAAGCCAAGTTGCATGAACCCTATGCCATGTCTTTGGCCACGGCAAATGCGCAAGGTCGTCCGCACGTACGTACCGTATTATTACGCGGTGCAACGCAGGCAGGTTATGACTTTTATACTAATTATGACAGTCAAAAAGGTTTGGATTTAATCGAAAATCCTTATGCGGAACTGCTGTTCTACTGGCCTGAACTGGAACGTCAAATTCGGGTGAGTGGTAAAGTTGAAAAGATCTCCTTGGCAGAGTCGACCGACTATTATCATAAACGTCCACGGGATAGCCAGATTGCCGCGCATATCAGTACACCACAAAGTGGAGTCATTGCTAGCCGTGAAGAATTGCAAACACGATTCCAGGCTTTGCAAGATCGGGTTGCAGAAAAAACAGAATTGGCCAAACCAGAATTCTGGGGTGGTTATCGTCTGGTGCCGGACTATTATGAGTTTTGGCAAGGGCGGCCAAACCGTTTACATGACCGCTTAAGTTATGAAAGAATCGACGCTACGTGGAAATTACAACGGCTCATGCCTTAAATGCCAAAAACCCTGATTCAGCAACGACCTTTTATTACACGCCCTGAAAATATTCAGGGCGTGTCGCCCTTTATTGCGCAAATTTTAGCGCGCCGTGGTGTGCAATCTGAACAAGAACTTGAATTTAAACTGAAACATTTACTCGCTCCAAATATGAAGGGTTTAGAACAAGCCATTCAAATTATGAATCAAGCGATTGATGAAAATAAAAAAATAGTTATTGTCGGTGACTATGATGCCGATGGTGCAACCAGCACCGCATTGATGGTTTTAGCTTTACGGGATATGGGTGCCAATGTTAAATATTTGGTTCCGGATCGGTTCAAGTATGGCTATGGTTTAACACCCAAAATTGCCGATCTGGCTTTTACCCGCTATCAGCCAGACCTGCTGATTACGGTCGATAACGGTATTTCCAGTCATGCAGGCGTTGAACAAGCGCAAGCACATGGCATGCAGGTGATTATTACCGATCACCATTTGACCACCAAGGAAACGCCTAAAGCGGAAGCTGTAGTCAACCCGAATCAACTGGGTTGTGAATTTCCGAGTAAGGCCTTGGCTGGGGTGGGGGTTGCATTTTACTTACTTGCCAATCTGTCGAGTTATCGAAGCAAATTCGGAAAGTCGACTTCCAAAGTGACCCAGTATTTAGATCTGGTTGCACTGGGTACTTATGCAGATGTCGCAAGTCTAGATTATAACAATCGCATTTTGGTCGATGCCGGGGTTAAACGGATTCAGCAAAATCAATGTCGTGCAGGGATTAGTGCTTTACTCGATATTGCAGCACGCGAACCGTCGCAACTCAAAGCCCAAGATTTGGGCTTTGTACTTGGTCCACGAATTAATGCGGCTGGGCGCATGGAAACCATGGACATTGGTATTGAATGTCTTCTGGCAAGTGATATGCAAACGGCTTATCCATTGGCGCAGCAGTTGAATCAATTGAATATTGAGCGTCGTCAGGTGGAAGCGCAGATGAAACAAGAGGCCTTATCTGAATTAGCAAACTTGCAATTGGATCAGGCAGATTTACCTGCGGCTTTAATTTTATTTGAACCGTATTGGCATCAGGGCGTGATTGGCATTGTGGCAGGTCGTCTGAAAGAACAGTTTCATCGTCCAAGTATTGTTTTTGCGGCAGATGACGATGGTATTCATATCAAAGGTTCTGCACGTTCCATAGAGGGCGTGCATATTCGGGATGCGATTGAACTGATTGCGGAACAACATCCGCATTTGGTCAGTCACTTTGGGGGACATGCCGTAGCAGCGGGTTTAACCATCAAGAAACAGCATTTTGAAGAATTTAAGCACGCTTTTGAGCAGTTAATTTCAACTCTGGATGAATCACTGTTTCATGCGACTGTATGGACGGATGGTGAATTACCGACAGAAAATTTTCAAATTGATACAGTCGATCTGCTGCAAAATCTAACCCCATGGGGACAAAAGTTTCCGTCCCCGATTTTTGAAGGCGTATTTAAAGTCTTGGATTATCGCTGGTTGAAAGAAACCCATTTGAAATTGCGTTTGGCTTTGGAAAATGGCCAAATTGTGGAAGCGATTGCCTTTAATGCCAGTGAGAAATTTGAATTTGATGCCATGCAAAATAGTATTCGACTGGTGTATGAAATCGATAAAAATGACTTTAATGGCAACGTCAGTTTACAACTGCGGGTCATACATTTAGCACAATAAAAAAACCGCTCAATTGAGCGGTTTTTTTATTGATTTGATTCATCGGGTCTGATTAGAAGCGGAATGTACCGTTAATACCGAATGAGTCAGCACCATCAGTTGTGGTGTAATTAACACCTACAGCAATTGCTGGAGTAAAGAATTTTTGAGCACGAACTGAAAATACAGTGTCAAAATCATCTAAAGTCGCATCATTAACCGATACACCCACGCTTAAAGTTGGGTCAATATAAAGATCAGCAGCTAAGCCATACGCTGTTTCATCACCGAATGCAGTTGATGCTTCAAAGTTAGCATAGTGGTTGCCAATCAAAGTTACATATTTAGCACGCAAGGTAAGCGCGGTATCATCTGCTAATGCAGAAGCAGCACTATAAGTATTGATAAAACCTTTTTTAGCGACTTGATGTGCATCGATGTTTTCTTTTGAAACACCCGCAGCTAAAAGCAAGCCATTGATTGGTAAGTAACCTGCTTCAATTGCATAACCGGTATTATCATCTGATGCTTTGATGAAATCATCTTCAACAGTAATTTCTGCTCGATTTAAGCTACCCGCAACATAGAATTGTGTATTGGGAATAAAGAATTCACCATTGATACCTACAGTATCAATTTTAAGTTCAATGCCTTCTTCATCGTTGCTTGCATTGGCATAAGCCAAACCAATATTGCTGGCTTTACCTAAAAAAGCAGCTTCAGCAAGAGGAGCATTTTTAACTTGAACCCCATTTAAATAATACTTCCCCCCAATTGCATATGTATCAACGCCATCAGTATCATCAATATCAGTATTTTCATATGCAGCATAGATTTCAGCTTGGTAAGCATGTGCAGTCCCTAGGCTGGCAAGAAGTGCTGTAGCAAGAGCAAGTTTCTTAAGCATTTATATTTCTCTCTTTGTTATAAAAATATAACTGTTTTATTAACAGTTGTAACAAATTGTACAGTTTATATTCGCCCCGTCAATGTGCAAAAAATACCTAAATGCTTTTTTTGAGTGCAAAAAAATGGCCCATCTAAAGATGGGCCATTTTATGAAAAGTAGGTTAAGAGGTGATTAGAAACGGTATTTTGCAGCTACACCAAATGAGTTGTAGTCATTGTTACCGATTTCACCGAAACCAACACGACCTTCAAGGCTTACTTGTTGGTTAATGAATTTACGTGCATTGATACCAAATTCACTTTGATCAACTAAGTCATTGTTATGATAGTCAGCACCAACGCTTAGTGTTTTATCAATGAAGTAATCGGCAGCAAGATTGTATTCATCTAGATCACCAAATGCAGCACCAGCTTCTAGGTTGATGTCTTTACCATTACTTAAGGTGGTAACATATTTTGCACGTAGTGTTGGATCTACGCCATCGTCATAGTCGTTGTCATAACCTTTAAGACCAGCGGCAATCAATAGGCCTGGAGCTGGAAGGTAACCGACTTCAGCGGCATAGTATGTGGTGTCAAAGTCAAATTTTTGACCTAAAAAATCATAACGTTCTGTTTGATTTTGACTGATGTTACCGCTTAAATAAAAGTCAGAATTTGGTACGTAAACTTCTGCACCGATACCATAAGTGTTGTCATCTACATCACCACGATCAGCAAATGTTGCTTGTGCATTTACGTTACTTGCACGGTCAAGGAACGCTGCTTCTGCAAGTGGGGCATTACGAGTTTGCACGGGGTTAAAGTAATAAGTACCATTTACACCAAAAGCACTACCTGAACTGCCATTATCTGGATCCACGTAAGCTGCTGCTGCGCCTACTTCGGCTTGGTATGCATTTGCTGTACCTGTTACTGCTAGAGCAGAAAGAAGTGCTGAAGCAATGGCTAATTTTTTCATGGATACTACCCCTAAAATTTATGGTTAAAATTAATACATTTTTTGTTACAAGTTTAAGTCTAGAGCAAAAAAAATCTGGGTCAATCATCGCAAGGTTACTCAAATGTTGCTAACGTAATCTTATGTAAGTTTAAATGGTTAAGTATTTGAAAAAAATAATATTATTTAAATGTTTTGTTTTATTAAAATTATGGAGAGTTAATGAATTTATGTGAATTTTTAATAAAATTTTAAGTATTTTGTAACACAATAGTAAGTTAATATTAAAAAATAACCTCAATTGAGTCTGCTTTTTTACTCATTTTTTGATCACTGAATTGTCTAAATACCAGATGATAATTTGGACGAAAATTGAGTCTTTAAAGATTTATTCTGTATAAGCCGGATTTAAATTAAAAATTAATTTTAGCTGTTTTGAGACTAGGGTCTGTTGACATTTCATAAGGGTAACCAAATAAAGATATACGCTAAAGCAACTGAATTTTCGTAGTTCTGCTTTAGCTTGTCGTAACGAGTAGCAATTCCTCTGAAATGTTTTAACCTCGCAAATGTATTCTCAACTAAATGTCTGATTCTATATAAATACCAATCCATATGTTGATTGCTAGATTTAGAATTACACTTCTTTGGAATATTGGCTTTGGTTTGAGTTTTTTTGATTTTCTCTCTGAGAGGCTCAGAATCATAACCTTTGTCTGCACATAGTATTTTTGTTTCTTTTAAATCCAAGCCATCGATCAAATCAGGTGCAACTTTCACATCGTGCGTTGTGCCATCACCAATGATGAATTCGATAGGGTTCCCACTGGCATCCACAGCTAAATGTATTTTAGAGCTATTTCCACCGATGCTTTTTGAAATAGCTTGATGATAGATGCCAGTCGCATGCTGATGAGCTCTAATATGACTAGCATCAATAAAGATCCACTCTAAATCTGCATGACTAGATAATAACTTAAATATTTTGAGTAACTTATTATCTTTACTCCATCGGCTGAATTTCTTGAAAATAGAGTTTGGTTTGCCGAAAGCATCAGGTAAATCACGCCAAGGACATCCCGTTCTAATCCGATAAAGGATCGCTTCAATAAACAATCTTAAATTCTGTTTGAGATAAATACCGAAATTGGAGATGAGGAGCACTGCTCCGTAAGATTTCAGCTTAGACCAGTGTTGATCATTCAGCATTGTACGAGGCATAGCGAGGAGTGAATTTAGTTTGGCGATTGAATTCTACTTTCTCGCTATTTTTTTGAACAGCAAATGTCAACAGATCCTAATCTTTTTAATAAATATACCAAGCATTTATTTAAGGCTTTAAGGGCGATTCACGTACTTAAATCAATAAAAATTTTAAAAATGTCAGCAGTGATCTGATCGTAGCTCCTCTAAAATTGCATCCATGCTCTGTGTTATAATTACTGCCTATTTAAGCCTAGTATTCTGATTGAGAGTAATTCACGTGGAAATTAATCCTTATCTAAACCAACTAAAAGACTTAAACGACCGTGGTCAAACACTACGGGGGTATCTTTGACTACGATCTGAAAAAAGAGCGTTTGGAAGAGGTTCTCCGCGAGTTAGAAGATCCGACGATTTGGAATGATCAAAGTCGTGCACAAGCCATGGCCAAAGAAAAAGGCGAGCTTGAAAACGTACTCAATGTACTTGAAGGTTTATCGACGCAACTTGAAGACGCGCAAGCGTTGCTAGATTTAGCGGTTGAAGCAGATGACGAAAGTTTGCTTGAAGATGTGCAAGCAGAATTAGATGCCTCTGAATCTGAACTGGCAAAACTTGAATTCCGTCGTATGTTCAGTCATCCCATGGATCCAAACCCATGTTATGTGGAAATTCAGGCGGGTTCTGGTGGTACAGAAGCACAGGACTGGGCTTCAATGCTGCTGCGCATGTATTTGCGCTGGATTGAACGTCATGGCTTTAAAGCGGAATTGATGGAAGAATCTGACGGTGATGTGGCTGGAATTAAATCGGCGACGATTCGTGTAGAAGGCGACTATGCCTATGGCTGGTTACGTACCGAATCCGGTGTTCACCGTTTAGTACGTAAATCGCCCTTTGACTCGGGTAACCGTCGTCATACTTCATTCTCTGCAGTATTTGTGTCACCTGAAGTTGATGACAACATTGAAATTGATATCAATCCTGCGGATGTTCGTACTGATACCTATCGTGCATCGGGTGCCGGTGGTCAGCATATTAACAAAACCGACTCTGCGGTACGTTTAACCCATGCACCAACAGGAATTGTGGTGGCGTGTCAGAACCAGCGTTCACAGCATGCCAACCGTGACCATGCCTGGAAACAGCTACGTGCAAAACTGTACGAACGTGAAATGCAAATTCGTAACGATGCCGCTCAAGCACTGGAAGATACCAAATCGGATATCGGTTGGGGCAGCCAGATTCGTTCCTACGTACTGGATGATTCACGTATTAAAGATTTGCGTACCGGTGTGGAAAGCTCGAACACGGGTGCAGTGCTGGATGGCGATTTGGATAAATTTATTGAAGCCAGCTTAAAACAGGGCTTATAAGTTTATGGCTTGAAAAACAGAGGCTTGTCCTCTGTTTTTTTAGCTTTAAAATTAAGAGACTTGAGTTAATGAAACTCAATGATCAGACAATGTTAGAATAGAGTGAAGTTGTACAAAATTGCAGCAATTTACAAAATGAATATACAATATCGATAAATTTCGATATTAATATCGTATAAATTCGATATAATGATTCTAGGTAAGGTGCTGATCATGACATGAGTGAAATGAGATGGACACAGAAGCAATTTATAAAGCCTTAGCCAACCCGATTAGACGTCAGATTCTGCAATGTTTAAAAGAGCCTGAGCGTTACATTTCCACTGAAGAGTGCGGAAATGATTTTAGTCGTGGCGTGTGCGCAGGGCAGATGGAAAAAATTGCCGATATCTCTCAATCGACCATGTCCAATCATTTGTCGGTGCTGCAACAGGCAGGACTGATTGATGTAACCAAATATGGGCAATGGTCTTATTTCTCGCGTAATGAAGCACTGATCCAGGAATTTTTACAACATTTACAGCATGCGCTTTAGACTTTAATCAGTCCGGGCAAGCTGTAAGAGGATTGCTTGATGACAGATTTTTCAACACCGATTCAGTTTGGTGAACTTAAACTTAAAAACCGTGTTGTGATGGCACCTTTGACGCGTAGCCGTGCCACTGTAGATCGTGTGCCGACCGCAATGATGGCCGAGTACTATGCACAACGTGCAAGCGCAGGTTTAATCATTTCAGAAGCAACGGTAATTTCTGAAGAAGCCAATGGCTATGAAAAAACGGCGGGCTTATTTACCGATGCGCAAGTTGAAGGCTGGAAACTGGTTACTGATGCCGTACATGCCAAAAACGGTTTGATTGTGGCGCAATTGTGGCATGTCGGCCGGGTATCGCATCCTGATTTGTTAAAGGGTGAAACGCCGGTTTCAGCCAGTGCCGTACAACAGGCTGGTCATGTCAGCTTGTTACGTCCAAAACGTGAATACGTGGTGCCGCGTCCCCTAGAAATATCAGAAATTCAAGCGATTACCGAGCAATACAAACAGTCTGCGATTCGTGCCAAAGCTGCCGGTTTTGATGGGGTGGAATTACATGCTGCCAATGGTTATCTGATTGACCAGTTCTTGCAAACTTCAACCAATAAGCGTACCGATCTTTATGGCGGTTCAGTTGAAAACCGTAGCCGTTTTCTGCTTGAAGTGGTGGATGCCCTAATTGAAGTCTGGGGTGCAGGTCGTGTTGGGGTGCATTTGGCACCGCGTGGCGATGAACATGATATGGGTGATGACAATGCAAAAGAAACTTTTGGTTATGCGCTAGAAGAACTCGGTAAACGTAAAATTGCCTTCTTCTTTACCCGTGAATATTTAGCCGATGACAGCATCAGTTTAGAGATGAAAGCACGTTCAAATGGTGTGCCGTATATTGCCAATATGCGTTTAAGCCGTGAAGATGCGCTTGAATTATTGGAATCGGGCAAAGCCGAAGCGGTGTCTTTTGGTAAAGCCTATATTGCCAATCCTGACCTTTTTGAGCGTTTGGTGGAAGATGAACCACTGAATGAATTGAAGTTTGAAAATATGATTGGAACCGATGTGGCAGAAGGTTATATTGATTATCCTTTCCTTAATAAACAGCTAGCCGAAAGCTAAGTTGATCCAGCGGTAAAGCAGAATAAATCATTGAGCAGAGCAGAATTCATTAACATGTGGAGGCTGCTCTGTTATATTTTGCCGATTGAACACAATTAGAGGCAACTTGTTTGGCTACTCCTTTTTGGTACAACGCAGCATTATCCGTCATTAAACCATTGTATCAATGGAAGATCAAAAAACGTGCGTTGAATATGGAGCAATTGCAACAAGAGTGTCTTGAGCGCTTTGGCCCTTTCCAGCCGCCTAAAAACCTGCATGCTATCTGGTTTCATGTCGTGTCAGTGGGCGAAACCAATGCGGCGCAACCTTTAATCGAACATTATTTAAAATTAGGTCATGCAGTTTTAGTGACCAATACCACCAAGACTGGCCAGGCACGTGCAAAATCCCTGTTTTTAAAAGCCCCGTATGAGCAGCTGTTTCAGGCTGTGTATTTGCCTGCAGACCAGAAACATTTGGTGCAGGCGTTTTATCAGAAATATCAGCCAAAATTATTGGCTTTGGTAGAAACTGAAATTTGGCCAAATTTAATTGATCAGGCGCAGCAATTTAAAGTGCCCTGCTTGCTGATTAATGCCCGACTTTCGGAAAAATCTGCCCAAGGCTACGGCAAAGTTCAAGCGCTGACCCGAGGCATGCTGAATGGTTTAGACCAGTTACTGGCACAAGATCAAGCGACCTTAGACCGTTTCCTAAATTTAGGCATGCCTAAAAATAAAAGTCAGGTCTTGGGCAGTATCAAGTTTGATATTCATGCACCTGAAACATCTATTCAACAGGCCGAACAACTGAAGCAAAATTGGAATTTATCGTCACGTAAAATTATTACCCTCGCCAGTACGCATGCGCCAGAAGAACAAAAACTACTGAACGCGTTAAAGCCTTATCTGATGCAAAATCCAGAGATTGTGGTCATTGTTGTGCCACGCCATCCGGAACGCTTCGATGAAGTGTTTCAGCTTGCACAAACTCTAGATCTAAAAACTCAACGTCGTAGTTTAGGTGAAGAAATTCAAACCCATACCCAAGTCTATTTAGCCGATAGTATGGGCGAGATGTGGCTGTGGTATGCCTTAAGCCAAGTCTGCTTTGTCGGCGGTTCGTTGAACGAGCCGGGCGGTGGACATAATATTTTAGAGCCGATTGCATTAAATGTACCGACAGTTTTGGGTAAAAATTACTTTAATTTCCAAACCATTGTTGATGAATTTATCGCTGTAGGCGGTGTAAAAGTTTTAAATGATACAGAGCAGGCAGCGAAGGAATTAATTGAATTTTTGACCGATCAAGATAAAGCTGCCAGATTAAACATTGCGGCGCAGCAGATCATGCAGAAAAATACAGGATCTTTAGCCAAGCATATTGCGGTAATTGATCAGTATCTTTAAAAATAATCTCAGATCAAAGCATTCACGACCTCAAAAGTCAGGATAGGTTCTTATTTTGTCGTGTAGGTCTTTGCTACTTTTAAAAGATTAAAAGTAGCAAAAATCTTTTGCAGTGCTGAAGGTACATCCTGTACCTCAGCACTGCGGGCGACATCCATGTCGCCTTCCGCGGTAGCATAGAGCATCACATTTTTTAAAGCTGAGTCTTATGAACATCGTCCTTCTTGACCCGCGTCAAACTGAATCAGAGCTTTGGTCGATTACCTCGAAACGTCAGCTGGAACATTTAAAACAGCATATTGATGTGCAACTCGGTGACAGCTTAAAAGTGGGCATTCGTGAAGGAAAGCGCTATCTGACTGAAATTGTGGAAGTGACTGAACAAGCGATAAAATTAAAACCCATTAAAGAAGAGCGTGTGGCTGAAAAACTTCCAGTCACTTTAATTGTGGCGATGCCGCGTCCAAAAGTACTACGCCGTTTAATTATGGATAGCGTGACCTTGGGGGTAGAAAAAATTATTCTTTTGCACAGTTATCGGGTGGATAAAAGCTATTGGCAAACCCCGTTTTTACAACAGCTAGATCAGTACGTGACTCTAGGTTTAGAACAGGCCGGGGATACCATTGCACCGAAAATTGAAATCTATAAACGCTTTAAACCTTTTGTAGAAGATGTGCTGCCCAGTTTAATTACCGCAAATTGTCCAGCTTATGTGGCCCATCCGTATGCAGACATGAAAATGCCATTTGCGATTGATCATCCCTGTACGATTGTGATTGGCCCCGAAGGCGGCTTTATTCCCTATGAAGTGGATTTACTGATAAAAAACGGCTGCCAAGCGGTGAGCTTAGGCAACCGTATTATTCGAACCGAAACCGTAATTCCTTACGTACTTGGTCGCTTATTTAGCACGTGCTGATTCAGTCGCTTCAGCTTCACTGCCCCGATACACTTTCACTTCCTGTACTGGGTAAGGAATAGAAATATTGTGTTCCGCGAAGGCTTTAATCACCTGTTCCTGAACTTCGCTGATAGAGGCCGACGTGCTAGTTTCAGTGGTATCGACCCACCAGCGCACATTCAGGTTGATTGAGAAATCTGCAAGCGCACTGACATTGACACTAAACGCAGGCTGGCTAAGGATGCTCTGGTTTTTATCCAAAAGGGTCATAATGATATTTTTGGCTTTCTGAATATCATCTTCATAGCCAATGCCGACTACAAACTCACAACGGCGACGTTGATAGGCGGTATTTACTGTCACTGCACTGGTATAAACAGTGGCATTTGGAATCACAATACGACGACCATCGGGGGAGCGTAAAAAAGTTGCACGAATCTGAATGTCTTCAACCGTACCTTCCATGCCCGATACGATAATGTCATCACCAATTTTGAACGGTTCGCCCAGTAAAATTAGAATACCGGAAAGCAGGTTTTGGAAGATGTCTTTGAACGCGAAACCGATCGCAACCGAACCAATCCCCAATGCGCTCATCAGCTGACCCGGGGTGAATCCTGGAATGGCAATGACCATGGCAATCAGGAAACCAAAGAACATGATGGCTGAACTACCGACCCGGTTGAGCACCAGGACTAAATTCTGTTTGGTGTAGCTGCGGTCTGTTAAAGCTTTACGGACAAAAAATTTAAACAATTTTGACAGTAAATAGAAAATCGTAAACACCACCAGCGCAATACAGATATAAGGTAAACGTTCCCAGAATGCCTCGACAAATTTATCGATGGTCGAATAGGCATCATTGTATTTTGCTGTGTGTTTAAGTACGGTTTGTGCCGTTTTTTCACCTGCTTCGTGCAACAAATCTGATGTGCCTTGAGTTACTTCACTCAAGGCATTGTTTTGTTCAGCCACTGGTTTTCCGAATGATAAAAATTATGCGCTATTTTGCCTGAAACTCACTCATAATTTAAGCCGTAATAAAACGTATTACCGGACATTTTGTCAGAAAACTGTCAGCAGCTTTTAAAAATACTGAGTGCCTTTTTGAATGACTTCTTGCGGCATTTCCAGTTCGCCGGCACCAAACATATAAGAGACGATGCTGCCTGAAGCCAAGAAACTTAACACAGTGATAATAATCATCAGCCACGCCAGTATTTTTTCCCAGACCGGGGTTTCACGCGGCAAACCATAATTGTTGAGACCCTTGGTGCCTGAGGCTAAAAGCAGATATAGACCCATAAAAATATTCAGTAGCGGCACCAGAAACAACAGAATTAGCCAGCCACTGCGGTTCAGGTCATGCAAACGACGTACTGTAATCACCATCAAAAAATAGATGTACAGTACCAAAATCACCACGAAGCCGATTCCTGCTAGCCCGGTTAAAGTATTCACAAACTGATTGTCGACCGAGAGGGTAGTCAGGTTGAAAATACCCATGGTCAGGCTAAGTGCAATGGTGGCAAAGAAAGTAATTAAGTGAATAAAGCCATACCAGCCGATTGAACTCAAGCGACCAAAACGACCTTCTGGAGATAATGGATTATCTGAACGTGTCGGTTGCGGTCGGGAAAAAAAGGGGGATGAGTCTTGCGGGTTCATATGCTTTTCCGAGTAAGAGTGAGCTAAGAAAATGGAGGTTGGGGTACAGCATTGAAAGCATTTTCTTGTTAAATTATAAGATCAAATGAACAGATCAGATACGAATAAGACCATTTTTGTTGTTGTATACGATAAGCAGTCTGTGTTTTAAATTATATAAATAAACTACGACCAAAGCATGATTGAAGCGGTTGAAAAATAATCGCCATACTGTGTGTATGCATTTAATAAAATCAATAACGTGGCATAGCATCTCGTGATGAGATGAAAAAAGCAAGGAAGTACCTATGAAAGAGATCTATCCTGTACCAGAAGAATTTAAAAAAACCGCTCGTACCACCGAGTCTGAATATTTCGAGCGTTATCAACAATCCATTGATCAGCCTGATGAATATTGGGCAGAGCAAGCCAATAAACTGGACTGGATTAAACCTTTTAGCCAAGTCAAAAATACCAGCTTCGACAAGGATAATTTCAAGATCGAATGGTTTGCCGATGGGCAGCTTAATCTGAGTGCCAATTGTCTAGACCGTCATTTAAAAGAACATCCGCATAAGCCGGCAATTATCTGGGAAGGCGATCATCCTTCACGACATAAAATTATTTCCTTTAAAGAACTACATGATGAAACCTGCCGTTTTGCCAATGTGCTCAAAAAACATGGAGTGACCAAAGGCGACCGTGTGGTGCTGTATATGCCCATGACCTCTGAAGCTGCTATTTCCATGCTGGCATGTGCACGAATTGGTGCGGTGCACTGTGTAGTATTTGGCGGTTTCTCGCCAGACTCACTGGCCAGCCGGATTGAAGACTGTCAGGCAAAAGTCGTGATTACTGCCGATTCCGGCATGCGCGGTGGCAAGCCGATTCCACTGAAAGAAAATGTTGATGCTGCACTCAATGTGCAGGGAACTGAATCGGTTCAAAATGTGATAGTGGTGCACCGTACCGGCAATCCGATTGAACTTAAGGAAGGACGTGACCTGTGGTATCACATGGAAATCATGTCGGTCAATGAAATCTGCCCGCCTGAACCGATGAATGCGGAAGATCCTTTATTTATTCTGTATACCTCGGGTTCAACTGGAAAACCGAAAGGAGTGTTACATAGCACTGGCGGTTATCTGACTTATGTAAACTCGACTTTCCGCGAAGTTTTCGATATCAAGCAGGATGATGTGTTCTGGTGTACCGCAGATGTAGGCTGGATTACCGGACATTCCTATGTACTGTATGGGCCATTGTCTAACGGTACCACCACAGTCATGTTTGAAGGTGTGCCGCAATATCCGACCTGGGCACGTACTGGGCATATTGTTGACAAGCACAATGTCACCATTCTCTATACCGCACCAACCGCGATTCGCGCCATGATGCGTGAAGGTGATGCCTTTGTCCGCGAAAGTGACCGCAGCAGTTTGCGTTTAATCGGTTCCGTGGGTGAGCCGATTAATCCGGAAGCATGGAATTGGTATTACACGGTGGTGGGTGAAAGCCGTTGTCCCGTCGTCGATACTTGGTGGCAAACCGAAACTGGCGGGATTTTAATTTCACCATTACCTGGAGCCACAGATTTAAAACCGGGTTCGGCTACCCGTCCATTATTTGGCATACAACCCGCTATTGTCGATGCAGAAGGTAAAGAACTGGAAGGTGAAGCGGAAGGGAACCTGATTATCAAGGATTCCTGGCCAGGTCAGATGCGCACCATTTGGGGTGATCCGGAGCGTTTTATTGAAGCCTACTTCTCGACTTATCCGGGAACTTATTTTACCGGAGACGGTGCACGTCGTGATAAAGATGGCTATTACTGGATTACCGGTCGGGTGGATGATGTGCTGAATGTTTCTGGACACCGTTTAGGCACGGCAGAAGTAGAAAGTGCCTTGGTGGCGCATGAGCATGTCGCTGAAGCTGCGGTCGTCGGTATGCCGCATGATATTAAAGGTCAGGGCATTTGTGCATTCGTGACCTTACAAGCCGATTTTGAAGAATCTGACGAGCTACGTAAGGAGCTGATCCAGTGGGTGCGTAAGGTGTTAGGACCCGTCGCTACACCGGATGCCTTGTATTGGGCACCGGCCTTACCTAAAACCCGTTCCGGTAAAATCATGCGTCGCATTTTAAGAAAAATTGCTGCCAATGAG
Organism: Acinetobacter sp. SFB; assembly: GCF_001647545.1. Classification (GTDB taxonomy): domain Bacteria; phylum Pseudomonadota; class Gammaproteobacteria; order Pseudomonadales; family Moraxellaceae; genus Acinetobacter. The sequence continues at coordinate 115,105 of NZ_LSZH01000015.1, forward strand.
CTGGATACGTTGGGGGATACCTCAACCTTGGCCGATCCACAGGTGGTAGACAATCTGATCGCGACCGTCTATCCCGACAAGTAAGCGATTTGATTCATGACCGCCTGTATTTTTCAGGCGGTATTTTATTTTGCGTATAAAGATTGCAGGCATTGAGATAAAGCAGCAAAAACTCATCTGCTAAACTAAACACACAGGAATAATCAGACCATATTATGAATGCTTCAACATCGTTAAGCTCAGCTCACCCGATTGAGATCGCCCGACAACTTGCCGAACAGTTTGCAACCACTGCGGCTGAACGTGACAAACAGGGCGGCAACCCAAAATTGGAGCGTGATTTAATTCGTCAAAGTGGCTTATTGGGTCTTTCTATTCCTACCCAACATGGTGGACAAGGGGCAGACTGGAAAACGATTTTTCAAACCATTCAGACCATTGCCCGAGTGGATAGTTCACTGGCGCATGTTTATGGTTTTCACCATTTATTGATTGCAACGGTGCAACTGTTTTCACAACCTGAGCAATATGCAACATGGTTTGAGCAAACAGCACAACAAAATCTGTTTTGGGGCAATGCTTTAAATCCGCTGGATCGACGAACCACGGCAGTCAAAGTTTCCGAAAATGAATACGTATTTCATGGCGATAAAAGCTTTTGTTCAGGCTCGATGGATTCGGATATCCTGCTTTGCTCAGGTTATAACGAGGATGGAAAATTACTGATAGGGGTGATTCCAACTGCGCGTGACGGAGTGAGCTTTTTAGGTGACTGGAACAATATGGGGCAACGCCAGACCGACAGCGGAACCAGTCATTTCGAGCAGGTCAAAATTCAGCAGCATGAATTGCTGCTCAATCCGGGGCCACTCAGCACACCTTATTCGAGCTTGCGTCCTCTGGTGGCACAGCTCATCTTTGTGCATCTGTTCTTGGGCGTGGCAGAAGGTGCCTTTGAAACTGCAAAACAAACCGTACAAACTCAAAAAGCATGGTCAAAATCTTTGGCTGAAAATGCTGTGAATGATCCCTTTACCCAAAAGCATTTTGCCGAGTTTTATGTACAGCTTGAAGGCGTGCGTTTATTGGCAAATAAAGCGGTGGAGACGCTGCAAAATGCCTGGGATATAGGTGAGAAATTAACAGCCGAGCAACGCGGTGAAGTCAGCATTGCCATTGCCACTGCAAAAATTGCTGCGACCCATACTTCGCTATTTATCACTCAGAACATTTTTCAGGTGATGGGCGCACGTGCGACCACAGCCAAACTGAATTTAGGTCGTTTCTGGCGCAATGTCCGTACCCAGACGCTACATGATCCGATTGATTATAAATATCAGGAAGTCGGGGAATGGCTATTGACCGGTAAAGTACCAGATCCGAGTTTCTATTCTTGACGTGGTATTTTATCCGAAACTCAAAAAGCCTTTAGATAAAGGCTTTTTTATTATGCAACTCGGTAAAAATTGAAAAATAAGGCTTAACGCTGATGGATATTTTCTAAGGTATCGACCAAAGTTCGGGTCATTTGGTCAATTTCATAATTTACTTCATCACCAGCTTGGGCATCTTTCCAGGTGGTTAAACGAAGCGTTTCAGGAATCAGATCGACCGAAATTTCATGGGTTTCGCGGTCGACACGGTTAATGGTGAGACTGCAACCATTTAGCCCTATAAAACCTTTTAAGAAGAAATATTTGATATTACCGTTTGGAATCTGAAGGTCAATGTGGAAAGTCTCACCGCGCCGTTCCAGTTGCTTGATCCGAGCAGTGCCTTCGATGTGTCCATACAGGTTATGTCCGCCGTTTTCAGCACCCACTTTGGCAGAACGCTCAATATTAATCTGATCATCGACTTTTAAATTCTTTAGGCTGGTGAGTGCTAGAGTGACCTCGGAAATATCAAAATGAATTTGATTCAGTGCAGTATCAATGGTGGTGACGGTTAGACATACGCCATTAATCGCAACACTTGCACCAATAAAAATATCGCCAAAAAAGTGATGTTGGTTGCTGACCACAATGGTAATAAAACCATCACCTTTTTTAATTTCAATGATTTTTTCCAAGCCTTGAACAATACCTGTATACATTGACATTTTCCTTATTCAGATGACTGCGATTGTAAGTAGCAATCTGTAATATGACTACTGTATTTGCATAAAAAACCCCTCAAGCCGAGCCTTGAGGGGAAAATGGAGCTACTTTTTATTCTTCTTATTATTCTCAAAAGTGGTTAAGCTGACTTGGCTTGAACCCGTTGTTCTTGTTGCTGTTTTGCTTCAAGTTCCCGAACCAGAGGCAATACCTTCGCACCGAAGTATTCAACTTCCTCAATAAAGTGTAAGAAGCCTGACAATACCAAGTCGACACCGACTGCTTTCAATTCCAGAATACGCTGTGCAATTTGCTGTGGAGTTCCAATCAGATTGGTCTTAAAGCCATCGTTATACTGCACTAAATCTTCAAAAGTCGATTTTGCCCAGTTACCTTCACCCTCTAATGTTGAAGCACCTGCTTCACGGCTAGCATCACCAAAAGCATTCACGGCTTGAATATTGGCTTTATCCACAATTTCTTGCAGAACGGATTGCGCTTCTTCTTCAGTTTCACGTGCAATAATGAACGCATTGACACCAATTTTGACACTGTGATTATTGCTTTTAGCCTTTTTGCGAATATCATCGACCTGCTTTTTGATTTCTTCAGGCGTGTTGCCATTGGTGAAGTACCAATCTGAAACACGTGAAGCCATATCACGTGCAGCACGCGAACTGCCACCTTGGAAGATTTCAATATGCGGTTTTTGCACCGGTTTTGGACTTAGGGTGTAATTCTTGAATTGATAATACTTGCCCTCAAAACTGAAATTATTTTGAGTCCAGACTCCTTTTAAAGAACGAATAAATTCTTCTGAACGGGCATAACGCTGATCGTGTTCTGGCCATTCTTCGCCAATCGCATCAAATTCACCGCGGAACCAGCCACTGACCACATTAATGGCAATACGTCCATTGGTCAGATGGTCAATCGTTGCCAATTGTTTGGCAGCCAGTGCTGGTTTCCAAGGGCCGGGCAAAATCGCCGCAATTACTTTTAAGCGTTCCGTTTTAGCCAAAATGCCATGACTGAAGCTTACTGACTCATGTTGATTTTCTGCGTTGTAGCCAGCAGTAAAACGAATCTGCGTCAGTGCATACTCAAAGCCACTTTTTTCGGCAGCTTGAGCCAGTCTTACATTGTACTCATAGCTCCAGTCGGTACGCTGTTCAATATTACTCACCACCAAGCCGCCGCTGACATTCGGTACCCAATAGGCAAATTTTATATGGTTGTCTTGCTGTACTTGTGGTTGTGCGGGTGGTTGGGACATATCTAAACCCTCGAGGTGAAAGTCGCAGATTAAGCGACTTGAGTCTTCGGTACTTTTTTACTGTGCAGGCGAGATTCTGCTGCATCTAGGCTTGGCACTGCCGCAGATGGAAGCACTTCTTCCTGCTCGATTTGTTTATTAATGCCCAAATTTTGGTTGGCTTGTTGGGTTTTTTCTTTCACCACTGCCGCACGTTGTCCTTTAGCCGGTGCCCATTCAAGGATAGGGAGTGCACGTGCCACTGCCAAAGTAATGCGGTCACGCAAGAATTCGCTGTGAATGCTGTATTCAGGAGTGAAATCGCGGTCGGTTGCATAAACACCGATGGGCAAAGTTTGCGCCTGAAAGAAGCTAAACAATGGACGAAGTTGATGTTCAAGAACCAATGCATGACGTTCAGAACCACCCGAAGCTGCAAGCAGGACAGGAACATCCACCAATGCTGTTTGTTCTACAAAATCAAAGAAATGTTTAAATAGACCGGTAAATGATGCGCGGTACACTGGCGTACCTACAATTAACGCATCTGCTGCTTCTACGGCAGCCAAATCATCCTGTACCCGTTGTGGTAATTGATTACGGTAGATCGCACCCCCCATCAATTGACCAATTTCGCTGAATTTAATGAAATGGACATTAATCGGCGTGGCTTCACCCAGTTCGTCCAGAATCGCTTGAACCAAAGCTTCAGTTTTTGACGGGTTGTTCAAACCACCCGATACAGCAACAATATTTAAGGGTTTTTGTGTATTTAAAATAGACATTTTGGGATAACCTAAAACAATAAAATATCGGAATATGGTTATTAATCAGCACCTGCGATAGCCTGTAAACTAAGCAAATACAGAAAAGTTATCTGATTTTGAGATATACAGAAAACTGTCATGAAGTAAGCTTTAAGGAAGCGTTAATTATTTGATTTATAGATTTATATTGATTCTTAATAAGTATTTTGCTTTATGCGATAAAATTTATATGAAAAAGTGATGAGGTTTAAACAAATTAAGAAAATACAGAGTTTTGCTAATTTCTTATTGCGAATATGAGTTTAAATGCAAAAATAGTGAGATCTTGCATATCCTTAAATGCGTGACTATGGTTAGAATAGAAACCACTGTGCACAAAATCCTTCATGTCGCTTATGAATATTTTAATCGTTGATGACCATCCGTTGTTTCGTCATGCCTTAATTCAGGCCGTTCGTTACAGCTTACCGCAAGCTCAAATTCAAGAAACGGCTGCAGTAAATGAGTTGTATGAACGCTTAGATAACGGACCAGAACCGGATTTGGTCTTATTGGATTTAAATTTACCAGGCGCTTCGGGCTTTTCAGCTTTGGTTCATGTACGTGCACAATATCCTTCAATTCCGATCATTGTGGTTTCTGCACATGAAGAAACTTCAATTATTCAACGCGCGATTGCGCATGGTGCAATGGGCTATATTCCTAAATCTGCCCATCCAAGCCATATTGGTGAGGCAATTCGCCAAGTGCTGGAAGGTGATATCTGGTTACCGCCAAACTTGCCTGCCAATCTGAATTTTGATCCACGTGCAGCAGATGAAACTGCACTGGCAGAACGTATTCAGTCGCTGACACCGCAACAATTCCGTGTATTGATGATGGTGGCTGAAGGCCTACTGAATAAACAGATTGCTTATGAGCTTGATGTTTCTGAAGCAACCATTAAAGCGCATGTCACGGCTATTTTCCGTAAATTGAATGTGCAAAACCGTACGCAAGCCGTATTGGCGATTAGTGCTTTAAATATTGAAGAAAAGAGAATGTGATTTTCTAGACAGCACACTGAATGAAAAAAGGCACTTAATGAAAGTGCCTTTTTGTTGTGAGCAGTGTTTTGAAATTCAAAGTATTGAGCGCTTTAGATTAGGCGACATAGCTTTGTCTGGGCGTATGGTCGGTGCAAAATAGTGGATTTAATGCACATTGCAGATCATCAATTTGCTCTTGAGAAACGTAGGCTTTCTCTTTCAGGTATTCAGCCACACTGTCATCGCGCAAACTTAAAAATGCTGCATCATATACACCTAAATCGACAAATAGGGCCGCGGTTTCCAGGCTGTTAAAACGGTCTAAATAGACATCACTGCCATACAGCAGGAAAATATGATCTTCATTGGCATGGGCATTGACACCTAAGCGTTGTGCCAATTCCAAAGGTGGGGTTTTAATAAAAAGCAGATCCGACAATTCATCAAACTGGGTGGTATCGAGCAGGTTCTCATCGGTTTTGACTTTTCCAAGCCATGCTTTAAACACCAGCACCGCACCCCCGCGCAATAACATGCTCCAAATCTGGTGACGTACTGGGTCGGTTAAGTCTTTAGACTCGGCTTTTAAGGATTCGATCAGCTTCTCTTCCTGTTCAGCGAGTCGATCAAATAGACCCAAACCTTGCGGTTTATAGGCGGCAGGGCTGAAAACATCAAAATTCAACTCATCGAATACTTGTAATGCCAGCGGAACAGCACTTTGATACAAGGTGTTGAGTGCCTGAATGTGAGTATCTTTTAAGTGGCTGGGCTTAAATAATTCCGTCCATTGAATTTCAGGTAACAGGGCATTGACACCATATTGACGGTAAAATTGTTGCGATGGATCTACGCCATAGCTTGCGGCTTCAGAAATGTTCATCTTAAACTCCTGTATTTTTCTATGATGATCAGTTTCTTGGGCAGACTTTTAATGTGCGTACTGATAGAGCGATTAAACTGATCATTTGTTGCTCTCATATATGAGCCAGGAAAGCGACGAACGGAATACGACTAAAGTTATAGAGCGCAGTTTTATCAGAAAAATACGTATTAATAATAATGTCTTGTAAAATTGTAACTAATTATACAAGTGTATATTTAAATTTTGATGTTCTTTGCCATAGAAAATATCGGGTTGGAGTTTTTGGTCAATCTAACAGCGCTTAAACGCAGACTTTTTGAACAGTTTGGCCTAGAGGAAAAATTAAAGAGCCAGTACGGGTAATTAGGGGTGTATTTATGTAAAAAAACGTCCATTTCAGCAAAGTGAAATGGACGTCTGATTTTACCATTCAGGTTTAATCACTGGAAATTTTTAATCCGGATAACCATGAACGAAGCGATGCCGGTTTTAACGGTTTTTTCAGCAGCACAATATTCATTTCTTTCAAATATTGTGGAAGATCAGGATCAGAATCTGCAGTAATCAGCGCCACAGGAACCTGTTCCTGACGGTTTTCCTGAATGAAATCGAGACCGATTTTACCGTTATTCAAATGCTGGTCGACCAGCCATACCTGAATATTTTCTTGCTGAATCAGTGCTAGCGCCTGTTCAGGTTCAGTCGCTTTAAACACTTGATAGCCCCATTTGGTCAGCAAGGTCGACATGCCTTCCAGAATGGTTTCATCATTGTCCAAACATAAAATTTTATAGGCTTTGCTTTTCAGTGGAATTGCCTGAACCGGTGTTGCCACCACTTTTGGCGCTTCTACAATCGGGACTTCAATCATGAAGCAAGAGCCTTTGCCATATTCGGAATAGACATGTACTGGATAGTCCAGCACGCTGGTCATGCGTTGTACAATGGCCAGGCCGAGCCCCAAACCTTGTTCACCCCAAGGTGAGGTATGACCGCAGCGCTCGAATTCCTGAAACAGCTTAATCCGTTGTTCTTCAGCAATCCCCGGACCGGTATCCCATACCCCAATCCGAATATGGTTGGGTTTTTCTGCAGAACGCAGCACACCGACAATCACGCGACCTTTGGCGGTATAACGTAAGGCATTGCTGACGAAGTTTTGAATAATACGGCGAATCCATTGCGGATCGGTATCAATCCAGAATTTCACATCATGTACACTGAATTTAATCCCGCGTTGCGCAGCAATCGATTTAAATTGCAGTTCTAGATCACTCAGTAAGTCATGCAGCGGATAAGATTGGCGTTTTGGCTGAATCGTACCGCCTTCCAGACGCGCAATATCCAGCAGGGCAGACAACATGCTTTCTGCACCATACAAGGCACGATCAAGCTGTTGTAGGGTCTTGCGGTCTTCATCGGACTGCACACTTTGTTCTAAAGCTGTACTGAACAAACGTGCAGCATGCATTGGCTGTAATAAGTCATGACTGGCCGCTGCAATAAAGCGACTTTTTGACATATTGGCCCGGTCAGCTTGTTCGCGTGCCAGTTGCTGCTCGGAAAGCGCATTGGCAAGCTGCTGGGTTCGATCCTGAACGCGTCCTTCTAGCACCGCTTCATTTTCACGGAACGCGGTAATATCGGCAAAAGTGGTGACGAAACCGCCGCCTTCAATCGGATTGCCGCGCATCTGAATCACCCGGCCATCTTTACGAATCCGTTCAAATTCATGCGCACTTCCCATCGCCATCCAGTGAATCCGTTTCCGTACATGTTCTTCAACCGAACCCGGACCGCATTCACCGCGTTCTGCGTTATAGCGAATTAAATCTGCAATGGGACAACCGACATAGACAATGTCTTTTGGATAATCGAACAGTTTCAGGTATTGATTGTTCCAAGCCACCAGACACATATTTTCATCCACCACGCTGACCCCTTGGGTCATATGGTCAATCATGGTCATGATCAGGTTCTGGTTAAAACGCTGCCATTGTGAAGCTTGATCCAGAATATTTGCCACCTGACCCAAAGCTAAACCATTATTCACCATTGCAGTGGTGAGCAGAGTACGGGCAGAAGCTGAACCGATGGTACCGGCAAGATATTGCTCGGTGAAGCGCCACCACATGCCATTGGCACTGCTGTTTTCATTCAGAATGACATTGTTTTGCGCACAGAATTGACGGAAAGCTTGGGTCGTAGGACCTTCACCGGTAATCCGTTTGGCCAAGGCAATTAAATCTCCGACTTTCAGACGCGCCACATCATGATTAAGGTAGCTAATATCAGCCGAGCTGGTGTGTGCAGGCAAGGGCTTGGTTTCATAATAGAAGAAGCTTTCTGCCTGAATCTGTTCTGCAATACTGGGACGGAAAATTCGAGAGACCCAAATATATAACAGGATATTCAGCCCTAAAGACCAAACTACGCCATGCGTCAGTGCGGCAAAAGACTGAAAACCGAGCAAAGCTTCTGGCCGTAACCAGTTAATTTCCAAAGGTCCCAGACTCAGGAATTGTTGGGTAAACTGGCTATATTCAGCAGGTAAGCTACGCAGTATGGTCGGTAACAGTAAGGTATAGGCCCATATTGCAAAGCCGGTAATCAGACCTGCATAAACCCCTTGTTTACTGCCGCCACGCCAGTACAGTCCACCAATCAGGGCAGGGGAGAATTGTGCCACTGCACTAAATGCCAGCAAGCCAAAAACAGAAAGTTGGTCGATGTCATTAAAGAAATGGAAGAACAGAAACCCCAGTAACATGACCGCTAAAATACAGACGCGACGGGTGAATTTCAGGACCAGAGGTAGACGTTTGTCGTGACGAGAAAGGATACCGGTGCGCCAGAGGGCGGGCATAATCAGGTCATTACTGAGCATAATCGACAAGGCGACTGATGACACCAGCAGCATACCGGTTGATGCGGAAAAACCGCCCAGAAAGGCCAAAAGTGTTAACCATTCCTGATTATAACTGAGCGGCAAGGACAGAACGGCAACATCGGGAATGGCTAAATAGTGCGGTGCGGCATGTAATGCCCAGCTGGCAATTGGAATAATCGCGATGGTGGTCAGAATCAGATAAGTGGCAAACCAGCGACGTGCCCCACGAATATGTTTTTCATCGCGTAGTTCAACTACAGCCACATGGAATTGGCGCGGCAAACAAATGACCGCCAAGGCTGCCAATAGTGTTTGTACCCAAAACGTTTCCGGTACACCAAACAGTTGAACTTCTTTAAAGGAATCAGCTACATCACTTGAAATTTGTTTTAAATTTTCCGGAGAGTCAAACACAAAAAATAAGGCAACACAGAGCAAAGCAAACAGTTTAACAAAGGACTCAAATGCTACCGCCAACATTAAACCGCCATGCTGTTCGGTATTGGCTATTTGCCTTGTTCCAAAAATCATGGCCAAAATGGCCAATATCCCTGTTAAGAACAGCACGCCATTGGTGGTGCTTTCCATCCCCGAATCCTGCTGTAGAATTACTGCAGCACTTAAGGCAATCGCTCGGAGCTGCAGAGCCAAATAGGGAATAATCGCGATAACGGCAAGAATGGTGACCAGGGACGCCAATGTCCCGCTTTTGCCATAACGGGCAGCAACAAAGTCGGCAATTGATGAAATTGCATGATGCTGACGCACTCGACCCAAGCGCCGCCAAATATCGTATCCAACCCCGACAAAGATTAAGGGCCCTAAATAAATTGGCAGGAAAATAATGCCTTCACGAACAGCGGCACCGGTCGCGCCATAGAATGTCCAGGATGAACAGTACACCCCTAAAGTCAAACTAAAGAGTAGCATACGCCCACGAGTACTCAGCCGACTGGCATGTTTTTCCCCATAAAAAGCGCAGATAAAAAGTAATGCGATATAGAGGGCAAGTACCCCTATGATGAGCCAGCTGTTCATATTGCCTACAGTGTAAAACTATAGCGTAATGATACCCCATCTGATAATCTCACGGTTTTAATTGATCATTTTTTAACGACCAAAGTCTAAATTACAAGAACGTATGATTATTGTTACCTTGCGTTAGTAATAATTCGAATTAAAAAATAGTCAGCCCATGGCTGGGCTAAAAGGAGTGTGATTATGGATGAAGTACAAGTAGATCGAATTCTACAAAATCCAAAGTTTAAGGAAATGGTTGCTAAAAAAAGTCGTCTGAGTTGGACGCTGACTGCAATCATGCTGTTTGTCTATGTTGGTTTCATGCTACTCGTCGGTTATAACAAAGAATTCCTAATGAGTTCTTTTGACGGTGGTGTGATTACTTGGGGTATACCACTGGGTCTAAGCATCATCGTATTGTCATTTGTACTCTGTGGTGTGTATTCCTATATTGCCAATAATAAGTTGGATCCATTGACACAAGATGCAATGCGAGAAGTAGAAGCAATTGCTAGAGGAAAGCAATAATATGAAATGGAATTCATTTAAGGCTCAAGCTCTTATAGCCTCTACGCTACTCATGTCGGGTATGGCCATGGCTAGCCCAGATTTGGGAACAGCCGAACAGCAACCAACCAACTGGCATGCGATTATCATGTTTGTGATTTTCGTTGCTTTTACTTTGGTTATTACCAAATGGGCAGCGAAGCAAACCACCAGTACTGCAGACTTCTATACTGCCGGTGGTGGTATATCAGGTTTCCAGAATGGTTTAGCGATTGCCGGTGACTATATGTCGGCTGCGTCATTCCTGGGTATTTCTGCATTGGTGTTCAGTTCAGGTTTTGATGGTTTGCTTTACTCACTCGGTTTTATGGTGGGCTGGCCAATCGTCTTGTTCCTGGTGGCTGAACGTCTACGTAACTTGGGTAAATTTAACCTATCTGACGTAGTGTCTTTCCGCTTGGCAGAAAAGCCGGTGCGTACCTTAGCTGCAATCAGTTCACTTGTGGTTGTTGCGTTCTACCTAATTGCTCAGATGGTGGGTGCAGGACAGCTCATCAAACTGCTCTTTGGTTTGAACTACAACATTGCTGTTGTCATCGTGGGTCTATTAATGATGGCTTATGTGATTTTCGGCGGTATGCTGGCAACCACTTGGGTACAGATCATCAAGGCAGTAATGTTATTGTCTGGTGCGACTTTCATGGCATTTATGGTTATGAAAGGTGTGGGCTTTAGCTTCACTGAAATGTTTGAACAGTCGATTCAAATCTTCTCTAAAGTACATGATGTAAGCTTGGCTGAAGCGGGCAATATCATGGGACCAGGTAAGTTGGCAGCCAATCCTCTAGATGCTATTTCACTCGGTCTGGCATTGATGTTTGGTACTGCAGGTTTGCCTCATATCTTGATGCGTTTCTTTACTGTAAAAGATGCTAAAGAAGCTCGTAAGTCAGTTGTTGTTGCTACAGGTTTCATTGGTTATTTCTACCTTTTAACCTTCATCATTGGTTTCGGTGCGATCCTTTATGTATCGAATAACCCGCAATTCCTTGATGTGGCAAAAATGGCAATGACCGGCAAGTTAGAACTTGTTGGTGGTAACAACATGGCTGCTGTGCATTTGTCTGATGCACTCGGCGGCGACTTGTTCATGGGCTTTATTTCAGCAGTAGCATTCGCAACGATTCTTGCTGTAGTTGCAGGTTTGACCTTGTCTGGTGCTTCAGCAATTTCACATGACTTGTATGCAAACGTATTCAGAAAAGGACGAACGACTCCTGAATCTGAACTCCGTATGTCAAAAATCGCGACTTTAGGTCTTGCAATTTTTGCCATGATTTTGGGTATTTTGTTCGAGAAGCAAAACGTTGCCTTTATGGTCGGTTTGGCATTCTCTGTGGCTGCATGTGCCAACTTCCCCATACTGGTACTGTCCATGTTCTGGAAAGGCTTAACCACGCGTGGTGCGGTTATTGGTGGTGTTGTGGGTCTAGGTCTTGCAGTACTGTTGATTGTACTGTCTAAAGCAGTATGGGTAGATACATTAGGTATTTCCGATACGCCAATCAACCCATTCAATGGTCCTGCACTCTTCGCTATGCCATTGTCATTCTTCTGCTGCTGGTTGTTCTCCGTGACTGATAATTCAGCACGTGCACAAGCAGAGCGTAAAGCATTTGACGCGCAGTATGTTCGTTCAATGACAGGTATTGGTTCATCAGGTGCATCTGATCACTAAGACTTAAAATTGCAATGATAAAAAAGTCCCTAAGGGGACTTTTTTATTGTCTAGAGATTCAATATATGATTTATCAATAAATTATTGATACAGATGTATGGGTATTATTTAACGCTGGTTTTAAATTTTTCACCTGAGAGAATTTCTTGGTTAAAAATCAGCTGAGCAGCATGGGTAAGTGAATTTTATCGAAAATTTTCATACAAATGTGTTATTCGTCTGCTCGAACATTCATGCTAAGTTGATCCGATCAAAAACAAAGAAACAGTATGACCGACAAAAACAATGATCAACAAAAATAGCAATTTCTTGGAGTGATGAATGCAGGCGTTTATTCATGTTTGGAAAATTTTCCGCTTATTACCTTCAGCCTGGCTGATCCTGCTGCAATTTATCATTTTAATATTATCTGTCATCGGTAATCATAGTGTCACTTATCGAACCTTGACCTGGCTGTTGGGTGTTCTTGTTTTACTTGTCATTGCCAAAGTCATTCGACAAACACCCATGTTTACGATTTTAGGTCTAAGTTTTGTCAGTGGGGCGGTAATTTTTTCTTCAATGATTTTATTGGGGCTGGATCAGCCCATGATTCAGGTGATCGCTCATGGTTTCGAGGCTGCCGCCTATTTTAGTGCTGCCTATGGTTTATTGCGCTATATGTTTGAAGACCGTTACTTAACTCAAGATGAGCTATTCGCTGCCGGTGCAGTATTTACGCTGCTTGCCTGGGGTTTTGCCTTTTTATATAACATTTGCCAGCTTTTGCTACCGGGTAGTTTTCACAATCCGAATATGACCGGCTTACAAACCTGGCTGAATTTACTGTTTTTAAGTTTTAGTTTGCAGTCGGCAACCGGTTTGTCTGATTTAATGCCGATGAGTGCGCCTGCACGTGTATTGGCCATGTTGCAAATGTTTGTGGGTGTCATGTACTTGGCGCTGATTGTTTCGCGTTTAATCGCCCTGCAATACATTGCACACTTGCCCAATCGGGATAAGAATCAGAAATAATCTGAAGTTGTGGCCATATTACAGGAATGTAACTGCACCATGCATGTCATTAATTTACGCTATGTTTGAGTTTTAATTTTGTTCTACTTAGCTCGTCTTTTATTTATCTTTCGATAAATGCTTTATTTGACCGTTTGGTCTGTCCCATTAATTAAAATATTAAATGGAGGATATATGCCTTCCAAAAATCCGTCCTGGTTTGCTAACGTCAATCTAAATGTGTTTTTGAGTACCGTCGCTATTATTTCTATCTTTCTGGTCGTGGTTATTTTAGCCCCAAACTCATTTGAGCTGATTACTAAGCATCTCAATAAATGGGTGACAGATTCTTTTAGCTGGTTCTATGTATTATCGGTCGCGATATTTCTTATTTTACTGATTTATATTGCGTTATCAGACATGGGGGAAATTAAACTGGGTCCCGATCATAGCCAACCCAGTTATAGCAATGCTTCCTGGTTTGCCATGTTATTTACCGCAGGCATGGGGATCGGTCTCATGTTCTTTGGGGTTGCCGAACCGGTCATGCACTATGTATCACCACCGCAAGGGGCGGGTGAAACGATTCAAGCTGCACAGCAGTCTATGCGCGTGACTTTCTTTCATTGGGGCTTTCATGCCTGGGCAATCTATACCGTTGTGGGATTAGCACTGGCCTATTTTTCTTATCGCCACAATCTGCCACTCAAAATTCGTTCTGCTTTATATCCGATGATTGGTCAAAAAATTTATGGTCCTATCGGGGATACAGTCGATACCTTTGCCACGATTGGAACAGTTTTCGGTGTCGCTACTACCTTGGGTTTTGGGGTGACGCAAATTAATTCGGGGCTGAACTATCTGTTTGGAATTCCACAAGCCGCAAGCACCCAAGTGATTCTGATTGTTATAGTCAGTGTAATGGCTTCAATGTCGGTATTTTTAGGCTTAGATAAAGGGATTAAACGCCTATCTGAACTGAATCTAATTTTGGCGCTGATTTTATTGCTGTTCGTGTTTTTTGCCAGTTCATCTATTTATTTACTCCAGACCACCATTCAAAATGCGGGACAATATGTCTCAAATTTATTTGCGATGACCTTTAATCTCTATGCCTATCAACCGAATGGCTGGATTGGTGGCTGGACCATTATGTACTGGGCATGGTGGATTTCATGGTCGCCATTTGTGGGCATGTTTATTGCCCGGGTATCCAAAGGACGCAGTATTCGTGAATTTATTGTCGGTGTCTTGCTGATTCCGACCGGCTTTACCCTGATCTGGATGGGTTTTATGGGAAATGCCGCGTTATATAGCATTTTGCATGAGGCCAATCATTCTCTGGTTCTGGCAGTTCAACGCGATTCATCGGTCGCACTCTTCGAGTTCCTGCATAGTTTGCCTTTTTCCAGCGTCATGAGCTTATTGGCCACTGTTCTGGTGGTGCTATTTTTTGTGACTTCTGCAGATTCAGGTGCACTGGTGACCGACTATTTAACTGCAAAATCTGAAAATTCTCCCCTTTGGCAAAGACTGTTTTGGACCGTGCTGATGGCGGTATTGGCGATTGTTTTATTGTTAGTCGGTGGATTAGGTGCATTACAGTCAGCCACCATGATGAGTGCCTTGCCGTTCACTTTTATTATGCTGTTTATCTGTTGGGGTTTATTAAAAGCCTTGCGTTTAGACGTGACTAAAATGAATGCCTTACAAGAAGCACGCATTACCCCGCGGGCGATTCAGAACCCACGCAGCTGGCAGCAGCGTTTAGGTCTGATTATGCATTATCCGCATACTGAAGCAGAGGTGAAACAGTATATCGAAACTGAAGTATCCCAGGCTTTTCAAAGTGTGCAAAAAGAATTTCAACGGCGTAAGCTGACTGTGAGCATTCGTTCGATTACTGATGGCTTGGAATTGAGAGTCGATCACCATGATGAAATTAATTTTATCTACCAAGTGGTGATACGCGAAACAGTTCCACCGAGTTTCATGCCGCAAATGCCGTCGAATGAAATAACCTATTATCAAGCGGAAGTCTTTTTAAGAGAAGGTGGTCAGAATTATGATGTGATGGATTGGACTTCAGATGATCTATTACAAGATATTATTGATCAATATGAACGCCATTTACATTTTTTAAGTTTGGTTCGGACTTCTGAATAAATCCAGAAAATAAAAAAGGACACATAAAGCGTCCTTTTTTTGAATTCTTTTTCTAATTAAAAATTAGAAACGGAATTTAGCATTAACACCAACAGTTTGAGTGTCACGAACTGTTAAATCATTTGCTTGAGCTGATTCATAGTTAGCATTTACATAAGAAGCGCCAACTGCAACAGCAGGAGTGATGAAGTAATTTACGTTCGCGCCCCAAGCAGAGTCTGGAGAACCATCAAAGCTAGATTCCATGTAAGAAGCAGCAACGCTTAATTTAGGGGTAATAAAAAGAGTAGTACCTAGGTTGTAAGCAGTATCTTCACCATAAACTAAACCAGATTCAAAACCGATAGACATGTTAGTACCGTCAATCGCACCTACGTATTTAGTACGTGCAGTGATTGCATCTTGATCATCAGCAATTGTGTTGGTTTCAAGAGCAGCTTTAGCAATACCGTTATTCATGATATTGAAAGCATCAAGAGAAGCTTGGTCAGCAACACTGGTATAACCCACTGCAACCAAGAAGTTAGGGATTACAAGAGCACCCAGTTCTAATGCATAACGGTCGCCTTGGTCATCGGCTTGACCGCCTTTACCATCAAGCTTAGTGTGGTTATAAGACGCACTTGCATAGGCAGGAACAAATCTAGTTGGAATATAAGCTTCAGCTTTAGCACCATAAGTGTGGGCAGTAAAGTCAGTTTCATCCGCATCAACGTCATATTCGCCATAGCTATAAGCTACAGAAACGTTAGACGCCTGATTTAAAAACGCTGCTTCAGCCAATGGACCTTTTGAAGAATCAACATTTTTAAAGTAGTAAGTACCTTGTACAGCGCCAGTAAAGTTTTTGTCATTTACTGTATTGTCGATGTATTCAGATTGACCTTGTACTTCGAATTGGTACGCTTGAGCACCGGTCATGGCTAATAATAAAGCAGTGGCTAAACCGAGTTTTTTCATAATAATTACCAGTTCTGTTAAAAATGGATTAAACAGTAGGCATTGTATTGTAACAAAACATTAAGTCAATGAACTAAAAGAACATTATTTTATTGAGCTTTTACTCTATATAATGTATATGAATAAAAAATAAACAATCAGCATGTTGACTGTCAACTTTAAAAACTTTTTTCAGAACAAAAGAATATGTGCATTAAAGCAGCTTATTTTTCATGAAATGAAGGAAATTCAAAGGGATTTTTACAATGTAAAAATAGATTAATTTATAGTTATTAATTGTAAAAAACAATTTATATGTGTTGCAGTAGAATGCGCCGTGATCATACTTGTACTATTTTCTGGATCGAAACAATAAATAAAAATTAAATTAGATATTTTTTGTTTAAAAAATAAACATACCAAATAGGAATTTGTGAAATATTTCACATTTATCTGGGATTATTGTGATTCAAGTAAATCCCTATTGTTTTAATAGGCTTTACTTATTTGTTGTTTTTTATCATAATCTATCTATCAGCTCATATTACATTGAAGTAATGTGATGAGGATCTGATTCTCCATAAACAAGTTTTGTTTTTATATGCCCAACTTTCCCCAAGGTTGGGCTTTTTTTTGCCTAAGCTCAGTGTGCTCTAAATAAATCCTGATATTCAATAAAGAAACGATCCAAATACTCGTTCCTGCCATGCAAATTCAAACTAGATTAATTAATTACATAACGATTTATTGCAAGGTTGAAGGCTTTAAAAGTCTCTTTGGAAATATTGACACTATAATTGCCCTGTTTAGGTGCAAAAATAACTTGGATTTCATTTGCGTAAGTAAATTTTAGGCAATAAAAAACCCCAATTTTCAAAAAAACTGGGGTTTTTTAGCCAAAAATCTCAGGTAAATCAAAGATCCTGCTGAGGAATGATTTTGACTTGCCCTAATGCGGTGCATTATGCACTTATTTGTGGCATGTGTAAATATTTTCTTACATCTGTTATAAAAATATTTTTAGATATGGGTAATCCAGACAAAATGGGGTTAGGGAATTTGATAAAAATAGCAGATTAGTTCATTCGAGATTTTTAGATGAAATAGGGATTGTTTTACTTGGGTTGCTTTAATGGCCTTGATGCAATTAACTGCTTGCCACATGCAAACAGAACAGAATTCTAAACCCACCGTGATAAAACCCGTCTCAGAAGTCACATCTGTACGATCAAAAGATATTGCCCCATTATTAAATCAAGCCAATAAACAAGCGGTCTTTATAACTTACGATGGTCATCAGTTTAATCGTTATGGAAATGCTTTAACCCGCGCCAATCATTCCTATATTCCAGCTTCAACGTTTAAAATATTAAATGCATTGATTGGTTTGCAACATCATAAAGCGAATAGCACTGAAGTTTTTAAATCGTATGGCAAGAAACGTACCTTTGCCGCTTGGGAAAAAGACATGACTTTGGCGCAAGCCATGTAGGCTTCTGCAGTTCCGGTATATCAAGAGCTGGCGAGACGGATTGGGCTAGACTTAATGCAACAAGAAATCCAGCGTGTCGGGTTTGGAAATCAATAGATTGGTCAACAGGTTGATAATTTTTGGCTGCTGGGTCCTCTGAAAATCACACCTGAACAGGAAGCGAAATTTGCTTATCAGCTTGCAACTGAACAATTGCCTTTTGATGCTGCTGTTCAAGAACAGGTGAAAGACATGCTTTTTATAGAGCGTTGCGGAGATACCAAATTATATGCTAAAAGTGGCTGGGCAATGGATGTAAGTCCACAAGTGGGCTGGTATACCGGTTGGGTTGAGCAGTCGAACGGACAGATTACTGCTTTTGTGTTAAATCTGGAAATGCATGACACTGATGATGCGAGCGAGCGCAAGCAACTTAGTTTAGATATTTTAGATAAACTGGGTTTGTTGTTTTATCTTAATGAGTTGCCAGTAGATGAAAAATCGAAATTTGAAAATGATATATAAATATAGTCTCTTATCAAAAAAATTATAAGTAACTAATAAGAGGTATAAGTTTACTAAAATCGGTTAAATTTTGTCATTAAATGTTAAAATAATGTAATATATACGATTGTATTGTAAGCATAACCTGATGATGATTGGCCAGCTGTTTTTGTTCGGGGCGTACTGAAGCCATGTATAAATTACGTTCGAGACATATTGCTCAACGGCTTTTGTTGTCGATGATCATCATTATATTTTCCCTTCTTTTTCTTTCTGTTCCTTTGATTATCAGTAGTTATCAGAATTATCAAAAAGCAGATCGCGCCTTGATTGAAATTTCTGCGCTGCGTGCGGTTGCAGATTTAGCCAATCAGGTTTCACGTGAAAGAGCGCCTGCCAATAAGGTGATGTCGAGTAGTAGTACTGATGAATTAGCAGAAAATTTACAAGAATTGCATGCACATCGAAAAGAAGTCGATTTACAGACTGAGCAGACACTACATATTTTACAAGCAGCGGGCTTTTCTGCTCAGGTCCAAGGCTTATCTTCCAATTTAAAACTGTCTTTACATCATGGTCGTCAAGCTGTAGATGCTTATGCTGCTTTGCCCCAATCTGAACGTACTTCAAAACAGCTTGATCATGCGATTAATCAAATGTTCATGGCTTGGGATAGTTGTCACGAAATTTTAAAAAATGTATTGTTACAATCTGAAGCTAAAAGCACTTCTGTTTCTGAATACTACACCCTGATTTTAATTCTGGCAGATTTACGCGATCAGGCAGGGCGGATTGTCTCCAATATCATGCCATCCATTACTTTTGTAGAAAAAATACCTGAGGATAATCTGGCTCGATCATTACAGACTCAACATCAAGCCTATTATTTATGGGATTTGGTCAATACCCTACAACCTGAACAGGCTAAAACCCCGGAATATTTGGCTTTGCATCAGCAAGTAAAGGCAAAGTTTTTAGACCAAGGCATTCCAATCGTAACTCGCTTGATTAATGAAAGTATGCACAGTCAGGCATATTCATTGACCGGTACGCAACTGACAGAAGCAATGGTGGATAAATTAGTGACAGTGGTAAATTTGCAAAACTATATTTTTGATTACAGTGTTAGCGTTGCTCAAAAACAAAAAAATCAAGCACAGCAACAATTTATTCTGACGTTATTGGTTGCAATAATTTGTCTGGTTACAGCATGTTTTACCATGATCTATGCGCGAAATGGGGTATTCAAACCTTTACTTAAAGCCAAAAATACCATTCTTCGTTTGGCACAGCATAAAATTACAGATTATGAGGATTCATCTGCTGACCCGATCACTTTATTGGAGGCAATTAAAAAGTTAAAACGCGTGCTACAGCAACGAGATGCTTTAGAATTTCAGCTCAGAAACATTGCCAATACCGATACTTTAACCGGTGTATCCAACCGTTTGGCACTAGATGAATATATTAAATATGTGGAAAAGAAACCTGAAAAATTCGCTCAAACCGCCCTCATTATTTTTGATATTGATGATTTTAAACATGTAAATGATACATTTGGGCATATTATCGGTGATGAAGTTATCCGGCTGGTGGCGGAAAAATTACAAGTTAATGTGCGAAATTCAGATTTGATCATTCGTTACGGCGGTGATGAATTTTTGGTATTAATCGAACAGGCTGATTTTGATGACGCTTGGGTTGTCGCGAATAAAATTCTGAAAGAAATTGGCAACTCTGAACTGTACATTGCCGAGCTCAACCAGAATATCCAGATTTCTGTCAGTGCGGGTGTGGCGGTGGGTGCAGCATCGTGGATGGCCTTACTGGAAAAAGCCGACAAGTCGTTATTTCAAGCCAAAGAAAATGGAAAGAATAAAGTCGCAGGGTGATGATATATCACCCGTTATTTATTTAGTTTTCTCAATCAAATAATTAATAAAGTTAGTACATGCAACCAACATAAATTTTGCATCAATATAAGTAACGGTGGATGAGTTAGGAGAACCATGACGCACACCATCTTCATCTGATGAATATCCGTATAATTTATTTAAACTTTCCATAAGAGTTGGATGTAAATTATATTTAGATCTTAATTTAGGAATCGCTTTTCCTAAAGTAATCGAATTATCTTCAAGGAGTTGCATTACTAAAGCTTCTATAGCACTAATCGATTCTTTAATTGAATTTCTATAATCCGGGTTTTGACGATCTGACATCAGTTTTAAAGCTTGATTTAGATGTTGTTGAACACCTGAATATGGATTTGTGTTATTTATAGCATTTTCAATAGATTCAATTTCTTGCTCGGAAGTGATAGGAATAATTTCGTCATTTATGATTCGGTAAGCACTATTTTCTCTTTCTAATATCTGATTAATTTGTTCAATAAATTTTTCTTTTTTTTCACAATATTGGGTTGGATAATTTTCTAAAGTTTCTTCAATAAAGCTATAAATAGTATGCCATTCAAATTTAAAAAATAAATTTCTGATGATAGTAATTGATTCATGAGAACGAAGCGGAATTGTATCGTTAGGTTTTTTAAAAAAATTGAACCAATATTTATTTATTAAGTTATTTAGATTCGAATTTTTTGTATATGAGTAAATAGAAGGGTGATGAGAAATTTTGCTCCACAAACATAGATGAAAAACACTCCAAATCCCATTTCTTAAATGATCATCTATGCTTTCTTTTTGAATAATGTCACGAACTGGTTTATATCCATATCTTTCTGAAAACCGCATGATTTCCTCAAATAAAAAACGGTGAATGAATCACCGTTTTATCATGCATTTAGCGAAAATAGAAAATTATTTCAACAGTGGCTTCAAGAACTTCGCTGTATGTGAAACTTTAGATTTCGACATTTCTTCAGGTGTACCTTCAGCAATAATCATACCGCCACCAGCACCACCTTCAGGACCAAGATCAATCACCCAGTCGGCAGTCTTAATCACATCCAGATTATGCTCAATCACCACAATGGTATTACCCTTGTCGCGCAGCTGATGCAGAATATCCAGCAGTTTGGCAATGTCATGGAAATGCAGACCTGTAGTCGGTTCATCCAGGATGTATAAGGTTTTACCCGTATCACGCTTAGCCAACTCACGGGCCAATTTGACACGTTGTGCTTCACCCCCCGAAAGGGTTGTCGCAGACTGACCTAAACGGATATAACCCAAACCGACATGAGTCAAAGTTTCTAAACGACGGTGAATCACTGGAATGGCTTCAAAGAAATGCATGGCATCTTCAACAGTCATGCCCAAAACATCGGAAATGTTCTTGCCTTTATAACCGACTTCCAGCGTTTCACGGTTATAACGGTCGCCATGACAGGCATCGCAAGGCACATACATATCGGGCAGGAAATGCATCGCCACTTTAATCATGCCATCGCCTTCACAGGCTTCACAACGACCACCTTTGACGTTAAACGAGAAACGACCCGCAGCATAACCGCGTGCTTTGGCTTCAGGCGTTTGCGCAAACAACTCACGAATCGGAGTGAACAAACCTGTATAAGTCGCAGGGTTAGAACGTGGTGTACGTCCAATCGGGCTTTGGTCAATATCCACGACTTTATCAAGAAACTGTAAGCCGTCAATCGAATCGAATTTTTCAGCAGTTAAAGTGGTTGCACCATTCAATTGCGTTGCGGCAAGCGGTAAAAGGGTACGGTTAATCAGGGTGGATTTACCCGAACCTGAAACCCCCGTCACACAGGTCATAATGCCTAACGGAATGGTTAAATCAACATTCTGTAAATTATGACCGGCAGCACCCATCAACTTGATTTTTTCTTCCGGTTTTGGCGGTTGGGTACGAACTTCCGGCACTTTAATTTTTAACTTGCCTGATAAATACTGTCCAGTAAGCGAGTCAGGATTTTCCAAAATTTCTTCATAGGTACCTTCGGCAATAATATGACCGCCATGTACACCAGCACCCGGACCAATATCAATAATATGATCGGCGGCACGAATCGCATCTTCATCATGCTCGACCACCAAAACGGTATTGCCTAAATCACGCAGACGAACCAGAGTTTCAAGCAGACGGTCGTTATCACGTTGATGCAAACCAATTGACGGTTCATCGAGGACATACATCACCCCCATCAAGCCTGCACCAATTTGCGAAGCCAGACGGATACGCTGTGCTTCACCACCCGACAAGGTTTCGGCAGAACGCGAAAGACTTAAGTAGTTCAAACCGACAGAAACCAGGAAGTGCAAACGCTCCCGGATTTCCTTGAAAATCTTGTCGCCAATCTCGCCTTTGGCACCTTCAAGTTGCAGGTCTTGATAATAAGCTTCGGCATCGCCAATCGACATCTTGGTAATTTGTGCGATGGTTTTATCTTTGACCCGGACGTTACGTGAAATTTCATTTAGACGCGAACCATCACAGGCATCACATGCAGCATTGGATAAATATTGCGCCAAATCATCACGGACATAATTCGATTCGGTTTCACGGTAGCGACGTTCCAGATGCGGCAAAATCCCTTCAAAAGCTTGCACACGTTTATGCTGACGACCGCGTTCATCGATATAACTTAAATCAACTTTGTCTTTGCCTGTTCCGTAAAGGAATTTCTTTTTGGTGTCGGCATCCAGTTCATTCCACGGCGTATCCAAAGAAAAGCCAAAATGTGCTGCAACTTTTTCAATCATGCTGTAGTAATACGGACGTTGTCTGTCCCAGCCACGAATCGCGCCTTGGCTAATTGAAACTTCATTGTTTGGAATCAGTTTTTCAGCACTAAAATGGCTGCGTGTGCCCAAACCGTCACAGACCGGGCAAGCACCAAATGGATTGTTGAACGAGAACAAACGCGGTTCAAGTTCAGCAACCGCACGATCACATTCAGGGCAAGAATGCTTGGCAGAGAATACACGTTCAGGTTGTTCACCCTTCATCCACGATAAAATCGCGATGTCGCCGCCTAAGCGCAGTGCGGTTTCAAAAGATTCGGCAATACGGTTGCCTAAGTCATCACGGACTTTAAAACGGTCGACCACCACTTCAATGGTATGTTTTTTCTTTTTATCCAGCTCGGGTGGAGTGTCAATTTCAACAATTTCACCATCGACACGGGCACGGACAAAACCTTGGCTTTGCAATTGCTCAAACAGGTTGGTGTATTCGCCCTTACGTTCACGCACTACAGGCGCAAGCAGCATTAAAGCGGTACCTTCCTCTAAGCCTTTAACCGCATCGACCATTTCAGAGATGGTTTGAGCCACCATCGGCAAGTCATGTTCAGGACAATACGGTGTTCCGACACGGGCATATAAAAGACGTAAATAGTCATAAATTTCAGTGATGGTTCCCACAGTTGAACGTGGATTGTGACTGGTTGATTTCTGTTCGATTGCAATCGCTGGACTTAAACCTTCAATAGAATCGACTTCTGGTTTTTCCATTTGCGAAAGGAACTGGCGCGCATAGGCAGAAAGTGATTCTACATAACGGCGCTGACCTTCAGCATATAAGGTGTCAAAAGCTAAGGAAGATTTACCAGAGCCTGAGAGTCCCGTAATGACCACGAATTTGTCACGTGGAATATCGAGTGACACATTTTTTAAGTTATGGGTACGTGCGCCTCGAATACGGATATGACTTTGGCTCATAAAACATCTCGGTAATGTGCAAATTGAAGGTTATATATGATAGCGATTTAATTTTGTTCAAGCTGAAAAAATCGTTTTTTAACGACATATTATGTCGGCCGAATGACTTTAGTTAAAGTTTATAAGACTGTAGCGAGCTTTTTAAGGAGTAACAAGCCTGAATAATTTACTTTTAATGTGAATATTGTTGACGAATGTATCGCTAAAAAAGCAAACTCACAGCACAATAACATGAAAATAATAAGGGAAATGAAAAACAATGATCGCCAAAATTTTAATCACACTGATTGCACTGCTGCATGTTTATATTCTGGTTCTTGAAATGTTCCTGTGGGATAAACCGCTTGGAATGAGAGCCTTCGGCAATACTCTCGAAAAGGCAAAATTGACCCAAGTTTTGGCGAAAAATCAGGGCTTATATAATGGTTTTTTAGCCGCCGGGTTAATCT
The DNA here is from genome assembly GCF_001647545.1 of Acinetobacter sp. SFB. GTDB lineage: Bacteria > Pseudomonadota > Gammaproteobacteria > Pseudomonadales > Moraxellaceae > Acinetobacter. Next base: position 139,447 of record NZ_LSZH01000015.1, read on the forward strand.
GGTCGCTATTTGCACCGGATGCTTATGCCATGGCACTGGCCAATTTCTTTTTAGGCTGTGTTTTGGTTGCCGGAATTTATGGTGGCATAACCGCCAGTAAAAAGATCATTTATATTCAGGCGGTTCCTGCATTGATTGCCTTGCTTGTGGTGAATTTGATGATTTAAGCGAACGATATTGCGCAGCGTAGACTAGGTGATTCAATCAATTGATCTTTTCGGATGGATAGCGATGCTGGCTTTATTTTTAAAATGTAGTTTAGATGCAGCCATTATTTTAATTATTTCTATCCTTTCCAAGAATAAAGCTTTTTATATTGCAGGATTGGTGCCGTTATTCCGACTTTTGCCTTGATTGCGCATGTAGTTGTCTCGCAACAGCAGGGTGCAGAAGCGTTGCGTACAACTGCATTATTCGGTTTATGGTCGCTTATTCCTTATTCCTTATTTTATTTATTTGCTGTTGATGTATGTATTGGCAACCAAAATGTCAATGTGGTCGTGCCTGGGTATAGCGACGCTATGCTGGATAGTTGCTGCGGCAGGACTGGTTTATGGCTGGCAGATGTTTCAGAATTAAAAACAAACAATGCATTTTTATGACGAGTAATTAGATAACGTGTAAAAATCAAAAAATATTCAATATTGGATTTTTAAAAATCAGCACTGCTTTGTTGAACTGATTCAATTTCTGTATCTTTGCCTAGGTATTGACTCTACTGTTGAGAGGGCAAAATGAGGATCTCAAAATATATTTTGACTCCGCAAGAAAAATATTTTGTTTCCTATACAGGACATCCTGAGTCAGTTTTAAGCCCTGCTTTAAAATGCAGCGCAAGGGATGGGAAACGTGTGGCATCCATGCCACACGCATCACTTGCTAAAATCTATTTTTAAAATTAACTTTAACAACAACTTACTATTAATTGAAAGATAATTTATGAAAAGAGTTTAGGCATCCAATCCTAACCACTGTCTTTGATCATAGGCGCTATCCCAGAACAACCATTCCAGTTTGGCAGCTTGAGTATAAGCCTGATGCATTTTTGCAAGCGTATCGGCATCACAGCGCGCTGCGACTCTATCAATGGTGGCAATCACATTTCGCACGGCCTCATTGAATTCTTCGCCTGCATAGGTATCGACCCAAGCTTGATATGGATTGTTTGCAATAGAATTTTCGACAATATCTTTACCGACTTCGGCATAAATCCAGAAACAAGGCAGTAAGGAAGCCAACACCACCGGATAGCTTTCAGACCATGCCGTTGCAGTTAAAAATGAGGTGTAGTGATGACAAGCCAAGGTAAGTGGAGTGGATTCAAATTCTTTTTTGCTGATATCAAATTCCTGCATGAAACCGTCATGCAGACTGCGTTCAACCACAATGGCAATGCGAGCAGCTTCTGCAAACTGAATCACGTCATCGGCTTCAAAGGCTTTGGCAGCACAGACCGCAAGTGCGCGACCATAGGCCAGTAAATAATGTGCATCCTGAATTACATAATGACTAAAAACCTCTTTGCTCAAAGTACCTTGTGCAAGTTCCTGGTTAAATGGCAGGGCTAAAGTTTTTTGATATAAAGCTAAATTTCGCTGCCATACATCTTGAGAAAAGCTCATGTCATCATCCTGTTGAGAATAAAAGAAAATATACCAAATGCCGACTATATCAAGAGTTCTTAGATGAAGATATCCAGCCACATAAAGTGTGGCGTGGTCTTGAAAAAAATCATACGAAGAATTTTGGATTAATATTAAAAAGTCGTCATAATTGTGCGCATAAAATCTTAAACTCCTATTTTTAAGTTTTACCGAATTTATTCTCCATACATATTTGTTCATAGGTCGATCTATCATGATGAAACATTTTGGTTTCTCAATCATTTTTACGATCGTGTGTCTGGCTATTTCTGCATATTGGGGCTATAGCCATGGCCCAGAAGCAGGTTTAAAGACCATGTTCACGGCGCTCACCATTACTGCCATTTTAGCGGTGATGGAAGTGTCACTTTCTTTCGATAATGCCGTGGTCAATGCCTCGGTACTACGCGGTTGGGATCATTTCTGGAAAATGATTTTCTTGACCGTCGGCATTGTTATTGCTGTATTTGGCATGCGTTTGGTGTTCCCGATTGTGATTGTTGCTGTCACTGCGGACATGGGCATGCTTGAAGTCGTAAAAATGGCGATCAATGATCCTATTCTTTATTCAGAGAAATTGATGGCACATCATGCTGAAATTGCAGCATTTGGTGGCTCGTTCCTGTTGTTGGTCTTCCTGAATTTCTTTCTGGATAGTGAAAAAGATACGCATTGGTTTAGGTGGATTGAAGCGCGTTTGTCCAATCTTGCCAATGTACCTGCAATGTCAGTATTCCTTGCATTAATTGGCTTGCTGATCATGGCGGCCAATGTAGCTGAAGCATCACGTTTGGTGGTAACCATGGCAGGAATCTGGGGCATTGTGGTTTATATCGGGGTTCAAGTACTCAGCCATTTGTTAGGTGGTGAACCTGAAGTTGATGAAGATGGCAATGCGGTGGCACATGATGCCAGTGGTGCATCTACCGGAGTGATTAAAGCAGGCTTAGGCGGTTTTATTTATCTTGAAGTACTGGATGCATCGTTCAGTTTTGATGGGGTAATCGGTGCTTTTGCGATTACATCGGATGTAGTGATCATTATGCTCGGTCTAGCAATTGGTGCCATGTTCGTGCGTTCAATGACCATTTATCTAGTTGAAAAAGGCACATTAGATGCTTATATCTTCCTTGAGCATGGCGCGCATTATGCCATTGGTGCTTTGGCATTCATTATGCTGGCGAGTGGTGCTGGGTTGCATATACCAGAAGTCGTGACTGGTTTGATTGGTGTCGCGTTTATTGTCTGGGCAGTGATTGCATCCATTCAATATAGTAAGCGTCAAGAACGGATCGGTTAATCCTTTTTTAAGAAAAACGGTTACAATAAGGGCGCATAAAATGCGCCCTTATTTATGGGGGCTGATCTTTGAATAACTCAACATCCACAACATGAATGTTGTAGGATAGCCCATCGAAATTAAACTCATAAACCTAAGCTTATTGATATGATGAATGCTTTAGAACGCCGTTCAACCTTTGCCTTAAGCAGTATTTTTGCCCTGCGTATGTTGGGCTTGTTCATGATTATTCCTGTTTTTTCTGTAGCAGGCCAGTCATATCAAGGGGCAACACCTGCGCTGATTGGTTTGGCGGTCGGTGTATATGGTTTGACCCAGGCCATTTTACAGATTCCATTTAGCTTGCTGGCTGACCGTTTTAGCCGTAAGCCCTTGGTCGTTTTAGGCTTATTGTTGTTCGCACTCGGTGGTGCAGTTGCCGCAATGTCCGAAACCATTTATGGCGTGATCATTGGTCGTGCGATTGCTGGTGGTGGCGCGGTTTCTGCTGTGGTGATGGCACTGTTAGCCGATGTCACGCGTGAAGAACAGCGCAGCAAAGCCATGGCGGTGATGGGGATGAGTATTGGCTTCTCTTTTATGCTGGCGTTTAGCCTTGGGCCTTGGCTCACCAGTCTGGTCGGTATTTCCGGACTATTTTGGGTGACGACCATTATGGGCTTGGCAGCAATTTCCATGTTGCTGTTGGTGCCTAAAGTGACCCGTCATCATAAAAATTATCAGCAAGGTTATCTTGCACAACTGAAACAGGTGCTGAAAATGGGCGATTTGAATCGCTTGCATGTTTCAGTGTTTGCGCTGCATTTGTTGCTGACTGCGATGTTTATTTATATGCCATCGCAACTGATTCAGTTTGCTGATATTCCATTGGCCAGCCATGGTCTGGTGTATTTACCCCTGCTGGTTATTAGCCTGTTTTTTGCTTTTCCAAGCATTATATTGGCAGAAAAATATCGTAAAATGCGCGGTATTTTCCTGACTGCAATTGGCGGGATCATTCTGGGTTTACTGGTGCTGATTTTTGGCTATGGATCCAAATACATTTTATTGGCAGGTTTGGGATTGTTCTTTATTGCCTTTAACGTGATGGAGGCTTTGTTGCCTTCATGGCTATCTAAATCCGCACCGATTCAGTCTAAAGCCACAGCCATGGGTGTGAATGCCAGCAGTCAGTTTTTAGGGGCATTTTTTGGCGGTATGATTGGTGGCCAACTCTTGTTACTCAATAATACAGCCTTGGGTTGGAGTATCTTAAGTGGCATCGCAATTGTCTGGTTGTTAATCAGTTTTGGCTTGGCTCAACCACGTTATCTTTCATCCTTGGTGCTGAGTTTACCCGAGACGAAACAAACGGATGAGTGGACTTCTCAACTTTTGGCAATTCGTGGTATTGAAGAGGTTGTGGTGATGTCTGATCAGCAATTTGCGTATGTTAAAATTGATAAACAGCTTATAGATGAAGCTGCGCGACAAGATTTAACGCAGTTGTTAGGTAAAGATGTAGCCATTTAAGCATAACTCTTATAAAGTAAAATATAGAAATAGATAGGAAGTGTACGTCTGATGCGTGGTGTTAATAAAGTAATTTTAGTCGGAACTTTAGGCAAAGATCCTGAAACCAAAACTTTCGCGAATGGTGGTTCGCTTACTCAGTTTTCAATCGCAACCAGCGATTCCTGGACGGATAAAACGACCGGTGAACGTAAAGAGCAAACTGAATGGCATCGTATTGTGCTGCATAACCGCTTAGGTGAAATTGCACAGCAATATCTACGTAAGGGTTCTAAAGTTTATATCGAAGGTTCATTGCGTACGCGTCAGTGGACAGACCAAAGCGGTCAAGAACGCTACACCACAGAGATTCGTGGTGAACAAATGCAAATGTTAGATAGCAACAACCGTCAGCAAGGTGAACAAGCTGCGGGTGGTGACAACGGGGGTTATAATCAACCACGTTTCAACAACAACCAAGGCGGCGGTTATAACAACAATAATAATAGCAATAACCAAGGCGGTTATGGCAATAATCAAGCTGGTGGTTTTAATAACAACCAACAAGGCGGTTATGCAAACAATAATCCGTCTGCTTTCCAGAAAGCACCGCAATCTGCACCTGCTGCGCCTGTCGCTGCACCTGCTGATTTAGATGATGATTTACCGTTTTAATTGATTCAAAACGGTAAGTCGTCATCCAAAACCCTTTGTAACAACAAAGGGTTTTTTATTGTCTAAAACAATTAAATCTAGAAATATGATAGAAATATTTAATCTATTTTTTCGATTGTTTTTATGAAAAAGTACGGTTTTATCTATTTTAGAAACTTTCGTATTCTAGCTTCACAACATAAGCAATCCCAGAAACGAGCTAGAGGAATATCTCATGAGTTTAATTAATACTGAAGTAAAACCATTCAACGCAACTGCTTATAAAAATGGTGAATTCGTTGCAGTGTCTGAAAAAGACATGATCGGAAAATGGTCAGTGGTATTTTTCTATCCTGCAGACTTCACTTTTGTTTGTCCAACAGAACTGGGTGATTTGGCAGACAACTATGCTGAATTCCAAAAAATGGGCGTTGAGATTTATTCAGTATCGACAGATACCCACTTTACCCATAAAGCTTGGCATGACAGCTCAGACGAAATCAAAAAAATCCAATATGCAATGATTGGCGATCCAACCTGGACTTTGGCGAAAAACTTTGAAGTTTTAATTGAGTCTGATGGCTTGGCAGACCGCGGTACTTTTGTGATTGACCCTGAAGGTAAAATCCAAATTGTCGAAATTAATGCCGGTGGTATTGGTCGTGACGCTCAAGAACTTCTCCGTAAAGTGAAAGCTGCGCAATATGTACATGCGCACCCAGGTGAAGTTTGCCCTGCAAAATGGAAAGAAGGTGATGCCACACTGGCGCCTTCAATCGACTTGATTGGTAAAATTTAATTTCAAGTTAAAATACTCTCCCAAAAAATCCAGGACTTAGCACCTGGATTTTTATCTGTAAAATTTAATAAATAAAGCGAGATGGCTAGGCTTTGCCGCTCAATTTTTTGGTCTTCTCTTTTTATTTTTTAATGAAGGATTTCTACATTATTTTGTTTATTAACTGCTTAAAGCAATCCATATATTTTATAGAGTGACTCATCCTGAACGGCACTTTGCTCCACCGTATTAAAATCAAAACATTGAATGGCGGATTTAATGATGGAAAAAGAGGCTTCTGCTTAAAGCCGTTTATGCAGATTTTTATCATTTTAGAGAAATAGTCAGAAGATTATCCTATTGTTGATACGCTGTATATTGCTCATGCGCTAGGCTGACGACTTTAAAAGTTTTAAGATAAATCCATATTATTTCCTAGTGATAGGAGCTTTGAAATGAAAAAAATTATTGGCGTTTACCGTAACCAGAACATGCATTGGGTAGGCGACGGCTTTCCGGTTAAAAACCTGTTTTCCTATGACCGTTTAGGGCAGGCGATTAGTCCATTTTTACTCTTGGACTATGCAGCACCGTATCATTTTAAGCCAACTACACAGCAGCATGGCGTCGGTTCACATCCACATCGTGGTTTTGAAACGGTGACGCTAGCCTATCAAGGTGGGGTGACTCATAAAGATTCAGCAGGCGGTGGTGGTCAGATTAAAACCGGTGATGTGCAGTGGATGACGGCGGGTGCAGGTTTGGTGCATGAAGAGTTTCACTCTGAAGAATTCGCCCAAAATGGTGGCTTGTTTGAAATGGTACAGCTTTGGGTGAATTTGCCTGCGGCAGACAAAATGACTGCACCTAAATATCAGGCCATTGAAGCCCAAGAGATTCCTGTGATTGAACTGGAACAGGGCGCAGGGCATATCCGTGTGATTGCAGGGCGCTATATACAGGGTGATACAGAACATAGGGGACCTGCATCTACCTATAGTCCTATAAATGTATGGGATGGTGAATTAAAAGCAGATCAGGTGCATCACATTCATGTGCCTGTCGATCACAATGTCTTGGTTGTGGTGTTATCAGGTGAAATGCAGCTGAATGGAACGCAGCATGTTCAAGACAGTTCCATTGTCATGTTTGCTCAAGATGGTGAAGCCGATATTCAACTGCAAGCGATGAAAGACAGCAAATTTCTGGTGCTCACCGGTCAGCCTTTAAATGAGCCAATTCAGGGCCATGGTCCTTTCGTGATGAATACTCAGGCTGAAATTATTCAAGCCTTTAATGACTTTAATAGCGGCAAGTTTGGTGAGATTCCGGTGGCCAGTTAATTTTAGCCATTGATGGATTGGTCATTCAAGAAATAAAGAAGCCCCTAAAAAACTTAGGGGCTTTTTGCGAAATAATTTTTTTGTTTTTACAGCATTTGATAGTTATAAGGTCTTAAAAGTGCGTCTGATGGTCAAATTATTATGTGATGTATCATAGCTGTATTTTATGAATTTGTAAAACGATCGTTATAATATTGGTTAATTTATATATCCTTTTTTTAAAGGTTTTTAATATTTATATGGGTGAAATTATAATATTTTAGTATATTTATTAGGTTTTATTTAATCCCTGAATCAATCTAAAAAATCTTTCTAATATTTCTGATGATGACTTTTGTTAAAAAAACATATTCTGGAATATTTTAATACCCCCTTTTAATCTCGCTTGGTTCATAATTTCATTAATCTTATGTGTAACTGACGGATAATAATTTTGGATATTGCAGTTATTGGTAGTGGCATGGCTGGGCTAGCTACCGCCAGAATTCTTAAAGATGCAGGGCATAGCATAACTATTTTTGAAGCATTGCCTGGACGTGGTATGGATAGCCATAGCATAGAGTTTGAAGGCGGCTTAATTGATGCACCCTTGCGTGTCATGAATCCTCATTTGTGGAAAAATACCCTCAGTTTGGCAACGTATTTAGGTATCCCCACTTTCCCCGTGCGTACCTATATGGCATGCAGCTGGTTATTTGAAGATCGCACTGAAACATGGTTAACCACTACGCGTAGTCGGATTGGTAATTTCCCGATTATTAATAACCGCAAAGGGCTGCAACAATACGGCTGGCGCTTGGTCAAAGGCATGCTGCAACTGAAAGCGGCCATTGCCAGATTCTTCAGATCAAAGAATCAAGAGATTACTCTGGCTGAATTTATCAATAATAATGATATTGAGGAAGTATTCTGGCATGGCGTAGTGATGCCGGTGCTGTATACCATTTGTACCTGTAACCCAAAAACCATTGGGGACTGGCCTGCCAAACCGTTATTGACCTTCTTGCGTCAATTGACCGATGGCGATGCTTTGCTGCGTCTGCAAGGTGGCACACCGGCATTGGTCGACAAGCTAATTGAAGGCATTGAAATTCATAATGGTTCAGCCATTACCCAAGTCAAAGAGCAAGAAAATGGTGTTTCAGTTGAAAATGCATTGGGTGAGCAACGCATTTTTGATCGTGTCATTGTGGCCACACCGACCAATAAAATTGAAACCTTTTTAAATAATGAACAATTTGCAGATGATATTGTGCTGTTAAAGAAATTCAAATTTGAACAGGGTCAATTGGTCATTCACACCGATCAAACTGTGATGCCACCCAAGCGTAAAGACTGGGCGGTCCTCAGTTATATGATGGATCGTAAATTTACTCGTCAACAGTTTACCGTATGGTTGAATTCGGTTGAACCGAGTCTGGTGGGTAAAACGCCAGTGTTCCAAACTTGGCGACCGGTGACTGACATTGATCCTAAAAAAGTCATTTCCAGCGTCACTTTAACCCGTGCGGTGGTGGATTCTCAAACCGTTGCTTTAAACAAAGAGCTGCAACAACGCCATAAAGATCTCAACCGTAAAGTGTTCTATTGTGGTTCTTGGTCTTGTGATGGGTTGCCGGTGCTCGAATCTGCAGTGACGTCAGCAATGCATATTGCAGAAATTTTGGGTGCCCCATTGCCGTTTGTGGGATTAAAACCTAAAGTTGAGGTTGCCCCACAACTCGGCTACTAATCCATGAAATGGCTTCAAGCGATTCAACAGCAATTTTCACAACATAAGTATGCGATTAACGCAAAACAGTTAGGGGATGATGCTGAACTCGCTTGGAGTAATTTGGGCTATTGGGATGATGCAACATCCTCCTATCCTGACGCTTGTCGTCAATTGGCAGATCAGTTGGCGCAAGCAGTTCATTTAACTGCACAAGACAGATTGCTCGATTTAGGCTGTGGACAGGGTGCAAGTCTGCTTCATTGGCAACAGCATTATCATGTTCAGAATATTGAAGCCGTGGAATTACAATCCAGTTGTGTAATTCAAATTCAAAAACATCTTCCTCAACTTACTGCAATTCACCCACATTCTTTTTTAAATTTAAAACAGATTCAGTTCACATCTGGCTTTGATGTGGTGCTGTGTATCGACGCTGCCTATCACTCCAATTTGAATTCATTGCTCGATTCAGTGCGGAGTGTTTTAAATTCAAAGGGCAGATTGGGTTTTCATTATTTAATCTGGTCTGAAAAATGGCTGGATTTAAATTCATTGCAAAAACGAAAGTATCAGTGGTTATTAAAAGCTGCGGATGTAAATTCAGATAATTTAATGACTGAATCGGCTTTGAAGCAAACTTTGCAGGGCTATGATTTTGCGGAGATTGAAATCCGGGATTTATCTAAAGACGTTTTGCAGGGTTTTGCAAATTATTTTCAGAAAATTCAGCAATTACCACACCAGACTGCAGATTTGGATGCATTTAAAATTCGCATGACAGCCAAGTTATGTCGCAAGCTGTATGCGGAAGGTGTGGTCAAGTACGTGCAAATTAGTGCGAAAAATAATAAATAATGAGCGTTTAAATATTCTGAAAAAAGATTAATTGCAAAAACAACAAAGCCTCACTAAAAAGCGAGGCTAAGTATAAAATGGTGCCGGCACACGGATTCGAACTGTGGACCTACTGATTACAAGTCAGTTGCTCTACCAACTGAGCTATGCCGGCAACGTGGGATGAATGATAGCGAATTTCGCTGAAAACGCAAGCCAAAAAATGAACGATCGATTTTCCTGCTTTAAGATAAAAAACTTACCCACTGCAAAGGTGGGCAAGTCAAAAAGAATTTAAAAGATAACACTGCTTATTTGGGCCTCAGGATCTGGGCTAAGTCTTGTGCACATTCTTCCAAGGTTAAAGCCATGTCAATTTGCATTTGTGGCTTCAGTTCGTCTGCAAGCTTTCTCCACTGTTCTATTAAACGTAGCGCTTTCTGAATTTTATGTTTATTCATGTCTTTGGCAAGGGTTGGGGTATAACCACCACGTTTCGTATTCTTGATCTGTTTTACATAGTTATCGCTGGTATTCATGCTTACTCCCGAATAGCAGTTTTTGATCTGCTGAATGGACTTTTATGCCTTGATCTAAAGTTCTGTAAGATGATTATTATCAGCTGAATATTGCAGTTTGATGATCATTTTTTGAGTTTTTAGGTTCTCTTGTAATGAGGTGAATAAATGTGCAAATTTTTTTAAAAAATGGAAGTCGTTATTTTAAAATTTTCGATCAACAGATGAAGACTTTTAATCTCAGGAATGAAGAAAGTATCGCTACATACTTTCTTCATTTGGCCTAAATATTAATATTCCCAAAACATGCGCTGAATTTCTTTTGCATCTCGAGTTTTGGTAAGCGCCAGGGCTGCCAGTAGTTTTGCCTTCTGTGGATTTAAGTCATGCGCCACCACCCAGTTATATTGATCATCGGGCTGCTCTGCATTTCTTAAAACGAAGCCTTGGGGCACACGTGAGGAACGGATAATTTGCACCCCTTGTTTTTGTAGCTCATTTAAAGTCGGCACAATATTTTTTGCCACTGATCCATTGCCTGTTCCTGCATGAATAATGGCTTTTGCCCCAGCTTTTGCATAAGCATTATATGCATCAGGAATCATATTGCCGGAACCATATACAATTTGGACTAAAGGTAGCGTATCACCCTGAATATTTTCAATATTGAACTCTGAAGTATTGTTAAAGCGTTTTGCGACATTTCTAAACCAATAGGTTTTACCTTCGACCAGTGTACCTAATGCCCCCCACTGACTAGCAAAGCCATTGGTGTGAATGTTAATGGTTTTGGTCACATCTCGTGCTGCAAAAATATCATCATTCATGAGCACAAAAACGCCTTTAGCTTTTGCATTATCGGCAGCAGCCAGCGCAACAGCACTATATAAATTTAAAGGCCCATCCGCAGATAGTGCTGAAGGTGGGCGCATAGAACCCACCACCACAATGGGTTTATCCGTATGCACGGTCAAGCTTAAAAAATAAGCTGTTTCTTCTAGGGTATCGGTACCATGGGTGATCACAAGGCCATTTACATCTGGCTTTTTCACCAATTCATTGACTTTTCGTGCAATGGTTAAAAGTTCTTTATCTGTAATGCTTTCCGAAGCAACTTGAAGTGCCTGTACACCTGTAACATTTGCCAGGTTCTGAATTTGAGGAACGGCCTTGAGCAAGTCATCTACAGGTACTTTGGCTGCGGTATAGGTTGCACTGTTGGTGGAACTGGCACCTGCACCTGCAATGGTACCGCCTGTGGCAACCACCACGACATTATTTTTAGCAAAAGTTGAAAAGGGGAGTAATAAACCCAGGCTTAAAGAAAGTGCTGTAAGTGTTTTTTTCATCATTTTTCCTTATTAAAGTTCTGTACAATCCAAGCTTTTTTATAGCACTTATAACGTAATATAAAGAAACTGGATTTGCCTATACCTAATTTAAAATATGGATTTCATAATCAGAAATATAACAAATGATGATTTTTAGATGTACCAAATAAACTAGGACTAAATGTTAAATAAATTATTTTTATATTGATATGAATGCGGAATTTTGACCGAGGATGTCTGTATGGTAAGTACCTAAATGAAGATACCCATAAGATTCAATTATCCTTTAATTTAAACCTAGGGAGCAATCACCCAAATAACATATCTTGTCTATCTAGGTTTAGGACATTTTAGCAGGGACAGCACAAGAACGCTTTTAGAGAAAATATTCCCAAATAATATAACCCAGACCGAATCCAATAAATGAGTAGAGCGTGATGATAAAAAATACAAAGCTCGCTTTATTTTTCTTCGTTAAAAAACTCATATTAATTCCTCAATATTGGGCCTAAGTTAGATTATATTATCCCATTTATTCAGGAAAAGTGGTCTGCTTTACTGCTTTTAAATATCTGAATTGGTATTAATCATTCTATTTTTAATAAGTTAGATTTTTTTTCGTCCATCATCGCTAAAAAAATTTAAAGACTGCTAAAAATATGCAATCCATGAGGAATAAAACAATGTACCGTCAAATGTACCGATAAATATGTCGGTTTACTACTGTATTGCACCCTAATGTATAGGCGTAAAAAAGACCTAAACCATGCGGTTTAAGTCTTTTTTAAATTCTGGCGAGAGAGGGAATTACATTGTTAAGTTAAGATATTGAAAAAAAATATATTAATATATGTGATTTTTATTTTTACCCCCAATTATACCCCCAGATTAATCAAGGTGGTAAAGCTTGTATAGTTAGGTTTATGAGTTTGAAAATAATTATACAAAATAAGGCACTTGCCTGCTAGTCTGAATCTGTTTGTTGGATTTTTACACAAATCTAATGAGTTTGTTCAACCTATTCAATTTTTAACATTAGATCGCTCGTTATTAGAAATGACTTCAACTTCATCGTCATTTTGTACGGTATTGTCATATTGACTATGCTGATCAAACCCTAAAGCATCATTTAAGTTGGACTGATTTTTCATTATCAAAAGTTGCTTTTGCTCTGTGCAATTTTTTCGAAATTGATCTTTTATTTCATTAATTGCTTCAGGTGCAAGAGCCCCATTTATACTTTGTTGGTCTACTTCGGACATATCACCTACATAAGCTTTAATTTTTTCTAACTCAATGGTTTTGCTTACAGCTATTTGTACTAAGTATTCCTCAAACTCTTTTGCAGATTTGCTCATGTTTTCGTGGATGGTGTTTTTTTGCTGCTCAAGCTTGGTTTTAATTCGAGCAATTTCTTCATCCTTTAATTTCAGCTCTTTCCTTAAAATAGAATCATTATTTTTGCTTTTCTCCTTTTTAAGAGTTGATATTATTTTATTTTTTTCTGTTAATTGTGAGTTTTGCCTGTCAATTAAAAACTCTAAACAGTTTTTAAGGCTTTTAAATTTATATTTTTCTCTAATTCTATCAAGTTCTTTTAATGTCTTTTGATCAAGTGTGATTTGTTTAATGATGCAATTATTTTCTTTGTTATTGTGGTTGTATTTAAATGATGGGAATTTCTTTTTTAAAATTTCAAAATGCGCATCATTTATTTCAACGATAAATTCATCATTTTCAAATTTTGGAAGGTAAGGGAATATTTTATTTATAAGATCTGACTGGTTTTGACTGTTTAGGGAAGTAAAGTCTTGATCATCACTTAGCCTAGTCGATGAATCCTTTTTAGATAAATAGTGATCCTTTTTTCCAGACGCCACAATCTTTCTTATCAGGCCAGATTTCTCGCTGGATTCTAAATCTAAGAATTCTTTTTTTAAATCTGTGTAAGAAGATAACCATTTCTCTAAAGTTAAATGCGGTCGTGCCATTGTTAATTTTCATTAATATTTACTTAATATTAATGTATATCAAAAATAAACATTAAGTAAATGTTAATTAAATGATAATTATAAAAATACCAATTATTAATTATCATTTTGTGCCTATCACGTTTAGTGTATGATACCTATGCCTGAGATATAGGTTAATTAAGTAGAGATTTTTATTGTGGATCGGAAGATTTCTGAGCAGCATTTCTTAACCCTATTTATGGCTTTTTATCAGAGGGTGGAGGGGCAACTTTCAGCCTACGCTGTTTGGGCGCTAATTACTTTTATAAGAAATTTTGGAGCTGAGAGTACATCATTACCGCTTGCCCAATTGGCTAAAGCTACTGGCATACAGACTAAAAAATTACGGGTTGTATTGAATGAATTAGAGCAGCATGGAATATTAAAAATAGATTTCCCTGAGACGGGAAAACGTGCCAGAGTCCGTCACTTACAGCTTAATCTTGCTTATATTGGCGATGATTTAATAATGTCTGTTAATAGCCTGGATAATACTATTATTAAAAGAATGTCTAGAAAATTTCCGTTATTAAAATTTATTGCACTTCTATTTATAAAAAGTGCTGAGATAAAAATCAGCAATTTACCTAAAAAAACAGAGACTGATTGCAATCTTGATTATCGAAGTTATCTTGTTTTATTGCGGTTAATTTATGGTGCAGATTCGTTTGGGATTGTTATAGGGTGTGGAATTGCTGAAATAGAGCGGGCAACAGGGTTAAACAAACAATCTATTTATCGGGCTATACAGCAGCTTAAACAATTCGGATTTATTCGATGTCAGGCAAATGGAGCAATTCGAAATAGTTTTATTCAGATAGAGTCTCCAATTTACGCTTTAAACCTTTCACATAAATTTTGGGGCGATGTTGCAATTTACGGTAAATTTTATATTTTAAAATACCCGCAGCCACATGCTTTTGAAGTCCAGAAGGTAGCCTCTATTTTTACTTTGCTTGATCAAAAGGGTGGCTTATTTTTAAACAATGAAAGCGAACATTCAGATGCTGGTTTGAATATTCTAAAACATAAAAATAACTATTTGCTGTGTGATCCTTTGTGTTGGATGAAGCCTGTTCTATATGAAAAGAATAATAATTTTAATGTAATACAGAGAGCGCAAGTCATGAAATTCTTCGATCATTATTTAGAATTAAAGCAATTGCATCCTGAGAATTCATTATCCACTGCTTTTAATTTAAAGCCTCATGAAAATATTCTGGATGATGAGGTGGCTTTAGACCGTTTAGAATCTACCAAGGCTATAAAACTCAGTGGAATGCATAACCGCTTAGGTCTTTTTCAAAGTTTACTTGAGCAGTGGTGCTGTCAGATCTATAGCCAGAATAAATCCTTTTTTAAAATGTTAAGAGATGCTAATCCAGTAGTAATTGATGATGAAAGTTTTGAACGTTTAGAGTGCATAGACTCTCTCTATCCGTATTCATTGCATGATAACCAAATCAAAATAATCAAAAAAGAAATGGAGTTAAAGAATGAATCGGATAAAACTCCATCGAGGATCGTAGCCAAATTAAAAGCAGAACAGTTCAGGGTTCATCAGTTTTTAATGGCTCTTATGGATCTCATTGCATACAACCAAATTTACTTTTTTCAGCAATGTATGACTAAATATTCCGCTATTGATAATACGACTAAGAGGGGGTTAGACCGAGTATTTGCTGAGGCAAGAGAAATAGTAAAGCCTTTTAGAATTCTACCTCGGTCGTTTATTCAGAACACGTACAGCTGTTGCTTTGTTCCTGATCAGGATGCAAAAGCGGACGAGTATTTCTTATGCGAATTGGAATTTCAAAAAGCATTGCAAGATGCGACTCCATTCGACTTTCCAGTACAGCAAATGACAGAAATATCGCCAACACTGGAAGAACTTAAAAATTATGGATTACTGCAGCATCGCTGTTTATCATTATTTGAGTAATACACATGCTTGATTTAGGTTTATAACTAAAATATTCAAAAAACATTTTTCTGACTTAACTATCGTAACGATGAAATATCTAAAAAGCCTAGCTTAGCCGAAGGTTTGGAAATCGTGCTGATCGGCTAGGCTATCATTATTGCTTTTGCGCTAAGACGGTTTTATCTATTATTTATATAGATAATTAATTACTATAGGGTTACTAATTACTATAGATACTAAGATAGATAATAAAACTATAAATACTAGATATATCAATACAATCACGATTACTCATGCACATAACAAGAACAATTAGGTATGTCCTACAGATCTGAATAGATATCCCAATATAAATGACGCTATTGATCAATAGTCCATGTAGGATCAGATCACTATTCGATACGTGTAAATATTGGATGATGTGTCCTTACACTAGATCAGGACGCCATTTAAAAAAATAAGTCGATTGCTTAACTATGACGTTAATCATAGTTAAGGAAATTCAACGTGTTCCCATTCAATTTAGATCATCAGGCAGGGGTGATGTATGCCATTCATACCTTTGTGGATGTATGTCTTAATTTTGATATGCCGAATGAAGCGTTCATTTTCAACCTAGAACACTTATGGTGTGCATTTGAAGCGTTTAAACAAGAAGGAATTGAGTACGCAGCATCGATTAGGGCGTTTGTTGCAGTCACTGAATACGTCAATAGTCAGCGTCGCATGCTTAATTTTGGTGAATATCTATCAGGGTTGCCTATAGGCGAAATTAAGGCATTAAGACGAATCCTGCATGCGCATCGAGGGGTGATACGTGAGGAGATCAAAAGCTTTACTAGACGGAAAGAATTGAATCGAGTGGCGTTACTTGAGGAGTTCGAAGGTGCAATTAAAGCCTATCATGAAGTATTGGTGATCAGGGTAGATTTATACTATTCCAAAGATCGTCTGATCGAAATTACCATACATGACTTCTATCAGCATGTCGGAAAACTACGTGATTTGATTACGGATAAGAATGGATATTTTGATGCACTTTTGACTTATGCGATTGCGCTGGAGCATGGAATAACCAAAGGCTTTCATGTGCATCTGGCATTGGTTATTAATGAGTCCAAATATCGCAACGATTATAATATTGCTAAATGGGTGATTGAAAAATGGCAGGAGATCACTCTTGGAAAAGGGTATGGATGGAATAACAACACGACAGAAAACAAAAAGAATTATCGCGATCAAGGTACTTTAGGGATTGGGATGATTCGTCGTACAGAGCCTGATCAAGGCAATAATGCTTTAAAAACCGTTGCATATCTCAGTGATCTTGAAAAATACAGGCAGACGTTATTGGTTAAACCACGAGGACGCAGAACCTTTTATAAAGGGGATTATCAGCATCATGGTCGCCCTATACCTGATACAGAGGAAAATAGAAGAATCAAAGAATGGAATGCACAGACTGCTTTAGCAAAGCTGGAAGAGGAGGTTTGGTTTAAAAAAATATGAATGTGCCAGTTCTATGAAATCAATTCATTCATAGGACAACACATGAGTAATTTAGCATTAGAGTTTACAGCTGCACGCTTAGAACAAAACATGATTGAGCATTACAAAAGACTCAAATTTGAGCGGGTTCCAGAAAGTGTTGAGTTCAACGATTATAAAAATTCTTTAAATCAGGAGTTAAAACAAAAACTTATGAGCTACTTTGATGATTGGCGTATCCTGATGGTGGCTTGTGGAGGGCAGCACAAGTTTTCATTTTGGGTGGATGCTTTTTATCGTGCTTATAGCAGTGTGTTACTGGAATCAGGTGCTCCATATTTTACAATGGAGGGTACTACCACAGCTTCTCATTACAATGATCAAGCATCTGCACATATTGATAAAATTTTGAAGCGTCTGAATAAGTTATTTAAAAGTGCAAGCTTTTTAGAACAACTTCAGCAGCATAATCAGCATTACATGAAGCAGATCGACAAAATTCGTGAATCCTATTGTGCGGTGAGTGAAATATATCCCAATGCTATTGATTTGAAATTTGAACTGAGTCTAGAAGGATTGCACAATCAATGGATTGATATCTCTGGGTGGAATAATTTGCTTTATCACTTTCAAAAGCAGCTCAGACAACTCTCTTGGTATAACGCCCAAGCCGTATTTACGTTTTATCAGGTTATTCGGGTTGATCAACGCTATATTGTGAAATTCTTTCTGACCCTAGACCCCTTATTGTATGGCGAACCTTCAGTGTATAGTCGAGAAATAGATATCTGGTGGAAAAGGGTAACTCAAAATAGGGGGATTTCGTTTTGTCCACTAGTAGACTTTCAGCAATATCAACATGAAGACGAATATCAACTAATTATCAAAAGGAATACTCAGGATCAAGTTTTAGACCCTTTAAGTGCCTTAGATGAGATGCCTGATCGAGAAACCAGTAGCGAAGGTTTAGCCAATAGAATCTGTGTTTATCCTAAAGGTTTTAAATGGTTTCACGGCGCACCCGTACGACGCTAAAAATTCATATTACATTCCTGTACTTGCTTGACGCATCTAAGATGCTCAGATTATCCTTAGCCTGCTGACCTACATCGTCAGTCGGTTTTGACAGACCGTTATCATCTAGCACATCAAAAAAGTAATTTTTTGGTGGCGAACTCGTTCGTCCCCCTTCGTTGCGGTAGGGCGAGGGAGGGACGCCTTGTGCGTGCCGGTTCCTAGATGACTGGTCTGTCAACCCTTTCTCGTTCTGCCACCATCATTTGACAGTGACTTGGTAGAACTTCTATATCATCTAGGAGTACGCCATGCGCTTACATCAATACCATCCCTTATTTTTCTCTTTTTCAGTATTTGTGCCGTTGGGTGATTAGACCTGATGCTGTGCAGTCAGTGCATAGCTGTGTCTATCGCTTTTTAAGAATAAAACTTTTTCAAATACATATTACCGATATGAAGATGAATCTCTAATGCTGTTTTGAGCTAAGTAGATCTGTACGCTTTATCGTCTATAAAAAATTCAAAAACTTAGATATTCATTCCAACCAATATTGCATGGGGGACACTGGATCTGCTGAAGACCAGTGATGCCTGTAAAAAGAGAAAATGACTATGTTAAAAACTTTCCTAAAAACTACCCTGATTTCATCACTACTTGCAGGTGCATCATGGGCGCAAGCAGGCTGGTTTGCGCAAGCCAGTGAAGCCTATTTTGTTCAGGCCCGAAATTTGGGTGGCGGGGTCTATCAGTGCATGTATAAAACCAATCCGGGCAATCGCGGCTGGCGGAATTTCACGGTGAACTTTCAGGGTGGCTGCCCGCGCTTCGTTCACTTTAATGCTCAGAATGGTCAAGTCTCTGTACCGAACTAAATGGTGGGGAGATTTGAGATGAACCAAAAAACCATATTGGCCTTAGCTGTTATTCTGGCTTTGACTATTGTGATTGTGTCCGGATTCTATTTTTTCAGTACTAAGCCGAATGTTCAGAAGCCTGTGCAAACAGCTGAAACCGCGGTGCGTGATATGCCGGTCTCAGAAGCTGCTGCTTCAGAAGGCATTCCTGCTGCGGAAGTTGATGGCATTGATGTGGAGGAATTGACTGCTGGAATTAAGCAACCAAGCTCTGTACAGCATCAACCTAAGCTGCTGAAATTTGAGCTGGATCAAAGCCTGAAAGCGACAGATACCTTGCTGTCCATGCTTCCTTATGCAGACCTACCTGAATTTGAACAGAAAAATGTAGATAAGTATCAGCAGCTCGTCTTTGCCAAAGCCTCTCAAGATACCGGTAAGCCCGTGAGCGGTTTTAGCTTGCAGGAACACGGCGCATTAGAGTCGGAACAGGCGGGCAACCGTTACTACGTCTATAAATTTGATAATGGCGCAGACTGTAAAATTCATCTGGTCAGTATTGATTTAGAGACAGGTGATTACGGCGTGAGCTACAACTACTGCTGAGGATAAATTTTATGAATACATTTTTTAAATCGATCCTGCTGGCAGTAACGGCTGCTGCAGGCATGATGCTGTCAGGGTGTAGTTCTAGCCTTGATCCTAATACTTTTACCGTTGAAATGAATGTAGTAGATACCAGCAACTGGTATGCGCAAAACCAAGCGGCAAATGTCATCACCATTCGTTCCAACAGTCCAGATCCGATTAATGTCACCAATGTGCTGATTAACAACGGTGAATGCAGTTATGAAGGCTATCGCAGATCGTTGGAGTATCCGCAGCATTTTAAAATGGGACTGCGTTTAAGGCTGAAATTAACTGGCTGCAGTTACGATAATGTCGTACGTGTCGATGTTGAAACAGAACAGGGAACAGCGAGCTATAGCTTTCAATAGCGGTTTTAAACACTAAACGACGAACTTAAATCTAAATCAAACCGTGTCCTCAATGGGCACGGTTTTTTTATGCCCTTAATTCAGCTCGTCGTACTCAATTCATTTCACAAGGAATATTCAATGTCCTTAATTCAATGCCCTTATTGTCAGTCCACTCATGTCAGACAGATGGATTCAAGTCATGCAAACGCCAACTATTTCGAACAACTGCAACGCTGTATTTCACCCACACAGATGGCGCTGTTCGGCATGCAGCTTGCCAAAAAAGCAGGATTTCCACCTTTTACAGGCGCAGCCATCGGTGTTGTTGTCGGTGGTGTATTGGTCATCGTCAGTCAGTACTGCTATGAAAAATATTATAGCAATGCAGAGCAGTATATCTGTCAGGACTGCCATCAGCATTTTGCTTGGGCCCAGTCTTAACAGAAGCAGATTTTACAGCTGATTATTTTTAAATATTTTAATTCAATCAATTATAGGTACAGGAATTAACACTATGGCACATCAAATTGAAAAAATGGCTTATGTCGGAGACACCCCTTGGCATGGTCTTGGCAATCAGCTCGCGCAAAACCAGCCGATTGAAGTCTGGGCGAAGCAGGCAGGCATGGATTGGCGTATTGAATCATCCAATGTCAGCTACATGGCACAAAATGAACGCGGGCAAAGCATCATCATGCCCTATGAAGAACAGCGCGTACTTTACCGCTCGGATACCCATGCACCTCTATCTGTGGTCAGTCAGCGTTATCAGGAAGTCCAGCCTGCTGAGGTATTGGAGTTCTACCGTGATCTAACTGAGCAATCAGGTTTTGAATTGGAAACAGCAGGCGTATTGAAAGGAGGTAAGAAATTCTGGGCTTTGGCTAAAACTGGGCAGACTACAGCACTTAAAGGCAGGGATGTCAGTAATGGTTATATCTTGCTGGCAACGGGTTGTGATGGAACACTAGCGACTACGGCGCAATTCACCTCAATCCGTGTAGTCTGCAACAATACTTTGGCGATTGCGTTAAAAGGACAAAACAGCAGTGCAGGCGTGGTCAAAGTCCCGCACAGCACTCGCTTTGATGCAGATAAGATCAAGCAGCAGTTGGGAATTTCTGTCCGAGCATGGGATGAACATATGTATGAAATGAAACAGCTCAGTCAGCGTAAAGTGACTCAAAGCGAAGCAGCAGCTTATTTTGATGCCGTGTTTAACAATATTAGCTTGAGTCCAGCGGAACAGGATGAAGGCATTATTCAATTCTACCGCAATGTCGCTACCCAAGCCAATTCAGCTACCAAAACTGACAAAAAGACGGAGCCGAATGGCCGTGCAATGTCTAAAGTCATGACTATGTTTAACGGGCATGGACGCGGGTCAGAACTGAGTTCAGCTAAAGATACCGCTTATGGTTTGTTATGCAGTATTACAGAATTTTCCGATCATGAACGTCGCGCCATGAGTCAGGATCATCGCCTAGATTCTGCATGGTTTGGTGCAGGTGCAGGACTCAAGCAGCGTGGGTTGGAACAGGCTTTACGCATGTTGTCGTAAAACGGGTCTAGCCTTGCTGCTCAGGACTTCAAATTTAAAAGTGGATTTGTGTAGGGTACTTAACTGTAATTGTGGGATGCATAAATACCGTGGATTAGATGGAAATGGACAACATAAGTTTCCGTAAAATTTTATGGGACTGCCCTATGATCTGAGCGAATACCCGCTCGCATCAATGATTAGGAGTAAACATCATGAATGCGTTCACAGGTCAGACATTTCAGATGAATCAAATTATTAATATTAAAGAAGTAATTCAATTTACAAGTAT
Source organism: Acinetobacter sp. SFB (assembly GCF_001647545.1). GTDB lineage: Bacteria > Pseudomonadota > Gammaproteobacteria > Pseudomonadales > Moraxellaceae > Acinetobacter. The sequence continues at coordinate 161,161 of NZ_LSZH01000015.1, forward strand.
TAGTCGGGCAAAGATCTATGAAATGATCAATGTAGATTCAAAGTACTATGATTCAAGCTTTCCAAAACCCGTACGCTTAAGTGAATCACGTATTGGGTGGGTGGCTTGGGAAGTGAATCAGTGGATTGAAGATAAGATACAAAGTCGTGAATAAAATGGGAGCGAAAGCTCCCTTATTTCACACTTAATTTTTTATGCGCCACCAATAACAATTTCTTTTTTATCTGTAACTAGGTAATAACTGAGAGCAATTTTTTTAAAAAGTAGATTATGTTGACAATGAGAACATGGCTTAATTATAGAATAAAAAGGTGAGTCTTTATGTTGAGAAAGTTCATCCATGGCAGAGTTGAGGTAATCGTTATTGAGTTCATTTTTACATATAGGGCAAGCAGTCATCTTCTTTTAATCTTTAACTAATTGTCTTATATTAGTTTTTAATTAAATTTGTGGCAACCTTTGTTTATAATTTCTAGTACATGCTTATGGTGTACGTCTAAACTCTTTATATAAAAGATCATGAATAAAACTATCAACTATTACAATGAAAATGCTGATCAGTTCTTTGCAACAACTTATCAAGTTGATATGAGCAGTTTGTACCAATCATTTTTAAAATATCTACCAAGATACGCTTCTATTCTCGATCTGGGCTGCGGCTCAGGTCGAGATGCGTTAGCTTTTAAAAATTTTGGTCATCAGGTAGAGGCAATTGATTATTCAGAGGTGCTCGTTGCAAAAGCCAAACAGCTCACGGGAATCAATGTAAGACAGCAAAGCTTCTACGAGCTGGATGAGCGAGATAAATATGATGGGCTTTGGGCATGTGCGTCGTTGTTGCACTGTGAGCGTGAATGTTTAGCTGATGTGATGCTAAGATTATTAAAAGCACTTAAAGTGAATGGTGTCTTGTATATGTCATTTAAGTATGGCGATGGTGATCGAGAAAAAGATGGACGTGCATTTACGGATTTAAATGAACAGCAGGCGCAGGATTTGCTGGATCAGGTGATGGGCTTTCAATTATTAAAACAATGGATCACTGTAGATCAAAGACTGGACCGAGAAGAAAAGTGGTTAAACCTGCTGTGGAAAAAGCATGCTTAATTTAGTCCCAACTGCTCAAGAGCAATTAAAGTTTTTGAAAAATATTCAGCTGATTTTGCAATCTGGCAGTTTTAGTAGCACCTATAAGTTTGCTTTACTTATTAGCCTAAGCAGATTAGCTATTGAGAAGGGACAGGATTCAGGTGAAGGTCTAGCGCTAGAGTATGGGGATATTGCTGAGAAATTTATTGAGCTGTATTGGAAGCAAGCAGTTCCTTATACGTTTAATGAGGGCAGCAAGCTAATACTTAATCAGAATAATGGTAAACAAGCGGCAATTGTAAATAGAATCATTTCGCTGAGGCAGGCTTATGCATCACTCGGCTTGCTGCGCCGTGATTCCTTGGTATGGTTTAGTTTATTGAAAGATGTAGCAAGAACTGTAAAAGAAATGCCAGTGCGCTATCTGCAAAATATAAGCGGTCAAAATTTCGAATTCTTATATAGGCTTGAGAAGTGTGGAAAGCAGTTGATCCTTTTGCCGCAGGTTATGTATTGCTTAAGACAGTTCAGTGAAATTATTGAGGAGTTATGCCAGAAGCGCTGGATCGACTACATCCGTAAGAATAGCAACAATGCGCCAATTCTGAATAAATTGCCGAACCTCGAACAATTTATGTTTGAGCCCAACCGGAATCAGCTTAATGCAGTAGCCCATATTTTGGTAGAATTACAAGAGTGCAGATGCTTCTATTGCAATAAGTCAATGAAAAAAGGCAATTATGCCGTTGATCACTTTATACCGTGGTCTATGTATCCATCGGATACAGGGCATAATTTCGTGTTAGCAGATGCGAGTTGTAATTCTAAGAAGAGTAATTTTCTTGCCACAGATGAGTTTTTACATAAATGGCAGGAACGTAATCACACTCAGGATTTGGTCATTATAGATCGGATATCTGTACTGGGCTTTCTCACAGATAAGGATAGATCACATAAGGTTGCAGAATGGGCATATGCTCAAGCAGAAGAAAATGGCTATTTGCTATGGTCCAATAAGCTGTAAGTATCTACATATATGTCGAGTATCGATCTATAAACAGTTGATGGTCATAAAACTTTAAGAAAGGTTTAAGAGCCAAGTAAATATCTTCTTTCAACTTAATATCTATCCATGATTCATCCGAATAAATACATTCAGCCATAGCTCTGAAGATATGTTCAATTTCTTGGTTATTCATTAAAAACTCTTCATTTTTTACTCTTTTCTGAAGCGCTGTTAAAAGTTCTTTAAAATTTGAAAATTGTTCATTATAAAAATCAAGTTTTGATGAAATATATGAAAAATATCCCTTCGCATTTTCGACCAAAGGGATTAGGCATAGGTACAATTGAGCTATTTCATTGACAGTGAAATAGGCACGATTACTTTTAGGGGAAATATAAAAACTTTGTAGAACATCGATAGTCTTCAATATGCCTTGGGTTCGATAGTGGTGATCTTTTAATAATGAAAACTTACGAATATCTCTAATATAACCATAACTTTCTAAATCTTGAATATTTTGAACTTTTCTTGCGGAACTAAAGTAAAAAAACAAACTTTTCTTTCTATTCCAAGCAATTACTTTGGGAATGAGCTGGTTTATTAACCATTCAAATGATGTTTGACAAGGCCACCATTTTTCTTCAGATACAGGGATTTTGCTGAGAGGAGGTTGCCACAATAAAGTAAGTTCATCGGTATCATTGATGCCTTCTATATTTTCTGCCCAAAACATACCATGATAAACATCTTCTATAGGTTTTCCTCTTTCTCCAGTGTAAAGCTGTATGAAATTTCTAGATGCTGAAAAAATATGCCATTCAGTATTGCCTTTATCTACATCATGGGCATTCGTAAATTTAATCAGTAAGTCCCAAATTTCCTTCGGCAAAGCAAATAAGGCGATATAAGTTTGACCATGCCATGTAATAAAGGGAAAGTTATGAGAAGCCCATTCATTTTCAATTTTTTGTATTGCTGCTAGATAAGCTTGCGTGAGATTATCTGCGACCTCAATAAGTTGCTGTATAGCTGCATTAGGTAGGTTAAATCGACAATTTTGTAAATCAATGATCTCAGAGTGGGCTATATCTTTACCAACATAAAATGGTCTATAGCGAGAGTTGATAGGTTGTCCTAAGTTTCCTAAAAAATTTTCTAACATCCATTTATTTTCTAGAATAACACTTACCCCGTGAGCATCATGAGTTTTAATCGTAAGATTGGCAGAGCCGACATGGTTTTCTGTGGGTAAAAGAGCTGAAATTTCTACCCATTTTTTTTTAATTTTCCAAATACCATCTTCAGAATATGTTTCATCAAAGTCAGAATAATTTATTGAAGAAAAATGTAGAAATTCATCAGCGGCACCTCTATGGTTTTTGACTGGATCAATTAAGGCTTTATGTAGTGTTGAGATAAAGTGGGTTCTAAGCATCCATTCATTATAAAATCGGCTTTCTGGTGCCATCGGAAAGAATTTGCTGACAATATCTGGATAAGGTTGAGATTTTATTGTTAGCGTTACGCCAGTCCATAGTTCTGCCTCAATTCCTAAGCAATGTAGTTCATGATGAATTTCATCCCATTTTTTTCGAATATTTCTTGGTAAATCTTCTTGGGCAAGGATAATGACATATTTTTTTATATTAGAGATTAAGTCATTTTGCTTGAACTTTTTTACAGTGTTGCCTAATTCTTGAGTCGATAATTTTTTCCAACATTTACATTCATATGCAGCAAGTTTGTTAGAGGATTTCACAATATTTGCGCATATATCAAGTCCTCCTTGGTAGTACCCATTGCCTGCTATTCGATGAACATTTGTCAATTCTTTATCTTTATATAGCAACCATTCGCAATATTGCTCAAATTGTTCACTTGAAAGTTGCGAGAATGGTAAAGTTGTAGCATCAAACGGGATGTAATTTTTCATAAATTAAAATTAAGTCGATTAAATTTTACTTTTGAGTATTAAATTTTAAAGACCATCATATTTTATTTTCAACGGATTCTAAACTATTTTAAATCCTAATTATTTGATAGTGCTTATAACTTAAGTTTAAAAATTAACGACTTCTATAATCTATTGAATACTATTGTTTATTTAATTGTTTTTGCGCTTAAAGAATAGTAAGTTGATTGAAGTTTGGATAAAAAGAGAAAAATTTTTCATGTCTGCGCCAAAGTTATTTATTTCCTATAGTTGGACTTCTACTGAGCATGAGGATTGGGTTCTGAGGTTAGCTCATGATTTAACAGAGTCAGGTGTAGATGTTAAATTTGATAAATGGGATTTAAAAGAAGGGCAAGATCCTTATTACTTTATGGAACAAATGGTTGCAGATGAGACTATTGCTAAAGTCATTATGATTTGTGATCAAAAATATAAAAGTCGAGCTGATGACAGGGAAAAAGGGGTTGGTATTGAAACGCAGATTATTTCTTCAAAAATTTATAATGAGGTTAAGCAAACGAAATTTGTAGCTGTTATTGCAGAGGTTGATGATAACGGGAACCCTTTTATACCAGTATATTACTCGGGAAGAATCCATATTGATTTGAGTAATGATGATAAATATACGCAAAATTTTGAACAGTTAATACGATGGGTATTTGATAAACCCTTGCATCAAAGACCACAGCTAGGTAAGCCACCACAATATATTTTAGAAGAAAAAGTTTCTTTGCTTGGGATTGATGCACTAGCAAGGCGATGTATAGATTTGCTCAAGAGAGGAAAGCCCAATGCTCAAGGAGCGATAAATGAATATTTTGATACATTATTAGAGAATTTAAATAGATTTAAATTAGAGTATTCTGATGATTTAGAACCAGTTGATCATGCAACATTAATTTTTAATAGAATTGAAGAGTTTAAGCAACCTCTAGAACAAATTATTAGAGTGCTATATACAATCGCTTCACATGCTGCAACTGAGGATAGTATGTTAACTCTTCATCGTTTTTTTGAGGGAATGTCACAATATTTCTATCCAGATTCAAATGGAAAAACGAGCTATAGCTATAGAGAGTGGGATTTTGATTTTTATAAATTTATTGCACATGAACTATTTCTCTATACATTAGCAATTTTTATAAAAATGGAAAAATTCTCTATAATTTCATTTTTACTAAACCACCCTTATTATTGTTATAGGGGATCTAGCCGATCAAAAAAGATCAAGCAATTTGACTTTTTAAATGAAGATATTGAATCTCTTAAATTTTACTTTTCAGAAGTTGAGGGGAAAAACTGGTATTCATCATTTGCTGAGCTTATTAAAAGAAGATTTTCAATAAAATTTATAGGACTGGATCGTTTATGTCAGGCAGACTTTATTTGTTATTTAAATTTGATGTCTAAAAATATAGAAAGTAGTCGTTATGATTATTGGAATCCGACCTTGCAGCTATATCATGATGGACATGATTCTTATGAAATTTTTGCCAAATCTATTTCAAAGAAATACTGTGAAAAAATACTGCCATTATTAAATATTAATGCAACTTCTAATTTAAAAGAGTTATTGGAAAAACTATCTAATAATCCAGATATGATTCCAAGAGTAGGAGAATGGGGGAAGTTACCTATTAAGCGATTGTCCAATTATGACCTACTTTTAACCTTACCTTAATTTTTAGATATGCCAGAATTAAATTTTTCAAATATAAGAACTTTTGACGGTAGTAAAGATGGTGGATTTGAAGAGTTGATCTGCCAGTTGGCTCATCTGTGTCCTCCCGCAAATGCTCGAACCTTTGAAAGGAAAGAGGGGGCTGGTGGAGATGCTGGTGTAGAGTGTTATTGGATACTTGATGATGGTACAGAACATGCTTGGTAGGCTAAATACTTTTTAGAGAATATTGATGATTCTCAATGGACTCAAATTAGTGATTCAGTTTTAACAGCATTGGATAAACATCCCAATATCACAAATTATTATGTTTGTATTCCTCAAGATTTACCAGATAGCCGAAAAATGGGGCGTGGAGGAAAGCAGGTCGTAAGTGCCAGAGATAAATGGAATATTCATTGCAATAAATGGGAAAAGGAAGCTCTAAAAAGAAATATGCAGGTAAATTTCCATTTTTGGGGGAAGCATGAAATTTTATTAATGTTAAGCCAACGGGATAATCCATTGTTTAATGGACGAGCAAGATATTGGTTTGATGAATTAATCCTAACTAAAGATATTTTTGAAAAAATCATTAACAGGTCTAGGTTTTCCTTAGGTGATCGTTTTACGCCAGAATTTCATGTGGATCTACCTATAGCTAAAATATTTGAGGGCTTAGGACGAACAAAAGAATATACAGAATTATTGAACTATAATGTGTATGAGTGGCTTTCCATAGTTGGTGAGGTTGAAAAATCTATTTTACGTTTGGAAAGTTGTGATAAAAATTATTTTAAATATTTAGTTGAAAATATAAGTTATCAAGATAAATGGAATTTAATAAATACTACTATTAAAGACCTAAAAAATAGTTTGAAAAATAAAGATTGGTTCTCTAAGTTAGAGATATATGTTTCAGTATTGACTGAAATTCAAGAATTTTGTTCTGAACTTGTTAAAATTTATCATATTGCTTCTGATTATAAAAAAACTGTAGAAACCGTAAGAATACATCAAAGTGATATTTATAAATTTAGTGATATAACAAATAAACTATTGAATTTTCTTATAGATAAAATTACTCAAGCTGCTTATACAAGGCAGTTTTTATTACATGGTGATGCTGGGAATGGTAAGTCTCATATGTTGTGTGATATTGCTTTAACGAGAATGGGTAAGGGATTATCTACAGTATTTATGTTAGGGCAGCATTACCAAGGTGGTAATCCATTAGATTTTTTAAAAAGAGAATTAGATTTAGCAACAATAGATGATAGTACACTTTTAGGAGCATTGGATGCTTGTGGAGAAGCAGATAAGTCTAATCTTCTGATTATAATTGATGCAATTAATGAGGGGCGGTTTAGTCGAGATTGGAATGACTGGTTGATCAGCTTTTTTCATCAAATTAGCCAATATCCACATATAAGTATAGTTGTCAGTTGTAGATCTACCTATCTTAATTATATATTTCCTGAAGATTTAAGAAGTAATATTACTCAACAAGAACACAATGGATTTAAAGGGTTTGAACATAGAGCTGCTTCGATTTATCTAAATAGACAGGGGATTGTTAAGCCATCTGTACCTATATTAGCTCCTGAGTACACGAATCCCCTTTTTCTTAAGACATGCTGTAAAGCAATAAAACAAGCAGGTCTGAGTGAGTTTCCTAAAGGGTTACATGGAATAGTAAATATTTTTGAGTTTTATATTCAAAGTGCTCAAAATAAGATTTCTAAAGTTAAGGGATATAGACCGCATGAAAAGGTTGTTTATAATGCCTTACTGCGGTTAGCAGAAAAACTCTTTCCAGAAAATGTTTATGGGTTAAAATTTGAAGAAGCATTTGAATTAATTAATAGTGTAGACTCGCGTAATGGTTCAGGTGAATATTTATATGATTTGATGCTAGAAGAAGGGCTGATATCTGAAGATATTGAGTATAATAGAGCAGATGGTCAAACGAATTCTGATGTGGTGGTTCGTTTTACTTTTGAAAGGTTTAGTGATTACTTAATTGCTATTAGTATAATGGCTGGCATACAAAGTATTCCTGAACTAGAAGCAGCACTTTATGAAAATTATAACTTTCAACTTCTAAAATCAAAACAGAACAGCTTTAAATTTTTAGGCATCTGGTCTGCACTTAATATTATCATAGCTGATAAATTTAAAACTGAGTTGATTGACCATTTTCCTATTGAAACTCTAAACTATTATTTTTTCGAAGAGATTTTTGTTAAGACTCTAATAAGTCGAAGCACAAGTTCATTCACTGATAGAACAATAGAAATTTTTAACCAAATTCCTAATAAGTGTTATGAAAATCATAGGATAAATATTTTATTTGCATTAGCAACAGAACCTACTCATAAATTGAATGCAGTTTTCTTAAATGATTGGCTTAAAAATATGTCTCTCTCTTCAAGAGATTCTTATTGGTCAACTTATGTGGCATATGCTGATGAAGTTGAAGAGGAACATGAAACAGAGTCCAACCTTAGAGCATTAATCGAATGGGCTTTGAGTAAAGAGATTTCTTTAGCAGAAGAAGAACGTCTATACCTATGTTCTATAACATTAACTTGGATAACATCAACTACAAATAGAAAGTTACGAGATGAAGTAACTAAGGCAGTTGCCCATTTACTATGCTTTATTCCAGAGGAAATAATCTTATTTCTTGAAAACTTCTATGAAATAAATGATCCTTATATTAATGAAAGAGTTTACGCTATTGTCTATGGGGTCTTAACAAATCTTCAAAATAACTCTTATACATCTAAAATAAGCCAATGGATTTTTGAACATCACTTCAAAGATAAATATCCATATCCACATATTCTATTAAGGGACTATATTGTCAGTATATTGCTGTATGCAGAACATAAAAAAAGTCTTCCTACTGATATAAAAAGGGAATCTTTTTTACCACCTTATAAGCAGAAATGGGCTTTAAACGACCCTATTGATGTCCTGAATATTGCTGATCAAGATAAAAATGAGATTTATTACTCTGTTATGAGTTCTATGTCAGATTTTTACTGCTACAGTATGAGAGCTATTGATGAAGTTACTTGTACTGAATTAGATATAGAGGATATGAGGGTAGGATTAGATGAGAAAATAAAATTTGCAAAAGAATTACCTGCAAATTTAGCTACTGAGTTGGAAGCTTTGATTTTGGAAGAAGCAGATTATCTTTTGATGAAAAAATTAGAAGAATCTAAATTATGGAAATCTTTAAATTTTGATAAAATTTTGGAAGAAATTTCTAATAATAGAACAAAGCAGATTGCTCTTGATCCAAATCCAGAACCTAATGAAATTATTAATTTTAATAAAAATAATGAGAAAACAAAAATACAATTATTTTTAGAAAATAACAAAGATAAATTGAATTCATTGCAACAAATTAGAGCTAAATGGATATTTAAATTATCTAATTTCGAAATTGTAATGCAATCAAAAAAGCAAGCACAGCGATGGATTTATTTTAGAGCAATGCAACTTGGTTGGAATAATGAACTATTTGAATCATTTGATAGAAACTTACCTTCTAGTGGAGGAAGTAGACCTTTGATAGAGCGAATCGGTAAAAAATATCAATGGATTGCTTATCATGAATATTTAGCCTATCTAACAGATAGCTTCCAAGTGAAGCCTGATAATCATTTCCTTGAAGCGGTTTCTACTGATTATCTTGGTAGTTGGCAATTGGGTGTAAGAGATATCGATCCAACATTATTGATTAGAAGAACAGGAGATGATGGTTGGTCAGTAAATAACACTAATACATGGTGGCAACCAATTTCAATAAAATTTGCTATGAGTGATAAAATAAATGAATTACAGGAATGGCTTTGGACTGAAAAGAACTTACCGCAGTTTAATAATGCTCTTATAGTAAAAGATGAGTGCGATATAAATTGGTATGCTTTAGCAGGCTTTGTAAAGTTTAGAAAAGAACCAAAATTGGACAAAGATAAAATTCCATATCAAGATTTCTGGTATAGAATTAATCCGGTTTTGATATCTAATCAATGTTTTTCTGAATTTAAACAAAAAATTTTGGGGCAGGAGCTTTGTAATCCTGATTTAATTGAAACGCTTCGAATTGGATATCACTCTTTTCTAGGTGAGCATTGTTGGCATCCTTGTGTAGATGATTATCTAAAGGATTTATCAGACGGTTTTGGATGTAGATTGAATCAGATAGAAGAAAAATTAGAAGCCTTTTCTCCAATTTCAAAATATGAATATGAGAGTAGTACTAATGATGCTTCTGTTAAAGAAGGTATAAACTTTTTTCTTCCTTCACCACAATTGATTCATTCATTAGGTTTAAAGAGAAAAGCTTTGTCTGTTAATAATTGGGTTGATTCTTCAGGTCGAATTATTTTTCAAGATCCAAGTGTTGATGAAAGTGGTTCAAGCTTTGCTTTGTGCAGAAAAGATATCCTTGATAATTGGTTGGAAAAAAATGATTATCGAGTGGTTTGGTTAATAGGAGGTGATAAGAAAGTTTTAACGGAATTTAATCATGATTTTTATGGGCGCTTAAATTTTAATGGTTTTTTTTCAGTAGAAAAAAATATTATAGATGGTAATGTTTGGACAACAAAGACTAAACCTAATAAGGATAATTAACTAGTTGAATATATAAGTAGCTGGAATGATAAATATTTAACCCTGTTATTTAAATCCTTTTAGGAGTAGGAAAATTTAATCTTCCAAGGTTTATATGTGTTAGTTCAGACTTAATCTGAACTAACACAGTTTCGGGTTACCATGTTTGCATTTTAAATAATCTACCTTTTTCTCCATCGTCATGTAGAAGAACAGTAATTTCTGTGTCAGCAATCCACTCACGAACTTTTTCATAATCATTTGGTGTATCTGATTCAATCATAGTAATGACTTGTTGGATTCCTTCATTTCCAAGAGAGCGCATCTCTTTAAGTAGATTTTCTTTCTTCCTATCATCCAAAGTTTCAAAAACTCCGTCATGAAAGACGAAATGAGGGAAATTTTTAGTTTGATAAGTTTTTAGTAGTGCTAAGTCAAAGGCAATACATAATAGTTTTTTATAAGAATTACCTTTATCAGCACTTGTTTTGTTTCCTGTAGAATCAAGAAGGTTTGCAGAAAAGCTAACATGATTTTCATTATTGAGATTCACAGAGATCATGGCTGGTTCTGAAATTACAGAATTGACTAAATCGCTAAAATATAGTCGAATATTCGCAAATGCAGATTCAGAGTTTGAAGCTGTATTTGATTCAATACTATTTTCTATTGTTGATATTACTTTTTCGTAATCTGATTCTTTTATGCGAATCAAATTTTGTATTTCTTTGGCTTCTTGAAATACTAGGCTTTGATCTTGAAGATAAGAAATATTGCTTTTAATAGTAGCAATTTCATTAGCAAGAATTTTATATTTATCTAAAATATCATTAGAATTTAACAGCTCTAAGCTTTCAGAACGTTGAATATTTAAGTCTTTTAGAGAGTTAGATAATTCATTAATTTGCTGTTCAAGTCGGTTTTTTTCTTTTAATAAGAAAGAACGTCGTTCTTTCAAAATATCATTGTGAAACTCAATCAACTGGTTGTAATCCTTAACAACCTGATCATTAAAAATAATCCCAATATCTTGAAAAAGCTGTTGAGTTTCTTTTACATTAAATTTGATTTTTGAATCAGACAATGAAATGTTGATTTGGTCTAAATTAGCTTTTTGATAGTACAGATCATTATTGATCTTACGGATATCTTTTCCAAATTGCTTCACTAAATTGTCAGTAGTAATTTGATCAACAGAACTAAAGTCTAGAGAATTCAATTGATCCTCTTTAATCTTTAGGGTCTGATTTTTAATTGCAATTAAACCTTCAATTTCGGATATATTTTTTGCTTCAACAGTAGGTAAGATTTTTTTCTTCTTATCTTTAAGATCTTCTAATTCAGATTCAATCTCATACGACTGTTCAATTGCTTGAGAGTCTAAACCTAAGATTTTAGCTAATAATGGTTTCCATTGAGAATGTGCCCCTTTAAAACCTAGGTCAAATGGGTCATCAAAATCATTTTGACTTCTTAGTAAATATCCAATCACTTTCCTGAAAGAGTAAGGGGAAATTTCCGTTAAGTTTAAATAGCTATCTAATAAATGCTTCGATTTATCATATCCAACTTCAAAATGATCCCATTGATCATCGGGAATATTTTTATAGTCTTGAAACTTTTCTTTATGCTGTTTAAAACTGAATTTTGAGCCATTTTCTACACTTCTTCGAATTGTGAGAAACGTTCCAGTTTGTAATTCAATTTCAAGAAAAAAAATAAACGATTCAAATTGTTTATTAGCAAACAAGAAGAAGTCTTTATCCTTTTTTGAAACTAAGCAAAAATTAATTAGGTCTCTAAGTGTCGATTTTCCTAAATTATGAGTATCTTTTTCAGTATTTGTTAATAGTCGAATTTCAGCTAAGACAACATTCAATCCACTATTAAAGTTAATGTCATCAAAATACTTTTGTTGATTACTGTATAATTTAGATAATTTCATGAATCAATGAACTCAATTGAGTCTGTTTTGATATGGTATTTAATTTTACCTAATAAAAACAAAATGCTAAGTGCTGGTATGAATAAAAATTCGCCGCCTTCAATGTTTTTCTCTATAAAAGATTTCAACTCATTAAAGTTACAAATTCTATTCTTTGCTAAATATTTAAGCATTAAAGTAGCTGCATAAATTGCAGTTTGGTCTGGGTTTGTGTGTTTAGTTGGTAATACATAGCTCATGATTCAACCAATCCGATATCACAATTCCAATACATATAAAATACTACAATATGAGTTAAAGACTGTGCTTCTTTTTGACGTAAAAATTTACTTCTGCTTTTAATAATATCTAAAAGTAAGTTGTATAGATCATCAAAGCGTTCGTACTGAGCAATTTTTGCGAGTACTTTAACTTGGAAGTCTTCAACTAAATTGGTATACATTTCCCTAATTTCATTATTAGCTGGGTTCTGTAAAAATTTATCAATTACAGAGGTATAACTTAAATACTTACCTAGTAAATAATTTGATGTAGCCTCTGAAAAATTATTTAGTTCATTCTTCTTTTTAAAAGTTGTTCTTTTTGTAGGATGGTCTTCTGGAATTTTTCCTGCTAATTCTTTACTTAGTTCTTCACATCCTTGGTGTAGATGTTGAATAAACTCACTCAAAGCAGATGGATTAATGTTGATTGGGAAATTTGATGGTTTTAAATCAACTTTGTCTGGGATATCAGAAAAATCTTCTAAGCAACTCTCTATATATTCTATTCCTGCTAAAAATATGTTCTCGCAAGGAATTCCTGTATGGATATTTATTAGGGCTCTAATTTTTTCTTCTGCAATTCCGCCTAGCTTTCTATTTGCAAAAAGCATGTAGTTCTGGAGTTCACCACGTTCAAATAATTTTTTTACTTTATCTAATTCTTTATAAATTGTGCATGATTCTACACCTTCCTTAAAGAAATCAGGGTCACTAAATGACGTATTATATCCTGCAGTAAACTTTGCTTGGATTACAGTTATACCTTCCCAGGGATTTGCGGTACTCGGAAATAGAGTTGCTTTTCCGTGAAATTTTGCATCCCTTCCACCATCTTTACCTGGTGCAAAACCCTGAATGCCAATCCCAAAAAGTTTTTTACAAATCTGGACAACCAACCTTTCAAAATTGTCATCACCAATTTCTTCATATCGATAATTTAAATACATAAGTTCTCTGGTCGCAAAATTTTTAAATGTTTACTGAGTGGTTTGGAGAAGACAAAAATAATTAGATCTAATTTTACTAGTTTTCTAATCAATCAGTAACTGTGTAGCTGGAGTGACTTCTATTTTTAGTGTAATTCATAGCAAAAAAATGTCGGAAAATCTATATTTTATAAAATACGTGTTAAAAAAATGGAGATAAAAGGGAAGTATATTTTATTAAAAAATTAGAGATTCCTCCTCAACTCATCAATAAAATCAGCCCAGTCCTGCATCATCTTTGTTCTGTATTCTAAGTGTTGAGCATGGTTATACGCTTGTGACACGGCGTTACCTACTCGATGCGCTAACTGAATTTCAATTGCATCATGCATGTAGCCTTTTTCATGCAACGTTGTTGATGCAAGCCCACGGAAGCCATGTCCAGTCATCTTGCCGTTATAGCCCATTGTACGAATCACACAGAGTAGGGCATTGCTGCTCATGGGTTTTGCCGTGCTGTGGTTATAAAAGACATGCTGCTTATTGCCTGTGAGAGGCCGTAGCCCTTCAATGAGTTCTATAGCCTGCCTAGATAATGGAACAATATGAGGCTGCGCCATTTTCATTTTATGTGCTGGAATTCTCCATAAATGATTATCAAAATCAATCTCATTCCACGCCATCATTCTCAGCTCAGCTGTACGTACAAAAGTTAACGTCATCAGCTGTATAGCTGTCTTAATCATTGGGTTGCCATGATAGCGATCCATACGCTCAAGGAAGGGCGGAAACTCAGAAATATCTAAGCGGGCCATATGCTTTGTTTTTCTCGGTTTTAAGGCTTCTCCTAAGTGCGGAGTCGGGTCATTCTCAATCAGGCCTTTACGGATAGCAAAACGAAATATACGACCAGTGAGAGGTATAGACCGCTTAGCCATTTCTAGTGCGCCGCGAGCTTCGATTTTTTTGGCGCAGGCGAGCACATCTTTGCCTTTGATTTGATCAATGGGCATATTGCCTAAGGCGGGGAACAGGTCTTTTTCAAATACAGAGAGATCACGTAAGTACGTGGTTTCTTTAATGACAGGTTTGCGGTCTTCCATCCACTCTGTTGCAAGCGCTTTAAAAAGCGTGTTTTCATCGGCATGCAATTTTTTTTGCTTCTTGGCCTCATTGGGATTGATCCCATCTTTAAGCCTTAAGCGCGCTTCGTCTCTGGCGCGGCGGGCTTGCGCAAGCGTGGTTTCTGGATATGAACCAATACTGAAGATATTTTCTTTACCATTGAAGCGAAACTTCATCCGCCAATGCATACCGCCAGAAGGTGTGACTTCCAAGTACATGCCTTTTTCATCAGCATATTTAGTTTTCTTTTCCGCTGGTTTGATTTTTCTAACAAAAGCATCTGTAAGCATTGCAATGGTTTCCGTAGAAATCTGGGGGTATAAAAATAGGGGTAAATTATTATACCCCCAGTTATACCCCCGACTAGATCGGGATTGCAACAGATAAAGTTGATACTATCAGACACAAAAAAAGCCTAAACCCTTTAGATTTAAGCTTTTTAAGACCTCGTGAATCATCATGAGAGTAAAATGTGGCGGTGAGAGAGGGATTCGAACCCTCGATACGCGCAAACGTATACACACTTTCCAGGCGTGCTCCTTAAGCCACTCGGACACCTCACCATTGCGCCGCGATAATAACGAAAAAAAGCCACGCTGCCAAGCTGAAACAATTGATTTAAAGCAAAAGTTTTATCTCGGTGATATCATGGCGAAAAAATAGTGGCACAAAACGAAGACAAAATATGCAAAGTACTGCAAAGAAAGCCGCCTTGCCTGTGATTACCCTCGCAGCGCTTGGGGTTGTATTCGGAGACATTGGTACCAGTCCACTGTATGCCCTTAGGCAATGTTTCCTCACCGCCCATCTCGCTATTAGTGAAGCATCGGTCCTTGGGATTTTATCGCTGATCTTCTGGTGCATGATGCTGACGATTAGTTTCAAATACGTGACCATCATTATGCGTGCCGACAATAATGGTGAAGGCGGGATTATGTCGTTATTGGCATTGAACCTGCGGACCTCACGTATTGCCGAGAACAAGAAGATTTACCTGATTGCTTTAGGGTTTATTGGCGCATCACTGTTTTTTGGTGACGGCATTATTACTCCGGCAATTTCCGTCTTGTCCGCTATTGAAGGCTTGAGTATTGCGACACCCATGTTTAACCAGTGGTTAATGCCTTTAGCCATTGGTATTTTGGCTGGATTATTTCTGGTACAGCGGCATGGCACCGCGACCATGGGAAAATTCTTTGGTCCGTTAACTCTGGTTTGGTTTTTATCCATTGGTGCGCTGGGGGTGTGGAGTATTATCCAAACCCCGTTCGTGTTGACCATGGTAAGTCCACATTGGGCTTTTAAATTTATTGTCCATCAACCCTATGTGGCATTCCTGACCATGGGGGCAGTTATTCTGACCATAACCGGTGGCGAAGCTCTATATGCCGATATGGGGCATTTTGGTCGCTTACCGATTCGTCTGGCTTGGTTCATTATTGTTTTACCATGTCTACTGTTTAACTATGCAGGACAGGGAGCTTTGTTACTGCGTAACCCAGATGCCATTGCCAATCCATTCTATATGCTGGTTCCAGATTGGGCTTTATTTCCCATGATTGGCCTGGCGACTGCTGCGGCAGTCATTGCATCACAAGCAGTGATTACTGGCGTATTCTCCATGACCAATCAGGCGATTCAACTACGCTATTTGCCGCGCTTAACCGTACATCACACTTCGGATGTGGAGCAAGGGCAAATCTATTTGCCGTTCATCAACTGGGTGTTATTCATTTCGGTAGTTATCCTGATTTTGCTGTTTGAAAGTAGTGCCAGTTTAGCCAGTGCTTATGGTGTAGCGGTCACTATGACCATGCTCTGCGGTACGATTTTAATTTCATTTCTTGCTTACGGTTTTTGGCGTTGGCCAGTCTGGAAAGTTATGTTATTTGCCGTACCATTCTTATTGATTGATTTAGTTTTTGTGGCCTCAACCTCATTAAAAATCATTTCTGGAGGATGGGTGCCAATTCTGATCGGCGCTGCGGTGTATACCCTTTTAATGACCTGGAAAGCGGGACGAGAAATTGTACTGGCACGTTTAGAAAAAGATGCTCTACCGATAGATCTGTTTATTAAAAGTATTAGCATGAGCGCGGAAACTCAATTTGTTCCTGGCTCAGCGGTCTTTCTAACCGGTACACCCAATATCGTGCCGCATGCCATGTTGCACAATATCAAGCATAACAAGGTACTGCATGAATTGAATATTATGGTGACAGTCATCACCCGTGATATTCCTTATGTATCCAAAGAAGAGCGCACCCAAGTTGAAAAACTGGACAATCGTTTTTATCGTATTTCACTATATTACGGTTTTAAAGATATACCCAATATTCCTGAGGCACTGGAACAGGCATATCAACACTTAGGTTTTGACTTCGACATGATGCAAATAAGCTTCTTTATTTCGCGTGACCGCCTGATTCATACAGTTGGAGAAGGTTTGTCTCCTTGGCGTGAAAAACTGTTTATTTCCATGCAGCGTAATACCAGTCCAGTCAGCGATTTTTATCAAATCCCCCCTAATCGGGTGGTTGAGCTGGGCAGTCAAATCGAAATCTGATGATTAGAAATGACAGACAATAAAAAAACCAAGGTGGAAAATCCTTGGTTTTTTTATCTGGAGGAGAGAAGCCCTGAAAAAGAGAGCGATTAGTTCTCTGTTTGTTCTACAGCAGGCGCTTCTGGAGAAGCATTTATTGGTGCATCGGTAAGATCAGTCTCTGGTGTAGCTTGTACTGCGTCATTATCAGTTTGCGCAGCTTCAGGTGTAGCGGCGAAAGCTTCATTTGTTTCTGCTGTATTCACTGGTGCTGCAGAAACAGCTTCATTGGTCACATCTGTTTGCGACATATCAGCCGCATTGACTGGTGTATCTGTAGAAGATGAAAGCATCGATGCAGCAGCCACATTTTCATTAGTTTCATTCACGGGCGCTTGAGCAGCAGCTTCTTGACTCATGACTTGTTCAGCTTGTTGTGCAGCCAATTCAGCATTCGGTTGCATTGGGTCTGCATTTTCAGATGCAGCTTGAGCTGTTTGCTCAACAGCAGGAGCATTTGCTTGTTCTGGAGATACTTCAGCAGCTTGAGCCGTAGTATTCATATCTTGTGTAGTTTGTGCTGCAGTTTGATCTGTAGTGACCATACTTTGAGATTCAGTCTCAGATCCAGCTTGAGCAGGTTCAGCAGTGATTTGACTTGCATCAACAAGACGGATTTGACCGCTTGCCACTAAGTCTTGAATTGAACCTGCTTGACCATTCACGGTAGTAGTCACTTTAACTTTAGATAAACTTTCTAAAGAATCGCCAGGTTGGATTGCGGGTTCTGCGAATGCAGTTGCACTCATTAATCCTGTTATGAGACTTAAACCTAAAAGCTTCGAATGCATAAAATACTCCGTAGAAATGATAATTCCGAATCTTGCATGCTTTCACCTTGTCATAATCAGGATCGGTTTTTCAATCAAACATACGTAAAGTCATTAAGAGTCTTTATAAAAACCTTAGAAAATAAGACATATTGTTACAACAACAGTGCTTTTGTTGAGCAGGTTTTGCCTAAATGTTAAACAAACAACTTTTGCTACATATACTTCATTTTCGCGGCTTGTTAAGCTCGTTAAAAATGAGTGTTTATCTAGAAATGGCCATTAGAAAACGTAAAACCAGTAAATCTTGGGTTCAACTTTTAAATCAAAATAGCTTAAAAATTATTTTGGGTTTGGTCGCGACCAGTAGTTTTGCGATTGCGTTTGGACAGGAAAAAATCCAGCAATTTGTTTCATTGCCATCTTCATCCAGTTCGGCGTGTTTAGATCAATTTTATCGTGATATTCCACCTTATTTAGTAAAAGAAAGCCTTAATAAAAATACTTATCCGCTGTGTTTTAATGGCTTTAATGTGATGTATTCAGGCGTATCGAAAACCCCTTTGTGGGTTGCTGAAGCCTTGACTCCGCAACGTTTAAGTCAAAAAATTCCGCGTGAAGACAGTTTTCATGAAGAATCCAAAGTCAAAGTAGAACATCAGGCGACATTATCGGATTATAAAGCGTCCGGTTATGATCGTGGACATATGGCACCCAATGCAGATATGCCTACCAAAGCTGCGCAAAATGACAGTTTTTCTTTAGCCAATATGGTGCCGCAAGCACCTAAAAATAATCAGCAAGTCTGGCGTGAGTTAGAGGAAGCGACGCGCGCGATTGTGACCAAGCAGAAACAAGAGGTTTATGTCGTTACTGGCCCCGTATTTACTGCTAAAAAACTCAAAACCATTGGTAAGGGGGTCATTGTTCCCACAGCGACCTATAAAGCCGTTTATATGCCAAAAACAGGGGCGGCAGGTGTGTATTATGCCGACAATACCCTAAAAAGTACTGCCCCAAAAGTGCAGGTGATTAGCATATGTGCTTTGGAGGATCTTACTGGAATCAATATTTTTCCTCAGCTAACAGAAGACCAAAAGCGTAATACTTACAATTTGCCATTAAGGGCAAGTGCGGTCAAAGCGACTCAGAAAATTGCCTATTCACATTGGGATGCAGAAAGTCAATGTGCCGAAGAAGTGAGTGCAGATGCACTGACTGCTTTGCAGAAACAGTTTAAATCATCCTCGGTAAAATCGTCTTCAATCGCGAAGACTGCACCATCGGGTGAGAACCAGAATGCAGCTCCAGCGCTTGATCCAAATACCCAAGATACGATTGTTAAACAATTGATTGAAGGACTTTTACAGTATATTTTACAGTTGTTGAAATAAGCAGTTTTTAGGTAGGATAAGAGGAGTTGTCCTACTTTTTAAATAACAACAAAGACAAGTGAGAATATAATGTTTAAGCCCTTTGAAAATGGTACCGAATCACATGCGATTCACGACCTCACTTTGGAAAACCAAGAAGATTGCGTCAGTATTTATGGCAACTTGCAGTTGACTAAAGATCGGGCTGGCTTACAGGCTGCCAAAGCTTTACAGGCATTTTTAAATGATGTCGTCAGTGCTCTAGAGAGTGAACCGAATTTGCCTGAAAAAATTGATCGGCAAGATGAACAGGAAATTGAAAATCCATTTTTATAAAATATAATCCCTCATTATGTTCCATGTGGAACATAAAAAAGCTCACATAATGTGAGCTTTTTTTATGGAGCTTGTTTTAGTCTTTTTCAGGAGTCACTACTTTATCAATAAACATTTCTCAATCACAACAGCATGAATAGAAATGACACTTGTATGACTGAAATCAGCTTTTATCAGTATTGCTGTTGTCGCCATTGTTGTGGTGTAAAGCCAGTCCATTGTTTGAAGGCACGCTGGAAGGCACTTTGTTCAGAATAGCTCAGCAATAAAGCAATTTCTTGCAGGCTCAAATGTGGATCTTTTAAATATTGTTCTGCCAATAGATGTCGAACTTCTTGCATGCGTTGCTGATAAGTAGTGCCTTGTTGTTGTAAATGACGTTGCAGCTGGCGTACCGACATGTTTAATTGCTGCGCAATAGCTTCGATTTGATACAGGTTTTTTTGTATGCCGGTTAGAATTGCCTGTTGTAGCCGTTGATCCATTTGGGTGGAATGAGGAAGCTTGTCTAAAAGAGACCGAGCTTGCTGCATCAGTAAATTTTGCAGAGTTTGATCACCCAGACGAAATGATTTGGCAAGCTCAGACACAGGTAAAATAATTTGTGCGACGGGTTGTGAAAAGCGAACTTTGCAATGGAAATATTGCTCATATAATGCAATATTTTTGGGTGCTGGATGGACAAAATGAACTTCATGTACGTGAATATCATCAAAGTCCATAAAGTATTTTAGAAACTGTAACATCAACGCGATCGCAAGTTCATGCGTGACTTGGGTGGTAAGATGAAAGGGAATATCTCCCCAGCCAATTGCTAAGTAGTCTCCAAGTATGTTGGCATGTAGGGGGCTGCCATCATAAATCAGGCGATGAAAATCATAATAACGTTGTAAAGCCTCAGCTAGGGTATTACAGGATAGGGCAATATAAGCAATGATGCCCAAATGTTTCGGTTGCACAGAGTCGGCAATATCTAAGCCCAGTGCCGGCATTTGAGTATGCTGTTGCATGTCTGTCAGCAAGTCACGAAAAATACTGAAGTCAAAGCGTTCCAGGTTTTGAACCTGTTGCAGTTTTTCAGAAATCACTAAGCCTTTGGCTTGGCTATAGGCATAAAGTAAATGCCCAAGTCCACCATAAACAGAGCCGGTATAATCTTTAAATTGCTGCATTATGATCTTTTTATTGTCGTAATTTATCAATGAATTTTTATGTTAAGGTCAATATTTAGCACAGTTCATTGTCTATATTCAATACAATTGATGGAGAAATGATATGTGGAAAGGTTTTTTATTTGGATTGGTTGTGGCCAATGGCTTTGAATGGGTGGCGCACAAATATATTTTGCATGGTACCCATCGTCATGGAAAGCCACGGTATAGTCCTGTACCTGAAAGCATGAAATCACATTGGGAACATCATCGTGAAGTTCGAAAAACGGCATTTCATGACTATGGCTATGTCGAAGGCATTTCAAACTGGCGCACCAAAAATGAAATCCTTTCTCTGGCAGTGGTGGCGACAACTACCAGTTTAATGTTTTATCCTGTCTCGAAAGGCATGGCTGTGGCCGCGGTCTACAGTGCCTGCAATTATTACTATATTCATCGTCGTGCCCATTTAGAGCCAGACTGGGCAATGAAAAAAATCCCCTGGCATTATGATCATCATATGAACTCAAATCAGGATGCCAACTGGTGTGTGACCAAACCCTGGTTTGATTATGTGCTCGGAACCCGGGTGATTTCATCAAAAGATTTGCAAGAACAGAATCCGCTGGGTATTACATTAGCGCAACCTATCTCAAAGGTATTGAATTTTATCTCGGCCACTTACTTTCCTGCAAAATGGATAGAAAAGTGATGCAATGATCAGTGGAGATATAAAAATATAGCGCTTAGACGTTTTTAGTTTTATTGAGTTTAAATTAATTTTTTGATTTTAAATAGACTATTGCTGTTGGTCTATTAAAGTAATGTCGTAAATTGTCAACGTTATTGGCATTAATGGTCAATATTCCAAGGCTTTTTTATTCTATATTTGCCGCATCGTTAAGTTGTAAGCAAACTTGACCTAGTTAGTGTATCTAGTCTGGTGTTTTATCTTGCAAGAAACCACGCGCTGTAGTTTTCTTGGGTTTATAGGGAGTCTCTAAGACTCCCTTTTTTTATCTAAAATTTTTATTAATACTTCATTAAAATAAAAAAGAGTATTTTAAAAACACTCTTTTTGATAAGAAGGTATTAAAGTTTTACAGGCGCATTTCGATGCCTTGTGCAGCTAGATATTGTTTTGCTTCAGGAATGGTATGTTGACCAAAGTGGAAAATAGAAGCGGCCAGAACTGCATCTGCTCCACCTTGCAAAATACCATCTGCTAAATGTTGTAAACAGCCGACACCGCCCGAAGCAATGGTCGGAATGTTCACGCGATTATTGATTTGACGCATGAGTTTGAGGTCATAACCAGATTTGGTGCCATCAGCATCCATAGAGGTAATCAGCAGTTCTCCGGCACCATATTCTGCCATTTTGACGGCCCATTCCAAGGCATCAATCCCGGTTGCTTTACGGCCACCATGGGTGAAGATTTCCCATTTATTGTGAGCCGTTTTTTTCGCATCAATGGCAACCACAATACACTGTGCGCCAAAGCGTTGTGATGCTTCTTGGACAAATTCCGGATTAAACACCGCAGCCGAGTTAATGCTGACTTTATCTGCGCCGGCATTGAGTAATGAGCGAATATCCTCAACTTTACGCACACCGCCACCTACGGTTAATGGAACGAATACACTTTCGGCCATACGTTCAACAGTACGGTAAGTGGTGTCACGGCCGCTCGAGGTTGCAGTAATGTCTAGGAAGGTAATTTCATCGGCACCTTGTTCGTTATAGCGACGTGCCACTTCAACCGGGTCGCCTGCGTCACGAATATCAAGGAATTGCACACCTTTCACCACTCGACCATTATCTACGTCAAGGCAAGGAATAATACGTTTAGCAAGCATAATTTTTTCCAAAAATAACAGCCGATTATGAAACTTCGCCACGAAGGTGCTACACCTTGGTAGTGGGAGCAGGTATTCTATCAAAATTATGTAAGTTTTTTTGCAGGTTTTCTATGTCGGTTTATACCCCTTTGACTTTACAGGAAGTTCAGGCTTTTGCAGCACCTTATGGATTAGACGTGGTTGACCTGATTCCCATTCAAGGAGGTATTCAAAACACAAACTATTTTTTAGTTTGTGAAAACGCCAAACATTATGTGCTGACTATATTCGAAGAGATGGATGAGCAAGGTGCAGGAGAATTGGTTCCGGTACTTGAGCATTTGGGTAAACAGGGTTTAGCGGTACCAGTGCCCTTAAATTATGCGGGTAAAGCTATTCATACGCTAAAAAATAAGCCTGCTCAAATTGCGCCGCGCATGATGGGTCAACATCCGATACCATCGACTGTGGAACAAGCACAAGCGATTGCCATTGCACAGGCGAAGATGCATATCGCATTACAAGATTTTCCTTTAGAACGGGCAGAATATCGTAATCATGATTATTGGTTACAAGTCGCCAAAGAATTAAAACCGACTTTAAATCCTGCGGATGCTATTTTATTGAGTGAAGTTCTGGGGCTATATGAGGCTTTAACCGCAGTCTATCCTGACCGCCCTAAAGGCTTTATTCATTCAGATTTGTTCCGTGACAACACCTTGTTTGAAGGGAATGAATTGAAGGGTATTCTAGATTTTTACGAACTGAATAAAGATGAATTCCTGTTTGATCTCGCGATAACTTTAAATGACTTCTGTAGCGAATATCCAGAGGTGCATTTAAATGAAGTTAAGGCACAAGCATTCTTGGAAGCGTATGAAACCGTACGTCCATTAACCGCTGATGAAAAAGCCTGTTTAGAGATATATTTGGCGATGGCAGCAGCTCGATTTTGGCTGATGCGTTTACAAGTGGCACAAAAAAATGCACAACAGGGACGTACTGGCGATGATATTTTGCAAAAAAATCCACAAGAGATGCGTAATATGCTGGTAGAAAGACTAAAATTTGTCACTGCTTAAAATAAATAGGAAATAAAAATGCGCGATCAGGGGCGATTAGTCGAATGGTTTGATGACAAAGGCTATGGTTTCATTCAACCGAATGATGCCTCGAAAGATCGCGTGTTTTTACACATCAAGGATTTTGCTCGTCAAGGCCCACGTCCTATTGTCGGCTGTGCACTGGAATATACGGTATTACTGGATGGGGAAGGGCGTTTCCGTGCGCAACAGGTAATGTATCTCAAAGCCTCGCAAACACAAAAAATACTGGCTAAACCGAAAAACCTAAATGGACAAACACAAAAATTAAAGCCGATGCAAATTGCCTGTGTAGCTTATATCTTGGCTTTGGCTGTTTTTACCATAGCCGGCTTGTTAAGTGGAATGGTGTTGTTATTTATCAGCATCATGAATGCCATGACCTATTGGATGTATGCGCAAGATAAAGAGGCGGCATTACTGGGTAATCGCCGTGTACCTGAACAGACTTTACATATTTTATCCTTTCTTGGAGGCTGGCCTACAGCATGGCTGGCACAGGAAAAATTGCGTCATAAAACACAAAAACAACCGTTTAGAAAGATTTATTTTTGTACTATAGGCTTAAACATTCTTTTGATTTTATGGCTAATTTCTCCTTTAAACTTCCTTAAGTTTTAAAGAAGAACAATTACTTTAGAAGGTCTTACAATGAATTATTCTATAGATAAAGACTCTAATCGTACTCTGACTTTAATTCTTTATGTCCTTTATATTATTGCTATTTTTTCAGCTGGTTTACTGGCAGTTATTGCATTAATCATTAACTATGTTAAACGTAGCGATGTACGCGGCTCTATTTTTGAAAGCCATTTTACCTGGCAAATCCGCACTTTTTGGTGGTATTTATTCTGGAATATTATTGCTTTTATTCCGTTCTTTTTCCTGTTTTTTACCGGTGAAAATACCGATCTTTTCGCAGGTGTTGCACTCATTGCAACTACATTCTGTCTTACGGTGATTGGTATTTCCTGGATCTGGATTGTCTATCGTGCTATTCGCGGTATTATTCGCTTGAATGATAATCAACCGATGTATCAATAATAACGACTGATAAATAAAAATAAAAAGGCAGCTTTAAGCTGCCTTTTTTAATAGCATCGTTCTGGCAATTGGTGGAGTACCTCTCCCTCGCAGAACATATTTTTTATTGCCTGATTTAGTTTATTCCTTCTTCCTATGCGAGAGAGCCAGGGTCAGGGAATAGAAAGCAATTAAACTCTTAAGAGCTTACTTGCTTATTTTTCTTGAAAAATCTCGGCTTCCATTCACTGACAATCACAGCCATCACCACCAATGCACCGCCTAAAATGGCAAGTATGGGTAAGCGTTCACCAGCCAGTCGTCCAATCAGGGCGGCCCAGACCGGTTCACCCGAATAGATAATAGCAGCTTGTGAAGGATCAACTTCGCGCTGCGCCCAGTTCATTACCAGCTGAATGGCTGCACTGGCCAAACCCAGTCCAGAGAGAATGATCAGAAGTGGCCAAGAAAATGCCGGATTCCACGCTTCACCCGTCACAGGCATCATGCAAAAAGCAAAAAGAGAAGCAAAGCCAAGCTGAATCACTGTTACTCGGTGGACATTGACTTTACCGGCAAAAAAACCAATCAGGATAATTTCAAGGGCGATGGCGATTGAACCGAGAAGGGTAATCAGCTGCCCAAAGTTCAGTTGTAGGTGTCCAAAGCCGTTGCCGGTCAAGAATACGAGACCGAGAAAAGCCAGTCCTGCACCGCACCAAGTCATAAATTGTGGCGTTTTAGCAAACAATAGCCACAACAGAAGCGGTACTAAGGGCACATACAGCGCGGTTAGAAAAGCTGATTCACTACTACTGATACTTTGTAGCCCAATGGTTTGAGTACCATAGCCAATCGCGATTACCAACCCAATCAATGCACCCGCAGCAATTTCTTTAAAGTTAATGCCACTTAGATCTTTCCAGGAAAAAAGACTGACAAACAGCATGGCTACAGCAAAACGACAGCCGACAAAAAACATCGGGCTAGCAAAATTTAAACCGTATTGCACGGTCAGGAATGATCCACCCCAAATGATGGTAATCAGAATTAAGGCAAGTTGTGGGGCTTTGGTTTTAAACCGAGAAGGAGCGTTTGACATGTCTATACAGCGAAGAAATTCATGGAAATAAAAAAGAGGTCCGAAGACCCCTTAAGGATGAATCAATACTTAGATGGATTGATCATCCCAAAGTGATTGCGCTTCACGAAGGTTTAATGTGCCTTCATAAATTGCACGACCGGTGATCGCACCTAAAATGCCTGGTTGGCCTTTTAAATTGCGCACGTCGTCAAGATTGGTTACACCGCCAGATGCAATTACAGGCAAACCTGAATAAGTTGCCAGGTTCACGGTCTGTTCGATATTGACACCTTGCATCATGCCGTCACGTGCGATGTCGGTATAAACAATGCTGGATACACCGGCATCGGCAAAGCATTTTGCCAGATCAGTCGCTTTTACGTCAGTGACATTTGCCCAGCCATCCGTTGCCACCATGCCATTCATGGCATCGATACCGACAATGATGTGACCGGCGAATTTTCTGCAGGCTTCTTCAACAAATTCAGGATCCTGAACTGCTTTAGTCCCGATAATGACAAAAGATACGCCAGCTTGTAGGTAATGCTCGATGGTTTCCAGCGAACGGATACCACCGCCAATCTGGATTGGTAAATCCGGCTGAGATCTAGCAATGGCTTCAACCACTGGCTTATGGATGGGCGTGCCGGCAAAAGCACCGTTTAAATCAACCAAATGTAAGCGGCGCGCGCCTTCATTTACCCAATGCTGTGCAGTTGCAACTGGATCGTCAGAAAATACGGTATCGTCTTCCATGCGGCCTTGTTTTAAACGAACACATTTGCCATCTTTCAGGTCAATTGCAGGGATGATCAGCATGCTTTCGCTCCTTGCCTAATCTCGTTAAAGTTATTGTTTGTCATCTTAACAAAGTATTGCTAAATCTCTAAGCCTCAGTTTCAGCTTTTGTTTTGTTCGGGCGAATGCGTAATTTTAATGACGTGTTGGGAATATGTTCAGGCAGTAAGCCCAAACGATGCAACTCTTCAAACACCAGCACAGGTGCATAAGCATCGGCAGCCGCATATTGGATTTGGGCTGGAGTCAGTATTTTACGCGCCCAGTTGGAGGTGCTAATTTTTTTACTTTTAGGGAAATTCACCTGAAATAAAAGTGCCATGGCATTTTTCAGCCCCATGGGATTGGGGAAGCCAAAGGTGGAGAAGCATTTCGACAGTTCAATCACACTATTCAGCTCAATGCCTTTTTTCCGAAACAGATGCGCATCATTTTTTAAACCAAAGCCGACTTTGATTTGATCCCGATTTTCAAAAACAGGTTTTAGAAATTCTAATATTTGAGGGTTAATTTGAAATAAATAGGCGCTATCATGACTGGCCAACTGGATCAGATGTGGCCCGGTTGACACTTCACCTTTGGCAAAGGTCGGTTTGGATTCGGTATCGAAACCCAGTAATGCAAAGCTTTTCAATTCTTCTTCAATAGCAAGACATTGTTCAATGCTGTGAATGAGATGAATCTGTTGCATGGGAAGATTCTCAAAGACAGGCAACTCCTGAATTTGTTCTTTGCTCGGCAGCGTTTGAAACAGAAATTCTTCCATAATGAATCGAGATAGTGATTTATTTTAAATTCAGCTTAATCGCTTTTCAGATTTTACGCAAAAATAAAGCCCACCAGTCATGGGCTTTATCCAGAATTTAAACGTATTCATTGGCGTGATGGATACTTTATTCCATCTGCACCTGTTGAGCACGAGTCACATAATCTTGATAAGCTGGAACTGCAATTGCCGCTACAAGAGCGAGTGGAAAAATCAGCACATAGAACCATGCCAAGACTTTTTCCCAGGTTTTTGTGGTGCGCGGTAGACCAAACTGGTTTTCATGTTCATTGCCTTTGGCAAAAGCTAAATACACGGTTAAACCCAAATTGATCAATGGGATCAGCATCAGTAAGGACAGCCATCCGCTGTGATTGCAGTCATGGAGGCGTCGGATGGCGAAGATGAAAGAAAAATACAGCGCACACATATATACAAAACTTAAAAATAGTATTGCTGATGTAGGCAGTCTTTGATCTGGTGTTTGCAGTCCTGGAAGTCCAATAGCGATGAGGATGATGATAAGCATCATGGAGATACACAGCAGTCCATTCCAGCCCAGATAGGATAATCGACCAAAACGACCACTTGGGTTTAAGGCTGACTCATTGTATTGAGAGGTTGGATTCATTTTTTTATTCCCCATTGATTTAATTATTGTTTAAATATAATGATTTGCACAAATATAATAACAATTAAAATGCATAAAAAACAGTCAACCCGATATCGGCTACTCAATTTGAGCCCATAAAAAAGCCCAACCAGAGTTGAGCTTTTAAAATACCAAACAGTGAAAGTCTAGATTTTCCATTCCACAAAATTTTTCAACAGTTGCAAACCTGCGGTATGACTTTTTTCCGGATGGAACTGGGTGGCAAACAGGTTTTCTTTATGCAGCGCAGTACAAAATTCTAAACCGTAATCACACGTCGCAGCGATCAGAGCGGTATCTTTCGGTTCAACATAGAAACTATGCACAAAATAGAAACGGGCATCCTGTTCAATGTCTTTCCACATCGGATGGCTTGGGTCTGCCTGATGCACTTGATTCCAGCCCATATGGGGAACTTTTAAACCGGCCATCTCAGGAAAATGCTTCACTTCACCTGCAAAAATACCCAGCGCATCTGTACCGCCATTTTCTTCAGAGCGTTGCATCAACGCTTGCATGCCGACACAAATCGCCAGTACAGGTTTGTTGAATACCGCATGGCGTACAACTTCATCAATACCGGCTTCATGCATACCTTGCATGCAGTCACGCATTGCACCTACACCCGGAAATACAATTTTATCAGCTTGGGCAATTAATTTAGGATCATTGGTCACATCGACAGTTGCGCCGACATGCTCTAAGGCTTTGGCTGCAGAATGTAAATTTCCCATGCCATAGTCAAGAAGGGCAATACGGGTCATTACAAACTACCTTTGGTTGAAGCAACAGTATTTTCTGCACGTGGATCAATTTCACAGGCCATACGCAGTGCGCGCGCAAAGGCTTTAAATGTACATTCGATCTGGTGATGGCTGTTTTTGCCTTTCAGGTTGTCAATATGCAGCGTCATTAACGCATGATTCACAAAGCCTTGAAAAAATTCAGAGAATAGATCAACATCAAAGCTACCAATACGGGCGCGAGTGAATGGAATATCCATCCACAAGCCAGGGCGACCAGATAAATCAACCACTACACGGCTTAAAGCTTCATCCAATGGTGCATAAAAATGACCATAACGACGTAAGCCTTTTTTATCACCCAATGCTTGTGCGAAAGCCTGACCCAGTGTGATACCACAGTCTTCGACCGTATGGTGATCATCGATATCCAGGTCACCATCACAGTGAATATCGATATCGAATAAGCCGTGTCGCTTGATTTGATCAATCATATGATCTAAAAATGGAATACCTGTGTTGAGGGTGCCTTGACCCGTACCATCAAGATTCACCCGAACTCGAATTTTGGTTTCGTTAGTGTTTCTTACCACTTCACTGATACGTTGCGTCATAGACACGTTCCTCAAAAAACGTCAAAAATGATGATGTAAAAATTTTTCGCGATGACGAAATCATCGCATATTAGATTGCTCAGGAGGGTTAATCAATGCCTATTACCGTACATGCTTATACTTCACTAGAAAATGACGAAGTGCGCAGCCAGCTTGAGCGACTGTATGACACCAGCCCGGAATTTGGAGATGGGCAGGATGCCATTGAACAACTAGAGCAAAACTTGGCTCAGTATACCTTAGTTTATACAGCAGAATTTAATACTAAACTGATTGGGGCAATTTGGTGTACCGGGCAAGGGGAAAGCAAGATCCTGGAAAATATTGTAGTGCATCCGGCTAACCGTGGACGCGGGGTTGCAGAACGACTGGTGAGCGAAGTCTGCCGAATTGAAGAAGATAAAGGGGTGAAGACCTTTGAGCCGGGCTGTGGCGCCATTCATCGTTGTCTGGCGCATTTGGAAAAAATTTAAGCTTAAACAGAGTGTAAAAAAGCAGCCTTGAGGCTAATGCCAGTCAGTGAAGAAATTGACTGGCATTTTTTATTGTGAATTCATCATGTTATTTGATACGTGAAAATGTCATTCGCAATGGTTTGAGCTATGAGATGCCTTGCACTGCAAGATACTTTTCTTGCCAACCCAAAATATATTTTCAGGCTTCTCATTGGGTAGATGAAAAACACGGTTTTGCAGGAAACAAACCAGCTGCCAATATTTGATCTAAAAAGCCAGCAAGTTAATTAAACACCTTTTAACTGATCGGAACTTAAGCCTTGAGGCTGTTTTTTATACCTAAAAATAGTGCTGGATTAAATAATGAATTGAGTTTTAAATAAAAAATAATCAAATAACGTGAAATCTGCTGTAAAAATAAACGTTTGTTTAAAAAAGCATAAAACCTGCTTGACTGAAAAACACTTAAATTGTTTAATACGCTCCATTGGCGTGATAGCTCAGTCGGTAGAGCAACGGATTGAAAATCCGTGTGTCCCCAGTTCGAACCTGGGTCTCGCCACCATATTCAAAATCTATTTCAAGATTTCAATCCCTGATCTCATCAGGGATTTTTTTTGGGCAAAAAATATTCGATCAAATAAAAATGTCATGAATTATATTGACTATTGATGCCAGATACGGCTTAATACACCGCATCGGCGTGATAGCTCAGTCGGTAGAGCAACGGATTGAAAATCCGTGTGTCCCCAGTTCGAACCTGGGTCTCGCCACCATATTCGAAAAAAACCTCAAACATTGTTTGAGGTTTTTTTTTGTCAGCTTTTTTGGGGTCTGAACTTTTTTGGTATAAAATAACCGCAATAACAATTCGAGCATAAAAAATGAAAACAATCGGATGTTCAATATTCACTTTACTCTCTGTGCTGCTGACTGCCTGTGGTGGTAGTGGAAGCGGAGATTACTTCAACTCTTCCTTTGAGAAAACTTTTACTTTTGGTTCACAAACCTATGTTTGTCGCAGTGAAAGAGCAGCCAATGCCTGTGGCGGTCCGAGTCAGGACTGTTCCGCATGTGACTTACAGTCATCATCATCCCCGGTTATTACTCAGATATGTGCTCAACCCGTAGCGAATACACATAGAGTTACAACGGATGGTTGCATACTAAGACTCACGAATGACACCCAGACAGGAATCTGTACTTCAGAAGGATTGAGATTGCTTTCAGGAACCAATTTCACCAGACAGCAAGTGAGTAAGGGCACATTATTTTCGCGTGGAAGTTTAAGTGTCACTGTGGGAAATCTGACTGAAACCATCACCTGTAATTCATAGTTTTTAACCGCTATGAAATTTTTTATGCCGTTGCTTATTGGCATCCTGTGTTTTGGATTGGGCTATTTTTTTGCCTCATCCAAGTCTGAATCTGTACCGCCTGTTGCTGAACCACGTCAGGATATTGCTGTGGAAAATTTTATTCAGCGGATTCAGCAAAAAGTGCTGATTCAACCTGAAAATCAACTTGCATTACAACAGCAGTTAAAAAATCAGAAAGTACAGATCAACTCAGTTATAGAGAGCGCGACTCCTGAACAGATCAATACGTATCTTGATCAGACATTTCCGGGCTATGACTTATCCAGTATTCAAAATAAGCACGCGTTTGCCAAACGTCTGGTCAGTGAATTTGTCGATGTAAAAAATGATGCGAATGAAGTCTTGGCAGGTCAAGCCCAGGTGACGAGCCAACAACAATATTCAGCAGGAGATGTGTTGCCGAGGCAGATTTATGCCGGACAACAGTTATTTGCCCATTTTGATACTTTGGGCAAAGTACCCAATAACGAGCAGGTTTTTATCCGCTGGAGTAACCAGTCTACAGGTGAAGTGCTATTTTTTATGCCACAGCGGATCAGCGCTAATCGGGAGCAAAACTGGGTCAGTTTTAATCCGGTGCAAGGATGGAAAGCCGGTACGTACGATGTTAAATATTATCAGTTGAATGATCAGCTCAATCCGATTGCCCAAGTCAGTTTTACAATTGATCAGGTGATTGATTAAATTAAGCAATATTTTGAGAATAGTTCAATGAAAGACCTCTTTTCCAATCATAGTCTTTGTTATAAAAAAGCCCGTCCAAATTATTCCATTCAAATTGTGAAAGAAATTTTAAAGCATGTGCCGCAACGGAATGTCGCCTGGGATTGTGGAGCAGGGTCTGGACAGTTCACCCAATTATTAGCCCCGTATTTTGATCATGTGGTGGCAACCGATATTAGTGAAGCCCAGTTGCAGCAAGCACCTTATTTTGAAAATGTCAGCTATCAGCTGCAAGCGGCAGAGCAGAGTAATCTTCCGGCACAATCTATTGATCTGGTCACGGTGGCTCAAGCCATTCACTGGTTTGACTTTGATGCCTTTTATAAAGAAGTCAAACGGGTGCTTAAACCGCAAGGAGTGTTCGCTGCCATTGGTTATGGCTTAGTTGAAGTGCAGGATGCTGCGGTTAACAGTTTGGTTCAACAGCTGTACTTTGAAACACTAAACGGTTATTGGGACAGTGAGCGCCGTTATATTGATGAGTTGTATCAAACCATTCCGTTTCCTTTTAATGAGCAGGCTGTAGCAGAGATGCATTTGCAATATCAATGGTCACCACAGCAATTGTTGAGCTATCTAACAACCTGGTCAGCGCTCAAGCATTATCAAGATAAAAATGAGCATGATCCACTTGAGTCGATTTCAAATGCTTTAAAAGTTGCGCCTGAAAAATTAGATGTAACATTTCCTGTCATGCTACGTATAGGAACGGTCTAAAAATAAAAAATTAAGCCAGCGGGATATTGGGTTGTTTTAGAGTAATAATTCAAAGCTAAAAAGATGATTTTTAGAAAATTAATATAATAAAAATGGAATTTTTTAATATAAATTTCATGTATATAAAGATACTAAATCAAATGATTTTTGAATAAAAATTAAAATTCAATTCAGACCGCCTATCGGGGCAAAGGCTGTCAAATAAAGGGTTTATTATAGAATTATGAGTGTTAAAGGTTGTTTATTTACTTTTATTTTTTTTGAGTAGGACTGCCATGAAGCTCCCAAAATATATGTTTTTTGCTGGCATGTTGATGCTTGGACATTTCTCCCTATCTGCTGCTTTTGCCGATACTGCTGAAATGCCTGTATTAAGAATGATGGCAGAACCGGAATTAAGAGCTGAAACTACAAGCATCATTCAATATCAGCAAGATCCGCAAAAAGTAAGAGCTTTGCAGCATCGGATTATGCAGATCCAGCTGGATACTCAAAATTTTGTGGTTAATCCGACCATTTTAGCGAGCATCGATCTTGTGCCTGATGGGCCAATGCCCGATATAAACAGCTTGCCATTGGAACAGCAGCAATATGTTCTGGCGGTTGCACAAGGTTTGCAGTCACCTGATCCAAGAGAAGGCTTATATATTATCCTCGAACCTTTTGGGATAGACCGCAGCGCAACCAATGTACAAATTGCTCGAGAGCAAATTTCGATGGGTATTTTGGAAAATACTACGCAAAATGAATCTATCAGACAGTTGCAACAACAGCAGGGCTCTATTCAAAATAATGCTATGCGCTAGTTTTAAAATATTGATAGAAAAATAAATGTTTTCTGTAGAAAGAAAAAGGATGCTCAAAGGCATCCTTTTTTTGAGCTAAAATGCGTTAAAGCAAATTAAGCTGCAGATTTTTTAAACCAAGAGAAGAAACCTTTTTTCTCAGCTTTAGCAGCATCCGCTTTTTCAGCAGTTGCTTCTTGTACCTCAGCAGTTTTTTCAACAGTCGCGTCTTTTACTTCAGTTGCTTGTGCAACAGTTGCGTCTTTCACTTCGGCAGTTTTTTCTACTACCGCATCTTTTGCTTCAGTTGCTTTGGCAGCAGTTGCATCTTTGGCTGCTACAGTATTGTGTACAGCAGTATCAGTTGCTACAACAGCTTTTTCTTGAGTTGCCGCAGCTGCTGATTTAACTGTGTTTGCAGTCTGAATGCTCTCTGCTTTTACTTGAGCTTTTAACGCATCAACTTTAGCAGCTGGAGTCGCTTCTACAGTTGCAGTTGCCATAGCAGAGGTTGTTGCTGCAACTAAAGCCATAGCCATAGCAGTTTTAATAGTATTCATAGTCATCACTCTATAAAAAGGTTTGAAAAATAATGTGTTGCCAATACTATGCTTTCTATGGAATGGTTTGGTTACACGGCGCTTGGCTGGTATTTTAATTGCGTGATTATTCAACTAAAATTACAAAGAAATAACATGATGTTGCGAATTAGTTACATAAGGTATGATCTGTAGATTTTAAGAAATATATTTATTAGAGGGAAGCTATGGGTGAAAAGTTCGAATTCAATGTTAATGAATCATTGGAGGTCATTAATAGTATTCTCCAGATGGCTGAAAATTTAAAAGAGCAGAATAATTTTGTAGGAGAGTTAGCAAAACAACTGTCGGCATTAGGATTTGAAATCAATAAAGAAACTTTCATTAATAATTTGAATGAGAAATTAATTACGTGCAGAAATTTTAAAGGATTGGAATTAGTAAGAGCATGGGATGGGGGATTCCAAAATTTCACTGATGAAGACAATACTTATCGATTACATAGGCTAGCTCTTTATTTAGTAATTTACGTTAGAGAAATAAATTTTCGAAATAATTATCGAATAGATCAGGGAAGTAATTTTTATTTTCTAAATGAATTAGTACGTGATAATAGGCATGAATTTGTAGAAAGGTCGAAATGGTGTGTAGATTTATTTGATGATCTGCCTACTTTAATCATGCAAGAGGAGTTTCATTCTGAACATGCGATAGCTTTATCAAGGGCTATTCAAAGTACGGATTTATCGAAGGTTGAAGAATTTATTCGTACTAGAGATGAAACAGTTTCTAAAATTGATACTTGGAGTAGTGAATTTGATAAGAAGATAGTTGCTGTAGAAACGCTTAAGAATAAACTCGATACTTATGAAACAGGCTTTAATTTTGTAGGGTTATACCAAGGATTTACTCAACTAAGCATGACTAAAGGAAAAGAATTAACAGATTTAAAATGGCAATATTATATTTTGGGAGTGATACTTCTAATTCTACCAATTGCTGAATTGATTTATGTATTTTGTAATCTAGAAACTTTAGAACTTAATAAACTCATTTTCCTTGTAATTCCTACAATCACTTTACTGATAATTTTATTTTGGTTTTTTAGAATTATTTTAAATGAAATTAAGTCTATCAAATCCCAAATTATGCAACTTGAATTAAGAATGACCTTATGTCAATTTATACAGAGCTATGCTGACAGTTCTAAAGATTTAAAAGAAAAAAATCCTGATGGATTTGAGAAATTTGAAAATCTGATTTTTTCTTCAATAGTTTCTTCGGATGATAAAATTCCAGCTACCTTTGATGGTTTGGATTCTTTATCAACCTTCATAAAAGCATTCAAAAAACCATAAAAAACCCCGCACTAAGCGGGGTTCTTTTTGTCAAAGTATTTAAGAATTAAACACGTTCGATAATCGTTGCGATACCTTGACCCAAACCGATACACATGGTCGCAAGACCGATTTGTGTATCTTGCTGTTCCATCACGTTCAGTAAAGTCGTTGTGATACGCGCGCCAGAACAACCGAGTGGGTGACCCAAGGCAATTGCACCACCGTTCAAGTTCACACGGTCTTGCTGGTCGTAAATGCCTAAGCCTTTAAGAACAGACAAACCTTGTGCAGCAAATGCTTCATTCAATTCAAATGTTTGAATATCAGCAATTGACAAGCCAGCACGTTTAAGCGCTTTTTGTGTTGCAGGAACAGGACCGTAACCCATGATTGCTGCGTCACAACCTGCAACCGCCATAGAGCGAATCACAGCACGTGGTTTAAGACCTAAAGCTTGCGCACGTTCAGCAGACATAAGCAACATTGCAGAAGCACCATCAGACAACGCTGAAGATGTAGCCGCAGTGACCGTACCGCCTTTTGGATCGAACACAGGACGTAAGCTTGCAAATGCTTCAAGATTTGAGTCAGGACGAATCACTTCGTCAATATCGCACA
Source organism: Acinetobacter sp. SFB (assembly GCF_001647545.1). GTDB lineage: Bacteria > Pseudomonadota > Gammaproteobacteria > Pseudomonadales > Moraxellaceae > Acinetobacter. The sequence goes on from NZ_LSZH01000015.1 coordinate 197,179, forward strand.
AAATTTTGAAACCGTTTGCGTCGTGACCTTCAACACCAATAATTTCGTTTTTGAAACGACCTTCTTGTGTTGCGGCCCAAGCGCGGCGGTGAGATTCCACACCAAACGCATCCTGTTCTTCACGGGTAATGCCGTTCATGCGACCCAACATTTCAGCGGTTAAGCCCATCATGTTAGACGCTTTGGCATAATGCTTAGAGGCTTCAGGGTTTAGGTCGATGCCGTGCATCATACCGACGTGACCCATATGCTCTACACCACCAATAATGAAGATATCACCTTGGTTGGTTGCAATTTGTGCCGCGGCAGTATGAATCGACTGCATAGATGAACCACAAAGACGGTTAACAGTTTGACCTGCAACAGTTTTTGGAAGGTCAGCAAGCAATGCGATGTTACGGGCAATGTTCATACCTTGTTCAAGGGTCTGGTTTACACAGCCCCAGATCACGTCTTCAACTTCGTTGACATCAAACTGGTTACGAGCAACCAAGGCACGAACTAATTCAGCAGATAAGCTGTCAGCACGTACATTGCGGAACATACCGTTTTTGGTTTTACCCATTGCTGAACGTACGCCATCAACGATGACAACGTCACGTGGATTTAAAGTAGCCATTCACGTTGCTCCTTAACCGTAGAATTTTTTGTTGTTAGCAGCCATGTCACGCAACATTTGTGGCGCTTCATAAGCTTTACCTAAGTGTGCATACTTGTCGCAAAGCGCAACGTATTCAGCAACACCTGTTTGGTCGATGTAACGTGCTGGACCGCCACGGAATGGAGGGAAACCTACACCCATGATCATCGCCATGTCTGCTTCTGACGCAGTCGCGACAATGTTGTCTTCTAAGCAACGGACAGTTTCGTTACAGAAAGCCAGCATCATACGGTCAATGATTTCTTGTGCATCAAATTCACGTTTTTCGCCAGTCACTACAGATGCAATCAATTCATACGCTGTAGGATCAACTTTTTTCGCTTTTTTGCCTTTACGGTCTAACTCGTATTTGTAGAAACCAACGTCATTCTTTTGACCCAAACGTTTTGCTTCATACATGGTTTGAATCGAACCTTTGAAGTCCGGTTTCATACGGTCAGGGAAGCCTTCCGCCATTACTTCTGCACCGTGAACGCCCGTGTCGATACCGACAACGTCCATTAAGTAAGCAGGGCCCATTGGCCAGCCGAAGCGTTCCATTACTTTATCGATTTGCTGGAAGTCAGCGCCATCTTTAAGCAACAGGTCGAACGCACCGAAGTAAGGGAACAATACACGGTTCACAAGGAAGCCCGGACAGTCGTTCACTACGATTGGTGTTTTACCCATTTTCTGAGCAAGCACTACAGTCGTTGCAATCGCTTCATCAGAAGTCTTTGCACCACGGATCACTTCAACCAACGGCATCATGTGAACTGGGTTAAAGAAGTGCATACCGACGAAGTTTTCAGGACGTTGCAGGCTTTCTGCCAAACGCGTAATTGAAATCGTAGAAGTATTTGATGCAATGATGGTGTTTTCGCGTACTGATTTTTCAGTGTCCGCAAGCACAGCAGCTTTGATTTTTGGATTTTCAGTTACCGCTTCGATCACGATATCCACATCTTTAAACTCATCCAAGCTTAAAGTTGGGCGGATGCGAGCAAGCGTTTCACCCATTTTCGCTGGGGTCATCTTTTTGCGTTCAACTTGTTTGGTCAACAGTTTGGTCGCTTCAGACATACCCAAGGCAAGTTGCGGGTTACCAATGTCTTTCATGATAATTGGTGTGCCTTTGCTTGCCGCTTGGTAAGCAATACCGCCACCCATGATACCCGCGCCTAGAACAGCCGCCTGGTTTACCGGGTGTGCACCTTTTTCATGTTTTTTCGAAGTTTTCTTCACCAATTGGTCATTGAGGAATAAACCAATCAACGCGCCTGCTTGAGGCGTAATTGCAGCTTTAGCGAAACCTTCAGCTTCAACTTTTAATGCTTCGTTACGTGGAAGGCTTGCACCTGCCTGTAATGAGTCAAGAAGAAGTTTTGGCGCAGGGTATTGAGCAGGGTTTGCTTTGGCTAAAACCATGCCTTTAGATGAGTTAAACGCCATCATCTGTTCGATTGGGCTCAGTTTAACTGGATCCAGTTTTTCCTGACGTTTTGTTTTCCAGTCTAGGCGACCAGCAATGGCCTGTTTAACCAGGTCAATTGCAGCGGCTTGCAGTTTGTCCGCAGCAACCACCGCATCAACAGCACCGTCTTTTAGTGCAGCATCAGGGCGTTTAGGATTCGCCATCGCCATCCATTCAACCGCGTTGTCGATACCAATCACGCGGCTTAAACGAACCGTACCACCAAAGCCCGGGAAAATGCCGAGTTTGATTTCAGGCAAGCCCACTTGAGCTGCTTCTGACATGACACGGTAGTCACAGACCAAACACATCTCAAAACCACCGCCCAATGCCATACCATTGATTGCAGCAACTTTAGGAATCTCTAAATCTTCAAAGCTGTTGAAAATTTCGTGAACAGGCATTGCCCAATCCACAATTGCTTTTTCGCCTTGAGCAAAGTTATCACCAAATTCAGTGATGTCTGCACCCACGATAAATGTTGATTTACCAGAGGTAACGATTAAACCTTTAACGTCACTATTGGCTTTAACAGCGTCAATGGCCGCTTTAAAGTCTTCAATCGTTGCACGGTTAAATTTGTTGACCGACTCATCTTGTAAGTCAAAGCGGAATTCTGCAATTCCGTCCGAAAGCATTTGGACGGTAATGGCATTGCCAGCGTGGATCATGCCTGATCTCCTTTATTTTGGAGGACTTATTAAGTTGATGTTTTGAAGCATGTACGCATTTCCCGCGCACATCGAACTTCGCTAATCTTACGATAACTATATCCAAAAAGAACATAACAAGTTGTATCAAGCGGTGACGCAAGGGTCATCAATTTTTTTTCAACAAACCCTTGTGATGAATAGCTTTAGTTTTACTGTACCTGGTAAAAATGTGATGAACTTTTTGTTTAAATTAAGGTTTTTTAATCATTTCGTGGTTATTTATATCGGGGGTAAGTTCTGGATTGCAAGTTTTTTATGAGTTTGTTTTGGTCAAAAAGGTCAATTAAGCTAAATTACCCACTTAATAAAGCCAGTTCTGTAGCCAAGATTTAAGCAGAAAATTGCAAATCAGTAGCGTTAATAGGTATTTCGTTGGGATAAAACTGAACACATTTAAAGTTAAATATGCTGCTAAATATTTGGCTGTCACAACGATTATTGGTGCGCTTATTTAGAGCGTTATTCTGGCTGAATCATTAACTGTCCATTATCGAAATTCACCGTGAGCTGATTTTTTCCCGGATAATTTAAAAAGTAAATTGCCAGAATCGGTTCCAGTTCCGTTCGCATTTTTCGCGCCAAATGGCGTGCGCCAAAACGAATATCATGATCCTTATAGAAGTGTGCTTTGGCAGCATCGGTTAAAACCACAACACGCTTTTGATGTTGCAGGCGCTGATTGAGTTTTTCCAGTTCAATGTCCACCAGCTTTGGTAACGCATTATCCTGAACTGCCTGATAATGCAAAGTACGATCAATCCGGTTTAAAAATTCAGGATCAAATTTTTTCAACATCACTTTTTCAATAATGGTTTTGGTCGGTATTTTTTTAAGGCAAATATCCTGCATTTTCTGGGGCAGAAAATTCAGTTTATTCAGGTATTGCTGTGCAGCTTGTGCACCGACATTACTGGTCATAAAGATCATGCAGTTGCGAAAATCAATGGTCTTGGTGCCGGAGGTTAAAGTCAGCTTGCCAGTGTCCAGTATATTCATTAAACCGCGAATCACTTCAGTCGATGCTTTCTCTAGCTCATCAAACAGCACAATCCCTGGACGGGTATGTGAACCTGCAATGGCGGTTTCATCAAACAGGCTATGACCTTCTTTCGAGCCAACGTAGCCCGGAGGTGCACCGGTAATGGCGGCGGCATAATGTTCTTGCGCCAATGTATTCATATCAATCCGGCAAAAAGCATCCGGACGGCCATAAATCGCCTCGCTAATTAAACGCACAGTTTCAGTTTTACCGACACCGGTTGGACCAAGCATGAGCATTACCGAGAGAGGGCGTTCCGGACTGGAAAAATCGGCTTTGACCACATGTAGCATTTTTTCGATTTCTTTTAATGCGGCATCCTGTCCAATAATTCGGGTATGCAATAATTGCATTACATCTTTGGGTTCAAAATGAAAACGAGGTTTACCCATCAATCTATCTTTTTCAGATGCGCTATGCGTTGCAGTTACAGGCTTAACGATATGCATGGCAGGATTATGGTTCGTCATTCAGTTTGATCCAAATTCTTCAGATGACTTGAGCATAGCAAAATAAGCATGAGTCACTTATAGCTTTTAGCACTTAAATGATTGTTAGAACTTTGTCTGATTATGGGAAAAATCCCGAATTGTCTTGAAAATGGCGTGAAAACCATCACATCATGTAGCAAAGCAGACATCATTGTAAATAAGGCTGAATGTGAACGAAAACGCACGTGACAATATTGAAAAGATTTTAGCCCATATGACGACTTTGCCTGGTGTTTACCGGATGTTGGGTAAAGACGGAGAATTACTGTATGTCGGTAAAGCCAAGAATCTGAAAAACCGTGTGTCGAGCTATTTCGTTAAAACCATCGATCATCCTAAAACACAGGCTTTGGTGGCACGGATTTATGATATTGAAACGCTGATTGTCCGTTCTGAAACCGAAGCCTTATTGCTGGAACAAAACCTGATTAAGCTGCATCGTCCGCCGTACAACATCATGTTGCGCGATGATAAATCTTATGTCTATATCTTTGTCTCCAGCGACAAGCCTTATCCGCGTATTGCCGCAGGTCGCGGCAAAGGCAAGCATCAGGTCGGCAAGTTCTTTGGCCCTTATCCCAGTGCCTATAATGCCCGTGACACTTTGGTGGTGCTGCAAAAACTGTTCAATGTGCGCCAGTGTGAAAACAGTTATTTTTCCCAGCGTAAACGCCCGTGTTTGCAGTATCAGATCAAGCGCTGTACCGCGCCTTGTGTCGGTTTAATTTCGCCTGAAGATTATCAGGAAGATGTTAAAAATTCGATTCGCTTTTTACAGGGTGATACTAAAGAATTAAATCAGGAACTGATTGCTAAAATGGAAGCGGCGGCGGAAGCGCTGGAATTTGAAAAAGCGGTATTTTACCGTGACCGGATGGCATTGCTGCGTGATGTGCAATCGCAACAGGCGATTTATAAACTTAAAGGTGAAGCTGATATTTTGGCAATTGCCTATCATGCCGGCGTGACCTGTGTGCAGATTATGCATGTGCGTAATGGCAAAATGCTCGGCGGGAAAAGCTATTTCCCCGATATGCTGGGCGATGATCTGGGGCAAATGTTATCTGATTTCATGGCAAACTTTTATTTTCAGGTTGCAGATGAAGTCCCTGCCGAGCTGATTATTAATACCGAATTACCCGATCGCAAAGAATTGGAACAGGCGCTGCAACAGGAATTTGGCAAGAAAGTTCAGATTAAGTCTAATGTTCGGGAAACCCGTGCCGAGTGGTTAGAGCTGGCCAATATGAATGTGCAGCATGCCATTAAAGGGCAGCTGGCCAATCATTTTGAACTGAATGAACGTTTCCATCAGCTGGAACAAGTGGTCGGTCGTCCGATTGACCGGATTGAATGTTTTGATATCTCGCATACCATGGGTGAAGCCACCATTGCTTCCTGTGTAGTATTCGATTCAGGCGGTGCGCGCAAACGTGATTATCGCCAGTTTTCCATTGAAGATATTACTGGTGGTGATGACTATGCAGCCATGCGTCAAGCGCTGACCCGTCGTTATAAGAAAGCCATGTTGCCCGATTTACTGCTGATTGATGGCGGTAAAGGTCAGTTGCATATGGCAATGCAAGTGATGCAGGATCTGGGACTGGATGCCTTTATGGTCGGGGTATCCAAAGGTGAAGGGCGTAAACCCGGTCTGGAAACTTTGCATTTTACCGATGGCAGCAAAATCCAGTTGCCTGAAGACCATAAAGCGCTACATTTAATTCAGCAGGTACGTGATGAAGCGCATCGGTTTGCCATTACCAAACATCGTGCCAAACGCGATAAACGCCGCGGTGGTTCAGTGCTGGAAGTCATTCCTGGATTAGGGCCAAAACGCCGCCGTGATTTGCTGACCCACTTTGGCGGAATTCAAGGCGTATTGAAAGCCTCAGAAAATGACTTGAAACTGGTTCCCGGTCTGGGCGATGTCATGGCAAGAACCATTTATAAGGTACTGCATGAATAAAGACAGACCGATTGGCCAAAGTGCTCATTGACGCTGCAGTCATTGAGCATTCACAACACTTCAAAATAAGTCAAAAATAGAGCAAATCAAAAACTTCAAAGGACAGAGGATGTCACTCCGCCAATTATTTACCGACATTGAACAAAATGAATGGGTGGATATGCCGCCAGGATGGTTACAAGGCCGCACCATTTATGGGGGCTTGGTTGCAGGGATGATGATGCAAAAAGCAGTGGTGGCAATTGCTGATCCCCTAAAACGTTTATTAAGCACCAGTGTGACTTTTGTCGGTCCAGTACAAATGGCACCCGTTCAATTAACTGCGGAAATCTTACGGCAAGGTAAGTCTGTAACTACAGTTGAAGTGCGACTGTTACAAGATAATGCAGTGCAAAGTATTTTGATTGCCAGTTTCGGCACCCAGCGTCCCTCGGCAATTTCGGTACAACAGGAACGTGTTGCACCAGCGTTTCCAGCACCGGAGCAATTAAACATTGCCGAGCATCATCCTCTAGCCCCTGAATGTTTTGGACAGATGGATTTGGTCTGGGTAGATGGACAGTATCCATGTACTGCAAGTGTCAAACCCGATTTTAGTGGCTGGATGCGTTTTAATCCTGCGCGGCATGAAAATCGGGAAATGACCGTGGCGGATTTGATGGTGGCATTTGACATGTGGCCTCCCGGTGTCTTGCCAATGTTTAACAGCATGGCACCAGCCAGTTCATTGACCTGGCATGTGACCTATGTTCATCCTTTACACAATCAGCTGCAGGATTGGTTTAAATATAAAGTATTTACCGATTATGCAGCAGAAGGGTATTCCACTGAATATGCCCATCTTTGGGATGCTGAAAACAGACTGATTGCGATTTCCAGACAGACAGTTACCGTGTTTGCCTAGTGACACTTTATAGCAATTCGTATAAAGTGAGTCTGAATTAACGATGAATCCATCCCAAAATATGTGTGGTTTTTCATTGTACATACAGGGGAAAAATTGGCGGTGTCTATGACTACAGGTCGCATCCTGAATATTCCAAATATCTTGACTTTGGCGCGTATAGCTTTAATACCTGTTTTTTTGTTGGTGGCTTATTGGCCGCCTACAATTGGTGTTGCGGAACACGACACTAACATGACTCGTCACATTATTTTAACGGCGATTTTTGTGGTTGCTGCGGTAACTGACTGGTTCGATGGTTATTTGGCACGTTCACTGAATCAAACATCAGCCTTTGGCCGCTTTCTCGATCCGGTTGCAGATAAACTGATGGTTGCAGCTGCGTTGATTGTTCTGGTGCAATGGCAACCGAGCATTTCCATGGCATTTGCAGCGATTGTGATTATTTCACGTGAAATTACCGTATCGGCTTTGCGTGAATGGATGGCTGAATTGGGCGCACGGACCAATGTTGCCGTATCTACCGTGGGTAAATATAAAACGGCTTTTCAAATGATTGCGATTTCAGTGTTTTTACTGAATTGGCAACCGCTTGATACTCTGGCTTATCTTTTACTTTATACTGCGGTGATTCTGACCTTATGGTCTATGTTTATTTATTTGAAAGCTGCATGGCCGTATTTAAAACAGCCTTAAACTAGATTTAAACATTCATTAAAGACACCCGCTTCAGGGTGTTTTTTTTTGACTTTGATATTTGTTTAAAATTTATAAACAAAAAAAATCCTAGATTTTGGGGGAAACCTAGGATTGAAATCGGGTATTTGTTATATCTTTTATAAGATGTTTAACCATCTTCTTGAAACCAAGTATAGGAGAATCAACTCCATAACTCATGTAGGTTATTGTATTGTAATGTAGAGTTTTATTTAGAAATGTAGCTTTGGTTTACAGTTATTTCTAGATGTAAAAATATATTGAATAGAAAACGGCTGATAATGAAAAAGAGCCTCCTGAGAGACTCCTTTTTGACATTTGAAACTACGCACTTCGCTTGTCTTGGGTAAAATTTAAGGCAGCTTAAAAAAGAAATCCCCAATAATGGAGATTTCTTTTTAGATTAAAGTCTGCGCGAGCAAAGCTCTTGCCTTGCATAGGATTCAAAGCAACGCTTTAAATATTACTCAGGCTTTAGTCCTTCAGCTTTTTCCAGTGACTGATCGTTACTAAAGAACTTTTCACGTTGCTCTTCTAGAAATTTCTTTGCATCTGCTTCAAACACGTTTAAACGCTTTTCATTGATCAGCGTGGTTTGATGCTTTAGCCATTCTTGCCAAGCCTGTTTAGACACGCTATCAAACAATTCTTGACCTTTTGCACCCGGAAAGGGGGAAAAATCTAAACCTTCCATATCGGCTTGATACTTACGGCAAAATACTTGTCGAGACATATCATTATTCCTTAAGCGTAAAGTTTTTCTAAGCGTGTATAGGCGCGCGAAATTGCAGCTTCAACTTGAGCGGGTGCAGTACCGCCAATATGGTTACGTGCATTGACTGATGCTTCAAGTGTTAATGCTTTTTCAAATACATCTTCAGAAATCAAATCAGAGAACTGTTGCAATTGTTCAAGTGTCAATTCAGACAGGTCTTTCGATTCTTGAACACCAAGCGCAACTGCTTTACCGACAATTTCATGTGCATCACGGAACGCAACGCCATTTTTTACCAGATAATCGGCAAGATCAGTTGCGGTTGAGAAACCGCGTAGTGCTGCTTCACGCATGATTTCAATATTAGGTACAAGTGCAGGAATCATGTCGGCAAATGCCATTAATGAGCCACGAACGGTATCAATGGCATCAAATAATGGTTCTTTGTCTTCCTGGTTGTCTTTGTTATACGCCAACGGTTGACCTTTCATCAGTGTAAGCAGACTCATTAGGTCGCCATAAACACGTCCGGTTTTACCACGGATCAATTCAGGGACATCCGGATTTTTTTTCTGCGGCATAATTGAAGAACCCGTACAGAAACGATCCGGAATGTTCACAAACTTGAACTGAGCAGATGTCCACAGAATCATTTCTTCAGACATACGTGATAAATGCATCATAATGAGGGATGCAGCCGCATTGAATTCAATCGCGAAATCACGGTCAGAAACCGCATCCAGCGAGTTTTCACAAACGGCTTCAAAACCTAAAAGCTGTGCTGTGTATTCACGTTCAATTGGATAGGTTGTACCAGCCAATGCAGCAGAGCCAAGTGGCAAACGATTGACACGTTTACGGCAGTCAATTAGACGTTCAGAGTCACGTACCAGCATTTCAAACCAAGCCATCAAGTGGTGACCGAAAGTCACAGGTTGTGCAGTTTGTAGATGAGTGAACCCAGGCATAATGGTTTGGGTGTTTTTAGCAGCCAAGCCCAAAATACCTTTTTGTAATTTTTCCAGCAATTTTAAAATCGCATCAATTTCGTCACGCACGTATAAACGAATATCGGTTGCAACCTGGTCATTACGGCTACGGCCAGTATGGAGTTTTTTACCTGTAATACCAATACGCTGAGTCAGACGAGACTCAATATTCATGTGGACATCTTCCAGGTCAACACGCCATTCAAAATTACCCGCTTCAATGTCCGCTTGAATTGCGGTTAAGCCAGTGATGATGTCGTCACGTTCTTGTTCGGTAAGTACGCCAACTTTTGCCAGCATGGTTGCATGTGCAATAGAACCTGCAATATCTTGTTTATAAAAGCGTTGGTCAAATTGTACAGATGCTGTAAATTCAGCAACAAAAGCGTCAGTAGCTTCGGAGAAACGACCGCCCCACATACCCGAAGTTTGGGTTTGTGACGGATTTGAGGAATTAGAAGATGTGGTCATGTCGGCTCAATAAGATAAAAAGCATTAGAACTAAAAACAGTATAACAAATTCAGGTTCACTTGCCGAAGGACAAGACGAGCAAAGTTTTGCTGATACACATGGAAATAAACCATACGCTTATTTTTTTACGAAAATAGGGCGTTGGCAACATTTAATCGAATTATTTATTGCCAGTAATATTTTGGCGATGATTTTAGCTTTGGCAGAGGCGCAATCATGGGCAGGCTTAAGTGTAGGGCGTTTATTGCAGTATATGTTGTTCATTAACTGGGTATTGCTGGCTTTTGTTGCATTGGTTGAGCTGTTTCAAAAAAAAATACAGCATTTAGGTTTTGGGCAAGCTTTAGTGGTCGGCTTCATTCTATTGCAGATTATTGTTTTATCGACCACCGTGATGCTAAATGCTGTGATTTATTTCGGACAGAATTTTCAAATATACAATTTAAACAGCGACGTTTTATTCGATGGGGTGATGTTGCATCTGAGCTATGGCGTACTAATTGGAACATTCTGTTTTCGCTATCTGTATTTGCGTGAACAATGGGCACGCCAGCAAAACAGTGAGCTACATGCACGTATTCAGGCCATGCAGGCACGAATTCATCCACATTTTCTATTTAACAGTTTAAATACCGTGATCAGTTTAATTAGCATTGATCCAGATAAAGCAGAACAAATGTTACTGAATTTATCACGACTATTTCGTGCAAGTTTTAAAGAACTTAAACTGGTACGCTTAAAAGATGAAATTGAACTGTGTCAGCATTATTTAGCCATTGAACAGATTCGTTTAGGTGATCGTTTACGCGTAGAGTGGAAATATGACGATGAAGTACTCTTTTCTCAGATACAAATTCCATTATTAACTTTACAACCTTTAGTGGAAAATAGTATTTTTCATGGAGTTGAAAAATTTTTAACTAAGAGTACGATAAGCATATTGGTGGAAGTATTGCAAAATCAAGTCAATATCGTTATTACTAACCCTTATAAACAGGAAAAAATAAATTTAAGACAAGGAAATGGTATTGCAGTTGAGAATGTGAAACAGCGTCTAGAGGCTTATTATGGACGGACTGTGAGCTTTCAGACATACGCGGGAAAGGGAATGTTTACCACAGTTGTGCAATATCGATATAAATAAAAAATCATAGTTAACCTATAAAAAAAATCATGGTAACTGTGAAAGGAGGAAAAATGGACATCCTGATTTGTGATGATGAACCTCTCGCGGTAGAGCGATTATCACGTTTAGTCACCCAACTGGGACATCAAGTGATTGCAACTGCAACGCATGGTCAGCAGGCGATTGATATGGTTCAGTTTTATGAGCCAGATGTGGTACTTTTAGATATTCAAATGCCTGAAATGGATGGGTTAAGCTGTGCCCAGTATTTGCGCCAGCTAGAGCCTATGCCAGCGATTATTTTTTGTACTGCCTATGATGAACATGCTTTGGAGGCATTTAAGTCGCATGCAGAAGGCTATCTATTAAAACCAGTGATGCAACAAGAATTACAACAGGTTTTAGATCATTTAACCAAACTGACTCAAGCACAAATGAGCACTTTAAAACAAAAAGAAGATATGAACGAACTCAATATAAAACGCCATCAAATTGTGGCAAAAACCTACCGTGGGGTAGAGTTGGTGCCTGTAGAAAATATTTATTATTTTTTAGCAGACCAGAAATATGTCACGGTACGCCATAAAAATGGCAGCGTACTGATTGATGAAACCTTAAAAGACCTGGAAAATGAATTTGGCGATCAATTCGTTAGAATTCATCGTAATGCATTGGTTTCAGTGAACTTTCTGGATGGTCTCGAGGTGATTAGTTCGGGGCAGTATCAGGTACGTTGTCGTGAATTGGAGGAACGTCTGGCCGTCAGCCGACGTCATTTGCCCAATTTAAGAGAACGAATACAAAAAATATAAATCTCTTTTGATGATTGTGATGAAAACAACTGTGCAAATTCACTTGCATTTTCAAGTCAGCGCGTTAAGTTTACAATAACGCACTTACATTGACTGTTTCTAAAATTTATGAAGATTTTGAAGATTGCAACTCGACAAAGCCCGCTTGCATTATGGCAGGCTGAACATATTCGTGCCCGTTTAGAGGCATTGCATGCTGATCTTAAAGTTGAGTTGGTGACCTTCGTCACTCAAGGTGACAAAATCCTGGATACGCCTTTGGCAAAAATTGGCGGTAAAGGTTTATTTGTTAAAGAGTTAGAAGCAGCATTGCTAGATGGTCGTGCAGACTTGGCCGTTCATTCCATGAAAGATGTACCTATGGCTTTACCTGAAGGTTTAAGCTTGGCCGTAATTTGTGAACGTGAGGATCCTATGGATGCTTTTGTCTCCAATACCTATCACAGTTTTGATGAATTACCGCAGGGTGCAAAAGTAGGCACGTCAAGCCTGCGCCGTAAAACCCAGATTTTAAAACAGCGTCCTGATTTGAATATTATTGATTTGCGGGGTAATGTTGGTACACGTTTATCTAAGCTGGATTCAGGTTTATACGATGCGATTATTTTGGCGAGTGCGGGTTTAAAACGCCTAGGCTTGGCTGAGCGTATACGGCATAACCTGAAACCTGAAATTAGTTTACCTGCAGTTGGACAAGGTGCACTCGGTCTCGAATGTCGTGCGACAGATCAGGTGGTACTTGGTCTTATTTTACCGCTTTTACATGCTGAAACTGATGTTTGTGTTCGTGCAGAACGCGCTTTCAATGCCTATTTAGAAGGCGGTTGCCAAGTGCCAATTGCAGGATATGCAACTTTAAATCAAGGGCTACTCCATATAGAGGGTCGTGTGGGAAGTGTAGATGGTGTAACGCTATTGAAAGCCAATCTCAGCGGCACTCCAGAACAAGCTGAGCAGCTGGGGGTCAGTCTCGCGCAGAAATTGCTTGAACAAGGCGCGGGTGATTTGCTTAAAGCACTTTATTAACATGTTGTTTATTAATACCCGCCCTCAAGACCGTGCAGAAAAATTGAGCCATGCCTTGCGTATGGCTCATGTACCCGTTTTGGATTTGCCTTTACTGGAATTGGTCGCTCGACCTTGGTCAGAGCCATTGTCTAAGTTATATCCGCAATTATTTTCTGCACAGGTGATTGTGGTGGTCAGTCCTACTGCCGTTCAAGTGGGGATGGATTATTTAAAACAGGCAGGGATGCGTCTTGATCAACTGCAGCATATCCAGTGGATTGCGGTAGGTGAAACAACGGAGCAAGCTTTAGCAAACTATGGAATTGCTGCTAAAGTTCCTTTGGTTGAAACATCGGAAGGAATGTTGCAACTTCCAATACTTAAAAGCATGAATGCTGGCACCTGCATTGCTTTTTGGCGCGGGGAAGGTGGTCGTCCATTAATGATGGAGCAGTTAAAACAGCAAGGCATGCATATTCTAAATTTTATTTTATATGAGCGCCGCTGTCCTGTCCTTACTCAGCAGAAGCTTCCAGATATATTGCCTTTATTAGAACAACAGCACCAGTATGCTATGGTGGTGAGCAGTGAAGCGAGCTGGCTAAACTGGATTAAGTTGATGCAGGGGCAAGATGCGATTATTGCAAAAGGCTATTATTTTGTTTTGGGCGAGCGCTTGTATCAAGTTGTTTCAGATTATAAAAAAAACCAACAGGCATGTTTTAATATCGCGCGATTACCCGATTTAAAAACAGATTCAATTTTGCAGCAGCTTATTGTTGTGCAAGGGAACACATGAAGAAAATTCTCATTTTATTACTTATTTTAAGTTTGCTCTGGATTATAAAATTAAGTTATGACGTATTTAATGTCTCTGCACAACAAACAGAATTAATCAGCAGTTTGCATCGTATGGAACAAAACAATGCAAATTTAAATGACCAACTGGTGGCTTTACAGCGTCAGGTAAATGTTGAAGTTGGGACAGTAGCGCAAGGTGCTCAAACAGAGCATGATTTAAAAACCATTGAAGCAGCAAGCCTTGATCCGGTTGTAGTGATTAAACAGCAGCTGGATTTGATTGAATTTATGCTCAAGCAGCAAAAACTGGATGAAGCTTTAGATAAATTAATGTATTTAGATCGCAATTTAGAACAATATGCTTTAGCACCTTCACTAAAACAGAGTTTGCATCAGGTCATTGCGAAAGATCAGCAAGTGATTCAGCAATTTGCCAGTGCGCGTGTGGCACAGCAGACAAAAGTAGATGGATTAATACATCAGCTGGATCAGGCCTTAACTCAAGAAATAAATATGCCACAATTAAGTTCAAGCCCACCGCAAAGTAAGCATTTTTGGCAACGTTGGCTGGTGATTGAACCGGCAAAACAACCTGCTATAGCTTTAATGCAACGTCCATTGATTTTAAAAGAGGCGCAGCTCCGATTATTATTGGCGCATCAGGCTTTACAGCAAGGTCAATATTTAGAATACCAAGAATCGCTGACTGAAATTATCCAATTGTTAAATCAAATCCCGGATGAGAAATCACGCCAACTGATTCAGAATATCCAAAAAATAAAAGGATTTACTATTATTCCTACGCCAATTTTAAATACACGTGCATTATTGGGGTGATGAATCAATGAAACAGGTTTTACTTGCTTATGCTTTTATCAGCTTGATTGTCATTGCCGCACTGAGTGTATTAAGTTACGGTTATGGCGCAGGATATGTGTATTTATATTGGCGAGAATGGCAAATTCAAACTAATATCTGGGTGGTTTTTGTTTTTCTGGCCTGCTTGAGTTTAAGCATTCAATTGTTGTGGTTATTAATCAAGCGTTATTTAAAAAGACAACAAAGAAAGTTAGAAACTGTTTTTAATTTTAAAAATTTACATCCTTATGAACAGCTGGCTGTAGTGTGGTTATTAGAAGCGGCTCAAGATCAACATGAATTTATTCAAGGGGTATTTTCCCAATCGGGTTTATTAAAAGGCATTATTGGTTCCCGATTGTATTGGATGCAGCAGCAATATCCCCAGGCTCTTGCGATATTAAATCAAAGCAATGCCATGGCATTTGAATTGGCTGAAATACAACGCATTGAAATTTATCTGGCGCAAAACGAGGGTGAGCAGGCATTAACCCATCTTGAGTTTTTAAATCAGCATGAACTTTCGCCGTGGTTAAACGATGTAAAAAGTGCTTATGATTTACGCTTGACAGCGTTATGGGGTAAGTTTGCTATTCAATTTCCATGGATGTATTTGCGTTCAACTAAATATGGTCATTTAGGCGCCGAAACCAAACAGGAATGGTTGCAACAGTTATTATTTGATTTTGATCAAGCTGATGTTGAAGATTTACAAAATTTACAACAACGTTATTTAGACTTGCAAGATCAAATTTATAGTCGTAATTATGAGATAAAAACTTTATGGTTGAAGGTATTATCTCGTATGCCAGAAATGAGTCAGCAACATGAAGACTTGGCATTACATTTGTTAGATGAGCAATTTAATCAAGACATTTTTTATTTATGGTTCCAGCAGCAATTGTTGAAACAAAACCCCGATTATTTAGGGGTTGAGCAACGAATTGACTATTGGGAAAATAAATATCCTTCTTTGCCAGTGTTTACTTTTGCAAAATGGCACATATACGATGCGACCGCACGTTATGCGGAAGCTGAAAAATTGCTGGAATTATATCCAGATAATGTGATGATGAACTATTTAAGAATTAAATCTACTTTAAAAGGTCAGGATGATTTAATTAAACAATTAAATTTAATATTTGAAAATAATGCAAATTTTGTTGAAATAAAAATATGAGGCTCAGCTAATGTTAACCCTATCGGATTATCCTGTTATTCATGAACAGCCAGTCGCCTGGGGAGATATGGATGCCTTTGGCCATGTAAATAATGTCATGTACTATCGCTATATCGAAAGTGCCCGCATTCGTTATCTGGATGAGCTTAATATTTTCCAACATTATGTTTATACAGTAGTTGCATCAAATCAGTGCAAATATATTCGTCCGGTATTTTATCCAGACCAGCTTAAAATAGGGGTACGTGTTGAGGAAATGCGTAATAGTGCTTTACGGATGAGTTATTTATTATGGAGTGAGGCACAACAAACTGTAGTGGCATGGGGCGAAGCGGTTATTGTGTGTGTAAATAAAGAAAATATGAATAAAACAGAAATACCTGCGGTGATTCGGAAAAAAGTAACTGAAATTGAATTAAATGTGCATCATTTGATTTAAAAATATTTAAAGCAGATACTCTATAAACATTAAAGAAATGTATGATCTGTTTTAAAGATTATTGTTATCTAAAAAATTATATTGAATGTTTTAGATAATAAAAATATTATGATCGAGTTTTGAATAAATAAAATATAAAATCTATTTAGGAGTTATTATGATGCCAGATATTAGTAATTTATCTGTTGAACAGTTAAAACGCTTACAAGTTGAAGCAGAAGCATTAATTGTTTCTAAAAAAGATCAAGCCGTTGAAGATGCCTATCAGCAAATTTTAGATATTGCAGAGAATGTAGGTTTGTCGATTGAGCAAATTTTAGAATTTGGCACAACAAAACGTAAAAAAAGCACCCGTAAATCTGTAGAGCCGCGCTACCGTAGTAAACAGAATCCAACTGATACTTGGACGGGTCGCGGTAAACAACCACGCTGGTTAGTGGCTGAACTGGAAAGTGGTGCGAAACTGGAAGACTTCCTTATCTAATTATAAAGTTCATGAGATTGTCATGCAATTGGATTAGGCTAAAAAAACCAAGCAGATATGCTTGGTTTTTTTATATCTTTGAATTGGCGTTGTGGAAAAAGTATGCATAATATGCATATAAAGATAATATCGTGGCTCAGGGAAGAAGAATAGATATGTTGGTCGTGGTGGGATGATAAAGAAACCCAAATACATCAAGTGGTGGATCTTTGCCATAATCGTTTTTTTTATGTTTGTATTACTCCAAATTCCAGCGGCTTGGCTCATTTCAAAATTTTATAAAAACAACCAGGTCTTGCAAAATGTAAGCGGTAATATTTGGCAAGGGCAAGCAGATTGGCATAAAGGAAATCTAAGAGGATCGTTAAGTTGGAAAACACGGCCATTGGATCTGTTTTTGCTGCGTTTAGGGGCGCATATTGAAGTCCATAGTGGGCACACCCAGCTTGATGGGGTCATAGGATATGGCTTGGGCAAGAAAGTCACGCTTCATGATTGGAATGGACAAATTGCACCTGAGACCTTAAAAAATATGGTGGATTGGCAATGGCCTGCAAATGCCATTCAACTCCAGGATATTGATTTTAATTATAAAAAAGAGCAGGGCTTTTCCCAGGCAGACGGTCAGTTACAGTGGGCAGGTGGTGAGTTGATTTATACCTATGCCCAGCGACAGGATCGAATGAATATGCCGTCATTGAAAGGAAAGCTTTCAGATGAAAATAACAAGTTGATGTTCGATTTTCGTGACCAGCGTGATCAAAAGCTGATTGCTTTAGAGCTGGATCAAAGCTTGATGCTTAATGTGCAATTGACCCAACGTTTATTGATGAATATTGCTTCCTATGA
This sequence comes from Acinetobacter sp. SFB, assembly GCF_001647545.1. GTDB lineage: Bacteria > Pseudomonadota > Gammaproteobacteria > Pseudomonadales > Moraxellaceae > Acinetobacter. The sequence goes on from NZ_LSZH01000015.1 coordinate 214,859, forward strand.
CGGTAAAGCAGGTTTAGACACCTATGTCATTAGTTCACGCCAACCTTTATTTAAAGGTGGTTTCTAATGAATGAGTGGATTGAGAAAATTCAACAATTGAATTGGAAGCAAGCTGATCGTGCTGCACCGATATTACTTGCATTATTAATTTTATATTTATGCTGGAAGTTGGCGAGCATTTTCTGGTTATTGATGGCTCCCCCTCAAGTGATCCAGTTAGAACGGGTCGAATTAGGTTCACAACAACCACAAGTCCCTAATATAACTTCATTTGCATTATTTGAAGAAGTTGGAAAGAGCACTGCTACAGACGAGAACTTAAACCTGGTATTGCAAGGTGTAGTGATGGGTTCTCCAAGCCAATTTTCATCTGCGGTTATTAAAGTCAATGATGTGGCAGATCGCTACCGGGTAGGAGAAAGTATTGATACTACCTCTTACCAGTTGGCTGAAGTATATTGGGATCGCGTGGTACTCCGTCAAAATAATGGTACCACCCGAGAGTTAGCGTTTAAAAGGATTGAAAATGGATTGGATCAATCGATTGTTCAGCCTGTAGTGAATGCGCCAAACTCAAATAATCAATCGAGTCAAACCAATCAAGCGGTGCCGAGTCAGGAAAATAATGCTTTGGGGCAAGCAGTACAAAAAATACAGGAAGACCGGGAACAATATTTAAAAGATATGGGGGTAAATGCGGCTAGTGGGGGATATGAAGTGACCTCAAGAACTCCGGCCGCATTACGCAGCAAGCTGGGTTTGCAACCGGGTGACCGAATTATGTCGTTGAATGGACAGACTGTGGGGCAAGGGCAAAACGATGCTCAGTTGCTGGAACAGGCGAGACGCGAAGGTCAGGTTAAGCTGGAAATAAAGCGTGGTGATCAGGTGATGACCATACAACAGAATTTTTAAGTGATGCATTGTCACATTTTAGGATTAGGAAGCACGAAATTTTATGGCTTTATTTAATCATCATCGTTCAGTTTGGACCTTATTTGCAGCTGCACCACTGATTGCTATGGTGAGCACTGCAAGCCATGCACAGACATGGAAAATTAATTTACGTGACGCTGATTTAACTGCATTTATTAATGAAGTTGCCGATATTACAGGGAAAAATTTTGCTGTAGATCCACGTGTACGTGGCAATGTCACGGTCATTTCCAATAAACCCTTAAATAAAACTGAAGTTTACGATTTATTTCTGGGTGTATTGAATGTGAATGGCGTGGTGGCTATTCCTTCCGGCAATACCATTAAACTGGTTCCTGACAGTAATGTTAAAAGCTCGGGTGTGCCTTTCGATAGCAAGCACCGTGCTACCGGTGATCAAATTGTGACGCGGGTGATTTGGCTTGAAAATACCAATCCCAATGACTTGATTCCTGCGATTCGTCCTTTGATGCCACAGTTCGCGCATTTATCCGCGGTCGCTGGAACCAATGCACTGATTGTTTCAGACCGTGCAAACAATATTTATCAGCTTGAAACCCTTATTCGTAATCTGGATGGTACCGGACAAAACGATATTGAAGCGGTAACGCTGCAATCCAGTCAAGCGGAAGAAATGATTGGTTTACTTGAGTCGATGAGTTCCACCGGCGCAGCTAGAGATCTAAAAGGCTCGCGTATCCGTATCATTGCTGATACTCGGACCAATCGGATTGTGCTGAAAGGGGATACTGCAACGCGTAAGCGTATCCGTCAAATGATTGAAATGCTGGATGTACCTGCAGCAGATCGTTTGGGTGGACTTAAAGTCTTTCGATTAAAATATGCCAGTGCTAAAAATCTGGCGGAAATTTTACAAGGATTGGTCACTGGTCAGGCGGTTTCAAGTTCATCAAATTCGAACAATTCATCATCGAACCCCAATAGTGCGATGAATAATCTCGGTAATAGCAACTCGAATAATTCAAGCAGTGGTTCATCGAATATATCGACCCCCAGTATTAATTTAGGCGGTGGGTCGAACAGTAATAATCAAAAGAGCATCACCAGTTTTAATGGTAATGGTGTCAGTATTATTGCCGATGACAGCCAAAATGCGTTGGTAGTGAAAGCTGATCCGCAATTGATGCGTGAAATTGAATCGGCCATTCAGCAGCTCGATATCCGTCGTCAGCAAGTACTCATCGAGGCGGCCATCATTGAGGTTGAAGGGAATGATGCCGATCAACTCGGTGTTCAATGGGCTTTGGGTGACTTAAGCAGTGGTATTGGCTTGATTAACTTTGATAATGCAGGGGCAAGTCTGGCCAATCTGGCAGGTGGCTATTTAACCGGAGGCGCGGCAGGATTAGGTGCTGCGGCGGCTGGCCTAAAAGGAACTTCACTGATTCTTGGCGATTACAAAGAAGGCAGTGATGGATCTCGCCGGCTTTATGGTGCGCTGATTCAGGCACTCAAAAGTAATACAAAATCTAATTTGCTCTCTACCCCTTCTATTGTGACCATGGATAATGAAGAAGCCTATATTGTGGTAGGACAGAACGTCCCCTTTGTTACCGGTTCTGTGGCCACGACTACCGCCGGCATTAATCCATATACCACGGTTGAACGTAAAGATGTCGGTGTGACTTTAAAAGTGGTGCCGCATATTGGTGAAGGCGGCTCGGTTCGGTTGGAAGTCGAACAGGAAGTTTCCGCAGTACAGGCAAAAGGTGAAGCGCAGGATCTGGTCACCAGTAAGCGTGCCATCAAAACCTCAATTTTGGCTGAGCATGGTCAGACCATCGTGTTGGGCGGTTTGATTTCCGATAACTCGATTCATGGTCGTCAATCTGTACCAGGATTGGGCGCTCTTCCGGGAATTGGACGTTTGTTCAGATCGGATGTTAAATCGAATGAAAAACGCAATTTACTGGTCTTTATCCATCCCACCATTGTCGGTGATGCTAAAGATGTGAAGCGCTTATCGCAGCAGCGTTACAGTCAGTTGTACAGTTTACAGTTAGCCATGGATCAGGATGGGACGTTTGCCAAGTTGCCGGAGAACGTTGAAGATATTTATCAGCAAAGACTGCCAGTTACGCCTTCAGCTCCTAAAGTGTCGGATTATCAAACGGTACCATCAGGTGCACAGAGCCAGTCCAATGCCACTACGATTAGCACTCCTGTAGCGATTGAGCCTGTGGTGCAACGGCAAGTCATTCAGGCCCCTCAATCTGAGGTTGAACGAACTAAAAATACCGTAACCACGACCACGATTCGATCAGGTTCTTAACAGAGGATGTAAAGACTTGCAGATTTGCCGTGATATGATGAAAAAAAATCGCAAAGAGAAGTGCATTTCATGACTTGGAAAATACAAGCAATTACCGGTGAATTGACGGGACAAGAAATTAGCATCGACCGTGATATGGTGGTCGGTCGTCATCAGAGCGCAGATATTGTATTGCAAGCAGCGGAAATTTCGCGCAAGCATGCGGCTTTCTTGCTAAAAGACCAAGCCTTGTGGGTACAGGATTTAAACTCATCTAACGGCACATTCCTCAATGACTTACAGATTGAACATGAAACCTTGTTAAAACAAGGCGATATTATTCAGTTTGCCAGTTTAAAATTTTCAGTTCTTGAGCCAGCTAAAGATATTGCGCCTCTTGTGATTGAACCCGTTGAAGTTGCAGCTGAATCTGTAGTAGCAGAAACAGAAGTGATTCCTGCTACTGAACAGCCTTCGGAAGCTGTTGCAGTTTCTGAAACAGCAGCCGCAGAAGCGGAGGAAGCATCGAAAACAGTTGCTCAACAAATGAATGAGCAAGGTATGCCTGAGCTGAAAGAGCGCGATAGTAATGTTCAGGTCAGTCGTGATGGTATGCCGCAAGGCGTTGCAATCCCGAAACCTGCGCCTATTCCGGAAGGAATTGATATCACAAAAGCACAGCCTGAACCCCAGCCTGTTGCAATTGAAGAGCCAGTATCCCGTGTTGAGCTGGAAAAAAACGAGCAGAAAAATGCATCGGTTGGCTTAATGACCATTATTGCCTTGATTATCCTTGCAATTATCGCATGGTTATTATTTAAATAAGGGTGCGCTCGACCTACAATGAAGGCATGCAATCGCATGCCTTCATTGTATGACTGGATGTTGTTGTGTGAGATGAATCAAGAGAGGAACAAGATGTCTGTAGCAAACTTGGCAAGTCGTGAACTTATTTTATTTGACTTGGATGGCACATTGGTGGATTCAGCATCTGATTTATATCGCGCCATGAATATGAGCCTGAATGTTTTGCAATTACCAAGAGTAACTGAAGAGCAGGTTCGCACCTGGATAGGTAAGGGAACCTCCCTTTTTTGTCATAGCACGTTGCAGTATTTAACCGGACAGGTCGATCCGGCTCAACATCAACAATTATTAAAAACCTTTTTAGAGATTTATAATGCTGAACCCTGTGTGGATACCCAACCTTTTACTGGGGTGGTGGACTTCCTGGACTGGGGTTTAAGTCAGAACAAGAAAATGATCTGTGTGACCAACAAACCAGAGCAACCTGCGCGCATCATTGTCGAAGATTTGGGCTTAAGCAAATATTTTGTCGATGTGATTGGCGGTGACCGCTTTGAAGAACGCAAACCGCATCCACGCCAGTTACTGTTCTGTGTCGACCAATATGAGGTCACTGCGGCAGAAACTTTAATGATTGGTGACTCGAGCAATGATGTAGAGGCCGCACGACGCGCAGGAGTGGATTGTATTGTGGTTAGCTATGGCTATAATCATGGGGAAGATATTCGGGATTGCCAGCCACAACAAGTGGTCGATGATTTAACAGAATTACTCGCGTAAAATTTAAAAGTAAGGATATTGGAATGAGAAATTGTATGGTTTTTCGATGGCGACATGAAGTCAGATAATACCAAAACCAACTTAAACCCGCCCATCTCGAAAACATAGAGCATACTCATGACCACTCAAACTCAATTCGACAGCTTAAAATCTGCTGGTTATAACCTGATTCCTGTTTACCGTCAGCGTTTAGCGGATACCGAAACACCGCTTTCCGTGTTTGCACGTTTTAAAGATCATAGCCAGGCTTATTTATTTGAATCGGTTGAAGGTGGTGAAAACTGGGCGCGTTATTCCATTATTGGCTTAGGTGAATCCACAGTTTTTTCATGTAATGAAAGTGTTTTAACCATACAGCAAGCCGATGGTTCAATTGAAACCCAAGCCTGTAGTGATCCATTTCAATACATTCGCAACTTTCAAGCTCAGTTCCATGTGCCCACGCAACAGGACTTACCCGCCTTGCCGAGCTTCACTGGCGGTCTGGTGGGTTATTTTGGCTATGATGCAGTGCGTTATATCGAACCGCGTTTAACCAATGTTCCAGCAGCCGATCCAGTCGGATTGCCTGATATCTGGATGATGCTGTCTAAAACAGTGATTGTATTTGATAACTTAAAAGACACGTTGTTCTTGATTGTGCATGCAGATGTGAATGATCCAGATGTCTACACCAAGGCCCAACAGCAATTGGATGACTTGGAAGCCGTGCTGGCTCAACCGATTAGCCTTCAAGCGAAAAAGCATACCGCGCCGCATTTTGAATCGCTTACCGGTAAAGAGAAATACCTTGAGACGATTGAAACTGTGAAAGAGTACATCCGTGCAGGCGATGTGATGCAAGTCGTACCCGGACATCGTATGGTGTCTGATTTTGATGGTGAGCCATTGCAGGTTTATCGTGCGCTTCGACATCTCAATCCATCTCCATACTTATTCTTGGTACAAGGTCAAACCCTGGGCAATAAAGAACCGTTTCATATTGTCGGGTCTTCCCCGGAAATTTTGTCACGTCTGGAAAATGGTATTGCCACCGTTCGTCCACTGGCAGGTACACGTCCGCGTGGCAAGACCAAAGAAGAAGATTTGGCCTTAGAGAAAGATCTGCTTTCAGATGAAAAAGAGATTGCAGAGCATGTAATGCTGATTGATTTGGGCCGAAACGATGTCGGGCGCGTATCAAAAATTGGCAAAGTGAAAGTCACCGATCAAATGGTGATTGAGCGTTATTCACATGTCATGCACATTGTCTCCAATGTACAAGGTGAAGTTCGCGATGATGTCGATGCCCTGGATGTTTTTAAAGCCACTTTCCCGGCAGGTACATTGTCGGGTGCACCGAAAATCCGTGCCATGGAAATTATTGACCAAGTCGAGCCAGTCAAACGTGGAGTTTTTGGTGGCGCTGTTGGTTATTTAGGCTGGCATGGGGAAATGGACATGTCGATTGCCATTCGAACCTGTGTCATTCGTGAAAATAAGGTCTATGTACAGGCAGGTGCAGGTCTTGTGGTGGACTCAAACCCTGAATCTGAATGGAGTGAAACGCAAATAAAAGCTCGCGCAGTGATCAAAGCGGTTGAATTATCATCAAACGGGTTGATTTTATGAGTTTTTGATATATTTTTTGAAAAAAACACTTGCACGGATTCTAAGTTTTGCTAAACTGCACACCGTTCCGATACGAAACGTACGAAACACTAAGAAACGCCGGCATAGCTCAGTTGGTAGAGCAACTGACTTGTAATCAGTAGGTCCACAGTTCGAATCCGTGTGCCGGCACCATCTTAGAGGTTTGAGTTGTTAAGTTGAAGACTGACACTGAAATAAGTGTATGTGGTGAGGTTCCCGAGCGGTCAAAGGGGGCGGACTGTAACTCCGCTACGAAAGTTTCGAAGGTTCGAATCCTTCCCTCACCACCAATTTAAGAAATTCGATACAGTGTGGTTGTGCCAATAATGCGGGAGTAGCTCAGTTGGTAGAGCGGCAGCCTTCCAAGCTGCATGTCGCGAGTTCGACCCTCGTCTCCCGCTCCATCGAATATTTTATTGCTCTTATAGCTCAGTGGTAGAGCACTCCCTTGGTAAGGGAGAGGTCTCCAGTTCAAATCTGGATAAGAGCTCCAGATATACAGTTTAGTGACTTGTTCACAACGTTTTAAAAAAAGCAGGCTTATTAGTCTGCTTTTCAAGTATTGGGTATTTGTTTTTTTTAGGCGACCTGTCGAAGCTGCGTTGTTTAAGACCGTGTTCGACGTAAACGAGGAAGATCATCATGGCTAAGGCTAAGTTTGAACGTAATAAGCCACACGTAAACGTGGGTACAATTGGTCACGTCGACCATGGTAAAACAAC
>NZ_LSZH01000016.1:0-202982 GCF_001647545.1 Acinetobacter sp. SFB
CGACCATGAAATGGATTCATCAACTGTATCTCTGACAAACAAGATATTTAGCTTAGCATGTCAGGCTATTTGCAACAGTGCCATCAGAAATAGTCTTGACTAAATTGGGCAAGGTATCACATATCAAAGTACACAACTTATTCGCAATATACTGTTTAATCAGAGAAAAAGGCAGTGTCGAACTTAAAACAACATATTCAAAAACTTCATTTCATAGATTGGTTGCAGATCTTTGTTTATGTGGTTTCTCAAAGGCCTATCTTCAGAATCTCTACACTGAAAAGGCTAACAATATCATTCCATTTATGAAGCTCGTTGCAATCGACTTTAACCAACAGTTGCCAGAATGGTACGAAGAACCAAACTAGCAATTCAACTACAAAATAGCTTAGGAGCTAAAAAATGTCACAAATCCAAACTATTCTTGTTCAAGGTCTATTTATGTCTAAGGGTAAATTTACACCTGAAAACGGAAAAAATAAGGAAATTTCAATGTCAGTAGATTTACCTGCAATGTTTGATCTTGAGTTTGAATTTGATTTCACGCGCACACCGCCAAGACCTGTACTAAAAGATATTAAGCCAATCCAACAACAAAATAATTTAGATTCAAAGGCTTAAAACAAGTTATTTCGTATAATATAGATTATGTTAAATGGTGTGCACTTCAAAGAGTTCGTTTTCTTATAGCTTTTCAAAGGTAGCATATATTAAAAAGCATTATTTGAATTATTAATTATTTGAAATATTTTATTCATCAGCACTGTTGTAAATAGGCATATAAGCTGTAATTTTCTATGTTAATTACGTTTAAATTCCCACCCTCTCATTTTCTAACTAACTCAGGTTATAATAATGGCCTCCCAAAATATGGTTAATCTATTATGAACACCTCCAATGACCCTTTACACAGCAAAAAACTTGCTGACATTTTGGATGAATTATTGGATTACTACGGTGGCTTTGAAGGCTTAAATCGTAAAATTGAAATTAGATGTTTTTGTATAGATCCAAGTGTTAAATCATCATTGCGATTCTTACGTACCACACCATGGGCGCGTGAAAAAGTAGAAAGCTTATATTTGTATGTCTTACGCCAAAAAGCCAAACAGAAATCGTAGCTATCAAAACCCTAGCTTCAACATAATATTTTATAGCAAATAGTAAACTACACTTATTGAATAGCCATCAATTTTGTAGACACCTTTTGATTAGTGGTGGACTGCCACCACTCTCCTAGACAAATTTAGTCTATTCTTAAGACATTTTTAGTCGAAAAATATATGTATTTAACTAGGTTCATGAACAAAGGATTTTATAAACTAGTAATTTAATCGTCTAAGTTATTAAAATTATTGTTAATTAAATACAATTTAAAATATGAACTAAAATTTAGGTAAATATAAGTTAAATTTAATGGAATTTTATAATTAGAAGTTGTTTTAATATATAAGAGAAAATAATAAATCGAACAATGGGAACGACTTTGAAAGATAGCTATATTGTGCGTTTCTAGGCGTTTTTTAGATTTTATAAAATCTATACAAGCTATCATGCGATAGTAAGTCGTACACTTAACAAGTAAATATACGACTAAATCGTGCTGATTAAATTATTCAGTTTATTTGATCAAAAGAATTTTTTCAAAAAAGCTGTTAATGCTATTAAAAAATAGTTACCAGAAATATAACGACTAAAAATATATTTATTTTTTTAGTCGGACGGTCAGAGTATGTTGAATATATTCCTAAACCATTCAAAATTTGAAGAATGATTGTTACCAACAATTCCATAAATATTTCCTGATAAAAATTTAAATTAAATTCCTAATATTCCAAAAAATTTAATTTAGCAGTTAGATCATAATTTATTCAAAATTTAAAAGATAGGTACTCATTTATAAGTGGTGATGTACTTTATAAAAGGAAATCTACTTGTCCATTTAACATAATGACGGTTATACGAAATCAGTCTATAAGCCCCAAATAGAAATGTACGGTTTCTCCAAAGAAAATCAGCTTGCTTGAAAAAGTCCACGGCTAACTTGCCAGATATTGATTATTTTTGATATGAAATGCAGCTGGCTCCAAAATTTCCAAGCGTACAGCTTTCTGCTGCGTTTCATCCCCCTCAATAACACCGCAATTAAACCGTACATCCGGGTTTTATTGCATTCGCTTTTAGCAGTAAGATTTACTTTATTCCGCGGCTCATAAGGGTAATGAAACAGGCAAAGCTCATTAATTTGCCATTTTATCTCACTAAACAGTGTTTAGAAAATTGGTGGCTGTTTATAGCTCTTAGAATATCAAAGCTCTAAGAGCTATAGCTTCATAACATTAGCTCTGCGCTATAAGTCATTTAATTTCCACGATAAGTTGAGTAACCATAAGGGCTCAACAAAAGTGGAATATGGTAATGTTTGACTGAACCATCAGCTTGAAAAATCACAGGTACTTCAGGAAAGAAAGACTTTTGGTTGTTTTGCTTAAACCAGTCGCCTGTTTTAAATGTAACTTTATATATTGCAGTTTTGAAGGGTTTGTTTTCTGGAAATAATTCGGTGATACGCCCCTGTTGATTGGTTTTAGCTTCTGAAATCTGAACCCATTTCCCATTTCTCTGTTCTTCCAAAGTAACTTGGACATTGGAGGATGGCAAACCGTTTTCCAAGTTCAGGACATGCACACTCAACGGGTTTTGAGCCATTGCCCAACCTGAGATCAACAAACTACCCACAAATATAAGTGACTTTTTCATAACAATTGACTCCAACAAATAGAAAGGACTGAATTAAAGGGTTTTTAAAGTGGTTTCTATGCCTTTTTTCGCACATTGGTGGTCTTGCACTGAGCCACCGGCACCTGCGACACCGACTGCACCTAAAAGCTGATCTTTATAAATTACCGGTACGCCACCGCCGAGCAAGAGCAATTCGGGTAGACTATTCAAGTTCTGCGCATCCGGGTTCTTCTGCGCATTACGCATAAAGTCCAGGCTATTGGTTTTAGTCGAATACGCCGTAAATGCCTTACGTTCTGCCGCTATCAAATTATGAATGCCAACAGATTCATGACGCTGACTAGTGAGTATATTGCCTCCCTGATCGAGCACAACCACAGCAGCAGGTTTCGCATCTACCTGACAAGCATGCATGACATTTTTAGCCATCAACTCTGCGGTTTCGAGTGGCATGATGTAGCCTGTTTTTAACTCGGCATGTGCAAAAGTGTTGGTTAAAAATGCGACACTCAGTACAGCGAGAGACTTTTGTATAAATAAAGAGTTCATTATGGCAATATGTTTCAATTAATCTTAGACATATCTTAAAAGAAATGATGCAATTCGGCATGACAATTAGATTACCAATTTGTAATCTAAATATGTTTAAAAGAAGTTAATCTACTGCGATGCATATCTTAATTATTGAAGATGAAGTCAAAATTGCTGACTATCTAGCAAAAGGACTGAATGAATCGGGTTACAGTACCACTATCGCAAGAAATGGGGTTGAAGCATTGTCCTTTCTACAACAACAGCAGTTTGACCTTGCCTTACTGGATGTAATGTTGCCTGACCTAGATGGATGGCAAGTTCTGCAAACACTCAGAACATTTAGTCAAATTCCTGTACTCATGCTCACTGCACGTGATCATGTATTGGATCGCGTCAAAGGGCTTGAGCTTGGTGCAGATGACTATCTCAGCAAACCTTTTTCTTATATTGAATTACTGGCAAGGATCAAAAGTCTACTGCGGCGTACTCCACGAATGGAACAAGAGGCTTATCAAGTGTCTAATTTGCTCTTGAACCGCTTAAAACATGAAGTACAGCGTGATGGACAAAAAATTGAGCTGAGTCAGAAAGAATTTGCGCTATTGCAATTGTTGATGGAGCATCAGGGTCAAGTCATGACCCGCAGTCAAATTGCCTCCATGGTATGGAATATTAATTTTAATACAGATACTAATGTAGTAGACGTTGCTATTCGCAGATTACGCAGCAAGATTGATGATCATTTTAGTCCCAGACTGATTCATACGGTACGTGGTATGGGATATAAACTTGATGAGCGACCATGAAAAAACCCATCCGATTAACCCTAACCATCCGTTTAAGCATCGCTTTTTGTCTGGTATCTTGCGTGGTATTTTGTAGCGTTGCTCTATTGTCCTATCATAATATGAAAAACATGATCCAGACCCAGCAGGATCAGGCATTAGCCGCACGGATTGAACGGATTGAAATTTTTCTGGAAGATGCGCAAAGTTTTGAGCTATTGGTCAAAAATCCTAAGCTCTACGAAAACATGCTTGGGCAAGAAGACAACTTACTTCTTTTACGAAACCAAAATGGCAAACTCATACAAATTAATCCATTAAAAGTCCATATTCCCGCCTTAGCATTTTCATCTTCACTCCAGTTTCAAGATAATCAAAGCAATGATGCTTCGACACGATTAGCCTTCAAGCAATTAGAATTTAATGGTGATCAATATCAAATTATTGCAGGCAAACAACTGGCTGAAGGGCAAAATACCCTGGCTGAATATCAGTCAAAGCTGACTTTATATAGCGTTCTGGGTATCTTATTCTCTACACTGATGGCTTGGGTTGCCGGCCGCTATATCCTAAATTCGATGCGACAACTGATACATGCCACGACAAAAATCGGTATAACGCAGTCTAATCAACGTATTGAAATTAAAACTAACACCCTTGAAGTGCATGAACTCAGTCAAGCCATGAATGCAATGCTGGCAAGAATTCAATCTGCTTATCAACAACTGGCACGTTTTTCTGAAGACATTTCACATGAACTGAGAACGCCATTAAATAATTTGATGGGACAAACACAAATTTTACTCTCTCAACCACGAGAGCTGCATGAATTAGAAAACTTACTGTATTCAAATTTAGAAGAGTATGAACGCCTGAACCAAATGATCGAAAGTATGCTGTTTATTGCTCGCGTAGAACACGGTGACTATTTGGTTGAAAAACAAAATTTTAATGTATATAGCATGCTGCAAGGCTTGCTGGAATACTTTAGCTTTCTCGCTGATGAAAAAAACATCCATTTTAAACTTGAAGTGGCACCAGAGTTAGAACTGATTGCAAATCAATTATTAATAGAACGTGCGTTGGCAAACCTGCTCAGCAATTCAATTACACATGGTGAAGCAAATAGCAAAATTATACTGCGAGCGCAGCAGTGTAGTGACTTCATTCGAATTGAAGTATTAACACCAAACATCTGGATTCCAGAGCAACATCTTTCGCATTTGTTTGAACGATTTTATCAAGTCGATGATAGCCGGCATGAAAAAGCACACACGGGTGGATTAGGCTTAGCCATCGTAAAGTCCATTATGCAATTGCATGGTGGGCAAGCAAGCGCTGAAAATACTGAAGAGGGAATCGTATTTAGTCTGTCATTACCCAATAAGAAAAGATAGCTCAAATACCAACCGCCCTCTTTTATTTCAAAAACAATAAATTAGGGTGTGTTGACACTTTGAGCTTAACAATAGCGAAATAGTAAAATCAAATCGCCAAAGCCAATTTTACTCTTCGCTCTGCCTCGTACCGTGCTGACAGATCAACACGGGCAAAAGTTGAAAGCTATTCTTTTGAAACTACACATTACCTCAAAGTGGCTTAAGATCAACATGAGATTTGAAAGAGACAGAAGTGCTATGCGCAGATCAGGGCTATGATTCACAGCCATGACATGAACCGATCAAGAAAAATAGGAACAAACGCGAACATCTTCAAGAAAATAAAGAGCCAATCGAACAATGATCATAGGGACGGGTCTTTATAGAAGATCAGGCATTGAGTTGAAAATAGGTTTTATAGGTTAAAGCAGTTCAACAGAGCCTAATTTTCTATGCGAAAAAAATTGAAATTTATTTAAGCGAATGTCTTGGTAATTTAATTAGAAATTAAGACGCATGGTTAAGCCCGCAACCCATGCATCATCTACTTGTTTTACTCCACCCGGCTGGTGAATATACTGAATATTAGGACGAAACATCACAGCAGATGACCAATTGTAACTGTAGTTTAATTCAACATTTACTTCATCATACTGAATTGGTTGATATAAGGTATTGCTATAATCGGAAACTGTTAAGCCATTCGAATCATTTTGTAAGTTTTGTGCATCACGTACACGATTATTCACATTGAAACGTGCGACACCTAAACCAATAGAGTCATTTGGACGTCGATCAAAGGGACCTTTGTACCAAAAAGAAATTTGTTGCGTTGATTCAACTTGAGCCGTTTGCTTGTCATTCCATACAAAATTCCCGGCTGCAAATAAACCACGTTTGTCATTGCTTGCATATGAGGTCAATTGTTGCTGGCTATTGAGCCAGAAACTATGCTTACTATCATGCATTTCATTGGTCTTTACATCTTTAACATCAACGTTGGCGTAATAACCACCAATTTTGTATTCACCTGCTAAACCCTGAAGTTTAGGTTTCCAGGCTAATTCAACTGGAATAATTGCACCTTCGGTCTGATCCAGGCTGAGATTAAAGCCGCCATTTTCCAACAGGTTTTCTGGATTAATTTCATAAATACCGGTTGCAATAGACCAATCTGAAGCAAACTGATATTTCACATTGGCGCCCCAACCCGACACTGGGCTGTTGTACCAAATACTGCCATTACTTTTACCAATTTGGTTACCGCAAAGGATTAAGTTTTGGAACTCACATTGAGCCCCATTAAAATCCTCATTGAGTCCCATACGACCTAGTTTAAATTGCAGGTTATTGTCCATAAAGCCTTTTTTAATCCAAGCCTGAGTCAGACGCCATTTTTGACCACGCCCATAGGTTTCCTGCGTATTACTAAATTGGCCAGCACGCGGGTCTGCAATGCGCTCGGCAGACAGGGATTGACCATCGCGTTTGGTAATTTGCACACTGGCTTCGGTATCCTTCCAGCCAGCCAGCTTTTCTAAGTCGAAAGTGGTGCCTAAAGTGAGAGTATAAGCATGTAAGGTTTTATTATTTTCATTATAGCCACCATCAATATTAGATGCGCTTTCCGTGATTATAGACGTAACGAATTTATACCCTTGGTCTTCAAGCTGTGGTCGTTGACCATTCCAGTCGCCTAATAGCCATTGACGGTCTGGAGACCATGCTTGATTGGCCGCCATAGCTAAGTGACACAATAATAGGCTGCTACTAAACATGGTGATTTTGAAATAAGTTGAGAGAACCATTGTGTTGATCCTTTTTTGAAGAATGCATTCTTAAGGATTTATTCAACCTTGATAAATTAATTGCAAGGTCGGTCAATGTTTGAGATTAATTTTATTTGCATACACTTCGTGACAATTAGTCTCAATTATTTATTCATTATTGGTTTCGGCCTGAGTTTTTTACTTTAAAAGGGGTTAGTATTTAACCAATATATAATAAAAAGGAATCCAGTATGCTCAATAAAATTACGAGTATTGTAATGGCTTTACTGGCAATTGCTTTGTTATACATGGGCATTAAGCTACTGATGGTGGGAGGCAGTGCTGCCTATTTCCTTATAGCACTGGTTTTACTGGCAACAGCGGGATTACTTTTTCTTCAAAAAAAAATTGCACTGACAGTTTATGCTTTTCTGATGTGGGCAATTCTGATTTGGATTGTTGCTGAAGTCGGACTAGATAAATGGCAATGGATCCCACGTGGTGCATTATTTGCTCTTATCGGCTTCTGGTTGGCCATGCCCTTTGTGGTTAAGCCTTTATATAAAGCAGCTGCTACGACTCCTGAATCTGAGCGCCAAAAGTTTCATCCCTTTTTAGGTGGAACTGTAGGGGTTATGATTTTAATGGTAATAGCTCTTCTTTTTTACGATCCAGTTCGTGAAAAAGGAAATATTGAAAATCCGGCTGAAGCGACTGATGCAGCTGTTGCTGACCAAGAATGGACAGCCTATGGTGGCAATTCTGATGCTTTACGCTATTCAAAATTAGCTCAAATTAATTCAAAAAATGTAAAAAACCTTAAAGTAGCTTGGGAATATCACACGGGTGATCTACGTGATTCTAAAATTGATGCGTCTGAATATACCTTTGAAGCCACGCCGCTAAAAGTAAATGATACGCTTTACTTGTGTACCGCTCATAATCAAATTCACGCTTTAATACCGGAAACAGGCCAGTTGAAATGGAAATATATTCCTCCACGGGAAGGTTCGTATCTACAGCAACATCAAACCTGTCGTGGGGTGAGTTATTTCGATACTAAGGCAGTGAAAGCATCGGTAAATAATGTATCCCCTGCTGCAGCTGCACCACAAGAGTGCAGTAAACGTATTATTACTACCACTGCAACTGCTCCAAAACTGATCGCCTTGGATGCGGATACAGGTAAATTATGTTCATCTTTTGGGGACAATGGCGAAGTCGATTTGACTAAAAACATGGGGAAAATTTTACCGCATGTTTATATGCAAACCGCTGTTCCTCTGGTAGCCAATAATCTGATTATTATTGGCGGATCAGTCATGGACAATGGTTACAATTCGGGTAATCCATCTGGGGTAATCCGTGCTTATGATGCGGTCACTGGTCAATTGGTCTGGAATTTTGATCCTGCAAATCCAGAGCTAACTCAGCCACTTGCAGAGGGTCAACAATACCCCTATGACACAATAGTGGCTTGGTCTACATTTACGGCTGATATTAAAAATGGTTTAGTCTATATACCCTTTGGCAATGCTTCACCCGATTTATTAGGCCTGGATCGTGATCCGGCAAGCAATTCTGAAAAGTTCCGGGATGCTTTGGTCGCACTTGACTTAAATACAGGTAAGTTGAAATGGAGTTTCCAAACCTCATATCACGATTTATGGGATCGTGACAATCCTGCACAACCGTCATTATTGGATATTGATTACACAGGTCAAAAATCACCTGCCATTATTTTACCGACTAAAGTGGGCAACATCTTTGTTCTCAACCGCTTAACAGGTAAGCCCGTCTATCCGATTGAACAAGTCAAGGTATCTACTCAAGGTGATATTGGTGAAAAATATGCACCGACTCAACCTAAATCAAGCTTGAACTTTATACCTGAAATGTTGACTGAAGCTTCAATGTGGGGAATTACCCCGTTTGACCAGATTCAATGTCGCATTGACTTCAATAAAAATCGTTATGATGGCAATCCCTGGACACCTTCTACCGAAAAAGGCTCGATTATTTTCCCCGGTAACATTGGAGTATTTAACTGGGGTTCAGTTTCTATTGATCCAGAGCGTCAAATTTTAATTGGTTCTCCTGTGCGTTTAGCTTATCTGTATAAGTTAATTAAACGCACACCAGAAACTGAAGAAAAACGTTTATTTACCCAAGCAAACACCCCTTACTGGAATGAAAACTTTGAAGGTCATTACGCCACTCAAATTAAACAGTTTGCATCTAATTTAGGTATTCCCTGTATCGCTCCACCCTGGGGGCGTTTAGCCGCAGTGAATCTTAAAACAGGTAAAACTGAATGGATACGTCGCGTTGGTAATACTAAAAACTTGAAAACAACTTTCTTGCCGGGACGATTCCCGATTGGATTCAATATGGGGATGTTGGCGCATGGCGGTACCTTAACAACCAAAGGTGGCATTGTGTTCCAAGCAGCAACTGCAGATAATTTTTTCCGTGCTTATGAGATTAATACCGGCGAAAAGCTATGGCAAACTGAACTTCCTGCAGGGGGTCAAGCAACTCCAGCGACTTTCATGGGTAAAGATAAAACTCAATACGTCGTTCTTGCAGCAGGTGGTCATGGCTCATTAGGAACTCAATTGGGTGATAGTGTGATTGCTTATAAAGTCAAATAATTTGAGGATGGGTATAAGGGATTAACTTTATAGCCATCATATAAGGTCATATTGTTCTCTCCTATGCAAAAAGAACAAACAACATTTGTCTAGGAGAGTGGCCACAGTCTATTGTTTAGTCTGTTTTTTTATTCAAAATGGGGACATGCTGGTTTTAATTCGGGTTATATAGGATCCAACAAAAAGGTGGCTATTCAGTATTGAATATTACTTTTATACTCGGGTGTGTGGACATTTTTAGCTAAAAAATAGCGAGGGAGCTGGTATGAGGTCAGATACTACTCAGAAAGATGCAGGCGCCAGTCTAAATAGCGCCTATCATAAAGTGACGCTGCTAGAAGCGTTTATATTGCCGCGAACAATAGGCCCGAATCACATCCGGTGAACGCAGTTGCAAATGTTTAGTTTTACGTCCTGTCACTCGTTCACGCCAGAGTTTAAAACTACCTGGTTTCATATTCTGACGCATTAAGCGAATCACTGCAGATTCATTTAAACCAAACTCACGCTGAATGGCTTCAAAAGGTGTTCTATCCTCCCAAGCCATTTCAATAATCCGTGACAGATCTGCTCCTAGATATTCAGTTAGATGATGCACAACATGCCCCTTATTGCTTTAATTTGTATAAAAATATAGAAAGTTGATTGATTCAGTTCAAACCAATATCTATTTATCGCACCTGATCAGATCAAACTGACCGAGGTCATCTTATGAAAAGGAAGATGAAGAATTTGTGATTTTTTAGACTGCGCTGCATTTTTCTTATTCCATTTTCTTATTCAATGCTATTCACGTGTAGCACACCTATCACTTTTAAGTGTTTTATATAGCGGATCATCAGTCTTGAATATATAGGATTATATTTTGTAGATACCTGATTAATTAGCCATTTTATCGAACTAACAGGGGTATACAACATTAGTGGCTATTCACTATTTGCTACTGCTGTAAATGTCTTTAATTACTTTATTATAGTTATAGAGCTTCACAAAAAATTCACCCTAACAGACCTATTATTATAATTGAAATTTAAGTGATCAAAGATATTTTCCAGTCACGCTTAGCCGGATTAATTACGGCCATGCTTACTCCATTTACATGGAGTAAGCATTTTATTTGATCTATTTTTAATGCTTGTCAATTAAATATAAGGTCAGATTAATTATTTTATTTTTTGGACTCCCAAATAGATATTGTGATTGCTGAATTTTTTATTATCGTAGATTTGAAGGTTAATTATTGTACTGGCTTTTTAAATATAAATGGATGAATCCGTGACTATAAAATTTGTGGCTAAAGCTAAATTACCGACCGCTTTTGGTGATTTTGACCTTATTGTGTTTCAAGATCCAGATACAGGCGAAGAACATGTTGCCCTTTCTCAAGGATTGGATGCCATTTCAGCGGAACCCGTATTAGTCAGAATACATTCCGAATGTTTAACTGGAGATGCTTTTGGTTCATTAAAATGTGATTGTGGTCCCCAATTACATTCCACCATGAAAATGATCAGCGATAAAGGTCAGGGGGTTATTTTATATTTACGCCAAGAAGGTCGTGGGATAGGTTTGACCAATAAAATTCGCGCCTATGCACTTCAAGATCAAGGACATGATACTGTTGATGCAAATCTGCTCTTAAACTTACCCGCAGATGCACGTCACTATGATATGTGTACTATTATGCTTGATTATTTAAACATTAAAGAAGTGAGTTTAATTACTAACAATCCTTTGAAGATTAATGCCTTAAAAGCTCTAGGTGTAAATGTAATGGATCGTGTTGCTATTACAGTAGGTTTAAATATATTTAATGAAAATTATTTGCAAACAAAACAAGAACGCATGTCACATATGTATAAAAAATGTGACTTTTAGTAGACGCGGATTTAAATTTCATTAATTTCTTAAATTAAGATGCTGGATTAAAAATGCTCAATAAAATTTTATTACTATCATGTTTTCTTGTTCCCTTAAGTGCAATTGCAGATGAAAATCAGCCTACCCTCAAAAGATCAACAGGCTTGAGCACAGGCTTAGGTATTGTGGGAAGCACAGGTCTATATATTGGTGAAGATACCAATCTTACGCCAGTTCCCATCTTATCTTATGAAGGAGAGCGCTTCTTTTTACGTGGGCTCTATGGAGGAATGAAATTCTATAAAAACGAGTTACTCACATTGAATGGCATCGTAAGCGTCAATCTGAATAAACTGGATGTTGATGATTTAAATGAATCGAAATTGGCTGCAAAAAACTTAACTAGAATGCAATTAGAAGATCGCGATATCAGTGCTGATGTTGGATTAGAAGCGATAGTGAAAGCACCTTACGGTATTATTTCAGTGCAAGCACTCAATGATATTGGCAATGCCAGTGAGGGGGCAGAAGTAAAAGCTAATTATCAGTATTTTTGGCGCTTAAATAATCAATGGACGCTTATGCCAAATGTGGGCCTGGAATGGTTATCAGATAGCCGAGCCAATTATTATTACGGGACACTAGATAGCGAAGTGGCTAAGGGCGTAGAAAAATATAGACCGAATAACCTCATTATTCCTCATGTCTCCTTAGGGGCAAGTTACTCATTGAATCAAAAAGTAAAAGTAACTTCGGCCGTAACGCATAAATTTTTACCTGATAAAATAGTAGATGGTCCCTTAATTGATAAAGATTCAATGACCAACTTTTTTATGGGAATTACCTATAAATTCTAAATTTATCTAAAAATTAATAGCACACAGCAGATCAGAAGACCAAATACGAGCCCAAAATAGAAATGTTCGGTTTCTCGAAAGTAAAAATGTCCGCTTTTAGAATACTCAATTAGAGATTTTCTTCGCGGGCGGTTTAATAGATTGAGCTTTATGTCGAATAAAGAACTTAAACGATGATCCGTATTACAAGAAGTCGGTGATCAATGCTTAACCCAGCTCCGACTTATTTAACTTCGATGATGCAATAGGGTTGTGAAAAATTTGTATCTGCAACAAAAAACCTTATTGAGGGCATCCTTATTCTAGCTGTACTCTGATGAAGATCAGCATAATTTTAAATTGTCCTGCCTCTACTTTAAGAGAAAATTCTACTTGTAGTTGCTATTATTTTAGGGGTGATGAGCATTAATGAAAGTTTCACTGTTTTAGACTTTGAAAAAGATTTCTTAAAGTAAATAAAAAAGCACCTTTATTGTTCTATCTAGTTCAAAGGTGCCAAATTAAGATTAGAATTTCTTAAATTTGAGGTGGTTAACTCATGAGGACAGCTTTTGCAAAATTTTCTCGAATTTTGAATGATCTGTCTGCCACTGCGGCTTCTTGTCTTTATCAATAATCAATGCCCGCACGCCCTCGATAAAATCACCTTGGTCCAACCAGATGTCTTGTAAATCCCGTTCCAGCTGCATAGATTTTTCCAGGGATAAATTCTGACCTACTTGCTGTAATTTCAGACTGGCTTGTTTCGCCATTAAAGGACGTTGTTGCAAGATGGCGAGCGTTTTATCCGCCCAAGCCTGATCGGTAGAATCGGTTTCATGCGCCAGACTTTGTTCAATTTCATCCAGGTTTTGATAGGCAAAATGCTTATGAATATGATCTGCGCGTTTTTGTAACTCACTTTCTACAGGATGAGTAATAAAAGCGCTAATCATTTTTCTGATTTCCGTACTGGTTAAAGCAGGTGCAGCAATCAATGCAGCCTGTAATTCAGCAAAGCGCTCACTTGGAACATGATAATCGACCAAATCTAAATAAAGCGCATCACTGCTGCTGATTTGTTCGCCCGTCAACGCCAAATATACCCCAATTTCATCCAGTCTGGAGAGAAAATGGGTCGCTCCGACATCGGGGAAAAATCCAATCGCGGTTTCTGGCATGGCAAAACGTGATTTTTCACTACTCACTTTGATATGACACGCTTGAGCTAGTCCGAAGCCGCCACCCAATACATAGCCGTCCATTAAAACGATTACCGGTTTAGGACTGTTGCGTAGGCTGCTCAGCATCGCATATTCAGTGGCAAAATATTGCTGATATCCGGTATTTCCGGCTTTATAGCTGTCATAAAGATAGCGAATATCGCCTCCAGCACAGAAAGCTTTCTGACTGGTAGAATTGATCAGAATGGCTTGTACCTTGGGCTCATGGCACCATTCATCTAACTGCGACTGAATACCTTGAATCATCGGCAGGGTTAAGGCGTTTAAATGGCTGATACGATCCAGACTGATGATGCCTAAACTTCCTTGCAGGCTCATCGCTAAATTATTTTCATCGCTCATTTTATTTTCCTATTCTTGTTTTATTGATGGGTAAATTTGGCCGGGCGTTTTTCCACAAAGGCCTGCATGCCTTCTTTTTGATCACAACTTGCAAAAATGGCATGAAATACCCGTCGTTCAAAGCGCAAGCCTTCGGCCAGACTCCCTTCAAAGGCCCGATTAATCGATTCTTTAATCATCATCACGGCAGTAAGCGACTTTTCAGCAATTTTTTCGGCGGCTTGCAGGGTGTGCTCCAGCAACTCTTCTTGGGCAAATACCCGAGCCACCAAACCACTTTGTTCCGCTTCCTGTGCCCCCATTTGTCGTGCGGTCAGGCACATTTCCATGGCTTTGGCTTTGCCGATGGCCAGAGTCAAACGCTGGGTTCCGCCTATGCCGGGCAATACGCCTAAAGTGACTTCAGGCAAACCAAATTTTGCATTATCGGCGCAGTAAATAAAGTCGCACATCAATGCCAGCTCACAACCACCGCCCAAGGCATAGCCACTGACCGCGGCAATTAAGGGTTTACGGCGCTGGGCAATTCGATCGGCCAGACTAAAAAAATCATCCAGATAAATTTGCGGAAAATTGAGATCTGCCATTTCTTTAATATCGGCACCGGCGGCAAAGGCTTTTTCCGAACCGGCAATCACAATACATCCAATCTCCGGGTCCTTTTCCAGCTGATCCAGTGCCAGATTCACTTCAATAATCAGTTGATTATTCAATGCATTTAAAGCTTGCGGACGGTTTAAAGTGATCAGCCCGACCCCGTTACGCTGTTCGAGTAAAATTGTTTGCCACTGCATAAGATAAGTCCTTTTAAAATTAGAGGCTGCGTGCAATTACCAGGCGCTGAATATCGCTGGTGCCTTCATAAATCTGGCAAATACGCGCATCGCGATAAATCCGTTCAATCGGGAAGTCTTTCAGATAACCATAGCCTCCAAAAATCTGTAAAGCTTTAGAACAGACGCGTTCTGCCATTTCTGAAGCAAAGAGTTTGGCCATGGACGCTTCGGTTAAACAGGCTTCACCGGCTTCTTTCTTGCGTGCTGCAAAATGGACCAGTTGACGCGCCGCTTCAATTTCAGTTGCCATACTGGCCAGCCTGAAAGAAATCGCTTGCTGTTCAAAAATAGCTTTGCCAAAGGCGATCCGATCATGCGCATAAGCACTCGCTTCTTGCAACGCAGCACGCGCCAGTCCAACCGCTTGTGCCGCAATGCCGATCCGTCCACCTTCCAGATTGGCCAAGGCAATTTTCAAACCTTCGCCTTCTGCCCCTAATCTTAAGCTTTCATGAATGCGGACATCGGTTAAGGCAATTTGGCAGGTATCCGAAGCATGTAAGCCCAGTTTTTCTTCGACCCGGATCACTTCATAACCCGGGGTATCTCGCGGCACTAAAAATGCACTCATGCCTTTTTTGCCTGCGCTGGGATCGGTCACGGCAAACACAATAATCATCCCGGCATTGTGGCCTGAAGTAATAAACTGTTTCGAGCCATTGAGAATGTAATGGTCGCCATCTTTGACTGCACGGGTTTTAATCGCTGCGGCATCCGATCCGGTATGCGGTTCGGTTAATGCAAAGGCACCGATCATTTTTCCTTGAGCCAAAGGCGTTAAAAATTGCTGCTTTTGCTGCTCAGTACCAAACTTGAAAATTGGCACACAACCGACCGAGTTGTGTACGCTCATGATGGCGGATGTTGCACCATCGGCTGCGGCCACCTCTTCTAGAGCCAGCACATAAGCCAACGTGCCGGTGCCAGAGCCGCCCCACTCTTCCGGAATCAGCATGCCTAGAAAACCCAGCTCTCCCATTTGGGCCAAGGCCTGTTTAGGAAAGATGCCTTTTTGATCCCACTCGCCGGCAAAGGGTTTAATTTGTTCCTGGGCGAAGCTTTTGGCCATATCCTGAATCAGTTGTTGCTCTTGCGTTAATTGCATTGATTCCTCCTTCAATCTCTTTATGCGATATTTTTATTCAAGCTGCTGGCTGTGGCGGGTTATGCGGTCTTCGCTTGCTGCTTGTTGATTTCCTGATTGCGCAGTAAAAAGCGTTGAATCTTGCCGCTTGGAGTTTTGGGCAGTTCGGTGACAAATTCAATCAGGCGCGGATAGGCATGCGCAGACAAACGCTTTTTCACAAATTGACCCAGTTCTTCTTCGAGATGGGTCGAAGCTGCAAAATTATTCGCCAGAATCACAAAGGCTTTGATGACTTCGGTACGCTCGGGATCAGGTACGCCAATCACTGCCGCTTCAATGACGGCATCATGTTCCAGCAAGGCACTTTCTACATCGAATGGGCCGACCCGATAGCCGGACGTTGTAATGACATCATCACTACGTCCGACAAAACTCATACTGCCATCGGCATGAATTTCTGCGGTATCCCCCGTTAAATAATAATGTCCGACAAAAGGAGATTTGCGGCTTTCTTCATAACCTGAAAACCACATCATTGGGGACTGGCTGATATCGACCGCCAGAATCCCCGGGGTATCGGCAGGCAGTTCCTTGCCCTGTTCGTCAACGGCTGCAACTCGGTAACCTGGACTGGCAAAGCCGGCCGAACCTGCATGAACCGGATGCTCCAGTGCATGATGATTGCACACCACCATGCCAACTTCAGTTTGGCCATAATGGTCATAAATCGGTACATCCAGCGCCTCTTTAAACCAGCGGATCACTTCCGGATTCAAAGGTTCGCCCGCGCTGCTAACGACGCGTAATTTACCGCGCAGCTGTGCCATTTGAGCAGGGTCGGCTGCCATCATCATGCGGTAAGCGGTTGGTGCGCCAGCCAGATTGGTAATACCATATTGCTTGACAATTTCGCAGACACTTTCAGCATTAAAGCCCCCTTCATAAAATAAGGTCGAGTGTCCGAGCATTAAGGGACCGGTAATACCGTAATACAAACCATAAGCCCAGCCGGGATCAGCAATATTCCAGAAAGCGTCTTCAGGGGTTAAACCAATGGCATTTTGCATATAGCTGGCAAAAGCAATCAGGGCTTTCAGCGGTACTTTGAGCGGCTTTGCCGGTCCGGTCGTGCCCGAGGTAAACATCAATAAAAAAGGATCATCAATATTCAGCATCTCCATCTCACAAGCTTCAGCCTGACGGTTGAGCACCGTCCAAAAACTGAGATCCTGCGGATAGCGTTCTGCCTCGGTTTCGGCATGTACAGTGACAATGCTTGGACAGTCAAGCAGATCAGAGAGTTTGTCCCGATTCGCCAGATCAGTCACCACCAGTTTGCTCTGGGCAAGTTGAATACGATGCTCGATGGCTTTGGGACCAAAGGCGGTGAATAAGGGTTGATAGACCGCACCAATGCGCCAGGTTGCCAAAATGGTCATGATCAGTTCAGGCGTACGCGGTAATAATCCGGAAACGCGGTCGCCTTTGCCAATGCCTTGAGACTTTAGGAAATTTGCAAACTGGCTGGAATATTTTTTTAGCTCGGTAAAGCTATACTGTTCTTTGCGGCCATCTTTACCGTACCAGAACAAGGCGATCTGAGCTGAGTCTGCATGGCGATCACAACACTCATAACAGGCATTCAGTGCCTGCATGGAGCCGGATAGAAACTGACTTGCAACCGTATTTAAATCAAAATCTTGAACCGTTTTTTCATAATTGAACATGTTAAACCTCAGCCTGAATTTATCGTTATTACTGACAAGGTGTTTTTGATGGAGCCTCTCCTTGCTCCATCTGGATGTTTTAAGTTTTAAGCAGGTGGCGTGGTGTATTGATGCATGATGCTGGAAAAATCCAGATGGGCATCCCCTTCCTGACAGAGCTGTTGATAGAGTTTCTGTACCATGCTGCCGAGAACAATCGGCTGGTCAACCTGTTGCGCTGCATCGACGGCCAAACCCAAATCTTTGAGCATCAGTTGTGCTGCAAAACCGTCGGTATAACCTCGTGATGACGGCGCATTTTCGCAAATATCCGGCCAGGGATTATAAATTTCCGAACTCCAGCAACGTCCGGTTGAACTATTGATCACCCCAGCTAAGGCCTGAGGATCAATGCCCAGCTTGGCACCGAGTGCCATCCCTTCTGCCACGGCAGTCATGGAAATACCCAGAATCAGGTTATTACAGATTTTTGCCACCTGTCCTGTTCCCACAGCACCACAATGCACCAGATTTTTACCCATACAGCTGAGTACCGGTTTTACCGCCTCAAAGGTCGCTGCATC
This sequence comes from Acinetobacter sp. SFB, assembly GCF_001647545.1. GTDB lineage: Bacteria > Pseudomonadota > Gammaproteobacteria > Pseudomonadales > Moraxellaceae > Acinetobacter. The sequence continues at coordinate 18,359 of NZ_LSZH01000016.1, forward strand.
TGCGCCCACCATAAAGGTTAAGGTTCCGTCTTTGGCACCTAAAGTGCCGCCGGATACCGGTGCATCACAGACGCGAATCTGTTTGGCCTGAGCTGCTGCGGCAATATCCTGAATGGTTTGCGGGTCAATGGTACTGCTATCAATACACAAACTGCCCGCTTGAAGTACCTCCAGAATACCGTGTTCACCTAAATAGACTTCACGCACATGTTTGGCTGCGGGCAACATGCTGACCACGATATCCGCCTGCTTCGCGGCAGCTTGTGGACTGTCGCAAACCACGCCGCCTGCTTGTGCAAAATGCTGTAAAGCCACTGCACTCAAGTCATAACCAAACACCTGATGATCGGACTTGAGTAAGTTTTGTGCCATGGAGCCGCCCATGTTGCCTAAACCAATAAATGCAATCTTCATGCTGATGCTCCTTATCGCAGACTGATCGTGGTATTTACACCTGTGGTTTCCTGATCATCTTCAAACCAGCGGCTGGTAATGGTTTTGGTCTGGGTATAAAACTGCACCGCCTGTTTGCCATACGGACCTAAATCACCGAGTTTTGAACCACGTGACCCCGTAAAGCTGAAGAAAGGTACAGGTACAGGAATGGGAATGTTGATACCCACCTGACCGATATCAATCTGGTTCTGGAAGGTACGTGCAGTATTGCCATTCTGGGTAAATAATCCGACACCATTGCCCAATGGATTGGCATTAATCAGTGCAATGGCTTGTTCTAAAGTATCGACATGCATGATCGCCAGTACCGGACCAAATATTTCTTCTTGATAAATGCGCATATCGATCGTGACCTGGTTAAAAATCGTTGGCCCGACAAAATTGCCTTTTTCATAACCTGGAACCTGTACATCACGGCCATCCAGCAGCATCTCAGCGCCTTGTTCAACGCCACTGTTAATTAAATCTATGACACGGGCTTTGGCGCGGCTTGAAATCACCGGGCCAACATCAGTATTTGCTTCATGGCCTGCATTGACTTTCAACGTTTTGGTTTTATTGACCAGTTCATCAACCCAGTGTTTGGTATCACCGACCATCACGGCCACCGAAAGCGCCATACAACGCTGACCGGCTGCGCCAAAAGCTGCACCCACTAACGCATTTAAGGTCTGTTCTTTATTGGCATCCGGCATGACGACAACGTGATTTTTGGCTCCCATCATCGACTGCACACGTTTGCCATGTTGTCCCGCCAGGTTGTAAACATGCGTGCCCACAGCGGTCGAACCGACAAAAGAAATTGCCTTGATATCTGAATGCGTACACAACATATCCACCACTTCTTTACCACCATGCACTACATTTAGTACGCCTGCAGGCACTCCTGCCTCAATTGCCAGCTCCACCAGCATCATGGTCGACAACGGGTCCTGTTCCGAAGGTTTTAAGACAAAAGTATTGCCGCAAACAATCGCCATCGGAAACATCCACAGTGGAATCATTGCCGGGAAGTTAAACGGTGTAATTCCTGCACAGACCCCCAGCGGTTGCTGCATGGTATAGGTATCGACACCGCGTGCCACCCCTTCAATATACTCACCCATTTGTAGTGAACCGATAGAACAGGCATGTTCCACCACTTCTAAACCACGCTGAATGTCACCTTCGGCATCGGCCAGGGTCTTGCCCTGTTCTGCCGTTAATACTTGGGCAATGTTTTTTAAATTAGTACGAATCAGATCCTGCAGTTTCAGCATAATCCGCATCCGTGCCTGAATCGGGGTTTGGCGCCAGCTGGCAAAGGCATTTTGTGCGGCAGCAATGGCGGCATTGACTTCTTCTGCGGTAGCAAAGGGCACCTGAGCCAAAACTTCCTGAGTGGCAGGATTGACAATATCCTGCCACTGGCTGGTTTTTGATTCGACAAATTCACCATTAATGAGGAGTTTTGCGGTGGTGAATCCGGTACTTTGCTGGGGATGAGAAATGGCGTTCATGATCGCTCCGTGCTGGTTTGTTATTGTCGTTGTATCTGCCTTTACTGGCTTTATTCAGCGGATTATTTTTACGCTGTTTCAGCAGACTAACAAAGAACACTTTGACCACCAATAGAAATTGGTGCACGATGATTGTGCAAATTTGCACAGGAATTTAACAGGATGTTAAATAGAAGATGAAAGTGGATTGGGATCATTTACGTTTCTTTTTGGTTTTGGCGCGTGCTAAAACGCTCACCAATGCAGCACGCTTGATTGGCGTTGAACACAGTACCGTGGCACGGCGGATTCAGGCTCTGGAAAATACCTTGGGTACGCAACTGTTTAAGCGAGAAGCGACAGGTTATGAGCTGACCTCGGAAGGTTTGGCACTGGTGCCGCGTGTGGAACAAATGGAACAGTCCTTTATCCAGATTGACAAACGCCACGATCCCTTGCATGGTCGGGTCCGGATAGGTGCACCAGAAGGCTTTGGCACTGCATTTTTAGCGCGGTTACTGGCCGAGTTTTCTCAGCATTATCCCTCCTTAACCATCGATTTGATTCCTGTTCCGAAGACTATTAAATTGTCACATCGTGAAGCCGATATTGTAATCGCGATTGACCGGCCCAAATCTGGCCCCTATATCATTACCCGTCTATCAAATTACTGTTTAAAGTTGTATGGCAGTAAAAATTATTTACAACGAAACCCCCAAATTCATCGGGTAGAAGATTTAGCCCAGCACCGTTTTGTCGATTATATTGATGATCTGGTCTATAGCTCAGCGCTGTATTCGCTGGAACGTTTGCCGCTGCAATTGACTGCCTGTTTTCGCAGTAACAGTATTCTGGCCCAGCAAATTGCGGTCAGTGCAGGTGCCGGACTGGCGATTTTACCGCGCTTTATTGCCCAGGATAAACCTGAACTTGAAGAGGTCCTCAGTGATCAGGTAAATTTTGCACACACTTTCTGGATGCTAACCTTAGTTGATTTACAACATGAACCCCGGATTAAACTGGTTTGGGATTTTTTGCGTAAACAGGCGGATATTCAGCAAGCGCTGTTAATGGGTGAATGAATGATCTTACTTGTGAACAGGCTGTTCACTTGGCGGAGTTAGGCACTTTAGTTAAATTAACTTGAAAATTAAACCACAACGTATCGATACAGCAAACGAACGTATCACAACATTTCTGCCGCTCGCGACTTGTTAAATTAACATTCGATCATTCACAATATTTAATCAGATACAGGAAAATAATATGAAAATCTTGATGGTACTGACTTCACATAGCGAGTTAGGTGAAACTGGCAAAAAAACCGGCTTCTGGCTGGAAGAACTTGCAGCCCCTTATTATACGTTTATCGATGCCGGTGCAGAAGTCACCTTGGCTTCTCCTCAAGGTGGTCAACCACCGTTAGATCCGAAAAGTAATGAAAAAGATGCTCAAACCGAAACCACACACCGTTTCGAAGCGGATGCATCGGCCATGCAAGCACTGGCGAATACCAAGAAATTAAGTGCAGTCTCGATTGCCGATTTTGATGCAGTATTTTATCCGGGGGGTCATGGTCCATTATGGGATCTGGCCGAAGATCAGACCTCGATTTCCTTGATTGAGCAAACCCTGCAAGCAAATAAACCCGTTGCTTTGGTTTGTCATGCACCGGGCGTACTACGTCATGTGAAAGGCAGTGATGAGCAAGCCATTGTAAAAGGCAAATCAGTCACAGGCTTTAGCAATACGGAAGAAAATGCTGTAGGCCTGACCGAAATTGTTCCCTTTTTGGTCGAAGACATGCTCAAGGAAAACGGTGGCCAGTATTATAAAGCTGATGATTGGCAGGTTCATGTACAGCAAGATGGCTTACTGATTACCGGACAAAACCCGGCATCTTCTGCTGCTACAGCAGAAGCGCTGTTAAAATCACTAAAATAAGTAGCTATGGGTATAGAAAGAAGTCTTCGTTAGAAACTGTCTTTTAGCGCACAAGGACTGATTCACTACATAAACTCAGTGCATTCTGGGTTTATGTAACAGTTATGCTGGTATGCATGGTTTAAGTTATGCCAACGAAACTTGAATCTGAAACATTAAGATGTTTTTATCGTCATAGATACAGGCTCAGGGAGTGGATGCAGAGTATCGTAACCGTCTAGTGCCGTTAAAAAACGAGAAGCCGTTGTACACTGAAGTCTGAACTTAAAATTTATAATCAAAAAATAAATAAAACAAGAATCTACACCAAGCATTCGGTTGAAGATTTAATTCATTGCTAGAATTTACAATCTCGAATTGAGTAAAAATGATTTATAAAATTGATCTTTTAGCCAGATTATTTACTAAGTCTTATTTCATTTTTTAGTTATCGTTTTACTTAAACTCTAAATTAGATAGGGGTTTTTGAAGAAAAAATTAACTATTACAGTTAACGGTTTGATTAAAGCAATGAGAAATTTAAAAGCAAGAAATTAAAACCCCAGCAATTGATAGATTAAATTTAGCTACAAGAGACCTGTGCAAAACTTTAATGGAATTATCAAAGTTTTGCACAGGTCTAAATGTCGAAGATGATTTAATCTAGCATTCAGCATCTATAATAAGCACTTGGCTGAAGCTTTAAGATGAAGATCATCACATAACTTTTTACAGCAAAACTACCTGATATTTTTCTTGAGTTTGAATAAAATCAAAATTTAAAGGTATAACTCGTAATAATACGGTTTTCTACAAAATCTTTTCCAGCAGTATCTCCTACGCCATATTTAATATCCGCACGAATGTGACGCCATTCCAGACCTAAACCTTTCAGTTTTCCTTCAGGAACGGTGTAATTTACAATCACGTTTTTTTCAGTTTCCTGATTGTCTTTCAAGCCCGGGCGGTATATTTCACTGCCGTTTAAATAGCGCAATCCTAATTTCAGACCTGGCACACCCGCATTTTTAAAGTCATAGCTGTATAGCGCATGCCATGTCAACTCTTTCGGTTTATAAAATGCCAAGTTTGACCAGGTTTGCAAATAAGCTTGTGGTACATAACCCACCAATAAAGGAATCGCATCGCCTCCCATATTTTTTTGGAGACCGGCAGTGAATGAGCTGCCCCCATTTTGAACTGTCACCTGCAATCCCGCGGACTGCGCATCAATACTGCCGAAATAAGCATCGCCATCTTCTGTATAGTTAAAATAGCGGGCATCCACTTTTAGTTTAGTGGTATTGATCTGCTCTGAATAAGTGGCATTTACATAGTGCTGCTGGTAAATATCTTCCAGCTGGCCAAACCAATACGATCCTGACACTTTCGGAGTGAAATTATAATCTAGCCCAATAAAATTCATTCCGTCACTTTCTTTATTCGGATCTTTATTACCACCCAGACTCATTTTTCTAAATTCATCGTCGTCACGTGCATTAATATGCGTAAAGCGCCCTGCGGAGACTTTTAAATTTTTAATTTCTTTACTTTCCAGCATTGCACCTGCAAAGGTGGTGAGCAGCTGACGGGAATCATCAATAAATAGCACCGGCGTTTTAGGCAACAATTCACCGACTTTGAGTTCAGTATTCTGATATTTCAACTTTAAGGTCGCGCCCAGTTTTAAATAATCCCGTTCCTGACGCTTTGCGGCTTGATCATACTTAAAGACTGTATCTAAACGCTCTTCATTATGATCATTCAATCTCACAGCATATTGAAATCCTAAGTCTAGACCAACCTGAAGCGGCGTATCGCTATAGCCGGATTCAAAACGGCCACTGATAGCTTGAGACCAGCTGCCTAAATCCTGATTTGTTCCTTCAAAGTCGCGTTCAACATAAAAATTTCTGAGGTAAACAGACTTTTGACTGTCCTCGAAAAAATTGGCATGCGCCGCATTCAACCCTGCAATACTAAAAAATGAAAATAGCACTGCTTTTTGAGCAGTACGTTTTGAAGATAAGTTATACATGGAAATCCTTTCCTACATCGGTATTGTTTTCTCATCCACGATGCAAACATCATGATCTGCCTGTTTGATCTGAATGCTGATTTCCCAATAGAAACTTTTTAATATTAAAATTTAAGATAATTTCAGAACTAAAAAGGAAAATTAGAATACCTGGCATTATTTGAATTATTAATGTAATTTTCCATATCTAATTAAGTATATAATCATACCTTTTCTATCATTTTAAAATTGTTTGAGAGGGTTAAAGAAAAAATGGCACTGAATTTTCCTGGATTATTCAATCGACTTATATATTGTCCATATGAAGATCAATATTTTCATTTTTAAAAACGTCTTGAATACAATCTAGAATTTTTGGAATGTAGCTACTCTGATCCATATTACGCACAGATAAAGAAATTGCGCTGTGGGCTTCCACATCCAGAATCGGGATATAAGCCAAATTTTTCATACCGATATCACTGGCTGTTTCTGGAATCAGGCAAATACCCTCTCCTGAAGATACCAAGCCAAGTGCCATATGAATTTCTCGTACTTCTATCAGTTTTTTAGGTACTAAACCTAATTCGGTGAAGATGCTTTGTACTGCCGTAGCAAAATTGGGTTTGGGTGTTTTGGGATAGGAAAAAATAGCTTCCTCTAAAATTTGTGACAGATAAAGACCAGATTCAATAAATTCGGCGAGATGGTGATTCTTATGAATGGCCAGCAATAAACGTTCTTTTCTGAGGAGGAGGCGCTTAATAGACGGATCAATGAGTCGAAGCCGGCCAAAACCTAGATCTATTTTTCCTGCTTTAAGTGCTTCAATTTGATCACACGTTCCGTATTCAATTAATTCAACATGCATATCCGGATTACGCTGTCTAAATAAATAAATAATTTGTGGCAGTAAAGCATAAAGCAGGGAACTGACATAACCAATGCGGACGGTCTGATCCACCGCATTGATCCGCTGTGCCATAGAAGTTGCTTGTGCGGTATGGGTCAAAATTTGCACAGAATGTTCATAAAAGAACTGACCTGCTTCAGTCATTTTGATGGGCCGAGAACCACGTTCAAATAAAGTAATGCCTAATTCTTCTTCTAACTTTTGAATTTGTCGGCTTAACGGCGGCTGTGCAATGCATAATTTATCTGCAGCTTTGGTAATGCTCTGCTCTTCTACCACCGTAACAAAATAACGTAGATGTTTTAGTTCCATATTTTAATATTCCTTTTTGGTATTTAAAAATACCTTTTCAGTCATAGTATAAACATAAAAAATAATATAGTTTAAAATTATATGTATTTTTCCATTAAAATGATTATGTACCAGTCAATAGAAACGATACTTGTCGAAATCCCCACCATCCGGCCCCATAAAATGGCGGTGGCGACAATGCAGACACAGACCTTGGTTTTGGTCAAAATCACCACCAGTGATGGTCTCATCGGATGGGGCGAAGCGACCACTATTGGCGGTTTAGGTTATGGGGAAGAAAGTCCTGAAAGTATTAAAACCAATATTGAGACATACTTTAGTCCGTTATTGAAATCACTGTACGGGCTCAATATGGCCAAAACCATGCAGACGATAAAAAGAAATATTAACGGCAATCGTTTTGCCAAGTGCGCCATACAGACTGCCTTATTCGATATTCATGCCCAGCGTTTAGGTTTACCGCTAAGTGAAATTTTAGGCGGACGCTTGCGTGACAGTATTCCGGTCCTTTGGGTACTGGCATCCGGCAATACAGACAAAGATATTGCTGAGGCACAGAAAATGATTGAAGTGAAACGGCATAATATTTTCAAACTTAAAATTGGCTCTCATGCAGTTGAAGCAGATGTTGAACATGTACTCGCCATTAAAAAAGCACTAGGACCAGATATTTCAATTCGTGTAGATGTCAACCGTGCATGGTCTGAACTGCAAGCAATTAAAGGAATTCAAATGCTCCAAGATGGCGGCGTTGACCTGATTGAACAGCCTTGTGCGATTGATAATATTGATGCCATGCAGCGCCTTAGCCGCAGGTTTGATATTGCCATTATGGCAGATGAATCATTGATGGGCCCTGATAGTGCATATCGCCTTGCGAAGAAAAATGCTGCCTCTGTTTTTGCCGTTAAGGTGGCGCAATCCGGCGGGCTGCTTGAAGGCTGTGAAGTTGGAAAAATTGCCAAACTTGCTGGCATTGATTTATACGGTGGCACGATGCTGGAAGGTCCTGTTGGGACAATTGCATCTGCACATGTCTTTTCAACCTTTGACAATCTGGCTTACGGAACCGAGCTGTTCGGCCCATTGCTGCTGACAGAAGAAATTTTAAAAACCCCGCTTCAATATCAAAATTTTGAATTACAAATCCCTCAAAGTGCTGGACTTGGTATTGAGGTAGATGAAAACAAAATTGATCACTTACGTCGTCTGTAATTAAAGGAGCTGAGAATGCTTTTCCAAGTCCGTATGGATGTGCATATCCCTTTGGATCTGCCAAGCGAGCAAGCCAATGAAATCAAAACTGTTGAAAAAGCCTATTCAGAGGACTTACAGCATCAAGGCAAATGGCGCCATATTTGGCGTGTAACAGGACAGTATTCAAACATCAGCATTTTTGATGTAGAAAGCAATGAAGAACTGCACACTCTTTTGCAAGGTCTACCGCTTTATCCCTATATGAATATTGAAGTAATGGCATTAAATCGCCACCCGTCTTCCATTCGTGAAGACGATAGCTGACCTTTAATCATACCCGCAGCCCAAAAAAATTAGGTTGCGTAAACAAGAAATGTGGTCAATTAAGTGCTAGCTGAACCTAAGCCTTAAAATCACAAATAGCACTGCATACTCAAGGAGCAAAAGTATGAACCGTCAAGAGATTGATCAATTAGTAAAACACATGAACGTGGATACAGCTACAGGGCCAGTTGATGCACGCGTACAACAAATTGTTGTCCGTTTAATGGGAGATCTATTCCAGGCCATTGAGGATTTGGATATCTCTCAAACTGAACTCTGGAAAGGTTTAGAGTATTTTACCGACGCAGGTCAGGCCAATGAATTAGGCCTTTTAGCAGCGGGTCTTGGACTTGAGCACTATTTAGATCTCCGTGCAGATGAAGCAGATGCCGAAGCAGGCATTACTGGCGGCACACCGCGAACCATTGAAGGTCCGCTCTATGTTGCAGGCGCGCCAGAATCGGTGGGTTTTGCGCGAATGGATGATGGAACTGAATCAGACAAAATCGATACGTTATTCATTGAAGGTACAGTCACTGATACTGACGGCAATGTAATTCAAGGCGCTAAAGTGGAAGTTTGGCATGCCAACAGTTTAGGTAATTACTCATTCTTTGATAAATCTCAGTCTGATTTTAATTTACGCCGTACCATCATTGCCGATAATGCCGGCCATTATGTTGCTCAAACCACAATGCCCGTCGGTTATGGCTGTCCTCCAGAAGGCACAACCCAAGCTGTATTAAACAAACTTGGCCGTCATGGCAACCGTCCTTCTCATGTGCATTATTTTGTTTCAGCACCAGGTTACCGCAAACTGACGACTCAATTTAATATTGAAGGCGATCAATACCTTTGGGATGACTTTGCTTTTGCAACACGCGAAGGTCTGGTCGCCACTGCAACAGAGGTGAATGATACAGAAGCAATGGCTAAACACAATGTCGATAAACCATTCAAACAGATTACCTTTAATGTTGAACTGGTCAAAGAGTCTGCACAGGCGCCAACAACAGAAATTGACCGTCGCCGCGTCAGCGCTTAACGCATTTATCTGTGCTGCATAGCATTACTAATGCCTTGCGGCACTTCAGATTTTTAGCGTTAAATTTTCCATTAATTTAACGTTAAAAATTTGCTTATTGCTCATTAAAGGTTTACAGCCCTATCGCTTCAACTGCAGCCGGGCTCTGGTTTACGGATAAATTTAATTCAAGGCAATGCAGCAGAAGTTGAAAATTTGCAAAATGGCCTGGCAGCGCTGAGGTTATGCAAGTTGTTGTGAAGCTTGGGCTAAAGCGGACCTGGATGAACAGTTAAAAGATATTCCTGTTCTTATTGTGGCAGGAATACAAGATCCTGTAACGACAGTTGCAGAGGATCAATTTATGGTAGAGCGTATTCCGAATGCTAATATGTTTGAAATTAATGCCTCGCATATTTCAAATATTGAATGTCCAAAAGAATTTATACATGTTTTAGGTACTGCTTGTAATTAATTGAGTGTTCCTCTTTAGATGCAATACGCGCGTATTGCATCTTTTTTTTAAGTACTCATTTTATATTTTGGTCACGGACAGAGAAAATCAAGGTTAACAATGACCCTCAATAAAATCACTGCCCACTCCGCTGAGTTGCATCAGCAGATCCAAAGGAATAAACATGATACCGTAAGTCCTAACCGTCAATTTATTATGACTGTTCAAAAGACTGCCGGTTTAACTGGCTTTCACTACACGGCCATTCCTGCTGGAAATTCAAAAAATGCATGAAAATGGTGTATTTTTAATCCGCTTCATGCATTTTACGCACCATTGCATTAAAGAATTTATCTGCAAATCCGCTGTCACCAATCAGCATTGCGGTTAAATCTGTGCATTTTTGCTTAACCTCTTCACTGAGCGGAAAATCTTCGCCGCCCAAAGCACCCGCTTGGCACTGAATTTCAGCAGCACGCTGCACAGTCCACAGTAAAAAAAATGCTTTTTCAATACTGCTTTCTCCTACCGCAATGCCATGATTTCGCAATACTAAAATATGTTTATCTGCAAGATGTTGAATCATCCGCAGCTTTTCTTCTGGAAAAAGTGTGATGCCCTCAAAAGCATGATAAGCCACTCGCCCATAGAGCTGTGCACCATAGAAGCTATCATACGAGAAACCATTTTTTTTCTGTACCACAGCACTGATTGGTGTGGTATGGGTGTGAATCAAACAGCGGATATCATGCCTTGCGCCATGAACGGCACTGTGCAATGCAAAACCCGCAGGATTCGCCTCATATTCGGAAGGTTCTACCTTATTTCCGGCTAAATCAACTTTCAATAAATTTTCTGGCGTGACTTCAGTATAATTTAATCCAAAAGGATTGACCAAATAATGCTGTTCATCACCTGGCAACCGTGCTGAAATATGATTAAAGATTGTTTCAGTCCAACCAAAATAATCCACTAAATGATAACAATCCGCCAACTTTACACGCAGTTCCCATTCCTGCTGACTGAAATTCAAAGGTTGAATGCTGGTGTTCATAAGAATCCTTTTTTAAATCTTCCGTGATTGCTCACTCAAATATGCGGTTAAATTGCAAATATGCTTTGTGACTGGCATATGACAATTAAATTGCTCGGCCAGCTCAAAAACAGCTTCTGCTATTCCTGCCATTTCTAAAGGTTGTTTCTTTTGATAGTCATTCCACATGGAGGTGTACACGTTTCCCATATTGGTGCCTAACTGTAAAAAGGTTAGGGGATCAATAGAAATTCGGGCACCATAACTGGCCGCCACCTGCCGGACTTCTTGGGTAATTTGCAGCGCCATTTCATGTAAGTGCGGATGTGCATAGATGTCTTTTAAAGGAGCACCCGTGACTACAGAAAGTGGGTTCGAGCTTAAGTTAGCAATCACTTTGGTCCAAATCTGATCTCGAATCTGGTCGGTAACCCTTAACTCAATACCGGTATCTGCAAAAAGGGCTTGAACTGCCTGTATACGCTCTGTGATTTGATTATTTGGTTCACCTAAAATCAGCAGATATGGATTATCCGACTCCACTTTGCCATAGGCCTTCAATTTTGCTGTGATAAACACCACAGAACCAATTAAATGTGTCAAAGGAAAGCGCTCAATCAATTGCCTATCTTTATCTAGGCACTTAATGGCCTGTATATCATCGTTACTTTGCCCTTGATAAAAATACCAAAATGGAATGCCGTTCATCAGTGGAATAATCACGGTTTCAGCATGTATTGCATCTTGAACGACAGCAGTGATCTGATGAAGGGCATTTGATTTTGTCGCAATAAAAATAATATCTTGCGGATCAAGTTCAGTGAGGTCTTGCACAACACGATAGGGGGTCAACTGATATTCGCCTGTTAAATCGGTTAGCTGAATACCTTGAGTGGACAACACCTGAAAATTCTCCCCACGTGCAATTAAACTGACTTGTTCACAGCCTGCTAAAATCAGGCGAGCTGCCAAGGTACAGCCAATTGCACCGGCGCCTAAAATAGAAATTTTGGTCTCTTTTTTCATAAGGCGCTCCCGCTTAAAAGGAAAATTAAATAGAAAGAATGTCCTGATGCTTACTGTTAATCCCTAAATAGCTTTCAATAATTCTTGGATCTTCCACTAAATCTTGACCAGTGCCTTGCATAGACAATTCACCCATTTCCAACACATAGGCATAGTCTGCCAACTTCAAGGCTGCACGTGCATTTTGTTCTACCAATAAAATAGACACGCCCTGACCGCGAAGCTGATCAATAATTTTAAAAATCTCCCGGGTAATTAAAGGTGCTAAACCGAGACTCGGTTCATCCAGCATCAACAGTTTAGGCTTTGCCATTAGCGCACGCCCAACAGCAAGCATTTGCCGCTCACCACCAGACAACGTGCCCGCTTCCTGAATCCGGCGTTCTTTTAAACGCGGGAAAATACTATAAACTTCATCCAGCGTTTCTTTTAGACTGCGGTCGCCATGCCTATAACGCTGAAAGCCACCCAGCATGAGATTATCTTCAATACTCATGCTGCCGAACAATTCCCTTTTTTCAGGTACTAAACCTAGTCCACGTACAACCATTCGCTCTATGGGCGGGCACTGCTCTACACTGCCATCAAATTCCACATCACCTTTTGAAGCAAGAACTCCCATGATTGCAGAAAGCAAGGTGGTCTTGCCTGCACCATTGGGGCCAACGACAGAAACAATCTGCCCCTCATTTACCCGCATATTGAAATTCATCAGTGCATCAACTTTGCCATAAGCCACGCTTAAATTACTGACTTCTAATAAGCATTTGCCTTGCGTATTTTCTGTGATTGTACTCATGCTGCACCTCCTAAATAGGCTTCTAGAACAGCTTCGTTTTTTTGTATATCTTCTGGCAGGCCTTCTGCGATTTTTTCACCGAACTCCATTACTACAACGTGATCGACCAAATTCATCACAAAGTCCATATCATGCTCAACCAATAAAGTCGCCATACCCTCTGCCTTCAGCTTCATTAAAAGCTCAGCCAAAGCCTGCTTTTCTTTTAAACGTAGGCCGGCAGCAGGTTCATCCAATAACAATAAGCTTGGGTGGGCACATAAAGCACGCGCAATTTCCAATATTCGCTGCTGCCCTAGTGCCAGATTTCCAGCTTCGGTATAGAGATATTCCCCTAGACCGACCCGCTCTAACTGAAATTTAGCTTCATTCAATAAATTGTTTTCTTCCTCACGATCCAGCCTGAACAGCGAGGCCCAAACGCCTTTTTTACCGCGTAAATGTGCGCCAATCACCACATTTTCCAACACCGTCATTTCTGGCAAAATTTTGACGTGCTGAAAGGTTCGGCTCAGTCCTTTTTTAGCAATCTCACGCGATAACATGCCATTGATTTTTTCACCTAAAAAGATGACTTCACCGCTGGTTGGAACATCGACACCGGACAACTGGTTAAACATGGTGCTCTTGCCTGCGCCATTCGGGCCAATCAGTGCCAAAATTTCGCCTGCATGAATTTTTAAATTCATGTTGTTATTGGCGACCAAACCGCCAAACTTTTTCGTCACATTCTTCGCTTCTAGAATAAGCGTTCCTTTTGGGGGCAACGCCAGAGTAGGAAGCGCTTGTGTGGGTGCGGTCAACTCTGTATGCAAATCATTAGCTTTAAAACGCGGCGGTATCAGCTTGACCAGCATTGGCCATAAACCAGAAGGGGCTTTTTGCATCAACAATACAATCATTAAACCAAAAACAATAGTTTCATACTGTCCATTATTGCCAAAAATAACCGGCATTAAGTCTTGCAGCCATTGGCGCAGCATCGTGAATATGCCTGCTCCAAATATTGCGCCCCAAATACTGCCTACACCGCCCAGCAAAGCCATGAACAAATAATCAATCCCCATTTGTAAACCAAAAGGTGTCGGGTTAATAAACGATTGATTATGCGCATATAACCAGCCCGAAATAGAGGCAAAAACAGAGGAAATAACAAAGACCACCATTTTGGATCTAAAGGTATTTACCCCCATAGACTCCGCCATGACTTGTCCGCCTTTGAGTGCCCGTATCGCTCGGCCTTCTCTAGAATTCAAAATATTTTTGGTCAAAATAATGGCCACAAATAAAATCAGCCAAATGAGATAAAACATTTTATTGCTGCTGTCTAAGGCATAGCTCGCAATAGAAATGCTCGGAATATTGGAAATACCTGAATGACCGCCTAAACTTTCAATGGTGGAGAAGAAATAATAGAGCGATATACCCCAAGCGATGGTGCCTAAAGGCAAATAATGTCCAGACAGTTTTAAGGTGAGGCCACCCACAAGAAATGCAGAAGTAACCGTTAAAACAATACCTAAAAGTAGCCCTGCCCATGGGCTGCCGCCTGTCCACATCAAGAACTGGGGCAGCTGTTCGGTCACTGTTAAATAAGCTGTCGAGTAAGCGCCAATTCCCACCAATGCCGCTTGACCAAAACTGGTCATTCCGCCCACACCTGTCAATAACACTAAACCTAAAACGACTAAAGCATTCAGCCCAATATAATTAAGTAGCGTGACTTGATAAGCAGGTAAAATCAAAGGGCTAAGGGCCATAAGCGCAGCAAAGCCCAGAAATAAATATTTAGACTTCATTCATGGTCCTCCTCAATGTGACGAGACGTTAAAGATTTCCAAAGCAAAAATGGAATAATGAGGGTAAAGACGATAATTTCTTTATAGTCGCTGGCCCAAAACATAGAAAATGCTTCAATAATGCCAACGGCCACCGAACCTGCTGCTGCCACTGGAAAACTTGCTAAGCCGCCAATAATTGCGCCAACAAAGCCTTTAAGGCTGATAATAAAACCAGAGTCATAATACAGCGTGGTAATTGGTGCAATTAAAATACCCGCAAATGCTCCCATAAAAGCCGCCATTGCAAAGGTGATTTTGCCTGCAAAAATGGGAGAAATTCCCATCAGCTGTGCCCCAACCCGATTCACCGCAGTGGCTCTTAATGCCTTGCCGTAAAGTGTCTTTCCAAAGAAATACCACAGTACAAGAATCATGCTGAAAAACGCAGCAATGATATAAAGGGTCTGGCTATTAACAGCTAAACTCCCCCATTGATATACAGCATCACTGAATGGTTGAGTTTGCGCACCATCTGGGCCAAAAACTAACAGACCAATCCCCACCAAAGCCACATGCACTGCAATAGAAACAATCAGTAGCACTAATGATTTGGCAGCCACCAAAGGCTGAAAGAATAAACGGTAGATTTGCGGGCCAAGCGGTGTAATAACAGCCAAAGCAAATAAAATTTGAATAAACATCGGCAGGCTTGCCAAGGGCAGTAAATACATCGCTCCAACAATTAACGCAATGTAAATCGCCCACAGACTATGGCTTCTTAAATTAAATGGAGTCTTATTTTTAAAACTCGCATAAAGATCCAGAAGCAATTGAACAGCAAAGAATACTACCAACAGCCATACAATACGGCTTGGTGTTCCAGCTTGAATAGAGGCAAGTGTCAGTGCAGCAAAAACACTAAATTCACCTAAGGGAATGAGTAAAATTCGGGTGACAGTAAAAACCAATAAAATACATAAGGCGAGCAATGCATAGATTGCCCCACTGGTAATGCCATCCTGCCCAAGAATTAATGCGATGTCTAAATCCATGACCGCCAGATCCTCGCTATTTTTCAGAGGCAAAAGCTCTCTAAGAGCCATTGCACACTGAATTGAATAGCAGATTAATTAATTTAAAAAATTTATTACTTCAGCAATTTCCATTGTCCATTTTTTACAGTGACCATAACCCGTCCGCGCTTGTCAAAACCGCTATGATCCATTGGCGTCATATTATAAACACCCTGTGTCCCTGCCACTTCTTTGGTTTGTTCCAATGCTGTGCGCAATGCTTGGCGGAATTGCACACTTCCTGGTTTCGCCTGCTTTAATGCTACCGGAATCGCCTTTTCTAACAGCAGTCCAGCATCATAGACATTCGCACCAAATGTCGCGGGGTATTCACCATACATTTTTTTGTAATTGTTCATGTATTTCAAAGCAATGGCTTTGGAAGGATGCTTATTGTCAATTTCATTAATGACCAGCATCAAGCTAGCCGCCAAAATCGTGTTATCTACTTTTTTGCCCCCTAACTTTAAAAACTGATCTAAGGCCGCACCATGGGTTTGATAAATTTGTCCACGATAACCGCGATCATATAAAGCAACTTGCGGTGTTACTGCGGCACCGCCCGGGGCTGCAATTAAAATGGCTTGTGGCTTGCCGGCAATCAGTTTCAGGGCCTGCCCAGTCAATGAGGTATCCTGACGCTGAAAAGACTCTTTTTGTGTAATTTTAATGCCCTTGCTGGCTGCTAAATGAGCAACGACTTTACTCCAGTTCTCTCCATAAGGGTCTGCTGTACCAATAAAGCCTAACGTTTTAATCTTGCGCTTCACCATGTCCTCAACTAAGGCTTGGGCGATCAAATCATCATTTTGTGTGGTTTTGAATACCCATTTTTTTTGCAGATTCATTGGCAAAACAACAGTGGATGTTCCAACAGGCGCCAGTAAAGGAACCTGAGCCTTAGCAATAATACCAATGACTGCACTGGCATTTGGCGATCCAGAAGGCCCAATAATGGCATCTACATTACTTTCACTGATCAATTTATTAATTGCTTTTACGCTTGCTGTTGGGTCACTGGCATCATCCAAGGAAATATAAGTGACTTTTTCACCACCGATGGTTTTAGGAAGTAACGCAACTGTATTCTTCTGCGGAATTCCCACCATCGCCACGGGGCCTGTAGATGAGCTAACCACTCCAATGCGTACATCGGCATGACTGGTGACTGAACCTGCGGCTAGAGCAGAAACAAGCAATATTTTATTGATTTCCATATGACAAACTCCATTTATCATTCATTGATGAGTCTCACGACTTTATTTTTTATAACATAAATACATGTAATTTTCTTGTTAATTTTAAAAAAATATCATTTATTTTGAAAATTAATCCTGTGAGTGTATTTTATTCAACAATAGCGAAGCTGAAATAAGAAGTTTTAGCAAAAAATTTCAGCCAGTCTGATTTTATCTCTTTTAATTTTATAATTATATTTAAATACAAAGATTTAATATATTTTTAAACACCCTCTTTGGCTAAATTTATTACAACATCTATATTTTTTGCTTGCTTAGATTAAAGAAAGTATAACGATATACCTTGCTAGAAGTAGAAAATTACATGGATAAATAGTAATAATTTAAAACAATGAACAAGGCATGTTCATAAGTGAAGTTAACCACCTTGAATACGTGGTTGCCAGTTAATGAATTCACTTCTAAATCATAATGAAAGCAAGGAGATCTAAAGTGAAAAGCCATATGCTCAATAATCAGTCTAAAAATGTATTGATTCGATACCGCGTTTTGGGTTGAAGCTGCATGTTTCTCGCAGGTTGCAACTCATCCTCAACTTTAGAGCCAGTATCCACTCAAAAACAGGTCACCATTAAACGCGATAATTTTAGCCCCAGGTCAAAGTGGTTTTATTGATAAAAATGGTAAACCCGATGCTCAGTTTGCCGATCAACTAGCCTTGTTTGAAAACTATGAATGTAAAGAAGATGCAGTCGATCAAAAGAAAATTGACCAAAGCAGCAAACATAGTATGACTTTGAACTATTAATCTTTTATTTAAAAATGCTAATAGTCAGTGACTACTAGCGGTCAAAAATCAGGGTGAAAAACAAAAAGTATTAGGCAACTATTGCTTATTTTGCACTAGTTGCCTCTCCATATTATTTAGTTAATACCCGCAATATCTCTTAAAATTTTAATGAAACTGTCTTTTTCACTGTCTGAATATTTTTCTAATACTTCATTCTGATGGCTGTCTGCAATATCAAACAAATAATGCGCGGTTTTCTTGCCTTTCTCTGTCAATTTATAGAAGCCGTCGGTCTCAATCAGCAAGCCGTCTTTTTCCAGAATTGCAGCGGATCGTTCTACTTCCCGCATTGGCATAGCAATATCACGCGGTAAATCCGCTTTGCTTGAAGCCGTACCACTGCCTAGAACCAGTAAAAGCCGTGCTTCACTGGTACGAAAACCCGTCACCAGCTGCTTAGGAATATAATCATTTTGATAGAATTTAAAGGCGCGACTCATCAAATAGCAGACATTGCCATGTAAATGCCCGTGATGCATCTCACCGACATCTTCAACTTCAGCAGACTCTTTCACCTGCAATAAAGGATGCGGTGTCACACCTGAATAAGCCCCTTGATGGTAAACCAGCGGACTGCGGCCTTCATCATGAAAATTTACCACTTTGCCGATAATAATCCAGTGATCTCCACCTTCAATGATCTGATGGCGCTCACATTCAAAAACAGCCGAGCAGTGGTCTAAAACTGGTGCTAGTCCTGCGCCTTCCTGAAAACTGGTGCCTTCATATTTATCGATATTACGGCGTGAAAACTTATTGGAAAGTTCAATTTGCGAACCGGACAAAATATTGACTGCAAAATGTGTGGCTTGCTCGAATACATGAAAGCTTGAAGAGTTCTTATCGATACTCCAGAGAATTAAAGCGGGATCTAAAGAAACAGAGTTAAAACTGTTTGCTGTGACTCCAACTTTTTCGCCATGTTCATTTTGCGCAGTCATAATGGTGACGCCTGTAGCAAAATTGCCTAATGCGCGTCTAAATTTGATTGGATCAATTTTTATGGTATCCATCGTATGTAATGCGTTCATGCTTCTCTCCTGAATTTTAAAGTCCTATTCCTGTGCGGACCCAATAGTGTGCAATTTCAATGTGACTGGTGTTTATTTAAATATCTAACACTAAGCGTGCCGATTTAGCGCGAGAACAGCACACCAGTATTTGCTCATTGCTGGCTTTCTCTTCATCGGTGAAATACACATCGCGATGATCCGGCTCACCTTCAAGCACATCACACATGCATGTCCCACAAACCCCTTGCTCACACGACATTTCTATCTCAATGCCTTCACGTGCCAAAGCCTGTAAAATGGTTTCCTCGGCATTCACCATAATGATTTTGCCGCTGCGTTCCGCCACCACTTCAAAAGCATCGCCACCCGTTTCCACCTCGACCTGAAAATATTCTTTGTGAATCTGATGTTCGGGAAAATGCTGGGTTTGCGCTAGATTAATGACCCAATCCATAAATCCATTTGGACCACAGGTATAAATATGGCTTTCGGCATCAATATTCTGTATCGCAGATTGAAAAAATTCACGGTGGCTCGCGCCTTCCGATTTAAAATGAAAGGTGGTGAATTGAGCCAGCGCACCCTTTTTAATTTCATCTACAAAGGCGCAACGTTCTGCACTTGCCCCACAGTAATGCAACTCAAAAGACTCGCCTTGATCAGCCAACTGATACGCCATGGTAATAAGTGGCGTAATGCCGATACCGCCACCGATCAATACCGAATGCTTGGCTTTCACCAAAGAAAAAAGATTTTTCGGCGCGCTGACTTGAATCTGCATACCATCCTTTAATTCATCAAAAGCGGATATAGAGCCACCTCTGGATTCAGGATCACGTAAAATTCCTAAACGAAAAATACCCGTTTCAGCTGGATTTTGACAAAGTGAATACTGACGTACCATACCGTTGGGTAAATGCACATCAATATGTGCACCTGCTTCGA
This sequence comes from Acinetobacter sp. SFB, assembly GCF_001647545.1. GTDB lineage: Bacteria > Pseudomonadota > Gammaproteobacteria > Pseudomonadales > Moraxellaceae > Acinetobacter. The sequence continues at coordinate 38,176 of NZ_LSZH01000016.1, forward strand.
TTTTAGGCAGGATTGTAGTAGAGGTAGCAGATTCAAATTCCATGACTGCAATATTTTCGCCTTCTACATGGCGGTTTTTGACAACAACATTATAAAGTGCAGTCATAATTCATCTCCCTGTTATGCAGCAAGCCCGCGGCTTAACGCATAAATAATCCGCCGTTGATATCCCACGTTGCACCCGTCACAAAACCGGCATTTGGACTTGCCAATAACGCACACGTTTCAGCAATAAACTGCATACTGCCCAAAGCTTTGACAGGGATATTCTGAATAAATTGTGCCATCTTTTCCTCAGATACCACGCTGTGCACAATCGGTGATTCCATGGGCCCTGGTGCAACCGCATTAACCGTGACACCTTTCGCAGCAAATTCCTTGGCAAAAATTTTCGTCAGGGTCACAATGGCACCTTTGGTCGCAGCATAGTGCGCGCCCGTTGCTGTGCCGCCATTTTGCCCTGCCAAGGACGCCATATTGACAATACGGCCAAAACCTTTGTCAGCCATATACTTGCCGATAATCTGACATGACTGAAATGTACCGCGCTGATTGACTTGGGTAATCCAGTCAAAATCAGCCGCGGTAATCTCTAAAACAGGCGTTGCTTTGGTGACCGTCGCGTTATTTATCAGTACATCCAGTTTTGAAAACTTCTCTTCAATCCATTGCACAGCGGCATGAAAATCTGCTTCAACAGAAATATCCAGCTTCAGAGGAAACATATTATTCGCATTTACACTGCGCACTTTTGCAGCTTCAGCTTTTTCCAGTGTGCTTGCAGATAAAATAACTTGATGACCTTGGCTGGCAAAGTATTCTGCAACAACATTACCTAAACCCGATGCGGCACCCGTCACTAAAACAATCTGTTTCATTTTTTGCTCCTAAAGAATGTAACTGATACCCGCTAACGTATCGGTAGAGTTGACCAAGTTAATAATTTTACGATTAATTTTAAAACCTTGTTCAGCATCGCGGATCAAGTGAAACGTGACATCTGCGGTATAATGCTTCAGACTTTCTTTACGGAATTCGCGCAGGTTTTGCGCACAACGTAAAATAATTTCATCACCGTCATCTTTGACAATCCGCACACGCGATACGCTGCGCACTGTATTTGCTTTTGGAGAAGTGGAGATGGCCTCGCCATTGTCTAAACGGTTTACCCGTAATTGACGCATGTGATGATTGTCATAGGCATAATTCAAATTATTTTCATAATCCGTTAATGCTGGATCAATCGGAATAATATAAACGCCAGTTTCATTCCACAGCTTTAACCATTCTGCATGTTCGTAATGATCCAGCATGTCCGCTTCAGCCCAAATAAAAGCAGTCACTTCATTCAATAAATTTAAATCGATTTTCATTGCTCTCTCCTTAAGCCGTCATCAACTTTTTCCACTGCTGATACGCAGCCCGCATGCCAGTTTCAGCACTTACATCACTTTTTAAGCCATCTGCAGTTTTTACTTCGCCCGGTAAACCGCGGTTGAGCATGATCCATAAATCATTGCCTGCATCTGCCCCTTTTTGTACCCGTTCCCATGCTTCTGCATCATCCGGTGTACCAAAACCAAATGGGCCCTGGAAATGCTCATGCAAACGCAAGCGGTACTGATTGGCAATTTGCGGGCCACCATCCATAGTAATAACCGAGTGATGAATTTCTGTTTTATTTACAGAGATCGGCTGCATGACACGGAAGAAAGCCATTGAACAGGCAATATTGGGGAACAAGTTTAAATTAAAACCAGAACCGCCTACAGCGCGGACAATACGGCGCACTTCCAATTCTGCATGGCCTTCATCACGCAATGCCTGAGCCAAATCTTCAAAACGTTCCTGAATGGGACGTTCCATCAATTCTTCTTCCAAATCGACCAGTTCAGGAATCATCACCATGACACTATGGCCATTGCCTAAATCTTCGACATAGCCCGGCTGGTTATCAAAATTAAATAATTCTTCGGTTTTTTCATCGACTGAACTTAAGAATGATTTATGCACCAATGGGAAGTGATAGGCATCTGTAGTATTTTCCAGCTGGATTTTCCAGTTACCGGGGAAGGTAAAACGGTGCTCACCCAGAACTTTCACTGGATAGCCCGCACCCTGTTTCATGAACAGGTCAATCCATTTTTTCGCCGCACCGAGAAAATCTTCCAACGGTTCAACCTCATGATTAAAAGAGGCGAAAATCATACCGTTGTATTCTTCAACGCGCAGGCTGACCAAAGGGAATTCAGATTTATCCAGGCATTCGCCATAGCTTTCAGGAGATGGCACACCGCGTAAACTGCCATCCAAAGCATAGCTCCAGCCGTGGTAAGGACATACAAAGCTGTTGGTTTTGCCCTTTTTATGTTCACACAGTGTTGCAGCGCGATGACGGCAACGGTTAAGCAGGACATGAACTTTCTTTTTACGGTCACGCACCGCAACCACTGGCTGCTTGCCGATATTCATGGTCTTATAGCTGCCGCCTTCTGGAATTTCGCTGGCATGCGCCACCCAGACCCAATTGCTGTAATAGATTTTTTCCATTTCATCTTCAAAGATTTTTTCATCTTTATAAAGTGAAGTATGCGCACGGTCTGATTGAACTAACTCATTGTAGTCAATATCAATATTTTGAAGTGGAATGATACTATTCATGTCAACTATCCTTTTAAATTTATCCTTGGGTTATGTCTGAGACGGTACTGGCAATTCTGCTGTACTGTGCCAATGAGAGACTGGACGACTGAAAATATTTTCCGTTTGAAAATGCTTGATTTTCCAGCTATCGTCCTGCTGCCGTTTAAATGTCACTGTGAGTTTGGCTGCATTCATATGGCTGCGGCCATCTTGAAAAGTTGAAGTTTGCAACATCAACCAAGATGCTTTTGCGTGCATGTCCTCAACATAAATTTGTTCTGAACTGACAAAATGCGCATTCATCACGAAATGCGATGCTTTTTGGGTATACCCCTTGAACATGTCGTGAATCGCCTGCCGTGAGCTGAAGTGACCAAAAGACTGTGCATATTTTTCGCCTATGCCTTCCCAAATACTGTCTTCATCAAACAAATTCATTAATTCATTCAAGTCAGTATTGGCATCTAAAGCATCACAAATTTCCATGTAGCGGTTAATGCAGTTTCGAATTGCGGCTTGCGCTTCCAACTGTGCCAAACGCTGTAGAATTGCACTCAAATCCATTTTGTCCTTCATTCTTAATACTCACGCCTGAAGTCAATCTGCTTATAAATAACCTGGTGCCGGTTTTAAGCCAAAGCTGATTAAACCTGCATTCTGTAAGGTGGCATCCCCCATAAAGGCATGCTGTGTCACCACATTGGTATCGTTCACAAAGCGGCTGAACACATTGTTGGTATAAATGGCTGTCATACCTGCCAGCATTTGCATTTTGCGGGCAACACGGGCAGCAATGCGGGCAGCATGTGTACAAGACAGACGCATATCACTGATTTGTTCTGCTGTCGGTGTACGGCCTGCAGTAACCTCGCTCCAAACGGCATCCATCGTTTCATAAAACCAGGTACGCGCCGCTTTAAACTCTGCTTCAGTTTGCGCAAATTGATATTGTGTGACTGGACGGTTTGCAATTTCGGAACCGCCAGTTATAGAAGCCTTGCCTGGCGCAAGGAGCTTGAATTCGTTTAAAGCCGCTGCCGCCACCCCTATACCCACCACCGTCAAAACCTGTGTTGCAAGTGATAAGGAAGGATATTTAAAAAATGGCTCTGGAAGCTTAGACGGCTCTCCGCGTACAAATGTCCACTCTTTAGCCACCAAAACATTTTCAACAACTAAATCATGGCTTCCCGTTCCTTTTAAGCCCACGGTATCCCAAGTCATTTCAATTTTTACTTGTTTTGCAGGCATGACTGCCATCCGTGGCAAACCCTGCGCTTCATTACCCTTTTGCGGCGCAATACCGACACCCACAATATCTGCACCCATGCAGCCACTGGAAAATTTCCAGCGCCCTGTAACCACAACCCCTTCATCGGTGATTTCTGCGGGTTGCGGCGGAAAAATGCCGCCCGCAAACACAATGTCCGGTGAATTTTTATACAGCTCTTTCAGGGTTTCTTCCGGCAAGCTGCCTAAATAAGCTGGACTCATGCCAAAGCTGGCCACCCATCCCACAGAGCCATCCGCCATCGATAATTTTTCAATCAGCTCGCAAAATTCACGCGGTGAAACTTCCGAACCACCAAAACGCTTTGGAACAAATGCCCGATATACACCCAGTTTTTTTAATTTTTCAATGATGTCTTGACTGACATAGGCCTGATTATCAAATTCTCCAGTACATGCGCGTTCCCGGATTTCCTGACACAAAGCAGTCAAGTCCACTGCGGTATTATCCATGACAAAATCCTTTGCAGATAAATGATTCATTCGTTAACTCCTTGTAACTTACTGCGCCGCCTTCACGACAAATTTTGCAATTGCACAGAGCTGTTCATCTGCATTTTTTTTGGCAACAATCTGCAAGCCCACAGGTAAGCCCTCTTTTGTCTCTAATGGCACTGATATTGCCGGATGCCCAGACAAATTAAAGGGACGGACCAATCCTGTTAAATTTAAAAATGCGGCTGTATTTTCTGCATCCGCAACTTGTGGTGGAATCTGCGGCAGGGTCGGCAACAGCAATGCATCATATTGATTCAATAAAGCATCTACTTCTTGGGTAAACCTTTCTTTTACATTTTCTGCTTCTGCAACCTGCTGGCGTGTAGTTTCTGAGGCTTTCAGCAAACGCGTATTGACATCGGCACCCAACAATCCTGTTTCAGTTAAAGCGCCATACGCCTGCCAGTTTTCGAAATTAATAATTTGCATACCGGCATCAAATGCATCTTCAAAAGATGCAATCTCTACTTGGGTCAAAACCAACCCAGCTTTTGCAAGGTATTCAGCAATACATTGATTCACGTCATCACTCGCCTCTACATTCAGCACCGCAAGCTTAGGCGTTTGCTCCAGGGCTTTTGCAGGATGAAAACTCGGATCAATAATCTGCATAGCGGTTTCAATCATGCTGACCGAATTGGCAAAGGGGCCAACACAATCCAATGAACTATTTTCCGGATGTACCCCTTCGCGGCTCACACGGCCAAAAGTCGGCTTTAAACCAAAAATTCCACAACAGGCAGCAGGCATGCGGATTGAGCCACCGGTATCTGTTCCTAAAGTAAAATCGGCCAGTTTGGCTGCAATAGCCGCAGCCGAGCCGCTCGATGATCCGCCAGGAATCAGCGCTGGATATTTGGGATTAAGCGCCGTACCGAATGCACGGTTAATGCCCGTAATGCCAAAAGCCAATTCATGCAAATTTGTTTTTGCGGTAATTTGACAATCCGCAGCCAAAATACGCTCAACCACAACGGCATTTTGTTCTGCCGCAGGGATACCCTCGAGCGCCTTGCTTCCCGAGACAGTTTGAAAACCTTGAATATCGATAGAGTCTTTCACCATGACGGTGAGTTTTCCTGAGCCTAGATGAACATCCTGTGCCACAATATTCATTCACTTTTCCATGTATTTTTATAACTAAGACTAATATCTGAAAAAGCCATGTAATTGTCAAGTGTTTTTCCTAACAGAGAACGAAGAAAATATTTTTAATTTTTGTATAATGGACTATCCATTTTCACAAAGTTATCACTTTGCCATGCTTACTCATTTAGAAAATTTTCTGCCTAACAATGAACCTAGCAGTCTACAAAGCTACCCTTTTTTCTGGGTCTCCCAAGTCAACGGGAAATACACGCAGCTGATTGAGAAGTCTATAAAAAAACTAGGAATAGATAACACCCGCCGCAAAATTATCTTAAGTACGAATGCATTGGGGCAAGCCAGTATTACCGAGATTGCCAATTTATCTACACTCAAATTGACCACTGCAACCAAAGCCATTTACCGCTTGGTGGAAGATGACATTGTTCAGGTTTTTTCTTCTGAATTCGACGAACGTATTTCAATGGTCAAGCTGACAGATAAAGGAAAGAAACTGGTTGAGCAGATTAATCAAATCAGCCAAGTCACTCTTTCAGGGATTTTAAATGCTTTTAATGATGAGGAATTGATTCAGCTGAATGCCCAGATGAAAAAAATATTCGATCTTATGCCCTCCAGCTGAAAACTAAAAAATTAGCCATTAAACAAAAAGCCCATACATTCGAATGGGCTTATTGCTGAATACATTTTACCTTCTAGAAGAAATCATATTAAATCTAGGCTTTAAGCCGGCTGCCTCTATTCTGTTCAAAAAAGTTCGCAGCACGTGTTGTTTATAGGACGAAATATCTACATCTTCATATTGATAGAAACCTTGCTGCTCTCTTAAGCCATTTCGACCATTGCGCATATTTTCTGCCACAATTTCTGGGGTACTGTACCTTTCGCCCAGCTCCCGCTCTAAATACTGCGACGCATAATACAAAATATCACCTCCACCCCAATCAATAAACTCAAGCAGACCCAAGACCGAGAACCGCAGCCCAAAACCGGTGCGGATGGCAATATCAATATCTTCTGCCGATGCAACCCCTTCTTCTACCATTCGTGCCGCTTCATTCATCGCCAAAGCTTGAATTCTGGGTACGATATAGCCCGCTTTGGCATTGCATACCACAGCTACTTTGCCCATCGAAGTCAAAAAAGATTTAAGCGCCAGCACTGTTTGATCTGAAGTTTGTTCTGAGCGGCTTAATTCAACCAATGGAATTAAATAAGCCGGATTGAGCCAATGTGCATTGACCACACGTTCAGGATAGGAAAGCATCTTGGCGATCTCTGTCACTAAAAAGGTGGATGTGGTTGAAGCCACTATACAATCAGGTGCAATATGTTGATCCAGCCAAGTAAAAATATCCTGCTTCACCTGTAGTTTCTCAGGTACCCCCTCCAAAACTAAATCACATTGTTTTAAATATTCAATGGAGGCTGATTTGTCGCTTAGCTGTATATTGGCTTGAATCGCTGAAATTTGCTCCGGTTGTATGAATTGAATTTGACTTAACAGCATCAGTTCTTGCGCAATGCCCTGCTCTACTTGCCGCTGATATTGTACAAAATCATGAATTGAACGCTCTTTAGCATCAATCAGTTTGACTTGCAGTCCCGCATAGGCAAAAGCAATGGCAATCGCTTTGCCCATTCGCCCGGCCCCTACCACCGCAGTGTGCTGAATTTTGGGCATCTTAGACTCCTTGATGCAAGATCATTTGTAATTCATGTTTGGATTTATCTGCCAAACCTAAGCTTTCAAATGTCCGGCCTTCGGCATATAAATCTTTGCCTACAACAGCAGAGGCAATATTCAGCAAGCCTTCAGCCACAGGGGTTTTGACGCCAGCCCAACGGCCTGCAGAAACAATTAAGGATAAACCTAAACGGGTGTCTTCAAGCATATAGCGATGTGACTGCAAATCAATGTCCTCGCGCCAGTCACCGCTATCTGTGAGTTTGCCATGAGCACCTCGGCCATACATCCACTCATTGCCTTCGTCTGCTTTATTATAATGATCAGCCAGCGGAAAATGTGGAGCTGCATAACCCAAGGCTTCACGCACTTGCATCCGTTCGGCATCCAATTGAGAGGTGACACTGCGGATGGATGGCTGGGTGCCTTCGTTGTGAATATCCCACGTATCGAAGTGCTCTAGCGGGCCGGCATTCATCATAATTAACGGTGGATGAATAATGGGGCCTGCATTCATCAATGCCCCGCTTAAGCTGTCCTCTATCGGCTCTACACTCGGATAGGCTTGCTGTAAAACCTGGAATGCATGTTCAGATAAATTGCTGGGGAAAACACCGGTAGGTAAACGAGTCGCATACCCGCTCACTACAATGCGGTTTAACCCATGTTTGCGCACTAAATACGGCAATGTGCCGGTTTCAGCGAAGGCGACCTGTACATGATTTCCAGCATCTTTCATGGCTTGAGCAAAGACAAAGCTGCCAAAAGTGCCTGGCGGTAAATAAATCACTTGCCCATCTTTGAAATAAGGTGCCGTGTGCTGCGCCAAATCCAGATGCGTGGTCGCCGGCAAAGGAATAATAACCAGCTCAGCGCCTGCAATTGCCTGCGCTAAAGACTCCTGTAAATTGATCTGGCTGTTATTCCAGCCAACCGTCACAGAACGCTCACCTTGATAATCCAAAATGAACAGTTCACCCGTTTCTGCTAATTCTTTTAATGCATCGGCATCCCGGCGCCATAACACCACCTCATGACCATTTTCTGCCATTTCCACGGCTGCTGCATAACATCCATGCCCCCCACCCAGTACTGTAATTTTCATTTTGAATCCTCCTGATTAACTGAATTAACTTTAGAAGATTAAAATGAAGCTCACCTCTCCGTATGCGAATAGGCTGTTCGATATACGAATACTTTTAGAATTTAGACCACTTTCATTTTCAAGGTTTGCGACGGTAGGCAACCATAGCGTTTTTTATACCGACTGGAAAAATGGCCCAAGCTTTGAATGCCGTTTTGAAAAAGAATATCCGTCACGGTATCGCTGAATTGGCTGTTCAGTAAGGCTTGATGCACCCCTTGCAGACGCTGATCTCGAATATATTCCAGCGGCGTTTGTTGACAGTACTGATTAAAGCTTTTTTGCAAAGTACGGCTGCTAACCCCGCAAAAAATACTCAGTTCAGCAAGTGAAATCTGTGATTGAAGATGTTGCTGTATATATTGCTGTGCTTTTCGCATATAGCTGGGCATGACTTCTTGTCTGCGTTCATTGAGTTGATGACTGTAATTATTAGGAACTTTCAGTAAAATTAATTCAATCAAATACTGGGTAAAACTGGCTGAAATAAAGCTCCAGTTTTGAATATTATAATATGCGTGACAGAGGTAATTCAGTGTTTCAACAATTGAGTTTAGAGCTTCTGTTGTACATGATAAGCCGCTATCAAATACTAAGGATTCTGTACCGGTATAGCCCAACATTTTACACAGCTGTGTTTCAACATCCTGCTGTGTCAGTTTGAGAATAATATTGCGGCAGCGGTGATTGGTCATGATTCGGTTTTGGATATGCGGATGTGTCACCGTCATCATGCCATGTGACTGCAGCACCTGATTTTGTTCATGTTCAACTTTACATTGTCCTTCAAGATTGATGCGAAACAAATAATGAGGAGATGTTTCATCGATCGTGATTACCACAGCCGCGCTGTATTTAAGATCATATAAAGCCGAATTTCCAAAGCTAAATCCATTCAGGCGAGTATTCAAACTGGAATCTGCCTCTACATCAAATTGATGGGGGCACAAATAATGACTGATTTTATCCTTAATGATGTGATAGTCATCTGAATTAAAAAGTAAAAACTTATCCAGATAATGCAAATGGCTCAAATTTAAACGCTGATTCATCTCTGCACTCCATTGATTCCATTCTTCAGAATTAAAAGGCAAGAGCTCACTAGACCGAATCAGCTCTTGCTTGACTGTTAACTTCTAAGGGCTGGGCTTAAACAGAGTGTTCCTGCTGCATACTTGCGCTAAAGGCTTTGCACCCTTTTTTCAATAAAATAAAGGCCAATACACATGCGCAAGCACCAACAATCGACAATGACATCCCCATCATCAGCGGGTTTGCAAAGATTTTATCTGTAATTAATGCCACCAAAGTCGTCCCGATTCCAACAGCGACTAAATTACTGATCAGCAGAAATACCGCCGAAATCTGCGCACGCAGCTGGTTAGGTGCCAGCATTTGCATGGCTGTGGTGGAAATTGGCATGGGAAAAGATGCAAAAAACATCGCTGGAACCAATAACGTCACAGACAGCCACAGTTCAGACACTTGGGTAAAAGCAATCATCGGGATGATTAAACCTACAATGCCGATAACACCGGTGATCATTGGCGAATCTTTTCTACCTTTTTGAATAAACCAGTCATTTAACCAGCCTGCACAAAATACGCCCAAGGTATTTGCCACCAGCATGACCGTCCCTAGCATATAGCCAGCTTCTGTTGGAGTTAAGCCATATTTGCGCATATAAAACGCTGGTGTCCAACTGATGAGACAGTACAGCGCCATGGCATAAAAGGTAAAACCAAAATAATGACAGCCAAAAGTAGTGCGATGTTTTTTAATAAACTTAAACGCTTTTTTCATGCTGGTTTTTTCAACTTGGCCTTGCGCATTTAAACGCTGACCTCTACGTTGCGGATCCCGTACCGTTAAAATAAACAGCAAGCCAATGAAAACACCTGGCAAACCCACAAGAATAAATGCCATTTGCCATGCTTTGATTGCACCTAACAGTGGTACTTCGATCAAGCTCATATTTTTCAATAAGCCAATCACATAGCCGCCAACCAAAAAGGCAATCCCTCCACCAACGAATGACCCGCTGGAATAAACAGCGACAGCACGCCCTAGTTTATCCTTGCTGAACATATCACTGAACATCGAATATGCGGCTGGTGATAATGCTGCTTCTCCCACGCCCACCCCCATCCGACTGAAGAAAAGTTGAATGAAGCTCTTACTTAATCCGCAAATTGCAGTAGCAATACTCCAAAATACAATTCCAACAGCAATAATTTTAGGACGTGAAAAACGGTCTGCCAGATAAGCTAAAGGCAATCCCATAAATGCATAAAACAATGAAAATGCTAAACCATGCAATAAGCTGAACTGGGTATCTGATAAATTTAAATCGGCTTTAATCGGCTCAATCATCAATGCCAAAATTTGACGGTCAATAAACGAAAAAATATAAGCCAGCATGCATAGCAATACCACATACCATGCATATACATTTGATTTTTTACTGACCGCGGCAGCCTGATCATTGATAGAACTATTCATGTCACTTAATCCTTGTACGACGGCTTATATTCCTCATAAGCCCCTATTTCCTACACCCTTGACAGGGAAAATATTTCTTGATCACTATTATCAGAAATCTTTTACTTCTAGCCAAATTTTGCTTCTATTCAAGCTTATTTTTCGATTAGAATCCTGCAAATTTTTTTACATTCTTAATTTAATTATATTTACTTTTACGTGTAATATTCCATAACTTTTTAAGTATAAACTTATACCTTTAGATAACTCCCTGTCGATTTTTGCGGAGAAATTTAATATAAATCAGTTAAAAAAATCACTGTTCAATCAAATTAGAAAATTGATTAATTCAGCACTTAAATTACCGCACTGTAGCCTTAAGTCAGCTAAAGCAAACCTTAAGCCTGCTGCTTTATTGCGGTTAGACGGACTGGTATTTTTAATTTGCGTATATAAAACCTGTTATTTCCAGCTAAGTTGCCAATAATAAAATAGGAGAGATGGCAGGTCTAATCAGCTTGACTCAATTCGATGCATTAATTCCAGAACTTCAAAGCTAGACTTATGTAGTTTAAAAAGGTAAAACAACATAAGCCTATGCTTTTTAAAAAATTAAAATAAATTTTAAGCTGTAAATGTTTCCTGCAGAAAGCGCCAATGCATTTGGTCCTGAATTTCCTCAATCAATGCACAAGAACGACGAATTAATATCCCGGATTCTTTGGTATGCTTCTCTGTATAGGTCAAAACGATTGTATGTTCATTATGTGAAATAATTTCTTCATCATAGATTTCAATTTTGATATCAGGCATTTTTCCTTGATTGTTGGCGAACAGCTGCTTCACTTCTTCAAATTTAAATTTTTTACCAGCCGCCCCCACCATTTCAAAATCTTCAGAAAAATGTTTAATTAATAAAGGTAAATCTTCAGCGCTATTTACCCCGCTGAAAATTTTTTCAATCAGTACATGCATGGTATGAATGCTTTCAATGGCTTTCTCTGCAGAAAGTGTCATATCAATTTCCTTATATTTAATGTTGACCCGTACAATAAAACAAAATTACATGTAAAATTCAATATATTTATTAGGCATATTTTATAAATCAAAAGATGAGCATTTTTTCTGACTACTTTCTATACCAAAAATTTACGGCACTGTTGCAAATAGCCGCTGATGGTAAGCTCAATAGTTTTTAGCTCAAGGTTCAGCATATGTATCCCGTCCAGGGTCAGCAATTTTCAGGGTGAGATCATCCTTTGGGCTGTGCGCTGTTATTGTAACTATGGCATCAGCTATCGTGAACTTGAGGCAATGCTTGTCGAACGTGGGGGGATTTAGCCTAGTGTTTTCTTGGAAAAATTTAAATCATGTGAAGAAGTGGCAAATTCCACGGGTGATCAATACGGATAAACTGGGAAAATCAAGTTCTGCTTTGTCTGAGCTAGTGGCGGGAATTGAGAACTTTATTTCTATTGCGACGAGTTTGTCTGACGGTAAAGGGATTGGCTGGAATGTTATGATCATAGAGATCATAGAAATTCCAATTCAAAGGCCTAGAAACTAGAAAGACATAAAAAGCTATCGCGACCAGAAAAAGAAGACTCATACCTTCAAAATACAGACCTTAATTTATTATAAAACAATGTTATGATCATAGAGATCACAGAAATTCCAATTCAAAGGCCTAGAAAGACAAAAAAGCTATCGCGACCAGAAAAAGAAGACTCATACCTTCAAAATACAGACCTTAATTTATTATAAAACTCAGCAAGTACCGAGTTTATGTACCGGTCGTAGTGTTGTACATGGTGGTGAGTTATTTTAACGAAATTTAAAGCTAAAACATTAAAATTCCTTTATTTCAACTGATAAAGGCAATCAGAAAGTCAATAAAACAAGAATAGGAGTTGAATAGGTATTTGGCAGTCTGAAAACCTTCAAAATCCTTCGAAGAGCATGATTGAAATAGAGGTAAAAATTATTTTAAGATTCAATTTAATTGCTGCAATTCATAACACTTAACGAATAAAAAAAATGATTGATTAAAGAATTTTAATATAATCTATCCAAAATTCATCCCTGGTCTTTCTGTATATTCATGTATATAACTCCCCCACCACTGCATCATTTCTCTACGCTGGTTCATATACTCAGCATGATTATAACTTGCGCGGGTTTTATTTTTATCTGTATGCGACAACTGCGCTTCAATCCAATTTTGTTGAAATAAACCCGATTCATTTAATATAGTACTAAATGTCGATCTTAAACCATGAGATGACAGTTCATTCTTACTATATCCCATTTTACGTATTACTGTATTTAGCGTATTAAAATGAATCGGTTTGTCTTTATATCGCGGGCTTGAAAATACATACTTTTCACCATGAGACCACTCAAGTGCTGATTTTATAATACAAATAGCCTGATCTGATAAAGGCACCAAAAAATCAGGAATCTCATGACCTAAAATGACTTTACGTCTAAACTGCTTAATATGTAATGCCGGGATTCTCCATATTTTATTTTCTATATCAAAGTGATGTGGCTCACTAAGAAGTAATTCAGTGCCCCGGACTCCTGTATATAATTTAAGCCATAAGGCTTTTTTAATAAGGGTATGGGTATTTACTTGATTTAATTTATTTATGAATTTTGGAATATCATGCGATTTTAAATAAGGATAGTTTCTCTTAATCTTATTATTTACCAATATTTTATTTAAACCATTTGCGATATTATATTCACAATATCCCATCGCTACAGCATAATCATAAATTTGATTTAAATAACTGTAAGCTTTTTTAACCGGTTCTTTTACTTCTCTAAATTCAATTTTTTTTATTACTGTTACTAAATCATATCGCTTCACTTCTTCAAATGCTATATCACCTAATTCTGGATATATATCATTAGATAAACATTTTCTTGCTAATTGAATAACCCCACAACGTGGCTCATCACTAAAAGAATTTCTTATTTTAAATTCTAACCATTCCTCACAAATATCTTGGAAAGATTTTATTTTTTTATTACTTATACTTTTAAGAGTGTAATTGTTTAATTTAAATTCGTCTCGTGCAAACCTTGCATCTTTTAATAACATTGAAGGATACATACCCAGTTTTATTCTTGATCGCTTGCTTGATCCTTCTACAGAATATCGATAGCTCCATGACTTACGTCCATTCGGTTCAATTTTCAGGCTCAGGCCTTCATCATCTGCTAAAAAGTAGATTTTATCCTTCGGTTTGGCTTGGCGAACCTTAAATTCTGTAAGACTCATAAAATTGCATGGAACCACTAATGACACTAGAGAGTTGGATTATATCAAAATAAACATACTTTTATATGATGCGTATGATACGCATCATATAAAAGTATAATTTATTGTTATTTAATGGTTTTATTTAGATTTAAATAGTTTTAGTAACCAAGCTAGTAACCAGCTTAGCAACCCTGAAAATAATCTGAGGAAGTGCTGACTCGGGATCTAATTCATTTTTTATTTGAACCCTGACTTTTATAGTCATTTTTGCATAGATCAAAAATAAATTTCAGATATGAAATTTTTCTAAATTTATAGGCGAAGAGTGTCTGGAATGAGTGGATATTTAATCAATGAAGATTCATATATACAAATGAGGCAGTTAAACGGCCATGTCCAGACTTAGGCCAGATCACTCACTGTAAATATTAAGTAGTTTTGATAAGAGATAATGAAAGCAGCGACTGGATAGACAGAAGAAATGGCTATTGCAGATGTGGGTGAGGCAGCTTAACAATACAGCTGCCTCGAATCTAGTATAAGGGAGGATGAGTAATCGACTAAAAAATTAACCCATCATTGCATTTTAATTCCGAAGTACAGTGATTTTTCCTGTTGCGATAATAGTTCTTTTAAAATTGCCTTAATTTTTGCCGTTCCATCATCTTCAATTTTATTGTTGCTACTGTCGGTAATGTCTTGACCATTACTACCCACGATGGGCAATATTTTAGCAAGTGCCCACTGCTTGGTATAAGCCGGGTACATATCGTTAATCACCACATTACTTAAGGCTGCACTTCCGGTATTTTTCACCATAATTCGATAAATTAGACACTGATTAGGCTTTAAATTTTCATTTTGTACAGTATACGTCGCATTTATCACTGCTGAAACATTTGTCATACTGCAATTTTCAACTTTGACCTGAGATTTCAGAATTTTTAACTGATTGGGACTGACCGTAATCAAGTCGGTATTATTTAAATCAACTAATGATATTTCTTTCGCTATATTATCCGGTTTAACTGTCAATTTAACCTGACTATTCATGCCGTTAGTTGCTGTTGCAGGCGCTTCAGCTTTTATCAATAAAGTCACTGATTTGTTTGGCTCGATAATATTGCTTAATTCTGTCTCTACCCCAGAGAGTAAGGTATCTCCCGCATCTAGCGTATCATTACCATTTTTATCTAGAAATAATGAATATAAGAAGCCATCATTGCCATTTACAGGATTGATGCTGATTTTTGCTTTAGTTTCATTTTCTACCCCATAGTTGGTTAAACGGTGCAAAAATACATATGTTCCACCCACACCAACTTGTGCAACCTGATTATTGGTAAGTTCAAGTAATCGTTTTGATGGTGAGGGAGTAACCGCATCAAGAATAACGTCACCTAAGCCGGATTGAAGCGATTCAATTGCAAACCAAATATTGGTTTTAGCCGTCGTAGATGGATAGACTGTAATCACTGCACAAACTTGCGCTGTTGTATTTGCTGCAACATTCAGTTGAGTAATTTGCTGACTACTTACCCCCGTTTTACACTGCGCAAGATCCGCTTTATAAAATTCAATTTTTAAACCAGCAGTAAAGGGCATAATACTATTTTTAACCAAGCTTGAATACTCACCCGTCGCCAGTGTTGGCTCAATTTTGCTACTGGATGCATACAGCTGATAATCCTGTGCCAAACCGCCGTAATTTTGAATATTGAGCGGAAAATAAACTTTGCTGTTACTGTCTGATACTTGAGTCCAGAGAGGTGTAGAACCTGTTCTACCCTCTTTTGCAATGATAAACATGCCAATACCTGTTTCTGTTACAGGTGCACCGGTTTTGTTATTGGACAGATCAGTTTTAGTAGCCATCATTGTTTTTACAGTGGATGTATTATTTCCAGGAATCAGATCCTGCATCTTCGTGGTTTCAATAATGGCTGTATTTTCTACAAAACCCGTACTTGTAGTATCTGTATCGGTGACTTTTAAATTTTTAACCGTAAAGGTGTATTTCGCATTGGCGGGAATATCACCTAAACTTAAACCACTCCCTACAGTACTGCTCAACAGTGCAGTTAGTGCATTGGCATCGGTCCAAGTCGAAGGACAAGCCTTACTGGTACCATTGGTTAAATCTTCACAGATCAGACTGGTTTGATTTGCAGCATTCCCGCTCGTCACTCTGAGTAAATTTTTGAAATTATCTCGCAGAATCACACCATCTGCCTGCACGGCAGTATTGTTAGTAATATTCAGTTTATAAGAAATCAGGTTATCTTTTTGAACCACCGATTCTGGTGTTAAGCTTTTGACGACCGCCAAATCAATATCATCTTCTTGGATCTTGAGATCAAATTTGACATCTGCACTTACATTGCCGCAAGTACTCAAATTAGTGGAAACAGCTTTACTGTTCGCATCCAGCGCAAATTCAAACGGTAGATTGATATCAGTATTGGTTTGGGTATTGCCAAAAATTTTAATTACCAAATCATTGACCTGAACCCCTTTGGTATAATCCAAGGTAGCGTTATAGACTGGGGTGTAATTAAAAGTTACTTTGTCTGGATTTGCGGTCACCAAACTATCTGCTGAACCCAATTCAACCAAGCCTGATGCAGTTTGCTTATATAATCTGTAATTTTTGCCATATACCGCTTTAGTCTGAGCATAAGCCGCCGGATATTCAATTTTAAATTGCAGGGTAGGCATATCACTCTGACTTAAAATTTGTCCCACAATATTAAAAGGTACAGAATGAGTCTTTCCTGTTGCATCCTCACCTTCGTAAAAACGCCCCGAAGCCGCACTAAATTCGACTGCAGGTTTTAATTTTAATGAAATATCATCAATAAAATTACCGAAGGTTACATTACTATATTTTGTTGCAGCGAAGATAAAGTCATAGATACCGCTATCAACTGAAACAGTGGCTTTAGCTCCGCTAGGGTTGGCATCTACCCATGTCCAGAGTTTAGTAGACTGCTGTGCGCCAATTGTCTGTAACTGAGTAAAACCTAGACGATCTGCCTTTACGTTCCCGATATAAAAAGTAGCCTCTTCCGTACTGCTTAATCGGGCTGCATGCCTGAAATTCCACTCAAACTCTTCGCCTTTTATCAAACATACGGGCTGATACAGTGCCGATGCATCCTCAGCATTAAGTTCAGCATATTGGTTATTGGTATTTGCTGTCCCCCAATCCGCCGTTGCATTGCCATCTGGCCCTTTACCGCGCCAAATTTCAATTAATTTAGGGGTTTTGTGAGTAGTTTTCCAACCTTCCACTGCCGTTTCAGCAAACTGCTGATAACTGCTGCTCAACGTGGGTTGGTTAAAACTTAAATTAATAAAACTGCGCTGAATTTTCACTTTATTGGTATCCGCTGCAGCATCTGCCGCATTGACCTCAGCTATACCACCTACCATTAAAACTGAAGATGCCAAAACATGAGGTAAATATCGCTTGATCATAATGTTATTTCACCTGCACTTTCTGCTGTTTTGACTCTATTTGTAAATCTTGCCACTGGGGCAAATATTCAATTTCAATTCCATGTGCATCCGCAACTTGCAGAACCACCCGACGGCTTTTGGCTTCCGCTATTTTCATCTCTGTATCGGTTTGAAAATCAACTGCACCCTTGGCTTCAGTCACAATATGGGTAATGTCCATTCCTTGTAACACCAGATAATCTTGCACCGCCTGAACACGGCGCTGCGCAAGCTGAATATTATAGGCCGGACTTGCATGAATATCGGTATAACCCTTTAAAATAACAGACAATTGTGGATATTGATTCCCCAGAATTCCCCATTGTTGCAGCACCATTTGACTGGCTGGGCTTAAATCTGCACTGTCCTGGGCAAAATGTACAATATTATCGATCTTTAAACTATTAGACTGTTGATTTAATTGTACTTTGGCTAGAGGCCAAAATTCAGGCTTGATGCCATGACAGCCCTCTCCATTGAGCTGCTGCAATGAAGGCAACTGTTCTGGCTGCCAGCTGATATCGGTATACTGCAATCCTGTAGATTCAACCACCTGATATAAAGCCTGTTGTGCAGCATTAAAAGGTTCTTGGGAATGCCTCCAGCCTAACTCGCAATATTCTGCTGCCGCCCAAACCAGCATCACTTCTGCATGTGCCAAACTTTCTGGTGCTTTATCAATGGCCCCATGCTGTTTTAAGTACTCTACTTGCCACCATAAATCACGGCGCATCACTTGTGACACACCTAACACTGGAGTGGTTAAACTCAAATTTTTCCTGGACTGCAATCCATCGACAATGATTTGGGCTTGTTGCAAGGCTTCCTGCCCGGCAACAGTTAAACTTTGTTCTGATTGTTGATTGACCGCATAACTTAACCACATTTTTGCTTTGTAAGCATGATATCGAGTTAGTGCATCAGTATTTGAATATTGTTGCAAAGTATGGGATAAGGTATTCATTTGACGCTGAGCATCAACAGCTGAGAAGGGTTCAGCATAAACCCAGCTATTCGCTAAAAATAAAGCTGCAAGTAGTCCAGTAAGTTGTTTCATGTTCTATCGTCCCTGTTCTGGCTCTAAAGCAAAGTTTGTATTTGCCGAACGGCGACCAAACAGATCTTCATCAAACTTGAATCTGAATCTTAAATAAGCCCCTTCACCGGTTGAGCTGGTATTTGCCAGTTCATCATCTTGATAACCCATGAAGTTATAACCTGCTGAAACCCACAGATTGGTTGCAACTAAATACCCCAATTCTGCCCCGACCAAATAACGCGTTCCTGCACCGCGGTTGGCCCATAAAGTGCCTGTCTGTACACTCATATCCCAACGTTCATTGATGTCATAAATTACACGACCACTGAACAGTTGCGTTAAAGCATTGCTAGAAATATGATCTTCATCCAGTTCAGACCACTTTGCCGCATATTGACCCGATACAGTCAGACGGCGCTGTGGATGATAGTTAGTATGAATAGACGTTACATAGGCTTCACGTTTAAATTCCGCTTCTAAATCAGTGGCATTATTTTCATAGTAATATTCAATTTTCGACAAGATATCGAGTTTATTTTGATCATAATCGCGCCATGCATAACCGAGCTGGAAACGGTTGCGTAAATGATCACCCTGATCGGCCTGTTTATTATCGACAAAGTTCAGCGTGTTTTTAGTCAGCACGGTTGCATCATCAGATAGCTTATAAGCATAGCCAATGGTATTGATAAGAGTATCTGAAGTATCCGAACGGCGACCTTCCAAACGGGTGGTCGCTTTCCAGTTCTCATGAACTAAATATTCAAGCCCCAGGCTTAATGCAGTAGCATCATTCTTGGTATTGTCTTCATTTTTAGATAAAGACTGAATACGTTCAAAACTGCTGCTGACATATACACGCGGTTTTAATTGCCAGCGGTTACGTAAACCCAATGCTGCCTCAGCCTCACGGTTGCTGATGCCATCTGCAACACGGTATTCACTAAATGCTGAACCATCTTTCATATAGTTACTGGAAACACCAAACACCGTACTGTTGGTTTCTTCCGTGCTATTCAGGGAATACAAACCGTCAATAGCAGAAATCACTTGATGACGGGCATAGACTTCTGTATTTGGCAGGACTTTAGCCGTTCCCCCTACAGACAAGACTTTTTTATCTGAGTTCGATAAATCCTGTTCATATTCAATAAAGGTTGATGCACCTTTCCAAGGCAGATTACCGGTAAATTTGATACGCCCAGTTGTGCCATTATATGGACCCAGATTTTCTGTGGCTAAAGTTGCCGCAGCACGGGTTTCATCATAATGACGTAAGCCTAATTCAACCGCGAGAATTTTAAAGAAATTACGTTCCAGACTGGCAGATAATCCGGTACGAACACCATTATTGTCTTGGTCTTCGGTACGAATGGCTTCAATACGTGCCAAACCCAGTTTTGCAACCGGTGCTGAAGCTTTCACACCACTTTCCTTACGCCCTGCACTAATGGTGGCTGCATCATTCTGGAAACCTTGTTCGGCTTGCTGGTGATAGGCACGAACATGGGCAAAGCTCGGTGCATATTCAAATTCGACCCGAGCAGCGGTACCTTGGTTTTTGTCGCGGGTTGAATCACTATTGATCTGAGTAATCTGATCTGCCGTAGAGTCGGTATTTTTAGACTGTGCCACTTCGGCAATTAATTTACCGTATTGCCCCACTTTCACCACGGTATTTAAACTGGCAATCTGTTCCTGATTTAATGGATCGTTACTTTGTACAAATGAACCGCCAATTTTTAGATGGCTCTTCATGGCATAACTAAGGCTGAGACCACCAACTTGATACTCTTCACCAATTTCATCCGCTTCCACCGTAATACGAATAAAGTTTGGATTCAGGTCTTGATCCACGCTAGCGACAGCCTGTTTTAAGTAAATGCTGTTGCTATAGGTATCGACTTCATAATCGGTAAAACGGGTGAGGCTCTGTTTGGCAATAATCAAACCTGGGTTATTGCGATCACGGGTCAAAACTTCAACTTTTTCACTATTGTCTAAAATCAGATCATTTGAAATTGCACCCAGACTGTAGGGACCAGAAATACCCAGAGCACGATTTTCTGTGACCACTTGACGAGATTTGGTTTCAGCCATAAATGCTGATGCTTGGAATTTATCACCTTCATGCCCAACTTTAAGTCCGGTCAGTGAACGGTTGTATTGACCTAAAGCAAGACCTTCATCTTTCTCCGTACGGGTCACATAGTCGCCATACATTGCATATGAACGCCCTTTGTCTAAGCGTACGTACAATTTTCCAGTCGATTGGGCTTCAAAGCCTTTTGCCGCTGCATCACCATAAACTGGATAATATTCATCGGGTTGAATATCTCGGAACAGGCGTTGCTTGGAACTTTTATTAGAATCATACGCCAGGGTTAACAGATAATCGCCTCTGACTTTTCCTTTCAGGAACATTGCAGTACGTCCAGTCAATGAGGTGGCATTACCCCACTGCGCAATTTCATTCAGTTCATCTTCAAAACCGTCATTGCCATTTACACTGTGCAGCTGTGTGTTATCAAAATTATTAAAGTTAATTGAACCTTCAATTAAACCCACGGCAATCAGCGGACGTAAATCTGCCTGAAACTGAATATCGATTTCTTCTTTGAGTAATCCACTGCTGACGCGCAGTTTTCCACGTGCCGGTGCATTCGGTGCAAGAATCGGAATAATCATCTCCCCCCCCTCAATGAAGGTTTGAATGCCCGGTTCATTGGGATTTAAATCTTGAAGATCAATAATCCCGATATCACTTTCCAAGGTCAGTGATGTGCGTGTGGCAACCCTGATCCCTTGCTTGTCTTGCAACTGAACTCGCAACTGCATCACATCACGGCCATTGGCCATGACCGGGATTGGCGCATGCTGTAATTTCAGCTGATGAATTTCATCTGGAACAATGACCTGAATGTGTTGGCTTTCTCGGACGTTACCCGCAAAATCCAATTGTTCAGCACGAATGCTATTTTTACCGGTTTTTAAGGCCACTCCAACATATTCAACAGCTTGTTTACGCTGCTCATCCAGAATGGCTAATTTACCCCGTTGTTTATCTGTCACCACCACGTCATTGACTAAAATACGCTGTGTCGCGCCCGCTGCACCTTGAACTTGAATCGTCGTTTGTGCGTAAGGCAGAACCTGTCCTTCTGTTAAGTTTAAAATTTCTAAAGCATTGCTGTCGCTACGCTTTAAATATTCTTCCAGACTCACTAAAACAGGCGGTTTTACCGGATCAATCAATAATTGCGGTTGTTTTTGTGCAGCAAAACCACCCCGATTCAATAAGCAATTCTGATCATTCTCATTTGCCAAACAGCCTTGGGTATTTTCTGAACGGGTACTGCGTTCTAGATAGCTCGGTGCATCAATAGCAAGTTGCTTGTTAATCGCTTTTTCAAGATTTAAATTGCTGCTGTTAATTTTTTCCTGACGCTGTTTTATTGCATCCGTTAAGGGTGCAGAACATGTATCTGCTTGATCTGCCATGGCGAAATCGGCACGATGCAATTCACCCCGTTTGACATCGACAAAACGGCTGGATGGATCGCCTGCATTGCGGTTGGACTGAGTCAGTAACTCTACTCCGGCAGGTAAAGTGGTGCGGTCAATTTTAAGCACATGGGTTTTTGCCGACACGCCGTAAAAGTCATATTTACCTTCACGGTCAGTGATGACATAGCTGCCATCTTCCATGTAGATACGGACACCCGGCACACCCAACTCGCCTTTATCCTGTATGCCATTACGGTTACAGTCGCTATAAACTTTACCCACTACAAATGCATCGGCACTAAACACACCCGGACGGACTTTAACTTTGGCCTGTGCTTCATTTGAACTGAGACCAAAACCATCCACTGCACGAGCCCGATTAATCCCATCCCCATTTAAAGCATTGGGTCCAACTAAAACACGATATTCAATTTTAGCGCTGGCATTGACTGCAAGATCACCCAAACCCAGCGTTAAATAAGGACCTTTGCCACCTTCCGGGTCTGCCACTGGCTTGCCATCAATACGCATGGTATTCGGTACATAGCTAAAACCACGCGGCAAACTGTCTTGCAATTTGACCTCACGTGCAAGTACATCCCCTTGATTACTCACGGTAATGCTGTAGTTGGTAAAATCACCCAATTCGATACTGCTATCACGTGCAGTTTTTTGTACCATCAAACCTGATTGGCTTAATAGCGGATCAATCGGAATATCGATATTCAATGCCGGACTGCTGGACGCCAGGGTAAATACGCCACCATAAGAATATTGCGAATCTACCGCCATGCCGTTAAATGAATTTATCGGATAAAGCACCTGATCACTGACAAAACTATATTGATGAGTCGAAATTGTTGAGGTATCGACCAATAATTTATAGTTACCAGGAATCACCTGCGGATAAACAAACTCGCCTGTCGCAGATGTGACCTGTTTTGCAGGAATTGAGCGTAAAGCCCCTGTGCTACGGTCAACTTCAAAAGCAACATTATTACCTACAGGTTGATCATTTTCATCAACCAATATTACTGTTGCCCCCGCAACAGGCTTTTTAGTTTTTGCATCAAAAATAATGCCGTATGGATCAATCAATATCTGCGTTGAAATATCATTAATCGGTGCAGTGGCCTGACCTTGCTCGTCTACACATTCAACCAGACTCGCTGTGACTTCATCACGTTTAAGCGTTTGTAAGACAGCATCATTCAGATTTTTTTCTGCATTTTCTTTAGTCTCTAAACTAAATTGGAACAGTCCGGTATTTTCAGCACTTTCCAGGGCAGAAACAATAACCATATCCCCCGTCAATTTAGACTGAATACGAATGCGTATCTGCTCTTTGCTAAAACGGTTGGCATTACAAAGCGCAGCATTGGTTTTTAAATAGATCGGTTCATTGACCTTGCCGCTATACAAGCTGATTTTAAAATCATTTGTGGTGCTATCTAAAGTTGACTGACCCACCACCTTGGTTTCAACTTTATTGGACAAGGTTTTTTGTTCCATTTGCCCTTTCTGATGTAGAACATACGCCCCATTCACCAATGTGGTATAGCTAATGCTCGGTTGAGTTTTAAGCTTTAACTTAATCTCGCTTTTTTGACCGGCTGCAAACGGCTGCTTATAGGCCACCACGGCATAGCCAATCTGGTTTTTATCCTGAGGCAAATGGCTTGAATATTGTCCTTGTGCCAATTTATGCAAAACTAGCGTAGTAGAAGCCGGATCTGAAACTTGAATATCTTCAAACACAGTATTTGCCGGCAAAGGATCTTCAACAATCACCCAGGATTGTTTCTGTCCATCCACCGTGACTGTTGTGGGAGATAAAGCTAATGAGGCCGAGTTGGTTACAGTCAAAGTATAATTCAGGGTCTGTGCCTGCTGATTCATGGTCAGCAGTTGTTGGTCTACAGCTTTTTCTATTTTTACTTTTGCTTCAAAGACCTGTACAGGGTCTTGCACTGTTTTTTGTTGTTGCGGCTCTTCACGAATTTGCGCCGTTAAAGGAAGCTCTAACTTGGACTGATCGGGAGTCTGTAATGAGGTATCTGCCACGACCCAAAAATGAACGGTTTGATTAGGTTGTAATTGCAATCCATCTTTAAGCAGTGTATCAGACATATCAAAGACACCATCTTGATTGGCATCTAAATAGATTTTTAAATTGGATAAATGGTTAGCAGGCGCGGTTTGAAAATCAAACCATGCATGAGTATTACTGGTATTGGTCACCTGATTTAACCAGATGACTTTTGAACCTGCTTCTACCTGTTGCAGCTGATCTGGAAATAGTTCCAGACCATAAAACTTTGCAATTTCAACATTGACTGCATTGGATTGCGTTGTTCGCAGTAATTGCCCACCATTGGAATCACTGACTTCATAACTTGCATAGGCAATGTTCTGAATCATTTGTCCAGCAATCGGCATTGCAGCATGACTTTGCTGTGCAAAGAACAAAGCTGAAGCAAGTGCAGAGAAAGATAATGTCTCCACTTTTTTATTCCTTGCTTTTTTCATTGCAACGCCCCAAAACAAAAAAATATTAAAATACAAACAATAAAAATGAGTTCCTCCCTTTCGAAAAAGGGAGGTTACGGATTTAGAAAGAGTTATGGAGTGACGCTACCATCAACTTTTACAGCAAATTCTAAAGTTGCTGTTTTTGTTGTTGGCAACTTGTTAGCAAGCCTATAGCTGACTTGAGTTTTTTCAGTATTAAGTTTAACTGCATCAGCTGTTGCTGCTGTGCCATTCTCAATACCTTTTGCAGAACCAGTTAAATATTTGGTATAAGTTGGCACCGCATCATAAATCGTCACATTGTTTGCATCCGATTTACTTTGGTTGGTTGCTACAATGCGATAGTAAACACACTCACCCGGCTTAGCTTTAGTTTCACTTTCTCCGAATACAGCTGGAATCGTTACACAATCAGAAGATACCGCCTGTGACTTCACTAGAGTAACCAGACCCTCTTCAATCACAGTGGTCAAGTCAGTGATTGCAAATATGCTATTGGTCTTATCAAACTTCGTTGCATCATTTGGAACAACAGTTACAGTTGATGTATACGAATCACCAATCGCTGCAGTTTTTGGTGCCTCAACTTTTACAAACACAGTCACTGACTCTTTTGGACTTAAACCATCTGCTTTGGCAGTGGTGCCTGCACCTTGAGTTGCTTTTAATAAAGCGTCAAGATTTGTACCAGTCCATAGTTCTGTAACAGGATCAATTGCACCATCATTGTTTGTATCAACGTAAACGGTAACAATCTCCCCTTTTGCTGATGCTGCGCTAAGATTAAATTCTAGTTTTGTAGTCGCATCTAGACCTTCAGTCACGTTACCGTAGTTGGTTAAAGTGTGGGTATAAATGATACTGCCACCCACAGCAACCTGACCAGAACGATCTTGAGTCAATTTCAAGGAGCGAACTTGATCAACCACTACCGGATATTCAATAGTATCTTTAACACCTGTAGATGGTGAATGAATCACTACTGGAATTTTAATAGGAGCAGTTGGATCTGTTGCTGGTGTACCTGCTGGTGCAGTCACAGTTAAGCAGAAGCTCGCATCAGTACCTGCTGCAATATTACCAGAGCTAGGTGCTTTCTCAGTTGTACAGGCACCATTCACTTTTTTGAAAATCTCTACTGTCCAACCATCTGGAATGGTTGGTAATGTAATGACGTAGTTATCTGGTGTACTACCGGTATTTTTGATCGTCACATCCAGTGTTTTTGGGGAACCTGGTTGAACAATCGTTAACGGAACATCTTTAGTGTCTATACCTTGACCATATTCAGCTGTTCCCTGTTTATTCACCAAATCAACTTTACTTTCTGTAAATGCAGTCAAATGTAACTTGATAGTATCTGTGTTTGTCGCATTTTTTACAGAAGTACTGGTCAATAGAGATTCTAAATAACCAGGAGTAGCAGGTATAGTCAGTTTTTGACCAGAAGCGAGAGTTACCCGCACTACAATCTCAACTGTTGCACCTGGCTCAATTGAACCTGTGTTATTACTGATCAGTGGTGTCTTGCCATCTGATTGCAGGAACTCCACAATACTGCCACTGCCAAAGACTGTTTTATCTAAACTCAAGTTGTAGCTGTCAGCGGTATTCCCCGAGTTATGGATATAAATTTTGTCACCTACACCAGCCGCTGAACCGCCAAAGACTATCGCTTCACCCTGTTTTGCTGCTGTGTTAGCGATGTCATCTGCACCTACTGGTTTAGTATCCGTATCTTTCCACGCATCAACTACAGAATCGTTAATGGAACCATTGAATAGGCCAACAACTGTTACTGTATTCGGGTTAGATGGAACAACCGTTTTATCTGTGGTTGATGTTGGTGGCGTTAAAGGCACATTTCCAGGGGTTAATGGAACAGAGCTCGGGCCATTCGTTTTACCATCGGTATCAGCATATGCTGTGTTGATGATTTTATCACCATCCACAACCTTGGTAGATGTACCGCTGACCGTATCTTTAACCTTAACTGTTAAAGTCAATTGACCGGTTTGCCCAGCAGTTAATACACCAACATTAAGCAAAAACACTTCTGTATCAGACTGTTTTCCATATTGGTATTTACCATCAGTCTGACCACCAATGGGAGTATTGTTATAAGTCACGCCATTATATGTAACAGTTTTCAACTCAACATTTTTTGGCAGAGTATCGTAAATAGTTACAGGGTCAACTGTTGCTGCTGTACCTTTGTTATAAAACTTTAAGGTATAAATAATGTCGCCATTAACATTAGAGGTACTGACACTCGCTGATTTTTCAACCTGAATAATAGCACCCGTTTTAATATAGGCTGTATCAGTATTTATAACTGCTGGTGCAGTAGCAGCATATCCAACTGATGTTGCAGTTAAACTTAATTTATCAATCTGATCTACTGTCGCATTGCTTGGAGTCGTTGCAACAACTAGAATCCCTGTAGATTCATTGGCATCTAACTGGATTGCGCTCTGTGTAGTGTATTTACCAGACGAATACGTAATAATCGGTTCACCATCCGGTGTACCATCTGAGTTCTTATCCATATACACTTTTATTTCTGTGAAATTAAAAACAGCACCAGTTGGAGTAAGATTTTTAAGCTCAAGATTAAAAGTATCTGTACCATTACCTGTGTTGGTCAAGATATGCGAGAAGCTAATATTACTGTTTGCAGCAGTTTGTCCTTCACGGTCAGCTACAAGAGTAAAACCACCTACTTGTGCAATTAAGGTTTTAACCAAGTTAGAGGTTACGGTACGTTCTGAACCCGTTGAATCAGTATACGATGCTGTCGCTACGTTACTGATGCTCGCACCTGCAGACGGTAGTTTTGCCGCCATCGCAGAACTACCCAATAACGATATCCCACCAATTACTGCCAGTGATGCAGCAATTTTACTTAATTGAAAATTATTTTTCATAAAGAACCCAACAAAAAAGTCGATATTGACCAATTAAAAATTTTATTTAGATGTATTAACTTGGACTTGAGCAGAAACAATAATTTTCTGTTTTGGCTTTAACTCAGTCACATTCCATTGCAAAACGCGATATTCAGTCAGTGGGACATTTACTTTTTTGCCATTTTCCATACGGGTTAATGGGGCTTTAGCAAAACTTTTACCGTCTAAGGAAGCATAGGCATCTGTGGGTAAGCTTTGCCCTGTGTAAGTTACATCGGCAGGAAGTGGAAGATTCAGCTTTAAATTTTTCAGATTTTGACTAGATACATTTGAATATTCAACTTTGTACTCAAGCAATGCCTTGGGCTTTACTTGATCGGTTGTTTTTAATTCTTTTGTTAGTTTTTGGTTTGCCTCTAGCTGAAACACTTTCATATCCGCAACTAAAGCTGGGCTATTTGCGAAAGCAGGAGTTGTAAACCCAGCTGTTACTAGCAGTAATAAAGGTATCAAAATCGGTTTTTTTTCAGATTTAATCATCATTGGATACAATTTTAAACATAATGTCATTGCATTCTTACATTAAAAAACAAATAAATAAATAAATAATATGACTTATTTCACACTTTTATTATTAATATCAACATTGTTGTCTTTTTATTAGAAAAATTTGCATTTATTGACATTCTTTGTCATAAAAAAAAGTAAAAAAATAAAGTTAATGGCCAAAAGATTAAAAGAATGGATAAATATGTCTAGAAATGTGATTGTCTAGTAAAAATCGCTTGAACTTCTTAAGGAAAGAGTTGGGTTTACCCAAGATTTCCGGTAAATCATTCCCAGGACAGCCTGTTCAATTCAATAGAGCATAGTTTCAATATGAAAGTTTACTTGTGGAGTCATTAAATGTTCAGATTTGAGCTAAATACCAAGTTATGGATAAACAGCCTTGCTCGGTAAATTTTTTTGCTTTAATCAGTCAGGATGATTCGAGATATAGCGAGGTAGATTTAGTGGGGAAATTAAATTTTGCTTTCTCGCCATTTTTTAAACATCCAGTATAAAACCACCTTAATAAATATAAGGGCTATTAT
The DNA here is from genome assembly GCF_001647545.1 of Acinetobacter sp. SFB. GTDB lineage: Bacteria > Pseudomonadota > Gammaproteobacteria > Pseudomonadales > Moraxellaceae > Acinetobacter. Next base: position 66,879 of record NZ_LSZH01000016.1, read on the forward strand.
GCGAAAAATAATGTAAGCCCAAGCAGAGACATATTATTTCTGCACAGTAAACCTGTGCGCTTATAAAATATCCGGTTAAAAGTCTAGTTAGTGGAGGTTTGAGCGCATTCCCCGCAAATGCAGACCATTTAAATTAAGCTGGCACAATCAGGTTTATCACTGTCTGAGCCCTGGGTAGAAATATTGGACGCTATCTCATGTTGCTACAAGTTAGGCTGCTTCAAGTCTAGGGCTTCTAAAAATGTGCAACATTTTGAAGACTTCCGGTTATTAAAAGTGGTTCATTAGACAGCTTATGAATGAGCCATTTTATCTATCTAGGAAGGATCTATAAAATCAATGCTATTCACCGTATTGAAGATAAAGACTTACAACATTAAAAAACGGATAAAGATCTGGAGAATTCGGATAGCAATGAAGGGTAAATTTCGCTTCAATGAGGGAAATACCCTAATGGACTAGAGGATAAAACAATGACCTCACGCAGCATTACAGAATGGCAAGACTTCGTTAAGAACTGTATTGATTTTCGCCCGCACGATGGCGTATATCGTATTGCTCGAGAAATGTTCACTGAAGCTGAGCTGTTCGATTTAGAGATGGAGCAAATTTTCGAAAAAGTTTGGATTTACGCCTGTCATGAAAGTGAAGTTCAGAATAATAACGATTTTGTGACGGTTCAAATTGGCCGACAACCCCTGATTATCAGTCGTGATAGTCAGGGTGAGCTTCATGCCATGGTCAATGCATGTGAGCACCGTGGTGCAACCTTGACACGTGTCAGCAAAGGAAACCAGTCTACTTTCACCTGTCCATTCCACGCTTGGACCTATAAGTCAGATGGTCGCTTGATTAAAGTCAAAGCGCCAGGTGAATATTGCGAACACTTCGATAAAACCACGCGTGGCCTTAAACAAGGTCGTATTGCCAGTTATCGCGGTTTCGTATTTGTTAGTTTAGACAGCCAGGCTACCGATTCTTTAGAAGATTTCTTAGGTGACGCCAAAGTCTTCCTTGATTTAATGGTTGACCAGTCACCTACAGGTGAACTTGAAGTATTACAAGGTAAGTCCGCCTATACTTTTGCAGGCAACTGGAAACTCCAAAATGAAAATGGTTTAGATGGTTATCATGTCAGTACAGTGCACTATAACTATGTATCGACTGTTCAACATCGTCAGCAAGTGAATATCGAAAAAGGGGCTGAGTTAGATACGCTGGATTACAGCAAATTAGGCGCCGGTGATGCTGAGACGGATGACGGCTGGTTCAGCTTTAAAAATGGTCATAGCGTACTGTTTAGTGATATGCCCAATCCAGCGGTGCGTCCAGGTTATAGCACCGTCATGCCATACCTTTTAGAAAAATACGGAGAAAAACATGCGAAATGGGCCATGCATCGTTTAAGAAACCTGAATTTGTATCCTAGCCTGTTCTTTATGGATCAAATCAGTTCGCAATTACGCATTATCCGTCCTGTAGCTTGGAATAAAACAGAAGTTATTAGCCAGTGTATTGGCGTTAAAGGTGAGTCTGCCGAAGCACGCCGTAACCGTATTCGCCAGTTTGAAGACTTCTTTAACGTGTCTGGTTTAGGCACCCCTGATGACTTGGTAGAATTTCGTGAACAACAAAAAGGCTTTCAAGCGCGTCTTGAACGCTGGAGTGATATTTCTCGAGGTCACCATACCTGGGAATATGGCACCACCGAAAATGCTCAGGATTTAAACATTAAGCCGGTCATTACGGGGCGTGAATTTACCCATGAAGGCTTATATGTAAACCAACACGGTCAATGGCAGCGTTTAATGCTCAACGGCTTAAATAAAAAATCCTTAAAAATGCAAGATGTGACTTTTGAGCAACCCATTGCCAAGGAAGAGGTGTAATCATGACTGCTGAACTTAATTTCGCTGTTTCTCAGTTTCTCATTAAAAAAGCTGAACTCTGTGACACCTATGATTGGGATGCCTATCTTGAACTGTATGATGAAGATAGTGAATACCATATTCCGCAGTGGATCGATGACCATAACTATGTTGAGGATCCAAATCAGGGCTTGTCTTATATTTATTATGAAGACCGTACAGGATTGGAAGACCGAATTTTTCGTATCCGTACCGGTAAGGCAGCTTCTGCCACCCCCTTACCACGCACTTTGCACATGATTAAAAATGTGCGTGTAAAAGAGCTCGACGATGGTTTAATTGAAGCAAAAGTAGCATGGCACACCTTGTATAACCGTCAAGGGTTGGAAAGCAGTTTTTATGGTCATGCCACTTATACCTTACGCAAAGAGGAAGAGAGCTTCCGCATCCGTCGTCAACATACAGTATTACTGAATGACAAAATTGACTCGGTCTTAGACTTTTACCATGTTTAAGGATCAATCGTATGACTCATTCAGTAGCGCTCAATTTTGCTGATGGTAAAACCTTTTTCATTGCTGTACATAATGACGAATTGCTGCTCAATGCAGCCATTCGTCAAGGGATTACCCTGCCTTTGGATTGTCGTGAAGGGGTATGTGGAACCTGCCAAGGCCAATGCGAAAGCGGCTCTTATGAGCAGGAATATGTCGATGAAGAGGCACTCAGTGAACGTGATTTGGCAGAGCGAAAAATATTGGCTTGCCAAACCCGGGTGAAATCCAATGCTGCCTTTTATTTCGATCATAATTCAGATATTTGTAATGCCGGCGAGTCTTTAAAAATTGCTACCACCGTGACTGCGGTAGAACTGGTTTCTGAAACCACTGCCATTTTGCATGTTGATGCCAGCAGTTATAAGCAGCCCTTACACTTTTTACCTGGTCAATATGCACGCCTGCAAATTCCAAATTCTGAGGACTGGCGCTCGTATTCTTTTGCCAACCGGCCCAATGCAAGCAACCAGCTGCAATTCTTAATTCGCCTACTGCCAAACGGTGTAATGAGTAATTACTTACGTGAATGCTGTGAAGTCGGACAGACCATTTACATGGAAGCCCCTTTAGGCAGTTTCTACTTGCGCGAAGTCGAGCGTCCCTTGGTGTTTATTGCCGGTGGTACGGGATTATCTGCCTTTTTAGGCATGCTGGATAATATCGCTGAACAACCCAACGCCCCAGCAGTGCATCTGTATTATGGCGTAAGCCAAGAAGCCGATTTGTGTGAGCAACAACGTTTACATGCCTATAGCGAACGGATGCCTAATTTTAATTATCAACCGATTATTAGCCAGGCTTCAGACAACTGGACAGGTAAAACAGGTTTCATTCAGGATCATTTAAATAAAGATCAACTGGCAGAACAAGCTTTCGATATGTATTTGTGTGGCCCACCGCCAATGATTGAAGCAGTGAAAAGCTGGTTAGGTGATCAGGCCTTGCAAAATTATCGTATTTACAGTGAAAAATTCTTGCAAAGCAATACCAGCCGCATTTAACAACAAGCCTGGGCATTCAAGGCTTGAATTTTGTAGTACTGAAACTCTTCATCATGATATGCGCAGTTTTAAATCACTCTAAAACAATATACTTAAGGAACGTAGTATGAACCGCCAACAAATTAGCGCCCTCGTCAAACAAATGAATATAGATACAGCAACCGGACCTGTAGATCCACGGGTACAGGAAATTGTTGTACGTTTAGTGACTGACTTATTTCAGGCCATTGATGAACTCGATATCCAGCCTTCTGAAGTTTGGAAAGGACTCGAGTATTTTACTGATGCAGGTCAAGCCAATGAACTGGGTTTATTAGCGGCAGGTTTGGGGCTGGAACATTTTCTGGATCTGCGTGCCGATGAAACTGACCTTAAATCAGGCATTAGCGGAGGAACGCCACGTACCATTGAAGGTCCTCTGTATGTAGCGGGTGCACCGGAGTCTGTGGGTTTTGCCCGTATGGATGATGGTTCTGAATCTGACCAAATTGATACCCTCGTTATTGAAGGTACAGTAACCGATACACAAGGCAACCTGATTGAAAATGCCAAGGTGGAAATATGGCATGCAAACAGCTTAGGAAACTATTCTTTCTTTGATAAAGCTCAATCCGAATTCAATTTACGCCGTACAATTTTTGCCGATAAAAATGGGAAATATACCGCATTAACCACCATGCCGGTCGGTTATGGTTGTCCTCCAGAAGGTACCACTCAAGCCTTGCTGAACAAGTTAGGTCGTCATGGTAATCGTCCATCGCATGTCCATTACTTTGCCTCTGCCCCTGATTTCCGCAAGCTCACCACCCAATTTAATATTGAAGGTGATCAATATTTATGGGATGACTTTGCTTTCGCAACACGTGATGGTTTAGTCGCAACTGCAGTGGACGTTACCGATCCACGCGAAATTGAACGCTATGGCTTAGATAAAGCGTTTAAACACATTACCTTTAATATTGTCCTGGTCAAAGACAGTGTTGCAGCACCTTCAGCAGAAGTTGAACGTCGTCGCTTATGTGCATAATCTTCTTTTGCTAAAACTATCCTTGAACTACTGATTTATCTTGGTTCAAGGATATTTGCGCTCAAAAAACTCCATTTTAATTACCCCCTTATCATTATTTCTCTAAAAAATAGTTAAAAATCAGTGATTTTAATACTCATTTATTCTTCTAATATTTTTAAATCCAGGCTATGTCCCAGCATATTTTGATTAAAGCAGAGTGATTTATTAATGAAAGCTAATCGTCTTCTCAGTTAACCATTGACTCAAAAATCCCTAAAAAATCTTAAAAAATCATTCAAATTTAAATCCTGATTTCACTCGCTTAGATCTTATGGCTATTAATCCAATTTGGAAAAAATGGATGAATTTCAGGAATTTCTGGATAGTTTAAAAGCACTAAAAAGAGTTCAATCAAAACTATGGAATAGTTCTTAAAGTTAATACATTAAAAACAGAAAATAAGTAATTTCTCAAAGGAAGGCACGAGATGACATATCGGACAGGGTCAAAAGTAGAATCAAGAAAATCATTTATATTATTGAGTACTTTAAGCGAAATAAGCTTATCGAGTCAGGCCCAGACAGCAGAGCCAGAATGGAAATTCACTCTCAAAAATGCCTATATTGAACAAGATTTTGACTCTTCTGGAGTAAAAAATTTCGGCAGTTGGTCGCCGTCAGCGTCACTTTTTTATACCTCTAAAATGAGAGAAACTCCGCCTTTATAACAAACATTACTTAGGAATTGAGCATAACTGGAAAGCCGATGATTTCTCTTTAAATTCAAGACTAAAATATTTTAATGCGCCAGAGGACAATGACCAATTCAATATTGATACGCAAAATATGGGTGGGCTTGAAACTGTAAAAATCAGCACTCACAGTATCCATATGGGATATCAGCAGATTATTGGTGAATCTGCCTATCCTTTGCCAGATGGTTTTGACCAGAAACTTATTTTATTAACGCTGATGGTCGCGAAAACAAAGAAATTGAGGCAAATATTCTTGGCAACTATGCATTTCAACAGCCCTATCTTAAAGGACTGGCTTTGCAATACCTGTTAATTGACTACAACATCAATTATGTTACTGATTTTACTGAAAATAGTTTTTTCATAAATTACGGTAAAAAATTCTAAAATTTTTAAAGGAATAAAAATGAAAACAATTGAGATCAATACGGTGATAGACCGCGAAAAACTATCGCCGTTACAATGGCTGGTATTTGCACTTGGCTTCTTGGTGTTTTTTTGTGATGGATTGGATACCGGCATTATCGGTTTTATTGCGCCTGCATTACTGGATGATTGGGGCATCAGCAAACCTCAACTTGCACCCGTACTCAGTGCGGCTTTAGTGGGTATGTCGATTGGCGCAATTCTGTCTGGCCCGCTTGCCGATAAATTGGGGCGCAAGAAAGTCATTACTTCCACTACCTTGCTTTTCGCAACATTTACCGTACTTTGTGGTTTTGCCACGTCTACACAAGAGCTGATGATTTTCCGATTCATTACCGGTATTGGCTTGGGTGCTGCCATGCCGAATATCAGTACTATTGTTTCAGAATATATGCCTGCTAAACGTAAAGCATTCTTAACCGGACTAGCAGGTTGTGGCTTTATGCTCGGGATTTCATGTGGCGGGCTGTTATCTGCTTATTTATTGGAAAATCTGGGTTGGGCTAAAGTCATTATTATTGGGGGCATTATTCCACTTATTCTGGTCATCATACTGCTTCTTAAATTACCTGAATCTACCCAATATTTAATTAAAAATAATCAATCTTTAAAAGCTCAGCGTATTTTAGAAAGCATTCAAGGTCAACCTTTTGCCGAAGCAGTCACCCTCAAAATTGCTCACACTGAAGTTGAATCTGCCCAAAGTCCGGTTAAACAAGTATTGGGGAAATATTTAGTCAGCTCGAGTATGTTGTGGCTTTGCTGTTTCATGAGCTTACTGGTGTTTTACCTTTTAACCAGTTGGATGCCAACCATTTTAAAAACCGCAGGTTTCACCACTCAGCAATTTAGCTTAATTGCCGCTATCTTCCCTTTTGGGGGCGTAATCGGTGCCATAATTATGGGTTGGTATATGGATAAAACCAACCCAACCAAAGTCATTCGCTATTCTTATCTGATTGCTTTTGGCTTGTTTATTGTAGCGGGCTTTCTAAGCTCAGATCTGTTATTTTTTGGCATTACCATCTTCTTAATTGGTGCCTTGCTGGCAGGTGCCCAATCATCCTTACTGCCTTTAGCCGCTATTTCCTACCCTTCAACCTGTCGAGCGGTAGGCGTTTCATGGATGCATGGAATTGGTCGAATTGGAGCAATTTTAGGGGCTTTCTTTGGCTCCCTGATTTTCACATTTGAGCTAAGTTTAAGTGGTTTATTCTATATTCTTGCGATCCCTACTTTTGTTTCATTTATTGCGCTAAGTTTAAAAGTGCGAAGTGAAAAATCTAAAGCCCAAAATCAAGCTAAAATTCAAGAATTAGCTTAGGCTAATTTTAAATAAAACCACCTAATTTAAATGATTTAAATTAGGTGGTTTATTCTTTGCTTTTTAAAAAATTAATTGATGTTGATACATTTGTTTTTAGTTTCACTTGGTTTTTCACCAAATTCCTCGCGGTACTCTTGAGAAAATCGACTTAAATGGTTGAATCCCCATTGAGAAGCCAAATGGGAAATCGATATTTTTCGATTGAGACCAGCTGTACTTAACACTTTATAAATTTGCTGTAACCGATGTTTTTTTAAATACGCCATCGGACTAGTCCCATAGTAATACTGAAACTCTTCATACAGTTTTGATTTTGAAACACCTGCCAAGTCGTGTAAATTATCAGCACAAATCTCTTCTTGGGCATGGCTAAGGAGAAATTTGTGTACTCTTTGGATATAAGCAGGCTGGGCTTGAGTAGATAATTGTTTAAGCTGTTCTGAATAGTTATTTTCTTGAGATAACAATAGAGCTTTAATTATAAAATTTTCATAATCTTCAGCCAGTAAAGGCAATCCATAAAACCCAGTATATTGTGATTTAAACTGTAAGAAATTCTGAATATTCTTCCACCATGCGGTAATTAAATATTCTGAGTCAAAATGCATTGCCGGATTAAAAACAACCGGCTTTTCCACCGGTTGATGAAGCAAATCAGCTAAAACGATTTGTAAACTTTGTTCAGGAACCACTACTTGTAGCTTCTTGCAATCTTTATCAATAGTTAAATCTTGTAAATCTGCATTGGAGAGAATCAGGCCATTTTTTTGATCTGACAAATAGCGTTCCCCTCGCATATTCAAAATTTGTTTGCCCATCAAAGGAAGACTAATACTATACGCTTTAAGATTAGAGGTATTAATTGCAACATTAGCACCATAAGAAATAGTACCAATCGTCATTCGTTTATGGGGTAAGCGCATGCCATCATAATGGAAATTCAAAGTGTCCCGACAGCTGGTATCCAAACGATGTTCACCACAAATGGTTGACATCAAGTTTTGAGCAAAATCAGCTTTATTAGAGTAGTGATTTAATTCAATATCTTGTTGGCTTAGTGATTGCATTCCATTTTCACCTAGCTAAAATTTATTATCTGTATCAATATATCAGCTAAATACTCCTACTGAATAGATTTATCTCCTTTTTAGATTTTTAAAATCAACTTATCTGGGTAATTTATGATTTGGTAAAATTATTTATTGCAGGATTAATAATCATCTAGACAATCTATACTTATTCTAAAAATTATTTTTTCTTCATTTTAAAATTAAACAATATCTGATTAATCTTAACCACCTGTTTATACTAAAAAATTATTATACCCCTATCAATAAAGCATATTTTTTTTGGATTCTTTTTTAAACAGTTATATCAATCAAATATATTTTTTATAATTTTTTTCTTACCTTATACTTCTTGTATGAAACAATTTTTTTGTTATATATACTCATTGCTCTTATACTTTTTTTAATATAACTTAAAAAAAATATTATTTAAGATACTAAAATAATAGTTCTCTCTGATCAAGATATAAGGATATAGAAATGATTGAGTTAGGAAAAAGTGAAAATTGGCTGCCTAGAAAATTTTTTGCTCATTTTCATCAATCTCAGGAAGTTTTAGACTGGACAATCAAAGCAAATGGCCCTCACCATTTACATATTCCAAATCCACAACAAATTGATTTTTTACATGAAGGCATCCAAATTGGTGAAACCACTTTTGGTAAAATTCAGTACTCAACACTTGTAAATATTAATATTGATAATTTGCAGCATTGTTATATTTTTAATGTGCCGATTGAGGGCATACAAGAAATTAAAATTAAATCTTCAACGATATATTCTAGTAATGATGTTGCTGCGATATTTTCACCTGATCAACCCTTTTCGATGGTTTTAGAACCAAACTGCCAAAAGCAAATGATTCGTATTTCTAAAAAGAATATGGAAAACCATCTTATGCGGATGTTAGGCTATAAAATTAATCGACCGTTAATTTTTGATATCCAAGCCCCCATGCAAGGTTCAATTAAACAATGGTTTAATTTGGCCATGAGTTTGCAAGAATTTTTATTAGAATATGATTCTGTTATAGATTTACAAGGGATTTGGAATAATTTTGAAATTAATCTGATTGCTCTTTTACTCACTTCTCAACCACACAATTACAGTTTAGAACTTGAACGCCGCTTACAGGGAAAACCTTCTTATTTAAATTATATTGAAAGTTTATTTAAAGAAAATTTATCGCAACCTTTGAAATTAAGCGAACTTGAGAAAATTCTGGGAATTTCTCGTGAAAGATTATATCGTGATTTTCATACCTATTTTGGCCAATCCCCAGTGGCTTATTTGCGTAATTTACGCTTTGAAGAAACCTATAAGCGTTTAAAAGAAATCAAGCCCTGGGAAAATGTTTCAAGTATTGCCATGGACTGCGGTTTCCAGCAATTAGGACGATTCTCCCAAGAATATAAAACCCGTTTTGGCGAATTTCCGTCTGAAACACTGAAAAACAATAAATAATATAATGCGTTTTAAACCAACTGTTTTAAGAATACAGTTGGTTTACAGATGAGAAATAATCATATGAATTAAAATTAATATAATTTGTTTTATTTTAAATATTTATTCTTTAGCGAGCTTCCTATTTTCATAAACATATTTTAAAATTAATTCAAATAAAAAGAGCACTTTATCAATCAAGTACTCTTTTTATTGGTTTATGCAAGATTTTGAAAACTGACTTAGCCAGATTATTTAATCATTATTGACTTCGATATCTTTTTGCAATTTTTTTGCAGTTTTATCTGGATTAAGAAATAGAATTGCAGCTAATCCTACAATTAACAAATAGATCCCAATATATGAAAAACTTAGATTCATTCCTGTAACCAGTTTGCCTAACATTGCAGCATCTGGAAGTATTCCTTTCATAGGCTGAATATAGCCTGCCGATTCCATAAACATTCCCACCATGGTAGGTGAAATCATTCCCCCTAACGATGCCAATGCGGTGACTGTCGCCATAACGGCTGCTCGTTGTTTAGAGCAGATACTATAGGCTAAAGTAATAGGGGCTAGTGGGAATGTCATTGCCAAACCTGCTGCAATAGTCAGAACTAAAACAGCTGTAACTCCCGTAGCATAAGGTAATATTAGAAAGAAAATACCTGACATCAAAATTAAGGATCCGAATACGCAACCCATCGATATATGTACCGAACTGCCTTTTTTCATTAAAATTTTCGACAGATAACCTGCCACCAGCAAGGTCAAAGCACCAAATATCCAGGGAAATGTCGAAATCATTCCGATCATCTGTGGAGAAGTGTTGAGTACTGCCGACAAATAACGAGGTGCCCAAGTTGTTAAAAAGCCCATTGCCCAGAAACATCCAGCACCGGCTAAGAAAGCAGAGATAAACATGGGTGAGAAAAAGATTTTAAATAAAGGGACTACTTTTAATGAGTCTGCAAATTCGGCAATACTTTTATTACTGATATAACTTGTATTTGGATGAACCAATGGCTTAGGTTGAGTCAGTTGCTGTTTCGCCTTGAGATGACTATAGGGTCCTTCTTTTGCAATTAAAAACCATAACAGGCTCCAGACCAGACCGAACATTCCTAAAAAACCGAATGCCCATCTCCATCCATAAGACGGATGAGCAATAATAGCCGCGAGAATGGGTGCAGCAATAATCGGGCCTAAGGTCGATCCTATGGCAACCAAACTACTTGGCAAGCCACGTTCCTTGGGCTCGTACCATCCATGAATATGTTGCAAAGTAATAGGCGTCGCAGGCCCTTCTGCAGCACCTAAAATAATTCGTGTCACCAATAAGAGCGTTATGCCCCCTCCCAGGAGCATGGGAAATTGTAAAACGGCCCAGGCAATTCCCATAATCAGAAGGATCCAGCGGGTTTGTATTTTTGCCGCCAGTAATCCCACGACAATAGAGGAAATGGCAAACAGGAAGAAAAAAGAACTTCCAATAAAACCAAATTGACTACTCGACATCCCCAGTTCACGCATTGCCGGTTCAGCCACCAGTCCTAATACCGCTTTATCGGCAAAGTTCACCATCTGGAATATGATCAGCATTCCGGTGATTAACCACGCCCGGTTAGTAATTTTCCCTGTCTCAAGCGACTGCACCAGTGAAGTGGGGAAATTTTTGCTTTGGCTCTTCATATATTGGCCTCCCGAATTAACTCACGAGCCTTGCCCTCTTCTAAACGAGACTTAACAATATCCATCACATTGAAAGTATCATTGTCTTCTGCTGCCAATACCAAGCCATCAAAATCATTTTGAGCGACATTTACCATTTTTTGAACATCAGCTGAGTCAGGGGTATTCGGTACAATATGATGCAAAATAAGTGCCTTAACATTTGCTTCTTGAGCAACCAGACCTACTTTTTCATAAGAGGTATGAGATTCTTCAAGATGAACAGCAATCCCATCTCGGGTGGGTCCTTCAGGGAAAGTGGCTAAAATTGCATCCAGGTCGATGACCTCATGCATTAACACATCTGCATCTTTGGCCAATAAAATACAGTTTTTAGAATAAGTCGTATCACCCGAAATGACCACAGAACCATATTTAGAATCGAATCTGAAACCAAAAGCAGGAAAACATAAACGATGATCAACCAAGATTGTGCTGATTTTGACCAGTTCATCTTCATAAATGACAAAAGGTTCCATTTCCGGATGTCGGTTATGAACCGGATCGGCTTTGGCCTTTTCTGGAATTTGAATATCAAATGCTTTAATCCATTCTGTTGGGCTTGAACGTCCTTCATCTGCCATTCGAATGGCAATATCGGAAGCAAACACATTATGTATTAAAGCATCGACCATAGCCGCTGTACCCACCATCGGATGATCGCCACCACAACAGCCTTTAATTTTAGGATGTGAGTGAGCAGGCATCGCTGGATTTTGTAGGGGCTTGCCAGGACCATAAATTTGAATAGGTTGACTGAAAGATTCGCCAGGAACTTGCCAGCCCGTGAACAAGTAAGAACCTAGATCATAAATATGATCAGAATGATGATGGGTGAGAAAAATACCCCGTAACTCACCCCAAGTGGCATGACTTCTGTAATTGCGAATACTGCCCATCCCACAGTCCACAATATAAGTCGCACTATCGACACAGATGGCCGTTGAAATACCTGCTCTAGAACGGGATACGATTGGACCACCACCGGTACCTAAAGCAATAATTTTCATTCCCTGTTGATTATTAATTGTCATTGAATCGTCCTTTTTAATTTATGCTAATAACACGTTATTAATATAATTGAGTAGATTCACTGGCCAATATGCAATTTTTAAAAATTCACTATGCGTAATTTAAATTATTTTTTTTAATAAAATAAAAGTCTTTTAGAATAAGGTCATCTTGTTAAAAGATAAAATTAAGCCCCGAATATTCCTTCTAAAAAAACAAAAAAGCTTTCAAAATTTTGAAAGCTTTTTATATAACTATACTATTTTCAGCGCTTAAAACTCACAATTCGGAAGCCGTGCTGGATCAATAAAGCGAATATTACGAGCCGCCGATACCTGAACCACTTTTTCTGGATCGGTTAAATTATGCAATTCCGAGAATAGACTGGCTAAATCATTACCTGGACTTACCCAAAAAATACCTTTGGCAGGCCCTGCTGAAGTGACTTTATAACCATGTGTAGTGCCACGTGGCCAGTAAAGGTAATCACCCGCTTTTGCGGTTGTCCATTCACCATCGAGATAAAGTGAATACTCTCCCTCAAGAATATAAGCATGTTCATCCTGTACGGGGTGCATATGAGGCGGAACAAAGGTACCCGCAGGGTCATTCGAAATCCAGGCAAAACTTGACTGTTGATCTCCGCCTATAATCGGTTCATATACATGACCCAATATATTCCATTCAATATTTTTAAGTTCTTTACTTAAACGTGATTCACTGAACACTAAAGACGATAAATTTTTCTGATTTAGCATTTCCATTGTGGTTCTCCCTTTTTTATCATTCAAACAATTTTTCGGCATTTTCACTATGCATTTTTTCATGACAAGGTATGCAAAAAAATGTATGAAACAGATACACAAAAATAAAAAATGCATATTCCTGATTATTAATCTCTATATATTTAAAATTTTAATTGATCAAAAAAATTTATGAAAAATCTATTTAAAATTCTAAAATTAACAGACGGTGAGGATCCGGATCCTCGTTTTACGCTCGCCAATGAAAGAACGTTTTTGGCATGGAATAGAACAGCACTTGCAATATTAGTGGGTGCGGTTGCATTTATTACCCTTAATAATGGAATGATTGAAAAAGTCATCGCAGATCAGATTTTTATCGCTTTGATTTTACTTTCAATTATTCTTAGCATAAGTGCGATTTTTCGTTGGTTCAGAATTGAATATGCACTTAGAACAAAACAGTCACTTCCCTATCCCTTTATGGCTCCATTCTTATCAATTTTTAGCTTGATTTTGATCATATTTATTTTTATTCATATGAAATAACAATGAAAATGCAAGATAATGGACTTCAACCCGAAAGAACTTTTTTATCCTTAGAAAGAAGTTTATTTTCTTATATCATAATCAATTTTACTTTCTTTAAAATTTTGATGAGTAAACCCTCTAGCCTATTTTATATTGCTGTTTTTATTGCCTTGGTCATTAATTTTTATTATTTGACTATTTTGATCAATTTTAAAAAAATAACCACACTTAGTAGCAAGTGTAAAAATTCATTGCTTCACCGTTTTATATTATTGTCTTCTAGTGTTTTCACTATTATTTTAGCCATCTTATCTGTCTATATTATTCTTTTATAAAAAAACCATTTTGAAAAATGGTTTTTGTATACTATCTAAAATCATACAGTTGTAGAACCATACAAACGTTCAATCGATTCTACGATTTCTCCATCTTTAAGGAAGTGAAACAGCAAGCTAAAATGATCGCTATTCTTAAGAATCGTAAAATTTGCAGAATTTCCGTTAAGTTCCCATTGATTTTTCATTGCTTGTGATTGTTGAATAAAAGCAGGCGTTTCATTATTGCCAACAAAAAATTCGGCAGGCACCAAGTCTTTAGCTACTCTTAATATCGGGGAATTATTTCTTGCCTGAATGTGATTTAATTTAATATTGATGTTTAAACTGGTAGATATTAGAGGCTCTAAATCATATATTCCACTAATAGGAATAATCCCCTTAATATTTAACTGATCTTGAACTCTCTCTTTGGCATTTAATACCAGCTCTGTTGTTAAGTGAGCACCGGCAGAATGACCACAAATATACATAGGCAAGTTGTTAGAAGAAGCATTTAAGTAGGTTTTAACCGTTAACAGTCCATAACTTAATGAGGTTGTTATTTTTTCAATACTGACTTCTGGACAAAGAGGATAATTCATAATGGCGATATGATATCCCAGTTCAGCGAGCTGATCGGCAATGAAATAAAATTGATTCTTATCTCTTGATTGCCAATATCCCGCATGTAAATAAACCAAAATTGCTTTTGCTTTACCTACTGCATAACAGACATCAAAGCATTCGCGTGCATGAAAGCCGTAATGGCAATCTTTTTTCCATTCTTTACTGATCAGTACGAGCCGATTTAATTCCTCAATTCTAGCCATTACTTCATTATAGTTGTTATTTTTCTGTCCTGTGACGTAGTCATTTTCAAATTTACTTGCATCCATAGCCATTACTCTCTCGTTTTCCTAAGCTGCTATTGAATATATTTATTTGGACTTTAAATATTCAAAAATTTATTTATTTTTATGCAATTCTCACTCTCTTTAAGTTTAGCAAATGTCGTGGCCTAATAAAGTTGCACACATCACGCTCATACAATTTGAATAGCCACAAAAATTATAGACACACAACTATCTTTTGAAGGCACTTCTTATCCGCTAATAGAGAACGTTGCTCATTAGAGCCCTATCTGTTTTTAGAATTCTTATTTGGAACATTTATAGCAAATATGACTGCTCTCTGCTGAACCTTAGAAAATATCAGCCTATCAGCAGTTTGTGTTTTGTTATAAAGGATAAAGTATAGCGTTTAGAGTTAAAGCTTATTGTTATGTCAAACAAACTCGAAGGTCAAAAACTTATTCTCTCACAAGGTCATGACAAACTGCTGCCTGCTGTGCGCCGTATTTAGGCGAAGTCATACACACCCTGATTGAGTCATGTGTCGACGTTTCAATTTTCATTTAGAATGCAAATATTTATCCTGTTAAAGCATCTTTAATTCGCAAGGAAAAAAACTCGCTTTGCCAAAAGCATCATAGCGCTTTTATCAATTGCGACTCCGATACAGACAACGGATTTGAAAGTGCCTAAGACAGGGGAAATAGAGCTAAAAAGGGTTGCTTGTACTCTGTGTTTTGACTCGGTAAGCGTTTAATTATGACTCCGAATGAAACTCCTTAAATATTCAAAATTAAAAGAAAAAACTCGAACACTGCTTCTGGTTCAAAAATAATATTCGTCTTTATAAATTAAAATTAAATAATAATTCCATGCATTTTTTGCATAGCATAATTAAATTTTGCATTATCGTTTTGGCCGAAAAAAAGTGACACTTGCTGCAGTTAATTGCTTAATCAATGATTTTGCATACAGCTTGTTAAAACAAAACCTATATAAATTGATCAACATGGAATGTCATCAATGCCTTGCTATGAAAGCAATCAACTTGATGCAAAGAAGGAACTATTTTCATGAACCAGAAAAAATTGCTCAAATATATCCTGCTTGCAATGATCTCAGGAATACTCGTGGGTTGGGCCTTTCATAATATTTTAACGACTGCTCAAGTAACGGAAATAGCAGCCTACTTCAAAATCGTTACCGATGTATTCTTAAGATTAATTAAAATGATTATTGCACCGCTAGTCTTTGCAACGATTGTTTCTGGTTTAATCTCAATGGGAAAATCATCTTCTTTGGGATCAATTACACTAAAAGCGATGAGTTGGTTTATTGGTGCATCGTTTATCTCACTTTTGCTTGGAATGGGCTTAGCAAATTTGTTTCAGCCCGGATCGGGTATGAACCTCAGCATCCCGAAAGAGGTGGTAGATGTCGGGGTGAGTGCTACAAGTCTAAGCTTAGAAACATTTATTACGCATATTTTCCCGCGCAGTTTTGCAGAAGCGATGGCGAATAATGAAATATTACAAATTTTAGTTTTTTCAATTTTCTTTGGCTCAGCCCTGGCGTATGTTCAGCACCATAATGAAGCTACAGTGATTGGCCGAATTATTGACGAACTTTGTAAAGTCATGTTCCGTATCACCGATTATGTGATGGCTTTTGCCCCTATTGCAGTTTTTGCCGCAATTGCCTCCGCCATTACTGTTCAAGGACCGAAGTTAATTCTTGATTACAGTATTTTTATTGGACAGTTCTATGTTGGATTGCTGATCCTATGGACAATTTTAATTGCTTTCGGTTATATCTTTTTGAAAAAAGATGTTTTCAGATTAATGCGAATGGTACGTGAACCGACCATGTTGGCGTTTGCAACCGCCAGTAGTGAGTCGGCTTACCCAAAAACCATGGAAGCTTTAGCTAAGTTTGGTGTGCCCAAACGTATTACCAGTTTTGTGCTTCCATTGGGTTATTCATTTAATCTGGATGGCTCGATGATGTATATGGCGTTTGCCGTATTGTTTATCGCACAAGCCTATAATATTGATTTAAGTTTTGCCCAACAGGCTTTGATATTACTGACATTGATGATCACCAGTAAAGGGATTGCTGGTGTTTCTCGTGCATCTATTGTGGTGATTGCTTCAACGCTTGCTATGTTCAAACTTCCTGAAGCGGGTATTTTATTAATTTTGGCAGTTGATCAATTTTTAGATATGGGACGTACTGCCACCAATGTTATTGGGAACAGTATCGCTACAGCGGTGATTGCCCGTACTGAAGGAAATAAGCATGATCTTCCTGAACAAGAAGAGGTTGTTGTAGATACGCTTATGCCTGTAAATCGATTGGCCGATAATAGTTAAGATACTTCAATAAAGCATCTATAAAATTTTAGCAAATAATATTAAAAGGTGATTTTAAAAACAATGAGCATAGATTTATTGTGCTAGAGGTTTTTAAGATCACCTGATATTATTAAGGATAGGTGATTTGGACACCCAGTTTGATATATTTAAAAGCAAATATTTATAACTCTAAAAAAGATCTAAAATCATTTAGGTTAGTTAAATTAAGTATCAGAAAAAATTCCTTAATAGAGAGCGAAATCATCTAGATGACTGCAATCATCAAGCAAATAATTTAAATTTCCTTAGACTGGCTTGTTAAAGTATTCCAAATATAATCAATTTTATTTGAGAATGCCATTTCACGCCTAATAATATATACATCTTGAAATAAATTATATTTATTACAATCAATTATTTTTAATTTATTCTCAGCAAGCTCCTTTTCAACCAATAATTTAGGTAACCAGGCGATACCTAAACCTTGTAAAACCAATTCTTTTAAATCACTTGCATTATCTGTTTCG
Source organism: Acinetobacter sp. SFB (assembly GCF_001647545.1). Lineage (GTDB taxonomy): Bacteria > Pseudomonadota > Gammaproteobacteria > Pseudomonadales > Moraxellaceae > Acinetobacter. The sequence continues at coordinate 84,396 of NZ_LSZH01000016.1, forward strand.
TATAAAGTTCGATAATCTAATTTATTTTCAATCGCTTCATCAACACAGTTTCTTAAGTAGGCTTGTTTACTATAAGCCAACAAGGGAAAGGTCTGCTCAAATGAATATTGGGCAGTAGCATTCTCATTTAATGCAGTTATAGGCAGTATTTCCATTTCAAAAATTTTATGGAATACGAAAAAAGATAGATCAAGTTGATGTAAAGTTTTTTGATCACAATAACTAATTAAAAAATCACACGAACCGTCTTTAAGTAAGCGCATTCCTTGTTTGAGATTAGCAGCAATAATTTCTAATTTTAAATCTTCCATGTTGATGGATAATTCATGAATAAAGCGAGGGAAAAACTGTGTAATTAGGGAGTGAGACACTGCAAACTTGACCGTTAATTCATTGTTTTTCACATTTCTCTCTAGATATTTAAGGGTGGTATCTAGTTGATTTTTTATGTTTTTTGAAGATGCCAATAAGACTTGTCCGGCTTCTGTAAAATCAATATTTTTACTATATCGTTTTAAAATTTGGAAACCCAACGCGTTTTCAATATTTTGAATCCTACGTGTAAATGCAGATTGAGTGACATGTCGTATTTCTGCCGCTTGGGAGATCGATTGTTCTTGCTCAAGTGCAAGTAAATCTTCAATCCATCGAATTTCCAAGGTCATAATCAATCCTGAATACCTACTTTTATAAATTATAATCTATTATGCAAAAAATGCATGCAGTAATATTTTTTTACATTAGCAAAAAAATACGCTGCACTCTAATATGGATTTATTGGAAATTAGAGTCTATTTAAATGAACATTAAAATCAATACACGCACTGAAAAAGATTTATTGGGCTATAAAGAAATTCCTGCTCATTGTTATTATGGTATCCAAACTTTAAGAGCAGTGGAAAATTTTAATTTAAGTCAAAACAAATTAAGTCAGTTTCCTGTTTTTATTAATGCACTTGCAAGGGTTAAATCAGCATGTGCACATGCTAACTTTAAACTTAATAAGCTGGACGAAAATAAAAATAATGCAATTCAATATGCTTGCCAACAAATTTTTGATTATAAATATCATGATCAATTTCCGATAGATATGATTCAGGGCGGCGCAGGTACTTCAACCAATATGAATATTAATGAAGTTCTTGCTAATATTGGTCTAGAGTATTTGGAATACTTAAAAGGTGACTATCAATATTTACATCCAAATAATGATGTTAATATGTCCCAGTCTACAAATGATGTTTACCCTACCGCTATTAAAATCGGTTTAATTGCTGCAATAGATCAATTAAACACCCCATTTTTAAACTTAATTCAAAGTTTTAAACATAAGTCCGATGAGTTTTCTCATATTCTAAAAATGGGTCGTACTCAGTTGCAAGATGCTGTGCCGATGACTTTAGGCCAAGAATTTGGCGCTTTTGCTACCACGTTACAAAATGATCTGAACAAACTTAATCAAATCATGCCGGATGCCTTAAGTATCGTGAATTTGGGCGGGACTGCAATTGGAACAGGTATAAATACCGAAGCCAAGTACCGTGAGTATGCGATTGCCGCATTATCGGAAATTACCCAACGAGAAATTAGTAGCGCACCTGATTTAATTGAAGCCACTTCAGATATGGGCGATTTCGTTTTATTATCCAGCTTATTAAAACGTACAGCCACCAAACTATCAAAAATTGCCAATGACTTGCGTTTACTCTCTAGTGGCCCGCGCACAGGTATAAATGAAATTTATTTAGAACCACGTCAACCTGGTAGTTCAATTATGCCAGGTAAGGTTAATCCAGTTATTCCAGAAGCCATGAATTTAGTATGTTATCAAGTCATTGCTAATGATTTAGCCATTACTTTGGCTGCAGAAGCAGGCCAGTTACAGTTAAACGCTATGGAGCCTTTGATTGCTTTCAAACTGTTCGAATCGATTGATTTGCTGGGCAAAGCTATGCAAATGTTGCAACATAAATGTATTGAAAATATACGTGCAAATGCTGAACATTGTCAGGCAAATGTTGAAAATTCAATTGGCATTATTACCGCACTGAATCCGTATTTAGGGTATGAAACAACAACACGTATTGCGAAACAAGCCAATGAATCGGGTCACAGCGTTTTGGCTTTAATTAAAGCCGAAAATCTCCTGTCAGATCAAGTTTTGACTGATGTGCTAGCGATCAACAATATGGTACAGCCTAAACAATGCGCTTAATCATCGGTGCGTATTATTCGTATTAATGGTTATCTCAGCTAAAAGGCATCTATGATTAGGTTCCTTTTAGCCTGAAAGCATGAGGCAGGAGGAGAAGATCAACAGCATGATCCACATGATAAAAATCAGAGCTTTGTTTTCTAGTACTTTTTGATCGACTCGCGGTCACTGAGACAAGAACATCCTTATTTTGGAGCTGCCTCAAATACTTCTGCACTCATCCTATCGAGATGCGAATGCTGCCTGATTCGATTGCAGGAAATTTCAATATCCTCATCCTTGCCAAATGTGGCCGTAGATTAGGTCAGTTTAGATAATTCCCTAGTGTGCCTAGAAGATTAGAGAGAGGTCACGTGTCCTTAACTTCTCAAAATAAATAATGTATCCCCTTTCTTTGATAAATCAAAAAGTTGTTTATTTTTTAATGGATGAAAAAGTGCTAAGCAAGTTTGCTAATCTTCATGTATGCCTTCAATCTTCTCACTTTGATTAAATCCAAGCTCGTTAACAACAATTTACCTGTCTGATAAAATATTTACTCTTGCTCTTATTAGCTGGCATTTAATATAAATGCTCTGCTTAGCCATTTGCTGAATCACTTTCGATCCGACCGTCAACCAGATTGATAGTACGATCACACGTGGCTGAAAGCCGTGGATCATGCGTCACCAGCAGCACTGCGCAATCACGTTCACGATGTACTTTACGAAACAGTTCAAACATTTCAGCAGCGGTCTGGGTATCCAGATTACCTGTAGGTTCATCGGCCAAGAGTAGGGCCGGTTCAGTGATCAGCGCCCGGGCAATTGCGACCCGCTGTTGCTGACCCCCTGAAAGCTCATTCGGTTTCCGGTCAGCGAACTTTTCCAAACCAACGGCAGCGAGCAAATCACGCGCTCGTTGTAACGCTTGTTTATTCGGTTTACCCTGCGTCATCATTAGCGGCATCAAGATATTGTCCAATGCCGTAAATGCTTGAATCAGATGATGAAACTGAAATACAAACCCAATACTGTTGCCGCGCAGTGCAGTACGTCCGCTGTCCTCCATCGCACTGGTCGGTTGTCCCAGTAGATAAAGTTCACCGCTGCTAGGTTTATCCAGCAGCCCCAAAATATTTAATAAGGTACTTTTGCCAGATCCGGAAGGACCAATCAGTGCAGCAAAGTCCTTGCGACCAATACATAAATCAATGCCATGCAGAACCTCAACTTCATTGGGCTGGCCGATATTATAAGATTTACGCAACCCTTCTAGGCGCAGCACTTCCTGCAACTGATCAGACATGACGAATCGCCTCCACCGGATCGAGCGCTGCTGCCCGGCGCGATGGCACCGCTGCAGCCAGAACGCCAGTCACTGTGGCCAATAACAATGCCAGCATCACCAGCTCGATCGAAATCGGAATATAGAATAATCCCGGGCCAAAGTTATTAAATACCCAGACCAGACCATAACTGACCACACTGCCCAGCACCGAACCGAGCAAGCCAAATATTGCCCCCTGGAACAGGAAAATTCTTAAAATTTGTGATCGAGTTGCACCTGTAGCACGTAAAATACCAATTTCCCGGGTGCGTTGTACCACACTGACCGACATGACACTGGCAATGCCAAAGGCGACTGAAATGGCGACAAAGACAATAATCATATTGGTCGACAGGCTTTGGGCTGTAATCGCATTCATGAGTTGCGCATTGGTTTCGATCCAGCTTTCTGCTTTTAATGAGGTCAAACGTCCTATCTGTGCCGCAATTTGATCTGCCTCAAAAATATCTTCGATGGTCAGGTCAATGACCGTCACCCCGCCTGGCAAACCCAGTAAGGACTGTGCCTGTTTTAAGTCCAGATAGACATAGCGTGCATCCAGTTCCCGTACCCCCAGTTCAAAGATTCCGGCAACATTCACCAATGCACTATTTTGCTGACCGGTATCCAGGCGCAACTTGCTACCCACCTGTACACCCAGATCTTTGGCTAACTGGCTGCCAATCAATACATCGTCGGCGCCCACTCGTAGCTGACCACTCAGCAGATATTTTTTCAGCGGAATGATCTGTTGATAACGCTCTAGATTGATACCGACCAATGCGACCGATTCCACTGCATCGCCCCGCTGGACAAATGCCGGTCCAGACACGACGGGAGATACCGCCGTCAGTACAGGCAACTGATCCAAGGTTTCGGTAATTTGCTGCCAGTTATTGATCGAACGCAGCCGCTGTGCCCGCTTGTCTTCCTGCACCAATTGCACAGTCCCCGCAGGAGGCGGTACAATCTGGTTCACCTCATCCGGTGACAGCAAACGGATATGGGCTTGGGTGCCCAGAGTACGTTCGACAATATTCGACTGCAACCCATGAATCAAAGCACTAATAAAAACAATCACAGCCACGCCCACTGCAACACCCACAGTAATCATAATGGACTGTGCACGGCCCTCGCGCAAAAAACTGACCGCGATTTTCCATTCGGTCCAAATCCGTCCGAGAAAGTTTTTCAATCGAATTTCACCGGTAATTCATTTTTGTTGTCGGTATGCTCAGCAGGGTTCACCAATAAGGTGTTTTGTGGCTTTAAACGGACTCTTGCTCCATCTTTTAATGAAGATTCTGCATCAGCCAGTACCTGATCACCCGCACTTAAACCGGACACCACTTCTGACATGGCAAGACCACGTAAGCCTAAACGAACCTGCTGACGCTGTATTTTTCCATCATTTACCCTTAATACCACTGCCTTATTTCCCTTAATAGCGCTTAAAGCATCATTGGGAACGGTGAGTGCTCGCGCTCGTCTATCGGTCTCGACATTAACCGATACCGTCATATCTTGACGTAAAAAATCAGGCACGGGATTCACAGTTAATCTGACCTCGACTGTGCCACGTTGAGGATCAATGCTCGGTGCAATAAAATTGATACGGGCCGGAAAAGATTGATCTGGATAAGCATCGGTAATGACCGTTGCATTTTGCTGCAAGGCCAGTTGGGGTAAATTGCGCTCATCCAGCGGCACCCGGATTTCTGTATTACCCTTCAATGCAATCGTAAATAAGGTTTTCCCAGGTTGGACTAAATCACCCGGCTCCACATCACGTGTGAGTACAGTGCCTGTCACCGCAGCCCGAATTTTTGTCTTGGCCAATTGAGCCTGCGCCACTGCAAGTTGCTGACGAAGTGAAGCTTCTTCGACTTGCCCCGGTGCCAGTGATGCCACTTTTAAGCGTGCCGTTTCATAATTGTTGCGCGCGACTCTTTCTGCTTCTAGCGCCTGCTCTATTTCTTCAGCCGACAGGATGCCTGCTGCTGCATTGCGTCTACGTACTGCTTCACGACTTGCCTGTTCCAGTTGTGCTTTAGCACTGGCCAACTCTGCCACTGCCTGTGGCCGTGTGCTGGTTGCCAATTCGGTTAGTTTAAGCTCAGCCTGCCGCACCTGGGCAAGCAGCTCATCCGATTTCAGAACCACCAACAGGTCACCCAGTGAAACCTGGTCTCCTTCCTGTACCAGCCGTTGAAGAACCACACCGCTAATTTCACTGCCGACCTGAGCACGCGAAACCGTGGCCACTCGCCCGGTCGCGACGACATTTTGCACCAAAGGCATGGAGCGTACGGTATAACTTGGCAATACTGGCCCCTGCCACCAGCGAAATAGCGCAAAACCTACTGCAAGTACAAGCAATATGATGATCAAATATTTATAGCGGCTAGCACGCAAGGAGCATCTCCAGTTCGAATTAAAAGCTTAGGGCCTTAAATGGCAAAGTATTGTTAGCCCATCAATTTGTATCTTTTCATTTTAGTTAATTATCAAACTCTATTGAAAGGTCGCATAAACCTAAGCAGTTAAACTGCGGCGGAAGAAACCCGATATAGATTGATGATAATCTGAATTCTAGTCCGAATATGCCCCTCTAAAGATAAACGAAAAGAGTATCTTATACATCTCTATTCGTGCTTTTTTCTGAAAGATGGTTACATCTTAAACTTATTTCATAACTCGATTTTACTGCATCATCTATTATAAATCCGGTCATGAAGTTGAATCTAAGCTTCCATCTTTTCCTTCATTTTTGATCATATGCTGCAAATATTTTGAAATTTTTTCAGCTTTCCGAATATATACTCATTCCCTGTGCTTATTTCCTGATCTCTCAATTATGAAATTTTAATTCAGAATCCAACTCGCAGTATTTTTTTAATTTAATCAGAATACAGGACTATAATAAAATGCCTCTGTACCCTTATAATCTTTAGCTGTAAGGACAAAAAATCCTGTAGAAATCAATTTTAAATTTCTTTTAGCTCACTTGAACCGATGTACCGCAGCACCACTTTTACATCAACTTAGAATTCTTCTGGATATCGTGTACTGCTGTTCATAAACACCTCGTTAATTAGTCATTTTATCTAACTTAAAGTGTCTAAAAAATCGGTGGCTGTTCACCCCCTCTATCCCCTACCTGAAAAAATTTGTTTAGTCATTCATAGAAATACTTGCTTCTGACCTACGCGCTTTTTTGAACCTGCCAACATCGTAGAAGCAACCCTGAACACAAAAAACCATTAATCCTTTATAAATTTGTTGCAGAAAGCAGCCCAGCAGCGAATCCGGCTAATGCAGCAACAAATAAAAACTGATCAATTCCACAGAATACTTACTTTATGGTTTGATGATCGTTAGACAATTGACTTAAGCGATTTCGATTTGACCCACCTGATGGTAAGAACGATTGAAATAAACCAAACTTTCATCCTGCTGACTTTGTTTAATCGCAACCACGCGACACATAAATACGCTATGTGTGCCAACTTCTTGAATCTGTTCAATCTCACAATCGAAGCTGACTAAAGCATCTTCTAAAACAGGTGAACCTGTTTCAAGAGTATTCCAAGAACCGAGTTTAAAACGATCTTCAGAACTGAATTTACTTGAAGCAAATGCATTTGAAACCTGTTCATGTTGAGCACCCAACACATTCACACTTAAAATTTTATTTTCAACGAAGTGTGCATGCGAACGGGAAGTTTGATTCATACAGACCAATAATGTCGGTGGTGTATCGGTGACACTACATACTGCAGATGCTGTAAAACCATGGATACCTGCTACACCTTCTGTGGTAATTACATTGACTGCAGTCGTTAATAATGACATTGCATTTCTAAAGTCTGTTGCTTCAATCATCTCTTTCATCTCAAATATATAAACGTGCTTATGCTTAAGGCAGAATTCATGAACAGCCATTTACCCTGCCTTGCTTTAGACTACGTTGGATTAAGCCTCAAGTTCTTGACGAACAATGGCAGCACCAGCGCTTAATGCTTCGAGTTTGCCGCGAGCGACTTGACGAGATAAAGGGGTCATACCGCAGTTGGTTGAAGGATAAAGTTTGTCTGCATCGACGAACTGAAGCACCTTACGTAGTGTATTTGCGACTTCTTCAGGCGTTTCAACTTGATTGGTTGCCACGTCAATTGCGCCAACCATGACTTTCTTTCCACGAATCAATTCAATCAAATCCATTGGCACACGCGAGTTTTGGCATTCTAATGAAATGATATCGAGCTTTGACTGTTGCAGTTTAGGGAATGCTTGCTCGTATTGACGCCATTCATTACCTAAAGTCTTTTTCCAATCTGTATTGGCTTTAATACCGTAACCGTAACAAATATGTACTGCCGTTTCGCATTTAAGACCTTCAAGTGCACGTTCTAAAGTCGCTACACCCCAATCATTCACTTCATCAAAGAAGACATTAAACGCTGGTTCATCAAATTGAATAATATCTACACCAGCAGCTTGTAATTCTAAGGCTTCTTGGTTGAGAATTTTCGCAAATTCCCAAGCCAACTTTTCACGGCTCTTGTAATGACCATCGTAGAGAGTGTCAATCATAGTCATTGGACCAGGTAATGCCCATTTAATCGGCTGGTCGGTCTGGCTACGTAAGAATTTTGCATCTTCAACAAACACTGCTTGTTTACGAGAAACTTCGCCCACTACGGATGGCACGCTTGCATCATAACGGTTACGAATACGCATAGTTTCACGCTTTTCGAAATCAACACCTTCTAAATGCTCAATGAACGTGGTGACAAAGTGCTGACGAGTTTGCTCACCATCACTGACAATATCAATACCCGCACGAACTTGCTCATGTAATGATAGTTTTAAAGCATCACGTTTAGCTTCAAGAAGTTCTTCCCCTTCAAGTTTCCATGCTGACCAAAGCTTTTCTGGTTCTGCTAACCAAGATGGTTTCGGTAAGCTGCCTGCAGTAGATGTTGGGAGTAAAATCGCCATGTTTTATCTTCTTTCTGTAAGTCATAAATCTGTAGATAAGTTCAGTGTCTTAAGCAGCATTTTGCTGAGCAGTGTCTTCTTGAAAATTAGTAGCCCATTCATCAAGAATTTCTTTATATGGCTTGATGAAGTTTTCTTCTGTCCATTTACCTTGTTTAACTGCAAGTTCGCCACGTTCTACACGGTCATACACGATGCGAGTTAAAGAATAGTCGCTATAGCTCAAGCTTGGCTGATACACCACACCTGCAGGTGAATTGGTGTTATAGATTTCAGGGCGATAAATCTTTTGGAAACTTTCCATGGTGCTGATGGCACTGATTAATTCAAAATCTGTGTAGTCACGAAGCAAGTCGCCAGCACAGTAAAATGCAAGAGGTGCATTCGCATTTTCAGGTTTAAAGTACCGAACGCTTAAGCCCATTTTGGCAAAGTATTCATCAGTACGTGAATAGTCATCGTTGGTGTATTCCACACCTAAAACTGGATGTACATTGGCTGTGCGATAGTATATTTTCGTTGTTGATACGCTCAGGCAAATCACAGGCTGTTTTTTAAATTCAGCTTTGAATACTTCTGAGTTCACAAGGTGTTTATATAATTTTCCATGTAAATCACCGAAATTTTCTGGCTTTTCATTAAACTTGCAGCCAAGCGTTGGCAATACCACACTGAAGTCATAATCACGTACATAAGATGAAAAACTGTTACCAATCATGCCTTCAATACGTTCATTAGTTTGATGGTCGATGATCGTGCTTTTGAGTGTTTCAATGAATGGAAAAGTATTTCCATTCCCTTCAATATCGAGTTCAGCGGAGATAATGTCAATTTCAAGTGAATAACGATCACCTTTAGGGTTATCGACGGTTGCCAGACTATTAAAGCGGTTGTTGATCATCGCTAAAGTTTTACGTAAGTTTTCTTGGCGACTTTCACCACGCGCTAAATTGGCGAAATTTGTGGTCTGACGTGTATTGTCAGCTGGTTTATAATTTTCGTCAAAACGAATGCGTTTAATTGAACATGCAAACTTATTACTCATGATAATCCGCTACCCTAATCTCTGAGAGAAAATATAAATTTCTGAATGAGGAGATTTATACTCGAACGAATACATGAATGAAAATGATTTTATCTAATGCAAAGATGAGTAAAATTCATGTTAAGGATTTTTATTCTCGCAAGCAGCAATGCAAGGCAGAAAAGCGGATTACCCAATATGTAATTGTATAAAGCCGTTAAGCTAGTATGAAATGGTTGAGAATAAAGCTGGGTTTATTTTTTAAAAATCATAAAAAACAATAATTTATTAAATATTAATTTTTAAATTTAGCTAAAAGATAGGTGTGTAAAAGTGATTTTAAGAGCATCAATTAAATTCAGTTTTTGACTTAAACACTTCTTTATCGGCTTTTTTTATTTGGGTCGTTGCGCACAAGAGTCATAATCTTATAAAGCGGTTAAAATCTTCAATAATGAATTTACCTCATCTAAAACTTAGAAAACATCAGCATATTCAGCCTGGTTAATTTTATTCAAATCGCTTGATAGCAGGTATGGATATGCAACATAAGGGATGCTGGATATATTTAGACGGATCAACAAAACGCTTTTCAAGTGAGAGCAAGCTTGATTATACAGCTTCGTGCTAATCAAGCTTGGGTTCTGAATAAATCTACCCAAGTGGTCAGTTAACCCGGACAGCTTGAAAAGTATCGGTTGAAATGTTGTTTTCGCCGTGGTTAAAAATCAACTGTTAGATTTGATGACATGTTCTGCAGCGAAATGTTGATAGGTAAGCCGATCTGCTGAATCTTCCGACAAGGGTAAAACTTCCTGCATGGTAGACAAACAGCGCTGGGTTAAGTGAATATATTGTTCGGTACCCTTGGTTTTCCAGGCAATTTCTTTAGCTTCCAAGCTACGGATCACCTTGGCAGGGCTACCGAATGCCAGTGAGTTTTCAGGAATCCGAGCCTTGGCTTTTACCGTGCTATTGGCACCAATAATGGTATTCTCGCCAATTTCAGCCTCATCCAGAATCACGCTGTTCATGCCCACCAGCACATTTTTGCGAATAATACAGCCATGTAAAATTGCGCCATGCCCAATATGACCGTATTCTTCCACTAAGGTCACGCTGTCTGGGAAACCATGAATGGTACACGAGTCTTGAACATTGGCATTTTTCTTAATACGAATCCCGCCAAAATCGGCTCTTAAGGCCGCGAAAGGACCAATATAGACTCCCGCTTCAATCACTACATCACCAATCAGCACCGCAGTCGGATGAACATAAGCTTGAGGACTGACCACAGGGATCACCCCATCTATGGCATAGCAAGGCATCGTTTTATTCCTTTAAAATCTGATTACTTTAAAATCTGATTACTTTAATAAATGATTGCTTTAATAGCTGATTTCTTGCTGACGCAAACCACCAAAGCGTTTATAGAACTGCGGATGTACAGGCGGCATGGAGCCTTCTGAGGTTCGTGCAATCTCCATGAAAAACTCTTCACCCGCAGCCACCACGGTTTGGTACAAGTTACTGCTCAAGTTCCGGGCATTGATGGATAACCAGTTTGAGGGTAACAGTTCAAAGGGCAGGTTGGGATCTTTTAATAAAATGCGACGATATTGATGAATCAGTAAAATTCGTAGTTGAAAGGCCTGTACCGGATCGAGCTCATCTTCATTTTCCACTAAATGAAAAAATTCCCTAAACACCCCGATGAATTTTTCATAACGCTGATGCAACTCCTGAACCGGCCAATTCGTCTCTACCATGCGTTTCACGGTTGGATAAGATTCCTGCCATAACAGTAAAGTTTCTGCCTTAAACACCACCACCTGCTCTGTCATTTTTAAATTTAACAGCAAGTTTTGCAGTTTGTTGTGATCACAGCCCGGATAGGCCATGACATTGCTGGCAATATTGGCAAAACCTAACCATTCCAGTTCTTTTTTTAGGAGCAGTTTGTTTTCCAGTTCGACCGAACTCAGCAGCACCAGATCCCATTTCTGATCCCATTCCTGATGAGTAAAACTGTAAATTTTTTGATCTGCCATCATAAAGCGCTGACGGCTGCTTTCAGTCACCCGATAATAACTGGTGCGGCCAATTTTCTCCGAGACCAGCCAGCCATTTTGAACCAGGCGAAATACCGCAGTACGAACGGATCTCTCGTTAAAACCAAATACATCCATCAACTGGATTAAACTGGCCAGACTGATAATACCACCGCGGTGAAAAATACAGTCACCAAAAATGGTCATGATTAATGAAGTCCCGCTCAATGCTTCATTACCAATAAAGTCATCGATGATTTGTTTTAATTTCGGATTCATTTCGTTTAACTTTACCTTTTAAAAACTGGATGATAAGTCATCGACCGATCATCCAGTAGAGCTTATGCAGACTTTCGGATATCAAATACACGCTGTGCCTTACCTTCAGAGCGTGGCAGGGTGCCTTCTGGTAGCACTTCCACACTCACACTAATACCCACCATGGTTTTAATCTGGCCCTTCAGCTGGGTCGCCAGTTGATGCGCCATAATATCGCTACTATCTTTACGCATTTCGGTACGGATATGCAACGTATCCATATGTCCATGTTTACAAATCTGAATTTGGTAGTTCGGGATGAGCTGCTGGATTCTTAAAATCTGCTCTTCAATCTGCGAGGGGAATACATTGACACCGCGGATGATCATCATGTCATCACTGCGTCCCACAATTTTATCCATTCGGCGCATGGTTCGGGCTGTGCCTGGCAATAAACGGGTCAGGTCACGGGTACGATAACGGATCACCGGCATACCTTCTTTGGTAATGGTGGTGAAGACCAGCTCACCCAGTTCAGCATCTTCAAGCACTTCACCGGTTTCAGGATTGATAATTTCCGGATAAAAATGATCTTCCCAGATGGTCGGACCATCTTTGGATTCCAGACATTCCATCGCCACGCCGGGTCCCATGACTTCTGACAGACCATAAATATCCAAAGCATCAATACCAAGACGCTCTTCAATTTCCTTACGCATTTCATTGGTCCATGGTTCTGCACCAAATACGCCAGTTTTGATTGAACAGTCTTTTGCCGTGCCGAATTTTTTCTCAAGCGCCTCAATAATATTCAGGCAGTAAGATGGCGTGACCATAAGTGCAGTTGGCTTAAAGTCATGAATCAGCTGCGCCTGACGTTCAGTTTGACCACCCGACATCGGAATTACGGTTGCGCCCAGGCGTTCAACGCCATAATGTGCACCTAAACCCCCAGTAAACAGCCCATAACCATAAGACACCTGAATAATATCTTTGCGGGTCAAACCGGCGGCTCGCAGAGAACGTGCCACCACATCTGACCAGGTATTGATGTCATTTTGGGTATAACCGACTACGGTAGGCTGACCGGTGGTGCCAGAAGATGCGTGCACACGTACGATCTGTTCCTGGGGTACAGCGAACATGCCAAAGGGATAGTTATCGCGTAAATCCTGTTTGGTGGTAAACGGAAATTTAGCCAGGTCTTCCAGTGATTTGAAATCATCCGGATGCACACCCGCATCATCAAATTTCTTTTTATAAACCGGACTGTTCTGATATGCATGCTGTAGGGTCTTTTTCATACGCTGAAGCTGAACACTGCGTAACTCATCCACCGATACCGTTTCAATTTTTTCCATTGCATTGTTATTCATCTTCTTACTCCTGACGCAGTCATCCTGACCACGATTTATTTCATTAATTGAATGATGTGCTTAATCCATATTTTCTAGAATCAGGGCAACGCCCTGTCCTACCCCCACACACATGGTGCAGAGTGCATATTTACCCTTACGACGTTTCAGTTCATGCATGGCTGTGATCACCAGACGCGTGCCACTCATCCCTAAAGGATGTCCCAAGGCAATGGCTCCCCCATTCGGGTTGATTCTCGAATCATCATCTGGCAGACCCAGTTCACGAATCACGGCAAGTGACTGCGCAGCAAAAGCTTCATTTAGCTCGATTACATCCATTTGCTCTAAGCTCAGTCCGGTCTGCTTTAAGACTTTCTGTACGGCTGGCACTGGCCCAATGCCCATATATTTGGCTTCAACACCGGCGCTGGCCATCCCGATCACTTTGACTTTCGGGCTCAAACCATATTGCTCGGCAAACTGCTGATTGCCGAGCAATACGCAAGCTGCGCCGTCATTGACACCCGAAGCATTGCCGGCGGTGACCGAACCGCCTTGTTTACGAAATGGGGTTTTTAAAGCTGCCAAATTTTCCAGGGTGGTTTCTGCTCGCGGGTGCTCGTCTTGCGAAATGATAAGCGTAGTTTTCTTCGCACCTTTGACTTCTACCGGCAGAATTTCTTCGGCAAAAATACCGTTTTGCTGTGCTACTGCTGTTTTCTGCTGGCTGTGATAGGCAAACAGGTCTTGATCTGCACGGCTAATCTGGTATTTTTCAGCGACGTTTTCTGCCGTTTCTGGCATGCTGTCGACCCCGAACTGTGCTTTAAATTTTGGGTTGATAAAACGCCAGCCGATTGTTGTGTCATAAATTTCAGGGCTACGACTAAAGGCTGTGGTGGGTTTGGATTGCACAAAAGGCGCCCGGCTCATGGATTCTACCCCACCGGCCAAAACAAATTGTGCTTCGCCCGATTTAATAGCGCGTGCTGCAAGTCCAATCGCATCCAGACCTGAGGCACATAAGGCATGCTGAACTTTGCTGAGATCGACATCAAACACATAGGTCGGATGCCCATGCATGGCTGCCAGTTGCGCAATACCAATCCCCATGGTCCCAGCACCGACCACAGCAACTTTTATTTGTTCTAAATTGAGCTGTTGCATGAATTAGCATCCTTTATATTCAGGCGTACGTTTCTGCATAAAGGCTTGTACACCTTCTTTATAGTCACTCGACCGACCGGCCAAACGCTGTAAATCACGCTCTAGAATGAGCTGCTGATCCAGATTATTGTCAGCTGCAGCATGAATGGCTTTTTTAATCAGTGACAGACCATAGGTTGGTTGCTGTGCCAGATGTTCTGCCAATTTTTTCGCTTCTGCTTGCAGTTGTTCATCTTCAACCACTTGCCAGATCATACCCAGTTGCACTGCGCGCTCAGCCGGAATTTTATCGCCGAGCATGGCAAGTCCCATCGCTTGGGCACGGCCAACCAGACGTGGCAGGAACCAGGTACCGCCTGAATCAGGTACCAAACCAAGCCGGCAAAAGGCTTGAATAAACGAGGCTGATTTTGCTGCAATCACAATGTCACAGGCCAAGGCAATGTTGGCGCCGGCCCCTGCTGCCACACCATTCACCGCACAAATCACCGGTTTTGGCATTTCGGTAATCAGCTTGATCAAAGGGTTATAGTATTTTTCAATCGACAGGCCTAAATCCGGTGCCTCAGCATTCGGATCAACCACACGGTCATTTAAATCCTGACCGGCACAGAAACCGCGACCTTCAGCTGAAATCACCACGGTACGAATCTGACTGTCTTTGGCCCAGGTCTTGATGACCTTGGAGACTTCCTGATGCATGGTTTCATTAAAGCTGTTGAGCTGTTTGGGACGGTTAAAGGTCAGGTAGCCCACTGCATTTTTTTCTTCGACAATAATTGTTTGATATTCCATTACACACCTCTAAATTCTGGTTTTCTTTTTTCTAAAAATGCATTGATGCCTTCTTGGCGATCCTGGGTTGCAGCCAGCCAGACAAAATGTTGACGCTCTAATTTAAGTCCCTGACTTAAAGTCACTTCATGAATCGACTTTAAAGATTGCTTGATGGCACGAATGGCCAGCGGTGCCTGCTTGGCAATTTTTCCTGCCAGTTCCAGTGCGTATTGCACGGTTAAAGCTGGCGGACAGACCTGGCTGCTAATACCTTGTTGCAATGCGCTCTGTGCCGAAATCATTTCACCGGTCATGGCCCAGCGCATCGTCAATTGCTGCCCGACCAGACGGGCCAGACGCTGTGTGCCACCCGCACCTGGCAGCATCCCCAAAGCTATTTCAGGCAAGGCAAACTGGGCATTCTCACCTGTGACGATCATGTCGCCATGCAAAGCCAGTTCAAAACCGGCACCCAAGGCATAGCCATTCACGGCCATGATTAAAGGCTTGGAAAATTCATCAATTTTTTTCCAAAGCAGCGGGCGCTGATCCTGCTGGATGCTGACCACATCTAACTGCGCCAGCTCATTTAAATCAGCGCCGGCTGCAAAGCATTGCGTATTTCCGGTGATGACCACGGCCTTCACCGCAGCATCTGTTTCCAAGTTCTGTAAACAGGCTGCAATGTCTTGCAAGGTGGCATTGTTTAAAGCATTGCGCTTTTCCGGGCGATTCAGCTCAATCAGCACCACACCTGGCTTGGGTGAGCTGGTTTTAATGTAGGTCATCCTTGAACTCCTGCTGTTCTCAGTGCTGTAAATTCAGCTTTTATTCATCGAAACTCAGGCGTACATTGGCTGTAATCGGGCGTGCCTGACAGCTCAGCACATAACCTTTCTGGAGTTCATCTTCCTCCAGACTGTAATTCACAGCCATTTCAACCTGACCCTCTAACACCTTACATTTACAGGTTGCACAGACCCCGCCCTTGCAGGCATATGGCAGGTCTGCCCCGGCACGTAGCGCAGCATCTAAAATACTGTCATCCTGTTTGGATACTTCAACCATCAGCTCACGGCCATCCAGAATAATATTGACGCGTTCTTCACTGCGGCTTTCAATTTGCTGTGCACTTGCTCGCGGTGCAGTACCGGTATTGAAGCGTTCAGTGTGAATCTTGCTGGGCTGAATGCCCCAGGTCGGTAATACCGTTTCGACCGCTGCCATCATTTCTTCAGGACCACAGGCAAAACAGTGATCAGTGTCGGCTGAAATCAGATTGGCCTGAAACAGCTGCTGCAATTTATCCGCATTGATCCGACCATTAAAGATCTCGCTGTCATTCAGTTCACGGGAAAAAATATTCACCAGTTGCAGACGTTCCTTAAAACGGTCTTTCAGGTCCATGATCTGCTCAGAAAACATGGTCTGTTTCCAGGAACGGTTGCCATATACTAGGGTGAATGTTGCTTCCGCTTGACCGTTCAGCACCGACTTTACAATCGACAAGATCGGCGTAATGCCACTGCCTGCTGCAAAGCCTAAATAATTCTGGCCACCCGTTTTGGCTGCTTTTTGGAAGAACACACCTTGTGGTGGCATGACTTCTACAACATCGCCCGCTTTGAGATGCGCATTGGCCCAGGTTGAAAACTGCCCCTGATCAATTTTTTTAATCGCAATACTCATGTCTTCCTGAGTATCACTACAAATGGAGTAACAGCGGCGCAGTTCGCCGTCATCGGTTAAATGACGAATGGTCAGGTGCTGACCCGGCTGATATTGAAAAGCATCTTTCTGCTCAGGCTCGAGATCAAAGGCAATGCAGATCGCCTGCTCGGTTTGTGGCTGAATCGATTTAATGGTTAACGGTATAAATTGGCTCATGGCAAAATCCTTCTTTTAGCTGGCGGTGTTCAGGCTTGTTATTGGTTTACCCTGCCCACCGCGCAATCGTTACAATTAAATACATTTGAAATAGTCAAAAGTTTCTAAGCAGTCCCGACATTGATATAAAGCTTTACAGGCGGTCGAACCGAATTCACTTAATAATTTGCTGTTGTGACTTAAGCACTGTGGACAGGTGATGCCATCTGTTAAAGCGACATGCGTACCGCAGCTATGTGACTGGCCTTGCGGCGGTGCAATACCATACTGCTGTAATTTGTGTTTGCCCGATTCACTCATCCAGTCCGTGGTCCAAGCTTCAGAAAGGTCCACAATCACTTTGACTGGCGTCAAACCGTTCGCCTCGAAAGCCTGGGTAATTTCTGCCTTTAATACATCGGTGGCCGGACAGCCGCTATAGGTCGGCGTGAGTCGCACCACAATTTCATCCTGCTGATTCAGCTCGACGCCACGAATCATGCCCAGATCAATCACTGACAATACTGGAATCTCTGGATCAGAAACCTGCTGCAAAACGTCCCAACATTGATCTTCTACGTGTCGAATCAGATTCATGCGACTCACTCCCTGTGATTGTGTCAAATTACCAGTTCATGTTTGGATATGAACGCTGCATGTATTGCAGTTCGGCCAAAACAAAACCAAGATGCTCTGTATGTAAACCCTGTTTAGCACCACTACGATAAGCGCCCAGCTCTGGCAGGCTTAATTCAAATCGGGCTAATTCGGCTGTAATCGTCTGCAGCCACTGTGCTTTTAAGGTTTCAATTTCTGGAATTACTCCAGTCTCGACCAGCTGTTTTTCCTCAGCCGTCAATACAAAAAGTTCCGCGGTAAAACGCCATAACTGGTTTAAACCTTGCTGGGTTTTTTCATGCGCTTCTGCTGTACCCAAACTTAAGCGCTCCATCCAAGTGGTAGAAAAACGCTGGTGATATTTCACTTCTTTGAGTGACTTCACTGCAAAGGCAGCCAACTCAGCATGCTGGCTTTCACTTAAGGCACGAAACAATAAAGCGTGGTAGTGATCCATCAACCACTGGCGCACCAAAGTCTGGGCAAAGTCACCATTCGGCTGTTCGCACAGCAGCAAATTACGGTATTCACGCTCAGTACGGAAATAAGCCAGCTTGTCTTCATCACGGCCCTGCCCTTCTACTTCACCCGCCAGACTGAGTGCAGTACGTGCCTGACCGAGTAAATCCAGTCCAATATTGGCCAAGGCAATATCCAGTTCCAGTTCAGGTGCATGACCACACCACTCTGCCAAACGATGTGACAGGATCAGTTGACTGTCACCCATATGTAAAAGAAATTCTGCCAATACTTGATTTGTCATAATCTTCACCTTTTCCTTTACATGTGCTCGATGCCAGACGGAATGTTATAAAAGGTTGGATGACGGTAAACCTTGTCCATCGATGGTTCGAAAAATTCTGCTTTTTCATCCGGTTGTGAAGAGGTAATCAATTCTGATTTAACCACCCAGATACTGATACCTTCATTGCGGCGGGTATACACATCGCGGGCATTTTGTAATGCGACTTCCTCATCCGATGCACGCAGGCTGCCGACATGACGGTGACTCAGACCCTGTTTACTACGCACAAACACTTCATAAAGTGACCAGTTGTTTTTGTTATTCATGAGCAAATTTCCTTATATTGATCAAACTGTTTTAAGCAACTTTTTGTGCGGCTGACTGTTGCTGCTGCTTTTTCGCATAGACTGCTGCTGAATCACGTACCCATTTGCCGCCTTCCCACGCTTTGCGGCGTGCTTCAATACGCTCGTGGTTACAAGGTCCCTTGCCTGCAAGAATCGCAAAAAACTCATCCCAATTGATTTCACCAAATTGGTAATGTCCAGTTGCTTCATTAAACTTGAGGTCTGGATCGGGAACCGTTAACCCCAGCTGCAAGACTTGCGATACGGTGTTATCGACAAATTTCTGACGGAGCTCGTCGTTGCTGAACAACTTCACTTTCCACTGCATACTTTGTGCACTATTCGGTGAATTATCGTCGCTTGGACCAAACATCATCAGTGCCGGCCACCAGAAACGATTCACTGCATCCTGTGCCAATTGTTTTTGTTCCGGCGTACCATTGGCCAATTGCATCATGGCCTCAAAGCCCTGACGCTGATGGAAACTCTCTTCCTTGCAGACGCGCACCATGGCACGTGCATAAGGACCATAAGAAGTCCGACACAGCGCAACCTGATTAACAATCGCTGCCCCATCCACCAGCCAGCCAATCGCTGCAACATCGGCCCAGCTCAGGGTTGGATAGTTAAAAATGGATGAATATTTCATGCGACCGGCAATCAGTTTATCCATCATGTCGTCACGATCCGCACCCAAAGTTTCTGCAGCACTATAGAGATACAAAGCATGACCGGCTTCATCCTGGACTTTCGCCATCAGCACTGCTTTACGTTTCAAGGTCGGTGCACGAGTAATCCAGTTGCCTTCGGGCAACATGCCCACCACTTCAGAGTGTGCGTGCTGACCAATCTGACGAATCAAGGTCTTACGATAAGCATCCGGCATCCAGTCCTTCGGCTCGATAGAAATATCCTTTACAATCTTTTGATCAAAAATTTGTTGTTGATGATTCATTGTTGCCTCACTTATCCCAAGTGTTGATACATTCAAATTAAAACGATACATAATTAAAATCAATATATATTTATTGGTATCATTTAATTTTAAAAGTCTATTTTGTATAAGCCATTGTTTATTATATAAATATATTTTTTATTTTATTACTCATCCTGCTTAAACACATATTTGTGATTGACATTTCAGCTTTTTAATCACAAATTATGAAACATCAAAATTAAAATACTTTTTAAACCGTATCATAAATGGAGTTTTACCATGTTAGAGTTAGATAGCTACTCAAGCGCAATGGATGATCAAGATACTGAGTCACAAAATAATCCTATTGCCATCAAAAGCTTAAGCTCACTGATCTATGGTCAGGAATACACAGCTCAAGCTGATTTACGTACGGTTTATCATGCCATTAGCGGTGAAGCGGTTTATCAGGTCGGTAGTCAGGGTATCGATACCCAGGCCGTGGTGAAGTATGCCAAACAAAAAGGCGCAACGATTGCCACATGGACTTTCCATCAACGTGCCGATGCACTAAAGCAAGTGGCACAGTATTTGATGCAACGCAAAGAAGCGTTTTACCAGCTGGCCAAGGCGACAGGCTGTACCCGTAAAGATGCCTGGATTGATATTGAAGGCGGGATTGGGACCTTATATGCCTATTCGAGTTTGGTGCGCCGTGAACTGAGTGATGAAACCGCATGGGTTGAAGATGCATGGATTCCTCTGTCCAAGCAAGGCAGCTTTGGCGCGAAACATATTCTCAGTCCCAAAGCCGGTGTCGCCGTCCATATCAATGCCTTTAACTTTCCAATCTGGGGCATGCTGGAGAAAATCGCACCTGCTCTTTTAGCGGGCGTGCCGTGTATTGTTAAACCGGCCACTGAAGGTGCCGAGCTGACCCATGCCGTGGTCAAAGCCATTCATGAAAGCGGCTTCTTGCCGGAAGGCGCACTGCAACTCATTTGCGGTCAGATCTATGATTTGTTTGATCATTTAAATCCTCAAGATACTGTGACCTTTACCGGTTCTGCTTCAACCGGGCAAAAACTGCGTTCTCATCCACACTTAAATGCCTACTCGATTCCGTTCACCATGGAAGCCGACTCGGTCAACAGCGCGATTTTGACCGAACAGGCCAATGACGAAAGCATTGATTTATTTGTCCGTGAAGTCTTCCGGGAAATGACCAGCAAAGCCGGACAAAAATGTACCGCAATTCGTCGTGCCTTTGTTCCCGCCGCACTTTTGCATACCGTACAGACCAGACTGATTGAAAAACTAAAAAAAGTCGTGGTGGGCGATCCCGCTCAAGAAGGCGTCAGCATGGGCGCTTTGGCCAGCGTTAAACAGAAACATGATGTCGCTGCAAAAGTTGAACAGCTCAGCCAGGATGCAGAGATTGTATTTGGTAGTCACTTGCGGCAGGACTTTATTCTTCAGGTCGAAAATCCTGAAAAATCAGCCTGCTACCCACCTACGGTTTTAGTCTGCACAGCGCCCGAACAGGCACAGCATATTCATAAGGTAGAAGCATTTGGCCCTGTCGTCACCTTAATGCCTTATAGCGGTCTGGTTCAACTTGCTGAGCTGGTGGCACGTGGCGAAGGTAGTCTGGTCGCCTCCATCGTAAGAAATACCGATGAAAACATCGAACAGCTGCTGAGCAAAATTGCGCCTTGGCATGGCCGTGTGCATATTATGGATGCAGAAAGTGCCAAAGAAAGTACCGGACATGGTTCTCCATTACCTTTACTGGTTCATGGTGGACCGGGTCGTGCCGGTGGGGGTGAGGAATTGGGCGGTTTACGTGCAGTCAAACATTATATGCAACGTACTGCGATTCAAGGCTCGCCAAATGCCATGACCCAAGTGGGTCATAGCTGGACTGCCGGCGCTCAAGTCTTTGAAGACCGAGTACATCCTTTCAAAAAATCATTTGATGAATTACGTATTGGTGAACGTTTGCTGACTGCAAGACGTAGCGTTACAGAAGCCGATCTGGTCAACTTTGGCTGTCTGAGCGGTGACTTCTTCTATGCGCATATGGATAAAATCGCTGCTGCGGAATCGCTATTTGGTGAACGTGTCGCCCATGGCTATTTCGTGGTTTCTGCTGCAGCCGGCTTATTTGTCGATGCGGCTCCAGGTCCGGTCATTGCCAACTATGGCATGGACAATCTGCGCTTTGTCGAACCGGTGAAAATTGGCGACACCCTGCAGGTTGAACTGACCTGTAAGCAGAAAACGCCTAAAACATTGCGTGATCCGGCACAGAAGCCCCATGGTGTGGTGGTCTGGGATATTAAAGTCAAAAATCAGCGCAATGAGCTGGTCGCGACTTATGATATTTTGACCCTGGTTGAACGTGAAGCCTAAACTTTAAATTAGCTAAAAAGGAATCATTATGATTCCTTTTTTTTATTAGTTTAAATTATATGTATCCTTTTATAGAAATTGATTGACGAAAAGAAATTTAAACTCTAGATTAAAAAATACGATACACAATAAAACAATATCAATATTACAAGTATCAAAATATCTCAAACAATCAACATAGGATGTTGCATGATGAATGATAAGTCGATGGAAATAGAAATAGTTGAAAGGACGCTTGAATGTGAAAATCAAAGTTTTGAGCCTAGCTCGGTAGAAACAGTATCGCCGGTTTCTAAACAGATTCAGCCACCCAAAGAAAGCAGTACCTATCAATGGTATGTCGTGGTGATCTGTATGCTGGCTTACATTCTGTCATTTGTAGACCGTCAAATTTTATCGTTAATGATTGAGCCTATTAAAGTCGACTTAATGATCAGTGATACTCAGTTTAGCCTGTTGCAAGGACTCGCCTTCTCGTTGTTTTATGCCATTATGGGTCTTCCGATTGCCGCGCTCGCTGACCGAAAGTCCCGGATTAAAATTATTGCAACCGGTATTGCTTTCTGGAGTCTGGCAACCGCTGCTTGCGGACTCAGTAAAAACTTCATTCAAATGTTTCTGGCACGTTTGAGTGTGGGTGCAGGTGAAGCCGCACTTTCCCCAGCATTTTATTCGATTGTCGCCGATTTATTTCCCAAGGAGAAATTGGGCCGTGCACTCGGTGTATATGCGATTGGCGCCTTTATTGGTTCGGGTTTAGCTTTCCTGATTGGCGGCTATGTGATTGGACTGTTAAAAGATATCAGTTTCGTGGCCTTACCGGTGATTGGTGAAGTGAAGACTTGGCAACTCACCTTTATGATTGTGGGCTTACCCGGTGTATTGCTTGCACTCCTCATGGTTCTGACGGTGCGTGAACCTGCGCGTAAGGGGATGAAAGTTGGTGCAGACGGTCAGGTGATTAAGGCTTCCTTCAAGAACTCGCTTGGCTTTATCAAGACCCATAAGAAGACTTTTTTCTGTCATTTTATTGGTTTTTCTTTTTATACCATGATGTTGTATTCACTTCTGGGCTGGGCACCTGCTTATTACATGCGTAACTTCGGCCTTGATGCCAGCCAGACCGGTTATATCTTAGGTAGCATCATTTTAGTGGCCAATACTTCGGGTGCCTTGTTCTGTGGCTGGCTGATCGACTTCTTCTCTAAACGTGGATACAGTGATGCTGCTATCCGTGCCGGTGCAATCGGCTGTGCGGCCTTGATTGTTCCAAGTGTATTGTTTACCCAGGTCGACAACATGTATTTATCATTTGCCCTGATCTCTGTGGCTATGTTCTTCTCAACCTTCCCGATTCCGGCCTCTGCAGCCGCAACTCAAATGCTGACACCAAACCAACTACGTGCACAAGTTTCTGCCAAATTCCTGCTTATCTCAAATATGATTGCCCTTGGAATAGGAACCACCGCGGTTGCTTTAATTACTGATAAATACTTTCAAAACACCGTAATGGTGGGAAATTCTATTTCAATTGTGAATGCAGTGGCTGGAGTTATTGGTTCCTTCTTATTGTATAAGGGCTGTCAATATTACCGTGAGAGTATGAAAGTGGAGCAACTGGCTGAATAAAATGCCGCATCAATGTCAATGAAACTTTCTTGGCTCCAATTTTGATGCCTTAAATATTAAATTTTTAGGGGCTGTTGAGCATTAACAAGAGTTACTTCTCAATAGCCCCTGGTTCTGGCCTTGTTTAGATTCGTGCAAAAACTAAAAACCTCCATAACTCGTTTAAATGCAGCAAATCTAACCATACTATTCCAAAGGCTTCTTCAGCATTCAGCCCTCATCCTATCCACATCAACTCTGCCACTTCAGTTCTCAGGTCATGCCATCCTTTATACCCTTCTAACACCTTGGCATCTTCTTCCCCTAGAAGCGTGACCACCTGCAGCAATAATTACTGGATGCTCCCCGCATCCTAGACATGAAACAGCCTCATTTTGACGCTGCCTCACCCAATAGGTATCAGGCAACAAACTCTCGATTTAAGTGATTTGGTGGCACAATCTGAGGATGACCACGACCATAGCTTTTATGCGGCTTATAGCCTCGAACAGCAGCAATACCAATGTTCTTCATGATTTTCAGCACACGATTAGGTCCGCAGCTTTCCTCTGGCTCTTTAAGATCCAGGGTGATGCGACGATAACCGTAGATGCCATAACTGGCATCCTAAGAAGAACGTATAAGCGGTAATAAACGCTTGTCTGCAATAGTCCTGCCTGATTCGGGTTCATGCAACTAGGTAAACAGCCAGCACAGCAATCTTAAGAACCCGACACATCGTTTTAATCTATATTGAAGGATAAACTGATACTTTACTCAGGCAGGCTTGCAAAACGGCGTGAAAGCAGTGCTTTCACTTTAAGATGTTCCGTTCATCTTCAGTCTGTTTAAGCTGACTTTTGCAAAAATTCGAAGCAACCTATTGGGAGTTTTTGAAACACAGCCACAAACGTTTAAGAATATGCTCTTCTCCATTAAAAGTTTCGGAAATTATGTTTATTCCGATTTGGTATAAATGTTCATGTTTCAATAACTTCAATAGCTTTCTTCTTTTCATTAAAATAGAATCAAAGTCATCTCTTTAGATAGTTACGTTGTTACCAAGGGATGGTTTATCTCATTGCTCTACATCACTTCGCATTACATGCTTTACACTTTGCCTTGAGGAAAGATTGCCAAAACAGTCATTTATGAATTGGTTCAACATGTGCTTATCAGTTTTGTCATCAGAATAAGCCAATTATTCAAATTAGAGAAGCATTGCTTAAACAGGATTCGGGTTATGTCACATAAATATCTTGGATCTATGGATAAGAATAACACTTCAAAAATATACAATATTTAGGATCAAAAATATTTGTTTTTAGCATTTTATAAAAATCATTACATTCAGATTCATCTCTGTTGCCCATAAAATTGCCTCAAGAATGATTTTTTGAAGCACCTCTAATAAAAAATGAAAGCTATCTTTCGATGAATTTACTTAAAAAGTTATAAATATAAAAAGGCAGGTGTCTAAGCATCTGCCTTTTTTAACCAATTCTTTATTCTAAGTTTACCAATGGAGCTCTAAACCTAAAGTACCACCTTCGTTTTTAGCACCATTTTCTGAATATTGCCCATTAAACTGACCATAAAATGCTAAGTTGGTAATAGAAGTCATCTTAAAACCAAGATTGATATCCATCGTATTTGCATCAGGCACAGCTCCTTGTACTTCAAACTTATACCCTGGCGCAGAAACAAAACTGGCTTCCATTTGACGCCTGGTCGAAAAATCATGCGCAAAACTCAGTTTTGCATATGGCTGAATACTGCCTTCACTAAACATAAACATCGTATCAAACTGTGCTCCAACAAAGACTGGAACAGAATATGCATCGTTTTTACTATATGCCAATGCTAGTAAATCATCAGTTTCCGTTGCTTTTTCTCGTGCCTCATCAACTTTCACTGAAGAAACTTGAACCCCTGCGAACGGCGTAATATTGATTTTTTTCCAATTGGTTTTATAGCCAACTTCTAAACGTCCATTCATCACTTCGCCATCAAAATCGGCCTGTAGATTATTAGAAACACCAGCTACAGGAACAATTGGCGCTGCTGCCCCCTCAACCATGGCAAAACGTGTGGTATTTGCATCCAACCAATCGTAGCTTAAAGCGCCTTTTAAATACAGTTTTTCAAAATCTTGGCTGCCGTACAAAGCTAAACTATTGCTTTCTACTAAACCACTGGCTGCACGGTTTTCAACATTAAACTGTGTTTTTGATGAACCAAAAGCCAATCCCAGCAGCATATTTTTATTTAAAGCATAATCCAAACCAGCTACCGTTCTATAACTATCTGCAGAATAAGCTGCAGCACCAGTATGATCATCACGATAAATTTCATTTGTGCCATTCTGACCGGTAATCCATACGCGCCATTGACTGTCATCAATACATTGCTCGCCATCTGCTGTCGCTTTATCGCAAATTACCGTATATACATTATTGTTTTTTGCATAATTAGAGCGCGAACGCCAGTAATCCGATTGAACCGAAATATCATTCATCAACCCTTGGGTATGGGTAAATGCTGTTTGCAGAATTGCAGCATTCCCTTCCCCACTGATTGAATCATAAGCCGTTTGTAAAGCAGTGATATCTGGGCGATATAATAATGCAGCTGCAACTGGTCCAAATGCTGTACTGGTCTGATCTAACTGAATTGCATTAATAGCTTGCCCTAAGTTTTGACCATTTTCACTTAATGCAGTCCGTGCGAAATCAATGTTTGCTCGTATAGCGGAGGAATTATTGGTCACCACTTTATTAAATAGTGCAACTGCAGATGGAACAGCATCCACTGTGAATCCTGTATCCACAACATTTTGGGCATTTACAATAGTTTGATCAAATGTCCCTGGGGTGACTAGATTTGGGTTCAGCAAATTAACAGCGACGCTTCCACCTAAAGTTGCCGTTCCAGTTACATTCATAATATCCGATGCACCCAGACTAGATGATGACCCACTTAGTAAACTGCGCACTTGCGAGGTAGCTATTGGCTGAACAGAAGACCGATTCAAATTATAATCCCAGTACATTACCCCCGTATTGGCTTGAGTGAAATTACCGTCTAAATATGTTGCATCTACACGATTTATCCCGCCAACAGCCCAATTACCTTGGTTAACAACATCACCTAAAGTTGAAGCGCCAGCAAGATTCATTTGGATCATCTGTCCTGTAACCAGCCATGCATTTAATGAATTCGTTAAACTATTTTGTCCAGCATCCAGCCAAATCGATCCGGTCATAAATGAATTATTGACCACCTGATCATCGCCAACACCTGCATTCACAGCATTAGCATCCAGCCATCCTGATGCCGTAAGCTGTAGGTTTTTATCAAGATAAAGTCCGTCAATCTGCCCGTACCCCGTCAAATAACCAGCGTTTGTTAGCAGATTGCTTCGCCCATCAAACATACCAATAGCGGCACCTGCACCTTTACCGCCAACAAGAACACTGTCTTGTCCAACATTAATACTGAGATTACCATTTTCAGTACCTACACTCTGAGCAAAAATGCCGTATGAACCTTCACCTAAAGTCGATATATTGCCTTGTTGAACAATATTTACATTTCCTGCTTGGCCGTTACCGCCAGCGGTACCGGCAAAGAAACCTGTCAGATTTCCATTTTTATCCATCAGGTTGGCATAACCGCCACCGCCAGCAATAGACTGCACCATAATACCGTGTGCATATTTGCCTGCAGTGTATATTCCTGTTGATGGAGCCCCAGAAGCAGCCACATTCGTAATCGAGATATTACCGCTATGTCCAGAGCCTTGCCCAGAAGTTAAAACCTGTTGCGTGCCCGCTGCAAAACCGCCACCGCCACCGATTGACTGCGCAACAATCGCTGATGACCCATCCGTTTCAGTTCCAATATAGCCAGAATTATTTACAGATACATCTTTAGCATTGCTTTGTGATGTATTGGTTCCGCCCAGCGATAATTGCTCACTTAAACCGACCGCACCACCGCCGCCAGAAATAGACTGCACAACAATAGCCTGTGACAAGCGTCCTGCAGTCAAAATAGTACCGGCATTATTCACAGATACAGTATCACCAAGACCTGAAGCACCTGAAGCACCCAATTCGGTATAAGCCGCTGTCTGATCCAGACCGCTACTCAAGCCACCACCACCACCAATCGATTGCGCAACAATCGCAGCTGCATGTTCACCTTTTGTAATAAGCCAACCATTATTTTCAACATGGACTGTTCCAGCATTCCCTTGAACACCCTGTGCTGCACCTGCCACCAGAATTCCTGAAGCACTGCCCGATGTACCACCACCACCACCGATGGACTGAGCAACGATGGTATCTGCACCATTTCCTTTGGTCACAATACGGCTATCTTTATCCATATTTTTAACAATTACACTCGATGCATCACCACCCGCTATTTTTCCTTTCAATGAATTAAAATAACTTTGTAATGGACTTGAGATTACATTTTGCGCAGTCTGTACAAGACCTGTTACAGATGTCATTGCTGAAATGACGCTTGCTGTTGCTCCACTACCCAGTCCTAAAGATCCTAGTTTTTCCTTAACTGTATCTGTAGCCCCACCAATAGTCCCAGTGATATCAATACCATAACTTGCCCCCCCCTGACCGCCGCCGCCACCAATAGACTGCGCTAAAATACCTTTAGAATTTTCTTCTTCGGTATAAATCAGCTCTGCAGCATTTGTTATCGTGATATTTCCTGCATTTCCAGCATGTGCGCCATTGCCGCCAATTGCAACATAAGCCTCTTTGATTATGGTCGTATTATCTTTTTTATCAACACCACCGTCACTAGAACCACCTTCACCGCCACCACCGCCAATGGACTGTGCAACAAGCGCCGATGAATTTTTACCGTAAGTTTCTAAAGTACCTTTGTTGTCTAATACAACATCATTGCCATTGCCCGCAGCCGAGCCAAAACCGCCAATCGAAATCGTACCTGACGCATTACCGCCAACACCACCGCCACCACCAATAGACTGTGCAACAATTGCAGATGCTTTATTGCCTTTAGTGACAATATGGCCATTAATACTGTTATTTATAGTTACAGTATCTCCATGACCGCCCGTGGCTGCTACAAAGACTTCTGTGCCTAACAATTTAGCGGCATTAATTTGCTCAAGTACACTTGTGAGAGTACCACCACCAATTGCAATTGTTGCCTGTTCAACGGAGCCACCTGTACCGCCACCACCGCCAATAGACTGGGCAAGAATACCTTGAGCACCATCACCCTGCGTTAAAATCACTGCATCATTATTGACCGTTACTGTATCCGCATTGCCTGCATTTTTACCTGAACCGCCAATACCAACTGTAGCTTTATTTTCTACATCTCCGCCAGTACCACCGCCACCACCAATAGACTGGGCAAAGATACCGCGTGAAAATAAACCTTCAGTAACAAGCGACAAGGCATTGGTCACATTAACAACGCCACCATTGCCCGCTGCACCGCCATCGCCACCAATGGCAAGTTTTGCAGATGCTGTACCGCCAACGCCACCGCCACCGCCGACAGATTGCGCGAAAATGGCATCCGCACGTCTACCTTTGGTGTAGATAATATTTTGAATATCGCCAGTCAATTGAGTCTGTTTAGTGATGACATTGACTAAACCAGCATTTCCTGCTGCACCCTCCAAATTCGTGGTATCCCATTCTTGACCGAATATACCTGCCAGTGTGCTTAGACCGACAGCTAATTCTTCTTGAAGCGCACCGCCACCAACGCCAACCGTTGCCCCTGATGTATCACCGCCATTACCGCCGCCGCCGCCGATCGCTTGAGCAAAAATACCTTTTGAATTGTCCTTTTCTGTAACGATTACACCCGAATGCTCAACATGCACATCGCCAGATTTTCCGGCCGAACCCTTATATCCCCCCACACCTAATGCAAAAGTGAGCTTGTTATTGACCAGTTCAGCATCTGAAAGATTAAATTTCTTTGATTCGACAACAGAACTGCCGCCGTCACCACCGCCACCGCCAATGGACTGAGCATAGATACCATGTGAGCCTAAACCTGAAGTTGCCAACAAGCCGGAACTGATCACCTTGACATCATCGGCGTCATTGCCTGTGCCACCCCAGCCGCCAACACTGAAGGAAATATTGGTATCTTTTTTCGTAACTGGAGCAGGATTTGCACCCGAATTATTTGTACCTGATGACGTGTTTGTATTGCCTGAATTATCCGGTTTACATAAATCACCGCATTCAAGCTTCAATGTTGTCGTGCTGGCATTTCCGCCATTACCGCCACCACCACCAATGGACTGAGCCTGAATCGCGCTGGACAACATGCCCGACGTATAAATATTGCCAATGTTGTTTACAGTCACAATATCAGAGGTATTACCACTGCCGCCAAAACCGCCGACAGATGCAGTGATATTGGTCGTTTTATCTGTCCCTTTTGCCCCATCCAAAAACACTGAGCCGCTGTAACTGTTGCCACCATTACCGCCACCGCCACCAATAGACTGAGCCAGAATGCCTGCCGCTCTGTTGCCTTCTGTATGGATGTTACCCATACGCAGGACATCCACAGTGCCGCCTGTTCCTCCTGAACCGCCCCAGCCACCTACACTTGCAGACAGTCCCATGCCATTTTGCGCCAGCATTGCATTGACTGAAACAGCCATACCGCCATTACCGCCACCACCACCAATCGATTGAGCCAGCACGCCATTACTGTAGTCACCCTTAGACGTGATAAAGCCTTCTGAATCTACATTGACTTTGCCTGCCGCATTGCCTGATCCGCCAAATCCACCTACAGCCAATGAAGCACCCAGTGCGTTTTTATCCTGAGATACATTAGCACTGGCTGATACAGACAGTCCAAAACCACCATCACCGCCGCCGCCAGCAATGGATTTCGCTAAAATGCCGGATGAGCCAACACCTTCCGTCCAGATATTATCGACAGATTTAACAGTCACGTCTCCAGATCTATTGCCATTACCCGCTTGACCGCCGATAGACAATGCAACTGCTGGTGCAGATTTATTTAAAGAACCGCTGACCGCAAAACTGCCTGAGAAGCCGCCGTCACCGCCACCGCCACCGATAGATTCAGCGGCTATACCATGTGATGAATTGCCAAGTGTTGAAATGCTTGTCAGCAGATTACCTTTATCATCAACTGCTTCAATATCGTTTGTGGACGTTACGCTGACATTCCCAGCGACATTACCGCTACCACCACCTCCTCCTACACTGGCCGTAAGTGAAGCTGCTGTTTGTGCAGATCCTGAAACACCGGCAGCAATAGATAAACCGCCTTTACCGCCAGAACCGCCAATTGATTGGGCACGAATTGCACTGGCAGAGTCCCCTGTTGTTCCAATGGCATAATCTGTGTTTTCTACAGTCACATCACCAGATATGCCACCTTTACCTCCTGAGCCACCCACTGCAACTGATGCATTGATAGCTGCCCCGTCAGTTGAGCCTGCTATCGCTCCCGAGATACTCAAACCGCCAGCACCACCATTGCCACCAATAGATTGTGCCAGTATGCCGTCAGCGCCATAACCTTCAGTAGTAATAGATTTTGGTTTTCCATCCTTGCTAATATTTTTTACGATGACATTATTTTTAGCTCTGACTGCATCCGTATAATTGATTTTAGCTAAGAAATCATTCCATGTTTTTTGCTCAGATGTGCTGTACATGCCATCAATTTTGGTTAAGACCAGCTGGGCATTTTCATTTTTAAGCAATGTAAATTGAGTGCCTTTTCTATCTGTATCTGAAACAAGATAACCCTCACTATTTACAGAAACCAGTTTGTCCTTTGAGTCTATTGCTTTGAAGTTGCCATCACTATCCCGCTGATAGCCATTACTATCAACAAATACAGTTGTGGAACCTTTAATTGAAAAATGACCATTTGCATTGACCTGATAACCAACAGCTAAAATTTTCTCGCCATTGAAATCCAGAAGATAACGACCATTTTCATCAACCCGATAACCATATTCATCCAGCCCTGTGCCAAAACCTGTCACGATACTGGAATTTGCTGAAGTCACTGCTAAAATCGTCAAAACATCACTATTGACTCGCTGACCATTTTCATTCATCCGGTAACCATCGGCATCACGTGTCACCCTCTCATAAACAAGTGTGCCAAACTCATCAATGTTGCCGATAATGGCTCCCTTGTCATCTTTAATGTCCTGAGCATTTGCATAGCTGACACCGCCACCTTTACCCCCAATCGTGACGGATGCACCTATGGCTGTACCTTGTGAAAATGCGCCACTTAAGTTCGCCGCTATACCACCAGAGCCACCATTACCATTAATAGATTGTGCCAAAATACCGTAGGCATAATCGCCTTCTGTACTAATATTTCCAGCATTATTTACCGTTACAAGTTTGGCTTGAGCGCCTAAGCCCCCTGCACCACCAACGCTTGAGCCTAATGCAATGGCTGGGCCTGTTGCCGTTACAGTAAATGCACCTGATGCCGCTAAACCACCGGCACCGCCTGAACCGCCTATAGACTGCGCTACAATACCTGATGAAGAGTTGCCATATGTCGCAATATCATTTTCAACGTCGACTGTTGCAGTACCTGCTTTACCGCCTGTACCGCCATTTCCACCTACAGCAACACTCGCAGATACGGCACCTTTGGGTGAGAAACTGCCAGTTAATGCACCAGCAAAACCGCCTGTACCACCACTGCCACCTAGAGATTGTGCTATCACGCCATTTGAGAAGTCACCAAAGGTTTCAATAAATTCAGTACTTGTTACAGAAGTTGCTCCCGCTGTACCGCCTTTACCGCCTTTACCGCCCAATGCCACACTGAATGCAGCTGATGGTAGCTTTATACTGCCTGCAAGCGCTGCCGCAACTGCAAAACCACCGTTACCACCAGAACCGCCAATTGATTGCGCCTGCAGTGCAGATGAAAAGTCACCCTTCGTTGTAATAATTTGATCAGATTTTATGACTGCACTGCCAGATGTTCCTCCTTTACCGCCAGAGCCCCCTAAAGCTACCCCTGCCGTTACACCGCCGTATAGATTAGCATTCAAACCTGCAGCAACAGAAAAACCGCCATTTCCGCCTGAACCGCCAATAGATTGTGCTAAAGCACCCGTTGAATTATTCCCTTCAGTATAAATTTTACTTGGTGATTTTATGTCTGTTGATTTTAAGTTGACCAGTACACTTTGACTTGTACCACCAGTACCGCCAGTACCGCCTAATGCGACCGAAGCACTTGCAAATGTAGAAGCGCCGGCAGCTACGGTAAACCCAGCATTACCGCCACCACCGCCGAGTGACTGCGCAATGACACCTCCAGAAGCCTCACCCAGTGTACTAATGGTACCTGAGGAATTAACTTCGACTTCACCAGCTGAGCCGCCTGAGCCGCCTGAGCCGCCTAAAGCAACATTTGCAGTCACAGCCTTAATATCTGCGCCTGCTGAAACTGCAAAACCGCCATTACCTCCGTCACCGCCAACGGATTGCGCCACAATGGCAGCTGATGAATCTCCAATCGTAACAATATTATGGTCTGTCATCACTTGAACTTTTTTGGCCGCAGCTCCTTTACCAGCATTGCCGCCAAGTGATACACCTACAGACATGCCACCGCCGGTCAGAGCCGTTCCCGCTGCAGAAAAACCGCCATTGCCACCTGAACCTGCGATGGATTGGGCTAAAATACCTGCTGCATTACTTCCTTCTGTTGACAGAGTTGTTGCATTTTCAACTGATTTATTTGCCGTAACTATGACTTCTTTGGACTGACCGCCAGCACCGCCGGCACCACCGAGTGCAATATTCGCAGCCAATTGACCGCCACCTCCAGCCTTAACAGCAAGTGCCAAACCGCCATTACCA
This sequence comes from Acinetobacter sp. SFB, assembly GCF_001647545.1. Classification (GTDB taxonomy): domain Bacteria; phylum Pseudomonadota; class Gammaproteobacteria; order Pseudomonadales; family Moraxellaceae; genus Acinetobacter. The sequence goes on from NZ_LSZH01000016.1 coordinate 117,996, forward strand.
CCCGTGCCGCCTATCGACTGCGCAACAATAGCCGACGAATTGTTCCCTTTAGTTCCAATCGAACCCGTGCTGTTCACAATCGCCTTATTTGCTTCAGCACCTTTTGAAGCAACGCCACCAAAGCTTAAGCCAACTGAGTTACCGCCAAAGATATCCGCTGCCCCAGCAAAGCCACCATTACCGCCATCACCGCCAATCGATTGAGCAATAATGGCACTTGAGTTATCACCTGCTGTTCCAATGTATTCAGCTTCATTTTCAACTTTGGCTAAGCCAGCTTTTCCGCCCTCTCCACCACTACCGCCAATAGCCAAATTTACAGCATTCGCACTACCGACAGAAGCCGCAATAGCTCCTCCTGCATTACCGCCTGCACCACCGATGGACTGACTGACAATAGCGGATGAACTGGCACCCTTCGTAGTAATATTCCCTTTGTTGGTAGCTGAGGCCTCAGAAGCAATGTTACCTTTACCTCCAGCACCACCTAAAGCAATGTTTGCCGAAATTGCCGATGCCCCTAAACTGCCACTGACGGTGATACCGCCATTCCCCCCACCGCCACCAATGGACTGCGCAAGAATACCTGTTGAAGCAATACCCTGTGTTGAAATCACGCCACTATTATTTACGGTCGCATTTTTAGCCTGACCACCGTCGCCACCACTGCCACCAATTGCCACATTTACACTAACCAAACTGACCCCGGCACTTGCTGCTACAGCAATACCGCCATTACCACCACCACCACCAATCGACTGTGCAGTAATACCTGTGGAACGATGACCTATCGTAGTTAAATTTGAATCATTTTTAACAGTTACATTGTTACTTCCTGCACCAGTACCTCCTTTTCCACCCAGTGAAACACTAGCTGTAACGGGTGAGGTTATACTTGCATTTGCAGCAATTGCCATTCCACCATTACCGCCACCGCCACCGATCGACTGAGCAACAATTGCAGAAGAATCTTCACCTTTTGTTTTAATATCATTACTTGAAGAAGTAACTGCAACGGAACCACCTTCACCGCCATTTGCACCTTTACCACCAATAGCAACACTGACCAATCCACCGGCTGCAACACTCATACTGCCGTTACCGCCACCGCCGCCAATCGACTGAGCTAATATTGCAGATGAACCTTTATTTCCTTCAGTTGTAATATCACCCTTATTCGTTACCGTAACTTCTGATGCACTATTTCCTGAACCACCATCAGCACCTATAGCTATAGCACCTACAGTAAGTCCACCATTGCCTCCACCGCCGCCAATTGACTGAGCATGAATACCAACTGACTCATCTCCTTGAGTGATGATATTGCTGTCTTTTGTAGTGCTAACTTCAACACTACCTCCTGTTCCCCCCCCACTGCCATCGCCTCCAATACTTACCAGCCCAACAGTTAAGCTCGCGTTCCCTCCACCGCCTCCAATTGACTGAGCTAAAATACCGGCAGATCTATAACCATTTGTAGTCAGTTTTCCTCCATTGGTCACAGCAACTTTATCACCATTGCCACCTGCACCTCCCTTAGCCCCTAAAGCAACCAATGCAGCAGAAAAACCACCATTTCCACCACCACCACCTAAAGATTGTGCGGTAATGGCATTGGATAATTCACCTGTCATGTTAATTTGAGCATAGTTATTTACAGTTGACTTACCTGCGTTACCACCATGACCACCTTGCCCACCAAGGCCCACCAATCCAATGCTGTTACCCGATTTACCACCTGCTCCACCAATTGACTGAGCCAGGATCCCACTTGAATATTTGCCATTTACAGCAATGATTGTCTTACTGTCCGTGGTTATAGATACTGATCCTGCCTGACCTGCACTATTCCCCTTACCACCAGATGAAACAATTCCTCCTGCTTTACCACCATTACCACCATCACCAGCAACACTTATCGCAGCAATACCCGAAGAATAATCATCCTGAATGTTAATATCTGTATTAAAGACATTTGCGGTAGCATCTTTAGCTATTCCGCCAAGACTTCCACTGCCACCATTTGCAGAAATGGTGTAAGAACCACCACCATTACCGCCATCACCTCCCTGTGATTTAACCAAAATGCCGACACTTCCCTGAGCATCATTCGGCATAGCTGCATGAATGACTATGTTTAAATCTGAAACATCCAGTTGTGTATCAGAAGCATCTCCGCCTTTTCCGCCTGCCTTACCTTTCCCACCCAAATAATAAGAACCGCCATTTCCGCCGTCCCCACCTTCTGTAATCGAATAGACACCCACTCCACTATCTTTTAAAGTGACTGTCTTATTTTCACCTTTAACAATGGTTTTAAAAGGGATGGGTTGACCACTTGCATCCTGAACCTGCAGTGCTGTTCCACTTTCTGCACTTCCACTACCCGATGTGTAAAGATTATCTGTAATCGTAAAGTTATAGCCCTGTGGAGTAATTTTGACGTCACCAGTTTTTTCATTAATAGATACATCTGCCACAATGTGACTGGTAATAGGATTGCTTTTATCGTATGAAGCTGAAGCATTTAGCGTATAAGTCGTGGTCGTTACATTCATCATTGGTGGCGTATCACCAAAAAGAGAGTCATAGCCTTCTTCAGCACTTGTTTTGTCATTCTTTGGTGTGAATGTAATTACTTTATATTCAGCAGGAGCTTTTGAGTTTGCATTGGTTTTTATATATTTAATTGTAGTTGTAGTTGTTACAGGGTCATACTCAGCATCCCCCCATTGTATATAGCTTACACCTTCAATTGTTTCTCCATTCCCTCCTGCTTTAGGTGGAACAAATAAAGCGCCTGCTCTACCATTTCCTCCATCGCTTCCTGAAATTTTTGCACCAATAGCTGTACTTACATTATTTGTCAGCTTAATTGTCTGTGTAAAACCGCTATCTGTAGCTACGCAATTACCTGCTGGCACACACTGAGCCGACGACGCATATAGATTGCCACTTACAGCACCAGTCACAACCAGTGTTACCATTTTCAAAGCTTTACCAGACCGCTTCCCTTTTCTTTTTACATTTTCAGCAACTGCGACCCATGTTCCTAAAGTCTCATTCCATATAATGCGGTAAACATGATTCATTATTTTCTCCAAAATAATATTTTCAATGCTTAACTATCAAGGCTCTGATGGCATACTTTTTTCCTTGATATAGCTCATTACAAGAATCAATTATGTGCACATTGCTAGTTATGTATTGAAAAAAAATAAAAAAATATCTGACAAATAAGCGATAAATTTATTGATTTAATTAACTTATCAATTAAATCATGCGATAAAAATGATTACTATCACTGTAAATAGGGATGGGATGAGGTGTGCTGAAATTACAGGAAACTTCCACTTGGTATCTTCTAGGCAATCAACTTGTAAGAGTCCTCTGCCATTTGATTTGGTGTCTTAAAATCTAATCCTTTTTGAATTCTGATCTGAAAATAACTCTATGTATTGTGTAATATCTGCTTTAGCTTCTTGCCTCGTTTTATAGTTATGAGGATGAATCGATTCATTATTTAATATGCCCCAGAAACTTTCAATCGGCGCATTGTCAAATGCAGTGCTCTAAGAGCTTCAAGATCAAGGTATGACCCATGCCGAGGCTGCAGAAATCCTGAATCTTTCAAGCCGTCAAATTTCCCGGCTATTGCAGAAGCTCAATCCAGCGGGTGTTTCAGGTCTGATGCATGCCAGTCGTCGTCAATCTGACGATTCAAACTATACTTTTCTCCATGTTTTCATTGGAAAAATTGCAGTGAGGGGGCCAATAGTGAAAATTATTATATGTAAATCTTGCCAGGATTAAGTCAATTTTATCCCAGAGTTATCCGCAGAAATTGGGGATAGTTTTTGCCCTGAAAATAGCGAAAACACTGTAAAATGCTTTATTTTGATTAAATATTGATCAATATTATTGGCAAAATATTTCAGTTCTGGTTAAAAAAGCTAACTTGTTTCCAAGAAAACTTTTTTGAATATTTTTGATCATCTATAAAATTACTGAGCATTTAATATTTAAATGAATAGACGTCTTTCATAACTCATTTTTTACTCAATTCCATGTGGTAAATTCCAGCAATTAAATTGAATCTTAATCCGAGTCTTTTACCTCTATTTCGATAACGCTCTGCAAGTATTTTAAAGATCTTCAGTCCAGCAAAAAAATGCTCCCTACCTATTCTTGTTCTATTGATTTCTCGATTGTATTTTTTAAGCGGGGGGATCTAATTTACAACCTATTTTGCTTTCAGCGGAACTAAACTGTTTGCGTAAATATTATAAATCCCTGACGGCCTTTATCCGCTAAGCCGCGTATGAAAGTGAATATGCTCCCGAGTTCACTTCAGAAGAAGCACGTGAAGCAGATCCCCGCAGCCATATAAATGATAATAATTCAGCTGATCCTGGTCACAGTCATGATGACGACGACGATGATCGCGGCAGCCGCTCTGGTGGACAAGAACACTAGCACGTGATGAACAAGAACGATTTACGTCCCGATAATTAGAAAATTTCTATAATTTTTATGTGCTGTTTAAATAGAAGTATTCTGTTTTAATTTTTGTAAATTAGCTAAAATTTTAGATACTTGATTACTAAGTGACTTAAGTCTTTGCCGACAAAAAATGTAGAAGATGCGAGAAAACAATGGAAGACCTTATAGCAAGGTAATGTTGGTGAGTGAATAGATTCTATTCTTTAAATTAAAAATTCCGGACCAATCGACTGGCATTTTAGTGTCACATAGAAAGAATAACTATTGCTAAAATGATGTTTTACAGCTTCTAAATATTGATTGAAGGTTCAGATTTTAGCTGCCATAACATTCTTTTGAGGCTGTAGTCTGTTTTGACACATTGTTGTTAAAGTCCTTGAACTTAACAAGACAGAAATTCAGTGATCAAAATCTCTGATTGATTTCATTTAATAAAGAACCAGTCTCTAAAAAATTGTCGCTATTCACCCCTAAACATGCCCCGACTACGATGATTTTTATCACTTATATTGGTTTCTATACAAACATACAGATAATTAGATATGAGTATTATCACAATTTTGCTATATTATTTAACAGAGATGAGTATTCAATATTTGGATTTAATTTAAAGAATTTCAGTTGAGAATCTATCAAATATGAGTAATACAACTCAAGGATGGGATGCTAGATGAGTCAGACAGTGAATTATTTGGATACTCAATCTATTTTTAATTTAATCGGGCAGCATGCCGACTTAGCCGTCATCTTTGATACGGTCAGTCAATGGTTAGAAGCACGGATACCAGAGTCAATGGTATCCATTATGTTGTACTCAGAAGCCGAACAAACTTTAAATCTGATTACTGGTAAACAACATTTTTCTGATCGTTATAAAGAAGCGATGAAGGACCTAAAAATAGGGCCCAAGGTCGGTGCCTGTGGTGCTGCAGCTTTTTATCGAAAATTAATTATTTGTGAAAATTTGGCTACTCACCCAAACTGGTTTTATTTTTTACAATTTATGCAGCAAGATCAACTAAATGCATGTTTGTCGACGCCTATTATTAATGCAAACGGCAAACTCTATGGTACTTTTGGAACTTATTATCCCTCCCCTAAAATCCCGACCAAGATTGAAATTAAATTACTTCATCATGCTGCATCGCTCATTGCCTTAAGTATAGATTTACATCAAGAACGTCAACATACTCTCGCATTGAATGATAAATATCGTTCTTTCTTTAATTATCATCCTGATACCATTTTTGAACATGATTTAAATGGGATTATTATTGATAATAATCCGGCCTCTAAAGAGTTAACCAAATTTGATCTTGAACAAAGTAAGGGCTTACATTATTCCCAGCTGACTTGTCCTGAATATCTGGCGATAACGCAAAGTGCTTTTCAGCAAGCTGTACAAGGCGAAGGGCAACATCTTGAAATACAGGCGGTTAATAGTTTAGGACAGAACTATTGGGTAGATCTGACTTATTTACCGATTAAACAAGCTCAACAGGTGGTTGGCATATTTAGTATCGCACGTGATATTACCGCTCGGCGAGAAAGCGAAGAGTTGCTGCATCTTCTTAAACGTAGCGTGGATGCTAATCCTCATGGAATAATATTAACCGGAGCTTCCGGCGATCAGGCTATTGAGTATATTAATCCTGCTTTTGAAAGTCTGACCGGTTATAAAAAAGAAGAAATTATGGGTCAAAATTGTCGTTTTCTGCAAGGTGCTGATACCGATCCTGAAACGCTAAATAAAATTCGAGATGCGATTCGGCATCAGCAAGAAATTCAGGTCACTATCAAAAATTACCGCAAAGATGGCAGCTGGTTTTGGAATCAGCTGGTACTGGCTCCCGTTTTCGATGAACAACAACGTTGCAAGCATTTTATTGGAATTCAGCAAGATATTACCCAGCAACGAGCCAATATAGAATATATAGCGCATCAACAAACCCACGACAGTCTAACCGGATTAATGAACCATCATGCTTTTGAAAAAGCACTGGAACAGGCTTTTTGCATACAACATGACCATGCTCAATCTTTGATTATTATGTATGTGGATCTGGATGATTTCCAACCTTTAAATCAGAGCTTGGGTCATGTAGTAGGTGATGAACTGCTGATTGCTGTCGCCAATCGTTTGCGGCATCTTATTCCAGAAGATGATTTAGTCGCTCATTTTTCAGGCGATGAGTTTGCTATCCTGCTGAATAAATGTGCAGACCTAAAACAAGTTATCCTGATTGCCGAAAAAATATTAAAAGGCTTATCTGTGCCTTTTGATATTCAAGGCCACAAAGTCCATATTAGTGCCAGTATTGGCATTGCAGACGATGACCCTCAGGTTGATAAATCTAAACAATTGCTTCATCAAGCTATTCATGCCATGAGCGAAGCAAAAAAAGAAGGTGGAAATACTTGGCATTGGTATGCGTTTACCTCGATCCTTAGCCCTAAAATTGATTACGTGCTAATGCGTCATGAATTAATGGTCGCGTTAGAGGAAAAACAGTTTAGACTGGTTTATCAACCGATTGTTAATGCCAGTACAGGGCAGCTTGAAAGTGTAGAAGCATTAATTCGTTGGCAGCATCCTGAGAAAGGGCTTATTTCTCCTGCAGACTTTATTCCTTTTGCCGAAAGAACTGGTCAAATTGTAGCGATCGGTCAATGGGTTTTACAGCAGGCTTGTCTGGATATCGTCGCTTGGAATAACAAGCATGGGACTCATCTCAATGTAGCAGTCAATCTTTCCCCCTTGCAATTTAGACGCACAGGTTTTTTGCAAGAACTCCAGCAAACGCTCGCAGAAACCCAGTTAGCAGCGAGTTTACTAAAAGTTGAAGTTACTGAAACCATGTTAATTGCAGGTGCTGATCGCTCATTAGAAATTTTGAAAACAGTCCGAGAACTGGGGGTAAGAGTTTCAGTGGATGACTTTGGAACGGGATACTCAAGTCTGAGTTATCTACGAACTTTACCTATTGATGAGATAAAACTTGATCGGAGTTTTATTGAACATTTACCTGAAAACGATAAGGATGGAGCTATTGTTGCGGCAATTATTGTGATGGCCCATAAACTAGGGTTACAAGTGATTGCTGAAGGCATAGAAACGCCAGCTCAAGCTCAGTTTCTCAGAGAATATCAATGTGACCATTTTCAGGGCTACTATTTTGCTAAACCTGCTCCCCTTACTGAGCTCAGGCTGAGTTATGAATAGCTTGAATTATGCTGAAAACAAATACAGTGCCACGCTCTAATAACAAATACGGTTTCGGCCACTATTTTTAGCTTGATAAAGCTTATTATCAGCCATTTTAAAAACTTCGTTTACATCGTGTGAGTGTTTAGGCCAGAATGCAATTCCAATAGATAGCGTAATGGGACCGATAGAATTAATATTGCTTGATTCCATGGTGTTTCGTAAGCGCTCAGCCGCGTTATAGGCCACATTAGGATCGGAAGTCGTCATTAATACAATAAACTCTTCTCCACCAAAACGACAACAAATATCTTCATCCCTGAAATTACTTTTCATAAAAATTGCCAGTGTCTTTAAAATCTCATCGCCCTGAGCATGACCATAACTATCATTGACGTTTTTAAAAAAATCAATATCAATAGCAAGAACAGCAAAAGATCTTTTTACATTGACCAACTCTTTTAAGAAAATATTCATACCGCGTCGATTATATAAACCCGTCAGTGGATCCGTATTTACATGTTGACGCAATTCATTAATCTTTTCACTGAATGTGTGTGAACTGAGCAGCAAAGATGTTCTAAACTTTAATACTTCAAAATACCAAGGATCAACTTGTCTGATTTTGTCCTGAATATCAGGCTGATTAAGCATGCTGGCCATTTTAGCCAAACTGTTTAAAGGTGAAGAAATAAAGCGTGACAATCTCCAGACAATAAAAAATATAAAAATATAAAAAATAAAAATTCCGACTGAAACTTTCAAAAGAATAATATTGGCCTGTTTTAACAACTCTTCTGTCGGCTGTTGTGAAACTACAATCCAGTTCACACTCGGAATATATGCAAAACCTGCCAGATTTTCGACCCCACGACTATTGATTAACCGGATATTCCCCATCCGTTTACGCACCATATAATCCAGACCATTATTATGAATAATTTTTTCCCCAATTCGGGTGGGGTCAGGATGAAAAATTATTCGATTATTTTCATCAATAACATACATATAACTTTTTTTAAAGTCATACTCAGTGGACAGTATTTTCTGAATTAGATTATTTTTTTGTAAATAAATCGTGCCGCCAATCATGCCCTGATAATTTTTATTTTGGTCATAAATAGGTTGAGATAGAATTACAACGAGATTATGTTTAGCTGACCAATAAGGAGGAGAAATATAAGTCATTTTCTGCTTTAAGGATTCAGTAATACCTACGGTGTTATATAAAATATGGGTACTTAGATTCAAGCTCTGTGGTTCAAAAGAGACGACTCTCCTTTGCTTGTCAACAATTAACAGACTATTAAATTTATTGGATTGATTTTTAAGCCGCTTGGCTTCTTCTTGTGTTAATTGGCGATTAGAAAAATCCTGTCCCAACAGATTAGCGCTATATTTTAGTTCTCTCAGCATATCATCGAAATGCTCACCTGCACTAATGGCAACCTTTGAGGCATATTTTTCATTGACTGAAAGTGAGTTCTGAATCAGTTGCTCTTTTATTACATAATTGAGAATAAATATAGACACAATAAATAAGCACGAAACACTGACAATAGTCGAAATCAGGATCAGTTTACGCAGATTTAATTTAAGGGCTAGGAGAATCTGTTTCAAAAACTCAATCTCGTATTATTGTGTCCATGTTTACACTTTATAACATATTTGTAAAATGAGTTAATAAACTCATTTGTAATAAACTGGATTATTTATGTTTTTAATCACAAAAAGATGAAACTATTTATTAAGATATTTAAACAGAGCGTGTTTGATTTGCTTTAAATGTTTAAATCTTAATCCTTCATTTCAATTCAATTTACATATCACGATATTTAGATTCCCCTCTTATTTCCCCTTCAATCCTTAACTCAATGAATTACTATTTATTTAAAAACCGAGCTATTTTTATAACTCGGTTTAATGTTAAAAACGATCTATGTAGAGTAATCTAAAGCTTTACTTACATTAAATCAGAATGTCACCCGCTTATAAGTACGGTAGCTAGGCTTCCAGAAATTTGCCTCGATTGCTTGAGTTAACAACTCATCAGAAATTACAGGTGCCACACCATCGTCCATCGCTGCCTTAGCCACTTTGAACGCAATAATTTTAGAAACCTGTTGTATTTCATTCAAATCAGGCAATAAATCTGCTTCTGGATTGTGTAACATCGGTGAGCATGCTGCCAAGGTATTACTCGATGCGATCAGCATAGCGTCGGTTATTCGAGTTGCGCCTGAAGCAATTACTCCCAAACCAATGCCAGGAAAAATATAAGAGTTATTACATTGCGAGATGTTGTAAATCTTGCCCTGATAATTTACAGGTGCAAATGGACTGCCGGTCGCAATGAGTGCCCTGCCTTCGGTCCATTGCAAAATATCTGCTGGCACGGCTTCAACTTGTGAAGTCGGATTCGATAGGGGCAAGACAATCGGACGTTCACAATTGGCAGCGAGCCTCTTAATGATCTCTTCAGTAAATAAACCCGATTGACCAGATACACCGATCAACACTGTTGGTTTGGCATTTTGGACCACATCCAATAAAGAAATGATTTCATCAGCATTACCCCAATGTGCCAAATTTTCAGGTTTTTGCGCCAGCCTACGTTGGAAATCAAGTAAATTCGGCTGATTTTCAGTGATCAATCCAAAACGGTCAACCATATAAACCCGAGCACGCGCCTGTGCATCGGTTAAGCCTTCTGTGACCATTTGCGCCACGATTTGTTCCGCGATTCCACAACCAGCTGATCCTGCCCCCAAGAAAGCAATGGTCTGATCTTTGAGTTGTTTTCCTGCGGCATGCGACGCTGCAATCAAACTGCCTACAGACACGGCAGCCGTACCTTGAATGTCATCATTAAAACAACAGATTTGATCACGATATTTACTTAACAAAGGCATGGCATTTTTTTGGGCAAAATCTTCAAACTGAATCAGGGCTTTTGGCCAGCGGCGCTGAATGGCTGCAATCACCTGGTCGACAAATTTATAATATTCATCGCCACTGATACGCGGTTGCTTCCAGCCCATATAAATAGGGTCATTCAGTAACTGCTGATTATTGGTTCCGACATCTAAAGTAATCGGCAAGGTATATGCGGGGCTTATTCCTCCACAAGCGGTATATAAAGACAATTTTCCAATCGGAATGCCCATTCCGCCAATACCTTGGTCACCCAAACCTAAAATGCGTTCACCGTCAGTAATCACAATGACTTTGACATTCTTTTTATGCACATTCTGTAAAATGTCATCAATATGTGCGCGATCCGGATAAGAGATAAAAATCCCGCGATGGCGGCGATAAATATCAGAAAAACGCTGACAGGCTTCCCCTACTGTAGGTGTATAAATAATCGGCATCATTTCACTTAAATGATGTTCAATTAAGTGATAAAACAGGGTTTCATTGGTGTCTTGAATATTACGCAGATAAATGTGCTTATTAATATCATCATTAAAAGCACAATACTGTTGATAGGAACGCTGGCTCTGCTCCTCAATGCTTTCAATTACATGGGGAATGAGGCCATACAAATTAAAGTGACTACGTTCTTGTTCAGTAAATGCAGAACCTTTGTTTAACAGAGGCAGTTCTAACAGGGTATTACCCGCATAAGGAATATATAAAGGGTGTTTTTGAGCCAAATTCGCAGTTGTCATTTCCAATCTCATTTTTACGTATTGTCGATGGGATGCAAAATAACCAATCCCATCTGACCAACGTCTAGCTTAGCTCTATTTGCTGACGATTTGATATTTATAAGCGTGATAGCAATTCACAAGTGATTTTATCAGTGAATAAAAAATAGGGCGTAAATAAGCTTAAGTGGATAAATCCAGCTCATTTACCCTATGTGTGAGACTAAACTGCCCTTTTCCTATCCATCTCGGCTATGAGATAACAATAAACGAATAAACGCTAAACATTGTTATTAAAGCAGGCATGAGCGTCTGCTCATAGTTATAAATAATGGGCAGACTAACGCTAAGTTTCTACTCTTCTAAAAGACTTCTTAGCATCCAAGCTGTCTTTTCATGCACATCAAGTCGCTGAGTTAACATGTCTGCAGTCGGCTGATCATTTGCTTTTTCCACAATTGAAAAAATTCCTCTGGCGGTGCGTGCGACAGTTTCATGTGCATTGACGAGAAGCTTGACCATTTCTTGGGCTCTAGGTACACCCTCCACTTCTTTAATTGCGGTTAAAGATGCAAATTCTTTATAGGTGCCTGGAGCAGGAAATCCTAATGCACGAATTCTCTCCGCAATAATATCTAATGCATTCCATTGTTCCGTATATTGCGTCATAAACATGGTGTGTAGACTGTTAAACTGAGGACCTGTCACATTCCAATGAAAATTATGTGTCATTAGATATAAGGTATAACTATCTGCAAGTAAGCGTGAAAGATCTTTGACAATTTGAGCACGATTCTCTTTAGAGATTCCAATATCTATCTCGCTTAGATTCACTTCTTGCTTATTGTTTCCCATTTTATAACTCCTTATCAATTTTTAACTTACATTTTCCAGCCCTAGGACAGTGATTCTTAGAGCTTGATCTTTCTGCCCAAGCAATGGCCTGCAGGTAAAATTCTCTATCTCTTTGATAAAGTCTAGCCACCGCCTCTACATCCATCCTCTTATAGATAAATCGATTCGACTTTCAGCACCGATGAAAAAATTTGGCCGGTATAGCTACCATACCCTTTGTGTTCTCGCTTTTATAGGTGAGCATTGTTTTTTAATACTGACAAATCATCGTTAAGCTGATTTTTGTTGTTTTACTTTTAAATAAATTTTTACGAACTTAATTGATTAAGATTCAACATTTTCTCCTGCCTTAACCCTAACAAAGCTGCGCTTTTCACTTAGTCTATAAAAAATTTTAGAAAAAATATGGTCCTTTATTTGGAGATTGAGCAAAAGATAAAGATCAAATTGTTTTGCTGGAACCAGTCATTAAGAAAGGGCAAGCCTTCTAGTCACAGGTTGTGTGATACCAAAGAAACCCAAGTTAATCTGATTGAAAGCGTGGCTTTTCTAATTGAAGATATTCTTAAGGGAAATGGCATAACTAATCCCACGAAGATGAGGGGCAAATGCATGCTGAAGGGATAGATGGCCCGTGACTGGACAAAACCCACTTTCTTCTGCAGAAACAGTGCTATTACTTTAAGTTATTATAAGAGTGATTATTCCTAACTGTAGCTCCCATTCCGGATATGCCCAGCGTCCTTGGGATTAAAAAATTAACAGCTTATTAAAAAGGAATGCCATTTTCGAGCTTTCTTTCTGCTTAAGTCTATTTCTAAGCCAGGCTGATACAGTGAAAATTAAAAAAAATACTTAGGCTATTTAATAACTAAAAAACAGCATTCCTGTTAATTTATTCGCTATCAGGCATGTGACCAGTATCTTTTGTTCAACAAAAACTGACGTCTTCCCGCGCCACTAATTCATTGTAAAAATTAACCAATTCCGCCAAAATTCATTTGCTTCTCATTATACCGTGTAAAGTATGGACAATATTCCAAAGCGATTTACGTCGCTGTGCTAATGCTTTCTGGGTCATTTCAACTACCTACACTTATTTTAATCCTGAAGTAGTGTAGCTATGAATAGCCTTTTTCACCCGCTGGCCTGATGCCTCGTGTCAATTCCGGTGATTGGATATCTAACCGAACTTGAGTGGGATCGATTGATCAACAATGTGTAGTAAGTTGCTACACCTGTTAAATAATCTCTTTGCCGAAAATTTCATTCAGACGCCCTCGATTTCCTTGAACAAAGTGAGGATCATTTTTTAGCTTATATTTCATCTCTTTTTTAAAATCATTCATGGATACACCGGCCACTGCAAACTCCATCTGAAACATGATATCGTTCACAATCAGGTTAGCTTGAGAATCGGTTAAACAGCCTTCAGCTTTAAACCACTTGCTGAACTGTTTATAATTCGGATCATTGGCGTGAATATACCAAGATCGTACCGTCATATCGAATTTTGCACCCAGCTCTTTCACGATGGCGTTATCATCAAAATCCACATCTAAATAGATTTGAGTATTTTCATTACTTTGAGCAATAACCGCCTCAATATGTCCACTGGTAATTTTAAACCGGACACCCACAATAGGTCGTCCTTTCTTAATGGTTTCATATTCCAGCTTCAGACTGGTTCTATCATTAATTTCTTCAACAATTTTATCTAATACATACCGTCTGAAATCAACCCAACGATCATATTTTTTCTCGCCGATATCGGTTAGCGCTTTGATGTTTTCCAGTGACAGTTCAACTTCGTATGAATCCTGATTGGCATACTTGAATTCATTTTTAATAAAGTAGGAATACAGACTCATGCTGGTCACCGAGTCTAAAGCAAATAAATCTTTTAATTGATAGGTGGTGAAATTTCCACTTGCCAGACGGGTAAAGTAAGGCAGCACTTCACTGGTAAAGCGAATCTGTAATGCATTTTTGGCATCATCTTCCCAACGCAGTTCTCGAATAATAGGCACCACAGAATGTACTTTTTTTACTTTCCGTTTGCTGTCATCCAAAGGTTCCTCAATGACAAAATGGGCAACCCGGGAGGACAGCTCTTTATAGATCCGGTCTATTGCGACATTGATTGAATTTTTTTTATCTAAACCCAGTAACTCGCCTAAATCATCTTTATGTAAATAAATATAGGTTTGCTCGGTAATTTCTCGATCCTGATTATTTTTCTCACCATAATTCGCAACAGCCATCGCATAAAGCAATGCCTTGTACTCATTGGATGACAGTTCAATCGGTCGTATCAGGCGATTGCTGGTACTGACCACGCCATTATGGCGAATATTCCCAATACAATAAGGTAAATATTCTATTTCTTCTTTTTCGTTCAGCTTATTCATAAGTGGAAAATAAAAGTACTTTTCTATATGTTATACACAAAAGTGGAAGCCTATGCAAATTATCCACCCTTTTGATTCGACGCTATACAGAAATGAACAACAAATAATTTAAGCAAAGGCTAAGAGTGGAAGCCATGTCACTTTGTTTTGCTATTTAAAACACTTTTTAAACTTAAAGTGGAAAATAAAACAAAATATGCACTTTTTAGTGACAAAGCTTCCACTTTTAGTATTTTTTGCTCAATTTGAAAGTAGGTGAAAAGCCAAAAAGTGTGCCAAACCACTGGTTAAAGTGGAAAGGATAATTAAAAATCCACCTTAACAGTGACAAACCTTCCACTTTTAGCAGACTCTGAAATAAAAACCGACACTATCCTTGATGAAATTACGAACAAACAGGTTATCCACAGAATAAAAATATTAAAATGACAAGTCTTCCACCTTTAAAGCCAAATAAACTCACTTATCAACAGATTAACAACTTGTTTTTAAAAAAAATTATAGTTTAAATTCACGTTTTATTTAAACACGGTGACAAGTCTTCCACCATAATGACAAGTCTTCCACTTTTCAGTGACAAGCCTTCCACCTTTCAGTGACAAGCCTTCCACCTTTCAATGACAAACCTTCCACCTTTCAGTGACAAACCTTCCACTTTTCAGTGACAAACCTTCCACTTTTAAAATCATAAAATATTGATTTATAAAGATAAAAAAGTGTTCTAATTATAATTAACTAATTATATAAATTAATACTAATTATAATTAGCTAGCTATATTGAATAAAAAAAAGAATCTGTTTGTTTTTTATTCAAGTTCAGATTATAACTTCAACGTAGCATAAAGAAGGTGTAGCAAGTTGCTACAAAGTTCTTTATATTACAATAACTCAAGCGAGGTCTATTATGACAAGTAAGTCGACTAAAATCATTGCTGTGGCAAATCATAAAGGTGGTTGTGGAAAGACAACCACTGTCGTTCATCTGGCATCAGAGCTGGCAGACTTGGGCAACAAAGTATTGGTGATTGATTTAGATCCCCAAGCCAACGCAAGTCTCCATATCGGATCAAGACATCCAAGTGAAGTTGAAACCACGTCTGCTGAATTACTGGTAGGTGATTTAAGTCTATTGTCTGAAGCTTTAGAAGAGGAAACAAATTTCAAAAATGTTTCTTTAATTTATGGTTCACTTACTTTAGGTAAAACTGAAGACCTACTTAAAGATGATTCTCCAAGACCGTCTGAAGAACTGGCAAACAAATTAGAATTGTTAAAAGGATTATATGATTACATCCTGATAGACTGTCCTCCAAGCCTAAAACTTCTCACCAGTAATGCATTGGCTGCATCTACACATGTCATGGTACCGATTGAATCAGGTTCACAATATGGCTTATATGGTGTAACCGATTTAATTAACCATTTAACTAAAATAAGACGGGTCAATCCTGAGTTAAAACTTTTAGGCGCTTTATTAATTAAACATGATGAACGTCAAAATGTTTGTAAACTTATCCGGGATGAAGCATTAAGTCAGGTCGGCGAGTTGCTCAAAACAACAATTCCGATGAGTACCAAAGTGAATCAAGCCGCAATTTTGCAACAACCCTTATTGGCGGTAGATAAAAATGCTAAAGTTCGTAAAGCTTTTCAAGAACTAGCAAAAGAAATTATCAATCGTGTTGAATAAAAGCACTCTGAGAATATTATGGTAAGTACTAAAGAGCTGTTGGCACAACGTCTTCAGCAAAATACTCAAAAACATCAACAAGCTCAGAAAGAGCACGTCAATGATGTGAAAGAATTACGTCGTAATGTACAAATTACAGATATTCAGCCTAGTCCTAATCAACCGCGAAAAATGTTTAATCAACAAGATATTGAAGACTTGGCAGCATCGATCGACGAAATTGGCTTACTACAACCGATAGCAGTTCGGCGTGTACAGGATAAATATGAGTTGATCGCGGGTGAACGACGCTTGAAAGCACACCAGGTTCTCAATAAAAACACCATTGAAGTGATCGTTATAGATGCATCAGATGAAGAAGTTGCACTGTTAACTTTAGCTGAAAATTTAAAACGAGAAGACTTAACTGATTACGAAATCTATGTCGGTTTGAGCTCTCTGAATGAAAAATTGAAAAAGAATAAGCAAAAACTGGCAAAGTCCTTAGGCATGAACCGTGAGGATATGTATAAATATTTATCTTTCGAAAAATTACCTCAAGAACTAATTGCAGATTTAGAGCAACAACCGACCTTGTTGGCACGCACCGCAGCCACAGCTGTAAAAAAGTTTTTATCTGACTATGAAAATAATTACCACAATGCTAAAAAAGCTTTGTTAGAAGCTTGGGCCAAACTACTGAAGAAAGAAGTAGAACAAACCAAATTGGCTTTATTGGCTGAAAAAATTCTAAAGTCGACAGAAACCAAAGAGCCGATTAAAACCTCAATTGTGCATAAAATTGAATATGATGGAAAGGTTGCGGGTAATATCAAATTTGATCACAACACTTTAAAAGTTTCATTAAAAACGAGTGAATTTGATGATCAAAACTTACAAGAACTGGAAAGTCTGCTGAAAAAAATATTGATCCAAGCTAAAAAACAAGTGTAGCAATTTGCTACACTTGTTTTAAGCTAAAACCCGTAGGGTAATTTCGACGATAGCGATTGAAGTACACTATAATCGAAAAATATTATCGCTAGAAAAAATCGCAGGTTCTATAATTTTTAATCTACTTTGATCATTTAGGTATGCCACCAAATTTAAAGTTTTTATTGTTATTCAAGATAGATAAGAAGGTGATTGAAAATAAAAAGTTGTGTATAAGTGGGCTGTATATTGCTTCTGTTATCTCCAGAGAGACCAATTTTCATAACTTACACAGAAAAAGCTTAAAATATAGAACAGTACGTTAAAGCGCAAATGAAGGGGAAATACTGGGCGGATAAATATCAGCATTATTCTTGTGAAGAAAAATAAGTAAATAGACGCTGAAATATCTATGAATAAAAAAGTAAGAACAAAAAACAGAAGTTGATTACTTAGACGACTTTTTTAATGTTGTCTATTTTAGGTTCAAGTTTAATACTGCATTCGCTAAAGCTATTTCAGTTTAAGAGCGACCTTTTCAACGAGGAACATTATAAAATGGAAAATTGACTCGTTTAGCTTTGAGACTTTTTAAAACCCTTAATTTATTGAACTCTCCTCATTGAGACACATTCACTTCATACTAAAATTTTAGCTTTTGCATTTTATTCATTCAGTTCATTAGCTTCTTAAATCACCTCGTAATTTAAGATTAAAACCCAAACATTTTCATCCTAGATATTTCATCTGGCATACGTAGGTTGAGTGTGGGTACAGCTCTCATCAGTTATTATAAGAAGAAATAATCACTAAATTTTAATTGGTTTATTTCTGTGAAATATTTCAACTTGAATATTATAAAAAAGAATAGGGATGAAGTAGAAGTTCCAAAAAGAAATGCCAAAAAATTGAGAAATGATAAATCTATTTACATCATCTGAATTTACTAGATCTGTCAGTACTCAATCTAGAAGCTCTAGTAATAAATGGGGTATATAACATTTGCAGCTAACTTCTAAGCCAGATTTAATCGTGATTAAAAATGTCATGACATATTCAGCTATTCAGTTCATATTAAATAGCCTAAGTATTAATCAATTTCACTTAAACGAACTACAAATTGCATTTCACCCATAAAATTAAATCAAAAGCATGGAAAAGCTTTACACAGAGAGGAGGATAGAATCTTTATCTTGCTATTCTAATTTCTGTAAAGTCTAGGGGGGCTTGGTAATCTTTGCCAGCTCTTGCAAAGTTAAACCTAACTTGATATGCAAAAACTGGCACTGTTGCAAATAGTGCCAATTATACTCTTAGCCGGCGGAGGGAAGTTTACACAAAGCAAAGACATAAAACTCGCCCTTCAATTCGCACAAGATTTAGAAGAGGAGTTATAAATGGCTATTAAACTTCGTAAATGGGATAGTGCTGAAGATCTTAAAACAGAAGAATACATGCAAGCTTAGCTACAAGTTTGTATCGAAGAATCTAATGGTGATACAGCATTTATTGCAAAAGCTTGAGGAAATATCGCTAAAGCTAAAGGAATGACCCCATTAGCAAAAGACCCAGGTTTAGGTGGAGAAAGTCTTTATAAAGCACTTCCAGGTGATGTAAACCCAAGCTTTGATAGGGCTATTAAAGATTAAATTTACGTTTAGAAATTTAATAAAAATCAGAGAAAAAGGGAGCCCTAAGCTCCCATTTTTCAATTCGTATTAGGTTGATTTTAGAAAAATTTTATAATCTTGATGAAAGTAACATACTAAACGAAGCTTTCAATCATCACTATGAAACTTAGGTTCATACCAAATTTTTACTACTTTGCTTAGAAAGCTAAATAAAACTGATACATTAAAAATGATATTATAAAAAGAAAGATGATACCAACTATGAAAATTAAACCTCCCATTCTAAAATTGGTCGTAAGCTGCCTTTGCTTAAATTCAACATATGCAATAGCCTCTCCTATTTTCCCCAAGAATGGTAAAGTCCAAACATCTAATATCTCTAGCAAAACGCCAGGATCAATCCTATCTATACAAGAAGAAAAGATTGATCTGTTTACGAATGCTTCACAGCGGTTCTTAATCACTTATCGTAGTCGCGGAGTACAATCTGAACCAATTGTGACTTCAGGATATCTCTTACTGCCTAAAGGTAAAGTACCCCAAGGGGGTTGGCCTGTTCTTGCTTGGGCTCATGGTACAACTGGTGTAGCAGATACTTGTGCACCTTCTGGAGATTATGCCGGTGGACCAGTCCATGTCTATCAACAAATTGCTGCTAAAGCACTAGATGCCTGGCTTGCTCGCGGATATGCAATCGTCGCACCTGATTATCAGGGTTTAGGTACCCTAGGTGGCCATCCATATATGAATGCACAGAGTCAGTTGCACACTGTCGTTGATGCTGTCCGGGCAACCCACCATTTACAACCCTATAAATTTAGTAAAAACTGGTATGTAATGGGGCATAGTCAAGGAGGCGCAGCATCTTTGAAAGTTGCAGCAGATGGCCAGAAAGATGCATCTGAATTTAATTTACGGGGGGCAATTGCACTCGCACCAGGCGGGTATCAATATGAGGGAATTGCTGAATATGTTGCCAGTAACCCGCACATCACGACCGATGTTGCCGCATTTTTTCCAATCGTTCTTCTCGGAGCAGAAGCAGAAGATCCTAGCCTAGCTCCAGCCAATTTAGTTAGCTCAGACATGAGGGAAATTCTTAATTATGCACGTAAGCGCTGTTTGTCAGAATTACAATCTGATCTAAAGGTAGCACCTAAAACAGTATTTAAACCAAATGTAAATTTGAAACCATTGACAAATTATTTAAAAAAACAGTCTATTGATAATATGACACCTACTGTGCCGACTCTAATTGTACAAGGTGATAAAGATCAGCTTGTAGATTACCGTGGTACTTATGCTTACTATCAGCAAGTATGTAAGAAGCAAAAACCTATTTCCTTTCACCCAGTCAAGAATGGAGATCATCGTGACTCTTTAAGACAAAGTGAATTCCTGATTGGAAGCTTTATCAATTCAGTTGAACAAGGGAAAACTGTAACTACCTGCAATTCAAAATGATACGGTAGATTTGGGATTTTGAACTGAAAATAAATCTTATGCAGTATAAAAATTAAATATTTCGAGTTTTAATCTACAAATGGAAATAAATCAAAATGATGCCACAAAGTTTATTATCACTAACGAATAAAATAGCACTTGTAACAGGCGGTGCTGCAGGTATTGGGAAAGCCAGTGCTCTCATTCTTGCACAAGCAGGCTCGGACGTTATGATTGCCGATTTAAATTTAGAAGCAGCTAAAGATACAGCTGAAGAAATCAAGAAGCTAACTGGATGCAACATAGCATATGTTGCATGCAATATTCTGCAAGAGGATCAATTGGTCAATGCAGTGAATAAAACAATCGAAACCTTTGGTAATATTCACATCTTAGTTAACAATGCTGGAGGAGGTGGTGCTGGCCGTGAATCTCCTGATCAAATTAGCGTAGATACTATAGAACGTGATTTTCAGCTTAATGTGTTTGCTGCTTGGCGATTGTGTCAACTCGTCGCACCGCATATGAATAAAGCGGGGTACGGCTCAATAATAAATATCAGTTCTATGAGTTCAATTAACAAAAGCCCTGCTATGAGCGGATATGCATCATCAAAAGCAGCTTTAAACCATATGGTCGCTAATTTGGCACATGATTTTGGTCCGAATATACGTATTAATGCTGTAGGACCTGGAGCGATTCGTACCGCAGCACTAGAAAAAGTACTGAAGCCTGAGATTGAAAAAAGAATGCTCTCCCATACACCATTACAACGATTAGGTGAACCCGAAGATATCGCGAGAGCTGTATTATTCTTTGCCTCCCCTATTTCATCATGGATTTCTGGACAAACTTTATTTGTAAATGGTGGTGGTGTACAAACACTTGATTAAAGAGTGCTGTCTAAAACCTAAAACTCTTATAAATTTAATATGAGGTACAGTCTGTATTTGGATGCATAGCAACAGGCTTAAAGCTGCTACACAGATCCCACTAACTGCCCCCATTTAACATAATTGCGCTTATACGAAACGCAATTGTAATAATACTGAAATATCAATTAGTTAAGATAAAAGAAAAAGTTGAAAGATCAGCAGAATCCCGGCTTGGAAACAAGTCGTCTTTTTTTTGAACTGTTTTGATATATTCTGCCAATAAAATTGATCACTATTTAATCAAATTGAAGTTTTATCAATGTTGGCAGCCTTCCCAGGGCAGAAAATATCCCCAATTTCTGCGGATAAAAAGGGGACAGTTTTTAGCCGGCCTTGTACGCATTTGCTCACATCAATCTCGGCCCTTTGCGGCTATACCACTCCGCTGTAATTTCATATGATGGGGACATAGAGAGCAGGATGCTCCAAATAAAAAGAACAAAGTACAGAACAAGGAATGTGAGATCCGACAGGAGTTAGATCTAAGCATCAAATACGAAAAACCCCGGCAGGATGCCGGGGTTTTTTATTGCTTATCTATAACTGAGTATTGATCTGATAGCGTGTATTACGTCCACCACCTTCCAATTTGACGATACATTCTTTCTCAAGTAAGTCTGATAAATGGCGAGTAGCTGTTGCCTTACTGACTTTAGTAACCTTTTGATATTGTGAAGCACTAATACCATGTTCAAAGCCATTTTCTCCACCGTCTAATAAACGATTTAGAACTTTACGTTGTTCTTCACCCAAGGTTGAATTTGAATGTTTATGCCAAAACTGACTTTTAAACAATGTTCGACTGATCTGCGCTAAGGTTTTTTCCAGACTATCATTCAATGTGTCTAGAAACCAAATCAGCCAATTTGTGATATCAGAATCATTTTTTTGGGTTTGTTCTAATACTTCATAGTAACTTTTACGTTTGTTTAATATTCCAGTAGACATTGCATACAAACGGATGCTCTGTTCATCCATTTGAGCGAGAGCAAGGTCTGTAAGTGTACGTGTAATACGGCCATTACCATCATCAAAAGGATGCAGAGTAACAAACCATAAATGGGTAATGCCTGCGCGTAATAATGGATCAAGCAATGAATCATTCAAACTCTGATTAAACCACGCTATGAAGGCATTTAAGCGATCTTCTAAGCCTTCTCTTGGAGGTGCTTCAAAATGTACTTTAGGGTAATCCAATCGACCTGAAACGACCTGCATAGGCTCTGATCCTCGGAGTTGACCAATGCGTAAACGTTGCATTGTCCAGTCTGGATCATTGAAAAGCCAACGATGCCATTGCATGAGACGCTCAACAGTCAGTGGTTGCTTAACATCGTTAAGTGCATCTAGCATGATATTGGCTAAACCTTCTGATCGATCTGAGCTTGGATAAGGCTGTTCAAGCGTGACACCCAAGCGTTGAGCTAGAGATGATCGCAATGAAAAAACATTGATGGTTTCATTTTCAATTGCTGATGAAGCAACAAGATTGGCAAGTAGAGTATCTAGAGTGAATTGTTCTTTTTCTAAATCATACTGACTTTGTCCAAGAAGAATCCCTATTTTTTGATGTATCTGTCTGGTTTTAGGTAAGATAATTGAATCTTGCCATATGAAATTTGTCCAGTTTTGTATTTGCCAAATCCATTTCTGCATTTTCAATCTCTCTCTAAAAATCTAAGATGAGTTGAATATAGCACATATTCAACTCAAGTAATGAGCCGAATATATTGGTTAATTAGCTCATCTATTTATCTAGGACATTTCTACTTGGGGCTTACAACTAAATTTCGCATAAGCACCATTATGTTAAATGAATAGAGATTTGATTAATTCAGTAATGTTATTCTGGAAAAGATTTAAAGCTATACTAAAATTCTATCACTTTAAATAAAATAGAAATTTGATAATGGAATTCACTAAAAAAATATTATTACTGCTCACGGTATTCTTATTTATGAAACCTACATTTGCGGATACAGAGAATTTTCAAAAACTACAGGAAATGGCCCAGAAAGGAGATGTATCTGCTCAAAATAAGCTAGGAGATGCGTACTATGATGGTGAGAGTGTAACCCAAAATTATGTCAGGGCTTTTGAATGGTTTAGTAAGGCGGCGGCTCGAGGGCTTGCACCTGCGCAATATAGCCTTGGGGTAATGTATGCCAATGGTGAGGGCACAGGTCAAAATTATACTAAAGCTTTTGAATGGTATAACAAGGCAGCAATTCAAGGGCTTGCACCTGCGCAATATAGCCTTGGATTAATGTATAGCTATGGTGATGGCGTAAGTCAAAATTATGCCAAAGCTTTTGAATGGTTTGGCAAAGCTGCTGCTCAAGGATTTGCATTAGCACAGCATGAGCTTGGGATGATGTATGCCTATGGTGAGGGTATAACTAAAAATGATGTCAAAGCTTTTGAATGGTATAGCAAGGCAGCCAATCAAGGATATGCACTTTCGCAACATAACTTGGGGGTAAGGTATGAAAAAGGTCAGGGCGTAACTAAAAGTGATGTCAAAGCTTTTGAATGGTATAGCAAAGCAGCGACTCAGGGGTATGTGCCTTCACAAAATAATCTTGCGTCGATGTATGAAGCAGGTCAGGGCGTAACTAAAAGTGATGTCAAAGCTTTTGAATGGTATAGCAAGGCAGCGGCTCAAGGAGAGGCATTGGCGCAATATAATCTTGGTAGGATGTATGACAATGGTAAGGGCATAACTAAAAGTGATCTCAAAGCTTTTGAATGGTATAACAAGGCAGCAGCTCAAGAACATGCAAGTGCGCAATATAATCTTGGATCAATATATGTCTATGGACAGGGTGTAAGCCAAAATTATGCCAAAGCCTTTGAATGGTTTAGTAAGGCAGCAGCTCAAGAACATGCAAGTGCGCAATATAATCTTGGATCAATGTATGCCAATGGTCACGGAATAGCACAAAGTACAGCACTATCAAATAAATGGTATTTAAAGGCGGCTAATAATGGTAATGCAATGGCACAATTCAATATTGGGAAGAAATATTTAAATGGTGATAATGGATTACCAAAGAATCGAGGACAAGCATTGAATTGGCTAAAAAAGGCATCAAATAGTGGACATACCGAAGCTAAGTTAATGCTTGCTACATTTCAGTGATTATTAAGTATTTTTGAAATTAACATAATACTCGTTATATGAAGTAAAAAAATGAGAGCTTAAGACTCCCATTTTCACCATATATTATAATTATCTAAGAGCTTCTCTAATAAAGGAAGGATCTTTGATAAATAGCTTAATTAAGGATTGTGCTGCTTTAGATGGTTTACGTACACCTTGTTCCCAACTTTCTAAAGTACGTACCGATACACCTAAAGTATCGGCAAATTGACGTTGGCTTAACTCTGATTTTTGGCGCGCTAAGGCGACATCTGTCTGAGTAATGCTATACGTTTTGACTGCGCTATTGGCAAGAATTTCATCTACAGCCATAAGTAACTCAGCGCCAATATTTCGTCCGGTATCACGGCTTTCAGTATCATTTAAGTGATTCATTTAGCTTCTTCACTAAAGCACGTAGTACTTTTTTATCAAGTTGATCAACAGCAGACTTTCCATAAATGGTCAGTAACCATATTTGTCCGTTAGCTAAGCGGTTGTAATAGATTACTCTAACTCCACCACTTTTCCCTGTCTTACCCGATTTGATTATGAATATTGCGGTTAAATTTTGAGCAATAATGAGTTTATAAAATCACTCGATAATACAGGCTGAAGTGAAAAAATGGGCTTAAGCAGCACAATATAGCTGATATAAGGTTTGCATCAGTACAAGCACTTTAGGATCATAAATCTGATAGTAAATCTGTTTACCTTCACGACGGGTACTCACCATATGGTTTTTACGCAATACCGTCAGTTGCTGGGAAAGCGTCGGTTGGTGAATATCCGTACAATCCTCAATTTGTTGCACATTGAGTTCACCATCGACCAAAACACAAAGAATTTTGAGCCGATCAGGGTTTGACAAGACTTTTAAGCAATCTGTGACGATACCCACTTCTGAAAAATCAATTTTAGCCTGGTTAATTACACTATTCATTACACTATCCTTCAATCCTGCATGCTTAAGAAGTGATTACAGAATAATATCACAAATTGCTTGAATAATATTTTATAATATATATTATAAATAAATATATTGTAAATGAGTAGACTCACTATGCATGATTTTCTGATTGCTTTTTTAGGCGGCTTGATGCTCGGTGTCTCGGTCGTGGGGTATCTGTATGTGCATGGTCGCATTGCAGGAATCAGTGGAATGATCGGACAAGTATTGAATCCGCAGACGGTGTTTAAAACGCCGGCAATCTGGTTTTTGCTGGGTCTTGTTATCACGCCATTTATTTATGGTCTATTTGTTCAGCCTGAAATTGAGCTGGATGCAAGCCCAGTCATGATGATCATTGCAGGTCTGCTGGTGGGTTTCGGTACTCGATTGGGTTCAGGTTGTACCAGTGGGCATGGTATTTGCGGGCTCAGTCGTTTATCCAAACGTTCCATTGCCGCAACGGCAGTCTTTATGTTTGCAGGTTTTGTTACTGTATATGTTATTCGTCACATCATTGGAGCATTTTAAAATGAAAAAAATGTTAGCTTTTATTTTTGGTGCTCTTTTTTCTGTCGGACTCATGCTTTCGGGCATGTCCAATCCAGAAAAAGTGCTGGATTTCCTTGATTTGTTTGGTGACTGGGATGCCAGTCTTGGCTTTGTCATGCTGGGTGCAATCGTTGTTGCATTCATTCCTTTTCAAAAAGCGCTACGAAGTCCAGCACCTAAAACTATTTTTGCTGAACCCATTGATTTACCCCGTCACCAGAAAATTGATCCTAAACTGATCTCTGGCAGTTTGTTGTTTGGTATTGGCTGGGGTATTGCCGGCGTATGTCCAGCACCCAGTTTTACCCTGATCGGTCTGGGTCATTATCAAATACTATATTTTGTAGTTGCAATGCTGGTAGGCGTGTTGATTCACCGTAAATGGGCAGGAGCTTAAAGATGTCAAATTTACCTATAGTAAAAGATTTTTTTCACCCAGATACCAATACTTTTAGTTATGTCGTACGTGATCCGGCGACCCAAGCCTGTGCCATTATTGACAGCGTTTTAGATTACGATGCAGCATCAGCAAGTACTTCAACCCTTCATGCCGATAAAATTATTGCCTATATCAAAGAACAAGATTTAACAGTCGAGTGGATTTTGGAAACACATGTTCATGCTGATCACTTGACTGCAGCGCAGTATCTTAAAGCTGAGTTAGGTGGCAAGATTGCCATGAGTCAGAAAATTGGAATCGTACAAGAAACTTTTGGTGCTATTTACAATCTGGATATCAAACAATGGAATGCTCAGCAGCTGTTTGATTATTTATTTGAGGATCATGAGTCGTTCCAGATCGGAACCCTGAAAGCCTATAACATTCCAACGCCAGGTCATACACCAGCCTGTCTAAGCTATGTCATTGGGGATACGGTTCTTGTGGGTGATACGCTGTTTATGCCAGATTATGGTACAGCACGCTGTGATTTTCCGCGGGGCAGTGCAGAAAAGCTTTTTGATTCAGTACAAAGCCTATATCAGCTACCAGAAGCTACCCGGGTCTTTTTATGTCATGACTATTTGCCTGAGACACGTGCAGCATATGTCTGTGAAACTGATATCCAGACTCAGAAAACCCAGAATATCCATATTCACGAAGGCATTCGCAAGGCTGAGTTTGCCCAGATGCGAAACCAGCGCGATTCCGGACTCAACATGCCTAAACTGATTCTACCGGCGATTCAGATCAACATGAAAGCAGGGCAGTTTCCTGAGCCAGAACAAAATGGAGTTTCTTATTTAAAACTTCCTCTCAACTATTTCAAATAAGTTTGCTTAGAGATTAAACAAAAAAGTTCGATTTTTATTTAATCACTTTTGTACAAAATGGAGAGGAGCCATGTGGCTATTGATACTCGAAGGGCTGGTGATCGGTGGACTGTTAGGCTTGACCGGTGCGGGTGGCGGTATTCTAGCTGTACCGGCACTGATGGCGAATCAGGGTTGGACGGTAGCATAGGCTGCACCTGTGGGCTTGCTTGCAGTTACTTTGTCCGCCTTGGTTGGAACGTTCGAGGGTTTATTCAAGCGTATTGTGCGTTA
Organism: Acinetobacter sp. SFB; assembly: GCF_001647545.1. GTDB lineage: Bacteria > Pseudomonadota > Gammaproteobacteria > Pseudomonadales > Moraxellaceae > Acinetobacter. Next base: position 145,422 of record NZ_LSZH01000016.1, read on the forward strand.
TCGCGCTGCGCTCTGGATTGCGCTGATCAGTATTCCTGCAGCACGTTATGGCGTGCATCTGGCCGGTATTGTCTCTCCGGTCTGGCTGACACTGGCGTTTAGTCTAGTCATGCTGATTGTGGCTTATCGGATATTTTTTAATAAAGTCCATGATCATGAAAATGCACCGTGCAAGGTCAATCAAATAACCGGTCGTTTAATTTGGAATGTGAAAACTGCATCGTTCCTTGCGGGTATTGGCGTAGTGGTAGGTTTGCTGACTGGCTTGCTCGGGGTGGGTGGGGGTTTTGTGATTGTCCCAGCACTGCGTAAATTCACCAATCTGGATATGCGCACTATTGTTGCGACATCCCTGATGATTATTTTCATGATTGGTGGTGTCAGTATTTCTGCACATATGTTGGATGGCTTTCAATATCCTGTTTCGGTCACGCTGACTTTTGTTCTGGCCTGTATTGGGGGGATGTTCATTGGGCGAAGTCTAATCCACCGGATTGAAAGCAATAAGGTACAGCAAATTTTTGCCACAACCGTGTTTGGGGTGGCTGTGTATTTAATCTATTCAGCAGTTATCGGTTAAATCATGTATAGCGATGAATAAAATGACAGTAAATTGGTAGCAGTCCAAATTATTCCTCATAAAAATGGCTATTCAGTGCTTAGTGACTCACACCATCTTTGCTAAAGACGACTGTGAAATCGTACGAATCATTAGTACAAGGGAACTAACTCAGGCGGAGCGAGGGAAACAGGATTGAGGAGAATAAACTACTTTGCAGAGCAACTCTTCTAGGTAATGTCAGCTAGGAAGAAAAAATTAAAAACTTAAGGCTCAGTATCAATAATCTGTAAAAAAGCACGCTCATGATTATTTTTGCAAATAATATTCTAATCTGACAAGTGTTTACTTTAAAAAGTTGAGTACTGAGCAGGAGAGAAGTTTTTATTTCATGCAGTATATTGAATATAAAACGATCCACTGCGAATTTGTGTGGCGCGTGGTGTTGGCTTACTTCAGGTTTGGGAGATCTTCCAACTTAGGTATGCACAAAGGTACTAAAAGTTGCAAACATAACGCTAGAAGAGCACATGCTAAAAGCGGACATTTCTACTTGGGAATAACACAAAAAAATGTGGATCTGTAGCCATGCTTCATATGATTTATACGATGGAAAGTGCATTAAATTGAACAAGGAAAGCATAACCCTCTAATTCTTTATTTGCTTCTTTGAGCGTGTTTTTATAACAAAGAATTAGAGAGTTAAAGTTCTGTTACCGTTGTTTCTTTATATTTATTTATTGTTATTCTGATCCTGATTAAACCACCTATTGATCAAATATTCATCGCATAAAATGAGAATCCGATCATTGAATTGTAAGTTAGTATTACTAAAATCACATATTATTTAAATTTACAAATCATCAATCTGGACTTGGACTAATAGCCCCAAATTTTGTAGGGTAAAACTTTTTTATGTCACGTATAAATCTAAGACTTGCTTTGACCTTTGCGAAGGTAATGTTCCACAGCTTCTAAAGTATTGATTTTACAGCTAGGATTAAAGCTGTCATAACGTTACTTTTGGGGGGGCTGTAAAGTTACCTTAAGATATTCATTAAAGTTGCAAACCCTGAATAGAAATGTCCGATTTGCCATTCGATCAAGAATACCGAGATTTTTACATACTAAAAAAATATTACTGCAGCCCCCAGACGGTATTTTTAAAATTTGCAAAAATAATTTCGTAATCACAAATATTTTTAATAAAAAACAATATATTAAATAGTTGCTTAACTTTTATAATGTATATATAGTGTATATACATTTTATTGTATTAGTGCCTTTGGGAATAAATATCTTATGACTGATCAACCCAAAAAAATAAAGGCCAACAAAAAAGATGGGCAACTCTTAATTCGCATTAACAGCACTGAACGTGATGAGTTCATTCAATTGTGTGAAGCTATGGACACCAGTGCCGCTAGAGAATTAAGAAAATTTATCCGTAGTTTTATGAAAAAAAACCAGTCAGCGGATATTCATACCAAGGAGTCACATCATGTCGAAGCAAGTTAAAATCTTGAAAAAGAAGATCAAAGCACGTCTTGAAAAGATTTCAAAACACAAAAATAAGTTAAATAAGTTCAAAAAGCAGCTTAAAAAACAGAAGTAATAGTGAGGGTTAACCTCACTAACAAGTAAAAAAGCTGAATTTTCTATAAGGAAATTCAGCTTTTTTCATTACTTACTGTCTGACTTCTGAGGGACAGATCAAGATAGGTTTTTTTTATTGCCTCGATTTTTAAATCAGAGATAGATCTGTATCAAAACTACGAATTAAAGTCGCTGCAGGGTCAGTTGCAAGACCTTAAATCTAGACCAGCTCGGAAATGATCTCTGCCAACACTGCATCTGCTTGTGAAGTACTTCTGACAGCAGAAATGTCCTTTTTAACTTTAGTGAGAGATCTCCCGGTTTCTTTAAAAGAAAAAACGGTTTTATTTCCTGTGAGGATGAGAGGGGTAAGATTAGTGACTTCGCCTATTTTTAAGAATAGCTCAGCCACTCTGACTTGATGAACATAAATAGAGCGTAACTTTTGGGTAATTTCTAAAGCAGTATGTTTATTCATAAATATAACCATTAATTTTATTAGATTTTTTGAAAATTTTAATTCTTGTAAATCCAATCTTAGCAGAACTAGTATGAATGAGTAAAATTTGTGCACGAGTGCACTTAAAAAACTGATTATTGCTAATAGTGCAAGGATTTCAGCTTTAAAAAGGATAGAATCCATCAACTCAGAGATAGTACAGAAATAATAAAGTCCGATTCTGTTTACTTAAAGTTGCATGGACATGGCCAGCAGGTACTTTGATGCCATTAAATTCTAGGTCTAGCGTTGCACAAGCATCATGAATAACTTTTACTTTATAACCAAAATCAGAAGCAGCACCAACAGCAGCGTTAACCTATATATGGCTCATAGCACCAATCACGACTAACTCAGTCACTTCCATTGGTATCTAAAATTTCTTTGAGATTCGTATTGAATAACGTGTTGATGTGATTTTTAATGACCACAGTTTCATCTGCTTGTGGCTGAACTGTGTGCTGAAATTCAATACCGTTTGAGCCAGGTTTAAATATAGAGCCAAAGACTAAAAAATATAGAACAAGAGAAGCAGGGGATATTCAAAAGTTTTAAAGACAAAGTCATTGAAATGATGACTATAGCATTAGCTCCGGCATTTGAGATTAGTCGCCAAGCAGGATATCGCTATTTAAAAGCCGAAAATTGACTGAATAAAAATGGGTGACTCAATTAAGTTTAGCTGATGAATAGGGTGAAATATGATCAATACCTTAAAAACCCATTCAAAGGCTGTACTACCTTTAACCATTTATAAATGCTGTGATACACCTAAACATTTTGCAAGCTCAGTGACAGAATATCCAGGTTCAATCTCAATTTATCAGCTTCATTTTTAAATTCTGGAGTATATTGTTGTCCACTTATCGGTTCAGTTTTATATAAATATTTAGAAATCAGGAAAAATCATGAACAATAACTATCCAAAACCTATGATAATAATGCATTGGATTACCTTTGTTTTAGTTGTGATTGTATATTTGACGAGTGGAGATCCAACAAGAACAGGCTTGCAGGGCCAGATTCATGTGATAGGTGGAATTTCAATATTTATTCTATTTTTCGTGAGGTTGAGTTTTATTTTTCTCTATAAAAGAAGTATTCCTCAAAATGAGATCATTAATGCGTATCAAATAAAATTATTTAAAATTGTCAGATTTACGCTTTACTTAAGTTTATGTGGCGTTCCGATAGCGGGCTGGCTTGCATTATCGAGTTTCACTGATAATTTCAAAGTTTTATCTTTAAACTTGCCACTTTTGAGCAGTGTTAGAGAAGTTAAATATATTGGTCAGATACATCAATTTTTAGGTAACTTCTTTATTACAGTCATAGGTTTACATGCCTGTGCTGCATTAATCCACCATTTTATTTTTAAAGATAATGTATTAAAAAGTATGTTTTTTAAAAAAATGAAATGATTTAAATCTATAACCCTAAAAAATAGGCATATGGTTCACCCAGAACGACATGCTTTATCGATATAAAGCATGTCAAATATTTTTATAGACCTATTATCTATACCTCGTATGGGATTGGACGTATTCGGGTCATATAAAAAGGTATCTTAAGCCACCGCAACATTAAATAAGGATCCGATCCAAGCACTGAATAACATGGCGATAATTCCCCAAAGCATGACCCGAATCGAACCTCTCAAAATACTTGCACCACCCGCATAACTGGCCAAAGCCCCCATAATTCCAAGACTTAATACCCCAATCAGCATGACGCCTTTCTCTAAGTATTGCTCAGGCAGCAACATAATTGAAATTAAAGGAAATAATGAGCCTATAGTAAATGCAATGGCTGAAGAGAATGCAGCACGAAAGGGTTGGGCAGAGTTATGATCTGAAATCCCAATTTCATCACGCGCATGTGCATCTAAAGCATTGTGTGCAGTGAGTTGTTGCGCGACTTCTTGCGCTAAAGCGGGTTGTAATCCACGCTGTATATAAATATTTTTTAGCTCATTTAATTCATGTTCAGGATGGCGTTGCAGTTCACGCTCTTCCATCTGTAGATCATTCTTTTCAATGTCTTGTTGTGATTTAACGGAAATATATTCACCCGCCGCCATCGATGCAGCCCCCGATATTAATCCGGCGACACAGGTCACCAGTAAAGTGTGAGTGGATGCTCCACTGGCTGCTATTCCCACTACGAGACTGGTGACTGAAATAATCCCGTCATTTGCCCCCAGCACAGCTGCACGCAACCATCCCGCACGTTCGATGTAATGTTTTTCAAGATGATAAGAGTGGCGCACAAGGTATATCCTTCTTGTTATCAGGGTGATTGTAATAAATTTATTTCATCTATAGTTAGATTTTATTATTTACTCATTTTAAAAAAGTAGCTGCGTAATCGCAGTTAACTATTCAATCTCTCCGAAACTGGCACAATCAGCCTAAGATAAATTGTTACTGCAATACACGTCTAAAGTGTCTGCATGATTTTTAACACTCGCATCTCACTTAATTGAGGCTTTGTTGCACAAAAATTTAAAAATTAAAATCACCCTAAGAAAATGAAATTTAAGACAGAACTTGGGGGTAAAGTCGAGCTAATTCGGTGAATTTATTTAACACAGCTACACCTGCATGAATCTCATTCACCTGAATCGGAAAGTTGCTGGCACTGAGTTTATCTCCTAATAATTTGATGCAATGTATCTTTGTTTCCAACAAGCTTCGGCGTTGATGCCCAGACCACTTTTTCCAAATTGAGGAGTGGGATCAAACCAAATTGAGATATTTCCAGCACTGTTGCAAATAACCACTCCGAGTAAGCTGAATAGTTTTTAGCTCAAGGTTCAGCATATGAACCCGTCCATGGTCGGTATTTTCAGGCTGAGACCATGCTTTGGGCTGTGCGCTGTATTGTAACTATGGCATTAGCTATGGTGAACTTGAGGAAATGCTTGCCGAATGTGGTGTAAATGTTGATCACACTACGATTTATCGTGGGGTTCAACGTGATGCGCCTGATATAGAAAAACGCTTAGGCTGGGATTGGCCTAATCCTATCTGAGCTCATGGCATATGGATGTAATGCTCTGCATAGCGAACAACTCCTGAAGCCTTTTCCCTTTGTTAAAGGGGACATTATCCATAATTGAGTTAAGACATATAATCCTAAAAATCAATAAAACAGCTATATGTGTAAAAGATATTTTTGGTGATTTAAAGTTATTTAGAGTCTTAACTGATCGAAATGGAAGCAAGAAATGAGGTTTCTGCTTTCATTTAATCGCAGGAATTTATAACTTGGAGCTGCTTAAAATAATTTTTGAAAGATCTATATGTAATTAAAATATTGAATTTAAACAATTTATTTTAACATCCTGAAGCGTATAAAAATATTGTCAGAATCTCTGGATTTAATAATAAAAATTATTATAATAAATAAAACAACCAACTGATTGGTTGGTATTATTATATTAGGGATGAAAATGGAACAACTTGCTAGATTAGAGGATCTGCCAACACGTTATGTTGCAGACCTGACACAGAAGAATCTGGTTCCATTGTGGCCAAGTCTTCGCAATGTATTACCCCCATTAAAACCGATTCCCCATACTCAGGCGATTTCCTGGAAATTTAAAGACATCAAGCCATTGCTGATTGAAGCTGGAGAATTAACGCCGATCGAGAAAGCCGAACGCCGCGTACTGGTTTTAGCCAATCCTGGTCATGGTTTAGAAAATATGCGCGCGACTTCGGTCATTTATCTTGGGATGCAATTGCTATTGCCAAAAGAATGGGCACCCGCACACCGCCATACACCGAATGCAGTGCGTCTTATAGTAGAAGGTGAAAAAGCCTATACCACGGTCGAAGGTGAAAAATGCCCAATGTCGCATGGCGATTTGATCCTTACGCCATCGGGTCTGTGGCATGAACATGGTCATGATGGAGATGAACCTGTCATTTGGCTAGATGTACTTGATTTACCTTTGGTCTACTACATGGAAGCGTCTTATGTAGAAGGTGGGGAATGCCAACCAGTAACGAATACCGGCACAAAATCACGTTATGGCAAAGGTTTAGTTCCGACTCAACATCACATTCGGGCAAAAAATAATTATCCAATGCTTCGTTATCCCTGGGCGGAAGCCAAACAATTACTTAATGATTTAGCTGAAGCCCAATCACAAGGCCCCATTCAAGTGGCATATGTCAATCCGGAAACAGGGGACGACTGCCAAAAAATTATTGGCTACTCAGCAGTTATGGTGCGAGCAAATGAAACCATTCAAATGAGTCCATGTTCGGCAGCACAAGTTTTTCATGTTATTGAGGGACAGGTAGAACTGCAAATTGGTACTGACACTTTCAATCTAGAAAAAGCCGATACCGCATGTGCTCCATGTTTTGCACAGGTCGATTTAATCAATAACTCTAGTGAGCCATGTTTCATTTTTATTGCCGATGAGGCACCGATTCAAAAGAAACTCGACCTTTATTCAGTGCGTGAACGTAATTAAATCTGTTTTTAAAGGATGAAAACATGACAAATCAGCAAAGTCCAATTTTGATTGCAGGCGGTGGCATAGGCGGTTTTGCAGCTGCCCTCGCAGTGGCCAAACAAGGTTTTAAAGTTCAGGTTTTTGAACAGGCAGCAGAAATTGGAGAAATTGGTGCAGGCATTCAGCTCGGGCCAAATGCCTTTAATGCATTTGATGCGTTGGGAATTGGTGACCGAGCTCGAGGGAGGGCTGTCTATACAGATTATATGGTCATGCATGATGCAATTGATGAATATCAAGTTGGACGTATTGATACAGGTGATGCATTTTTAAAGCGCTTTGGTAATCCGTATGCAGTGATCCACCGTGCAGATATTCATAGCTCTCTGGTGGAAGGTGCACAAGAACGCGGTGAAATTGAAATCATCACCAATTGTCGTATCACTGATGTGGAACAAGACGATACTGGTGTCACCATTACAGATCAAAATGGAAAAATTTATACTGGGCAAGCACTTATAGGTGCCGATGGGGTTAAGTCAGTTGTCCGTGAAAAATATGTGGGTGATCCAGCTTTAGTAACAGGGCATGTGGTTTACCGTGCCGTGGTTCCAAAGAGTGAATTTCCTGAAGAGTTGCAGTGGAATGCGGCCAGTATCTGGGTAGGACCAAATTGTCACTTGGTTCATTATCCATTACGAGGCGGCGAAGAATATAACGTCGTGGTGACCTTCCATAGCCGTGAACAAGAAGAATGGGGCGTAAAAGACGGCTCAAAAGAAGAAGTACTTTCTTATTTCCAGGGCATCTGTCCGAAAGCCCGCAAATTGATTGAGTTACCCAAATCATGGAAACGTTGGGCAACAGCAGACCGTGAGCCTATCGATCAATGGAGTTATGGACGTATAACTTTACTGGGAGATGCAGCACATCCAACCACACAATATATGGCACAAGGTGCCTGTATGGCGATGGAAGATGCAGTGACTTTGGGTGAAGCCCTGCGTATCAGCAACAATAATATTCAACAAGCCTTTCAAATTTACCAATGTGCACGTGTTGCGCGTACCGCACGTATTGTTTTGTCCTCTCGAGAAATGGGCAAGATTTACCATGCCAAAGGTGTTCAGCGCATGGTGCGCAATGATTTATGGCGTGGGCGTCCCAATGAACGGTTTTATGATGCGATGGAATGGCTGTATGGCTGGAATGTTGAAAACTGTTTAGATGCAGCAAAACATTACACGGGATCAGCAGCATGAAAATGTATGGCTTTTTCCGAAGCGGAACCTCGCATCGTACCCGGATCGTAATGAATCTTAAGAAGATTGATTATGAATTATTGCCTGTGTCTTTGATGAAAAACGAACATAAGCAGCTGGGTTTTCAGGACATTAACCCGCAAGGCTTTGTTCCTGTATTGCAAGTCAATGATCAGTTGATGATTCAGAGTCCAGCCATTATTGAATGGTTAGAGGCTGAATATCCGGAGCCTGTCTTATTGCCTAAAGATGAATTGGAACGTGCCAAAGTACGTGCAATAGCTGCGTTGGTGGGCTGCGATATTCATCCGATTAACAATAAACGTGTTTTGGAATACTTGCGTGGGCCGTTGCAATTAGATGAACAGCAAGTACTCACATGGTGCCAGCATTGGATTGAAGAAGGTTTTGATGCTTTAGAACAGTTACTGGATAGAGACCGTGGGCGAGGGGATTTCTGTGTTGGAAATACCCCTACTTTGGCAGATGCGTATCTGGTTCCACAGGTTGAATCCTCAAAACGATTTCAGGTTAATTTAAGTCAATACCCAATTATTCAAAAGATTTACAACACATGTATGGCTTTGCCTGAATTTCAGGCGGCAGCCCCACATAATCAACCAGATGCCGTTTAAAGCATAGAGCAACCAATAAAATCAAGGAAGTAGATGATGAGTTTTGTATTTAAGCCAATGCCAGTGGTCGGCATACCGATAAAAGATAGCGATATATTATTTCCAGTACGTCGTATCTATTGTGTTGGCCGTAACTATGCTGCACATGCCCGTGAAATGGGTTTTGATCCAGACCGTGAGCCGCCTTTTTTCTTTTGTAAGCCGAATGATGCAGAGTCTATTGTACCTGTACCTGCGGGCGAAACAGTCACTATTCCCTATCCGCCTTTAACGTCGAATTACCATTATGAAATCGAATTGGTCGTAGCCATTGGTAAAGATGGGAAAAATATTTCAGTCGAGCAAGCTGCTGAATATATCTATGGCTATGCAGTGGGCTTGGATATGACCCGTCGTGACTTACAAATCGCACAACGTGAAAAGGGTCGTCCATGGGAAGTCGGTAAGGCATTTGACTACTCGGCACCCGTGGGCCCAATCCATCGTTTGGCCGATGTGGGTGAATTAAATGCCGCTGATATTCACCTTACCGTGAATGGTGAAACCCAACAGCGTAGTGATATCAGCCATTTGATTTGGAATGTTGCTGAAACAATTGCCAATTTATCAACTTTATTTGAATTGAAACAAGGCGATTTGATTTTTACAGGAACACCTGAAGGTGTGGGCGCAGTATTACCGGGAGATGAAATGCGAGCTGATGTGGATGGCCTGACAGGCATTACAGTCAAAGTCGCATAACAGGTGGGCTTTACGACAGGGATGTTGTTTAGCTTCTTATAGTTCTGATTTTCATAGGATTGAAACAGAATATAAGAAGGAATTTCGTAGGATCACGGAAGTGTTGTTCAAGGAAATGAATAACGAAATATTAATAATGCAATGGATATTGTCCTAAAAACAAAATCAGAAACGGTGTATCTAACATCCTGAGGATGAATTTGGATAGATCCACCATTGCAACTATGGAAAGTTGAAAATCAAGCAAAGAGGATTGCTAACATGTTTAAACTAAAACTTTTATCGTTGGGGTGTCTCATCTGTTCTTCAGGAATGGTACAGGCAGATGTGGTCAAAGATGCACAGGTACAGTTAGATTTCCGTAACTTTTATATGCACCGTATTCCTGATACCCAACCTGTACCAGAGTTCGAGCATTGGTCTCAAAGTGCATCATTAAGTATTAAGTCGGGTTATGCAGAGCCAATCGGTCCAGTTGCTTTTGGTCTGGATGGAACGGTTATGCATGCAGAGCGTATAATCAAAAATGACAATGAATTGGTGCGTGATGGAACCATGCCGAATGATCCTGTGACTGGAAAGCAAGAACAAGACCAGACCCAATTGGGATTAACTTTAAAAGCCAAAATAGCTAAAACCGAAGTGCGTTACGGGCAATTGATGCCTAAGCTTCCGGTGGTTCATATTGACCACAGTCGAAATTTGCCGACAACTTTTAAAGGTCTCATGCTTGAATCGAATGATATTGAAAATACCAAGATTACTGCCGGTCGAATTACCCGGATTCAAGCACGTGATAGAGATGATTATAAAAAACTGAGCTTAGACGTCAATAAAACAGGTGAATTTTCAGACGGTTTAAATGTTTTTGGGCTGGATTACAAAGTGAATCCAAACTTGGATGCCTCATATTTCTATGGGGGACTGGAAGATATTTATAACCAACATTATGTCGGCTTAAAACATCAGCATAAATTTAATGACACGACTCGCTTAATCACTGATTTTCGTGTCTTTGATACCCAGGATGCAGGGAGTAGCTTACAGGGTGAAATTGATAATCAGGCATATAACTTTATGAGTATGCTCAGTTATGGTCCGCACAAATTTGGTTTAGGTTATCAACAGATGTCGGGTGAAACGGCATTTCCTTTACTCAGTGGTTGGACGCCCGCACCATTTTTAACCCAATGGGGCAGCATCAGTTTCTATAAAGCAAAAGAGCGCTCCGTTCAGTTCCGTTATGACTATGATTTTGCAGCTATGGGCATAGATGGTTTGTATTTTATGACACGTTATATCATGGCGGATCATATCAAGCATCCCACCATTGATGATGTCAAAGAAAGCGAATTTAATATCGTTGTCAACTATGGAATTAAAGAAGGATTATTCAAGGGATTAGGCTTTCAATATATGTTAATTAAAACTGACTTTGAAAATAGTGGTATTAAACTGGATGAGCACCGTTTTTATACCAACTATACTTATAAGTTTTAATAGCTGAAATTTTAAATATTTTTTTGGTTAATTAACCAACCAAATAGTTGATTGCTTTTTCGATTTATTTAACTTATGTTTATTGTCAGCAATCGTTGACAATAAACAGAGTAGAGATACAAGGATTTATTTTATGGGTTCTTCTAACATTTATACCGAACTAAATCATCAATATATTCACGGTCAATGGATCAATGGATCATCGACACGCCAAGCCGATAATATTAATCCCTATAATCAAGAGCTCATTCACCAATTTCAATTGGCAAATACAGCGGATTTAGATGCTGCATATACAGCAGCAAAATCCGCGCAATCTGCATGGGAGAAAACCTCACCTGCAGAACGAATTGCGCTGATTCAACGTGTAGAAGAGATTCTAAAAGCGCGGGGTGAAGAAATTATTGACTGGATTATTCGTGAGTCAGGAAGTACCCGCTTAAAAGCATCAATCGAATTAGCTGCGGCACAAGGCATCACCGCTGAAGCAAAAACTTTTCCATTACGGGTGAATGGCGAAATTTTGCCGACCAGTGTGCCACATCAGCAAAGCCGGATTTATCGAAAAGCATTGGGTGTTATTGGGGTGATTAGCCCGTGGAATTTTCCATTTCACCTGAGTATGCGTTCTGTCATTACTGCCGTGGCACTAGGAAATACGGTTGTCCTCAAGCCAGCAAGTGATACCCCGGTTACGGGTGGGACACTGTTAGCCAAAATTTTTGAAGAAGCTGGTTTTCCTGCAGGGGTACTCAATGTCGTTGTGGGTGCGGGAAGTGAAATCGGTGATTACTTTGTCGAGCATGCAGTACCAAGTTTAATTTCATTTACCGGTTCAACCGAGATTGGCAAGCGAGTCGGCCAACTGGCTGTGGGTGGAAAATACCTTAAACGAATTGCACTTGAACTGGGTGGAAATGCACCTATGGTGGTGCTTGATGATGCCAATTTAGAACAAGCAGTTGAACTGACAGTGCTTGGCCGGTTTCTGCATCAAGGCCAGATCTGCATGAGTACCAACCGGGTCATTGTCGATGCAAAAATCTATGATGATTTTGTGGCCCTGCTTGGACATAAAGTAAAAGAATTGGTGATAGGTGATCCAGATGATATGGGTACCCTCATTGGACCCATCATTAATCAAAGCCAAGTTCGAAATATTGAACGAATTATTGCGCAAGCGAAAGCTTCAAATGCTCAAATGATTATAGGGGGAGAGACACAAGGTCAAGTCATTCCGCCCCATGTCTTTATTGATGTCGACCCGCAATCGGCATTGGCACGTGAAGAAAGCTTTGGTCCAATCTTACCGGTGATTAAAGCGCGTGATGAAGCACACGCTTTAGAGTTGGCCAATGATACGGAATATGGTTTATCCAGTGCAGTATGCACCACCAATCATGAGCGTGGAGTGAATTTTGCGCTCGGGATTGAAGCAGGGATGACGCATATTAATGACATTACTGTCGATGATCAGTCACATGCACCTTTTGGTGGTGAGAAAAACTCTGGTTTAGGTCGCTTTAATGGGCACTGGATTATTGAAGAATTTACCCGTACGCATTGGGTAACGCTACAGACTAAGCCTAAAACTGCTTAAATATAATCGCTTAAACGGGCAGAATAAATAGGTAGAAAATGCTTATTCATTCTGCTTTTTTTATAAATATTTTTTTCTTAACTTTAGTCTAAAATTTGTAAAAACTGTTTTACAGTGATGCCGAATTAGCTGATAATCAATTAACCAACTATTTGGTTGATTTAAAAAATAACAACGGAGTGTTTATGGAAAGTAATCATCAGGGATCTTTAAAAGGATTACGTATTCTTGATCTAACGCATGCCTTGGCTGGTCCATTTTGTTCACAAATGCTAGCCGATCATGGCGCGGATGTAATTAAAGTCGAACCATTAGAAGGTGATTTTTTCCGTAAAATGGGACCATTCCGTGCTGATGATCAAGACAAATTCTTTGGTGGGCTATTTCAGTCCTGTAACCGCAATAAGCGTTCTATTTCATTAAACCTGAAGACTGAATTAGGGCGTGAAGCATTGCTTGAGCTGGTTAAAAATGCTGATGGTCTAGTTGAAAACTATCGTGCTGGCGTACTCGAAAAAATGGGTTTGGGTTATGAGGTACTAAAAGAAATCAACCCACGTCTTGTTTATACCTCTATTCGCGGTTTTGGTGACCGTGTTGGCGGAGAAAGCCCATATAAAAACTGGCCTGCATTCGATATCGTCGCTCAAGCCATGGGTGGCTGGATGGGCGTAACCGGTATGGATGCGGATCATCCTGTCAAAGTGGGCGGTGGCGCTGGTGATACGGTCTCTGGATTATTCGCAGCATTTGGAACAGTTTCTGCTTTATTGCATGCGAAAAATACAGGCTTAGGTCAATATGTAGATGTGGCGATGACCGACAGTATTTTGGCACTGTCTGAAATTGTTGTCAGTCAGTTTTCATACTTAGGGGTTTCTGCAAAGCCCGTCGGTAACGGGATTCCGGGGTTGGCACCTTTTGGCACCATTAAAGTGAAAGATGGTGTGATTGCGATTGCTGCACCGCACGATCCACAATTTCATTTATTGTGCGATTTACTCGGTTGTCCTGAATTAAAAACTGAAGCCAAATATTTAAATGAAGGCTTGCGTTGGACAAATCATCTGGAACTCAATGCGGAAATTGAAAAATACACCGTACTGAAAACCAAGTTAGAGTTAAAGGAACTTTTTGGTGGTCGTGTTCCATTTAGTCCGATTTATACTGGTGAAGACATTTTCAATGATGAGCATTTTGCTGCACGGAATATGTTGCCTCTAGTGGATCACCCTGGAACGGCAACCCCAACAGCAGTACCGGGCATTCCTGTAAAAATGTCACTTACCCCAGGAGAGGTGCGTGTTCGTGCGCCTAAACTCGGTGAACATACTCGGGAAATTTTGAATGAAATGGGGTGGGATAACCAACGTATTGCGCAGTTACTTGAAAATGGGATTTTATATGCAGCGTAAATCTTTTTTGAATAAATAATTTGCAATGATGTATTGATTTATAGCCATAATCCACTCCGGTGGATTATGGCTTTTTATGAGAAAATTAAGTGTTCTAGGCTTTATAAAATAAGTACTATTAAAAAAATGCAATTTATTTATAATACTACCAAATAGTTGATTGATATTTAAGTGGTAAACTGCTGATGGAATAAATATTTAAAATGTTCTCTGATGGGTTTTAAATATTTATTGTTTGCTTTCATCTGCCTACTTTTATTTAAATGCACTCATTCATACAGTTTGTTTGAGCCAGCTTGATCATGATTTTATTTTTAGGATTACTAAATGTCTGAATTAGAAACAGAAAAAATTGAAATGACGAAAGATTTAAGCGCGAGTGGCTTGGTTGCGAAAACACGTCAACCACGCAAACGTCGTCCAAGTACAGATGCACGTCATGAAGACAAACGCTTATTAATTTTAACGACTGCTGCAGAGTTGTTCTCAACCTTAGGGTATGAGGCAACCTCTTTGGATTTAATTGCTGAGCATGTCGGTATTCATAAAGCGACGCTTTATCATTATATTTCAAATAAAGAGAGTATTTTATTTGAATGCTTACAGTTGTCCTTTAAAGATTTAGATTTACTGATTGAAGAAATGAACAACAAAGAGGTGTGTGTATTTGATCGCCTGATAAAATTTGCTTCAAGTTTGGCGATGGCACAAAATAATGTATTTGGTCGCTGTATGTTGCTTGTCGGTGCGCGTCCGTTAGATGTTTATTCGAGTGATGAAATTAGAAAATTCCAACGACGTTTAGATTTAACGGTGCGTGCACTGATTGAAGAAGGCATTGCTGATGGTAAAATTAAGCCGTGTTCGCCTCGTATTATTTCTTCAATGTTATTCGGGGCATTAAACTGGGTACCAAGATGGTATAAAGAGGACTCAAAAATCACGATTTCTGAAATTACAGATACTTTCATGAATACCATGATTAATGGTCTTAAAGCTTAATCTCTACACCACACCATAAACCGACAGTCCTTTAACAGAAGCTTAAAATAAGACATTTTATTCATTTGCAAAGCGCTATTCATTTTTAGTGAACTAAACATGTATTGCTTTAATAAAGTGTAAAAAATTCCAAGATTTTAAGCTTTTGTGTTTCGTATAATTTAACGTTAATTTTTCTTCATGAGATTTCTTTCATAAATCAAAAAACGACCCTCTTTTTGGTTGATATTTGTACTCTAACCTTCTTGGCATTTGTGCATAATCTGCGGATGAAATACATCGATGCAAAGAAGCTTTCTGCAACACAGTTTAAGCGATATACGGGCATCTCATGATCAACCTTCTATGTAGGTTGAGCAATGGAGCAAGCAGGTTCCAGCTAAAGGCAGACCACCCCAGTGAAGCGTAGAGAATCAGGTTCTTCTGTGCATAATCTATTGGCGTGAATACCGAACTTTATTTCACCTTGCTACGAGTTATGGGGTTTCAGAGCCAACAGCCTCACGAATTGTACCTCATGTTGAAGACTGTCTGATCCAGTCTGGTCTTGCTGAAAATAAGCTTAAGAGCTTTTAAAATAAAGAATTAATATTTTAATACGGATTAAATCAATTAAATTGTTAAATAAAAAAAGAGGCAATAGATGCCTCTTTTTTTATATCTGCTATTTTTTACATTGAACGTGCAATCACATCTTTTAAGGTCTCATTAGAGCCACCGTAAATTTTTGCTACTCGTGCATCCATATACAATTGTGCAATTGGATATTCTGTACAGTAACCATAGCCACCAAACAGCTGTAAACAACGGTCGATAATTTCACATTGTTTTTGTGAGCCCCACCATTTTGCCATCATGGCATCATTTGGCTGTAGTTCTTTATCTTCAACTAAATCATTGATAATCGTGTCAATAAATACTCGACCCACACGTGCTTCGGTTAAACATTCCGCCAATTCAAATTTAGTGTTTTGGAAATCCCATAGGGTTTTCCCTAACATTTTACGGTTTTTAGCATGTTCAACTGTCATCTCAATGGCACGTTCTGCACACGCAATGCCCACGATACCAATTGATAAACGTTCACGGGTGAATACATCCATTAACTGAAAGAAGCCTTTTCCTTCTTCACCACCAATTAAATTTTCGACCGGAACACGTGCATCATCTAGGAAAATTTCAGCAGTATTTAAGGCATTTTGCCCAATTTTATCAATGATGTTATTTACTTTAAAGCCTGGACATTTATCTTTTTCGACCATGAATAAAGAAATTCCACGCGCACCTGAGCCCGAATCGCCGGTACGTGCAGCAACCAGAATATAATCCGCTTGATCGCCAAGCGTACAGAACGTTTTAGAACCGTTCAGAACATATTCATCACCATCACGACGTGCAGTAGTTCTGAGTGCCTTTACGTCCGTTCCTGCATCAGGCTCGGTAATCGCAACAGCAATCATTTTTTTACCTGTAGCAATACCTGGCATCCACTTTAACAGTTGTTCGTGTGTAGCTGTGCCCAAAAAGAAACCCGGGCTGTTCAATGAACCTGGAATAAAACCAAACGTGGTATCACAGATACGCGCTTGTTCTTCCATCATAATGACTTCATGGGCAAAGGATGCACCCAAGCCACCATATTCTTCGGGAACACTCATACACAGTAAACCGAGTTCTCCTGCTTTTTCCCAAATTTCACGATCAATAAAATGCTGTTTACGAAATTTTTCAGCATGTGGTGCAACTTCTTGTTCAAAAAAACGACGTGCGGTAACACGTAACTGGTCCAGTTCTTCTGTCATCCATGGCGAGCGATATCCATAAATCATGGGGCAATCCTTTTTTATTTCACATTAAATTAGCTAAATATTGAATGACTCAGCCTGCTAAAACGTACTCTGAGCCAAACACTTGTTCTGATAAAACCTAGTTTTAACAAATATTACAACTTTGTCAACCAACAGGTTGGTTGATTTATTATTTATTCAACCAACTTGTTGGTTGACTTTTAGGAAAATCGAAATTACATTACTGCAGGACAGGTCTGAAGTTTTATATTTCTAATGAATGAAATCTCAAAAATGACCAAATTGTTAAAAAGATTTTTTATCAGTGAAGAACATTATTTTGCGCTGAGTTGTTTTTAAAAATGGATCTTATATCAGTCTTTCAAAGCTGGATATAAGCAAGTAGGTCTAAGCGAATAGACACTAAAATTTGCGTTTTGACACGCAGAAATTTTCAAAAGGAAAGGGATTTAATCATGCCAAAAATCGTAAAAGTAGAATGTTTCCCAGTTTCTACCCCATTAAAAAAACCTGTGATTATGCCAAATACGCGCATTACCTCTATTGATAGTGTGGTTTTAAAAATTACTGCAGATGACGGTACGGTAGGTTTTTCAGATTCCGGTGATACCTCTTCTTGGTACCGTGGTGAATTACAAGAATCAATTATTGCGATGATTACCCGTGTCATTGCACCGCGTATTTTAATTGGTGAAGATCCTCGTAACATCGAAAAAATTGTGGCAAAAATGGATCTGTTGGTGCGCGATAACAATCAAGCTAAAGCAACGGTCGACTTCGCATTACATGATTTGAAAGGAAAACTATACGGCGTACCTGTATATGACTTGCTGGGTGGACGTACCACTGAAGGCTCACGTCAAGGTTGGGTATTGTCTGCGGGTAAACCTGAAGATGTTGCGGCTGAAGCACAGAAAGCTAAAGCGCTGGGTTTTGAATTGTTTAAAATGAAAATCGGTCACGGTACATTACAAGACGATATTGATATGGTTCATGCGGTACGTGACACCGTAGGTCAAGATGCAGTATTAACAATTGATGCAAACGGCTTCTGGAGTTATGAAAAAGCACTTCATGTGATTCGTCGTATCGATTCTGCTGGCCTCGACTTAATTGAACAGCCGCTAGCACATTGGGATATTGAAGGTATGGCGCGTTTGCGTGCACAGGTCAAAACCCCAATTTATGCCGATGAATCTGCTCAAGAACTTTATAACCTTAAAGAAATTATTGATCGTCGTGCAGCTGATGGCCTATTCATCAAACTTCAAAAAGTAGGCGGATTGGTAAAAGCTCAGCGTTGGTTAACCATGGCGCGTTTGGCAGGTTTACCTGTTCATTGTGGTTGTATGATCGGTTCTGGCCTAGAACATAGTCCAGCGGCACATCTTTGGGTTGCAAATGAATGGGCATCTCAAGGTCTGAATGAATCCATTGGCCCGTTATTGATTCACGGTACGATGGAAAGTAAAAACATTAAAGTCGGTACAGATATCGCACTCAACATTCCGAAGTTTGAAAATGGCATGTGTTATCCGAATGAAGGTCCGGGTTATGGCATTGAATTAAATGAAGCATTCCTCATCAGCAATAAGACTGTAGGTGTAGAAGGTCGTGCTGTGGAAGTCGGTAGTGAGGTGGCTGCTTAATGACGCGTTCAGGACCACTGTCACACTTAACGGTAATTGAGTTTGCAGGTCTTGGACCTGCACCTTTTGCAGCAATGTTACTTGCAGATCAAGGGGCTCGGGTGATTCGTATTGATCGCCTGATCAAGCCTTCTAAACAAGATGGCATGGCGTCTCTAACAGCACGGGATAGTGATGTATTGGCCCGTGGACGTGAGTCAATTGCACTGGATTTAAAAAAACCTCAAGCCATTGAAATCGCATTAAAGCTGATTGAAAGCGCTGATATTCTAATTGAAGGTTTTCGTCCTGGTGTGATGGAATCCTTAGGTTTAGGCCCAGAAATTTGCCACGCCCGTAATCCAAAATTGGTTTATGGACGGGTAACAGGATGGGGGCAAACCGGACCATTGGCCCAGGCAGCTGGACACGATATTAATTATATTGCTTTGACCGGTGCTTTGCATTCAACAGCACGTGCTCAGGGCCAGCCTACACCCACGCCAGGTTTAATTGGTGATTTTGGTGGTGGTGGAATGTTACTGGTATATGGCGTTTTAGCGGCAGCTTTACATGCTAAACAAACCGGTGAAGGGCAGGTGGTGGATGCTGCAATCACCGATGGTTCGGCATTATTAACCGCTTTAATTCAGGGTTGGCATTCTGTGGGTTTATGGAATGATCAAGCTGGAACCAATAATGGGGACGGTGGTGCTCATTTTTATGACAGTTATCAATGTTCAGATGATAAATACATTTCAATTGGTCCCATGGAACCGCAGTTTTATGCACTGTTGCTGGAAAAATTGGAATTAACAGATGATCTTGAATTCAAGCAACAATGGAATGCGAAAAAATGGCCAGCATTGAAACAGCGCTTGACCGATATTTTTCTCACCAAAACCCGTGATCAATGGTGTGCGATTTTTGAAGGTACAGATGCATGTTTTGCACCTGTTTTAAGTTTGGCTGAAGCGCCAAAGCATCCCCATAATCAAAGCCGAGGTACTTATACAGTTGTCAATAATATTGTTCAGCCCAGTCCTGCACCTAAGTTTAGCAAGACCACAGTTGGGCATTGCAATCCGGTAAATCCGGTGGCAGCAAATACTCAAGATATCTTGAATGAGTTGGGGTATAGCTTCGACGAAAGAGCGCATTTAATTATTAATACAGTTGCGCAACAGGTATAGATGTAAAAACAGGCAATGACTTTAAGGAAAATTCAATATTTATAATTTTCTTTGGAGTTGCTCTAAGTAAAGCAAGCTGAAGAACAAGGATGTGATTTCAGTCATAAAAAATCTAAAATTAAGTGAGAAGCAGGATGACTCAACATACAAATGGACGAATGGAAGTTCAAGATTTTATCGATAGCGTACCCGTCTCTAAGCTGCAAAAGATAATCATTATATTATGTTTTGTTGTTGCCGCACTGGATGGTTTTGATATTGCAGCAGTCGGGTTTATTGCTCCTGCATTAATTGCACAGTGGTCACTGACACCAGCCGATTTAGCCCCACTATTTTTATCAGGCGTCTTTGGTCTTATGCTGGGTTCTTTTGTATTTGGACCGTTAGCTGACAAATTTGGCCGTAAAAAAATTATCATCTGCAGTGTCATAATATTTAGTATTGGTACCTTAATCTCTGCATTTTCTCCAAATTTAACCGTATTAATTGTATTACGTTTTCTTACTGGTTTAGGTTTGGGGGGTGCTATGCCAAATGCGGTTACCATTACCTCAGAATATTGTCCCACCAAACGACGTTCTACTCTGGTAACTGTAATGTTCTGTGGCTATACCATTGGGGCAGCGATGGGGGGCTTATTGGCAGGTCAGCTTATTCAATTAATCGGTTGGCAAGGTATTTTAATGATTGGTGGTATTGCTCCTTTAATAGCATTGCCGTTTATCTATTATTTTATGCCAGAATCATTGCGTTTCATGGTGTTAAATAAATTTTCTAAAGAGAAAATTGATGCTGTTATCCAAAAAATGGCGCCTAAGGGGCAACCTATTCCAGAGTTGGTGGCAGCAGTAACCGAAAAACAAAATGTCAGCGTCCGTGAACTATTTAGTAAAGATTACATTGCGGGTACGTTATTATTTTGGTGTGCGTTTACCATGGGTTCAATTATCATTTACATGATCTCAAGTTGGATGCCAACGATTCTGAAAAATGAAGGCTTTAATATGCAAAGTGCCTCATGGATCACTTCGGCATTCCAAATTGGGGGTACAGTAGGTGCATTAATCATTGCCTACTTTATGGATAAATTAGGTCATAGCCGTACCTTAACCATATCTTATGTAATTGGGGCGATCTGTGTATTGGCATTGAGTGCGGGTGTAGCAAATTTAAATACACTGCTTATCGTACTTGGAATATTCGGGATTGGTGCAGGTATCAGTGGCTCGCACATTGGAATACATGTGTTCTGTTCAAGCTACTATCCAACACATTGTCGTTCTACAGGCGTAAGTTGGGCGGGTGGAGCAGGTCGTTTAGGGTCATTTATTGGTTCTGGCGCGGTAGGTTGGCTCATGGTATCTGGCTTATCAGGTGAACAAATTGTGAATTTATTAACGATTCCTGCATTCTTAGCTGCAATCTCAATGTTCTTAATCACTCGCTTGATGAAAAAAAGTAAGAAAATAGAAACAATGGATTTACAGAAAGCGAATGTTTAGATTCGGATAGATAAATCTCAGCGCTAGCCAGATAAAAAACCAGTGATGAAAATCGCTGGTTTTTTTTTTGACTTATTAATAACAGATTCTGGCCCTGTTGGGGGTAGTACTCATTTGATAATCTTATCGATAGTTTTAATATCAGAAATTTCATTTTATGAATAATATAAAGATAAATTATAAGGGCTGTTTATCCCCTACTGGATTTAATGGATCAAGCTGTTTAAAACTTGAGTGTGGGAATCAGTTATCCAAAGAGTTAAATGAATCATTTCCAACCAAAAGGAAGAGCGACAAGCACGAGTGTTCATTATTATTTACCTCATGTTTATATTTATCTGGTCGGGGAATATCAGAAAAAAATAAATAAATCATCAGGTTAATTTCAGTTAAAGAAGCTTATTAAAAAAAATGTCTTCTAGAGCAATCCATTTTTTATGGATCATGTGGCATAAAATAGGCAATCACCTAAGTCATAACTCAACAAATTTATTGCAAAAACCGAACTTATGATTTTGCCTGTCTTTTATGCAAAAATGTTTAGGGTTATTTTAATTCTACAAAAAATTGATGGTTATAAATTGCAAAATACATACTCGGCAGCCCGGTGACCAGCATGATAATACTCATGTTTTGTAATATGTTAAAAGGAAGCACGGATAAGAGTATAGTCATGATAAAACCACAGAAAAATTGTACGCCTCCCATAAGTGCGCTTGCTAAGCCGGCTTGTTTCACTTGATTTTGCATAACAATGGCCAGTGAGTTGGGTCCGGTAAGTCCTATACCGCCCACCAATAGAAATAAGCCTGAACAGATCAGATAGGGATTAATGAGATCAGACCATGCATTTATACTAATAATGAAGATACCGGATATTTGTATAAAGGCTCCCAGTATAAATAAATGGCTCACTGAAAAATAAGGAATTAAACGTTTATTGATGAAAGCAAACAGCATCAGACCCAAGGCATTCAGGCCAAATAGATAGGCAAATTGCTGTTCAGGTACTTTAAGAAAATTAATAAATAAATTTGAAGAAGCACCAATATAACAATATAACGCTCCATATAACATTGCGCCTGCAAACATGGGCACTGCGAAAGTATGATCTTTAAATAAACTTAAATAATTTCTGAATATTTGTCTGGCTGAAATATTCTGCCGATTTGACTGGAGGAGTGTTTCGTTAAAATAAAAATGTACCAGAACCAATGTCACCACCCCAATTGCAGTCAGGAGATAAAAAATACTTGACCAATGGAAGTACTGAATTAATAAAGCACCCAAAGCTGGAGCGAATATGGGTGCTAAGCCCATCGCAAGCAGCATGGTGGAAAAGACTTGTGCCGATTCTTTCATGTTGAGTCGATCACGAATGGCCGCTCTTACAATCACTACACCTGCACAACCACCGAAAGCTTGAAGTACTCTAAAAATGAGTAGAATAGTGTCATTGGGTGCTATGGCACAGCAAAGGCTGGCAACAATATAAACCGTTAAACCGAAGTAAAGAGGAGGTTTTCGTCCATATCGATCACTGAGAGGGCCATAAATCAACTGGCCAAATGCCAAGCCAAGAAAATAAGCGCCCAAGGTATTGGCAATCATTTGGGTACTGACCTGATATTCCTCAGCCATCATAGGTAATGCAGGCAAGTACATATCAGTTGATAAGGCACTAAATGCAGTAAGCAAGGTCAGTAAAAATACCCATCCGAGTGTATATGAGTTATTGGTGGAAGTTTGATTCATTTTTTTAGGCTACCTAAACATGTCTAAGTCATTTTTAATTAAAAATAAAATTAGTTTATAGATTTATAAATTTTCTCTAATGAACTTGAACAAATGAAAATTCATTTGCTGACCAAGCACTTTAAGCCCTATTTTATTATGCTATTTAATATCTATCAACCAGTTGTTTGGTTTTTAATATTGTATTATTCTTTAGGTTGATATCTTTAAGTCCAAGATCATAAATGGAAAGATAAGTTAAAAACTTATTCGCTTTAACTCAATAATCTTTTGAAAAAATTACAAGGAGTTCGACATGCATTTTCCGGAAACTCAAGCTAGAAAATCTCTCTACTATCGCTATGAGGTTTATCCCTATTTTCATAGTCATGAAGACACTGTAGCGGATGCGGATACGGTCACTGTTGTCGGTGCAGGTCCGATTGGGATGGCAAATGCGTTGTTATTGGCAAAACAGGGGGTCAACGTTATTTTACTGTCTTCAGAACAACAGCTGTCTGAAGGCAGTCGTGCATTAGTCTATACCAAGCGTTCTATGGAAATTTTACAGGCAGCCGGTGCTGCTGAACGTATTATGAGCAAAGCTTTACCTTGGACGCATGGTAATTCAATTTATAAGGGACAAGTGGCATTCCGCATGGCATCGCCTACTAATGAACATGATCAATTTGCACCCCTGAATAACTTGCAACAAAACTGGCTGGAGAGTTTTTTGCTCGACACCATTCAAGAACAAGACAATATTGAAGTGCGCTGGGGTAACAAAGTCGTTGCACATGAACAAGATCATGACAGCGTGACCTTGACTGTGCATACCCCTGAAGGGGAGTACAAACACATTTCAAATTGGGTCGTGGCTGCAGATGGTGGTCGTTCCCCCATTCGTGAAAGCATGAAGCTGTGGATGGAAGGTGCAAGCTACGAAGGTCGTTTTGTGATTGCAGATATTCGTATCAAACTGGATTATCCAACAGAGCGTCTTGCATTTTTTTCGCCAGACTGGAATCCGGGCAATACCATTTTAATGCACCGTGAACCAGATGATATCTGGCGTTTTGATTATCAGTTAGATCCTAATATTTCTCCTGAAGAAGCACTGAAACCTGAAAACTTGCATAAAGCGGTAAATGATCAATTAAAAATGATTGGCCAGGATCATCTTGACTGGGAAATGGACTGGAGTACGGTATATTCGGCACGTGCCTTAACGTTAGATAATTACGTGCATAACCGCATTATGTTTGTGGGTGATGCCGCGCATTTACTGCCAATTTTTGGTGTACGGGGTGCAAATACCGGTTTCCAAGATGCGCAAGACTTGTCATGGAAACTGGCTGCCGTGGTTAAAGGCTGGGCGCCTGAAAAATTACTTGAAAGCTATACTTTTGACCGTGTCGGTGCGGCACGTGAAATTATTGCTGAAGCAGGTAAATCAACACGCTTTATGGCGCCACCAACCGATGGCTTCCGTTTACTGCGTAATGCCGTACTGTCATTGTCACTTGAACATGAATTTGTTCGTCCCTTATATCACTGGCGTACTTCACGTCCACATGCTTACACCCATTCACCCTTGAACAGTCGCAATGATGACAATGCTCTCATGAATGAATTGACTGAAAACGGTGCGCTTATTCCCAACGTGAAATTTGCAGATGGCTCATTCTTATATGATTCAATCAGCGGCAAATTTTCGGCTGTGGTACTGACCAAAAATGGTCAAGTGCCTGCGGGTTTAATTGCTGAAATGACTGCATTGAAACAACAGCGCATTCCTGCACAAGTGATTGCACTGGCGATGGATGGTCAAGCGGTGATTGATGCAGATGTGACATTCGCCATTAATCCAGAAATTGCCAAAGAACGTTTCTTTGCCGATGCAGGTGCAATTTATTTGGTTCGTCCAGGTCACCATATTAATGGTCGTTGGCTGAGTTATCGTGAAAATGCGATTACTGAAACCTTAGATCAGTTTACCCAGGGCGCAGAAGGAGTAGCAGCATGAACTCAATTTCGATTAATGATTTAGAAAAAGTATATGACCAACTGGCGGAAAGCATTGATGCTATTCCACAGTCCAAGCGTGAATTGTTTTTAGTGAAACTGGCTTTACTCAGCGCCAATCAAATTAAAGATGGCGCTGTATTTGCTCAATTAATCAATCAGGCAAAAGTTTTTGAAGACTAAAATTCCTAAGTCTTTTCTTAGAATTTACTTGTTTTTTATGTATTGAATGAAATCAACAGACAAACTTGTAAGGTTGAAAATATATTCTTGCAAAGAAAATAGATATTAACCCGAAGTAATAAATTACGTTATGCATAATTAGATTACTTATTAAAATTAGTAATGATCAAATAGGAAGAGTCAGATGAAAAAAAAATTAGAATCATTTATTGAGGTCGCACAAGATTCGGATTTCCCCATCCAGAACTTACCTTTTGGTGTCTTTAGTGCATCAGCTGAAGGCGAGCGTCGTGTAGGTGTCGCATTGGGCGAATGGGTGGTCGATCTTGCTGCTCTTGAAGCCAATGGCTTCTTAAAAATCAATTCAGGTGAAACTTACTTCAATCAACCGACATTGAATAAGTTCATTGAATCCGGCAAAGCCAATTGGTCTAAAGTGCGTGCCGAACTGCAAGATATTTTATCTGCAGATAATTCAATCCTGCGTGACAATCAAAGCTTACGTCAGCATGCTTTCTTTAAACAGGCAGAAGTCACGCTGCATTTGCCGGTGCATGTTCCAGGCTACACCGATTTCTATTCATCGAAAGAACACGCGACCAATGTGGGCTGCATGTTCCGTGATCCTAAAAATGCACTTTTACCCAACTGGTCAGAACTTCCAGTCGGCTATAACGGTCGTGCCAGCTCGGTAATTGTGAGTGGTACCAATGTGGTACGTCCATCCGGCCAGATTAAACTTGCAAATAGTGAACGCCCTGTATTCTCGGCTTGTCGCAAACTCGATTTCGAACTTGAAACGGGTTTTATCGTAGGCAAAGCAAATCAATTGGGTGAACCGATCTCAATTGAAAATGCCTGGGAGCACATCTTCGGCATGGTGCTGTTCAATGACTGGTCGGCACGCGATTTGCAACAGTGGGAATATGTACCGCTGGGTCCTTTCAATGCAAAAACCTTTGCATCGTCAATCTCGCCATGGATTGTGACCATGGAAGCACTTGAGCCATTTAAAACCAGCTCACCTGTGCAAGAACCACAACCTCTGGCCTACTTGCGCGAAGACCATTCCAGCAACAGTTATGACATTAACCTATCTGTTGAAATTCAGGCAGAAGGTGCAGAACAAGCAGACGTGATCAGTCAAACCAACTTCAAATATATGTACTGGTCGATGTCTCAACAGTTAACCCATCACACCATTGCCGGCTGTAACGTCCAAGTCGGTGACTTGATGGGTTCAGGTACGATTTCTGGCCCTACACCTGACTCTTATGGTTCTTTACTGGAAATTAGCTGGAATGCGACTCAGCCGCTGACCCTTTCCAATGGCGAACAGCGCAGCTTTATCCAAGATGGCGACACACTGACCATGAAAGGCTACTGTGAAAAAGATGGCTTACGCATCGGTTTTGGTGAAGTGTCTGGCACCGTGCTGCCTGCGGTTGAATTTGACTTCGCTACCGATCCTGCCGAGGAGCAACTCAGTGAAACTGTATAGCTACTTTCGAAGTTCTGCGGCATACCGTGTACGCATTGCCTTGAACTTAAAAAGTCTGCAAGCCGAAGTGATCCCTGTGTATTTGCTTAAAAATGGCGGTGAGCAGCACAGCGCTGAATACCGTCTGATTAATCAAAGTGAACTTGTCCCTGCTTGGGTTGAAGATGCAAATGAAGGTGGTTTCACCCTGACCCAATCTTTAAGCATCTTGGAATACTTAGAAGAAAAGCACCCAGAAACAGCCTTATTGCCTCAGGACATTGAACAACGCGCCTTGATTCGTGCCTTTAGCCAAAGTATTGCCTGCGATATTCATCCACTGAATAACTTACGGGTCTTGCAATATTTATCCGGCACTTTAGCAGTATCGGATGAGCAAAAATCAGCTTGGTACAGGCATTGGGTTGAAACCTGTTTTTCCGGATTAGAAGCCCAGCTTAAAAATTCAAATGGCAAATTCTGCTTTGGCGAAACAGCCACTTTTGCAGATTGTTGCTTGGTGCCACAAGTGTATAACGCATTACGTTTCAATATTTATTTAGCAGCTTACCCAAAAATTGCCGCGATTTACCAGCACTGCAATACGCTCCCTGCATTCCAGAACGCCGCGCCTGAAGCGCAAGCCGATGCAGCTTAAATTTTAAATAAGGATATTGATATGGCGATTCAAATTGAAAAAATTCACCACGTGGCTTACCGCTGTAAAGATGCCAAGGAAACCGTGCAGTGGTACAAAAAAAATCTCAATATGGATTTTATTTTGGCCTTTGCTGAAGACTATGTTCCTTCAACCAAAGCTTTTGACCCCTACATGCATTTATTTTTAGATGCCGGTAATGGCAACGTTTTGGCCTTCTTTGAATTGCCGACCCAACCGGAAATGGGCCGTGATGAAAACACGCCAAAATGGGTACAGCACATTGCATTAAAAGTAAAAGACCGTGCAGCGCTGCTTGAAGCGAAAGAACATCTGGAAGCCAATGGCAATAATGTATTGGGCATCACCAATCACGGTATTTTCCATTCTATCTACTTTTTCGATCCAAATGGTCACCGTTTGGAATTGGCTTATGACGATGAAAAAGCACCGGCAAAAATCGCCATGATTACCGAAGAAATGAAATACGACATGCTGGAACAGTGGAGTAAGAATAAACGTGCCCCACACCACACCCATTTCTTGCATGCCGAAGAATTAGAAAACAATTCAGCTACCGCAAAACTTGATCACTGAGTTAAAGGATTAAAATGTGAATAAATTGGTTGTGAGTGCAGCACAAGCTTTAGAGGGGATTGTTGCTGATAATCAAACTTTAGCCGTAGGCGGTTTTGGCTTATGTGGCATTCCTGAAGCATTGATTGATGCATTAAAAGAAACGGGGGTGACAGGTTTAACCTGCATTTCCAACAATGCCGGTGTGGATGATTTTGGTTTGGGTAAATTGCTGCAAAGCAAGCAAATCAAAAAAATGATTTCATCCTATGTCGGTGAAAACAAGGAGTTTGAACGTCAGTATTTAAATGGTGAACTTGAAGTGGAATTGACGCCTCAAGGTACCCTGGCTGAAAAATTACGTTCTGGCGGTGCAGGCATCCCGGCTTTCTATACGCAAACGGGGGTCGGAACCCTGATTGCCGAAGGAAAAGAAAGCCGTTTTTTTGATGGCAAAGAATATATTTTGGAAAACACCCTGACTGCCGATGTGGCTTTGGTGAAAGCTTATAAAGCAGATAAAGCCGGCAATTTGGTGTTCCGTAAAACAGCACGCAACTTTAACCCTGAATGTGCGGTTGCGGGCAAGTTCACTGTGGTTGAAGTTGAACAGCTGGTGGAAATTGGCGAGATCGATCCGGATGATATCCATCTGCCCGGTATTTACGTCAACCGTATCGTTATCAATGCAACGCCTGAAAAGCGCATTGAACAAATGACCTTAAAGGGGGAGGCTTAAATCATGGCTTGGACACGCAACGAAATGGCACAGCGCGCTGCGCTCGAGCTTGAAGATGGCTTCTACGTGAATTTAGGCATTGGCTTGCCCACTTTGGTTGCCAACTATATTCCTGAAGGCATCAATGTCTGGTTACAGTCAGAAAATGGCCTACTCGGTATTGGTGAATTTCCAACTCAAGATACAGTCGATGCCGACCTGATTAATGCCGGCAAGCAAACGGTCACGGCTCGTCCCGGTGCTGCATTTTTTTCCAGTTCAGAATCCTTTGCCATGATCCGTGGCGGTCATGTCAATATTGCGATTTTAGGTGCCATGGAAGTATCTGAAACGGGTGATCTGGCCAACTGGATGATTCCAGGTAAAAAAGTCAAAGGCATGGGCGGTGCCATGGACCTGGTTGCTGGGGTACAAAAAGTCGTGGTGCTGATGGAACACAATGCCAAAGATGGCAGCCCGAAAATCGTGAATCAGTGTGCACTGCCTTTGACCGGTAAAGGTGTTGTACATCGTATTATCAGTGACTTGGGTGTGCTCGATATTAGCGTTGAAGGCGTCAAACTGGTCGAACTTGCTAAAAATGTCACTTTAGCGCAGATCAAAGCTGCTACAGGCGTCGAGCTGATTACCAATCCACGAGATGCTGCATAAATGTAGAACTCATGCATGGATCAAAGCAGCTTCGGCTGCTTTGATTGTATTTATACTGATGAAATAATGAGATACAACATGAAAAAAATTGTAATTGCTGCAGCCAGCCGTACCGCAATGGATAGTTTGCAATGTGGACTCTCCGCACTCACAGTGCCATATTACCTATATTCGTACTCATGAAGGATGGTTGTATCTTGCAGTTGTGATTGACCTGTTTTCACGTCTAGTTGTGGGTTGGTCTATGAAGTCAAGAATCACAACAGATCTAGTTCTAGAAACACTATTAATGGTCATATAGCAGAGAAAACCACAGAATAAAGTTCTGATCCACCCTGACCAGGGCAGCCAATACACTAGTTATGAATGGTAGACATTTCTCAAACATCATAATCTTGAAAGTAGTATGAGTCGTCACTTACGCAGTACACTGCTCATGTCATGATAATGTTGTATCTGAGAGCTTCTTTTCAGATACTAAATAAAGCGAGAGAGGATTAAGAAGAAAATATATACATCAAGAGCTGAAGCAAGATTAGATATCTTGAATATGATGGTTAGATGTGTCTAGAATTTTGGTGGCTATTCATTCTTTTGTCAGAGAAGTGCTTAGATAGTTGAAATTTTTAATAGAAATAGGGGATGATAGCCTCCATTTTTTACTTGGTACAAGAGACTTTATATTAGATGAAAAGAAATATTGTTTATTATTTTATCAATATAACTCAATAGAAAAAAACCGCCTGTTATGCGGTTTTTTTCTATTCGACTTAACTATTGAGCAATAAATAAAGTGGTTAAATTTGGAGGTGGATTGATTCTTTGCATATGGGAAAAAACCATCATTCCCGAAATTAAAAAAGCCAATATTGTTATTACAGAGCTATATAAACGCATTCATTACTTATCATATTTACTAGATCACCAGGGTAACCTTATCTTGTTACATTTACAATATATAGCTAATCTTATTGAAATAACTAAATTTTTACTAAACCACATCTTTTTATAAATAAAATAAATATATATATAAGAAAACTTGATATTTTATGTTTTTAGTGTATAGTTAATTTAACTAGAAAAAAGTCTTGTTTCGGTAAATCTTCTTTAAGTATCGCAGTTTTAGTCATAATCCTTCGTTTTTTCAGATTTTAAGTTTCATTCTTTATTATTTTCAAAGTTATATTCAGTCAATAAAATGGCTAAAAATTATTAAAAATCAGTAGGGTTTATTATGTCTAATTCAAATGTTGTTAAAGGTACTGTAAAGTGGTTCAACGAAACTAAAGGTTTCGGTTTTATCCAGCCAGAATCAGGTCCAGATGTTTTCGCTCACTTTAGCGAAATCGCCAGTTCAGGCTTCAAAACCTTAATGGAAGGTCAGCAAGTTGAATTCAGTGTTACTCAAGGTCAAAAAGGCCCAAATGCTGTAAATATTGTTGCTGTATAAGTAAGAATAAAGATTAAAAAAGCACTTAGATGTGCTTTTTTATGGTTCAAAATTTAATTTTAAAGTTGTTTTCCGTATTGGAAAAAGTATTAAAAACAGGATATAAATTGTTAAAAATAAATGATTTAATTGCTAAATCTAAAAATGGTACCGAAATTATAGTGTCTTTAATTCCCTTAAATAAAATGCAAAATACACGTCAGGGTTTTAAAAAAATTGAAGTAGGGAAAAAGGTTCTGCTTCAGTCTGGGGTTGAGGTTGATTTAAATTTAGATGGTCGTTCATTTTATACTTCTTTACATCAGCTTTTTAAGTTAAATCATAAAGTTATTTGAATAAAATTAGATAGATATGAAACATTTAATTTAACATCATCGCTTCATCATAATCATAATATTATTCAAGGTATATTCATGCTTAAACAAAGTATCAGCGTAAAAGATCAGTTTGGGATTAAACACTCTATTCAAGCGACAGTGGATCACCATTTTGCGAATACGCAATCTTATTCTAATGTGAAACATATTACAGTTGAGGGTGAAGATATTCGTCCGAGTTTTGAAATGTATTTTCAAAGTACCTTAAGTGGAAAAATTTTTAAAATTATCTAAATAAGCCAAATTCTGCTTAAGCCCCTGTCTCCTAATACTGATTATACCAAGGCAGATCATAAAACTTTTCTCAAGCTTCTTATCACTTCTACCCATAACTTTTCACTCCAGATAATACTCTTCTTGAATCAGTCACTTGCCATGCAGCTGCTAGGTGCTGTAACGCATACATAGATGCTATCCAAGCACTCAAGATAGAATTCATTAGTTAAGCTTAAAATTCTTTTAAGCTTAAGATTTTTTTAAAAAATTTAGCCATTTGGGTTATTCGCCCAGGGAAATTATGTTAAATCAAAAAGTATGGCCGCTCGCAATACTGGCATTGAGCCAAAGTGTATTAGCTGCCCAGCCACCCAGTGCTGGCAGCCAGTTGCAACAAATTCCAGCTTCACCTATTCCACAAAAACAACAACCCATAATTAGCCTTGTACCGAGTGAAACAGCAGCAACGCCCCAAACTGACAATGTCAAAATTAATGTTAAAAGCCTTCAAATTACTGGAATGCAGGCTTACTCTGAAGCTGAATTACTGAAACTCACCCACTTTAAACCCAATAGCGAACTCAGCCTGTCGGATCTGCGCGCAATGGCAGCCAGCATTGCGAACTACTACCATAATAATGGGTATTTTGTAGCACAAGCTTATTTACCCGCCCAAGATATTGAAAATGGCATCGTCACTCTAGCCGTGATCGAAGGTGAATACGGCAAAGTTATTGTGCGTAATCAGACCAATCTATCAAATGGCTTAGTGGCGAGTCAGCTTAAAGGCATTAATAGTGGGGATACGATTACCCATGCCCCACTTGAAAGTCGCCTGCTCTTGCTTTCTGATATTGCCGGTGTAAATGTCAGTTCAACCTTGGCACCGGGTGCAACGGCAGGAACGTCAGATTTAATTGTAGATGTAAGCCCGGCACCACGGATCAATGGCAGTATTGATGCAGATAACGCAGGCAATCGTTACACCGGTGAAAATCGGATTGGCGCGACAGTAAATGTGAACAATTTAGCCGGACAGGGTGACATTGCCTCATTACGTGTACTCACCTCGGGCAAAGGCTTAAATTATGCCAGAGCCGCCTATCAAATGCAGTTCGCTAAAGCCACCGCGGGTGTAGCTTATAGCTGGTTAGAGTACGAACTTGGCAAAGAGTTTAAAACTTTAGATGCCCATGGGAATGCAAAAATTGCCAGCATCTATGGCAGCTACCCATTAATGCGTTCACGCAATACTAATCTGTATGCCGATATTCTGTATGAAAATAAAATCCTACAGGATCGAATCGATGCTATCTCTATGGTGACCGATAAAAAGGTCAATGCACTGACTGCTGCTTTACGTGGTAACCATATAGATAATTTGGGTGGTGGTGGATTAAATAGCTATTCAATAGCTGCGACTTTTGGTGATCTTAATATCCAAACCCCGGCTGCCTACGCAGTTGACGAATCTACTGCACGTAGTGATGGTCATTATAATAAATTGGCACTCAGCGTCAATCGTCTGCAACGCGTGACCAATACTGTCTCGCTCTATGCTGGGTTGAATGGTCAGTTGGCATCAAAGAATCTTGATAACTCAGAAAAAATGGGATTGGGCGGCATGAATGCGGTGCGGGCTTATCCTGAAGGCGAAGCCTATGGTGATCAGGGCTATGTACTGACAGTGGAAGTCAGAAAAGATTTACCCCAATTTTCTGAGCAAATACCCGGTCAAATGCAATTGGTAGGCTTTGTTGATACTGGCCGCATCAATATTGATGAAACCACTTGGACAACTGGCGATAACACTAGAACGCTGAGTGGGGCAGGCGTTGGCATAAACTGGATGGATTACAATAATTTTGTGATGAAATTTGCTTACGCGCACAAGTTGGGCAGTGAAAAGGCAATATCTGCGCCTGACAAAAGCGGTCGTTTCTGGGTTCAGCTGGTCAAATACTTCTAAGTTCTTGCTCATAAAAAAGAAAACGGCATTGAATTCATAAATTAAAGAATAAAGGAACGACAGCATGAATCGCATATATAGATCGATTTGCAACCTAAGGACTGGCACATTTATAGCCGTGTCCGAGAACGCGCGTAGCGCAGGCAAAAAGTCATCGTTATGTAATACGATGAGCAATAGCAGTGTAGATTTCGCCTTAAAAACCTTAGCCGTATCACTATTGGTGATATGCGGTACCAGTCTGGCGTATGCACAACCCGTAGGTGGTGTGGTATCGGCAGGAAACGCTAACATTAGCACTTTGCCGGGCAATATGACGATCCAGCAAACCTCACAGAATGTGGCGATTAACTGGCAAAGTTTCAACATCAATCGCGGCGAGTCAGTTAATTTTGTGCAACCCAATAGCAATTCTATCGCATTGAACCGCGTTCTGGGTTCAGATGCATCCAGCATTATGGGCAACCTGTCAGCGAACGGTAAAGTATTCCTGATCAATCCCAATGGTGTGTTATTTGGCAAGACTGCATCCGTCAATGTGGGCGGACTTGTGGCGTCTACGCTTAATATCAGCGATGCTGATTTTATGGCAAATAACTATAAATTTTCTGGCACGGAAACTGGTATGGTGCTGAATCAGGGTAGCATTAATACTACCGATGGTGGCTTTGTCGCATTATTAGGTGCCAATGTCAGTAATCAAGGCGTGATTGCAGCCAAACTTGGCACAGTTGCTCTGGCAGCAGGTAAAGCCATGACGCTGGATGTTGCGGGCGACAAGTTACTGAATATCGTGGTCAACCAAGACGTGGTCAATGCACTGGTTGAAAATGGTGGGCTGATTCAAGCCAATGGTGGTCAAGTGCTCATGACCACTCAAACTGCAGGAAGTCTACTTGGCAATGCAGTCAACAATACTGGGGTGATTCAAGCACAAACCATTCAAAATGTTAAAGGCACGATTAAACTGCTAGCCGGCATGCAAAATGGTAGCACGCTCGTTGCAGGAACAATTGACGCGAGTGCGCTGACAGGTGGTTCGGGTGGTTTCATCGAAACCTCAGCGGCAAAAGTGCGCATTAGCGATACTGCCAAGATTACCACCTCGGCACCTTTAGGCCAGACAGGAACCTGGTTAATTGACCCGCAAGACTTCAATGTCGGTGGTGACTCAACAGATAATATTTCAGGGGCTACCCTGTCAGCTTTGTTAGTGACCAATAGTGTCATTATTAGTACCTTAACAGGACTTAATACTACTCAGGCTGGTACACCTCCACTGACAAATCAGAATACCGCAATAGTGGTTAATGGTGACATCAACATCAAAGAGGCAGTCAGTTGGTCAGCCAGTTCCAGTCCCACAACCCTGACCTTACGTGCTGAGCGCGATGTCAACATTAACCAAGCTGTTACTGCAACCAATGGTAATTTTGAAGTGTGCTGTGGACGCGACATCAACGTCAATGCACCGATTACCACAGTCAATGGCAGTGTTTTACTGGCTGCTGGCCGTAATATAAACATGAATGCCGCAACCACGACGACTGATGGCAACATTACCTTCTGTGCAGAAGAAGATATTAATATAAATGAAAAAATTACCTTGACCCGAGGTACAACCATCCCAGATCAAAGCCTTGGCCTTCCTTTGGGCTTAGTGCTTAGTGCGGGTTATGGGGCGAACAAACCGGGTATTGATGGCGGCACAGTGATTTTTGCGCCACTTGCGCCACCGATCACCGTGACTGGTCCAAATGCACCCGTTACCATTAACTATAATCCAGTCTCTTATACAGCACCTACCGATTACTCTACGAACTTCGTACTCACTGACGCTAAACTGACACAACATATGTTGGTCTATGCAACCGGTGGTGACAAAGCATTTGATGGTTCAAATAAAACCACACTTTCGGGTCTTATCGGTAACCCTTCAGGCCTAAGTTTAGTTGCAGGTCCAAATAGCACAGCTACATTTAGTGATGCTGCTGTAGGAACAGATAAAACCATTACCTTTGATGGCTATAGCCTGAGTGGTTCAAATGCGGGTGATTTTGCCTTGGCTGCTGATTGTTGTACTGGTGTACGCACAACCACTGGAACGATATCAGCTGGCGGTGTACCACCAGTAGTCGTTCCTCCAGTAACTCCGCCTGTAGTCGTACCACCAGTTGTCACTCCTCCAGTAACTCCGCCTGTGGTCGTACCGCCAGTTGTCACTCCTCCGGTAAATCCACCCGGGGGTGTCCCGCCAGTTGTTATTGCGCCGGTCATTCAACCGACTCCACCAGGGAAATTGCCACCCGTCATCGTGCTACCTCCATTGCTTACAGTGTTACCACCAGCCGAATTGCCATCTGTAGAAGTATCAGTACCTCCTGTGGCTGTTCCACCCAAAACCGTAGTCATCAAGCAACCGCCTGTAATCTACGTGCCGCCCGTTTATCTACCTAAGCAGGATCGCAACTAAGGCTTTTTTAAGTCTGATTTTAGATCGGTCATGGACCGTATGAAGTTAGAGGGTAGCGAAACACCGTGCAAAGCCTGTCGATAAAATCTAATCGGCAGGAATTACTTTTGAGTAATAAGGTAATTCAATGAAAAATTTTATAAAAATAAGGCTAGTAGGTGCTAAAAAATTGTTGTCAGGAATTATATTTAGCAGAATCATACAATCGGCAGCAATTATGAAAAGTCTGCGGCTGAGCCTAGGTGTGATGTTGGGCTGTATGACGAGTCCAGGATATGCTGCCGGGACTCAGGAAGCGGGAATACCGGTCATTCCAGTGGTGGCCAATCACTCTAGTCAATCTCCAATTCATGCAGTGCCTGTTGGCTCACCAATAGCCAAGCTCAGCCCCAAACGCGCTAACTTTAAACAGGAAACTGGCACCCTAGCTTCTGTATATTTAGCAGATTGGGTGCTTGATTCAGGCGATAATCAGCAGATGCCTTTTGTGATTGTGGATAAAAAGGCAGCCAAGGTTTATGTGTTTGATGCATTGGGGCAATTAACGGGTACAGCTCCCGCACTTCTTGGCTTAGCATTAGGCGATAATTCAATCCCTAATATTGGTAACATGGCCTTAGTGAATATTAAACCAGAACAACGTACTACGCCTGCTGGTCGATTCGTCGCAGCCTTGGGTAAGAACATACAGAATAAAGAAATTTTATGGGTAGATTATGATGCGGCAATCTCATTACATCGCGTTGTTACCTCGTCTCCTAAAGAACGTCGCTTGCAGCGCTTAGAATCCCAAAACCCTTTAGAACGTCGAATTTCGTATGGCTGTATTAACGTTCCCGTCAAGTTTTATGACCAAGTGGTAAGTCCAGCATTCACTGGAACAAATGGAATCGTCTATGTGTTACCCGATACGCGTTCGATCCAAGAAGTGTTTGGATCATATAATGTCGCAGATCGCGCACTTGAGCAGTAAAGCACTGTTGCAAATAGGGATCTGATTCGAGGATGCGGACTGATCTAAATTTTGTGTAAGTACTTGGGCTGTGCGCTGGTATTGTCACTATGGCATTAGCTATCGTGAACTTGAGGCAATGCTTGCTGAACGTGGTGGGAATTCAGCATAGTATCTTCTTGGAAAAACTTTAAATCATGTGAAGAAGTGGCAAATTCCCCAAGTGATCAATACGGATAAACTGGGAAGAAAAATGTCCAGCAGACCTGAAGCACCGGCAGATTAAATACAAAAATAACGTGATGGAATGTGATCATGGCAAGCTAAAGCGGATCATCAGAGCCGCCTTAGGATTTAAATCCATGAAGACAACTTATGCCGCAATTAAAGGTATTGAAGTCATGCGTGCACCACGTAAAGACTAAGCTTGGTCATTTTCTTAGGGTCAGTCTCAGGGTGAAGTGTATTTAGTAAATAGAGTTTTCGGTCTCTAAGTCCTTTTTAAAGGAAGCACCCTCGAATCAAATCTCTATTTGCAACAGTGCCCTTTGATGAAAGGTCTGCACAATCTATATTTATAGATTGACTCAACCCCTTTACATGTCTGTAAAAACAGCGCATCCAGCGTCATAAATTCTGAGTTAACCGAGCAGAACAATTTTCAACCTATATTGTAAGCGATGATGGCATTTAAGGCTGAATACTATGCCAATGGCATTCAAATCGATGAAAATGAAATGAATGATGCTCAGTTTTCAAGTTTGCTCAGTGAGCAAAGATTCCATTCCAGGGCAGCCTCGCTTGTACCATATTCATGCATCTGCTGAATGAAGCACCTAGGGCAAATGATAGCAAAGCATGGCTTCGAATTAGGGAAATTTGTATTAGTCTTTTTTGCAAAGTATCTATATCTATAACATGTGCCAAAACCTTAAGCTGTTTTAATTCTAGATACTGAATTTCATGGGCTTCTCTTCACGCTTTGTTCACATCTCCTTGCGTTATCTTAACTACAGGATTAAATAAGGCTGGAAAATGAATACTCTATTAAAGTCAATTGCGGGTACGGCACTGGCGATTATCGGTTTAAACTTATCTGTTAACGCTCAAGCGGAAACGACTGTACCCCAAGCGGTGGACAAAGTCGACATTCAACAGTATGCCGGTAAGTGGTATGAAATTGCCCATCTACCGATGTATTTTCAACGTAAGTGTGTTGCCGATATTACAGCCAAATACAGTGTAAACGCTGATAAAACGATGGGCGTATTAAATAGCTGCCGTATTGCAAGCGGTGAAATGATCAGTTCCGAAGGGGTTGCCTATCCGCAGAATGAAGGGAATAGCAAACTTAAGGTGAGCTTTTTGCCTAAGGGCTTAAGATGGTTGCCATTGACTAAAGGTCATTATTGGGTATTACGCATCGACCCTGACTATAAGGTTGCACTGGTGGGTGGGCCAAGCGATAAATACTTATGGATCTTGTCTCGTGAGCCTCAGATAGAAGAGGCGACTTATCAATCTTATTTGCAAACAGCACAACAGTATGGCTATGACGTCAGCAAGCTGGTCAAAATGCCGCATTAATCTTCAAGCCCTTTGCCGAGCTGCCAACATCTCCCTTCCCAGTTCGGCTTTTTTTATTCTGCTTCACATAAAATTGATATCAATACGATTAAACTGCTTGAAAGAAAATAGAATATTTTGCCATTAGGATAAGTCCATGTTGAAAAGTCTGATGCGATGGGTTGATAGTTGGTCCATGCCTGCACAGGCAGAAACGATTACGGCTGAAAATACTCAAATCCAGTGGCTTCGCATCTTGCCCTTTATTCTGTTGCACCTCGCTTGCCTTGCGGCGTTTTGGGTCGAGGTATCCTGGTTTGCAATTGCTTTTATGCTGGTCTTTTACCTGATTCGCATGTTTTCAATTACTGCATTTTTTCATCGCTACTTGTCGCATAAGACCTTTCAGACTTCACGTGTGATGCAATTTATTTTTGTATTACTTGGCACCATGAGTGCACAGCGTGGTCCGCTGTGGTGGTCAGCACATCACCGTTATCATCACCGTTATACCGACACCCTGCAAGACCCACATTCATCCACACATGGGTTTTGGTACAGTCATGTGGGCTGGTTTCTGAATGAATATAACTTTGCTCCACGTAAAGAAGTGATTAAAGATTGGCTCAAATACCCTGAACTGATCTGGCTGGACCGTTTTAGTCTGATTGTGGTGCTGCTCACTGCCAGTGGAATTTATGCGCTGGGAGAATGGCTGGCCCTGAGCTATCCTCAATTGGGCACGTCGGGTTTACAGCTGCTGGTATGGGGATTTGTGATCTCTACGGTTTTACTGACCCATGCCACCTTATGTATTAATTCACTGGCACATCACTCTGGCAGCCGTGACTTCGATACAGACGATCAAAGCCGCAATAATTTATTTTTGTCGATCATTACCTTAGGTGAAGGTTGGCACAACAATCATCACTATTATGCCGGCAGTACCCGCCAAGGGTTTTACTGGTGGCAAATTGATGTGACCTATTATATTTTAAAAATCATGTCTTGGTTCGGACTGGTCTGGGGTTTGAAACCGATTCCAGCACGTGTGTATGAGTTCAGCAAAATTGCGCAAGCCAGAAAACTGAAAAAAGCTGCAAAGAAAGGCGCTCAAAATATTCAATCTGGGGAATCATGATGAAAATTGCCATTATTGGCTCAGGTATTTCCGGGCTGTATGCCGCGTGGAAACTGGGCAAAGTACATGAAGTGACCGTATTTGAAAAGAACAATTATTTTGGTGGGCATACCGATACCCATCAGCTCAATATAGACGGGGAACACGTTGCGGTAGACAGTGGTTTTATTGTCTTTAATCAACATAACTATCCATTGTTTTGTGCCATGCTGGAAGAGCTCGGCATAGCCTCACAAAGCAGTGACATGGGCTTTTCCGTCAACAATCAGGTCACAGGACTGCAATACAATCCTTCGAAAAAATTCTCTTTATTGCGTCGACCACAAAACTTCTTGAAATCTGATTTTCGCGCGATGCTATCCGATCTGTTCAGGTTCTATGCAGCCAATAAAGATCTGAATGTTGAAGATATCGACGCAGGGCTCAGTATTGATGAGTATTTAAATCAACATGCTTATTCGCAGGCCTTTCGTCAGGAGCATCTATACCCGATGTGCGGCGCGCTGTGGTCTTGTCCGGTCGAGCAGGCAGGGCAGATTCCGTATAAATTTGTGGTGAGTTTTTTTCAGCATCACCGCATGCTGCAACTCAAAGACCGGCCATTATGGCAAACCGTGAAAGGGGGTTCAGCACGCTATGTCCGTGCGATTCAGGCGCAGGGACAGAACATTCACTTCCGCAAGGTCGGGGCTGAACAGGTATCACGTACTGAAAATGAGGTCTTGATTAAAACCCAGCAGGGCACGGAACGCTTTGACTGGGTGGTATTTGCCAGCCATGCCGATGACAGCCTGAAGTTACTTAAGGATCCTTCCGAACGGGAACAGGCTGTATTAGGTAATTTTCGTTATCAGGCCAACCGTATGGTGGTGCACTCGGATATCAGTATTATGCCGAAATCCATGCATCAGTGGGCGAGCTGGCATGTCCACGTCACCCCGAGTCGGGCATCAGAGCAAACACCGTTCCAGAACAGTGATGTTCACTATGGCTTTAGTTACTGGATGAACAAACTGCAAAACCTCAACTGCAACACTCAAATCTTGGCCACCCTCAATCCAAATTTTGCCATTGATCCTAAAAAGATATGGGTAGAACGACATTACCGTCATCCGGTATTTGATGCTAAAGCCATTGATGCACAAAGACGCTGGGCTGAGGTGAATGGTCAAAATCGTACTTTCTACTGCGGCGCTTACTGGGGCTGGGGCTTTCATGAAGATGGGGCTCGCAGTGCCTCATGGGTTGTGGATCAGTTGCTAACCCAGACTGGGCAGGCCGCTTAGGAGAGTCATATGCGCATGTATCCACTGGCTGTTGCCTCTGCACAGATTCGCCATCGCCGTTATTTGCCCAAATCGCATGCATTTAGCGCACAACTCACTTACTTATGCTTTGATCCCGATCAAATTGAAACCTTTAGCCAAAAATCATGGCTCTGGTCTTCTCGCCGCTGGAATTTTCTGACGCTGGATGAGCGTGATTTTCTGAACATGGAATATGGCTCGATTCGGCAGAAAATTTCCCGCCTGCTGATCAAACAAGAAAACTATCGATTAACCCATACCGATGCCATCAGGGTATTGGCTTTACCGCGCACACTCGGTTTTCGTTTTAATTCGGTGGTGTTTTACCTGGTCTTTGATGCGACCGAGCAACCCGTGTTTGTGCTCAGTGAAATTACCAATACGCCGTGGAATGAACGTAAAGTCTATATCCATGATTGCAGAAAAAATGCAGTTGAACATGCACCGTATCAGTCGCATCAGTTCGACTTTCAAAAAGCCTTTCATGTGTCACCGTTTATGCCAATGGCATTGGATTACCGCTGGCGCTTCAGCTTTTCCGATCAGCAGAATGTGATCCATATGCAGTTGTTTGAACACAATGTCCTGCAATTTGATGCCACCATGAATTTTAGCCTGCAGAGCATCACAAATCCTTCACAGCAGCATCGTTATGCTGTCTCTAAGGTATTCGAACCCTTCAAGATGGTCATGGGGATCTACCTAAACGCCTTTCGTTTATGGAAGAAAAAAATTCCGTTTTACCCGAATCCTAAAAAAGACAAAGGAAATACATTGCTATGAAAACATTGTTAATGGGAGAACTCAGCACATTACCTGTGGTACTGCGCCATTTACTGAAATTGCAGCATGGTCAGCTGATCTTCAAAGGGGTCTGGAACGGAATTGTTGGGGAAAACAGTGACTTGCATGCAGTGATTCAGGTACACGACACACGTCTCATGGATTTACTGTTCAAAAATGGGGTTCTGGGTGCAGCGGAAGGCTTTATTCTGGGTTACTGGAGCAGTGAGGATCTGGTCAAGGTGATTCAAATTTTGGCCCGCAACCGTGATGTGCTGGACCGGATGAATCAGAATGCTGTGGTTAAGGCCAGCCAGTTCTTTTTAAAGACTTGGTATAAATCACGTAAAAACTCGATTGATGGCAGCCGTAAAAATATTGCCGAGCATTATGACCTGAGCAATGAATTTTTTAAACTGTTCCTCGATTCCAGCATGATGTATTCAAGTGCGGTGTTTAAAGAGCCGAGCATGAGCCTGGAACAAGCCTCAGACTATAAAAAAGAGCTGATCTGCCAGAAACTGCAGCTTAAGCCGATGGATCATCTGGTTGAAATCGGCAGTGGCTGGGGTGGTTTTGCCATTTATGCCGCCCAGCATTATGGCTGTAAAGTCACCACCATTACCATATCCAAGGCCCAGTATGAAGAGGCTGTGGACCGAGTGAGAGCAGCGGGACTGGCGCATCGGGTCGATGTGCAGCTGAAAGATTATCGCTTGCTGGAAGGTAAATACGACAAACTGGTGTCGATTGAAATGATTGAAGCCGTGGGTGAACAGTATTTACCGACCTATTTTAATAAATGCCGTCAGCTGTTGAAGCCGAATGGTTTGGCACTGATTCAGGCCATCACTATTGAAGATGCACGTTATGAAAAAGCCCTAAATACCATCGATTATATTAAGCGTTATATTTTCCCGGGAAGCTTTATTCCGTGTGTCAGTGTGATGACTCAAGTGGCATCAGCACAAAAACTGCGTCTAAAGCAGCTTGACGATATTGGGCAAAGCTATGCAGAAACCCTGAACTGTTGGCGTCAGCGTTTTCTGGCACAGCGCGATCAAGTATTGCAACTTGGCTTCGATGAAAAGTTTATGCGCATGTGGGATTTTTACCTGTGTTATTGCGAAGGTGGCTTTAGAGAAGGTGTCATCAGTGATGTACACCTGCTGTTTGAAGCCAGTGCTTACTGAGTAGCAATACAAGAGGGGAGACTGAGATGTTGCTTCATTTATTTTTAGTCAATATTTTTATTATGTTCTGCAGCTGGATACTGGTCACCTATAACAAGCGTGCGGGACTGGTCGACATTAGCTGGAGCTTTAGTATTGCCCTGAATGTGATTGTAGCGGCTTGGGTAGTAGAAGATGCCCCTGTGCTGGTACGCATGTTTCTGGGACTGGCCAGTGGGATATGGTTTTTAAGATTGAGCTGGCATCTGCTGCGTCGTTATGCCAATGAAACCAAAGAAGATACCCGTTATGCCAATATGCGCCGAGCGATGGGAGATTATCAACATTTGGGGTTTTTGGCATTTTTCATCTTTCAGGCAGGTTTAGTGCTGCTGTTTTCCTATCCAATGCTGGAACTGCTGAGCATTCCAGCACAGCAGTGGAATGGATGGACAGTCGCTGCCGTTATTCTGGCTGCAGTGATCATGCTGGTAGCACTGATCGGTGAGACTGTTGCTGATCAGCAGTTGTATCGCTTTAAGCTTAATCCAGATAATCAAGGCAAAACCATGGATCAAGGCTTATGGAAGTATTCACGCCATCCCAATTATTTTTTTGAATGGCTGCACTGGTTTGCCTATCCGCTATTAGGCTTGGCTGCAGGCGTGTATGGACTTTGGCTTTATCCGATTTTGATGTGGCTATTTTTGTACTACATCACCGGTATCCCCTTTAGCGAAAAACAAGCCCTGGCACACCGTGGCGACAATTACAAAGATTATCAAAGACGAACTTCATTGTTTATTCCGTGGCAACCCAAAGAGTAGCTAAACACATGGATTTTATGATTAAAAATACCCTAAAACTGATTGAAAGTGGCAAAGTGCCAGATCAGGCAATTCGTGCAGCAATCCGTCATTTAAGTAAAAAACGTTTGGCACAAGAAGGGCGGTTTGATCCAGCTCTGGCGGCACAGCGCTATATGGATGTGTTGCAGATGCTTCAACACAGTGACATTGCCATTGAAACGGACAAAGCCAATGAGCAGCACTACGAGCTGCCGACCGAATTCTTTCAGGCGGTACTCGGTCAGCGGTTAAAATATAGCGCCAGTTTATTCAACACTCATAAAACCACGCTTGATCAAGCTGAAGAATTGGCGCTGGCAAGCTATTGTGAACGGGCCCAATTACAAGATGGGCAGGATATTCTTGAAATTGGTTGTGGCTGGGGCTCCTTGAGTCTGTGGATGGCAGAGCACTATCCAAACGCAAAGATTACTGTGGTGTCTAATTCGGCCACACAACGCTTATACATTCAGGAACAGGCACGGTTAAAACACTTTGATCATCTGAGTGTGATCACCTGTGATGTGAATGTCCTTGAATTGGCTGCAGAATCTTTTGACCGTGTGGTTTCTGTTGAAATGTTCGAGCATGTGCGTAACTATCAGAAGCTGTTTGAGAAAATTAGCACTTGGCTCAAGCCCGATGGCTTACTCTGGTGTCATATTTTCTGTCATCGTTTCCTGCATTATCCATTCGAAGTCAAAAATGAGTTTGACTGGATGTCGAAGTATTTCTTCAGTGGCGGATTAATGCCGGCCGTATCGACATTCTTGCATTTTCAAGATCATTTACAAGTGATCCAGCATTGGCAATGGCCGGGCACCGCTTATGAGCGTACCGCAAATGCATGGCTTGAAAATATGGACCGTAGCGCCACTATACTGA
Organism: Acinetobacter sp. SFB; assembly: GCF_001647545.1. GTDB lineage: Bacteria > Pseudomonadota > Gammaproteobacteria > Pseudomonadales > Moraxellaceae > Acinetobacter. Next base: position 190,018 of record NZ_LSZH01000016.1, read on the forward strand.
AACCTGTATTTGAAAAAACCTATGGCAAAGATGCGGCTGCCTGGTGGCAACGTTGGCGCATTTTCTTTATGGCGTGTGCTGAATTATTTGGCCATGAAAAAGGCCAAGAGTGGGTAATTGGACATTTCTTGTTTAACAAGAAAGTCCTATGATACTTTCATCGCGTTTAAATTAAAGATCAAGTAAAAGAGATGAGTTTATGTTTAAGCTGTTTCGAGACAAACGTGCTCATCCCTTAGGTGAGGTATTTAATCGTTATTATTGGTTGCAAATCGGCCTAATCGCCATGTCAGTGGTCATCGGCATTGGCTGCAGTGCCTGGGTGATCAAGGGCACTTTACTGAAAACTGCACTCGAACAGGAAATGTCACATTATTGGGAGCGTTTAGAGCGAAATCCCAATGCAGACCTGCCAGATACCAAGAACCTGTATGGCTATCGCTGGAACACCGAAGTACCGGCTAAATTGCAAAATATGCAACTGCACCAAGGTGTCAGTCGTCATTTTATAGATGGCAAAGAACGTATGACGGTCTATGGTGAACGCAATGGACAGCATGTGTTTCTGGTTTTTGGTGAGAGTAATGTCAATAAACTGATCTGGCTGTTTGGACTTGCCCCCTTAATGGTGAGTCTATTTGTCTTATATAGCCTGCTGTGGTGGTGGAACCGTCGTGCGCGGCGCTATTTTTCTCCCATTACCCGTCTGGCCAATGCACTGGAAAATATTGACTGGGAACATCAAAACAAAGAAGCTTCGCCATTTCAGGACATTAGTACCGAGGCCAATATGGAAGCGGAGTATCTCAAACAGGCGTTGGAAAAATATCATCAGGTGTTGAGTGGATTTATTAACCGTGAACGTGAGTTTACCGGTGATGTCAGCCATGAGCTCAGAACGCCATTAACCATCTTAAAAGGCAATGTACAGCTGTGTCAGACCCGTTATGGTGACAATAAATCCTTTACCCGCTTGCAAAACACCATCGAAGACATGCAGCTTTTGGTCGATACTTTATTGGCGATCGCACGTAACACCACCAATACCTTAACCGCTGAAAATACCATGTTGTCGGATTTGCTGGATGAACTGGTGCAAGATTTAAATCCTGTCAGCCATGCCAAAGGGATACAGATTGATTTGCAAAAAGACCTGGATGAGCAAACCCGTAAAATCTATCCATCCATGACCAAAATGGTATTTAGTAATATTTTACGTAATGCGTTGAACTATTCTCAGGGTTCAGAAATTGATGTGGTTTTACAAAAAAATAAGGTCCTCATTGCGGACAATGGTATCGGGATTCATTTACCCAACGATGCCAAAGTGCAAGAGCTCTCAAATCGTCAGTTACAACTGCAGGTGAAGGGGCATGGTATTGGCCTGCAATTGGTGCAAAAGCTCTGTATGCAATTGGGCTGGCGTGTGGAGTTATTTGACCGTCAGTACTATATCAGCACACATCAGGATGTGAATTTAAGTTCGACCACAGGCTTAATTGTGGTCGTCTATTTGAACTAGGTCGACTAAGGCTCTAATGAAACTTTGAGGCCGACCCCCGAAACTGTATGAATGAGTTTTTGTGCAAACGGTTTGTCGACTGTTTTGCGCAAGTTATAAATATGACTGCGCAGCGCATCACTTTCAGGCTCTTCATCGCCCCAAAGCTCCATCATGATTTCCTGTTTGGTCATGACCTTCGGAGAGTTGCGCATGAGAAGTTTGAGTAATTTAAACTGGATGGGCGGCAATTCAATGGTCTGACCGGAACGGCTTAAATGCTGACGGGCCGGATCTAAAACCAAATCATGAATTTTGATCTGACTATTTGATACTTCGCCAAGTGAGCGTTTAATCAAGGCCTGGACGCGCATCACCAATTCATTAAAGTCAAAAGGCTTGACCAGATAATCATCTGTGCCTGATTTAAAGCCTTTGAGTTTATCATCCAGCGTATCGCGTGCGGTCAGCATCAGGACGGGAATGTCCATACCTTGCTGGTTACGTAGCCACTCGCACAGCTCGTAACCCGAGCCATCTGGCAGATTAATGTCCAGAAGTAGTACATGATAGGGACGCTGCTTAAGTAAATGACGCGCAGCATCTAAATTCCGGGCATGATCGACTACGAAGTCATGCTCTTCCAGGAACTCGCACAAGGTAGAGGCAAGTTCATAGTGATCTTCAACCATGAGAACAAAATGTTTAGACATAACCTTGGGTTCTGAAATTAATTTAACAGTTGTTGCTTCAATTTAGCACTAAATGGGACTTTGCCGAGCCAAATATTAAAATATTGCTGGGCTTGAGCATCTTGAACCTGTCCAAGCACTCGCTGATTCAGGGAAAGGACCAGTGTTTTGCTGGAATGCACATAATTGAGACGATAAAAATCACCTTTTTTGACTGGGCGATATAATGCCGTCACCTGGTGCAAAGCCGAGCTTTCAGTGTAGCCATTGATGTTCTTTTTTAGAAAATGTGTTGCTGCACGTTTAAAGGCCCATTCCGGAATATTGTGACTATAGGCAAAATCCATTTGCATGCTTTGGCCTTGCCATGTTTGGGCACAGTTTTCCGCATAATAGTTGGCTGTGCCGACCTGCTTTTGTCCGACCAGTAATTCGCCTGTACTACATTTCAGCAGTTTATTGGCAGATGCCGGTGGACTGATAGCACATGCCATTAATACGCTAAAACTTAAGGTGATTTTTTGAATGGCAGTACCCATGAATAGACACCTCCCACATAAGGTAATGCACGATACAGGCCATTTGCCGGATCCCAGAAATCTTGCTGGAAGATAATCTTATTGCTGTCATCTACCTTTATTTCACTAATGCCATAAGAGGCCATAGAGCGTGTGCTACCAAACATTTTAAAATCATAGGCCATATGCCAATGCACATAGGCAGAATCATTATAGTAAGAGGTATTTAATAGTTTCACGGTGACATTGCTAACACGTTTATTCATACCTTTGAAGTGCTCAACCAAGTCACTACGCGATGAAAATTGTGACAAAGTATCATTAATATACAGCTGGTCTGCATATAAGGAACTGGCTTTTTCTACAAATTCGGGTGTACCCAGAGTGTTAAAGGTTGAAGTAAATCGAGTCCCAATCTCTAATGCTTGAGCATTATCGAGTTTTACACCTTGAATACTGTTGCGAGCCTGACTGTAATCTGAGGAATAGCTGGGAATACTTTTGCAGCCTGATATATACAGCAATGGCAGCGTAAGGGCGGCTGCTATAATTTTTTTAGCATGTTTCATGATTCTGTCCATTTTAAATCTTATTTTGCTACTTTAGACAGGGTGTCGTGAACAGAATGTGAAGATGAAACGCTGTTGATCGAAAATAAATGCAGTAAACATGGTTGGATCTCAGTCCTTAATTACAACATGATAGCGATGAGAAAATAGGGACTAAACCTTCAGGCTATTTTTCTTTGATGAGCTGTTTTGTACTCCACACCCGATCAACTGGAAAAATATGAAACTCTACTGATAAAAATGCCTGTAATACAATAATATCTCCATCATTCAGGCTAGTTTTCGTCTTGAGAGCAATCCTATCATCATGGATTTTTTCTTCTCATGGGTAAGAGAAAAAGGAAATAGAAAAAAATGGCTATTTCCTCTGTTTCAAAAAGCTATTTCATGCAAAGTTTTAGATTTTGTCATTGAGCTAATAATGTGACTTATCGCAGTAACTCTTTTACCTTCGCTAAAAGATCTCTACAAAATCGCGGGCTATTCAATGCCTGATTTTTTGTCTATGCTCTGTTTGAGATTATCGCTAGAATTGAGTCTATTAATACTGTAACTATTTTTAAAAATATCCACCTTTATTTTATATAACTACTTAATTCTATAGATAAAATAATTTAACAATATAAGCGTTTAACAGCCACTAAACTTATAAATATATAGCCAGCTTTTATATAAATTTCTTTTTCGCAGTGAAACAAGCTTATTACGACACAAAAATAATATTCACATCTGCAGCAGTAAATGAATTAAGACGGTCTTAAAATTTGATTCCACTTTAATAAGAACGGAAATTGATAGACTTCAGCATATATCAGCGTGGCGATCAGGACGAAAATAACACTCAACCACACCATATAAATCTGCAGAGCTGACCAACGGATTCGCCATGAAATCTTTCCATGGGCAGTTAACCTTTCTGTCAGACTAATCGCTACAATGAGCCATAATGTTCCTACTAGAAAGCCCCCCAGCACATCACTTAAATAATGCTCATTCAATACAATTCTGCTTAATCCCAACAGTCCAGCAAAGAAGAGGGTAGTCAAAAATATATGAACTTGCCGGATAAAGTTTTGGCTAAAACGAATAGCCAGGTAAGCCATAAACCCATATAAGGCAATGGCAATAGTGGCATGGCCACTAGGGAAGGAGTATGAGGACTCAAACAGTAAAACATCTTCTGGTCGCATGCGATGAAATAATAGTTTACTTATTTGGGTAAATATAGAACTTCCTAGAGTGGATACAAGCAACCCAATTAATATATAGGGTTGGCGAATGACCCAGCATAGGGCAGCGACTAAAATCACCACCAAACAAGAAATTGCTGTAGAACCAAAACTGGTGATCAGAATAAAAAAATTCACCACACCGGGTTCACGCAGCAGATTCATCTGCTGTGAAACAAAATGATCAACTGTCACGATTGAATCTGAAGTAACTACATCTTCAACCAGTCCGCTAAACAAAGCTAAAATATAGCCGATGACTAAAATTAAAAGAGTGAGAGATAAACCATAAAAATTTTGTTGTTGAAATCTTCTCGACAAAAAATAAAAAAAACCTGGATAAGTATTTTTTAATAGAATGAACAGTTTGTTTTTCAAAAAAAACGCTTTAAGTCTCATCCCATATTGCATAAATCCAGCAAACGTTTGTCTGCCATAATGAGTAATTAAATACTGCAGAACCCATAAAAGAATAACTACTAATAAAGTTATGATACTTAAGAGGAATAATTGTTGATTCGAGGGAGTCATGCGTAAATTATTATCCTTTTGGAGCAATTTTTTGTGAGTTTCATTACTTAAGACAGCAATAATACTAATGCCTAATACGATCTATATCTAAGCTTCTCTTACACCAGATTTATGACTAAAATGAATACATAATAAAATAGCAATCAATATGACAGCTGAAGCGGTGAAGCGGCTTAAGTCCAGACCACCCGAAGCGATCGGTTTATCCAGAAAATCACCCACCACTGCACCTAATGGACGAGTTAAAACAAATGCACTCCAGAATAATAAAGTCCGTGAAATACGAGTAAATTTGTACAAGATCAAAATCATGAGAATAAGACCGACAAAAAGTACAATTCCACCGCTATAACCCAGTCCCATCGTATCAGCTGACCAATCGCCTAAAGCTGTACCTAGTGTTTGGGAAAAGGTAATGGTGATCCAATAGAAAATTTCTGCCCGTGGATAATTTACCGTATGGGGTGAAATACTGCCTTCAACTTTATACCAGCTGAATAAAGATAAGCAGACCAAGCCAAATAACAGACTACTTCCGCCGACATATCCAATACCCAATGAGCGATCGACAAAATCTGCTAATGTCGTACCCACGGTCGTACTGGCAATAATGGTAAACCAATACAAATAAGGGCGGTAAGATTTAGCCCTGATTTGAAAAACCAGTAATACTATAAAAAATGCAGCAAAAATAAAGGTACTTACCAAGTAGCCTAAATTGAGCGACATAGACAGTGCATCTCCCCCAGTTTCACCAAAAGTTGTGGCAAAAACTTTAGTGATCCAGAAAATTGCAGTTATTTGAGGAACTTTAGAAAGGTGAGTCGTAATGCTTGGTTCTTGTTGATTCATCAGCCTGACTCCTTCAAAGTCTTTTCTGATAATTTAAAACAAACTCATTAATCTAATCTTAAGATTAAATAATGTTTTTTATTCTTATGGCTCGAAGTAAATAAAGTAGGTATTAACTTAATTCACTTATCAAGCCTACCTCCAAATCCTAAAATTTTAGTCCTATAAACTTACCCAAAAAGAGCAAGTCCTTATTATTTAATTCACCTAAACAATTGATTTTATTTTTAAATTATAGATAACTATTATATTGTCTAACTTAATTTTAAAGTTTAGTATCTAGAATATAATTTTAATAATTAATAATTGGTTACTGATGCCTACTTCGTTCTTAAAACTCAAAAAATTACAAAAAACCATTACTCTCATGCAGTTTAATTTGATTCTGGCGATTTGGTTGGGTCTGGTTTTAAATTTTGCTTTTTTTGAAAAAATTAATCAACTTACGCCCTATCAAGGCATAAAATCGATGTTATTTTTGGGGGCAACAGTAATTGTCATAGTTGCAACCTATAACCTGCTATTACAATTAATCAGTTGGAAATGGGGTGCTAAATTTTTTGCAAGTCTATTGGTTATTACTGGTGGATTGAGTGCCTATTTTGTGAATAGTTTGGGCGTCATCATTACCCCCGATCAAATACAAAATTTACTCCAAACAGATGTCAGGGAAGCGAAAGATTTATGGTCTATACGTCTAATCATTTGGACGCTCATTTTTGTTATTTCCCCCCTGGCTGTTATGGCCACATTAAAAATTGAGAAAGAGTCCCTACAGAAACAAATATTAAAAAAAGCTGTTATGAGTTCAGTTTCTATCCTCTTCATAGTGACTTTATTATTTTGCTTTTACGTTGATTATGCAGCGATATTCCGTGAACATCGTGATCTAAAAAGCATGATCTCACCCCAAAATACAATCGCCTCTACTCTGTCTTATTATAAGAAAAAAAGTCCTAAAGAAAAATTACCTCTTATTTCCTATGGTGAAGATGCTCATGTAGTACAACCTGCCCAACCGTCTAAGCAGCCTAAATTGATGGTTTTAGTGGTAGGGGAAACAGCCCGGGCTGAAAGTTTTTCCTTGAATGGCTATGCAAAAAATACTAATCCAGAATTATCAAAACTAAATATCATCAACTTTAGTCAAGTAAGTTCTTGCGGTACTGCAACGGCAGTATCCCTTCCGTGTATGTTTTCAGGAATGATACGTAAAGACTATGATGAAAAATTAGCCAACCATCGTGAAGGTTTACTGGATATTGCACAACGTGCAGGCTATAAAGTCACATGGATTGATAATAATTCTGGCTGTAAAGGTACGTGTGATCGAGTTGAACAATATCAAATTCCCCAAGCATTAAAACAAAAATGGTGCGATGCCAGCGGTGAATGTCTGGACGAAATTTTAGTGGATAGTCTGCGAGACTATTTAAAAAATCTGCAAAAAAATGATACCGCATCTCATTTAATTGTTTTGCACCAAATGGGTAGCCATGGGCCGGCATACTTCAAACGTTCCAAAGCCCCTTATCAACCGTTTCAACCTATGTGTAATAGCAATGCCATTCAGGGATGCAGCACCACTGAATTACACAATAGTTATGACAACTCGATTGTTTATACAGACCATGTATTGAGTCAAATCATTCAGACCTTAAAACAGAATACTGACTACCAAACTGGCTTCTGGTATTTATCTGATCATGGTGAATCGACTGGAGAACATGGTTTATATTTACATGGCGCACCTTATTCTATGGCACCGACTCAACAAACCCATATCCCTATGCTGATGTGGTTTTCAGAGACATGGCAGTTAAAGAATGCAGAACAAGTCGCCTGTTTAAATACTCAATCAAAGCAAATCTTGAGTCATGACAATCTTTTTCCGAGTTTATTAAGCCTACTGGATATTAAAACTCAAGTAATTGAATCGAAAAATGATATGTTAAAAGATTGTAGTCACGCTCTAAAGAATAAAGTCTGAACCGTGAGTTGAATAGCCATCGAGGTTATAGACACCTAAAAAGGTGTCTATAACTGAGGAAAAATCATGAATAAAAGTATAAATTCTGGGAGATTTATAAATTTATTGACCTAATTCTTTGTCAGTTAGCTGAAAACTAAGTAGCTCTGAATGTGCATTAGAAAGATTCAAATCCTGTAATAAAGCCGTTTCTGAAAGAAACTTTGAGGTTTTAGGCTCATAGCTGTTCACGACTTTTATAATTCCTTTTAATGTCTCCACTGGATCTGAGTCGACATATGAAAGGGAGGGGTACTCAAGGCAATAACCCACATATTTGAGGGTGTCTTCGGACCACATCACTTTATAGCTATAATTTTTTTTGTTCAAAAGTAACTCCTCGATATATTATTATGAACCGCTAGCTTTATAGAAATTGAGATATCAAAACATTTTGCTGAAGAGATTCTACTGTATTCAGTACAGAAAGTAGCCCATCCATACTTTTCAGTTGTTCCATAGGAATTCCTCCGGTCAATAGATTAGGCGAGTTGAGAAAATGGTGTATCCACTCGATATCACCACCATTCAGAGTGTATATAGCCTTGTAAATTCGAATGAGGATTAATGCTATTTCTTCTTGTTTAGAATTAGGATCTAGCATTAGGGTAGCTTCAGATAAATTCACATCAACCGATTCAAGATGCAGAATTTTTATAAATTGCTCTGGCTTCAGTCCAAGATGTTCAGCAGCTTTCCATGAAGCTTTGACTAAAATTTTAGATTTATCTATATGTTGGGAAAGTGGACTCATAAAAATGCCTTTAATATAAGAAAGAGTGCTTTTTTACACTGCCTTGAAAAATAAAAATTATCCTAAAATTTGTTCTATTAGCCTCATAAAAGCGCGGATTTAGTCTCCACGTTTTTTTATAGCCTTCTTGGAGTAAATTGAAAAGTTTTCTGCATGAAAATTTTTCCCTCAATTGGGTGTTCAGCAAATATAGTTGTTGGTTTCTTTTTAAGCAATTGGGCTAAATAAGCACTTGATCAAACATACCCCATAAAAGCTGTCATAAATAAAATGATTACTCTCCTGGGCACTGTTGCAAATAGCCTGACATGCTAAGCTAAATATCTTGTTTGTCAGAGATACAGTTGATGAATCCATTTCATGGTCGGCATTTTCGTGGCTAAATCATTCTTTGGGCTGTACGTTGGTACTGTAAATACGGTATTAGTTATCGTGAACTTCAAGAAATGCTTGCTGAACGAGGTGTGAATGTTGATCACACCACAATTTATCGTTGGGTTCAGCATTATGCTCCAGAAATGGAAAAACGGTCACGCTGGTATTGGCGTAATCCTACAGATTTACATTCATGGCATATGGATTAAACTTATATCAAAGTAAATGGGCGATGGTCTTACCTGTATCGTGCAGTTGATCAACGTGGTCATACCCTTGATTTTTACCTTTCTTCTAGAGGTAATACCCAATCAGCCTATTGTTTTCTAGGAAAGATTTTCAATACGGTGAAAAAATGGCAGATTCCATGTGTTATCAATACAGATAAAACAGCGACCTCTGGCCACGCTTTATCACGTTTAAAGCGAGAAGGAAAATGCCCAATCGACCTTGAACATCGACAAATTAAATATAAGAACAATTTAATTGAATGTGATCATGGCAAGCTAAAGCGGATCATCAGGGCCACGTTAGGATTCAAATCTATGAAGACGGCTTATGCCACAATTAAAGGTATTGAAGTCATGTGTGCACTACATAAAGGACAAGCTTCGTCATTTTATTATGGTCAACCTCAGGGTGAAGTGTGTCTAATCAACAGGGTTTTCGGTCTCTAAGCAATTTTAAAGGGAACATCATCGACTCAAATCTCTATTTGCAACAGTGCCNACGCTTTATCACGTTTAAAGCGAGAAGGAAAATGCCCAATCGACCTTGAACATCGACAAATTAAATATAAGAACAATTTAATTGAATGTGATCATGGCAAGCTAAAGCGGATCATCAGGGCCACGTTAGGATTCAAATCTATGAAGACGGCTTATGCCACAATTAAAGGTATTGAAGTCATGTGTGCACTACATAAAGGACAAGCTTCGTCATTTTATTATGGTCAACCTCAGGGTGAAGTGTGTCTAATCAACAGGGTTTTCGGTCTCTAAGCAATTTTAAAGGGAACATCATCGACTCAAATCTCTATTTGCAACAGTGCCATTTTGGCTGGGTCTATACTGCATTTGTTATCGCTGTATTTTCACGAGCGATTGTAGGCGGGAAAGTATAGACACGGATGAATACGAATATGGTTCTGGATGTGCTTAAACAAGCGATTTATAGTCGTGATATGCCTGAAAGTGTGATTCATCACATGAGGAGCACTGCTCCGCAAGAGGCGTGCAATATTTATCTATTCGTTAGCTCAGCTTTCGTCCCTCATACATCAGGTCCACAGTCCCATCCGGATACTCCAGAAATGAAATGTATTGTCCAACTAATTTCTGGTTCAATTCAGTAGGTTCAAGCAGATAAATACATTTGTCATACGTCAGGGTCAGATTCTTGGTGACCTTACGCGGTTCCTGCCAGGTAAAAATATCATCCAGTTCAGCATCAGACTCAGTTAGCGGCCGATGCAAGTTCTTTGAGTTCCTCGCACATTTGGCGAACTTCTGATTGAACTGCTCAATAAAGCAGGGGCAACCAGGCATTTGCTTCTGCAATCGAACAGATGCCTTTCAGACGCTCAGACGATCCTGAAGGGTTCTACGCGACCCTTGGCCTATGGGGGGTTGGCGAAGATAATATCAATGTTTAACTCATTCATAATCCGCCCAAATTGTGTGATCTTGCTGTCTTGGCTCGATTTCTGATTCACTCGGAATACCGAGTGTTTATCGCTATAAAAGGCCAAAGGCTTGCCATATTGCTCAATGTAGGCTCGGGTTGAAAGGCATATAGTCAAAGGTCGTTTCAGCCTCACAAAAGCAATCACGGTTATATCGAGGCTGATATGGGCGTTTTAGGCGTTTGGATCACGGAATCCACAGCTCATTGGCCGTTATCCAGCGCCGAAGTGTTTCTACCGGGATATTCAGGTCAAATATGCTGCTGAGCTTCTCATGCGCTAAGGTGGGTCCAAAGCCCAGCAGATGTTCAGAAATAATGGAAAGACATTTTGATTTTAATAACTCATCATGGCGACGATGGCCAGGTTTACCACGACTGGCATGTGCCATACTTGAAACACCGTCTTGATTGAGCTTCTGTAATAACCGGGTAATTTGACGGGTGGAAAGATTCAGGATTTCAGCAGCACGGACCTGGGTAATACGATGATCTCGAACGTCTTGCAACACAGTAAGACGTTGAATTTCTTTATCAGACATAGACACCAACATATCAAACCGTCCGCTAAGGAAATTGCAAAAGTGCATATTCTAAAAGGGAACATTTTTACTTTGGAGAAACCGGACACTTCTATTTAGGGCTTACACTAGCCCTACATAGGGCTAGACATAGTGATTAGACCCAATTCTCTAGCTTTAGACCATCAATCTGTTCAAATTCTTTTGTGTTGTTCGTGACTAATACAATATCTAAAGCAAGGGCATGCGCTGCAATTAACATATCCAAACTACCAATGATTGTACCTTTTGACTGTAGATCTTGACGTAGTTTGGCGTAATACCAGATCGCTTTCTCATCGTAAGGTAAAATATCTAAGGGTGATAAAAACTTATTCAATGTCTGCTTATTACGCTCAGATCCAGACTTTTCGATACCAAAAGCTAACTCTGATGCAGTTATGCTTGAAATCGCGAGCTGCCCAAGCTGATATTGCTTGAAACGTTCAAAGACTTGTTGTGGTTTATGATTGATCACGTAGATACAAATATTTGTGTCTAAGAGGTAAATCATTTTAGGTCCTCACGCAATTGCTCACCTTGATCAGCTCGTTCCATTTGAAAACCTACTTCAAACTCGTTAATTGCTTCTAACATGATGTCCCAAGGGTTTTCGATAGGCATTAACAGCACACCACGACCAAAACTTTTAATCGCTACTTCAGTACCATTAAAACGAAATGCTTTAGGCAACCTAACCGCTTGACTTCGACCTGTTTGAAAAACTTTAGCAACTTCCATTTTTTATCTCCTAATAAGATAGATACCATTGATGTATATCATATCATTAAATAATTTATGGCGTGTGATTTGTTGTAATTGGTGAATGACTTTAATTCGTACTCTAGGTGTAATTCCAAGCCTGATCTAAAAGATATAGGCAATAAAAAACCCCGACATCCTGTCGGGGTTTTTTATTTAGACCATACTGTTCAACTTGTGCGATATCCAACATCCAATTAATGAGAACTTATCATTATTGTTTTTTGTTCCGGAACATCCTGTTCTTATGCCTTGATCATATGAAAAAACAATGGAGTCTTCTATTCGGAAAATCGCTAAATTGACGTAAGTATATGCTTACATATGGCTAAAAATTGTCCTCTTTTTATCCGCAGAAATTGGGGATATTTTCTGCCCTGGGAAGACCGGTAACATTGAGAAAAGTTTCAATTTGATTAAAAAACGATCAATTATATTGGCGGAATATATCAAAATTGTTTAAAAAAAGCCGACTTGTTTCCAAGCCGGTTTTTTGCTGTTTCTTGGGTTCTATTTTAATATAAAAAATTGATATTCAATGATTATTACAATCGAGTTTCGTATAAGCTGTATTATGTTAATTTTAGGAAATCTTGACCTAAAAATATTATTGCGAAGTTTTAACTGGAAAACCTATGAATGGTTTTATTTCTTTTAGAACAAACATACTCTGCATTTCTTTTATTCCAGGCAATCTTCTAATTGTTGACATAGAGAACTCAGCATAAGTATCAAGATTTGGGGATACAACTTGAAGTAAGAAGTCTGCATCACCTCCAATGCTGTAACATGCAACGACATAATCTAAAGCTGTCACTTCTTCCTCAAATTTTTTAGCTTCTTTTTCACTATGGCTATCAATAGATACACGTATAAATACCATTACACCTAAATCTATTTTTTTACGATC
>NZ_LSZH01000016.1:203319-205739 GCF_001647545.1 Acinetobacter sp. SFB
TTATGCTAATTGGCCTAATCACAGGTGATCTCATTTTTCTATTAACCTCTATTTTTTTACTGGCTTCTTTAACACAATTTATTCCAAATTTTTCTTTGTATTTAGTCCTGCTATCAAGCATGTATTTATTGTATTTAGCTTATAGTTTTTGGTCTTTCAATGGTGACCTCTTACAAACTCAAGCTAAGAATACGGTAAATGAAACTATCTTCTCTTATAGAGATGGACTATTTATAACGCTCAGTAATCCTAAAACCATTTCGTTTTACCTAGCAATTGTTTCTGCTATTTTTGGAGTATTTAGCCTGAAAGAGCAAACTTTTTCCTTAATCATAATCACAGTTTTAACTTTAGCTATTATTGGCGGTCTTTATGTATTCTTTTCTTTAGGACTAAAAAAGTGTTTACGTAATTTAAAAATACAAAGAGCTTTGCTTAAGGGGCTATCTCTTATGATGTTTATCTTAGCTCTAAGCATGATATATAGAGAGTTTATGCCCTATTTAACATAATGACGCTTACACGAAATGAGGACTATAGAATCCTCGTTTTTAAACTTCGTATAAGAGATTTTATATTAAATAGATGATCAGAAGATGGATGAACTGAATCGGTTGCATAACGTGTAACATGTAGTTTTTAATAAATCTAAAAAGACTAATGAGATAGTTATTGAAGTTTATTTTCAATAATTAGGCAGTATTAAAAATGAACAGATATGCCATGTCCTTATAATGGATCGTATGATAAAAGTTATAAAAATGAGGAGTTTTTATGACAATTAATAAATATTTATTTTTCTCAGTTGGAATTTTATTTAATCAAATCACTATTGCCGGAACTTTTACAGAAACATTTCAGGGAACTCCAAAGCTTAATATTAATTTATATGCATTTGCTGCAGATATAGATGGCTCAATTAATAAAGGTCGAATTAAATATGATGTAGACCAATCGTTCGAAGAAACTATTAAACACTTAGATCGTTCTTATATGGCACATGTAGATCTTCGTCAAGGAGCATGGGGAATATACACCGATTTACAAAACGTAGAAACTTCACAAGAAAAAAATGTAATGAATCTACCCATTGCATTAAGTACTCAGCTAAAGCAAAACAATTACGGTATTTATTATCAAGCATATATTTCTCCAGAACTCACGTCTGAAAAAGAGCCAAGATTGGTTATAGAGCCGACAATTGGGATACACCGAATAAAGGTTGAAGCGACACTTACTGTTCTCAATCAATATTTAGAAACTGATACCAAATGGAATGAATTTTTTTGGGGTTCACGCTTTAAATATAATACAAATACCCCTTGGAATTTAGCCTCAGAACTAACCTTTGGTGCTGAAAACACCCTATCAGCTCAAGCTTATTTGGGTTACCGCATTCCTATTTTTGACCGAGCGCTAAATCTAAGAGCGGGTTACCGTTATTTAGAGCAAGATTATAGATCAAATAATTTTCATTGGGACATCCGTCAGCATGGTCCTGTAATTGGCATTAATTTACCCATTTTCTAAGAGAATTAAATAATGAATAATGTACTCAAAAAAGTAATGCTCACCGCAGGGGTTTTAGTGGCTGCTGGGATAAGCATGGCATGTACTCGTGTAGTTTATTTAGGCAATAATGATGTCATGACAGCCCGTTCTATGGATTGGAAAAGTGATGTTGGGACAAACTTGTGGATTATACCTAATAATGTAAAACGAAGCGGTATGGCTGGTCCAAAATCCATTCAATGGACCTCTAAATACGGCAGTGTTATTGCAACAGGTTATGACATTGCAACCACTGATGGCGTCAATGAAAAAGGTTTAGCAGCCAATTTACTTTGGCTCGTCGAGTCTGAATATCCACAGCTTAAAAACAATAAAAAACCGCCATTAAGTATCTCGCTCTGGGCACAGTATGTTTTAGACAACTATGCAACGGTAGCAGAAGCTATTCGCGCTTTAGAAAAAGAGCCTTTTATTGTAATGACCGATCAGGTTCCAGGAGAGAAAAGATTAGCGACATTGCATCTCTCTATTTCTGATGCGACAGGTGACAGTGCCATTATTGAATACATTGATGGTAAACAAGTGATTCATCACAACCGTAAATATCAAGTAATGACGAATTCACCGACATTTGATCAGCAGCTGGCTCTAAATACCTATTGGAAACAAATTGGCGGTACAACGATGCTGCCTGGTACCAATCGTGCAGCTGACCGTTTTGCCCGCGCATCTTTTTATATTGATGCCATTCCTAAAGATGCAACACAGCAGTATTCTTTAGCCAGTGTATTTAGCGTGATTCGAAATGTTTCTGTGCCATTTGGCTTAAATACTGAAGAAGAGCCGAATATTTCCTCTACACGCTGGCGTACAGTCGTCGACCATAAACAAGGACTCTATTTCTTTGA
>NZ_LSZH01000016.1:205977-207878 GCF_001647545.1 Acinetobacter sp. SFB
AACCTATGCGGGGAAAGCAAACTCTTCTTTTAAAATAACGAAGCCATTTCAGTTTTTAGGAACACAATAAATCAGATAGGTCTTAAAATCATGATAAAAAAATTATGTATGGTATCAAGTATAATTTTAATAGCAGGCTGTAGTTCCATGTCTCCTGAGAAAACTTCTAATATAGGGGTAAAGGGGCTGTTAATATGCCAAACCAATGAAATTTGTCCGATTGTTACAGTAGCTTGGAATGAATCATTTAAAGATATATTAAAAGTTAAAATGAGCTTAAATAGTACATATCAGCAATATGATATACATAAAGTCATACTTACAGATGGGACAAAAACTCATTCATTTAATGTAAATGGCCCAACTGAAAATGATTATGCCTTTGCAGCTTATCGCTCTCGCAACAGTATCATGATTCCGATAAATCTTATGGCAGATTTCTCTAGCTCTCAAAATATTTCTATGAATATATTGATCCTAGCCAAAATAATGGACAGCACTTCCCTCTAAAGATAACGTAACGTTGACTTTGGAGATACAAGAAATGGCCAAACGTTTTAGTCCTGAATTTAAACAGCAAGCAATTGATTATGCACTTTCAAACTCACACGAGTCTGTAGCTGCAGTCGCCCAGAAATTAGGTGTGGGTTATTCAACATTAGATAAATGGATTCGTGAAACCAATCCAGCAGGTTCAAGCAAACGTCAACTTTCACCAGAACAACAGCGGATCTTGGAATTAGAGAAAGAAGTCAAACAGCTCAGGGAAGCCAATGACATCTTAAAAAAAGCGCATGTGTACTTTCTGACAGATCATGCCAAGAAAAGTACACGGTAATTCAAGATCTAGATATGAGCGAAGTCACTATCTCTTCTGCCTGTAAATGCCTGGGTGTCAGCACTTCAGGCTATTATGCCTGGCGAAAACGCCAGGCCAATACAGCGCAGAAATATAATGATTTAAAAGCCGTATATTGGCAGCATCATGCACGATTGGGTGCACCTTCATTGGTACATGACATGCATGATTTAGGTTACAGCA
The DNA here is from genome assembly GCF_001647545.1 of Acinetobacter sp. SFB. GTDB lineage: Bacteria > Pseudomonadota > Gammaproteobacteria > Pseudomonadales > Moraxellaceae > Acinetobacter. The sequence goes on from NZ_LSZH01000016.1 coordinate 207,020, forward strand.
TGAGTGAACGCACTGTTGGAAGAATGCTGAAAAAGCTGGGTTTACGCAGCAGGATTGCGCGTAAATACAAGCATACGACTGATTCAAACCATCGTTTGCCTACAGCACCCAATCTGTTAGAGCGTCAATTTACAGTCATTCAGCCTAACAAGGTTTGGACAACGGATATTACCTATATCCGTACCAAGCAAGGTTGGCTATATTTATGTGTGATGCTGGATCTATTTAGTCGTCGTATTGTGGGGTGGCAAACCAGCCATCGAATAGACCGTCAATTGGTGTGTGATGCGTTTCATTATGCAATGGCTCGTCAGGGGTATCCAATGGGTGTCATGGTACATTCGGATCAAGGCTCACAGTACTGTAGTCGTGATTTTAGAACGCTATTATTAACGAATAACTGTATTCAAAGCATGTCACGCAGAGGGAACTGTTGGGATAATGCAGTGACCGAAAGCTTTTTTCATACATTGAAAGGTCATGTGGTACATGACAGTGTGTTTGCCACCCGAAAAGAGGCGAATGCTGTCTTGTTTGACTATATTGAGATTTATTACAATCGGGTCAGAAGGCATTCTGCAAATGGTTGGTTAAGCCAAGAAGCTTTTGAACAGAAATATTTTAAGAATTTAGAGGGATCGGTTGTCCACAATACTGTCTAGGATCATATATACAGATCATGGTGTCATATCTAGATATATCCTAAAAGGTAATTTAAGAGCACCTATATTTTTTAGATCAGGCCTGGATGTGCATCAAGAATACGAATTAGCGTGACTGCTGGCCCAGTTGGGTATCTACGCCCTTGTTCCCAGTTTTGTAGCGTTCTCGCACTGATATGCAAACGTGCTGCAAATTC
>NZ_LSZH01000017.1 GCF_001647545.1 Acinetobacter sp. SFB
TGCGCTGATGGTAGTGTGGGGTTACCCATGTGAGAGTAAGTCATCGCCAGCTCATTATTCCTGAAACCCCCTCAAGAAATTGAGGGGGTTTTTTTAGGTCGTAAGTTTTATATGCTAAAAACATCCCTGCAGAGAGAGCCTTTGGTAGAGATTTAGCTTTTGATATTAAAATGAATGGCTAGAAAGTGATTTGGGAGAGTTATATCTCATCAATAACTCTTAATTCGTTATTAAAAAGTTAAGTTATTAAGTTAAATTTGATGTTCACTATAACCTTGCTCAAAATAATACTTTAAATAATGATACGAAACAATTTTATAAGTTGGATAATGAGAAATTATCTTTATTAACTGAAAATAGCCACTAAAACTCTAGAAGCATATTCCCATTTTTTTGCATTACCACCACTCTCCTAGATAACTTTCATCTATTCTTTTTACAGGGGAGAGCACATTATGAGTACACAACGATATACCCCAGAATGTAATGATGAAGCTGTTAAATTGATTACTGAGTGGAAATTCTCTTTTTATTAGTTTTGGTAGACTTTGTTGCACAAAGATTTAAAAACTAGCTTTCTCCTAAGCTACTCAAATTTCAGTGACAACTTGGGTATGCGGTCGGCCTAATGCCGTAAATCTATTGAGTACTGCTATACGAGCACGAATCTTATTGACTTGGCTGTCGAAGTTTCTAGCACTGAGTTTATCGCCTAATAATTTGATGCAATGCATTTTGGTTTCTACCAAGCTGCGACGGTGATACCCAGACCATTTTTTCCAAATCTTCCTTGCTAGACATTTGACTGTTTTCAGTAATTCGTTTCTTTCTAAAGATCTCAGCTTTTTATCTTTCCAAGGCGTGGCATTCTTTCTAGAGGGAATCACTGCATGTGCTTGTCGATCTGAAATAACTTGTCTGCAATATTTCTTATCATAAGCCCCATCTGTCAAGACAGAATCAATCCGCTCATCAGGAGGGATTTGATCCAGTAAATCTCCAAGCACTTGCGAGTCAGTGACATTGTTCATCGTGAGCTGATGCACGTATTTGCAAGGTTTTAGTATCTGTACCGATATGCAGTTTAAGCCATTGTCGACGGTATTCAGGCTGATGTTTCTTACATTTCCATTCACCCTCACCTAAAAACTTTAAGCCATTTGAGTCTACGATGAGCAGTGTACTTCGCAAGGAAGACCCTTACTACTTTTCTGATAGCTAATCGCAATATCAATATGCTTTTGTCTGCTGCAAAGGGGGAGTACGAATATCACTGATATTCGGAGCTGTCCAGTTCAAACCAGATCGTTTAAGGAGACTTTGAACAAAGCCAGTAACTATCCGTAAAGAAAGTCGAAATAGAGTAAAACTCGGTTATAAAAGGACCAATTGGTTGTACGCTAGATTTTAGGTGCAGGTTTCATCATTCCGAAATTATATTGCTGAATAAGCATCTAATGGTAGGTTTGTGCAACAAAGCCTTACGGATGGAATAATGTGATTTATTGAGCGTTTTAAATTTTAAAATAAAACAGACTTATCCTTCGGTTGGAAGGTATGCATCTTCTAAAAATATTATTGATGATTATTTATAGATCCAATAAAAAACATATCCTAATTTTAGAATGACTCATTTCTTTATACTGGAAAAAATGTATTTTTTTTAATAATTTTGTGCTATAAAAATATAAAGCGGCATAGAAATTGCTTACAATAAATATTCAGAAAAAGAGTAGGGGTATTATGAAGTTATCGGTTGGATTAAGAGTTGCGAACTCCTTGTCGTTGACACCGCAGTTGCAGCAGGCCATTCGTTTGCTTCAATTATCCAGTTTAGAACTTGAGCAGGAAATTCAAATTCAACTCGATAGTAATCCTCTATTAGAACAAATAGAAGAACAGTCAAATATTGAAAGTCTCTCTTCTTTAGAAGAGCAAGAACATGATCATAAAGATTTAACTACTGAATTAAATGCCAATACTCTCCCTAATGACTTGCCTGTCGATACCGATTGGGATGATGTTTATACCCATCAACCAACCAGTGTGGGTTCTCCTGAATATGAAGAGCGGGAAGATAATCGTCAAGGTCATTTAGGTTTAAAAGAGCATATGCTTCAGCAGATTAATTTATTGCATTTTTCACAGGTCGATCAACTGATTGCACATTGTATTGTTGATTCTTTAGATGAAAAAGGTTTTTTGGATGCCGAAATAACCGAAATAACCGCATCGGTTCAGCATTTACTAGAATCTATGGATTACGATGATGAAGTTGAAGATGATGAAGTAGTTGCGGTTTTAAAACATATTCAGCATCTTGATCCTCCTGGTGTGGGGTCGCGTAATTTGGCTGAATGTTTATTGGTACAATTAGAAAGTTTACCTGTGCAAACAGCCTATCGTCGTGAAGCAATAACCTTATTGAATCATTATGAGTTATTGATTTCCAATGAATTGCCGAAACTGGTTAAACAAACAGGTTTAAATCCAGAGCAACTGAAATGTGCGGTTGATCTGTTAAAAACCTTAAAAGCCTACCCGGGTATGGAGTTTGAGGAAAAAGATTCGGACTATCAAATTCCCGATGTAGTGGTGATGAGAAAAAGTGACCATTGGCAGGTGCAGTTAAATCCCGATATCATGCCGAAATTACGCGTTAATTCATTTTATGCCAATATGATTAAACGTGCCGATCAGAGCAGTGATAATCAATATTTGCGTAACCAAATGCTAGAGGCTAAAAACTTTATTAAAAGTGTAGATGAACGGCATAAGACTTTATTAAAAGTTGCCACTTGTATTGTTGAACATCAAAAAATGTTTTTAGAAATTGGTGCGGAAGGTATGAGACCTTTGGTGCTGCGTGATATTGCTGAAGAAGTCGAGTTACATGAGTCTACAGTGTCGCGCGTAACCACCAATAAATTTATGCTGACACCCCGAGGTCTATTTGAGTTGAAATATTTTTTTTCAAGTCATGTAGCAACAACTTCAGGGGGTGAAGCATCTTCTATTGCGATTCGTGCCAAAATTAAAAAGTTGGTTGCTGAAGAAAATCCGCGCAAACCCTTATCAGACAATATTATTGCGAATTTATTGAAAGAAGCCGGGATTGATGTCGCGCGTCGGACGGTGGCTAAATATCGGGAGTCGTTACATATTCCATCATCTTCGGAACGAAAAGTCTTGATCTAAATTTTAAACTGTGGCTATTCTAGAGATTCATTATGACAACATAATGAATCTCTTTTTATTTAAGGAATAGTTGAATTGATTTAATGTTAAATGTGCAGGATTGTATTTTTTGCTGTCATTAGGTCGGCTTGACTATTCTTTTCTAATTCTAAAAGAAGGTGAGGGATAGAGCTATGCAAATAACAATTCGTGGTCACCATTTAACCATTACCCCGGCAATTGAAGAAAATATTCGCCTTAGATTTACCCAGATGACAAAACATTTAGATCAAGTCAATAGTATGCAGGTCAAACTTTCAAAAGATCATCAAATAGATAAAATTTCTAAAAAAGGCAGTGATAATCATATTGCTGAAGCTATTATTCGTTTACCGGGAATAGAGATGTTTGCTCAAGCCAGTGCTGATGATATGTATACTTCGATTAAAAAACTAACAGAAAAGCTAAAAAGACAATTGCATAAACACCGAAAAATGCAGATAGACTATCAACCTGTGCTTGCATAGGTTGATTTTTGAACGAAAAGAGGTTTATTAAAGACCTCTTTTTTATATATATAAAATGTTATGCATTAATGATTTATTTTTCATATTTATAGTAAAATGGCAGGTTTTTACACCGTTGGTCCTATAAGAGGTCTTTGTGATGAATAGTGAACAGCTCACTGAAATTTTAAAAGCTGCTTTTCCAGAGGCTGAAGTTGCAGTTAGTGGGCAAGGCGGTAAGTTTGATCTTCGAATAGTCGATGAACAATTCGAAGGCAAGCGGCCAGTCGCACGTCAACAAACGGTTTATGCTCCGTTAAATTCATATATTGCCAGCGGTGAAGTACACGCGGTAACTATTCGTGCAATGACCAAAGAAGAATGGCGTAAAGCAAGCTTATTCGGAGCTTAGAACTAAATGGATAAATTTTTAATTCAGGGCGGTGTGAAGCTTGAAGGTGAAGTGCGTATTTCTGGTGCGAAAAATGCAGCATTGCCTTTACTTGCAGCGATGATTCTTGCTGATACCCCGATCACATTAACCAATGTGCCGAACTTAAAAGACGTGAATACACTGGTGCAATTGATTGCTGGTCTGGGTATTCAAATGTCTTATGAAGGCGACACGGTTAAGGCGGATACCTCTACATTGAACAATCAGTTTGCACCTTATGAACTGGTAAAAACCATGCGTGCTTCAATTTTGGTGCTTGGTCCATTACTTGCGCGCTATGGTAGTGCACAAGTATCGCTTCCAGGAGGGTGTGCCATTGGTTCACGTCCTGTCGATCAGCATTTAAAAGCATTAGAAGCTTTGGGTGCTGAAATTGAAGTGGAAAATGGTTATGTGCATGCCAAAGTGAATGGTCGTCTAAAAGGTGGCGAAGTTATCTTTGACATGGTGACGGTAGGGGGTACTGAAAATATTCTCATGGCTGCAGTTGTGGCTGATGGAGTGACCACTATCCGTAATGCGGCGCGTGAACCGGAAATTACTGACCTTGCGCAAATGCTCATTAAAATGGGTGCAAAAATTGAAGGTCTGGATACGGATACCTTGGTTGTAACTGGTGTTGAAAGCTTGCATGGTTGTGAATATGCCGTAGTTGCTGACCGTATTGAAACCGGTTCATACTTGGCTGCTGCTGCCATCACTGGCGGCAAAATCAAAACCACACATACCGATCCATCATTACTCGAATCTGTCTTAGACAAGTTTGAAGAAATGGGTGCGGAAGTGACCCGTGGTGATGACTGGATTGAACTCGACATGATGGGTAAACGTCCTAAAGCAGTCAGCTTCCAGACCTTGCCACATCCAGACTTTCCAACAGATATGCAAGCGCAGATTATGGCGGTAAATGCCATTGGTCAGGGTTTTGCAACCATTTCTGAAACGATTTTTGAAAACCGGTTTATGCATGTGCCTGAGCTTTCTCGTATGGGCGCAAATATTCAGGTTGAAGGTAACGATGCTGTTGTGACCGGTGTAGAAAAACTTTCTGCAGCACCCGTCATGGCAACCGATTTACGTGCTTCATTCTCTTTGGTTCTTGCAGCTTTAGCAGCAGATGGGGAAACATTGATTGACCGTATTTATCATATTGACCGCGGTTATGAAGATATTGAAGCCAAGTTACAGGGTTTAGGTGCCCAAATTAAGCGAGTAAGTTAATGAGTGATATGAGAAACGATGATCCAAACTTTGACGTAATGGGCAATTTTGATCATGGTTTAACTTTAGCATTAAGCAAAGGACGTATCTTAAAAGAAACTTTACCATTGCTTGAAACAGCAGGAATTAACCTGCTGGAAGATCCAGATAAATCACGTAAGTTAATTTTTCCAACGACACATAAACAAGTGCGTATTTTAATTTTACGTGCATCTGATGTACCCACTTATGTTGAAAATGGTGCAGCAGATATTGGTGTCGCAGGTAAAGATGTATTGATGGAACATGGCGCGCAAAACGTCTATGAACCATTGGACTTGAAAATTGCTGTATGCAAACTTATGACAGCCGGTAAAGTGGGGATGGAGCGTCCGAAAGGCCGTTTAAAAATTGCCACTAAATACGTGAATTTAACCCGTCAATACTATGCAAGCCTTGGTGAGCAAGTGGATGTGATTAAACTTTACGGTTCAATGGAACTTGCACCACTTGTGGGTCTTGGTCATTACATCGTCGATGTGGTTGATACCGGTAATACACTGCGTGCCAATGGTCTTGAACCGCTTGAAGAAATTTGCAAAGTCTCTTCACGTTTGATTGTGAATAAAGCCAGCTTTAAACGTAAGCAAACTTTATTGAATCCGATTCTGGCACAGCTTGAAAAAGCAGTGGAAGAACGCGAAAGCAAAAAATAAGCATCTCTGTATGCAAATTTGAAAAACCGTCATTTTATGGCGGTTTTTTTATGCTCGAGAAAAAACAGTAAACATTCAGTGTTTTCATCAATCTTAGCGAAAGTTAATTTCAATAAAACTAATACTGATACAGTATTATAGCTACCGACAAAGCGCATGAAAACAGGTAAACTAAAACCTTCGAATTCAAACCTGATGGGTAAATTGATGCGACGTTTATCGACCCAAGATCAAAGTTTTAAGCAAGTTTTTGCAGACTTGTTGGCTTTTGAGACTGTGAATGATCCTGAACTTTTAAAAACTGTAGACCAAATCATTGCTGATGTTCGTCAGCATGGTGATGCTCATGTGCTTAAGCTCACACAACAGTTCGATCGACATCCAGCGCATCAGTTTTCTGAACTTGAACTTACCCAGGAACAACTCAAATCGGCTTTTGATGGTTTGGATAACGACGTTCGTGAAGCTTTAGAATTGGCTGCAAATCGGATTCGTGAATTCCACCAAGCACAAAAGCAAGAAGGTTGGACGTATGTAGATGCCTTGGGCAATACACTCGGTCAAAAAATCACACCGCTTGATCGCGTCGGGATTTATGTGCCGGGTGGCTTAGCCTCTTATCCCTCTTCAGTGCTGATGAATGCTGTACCTGCCCATGTTGCGGGTGTCGCTGAAATTATCATGGTGGTTCCAGCTCCTAATGGCGAGTTGAATCCACTGGTATTGGCTGCAGCTTATTTGGCAGGTGTGACTCGGGTATTTACCATCGGTGGGGCACAAGCGGTAGCAGCTTTGGCATATGGTACAGAAACTGTTCCGGGCGTAGATAAAATTACCGGTCCAGGTAACCGCTTTGTTGCAGCTGCCAAACGTGCTGTGTTTGGCCAAGTCGGTATCGACATGATTGCCGGACCTTCTGAGATTCTGGTTTATGCCGAAGGTGAAAATAACGCGAAATGGTTGGCGATGGACCTCTTGTCTCAAGCTGAACATGATACCGTTGCTCAAGCACTATTCATTACACCCGATGAACAGCTTTTAAATGATGTTGAGCAAGCCATTGAAGATCATCTGGCTGAATTGCCTAAAGCTGAAATTGCACGTACATCTATTGCCAATCGTGGGGCCTTGGTTTTGGTAAAAGATCGTGCCGAGGCGATTGATTTGATCAATCAAGTTGCGCCTGAACATTTAGAGCTTTGCCTGGATGAAGCACAGGAAATGGCGGAAGAAATTCGTCATGCTGGTGCAATTTTCATGGGGCGTTATACTCCTGAAGCCATTGGCGACTACTGTGCAGGACCAAATCATGTTTTGCCGACCTCGGGTACAGCACGTTTCTCATCACCATTGGGTGTGTATGATTTCCAGAAGCGCTCAAGCTTGATCATGTGTTCGCAAGAAGGTGTGAAAACTTTAGCGAAAGCCGCGGATGTATTGGCGCAACAAGAAAACTTGGATGCTCATGCAAGATCAGCAAGATATCGTTATCAATAATATAAAGTGAACAACTCTCCATTCAGTAATGAATGTTCCTCTCTGAATGAGCTTTAAGGATTGCTTTAAAGCAAAGTGCAAGAGAGGTGAGGAGAGGACAAAGAATTTAATATTCATTTCGGTTTGGGATTAAGTTTGAACTCTCCCAAACCCTCTCCCAAGAGGAGAGGACTTACATCAAGTAAGTTGAGTGCATTAAAGAGATAAAAAATGTCTACCATCACGCCACAACAAATGCGTTTTTGGAGTCCTGAAGTACGTAAATTAGAACCCTACGTACCCGGCGAACAACCAAAAATTCAAAATTTATTGAAATTAAATACCAACGAAAACCCGTATCCACCCTCTCCAAAAGTGGTCGATGCGGTGCAAGCGGTATTAGCCAATTCAGCCGATGTATTACGTCTGTATCCAGATCCAGATGCTTCTGCATTAAAGCAAGCCATAGCCGCTCAACAAAATGTTGATGCAAGCAATGTCTTTGTCGGAAATGGTTCAGATGAAGTGCTAGCACATATTTTTAAAGCATTTTTTGTGCAAGAGCAGCCATTACTCTATCCTGATATTACTTACAGTTTCTATCCTGTTTATAGTCAATTTTTTGCAGTCAAGACCAAAGTTTTGCCACTCAATGATGACTTTGAAATTGTGGTAGATGATTATAAACAAGCGAATGGCGGCATCATTATCACCAACCCGAATGCGCCAACCAGTATTGCATTAGGATTATCTGCAATTGAAGAAGTGCTGCAATCAAATCCTGATTCAGTGGTGGTGATTGATGAAGCTTATGTTGATTTTGGTGCGGAATCTGCGGTCAGCTTAGTTGAAAAATACGAAAATTTAGTCGTGTGCCAAACTACCTCTAAATCACGTTCACTTGCTGGTTTGCGGGTTGGCTTTGCGATTGCTCAAGCACATCTTATTGCTGCACTCGAAGCGGTAAAAAATAGCTTTAACTCCTATCCAATAGATCGTTTTGCGATTGTTGCTGCTGTGGCTTCATTTGAAGACCAAGCTTATTTTGAAGCACACTGCCAAAAAGTGATTAATAGCCGTGAAAAGCTGGTTACTGATTTAGAAGCGATTGGTTTTAAGATTTTACCTTCAAAAGCCAACTTTATTTTCGCATCACTACCCAGTAAAGATGCAGCTGAATTAGCAGCTGAATTACGTGAACGTGGCATTATTGTGCGTTATTTCAATAAACCACGTATCAATCAGTATCTACGTATTACCATTGGTACAGATGAACAGAATCAACGTTTGGTTGATACTTTAAAAAATGACATCTTGGCTTAAGTTCTTTTAAAAAAAGTTCAGTTAAGATTTTTGCTGCCATGTATTGAGCAAATCAAGCATGGCAGAAACCTTATCAAAACATTCCTGATATTCTGCATCACAATCTGAGGCAATGGTGATTCCACCACCTGCCCATAGAGATACGTCATCTTGGTATTTTTGGATGGAACGAATCAAGATATTCCAACAACCTGTACCGTCAAAATTAAAATAGCCCATTGATCCGCAATAAGCCCCGCGTGGCGCACCTTCAAGTTCATCAATAATTTGCATAGCACGAATTTTTGGCGCACCCGTAATCGAACCTCCGGGGAGTGCAGACATTAAGACATCAAAAGGATTGATATCCTGCTTTAAGGTTGCAGTGACTTCGCTCACCATGTGATGAACCTGATTAAAAGATTCAATATCAAAAAGTCGGGGTGTTTTCACCGACCCTCTTTCTGCATAAACACTTAAATCATTGCGCAGTAAATCCACAATCATTACATTTTCAGCCTGATCTTTTTTAGAATGAATCAGGTTTTGTTTCGATTGTTCATCTTGTTTTGGGTCAGTATGGCGGGGCATTGTACCTTTGATTGGTCGAGTGAAAATTTTTCGATTGGCTTCAAAATTAATAAACAATTCAGGTGAACAGCTCAAGAGTTCAAAGTCATGAATCTTTAAATAACCTGAATAAGGGGCATCGGTGAGTTTCCAAAATTCTTCAGCCATCGCTAATAAAGATCCTTCAGCTTTTGCTGTAAATTCTTGAGTCAGATTAATTTGATAGCAATCACCGGCTTTAATATAGTCTTGAACTTTCTTAAAGGCAGTTCCATATTCATTTTTATTCCAGCGCGCGCGACAAGATTGAGTGAGTGAAAAAGATGGAGCTTTTTTCTGTTGTATTGCATCCTGAATAACTTGAAAAATACTTTCAGCCTCATCTTCATCACTAAAAAAAGTCCAACCCTGTGGGGTGAGCTTGAGATAATTGCGATAAATGCCCAAAAATAAAGCAGGTTGATTTTTTCGTTTAATCGAAACTTGTTGTTGTGCTGCATGGTCATAACTGACAAAGCCAATTAATCCACCGTTAAAATCAGAATGATAGTTTTGAGAATTTTTTTTGAAAAAATGATTGAAATGAATAGATTGAGATTTTTTTTGATATTGATCTAGCGAAACTCGTGTGAAATTTTCAGTGACGTCACCTTGTTTAAGCAGATATTCAGATGCAAAAAAAGCGATCACAGGTTGATTTACATTTTTCAAGTAAACCAAATGAGTAAGGTGCGACAAAGCAGACAATATTTGAGCTGTGTTAAGCCATTGTTCAGTCAACAGTTTTTTAAAAATAATCGGATTATTCATACGATGTTAAATTATAAAAGGCTATACATAGATAACGTATTCTATAACAATATTTATGCATAAAAACTGTAAATACCGTTTGTCGGTAACATATGGATTACGACCAACAGCAGTTGAACAAAAAATGACACACATATAACTTTAGTAGGGCAAACAGGCTGCTCAAGGAAAGACTCCATTGTTGTCCAAAAACAAAAAACAACATGGAATATCGAGTGGTTTACAATCAAAAAAATAATACTCTTGGGAGAGTACGAAATGAAAAAATTTACTAAACTTGCTTTAGTTTCTTCATTGGCAATTAGTGCAAATGCGATGGCAATGCAAGCAATGGATGATGCTTCATTGGGTGCTACAACTGGTCAAGATGGTATTAACATCGGGATTGGTATTTCTAAAATCGAAATCGAAAAATTATTCATTCACGATAATGACGGTTTAGCCGCTGGTTCTGCAGTCACTTATGTTCCGTTGAATGCTACCACTAGCCCTGTAACGGTAGGAGCACCAGTTTCAAAAGCTATCGTTGGTGGAACGGCTCAAGGTAACGCGGGTGCAATCGTTATAGATGGTCTTACGATTAAAGGTAATTATAAGTCATTACTCAGCACTCAGAACTTGATGGATTTAAGGATTGACTCTTCTGGTAGTACAGATGGTGCTTACATAAATATTGCAGCTGCAGTTTCTGGTTTAGAAATTAATGTAGGTGCAATTGGTGTTGGTGCTTCTGGTATTGCAACTGATACTGGACGTCGTGGTGTTGTTGCCAACTCTGTAAAACAAATTTTAACGCCTTTTACAATTACTACAGGACAAATGGCAGCAAATATTCAGTTAGGCTCTACACCACAAGGCGCAATGATTAAATTGAATTCAACTATGCAAGGCGGTTTAACGATTTCTGACCTTGGTATTATAGATTCTGCGGGTGGTGGTCAAATTACTCTAGGTAAAATTTCTGTAAATGATGCTAATGCTGCGGATTTAACTATTGATGCAGATATAAGTGTAACTAATACCGGCTTAAAAATTACAAGTCGCGAAGCTGCTGCAGGTACTGATATCTATGTTCAAGGTATTAACTTAGGTGCTGCGCCTACTGCTGCTTTGGGTATTCGTGGTACAGCCCGTACAGGTTCTATTGGTGATATGGAAGTTCAAGGTCTAAAAACTTGGTCTGATGCTGGATATACGACTCGAGGATCAATTATTACAGTTTCTGGTCGTTAATCTAAGCTTTGAAAAAGCGCGTGTTTACACGCGCTTTTTTTTACATAAATATTGTAAAATTTTGCAAAAAATAAAAAAAATACTGTTTTTTTTTCAAAAAAAAGGTATCTTGCTAAAACAGGGAAGTAGAGTTTCTACTCTAAAATAATGAAAAATGGCACGTCATGCCGATAACTAGAAAAGTTAGATAATATGTTAGAGATCGCATTAGGCTCGGCATTGATGTACTACGCTGCCAAAGAAGCCTTTGATATTAAGAAAAAACCAGCGGAAGCTGTTTATTACACAGAAACTTTGGATTCGCGTAATGACTCTTTTACGCGTATGCACCAAGAGCCTGTCCTTATTAAACCCGCAATCATCGATCAATTTCGTGGCATTGTTCACCAAGCCTACGACTATAGTTGTGGTTCTGCGGCATTAACCACCTTACTCAATGGTTATGCAAATGTCGGGGTTAATTTAACTGAACAACAGGTTATGGAAGGTCTGATGAAGTTTGGTGAGACCGACAAAATTGTTGAGCGCCGTAGCTTTTCACTGCTGGACATGAAACGTTTTGTAAGTGCAATTGGCTTTGAAAGCGGTGGTTATCGTGGGGAATTTAGTGATTTGGTCAAACAGGGTCAACCTGCCATTGTGCCCATTTCCTATGCCGGCTTTAAACATTTTGTGGTATTTAAAGCTTATAAAAATGGCCGTGTCTATGTGGCTGATCCGGCATTAGGAAATATTAGTTTCGATGAAGTACGCTTTAAAGAAATTTGGGAAAATAACACCTTATTCTTAATTAATGTTGCGCCAGAAAACCGCAAAAATTTACTTGCTTTACAAGATTCTGATATGCGTCACGTAGAAGATGCAACCGTGAATCGTTATGCCTTAGTAAATATGCAATATCCACAATTTTATATGGACAAAATTGCCGATAAAGCATCCACGATTCGACTTGATAAAAATATGAATGAAGAATCAGATTCTTATGGGGACTTAAACTATAATTTCTTGCGTCTTTATTATAAAAATAAATAGCGTTTAAGAAAGATTGAGCTTAAAAAAATAAAAAACTGGTGGGATGGAATATGAACAGTAAATGGATGAACAAAACCCTGTTGGCGATCAGTATTCAAATGGCAATAGGGGGGGTATATGCTGCTGAAGAGCCAGCACTGGGAGAATATGAAGTTGTAGATCAGCAAGAACAAGTTGAATCAACAACGGCACAGTCTGCAGATGCTAGTTCAATAGGAGGAACCAATGCTGCAGAAGAGCCTGGATTGGGCGAGTATGAGGCTGTAGATGAGCAGGAAACACAAGTTGGAGCCGGGGCACCGCCTGTAAATACGAAGTCTGTAATCGAAACATCATCAGTGGATGAAAAATCGCAAGCATCTTCAGCCCTGCAACAGCAAGAAGGCGATGCCAGTAAAGAAACTAACTTACAAGAAGTATTTACATCCAACGAACGTCAGTATTCCTTAATTAAAAAAGGCGATATCTCATCTTATTATGATATTGACTATACCTATTATCGTGATACACAACTTGATCTGGAGATGGCATCGGGTCAGCTGTACCAACTGCGTGTTCAAGAAAATGCCACACACTCCATTACCAATACTTTTACTGCACAGTACGGTATTTTAGATAATTTAACCTTTACTGCTTCATTACCATTAGTAGCAAAAACAGATTTATTAAAAGATACCTCTACCGCAGGTTTAGGTGATATTTCTTTGGGTGCGCGTTGGGAACCATTTCCGTTACAAACTGGTCGTTTACCGCTGATTCTATTCGGTAATTTATCGACTAAAAGTGGTGATAGCCCGTTCGAAGTGAACTCTGCGACCGACTTACCCACAGGTAAAGGATATTATTCTGCCGGTGTCGGTGCAAGTACACGTAAATATATCGACCCAGTAGTATTGTTCGCTTCAGTCTCTGCAAATTATGGGTTTAAGGAAAGTGGACTAAACCAACGCCGTGGTAGTCGTGTCATTGATGAATTTGAACCGGGTATTAGTGGTGGTTTTGCCTTTGGTTTTGCATACTCATTTAACTATGACGTATCAATGACCATGTCGTATCAACAAAGCTTTAACACAGGTTCTGAATTCACCTACAGCAGCGGTGAATCCTATTCACCTGCGGATCAGACCAGTTCAACTTTCGCGATTTCTCTTGGGGTGCGTATATCTCCGGAGACGATTGTGAACGGTACGGTAGGCTTTGGTTTGACGGAAGATGCGCCTGACGTTTCATTGGGTTTATCATTCCCACTTGATATTTTAGGCTTTGGTAAGAAAATTCGCTAAGAGGGCGGTCGTATGTATAAAATTCGACTCAGACCGCTCGTTAGCGCAATTGTCTTAACGGGCTGTTCAAGTGCTGCATTTGCACAGTTAGGTACCAACCTTTCTGTAGATTTAAGATCTTTGAGTATGGGGAATGCCGTCACAGCAGATCCACCAGGGGTAAACGCGGTTCATTTTAATCCTGCAGGCTTAACCAAGATTGAAGGTCTGCAAACCGAACAACAAATTATTGTTGCTAACTTTGACATTCAACGGGAATTTAGCGTACCACCAGGCTATAACGTCTTTGGCTATTCGGACGATCCACTGGTCTGTAATGATGGACCAGAGGTGGCATCTGATATTTGTACCGATTTTAAAGATAAAGTTCGTGGTGATGTGGAGTATCCAAGTCTTTATATTCCTATTTTGAAAAAGATGGTGGATTTAGGCGAAGGCATGCCATTGGTCGCGCCTACCATGGGGATTGCTTATAATCCGCCCGGTTCAAAAGCGACTTATGCGACGGCAGTTTATGCACCACTGGTTGCTGGTTTTGGGGCTGAAACTGGTAATGCTGGTAACTACATGGGACAGCAAGTTGCCTTAGAACGGATTACCTATTTATCTCCATCTGTGGGTTATCAAGTTAATGACCAGCTTTCAATTGGTGGTGGTATTGGTATGTCTTACCAAGCCATGGGCCTTAAAACCGATTTACGTTTCCCCAATGAATTGATTGGTATGTTGCGAATGATCGATGAGGTCGTTTGTACGCCATTTAAAGGTAATTCAGATATTATTACCGATATTTTACTACTCGGGATGTGTAATGCCGAAGAAGGCATGAACCCATTCGGTAAATTCGGTCAGATGCAATTGGCAGTTGAGCAATCCTTAAGTCCAAGTTTTAACTTGGGGGTACTATGGGAGCCAACGGATGATTTTAGTTTTGGTATGGTCTATCAAAGTGCAGCAAAAATGCGCTTGAAAGGGAAATACCATATTGATAATGCCAGAGCCCCACAAGAATTAATTAAAGGTCTGATGTCATCGCCAACCGGACAAATTCTAGCTGCGATTTTAGGCTTCCCGAACTATATTCCATCTAGTGAATCCGGTTTAGTGTCCATGGACTTTGAGTATCCTGCGCACTTTCAAACTGGTATTAAATACCAAGTTCTACCAGATTTACAGGTGAATTTCGATGTAGGCTGGACGGATTACAAGGCATGGGACAAATTTAAGTTTGAGTTTGACCGACAAATTTCAGCTTTAAAAGTTGCAAAATTACTTTCTGCAAATGTCAGTGATAGCTCGTTAGCTTTACCGCTTGATTTTACCTCGCCGTGGAGCTTCGGTATTGGTATGGAATATTCAGCAACCGACCGTTTAAAATTACGTGCGGGTTATGAGCCACGTTCAAGTGCCATTCCTGATGGGAAACGGAATACCATGATCCCAATCAACAATGCACAATTGTTTGGTATGGGCGTGGGCTATCGTTGGGATGCGGATACGGAATTAGATTTATCCATTGGTTTCTTACGCAGTAGAGATAATATTCCAGCCAATACCAGTAGTCTAGCCAACCAAACAGGCGTAAATAACTTACTGCTAAACCCATACGCGGGCCTAAATGTGAAAACCAATACAAAAATAACCATTCTAGGATTGAACTATAGAACACGTTGGTAAACAAAGGAAAAGAATGAAAGGGAATTTAATGATGAAAACGATACTGACGCTAAGTTTAGCGCAAGTATCGTGGTCATATGCAGGCGAGTTTCATACTATTATTGGCCCTGACGGTCGTCCAATGATCATTCAACGGGAACCGCCAAAAGTAGCTGCGGAAAAAATGAATCCAAAACCCGTTATTGTACAACCGCAGAGCCTACCTGTAGTGTCTGCTCATGAGCAAAAAACATCAACTGCAACAAGTTCTGTGCAGAGTCCTATTGCTCAGATCACAGTTGCTCCACCTGAAAAATCAGTTAAAACGAGCAAAGTTGCATCGGGTGCTCAGACTGATCTTGGCACAGTGAAAACGATAGAAACACAGACAAAAAATGCTGTGAAGCATAAAGTTGCAAAAAAAGTTCAGCTGCAATTAACACAAGTTTCTCCAGTTACCAGCCCACCTATTAATCCTGTAGAGCAACCTGTACTTCAGCAGCAGACTGCAGTTTCACAAAAGGTCTTACAAGTAAAACCGGTGATTATTCAGGAAAACACTGAAAATAATGCTTTTGTTAATATTGATGGGCAACAATATGTCAAAAATGAATATTTAGAAGATAAAGAATTTAATTTAGAAGGCAAAAAGCGTTTTTATACTATGCCTGAAGGTGTTATTGATCTCAAACATGGTGCAACGCGTCTGCAAACCGTTGAACGTGAAAAGGGTGTGGGTAAATCCACGCTGCAATCCTTGTTTAAACGTAATGTCATGCAAGATAATGGCCCGATTACCTTGGCAAAGACGTATTACCGCGTTTCACAAGCAGAAGCGATTAATGGTTTGGGACAACAATGTTTTTCTGAAAAAAAACTGAAAAAAGTAAAAACCCTAGATTTAAATAAAGAGGTTAATCTCTGGCCACGTGCACCGCTGAATGATGCGTTCGATTTTGAAGTTGCGGCACTGAATACCTCTGTACAGAATATTCAGCTTAACTCGTATGCTTCGCGGCAGAATAATCCCACTTTTTATTGGCCATTTGTGGTGTTTTTAGATGCAAAAGGTTGTATTTTAGAAGGCGCTGGTGGATATAAAAATCAAGAGGGAGCATCTACCCTTATTCAGCACGAAAAAATAGAAGGGGTACTGCATGTGCCTGCAAACAGCAAATATATATTGCTGACACCATTGTCTTCAGCCATTGATGTTGATAATCGTGCTTTAACCAATCACGGGCAAGTTAAACTCGTTGCAATCCGTTAGGGATAGAAAAAAAAGAGAGTCAGGATGAACATAAATAAATATAAATTACCTTTTGTAGCAACTGCATTGGTTATGATTTTAACAGGTTGTGGCGGTGAAAGTGCCAACGTGACCCCTGAAGTATATGACGAAAGTACTGCTAATGGAGCCTGTAAAGCAGGTAAAGCAGGTACAGCAGGCTGTATTGAATTTGCCTTCGATTATCCATTAAACGGTTTAAATTTCTCATGTAGTAGTGACACCAAGAACAGCTTTACCACATTGTTTGATCCAAATGGTGGTGTGGCAACGGGTGCATGTAAGAATACGGATGATATTACCTTCTTCTTACGTGGCGAAAAAGACAAGAAAATTGAATTAGGTACGATACCACTTCGTAATATTGCCATTGTCAGCGTAGCGCAATTACCACGTTTAACCCTATTGGATATTGCAGCAGGGATTCAAGGCAGAGCTGCACAAAGGTTATTAATTGATGATGCAACGGTAAAGGTAGCCATTCGTTTGGTGCGCCTGATTCAGGCAGCGGGCTTACAAAGTCAGCAAATCGTCAATGCGAGTGATATTCAACCGGTCAGTATCAGCGATGCGGACCGTAAAAAATTAGAGCAAATTACCTCATTAATCACGACAGAACAATTTAAAGGTTTATCGGATAAAGATTTTGCTGATGCAGTTAAACCTTGGGTAGATATTTCTCAGGTCACAGATGAAGATGCTTTTGCTGTGATTACTCAATTGATGCGCATCACGACTGCAGCCGTATATCAGCCTGAATTCTCACTATTTTCGAGTGCCGAAGTACTGGGTAGTACCTTAAGTGGTTCAGAAGGTTTGGTGGGGTGTAACAAGCAAGAATGTAAGGCTGAAGATACGTCGGCAACCCATTTATTGGGACACTTTATTTTAATGACGGATCGACAAGGTAAAAGCTTTGGTAGCGGTTTACAATGGCGTGGTAAAGCCGGTAGCGGTTTAACGACTATTGGTGGTGTGAATGCCCAACTGATTCGTACGGTGAAACCGGTACAAATGACTGCATCTGCACAAGATACCTGGATTCATCCAATTACGAAGGTGATTAATAATAATCCTGATTTAACCACGCAATCTGGTTTCCAATTCAATGTCGCGGATAGCAATTCACAGCCTTTGACCATAACGCAAGGTAAATTGTTTAATGACTATATGGTCGCAGGTAAAGAGCGTTTTTATAAACTGCTGACGGGTAAAAAAGAAGTCAACGAAGAAGATAAGAAAAATTATGGCTTATGGCAACAAGAGGTCAATGGTGAAACCTTTAAAGGTACACTCGATCTTTATAAAATTTATCCGATTACCTATTTAGACAGCAAAGTGTTTAAATCAGAAAATAATGTCAGAAATGGTGCATATATTTTTCCCTTGTATGCAGATTTGGTGTTTAAATTTACTGATACCACGGTCAATACCGTCAAATTGGGTATTGTGATTGACCGTAATGGTGATATTCGAACCAATATGAAAGCCACGCCTGCTCCAGTCACGGATTCTTCTGGCACATTCACCGATATGTCGACCGGAACAGATGGTTGTAGTGGTACGGATGTACTAGCGAGTGACATGATTGACAGTAACAATGTGCAGCAATATCGCATTGGAACTACGGGGCGTGCATTTACCAGCTCTGGTAGGGATGGCAATAAAATCTCGATTCGTATGATTCTGGCAGACAAAGTGTTCCAAAGTTTAGATGGTGCATTGATTGGTATGAACTCAAGTATTAAGACCTCGCCAAATTCCAGTGAATCTATTGTGATTGGCGGTGCATTACTGGACTTAAATCGTTTATTGGCCAGATCGGGTGGTAAGCCAGCTGTTGATGATGTACCTTTAAAAGACTCTGCTGATAATATAGTGAAGTGGGCGAACAGTTTTGCCAGCTTCCAAAGCACTTATAGCACGGTGGATCCCGCCGACCCAGATGCAAAACAATGGTCTAAATACAGCGGTGGTAGCATTCAATTCAATCTTGCGCCATGTTATGAAGTAAAAACCAAATAATCGCGATAAAAAAGCCCATCGGATGATGGGCTTTTTTATGCTCTATATTTTTTATTCTATCGATTAACCGGTATGGTCAAGGCGTGAACCTAAAGTTTCTAAATGCATGTCAAATTGATTGGTTTTACGGTCTTCAAAATAGTGGCGTAAAGTTCGCTCTACGCTTGGGAAGGCCAGTTCCGACCAAGGAATTTCATCTTCGCTAAATAAGTGGCTTTCAATGGTTTCTTCACCTGAACCAAATTGACCATTGACTAAATTGGCTTTGAATAACACATAAATTTGCCCAATTCGGGGAATATTGTACATACAGTAAAGTTGTTCAATATCAATTTCGGCTTCAGCCTCTTCACGGGTTTCACGTGCTGCCCCTTGCTCCATGGTCTCAAATAGTTCCATATAGCCAGCAGGAAGTGTCCATAACCCATAACGCGGTTCAATGGCACGGCGGCAAAGCAAAACTTTATTTTCCCAGAGAACCAGTGCCCCACAAATAACTTTAGGATTGATGTAATGAATATTGCCACAATCTGTACAAACACGACGTAATTGATGATCGCCGAGGGGGATTTTTTCCGTAGTTTTATGTCCACAAATTACACAGAAATTCATATTCATCGTCAATGATAAAGGTGTGATCAGCATAACTGAAAAATTGAACTTTGGCATCATTTCTATCTTTTAGAATAAAAATTCAGCTATGATGAAACCAAGAAGAAATGATGGGAGAGTAGAGGTATGGATGACCATTCATTAATACAATCGTTACAGCAAAGATTGCGTTTTTCCACCAGGACAAAACCGGCACATGCTGCTGTATTAATTGCGATTACAGATGAATCGGATCCAAAAGTTCTGCTTACTCGACGCTCAAT
Source organism: Acinetobacter sp. SFB (assembly GCF_001647545.1). Classification (GTDB taxonomy): domain Bacteria; phylum Pseudomonadota; class Gammaproteobacteria; order Pseudomonadales; family Moraxellaceae; genus Acinetobacter. The sequence continues at coordinate 19,604 of NZ_LSZH01000017.1, forward strand.
CTATTTATCGAATCATGCCGGAGAGGTTTCATTTCCAGGAGGGAAAAGAGACCCGCAAGACACCAGTAATATTGTGGTGGCATTACGTGAAGCTTATGAAGAAACGGCATTAAACCCATTTGATGTGCAATTGATCGGTGATTTGCCGATGCAAAAAGCACGTAATGGCATGCTGGTCAAACCTGTGGTGGGGTTGATTCCGCCTGAAGTCAATTTGATTGGTCAACCGAGTGAAATTGATCGTATTTTCTTTGTATCCCTGAGTAGTCTAATGAAGGCACCGCCCATTCCTTATGAAGTACGTTATGCGCATCAGTCTTTATATTTTCCCAGTCTACGGGTGGAAAATGAAATTGTTTGGGGCTTAACCGCACGGATGTTGATATCACTATTTCAATATGGTTTAAATTATCAGAAAGAATGGCCATTTTTATTAAATTCTCCAGCTTTTCATAGCAATAAGATTAAACGCAACAGATAAGGGAATATCACAGCATGATGTACAAATTTAATGGCTATGCACCTCAAGCAACACATCAGCCTTGGGATGGCTGGGTTGCAGACAATGCGACGGTGATTGGTCAAGTTGAAATTGGCAAGCAGGTCAGTGTCTGGTTTGGTGCAGTGATCCGTGGCGATAACAGCAAAATCAAGATTGGTGATTTTAGCAATGTTCAGGAAAATGCCGTGTTACATACCGATGCGGGCATTGAGATGCATATTGGTAGCTATGTCACGATTGGGCATCAAGCGATGTTGCATGGCTGTACTGTGGGCGATAACACGTTAATTGGGATTAATTCGGTCATTTTAAATCATGCCGTAATTGGTAAAAATTGCATCATCGGGGCAAATGCATTAATTCCTGAAGGCAAGGTCATCCCAGACAATTCTGTAGTGATGGGTTCGCCCGGGAAAATCGTCAAAACTTTAGATGCAACTGCTGAAGTTAAACTAAAAATGAGTGCCATGCATTACGCAGAACATTTTAAGAATTTTCAGAACTTAGAAACAGTTGAACTATAATTTGATGACGTTATTTAGCCAAGCAAATGCTTGGCTTTTTTGTATTCCCCAGATGGAAAATCTCGCCTAGTGCGGATGAGTGGAGTATCATATGCCTCGTTTTTTACATTTAAATTAATTAAGGTCGTGCATGAAATTGCTGGCGTTGGAAACTGCCAATGAGCAGTGTTCCGTCTCTATTGTAGATGAAACCCAAGAATTATTTTTCCAATTAGATGCGCGAGCAAAAGCACAAACGCAAACAATTCTCCCAATGATTGATCAGGCATTTACCCAGCTTGGTCTATCTGCATCTGAATTAACTGCAATTGCATTTAGCCGGGGTCCCGGTTCGTTTAGCGGCGTGCGGATTAATGCAGCGGTCACTCAGGCATTGGCATGGGCAAATGATCTTCCAGTCGTTCCTGTTTCAACCTTGCAAGCCTTGGCACAGTCGGCATATCGCATTGCAGGTTTAACCGCCGTGACAGCGGTACTCGATGCACGGATGAAAGAAGTGTATATTGCGAGTTTTAAAGTTGATTCACAGGGCATTATGCAGGCTGTGGATGAAGAACAACTGTTAAATTACGATGATGCCAGTCAAGCGGTTAAATTTGAACTGGTAGGCCCCGGTTCAGCTTTAATTAAGCCTGAACAAATACAATACAAAGACTTAAGTGCGACTGCGCAAGATATTGCTACCATTGCGCGCGCAGATGTCGAGCAAAAAAAATGGGTCAGTGCCGAGCTGGCATTACCTGTGTATTTACGTGATAACGCTTGGAAAAAAATTCCAGAACAAGGCAAAACATAATTAGGATTTTTTATGGATCTTTTACTGCTGCTGAAAGCGGCAATTATGGGTATTGTAGAAGGTATTACCGAATTTCTACCTATTTCAAGTACCGGGCATTTAATTCTCGCTTCAGAGTTAATGAATTTCTGGACCAAAGAAAAAAGTGATGTGTTCGTGATTGCCATTCAAATGGGCGCGATTGCAGCAGTGATTTATGAATACTGGGCTCGTCTGTGGGGTGCGGCAACGGGTATGTTTACCGGCGAACCCAAAGGGCGCCATTTGGGATTTAGCCTGATCATGGCTTCTATTCCAATCGTATTGATTGGTCTGACTTTTGGACAGGCAGTCAAAGAATTATTATTTAATGATATTGCCGTTGCGATTGGCTTGATCGTGGGTGGTTTCATTATTATCTGGATTGAAAAACATCCGCCAGTAGTCAATGCTGAAGAAGTCGAGAACATTAGCTATAAAGAAGCGATCTGGATTGGTTTAATCCAGGTGCTGTCTTTAATTCCTGGGACTTCACGTTCTGGTGCAACTATTATTGGTGCCATGTTCCTGGGCATATCGCGTAAAGCGGCCACTGAGTTTTCTTTCTTCTTGGGCATACCGGTAATTATTGGTGCAGGCCTGTTAGATCTGTATCAAAGCTACCATGTATTCGAAAACACCCAAGATTGGATAGTTCTTGCAACAGGAATTATAGTGTCATTTGTTTCGGCTTTGATTCTAATTCGTGTATTGGTGGCCTATGTCGCAAAACGTGATTTTATGGTTTTTGCCTGGTATCGTATTGCCTCGGGGCTTTTAATCTTGCTCTTTGCATTTACAGGTTGGAAATTATGGTAAGCGAGATCCGCTTATTTGTAGAACCAGAATTTCAACAGAAAGCACAGCAGTATTCTGCTGTGCTTTCTTCTCGTGGGGTGATGGTAAATCTTGAAATTATTGAAAAGCTCAATACCCGATTTTTACGTTTTCATCCAGAGCTGGCTTTATGCGTAGATGAATCCGGTCTTTGGCTCTGTGCCAATGGCATGAAAATGCAACCGGACTGGAAAGCGGAGGTGCCACGTTTAAAAAGAGCATCCTTGAAATCTGAAATGATTGCACGAGCGTGTAATCTGGGGGAAAAACCAAACTTGATCGATGCGACCGCGGGATTGGGGCATGACAGTTTGCTGATGGCACATTTAGGTGCTGATGTCACCTTGGTTGAGCGACATCCCATCTTATTTACCTTGCTTGAAGATACTAAAAGTCAGGCTGAACATGATCCTTTTTTAAGTTCAGTGGTTGCACGGATTGATCTGATTTTCTCTGATTCAGCCGATTACCTGATTCAGCAAGCTGAGCAGAGTAATATCGTAGATGTGGTTTATCTGGATCCGATGTTTCCACAACGCGATCAAAACCAGCAAGCAATTAAAAAACAGGCTCAAGTCAAAAAACAGATGCAATTACTGCATATGTTGTTACCTGAAGATGGTGAAATGGATTTGGGTGATAATTTATTGATTTTGGCACAAAAAATAGCAAAACGAGTGATAGTAAAGCGGCCTCGTTTAGCGGTATATTTGGCGAGTCAAGAACCCAATCATCAGTGGCAAGGCGATGCGTGTCGTTTTGATGCCTACTTTCAGCAGCATCTTGTAAAGTAGTTTGGTAATTGCTTCAATATTGAACATTAATTTGTTATATAGTGCCAAAGCAGCATTGATAAAACTTCCATCAAGCATAAACTTACATTGTGAATCAGCGAGCTACAGCTAACCCTAAATCCTATGATCGACTTCAAACCCTCCATCAATTTTTGGCATGATTTTAAAAGCAACCAAACTGCAGGGATGTGGCTCTTTTTGGGATCACGTCGGTCTTTACAAATTGTTCGCCCCTCAATTTTACAGCTGATTTTTTGGGGGATTTTAGGCGGCAGTGCCAACAGTTTATTTAGTTGGTTAAGTTCAGGGGAAGTGGGGGACTTTAACCCTCAAGGCCTGATCAGTTATGCTTTATGGCCTTTTATTGCACTGATTGTCGGCATTTTCCTTTCGCAACGTATTAATAATCTGCGTTTGATGCTGGTGCCTGCCTTATTGTGGCTGGTACTGGATACCCATATCGCCTTATTGCAAAGTCTGATTCAGTATCTAGGTTATATCGACGTATTGCCTTACATCTTTTATGATTATCTACCGATGATTTTCATGGTGCTGTTTGTCTGGCAAAGTCTGGCTGTGGTCTGGGTTTTTTCACGTGAATTAAAGTGGCCGTGGTGGGAGCGGGGATTGATTGTCGCGGCAACGCTGTTTACCCTCGTAGTCTGGCAAATGTCGGTCAAAGGCCAACCGATCTGGAAAGTGGAAGAAAGTCCGCCAACGTTTGCCGAAGATGCCTTTTACGCACAAAGTCGAGTGTTGAGTAAATCTCTTGAAGCCGTTCAGTATGGTGAATTTGCCCAATCGCATTGGTACTTTTTAGGCGTAGCAGGCGCAGGCTATCAAGACGTTTTTAAATCGGAAGTCGAGCGAATTAAAGAACAGTTTGATACCCGCTTTGGAACTTTTGGTCGCTCACTCATATTAGTCAATAATCCTGCAACACGCACTAAAACGCCAATTGCTTCACGTACCAGTATGGAAATGGCTTTACGCCGTATTGGACAGCAAATGAATCGTGAAAGTGATGTATTATTTTTATATATGACATCGCATGGCTTGCCAAATCAGTTTGAAATGGAAAATGCACCCATAGATTTAAACGACGTCGATCCAAAATGGCTAAAAGATACATTGGATAAATCGGGAATTCGTTGGCGCGTGATTGTCATTTCTGCATGTTATTCAGGCAGTTTTGTTCCTGCCTTGCAAGATGACAATACCTTAATCATTACCGCTTCTGCTGCCGATCGCGCATCCTTTGGCTGTTCGAACGAAGCTGATTATACTTATTTTGGACGGGCTTTCTTTGATCAGTCTATGCGTGAGCAGACTTCAATCAGTGCCGCATTTGAACAAAGCAAAGAGACTGTGGCGCAATGGGAAAAGGCGCAAGGTTTTGAACCCTCTGAACCGCAATGGTCGATTGGAAAAAATATGGAATTTATGTTGCCGCAATTGGAGCAGCGCTTATTTCCGGCTAAAATTCAAATAGATATGAAAAAAGAAACACCACAATTAAGTGTTCAAACCCAATAAGGAAAATAGACATGGAGTTAATCCAACATAACCGATGCTTTGATGGTGAACAGCGCTTTTATGCTTTTAATTCCAAGCGGCTAAAGGGCGAAGCTAAGTTTGGTATTTTCTTGCCACCTCAAGCTTTAAGGGGACAGCCCTGTCCAGCACTTTTTTATTTAGCCGGTCTGACCTGTACTGAGGAAACCTTTAGTATTAAAGCCCATGCGCAACGCTTGGCAACTCAACTGGGCTTGATCCTGATTAGTCCAGATACTTCACCAAGAGGGGAGCCGGTTGCACAAGGCGATTCTTGGGATATCGGTCAAGGGGCAGGATTTTATATCAATGCAACCCAAGCGCCGTGGGCTGAACATTATCAAATGGACAGCTTTATTGCGGATGAGCTGTATGATTTAATCACTGAAAATTTCCCCATCCAAGCTGATTCGATCGGTATTTTCGGCCATTCCATGGGCGGACATGGGGCATTAACTCTGGCATTTAAATATCCAGAAAAATTTAAGTCAGTTTCTGCTTTGGCGCCGATTTGTGCACCAAGCCAATGCCCGTGGGGTGAAAAGGCCTTTTCGAATTATTTGGGTGAAGATCGGAATGAATGGTTAAAGCATGATGCCACTGCCTTGATTCAAGAAAAAGGTGCGCTATTCAAAGAGATTCTGATTGATCAAGGTTTAAAGGATCAATTTTACACGCAATTGAATCCGGCATTATTTAAACAGGCTTGTGCGGAAGTGGGACAGTCACTGACTTTGCGTGAACACGCAGGCTATGATCATGGTTATTATTTTATTCAAAGTTTTATTGATGACCATTTACAATTTCATGCTGTGCAACTTGAAGCATAATATTTAATTCAAAAAAGGGAGAATCTGATTCTCCCTTTTTTTATTGATGCTGCCATGTTGCGGTAAATTCTTGTTGAGCCATACGGCTTAAATGATCAAGCACCACTTTTTCCAGTCTGCTTAAGTCTTCTAAGGGGCTGTCAATGGATACTAATAACTGTTCCGGTTGTGGCATCAGCTTTACGGTCGCATCCGGCATAAAAATACTAAAATCGCCGTCAGTTTCAGCTACTTCAAATTTATGTTTCCAGTGATTGAGTAAGCGCTTGGCGATACGGCTAGCTTCTGGAGTCGCGATGTGAGTATTGCTTTTCATTCTCATTTACCTTGTGTTGTGCGATTAACATAACAAATTTTAAAAATAGCTAAAGTTAAATAATGCAACGCAATGTCGCAGTTTTGGAATGCTGAATAAATAGTATCGAAGCTGGATTGGATTACAGCAGCTAGGTTCAATTTGTTATAATGGGAAAAATCAATTCAAATCCATAGCCAGGTTCTCCCCATGTCCAAGCCATATTTAATTGCACCATCAATTTTATCTGCTGACTTTGCCCGCTTAGGCGAGGAAGTCGAAAATGTACTCGCTGCTGGTGCAGATGTCGTACATTTTGACGTGATGGATAACCATTATGTGCCTAACCTGACTTTTGGTGCAGGCGTATGTAAGGCATTAAAAAAATATGGAATTCAGGCACCAATTGACGTGCATTTGATGGTTTCGCCTGTCGATCGTATGATTGATGATTTTCTGGAAGCCGGTGCAGACATTATTACGTTTCACCCGGAAGCAACCGATCATATTGACCGCTCATTACAGTTGATTAAAGCCGGTGGTGCGAAAGCCGGTTTGGTCTTTAATCCGGCAACACCTTTGCATTATCTGGACTATGTTTTGGATAAAGTCGATCAAGTGCTATTGATGAGTGTCAACCCGGGTTTTGGCGGGCAAAAATTTATTCCAATGACTTTAGATAAACTTCGTCAAGCGCGAAAAATCATTGATGCTTCAGGCCGTGACATCCGTTTAGAAGTAGATGGCGGTGTAACTCCTGCCAATATTCGTGAAATTGCAGAGGCCGGTGCAGATATGTTTGTTGCCGGTTCAGCCATTTTCGGAAAACCGGATTATCAAGCTGTGATTAATGAAATGCGGGCAGAACTTGCAAAAGTAGGCGCTGTAAATATCTAATAATCTCTAATTAATTGAAGCTAAGTTGTGGATAACTTTATGGATAACCATATGGATATCTGTGTAGATAACTGTATGGATAACTTGATTAGTTTATAAACGATTATAGAACAATAGTTTAATAATTAGACATTAAATGTATGAAAAGGACTCAATTGAGTCCTTTTTTAATGGGTTAAGCTATTCAAAAATATGGTTGTTTATTAATCCATGCTTATAAATAAGCCTGTTTAAAAAATAACTTTATTGTTTTAATACACACAAAAATAGTGAACTATGAATTGTTGAGTATAAATTTAAAAAATTGTGTATAACTTGGATCTTGGTTATGCTGTTTGATCTCAATCAAAGTAAAATAATTTATATATTCTAGACTGGTGAAAGGATAATTCTTTGCTGACTTCATTACGCAAACAGGCTTGGTTTGTGCTGCTGATGGCTTTTGCCATCGGGTGGAGTAGTGTTGCCTTTGCATCCGCCAAATCCATGCATCAGCAAATGATGAGTGAATTGACGCTTCAGCATAAACATAGCATGCCCATGACGACAATGTCGGGTTGCCATGATTCAGTCAGTACTCAAGCACACACGTCGCAGCATTCTGCGGAACATGTAATAGCACCATCTGAGCAAGATTGTCACCAGACCATGATGGATCAGCAACAGCATTTCAGTTGTAATGACTGTGTGCAGTTACACTGTCAAAGTTTGATCCTCTGGCTGGATTCAGACATTGCAGAAATACTCAGTTTTGATCATATTCAACAACATCCACAGCGCAATTTTAATTATTCAGCCCAGCATTTAATGGGTTTTGGACAACAAATTTTACGTCCTCCCAAAGCTTAATCTTGATTTAAAAAACATTTTTTATTTTTAAATTACAGGTTAAGTCATGTCTATTCAATTAAATCAAAGCCTCTTGATTGGGGTATGTCTGCTTTCATCATCGTGGGCGTTTGCTGCGGTGAAAGAATATCATTTGAACATTAATGAGCAGCTGGTCAATGTGACCGGAAAGCCTTTAAAACGCATTACCGTGAATGGTCAGTTTCCGGCACCGCTTTTGGAATTTGAAGAAGGCGATGATGCCGTTATTCATGTGCATAACCAACTAAAAAATAAAGATTCTTCTATTCACTGGCATGGTTTATTGCTGCCTGGCCTAATGGATGGTGTGCCGGGTTTTAACCAGTTCAAAGGGATTAAACCGCAAAGTGATTTTGTTTACCGTTTCAAGGTGCGACAAAACGGGACCTATTGGTATCACGCACATTCCAAAGGTCAGGAACAGGATGGGCTGTATGGTGCTTTGGTGATTTATCCGAAAGATAGAAAGCCAGTCGCAGCGCATGAAAAAACAGATCGTGATTATGTGGTAATGCTGTCGGATTTTCATCCCTCCAGCAGTGACCAGATCATTAAAAATCTGAAAAAGTCAGCAGAGTACTATCAAAATCGGCGTGAAACTTTGTCGGATGTCTCGAAGCAAATCAAACGTGAAGGTTTAAAAAACACATGGCAGGATCGTGGCATGTGGAATCAAATGCGCATGCTGAAAACCGACTTGTCCGATGTCACCGGTTATACCTTTTTGATCAATGGAAAAACGCCTGAGCAAAACTGGACGGGCGCGTTTAAGCCAAATGAAAAAGTCCGCTTACGCTTTATTAATGCGTCCGCCATGTCTTTTTATGATGTCAGTATTCCGAACCTAAAAATGACTGTAGTGAGTGCTGATGGGCAGCCTGTTAAACCTGTGCCGGTCGATGAGTTTCGTATAGGTACTGCAGAAACCTATGATGTGATTGTTGAACCGAAAGCCGATTATTACCAAATTGAAGCCGAATCGATTGATCGCAGCGGTTTTGCGATTGGCACATTGCGTAATGAAAACTCACCACTGAAGCATGCGATTCACATACCTAAGCCGCGTCCACGCGCATTGTTAACTATGGAAGATATGGGGCATGGTTCTTTATCAACTGATCATGCAAATATGGATCATTCGTCAATGAAACATGATATGGCGGGAATGGATCATTCGACACTCGCTCATACTCAAATGAATCATGCTGTCATGCAGGATCATTTGCAACAAGCCACTCAGCCATTCGCACAATCTGAGTCTGAGAAACAGCCTGAACAAAGCGATGCGTTACATAGCACAGAAAAAACCTCTTCAGATGACAAGGCTCAGTGGGTTTATGGCTGGGCTAATGCGTCAACGCCTACAGGTCATAAAGCACTGCAATATAGCGACTTGAAATCTTTAACGCCGCAAAAAGATAACCGCCCTGCAGAGCGTGAACTGGAAGTGCGTTTAGGCGGTACGATGGAGCGTTATATCTGGACCATCAATGGTAAGAAATTTACCGAAGTTGAACCGTTACAAGTAAAGTTTGGTGAGCGCATTCGCTTGAAATTTATCAATGACAGCATGATGGCGCATCCGATGCATCTGCATGGCATGTTTATGCAGCTTGAAAATGGTCAAAGTAGTCAGGATATGCCCAATAAACATACCTTGATTGTGCCACCGGGTAAAACCGTGACTGCATTATTGACTGCTGATGAGCTGGGTGAGTGGGCCATTCATTGCCATCTGCTGTATCACATGTCAGCCGGTATGATGAGCAAATTGATAGTAGCGAATGTTGATGTAAATCATCCATCCAACACGCCAGCTAAACCAAATTCAGCTCAGCAAGGAGACTCACATGCGCATCATTAATTTATTTGCCATGCGTACATTGAGTGCTTCATTCCTGTTGTTAAGTGGACAAAGTTTTGCGCAGGAACACTACCATTCTATGCCGATGCCGCAGACACAGAACCAACGGTCAGCTGACATTCCTGAAGATCATTCACAGCATCATCAGATGGCCACTAGACCACAAGCCGTAGCTGAAGAAAAACCGCAAATCCTACAACCAGAGCAATCCAGTTCAGATGAGACTGACCATGCTGCACATATTAAAGAGCATGGTGGACAGGTTTATCAACAAAGCACGGTTGAAAGTAAATGGCTGCGCAATGATGATGGCGAAGGTGTTTTAAAGTCAAAATTTGAAACGCGAATTGGTACGGATGAAAATAAGGTTTTTATCAAAGTTCATGCCGATCAAGCGGAATCACAGCAAGCTGAATATGATGCCAAAGTGTTATATAGCCATATGGTGAGTGATTTTTGGGATGTACAAGCCGGTCTTCGCTATTTGAACAACCAGAATCGTGAAGTGGATTCGGAGCAAATAGGAGTCGTTTTAGGTATTCATGGCTTGGCACCGTATTTCTTTGAGACCGATGCCTATTTATTGATGGGTCAAGATCAGCAGATGTCATTTATGTTGGAAACTGAGCGTGATTTGCTATTGACCCAAAAACTGATTTTGAAACCTTATTTAGATGTGAGTATCGTATTGAGCGACGATTCAAACTATGCCAAAAAGTCGGGTTTGAGTACCGCGCAACTGGGTCTGGAAACCCGATATGAAATCAATAAAAAGGTCATGCCTTTTGTCGATGTTGCATATGGCTATAACAAGGGAGATGAAGAAACAGCTTGGCAGCAGTCTTCATCTTCTGAAAATGAATGGCTATATGGCGCAGGTATTCGTTTTAAATTTTAGATGAGTAGTGTGATCAAAAGAATACGATTGGTGAGTACCAGTCGTATTTTTATTGAGCTACTTTTAGCGCGATAAATTGCTCGAAAAATGAAAAATCCGCACCTATTTAAAGCAATTATTTATATAATTATCTTAAATAAAAGGAGGAACGACCTCCCTTGGTGTAATCTCATTTATATCAATACCAAGACAATTCGTCAGGACGACCTGACTCTGATCAAATGGAGCATAGTCGTCATGGCTTGGGTTGTTTTAGTTTTAGCCGGTATTTTTGAAATTGTATGGGCGTATGCAATGAAACTTTCAGAAGGTTTCACGCGTCTTACGCCCAGTATTATTACCTTAGTATTTATGATTTTAAGTTTTGCTTTGTTGGCTTATGCCATGCGAACCTTGCCGCTCGGCACAGCTTATACCATTTGGACAGGCATTGGCGCAGTCGGTTCATTCTTGGTCGGCATCTTTATTTTAGGTGAGCCCGCATCAGCAATGCGTATGCTGGCAGCGGTTCTGATTATTTCTGGATTAGTATTGATGAAACTGTCATCATCATAAACTCTGGATCATTTATTTCACTGCAGGAGAAGACGATGAAACTGGCTTTTATAGAAATGGCTTCTCCTGTAGGTATCTTAAAATTAGTGGCCAATGAAAATGCCTTGGTCGCGGTACTGTGGGAAAATGAAAATCCTAAACGGGTCCGTTTAGCAGAATTAATAGAACAAGTTGACCATCCTGTTTTGTTAGAAACCCAAAAGCAGTTAACTGAATATTTTGCGGGAAAACGGCAGCAATTTGATTTGCCTTTGGATTTTGCAGGAACCGAGTTTCAACAAAAGGTTTGGCAAGCCCTGCTGACTATTCCATTTGGAGAAACCCGTAGTTACCGTGATGTTGCCGAGCAAATTGGCAATGTTAAAGCAGTACGTGCAGTCGGAGCCGCCAATGGCAAAAATCCAATTTCCATTATTGCGCCGTGCCATCGTGTAGTAGGTGCAAATGGCAAACTGGTGGGTTTTGCCGGAGGCTTGGATAATAAAGAAATTCTATTAAAATTAGAGAAAATTGTTTAAATTATAAGATCTTATTAAGAATAAAGATTAATAAAATGTTGAGTCAGATATTTGCACCACTATGGTCGAGCTTTTGGTGGATCATTCTTGCTTTTGTCGCTATAGGTGTCATCAAAGCCTTTAAGCCTTTTTTAAAAGGAAAATTTGGCGAATTTGCTGTAAGTATCCATGCAAAAAAGTCTTTAACTGCAGAATATATTCTGTTAAATAACTGTACTTTGCCGGATGAAAAAAATGGAACGACCCAAATTGATCATATTTTATTGAGTCCCTATGGCATTTTTATTATTGAAACGAAAAACTATAAAGGCTGGATTTTCGGCGGTGAACGCCAGAAAATGTGGACGCAGAAAATATTTAAAAACAGCTATAAATTTCAAAATCCACTGCACCAAAATTATAAACACCAAAAAGTGTTAGAACAGGTATTGGCAGATATTATTGCGCCTGAATATTTGCATTCAATCGTTGTATTTATGCCGGATTGCGAATTTAAAACAGAGATGCCAAGCAATGTATTTCGTGGTTCAGCATGGGTGGAGTATGTGAAAAACTTTAAAGAGGAAATTATTCCGCCAATGAAACTGAAACGGGTCCAATTACGGATCGAAAAAGAAATATTAGACAAGTCATGGAAAACCAATCGTATACATGTAGAAAATTTAAAGCAGCGTAAAGAAAGTAGCTAAATAAAAAAGCCTTTGAACATGTAAAGGCTTTTTTATTCTAACGCTTTGTTGTATTTAATTTTTCAATAATTTCATCCAATCGTTTTACACGTTTTACTTCATCCCACAACATTTTTGCTTCGGGATAATGTTTGGACATCATGCCAATCCATTGCTTATAGCGTCCCACCATGTTGATTTCTTTTTTATAGGGACCATTTAAGAAACGGATTTGTAGGGCCAATAGTTCATCCCAGCTAATCAAAGGCTCATCTGTGTTTTTACGAATACATTGCGTGATATCCGGTGTGGTTACCGCAGCCCGGCCTATCATCAAGTCTTCACAACCGGATTCTACACGACATTGTTTGGCATCTGCATTGGTCCAAATTTCACCATTGGCAATGACATTGATTTTCAATGCTTCACGAATCGGTTGCAGCTGATCCCAAAATGCTGGTGGGGTATAACCTTCAGCTTTAGTGCGGGCATGAACGGTGACCCATGCTGCACCGGCATCTTCAATCGCATGGGCATTTTCCAGGGTAAAGTTCCGGTCCATATAGCCTAGGCGCATTTTGGCAGAGACAGGAATATGACTGGGTACAGCATCACGCACCGCTTTGACCAGCATGTGTACCACTTCAGGTTCATCCAGCAGAACTGAACCACCACGATGACGGTTTACCGTTTTTGCAGGGCAGCCAAAATTCATATCAATGGCAGGGGCACCCAGTTCCACCGCACGAATGGCATTGGCGGCCAGCATTTCAGGATTATTTCCTAAAAACTGTACATGAACCGGTGTTCCAGCGGCCGTTTTACCATCGTGCAGTAATTCAGGACAGTAATTGTGATAAACATGGTCGGGCAGCACAGAGTCCGTCACACGAATGAACTCGGTTACACACCAGTCAAAGCTGCCGACATGCGTCAATACATCACGCATAATAGGATCGGTTAAGCCTTCCATGGGCGCAAGAACAAGTTTCAAAGTGTCAGACCTGTACAAAGAAAAACAGGGTTATACGTTTTTTTAGAGGGGATGTCTAGCTTAGGGCCTAAATTACAACAATCCACACCGGTGATTTAAGTATGTATCATTAACATAATAGCTTTCGTGTTAAAGCTTAGGATTAATTAAAGATATAAATATCATAATGATATTATAAAATCTCATTGTTGGGTTACAGCAATCCCCTAAATAAATTTCCATAAATCATGGTTATATCATGAATTCGTTTTAACGGTTTTTTATGTGGCTTTTATCATTAAAGCATCATCAAATATAGTACCTACCTATTTACTCATTAACATCAATTTAACTATTCAGCAAATAATAATCCTGAATATTCGGCCAAAAGCATACAGTTTCTCTGGTGATTATTCTTTACTAAAAAACTAAAGCAAGTTTGAGATTTATAGGTGAAAGTAAGGGAGGGCTATTGCGATAAAAATAAGGAGAAAAAAATGTCTGCTCGATTTTTACTGCCCCTTTTACTCCCCTTAGCGGGCTCTACCATTGTATTGGCATTAACAGGATGCGCGTCATCTTCTACGTCCCCGATTACAGACAGCTATGGTCCCAGACCCCATCTGCCTGAACCCAAATCAAGTTTGTTTCCTACGGTGAATATTGCCCCGGCCAAAGGTTGGCCTGCAGGTATGATGCCGACTCCTGCTGCGGGTTTAAAAGTACAGGCCTTTGCAAAAGAACTGCAGCATCCGCGCTGGCTGTATGTATTGCCTTATGGAGACGTGCTGGTGGCTGAAACTGATGCACCAGCTAAGCCGGACGACAGCAAGGGCATTAAAGGTAAAATCATGAAACTAGTGATGAAGCGTGCAGGATCATCGCATCCGAGTGCCAACCGCATTAGCTTGCTCCGTGATAGCGATGGTGATGGCATGGCTGATCAAAAAACCGTATTTCTACAAAATCTAAATTCTCCGTTTGGCATGGCACTGGTCGGCAATACACTGTACGTGGCCAACACGGATTCCCTTATGCGTTTTCCTTACCAAGCGGGTGCTACTCAAATTACAGCAAGCGGTACGAAAGTACTGGATTTGCCGGCTGGCCCCTTAAATCATCATTGGACCAAAAATGTGATTGCTAACCCTATGGGTAGCAAACTTTATATTACGGTGGGTTCAAACAGTAACGTGGCTGAAAATGGCCTAGATAAAGAAGCCGGTCGCGCCCTGATTATGGAGTTTGATATTGCCAGTGGCAAAGCACGTCCATTTGCGACCGGGCTACGTAATCCCAATGGAATGGATTGGCAACCTCAAAGTGGTGCGCTATGGACAGTGGTAAATGAGCGCGATGAAATTGGCAATGACTTGGTGCCCGACTACCTGACTTCAGTCAAAGCCGGTGCTTTTTACGGTTGGCCGTATAGTTATTATGGTCAACATGTGGATACACGGGTGAAACCCCAAGACCCTGACAGGGTAGCATGTGCAATTCCGCCAGATTATGCATTGGGCAACCATACCGCATCCTTAGGTTTAGTATTTTATAATGCTCAATTAATACCACAATATCGCGATGGTGCGCTGATTGGTCAGCATGGCTCATGGAACCGTAAACCCCATAGTGGCTATAAAGTCATTTATGTACCGTTTAAAAATGGCCAGCCTTCTGGTCAGCCACAAGATATATTGACGGGCTTTTTAAGTGAGCAAGGCGATGCCTTGGGACGGCCGGTTGGAGTGGTAGTTGATCGTGCAGGGGCTATTTTGGTGGCTGATGATGTGGGTAATATGATTTGGCGTGTATCACCTGATGGCACAACAACCAATAAAGGAGTAAGTGATGTTTCTACTGGCCAATAGTGAGCGAGTTCATAGCCTTATTGCACAAAAACTGCTAACAATCATTAACAAAGCAGTGAGTGACTCATTTTTTAAAAGCTAGAGATTTGATACTAAAGAAATTTAGGCTCAAACCGTATCTTGCTAATTGGATTGGGTGAGAGCAGATTGAACAATGAGTAAACAAGATTTTCGACTCAGGCGTTCAATTCATATGTTAGCTGCTTAGCCAAGTCTTATTTAAATTTAAAATAGAGAATAAAAAACCCCGACATCCGTCGGGGTTTTTCGTATTGGTGCGCTCGGTATAACTCCTGTCGTACCTTATAGTCCTTGTGCGTATCTATTATTATTCTTGTATGGAACTTCCTGTTCCTGATGAATCCATCATAGGAAATATCCGGGGAATCGCCTAGACGTAAAGGACTTGAATTGACGTAAGCAAATGCGTATAAGATTGGCCGAAAACCACTCATTTTCCATAGAAATTGGGCATTCTTTCTGATTTGGATGGATTAATAACTTATTACAAAGTTTCATTCAGAATAAAGATCATCAGTTTATTGACAGTAAGATTAAATTTTTGAAGATAAAGAAGCCGACTTATTAACAAGCCAGTATTGTGCAAATGTTCCGAGTTTTAATTTATATTAAGTTAATGATATTGAATATTATTCTAGTTTAATGTGTATGGGATGAGTGCTTTAAACTTGGAATGCTCTTTAAAGTACGGATATGACAGCTAAAACCCTAAACCTAAAATCAATAGCTGAGATTTTGTAGAACATTAGTTTAAGTTCATTTAAAGCTCGTCTTAGATTTATACCTCACACTAAAATGCCAGTCGACCGGACTGGCATTGTTCAATTCAACAAATAAAGTTTATTCACTTAAAACACTAGCTTGCTATACGGTTTTCCATTCTTTTCTGGCATCTTCTGCACTTTTGTTCAAAATCACATTTTCATCTTTAATTTCACTTACCCAACTGAGTGGAATAATATGATGTTCATTATTTTCATCATCACTTCTGGTCAACTTAATTGAGTCTTGACCTTCTAAATGATCTACTTTCCCTATTGTAGTACCACATGATGCAATTACTGAAGCATGTGCCTGGATGTCATTTGGATTGAAATTATTCATTATAATTACCTATTTGTAGAAGTTGAGATGAACAGTCTACACAATAAAAAATAGGTATGTGTAAGGGTTATCAGGGTTTGAGTTTTTCTGAGTTAAGAATGTAAGTGTGAAAAAGAAATGAATATTTAATAAAAAATCAAAATTTACTTAGAGCTAAGGAACCTCAATCTGTTTGTGCGAAAGTATCCAGAGTTTAAGATAATTTACACAAATTAAAACAGAACCTTTCCATGTTGGACTCTTATTATCTAATCATCATTGGCTTACATGCTGTTGAAAAGTCCAGCCTTTGCTGATTTGACTCTATTGATTGATCCTTGCTTTAAGCCGGCTATTTAATCATTGTTGTTCATTTTATTAGAAAAAATCAAACAAAAGGAAATAAGGAGCTTATTTCCCCAAAATCATTTCCAGTACAAATTTAGAACCAATAAAACCAATTGCCAGGAGCATAAAACCACTTAAGGTAAAGCGAATCGCTTTTTGGCCACGCCAGCCAAACTTGTAATGACCAATCAGCAAAGATCCATAAACAAACCAGGAAATAATACTAAAGGCCGTTTTATGGGCTAAGTGTTGAGCAAAGAAATCTTCAATGGTGAAGAAACCAAAACCTAAAGCTAAGGTCAGCAAGATAAAACCAGTAATGATTAAATCAAACAACAAAGATTCCATGGCTTGGAATGAAGGCAGTAAATTGACCCAGATTCTTTTTTGCTTGTTTTTTAATTCACGATTTTGGAACCATAGAATTACCGCTTGTATGGTGGCCATCAGTAGAACCGCATAGGCCGATAAAGACAAAATAATATGAATGTCCAAACCCAAGGAGTGCTGTTCAATCACCTGATTTTGTTTGCTTAAGGCAAAACCTAAAATCAAGCCGGTCGCAGCAACAGGAATGCCCAATAAATTGAGGGCCAAAATGGGGCGGTAAGTACTAAAGATTAAACTCAGCAATAACATCAGACCAGAGGTAAATGACAGCAACAGGAAGACATCATAATTTACGCCTAGAGGGGTCAGCATATCGTTATACAGAACACCCGCGTGTAGCAGTAAACCTAAACCGAGTACGAGCCCTACAAACCAATGGTTCGGATCACGCTTTGACATTAAGTGAATAAACAAATACCAGAAAGATGTGGTATAAGCGATTAATGCTAAGATCGTGTAAACCAAGGGGAGACTGATCATGTCAAACCTTTTTCAGGATGTTGAATATTCATTTATATAAATTCTACGTGAACTACAGTATCCTATAGCATCTTATGCATAAATTTTCTATTTTAAGAAAGATTTTTTTGCAACTGGCAATTTTAAGCGGATTTTGCAATGTTTGATACCTTAACAGAACGACTCACGCAGAGTTTAAGAAATGTTACTGGCTCAGGGCAGCTAACCGAAGACAATATTAAAGATACGTTACGTGAAGTACGTATGGCACTTCTTGAAGCCGATGTTGCGTTACCTGTAACTCGTGAATTCATCGCGAAAGTTAAGGAAGAAGCATTGGGTCAGGAAGTGATGACTCAGTTATCACCCGGCCAGGCATTCGTAAAAATCGTCCATGACGAACTGACAAAAATGATGGGCGAGGCCAATGAAAGCCTCGACCTGGCAGCAAAACCCCCTGTGGTGATTCTGCTTGCAGGTTTGCAAGGTGCGGGTAAAACCACAACTGCCGCAAAACTTGCCCGTTTCTTACAAGAACGCCAAAAGAAAAAAGTAGCCATGGTGTCTGCCGACGTTTACCGTCCAGCGGCAATCAAACAGCTACAAACCGTTGCAGGTGAAGTAGGCGCGATTTTTCTGGAATCGAGCGCTGATGAGAACCCGATTACCATTGCCAATCGAGCTATTGAGCAAGCCAAAATTCAGTTTGCTGATGTTCTGATTGTCGATACCGCAGGCCGTTTACATGTCGATGATGACATGATGGACGAAATTAAAGCGCTTCATGCAGCTATTAAACCCACCGAAACCTTGTTCGTCGTCGATGCTATGACCGGTCAGGATGCGGCAAATACTGCAAAAGCCTTTAACGATGCCTTGCCTTTAACCGGTGTGATCCTGACTAAAACTGATGGTGATGCACGCGGTGGTGCGGCACTATCTGTGCGTGCCATTACCGGTAAGCCAATCAAATTTTTGGGTATGGGCGAAAAGCTTGATGCCTTAGAGCCATTCCATCCTGAGCGTGTGGCACAGCGTATTTTGGGGATGGGTGACGTACTTTCTTTGGTCGAAGAACTTGAACGTAAAGTCGACAAAGAAAAAGCCGAAAAAATGGCGAAAAAATTGCAAAAAGGCGGCAGCTTCAACTTTGAAGATATGCTGATGCAATTTGAACAAATGAACAACATGGGCGGCATGATGGGCTTCTTGGACAAGTTGCCTGGCATGAGCAATTCAGGTATTCAAGATGCAATTGCACAAGCGAACCCTGAAAAGCAAGTGAAAAAAATGGAAGCGATTATCCAGTCGATGACCATTAAAGAGCGCCGTAATCCAGACCTGATGAACCCGAGCCGTAAAAAACGTATCGCAGCAGGTTGTGGTATGGAAGTTGTTGAAGTCAATAAACTGATTAAACAACATGCGCAAATGGCGAAAATGATGAAGAAATTTGCCAATCCGTCGGGTATGGCAAAAATGATGAAATCACTTGGCGGTATGCAAAATAAATTCGGCGGCGGTGGCGGCGGTATGGGACCATTGTTCGGTGGAAACGACAAGAAGTAGGAATATACTTCTCATCGTAAAAAAGGCGCTCTACGCGCTTTTTTTATAGCTGAAATTATGCAATACAGAAAATGCACGATGCGAATAACTCTGCATATTTAATCCTAAAGGGAATAACAAAAAACGCTACTTAAACCATGGGTGTGAAGCTAAATTAACTAACTCAAAATATAAGAAGAAAAACATACTCTAAATGCAATACAAAGTTTATCTGGTGCAGGGTGATCGCGCCTTAGCTAAGGCACCTAATTTTCGAATCTGGCAACAAGCGCTACAGATCCAAAGACCTAAATGAGATCCAGAAAGTATTATTGTGGCACATAGTCTGGGGTCTGGCGCGCTTGCATTTTTTAACTCAGACACTCCGCCACACTCAAATTAAAGGGCTGATTTTGGTTGCCAGTTTTAAGGATAAATTAACTGTATTGCCCGAGCTGGAGAGTTTTATTCGGCAGGTAAAATTAGACATAGCCATTTTACAAAAAATAGATTGCGACCCGATTTTTACTGTTTTCCTGACATGACCCTTATGTGTCTCTGCTTAAATCGGTCTTGCTCGGGCAATTTATGAATGTCCAAATGCAAGAGCTGAAGTATGCGCGGCATTTTATGCCAAGCGATGGTTTTGATGAATTTAAACAAGTTTGGGATGTCCTGAAAACTTTGCTAGATCCTTAATGCACTTAAAATCCATTCGTATCTTTAAATAAGTGATGGAGTGAATTATGGGGAACAAGAGCTTCTCTAATTCGTATTTTTATAAAAAAGACCAACAATTGAATCACTCCATTCAGACTAAGCTGGTTGCACACGAAAACAGCTGAAGAAGAGGAAACAAGAATAATGGCTCAAGTAAACGTGATACATGGCTATACCGCCAGCCCCGAAGAAAACTGGTATCCCTGGATTCAGCAGACTGCAGATCAGCAGCATTGCAGTTTAAAAGTATTGCGTTTGGATCCTTCACCGCGTCCGGAGCTATCAAGGTGGGAATCACAAATAAATGAGCAGATGGGAAGTCTGGATGAAAATAGTATTGTGATTGCACATAGTCTGGGAACTGTCGCGGCATTAGATCATTTGTCCAAAAATTTAACCCATCAGCGTATTAAACAGTTGGTTCTGGTTGCCGGTTTTAATGGTCGTTTGGGACGCTTAGCAGAAGTCTATCCTTTTATCGATGCAGCCCAGATTGATTTTGAATTACTGAAACGCCAGATTGAACAGCGTGTGGTGATTTATTCAGCAGGAGATGCCCATGTTCCGCCAAAATTTAGTATTGAGCAGGCCAAAAGTCTAGATGCAGAGCTGATTTCTGCCCAATGGCAGGGACACTTTATTGATTCTGAAGGTTGTACGGAACTGCCTGAAGTTTGGCAGGCCATACAACCTTATTTAATTCGACTAGATCAGGCTTCAGCCAAGGAATAAATATAATTCTGCAGGCCTTTGAGTAGCAGGTCTGTCTCAATTTGAGGCTGATATTGGGTAAGATATTGGGCAAATAATGGCGCATCACCGCCAGTCAGAATTAGTTGGCTGGGGTATTTATTCAATACCTTTTCAATGGTACTTACCAAGCTTAATAAAATACCGTGATGCACAGCATCAATGGTATTGCGGCCAGGCGTAAGCTCATCGAAGGTGGCATCGGGAATTTTAATGCCCTTGGTATTTTGAATCAGAGAATCCCGCTGTAAATACAGGTTTGGCAGAATATACCCTCCCAAGTGTTGCATGCCATCAGTGAGATCAATGGTTAAGGCAGTTCCGCAACTCACCACACAGTAGTGTTGCTTTGGATCATGGACCACGGCCAGCATTTGTAACCAGCGGTCTACACCGAACTTGCTGGTATCTTCATAAGCACAGCGTAGACCTGCATATTCAGCCTGCACTTTGGCAAAGGTCACCGGTACAGCTAAAAATTTTAGAATTTTCTGGATACGTTCGTTATTCTTTTTGTCCTGAACTGAAGACACGCCAACCTGATGCAGATCTAGACTTTTGAAATGCTGGATTAAACCCAACAGCAATTCCGCAGGGGACTGCAAATGCAATTCTGCAGCCTGTTCAATAATCTGATGATTCTCCGTAATCCAATATTTTAGACGGGTATTGCCAATGTCTAGCCATAAATTCTTCATTGCATTTCTCTAAAGAGAGGTTTCTAAGCGACGTAAGCGCCCTTGATAAAATTGTTTTAAGCCTTCACGGGTTTTAATATTGACCGCGCCATCATCCTGAATGCCTAAGAAAATACCTGAACATAGCCCCGAATGATGCTCAAACTCAACCGCCTGGTTTTTAAAAGCAGCATAGTGATTAAAACGGGCAGCCAGGTTATAACAATGATGGTCAAACCATTCACTGGCTTGCTGGATGGCCATATATAATTCTGCGATCAATTCAGTACGCTGAATTGCCATTAAGCCTAACTCGCGCAGTGAGGTGGCATGCTGGTCAATCTGTTCTTTCGGCACAGGTTCAAGATTGATACCGACCCCCACAATCACCTGATGCGGGGAAAGCGGCTCAACCAGAATTCCGCCCCATTTGCCCTGTGTACTATAAAGATCATTTGGCCATTTCACTTGCAAATCCACATTTTTTAAACTCGGCATTTGCAGAATATTTAATGCAATTTCAAGGGCAAGCCGCCCATCAATGGCTGTTCGCGTATTTAGCAATGTGCTTAAATAGATGTTCCCTTCGGGTGAAACCCATGGTCGTTGACGTTGACCACGACCTTGAGTTTGTCTCGTACTACAGACTAAAACGCTTTGAATGCCTTTGAGTGCAATTTCACGCACATCATCATTGGTTGAAGTCGTGACTGGTTTCAGTATTAAAACTTCAGGAAGCTGATGAGCTTCGCTGAGGATTTTTTGCAGTTGTCGAGTCTCTAAATCCATTTAAATTTAAGCAACAGTGGAATGTGAATAATGGAGTTAATCATATATTTATTGATTGGTGCAATGGCTGGTTTTGCCGCTGGACTGTTTGGTGTCGGTGGCGGCCTGATTATTGTGCCCATTTTATATATTGTGTTCACGCAGCTGCACTATGATCCTTCAGTCATTATGCATTTGGCTGTCGGCACCTCATTGGCAACCATTATTGTGACCTCAATTAGCTCTGTCTCAGCACATCACAAACGTGGTGCGGTGATGTGGGATGTATTCCGCAATTTGGCACCGGGGTTGGCTTTGGGCTCATTTTTAGGTGCCGGGATTGCTGATTATATATCAGGTCAGGGCTTGCAATTACTGATCGGATTCTTTGCAGTTTGGGTCGCCTATGGCATGTTTAACGGTTCAAGTAAACCCGTTGATCCTACGCATCATTTGCCTGCTAAAGCAATGCAGCTGCTGGCAGGTGGTGGTATCGGCATTGCATCGGCTATTTTCGGCATCGGTGGCGGCAGTTTGACGGTACCGTATTTGATTCGTCATGGTGTCGTCATTCAAAAAGCGGTAGCAACTTCAGCAGCAGGGGGTTTGCCTATTGCAATTGCCGGAGCATTGGGTTTTATGTGGTTTGGCTCGAATACCTCGGTAGAAGTACCGCATAGTATTGGTTTTGTGCATATTTATGCTTTCATTGGCATTAGTGTGATGAGCTTTATTACGGCAAAACTTGGAGCAAAAGTAGCGCATAAATTATCACCGGCCATGCTGAAAAGATGCTTTGCTTGCCTGTTAAGTACGGTTGGTTTATATTTTATTTATCAAGGATTTTCGAGCTATTTTTAATTTTAAATAACAGATAAAAATAGAATGAAAAGGTGTGCTACAGTTTAATTGTTCACACCTTTTTTATATTGGCTTTAAAGACTGAAAAATTGTCTGACAATGTCATTTTTTTTGCTGATAAAACAAAGTAAAAATAACAGGGTCAATCAAGACGTGTGAAAATTTTTCGATTGCATCTTATAAAAACAAGATAGGACGAGTATGCAAGAACAGGAAAAAGACAGTTTGTCCGAACAAATTGCAAAGCATATTAGTGAGCAAATTATTCGTGGCGAATTGGTTGAAGGTGAACGTATTCAAGAGTTGCGAATCTCGGCTGAACTCGATGTCAGTCGTGGCTCCGTGCGTGAAGCATTGTTGCTGTTAGAACGCACCCAACTGATTGAAATTTATCCACGCCGTGGTGCAATTGTGTCAGAAATGTCTGCGCAACAAGTCCGTGCTTTATTTGACATGAGCGCTTTGCTATTGGGGCAAATTGTTCATCGTGTGGCGGAAACTTGGCGCACTCATGAAGCCGAAAGAATTCAGGCATTATTGCAGCAATTGCATGAAGAGACACGTCAGGGACATACTGAAAAATTCTATGATTTAATCTTTCAGTGTATGGCTCGCCAGCACGAAATGGTGGCTAATCCTTATTTGATGAAGTTCTATCAAGAGCTGTTACCCTCAATGCGCCGCAGCTATTTTTTAACCTTAAATATCTCTCGGCGCGAGCTAGAGGAATCATTTGAACTGTTTAAGTTGGTGACTGATGCAGTTTTGATCCGAAAATCACAACAAGCTACTTTATTTATGGATGATTTTTGTCGACACTTGCGTAACCTTGTGTTGGAATCTCTAACACGGATGAAACAAATCGAACTTGCATGGGCAAGACGTTCACGACGTTGATCAGGACATTATGCGTTTAAGCAGCTTAAAACTTTCCGGCTTTAAATCTTTTGCCGATAGTACGACTTTACATTTTAAGGCGAATCGTACCGCTGTAGTGGGGCCAAACGGTTGTGGTAAATCCAATGTGATTGATGCCATCCGTTGGGTGATGGGGGAATCCAGTGCACGCCAACTCCGTGGCGGCAGTATGCAAGATGTCATTTTTACCGGAACTGCCAAACGTAAACCTGTGGGTGTGGCCAGTGTTGAACTGCGTTTTGATAATACCTATAGCAAGCTCGGCGGTGCATACAATGCCTATAATGAATTGGCTGTACGTCGTCAAGTCAACCGCGATGGCAAGTCTGAATATTTTTTAAATGGCACCAAGTGCCGTCGTCGTGATATCACCGATATTTTCTTAGGCACCGGGTTAGGTCCACGTTCATACGCCATTATTGAACAGGGTATGATTAACCGTCTGGTCGATGCCAAACCTGAAGAAATGCGGGTGTATATTGAAGAAGCTGCGGGTGTTTCGCGTTATCAGGCACGTCGCCGTGAAACCTTATTGCATCTCGATCACACCACACAAAATTTATCGCGTCTTGAAGATATTGCCGCTGAACTGAAGTCACAGCTGAAAACCCTGAAACGTCAGTCTGAAACTGCGCTGCAATATAAAGAACTTGAAACGCAGATTCGTAGCATTAAAGTTGAAGTGCTGTCTTTTCAATGCGAGCAAAGTAGCCGTTTGCAGCAAGAATATACCCTTCAGATGAATGAATTAGGTGAAACATTTAAATTGGTGCGTTCAGAACTGACCACTTTAGAACATGATTTAACGACGACCAGTGAACTGTTCCAACGCCTGATTCAGCAGTCCACCCCATTGCAAAATGAATGGCAACAGGCCGAGAAAAAACGCTCTGAATTGAAAATGAGCTTGGAACAAAAACAGTCTTTGTTGCAGCAAAATACTTCGACTTTAACTCAGCTTGAACAGCAAAAATTACAGACTAAAGAACGGCTACAATTGATTGAAGTGCAAATTGAAACTTTGCAATCGCAATATCAACAACAGACTGAACAATTACAACAGCAGGAAAGTCAAAGCCAAAATCAAAGCCAAAGTTTTGCTGATTTAAAACTACAGCAGCAGCAAGTACAGCAACAGTTTGAAGTGGTCAAAGTACAGGTCGAAAAACAGCAACAGCAAAAAATGCAGATGCTGGCGCAAAGTGAGCAGTTGGCCAAAAATATTGCCCGGATCGAACAACAAAAACAAACCCTGCAACAGCAAACAGCACAAATTCAAAATCAGGGTCAGCAAGATGATATTGAGCAACTTGAAAGTGAAAAATTTCAGCTTGGCCAACAGGTAGAACAGTTAGAACACGCGATTCAAACTCAGAAACAAACATTCGAGTTAGCGCAGACCCAGTATGCGCAGCAGAAAAATGATGTTGCGACCATGAAGTCTGCGATTCAGATATTGCAATCAGAACAGAAAAATCTCAACCAGTTGCTGATCAAGAATAGCCCGAAAGTTCAGCAGGATACTGTGCAATTGATGCAAGTATTAAAGCTTAAAGATCAGGCCAAGGCGCATACCCATTTAATTGAAAAGTTTTTGGCAAAATGGCTCTCTGCACACATCATTGATACCAAGGCCGGTTTTACTGAAAGCATTGCTCGTCAGCTTAAAAGCAATGCTTCGCAACATCAGATTCAATTGGCTGGGTTGACTTGCTTGGCTGACTGGATTGAGTCGCCGCAGCATTCTATCTGGCAGCAGGTTGCAGTTGCAGATAATCTTAACCAAGCTTTGTCTTTGCAATCGCACTTAGGCATCGGTCAGTCCATCTTAAGTTTGGATGGCTATCATGTGGCTGCGGATTGGGTGATTGGCCTGTTTTATGATGAAGCAAGCCAAGCCGGACAGGGTGCACTCAGCCATCGTATTCGTTTAGCTGAAATAGAAATGGCACTGGGACAGCAGTTAGCTCAGCTTGAAACTGCTGAACAGCAATTGCCGGAAGTCATACAACAAATTCAAAGTCTGCAAAAAAATATGCAAGAGCAGCAAGACCAGTTAAAGCAGCAGCAAAAGACCTTGCAGCAGGTTGATGTCAACATTGCCAAAGTACAAAGTACGGCTCAGGCATTTTCAGTCCAAAAGCAGCAATTGCAAAATCAGTTACAACAACTGGATGAGCAGCTGGAAGAAGATGCAATGCAAAAAGATGATCTGGAAATTGATTTACATGCGTTGAATTTGAAACTTGAGCAGGCTTTACCCAATTATAAAACTATGCAATTTCAAGTTGAGGAACTGACCGAGCAGCTGGAAAATACCCAACACATCTGGCAGCAAGCTCAACAAGAGCTGGAGCTGCTACGTCGTCAAACGACTCAAACTGGGCAACAAGCTGAATTACTGGAAAAAGATGCATCATTTTTAAAAGCACAATATCAGCAGATCATTGCGCAAATGGAACAGGCGAAAAAATTTGTCGATCCGGTACAGCTCGAACTGCCTGCATTAGAGTCGCAATTTAATCAACAAGCTCAAGTCACCGAGAAGTTGCAAAAGACCTGGAGTGAATGGCAGATCGAGCTGAATAATATTCAGCAAAAACAGCAAAGCCTGACTGAGCAGCGTCATCAGCATCAACAACAAGATGAAAAATTACGCGGTCAACTGGAAGAAAAACGTCTGGCTTGGCAAGTGGCCAAATCGGATTTTCAGCATTACTCAGAACAACTCAATGCGTTGAATAGTCAATTGATTAGCGGTTTAAATATCGACCTGATTTCACATCAACAACAACTGGAAAAAGCTCAGCAGCGCTTTGAAAAATTGGGCGCGGTCAATTTGGCCGCTTCTGCAGAATACCAAGATGTATCCAAGCGCTATGAAGAACTGAGTCACCAGATTGAAGACCTAGAAAACACGGTGGATCAATTACAAGGGGCTATGAAAAGTATTGATCAGGAAACCCGCAAGCTGTTTATGAATACCTTCGATCAGGTCAATCTTGAGCTACAAAACTTGTTCCCGAAAGTATTTAATGGCGGAGAAGCCAGTTTAAGCCTTGAAGATGACTGGCAATCGGGTGTAAAACTAATGGCTCGACCGCCAGGTAAGCGCAATAGCTCTTTAGCCTTATTGTCTGGTGGTGAAAAAGCATTAACAGCATTGGCATTGGTGTTTGCCATCTTCCGTTTAAATCCGGCACCATTTTGTGTTCTGGATGAGGTTGATGCCCCTTTGGATGATGCAAACGTGGGTCGGTTTTGTAATTTGGTAAAAGAACTTTCTGAACAGGTTCAATTCATTTACATTACCCATAATAAAGTTGCAATGACGATGGCAACCGATTTGTTAGGTGTTACCATGCCAGAACCCGGTACATCAAAATTAGTCACTGTCGATTTGGAACAGGCAAAAGAATACGGTTTAGTCGCGGAGTCATAATATGGAAATCACCACCGTCGTTGGTATTGTTATCGCCGTTATCATTATGTTATTCGGTTTAAGAATACTGTTTAAAAAACCCGCTGATGCAGCACCGTCATTAGATTCAGAACTTCATGTCGATACAGATAGCCAGAAACCCGTGATTCCTCGCCATGTCCGTGATCAATTACAAAATGCCAATGAAGCCTCAAGTCTAGAGCGGGTTGAACCGACTTTGGCAGAACCGGCTGTTGAGTTTGCTCAATGTTCCCATAAAACAGAAGCACATCAGACCGAAAGAAAAACTGAGAAGGCTGAAGTTCAGACAGCAGTCGTTGCTGCGCCACAAACAACGGAGCAGGTCGAATTAACAGCAGATGAAGTAGCATTAGATCTTGCAGAAGACAAGACCAGTCAAGATGAAAAAACTGCAGCCAAAGATGCAACAGAACTCAGCCTGAACGGAACAATTGAAAAAGCTGAAATTTCAGAGTTCGAAGATGAAAGCAGTATTCTGGATGAACATTTACATGAACAGCAACGTGTTGATGAAGAAAGTGCCTTATCTACTGCAGTTGATTTTATTGCGTTAAATGTTTACCCGGAACGCCGCGTACTTTCAGGTGAAAAAACCTTAAAAGTATTGCTGAAGTATGGTTTGCGTTTTGGTGAAATGGCGTGTTTCCATCGCTACAGCCAAGATGACAGCAAATTACTGTTTTCCGTATTGCAAATTACCGATGAAGGCGCAGCGGGTTTTGATCTGGAAACCTTATCCACTGAACAAGTCAAAGGTTTGGCATTCTTTCTGGCCTTGCCACATAGTGATGTGCAAAATGCCTTTGATACCATGGATAGTCTTTCACGCCTGATTGCGCGTGAAATTGATGGCACTGTCTATGATCAGAACAATCAGGAATTTACCCCGCAGTTACGTGAGCAGTGGCGCCATCAGGCAATTGACTATCGTTCAGGACATGCCGCAGAAGTTTAGTTTGAAACTAGACGACTCGATTTTTATAATGGCGAGTAGATAAAATTTTTTAAGGGCGGAAATCAAACCGCCCTTTTTTATGGTGGATGTATGACTCAAGATTCAACTATCAAAGCGCAAATGCGTCAATTGATTCAAATTTTAGCCAAACATAATCATGCCTATTATGTGATGGATCAACCAAGCATTGAAGATAGTGAATATGATCAACTCTTTCATCAGCTTAAAGCCTTAGAAGAGCAATATCCTGAATATATACAAGCCGATACCCCGACCAATAAAGTGGGAGGAAAGGCACTCCCTAAATTTGCAAGCGTGACCCATGCGGTACCCATGCTTTCATTGGGGAATGTGTTTAATCAAGAAGACTTGTTTGCTTTTGCGCGCCGTGTAGAGGAGCGTTTACCAAATCAAAAAATTCAATATGATGTTGAATTGAAGTTCGATGGCTTGGCCATTTCCCTATGGTATGAACAGGGTATTTTGGTTCGTGGCGTAACACGTGGTGATGGTGAAACAGGTGAGGATATTACCCATAATGTCAGAACCATTCGTAACTTGCCTAAAGTACTTTCATCTGTTCAAGGTTCAGTTCCCGCGCTACTCGAGGTTCGTGGTGAAGTCCTGATGCCAAAAGCCGGCTTTGAGAAACTCAATGCGGAAAATGCAGCCAAAGGTGAAAAGACCTTTGCCAACCCGCGTAATGCTGCGGCAGGCAGTTTACGTCAGCTTGATCCGGCGATTGCAGCGTCACGTCCTTTGGCCTTTTATGCCTATGGTATTGCCCAGTGTGAACCCCATCATGGTCAAACCACCATGTCCGCCAGTCTGGAATGGCTCACTCAGTTTGGTTTTGCGGTAGGGGAATGTCATTTTATTTGTGACAGCATTCAAGAAGTGCAGCAACGCTATGAAGAAATCAATGCGAAACGTCAGAATTTAAGTGTCGAAATTGACGGTATGGTTATTAAAGTCGATAGCTTAAAACAGCAAAAACAATTGGGTTTCTTAAGTCGTGAACCACGTTGGGCAACAGCTTACAAATTCCCTGCGGTTGCCGCTTTAACCACGGTTGAAAATATTGACTGGCAAGTGGGGCGCACCGGTACTTTAACCCCTGTCGCACGATTAAATCCGGTTGCAGTGGGCGGGGTCACGGTATCCAATGTCACGCTACATAATATTGGGGAAATCCATCGTTTAGATGTACGTATTGGCGATACCGTTAGTGTTTATCGTAGTGGTGACGTAATTCCCAAAGTGGAAAAAGTCTGGCCGGAATTCCGTCCAGATGATGCAGTTGAAGTTCATCTTCCAGAACAATGTCCAATGTGTGAATCACCTGTAGTGATGCCGGAAGGTGAAGCCTTGGCACGTTGCTCAGGCGGTTTATACTGTGCTGCGCAGCGTATTGAAGCGATTCGCCATTTTGTTTCGCGTAAAGCCATGGATATCGAAGGTCTGGGTGAGCGTTGGGTGGAATCATTATTACACCTCGATTTACTGAAAAATGTGGCCGATATTTATTGCCTGCATGAACATCGGGAACAGTTACTCACCATTGAAAAAATGGGTGAGAAGTCTGTTCAGAACCTGTTGGATGCAATTGAACATAGTAAAAAAACCACACTGGCTTCATTTATCTATGCTTTGGGTATTCGCGGTGTTGGTGAAACCACAGCACGTATGCTGGCCAATACTTTCCAGACTTTTGAAGCCCTGCAAAATGCAGATATTGAGGCACTCAAGAAAACGCCAGATGTCGGTGAAATTACAGCTGAATGGATTATCGACTTTTTCCAGGCGGAACATAATCTGGAAGTGGTCAAGCGTTTGCTTGAGGTAGGAATTCACTGGGATGCCCCCATTGCACCCACACGCCAGCCACTTAATGGCGAAAGCTGGGTGGTCACTGGAACCCTCAGTAGTATGGGGCGTGATGATGCGACACAGTTACTGCAAGCCTTAGGGGCGCGAGTCAGCGGTAGTGTATCGAGTAAAACCAAATGCGTGGTTGCAGGTGAAAAAGCCGGTTCTAAACTTGAAAAAGCTGAAAAACTGGGCGTAAGAGTCATGAACGAAGCCGAATTTTTAAAGCTGATGGCTGAATACGGACAAATGTAGAGTTCAGCTAAAAAGCCACCGTGAAGGTGGCTTTTTTATGGGTGATAATCAATATTTAAAGATATTTCTTTACTACACCATCATCGAGTAACTGCTGGAAATGTTCCACCAAACTGGTTTCAATGTTGCGGTATTGCATGCCAAGCGCTTGCTGACTTTTATGGGCATTAAAGTAGATCGGATAGCCCATATTGAGCTCAACAAAAGATTTGGAGAAACCAGCCAAAGGACCAAACAGTTTAAAAGCCGCTTTTGGAAGGTTATTTCGTGGGAATGGGAACTTGGGACCAAAGTTCTGACGTAGAATTTTTCCCATTTCCAGTAAGCTTAACGTGCCGCCACTAATAATATAACGACCTTCAGCATCAGGATTAAATGCAGCTTGAACGTGTGCCTCTGCAACATCACGTACATCGACAATACCATTCCACATAGGTGGTACACCAAGTAAAGTCATGCCGTTGGCAAACTGCTGTAGAACTTCCACACTGCCTGATTGGGTAGTTGCTGTTAATGAGGGACCGAGAACCAGCGCCGGATTAATACAAACCAAGTTCCAACGCTGTTGTGCTTTTTGCATCTCCCATGCCTTACGTTCTGCCATGACTTTGGAGTAAGGATACGGTTGATGTGTTTCAGAACTGGTGGTATTCCAATGCGACTCGTCAAACTCATTATTTGCGGTATGTTGAATATCAATGGCATCGCCATAAGTCGCGGCGATACTTGAGGTCACAACCACACGTTTCACTGATTCGGTTTTATTAGCACTATTCAGCACATTTTCAGTGCCTAAAATAGCAGGTTCAATAATGTCTTTTAGCGCATCTTTATAGTTGTTCACCACAAAAGGCGATGCCATGTGTAACAAGATTTCACAGCCCTGCATGGCTTTATCAAATGAATCAGGTTCAAGCAAATTGGCTTTAAAAAGTTTAAGTGTGCCGGTGGTATCAGCGGCAATTTTCTCTAAATGAGCAAAGCTGGGTTTTTTATTCAGGTCACGGACAGTGGCATGTACGGTATGACCTTGTTCCAGTAATTTTTTAATCACCCAACTGGCGATGTAACCTGTTGCACCGGTTACCAGAATGGGCGAGCTATATTGTGGAGTCGTCATAAATTAAACCATTGTTGTTTTTTAAATTTGTGTCTATCTTAGAGTGAAAACACAGCCTTGTCTTTGACTAATTGATGCATCTTTTAGCAAGGATGTAGCATAAAAATGCTCTATTTTTATTGGTAAATGCGCGGCATAGATTTAATCTTATTTAAAATAAAACGTATATGCTACTGAACGGCTACCGGTTAAGAGCCAGATTACGCAATTAATAGCATTTATCCGCGAATGAAGTAAGAAGCGTTTGTAATCGTTACAAATCTTAAAAATATACTTTTACTGTTTAAATAATCCTTGAAAAAATCAGCTCGATTCCGCAAAGGCTTATTTTATATATGGAAAGTTCTGCTAAAGCTACTGTAAATGCGTATGTTTCTCATTTTAATTTTATAAAAATCATAAACTTACATATTTTTTGTTTTGCATCTCCAGGCGGTTTTGTCCATAATGAGGGAAAATGGTATGGAGTAATTGAAATGCGTGGCAATCCAGAAGTCGTAGACTATCTAAATATGTTGATCGGTGGCGAACTGGCTGCTCGTGATCAATATTTGATCCATTCTCGCATGTATGAAGATTGGGGTTTAACTAAAATTTTTGAACGTATCGATCACGAAATGCAAGAAGAAGCAGCACATGCCGATACGATTATTCGCCGTGTATTGTTCCTAGAAGGTACACCGAATATGAACCGTGATGACATCGAGACCGGTGA
Source organism: Acinetobacter sp. SFB (assembly GCF_001647545.1). Taxonomy (GTDB): domain Bacteria; phylum Pseudomonadota; class Gammaproteobacteria; order Pseudomonadales; family Moraxellaceae; genus Acinetobacter. The sequence continues at coordinate 51,785 of NZ_LSZH01000017.1, forward strand.
AGATGTTGTAACGTGTTTAAAAGCAGATTTAAAACTTGAATATCATGTCCGTGAAAAATTGGCACAAGGCGTGAAACTGTGTGAAGAAAAAGGCGATTACGTGACCCGTGATATGCTTCGTCAGCAAATGTCTGATACGGAAGAAGATCATACTTACTGGCTGGAAAAACAACTTCGTTTGATCGAGCTGATGGGTTTGCAAAACTATATTCAAGCGCAAATGTAAGCTTAAATCGAAAAATAAAAAGCCTGACCTGAGTCGGGCTTTTTTATCGCTTCATTTTTATCATTTGAACCGAACCGTCCTGTATAACTTTTGAATATTTGAATATTTGAATATTTGAATATTTGAATATTTGAATAAGCAAAGCTCTATTGAGAAAACTTTTGAATATCGGCCAACACCTGTGCGGCATGCGATTGTGTATCTACGCTGTTGTAGTGATAAACAATGGTTCCTTTAGGATCAATCAAAAAGCTTTCTCGCTTGGCGATTTTAGTAATACCGAGGTTACGGACAATCCCAAGTTGATTCGCGAGTTGCTGATTACTATCTGCCAGAATGGGAAAAGGTAGCGCTAATTTTTCTGAAAATTTTTGATGAGACTTTACATCATCCAAACTCACGCCCAAAACTACCGCATTACTTTTTAAAAACTGTGGATACAGTGCCTTGAATTGATTGGCTTCTTGCGTGCAACCTGGTGAATTATCTTTGGGATAAAAATATAAAACGATCCATTTGCCTTTATATTGGCTGAGTGAATGCCATTTGCTGTTTTGGTCCTGTAGTTTAAATGCAGGTGCAGATTTTCCGACCCATTGTTTTTGAGATGTTTCAGATTTTGAAAAAATGGGATTTTCAGCAGATGCGAGCTGAATAAAAGTTAAAGTTCCGCACATACAGAGCAAGGTGATTTTGCATAGTTTAGAAGTGTTGATCATATTCTGCATATTCTTTTTGTCGGGATCTTTCTAAATACTAACAAAATAAGCTTCATCAGACCTAGATCATTTTTGATGGATTTTGTGCAGTTTAAAAGTCATCAAATTTTATATACTGTCATCAGTCAGAACACGGATTTAAGGATTCACATTGCTGCAACGTATTTTACTCATCACAGGCTGGGGCGGTGGCACCAAACTGCTTGATCCTTTGAAACAGCTATTACAAGGACAAGGTCATCAAGTTGAGTTGATTAATATCTTTAATGCCTTGGATGAGCAGATATTACAACAACAGGTTGAACTGGCTAAACAGTTTGATGTCATTGTGGGGTGGTCTTTAGGTGGGCAACTGGCCGCCTTGCTGGTAAATCAGCTTGAACAACAATATGCTCAACGAAAAGTTCTGATCACCCTCGCTTCTAATCCTTGTTTTGTTGTCAATGATTCATGGCAAACTGCAATGGATCGACTCACCTTTCAGCAGTTTAAACAGTCCTTTGAGCAGGATGCAATTGCGACATTAAAGAAATTTGGCTATATGGTCTGTCAGGGCATGAAAAGTACCAAGTCAGATTTCCTCCTATTGCAAAGTTTAATTCAGCCACAGCCAATTCAGCTATTAAAGCAAGGCTTAAATTTGCTGGAACAATTAAATGTTGCAGATATATTAAAAAACTATCAGGGCAAGCAATATCATTTACTTGCACAGCAAGATGCCTTAGTTAGTTGCAAAGTTTTAGATAATCTTCGAAATTTCCATGCAAAATTTTTAGAGGTTGATCTGATCGCTGGTTTACATGGGTTCCCTATATTTAATTCCGAAGAAACAAATGACAAAATCTGCCAGTATTTAAAGAAAATAAAACAAACATCTTGAGAAATGGCTTATATCGCAATTCCTTTTTATTCGGTGGCAGTTTAAGATCTAAAAATTAGAATTTTTATGCATTGTTAGAGGTAAGGATGACCGAGTTAACTGATCTAGAGTTTGATCTTGAACATATCTGGCATCCTTATACCTCCATGACGCAACCATTGCCGACGTTTAAAGTGAAACAGGCTTATGGTGCCATTATTGAACTGGAAGATGGACGACAACTGATTGATGGAATGTCGTCTTGGTGGTGTGCCATTCATGGGTATAACCATCCTGAGCTGAATCAAGCGGTAACGGATCAACTGCAAAAGATGTCGCACATCATGTTTGGTGGCTTGACCCATGATCCCGCAATTGAACTCGGCAAACTCCTGTTAAAAATCACCCCGCCAAGTCTGGATAAAATTTTTTATGCCGATTCAGGATCGGTCGCTGTCGAAGTGGCACTGAAAATGGCTGTGCAGTATTGGTCTGCAAAAGATGGGTCATCAAAAAATGGCTCTGCGCAAGGTCAAACGCAAAAAACCAATTTCGTTACGCCACGTTCTGGCTATCATGGCGATACCTGGAATGCGATGTCGGTTTGTGATCCAGTGACAGGAATGCATCAAATTTTTGGTTCAAGTCTACCCAATCGCTTCTTTGTTCCTGCTCCACAAGTCGGTTTTTATGATCAATGGAATCAGGACGATATTGCAGAACTGGAAAAAACTTTAGCTGAACATCATCAAACCATTGCTGCTTTAATTCTCGAACCTATAGTCCAGGGTGCAGGCGGGATGCGCTTTTATCATCCTGAATATTTACGTCAGGCCAAATTGCTCTGTGAAAAATACCAAGTGTTATTAATTTTTGATGAAATTGCCACGGGTTTTGGGCGTACCGGCAAGTTGTTTGCTTGGGAACATGCACAAGTTGAACCAGATATTATGTGCATTGGCAAAGGTTTAACAGGCGGCTATATGACGCTCTCGGCGACCTTAACTACAAAGCATGTTGCGGAAACTATTAGCCAAAGTGAGGCAGGGGTTTTTATGCATGGTCCAACCTTTATGGCCAATCCACTGGCCTGCGCTGTTGCATTGAAAAGTACACAAGTTTTATTGGCGCAGGATTGGCAAGCCAATATTCAACGAATCGAAAAACAGCTAGAACAGCATTTACAACCCTTGTCGCAACTTGATTATGTACAGGATGTGCGGGTATTGGGGGCGATTGGCGTGGTTGAACTGAGCTTTAATGTCGATATGAAAACTCTGCAACAACAGTTTGTTAAGCGCGGCATCTGGATACGTCCATTTGGCAAACTGGTTTATGTAATGCCTCCGTATGTGATTAGTGAGCAACAACTCAATACTTTGCTGGAGCAATTGGTCGAGGTGGTTGAGCAGATGCAAGAGGTTTCAGTATGAATCTGCTAGATAACTATGCAGCAAAGCTGGATGAATTAAAGCAGCAGGGTAATCTGCGTCAGTTCAGATCTAATGTTCAGCAAGGTCGTTATATCGAAATTAACAGTCAGAAGATGCTCAACCTTTCATCCAATGATTATTTGGGTTTGGCCTCTGACTTGAGTTTACGTGAGCAGTTTTTTGATGAAACGCCAAATGAACTGCGAATCATGAGTTCATCATCCTCACGATTATTGACAGGAAACTTCCCTGAATATCAACAACTGGAAAATAGTTTAAGTCAGGCTTTTCATGGCCGTGCTGCACTGCTGTTTAACAGTGGTTATCACATGAATATCGGGATTTTACCGGCCTTAAGTGACAGTAAAACACTCATCTTGGCCGATAAACTGGTGCATGCCAGCATGATTGATGGCATCCGTTTATCTACGGCCAAATATGTGCGTTATCGTCATAATGACCTAAATCATTTAACCCAGCTTTTGCAAACTTACCATGCAGATGAAGCTTTTGACCGCATTATTGTGGTGACTGAATCCATATTTAGTATGGATGGCGATGAAACAGATTTGGCTGAACTGGTGCGGATTAAAAAGCAATTTGCTAAAGTCATGCTTTATGTGGATGAAGCGCATGCCATTGGGGTACGAGGAGAGCAAGGCCTGGGGTGTGCTGAACAATATGCTGTCATTGAGGATATTGATTTGCTGGTGGGCACCTTTGGCAAAGCGCTGGCATCGGTCGGAGGCTATCTGATTTGCCATCCGATCATTCGTGAATATTTGATTAACTCAATGCGCCCGCTAATTTTCAGTACCGCACAGCCACCGATCTGTATGGCTTGGACTGATTTTATTTTGCAAAAAGTTTTAACTTTAAAAAATGAGCGCCAGCATTTAAAGAATATGAGTCAGTCCCTACAGCAAGCGGTTTTAAGTAAAGGTTTTGATTGTCCGTCAACCTCGCATATTGTGCCGGTCATTATCGGAGAATCACAAAAGACCGTAGATAAAGCAAGGCAGTTACAGCAGGCCGGTTTTTATATCATGCCGGTTCGACCACCGACTGTACCCAAGCATAGTTCAAGATTACGTATTTCACTGACTACACAAGTGAGCCAGACTGATCTTGATCAGCTTGTGGCATTGTTGTGAGTTTGCTGGGTGAATATTGATAAATCACAGGTCGCGCAGCGCTTTGAAAAAGCAGCGCAAAGTTATGTTGAACATGCGGTGGTGCAAAAAAAGATTTGCCAGAATCTAATTGGGTTGATGCAAGAACACTTATCCAAAAACAGGCTGGATCGTATTTTTGAAATTGGCTGTGGCTCAGGCAATTTAACTCATTTGCTGCTGCAGCATTTTGCAATCAAACAACTGTTTTTAAATGACCTGTATCCGCAAGTTCAACAGCATTTTCAAGTTAAAGAAAATTTGCAATGGCGGATTGGTGATATAGAACAACTTGATTTTCCCCCAGCACTTGATCTGATTGCATCCAGTTCAGCCTTGCAATGGATCTGTGATTTAGATGCAATATTTAAAAAATGTTCGGATGCATTAATGAATGATGGCTATTTTTGTTTTTCGACCTTTGGTCAGCAGAATTTAAAAGAAATTAAGGCATTGACGGGACAGGGCTTGAATTATCTAAGTATTGAATGTGTTCAGGAAAAGTTGACGCAGCAGGATTTTGAGATTTTGCATCTTTCAGAAAATATTGAAACATTAACTTTTCACCATCCTAAAGAAGTACTGCAACATTTAAAAGCCACAGGCGTGACTGCAACAGCGTCGCAGCATCGCTGGAGCAAACAGTCGTTACAGCAGTTCTATCAAGATTATCTACAATTTTCAGAACTTGAGCAGAATGGTCAGCGCCATTATCAGCTGAGCTATCATCCTATTTATTGCATTGCACGGAGCAAGTCATGACAGCACCTGTTTATTTTATCAGTGGTATTGATACCGGTATTGGCAAGACTTATACCACGGGTTATCTGGCAAAGTTATGGAATGAGCAGGGCAAAAAAACCATTACTCAAAAGCTGATCCAAACCGGTAATACTGATATTTCTGAAGATATTGAACAGCACCGTAAAATGATGCAGATGGGCTGGTTTCCAGAAGATGAAAGTAAGCTGACCATGCCAGAAATATTTAGCTATCCTGCATCTCCGCATCTGGCGACCAAAATTGATGGTCGTGAAATTGATTTTCAGAAAATTGCAGATGCAACCAAGCAACTGGCTGAAAAGTACGATGTGGTTTTGCTCGAAGGTGCAGGTGGCTTGATGGTGCCTTTAACCACAGAAATGCTAACCATTGATTACTTGGCTGAAAAGAAATTCCCGGTGATTTTGGTCAGTTCAGGGCGTTTAGGCAGTATTAATCATACTTTGCTGAGTCTGGAGGCTTTAAAAAGTCGTGGTCTGGAACTGTATGCTTTGGCGTATAACCTGAATGATGAATCGCAAGACCCGCTTATTTCTAAAGATACTTCTGAGTATTTACAAGCGTATTTGGCGAAACATTTTCCTCAAGCGCAGTGGATGGATATTCCGGTGCTTTAAAAGGTTCACTTTCTAAAAAGTGATAAAAAAGCCACTCAAATGAGTGGCTTTCGTTTTAAAAGCATTTAAGAATTAAAATTTCTTAAAGCCTTTTTTTAAACCAAAGGGTGGTTTACGTTGTGCAAATTTATCTGTAGCACGGTTTTGGTTTTCAAAGGTATTGCCGTTACGCTCAGTAGGCGCACGGTTGCCACGATCATCGCCACGTGGTTCTGAAGAACGATCAGTACGAGTATTAAAGCGGTTATCAGTATTGCCTTCGGTACGAACAGGGCGATTATTGAAACGATTGTCGCTGCGGTTGTCAGTACGGCCATGTTCAGGACTTGCTTGACGCGGGTCACGACGTTGTTCCGGCTGAGCTTCGCCTTCGTTATCACGACGTTGCTGACGCAAATAACCACCACGACGTGCAGCCATTGGTTTTTCTTGCATACGTTCGTTACGACGTTTTGCCATACCAAACAGGCCAGTACCCTGACGCGGTTTCAACTCAACAGATTTGGTCAAGTTGTCGATATCGCCTTTATCAAGCTCCATCCAACGACCGGTACGAAGTTCGCGCGGTAAAATTACCGTACCGTAACGGGTACGAAGCAAGCGGCTAACTTTAAGACCTTGCGATTCGAAAATACGACGAACTTCGCGGTTACGACCTTCTTTTACCACTACTTGATACCAGCGGTTAATCCCTTCACCACCAATTTCAGAAAATGATTCAAATTTTGCCGGACCATCATCCAGAACAACGCCTTCAGTCATGTTCTTTTTGAGTTGTGGTGATACTTCACCCATGACACGTACTGCATATTCACGTTCAATTTCATTTGAAGGATGCATGAGACGGTTGGCCAATTCACCATCATTCGTGAACAGTAAAAGACCGGTCGAGTTAATGTCTAGACGGCCCACCATCACCCAGCGATCACCTGGAATTGAAGGAAGCTGTTCGAATACGGTCGGACGTGATTCAGGGTCATTGCGTGAACAAATTTCACCTTCTGGTTTGTAATAAATCAGAACACGACGACGAATTTCGTCTTCAATCTGGAATTGGACTTTACGACCATCGATGCGAAGCTCATCACCTGGTTCAATGCGTTCACCCACTTGGGCAACACGTCCGTTGATACTTACACGACCAGCGGCAATGACTTCTTCCATATAACGGCGAGAACCCAAACCAACGCGTGCAAGCACCTTTTGTAATTTTTCACTCATGACAGCATAACCTTAGAAATTATCATCAACAGTTCACCTATCTATGACTTCGGTGCGTGAGCATCGAGCGCCATAAAAGCTTCCTTGGCATCCTGCAGGGGAGGCAATTGACCTAAAGACGACAGGCCAAAAGCATTTAAAAATTGTGGCGTTGTAACTAACAACGCGGGTCTTCCAGGGAGTTCTCTGAATCCGGACTCTTTAATCCAGTTCCAGTCAAACAAAGATCTTAGTATTTGACTATTGTTTGAAACCCCACGAATTTGTTCAATATCTGCTCGGGTTACTGGTTGATGGTAAGCAATCACAGCAACGGTTTCGAGCAGGGTTGGCGACAAGCGAGTTGGTCGCTCTGGCCAAACCTGAGTAATGATATTGCGATATTTAGCACGAACCTGAAAACGGAAACCTTGTGCGGTTTCCACCAGTTCGATCGATCTGCCATGTTGTAGCATAGCAAGCTGTTGCAAGAATTGACGCAATTCTTGCTTAGTATACTTGTTTTGGAACGCTTCTTTTAAGCGTGCAATTGAAACAGCAGCTTCACTGGCAAAAATAATGGCTTCCAGTTGCATCAAAACTTCATGTTGGTTATCTGCAACAGACAAAGGTGTGACTTGATCATTCATCATGCCCACACTCCTTGAATCGCAAGTGGCGCTTCAATACCTGTCGCAATAATATTTACTTTTTGTTGGCGTGTGAGTTCTAAAATGGCCATAAAGGTGACCACCATACCCATCCGCCCTTGACTCGGTTTCAATAAGGCCTCGAAATGTAGGATTTCACCTGACTGTAAGCGGCTTTGAATAAAGGCAATGCGCTCTTCAAGTAATACCGGTTCTTGCTGAATCTGATGAATGATTGGTTCTGGGCGATTAAACACGCAAAATAAAGCATCGCGTAACAGAGCAATATCATAGCCTTCGTTGTTTTGTGCAATCTGACCCAAACTGACATTGGTTGGAAATGTATCACGTTCTAGGACTGGCATCTGACCCAAACGTTCAGCCGCTTGTTTCAGCCGTAAATAGGTTTCGAGACGGTCAATGAGTTGTTGTTTTGGATCTTTTTCAATTGCAATGGGTGAGTTTGTTTTTGGAAGCAAGAGCCGCGATTTAAGATCGGCCAATAAAGCTGCCATCACCATATAGTCTGCGGTAAGTTCAATATTGAGTGACTTCATTGCATCCATATAGGATAAATACTGAGCTGCAATCGGGGCAATATCAAGTTGTAATAAATCAAAACCGCTTTTTTGAATCAGGTAAATCAGGAAGTCGAGTGGTCCTTCGAAATGCTCTAAAAGTATTTCGAATGCTGCAGGAGGAATGTATAAATCCTCTGGAATTGATTCTTGCCACTCATCCATGACGCGGATGGGTGAAGCTTGCTCCATAGGATTATGGATCGGTTGATTCATTACAGTTATAGGCCACGCGAATTTTCAAAAGCATGCAGAGGGGCTTTTGTTTCGATCTCGCATCGAAAGAAAAAGCACATAATTAATCTGGGTAGTCTAAAGGAAAACGGCTTTCAAATAAATTACAAAAGCTAACAAATGACAAAAAAACTTAAAAAAAATAGGGAATTTTTATTTAAGTGAAAGTTAGCTGAACAATGTCATTGTTAAATATCTATTTTCTACTGGCATAAAAGCAATTCTTTACGCAAAATAAAATAAATTAAAATAAACACGGTTTGATTCTAAATGAAACTTTATCAAAAAGTACAAGAAAACGAATATGGTCAAATGATTGGGATTCCGGTAGCCAATCCCTTGTCCATTCATCTGGTAGCAGAAAATCTATGCGGTAAAAATGTCAAATTACATGATTTGTCTGCAACCCCCTTGAGTGAAGAGCATTTTAAGCAAATTTGGCAATGTGTAAAAACCGAAGCGGATCGCAGTTGTTGGACTTATTTGCCTTATTCAGGTTTTGAGACGACAGATGAGTTGCGAATTGCTTTAGATAACTATTTTGACTTTAAAGGAACAACGCATTATTTAATTGAAGTGAGCCATAGAATGGTGGGATGGGTAGGGCTAATTAATCAATGTCCTGCGGATCATGTCATAGAGATTGGTAATGTTTATTTTTCACATCAAATGAAGCAGTCTACCGCCTCTACAGAAGTCATCTATTTACTTTTAAAAACTTGTTTTGAGCAAGGCTTTCGACGTGTGGAGTGGAAATGTGATGATTTGAATCAACCTTCAAAACGTGCAGCTTTACGTTTTGGATTTCAGTATGAAGGAACCTTTCGTCAGCACCGTATAGCCAAAGGTCGAAATCGTAATACAGCATGGTTTTCAATTCTGGATGAAGAATGGCCTGAATTGGAAAAAGCATATCAGGCCTGGTTGAAAATGGATAATTTTGATCAAAATGGGCAACAAAAGATGCGGTTGAGGGATTTAACAGCTTAATGAGAAAAATAATTTAAAAAAATTCCGCTGAATATTTGAAAAAATTAATAAAAGTGATATTTTGCACAGTAATAATTTATTGATAAATATAAATAAAGGCGGGTATGAATATTAAATTTGTGGTTATTGGATTGTTGATTATTGGAGGATTTATATTCTTCAATGACAGACATTATAAAAATGAACTAGAAGATCAATTTAGACAAGCGGGGCAAAGCGCTAAAGTAGGAACTAGAGTCGAGGTTTCCTCTTTAAGTTCCTATAATGATCGGGCGGAATTATTAAAAAATGAATATCCGCATATGACAGTCAGTATAACTCTCGAGGATTTTGGTCAATCGGGAATTCCTGATAAAGTTAAAGATAAAATAAAACAAACTGTCCAAAAACTAGCCTGTGATAATCTTACTACAGGTACAAAAGATGATGCTGATTTGATTAAATCAAGATTAAATGTGCTTGAAGAAGATGGAATTACATGGACATATATTGTCTATAATCATCAAGGAGAAAAATTTTATGAGCATACTCAAATGGTTAAAAATTGTTCTGAATTTATGAAATTAAGAGAAATATATTAAAATTATAATATATAAGTGCTTTTTACTCAAAAGCACTTATATCACCAACCCCACGACGGATCACTTGCGGATGCTCACCGGATAAATCAACAATACTGGTGGTGTTTAAAATGCCTAGACCACCATCGACAAACACATCAATGCGTTTGCCCAGTTCCATTTCAATATCATACGGATCATCTAAAGGATCTATATGGTCGGGCAGAATCAGTGTGCTGGTTAAAAGCGGTTCACCCAATTCCTTGAGTAGCATCCGACAAATTGGATTACTGGGAATGCGAAGTCCAATGGTTTTCTTTTTAGGATGCATCAGTCGTTTAGGAACTTCACTGGTTGCAGGTAAGATAAAGGTGGTTACAGCAGGGGTATTATTTTTCAGCAACCGATACATGGCATTGTCCACCTTGGCATAGGTGGCAATATCGGATAAATCACAACACAGGATGGCATATTGATGCTTTGGCCCTAAGCCACGAATTTGTGCAATACGCTCCATGGCATTTTTATTACCGATTTGACAGCCAATTGCATATGCGGCATCGGTCGGATAGACCACCACATCGCCAGCGCGAATACGTTCTACCGCCTGCGTGATTAAACGGGGTTGAGGATTATCAGGATGTACTCTTAAATGAAGCATATTTATTCTCTCCCGATTTATTTTTAGACATTATCTGTTGATATTACAAAGTCTTGCAATCAAGCTTTGATGCGTTTATGTAATTTAGTCTAACATTTTTCGTTGAAACTCATCACTTTGTAATGTTTTGCCACTTCGTGTACAGGCACAGATACACTGAATAAAGCGTGCAGCATCGCTGGGAAGTTTGGCTTTGCCATTAAAATATTGCTGAACTTGGGCATATACATTGTCTTTAAAAGTTGCACCATCACCACCATCACCGGTTAAATTATCTAAAGATACACGGAATTTTCGACCGAAAGCTTGAGAGAATAACCATTCAATGGCTTGCGGTTTAATTTCCACCTGTTCAAATAATGCCTGTTGATCAGAACTTCGGCCATCCGGAGCATACCAATAGCCCAAGTCCGCCACTAATCGTCTTTGGTCGCCCGCAATGCTCCAGTGGCTGATCTCGTGTAACGCACTATTAAAGAAACCATGTGCAAACTGAATGCGAGCAGGAATGTCTTTCGTCGCTGGAAAATATTCAGGTTCAAAATCACCACGAACAAGCGTCACATTTAGGTGGGAAAACCAGTGATTAAAGTGTAATATAAGCCAATCTACTTGTTGAACTTCTGTTTGCAAATTAGCCCAAGGTGAAAGTTGCACATGGTCTAAATAAACCGCAGAATTTGAGGTTGAATGAGTGGTTAACCGTAATGAAGTGGTGACTTCAGGTTGCGGCTGCAACTGATGCATGACTTGTATTACCCAAATGATCTGTCTAAATAAGTACAAAATTGTATCTTAATCTTTGACAGAGTACCCATGAATTTGTAGAATTGCCGCCTTAATTATGTCAGCAAATACCTTTCCGGCACAGATTGAGCCGTTTAAATGGGCTGAGCAAGGCTTTACATGGTCAGGTACCCTGCCATTGTCTCGCTTTGTTCGTATTTCCCGTGAAACCGTTGGATCAATTGATCATCAATTGATTAACATTGACTGTAAACTATCAATGGATGCGTATCATCGTATCGTATGGTTAGATGGACATGTTGAAACGAAAGTTCCAATGGAATGTCAGCGTTGTCTGCAGACCGTTGAAATTCCTCTCGTTTCAGACTTTCATTTAGCGCTTGTGGATGATGAATCACTGATAGAGCGCTTGGATGAGGATGCTGATTTCATCGTCTTAGGTGAAGGTGAAGCAACGATAAAAGGTAGCATTGATGCGCCTGCGTCGGCTGATTTGCTCGCACTGATAGAAGATGAATTGTTATTGTTGATGCCTTTGTCTCCCAAGCATGATGTTTGTGTGCATAAGCATCAACCCGCCGATGAAGACATTGCCGAAGAAAAACGGGATAATCCGTTTGGTGTTTTGGCAGGTTTGAAGGGCAAACTTAACTAATTTTTGTGTTATACTGTAAAGTATAAGACAACTGAATTTGTTCTGATCCATTTTTTCGATCTTTGTAAGGAGCCATCATGGCCGTTCAGCAAAACCGTAAAAGTCGCTCTCGCCGTGACATGCGCCGTTCACATGACGCTTTAACCGAGAATGCATTAACTGTAGACCAAACATCTGGTGAAATTCACCGTCGTCACCACGTGACTAAAGATGGCATCTACCGTGGTCGTCAATTGTTCGCTAAAGCAGCTGCTGCTGAATAATTGGTGATATTAAGCGTCAAGCTTAGTAGAAAAAATGGGAGCGAAAGCTCCCTTTTTTTGTTGCCGTTTTTTGTTGTATTTGGCAATTACCAAAACAAAAATTAAGTGTTAAATTTCGCTTCGTAAACGAGCTTAGACTCATGAAAGGATTTTGATATGTCTGCTAAACGACTCGAGCAAGCAGCTCAAGCGACAAAAACTGCATTTGTTTTTCCTGGTCAAGGTTCACAAAAAGTGGGCATGTTGGCTGAACTTGCAGAACAGTTTAGTGGTGTGACCGACACTTTTGCCGAAGCTTCAGAAGCGATTGGTTTTGATTTATGGCACATTGCCCAAAGTGGCGAAGGGTTAAATCAAACAGAATTTACACAGCCTGTATTGCTGACTGCAAGTATTGCCTTGTGGCGTGTGTGGTTGGAATTGGGTGGTGTTGCACCAAAATATCTTGCAGGTCACTCATTGGGTGAATACAGCGCATTGGTTGCAGCTAGAGCGATGAGCCTTGGCGATGCCGTTAAACTGGTACATTTACGCGGTAAACTCATGCAAGAAGCTGTTCCACAAGGACAGGGCGCGATGGCTGCTATTTTGGGCCTGGAAGATGCCAAAGTGATTAAGCTTTGTGAACAAGTCAATGCACAGGCGAACGGTTCGGTAGAAGCCGCAAATTACAATGCACAAGGTCAAGTGGTCATTGCTGGTGATAAAGCAGCAGTAGAAGCGGTAATGGCTGCGGCAAAAGAACAGTCAGGTAAGGCGATTGCATTACCGGTTTCTGTTCCATCACATTGTTCACTGATGAAACCAGCTGCGGAAAAGTTTGCAGCAGCTTTGGAACAAACTGCCATTGAGCTACCTGACCTTCCTGTAATACAAAATGTGAATGCGAAAATCGCAATGGATGTGGCAGGAGTGCGTCAGGCATTGACTGCACAATTGTATCAATCCGTACAATGGACCAAGACCATGCAGTACCTGCAAGACGAAGGTGTAGAGTATGTGGTTGAATGTGGTCCGGGTAATGTCCTTGCCAATCTTGCGAAGCGTTTACCAAATATCGAAAAAGCATTTCCACTAGACAGTAAAAGTCGTCTTGAGGATGCGTTAAATGCCATTTTGGTGGCTGAAGGGAAAATTGCATGACACAAGAACGTAAAGTCGCACTGGTAACAGGTGCGAGCAGAGGAATTGGCGCTGCCATCGCTCAGCAATTAATTCAAGACGGTTATTTTGTTGTGGGTACGGCAACGTCTGAAGCAGGCGCAGAAAAATTATCTGCAAGCTTTGCTGAAAATGGGGCTGGTGCAGTGCTGGATGTACGTGATGCGACTGCCATTGATGCCTTAGTTACAGATATTGAACAAAAATATGGTCCTGTTTTGGCACTGGTCAATAATGCCGGAATTACCAAAGATAATTTGTTACTACGTATGTCTGAAGATGATTGGGATGACATTCTTAATATTCATCTGAAAGCGGTATACCGTCTATCTAAACGTGTTTTAAAAGGTATGACCAGAGCACGTTTTGGACGCATTATTAATATCAGTTCTGTCGTTGCCCACTTTGCAAATCCGGGACAAGCCAACTATTCTGCTGCAAAAGCAGGTATAGAAGCGTTTGGCCGCAGCCTTGCAAAAGAAATGGGTAGTCGCCAAATTACGGTGAATGCTGTTGCGCCAGGTTTTATTGCAACAGAAATGACAGAACAGTTAAGTGAAGAAATTCGTAAGAAAATGAGTGAACAAGTGGCATTGAACCGTTTAGGGGATCCACAAGATATCGCAAATGCAGTGAGCTTTCTGGCTAGCGAGAAAGCAAATTACATTACTGGTACTGTTTTACATGTAAATGGCGGTCTATACATGAGCTAATTAGCTGATGTATAAACTTTCCAAAAATTAGATATTCAATTAAACTAACGGCATTAAAAACGCCACAAGCAATGAGGAGAATTCCTGTGAGCGATATCGAACTACGTATCAAACAAGCGGTTGCAGAACAACTTGGTCTTAAAGCTGAAGAGATTAAAAACGAAGCATCTTTTATGGATGACTTAGGTGCTGACTCTTTGGACTTAGTTGAGCTTGTTATGTCTTTCGAAAATGATTTTGACATCACTATCCCTGATGAAGATTCTAACGAAATCACAACTGTTCAATCAGCTATTGACTATGTTTCTAAGAAACTAGGTTAATTGTTGTTTCAGCTTTGCTGAAAATGAAAGCCACCTTTTAGGTGGCTTTTTTAATGGAAAATCAAAATGCTTGTGGGATCGCTTTTATTACATACCGTTACCTTTACATGACCAAAGAGCATCTTTTTGAAGCGGAATTTTAGGTATAAAAATAGAACACTATTTTTAATAGCATAAATAACAAGATGGAGAACTAAAATGGGTCTTTTTGATTTTGTAAAAGGTATTGGTAAAAAAAATACTGCGTCAGCAGAACCACAGGCAACTCCAGCAGCGTCAACTAATCCAGCAGAGCCATCTGCGCAAGAAATTGCAAATAAATTACTGGGCCATATTAAAGCGTTGGGCTTGCCTGTAACCGGTTTATCTGTGAGTTATAACAGCACTTCTGATCTGGCGACCATTAAGGGACAAGTACAAAGTCAGGCAGATCGTGAGAAAATTGTGCTGGCGGTAGGCAATGTTGATCATGTCGCAAAAGTTGATGATCGGATGACTGTTGCAACGCCTGAACCTGCAAGTAAATTTTATACAGTTAAATCGGGCGATACCTTGTCTAAAATTTCAAAAGAATATTATGGTGATGTAAATCAATATAACAAAATTTTTGAAGCTAACCGTCCATTGTTAAAAAATGCCGATGATATTTATCCAGGACAGGTACTTCGTATCCCGGCTTAAAGAGACAGTAATATAAAAGCGCGAAAAGCGCTTTTTTATTAAAATTTATGCTGTAGTTTTCGCTTGGAAAATTGTTCTCTGTCTAAAAAAACGTTAGGATTTAAAGAATAATGTTGCACCAAAATCTGGATGAGTTGTTGTCGGTTGTCTTTGTTTAACATGTTTAGATCAAGATGTGCCATTTTATATTTCTTTCGAAATTCAGGTTTTAAAATAAAACCGATACTGCACTTTTTCCACCTTTTGGGATCCAATACCTTTGTTGTAAATGGCTTAAGTACACGATACTTTGAGGCATGTGAGGAATAAAGCTGGGCTTTAAACAAGGTACTACGCTGCACCACGATATTGAGTTTTATTCCCATATTTTGTATGGATATGGTTTGGCGGGTCACTACCAGTTTTAGGTTCATGGCAATACAGGCCAGCAGAATGATCAGTATCACTAATAACCAACCTGATTGGGGTTGATGTAATAAATACTGAATCAGGCTACTGAAATCCTGAATCATATTGAAGCTGTTGAGTGAGTGTTGTACTAAAACAATAAATAGGGCAGGGATAAAGATCAGTCCAATTAAATAACGTGGCAGATAGTGACATTGAAATAGGGGGTCTTCAGTTGTTATGTCCATAAACCGTCACCTTTCAAGAAAAGAATAGCTAGGAAATGATTACTGTTTCTAGCGCAATGACTGTTCTATTACTAGACAGCCAATGCTTACACTTAAGACTGTTATAAACTGCACTCCAGTTGAGTATGTTGGACTCTAATTTTTAATACTTATTTTATCTGATAATTTTTTATATTGATCTTTGTGGTATTTAGCTATTTTAAATTTTTGAATTAAATTGGGTTTAGCTATTTTTGTTATAGATTTGAGTAGGAAAGTAAATCTTGTTGTTTAACGTATTACGCTTTCTGATTTTATATAATTTTGATGTGTGCTGAAATTACAGCAGACTTCCACTTGGCAGATTCTAGGCAGCAAACCTGTAAAAGTACATCTGCCATTTGATTTTGTGTTTTATAATTATAATGCTGAACTAATTCATTTTTAAATATTCCGCAAAAGCTTTCAATCTGTGCATTATCTTAACAGTCTCCTTGTCTGAGTGTAGAATTAAGCTTTTTGTTGGATATATTAAAAAAGAGAGCACTTATGCTCTCTTTTTAACGTTCAAATGAGGTGAAATCCCCTTTTATTTGAACTTAGTTTTTCACTTTATATGCAATTAAGCTGTCGCCTGGTGTGGTTCCCATAGAACCATGACCACCCGCAGCAACAACAACATATTGTTGTTTGTCTTTACCGATGAAGGTAGACGGTGTTGCTTGACCACCCGCAGGAAGCTCAGTTTCCCACAGTTTATCACCTGTGTTGACATCGTAAGCACGGAAGAAGTTATCCGCAGTTGCAGCATGGAATACAATGCCACCTTTAGTGGTTAATGTACCGCCATGAGCAACCATACCTACGTTGAAACCAAACGGGAATGGCATTGGTAAGAAAGTAGTTTTAAGGTTTTTAGTATTACCGATACGACGAACCCATTCAGTTTTACCCGTTTTTAAATCTACAGCAACCATACGACCCCAAGGTGGAGCGATACATGGAACACCTAACGGAGATGCAAACTGAGAAATTTGAGTTGCATATACACCTTTGAAGTTTTCATTCCAATATGGAGTACCGTCTTTAGTAAATAGACGTTTTTCTTCAGTTTCAGGCGTACGTTTAATCAAATTATAACGGTAAGCCAAACGCAATGGTGTTGCGACTAAGATTTGACGCTCTGGGTCAATTGAGATTGAACCCCAGTTAAATACACCCATGTTACCTGGAAAGATGATTGAACCTTTCTCTGTTGAAGGAGTCCAAGGATTACCATCATAACGGTTGTTACGGAAACCAATTTGACATTGCATTTGGTCAAATGGCGTCATACCCCACATTGATTTTTCAGTCAAAGTTTCAGGTAAGAAGTTAAGTGCAGATTTAGGTTGAGTCGCTGCATAATTTTCACCTGCAATACCCTCTTGTGATACTTTAACCTGTTCAATTGGATAAATGGGTTGACCGGTTAAACGGTTCAATACAAAGATGTTACCGACTTTGGTGGGTAAAACAATTGCAGGTTGCTTTTTACCTTGATAATCAATATCAAGTAATGAAGCTTGAGCTGGGTTATCACGATCCCAAAGGTCATGATTTGAAGTTTGGTAACTCCATTTTAACGCACCTGTTTTAAGATCAAGCGCAACCAAAGCATCACGGAATTTTTCCACAGTGCTGTTGTCATCTCGTCCTAAGCCTAAAAGGTCAGGTGAACCATTACCAAATGGAATATAAACTAGACCATTTTTAGTATCAGCAGTAAAGGTTGACCACGCAATTGGTGTGTCATATGGATATTGTTGACCTTCTGCAAGTGGTGCAGTAAGCGTTGGATTCGCTGGATCGAAGTTCCATACCAATTGACCTGTGACAGCATCATAAGCACGGATCACACCAGATGGGTTGCCAGATTCATAACCATTGTCCATGGATGAACCACCGATAATCACCAGATTACCCGCGACTAAAGGTGCAGCCGTTTGCATGTAAACGTGTGGCAAAATTTTGCCCATGTTTTTCAACAGATCAACTTCACCATTGTCACCAAAACCGGCACACAATTTACCTGTGTCTGCATCTAAAGCAATCAGCTTAGGATTCGTTGCAGTAGTGGTGTAAATACGTTTAGCACATTGTTGTGGTGCTGCAGGTGCAGGTGTAGCCGCTGTTGAAACTGCGGTTAAGCTTGCAAGATCAAGATAGCTCACACCACGACAAGTTTGGTGTTGTTGTAAATATGAACCTTCACGTTTAGGCACATATTTCCAGATTTCTTTACCCGTTTCAGGCTCTAAAGCATGAATTTGGTTGTTTGCAGTACAGAAATACAATGCACTATTGACTTTAAGAGGTGTGGCTTGGAAGGTATATTCAGAGGCATCCACTTTTGGATCACGTACATCGCCTGTATGAAATTCCCAGGCTTTTTCAAGTTTGCCAACATTTTCAGTATTAATTTGCATTAATTTAGAGAAACGAAGTCCATCTTGATTACCGCCATAAGCCGTCCATTCTTCATCAGCAACATTCGCATCAGAAGCTTCGACAGGATTTTGAATATCACCTGTGACCCGAATTGAATCATAGAACATGAGACCAATGACCATGACAATCATGAGCCAAACCGTACCGCCTAAGAAAGGGTGAAATTTACGGGTTTCCGCTTCAGGTTTTTCTACAGCTGCTTTGTATAAAGGCTTAACAACAAAGGGTAGGGATAGCCATAAACCAATAAGTGCGAAAAGCGCACCGCGTGGTACCCATTGCCATTTATCGAAACCGACTTGAGCAATAATCCAAATCAGGATAGCCCACATCACTACTGCGTAGAAAGTCAGGACAATTTTTTTCTGAAGAAACAATAACGCTGCTGTAATGAGTAAGGCAATACTAATGAGGAAATAGGCAGGGCTACCTCCGACCATGAGTAATTTGCCACTCATATACATTAAAGCAAGAGCGAATATTGCAATAACAATACTCGTGATTTTGTTTAACATATTCGATCTCTTTGGGATGATTTTGGTTAAATTTCAATCCATTTTTAGCAAAAAAAATGAATGAAAGGGTTAACCAGCAATAATTGAAATAACTTTAAAAGCCGAAGCTTTCATGCTGCTGATCGCTATAACCTGAGGATTTGAATTATTCCAAATTTAATAAATTTATTAATATCAACAGGTTATTTATTTTGATTCAACAGGAGCTTATTGAGAAATTGAATTACGTTGGCGCAAAAGACAGGAAAACCTCTATTTTGCTGAATTCGGCTATTTCCACTAAACGTTAAAACATTTCAATCGGGCATTATTGATTCAAAGGCTTTAGTACTATAAAACCTTTTTTATTTAAAAATCATAAGTTTAAATATTTTGAGACATTCAATAATGACCAATCAAAGTCAATACTAGAACCACAAGCTTATGTGATAATTTTATCACAAGGAGATAAAGTAAGCATATTATAGGGTATTTATATAAGAAAAAACGAATTAATTATCATTTTTTAATATTTAATTTTAAAATTTCTTGTAATATATAAAGCCTCAAATATTTTTCGTACTTTTAATTTAAGACTTAAAACGTCTTTATTTCAGGATTAGTCCATGCATCTCTCTTATTCTCTACGGCTGACAATCATCTGTAGTGCTGTACTCATGTGCCAAAGTTCATTTGCAAATGAGCCTTGGTCTCAAGATCGACAATGGTTATTTGGTGACTGGAATGGCAACAGACAAGAACTAGAAGAAAAGGGTTATAAGTTTACAACGACAATTACGACAGAAAGTGCATCCAATTTAGCGGGTGGCTATAACGACGACAATAAGACTTTACATTCTTATAATTTAAATTTAGGAACACATTTCGATTTAGAAAAGATTAAAGGCTGGAAAGATACAGAAGCCAATATCATGATTAGTAAACGTGACGGTCAGGAATTGTCAGGTGAACGAATTTCGATGCCGGGCTACAAACATTTCAGTAATGTACAGGAAAATTATGGCCGTGGACAAAGTTGGCGTATTTCTTCCGCCTGGATTAAAAAAGGATTTAAAGATAATACTGTACAAGTCAAAGTCGGTCGTATGGGTTTGAATGAAGACTTTGATGGCGGGCAATGTGAATTTCAGAACCTGATTTTATGTGGTAACCAAATTGGTAAAACCAATGGTTCAATTTGGTATAATTTCCCTGTATCTGGCTGGGCTGCCAATGTTAAATATCAATTTGCTCCTGAATGGTCAATTGCAACCGGGATTTATGAAATTAACCCTGAAAACATGCTGGAAAATCGTGGTTTTAACTTAACCATGGATGAAACAGAAGGTGCAATCATTCCGCTGCAATTGGTCTGGACACCGAAGTTTGATGGTAAGGGTGGGGAATATAAAATTGGTGCCTATTATGCTGATGTCGATATGGATGATGTTAAAACCAATGCCAATAATCAGACTGCTGTAAAAGGCGATAGCTTTAAATCTCACGATGATAAATACAGCTTTTGGTTGAGTGGTCAGCAACAATTAACTGCACCCGATGGCAATGCTAACAAAGGTTTATTTGCAACTGCTCACCTTGTGTTTAACGACAAAAGCACTTCAACTGTAGAATCTACGCAACAACTTGCCTTTTGGTATAAAGGACTCATTGACAGTCGTCCACAAGATTCAATTGGTTTGGGTATTGCCCATTTTGATGTAAATAGTCGAGTGGCAGATTATCAGCGTTATAACAACTCAGTCATGTTGGACGTTGGTCAACCAAAGCCATATTTTATTCAGGATGATGAAGTCAATATTGAATTAAACTATACCTACCGATGGTCTCCAGCGGTAATGTTCCGTCCTAACCTTCAATATATTTATCAGCCAGGCGGTATTTCTGAAGTGGATAATGCTTGGGTGGCCGGTCTAACCATGCAGTTAAATTTCTAATTCAGACCTCATTCACTCCTTAATAAAAAATTTGGAGTTATATAAATGGACTACCTTTTGACTTTAAAATCTACCCAATTGACGGGGTTGGTTATCACCTGAGGTGGATGGCAAAGTCTTTATGTAGGAGCGATTCAACATGATACGTTCGTTTGTAGATCCCATTAAAATTTAAGCAACCCGTAACGATACAAGTTATTTCTAAACCTCTGCATCGGGCTATCGCCTTAAGCAAACTTATATGTCGCCTTAGGTGTTGTTCTGGATTAAAAAATCCAAAATACTTTCTTTCATTTTAACCTCTGTGATTTTATAGGTATTAAGTTATAAATTTGGTGTTGTTATTCATTATAGTAAAAATGATTGAAATCCAAAGGTGTAGATTTATCAGCTGCTTTGAACTGTATTAATCATTCCAGTGGCAAAAGCAGCATGTCTGAAAATATTATGGCGCAGCTGGTACTCAGTCGAAGTTTTGATAAAACCTTTGCTTTGGATTTGTTGCAAAAAGATATTGGCATTGCAGTTGATTTGATTCATGAGGAATCGTTGAATCTTCCAAGTATACATCTGATTCAGGAACAATTTGCGTTAATTGAAAAAGAGTCTGCGAGTCCACTGGATTTCTCTGCGGCCATACAAAGTTTGAAAAAGATCAATCAAATCGAATTGCGATAAATCTGTCACTCCTCAGCTTAAACTCTTTATTAAAAACTCGGATTGCAATGTCCGGGTTTTTGTTTGCAACGCTTTGTCATCAAGTTAATTAATGGGACTATTTCATTAAGTCGTTCAGTAAAGATGATCTGCTGCTATTGAATAGGATCAAAATTATGAACCTGTTGATATTTGTTTTAAATTTATTCAATTAAACCTATAATTTAAAAAGATAATATAAAGAATAGTAAGGACGTGTATGAAAGGGCAGATATTGGATTTTTCCATTCAGACCAATTCGGGAGTGATCAGTGGGGATGATCAAAACCGTTATCAATTTTCGGGGGCGCAGTGGCGTGGACAAATTCCACCTGCCCGAAGTCAAAAAGTTGATTTCAGCGTGGATGGAACAGGTCAGGCGAATGACATTTATGTGTTGAGTTCACCGTCTGTATTTCCCACCCAAGTGGGAGAAAAAAATAGAATTGTGGCTGCTATTTTAGCTTTTTTTCTCGGTGGTTTTGGTATTCATAAATTTTATTTGGGACAAATTGGCTGGGGAATTGTTTATCTTATTTTCTGCTGGACTTTCATTCCTGCTTTAGTGGCCTTCATCGAGTTTATTATTTATTTGTGTACTTCAGATGAAGAATTTGCCCGCAAATATGGTTAAGTGATTATTAAAAAAGGGCGCTATCGCCCTTTTTTTTGTCTGCTTTATTTGGCAGGTTGACCCCATTCATTCATTTCTTGCTTGGTTTCTGTTGCCAGCCAGACAATTAATAAAATGGTACCAATTAGAGGAATAAGCGCAATTAAGAACCACCAACCTGAACGGCCTGTATCATGTAAGCGTCGAACAGCTGCTGCAAGGCTTGGAATAAAGAGTGCCAATGCCGCAATTGCATAAAAGACAAATTCAGTACCGAGTATGGCATCAATGATTTGAGCAACAACTAAAATAATAAATTGAACCAAGGTAAAGAACCAGTATTCTTTACGACGAGCGCGCCCTGTAAAAGTCGCATAATTTTTTAAACATTTTACAAACCAGTCAATCATGTTGAATTGTTCTTCAGCTTTATTCTGATCTGAAATTTTGTCTAATTGGTTGGAAATATTTTGTACAGGGTTGCTGTGACCTAATGCGGTAAAGATTTGAATTGCACTGCCTGTATTATCAATATCAAAATCTACTCGATCGCCACGAGTAGGTGGACGTTGTCCTCGCCATTCTGCACCGATAAAATTATAACGGTTCTGGTCATCGCCACTGATGATGCCGCTGTTGTTCTGGATTGAAAAATCCAAAATACTTCCTTTCATTGTAACCTCTGTGATTTTATAGGTATTAAGTTATAAATTTGGTGTTGTTATTCATGATTCATAATAGCAGAAATGATTGAAACTTAAACTTATTATTTGTTTTTAAGCTACTGTATTAGCAACGTTTTTATTCCTAATAAAAATCCCGCTACAGGAGCGGGATTTTTGAATCTCGTCACGCGACACAAGGTTTGTCATTTCGAGATTTTTAAAGTCAATAACTTAGAAAGCATTGCGATACATGATGACAAGAATCAGCGACACAACCTCTGTCAATTTTTTGATAAAACGACACAACCTGTGTCAATTTCTGAAAATGTGTTTTCAAAGTATTGTTCTATTGCAGTCTATGACCATTATTTTAATTTTACCTTCCTGAGCTGATCGATTATTTAGTACCAACATTTCTTGCAGTTGTTGGGGGGTAGTTGGTTTAGGTTTGCCTCTTCCTGGTGTTTTTAATTTTTTATTATCAGATCTATCACCAAACCAGAATACTAGGTAAATACCTCTACCTTCGGCTCTCCAATCAGAGGAGTATAATTTATTAAGTTGATTGTCAGCTCCAGTCCAAAGGGCAGGATGCCACTGGCCTTTTATTTCGATTGGTAGGCGAAGTTTGCCTACAGCACAGGTAATATCAACTTCTTTATCATCTGCTACATGTGCTTCAGGTTCATATGTAATTGTATTATCACCTTGGCGAACTAAACCAATTAAATGATCTCTGCATCGCTCTTCATCAAAAGGCTTGCCTTGATCATTGAAAAAACCACGCCAAGATTCAGCGTCATCACTTTTAACTTTTGCTTGAACAATATTTAATTCTTCCATTACAAAAACTTGCAAATCAATAATTGTTTGAGGAAGTTGATCATTAGTAATTGCTTTAATTGATTGAAGGGTGGGAATAGAGTAGAAGCTTTCAGCTCGCATTTGTTTTTGTTCAAATAGCATTGCTTTGATTACATCAGTGTAATCATCAGGGGATGAGTCTTTAAGTTTCTGAAGTACATCACAGGCTTGATCACTATGATTTTTTGCTAATTGTTGAATAATATTGATTATAAATTCAGAAGCATCCCATGCATTTCTATCACCGCCTGAAACACCAGTAGGATGACCTACATTAGGATAGAGCTTTCGAAAAGTTGAAATAGTCCATGAAAATAGATCAATATTTAATATAGTCTGTGATTTATTCTTTCTATATTTTCCATCAAGACGATCTCTAAGCTTCCATATTAAATCTGCATCAATAGGGTGAGATTCCAGCCTTTTTACTGTCTGGTTGAAATCAACGATAAGGTTGATTGCTACCCAATTTAATTGTCGTTCATCATTCGTTATGATTTTATAAGTTGGGATTAGCTCACGTATAGCATCAAATTGACCTGTTCGAATTAAACAATCTAAAAGTTCAGTTTCAATGTTTATAGGCATGTCTGGATAGTTTTTTAGCCATTTTTTGGCTAATTCAACACTAATATTAGTGGTTTCAGCCATTCTCATTAAACGTGATAACCCATCTATATATTCAGATCTAGCTTGAAACTGTGGTTCATAAAAAGTTTTTAATGCTTCTAAAAAAATTCCTCTTTGTTGAATTTCATTTTCAATAATTTCAAAAATACTTGGTATACCAGCATGTGTATCGTGACGAATATAGAGTAATGAGTAATATCCAGCCAATAATCTTTCATTAGGGAGATCGGCTAAGCCTTTTTCTTTTCTAATACGTTCTGCTATAGCAACAATTAAAATATGACTAGCCTCGTAAAACTTTCCTTGAGGTAAAATATTTGCAATATCCTGTGCAGTAACTTTTGGTGGATTTTGCATTAGAAAAGCTTCGAAACCTTCCATACATACTTCTGATATATCAATTCCTATCCAATCAGAAATACGCTGATGAGCAGGTGTTTCTTTACTGATATCTGAAAACTGCTGTAGGTACACTTTTGCAGGTTTGAGTATCACACCATACTCACCTTGGCGCAATCGTTCAGTATTTTGAATATAGAATGATCTTTGCTCAGATCGAGAAACTGATCTTTTATCTTCTATTTGTTTTTTTTGCTTTAGTTCTTGAATTTCCCAATCTGCTAATTTTCTAATCGCAATTTGATCAAGCCAATTTCTATTATTTTGATTATTAACAGTAAATGGTAGAGCTGTTTCTCGTACATCTTTCCCAATTTCACCATCGTGATGCGTTAATTGAACAAGCTCTTTCCATCGATCATCATTTTGATCTTCTTCATATAATCTTTTAAGTAATGAGATTATGTCTTCTGATGTGACGGATAAACCTTTAGAGCAATGATGAAGTAAATAATCCTTTTGCCATATATTTTTTTCACTGGGTCTTTTGAATAAAACAAGGGCTTGAATAGCCTGTCTCAAACCATGATTTTTTCTAAAAAATTCTGCTAGTTGGTTAATATATTCATCATTATATCCAAAGGTATTGTGGAATGGCTCAAGCCAATTCCAAAGTTTTTCTGCTGAAATATCATAATTTTCTAAAAATCTTAAAATTAAGTGGTAGGCAAAATTTTTAGCTTCATTTTTAATTTCTGAATCACTAGAGATATCTATTATTTTGATTCGAGAAACAAAAAAGTTTAGGACATTTTCAATTTGCTTTTTAGGGAGATTCTTTTGCAAGTACCATAAGGGTCCAATTATATGATCACTCATTTCTAAGTGAGATATCGCAAGACTAGCAATCAACTCATCATTGGTTTTGTCGTAACCAGTATACTAGCAATATATCCTTTATAGAGTTCTTTCTCACCAAGGTTTAAATAGTCACTATCTATCAATTTCTCAAGCTCAAAGCGAGAAACATTTAAGATCAGTTTTATTTCATAATTTCTAAGTTCTCTAGAAATACTCTTTTGAGTAATTTTGTACTCTGATGAATTTTTTTCAGTGATCTCAATATGTTTTGTGAACAGTTGTTCATGCTTTAGAAAAGGTAATAATTGAATCCGAGGGTGAGAATACTCACTTTTACTATTAATAGTTTCACTTAATTTTGATGCTGAAATGTCAGGGTCAGAAAAATATTCATATACTTTAGAAAAAATATTTTCATTTGTGTTGGATCTATCCGATTTTAAAAAATCATTAAAAGCTTTCCAACATGATGCAAACTCTCTAAACAGCTCCTTTGAACTATGAATAAGCATATTAATAAACCAATAGACACTTTTCATTGACTCTGCTTTCCGTATCGGTGCTTTATCTAATTTAAAACCGCAGCTCGAACAGTTTCGAACCCCTGATTTTGGGATAAGATAATGTTTACACCGAGGACAAGAGTAAATTAACAAACAAGAATGTATTGGACATGCGTGTATTGGTTTTAGTGTCCATAATTTTCTAAGATAAGCTTTTTCAGAAAGGCAGATAGGACAGTAACGTAAATATTCAAGTTCTATTAACTCATAAGGAACTTCAATTGCTCCAATAATTATTGGAGATCTATAGGTTGACTTTGATCTTTCAAAAGCTAGAAATTTATAAGAACTATCAAGATTTAATGCTTTTAAGACTAAGATGAAGCGAGTCATATCAGTGATATGATAATTTAAAGAATGACGGATGATAGATTTGTATTTTTCTTTTCCTATTAAATTGAAAATAGAACTATGTGCATTGAGTTCAGCCGTTCTTAACAAGAAGCTCATTGGTGATTCGTCTTCATAAGGCATTGCTTGCATTAAAAGGGAATTTTGCATAATTCTGCCTATTTCATTAATGAAATGATTTGCGAATAGTTCATTTCGAATGGATTTTTATTTTGTTTGCTGATGTATGACGTTATGCCTAACTTCCAGGCATAGCTGAAATCGTTGGGATTAATGATTTGCCTGTTATCGTTTAAAGCATGCGCAATACTTTCCCTAATAAGGCTCATTACGTATGAGTGAAAGCCTTTCGTAGCTAATTGAATTTGCATGCCAATAAGTTGACTATCTAGCGCAGGGAGGAAAGTGATATTTTGCTTATTAAGTATTCTTGCAACTTCAGAGAGAAACAGAAATATGCTCCTGCTATTGTTTGAAGGATCAACTGTTAAAGGGTTTAGCTGATAGATGAATGGGAACCTGCGTGCAATTTGGCTATCAACTTGGAGCAGGGGTACAAACTCAGGTAAACCCACTAAACAAAAACTAATACCAGTTCTGTTTACTAGAGTTTTAAGCCAATTTCCTGTAGTCCGATTCATCCTTGTAGACGTGGGTTTACGCTCAAATAGATGGTGGAATTCATCTAAGAATATAAGCTTGGTTTCGCACTGTGCGAGTAAATAAATAAGCCTGCTAGTTAAGTATTCAGTAGTACCATATCCATTTTCATAAGTAGGATCACCAAGCTCTCTGAGCATCGTTATTGCTAATGATTTAACTGTCCCTGGCAGTTTCTGAAGAATTCCATGGGTGAGGGTGTTAAAAAAACGTTCTATATGCGGCTTGTTATTTGGCGTACCTACCTGAGATGGTGTTAAGGTAATTTTAAGCTGATCACATACCCTCGCCAATGAGTTGTTTTTAAACTCAACCCCATTATCGGGAATAATGATACTTGGTATTCCTCCAGGTAGACCAAGAGTGGGCCGAGTTACCATCTCTTTAATAACAGCTAATGTCGTTGCTGCGCTTGGTGGATACATATTGATATATGTACCGACAATCGCTCTAGAGTAAAGTAGCTGAGAAATCTCTGGTTCACTTGGTAAATCTATGTGATCTATGAGTTTAAAGGTGATATTAATTGAGTGCAGTAGATCAGAAAGTATTGTAAATCGGTTCAAATCATCAGTTGATAAGGATGCTATGGATGGTTTGATTTCATGAACTTCGTAAAGATTTTCTTTTGTTTGAACTAAAAAATCTGGGTAACAATACTGTTCATCGGTAATTAAAATTTTTAAAGCTTGTGAGCGATAATTTGTGATGTTGGGATCTTGTTCTAAACGTATCGCATGAGCTAGTTCAAGACGGCTTTCTAGTGGTATAGCACCACAACACTTTTGACTAGGAAATAGGGAAGTTCGACGGCCAAAAGAGCCTTGATAAATCTTACGTTGACCATGGATAGTAGAAGCTATATTAGCTGTGGTTTCAAAAGCATCTTTGATCTGTTGAAGAATATTCTGTTGGTTTTCTCTTTTTGAACATATAGTCTTATAAGACATATTTGTATCTCCCAGCATTCTCTCATTCTTAATAAAGAAATGAGAATAAGAGGATTCAACGCTATTCAAATTGAATAACGGCTACTTGACTGGTGACTTTATAGGGAAGATACTATGATTTCTGACGTCTCTGTATCTTTATATAGAGTCATCAACGGATCCTTTAAGGGTCCGTTTTTTATTGATTTTTAGTTTAGTTTTTCATGATGACTCCATAATAATTTTGAAGAATGAAAATTTAGTGGTTATGGTTCGGATCTAAAGATAAGTTTCTTTGATTTGCTAGCCATGTAGCAACATCTTTTACTAACGCATATTTTCCACGACGATTTGGGAAAGTGAAAATAGGAATAGGAACAGTTTTACGTGTTAATGCTTGTCGGAATGCTTCGGAGGATTTATAACCTAAAGCGATTCGTAAAGTATCATCGGCCATTAGGGGGCCATAACGATCGAAAAGCTCTTTTTCTATTGTTGCAGCCTCAACTATGAATTGGGTTTCCATTGTGTTCCTAGTAGTAACCTGTCACAAAAAAAAGCTTATACCTGTGTGTAGGGGCATACAAGTTGAATAAATTACTAAACTTTTTCCGAAAATATTTTTTTAAGTATTTGAGATTTATATATTAAATATATTTTCTGTAGGTTTTGTTTGGAAAAAAGAATATGGAAAAAACTAGAATAAATAAGAGGGATGATATAGATGTCCAGCGAGTAGTCTTGTGGTATTCATACATAGAGCATTGCTTGAGAAAAACAGTACCTTCTGAAATAGCTAGAGTAATTGAACCTCATAAGATTAGAGTGCATGAAGGTTATATAATTGATAATGATAGAAAATGGCGAAACTATAAAAAGGGCCTAAATGTTCCTAATCCTAAGCTTATAGAGAAAGCAGAATCAATAGTACCTGGAAGCTCAATGATGATTAATCATATCCTTTGGCAAACTATGAGAGATTCAATGCC
This sequence comes from Acinetobacter sp. SFB, assembly GCF_001647545.1. Taxonomy (GTDB): domain Bacteria; phylum Pseudomonadota; class Gammaproteobacteria; order Pseudomonadales; family Moraxellaceae; genus Acinetobacter. Next base: position 80,723 of record NZ_LSZH01000017.1, read on the forward strand.
AATAGATGTGCTGTTACAGGAAAGGGTAGGGAGATTATCTTGGAAAGTTCAGCGCCTACTTTATGTGCATAATAAATATGATGAGAGTAAGAAATTAGTTTCAAGTTTATCGAAAAAAAAATTAATGCAATTGGAGCGCTTAGCTGGATTAGATGCTTTGGCAGCACAGATTATTTTTCTTCGAGTTGGTATTGTTCAGAATGAAAATGTTTTAAATATTTTTAGATCAATTTATCGAACTTTACTTATTATTTGTACCGAAATTCCATTCTTTTATCACTGTGAAAGTCTAATTGTATTAATGAATTCATACGTTTTTTCATTAATTGAACCTCGATCTGCAATACTGGATAAAAGAGTTGAAGATTTCACTAGAAACGTAAAAACTTTAATTAATCTATTATTGGCAATGGAAGATGCAGGCTTAGTAGGTTTTACTAGAAAAGAGGGAATTAGACTATTATCGGATTTTTTGAGTGATTCAAAAGTTCTGAATCTTTTTGGAGAGTCTAACCCTTTGGTAAAATAAGTAATTTAAAATATTTAGAATGTAAACTATTTAAGCTAATTTACATTCGAGATTTTGATAAGAATAAAATGATGCACTAAGGGAGATATGAGGCATATAAGGGGTAGTCAAAATGCCGTTACATTTCTAGGCGCTTTGAAAGTTTTTCTTCAGCATACATTTGTTTGAGAGCTAAATTCTCTTGTTCCAATCTATCTAAGCGAATCAAAATTTGCTCATTAATATCTATATAGCTTGCTTTCCAGCGATAGAAAGTTGCGACACTGATTTTGTACTCTTCGCAAATCTGTTCGATAGTTGCACCTGCTAAATTCTTTTTAACAATACTGTTGATTTTAGCTACAGAAAATTTTTGCTTCACAGTGAATTCCTAGACTATCGTTCAATGATTATCCAAAAGAAAAAATTCAGTAAACAGATAGGGTTAAATTAATGAATATCCTATTTTGGGATATTTTTAATTGTAACTGATATTGAGCCATGCGCTCAATACACGATCCTAGGTATCAAGACCTAATAAAGAAACTTATAGAACTTCGTGAGTCTAAAAATGTGACTCAGGTTGAGCTTGCACGTCGTTTGAATAAACCACAATCGTATGTTTCCAAAGTTGAAATTTTGGAAAGACGTTTAGATGTTATTGAACTTTGTGATTGGCTTAATGCAATACATGTAAAAATCACGGATTTTATTACCCAACTCGATAATTGAAGAATTCATCATGAGTACTTCGACTTGTTTTCCATCTATAAGGAGGTGAGTCAAGTCGACGTTCTGCACTTTCAGTAAGAATTAATCTTTCCTTAGCTCTAGAAATACCAACAAAAAAAGCACACCTTTCTTCTTCCAATTTTCCCCAAAAGGTTTCATTTTCAATACCAAGCAGTATGACTGAGTGAAATTCGAGTCCTTTACTTTTATGAATAGTTAAAAGCTTCACTGTTTCATCATGTCCGAAAGAATTCAGAGCTTTTAATAAATCGGCTTCTTGGCTTAAAAAATCATTTATTATTTTTTTTAGTCGCTGAATAACATCTATTAAATAAGATTTAGATTCATATTCTGGTGAAAGAGCTACTAAAGTTGATAAACCCAAGTGCTTCAACAAAGCTCTAATAGCATCTATCCAAGATTTAATTGGTGGTTCATAGTCGGTTGCTAAAAACTTATTCTTTTGTTCTTTAAAAAACTGATTAAAATTTCTAAGAATAGAAATACGTGTTTGTTCGTTAATTTCGAAAGGGGATAATAAGTTATTTAGTTTGGTCCATGCTTTTGGATTTCTGGGTCCATATAAACACAGTAAATAATCAATAATTAAACTTGCAACAGGTTCGGTTGAAATATCTTGTATGTTTTGCTCATTTCTAAACGGGATGTCTTTAGCTTTGAGTGCAGTCATCAAGTCACATGCATAATGTTCTATTTGCTTTGATACTAATATGGCAATGTCTGAGGGCAGAATATGTTCTTCTATAATCCACGTTTGGATTAAATTTGATAAGTACTCAGCTTCATCTGAACTATTATTAAAACTTTCGTGAAGAATGGAACCTTGATTACCAACAAGTAAATCTTCTGCCATTACAGAATTTGGATCTAAATTTCGAATAATTTCATTTTGTAGTCGTAATAGTTTTGGTTTTGAACGAAAGTTGCGATACATGTTTAATGGCTGTGCATTAAAATCAGCACTGAATCTTAAAAATATACCATCTAGGGCACCAGCCCATCCCATAATTTTTTGTTTAGTATCTCCAACAGCTATTAATTTAATATTTGAATCATAAAACATGACTTTAATAAGCTCATATTGCGTATCAGTACAGTCTTGAAACTCATCTAAAAATACATCTGAATAAGTTTGTAATATTGATTCTCTTACAATACTTGAACTATTGATAATCTGTAGTGCAAAAGGTACAAGAGAGTCAAAATCAATTTGCTTTTTATGTATTCGTTGTGTACCAACGGAGTAATTGGGTTCTAATTTGTCTAAGCCAGTCAATAAAACTCGATACTTATCAATTATTCGTTTAGCAAACGCATGAAAGGTAAAACTATCAAAGCGTCGAGCTAGATTTGAACCACATCTAAGCTGGACTCTTTCCTTTAAATTGCTACTGGCATCTTTTTTAAAAGAAATTGCTAATATCCTTTTAGGATAAGGACATACTCCAGTTCGTAATAGAAAATCAGCTTTTTGTGCTAACATTTCTGTTTTACCAGCACCCGGTCCAGCTGTTAAGGCAAGTGAGTGGTGCTGTTCCTTTGCTGCAATTAATGCATTCGGTTCTAAAGTTAAATTATTCGATGGAATCCATAACTCAGGTTTAATCATTCTGGAATGCTCTCCAATATCTCTTTCACTTTAAGTGCTAAATTGATATAAGCTTGAGGCATATTTGATTTCAGGTCTTCTTCGCTGATATTTGATAATCCGTCAATATGAGCAGCTGGTTTACTCCCGACTTTAAAATGAGAGTGGTAAGTATCAAATAGTTCCAGTTCTTCAACTGAATATTGATTTGCACCAAAATGACTTTTCCCTAAAACTGAATTAATTGTTTTTTCATCAGGAGTTTCTTTTTCTACTTCGTAAGCATCAGGGAAAGCTAAGAGCATTGAAAAATCTAAATCGAGAGGGGCTGAGAAAAATATATTTCTATCCTCAAGTGCATGGAAGATGCTTATTTCTTCACCCTCATAACAGTAAGAATGATATGTGAGAACGGGGTAAGTATCATCTTTCCAATTAGGTATAGTCCATGATGTCGGTAATATTTTTTCTGGTTCGAATTCTTTTAATTTATCATTAACATATTTAATCCTTCCCCAGCCAGCTTGATACCGTCCAACATCTAAATCAAGTAATGTTACATACGGTATTTCTAGTGTCGATAATAAGCGCCAAAAATGATTAACATGTCTTCCCCCTAGAGGTGTAATGCATATTGCTGATTCGTCAACAGGTAGCTCTAGTGCTTCAAATAGTTTAGGTAATACTATTTCTTCACTATCTCCTTCACCTAATACAACTAAACGTGCAAAATAAATCTCTGGGAAAGCTTGAACAGCTTCTCGAACAAATTTGTGTGCTTCATCAGCTATTTTAGGCAGAGTAACAGTTTTAATATTAGTTGAACGAGATTCTGAGTTTAAACGTAAATATCTAATTTTCTCTGGAGCGACGCGTCTTAATATGGATGGGGCATGTGTTGCAATTAGGGCTTGTGTATCATTACCTAATAATTTTTTAAGTACATTACTTATTCTCCCTAAATAGTGAGGAGACAAACTATTCTCAGGTTCTTCTATTAGAATTAGACTGAATACCGGTGGATTTAATTTGTCTATATCGAATGCTGTTTCTTCTCCAGAAATTACATCTCGATTAAGTGTTATAGAAGATAGGACTAAGGAGAGGTAAAGCATTGATTTTTGACCATCACTTAATCTGGAATAGTCAACGTTTTTCTCACCGTGACCTGGTGAAAATGAAATAGACATGTGTTTCAACAAAGCTTCAACTTCTGAATTACCGAATGAGAGTTGAGGCTTTGTAAAGAATTTCCCAGTATGTAAGTAACCCCAACTTTCATCTAACTTTGTACAAAGAGATGAGATGGAGGAGTTACCTGTAATACAGGAGTTGATTTGTTCAGATAATGAATTTATGTTTTCTCTTTCAGTATCCCAATTTATTGAGCGTAATAATCTGCCTAGTAAAGCATTTGTACCAAAGCCTATGTGATTTGATGGATCACGTCTTGCGGGAAGATAGTGAGCTTGTATCTGATTTCGATCAGAACGAGGTACTAATGTTTTAGTAATAGGTTCACTATTTTCATCAACGTCTAAAATATAGTAAAGATTTTCTTCGATATCATCATTTATACCCATAGTAGCTTCTAGACGATAGCGGATTCTAGGAGTTTCTTCTCCCGTATCTAATCGCATTTGATTAAAAAATTCAGGAATTGTAGGATGTTCGCCTTCATCTAGTAATTCTGGAAATATGAAGTTTGCTTCAATCCAAAGTATTCTTTCATCAGGAGGTGTTTCCTCACTTGAACTAATATGAAAATCAGATTTTAGAATTCTTTTTAGGTTTGGATCAAAACCGAATAATCTGGAAATAGCCTGCAAGGTAGAAGTTTTTCCAGAACCATTTGGTCCTATTAAATAGCTAATATCTTCAAATGTAATTTCAGTTGGTTCTTGTCCAAATGATTGAAAATTACTAATTCTTAATGTATCTAATCTCATCTAATTATTACCCCCTAATATTATTTTTAATAAAAAGGCTGATATACATGAGTAATATCAGCCTTAAGTTCTATAATTTTTTAAATTATATAAACAGTTTTTTATGACAAACAATGCGTCGTCTTATGACAAACAATGTGTCGTTTTTGACAAACCTTGTGTCGTATGACGAATCTTTAAATTACCAGCTTAACGCGCCACCCGTTTGGTAGTCTGTTACGCGAGTTTCAAAGAAGTTTTTCTCTTTACGCAAGTCCATCATTTCTGACATCCACTGGAATGGGTTGTTTACACCAGCGAATTGTTCAGGCAAGCCAAGTTGTGCTAAACGACGGTTTGCAATGAACTTCAAGTATTCTTCCATCATTGCAGCATTCATGCCCAATACACCGCGTGGCATGGTGTCACGTGCGTATTCAATTTCAAGCATTGTCCCTTCCAGAATCATTTGAATGATTTCTTCTTGGAATTCAGCTGTCCATAGAGCAGGGTTTTCATTCTTGATTTGGTTAATCATGTCGATACCAAAGTTCAAGTGCATAGATTCATCACGCAGGATGTACTGGAATTGCTCGGCAACACCATTCATCTTGTTACGACGACCCATAGATAGAATTTGGCTGAAACCACAGTAGAAGAAGATACCTTCAAGTACACAGTAGAATGCGATCAAGTTGCGAAGCAAGATTTGGTCGTTTTCAGGTGTACCCGTTTTGAAAGTAGGATCACATAAAGATTGAGTATATTTCAAGCCCCAAGCTGCTTTACGCGCGACTGACGGTACTTCACGGTACATGTTGAAGACTTCGCCTTCATCCATACCTAAAGATTCGATACAGTATTGGTAAGCGTGAGTATGAATTGCTTCTTCAAATGCTTGACGCAAGATGTACTGACGGCATTCAGGGTTGGTAATGTGACGGTAAATCGCCAATACCAAGTTGTTTGCAACCAATGAATCGGCAGTCGAGAAGAAACCGAGCGAGCGCATGACAATCGTACGTTCATCTTCGGTTAAGCCATTTTCAGACTTCCAAAGCGCGATGTCATGGTTCATGTTTACTTCTTGCGGCATCCAGTGGTTGGCACAACCGTCAAGATACTTCTGCCAAGCCCATTCGTATTTGAACGGAACAAGCTGGTTCAAGTCAGCACGACAGTTGATCATGGCTTTATCATCAACTTGCACGCGCTGTGCGCCCATTTCAAGCTCTTCCAAGCCTGGCGCAACATCAAGTGTTTCTAAGGCAGCAGATGCTCTTGCCAACGAATCGGCTGAATGTTTTGTTCCACCTTGACTGGTTCTAGCGGATTGTGCAGCACCCAAATCCGACGCTGGTGGTTGTGCATCAGATACCACTTGTGTATGAGTCGCTTTTTGCGGCTCGACGGGCGCAGACTTGAGTTCAGGTGCAGCCGGTTTTTGCGAATCATCTTCGAAATCGTCCCAACTTAGGATAGACATATCAATTCTCTCTTCGATGCTTATATCTGTTATCTGACATCTCACAAACGAAGATGTCTACTATACGCTTATTACGTGTAAGCAAAATTAAGTTTTGCCGATGAAAGCACTAAACTTGTTCGATAGAGCAGATACCCACACTACTTATTTTGCTTACGCTGTTGTGCTCGAACCTTAACGAATGCATAGGTCAGAGGTACGTAAAAACAAACAATAAAGGAAATCACCAGAACAATAAGTCCTAACATATAGTTATGGGTCATATGGAGCATGGTCTTTTCCTTTATTCTTTTTTAATTTCTGGAATCCCCTAAATCCCTCATGTGCAAAAGGGGACTTACATCCAGTCATTTGCTTCGAGGAATCCCCCTCCTTTTAGGAGGGGTTAGGGGAGGTTATGAAGCCTTATTGACAAGCTTCACAATCTGGATTGTCAATTGAACATGCCAATGGCACTGGCGCTGCTTGAGCAAAATCATCTTCAGCTACAATCGCAGCTTCTGGTTGCTTGGCAGCTTCCACTACCGCAACGGGTGCGCTGGTGATAACAGCTGGGCCCATATTTGATTTTACTGCGTTCAATGCACCGGTATTAATGGTCGATTTCTCTGTAGAAGTCGCACCCAATGCACGAAGGTAATAAGTGGTTTTAAGGCCACGCAACCACGCCATTTTGTACGTCATATCCAGTTTCTTACCATTTGCACCAGAGATGTAAAGGTTAAGAGACTGTGCCTGATCGATCCATTTTTGACGACGTGATGCAGCATCAACAATCCAGCGTGGCTCAACTTCAAACGCAGTCGCGAAGATGGCTTTAAGCTCTTCAGGAATGCGCGAAATCTTCTGAACAGAACCTTCAAAGTGTTTAAGGTCGTTCACCATCACAGAATCCCAAAGGCCGCGATCTTTTAACGCACGTACCAGGTACGGGTTGATCACTGTGAATTCACCAGAAAGGTTCGATTTCACATACAGGTTCTGGAACGTTGGTTCGATTGACTGAGAAACACCACAAATGTTCGAGATGGTTGCAGTTGGAGCAATCGCCATCACGTTCGAGTTACGCATACCGTCTTTTTGAACTTTGCTACGTAAAGTATCCCAATCCAGACGAGTAGTACGATCCACTTCGAACATGCGTTCTGGACGTGATTTCGCAACGATGTCTAAAGAGTCGATTGGCAAGATCCCTTGATCCCAAAGTGATCCTTTAAATGTCTCGTACGTACCACGTTCAACAGCCAAATCGCTTGAGGTTGTAATTGCGTAGTAAGAAATCACTTCCATCGATTCATCGGCAAAATCAACAGCCGCATCAGAACCGTAAGCCAGGTTCATTTCATATAAAGCATCCTGGAAGCCCATGATGCCCATACCCACTGGACGATGCTTCATGTTTGAAGTACGTGCTTGTGGTACAGCGTAGTAGTTGATGTCGATTACGTTATCAAGCATACGAACAGCAGTTTTTACTGTACGCGCCAGTTTTTCACGATCTAAAACACCGCCTTGAACGTGTTGAACCAGGTTGATTGAACCCAGGTTACATACCGCAATTTCATCTTCACTGGTGTTCAAGGTAATTTCTGTACACAAGTTAGATGAATGTACTACGCCCACGTGTTGTTGTGGTGAACGCAAGTTACATACGTCTTTGAATGTGATCCAAGGATGACCGGTTTCAAACAACATAGACAGCATTTTGCGCCACAAATCTTTTGCACGAATCACTTTGTGCAACATGTTTGTTTCTTTGGCAATGCTTTCGTAGTAAGCATAACGTTCAGCGAATTTTGCACCCATTAAATCATGCAGATCAGGCGTTTCAGACGGAGTGAACAAAGTCCAGTCGCCATCTTCAAAGACACGTTGCATGAACAAGTCTGGAACCCAGTTTGCAGTATTCATGTCGTGTGTACGGCGACGGTCATCACCGGTATTTTTGCGCAGTTCCAGGAATTCTTCGATGTCCAGGTGCCAAGTTTCAAGGTATGCACACACTGCACCTTTACGTTTACCACCTTGGTTTACAGCTACTGCAGTATCGTTGGCCACTTTAAGGAACGGAACAACACCTTGTGATTTACCGTTTGTGCCTTTGATGTATGAGTTCAAGGCACGAACTGGTGTCCAGTCATTGCCTAAACCACCTGCCCATTTAGACAACATTGCGTTATCACGCATTGCGCCATAAATGTTGTACAGGTCATCACCAATGGTGGTTAAGTAACAGCTAGACAACTGCGGACGTAAAGTGCCAGAGTTAAATAGGGTAGGTGTTGACGCCATGTAGTCGAAGCTAGACAACAAGTTGTAGAACTCGATGGCACGATCTTCACGGTTTTCTTCATTTAACGACAGACCCATTGAAACGCGCATGAAGAACAATTGCGGTAATTCAAAGCGGATGCCATTTGAGTGAATGAAGTAACGGTCAAATAATGTTTGTAGACCTAAGTATGTGAACTGGTTTGAGCGTTCTGGTTGAATCGCTGCTGCCAGTTTCGCAAGGTCAAAGTTAAGCAGTTCCGGAGAGATAAGTTCAAGCTCGATCCCTTTCTTCAAGAAAGTTTCTAAAGCATCGCCTTCGTTGGTCTCGGTAGATAGACCCAAGAACTCTAAACCTGTAGCAACCAAGTTGTCACGCAGTAAACGTGCAGTCACATACGTATAGTTAGGTTCTTGTTCGATACGGGTACGGGTTGCCATCATCATTGTTGTCGCGATGTCTGACTCTTTTACGCCGTTATATAAGTTCTTGATGGTTTCATCGACGATCGCTTGAACATCAATACCTTCCAGACCTTCAGCCGCTTTTTCCACATGTGCTTGTAGCGCAGCCAAGTCAAGCGGTTGAAGCTGACCATTTGCAGCAGTTACTTGTAAAGTCGGGTGATGGTGTGCACCGAGTTGTTTACGCGCATCAGCACGTTGGTCGCGGTAGATGACATACGCACGTGCAACTTTCTGTTCACCGGTACGCATAAGCGCAAGTTCAACTTGGTCTTGAATTTCTTCAATGTGAATCGTGCCACCTGACGGTAAACGACGGCTAAAAGTATTCATTACCATTTCAGTAAGTTGTTCTATACGGTCATGAATACGGCTTGAATCAGCGCTTTGTTGACCTTCTACAGCCAGAAAAGCTTTACCTATCGCAACAGAAATTTTTTCTGCATCAAAAGTAGCAACATCACCGGTGCGTTTAATCACCTGAAGTTGACCAGGAATTGAAGTGATTACGCTCATGTGGGCATAGCTCCATTGTCATCTATTGTTATGTGTGAGGACCATTTGAACTGGACGAAATCTCATCTCAGTGTTTGAGGAATAAACACAAGAACTAGTGGTTTAAAATCGAATTGAACACAAGATACGGGAAAAATGAGCTTAGATCAATATTGACATTTTAGTAAAAATTTTTCTATTTCTTCGCAATATCTCATTGCAAAAAAATCTCTATTTTTATGTTTCTTGTATAAGCCTGATTAGACAGGGGTCTAGCATAACAAAGCTCGAATTAAGTGCTTATAGATAACCTTGTGGATAAGTTAAAAGAGTGCGATTAATTACTCATATTCTGAACAAAATGGCAAAATGTATATAAATACATCATTTTGTAACAATATATATCAGAAAGATAGCTAAAACGTGCATTACAGTTGAAATTATCAATTAATTCAACGTTTAATAAAAATATAACAAAAAGCTACTTTGATGTATCAGTTTGGTGAATGCCATCTTGTTTACAATGTAAACGTGTGTATATTGCTGTGTATATTGAAGCGTATCCACAGGATTTTTAAGGATACCTTAATCCATATAAAGGGGCATTTTATGAGCCAAGAAGAAAAGTTACCTAAAATTTTAATTGTTGAAGACGATGAACGTCTTGCACGTTTGACTCAAGAATACCTGATTCGTAATGGATTAGAAGTTGGGGTAGAGCCTGACGGTAATCGTGCAATCCGTCGTATTATTGCTGAACAACCAGACCTGGTGGTGCTGGATGTGATGTTGCCAGGTGCCGATGGTTTAACCATTTGTCGTGAAGTTCGTCCACATTATCATCAACCGATTTTGATGTTGACTGCACGTACCGAAGATATGGACCAAGTTTTGGGTCTGGAAATGGGTGCAGATGACTATGTTGCTAAACCTGTTCAGCCACGCGTTCTCTTGGCGCGTATCCGTGCATTATTGCGCCGTACCGATAAAGTACCTGAAGATGAAGTTGCGCAACGTATCGAGTTCGATGACCTTGTGATCGATAACGGTGGTCGTTCGGTAACTTTGAATGGCGAGTTGGTTGACTTCACCAGCGCTGAATATGACCTGTTGTGGTTGTTGGCTTCAAATGCCGGGCGCATTTTATCTCGTGAAGATATTTTTGAGCGTCTGCGTGGGATTGAATACGATGGTCAGGACCGTTCAATCGACGTGCGTATTTCACGTATCCGTCCAAAAATTGGTGATGATCCGGAAAATCCGAAACGTATTAAAACAGTACGTAGTAAAGGCTATTTGTTCGTTAAAGAAACCAACGGTCTTTAATAGTTGTACCTAATATTTATAGGACATCCTCTTGTTTAAACACAGTATATTCTTGCGTATTTATGCGGGGTTAGTCATTTTAGTCGCCTTGGTGGCAGTATTTGGCTACCTGTTGGTACAGATTATTAATTACCAGCGTGCGCAAGAATATCGTGAATCTTTAACCGACGGGGTGTCCTATATTATTAGTGAGGGCATCGCCCGGCAGCCCAATGAGCAACAGAAGAAAGACTGGATTTCTGATGCTTCTGATTTGCTGGAACTGCCCATCTATTATGTAGATGCAAATAAAGTCGATTTATCGCGTACCGAGCAAAGACGCATTAATGATCGCAAAGCTGCCGTTCGTTATGATGCACAAAACTCGATTGCTTATGTCATTATTGGCTTGAAAGAAGATCCAAAACATTTGCTTTATATAAAAGTGGATAAAATTGGGGAACGCCAAATGAAAGCGTTACCCATTTTTATTCTCGATTATCTGGTGTATTACCCGGGACAAGAAAAAGAATATTTGGCAAAAATTCAATCGAATTTTTCCTACCCCATTCAAATTGAAAAAGTTCAAAACCTGCCACTCGATTCCGAACAGATTGGGCGCCTTCGATTAGATCACAGTATTATTTTATACCGTGACAGTGCGTCGGTTCGTGGCACCACGATCTCTATTGTTTCACCCATGCCAAATTCACCTTCTGAGGTGCTGGTGCTCGGTCCTGTGCCGCTATTTAACTGGATGCCTTTCCAGCTTGCAGCAGGAATTACCTTGCTCAGCTTATTTGTGCTGAGTTTGGGGGTATATGGCTTGCTTGTACCCATGCAGCGTCGTTTGCGTGAAGTGAATTATGCCTTGCATCGCATGAAGTCCGGAGATATGACCTTGCGTTTACCGGTCGATGGTACCGATGAAATGGCAAGTCTAGCGACCAATTACAACAGTATGTCTGATCATATTCAGCGTTTGATTGAAGCGCAACGCGAATTGATGCGTGCGGTTTCACATGAACTGCGTACCCCTGTGGCACGTATCCGTTTTGCTATGGAAATGTTGGCAGACGAAGATGACTACGAATACCGTTTACAGCAAGTTGAGCAGATTGATAAAGATATTGAAGCGCTAAATACCTTGATTGATGAAATCATGACCTATGCAAAACTCGAGCAAGGTACACCATCGCTAGATTTTGAAAAAATTGTCTTGTGTGACGTTTTGGATCAAGTGGTCGTTGAAACTGAAGCCTTGAAAACACAAAAAGAAATTGAGCTGAAAGCACCCCCTCTTAATATTATGGTCGATGCCGAGCGTCGATATTTACATCGTGTCGTACAGAATTTGGTGGGGAATGCAGTTCGCTATTGTGATCATAAAGTGATTGTAAGCGGTGGGATCAATGACGAAGGTCTGGCTTATGTACAAGTTGAAGATGATGGGGCAGGTATTCCCGAAGAAGAGCGCAAGCGCATTTTTGAAGCTTTTGCCCGTCTAGATGACAGTCGTACCCGTGCTTCTGGCGGCTATGGTTTAGGTCTGTCTATTGTGAGTCGTATTGCGTACTGGTTTGGCGGTAATATTGGTGTAGATAAAAGTCCGAATCTGGGTGGGGCGCGTTTTACGATGACATGGCCAGTACAACGCTTTAATCAAAGCAATAAGAAAACTGGAACAAGCAAAGACGGCATGGAGTCTTAATAGAGATATAATATAAAAAGCACCGGATCCGGTGCTTTTTAGTATGGATTATTCGTGCAGTGTGGCATCGGGTTCAATAATTGGCTTGCCTTGTCTTAAACTATCAAGGGCATCGGTATTGAAATCTAAAAGTAGAGAATTATTTTTAGGATCAATCGCATAATGGCTAACCAATTTTTGATCGCCGTTTAGTGTTTCGACTTTATATTGATCTGCAATATTTAAGATAGCATCCAGATTGGTGGTTGCAGAAGCAAAGTCTTGGCGGAAAAGTTCATAAATATCACGAAGGTCAAAAATGGCATTCTGAGCATCGGGATGTTTTTCAATATATCCTTCAACATGACGCACCAACAGCTGTGCAAAGAAAAAATACTCAGATTCATGTTTGTATTCTAAGCCCATGTGTTTGTTCCTTATTCTTTGTTCTACGGATACAGATAGGAATAGCATAAATAGGGGGGGAGATCATCAGGAGATGCATGAGAGTTGCAAAAAAACACACAAAATAAGTACTATGAAATTGTGCTAATTTGTTTTATATAGATGAGAGTGCTTTAAAAAATCACAATAAAAAAGTTCTCTGGTTATGAATAGATTTTTAAAAGCGTTGCTTTTTATGAAAGAAACAAAATAATAATGATGTGCCTATGAAAGTGGGAGCTGTAAAGACATTACGCCAGAGTTTGATCATTTTGCGCTGAGTGGAACTGTGCCTGAATAAATAAATGACATTATAATTTGGATTTTTCTTGGCAATATGAGTCTGACTTTCAGTAATTTGAAAAAAATAATCAATTTTCTTCTTTTGATTTAATAAAGCGATTGCCAGACAAACAATAGGGCTTAAGCTTTGAAAAAGCAGTAAATTGACTAAAAAATCATCCAAAAGACTAAGACTTATAAGCTAGCAAGTGAAATCATAAATCAGGTACAATTGGCGGGATTAATTTTGTGTTTGGTGTATTAGAAGGCCAATACATACATTCTTTGTTAATAAATTAGGCCTGCTAGGAGTTATCCCCGCATGAGTGCCATTACTCCATACGATTGGGCAGTTATTGCTTTCGTGATCGGCGTTACATTTCTTTGCGTCTTTATGCTCACCGTTCCTTTACTCCTTGGGGGTAAGTCATGGGGCCGTGCGAAGCAAGAGCAATTTGAGTCAGGTGTGGTGGGTGCTGGTGGAGCACGCATCCGCTTGTCTGCTAAGTTCTACTTGGTGGCGATTTTCTTTGTAGTATTTGACTTGGAAGCACTTTATCTCTACGCATGGGCTACATCGGTTCGTGAGGTAGGTTGGTTCGGTTTTACTACTGTTGTCATCTTCGTAGTTGATTTATTGATTGCGTTGATTTATGCAGTGAAAGTAGGTGCATTAAACTGGGCACCAACGGATCGTCGCAAATCAGCAGCTATGCAATCGAAAATAGGTTCAGCAAATATGAACCTTGCAGACATCACTCGCTTTAACTCCATCGAAGAGTTGGTTATGGACCCTACAGGTCAAATTCCAGCTCAATCTTCTGGTCGTGTGAAAGCAAAAACACCGGCTACATCATCTATTAAGGAGTAACTCGGGATGAAATATACATTAACCCGTGCGAATCCGGATGCTGATCAATATCCACTTCAGGAGCGCCAGATCGTTACCGATCCGCTTGAAGACGAAGTGAATAAGAATGTATTCATGACTCGTTTAGAGGACGTGATGCATACAGCTGTCAACTGGGGTCGTAAAAACTCTGTCTGGCCTTTTAACTTTGGGACATCTTGCTGTTACGTCGAATATGCAACCACTTTAACCGGTGTGCATGACATGTCACGTTTCGGTGCCGAAGTTATTCGTGCTTCACCGCGTCAGGCGGATTTAATGATTGTTGCAGGTACGTGCTTCGTGAAGATGGCACCTGTAATTCAGCGTTTATATGAGCAAATGTTAGAACCTAAATGGGTGATTTCAATGGGTGCTTGTGCAAACTCTGGCGGGATGTACGACATTTATTCAGTTGTACAAGGTGTGGATAAAATCATTCCTGTCGACGTGTATGTCCCAGGTTGCCCGCCGCGCCCTGAAGCATTATTACAAGCCTTGATGCTGTTACAAGACCAAATTCAATTAGAGCGCCGTCCACTTTCAGCGGTAATTGGTGATGATCTTCAGCCAGTGTATAAGCCAAAGATGCAGCCAGAACGTGACCGTAAGAATGCTGAACGTATTGCAGTGAAAAACTTACGATCTATGGATGAAATTGAATAATTTTAACGATGAAATATTGATGCACCCGGTCTGGGTGTAATTGTCGTTAAAGTTGCCTTGAATTTGTATAAAATAGGAAGCCAAGCCAATGGCTGAAACTGACATTGCTATGCCAGAATCAACGCCTGTTGATTCACGCCCAGCATTTGCAATTGTAGAAGAACTCAAAACCAAGTTTGGTGAGAACTTCTACGTGCAAGCGACTTTTGAAGATTTTCCAACGGTCTGGGTTGAGCGCGCACGTGTACAAGACGTCTTAATGTTCTTGCGTAAAGTGTCACGTCCATACGTGATGTTGTTCGACTTGTCGGCGGTAGATGAGCGTTTACGTACGCACCGCGACGGTTTACCTGCCTCAGACTTTACCGTGTTCTATCATTTGTTATCGCTAGAGCGTAACAGTGATATTCGTATTAAAGTTGCGTTGAATGAGAGTGATTTAAATCTTCCCACTGCGACCAATATTTGGCCAAATGCCAACTGGTACGAACGTGAAGCATACGATATGTTCGGCATTAATTTCGAAGGGCATCCAATGCTCCGTCGTATTTTGTTGCCAACGTATTGGGAAGGTCACCCACTGCGCAAAGAATATGCAGCACGTGCTACTGAATATACGCCATATATGCAGAACCAGGCGAAACAAGATTTCGAGCAAGAACACTTGCGCTTCGTTCCTGAAGACTGGGGTCTAAAACGCGGTAATGCCGATGAAGACTTCATGTTCCTGAACTTGGGTCCGAACCACCCATCTGCGCATGGTGCATTCCGTATTATTCTTCAGCTAGACGGCGAAGAAGTCAAAGACTGCGTGCCGGACATCGGTTATCACCACCGTGGTGTGGAAAAAATGGCTGAACGTCAAACCTGGCATTCATTCATTCCATATACCGACCGTGTTGACTACTTGGGTGGTTGTGCGCAAAACATGCCTTATGTGTTAGGTGTGGAACAAATGGCCGGAATCACGGTTCCTGATCGTGCACAATGTATCCGTGTCATGATGTCTGAATTGTTCCGTATCAATAACCACTTGTTGTATATCGGTACTGCAATTCAAGATGCTGGTGGTATGACGCCGGTATTCTATATGTTCGCCGATCGTCAAAAAATCTATGACGCAATCGAAGCGATTACCGGTTACCGTATGCATCCCGCTTGGTTCCGTATTGGCGGTACAGCGCACGACCTTCCAAACAACTGGCAAAAACTCATTCGTGAAATTCTCGAATGGATGCCAAGCCGTATGAACGAATACTACACAGCTGCATTACGCAACTCGGTATTCATGGGTCGTACCCAAGGTGTTGCGCAATACGATGCAAAATCTGCATTGGCTTGGGGTGTCACGGGTACTGGTCTACGTGCCACAGGTATCGATTTCGATGTTCGTAAATACCGTCCTTATAGCGGTTATGAAAACTATGATTTCGAAGTGCCTTTAGAGTACGAAGGCGATGCTTATGCGCGTGTTATGGTTCACTTCCGTGAGATTGAAGAATCATTAAAAATCGTGAAGCAATGTTTAGACAACATGCCGTCTGGTGCCTATAAAGCGGATCATCCATTGGCTGTTCCACCGCCAAAAGATAAGACCTTGCAAGATATTGAAACCTTGATTACGCACTTCTTGAGCGTGTCATGGGGTCCTGTAATGCCTGCTGGTGAAGCATCTGTAATGGCGGAAGTAGTAAAAGGGGCGTCGAACTACTACTTGACTTCTGACAAGTCAACCATGAGTTACCGTACCCGTATTCGTACACCAACATTCACGCATTTACAGCAAATGCCTTCTGTGATTAACGGCAGCTTAATGTCTGACTTGATCATTTATTTAGCGACAATTGACGTCGTAATGGCTGACGTGGATCGCTAGGGGTAAACGCATTATGATGATTTTGACTGACAAAAAACCACGTGTGAATGTTGAAGGGATTTTAACTTCGGAAGAAATCCACGATATCGAACATCACATTCATCACTATCCATACCCACGTGCAGCATGTTTGGATGCATTGAAATGCGTGCAACGCCGTAATGGTTGGGTAGATGATGCACAAATGAACGCAATTGCGCAGATGCTCTCTATGAGTGTTGCGGACTTGGAAGGAGTGGCTACGTTTTATAACCGTATCTACCGTCAACCCGTAGGTCGCAACGTGATTTTGCTATGTGATTCAATTGCATGCTTCTTGATGGGTGCTGAAACTTTGGCTGAGGCATTCCAACGCGAGCTTGGTATTCAATTCGGTCAAACGACTGCTGATGGTCGTTTCACGATTTTGCCAATCTGCTGCTTGGGGAACTGTGACAAAGGTCCAACCCTAATGATTAATGAAGATACTCACGGTTTGGTTGAAGTGTCTTCAGTTAAACAGTTATTGGAGAAGTATGTATGAATACTGAACCAAAACCGATTTATGGCGATGGTAACCCGGAAACCCATCCACTCACTTGGCGTTTAAGCAAACAAGCCAATGTTCGTAATGCGGATGATTACGAAGCGCTGGAAGGTTATGCAGGCTTTAAAAAAGCCATTGCCATGAAACCGGCTGAAGTGCTTGATGTGGTTAAGGCTGCAACTGTAAAAGGTCGTGGTGGTGCAGGTTTCCCGGCAGGGATTAAATGGTCATTGATGGCGCCAAATGATGGCGGTCCACGTTACCTGATCTGTAATGCCGATGAAATGGAACCAGGTACCTTTAAAGACCGTTTGTTGATGGAAGATCTTCCACACCAATTGATCGAAGGGATGCTGATTGCTGCTTATACATTAGAAGCAACTCAGGGTTATATCTTCATCCGTGGTGAATACATCGAAGCTGCGAAGTACTTAAACGAAGCGCTTGAGCAGGTTCGTGCCAAAGGTTACCTAGGTGAAAACATCCTCGGTACTGGCTGGAACTTTGAGATGCACGTGCATACCGGTGCGGGTCGTTATATCTGCGGTGAAGAAACTGCATTGATTAACTCGCTTGAAGGTCGCCGTGCAAATCCACGTACCAAACCGCCATTTCCGCAAGTTGCAGGTGCTTGGGGTCGTCCTACCATTGTCAACAACGTAGAGACCTTTAACAATTTACCGGCAATCCTGCTTCGTGGTCCTGAATGGTATGTTGGTTTATCTGAAGGTAAATCGAAAGATCCAGGCACGAAAATTTATGGTGCATCAGGCAAGGTGACATTCCCAGGTTTATGGGAACTTCCTTTTGGTACTACCGCGCGTGAAGTGATTGAAGATCATGCCGGTGGTATGCGTGATGGTCTTAAGTTAAAAGCATGGCTACCCGGTGGTGCATCGACTGACTTTTTGGCTGCTGAACACATTGACCTGCCAATGGATGCGGAAAGCATCATGAAAGCAGGCTCACGTTTAGGAACTTGTTTGTTAATGGTGGTGGATGAAACCCAGTGTATGGTTTCAGCGACCCGTAACTTAGAAGAATTCTTTGCGCGTGAATCGTGTGGTTTCTGTACCCCATGTCGTGATGGCCTACCTTGGGCAGTGAAAGCGCTTAAAGCTTTAGAGAATGGCGAAGGTAAGCAGGAAGATATCGAGCACTTACAAGAGTTAACGCGTAAGTTGTGGATTGGTAAGACTTTCTGTGCGCACGCACCGGGTGCAATGGAGCCGCTTATGGGCGCACTCAAACATTTCCGTAGTGAGTTTGAAGCAAAAGTGACGAATCGTCCTGCTGCTCAAGCTAGCCACGCAGAACAGGTTTAAGGAATTCGACTATGGCTACAATTCATGTCGATGGAAAAGACTACGAAGTAAATGGCTCGGAAAACTTGCTGCAAGCATGTTTGTCTTTGGGTCTGGATATTCCATACTTTTGTTGGCATCCATCCTTAGGTTCTGTTGGTTCTTGCCGTCAATGTGCCGTCAAACAATACGCAAATCCTGAAGATACGCGTGGTCGTTTGGTGATGTCATGTATGACGCCTGCTTCTGACAATTCCTATATTTCAATTGAAGACAAAGAAGCAACGGAATTTCGTGCATCGATTGTTGAATTCTTGATGACGAATCACCCGCACGACTGTCCAGTTTGTGAAGAGGGTGGTCACTGTCATTTACAAGATATGACGGTGATGACACAGCACGACCGTCGTCGCTACCGTTTCACCAAACGTACGCATTACAACCAGGAGCTAGGCTCATTCATTTCTCATGAAATGAACCGTTGTATCGCATGTTACCGTTGTGTTCGTTACTACAACGACTACGCAGGCGGGACAGACTTTGGGGTGTATGCAAGCGCTTCTCGTGTTTACTTCGGTCGTCCTGAATCAGGGACGCTAGAATCTGAATTCTCGGGTAACCTGACTGAAGTATGCCCAACGGGTGTATTTACCGATAAAACTCACTCAGAACGCTACAACCGTAAATGGGACATGCAGTATGCACCAAGCGTGTGTCAAGGCTGTTCTTCAGGTTGTAATATATCTCCGGGTGAGCGTTATGGCGAACTTCGTCGTGTTGAAAACCGCTTTAATGGTGACGTTAACCAATACTTCCTTTGCGATAAAGGTCGTTTCGGAACGGGTTATGTAAATCGTGCAGATCGTCCACGTCAGCCACAGTTCCGTAATGGCGCAAACGTGACTACGGTTTCTGTTGATAAAGCACTAGATACCGTGATTGCAAATATTCAAGGCAAAAAAGTTTTGGGTATTGGTTCTCCACGTGCCTCTCTTGAATCTAACTTCGCGCTTCGTGAATTGGTCGGTCAAGATAACTATTCAACAGGTCTGTCGCAAAAAGAACAAAATCTGGTTGAACTGGCTGCTTCTATCATGCAAACCGAGGGTGTTTATAACCCGACGATGCGTGAAATTGAAAGCTATGATGCGGTGTTGATTTTGGGTGAAGACTTAACTCAAACTGCACCACGTATGGCCTTGTCTGTTCGCCAGGCGGCGAAAAACAAAGCCAAAGAAATGGCGGCAGAACGTCGTACCCAAGAATGGCTGGCTGAACCGGTACAACGTATTGGTCAAGATGCGAAATCTCCGATTTACATCCTGGCTGCAACGCAAACCCGTTTAGCTGACGTTGCCACAGGTGAAGTGGTTGCTTCTCCAAACGACATTGCGCGTTTGGGCTTTGCGGTTGCTGCGGCAGTTGCAGGTGAGAACATCACTGGTTTGGATGATGATGCAAAAGCATTTGCTCAAACCATTGCGGACACCTTAAAAGCTGCGAAAAAACCACTGATCATTTCAGGTACCAGCTTACAAGATCCTGCAATCCTGGAAGCGGCAGCTCAAGTTGCTCAAAACCTGGGTTCAAATGCAGGTTTGACATTGACTGTTCCTGAAGTGAACTCCATGGGCTTGGCAATCTTTGGTGGATTAAGCTTGGAACAAGCATTCGCTCAAGATTACGATGCCATCATCGTGGTTGAAAACGACCTATACCGTCGTTTACCAACAGCTCAAGTGGATGCGGCATTCGCCAAAGCAGCTGAGGTGATCGTGGTTGATCATTCTGAAACTGCAACTGTTGCCAAAGCATCGATTGTACTTTCAGCGGCAAGCTTCGCGGAAGGTGATGGTACTGTGGTATCTCAAGAAGGCCGTGCACAACGTTTCTACCAAGTGTATGACCCAAGCTATCACAAACCAGAGTATGCGATTAAAGAATCATGGCGCTGGTTGCATGCCCTTGAAACTGGCTTACAAGGTAAGGCAATTTCATGGACATTGCTGGATGACGTGATTGAGTCTGTTGCGAAAAATGTACCTGCACTTGAAGCAATTCGTGATGTGGCACCAGATGCGGGCTACCGTGTACATGGCTTGAAAATTGCGCGTGAACCACGCCGTTATTCAGGTCGTACTGCCATGCGTGCGCCGTTATCTGTACATGAACCGAAACAGCCGATCGATATCGATTCTGCATTAACGTTCTCTATGGAAGGTTATGTCGGAAATCAAACGCCATCTTCACTGATCCCATTTGCATGGTCTGCGGGTTGGAACTCTCCACAAGCTTGGAATAAATACCAAGACAACGTGGGTGGTCACTTAAAAGGTGGTGATTCAGGCATTCGTTTATTCGATCGTTTAGTTAAACGTCCTGCACGTACTTTCGTTGCACCAACGCCAGTTGTTACTCATCCAGAAAGCTTCCGCTTAGTACCGATGCACCACATTTTCGGTTCTGGTGAGTTCACTGTGAAAACACCTGCTATGGAATCGCGTATTCCTGAAGCAGTATTTGCCGTGGGTGAGCAAGATGCAGCACGCTTAAATGTTCAAGACGGTCAAAACATTACTGTGAAATCAGGCGAGGCAAGCATCAGCCTTCCAGTTCAAGTGATTGAATATTTACCTACAGGTTATATTGGTTATCCAATTGGTCTTGCACCAACGGTTTCACTTGCAGAGCCTGTATCAGTCGCGGTAGGAGTGTAATTCATGAATCAAGAAATTATACGTCAAACACCGCTTTGGGCTGAGAACTGGCCAATCGCTTACTCTGTAGTTCAGGCGATTGTGATCTTGCTTGTGGTGGTGCTTGTCGCTGCGTTGATGTCATTCATTGAACGTCGTTTACTGGCATTATGGCAAGACCGTTACGGTCCAAACCGTGTTGGTCCTGGGGGGATGTTCCAGATCGTTGCCGACATGCTGAAAATCATGTTTAAGGAAGATTGGACACCTAAGTTTGCGGACAAGCTCACTTTTCGTTTAGCACCAGCAGTTGCCATGGCAACTGCTGTACTTTCGTTCATGGTGATTCCTGTAAGTCCAACACTGGGTGTTTCAGACATGAGTATCGGGCTATTGTTCTTTATGGCAATGGCCGGTATTGCAGTCTATGCAGTACTGTTCGGTGGGTGGTCTTCAAATAACAAATATGCGTTATTGGGTGGTCTACGTTCAGCAGCTCAAACCATTTCTTATGAAGTGTTCTTGGGTATTTCGCTTATGGGTGTGGTCGCAATTGCGGGTTCATTCAACATGCGTGAGATTGTTGAAGCACAACGTGATGTCTGGTTCGTTATTCCGCAATTTTTGGGTTTCTTGATCTTTATTGTTGCTGGTGTCGCGGTAACGCATCGTCATCCATTTGACCAACCCGAAGCTGAACAAGAATTGGCGGAAGGTTACCATGTCGAATACGGCGGTATGAAATGGGGTATGTTCTTCGTTGCAGAATATGTCAACGTGGTTCTTATTTCAGCACTGATCGTAACTTTATTCTTCGGTGGTTGGTTAGCGCCATTCAACCTAGAAATTCCATTTATTCCACCAGTATTCTGGTTCATTATCAAAACAGCATTCTTTGTGATGATGTTTGTCTTGGCACGTGGTTCGTTAATGCGCCCACGTTATGACCAAGTGATGAACTTTGGTTGGAAGATTTGTTTGCCATTGGCGTTGGTCAACTTGTTGGTGACTGGTGCTGTGATTCTGATGAATCAGGCCTAGGACAGCAGGGAGTACAAAATGTATAAAATTCTAGCTGGATTCGGGTCAATCGTACGTTCATTGTGGATGGTTTTCAGCCACGTGACACGTAAACGTGACACCATTTTATATCCAGAAGTACCAGGTGAACAAATTGTTCCGCCGCGTTTCCGTGGTCGTATTGTATTGACACGTGACCCAGATGGCGAAGAGCGCTGTGTTGCATGTAACTTATGTGCGGTGGCTTGTCCGGTGGGCTGTATTTCACTACAAAAAGCAGAAAAAGAAGATGGTCGTTGGTATCCGGAGTTTTTCCGTATCAACTTCTCTCGCTGTATTTTCTGCGGTATGTGTGAAGAAGCATGTCCAACGACTGCAATTCAGATGACACCAGATTTCGAATTGGGCGAATATGTTCGTCAAGACTTGGTTTATGAGAAAGAAAACTTGCTCATTTCTGGTCCTGGTAAATATCCTGACTACAACTTCTACCGCGTAGCCGGTATGGCTGTAGCAGGTAAAGATAAAGGTCAAGCACAACGCGAAAGCGCGCCTGTTGACGTACGGAGCTTATTACCATGATGTGGCCATTTTATTTGATGGCACTCGTGGCCATTGTTTCTACGCTTCGTGTTGTCACCAACGCGAATCCTGTTCATGCATTGCTTAGCTTGATCGTGTCTCTGCTTGCAGTTGCAGGGATGTTCATGATTGTGGGTGCACCATTTGCTGGTGCGCTCGAAATTATTGTGTATGCCGGCGCGATCATGGTGTTATTCGTGTTTGTAGTGATGATGCTGAATCTTGGTCAACATACCGTTGATCAGGAACGTAAGTGGCTCACTTCATCTGCATGGGCATATCCTGCAATGATGAGTTTTTTGATGGGCCTTGTGCTTGTCTGGATGCTAGGTTCGGATTACACCACTGCTGGTCCTGTCATGGGCACAGAAGTGATCGGACCTAAAGTTGTTGGTACAGCGCTCTTTACTCACTACTTACTATTGGTAGAAGTTGCCGCGATGTTATTGCTAGCTGCGTTAGTAGCTGCATTCCATTTGGGTAAACGTGAACCAAGTGCAGAAAAGGAAAAAGAATAATGGGCAACATCCCTTTAGAACATGGTTTGATCGTTGCAACCATTCTTTTTGCACTCGGTTTTTACGGTGTAATGGTGCGACGCAACCTATTATTTATGTTAATGAGCCTTGAAGTGATGATGAACGCAGCTGCACTTGCGTTTGTTTTAGCGGGTAGTGCATGGTTACAGCCAGATGGACAAATCATGTTCATCCTGATTTTAACCCTTGCTGCTGCAGAGGCGTGTATTGGTCTTGCGATCGTCCTTCAGTTCTACCATCGCTTCCATCATTTGGATGTGGATGCTGCTAGTGAGATGCGCGGATGAGTTATTTATATTTAACAGTATTATTTCCGCTCATTGGTTTTGTCCTTTTAGCGGCGGGGCGTAACAAGCTTCCTGAAAATGTAGCGGCAATTATTGGGGTAGGGTCAGTTGGCCTGTCTGCTTTAGTTGCTTTGATCGCTGGTATGGGCTTTATCGCGAATGGCTCGGTTGCTCAGGTGCAACATTTGTGGACCTGGTTCAGCGTCGGTGGTTTAGCGCCGGGCATGAGCTTGCATCTAGACGGTCTGTCATTACTGATGATGGGCATGGTGACCGGTGTGGGTTTCTTGATCCACATCTTTGCATCATGGTATATGCGTGGTGATGAAGACTTCGCGCGTTTCTTCTCTTACTTCAACCTGTTCGTCGCGAGCATGTTGCTTCTCGTTTTGGGCGATAACCTGGCGTTATTGTTCTTGGGTTGGGAAGGCGTAGGTCTGTGTTCATACTTGCTGATTGGTTATTACTATCAAAAACCTGAAAATGGTTATGCAGCAATCAAGGCATTTACCGTAACTCGTATCGGTGACGTATTCTTGCTGATTGCATTGTTCTTGCTTTACCAACAATTTGGTACTTTGCATATTGGAACAATTGTTGCCAATGCACCTCAAGTATTAGCGGGTGACCATTCACTTGCGATCTGGACATCTTTAATGTTGTTCTTGGGTGCTGCCGGTAAATCTGCTCAAATTCCATTACAAACATGGCTCGCTGATGCGATGGCAGGTCCTACACCTGTTTCTGCATTGATCCATGCTGCAACAATGGTAACCGCAGGTATTTACCTGTGCTGCCGTATGTTCTCTGTGCTGGAAATGACACCTGAAGTGATGATGTTCATCTCGATTACAGGTGCGGTCACATTGATTGTGGCTGGTTTTGCTGCATTGGTTCAAACCGACATTAAACGTATTTTGGCTTACTCAACCATGAGTCAGCTCGGTTATATGTTTATGGCAGTCGGTGCTGAAGCGTATCAAGCCGGTTTATTCCACATGCTTGCACATGCATTCTTCAAGGCATTATTATTCTTGTCGTCAGGTGCGGTGATTCTGGCTTACCACCATGAACAAAACATCTTCAAAATGGGTGGCCTGTTCAAACATAACAAATTCTTGTTTGCCTGCTTCGCGATTGGTGGCGGTGCATTGGCTGCAATTCCATTCTTGACCATCGGCTTCTTCTCGAAAGATGCAATTCTGGGTGCCGTTTGGGCGCAGGGACAAAGTATTGCTGTTTATAGCAGCTTGTACTGGGTGGGTGTTGCGGGTGCGTTCTTAACCTCTATTTATACATTCCGTTTAATCTGGGTTGTATTCTTTGGTAAAGAAAACACGCCATATCACCAAATCAAAGGCGCAACTTACTGGGCTCCGTTGGGTATCTTGGCGGTACTTTCAACTGGTTTGGCTTACTTCTTGAAAGCGCCAGTAGAAGCTATTTTAAACTCTGCAAAAATTCCAGCATTTATTATTCCCGAAACCCTTGAAGCGGGTGTACACGGTGCTGAATATACAGCAGTCGGTATTGCACTTGCCGGTCTGGTGGTTGGGGTGATCTTGTTTGCCTTTGCTTACAAGGCTGTTCAAGCTTTTGCAGAAACTTCATTCGGTACTGGTCTGGTCAATATTTGCCGTAATGCACTTGGTTTTGATGCGTTGTACAACATCGTATTTGTAAAACCATATTTGTTTATTGCGAAAATTTTAGGTCGTGATCCGATTGATGGTTTGTGGTTGGTGCTTCCTGCCATTGTTAAAGGTGGTCATAGCTTCACAAGCTCACGTCAAACAGGTTCATTGCGTGAATACGCATCAAGCATGTCACTCGGTGTAGTGGTATTGCTGATGATCTTGATCGTGATTCAGGTAGTGGGGAAATAAGATGGAAATCACAAACAACTGGATTTTACCCGCGCTGATCCTTGTACCGTTCATTGCAGGTTTTATTTGTTGGTTAGTCGACAAGTTCGATGACAAATTGCCACGTTACATTGCCTTAATCGGTATGTTGGTAACCTTGGGTTTAACGGTTGTGCTTTGGCAATCGGGCACTTATAGCTATGAATTAGGTGCTAAAGTTCCGACTTGGGCGGCTGAATTTATGCTGCCTTGGATTCAAACCCTCGGTATTAATATTCACTTGGCGGTGGATGGTCTTTCACTTCTTATGGTGGGCTTGACTGCATTACTTGGTGTACTTGCGGTTGGATGTTCATGGGGTGAAATTCAAAAGAACGTTGGTTTCTTCCACTTAAACCTTTTATGGTCTTTGGGTGGGGTAATCGGTGTATTCATCGCGATTGACCTGTTCCTGTTCTTCTTCTTCTGGGAGATGATGCTTGTACCAATCTACTTCTTGATTGCGTTATGGGGTCATAAAGGCGCGGACAACAAATCACGTGTATATGCAGCGACCAAGTTCTTCATCTATACCCAAGTCGCAGGTTTGATCATGCTCATCGGTATCCTAGGCCTTGTGGTTTATGGTTACATGATGACAGGCATGATCGGATTCGATTACAACTATTTGCTAGGTGTGGCGAATACGCTTGATGCACAGTTACCATCAGTGGCTTATGCCTTGATGCTGTGTATGTTCATTGGTTTCGCTGTAAAACTTCCAGTGTTCCCATTGCACGGCTGGTTACCTGATGCGCATGCTCAAGCACCGACCGCAGGTTCTGTCGACTTGGCTGGTATCTTGATTAAGACAGCGGCATACGGTTTACTGCGTTTCGTTATTCCATTCTTCCCGGCGGCTTCTGCACAGTTTGCAGACATCGCAATCATCTTCGGTTTACTGGGTGTGTTCTACGGCGCCTGGTGTGCTTTCCAGCAAACCGATATGAAACGTTTACTTGCTTATACGTCTATTTCGCATATGGGCTTTGTACTCCTTGCGATCTATGCAGGTAACATTTTGACCTTCCAGGGTCTGATGATCATGATGCTGGCACATGGTATTTCATCTGCGGCATTGTTCATTATGTGTGGTCAGGTATATGAGCGTTTACATACTCGTGACTTGCGTAAAATGGGCGGTATCCGCGGTCAGTTCCAATACCTGCCATTTTTCTTGATGTTCTTTGTTGCGGCCCTTGTGGGTATTCCGGGTCTAGGTAACTTTATTGGTGAATTCCTGATTTTGATGGGTTCATTCCAAAAATTCCCAACCTTTACCATTTTGGCAGCAATCAGCTTGGTGCTGGCAGGTCTTTATGGCTTAATCCTTATCCACAAAGCAATGTTTGGTACGCCAAACGAAGAGCAAAAACAACATTATACCAACCCGCTGAAAGACTTAAATGCGCGTGAAATTGTTATTCTGTTGGTCTGTGCCGTTGCTTTATTATGGCTTGGTATCTACCCACAAAGCTTCCTTGATATTTCAAATTCAAGCATGGCGTGGTTAGCAAACAGCTATATCCCAGTTCAAGACGTTGTCGATGCGACTCAACAGGTCGTATCACAGCAAAATGTGGAGATCCAATAAGCCATGAACTTCACAATGTCATTTTCTGAGCTCATGCCATTAGCTCCTGTGATGATCGTGGCTTTAACTGCGATCGTTGTGATGCTTCTCATTGCAATTAAACGTAATCATAATTTAATTGCGACAACGTCTGTAGTGGGCTTAAACCTAGCTGCGCTATATATTTTATTCGCGATGTTTGGTGGCGCATTTGCACCGTCGAACGTGATGAACATGTTTATGGTTGATCCATTTAGCATGCTTTATCAATTGCTGATTATTGTTGCGGCACTTGCTTGCTGTACCTTGTCACACGCTTATATTGAAAACTACCAAGATAACCGTGAAGAACTGTATATCTTGATGTTGTGCTCGGTTGCGGGTGCAATGCTCATGGTGGCAAGCTCTCACTATGCATCTTTCTTCATTAGCCTTGAGTTGATGTCGATTCCTGTATACGGTCTGCTGGCATATACGCATCAGCGTTCACGCTCTTTAGAAGCAGGTATTAAATATCTGGTTCTTTCAGCAACTGCTTCTGCAATGTTGTTGATGGGCATGGCGTATATCTATGCATATACCGGTTCATTGTCTTTCTATGACAATGTTCAAGCGTTAATGCAAGCGATCCAGCAACCGATGGTGGTTTTAGGTTTAGGCCTAATTATCTGTGCGGTTGCATTTAAATTGTCTCTTGCTCCGTTCCACAAATGGACACCAGACGTTTATGCAGGTGCACCAGCGCCAATCGCGACATTCCTTGCGACTGTTGCAAAAATTGCAACCATTGGTTTGTTCGTACGCTATTTATTGACTTCAGGTGCAATCCTGATTGATTCAATCGTAACCATCATCACGATTATTGCGGTGCTTTCAATCTTGGTGGGTAACTTCCTTGCAGTACGTCAAGTCAACTTGAAACGTATCTTGGGTTACTCTTCAATTGCACACTTTGGTTATTTGCTGATTGGTTTAGTCAGCATGACTTACGCAAGCCTGGGTAACGTAACGGTTTATGTGATCACTTATGTGTTAACAACAATTGGTGCGTTCGGTGTGGTTGCGTTAATGTCGAGCCCGTACAACAACGACAATGAAGCAGAAAGTTTGGCGGATTACCGTGGTCTATTTTGGCGTCGTCCTGTACTGACAGCAACTTTGACTGTGATGATGTTGTCTCTTGCCGGCATTCCACTGACTGCGGGCTTCATTGGTAAGTTCCTGGTGATCATGGCTGCGGTTACAACGCAACATTGGTTCCTTGCTGCAATGATCATCGTGGGTTCCGGTATTGGTTTGTATTATTACCTCCGTGTGATGGTGGTGATGTACATGACTCCTCCAGATACCCCGCGTATTGATGCTGATAAACATTGGGGTCAAAAAGTCGGTGGTCTTATGGTACTTGCTGCGGCATTAGCGGTATTGGTGATCGGTGTTTATCCAGACCCAATTATCAAATTGGCATTGCAAGCAGAGATTTTATCTCCACTGCATTTCATGCTTTCTCAGCAGTAATCTAAAAAAACGATTAGTTTTAAACAAAAAGCCTCCTAGATTAGGGGGCTTTTTTGTTTATAAGAGGTATAAAAAACATTTATAATAGGTGAAATTTTATCTCATCTTTTAGGTGTCCTCCCGTGGCTATTCATGAAATCCGTCATCCGCTCATTCGACATAAACTTGGTTTGCTACGCCGTGCAGACATTAGTACAAAAAATTTCCGTGAGTTAGCACAAGAAGTCACCATGCTGCTGACTTATGAAGCCACTAAAGATTTGCCGGTATGTGATCAGGAAGTTGATGGCTGGAATGGCAAGGTCACAGTAGATCGTATTGTGGGTAAAAAAATTACCGTTGTGCCAATTTTACGTGCTGGTATTGGCATGTTGGATGGTTTCTTAAATCTTATTCCAAGTGCCAAAGTATCGGTTCTGGGTTTGGAACGTGATGAAAAAACTTTAGAAGCGCGTACTTACTATAAAAAATTAGTACCCGACGTTCAAAACCGTCTTGCGATGATTATTGATCCAATGTTAGCCACAGGTTCATCCCTGGTTGCAGCAATTGATGTATTGAAAGCAAGCGGCTGTAAAGATATTCGTGTCATGGTTCTGGTTGCGGCCCCTGAAGGGATTAAGCGTGTTGAAACGGCTCATCCTGATGTGATCATTTTTACTGCATCGATTGATGATGGTTTGAATGCAAATGGTTATATTGTTCCGGGTCTTGGTGATGCAGGCGATAAAATTTTTGGTTCAGTTCAAAAAGACTAATTTTTCAATTTGATCAGACAGGGGGCTTTTAAAGCCTCTTTTTTATATACTGTAGTAATAGCGTTTACAGATTAGAGTAAAGTTCATGAAATTAGAATATAGATTCGGCAAAGTATTCAAATATAATCCTGAAAAAGGATTCGGTTTTATTTCGATGGCAGGCGAAGATATATTTTTCCATATCTCAGATTTTGCCACCGCCACAGAGGTTGAGCCAAAACGCAATGAAAAAGTAAAATTTGTGCTTGAAGAAAATGGCGAGAAGCTGAAAGCAACACATATTGAGCGTGTTGATCCAAATCCAGCTAAAACCAAACAGAAAAAAATATTGGAACACAATGAAGCCATTTCAACAGCGTTGTTATCAAACTTCAAACGTTGATTGAATAAGTTTTCGTCAGCTAAGTGTTTTATTTAGAGGATTGAAATACTCATTAAAAAGTGCCCTTTAGGCGCTTTTTTTTATTACAATTCTCGGCATAGGATTTAAACAATAAGAGTGACTTATGTTTGTTGAGGGGAGAGTTAAAAGCTATATCGTAGAGCGTGGCTTCGGATTTATTAGCAGAGAGCATGAGTCGAAAGATTTATTTTTTCATATCAAGGATTTTCCCAATAAAAGTGTCGAACCTAAAATAGGGGAAAAGTTGAAGTTTCGAATAGTCGAAGATAACGGTAAATTCAAAGCCGATCAGATTGTTCGCTTGGATTTAAAGCAGAACACAGCAGCTTTAGAGTCGCAGTCACAACAACGTTCTTATAGAAATCATAGTACTTCGCCACGGTTTAATGAGCGTAGTCGCAAAGGACATATTTTCACAATTATTGGACTGATTATTATCGCTGTACTGGCAGTGTTGGTTTATAACAAATATCAATCTTATAGACAGACCCAGCAATTGAAAACCCAACAGTTAATGCAGGAACAGACCCAGATTGTGGAGCAGCAGCGCAAAGCTTTGGGAATTTTGCCAGATCAAATACTTTCAGAACAAGGACAAAAGAATCTAGATCACATATCTAGTCAATCATTGAGAACTGAAGTAATAAATGTTGCAGCAACAACGACTCCAGCTCAAGGGACAACTTCACCATTTAAATGTGATGGGCGAGAACATTGTAGTCAGATGCACTCATATGAAGAAGCTGTTTTCTTTATTAAAAATTGCCCCAATACCAAAATGGATGGAGATCATGATGGTATTCCTTGTGAGGATCAATTTGGTCATCACTAATAATTTTAAATAATTAAAAAAGCGCCTAAAGGCGCTTTTTTAATTGAATTTTTTATTCTTCGCAGAATTTTATAAAGGCTTTTAAACCCGGTCCTTGATACTTTTGGCGATGGACCAACATGAACAATGGACGGGTGAGTTGCCAGAACGGAGTTTCTAAAATGACCAATTGACCTTTTTCCAATAAAGGTTCAATGGCAAGCTTAGAAATACATGACATCCCAATACCACCGGCCACAATTTTAAGAATCGCTTCATTATGACCAAGGGTTAAACGGATATTGGCATCAGGTAAATCTTTAAGAATTGCATTATCAAAGACTTCACGTGTACCTGAACCTTCTTCACGTAAAATCCATTCTACGCCTGCCGCCTCAAAGTCAGCAGGGGTTAATGCGCGTTCAAGTTGCGCGAGTGCATGATTGGGTGAACAACATACTGCCAGTTCGTCATCCCGCCAAGGAATACATTGCAACTGCGGTAGGTGACATGAACCTTCAATTAAAGCCAAATCAAGCTGAAACTGATTCACAGCTTCAATCATTTGACGGGTATTGCCCACTTGAAGTTGTAAATGTGCCTGCGGTTGAATCTGTAAAAAATCTGCCATCAGGTCTGGAATCAGATAGTCACTGATGGTCAACGTTGCGCCTAAGCGTAGGTCAATACTTTGAAGTTCGCCTTTCGCAGCCTGTTCAAATGCATCACAACGACCTAAAATTTCTAATGCCTGGGGCAATAGATAACGCCCTAAATCATTTAATTGTAGACGTTTACCCAAACGGTCAAACAGCGGAGCACCTAAGCCATCTTCCAAATCGGCTAAAGCCATACTTGCAGCACTTTGGGTGAGTTTTACGGCATCACTGGCTTTGGTTACTGTGCCTTCTTGGGCGACTGCTACAAAAACAGCCAACTGGCGTAAAGTCATGCGCATGAATAGAGCCTTAACATTTAAAAAATATTAATAAATTATGTGGTCATGCTACCATGAGCACAGTCTTTCATGCCACGTTGAAATCATGTCAATTGAAAAATTTAGCTTAGAAAAAGTCTTATCTGTACACCGTTGGACCAATGCCTTATTCAGTTTTACCCTGACACGGCCTGCGCATTTTAAATTTACCGCAGGGCAATTCGCGCGTATTGGTTTAAAAGTGGGAGATGAACTGGTTGTTCGCGCTTATTCTGTGGTGTCGTCACCTTTTGATGAAACCCTGGAATTCTTTTCAATTGTGGTTCCCGACGGTGCATTCACCTCTAACCTGCAACATTTAAAAGTTGGCGATGAACTGTACCTAGAAAAAACACCCTATGGTTTTTTAACGCTGGCACGTTATCAATTGCCTTTACCTCAAGATTTGTGGTTGTTGGCAACAGGAACTGGCTTGGCGCCTTTTTTATCCATGCTGCAAGATTTTGAAACATGGTCTAAATATAAAAATATTCACTTAGTCTATAGCGTAAGAACAGAATCTGAACTGGCATATGTTGAGCGTATTCAAGAAATTGCAGAAACTTTTGGTGAAGGGCATAGTGGATTTAAATTCATCCCGATTATCACCCGTGATCCAAACGCAGCCTTACATGATCGTTTGCCTGTACTGATCGAAAATGGTGAGTTAGAAAAAGCAGTCGGTTTAGAATTTAATGTTGAAACCAGTCATGTGATGCTCTGTGGCAATCCGCAAATGGTCGAAGATACCAAAGAAGCATTAAAGGCGCGTGGTTTAACAATGAATCGCCGCGGTGAAGGGAATATTGCAGTCGAGAATTATTGGTAATAGCTTTTCAGTGCTGCTCCCTTTAAAAAAAGGGAGGGTGGCAGGGATTTAGATATTTTATCCCTGTTTGATAAAAGTGAGATTCTTACAAAAAGACCTCTCCCTTACGGAAAATATTTCTCATCTCCTAAAAAGGAGAGGGAATAAAGCTATTTCTTTATAAAAGAAAAGCTAAACAAACTATAAAAAATCCCTCTTGAATGAGGGAGATTTAAATCAAATTTTCTTATTATTAATGTACAAACATATCAATGTATTCACGAATTTCTTGGATCGCGGTTTCAACGTCCGCTGTAAGCCATGTTGGTTCAAACAGACCTGCATAATGTTCCAGACGATCTTGTGGAACCACCAAACGAATTGGGCATTCTTCTTCCAATAAACGCCAAGGAATAATCGGCACTTCATTGTCTAAAAAGGGTGCGATATTACGAATATCAATCACCATTGCATTGATACATTCAGGGAAAGGCATCACTGAAAACTCTTCGGTACGACGACGGAAATATTCCAGATCACCCCATTTAATCACGTAACTGGGTTTATTGAATTCAATAATCCCAATGAGATGTTCATCACGAGTGTAATGCAAGCAACATTGATGAGTGACATCAGTGTCCAAATCAAGCGTTACAGATTTCTGACGATACGCCATAAAGTTAAGCAGCATGAAAAACAAGGTGCATAATTATAGCTCATTTTAGCTATTTCATCACCTAGACCCAAATTCATCTTTATTTAAGATTAAAGATAAAAAATTATAATGATTTATTTTTGTCCTCAATCACTTAAACCGCTTTATGACCAAATTTTAAAATGGATATGACCTATGCGTGAATCTTTTATTTCAAAAAACAGATTAACTGGTCGCTATGTCAGATCTTAAAACGGTAATAAAAAATGCCCCCAATAAGGGAAAACCTAACAGAAAATTATTTTGTTCTAGATCAATTAAAAAAGTGCAGTCCGCTGGCGGCTTTTGCCAAAAATGATGGCTGCGGTGAGCATAATGATCTGCAATCAGGATTTAATTTTAGTCGCGAAAATAAGGAAGGGTGATCACTCAATTTTGTAACACCAGACAGTTGAAAGAACGATTTCAATCCGATTACAACCGCAGGTTTACATTATATTTCCGCCAGTATTCTCACTAATTCAAAACAGGATAATAGGGATGCCAAACACAATTGCATTTGCACTGTACCTCCTGCCGGTTTATCTGAATGGCTGGCGACTGAGCGTTGCATGGCATTGATGAGTCAATCTCGCCAACTCCAGTTTTCAGGCCTGCAGCTTAAAAATGAGCATGAAATAGTGGTTGAGACCATTATTCCATCTCAGCTAAAACATATTTTTAATGTGACAAGATTTAAGCCAAGTTTACATGTATTCACCATCTCACTATGCTTTTACACATAACTAAATTGTGGATATTGCTAGTATAAAAATATGAAAACAAGATAAAGCAGAGAAATATATGCCACATGATTTTAATAAACCGCCTCATGTAACCACCCAGGAAGAAAAGAATCAGAAAAAGCGTCTGCCTGTTTATATTTTAATTCTTGTGGGTGTGTTTTTTATTGCCTTACTGGCTTATATGTTTGCCGATACCAAGCCAGATGCGAACGATGCGCCTCCTGGACATCCTAATCCTTCAGCTGAACCCGCTACAGCGAACAATACCACCCCAACTACTGGAACTGCGACCGCAACTGATGAGGCAGTAGCCACGAATGTAGATACTGCACGAGAAGCGGGTGAAAGTGATGCAATTAAGAATGCTGCTGACAATGTGGGGGCTGGACGAAGTAACGGTAATTAATACAAAACTTTATTGTAATAATTTTAAAGCCTTAATCTGCAAAGATTAGGGCTTTTTTGCAATGTAATGTGCGCTTTTGTTGTATTTATGCTGATTTGTATTGAATAAAAAACACGCAAAATTTAAGGTTATTTTCAACCTCATCATATTAGGTATAAGACACTCAAATAACAGTGCAATTCCTACGCCTTCGACTTCAATAAGTAATAACAAGAGGAAATCACAATATGAATGAATATTTTTCTGGAGGCCCTAGAGGGAGAGGATTTGATACCATGTATTATTGGAATCAATTTCATCCTATTCTAGCTGCTGTCGCTATTTTATTGATTGGTTGGATTCTTGCTCTTATTATTGCAGCAGGGATTAAAAAAGTTTTAGAAAAACTAGGAACAAATCAAAGACTTTCAAGTACCACCGGACATCGCGCAAATATTGAAAGTATTGTATCTCGCATCGTGTTCTGGATCGTGATGATCATTGCGATCATCGGTGCATTAAATGTGCTCAATCTCACCAGTGTGAGTGGACCATTTAGCAATATGATTCAGCAATTCCTGTTGTTTATTCCACAACTTCTAGCTGCCGTGGCGGTTGGCTTTATTGGCTGGATTTTAGCCACACTGGTTAGAGCTGGCATGCAAAAAATGCTGGATCGCACTCAGCTCGATGAAAAACTGAGTGCCGATGTCGGCGTGAGCCCAATCAGTAAAAATATTAGTGATATTGTCTATTGGCTCATTTTATTGTTATTCCTACCAATTGTATTGTCTATTTTAGGTCTGAACGGTCTGTTATTCCCAATACAAAATATGGTCAGTGAAGTTGTTTCTTACTTACCTAATATCTTTATTGCCGTTGTTATTGTGTTTGTCGGTTATATTCTGGCGAAAATTGTACGCGGTATTATTGAAGGTTTGGTCGGCAGTTTAAATTTACAGCATGAAACACAAAAAATTGGTTTCTTAAAGAATTCTAATTTGCCCAAAGTATTAGGTTCTTTTGTTTTCGCTGTCATTATTATTACTTCCCTAATTATTGCATTTGAAGCCTTGGGTATTACTGCAATTTCACAGCCCGCAACTGCGATGCTGTATGAAATTATGAATGCCATTCCGCATATTATTGCGGCCGGTCTAATTCTGATTTTGGCTTATGTAGTCTCGCGCTTCGTGGCTAATTTGGTGGTTGACGTATTAGCCGGGACAGGGGTTGATGAATTACCTGCCAAAATGGATGCACAACGCTTTTTGGGAACGACCAAAGTATCGACAATTGTGGGATACATGATTGTCTTCTTTACCATGCTATTTGCAGTATCGGAAGCCGCAAACCGACTTGGATTTGAACAGGTCAGTGTACTGATTTCGATGTTTATCCAGTTCGGTGCCAATATTCTACTCGGTGCTGTCATCTTGATGATCGGCTTCTGGCTGGCAAATATTGTGGCAAAAGTCATTGAACGTGGTGAATATAACAGTTCACGCTGGTTGGCAAATCTGGTACGTATTCTGATTATGGGCTTAGTGATTGCCATGGGTCTACGTGCCATGGGTATTGCCGACTCTATTGTTAACCTTGCCTTTGGATTAACTTTGGGCGCAGTTGCAGTGGCATTTGCGCTGGCCTTCGGTTTAGGCGGTCGTCAGCCAGCCGAACGCGTGTTAACAGATTTAATTGATAAATGTAAGAAAGATGCCAAGGAACCTAATCCTTTACATCAGGACAATTCAGATCTCATGACCGCAACCAATGGTTCAGATTCAATCTCGGCCCATGCTGCGCAAGAATTTACTGCGCATGGTGGCGTAGATAAAGGATTTGATCCTTCAGTTGATAAATCTTCTGAATGGGGAGTGAATGGAGGAAGCACGCCTTTGGCAACCTCAGATCCGACAAAACCTGCGACAGAGAGTCGATTCCCATTCTCCAATCAGGACGGGGATAGTTCTCAAGTACAAAACAATTTGTCTAATCCGACACCTGCGTCACTTACGACCGCACCTCAGGATGATATAAAGAGTACAGATCAGGCAGTTCCAGATTCTATACGCATTGATCCTCAACAGCCGCCAAAAAATAATCCATTTGGGTCAACGGGTGAAGAAGAACCAAAAGTTGATATTCATACGGACAAAAACCCAAATAATCTCAATCCTAAGGATGACCATAAGTAATCGATTCAGTTGAGATGAAATCGACCACAATGATGTGGTCGATTTTTTAATTTAAGAATTAAAAGGAAATCATGATGTCAAAAAAAGAACCAAATAAATTTATCGCACCGATTGTGATTGCAGGAATTACCGCAGGCTTTTTTATCAGTGCTTATAGGTTTGTATTTGCTAAAGTCAAGCAAGCAGATGAACAGGGAAAAGGTGATTATTCGGTAGATAAATCACAAGAAAGAGAAAATGATAAATAACTAAAAATAATCGTTTTTCTTGGTTTTTTATGCTATTTATAAAATAGCGATTTCATAGAATATAAGCATTTAGATGAATGTAAATGAAATAGGGAGAGTCATACGAGGATGTATGAATAGTAATAATAAAGGAGATAATGATGTTATTGAGTAAACTTTTTAAGTCACTTTCGACTATGTTGAATGTTAATGAAACCTCATCTGATGCACGAGCAATTGCGAAAATGGATATCACAATTGCTCGTTTACAGCAGGCTAAACCGGCTGGTTTATTACAGACCGATTATTTAGAATAAGCTGTATTTTTTAAACATATTGCGATGCGGCATGTGCAGACGCCCATGCCCATTGAAAATTAAAACCGCCTAAATGACCGGATACATCGAGGACTTCGCCGACAAAATAAACGCCTTTTTGCTTTTTACTTTCCATCGTCTTGGATGAAACTTCTGTGGTATCTATACCGCCTAAAGTCACTTCTGCAGTACGATAACCTTCCGTTCCTGAGGGTTTAACTTCAAAAGTATGTAAGCGCTGAGCAATCTGTTCTATTTTATCATCACTTAAATTACCAATCGCCATATCTGCCGATTCAGCCCAGATGAGTGTTTGTAATTCCAGTACCACACTTTTCGGAAGATGCTCACTTAACAAAGTCCGAAGTAAGACTTTTGGTTGACTGGTTTTTTTTGATTTAAAGAAATCAATGAGGTCGATGTAAGGCAGAAAGTTAATATTAAAGCGTTGACCGACATCCCAATAATTAGAAAGTTGCAGCGAACTTGGCCCACTTAAACCACGATGGGTAAACAGCAAGGCTTCAGTAAAACTGTTTAAATCATTGGAGAGTGTCACATCCACTGCATTTCCGCTTAAACGGGTCGTGACTTCCTTGAATTGATCGGAAAAAGTAAAAGGCACTAAACCTGCACGGGTAGGGTAAACATGGTGCCCAAACTGTTTGGCAATTTCATAACCAATTCCTGAACCACCCAAGGTCGGCACAGATAAACCACCCGTTGCCACAACGACTGATTCAGCTTGAAAATAACCGGTTGAAGTCGTAACTTGAAAACCTTGCTCATCCACAGCCCTAACCGCTTTCACTTCACAGCTGGTTTTAATCTCCACCAAGCCGGTTTTATCGCATTCAGCCAATAACATGGCTAAAATTTCTTTGGCGCCGTTTAAGGTAAATAATTGACCGTGTTTGCGCTCTTCATATTCAATCCCGTGTTCGCACACCAAGCCAATAAAGTCCCAGTTGGTATAGCGGGTCAAAGCGGAAATCACGAAGTGCGGATTATGTGAAATGAAATTTTCAGGTTCGACATACAGATTGGTGAAGTTACATTTACCACCACCTGACATCAGAATTTTTTTACCCACTTTGTTGGCTTTTTCCAGTACCAAAACTTTACGACCACGTTGCGCTGCCATATATGCCAACATCAGACCTGATGCACCTGCACCTAAAACAATGACATCGTACTGATTTGTAGACATGGGACAACTCACGGGAGATAAAAACAAGGCATTATAGACAATTTTGCCCTCAATTTCAGGATTGATCTTGGCAAGGCAAACGACCTTGCAAGCCGCCAGTGTGAATAACCAAAATCCGTGTGTCTTTAGAGAAGTAATTTTGTTCAATTAAATCAAATAAGCCGATCATCATTTTAGCGGTATAGACCTGCTCTAGAGGAATATTGTGCTCGGCCTCAAACGACTGCATGAAGTGTAAAAGTTCAGGCGTGGTTTTGGCATAACCCCCACAGCAATAAGCATCGGTAATCTGCCAGTTTTTCTTTGATGTCCATTGTTGTATATCGCGTTGTAAAAAATCACCTTTGAGGGCTGAAAATCCAAGAATACGTTGATGAGCAGTACTCGCTTCAATAATCCCAGCAATAGTGCCACCGGTACCTACGGCACAACAGATCACATCATAATTTTGCCGGTCTTCGGCAGTTAAAATTTCTTGGCAGCCTCGAATGGCAAGGGGATTGGTTCCTCCTTCAGGAATCATAAAATGGTCAGGAAATTGCTTTTTTAATTCAGTAATGTATTCAGGTCGATCTTTTTGTCGATACTGTTCACGCGAAACAAAATGCAGTTGCATGCCAAACTGTTGCGCCGTGGCTAAAGTAGAATTTAAGGGGCTAGTTGCCAGTTCCTCACCACGAATGATACCTATGCTTTTGAAGCCAAATAAATAAGATGCATATGCCGTTGCCGCAATATGATTGGAATAAGCTCCGCCAAAGGTCAGGACTTTATCTAGACCTCGCTGTTGAGCTTCAAGAAAATTGTATTTTAGTTTAAAAAATTTATTGCCAGAAATTTGCGGATGAATTTGGTCTAATCGTTTCACAGTCACCGTGACTGGACTATCAAGATTAAGTTTTTGGTAGGCCACTGACTGTGCAATCTGAGCAAACATTTCATCACGATTCCTGATTATTTAACCGTATTGTACGCAAAATATTTTTATCTAGAGTCATATTATTTGCTTGAGCGCATGGGTCTACGCAGATTGCTACAGCGCTGGATGGGGGAAAGCCAGTTAATTTTATAACTCCGTTGATTGAAATAAAATTTGAAGCAATATTTACAGAAATGGTCGATTTTCGGTCTATGCTTATTAGTAAAAATATCTGAACCGATTGAATTTTAAAAATAAAAAAATGATTAAAAAACATACATTTATGCTAAGCTAGAAAACATAACAACTATGAAAAAGAGGATACATGATGAAAAATCTATCCATGGGTATATCTGTTTGCTTACTCTTGTTGCTAGCAGCATGTGAGGCAAAAGATGAATATAACAAGCCGAAAACCCAAGTTCGAACCATGATTATTGGCGGTATGCCAGTTTATGACCAGGACTACCGTCTCTCACAACTTAATGCTCGCGAAAATAAGCCAGTGGCTCAACAGTAAAAGATTAGAAAATAAGTAGGTATCTAGGTCATATTTATCAAAATTTGAATTAGATGCCTTTATTTTATGAACACGGTTTACTGTTTAACTGCTTAAAAAATAAATATATATTATATATTTATCTAATGCTTCTAAGCTGTAGCCTAGATAAGAATTGAATCAAATTAGAGTTTGTATTTTGGATCTGTCTAAAATTTGATTATAGAATCAATCGCAAATATAAAATTGTTAGGGTAATAAGAATCTAAACCACGTAGAATTGGTGCACAAATTTCCCGTATGATTTAAGGTAAGAAGCATTGGAATCGTTATTGATATTAGGCTCAATTACTTTGGCTTTAATGTTGGGCGCAATTAGCCCAGGGCCAACGTTTATTTATGTGGCTAAAAATTCAATTGCGATTTCACGTAAGCATGGTCTATTTACTGCTTTGGGTACAGGGACCGGTGCAGCGATATTTGGCTTACTTGCTGTGATGGGTTTACAAGCTGTTTTACTCGCTGTGCCATCTGCCTATTTAATTTTAAAAATCTGTGGCGGGATATATCTGCTGTGGTTGGCTTTTAAAATTATTAAGCATGCCAAAGAACCGATGGATTCAGCAGATACCTCAGTTCAACCGATGAGTTATAAACAGGCCTATCGTTTGGGTTTAATCACGCAAATGAGCAATCCCAAAATTGCGATTATTTTGGCCAGTATTTTTACGGCACTTTTACCCCAGGATATTCCTGCTTATTTTTATGTGGTTTTGCCGGTGCTGTGTTTTTTTATTGATGCAGGTTGGTATTCATTGGTGGCAGTCGCTTTGTCAGCTGAAGGTCCACGAAAAGTTTATTTAAAATCTAAAGCTGTATTTGACCGTATTGCGGGTGGGGTGATGACTTTACTTGGTTTGAAACTCATATTTGGAATGAAGTAATTTGCTCATTATGAGTGAATGAAATCATTTTATTATTCTTATAGTGTTTTCAAGCATCAGGTGTTTAGTTTAGCTAAGCGATATCTAAGATAAAAAAATATACAGTAGAAAATAAAAGACCGACGATTCGAGTGATGATGAAATCGTCGGTCAAAAAAATCTGTCGCAAGTTTTAGCTTGGGCTGCTGTTCCGTACTAAAACTTGAAACTAAGTTTATTGCTTTAGGAAAAGTTCACCGAAAATATTGTGGATGCCGGTACAAATTAACGGATTTATGAACTTCTTACCCTATATAACGCCGAGGTTTACAGATTGGTTGACAATAAAATGAAAAAAAACTCATTTTTTTTTATAATAAGAGTTCTTATGGTAAATTCGGTCGTCAAAATAATCTAATGAGTAAATATTTCTTAAGGTTTTTTATATATTTAGTTCTATTTACTATGCTTGCAGGGATTGTTGCGGGTTTTTTACCGAATATAGTAGGACAAGTTTTAACAGCATTTCCTTATCTGATTGCGATGATTTTGGTGTTGTTTAAATTTATTCGTAATGAACAGCGCGCGCCGACACAAATGGAACGCAACAGATTCAGCTTAATTTTTGTTTTGATTTTCTTTTTATATAACTATGTGTTTGCTATTTTTGGGCCGTTGATCTTTAATTTTAGCCAATCCGGTATCTTTGAATTATGGCTGAACTTTGTCTCGCAAAGTGAGTTTCAATTGATGCTCATCTCACGCTTACTCATTTTCATGATTCCATTTTATCTCATCAGCTTTTGGTTTTATGGTAAACAGGCTGATCGTATGGCGAAAAAAATGTTTGGCTAAGATAAATTGCAATACGCTTGAATTAAAAATGAGCCTATCTTATAGATAGGAATAATAAAATGAGGTGGTCGAATGCTAAAAGAAAATGTACTGGTGACAGGTGCAAGCGGTTTTATTGGTTCGCATCTACTGCCTTATTTATTGGCGCGTGATTATGCGGTGTTTGGGCTGACGCGTCAGAAAAACAAAATTTCCAATCATCCCGATCTCACTTGGGTTCAGAGTCTTGATCAGATTAAAACCGATCGCATTGATTATGTGATTAACCTGGCGGGTGAAAATATTGGCCAGGCGCGTTGGACAGCCACAAGAAAGCAGCAACTCATTGCCAGTCGGGTTGAAATGACCCATCAGCTGTACCGATATTTAGAAAAAAGACAGATTTTCCCGAAACGTATTATCTCCGGTTCTGCAGTGGGCTATTACGGTATTGATCCGACCGAACAATGGTCCGCAGTGTGTACTGAACAGTCTGCACCACAATCTATTTTTATGTCGCAACTGTGTCAGTTATGGGAACAAGCTGCACTCAGTTTTCAGCAACAAAACACTAAAATCGTGCGCTTCGGAATTGTGTTGGCCAAAAAGGGCGGTATTCTTCCACGCATGCTGTTGCCGATTAAACTAAATATGGTGGGACGAATCGGACATGGGCGGCAACCCGTGGTGTGGGTGCATGTTCAAGATGTATTGCGCGCGATTGAATTTCTCATGTCAAAAGAAACTGGCTCACAAATTTTTAATGTAGTCTGTCCAGAAAAAATGACCCAAGGGCAATTTGCCCAAACCGCTGCACTGCAACTGCATCGTAAACCTTTATTCTGTTTACCGGCTTTTGTGTTGAAGGGGATGCTGGGTGAACAATCGCAACTGGTTTTAAACGGTCAATATGTACAACCGAAAGCACTCTTAGATGCCGGTTTTGAGTTTAAATATCCCACATTAAAACTGGCTTTGGCCGATATTTTAGCGAATGGTTAAATTTCAGATTTTAATCTCTGCGTACTAAACGCAGTTGGGTCTATAAATGTAGGTTGCTCAAGCATGAGCTGTCTTAATAAACGTGCCGAGGCAGGCCCCATACAGAGGCCATTACGGAAATGTCCAAAATTGGCCCACAGGTTATCAAAATCCGGCATTTTCCCGATATAAGGCACACCCGTAGGTGAGCTTGGTCGAAGTCCTGCCCACTGTTTCACAATCGGAAACTGTTCAAGTTCCGGCACTATCTCCAGACAGGCTTTATAAATATGCTGTTGGGTTTGCATATTGGGCCGATGTTCAAAACCCAGCTCATCCATACTGGAACCACAGACCACATGTCCGTCCTGACGCGGAATCAGGTACATTACTTTATTCATGCAGATGGTCGGCAACCACTGTTCAGGGGTTTTAAACAGCAACATTTGTCCCTGAACCGGGTTGACCGGAATAGTCATATTCAATTGTTGCGACCAGTGCGCGGACCATGCACCGCTTGCAATGACGATCTGGTCGGCCTGAATCTGTTGACCGGATTGGGTCTGAACAGAGGAGACACGCTGCTGTTGAATATGAAAATGATCCACCCAGGTATTCTCATAGAACTGTACGCGCGGATGCTGTTTTAAATAGCCGATAATAGACTTGAG
Source organism: Acinetobacter sp. SFB (assembly GCF_001647545.1). Lineage (GTDB taxonomy): Bacteria > Pseudomonadota > Gammaproteobacteria > Pseudomonadales > Moraxellaceae > Acinetobacter. The sequence continues at coordinate 123,678 of NZ_LSZH01000017.1, forward strand.
CAGCCGTGGATTACGGATATTAGACAGCTGTGAAAAATACAGCGCCTGACTAAATTGCTTGGAAATATGCGGATTGATCTGCTGCAGTTGCGGCTGTTGGAGAAGCTGGCATTGCTGCATCGGTTCATCAAACTGCTGGGCATAACGCTGTCCGATGTCAAAATCACTTTCATCAAAAATCAGCATGCCAGTATTATGGATTTCAAAATCAATCCCCGTGACCGGTTCTAATTTCTTATTCCATTTTAAATACAGTGACTTGCCATATTGCGCCAATTGATTCACGGCGCGTGGATAGCGCCAGGGATACATGGGCGAGAGAATACCGCCACCAGCCCAGGAAGCCGCTTTTCCCGCTTGCTGCTGATCGAAAATAATGACGGAACATCCCTGTTCCACAAGCTCTAAAGCGGACAGTAGACCGCTAATACCTGCTCCAATAATGGCAATTTTCATCGCTGGCGTCACTAATCCTTAGTTCATGTTTTTCAGTTTAAGCGCAGCTTCTTCAGCGAAGTAAGTCCAGATGCCATCGGCACCGGCACGGCGGCAACTCATCAGCGATTCAATAATCACATCATCCGATAACCAGCCATTTTGAATGGCACCGGCCAGCATTGCGTATTCACCGCTGACTTGATAAACGAAAGTGGGTACACCAAAAGTATCTTTCACTTCACGCACGATATCCAGATAAGGCATACCCGGTTTCACAATCACCATGTCTGCACCTTCCTGAATATCCAGTGCAATTTCATGCAGAGCTTCAGCGCGGTTGCCGATATCCATCTGGTAATTGTATTTGTTGCCACCTTTAAGGTTGCTTGATGAACCCACGGCATCACGGAAAGGGCCGTAGAAGCTAGACGCATATTTGGCCGAGTACGCCATGATACTGGTGTAGATATGACCATTTGCTTCAAGCGCAGTACGAATCGTACCAATACGGCCATCCATCATGTCACTGGGTGCAACCACATCTGCACCGGCTTCGGCATGACTTAAAGCCTGTTTAATCAGACATTCAACCGTTTCATCGTTTAAAACATAACCGGTGTCATCAATAATGCCGTCTTGACCGTGCGTGGTATACGGGTCAAGCGCGCCGTCAGTGATCAGCACCATTTCCGGCAATTCTTTTTTCAGCAGGCGAATGGTGTTTTGAACCAGGCCATTTTCATGCCAGGCCGCTTCAGCAGTTAGGCTTTTGTCTTGTTGTGGGGTTACCGGGAATAAAGCGAGTTTAGAAACCCCCAATTCAAGCAGGCGTTCTGATTTTTTTAACAGCAGGTCGGCAGAAAGTCGCTGAACCTTCGGCATACTTGGAATATCTTGGGTCTGGTTTTGCCCCGGAAGTACGAATACTGGGGAAATGAGATGATCCGTCGTCAACTGGGTTTCACTTACCATAGACCGTAATTTGTCATTTTTTCGAATTCGGCGCATACGAGTGGCAGGAAATGCAGGGCGATTGAACGTATAAGTCATAACAATCTCAATGATCAGTATTAAACTATGGCTATTGTAGCCCTAGAATCAAATTTTGGGGCAAAAGTTGATAGCTATTTCTCAAATTAAGGTATTCGGGCAGACTATGACGCAAGTAGAGAAAAATTGGACCGGCAACATACATTTAGGCACGAAAGTGGATATTGATGTGGTCCTGAAGCAGTTGTGTCATGCATTCAATAGTTCTCCTTACTTCAAACATAACGAGATGGTCATGCGTGTCGTAGATGAAGAAATTGAAGCCTATATTGAAATGCAGCCTTTCATGATTGGCAATGTCGCCTTTCAAATTTTACACGGCGGTGTCGCAGCAACGATTCTGGATAGTATTGGTGGTATTGTTGCGATGGGCGAGTTATATAAAAAAGCAGAAGCGAATGACTTGCCGGATACCATTAAAAAGGTGACGCGTTTAGCAACTGTGGATATGCGGGTCGATTATTTGGCCCCAGGTCGTGGAAAATATTTTATTGCCCGTGCTGAAACCTTACGTTTAGGACGCAAGGGCTGCACCATGCGCATGACTTTAATCAATGATGAAGACAAGCCGATTGCCACTGCGATTGCTTCTTATGCTTATTAAGTTTAGTTTAAGCTTGGTAATTTAAACTGCAAAGAAGTGAATTAAATATTCGGCATTGAATGAAAATTCAGTGCCGAAATCATTTTTAGAAACTGATGAGTTATATTTTATTATCGCATCATGATTTTTTGTCATTAAAATATATTATCAATATTAAACAAGAAATGACTTTCTCATCGACACCCTCTCATGACATTTATTTGTCTTGCATAGCTGTTCGTTTCAGATCAATCAGAACGACATATATGATGTGTAATGACCAAGTCTGCTGGATTTAGGAATAATCGATGACAGATGCGCAAAATACCCTGCCAGAAACACAGCCAGACAAAGAAATTCCGGACCCTGCTGCAAAAGCAAAACGCAAGAAAGCCTTAAGCATTGTCGCAGTGATCTTTATTATTGCAGTGATTTTATATGCAATCTGGGCATTATTTTTAAATCATTCAGTCACTACCGATAATGCCTATGTGGGTGCAGAAACCGCTTCGATTACCTCAATGGTAAATGGTCAGGTTGGGCAAGTTCTGGTCAGCGACACGCAGCAGGTTAAACAGGGTGATATCTTGGTTCGGGTGGACAATCGTGATGCAGAAATTGCGGTTGCACAGGCGCAAGCTGAGTTGGTGAAAGCAAAACGTCAATACAAGCAGACCCAAGCCAATAGCAGTGCATTAAATTCACAAGTGTTTGTCAGTGATGATGGTATTCATAGTGCAGAAGCACAGGTGGCTAAAGCACAGGCTGAATTTAATAAGGCGCAGGATGATTTGGCGCGTCGTAGTAAATTAAGTGCATCAGGTGCAATTTCCAAAGAAGAACTCAGCACTGCACAAAGTGCCGTGAACAATGCTCAAGCCGGTTTGGATTTGGCTAAAGCCGGCTTGGCTCAGGCGCAATCCAGTCAAAAAGCGGCACAAAGCACTTTGGCTGCAAATGAAGCGCTGATTCGTGGAAGTAATGAAACGTCGACTCCGGATGTGCTCATTGCTCAAGCAAAACTGAAACAGGCATTGCTGGATTTGGAACGTACTGAAATTAAAGCGCCGTTTGACGGCGTAATCACCCGCCGTAATATTCAGGTGGGGCAGCGTGTTGCTGCAGGCAGCGTGTTAATGATGCTGGTGCCGATTCATAAACTGTATGTCGATGCCAACTTTAAAGAAAGTCAGTTGGCAAAAGTGCAACCCGGGCAGAAAGCCACACTAACTTCTGATTTATATGGTGATGATGTTGAGTTTCATGGCACAGTGGTTGGCTTTTCAGGTGGTACAGGTTCAGCATTTGCCTTAATTCCTGCGCAAAATGCGACAGGTAACTGGATTAAAGTGGTTCAGCGTTTACCGGTGCGTATTGCACTTGATCCTAAAGAACTGGCCGAACATCCTTTACGGGTAGGCTTGTCGATGGAAGCGAAAATTAACCTCGCTTCCAAGTAGTCGCTTATGAATAATAGTAATTACGTACCATTTGGCGACCTGAAAGGCGGACGCCTGATCCTTGCTGCCTTTGTGTTGGCTTTGGCCAATTTTATGGTGGTTCTGGACATGACCATTGCCAATGTCTCTGTGCCGCATATCACCGGCAGTCTGGCAGTTTCCAGTTCTCAGGGGACTTGGGTCATTACCTCCTATGCGGTTGCAGAAGCGATTTGTGTTCCGCTGACCGGATGGCTGGCAGGGCGCTTTGGTGCGGTGCGGCTGTTTGTGATCAGTCTGATTGGCTTTACGGTTTTTTCTGTTCTGTGTGGATTATCCACCAGTCTGGAAATGTTGGTCTTTTGCCGAATCGGACAAGGCCTGTTTGGTGGGCCGATCATGCCGCTCAGTCAAACCTTGTTGATGCGTATTTTTCCTCCGGAAAAGCAATCGCAAGCCATGGGAATGTGGGCAATGACCACTGTGGTTGGGCCTATTCTTGGTCCGATTTTGGGTGGGATGATTAGTGATAATCTGTCCTGGCACTGGATTTTCTTTATTAATATTCCAGTTGGAATTTTCTGTGCGATTGCTGCATTGCGCTTGTTAAAACCTGCGGAAACATTAATTTCAAAAATCAGAATTGATACCATTGGACTGTTTTTACTGATTTTATGGATTGGCGCATTACAGCTGATGCTCGATCTTGGACATGAAAATGACTGGTTTAACAGTACCTTTATTTGTGTCTTGGCCGTGATTACCGTATTCGGATTAATTCTGTTTATTATCTGGGAAATGACTGACCAGCATCCGGTCGTCAATATCCAGATTTTTAGATATCGCGGCTTTACCTTCTCGGTGTTGTCTTTAGCCTTTGCCTTTGGGGCATTCTTCTCCAGTATTGTACTGATTCCGCAGTGGGTACAAATCAATTTGGGTTATACCGCCACCTGGGCCGGTTATCTCACTGCGACCATGGGCTTTGGTAGTTTGCTCATGTCACCGATTGTGGCAAAAATGGCGACCAAATATGACCAACGGATTTTAGCCAGTTTTGGTTTGAGCCTTTTGGCAGTAGTGACCTTGATGCGTGCTTTCTGGACGACGGATGCCGATTTTATGGCATTGGCATGGCCACAAATTCTGCAAGGCTTTGCTGTGCCATTTTTCTTTATTCCTTTGTCCAATATGGCACTGGCTTCGGTACAGCCACATGAAATGGCATCTGCTGCCGGCTTAATGAATTTCTTGCGTACCATGGCGGGGGCAATCGGTGCTTCCATTGCCGTAACGCTTTGGGATGACCATGCCAAAGTTGCACGTAGTGAAATGGTTTCCAACTTACATGTGGATGAAGTACAAAATACCCTGATGCAAACGGGAGTGAGTTCACAAGGGGCACTGGGCTATATATCAAGTCTGGTCGATAAGGAAGCTTTAACTTTATCAGCCAACCATGTATTTTTGATTTTAGCGATGGTTTTTGTTTTTGCAGCTTTAATTGTCTGGCTTGTACCAAGACCCAAATTAGGTATGGGGGGCGGTGGTCATGCACATTAATGCTCCTCACCTAAGCCATAAAAAAACCGCTGAATTTTAGCGGTTTTTTTATGGCAAAGAATAGTGCAGCTCACCTTATATATCTGATTGTGTTCGTCTTAAAGCGGTTTGCCACTGAGCTAAACGACTTTGGCGTTGATCTGTATTCATATTCGGTTCAAAGGCACGATCCAGTTGCCATGATTCTGAAATTTCTGACAAATTGGAAAATACACCGGCTTTTAAACCTGCCATCGCCGCTGCACCCCATGCAGTCGATTCCAGCATTTTAGGACGCAGTACTGGAACATTTAAAATATCCGCCTGGAATTGCATCAGCATATCATTGCGACTGGCACCCCCATCTACGCGTAATTCTTTTAAAGGATGGCTAATGTCTGCCTGCATAGCCATCAGCACATCAGACACCTGAAAAGCAATCGATTCTAAGGCTGCACGCGCGATATGACCTTTATTGGTTCCGCGAGACATGCCGCAAAGCAGGGCACGCGCTTCACTGTCCCAATGCGGTGCACCCAGTCCGGTAAAGGCAGGCACCAGAACAACGCCGTCAGTATCTTTCACTTGGCAAGCCAGTGCTTCAACTTCGCTGCTGTTTTGAATAATACCCAAACCATCACGTAGCCATTGCACAATGGCGCCTGCCATAAACACGCTGCCTTCCAGTGCATAGCTTGTTTGATTTTGGCATTGCCAGGCAAGTGTGCTGAGTAATTTATTTTGGCTAAATTGCACTTGATGACCGGTATTAAATAGCATGAAGCAACCGGTTCCGTAGGTATTTTTTGCCGTACCTACATCAAAACAGGATTGACCAAAAAGCGCAGATTGCTGATCGCCTAAAATCCCGGTAATCGGGATATTGGCACCCAGTAAACCGGTGGCAGTATCAGCAATATAGCTGTCGGATGAAATAATTTTGGGTAAAACTGAATGAGGAATATTAAACAGCTCAAGCAGTTCTTCATCCCACGATTGAGTTTGCAGGTTCATCAACATGGTACGTGAAGCATTACTGGCTTCAATCACATGTTCGGCACCTTGGGTCAAGTTCCACATGAGCCAGCTATCAACTGTACCAAAAGCCACATGGCCTTGTTGGGCAAGTTCACGTAAGCCGTCTACATTTTCCAGTAACCATACCAGTTTCCCTGCACTGAAATAGGGGTCTATACGTAAACCGGTTTTATGCTGAATTTTATCGAGTAAATTTTGTTGGCTGAGTTGGTTGCACCATTCGGTTGCGCGGCGATCTTGCCAAATAATGGCAGGAGCGAGTGGCTTACTATTACGCTTGTCCCATACTACTGTGGTTTCGCGTTGGTTGGTCAGCCCAATGGCTTTAATGTCTTTGGCAAGAATATGAGCAGAGGCCAGTGCTTGTTGCACCACAGCAATTTGCGTGGTCCAGATTTCTTGCGCATCTTGTTCAACCCAACCCGAATGTGGTGTCTTGATATGGATCTCGCGTTGAGCAGTTGCCTGAACTTGTCCATGTTCGTTAAAAATAATCGCACGACTAGATGTCGTCCCCTGATCGAGTGCAAGTAAATAGCTCATAATTTTTTCTTTTAATCGGCTTGAAAAGTAAAATATTAGCGCAATAATGTAATTAAGCGCATCAAGTTGTGTAAAAGTTTAGAAAAGAGGTCGTAATTTTTGACATTTATGCTATGATCGCTTTGTACTTTGGGGGTGTTTCTGGCTTCGACGCTGGTGATGAAACTCATAGATGCATGCCGAGAGCGCATTTTCTCTCGTAAATCAAATTTGCATTTTTTAGTCGCAAACGACGAATCATACGCTCTAGCTGCCTAAGGGCAGCTTGTCCAACTCTCCGAATACTTGTGGTTAGAGAGTTCGACTGAAGCGCACGCACACAAGGCCGTATAAAGTCAAGCCTCGGGGCTTTGTACTAAACTAAGAGGATCGCGATTTGTACCCTGTTCGTCGGGTCACAAAGAGTTAAAACAATAGACGATATCTAAGCATGTAGTATTCTCGAGCGTAATGCTGGCGGACGCGGGTTCAACTCCCGCCACCTCCACCAAATTTTTTAATTGCTATTCGTTTACATGACGATATATCAAACTAAAAGCCTTAACTATCAATAGTTAGGGCTTTTTTTATGCCTTTACATTCTGCATTATTCGTAAACATAGCATTGGCTCATTTGTATGGTGTTTTGTATGTTTGAGTTTGATGGTATTTCACCATACTGTAAGTTTTCGGCCTATTTTGCACTATTTTGTTTTTTATTTTGCACTAAATATTTGCAGTTATTCTGCACTACCTAACGCTTTGCCAGATAGTGCAGGGCACTAAATTAACTCGTAGTAACGATAGCAAAACCAATACCGCCATCCCCACCAGAATTACCACCATTCTTCCACCCTTGGCCTTTGGCGCCGACAATAAGATTAAATGTAATAACTTCTCCAGTTGTGTTTGTGAATTTTACCTTCACGCGACCACCAGAACCGCCACCACCGCCAAATGACCAACGATCATCACCAATCCCTGTTGCACCATTAATGAAGCTAAAAGAACAGCAGTTAAATCACTGGCTAAAAAGTTCTGATTCGCAAATTTCGGAACAATTTTTATTAGCCTAATTCTGCCTTAAGCCATATGACACGTGGTTTAGGGCTATTTTTTCTTTTTAAAGTCGCCTAATAACATTAGGTACAGATATATATTAAACATTAAAAAATTAACGAAAGGAACTAGCAAAGCGAGTGACGAGCGTCAAAAAGCAATGCCAACAAATACAATTCAGATTGTCTACGCTTGCGCTGCGCCAATCTTCACTGACATCCAATAAGCAAAATGACAATCATTTTCTATGTTGCACCGCTGATGTTCTGCAAAATCTAAATAATATAAGATGAATGGAGAATGAGTGAAGTCCTAAGAAAAACACGAGTCGCCGTATGCCATGCGTTCATCAATCGGGAAGTTTTTTGAAAAATTCTTATATTTTATAAATAAACTTAACAAAAGCTTTACCCAAACTTAACCTAATTTTGGGACTAACTACACTTTCTTATAATTATCCGCCGTAGAATGCACTCATTGGCGCTGTAAGCTCGATTGCGGTTTTAGCTAACGGGATTCATTATTGATAAATTTTGATGCCGAATTCACATAATAAATTGCATCTAAAATATGCGAATTAAAGTTTTGGCTTTCTGACTTTTTGCCTAATATAGCGGTATATATCGGGGCACTTTTGGACTTTGTAATGTCGGCTTTTTTTGACCTAATTAATACCTATAGAATAATAGCGAAAACAGAACGAGAAAAAGGCACTTACTTCGAATTAATTTGCATCAAGTATTTTGAAAATGAACCATTCTATGCTGACCTATTTACTAAAGTACAAACCTATACCGAATGGGCAAAAGAACAAGGCTTGTCGGGCAAAGATACAGGTATTGACCTTGTTGCAACGACCAAAGACGGCGAGTTTTATGACATTCAATGCAAGCTCTATGATGCAGATCGTGAGGTAACTAAAGTTATATCCAACATACTTTAAGAAATTTATTTTCATAATTTATAGATATATCTCATCCGCAACCAACCAATTACTCTAGTTAGAAACAAAGTTCTATTAAAGAATTATAGAAGTACAGAAAATAGTTATGTATAACTGGAAGTTGAATAGTTATTCAATTTTCTATTGAGCTAAATTTTTCTATATTTGAAGATTAAAAGTATTTTTTAGGGTTGGGATTAATAAGTGTTACAGATAGGCACAGGGAAACTATTTACTAGAGAAGTAGAATATCGAAATAATTTAAAAGGTATTATCTATTCTAATTTAAGATTGATGCGAGATGATAAAATAGAAACAGTTGGAGGCTTACTGATAGCGACTGATACTTTTCGTGAGTCTAATGTGCTTATTTATGAGTTAGAGGAAGTAATTGAAGCGTGCGGAGAAGGATCAGGTTTTTTAGTTTCACATGGGATAGCTTCCTTTATACTAGATTTTTCTTCTATTCTTTCATTTGCTTTAAATTGTACAGCATCACCAAGTTATACGCTTACCGAAAGATTACTTAGTAATGAAATTGGTGTTACTACACATGCCACTCCTAATAAGGTAGTTAAGCAAACCTTTGATAAAATCATTTATTGTCAGGAAAGCGACAAACAATTTTTAATTAATTTTACTCGACAATTAATTGGGCTTGAGAGAAAAACTTATTTAGGAGTAATGAGAGCTATTCAAACTTATGTCACAGGTATGCAGCGTATTGCAGATGACTTTGAACTAGCATATACATTACTTGTTGCATCTATCGAATCACTTGCTCAAGATTTTGATGGACATCAAGCAACATGGTTGGATTATGCTCAAAATAAAAGGAGGGCTATAGATGCAGCTCTAAGTGATGTAGGGGAAGATTCGGCAGAACGAGTTAGAAATGCAATACTTCAGAATGAACATACGTCTTTAGGTAAAAGATTTAGGGAATTTGCTATTCAACATATAACCCCCTCTTTCTATAGAGAGGAGGCTGATCAAGCTATAAATCCTTTGACTTGTTTCGATCTTCATACAACCTTGAGTAATGCCTATCTTGCAAGATCAAAATATATTCATAATTTAAAAAAGCTGCCTAAACCAGTAGATCGTGATACCGGTTATACAGAAACTTGCAGAATTGAAAATAAGACATGGCTTACGTTACAAGGGCTATCAAGACTCGCAAGACATATCATCATTCAGTTTATTATGCGACAGCCAACAGTTGAGCGAGAGCCATATAATTATTCGCTTGAAAGATCAAATGTTATGCAACTTAAGTGGGCTCCACAATATTGGATTGGAAGAGTAGATTTTACTAAAGGATCAGGTGTTATACGTTTAGAGGGTTTTCTCTCTATATTTGCTAATATTTTAGAAAAAACTCCAAATGAATCTCTAGCTGACTTAACAGATTTATTGACTCAATTAGAATCAAATATTGACTCATTATATAAAGAAGATAAACAGGCATTTATAGCTCTATATACTATATATAACCTCATTCTAAAAAAATCTCAGCGATTAGATAATGCAGAAGAATTTATACGCAAATATGAGCGTCACTTATTATCTCCAAATCCATCTGCATTGATTACAAATCATATAGTTGGTTTGACTCTTAATTGGAGTATTGAAGAACATCATGATTGCTTGATGAAATATTTCAAAGAAAGAGATAATAAAATGTGCTTCCGCTGCCCTCAAATTTTTGAATCAGGAATGTTGCTCCAATTAGCGGAACGATATAGAGAAGCAGGAGAAATAGCTAAGGCTATAGAATTGATTGGAAAAGCTGTAGAAAACTATCCTAGTCATACTTGCTTAAGAAAATTTGAGACTGATTTTAAAACCGAGGCTAAGCTTATAGAAAGTAATAAGATTTTATTACCCCAAATAGAAGTGGAGGAAAGTAACAATTAATAGACCAACGATAATTGTTTAGAAAATTTAGTGCTTGAGAGAGTTATGATTCATCTATGGCTACTAATTTTTCATTGTTTTTATCGTGACTACGTTAATAATAGGTAATGAGCAGATAAATAAAATTTGAAGCCATAAAGAATCAGTTAAGTCATTTAATCTAAGCGCTTAGCTCCGATGACTTCACAAGTGCCATCCAAAATATCGCGCATGATAGCCTTGGCTGTAGCCTTTCCTGTAATGATATGTTGTTCACTACTAGAAATTGTATCGTAGGTAATCTTTATACTGTTTATTTTGAGAGGGAATGGGTTATTTGGAAAGTCTAGGAAATGTAAGTCTTTTGATAAATCCTTCTCGAAGACTAAGCCTTTAGTATCTGTAGGCTCTCTAGGCGCTGATTCAGTAAATTTGTATAAAGAGAATAGCGGTCGTTTTTCCTTATCCAAAATCAACACCTGATCATTAGTACAGTCCATATTTATATTAAGTTTGTCTCCTTTGATTTGTGCCATAATATATGACGAATCAAATGCAAATGAAGGAAACACGTTTTCAATCATTAACGCTGTAATATTTGTATGTACTTCTGTGACTAAGCTTGAACCCTTGAAGTCATCAATCGTAATTCCCTCACTCTTTATTGTTTTAAGTGCAATCCCTTTACCTTCAGCAAATAGTTTTGCACCGGACTGATAACCAATTTTTGTAAGAAAAATACCTTTAATCCCACCGATGTCGTCTAAAGCTGCCGCAAAGTCTCGAATACGACCAACGCTAACAGAACTGGTATAATCTTTACATTCAACGGCAACTTTATGGGTGATACCACCTAATAGAAATTCCCAGTACACATCAATTTGATGAAGTTGCCCTGTTGCACCTTTTAGTGAAATATCATGTTGAACTTTTAAATTCTTAAGGTCGTGCTGTCCTAACAATTCCTCATATAATTCTTTAGAAAACTTTTCAAATTCAGTTCCTTGCTTAGCCATAATACCCTCAAAAAAACAATAAAATTTCTACCTTTATGAATACGGATATGCTCCCGTATCCAACTGCTAAATTAACAAAGATCAGGGAATAAGGAAAATTATAATTGAAGCTTTTGATTATCTAAAAAAGGACAGCTCAGACCACTAAATATGAGTCGAAACATATCAAAATCCACGGTGCTCGTTCTTAATGGGATATACCTTAGAGATGGAATTTATGGATGATGAGGGAGAACACATTTGGTGATCGGAATCGTTAAATTCTAAAGTTCTTGTTTAATGGCATCTAAAATCTATACATAGTCTAGACGAGTTCAATTTATACAATTAGAATTGAACTCGTTGTTAAGGCTTTTTAAGATATTGATATATTAAGTAATTATTGGCTTGTATGGTGTTGTGTATGGTTGATTTTTTTAATTTAATAAAATTCATATAAATCAACGTATTAATCTTCTAGTTTAGTAGACGCCACCCCACCAAATACCCTCCTAAACATGGCAAAATATGTCAGGTTTAGGAACTGAAAGGCTTAATCCTAAAGGGGTTAAGCCTTTTTTTATGCCTGTATATAACTGAGCTTAACCGAGTATACGAATTTGTATCATGTATCATTGATAAATTATTGAAACCACTGTGATACAAAATGAAGCATTCGGATATTAAAAAGTGCCCCTTATCAGATACAACACTGGAAAATTTAAAGCCCTAAGATAAAGACTATCAAGAATTAGACGTTAATGGTCTGTACTTTCGTGTAAAGCCTGATGGTAAAAAAGCATGGTTTGCCTTTTGGCTGAGCATACCATTGGGTCGTATGATCAAACCCAGTCGTGATATTTCCTCGCTTGATTAAGGCTTGGTTGTAAGAAGACCAATTGAGAGTACGATAAATTTTAGATACTGGCTTATTCATCTGAGAATTATATTGCTGAATAAGCCTTTAACGGTAGGTTTATGCCACAAAGCCTTTCAGATTTAAGCCACGAGTATTAAATAATATACGCAATATTGAACGCTAGATCCCTGCTTGTTTACTGCGATTTAGAAAGACAACAATAACGGCTATACAGGTCAATACACTTGCAAAAACGAGATTCAGCCAAAGTCCAATACCGTCATAAATTAGCCCACCTGCAAAAGCGCCTAATCCGATTGAAAGGTTAAATACAGCAACATTAAATGCAGCAGCTAATTCAAGCTGTGTAGGCGCTGAACGAATCATCCATGTCATTAATGAGACCGAAACGCCACCATAAGCAAATCCCCAAATTAAGAACAAGACAATATTTAAAAATAGAAAATCACCAAAAAATACGAATAACAGTAAAGTTGCACTTAATAAAAAAGCGATGCTAAGTAATGTTTGCCATAAAAATTTTTGAATCGTAAAACCTAAAACAAAATTACCTAAAATTCCAAAAACACCATAAATTAACAATAAAGCGCCAATGGATGCATCAGAGAATTGTGCGATTTCTTGTAATACAGGTCGAACAAAAGTATAGGCAGAAAAATGACCTGTCACGATCAACAAGGTCAAACATAATCCAATAATAATATTCGGTTTTTTAATTACCGATAAACTGCTTCGCCACGTACTTACTTTTTGAATGGGTAATGAAGGCAATGACCAAAAGAGCATGACAAATACAATGGCAACCAAGATGGCTACACAGATAAAGGCTATCCGCCAGCCAAATAAATCACCGAGATATACACCTGCAGGTATGCCCAATACAGATGCAGCAGCAATACCGCTAAAAATAATGGAAGTGGCGATTCCGACTTGCGCTGGAGGCATTAAACGAACAGCGAGAGTGCCTGCTAAAGCCCAAATACCGCCCATAGAAATCCCGAATAATACCCTCGCCAGTAATAACCAATGGAATGTGTCAGTCATTGCTGAAACGAGTGTTGAAATAAACAATAACAGCATAAAAAAAAGGAGTAATTGACGACGATTAATACGGTTAAAAACTAAAACGACACACGGGGCAATAATGGCAGCGACTAAAGAGGGTGTGGAAATAATGAGGCTGGTATGACCTAATGGCTGCTGCATACTTTCTGCGATAGGCGTCAACAATCCAATAGGAAGCATTTCCGCACTCACTACAGAAAAAACAGCTAAAGCGACAGCGATCACTGCCAGCCATGCTTTTAAGTTGCTTTGATATGTTTTTTCAATGGATGTCTTAAAACTCATTTGGCACTTCAAATATTTTACTGTGCCGTAATATACTTAAATAGAGAGGGTTGATAAACGCTATTTGCATTATAGGAGCATAAAACTAGTCAACGCCTTCATTACAGTAATGAATGATCAGATCATGAGATTTTAAAAGAACGCGTTTAAAGACTTAATATTGTATTAAATTAGCTTATGTTTACCTAAAGCTTACTTCATCATTTTATTGATGAATAATGAGCAATAAATTTAATAAGTTATCTTTGATTAAATTGAAATTTTGTTTTAATCAGTGCATCAACCTACATAATTATTCTAATTTCACAAAGTTAGCTTCGGATCATTACGATGATGGTTTTTTATTTTTATAGCGATACTCACTGGGTGAGGTTTGAAACCAACGCTTAAAGGCGCGCCTAAAGTTGGAACTATCGTGATAATTGAGTAGTGTTGCAATAGCATCGACCGACAAATTGCTTTCAAGTAAATAACTGCTCGCTTGTTGAGAAAGAATTGAATCCCGAATTTCTCGAAAACTCGTACCATCCACCGCAAGTTTACGTGCCAAGGTACGTTTACTCATAAATAAGGATGCCGCGATGTGCTCTTCGTTCAGTTCACCTAAGGAACTGGACAGCATCATTTTCTGAATATGATAAACATAGCTGTGTTTGCCGGGTTGCAATTGTTGCAGCATGTTTTCACATTGGCGCATTGCCAACAGATAACTATCTTGATGGGTAGATGCATTGAGAATGTTGCATAGACTTAAAGGAAACTCGACTTTTATTTCAGGTGCGGAGAAAAAATAGCGCCCCGATAAATAGTTCGCATATGTTTGGCCGTAGTCGGGTTCTGGATGGGCAAAACAGATTTTTGCTTCATCTAGTGGGCGTCCTACAATAAATTCAGCACATTCATATAAAATCACGGCACAGGTTTCAGAAAGTATCCGATGTACCTGTGCAGAGAGCGGAATATCAAAATGTAGCGACATATTCACAGAAGACTCTGAATATTCAAGGCTTAAACGCGCAAAACTGATGCGCGTAGGAATAAATTCCTTAAAGGCTTTTAAAGCCATCAACAGGTTTGGACTACTGTTGACCAGAAATCCCATTGCACCATGGGTGGTTGGCGTAAGGCGTTTTCCAAGCCGTAATCCAAAATCAGCATGTTCAGATAAAGCCACGCTATTTTGTAAAATCTGTACCAATTGTCTGGCGGTCAGTAAAGTTTCATCCCGCATCAACTGTTCAATACCAAGCTGGGTAAATTGCAGTAATTGCGGCAGTTCACGAATATTCAGTGCTAATTCTCGTCCAATCATTCGCGCATAATTGGAGGGAATATTGGCAATATCTACATTTTCATCCATCAATGCATTGTTTTTTATATCGTACACGTTGACATCCCGTCATTGCGAATTAACCAACTAAACTTTTTAGTCGATATTTTATATGTCTTTTAATGACCCGATCTTGTCAAAAAATGACCTCCTTGTACTGGCTTTATAGCATTAGATTGTATTGATCCAAATAAAAACCGATGAATAGTAAGCCAATAACCCTGTGCAGGAGAACATAAATGGGAACCATTACCTTTGTTGAGCATAATGGAACAGAGCATTCAGCTGAATTAGAAGCAGGCAAGTCCTTGATGCAGATTGCGCTTGATCATGGCATTCCAAGTATTGATGCCGATTGTGGCGGTGAGTGCGCCTGTGGCACCTGTCATGTGATTTTAGATTCGAAGTGGATTGTGCAAGTGGGCACAGCTTCAGCAAGCGAGCTGCAAATGCTCGATCTTACCCCAGAAAAAACTCCCACATCCCGTTTGGCCTGTCAGGTCCATGTCTCTGAAGATATGAATGGTATGCGTGTAAAACTCCCTGAATATCAGATGTAACAGCTAATAGTTACCTGTCCACCTCAAGATCAAAATAAAAATAGGCAATAACAACATGATTCAGTTTGAAACAGTGCTCAATAAAGTTAAAAATGAAGCATCCAATCGACTATCGCCATTTATTCCGATGGATATGCAAGTCAAAGGCGTACATCTGTTTAAACGGACCAAACGTTTTATTACACAAAAGGAATACTTCCCCGAGTTTGTTGAAAAACCGATCCCCGATGTTTCAACAGTAGATATCCAGGATATTGATTTAAGTAATCCGTTTTTATTTAGACAGCATCAGTGGAATGCCTATTCGAAAAGGCTGCGTGATGAATGTCCTGTGCATTATCAAGCCAACAGCCCATTTGGTCCGTTTTGGTCCGTTACCCGTTATAAAGACATAGTATTTGTGGATAAAAACCATGAGCTGTTTTCTGCAGAACCGCTGGTTTTAATTGGCACGGCACCAATCGATGTAGAAACCTTTATTGCGATGGATCCACCAAAACATGATGAACGTCGTAAAGCAGTTCAGGATGTTGTAGCGCCAAAAAATTTAAAAGAGATGGAATCGTTGATCCGTGAGCGAACCTCAGAAGTTCTCGATAGTTTACCGATCGGACAGCCATTTGATTGGGTAGAAACCGTTTCAATTGAATTGACTGCGCGGATGCTTGCGACCTTACTGGATTTCCCATACGAAGACCGTTTAAAACTCGTGTATTGGTCAGATCTGTTTTCATCATCGCCACAAAGTGCCGGCGGTGCTATGGATTTAGATGAGTCCTTTGTGGGTGTGGCAGACATGGCTAAACATTTTGTTGCCTTGTGGCATGACAAAGCGGCACGTTTAGCCGCGGGAGAAACCCCAAGTTTTGACCTGATTACTTTAATGCAAAGTAGTGATGCCACACGTGATCTGATCAAGCGTCCGATGGAGTATCTGGGTAATTTAGCCTTGTTGATTATAGGGGGGAACGATACGACGCGGAACTCCATGACGGGGGGGGTGCTTGCGCTGCATCAATTCCCGGAGCAGTTTGCCAAATTAAAAGCCAACCCAAGCCTGATTCCCAATATGGTCTCAGAAATCATTCGTTGGCAAACGCCATTGGCGTATATGCGTCGTGTAGCCAAGCAGGATGTGATGTTAAATGGTCAATTTATTCGTAAAGGCGATAAAGTGGTGATGTGGTATGCCTCGGGTAACCTCGATGAACGTGCGCTTGACCGTCCTGAGCAATTTATCATTGATCGTAAAGATGCCCGTAATCATTTGTCGTTCGGCTTTGGCGTACATCGCTGTATGGGTAACCGTTTAGCTGAAATGCAGCTGCGCATTTTGTGGGAAGAAATTTTAAATCGTTTTGACCGTTGGGAAGTCGTAGATGAACCTGAAATTGTGCAGTCCAACTTTGTCCGTGGCTATTCAAAATTGATAGTCAAACTCACTGCAAAAACTGAACAATAAACCTGATACATGAGTGAAAAAGAGGGCAAGTGATGCAGAAACTGAAAGCGGTGATCATTGGTGCAAGTCATGCTGCGGCACAGTTAAGTGTCAGTCTGCGTCAAGAAGGTTGGCAAGGGGATATCGTCATGATCGGGGATGAACCGTATTTACCCTATCATCGCCCCCCCTTATCCAAGACTTTTTTATCTGGTGATAAAAGCATTCAGGATCTGCTGATCCGCTCAGCTACATTTTATGAAAAACAGCACATTGATTTTTTACACGGTCATGTGGTTTCAATTGACCGTGAGCAGAAAATGTTAAAGCTGGCTGATGGTTCACAGATGTCCTATGACAAACTGGCGATCTGTACAGGTGCACGGGTCAGAAAACTTAACATTAAGGGTAGTGAACTCAAAGGGGTTTACTATGTGCGAAACGCAGCCGATATTGCAGCCATACAGCAGCATATTCAAAGTGCCAAACATGCGGTGATGATCGGCGGCGGTTATATTGGTTTAGAAACGGCAGCCTCCCTAAGAAAACAGCGGATTCAGGTTTCGCTTTTAGAGACTGCTCCAAGAATTTTACAGCGTGTGACTGCCCCCGAACTTTCTGAGTTTTATACCCGGCTACATCAAGCACATGGTGTGCAAATTTATAATCATATTACGCTAGAATGTATTGTTGGCACGGCACAGGTGGAAGGAGTTTTATGTGCTGATGACAAAATGATTGCGGCCGATCTGGTGATTGTTGGCATTGGCGTGCAACCCAATATCGAAGTGGCAGAAGCAGCAGGGATTGAAGTTGATAATGGCATTATTATTGATGCCTATGGCCGAACCAACGACCCTGATATTGTGGCAGCAGGAGATTGTACCAGTCATTTTAATTCCCGTTATCAGTGCCAGCTTCGTTTGGAATCTGTGCCCAATGCCAATGAACAAGCCAAAGTGGCGGCAGCTACTTTATGTGAAAAGTCCAAACCGTATAACGTTTTACCTTGGTTTTGGTCAGATCAATATGACATCAAACTGCAGATTGCTGGCTTAAATCATGGTTACGATCAGTTGGTGATCCGTGGGGATCTTCAGAATAGCAATAATTTCGCAGTCTTCTATTTTAAAAATAAACAATTGATCGCTGCAGATTGCATCAATCGGCCTTTAGAATTTATGATCAGTAAAAAAATTATCAATGACAATATCCAGATTGATCCTGATTATTTTGCCGATGAATCTATGGATCTCAAGCAGCTGACACAATAAAATCATAGGAAGGGATATCGAGACAGGCCAACTTTATTATCTCGTTTGCAGACAAGACTACGGATCGGGGCCATAGCGCATAGCAATGGCCCAAAATAAAAATGTAGGCTCATGATTAATGCATTAAATTATTTTATATTTTTAACTGTCCTAAACCCAACATGACTGATCGCCAGAGTATATTCTTGCGGTTGTCTTGAGGTTGCTCGATATCGGGCACAATAGTTTGAAGCACATAAATAAGAGCCACCTTTAATGGTATAGGCTGAATATTGTGATTCAGAACGTGAAGCAAGTTGAGCTTGTGTACCGAGATGGTCATCATCATGTGAGCCAATAAAAGGGGTTCGGGTTAACTCCCAAACATTTCCAATCATGTCAAATAGACCAAATCCATTGGCTTTAAAACAACCGACAGGTGCGACATCTGAAAACCCGTCTTTATTTTCATTTTGATAGGGAAACTCACCTTGCCAAACATTGGCATCAATATGCTGAGTATGAGCCGATACATCACGTTCATGACTAAAGGCCTTAGCCGCATATTCCCATTGTTCTTCGGTGGGTAATTCACTTCCCCGCCATTCTGCATATTTTAATGCGTCCTTCAGCGTCACGTATCGAACTGGTTCATTGGGAAGGGCTTGACGGAATGATTGAATTCCCCAAGGATGTTTCCAATTAACATTCTTTTCTAACTTCCACCATTTCAGCTCAGCTACTTTCTGTGCAGGTTGAATAAATACCGCTGCTTCATTTTGCATTTCAGCTTCGGTTTCATAGCCTGTAGCATCGACAAAGGATTGAAACTGAGCATTGGTTACTTCTGTTGCATCGATATAAAAATCAGTCACTTGTCTTGTACTATGAATGAGCGATTTTTCTTCTGGATAAGCATCATTGTTGCCAATGCTATAGCTTCCACCTTGAATAGAAACCATGCCTGCCAGCGGGTCTTGCGACCAATTTACTGGCAATCCACGATAGCTTTTACAGCTTTGCAGCGTACCAAGGTCAGGTAAATCTTGCTGATTTTTAGTCTGCGGTTGATTGCTTGTAGAACATCCTTGTAACACAAGAGCCATCAATACAGCTAAAATTGTAGACTGATGAATCACGTTAACATCCTTGTTATATGTGAGTTTAAATTATGGATTCGATAGGTTTTTAATTTCTTCCGGCCCTATACAGGTGCCATAGAAGCAATTCATTTGCCCATAACGATATCTTACCGGTGCTGAAATTATACCGACACGTTGCGCATACGCATCCCAATCCTTAACTAGCTCATTTAATTTTTCAGGATGTTGTGCTGCGATGTTGTTTTTCAAGGTTGGATCACTTTGGCGATTATACAGCTCCCATTGGCCAATGCCATAAGGTTGGTCTTCGAAACGAACAGTCCAATCGCCTTTGTATAACGATTTTTTGTTATTAAACTCCCAGCCAATCGCTCGTTCAGGAATAGTTTTTCCCTTAAATACAGAAGTAAAGGATTGTCCTTGCATTGGAATAAGTTTCTGGTCGTTATAGGTCATCGGACGAGTCGATTGGGTGAGTTCAAGAACCGTCGGAACAAAGTCAGATACATGAAGTAGATTCTTTTGAATAGAATTGGCTTTAACCAGTTTTGGGTAGCGAATAATGGCAGGAACATGAATACCGCCATCGGCTAGAAAACTTTTAAAATAAGGTAAGGGTGTGGATGCAACTTGAGCCCACTGTGGACCTAAAGTGACATAAGAACCTTTTTTTCCCATATGCGCTAAACTATTATCAAAATTTTGGTTGACCCAGTCGGCAATGCCACTTTTATCTTCAGTTGTGCCGAGTGATTCAGGGCTTGCAGATTCAGCACCATTATCAGACATAAACAAAACCATAGTATTATCTAAGTCTTTGGTCGACTGTAAGTAATTTAAAACACGGCCAATATTGTGATCTAAGTTATCAATCATTGCAGCATAGACTTGCATGGTTTTGACTTGTTCGGCTTTTTGCTTGACATCTAATTGATTCCAATTCTTAAATACACCTTGCAGTGGATCATTAATTTTGGCATTAGCAGGAATCACACCCAGTTTAATTAGCTTTTTAAAGCGGGCTTCTCGAGTTTTGTCATAACCGTCTTGATAAGCTTTTGAGTATTTTTTTAAGTATTGGTCAGGTGCTTGTAAAGGCCAGTGTGGCGCGGTATAGGCAAGATAAGCAAAAAATGGTTGATTTTTTTCTCGGTTATTTTTCAGATAAGACAGCATTTTATCGGTGTAATAATCAGATGAATAAAAATTTTCGGGTAAGGATGCTTCCTGCCCATTGTTTAAATAGCGTGCTTTATAGTTACCAGGAAACATGGGGCTGGTATCGAAATGAGCAGCACCACCGGGCAACAAAACAAAGGAATTGGCAAACCCACGTGCACTTGGAATACTTTCTGGCGTTCCGCCTAAGTGCCATTTTCCTGTCATGAAAGTTGCATAGCCGTTTTGTTTTAAAACTTCCGCAATGGTGATGACTTTGTCATTTAAGCGGCCTTCATAACCGGGTTTTCCTTTTTGCTCAGGCTGTAAAAACTCGCTCATTGAGCCAATACCTGCTTGGTGATTATCATTGCCGGTGAGCAACATCGAGCGTGTTACAGAACAGGTGGGACCTGCATAAAAGTTGGAAAGGATTGCCCCTTGTTTAGCCAGCTTTTTAATATTGGGCGTATGTATTTCGCCACCAAAGGGTTCTGTATCTGAAAAGCCTAAATCGTCAGCAACTATCAATAAGATATTCGGTTGTTTTACCGGGTCGGCAAAAGTAGCTTGATTGATCAGTAAAGCTGGCATAACACATACCAATGCTATTTTTTTAAAATTCATAAGAGTTCCTTTTTTATGAATAGGTGAGTTAAATTAATTTAAGCATGAACACGACGACGTTGTACTTCTAAAGTCGAAGCATTGCTTTGATCACGTGCCAGCACGATATTAAACGGGATATGTTTAAAAGCGTGCTGTAAGCCACGACGAAAAATTTCAGCTTCATCAGTTACATCTTTAGCAATTGCGACTAGACCTTGACGTGGTGATCGTTCAAATTTTGTGTTTAAAAGAGAATGCTAAATATGCCGAAACAAAGCAGAGCGAGATTCGTTAGAAGCACCATCCGCTGCACTCAGGAAACGTTCGGTATGAATATCTTTTTCAAAAAGTCGGCTTTGCATTAACGTTGAAATCGCTGCATCAATCATTACTGGTGGACCACATAAATAAGCTTTATAACCACTGCATTTATTTTCAAAATAATCTGCTACAGCTTCATGTACAAAGCCTGTGAATCCTGTCCATTGATCTTCTGCTTTTGGTGCATTCAATGCAGGAATATAGCGGAAGTTGGGATAGTCTTTCACTAAGCCTTCAAACACTTCACGGTTATAGAGTTCCGCAACATCACGTGCGCCTTGGAAAAGATAGATCGTACGTGTGTCACCTTGTTCCAAAAGATCCAGAATCATTGATTGCGGGCTCGATAGACCAGAACCGCCTGCAATAAAGATGGTATCTTTTGCATCTGATTTACGTACAAAGAACTGCCCATAAGGTCCCGAAACTTCAAGTTCATCGCCCACTTGAAGGGTTTCGTGCACATAAGTGGTGGTTGCACCACCTTCTACCTGACGAATATGCAATTCAATAATGCCTTCTTCACTCGGTGCATTGGCAATTGAAAATGCACGTGTCCCTTCAATGTCTGGAAATCTGATATTGATATACTGCCCAGCCTGAAACTCCATCGGGCGGTCGATTTGTAAACGCACCCCCTTAATGGTCGGTGACAGCGCTTTGATATCTAGAACTGTGGCTTGGTAGTCTTGGACCAAATAGCCATGAAAATCTTCGTCTTCATCCACATCCGCTTCAATCACCATATCGGATTCAGGTTTACAGCAGCAGGCCAGCACTTTATTTTCTTCGCGTTCAATATCCATCAGCGCAAATGGCGATGCTTCACCGACATCATAAAAACCGTCAGTCACTTGAACTTTACAGGTTCCACATGTGCCATGACCACAGGCGAAGGGCAGCCAAACACCTTGACGTAAAGCAGCGTCTAAAATAGTTTGATCTTCTTCCACTTCAATGGTCATGCCCACAGGTTCAATCGTTACTTGATAACTCATGATTCTTCTTCCTTATACATGTGTGCCGTTGTAGCCATTTAAGCCGGGCGTAACAAAGCGCAGTAGAGATTTATGATCAAAATCTAAATCGGCCAATGTCTTGGAAAAATCCACATCTGTTAGTAATTGACGATTTAAGGTGAATTGTACTTCTGACCAATCAATATGCTCAAAGTCAGGATGCTGATTAAAACCAGTCTGAATTTGCTGATCAATCAAGTCTTGTAAACTTTGCTGTGGTGAAACCACAAAAGCATGGGCTGCACAAAATAAAGTGTGCTGATCCCAGCCGACATAGAGCAGCATGTTGTCGCCGTAATTTTTTTGTGCGTCACGCGCATCAAATTCATAATCTGGTTGTATGGCTTGTACTGGCATGAGAAAACTCCTGAATTCCTTGAGTGTGAAGCCATCTCAATTTTTATCCATGAAATGGCTTCTGATCCTTTTTTGCTTAGGCGACGTGACCTTTCCATTTTCTCCAACGTTCTTGGTCTGGAGAGCCTTCAATATCAAGATTGTCTGCACCGACGTTAAAGTTGTAATAGTCACGTAAAATACTTTCTAAATCGGGACCGCCACAGTTGCCTTGTAAAATTTGATTGACCGGCAACCAAGCTTGAATATATTTTTCAGGTTCACGTTCAAAAATGTCGTAACAGCCATCTGAACAAGTGTGATAACGCTCACCTTTATAAATACTGTCACGGTAGCTGAACATGGTTGGGTCGCCATCCATTTCGGTAAAGGTCATTGGAATCTGGCAGATTTGGCACAGTTGCGGCAAGCCATTGCTATAGAAGCGTTTACCTTCAGCTTCCAATTTACGCGCCAACTCCCATTTAGGGCGGTAATATTTGTCAAAGGTGTCTGGATATTTCTCAGATAACCAATCCATTTCTTCATCGGTTGGAATCCAGGTATGGAAACCTGCAGCATGACCAAAATTATAGAAAATCCACCATGCCTGATGGGAAATATGCTCTTTTTCCTTAACAATCACGTCTGAATACTTCGGCATGCGAATACCGTAACGACTCAAGTCTTTAAATAAAGCACCGCCAGCTTCTTCGAAGTAGGTTTCCCATGCTTCTTTCCATGACATCACTTTATTTGGCAGCATGTAGTCCATCATCATGCCGACAATCGAGAGCAGGCGAGTACCGCGCCAGAACCATTTATCAATCCATTCCTGAACAATCGGAACGTTATCTTCATGCTGTTCCAGTAAGAATTTTACGATTTCCAAACCTAAAGTCATGTGGCGTGCTTCATCCGACTGAGCACTAAAACCAAAGGTCACGGTTGCCATATCTCCGTTATATGCCGCACCAGACATGAATGGGACGAACAGTAAGTTGGTAAGTACATACTCAAAGGAGAAACTAATCGCCAGTAAGAATTCAAATGGCCCTGCTGAACGTGCATCTTCAAAGAATGATTTTGGGACAGACAAGTACCAAACACGGTCATGCATGTGTGCCCAATCCTGGAAGCCATCAAAGAATTTGTTGTAATGGCTCATAGCATGAATTTGCGTTTGTACATGACGCAGTTCATCAATCGATTGCATTTGCGAGGCAATACGTGCACCGATGCCGCTAAATTGGCGGCCTACATGCGCATAACCTTGGTATGCCTGATATTCCAGTGGCGTAACGGCTGTTAAAAACAGTTTTATTGCATTTAAGTAGCGTTCATTACTGACATTCATCTGACCATTATTTTGAGAGAAAGCATCAAAAATGGCATACAGCTTTTTCTCTTTTTCTGCCTGATATTTCCAGTAAGTATCCATGGTTAAGCGGAAAGGGTCTTCCCATTTTGACCAGTCTGTAATTTTAATGCCTTCAAACTCTTCATACGGAAATGCTTCTTTACGGTCTGCATAGGAAAAATCCCAATCCAGATCACGTGTCAGCATGCGGTAACGGTCTTTTGAATTAAGTTTTTTGGTTGCAGTTTTAGTCGCACTTTTTGTTTGGCTATTCATCTTGATGATCCTTTTCAATCTGTTGAAGCAGTCGGCTTCTTGTCTTTATTTCTTCCGTGCGGAATTAATTCCAATGCAAAGTGAAGCTATCGTCATCTTCTTCAACGTTGCCACCTAAGGTGATCATGTTGAGCTGTAGTTCTTGAATGTCCCAATCCTGGCCCAGTTTTTCGGACACAGTTTCAGCGCGAACCACTAATTTCCCCAGACTTTCCACACGAATCATGGCAGGAAGATATTGAATCGTGGCTTCGGGGTTATCTTGCTCAATCGCTTCAATGATGTAGCGTGAGGTATCATTATCTTGTAATGCCAAATAAACTTTAGAGCTCATCTCTGCGCTTCCTTATGCAACTGATTCTAGTTCAAGGGTTAAACCGGCTTTTTTACTGCGTTCTGCAATTAAGGCTAGGCCATTGTCGACAGATGCATGCCCAAGTGCGGTATGGGCCCATGCCCTAAAGGCTGCTGTCACTTGAGGTAAAAGCGTATTTATCCAGCCTTGAATTAAGGCTTTATTTTCTTCAGATTCAGTGGCGGCAATTTTTAAAACAGGGTCTGACCATTTGCGTAAATCGCTTAAACAGTCCTTCATGAATTCGGTCAGCATTGCTACATCACGTGCACCGTGTTCAACCAGCCATTGATCCAGTTCGCCATAAACCAGTTCCTGCATTAAGCTGTCTATGAGCAAGTTTTGCAGGACATAAAGTTTGAACCAATCTTGTTCAGTCAAGCTCTGTTCACACAGCTTGCGCAGTGGTTGCCAACATTCATCATTCATCCATGACTCTTTGGCTTGCTGTAAGGATTCACCGGTATTGCCATCAATGAGTAGACCAATACGGGAGAGGTATTGCGCCATACCCAGACGATCCATTGCTGCAAAAATACAGGCTTGGGTAATGACCGTACCATAGCCATAAGCACTGCCTGACATCATGTGCAGGTTGGCGGTTTGCTCCACATAACGGAAAGGCAATAAGAAAGTGATTATTTTTTGCTCAACTTCAGCGCTTAGATTTTCAACCAAATGGCGTTTTTCAAAAAATGAATAATTGCTTTCGGCAGAATCTTGCAGACGTGCACGATGTTGTACATAAGTGCCATAGTAAAATTGACGTGGATCTTTAAATGCATACCAGTCTTGCATTTGCAACGCTGTATGCGTTTGATCATTTAAAGTTTTGTCAGCTTTCCACAAAGGACGGTAATGAAAGTTAGCTGCACCTTGTATATCAAAACTTACTTCCTGATACCGAGTCGCAGGCTTATTGCCAAAACGGCGTTCAATATAGGCATAAGTTTGACGAATAGGTTCGAGGTTGGATGTTTTAATTTCTAAAGTCATCACGATTTCCTTATGGGCTTAAGATTGATCTTCTTGATCTAAATTTTTACGTACTTGGCTTAGAACTGTAGGTTCAATGCCATAACGCCATTTATCTTCTTGTGCATCATTCCAAGCCTGCTGTGCTTCGGTCATTTCAATAACATGATTAATTTCACAGAAATGCTGAAAGGCTTGCTGAGGTAGAATCAGTTCGACAAAAAGTGTTGGATCATGGATGGCGAAGTCAAATTCAACAAACTTGGCCTGGCGGTCACCCGTAACACGAATGTATTTGGTGAGTTGTTCTTGCTGTATGGCTTGAGTCATGAGGATTATCCTTGTCTTTCTGCACTGAACTCATTTCAGTGATGCAACCTTGCATATATTGATAGAGATATATCAAAACTCGTGCCAACTTTTATTAATCATTTTTAATCAATTGCTTATGTTTTTTTATCCATTTTTTAGTTTGTTTAAGCGATAAAAACTCATGAAATGATGAATATATAAATGTCTGATTTCATCAAATCATGAATGGTGAGGTCGGACACCTGAAAATCTTTGTACTACTTAAATTAGTCCTATAAATTAAACTGATTTATATCTATATGATTTTATAGTTTTAATTTAGAAATACTTTAAGGGTATAAAGTTATAATAATAAGGTAGTAAAGCTTTTTAGTCGGAATTGAGTAAGATAGGGAATCGACCTATAGCCAAGGATGGATATTCAGTCATGCCTCAAGCCAAAGATGCCAAGTTTTATACTCAAATTTTGGAAAAGAATAAAGATATTCAAGATTTATTGGATAAAATTCAGTTTGACAGTCAGCATGGAAAAATTTGGTTTGAAGAAAACCGGATGCTGCTCATTCATACCAGTATCATGGGCTTTTTAAGAAAAGATTTGTATAACATGCTGGGCTGGGAACGGACCAAGCGTTTTTTTATTCGTCTGGGGTATCAGGCCGGAGTAAGGGATGCAGAAGTTACCTCTAAATTACGCCCGAATTTAAATGAGGCGGAAGCCTTTATGGCTGGGCCACAAATGCATGGTATACGCGGTATGGTGCAAGTTGAAGTGAATGAGCTTCAATTAAGTCATGATGAGCATCAATTTTATGCAGATTTTAATTGGCGTAATTCTTTTGAAGCGGAAGTTCATTTAAGTGAGTTCGGGGCTTCGGAAGAATCAGTTTGTTGGATGCTATTGGGCTATGCTTGCGGTTATACCAGCTTTGTTATGGGACAAACCATTATTTATCAGGAAACCCATTGTGTAGCAAAAGGTGATGATTGCTGTCGTATTATCGGCAAGCCTTTAAAAGAATGGGAAAATGCCGATGAACTTATTCAATTTATGTCACCTGATCCTGTTTCAGATGAATTAATTGCCTTGCAAGCAGAGTTGAATGAGTTAAAGAAAAATATCTATACCGATGTAGAAGCCGACTACACCATGTTTAATTCTATCGGTGAATCCGTGGCTTATCGTAAAGTTTGTGACCTGTTGAAAAAGGCAGCGGGCAGTAAGGTCGCTGTATTACTGCAAGGTGAAACAGGGGTGGGTAAGGAAGCTTTTGCCAGAGGGATTCATGAAGGTAGTTCTCGTAAAGGGCAACCCTTTGTTGCTGTAAACTGCGCCTGTATTCCGCCAGACCTAATTGAAGCCGAACTTTTTGGTGTCGAAAAAGGGGCATTTACAGGTGCAACGCAAACTCGAAGTGGAAAGTTTGAACGTGCCGATCAAGGGACTATTTTCTTAGATGAAGTGATTGAGCTTTCGCCACGTGCGCAAGCAACCTTGCTGCGAATGCTACAAGAAGGAGAATATGAAAGAGTGGGGGATCATCAAACCAGAAAAGCGGATGTCCGTTTGGTTGCAGCCACCAATGAGGATTTGGAACAGGCAGTGAAAGAAGGAAGATTCCGTGCTGATTTATATTATCGCCTGAATATTTTTCCTGTAATTATTCCGCCGCTACGTGAGCGCCGTGATGATATTCCGTTATTGATTACACACTTCTTATCGCGTTTTGAAAATATGTATGGAAAGACGTTAAAAGGTTTAAGTGACAAAGCTACAAATTTTGTCATGACTTATGAATGGCCAGGTAATATTCGAGAGCTTGAAAACTTATTAGAGCGGGCGACCTTACTGACGGATCATCAGCAGGAAATTAAACTCAATCATTTGTTTCCGCAAATTAAGCAAGATATTGAACCAAGGTCTGAAAAAGTGGACTTAGATACAGTGATACAAGAGGGCTTTTGTCTAGAAGATCATGAGAGGAAACTGATTTTTATCGCAATGCAAAAAACAAAGAATAATGTTTCTGAAGCAGCCCGTGTATTAGGGATCAGCCGAGCGGCTTTGGATTATCGTTTAAAAAAGCAAGCTATTAATATAAGTAAAAAGTAGATTTCAATTAGGCACAGATTGACTGTGATGAGTGGTTTTTAAAGGCACATTCTCCAAGATGACGGGATATGACTTAAACTCTTCTAATATGAAGTCAACGATCAGTTGAATGAAAGGCTGGGGTTTATCATAAGCCAGTCATTGATTAAATGCTTCGTAGTAAGCCAAGCGATTTTCAATCGTAATCAAACTAAGGGGATAGTTAGCTTTTAATAATTCAATATTTATTAATAAGCGTAATGTACGTCCGTTCCCCTCGATGACTGGCTAAAGATCAATAAAATTAGCAGGTACTTTGACTGTACGTTCAATAAGATGGATTGTTTACTTGGCTGTTATAACAATTCACCAAGAATAGTACCTTCGAGAACCACTGTAGTTTCTAATAGCGTAAGTGCATGACCTTTAATGGCATTGGAATGATAGGGCCATCGGTACAATAAGGGCTTTTTGTAAGTCTTTTACAATTCAAAGAGATAGCGTGCGATGCTGAGCTAACTTCTTCTTGAATTGTCAATAATTCCAAACATATCTTTATGGCTTAAGTAAATCTCACTTAAAAATTTATTTGTACGGTTGTTTTTATGGCAACTTTTTTAAATTTAATGATATAAATTACAGTAATTATAATTTTAAAAGTCAGTATTAATGCAGAGCGAATGAGGGCAGGCTTAGGGCCTACCCTGATTATATGCCTCTATTCACAGACAAAATTTACCGTCTAAATAAGCCTTTCTCCAACGGTCTATTTTAACTTTTTGAAATAAACCTCCAATGTAAAAAGGATCTTGTTCAATAAATTTTTGAGCAGCCTCTCTAGAAGCTACATCAATGATATAAATTCCACCACCTAAGTCTTGGCCCTTGTCATCTAACTTTGCACCACAGGCTAAAAGTAATTCAAGATTTTGATTTAAATAATCTAAATGTTCTTGTCTTAATTTTTTTCTAAGGGATTGATGATCTATTTTGTCCCAAGTTTCTAAAACATAAGGCATTTTAATTTCCTCGTATATGAAGTTTTATTAGAATGAAAATGGATATTCAAGAATTAAGCGGAATTCATCAATATTTCCATATCTATAGCCTTTGGTTGTTCTATGAGTGGCTTGACGAAGACGAACATCGAGATCTTTTGCAAAGCCCTGCTTAACTTTGTAGCGTAACTCGATATCTCTTTCCCAATGCTTATTCTCAATATCTTGGTCGTAAATATGACGTTTGGTATACAGCTTGTTGTCACTACCGGTATTGTCCATATCCCAGCCATATAAATACCGCGTCATAAAAGACAGACCTTCGATTCCATAAGATGAGAAGTCAATTTCATATTTCACTTGAGCTGATTTTTCTTTGGCTTCCGTAAATGTTGCAAACTGCACACTATTGGGAATAGTGGCAATCCCGCCATTATTTCTAAACCCGATCCAGTCAAAAGGTTCATCACCTAAAACTTGTTGGTACGCTAAACTGAAATTATGATTGGATAATTTATAGCTTCCTGTTAAGGAAACCAGGGCAGTACTGATATTTCCGCCTGTGGCATCACCGCTATCTCGGTTAATGTAGTTATTGGTTTGTAAATTGAAACCTGATTGGGCATCAATTTGATGTTTATATTTTGCCCCTAAATAATATTGCATCCAGACATTTTCTAATTTAGACACATAGATTGATGTTTCAATATTATTAAGTTTATATGTTCCGCCTAAATAGTTGACAGAATCAGCCTGAATTCCATTGTTATAATCAGTATTAAAATAGTTGAGACGGTCAGTTGAATCAACAGGACTCATTTGGGTGAAATAACCAAAATCTAAATTAAGATGCTCAAAACTATTATCCTTTATCGATAAACCCGTCGACATAGAGGGAAGGAGGCGGGAATAGTTAGTCCCAATAATCGGATTATTCGGAAATTGATTCCCGATCAATGCTTCAGTTTTCTTATATTTTGCCCGTAGAGCACCGCCGAATTCCGCCGTTGCTGATTTCGGTTTGCCTTTCGAGTCGACTTCTAAATTATTTGTCCCGGTTCGATATCCATCACTATCGAGTTTTAAAGCAATCAGAGCATAACCGTTTAACCCGAACTGCACAGGCGTATCTGTCCAGCCTGTTTCCATATTGGCAATAAAGCCCTGAGCCCATTCTTCGCGATAACCTTTGCGCTCAGATACAGGTAATTGGGCATTCTGTCCCGCAGAGTTGTATTCGCCTTGGCGAAAGTCACGATTGAAATAATAGTTTTTTGCGAGCACATTAAATTTTGTGTCATCAATAAAATCAGCATGGGCTGTGTGGATAGTGGTTATGGATAGGCAAAGCGTCCCCATAACCAGTAAATTTTTATTTACTGGTTTTTTCATTTTTTAAAAATCCTTTTAGGTATTACAAATGATGATCCAATAGAGGAAATGGGAGCCTAAACGCGATCCCAAGTATCTGAAGGTTCAAAGATAAATCCATTATCTTGTTTGCGAATATAACCGCAATACGGGTCACCAAAGTGAACAGGTAAGAGTAAAGCTTCTCGGCTCACGGCGCGCTCTAAACATTCCAGTCGAGTTTTTCTCGCGATATCAGGCCAAATGCAATAGCCTGAATTGATTTCAGGGCGAACAATTTGTAGCGGGCTATGGAATACGTCACCACAAAAAATCGCTTCTTCTCCTTGAGAGCTGACCCGGAAAGTGACTTGTCCTGGGCTGTGACCAGGTGCAGGTTCAACTACTAAACAATCGGCAATTTCAGTATGAGGCTGAATAAATTCAACCAAACCTTCGTTAAATACTGGCATCACGCTGTCAAAGAAGGAGTCACCAAAAACATCAATCACGCCAGGTTCTTTATTTTTACCCTGATGGCAGAAATCAAAATCTTCTTTAGGTAAATAATACTTGGCATTCGGGAAGGTTGGCGTCCAACGGTTATCTTTCCAAATCGTATTCCAGCCAACATGGTCAGAATGTAAATGGGTAATCACCACATGGGTTACTTTTTCTGGCGCAGCACCCGCAGCAGTCATCCATTCGGTAATCAAATTATTCAGCATATGCATA
This sequence comes from Acinetobacter sp. SFB, assembly GCF_001647545.1. GTDB lineage: Bacteria > Pseudomonadota > Gammaproteobacteria > Pseudomonadales > Moraxellaceae > Acinetobacter. Next base: position 154,999 of record NZ_LSZH01000017.1, read on the forward strand.
CGGGGAATTTCTGGACGTTGTTTGAAATTACCAACACCGGTATCAATCACAATAATATTATTGCCGGCATGAACCACCCAAAATTGAATACTGACAATGAGACGATTCATTTGTGGAATCCAATGATGCGGTGCCAGCATATCTTTATGCTCTTCTAATAGGCTTTGATCCGCAGTTGGAAATAAAAATTTTGGATCATGGCTCGGACCAGCATATTCATGGATACGGGTTACTTTTACTTCACCAATCATTCTTGATTCAATCATGAGTCACTCCTTAACAAATATTATTAAATCTTTCTTAAACACGTTCAAATAAGGCAGCTAAACCTTGTCCACTACCAATACACATTGTTTCTAAACCGTAACGTGCATTACGACGTTTCATCTCATGTACTAAAGACGTCATGATGCGTAGTCCTGTTGCACCAATCGGATGACCCAAAGAAATTCCTGAACCGTTCACATTGATATGAGACGTATCGGAAATATTTAAACCTTTGATCACTGCTAAAGCTTGTGCTGCAAAAGCTTCATTAATTTCAATCAGATCGATGTCTTCAATGGACATATCTAGTTTTTTAAGTAGCTTATTCACCGCCGGAACAGGGCCAATACCCATTCGACTTGGATCACAACCTGCAGCGCTCCAGCCGGTGATTTTGGCTATCGGTTGCAAATGATTTTTTTCTAAATACTCACGACTTACAATCAGGCAGCCCGCAGCAGCATCATTTTGCTGACTTGAGTTTCCTGCGGTGGTAACACCATTTGGCAATAAGCTTTTCAGTTTGGCTAGACTTTCAAGAGTACTATTTGCACGAATACCTTCATCAAAATTGATGGTTCTGCTTTCTTTTTTAGATTTCACTTCAAGAGGAATTACTTCATCTTTAAATTTACCCGTATCCCAGGCTTGCTGTGCTTTTTGATGACTTTGTAGCGCAAAAGCATCACATTCTTCACGACCAATATTATAGTCTCGGGCCAGATTGTCAGCAGTTTCAGGCATACCTGAAATTATCCCAAAACGTTCAACTGGCTGAGATCTTTCACGACCACGTTCCAGTCGGTCAAAGAAAGTCACATTCCCTGCACGACTTCCCCAGCGCATATTGGTGGAGTAATATTCAATATTACTCATGCTTTCCACACCCACCACCATAATCGCTTCAGCATTTCCAGATTGGATGGTCATGGCTGCATTGATTAATGCTTGCAAGCCCGAACCACAACGACGATCTAATGTATAGCCGGGAACTTCAACTGGAAGTCCTGCAGCTAAAGCCGCATAGCGTCCAATACAGGGTGCCTCACTGGATGAATACGACTGGGCAATAATGACTTCATCTAAGGTGTGGGTATCTAAACCAGTTTTCTCTACGATGGATTGAATCACTTTGACAGCGAGGTCGACCGCAGTTAAAGAGGCAAGTGCGCCACCGAATTTACCAATCGGTGTACGTAACGGACTGACGATATAAGCATCTTTCATTTCAATTCCTTTTAAACTAATTTTAGATCGATGGCTTGCTGCTCAAGTTCTGCCTGAAAATGAGGGGCTGCAATGGATATCATTTTTTCAACACGCTGCGGCAGGCTTAAACCACGTAAATCGGCAATGCCATATTCGGTCACAATCAGCCCGGCATCACTGCGAGGAGTAGAGACAGGGCCCTGCAAATGAGAAACGATGCGACTAAAACTTTTTCCAGAAGCCGGCAGGGCAATAATTGAAACTCCACCATGAGACTGATTGGCGGCACGAATAAAGTCTAAAGCTCCACCTACAGCGCCCACATAGGTTTTATTGGCAATCTCAGCGTTTACCTGGCCTGTTAAATCAACTTCAATTGCCGAGTTGATCGCAATAAACTGTTGAATGGCAGCAAGCGTCGCAGCATGATGGGTATATTCAGTTGAACGCAGTTCAATGTCTGAATTTTGATGAACAAATTGATGGAGTTTAGACGAGCCAACAATTAAACCTGTGATGGTTTTTCCGCAATTAATATTTTTTTTCTGATTAGTAATCACCCCTTTTTGCATCAATTCGGCCACACCATCCCCGATGATGCCGGAATGGATACCTAAATGCCGATGCTGATCTAAAGCCTGCATAATAGCTTCGGGAATAGAGCCGATGCCAAGTTGTAAGGTTGAATGATCTGGGATACATGAGGCCACATTTCGAGCAATTTTCTGAGTGGTTGCTGAATACGCAGCACTATTTTGTGCTTCAATTTTTCGGTCGGTATACAGCATTACATCAAAATCAGCTTCAGTTAAATAGTGATCCGAATAGACCCACGGTGCTTGCTGATTGACTTCCGCAATCACAATTCGAGCATGTCGAAGGGCAGATTTTAAATAATCTTGTGCCAAACTATAGCTGTATTGTCCTTGAGCATTTGCTGCTGAAACCTGAATCAACACCACATCTAATTTAAGCTGTTGGTTTTCGATTAGACGGGGAAGTTGTGAATAATGCACAGGCAAAATATCTAAAACCTGATGTTGCGCAAGTGCCCGATTATATCCTGCACCACAATAGCTGAGATATTCAATATGTTCAGCGTGTTCAGGCAGACAAGTAGGAAACTGGCTAATGCCTAAAAAGATTTGAAATTTCCCAATTTTTTTACGATTTTGAATTAAATTTTGAGTAAGCGGGAGGGGCTCAGCTTGAGCCTGTCCCCATACCACACGATCACCATGTCGAACATAGTTGGATAAATCGAGCTGAGAAATATCGTATATCTTTTCCATGATGATCGTCCTTGATCTTAAATGATGTACTTTTAATGAATTGATGAAGGATGTTGGGAAAGTGCGGTTACCTTGATATCCATATAGGGAAATAAAGGCAGGCTCATCAACAAATCATGTAATTCATTATTGCTTTCCACATCAAAAATACTGATGTTGGAATATTTGCCTGTAACACGCCATAAATGTGGCCATTTACCTGCATTCTGCAGTTCAATAGCACGCTCTTTTTCAGCACGTTTAATGGCATCCATTTTTGTAGGATCGCTATCTATGGGAATCTTGACGGTCATTTCTACACAAAAAAGCATTTTGATTGTCCTTAATATTTGAATTAAAAATTTTATATAACGTCTTTGGTGATAAATGGCTTCAACTTGCCAATGAAAGTCTTGCCGTGTTCAAACCATTTTTTACGAATCTCAGAATCCATATAGGTTTGCATTTGTTGTTCATTTTCAAACCAGCATTCGCCAATAGCATCAACACCCGGCACATCAAAGAAGGGAACATGCAGATCTATCGGTTCTGAAGCAATTAAACGCACTTCATATTTATGTAAACCGGGCATACCTTCTGACATTTCAAAGTGGCGTAAACATTCGGCATCAAACTGCTCTTTGCTCATGTTTTCTGGTTTGCTGAGTAAGTAAAGGATACGAATCATCATCAAGCTTCCTGTTTTTTATAAAGAGAAGGGGGAGGCGTAAGCTCTTCTTTATGAACTTTAATTAACAAGATTGAAATGGTGGCTAAGGCATAGGCGGTTAAGCAAAACAAACCGATTGAGGTAGCAAGACCTAATGATTCAGCTAGTGAACCTACCCCCACCACGGAGAGAGCACCAAATGATTTTCCGACATTGTAGGAAAAGCCCATACCTGTGGTACGAATATGAGTAGGGAATAAGTCTGTTAAAAATGGTCCGAGTGCTGCAAACATCCCGATTGCAGAGAAACCAACAAAGAAACCCAGTGCTAAGGTGATGTATTGATTCATTGCAATCAACATATACACCACGGTCACAATCCAGCTCAAAATAGACATACCAATCAGAGTTTGTTTGCGACCCCATTTATCAGCCAGATAAGCTGTGAACATAAAGCCTGCAAATGCTCCTGCAGCCATAATTAAAATCGTGACAATTTTAGAACTTGGACTCAGTCCACGCTCATTCATCAGGGTCGGAATCCAAATTAAAATGGCATAGCATGCTGCTTGTAAACCTATAACGAGGAAACTTGCAAAAATGGTTGAACGTAAATATTCTTTTTTGAAAATAGAACTAAAAGATGCTTTCTCAATATTTTGTTTATTTTTAGCCACATCATTTACGAATTCGGCCGACTCTTTCACATTACGACGAATGTAAATTACAATTAAAGCAGGAATGACACCGGTCCAAAAAACCACACGCCAAGACCATTCCGGTGGCAGCATGGTAATCAGTATTGTGGCTACAATCACCGAACCTGCCCAACCTAAAGCCATTCCTGACTGGACAAAGCCGACAGCTTTATTTTTATGTTTTGCAGAAACAGCTTCGGCCATGAGTGCCGCGCCAACAGCCCATTCCCCACCAAAACCGAGGCCTTGTAGCGTTCTAGCCACCAAAAGCTGTTCATAATTCTGTGCAAAGCCTGCCAATATGCCAAAAAATGTAAACCATAAAATAGTAAACATGAGGATTTTTACACGACCATAACGGTCAGCCAAAATACCTGCGATCCATCCGCCAATGGCGGTAACAATAAGGGCAACCGTACCAATCAGGCCAACCTGAGTTTGACTAAGTGCCCAAGTCGCCATAATGACGGGTAATAAAAAACTAAAAATTTGCATGTCATACGAGTCAAGTGCCCAACCTGCATAACAAGCCCAAAATGTCTTTTTCTGATTGGAATCCGATTCCTTGTACCAATTCAACATTCCCATTTACATCTCCTTTGTAAAATAGATTTATGATTTATTTCATTCTTGAAAAATCGAGTGGTATATCGGTAATACGTTGAACATACTCAGCGGTATGAGGGGCCACAATATCTATGACAAAGACTTGTCCATTGTCAAAGTCAAAGGTCGCAATCTCTGTATACACACGATTCACACAAGCCAGCCCCGTTAATGGATAACTGCACTTCTCTAAAATTTTGCTATGACCTTGCTTGGTTAAATGTTCCATCATGACGTAAACATTTTGTGCACCTGAGGCAAGATCCATTGCACCGCCTACAGCAGGAATGGCATCTGGATGTCCTGTATGCCAGTTGGCCAGATCACCCTTGGCTGAAATTTGGAATGCACCCAGAATGCAGTAATCCAAATGTCCACCGCGCATCATTCCAAAAGAATCTGCATGATGAAAAAAGGCGCCCCCTTTTTTTAAATCAATGGCTTCTTTTCCTGCATTGATCAAATCCCAGTTTTCTTCACCAACTTCTGCTTGAGTCCATTGACCCAATACCCCATTTTCACTTTGTAGAATTACTTCTTTATCAGCGAAATAGTTCGCAACCAGTGTCGGTAAACCGATGCCTAAATTGACATATGAACCTTCAGGAATATCGTGAGCCACACGCTGAGCAAGATTATTTTTTTGTTGGATATCCATAGCCATTACACTCCCAGACCATTTTTTAGTGTTACGCGATCGACAAAAATTCCAGGAGTAATAATAATTTCCGGATCTAAATCACCAAGTTCACAGATTTGATCTACGGCGACTAAAGTGGTTTTTGCAGCCATCGCCATGACAGGAGCAAAATTACGTGCAGTTTTGTTGTAAATGAGATTGCCCCAACGATCACCGGTTTTGGCATAAATCAGGCAGTAATCTACGGCTAAAGCTTTCTCAAAGACGTAGCCTTTACCATCTATTTCTTTGGTTTCTTTATTTTCTGAAAGTAAGGTGCCATAAGCTGTACGTGTATAAAAACCACCAATCCCACAACCAGCAGCTCTTAAACGTTCTGCAAGCGTACCTTGAGGTACAACTTCAAGTTCAATTTCATTATTGCGATACAATTCTTCAAAAACATAGGCATCTTTTTGGCGGGGGAATGAGCAAATTAATTTTTTGACACGTTTGGCTTTGAGTAATGCTGCAAGACCTTGATCACCATTTCCAGCATTATTGCTCACAATAGTTAAATCTTTCGCCCCTTGTTCAATGAGTGCATCGATAAGTTCATTGGGCATGCCTGAACCACCAAAACCACCAACTGCAATGATCGAGCCATCTTGAATGTCTTTGACAATATCCTTTGCCGAGTTGAAAATTTTATTGATCATTTTACTATCCTGTAACATTCGTTCTTTTCATGTTCTCTGGTAGTAAAGTTACATAGCTTGATGTTCTGCACAATTTTGAAATTTGAAAGTGGCGTTAACCTGATGCTAACGCTATAGCGAGTGCAAATGACTTGATTATTAATGAATATGTGACTTTAAACATTCAATAAAATCTTCAGTGAATTGACTGATTTCATTAAAGTTAATAGCGCATATTTTAAAGCCTCGATGCGCCCATTCTTCTTTGATTTCTCTATATTCAATATTCGGGTGAATATGTTGTAAGCGGCGAAAAGCAACTAAAGGAATAATGGCGATCCCGGTACCTGCTGCAACCATTTGACAAATAGAGTCATAGCTAGAAACTTGTACTCGAATATTTATTTTTTTATCTAATTGCCGAGATAACTTATGTAAAAAAATTTGAATTGCACTGCCTTCATGCAAAGTGACAACTGAATATTGAATTACATCTAATAATGTTACTGTTCTATGGTCTAAAATTGGATGATTTTTAGGAGCAATTAAAATCAGTTGAGAAGAAATTAAAGGTATTGTCTGCAAATTCTTCGTATCAATATTCCCAGAAATAATTCCAAGATCGGCACGTTTATCTGCGACAAGATTGACGATATCTTCACTAAGCATTTCTTTAAGGTTTACATCCACATGAGGATGAGTCGTTAGATACTCTGAGAGGGCTGTTGGGATGTATTCAGTGATGGCCGTTGTGTTGGCAGCAATAGATAATTTCCCTGGGATCAGATCGTTAAACTGAGCCAGTTCGCCTTTAAGACATTCAATTTCATGATAAATCGATTTGGCATATTTTAAATAAATCATCCCAATTTCAGTCAGTTCAACGCCTTGAGAAGAGCGGTCTAAAATTTTTAATCCTAAGACATGTTCTAAGTTTTTAATTCGATTACTAGCAGCGGGAGTAGATAAGAACGATTTTTCTGCAGCTCGTGTCAAATTTTTGGTTTCTGCTATATTTAAAATTAACCGAAAATCATTTAGATCGAAGTTCACAGGCTCACTCGATTGAATTTAAAAAACATCGTCATTTATTTTGGCTCTCATGGGTTGATCAGCAAACCGCTTGGTAAATTATTTATATATCCTGATAATGTATAAATAATTTAAGCTTTATTGGCCATCATCTATTTTTTTAAACTTGAGAGACTATTAGACAATAGTTATGTGAAAAGAAAGATTTTGGAATTGTAATTAATTTTTACTTTTAGCTTCAAAACCTAACTCTTGGAGAATTTTTTCAGTATGTTCACCCAGTGCAGGGACTTTCGTGAGCTGAAAATCATCAGAGTGACTTGATCCAACAGGTTTTAGTGTTGGAATTTTGCCCACTGGTGTGTCAACCTCAGCCCAACGTTGTCTTGCTTTTAATTGTGGATGATTCCAGACATCGGCTAATGTATTGACATTCGCATTGGCAATTTTTGCCTGTTCAAGCCTTAAAATGATTTCATTTTGAGTATAGTGAGAGAATACTTGAAGTATAGTGCCCGTTAATAAATCTCGGTTTTTTATTCGGTCGGAGTTGGTTTTAAACTCTTCGGATTGTGATAAATCAGGCTTTACTAAGACTATTTCACAAAAGGATGTCCATTCACCATCATTTTGTACAGCAAATAATACTTGTTTATTATCACCTGTAGCAAAGGGGCCATATGGGAAAATAGTGGCATGAGAAGCACCCGATTTTTGAGGTTCAGGTTGATCATCTGAAGCGTAATAAAGAGGGAAGCCCATCCACTCAGTCATACATTCCAGCATAGAGATGTCAATACGTTTGCCCAATCCCGTTTTCTGTCGCTCCAGTAATGCTGCCAATATATTGCTATAGGCATACATGCCTGCTGAGATATCAGCAATAGAACATCCTGCTTTGACATTTTCCTGCTCTGTTCCAGTAATTGATAAAAAGCCAGACTCACTTTGAATCAGTAAGTCATAGGCCTTTTTATCACGATATGGACCTGGATGTTCTGGGTCATCACCATAGCCTGAAATATCACAGACAATTAGTTGGGGAAAAGATGAATGAAGTTGCTGGAAAGAAAGGCCTAAACGAGATGCCGCACCCGGTGCTAAATTTTGGATAAGAATGTCAGCTTTACTTAACAGGCTTTTTAATACGGGTTGGGCCTCGGGAGATTTTAAATCCAGTGCTAAGCTTTCTTTAGAGCGATTTGTCCAAACAAAATGAGAAGACATTCCTTTGACCCGTTCATCATAATAACGTGCAAAATCCCCACCTTCAGGCCGTTCAATCTTGATGACACGTGCACCTAGATCAGCTAACTGACGTGTGCAAAATGGTGCCGAAATTGCATGTTCCAAAGCAACGACAGTAATACCTTCAAGTGGTTTCATCTCATTACTCCTGAAATGTTACTTTTGCTTTCATCGCTATCTGCCCATCAATATGTTCAATCCATAATTCTGCATTTTGCTCTTGTATATCGCCACAGATATAAAACTCATTAAAATCGAATACAGGTTTTAGGGCGCGAAATTCAAATTTTTTAATAACCTTTTTTGGATATCTATCTTGTAGTGTTTGCAGCAAAAGGGTAGCCAAAAGTGGTCCATGTACCACTAGACCAGGATATCCTTCGACTTGGATTGCGTATGGACGATCATAGTGAATTTTGTGGCCATTAAATGTGAGGGCCGAATAACGAAATAATGCAGTCGTATCTACGGTGTATTGTTGTTTAAAACTATAATCCAGTGGAGGGTTTACGGCTGAAGTTTTTGATACTTTCGTCTTCTGATTCGTATCGGTATCCGGTTTATAAACAATATCCTGTTGCTCTTTAATGACCAATTCATCATTGGCATAAATGGCATGATTGACTGTCACGAAATAAAGATCGGTAGTCTTTCCCTGTTTAAATTGAATATCTGAAATTTCAGAGATTCGACGTAATTCCTGTCCCGCTATAATGGGTTTTATAAACTCTAGACGGCTACCAGCCCACATTCGTCTTGGAAAAGGGATAGGGGGGAGAAAATCACCTTTTTTAGGATGGCCATCTGTAGCAATTTCAGACTGGTCGACGACATGGGGGAAATTCATCCAATGAAAAAGATGAGGTATTTCTTTTACTGGTAAATCTTTTTTATTGAATAACGCCTGGAGCATTTGTACTGATCGTTGTTCACAACGATCTTCTGAACTTTGTTTATTTCCAATCCATTCTGCAAAGTTTTGCATAGTCTTGTCCTTATCTTTACTTACCCAACTTGTTTTAGAATTTTCTCAGCTTTTGAAATAATGGGTTTATCAATCATTTTTCCATTCAAGCTAATCGTTTGGCCAGCAGCAGCTTGCACCGCATCAAGAACCTGTTGTGCCCATTGAATTTCTTTAGGACTAGAATTAAATGTTTGATTGACGATTTTGACCTGGTTGGGGTGAATGCATAATTTTCCTTGGAAGCCTAATTTTTTAGCTTGGAGGGTTTCAGTCATGACTAATTCAGTGTTGCCAAAATCCGCAGTCACCCCATCAACAGGATTCGCAATCCCGGCAAGTTTGGAGGCTAAGGCAATTTTATTACGGAAGTACATCAACTCTAAAAAGTCGCCAGACATATCCATTTCAAGTTGAAAATCTATAGAGCCAAACATCAAGGCACGCACAGCTGGAAATTGTGCAATTTCCTCTACATGGACCATGCCATAAGGCGTTTCAATAATAGGATAAATATCAATGCTACGAATATGTTGAATGGATTCAAATTCCTGTTGTTGTTCTGCTTTAGGTAAAACAATCGCAATAACATTTGAAAATTGAGCAAGTTGAATATCGTCTGCAAACCATTCAGTCTGAAAAGCATTCACTCGAATCATGACTTTTTCAGTGGGATGGTCTAATAACCACTGCTTGAGTAACGCGCGTGATTCGAGTTTGTATTCAGTTGGAATCGCGTCTTCTAGATCAATAATAACTGCGTCACTACCGCTATTAAGCGCTTTTAAATAGCGCTCAGGACGGTTAGCAGGAACAAATAAAAATGAACGAGGAGTCTGCATTTTATTTTTCCTCAAAGCTTAGAAAGAACGGGGTAAATCAAGTAAATGTTCAGCTACATAACTGAGAATTAAATTAGTTGAAATTGGTGCAACTTGATACAGGCGAGTTTCACGGAATTTACGCTCAATATCATATTCATTGGCAAAACCAAAACCACCATGGAATTGCAGGCAATGATTCGCTGCTTCCCAGCTTGCTTTTGCGGCCAACAGTTTCGCCATATTGGCTTCAGCACCGCAGGCTTGACCATTATCGAAAAGTTCACAAGCACGGAAACGCATCAAATTCGCAGCTTCAATCTCAATGAAGGCTTCAGCAAGAGGAAACTGGACTCCCTGGTTTTGACCAATTGGGCGACCAAATACTTCACGCTCTTTGACATACTTTGTGGCGCGATCCATAAACCAATAACCATCACCAATACATTCTGCAGCAATCAGAGTACGTTCGGCATTAAGACCATCGAGAATGTATTTAAAGCCTTTACCTTCTTCGCCAATTAAGTTTTCTTCAGGAATTTCTAAATTTTCAAAAAATAGTTCGTTGGTTTCATGATTCACCATGTTAGGAATAGGTTGAACGGCCATGCCAGATTTCATCGCCTCTTTAATATCGACCATGAAAATAGACATCCCTTCAGATTTCTTTTTCACTTCAGCTAAAGGCGTTGTACGAGCAAGAAGGATCATCCAGTCACTATGCTGTACACGAGATATCCAAACTTTTTGACCATTAATCACATAACGATCGCCTTTTTTGACCGCAGTCGTACGAATTTTTGTGGTGTCTGTCCCGGTTGTCGGTTCAGTAACGGCCATAGATTGTAGACGCCATTCACCAGAAGAAATTTTAGGTAAATAAAATTCTTTTTGTGCTTGAGAACCATTACGTAACAGCGTACTCATGTTATACATTTGACCATGACAGGCACCTGAATTCCCGCCGCTACGATTAATTTCTTCCATAACGACAGATGCTTCTGCTAACCCTAAACCTGATCCACCGAACTCTTCTGGAATCATGGCTGCGAGCCAGCCAGCCTGGGTTAACGCATTAACAAATTCTTCAGGATAAGCTTTGTTTTCGTCAATTTTACGATGATATTCATCTGGGAATTGGGCACATAATGCACGTACAGCTTCACGAATTTCCGGGTAGTTATTAAAAGTACTTTTCACTTGAATATCCTTATTTTGATCTGCTCTTATTATTGATCATATATTGTTATGGATTTAAAACTGAAATAGTATATTTTGATGGAAGACATGCTAGAAAATTATCAAAATGGATATTAAACAATTACGTACATTTATTACTATTTTAGAGATTGAGAACCTCACTAAAGCAGCTGCAATGCTAAATATTGTACAGCCAGCAGTAACTCGACAAATTCAAATGCTTGAAGACGAATTAGGAGTAAAGCTATTTAACCGTTCTCGTCATGGTATGGCGCTGACGGATGAGGGGAAAGTTCTTGAGCCTTATGCAAGAAGGATTTTGGAGGACATTGAAAGTGCCAAATTGGAGTTGACTGCAAATAAGGGGATGATTCGGGGGAAAGTTCATATTGGTGTCTTGTCGAGTATTAGTGAATTACTTTCAACTTTGATTATGAATTTAATCAAGGAAAAGTATCCTGAAGTACAAGTAAAAATATCAGTGGGATATTCTGGGCATTTAAAAGAATGGTTAGAGGCTGGAGATATTGATTTAGCTTTAATGTATGACGCTACACCTTCGAAGTTAATTGATTTGACTCCGTTGGTAAAAGAGCCACTATTTTTAATAGGATCAGCTCAGTCCACACTTCAGCAAAATGAAGTTCTTGAACTTAAAAAAATAGAGCAATTTCCATTAATTTTACCTTTTCATCCTCACCGATTACGTTCCTTGATTGAGCAGGCTTATAAGCAAAATGAATCTCACTTAAATATCTATGCTGAAACTAACGATTTGAATATACAAAAACAGCTAGTGATTCAGAACTTTGGTTATACAATTTTACCTTTAGTTTCTGTCATAAATGAGTTTAAGGCAGGATTAATTAAGGTTACTCCAATTGTGGATCCCGCATTTTCTCGTGTGATTACTTTAGCAATGCACTCTACAAGAAATATTCCCAAGCACATTCGGATCATTTCAGGTGAAATTATGGGGTGTGTTGAGCGATCTATTAATGAGAAAAAATGGCCGAATGCTCAGTGGATATATGAAAGTTAGTATCTAGTTTTTATTGATATAATTAAAAACTAAAGACTAAATCCCTAAGACAAACTGATAAGGCTTAAACACTTCCAATACAGCATTAGCAACCAAGGGGTGTAATGACGCAGCCTTTGTAAAATCCATCTCTATAACTAAAAAGCTTCCTAGTCGGCAAGACGGTTCACAAAAGGAATTTCAAAGGGGGATGACAACTCATTCACTCTAAATTCATGAGCAGGCTAGAGGTGCGGCTATTACTCTCAATAAAAGGATACATGCCTAGTTTGCATTTACTTTTACAGTTTTTTCAATGGAGCGTATCAGATCTGCTTCCGTCTATACTAGTCTAAGAATTGGGCGGTCAGTAAAGTTTAATCTGCATGTTAGTTACACTTGAAATGAGGACATTTTTTGACGATAGCGGCGAGCATTATCATCATCAATATTTTTCAAAATGAGCCGATGGATATTGCGAATTTGCCACTTAGAAAAAGGTTCTTCCTTTTTACTAATGTCTTCAATGTAATAAATGGCATTTCTATGGTTAATTGCCTCGAAGTGATCTTTTAATGCCTTCCCACCAACAGTTATACCTTCTAACACGACTTTCGTTTCTAAAAAAGTAAGTGTATCCCATTCAATAGCATTGGAATGATAGGGCCATCGTAGAATAAGATCTTCTTATAGATTTTTGACAATTGATGGAGAGGGAGGGCGATGTTGATCTAATGTATTTTTTAAATCATCAATAATTTCAAACACTACCTTATCACTGAATTTATCTTGGTCGATAAGACATGAAAAAATAAACGTCAGAAATGTAATAACACACCATTATACTTTGCATTGATTGTATAAAGTGGTAAGTGGACTGCCCCCAGTATTCTAGACACGAGACAGCCTCATTTTGAAGACACATTATTGTTCATTTCACCCATACATCTATGGCATGTTGCAGATGACCAGTTTTGACATAAAGCGTTGCACCTGATGAACTTGCCTTAAATTTAGCAGTACTATTGATAGGAAGACGAACCCACGAACCTGATGGATATATTTCAGTGCCACAAAATAATTGACCTTTGATAATGAAAAACTCAATCCCGAGTTCTGATTTCTCTACGAAAATTTGATCAGATTTTAGCTTTTCTAAATAGGTCTGCTCATGTTCCGATTGAAATAATGGGCATATCATCCGATGTTCGGTAAGCTTCCAATTCGCTGGATCATTGGTATTAATTCGGGTGGACTCTATCTCATGTTCAGTCATTTGCCTCAGTTTCACAAAGATTAAACAACCTGCTTTACTGGAAACCCGATGAGTTGAATGATGGGGGTTACGCAAATACCAGCCTGCCGGATAATCATCTTCAGCATTCTCGGTAAAAATGCCCGACAATATGAGGACTTCTTCACCCAAAGGATGTTGATGTTCAGGGAAGGCAGATTCTGGCGCATATTGTACAAGACTCGTTGCACGTGCTTTCTCATCACCAATACGATCAAGCATCATTCTATCGACTTCGCCTCCTGGAGATTTCACCCAATGGTAATCCTCTGGCTTGATGATGACGGGCTGTGAAAAGTCGGCATGAATAAACATAATGCTGTCCTGTGGTGAAGAAACTTAGGTATTTTAACGAGAATGCATAAGTTTATCTTAAAAGAATTAGTGATTAGTTAGCTCACTGGTTCAGAAAGGAAAGGATAAATATTCTTGTAGCCGGTATTACTCACTAAGCTATGAAATATTAATATTTTAGAGTTTAAGAACATGTGCTTTATTTTTACATTAATGAGGCTGGATTATTCAGATATAAAAAACTAATAGTAAATGACCAGGTTTCGAGCTTTATGGCTATATTGAGATTTCAGATGAAGTTGCACCTAAGAAAGCTAACGAGTTATTGGATAACGACTTATCTAAAGGTGACAACCTAATCATCTCCCCAGCAAGAACATACCTCATCAATCGTCCTTTCTTTTAAGCAATCAAGACACACTTTGATTCATTCCTCATAAACAATTTAATCAATTTCAGTCGCATAATGGAAATCGTATAGACAAAGGATAAAGCCTTATTTGATGCTCCTTTTTGATTATTTTTTAGAGGCAGACTATTGTACTTCTATTTTTAATAGGCAATAAAAAGCCCAATATTGAATTGGGCCTATTTTTACTCTTCAACTTCAATAGGATTCCCGTCCTCTGGACGAATATGATGCGTCCCATCATCTGCAGGATCAACACTTGAACCATCTTTAGTAATAGTGTTGTACATCTCGTCCTCTTTCTTATCGTCGATAAATTCTTCGTCTTCAAGATCTAGAGGCTCCTCATCATCTTCGAAATTTAAAGGCTTTTCTTCATCTTTCATGGCGATCCTTCAGTTATCTAACTCAGAGGATATTATGCTCAAACATTCCATAACGTTATTCAATAGTCAACAATCATCATTTATGTAACTAGTAATTTAAAACAAAGTACAATTTCACCATGGGAGTGGATAGGAAACACAGGTTTTGCCTTTCCTATTTCCCATTAAAAAACTTCCTGAAGGAAGTTTTTACTATTAAATAATATCAATTAAAGGTTTGACCTAGGGCATAAATAACCAGCATAAGCACTAGAGCTGAGGATGATGTTACAACTATTTCTATTGCACTCATTACTATTGCTCCCTGCTTTATTGTTCTTTGTTTATATAATGTACCCAGAGTTGGTATCAACAACAGATGAATGAAATAAGTAAAAAATTATGACAATTTTCAAGTGTTAAAAAACCACCCAAAGGTGGCCATCGCTTCTATAGATTTGTATGTCAGATTAAATGTGAATAGTTATAAAGTTTCTTTGTAGGTGGGAAAAAATCATCATCCCAAAAATTAAAAATGTTAACGTAATAGTTGTAGAGTTATATATTCGCATTTATTCACTTATCATATTCATGTGTGTTACACATTACTTAATCTCTGTTACAAAAGCAAACAAATTATCATACTTAAATCAGTTGGCGAGGTTTTGAATATATTGCAGTTTGTAGAGTTAAGTCTGCCTCAAGAAATTTTAATATATGAAACCACCGCTGAGGTGATTTTTTAATGCCTATAATTTCTTTCTATGGGATTACTCAAGATAGGCGGGATTTTTAAGGTTTTGAAAATTTAATAATAAAATTATGAACTTTATGCCATTGCCATTTTCTATGGAATGAAGGTAAAACTAGAACTTATAAAAACTATAGGAAACTGGTTAAGGCATGGAAAGGAAAAGAGTTATTGTATTAAGTGGAATATTTTTAATCTCTCTCTCTTTACTATGTGTGCATGTCTATGCAGATTTTAAGAGAAAAAAATCAGAGCGAATCAAGTTATTGATAAGGGAAGCAGAATCGTCTTTATCTAATCTTGGAGTAAGTGAATGAAATAACGAATAAGGTTGCTTTATTTAATTTTTTTATGCTTATAAAACAACCCCAGCTTGAAAAGAAAAAACAACTCAATGTAAACGGCTAGAAACAGTTTCTCTATATTTTTTTATACTTTGTTATCAATGACTAAGTGGTATATTTTAGTTACCCCAAAAAAAGTAAAAAATGCTCAACCCAATATTAGCTCGCTTAATTCCCCCGATTAAGTGGGCTTTTTATTATGAATTAGTTTTATAGTGTTGAAATAAAAAGGTAAATATCCACCTTGACTAACGAACTATGATCGCGCCATTAGTATCCTGATTATTAGTGTATTGTGTAGCAGGTTTATACTATTACAAGCGTTAACCCTTTATAGGTGGAATCTTATTAAAGCTTTGATATCGTTGATATGTATTTTATTTATTTATTTTATTGGTAATTTTTATGGGAATTAATTTTTATACTTTAACTGCTGTTTAGGAGTGTGTAAAAAATTATTGGAGATCCGATCATTGATCGGAATTTTTTTCATTTAAGTTATTGATTTTATTTGTATAATAATATGATTTAATTGGTATTATTTTTTTCACCCGTGTGGATTAACGTCTAGTCTAGCCCATTGAAACTAGCTGTGGTTTCTGCACCGCTCTAGATGTTATTAGGTTCATATCCAAGTTTTTTCCAAGCCTGGATTTTTTTGTCTAGAGAAAATATTTTTGCTTTCCTGAAAGCAATTAATTAGATCAGAAGCACTTAGTTTTACATGGCCTAAAAACATAAAATAAATTGCGAAATCTAAAGAAATCAATACATATCTATTTATAAAATTTACATTTTTTACTAAACATATTTTTATACTGTTTAGGAAATTATCAAAGGGATATAAAAATGCCTAAACTTCATAAATTAAAAGAAATCAGTGCTAAAAGTAGTTGTGGTACAGAAATTACTGTAGAGCAGATTTATGAAAGAGTTCTAAGTGATGCAAGTAACGACGAAACATGGATACCTTTGCCTAAAATTGCGCTTACAGACAAAGTAATTGATTTAAGCCATGACGAGACATTTGTTCATCCTCGAACTGGGGTAGTCTTTAAAGTATTAATGGATCAATATTCGCAATCTATAATGATCAACTAAAGTTCTTTCTGACATTCCTTCTTGGATAACAGTTTAGATATTTAAAATTGCTGATAAATTTCTATTGCTAATGCTACCACGGGCTAAATGGATATCCATGTGTGACTTTTGATGAAGTATAAGTCAGTTTTATAACTTAACTTGAACGAACAAATCAGCCGTTGAGTTTGAAAAATATGCCGGTATTCTGAGTATATAATAATGAGGCAGATAAGGTTGCTCTGAAAAATTATCCACCGGATCCTTTTCTCCTTCATATTCTAGGATATTTGTGGAGGTGTAAAATGAAATTATCAGAACAAGTAAAACAAGAATTTTTCGATTACATAGATCAGAACTATAAAGTACCCAATTATCTATTAATAAGTCCCGATACCTATAAAACATTACTTCAGGAATCTAGTAATTTTATTACAACGACTCCAATGGATACAGGTATTGTGGATATGAAATTTCTAGGGTGTGAAATTGGGGTCGCCCAAAATGCTGAGTTTTCCTTTGAGTGGACAAAGAAATAATTTATTTTCTGGTCAGTTAGATATTTGATTATTCTTATTTATATAAAAAAAAGAACAATTAAAGTAGGGGGAAGGTTGTGAGTACAATAGAATTTTTTTCACTTCATTTTTTAACAATGCTTTTACTTGTTATATATGGCCTTGGGCAAATAGCCCATTAAAACTAAAGATTTAATAAAGCTACCTTAATGGTGGTTTTTTAATATGTAAATTTATTGTGGTTAATACATTTTCAGCTCTTAAAAAGTTGATGAATTTTTTGTTTTCTCATTTTTGGTAAGGTGGCTTTGAGATAAATTATTCCACTTAGTACTATTGAAATAGAGATTATTTATGGGAGTGATTGGGGTAAATACAATAGGATTAGAGGTTAAAGCTATAATAAAAATAAATTTGAAAATTCCAGTTAAGTATAGTTTTTCATAAATACGATTAATAAATAGGCGAAAATATGCTTTTTTTAACAAATTAGCTGAAAAAATAAACACTCATGAAGAATACGTGAAATAAAGGGTTGCGCGGATGCTGAAACTGTATAGAATACGCCGCATACCAACGAGATATGTTGAAACGAACGAAGCGCGAAGCGCTGA
>NZ_LSZH01000018.1 GCF_001647545.1 Acinetobacter sp. SFB
CAAGAATAAGCATTCCGGATTTTTAGTCGAGCTGCCGTCGGGCATGTTTAAAGGCCGTTCTCAAGCCTTCTTCCAAGGTAGGATGGTAAAATGGTTTCTCCAGGATCTGATCCAGGCTTAGGTCTTCAGAGAGTATCCACGATAATAAATGTGCCATATGTTCAGCAGACTCAACAAAAAGTTCACTTCCTAAAAACTTACGTGTTTTTTTATCAATATAAACTTCTATAGCACCCTTGTTTTTACCTAATACTATTGCTCGACCTTGTTTTTCATATGAAACAAAGCCAGTGATAAACTCGATTTTGGAGTCACTGAGCTGTTTGAAACTCTGTCCCACAATGGCCATTTCTGGTTGACTAAAGACAATACCAAGTGGAGTAAGGGTTTTGATATTTTTAAGTTTAGGAAAGTTGAGGCAATTATGAACTGTAGTTCTCCCTTCGTGAGCAGCTTCATGCTGAATTGGAGAATTGGTATGGGCATCACCAATAATAAAAATTGGATAATTAGCCAATTGTTTAGTATGTAAATCTACAGGCAGTTTTTTTAGATCAGTAAATTTAGAATCGATATTTTCTAGATTTAAACTATTTAAATGGCTGTTACGTCCTGTCGCTACCAATAAATAATCGACAGTGACATCGTTTAGTTTTCCATTTTCTGTGTAACTGATTTTAACTTTGTTGCGAAATTTTTGGACTTGCTCGGGGAGTAGTTCAAACTTGATATTTAATTCTTCACTTAAAATATTTTGAGCAATTTTTTGTAATTTTGCACTGGTTAAAGATCCGACTTTACGACTACGGGCAAAGATAGTGGTTTTGACTCCTAAACGTTGCATGGCTTGTGCAAGTTCAATCGCAATGACTCCACTCCCGATCACTGCTAATGATTTTGGTAAGGTTTCCAGTTCGAAAATCTGATCGGAAGTAATGAGTTTATCCCCCAGTTCATCTTTCCAATCGCTATTAATAGTTGGGGTTGATCCAACAGCGACAATAAAACTTTTAGCTTGATAATGTTGTTGATCAACTTGAACCGTTTTTGAGTCAATGAAATGAGCTTTTCCAGAGATTTTATGGGTATCATCCCAGCTATTAACATCTTCTAATGTGGCTTTGGTAAAATAATCACGCAGCTCTCTTACGTGTTGCATCACTTTAGAAGTGTCTATTTTAGCTGAAACCTTTAAAGCAACTTCTTCAGCATGTTGAATCTCATACATTCTGTTGGCGGTTGAGATAAGTACTTTACTTGGCATACATCCAACACGTGCACAAGTTGTATCCCAAGGGCCGTCATTAATAATAAGAATGTTTTGGGTGTACTTTATTGCTTCTTTATAGGCAGATATTCCTGCAGTACCCGCACCGATGATGATGATGTCGTACATTGTGAAATAGCTCTCTTTTTTATATTTTTTTAGGCTAACACAGTTAAACATTTATCACGCTTTTGTTTACATAAACTACTATATATGATTACATATCAGGCAATATAAATTAAATGACAACACTATTTTTATAGGAATTCTGGGGATTTTTAATGAGTAAAAATGTTGGATTAAAATTATCGACAGTAGCTTTGGCTGTCATGTTAGCAAGTTGTGGTGGTGGGGGGAGTGAAGGATATTATAATCAAGAAGGTTCTTCTAATAATTCTGGGAATAATGGTAATTCAAATGAAACTATTGAATCTAAAAATCCAGTTAATATTGGTGAAATCAGTTTACTAGATGCTAGTAATACTACAACTTATGTTGTAACACCTGATGGTGTAATGGCTTTGGTGCAAGTTACAGATCAAACTGGTAAAGGTATTCCAAATGCACTTGTTCGTTTTCAGGGTGAAAGTATAGTATTAGGTACATCAAATGGTGCAGTTTTAACTGATTCTAATGGTTATGCACGAATTTCACTTAATCCTAGTTCAAACAATCTAACAGGTGCTTATCAACTTTCAGCTACTACTGAATTTAATAATAATTCAGCAATTTCTAAAGTTTTAAACTTTACTATTGCTGACAGACAAACGTCGATTAAGAATTTAAATGTTTCAGCAAATAACATTAATTCCGGTGGGTCGCTAACAGTTACTTTAGATACCTTAGATCCTGTCAATAATAGTATTCAAGATAATGTTGAAATTAACTTTAATGCAAATTGTGGAACATTTGAAAATGCTGTGATCAATTCAGTAAACGGAAAAATTGCGACTAAATATTTTGCAGTTTCTGCAGGGGGAGTGCCCTGTGTAGGTTCAGATGTAATCAAAGCATCAACAAAAGATGGAAAATCAGTTAGTACAATTGGTATAACTGTTAATGCGCTACCACCAAACGCAATAGTCTACTCATCTCAAGAAACATTACTTTATACAAACACAAGTGGGCAGTCGACCTCAGGATATGTTGAATTTACATTAAAATTAGATGATAAAGTTATACCCAACCAAAATGTGGATATTGAAATATTACGTGGTCCTGACGATTTAAATTTTGTAAATAAAGGTAATAGAAACGCAACAACAGTTCCTAGTGATAATAATGGAATTGTTCGTGTATACCTTTATCCCGGTGCAAAACCAGGACCAGTTGAAATTAAAGCATCTTTAGCTAGCGATAGTAGTATTTTTGCTGTATCGCGTGGTTTATCCGTGGGTACTGGCCGTGTTACTCAAAGAGGTTTAAGCCTATCGGTAAGTAAGAATGCCTTAGATAATACAAAAGATGGAGATACTGCAGAAATTGTTGCTCGTATGGTCGATCGTGTTGGTAACCCTGTTCCAGATGGTACAGCAATTACTTTTATAACAGAAGGTGGAAGTATAGATACTCGTTGCTTAACCTCAGCTGGATCGTGTGTTGTTACTTTATCGACTCAAAACCCTCGTCCAGCTGATAATCGTGTTTCTGTATTAGCTTATGTAGAAGGTGAAAAATCATTTATTGATGTTGACGGTACAAATGTATGGAATAAAGCTGTAACTACACTATTACATAACATTGGTAGTTTTTATCGTGATGATGATGAAGATGGAATGTATGACCAAGGTGAGTATAAATATACTCGAGAAGGTGGAAATCAAGCATGTCAGCCAAAATCAGCTATAGATTTTCCAGTACTTCGGTTTCCCAATATTGAAAATACATGTGATGATAAACTCGACGCTGTTATTAGAGAACAGCTTATATTCAGCTTCAGTCCGGATACTGCCAAATTTAGATCAGAGAAAGCGACATTAGACAGTTCTGAGCTTAGTTTTGAAGTATTTGGGAATACTCAATACTCAGTACCTATGCCTTCAGGTAGTACTGTGAAGGTGGAAGCAGATGACACAACTGATAATAATAAGTCATGTTCATCAACATTATGGTTTGGCAATGAAACAGTACCAGCTGTATTTGATCTAATGTCTCCAACGAGTTTTGCTTCTAGTTCTCAAGTATATTATTCTTATCGTATTAAGGATTGTGCTGTTGGTGATAAATTTACTATTACAGTGGTAGCTCCTAATGGGCAGGTGAGTAAAAAACAGGTGGTTGTTACTCAACAATAATCCAATTAAAAAACAGCGCTTCGGCGCTGTTTTTTATTCTTAGATTTTAAATAGCAGTCCCAACACTCACCCCGACCGTAGGTCGAACATTCATCGAGCTACATCCCGCAAAGACAGATGAAATAAGCAGTATAAGAATCATTTTATTCATTGAGCAATCCCAGTTTTTTCGCTTCATTAAATAGTATTGAAGAGCGGGTGCCACTTCGACATATCATTAAAATTGGTTTTGGAAGCTCATTATAATATTTTGAAAACTCTACTATGTCTGTTTCAGAAACTTTAGCACTGGTAATAGGTTGGTAAATAACACTCATATGAGCCTGTTCAGCAATATTACGCAATTGACTTACTGAAACTAGATTCCCTTGCTCCTGATCAGGACGGTTTACGATGACAGATTTAAAACCTTGACCTATCAAGGTCTTAAATTTGTCAATTGTCATTTGACCTGTCACACTTAGCGAAGAATTTAAACTACGGTTTAAATCAGTCGTTTCTGCAAAAAGAACTGTGCTACAAGTCAAACTTAAACTGAGGAAAGCACGATAAATAACGTGCTTAATCATCCAGTAAATCCATTTGCTTTGCGAGTTGATATAAATTATTTGAGCGGTTACCGGTACGGCAAAACATCAATACCGGCTTTGGAAGCTCATTAAAATGATTGGCAAATGCACGTACATCGACTTCAGTAATTTGGCCCGCAACAACAGGTTGGAAAACGTAATCTAAACCCGCATTGCGCGCAGCTTCTTCAATTTGTGCACTGGTAGGTTGTTCAGTACCACCTTCCATATCCGGACGGTTATTAATAATTGATTTAAAGCCTTTCTCAACAACTTGTGCTACTTGTTCCGGGGTGATTTGACCTGCAAAGCCGACATTTTCACTCATTTTGTCACTCCATAATTTGCTAAATAGATATATGCTTTATGATAGCATTAAGCTGAAACTGGAGCTTAATCTGTTGAAATTTTTATAAGCGATTATAACCATAAAATAACGCAATGGAGCGCATATGCATTCCTATACAGTTGAACCACTGTATGTAAATAGTGGGAAAGATGTTATTGCTGCGGATTTTTACCGTCCCAAAACTGAACATAAACCTGCGGTCATTATTATGGCTCATGGGTTGGCAGCCTTACGTCAATTTAAACTGGTTCAGTATGCCAAGCGTTTTGCTCAAGCAGGTTATGCTGTTGTATTGTTTGATTATCGTTATTGGGGTGGGAGCACAGGACGTCCACGCGAGTTGGTGTGGATTCAAGCTCAATTAGAAGACTGGCGAACCATGATTGCACATATTTTAGAGCGAAAATCAGTAGATACGCGGCGTATTGTGCTTTGGGGAACCTCTTTAAGCGGCGGTTATGTTTTAAATTTGGCTGCAGAATTAAAAAATGTTCACGCTGTAATCGCTCAAATCCCCTTCGTTGACGGAGCAGAAAGTGCCAAGCTTTACCCTTTACAACAACTACCGAAAGCATTGAAAATATCCAGTCAGGACTATATGGGTGCAAAAGTCGGCATGGCCCCGAAAACTTTGCCTGTCGTAGACAGAAAGGGTTTATGTTTTTTGCCGACAGCTGATAGTTATGACGGCTATTTGTCCATTGTCAATCCGGATTATTTCTGGAGCGGAGAGATTCCGGCCCGGATCTTTTTCAATTTAATTCGTTATCGTCCTATTCAGGATGTGCGTAAAATTAGTGTTCCTGTTTTATTTATTGCTGCCAAACAAGATAGCCTAGTTCCACTTGAGTCGAGTCGTGAAACGGCAACCAATATTGCACCTTATGTGCAATATCATGAATGGGATATGCAACATTTTGATATCTATCATGGTCAATGGTTTGAAAAAGCGATATCTACCCAATTAGAATTTTTACATCAACATATTGGAGTAAGCTAAATGATTATTGTATGTCCTGCGTGCGGTGCTAGAAATCGAGTACCTGAAGATAAACTAGAGGCAAATCCAAACTGTGGCCAGTGTCAACATGCGCTTATTCCTCTGGCTCCCATTGAATTGAATGAGCACAATTTTAGTAACTTTGTCACCCATAGTGAATTGCCCGTACTGATTGACTTATGGGCTGAATGGTGTGGTCCTTGCAAGATGATGGCACCTCATTTTGAACAGGTGGCAAAACAGAATCCGAGAGTAGTTTTTGCAAAAATTAATACCGAACAATCGCCTCGACTCAGCGGAGCTTTTAATGTGCGTAGTATTCCGACCTTGGTTTTGATGAATAAAGCCAACGAAATTGCTAGAATAAGTGGTGCTTTACGATCTACAGAGCTGCAACAGTGGCTGGATCAACAATTAAATGCCAATACTGGGAGCTAATGTGTCAGATACTCATGTAAAACCTGAAGGAACCCTTTCCCTTCAAACCATTGCAATGCCGGCAGATACCAATTGGAGTGGTGATGTTTTTGGTGGATGGATTGTTTCACAAATGGATTTGGCAGGTGCAATTCATGCAGAACGTTTTAGTAAAGGACGTTGTGCCACGATTTCGATTAATCAGATGACTTTTTTGGTTCCGGTAAAAGTCGGTGATGTGATTAGTTGTTATACCAAAATTTTAAAAGTAGGTAATACCTCTATTCAAATGCAGATTGAAGTCTGGGATAGTCATGACAGTTCACGTGAACCGATCCGTGTGACAGAAGGAGTGTTTACCTTTGTTGCAGTCGATGTGAAAGGTGGAAAGCGTCAAATTCCAGAGGATGTAAAACAAAAATATTTAGCATCGCAGCCTGCGTAATAATGAATAATAAAAAAGCCCAACATGATTGGGCTTTTTTATATGCTGAATTTTTAAAACAACGTCTGTTCTATTTTAAGCTCAGCTGTTTTTACAAAAGAAAAAAACATCATTCGATCGAGCTTTAAGCAAAGCAAATTCAAGATGAGATCATTTCTTTAATTGTGCCTTTGAAACCCACGCCCACAGCATTTCGCATTGAATCGGTTCTTCACCGGATTCATCAGTCACCTTTACTGTAACCAGTGTTTCACCTTTTTCCGTGCTTTGCATCAATTTCTGCTGCTCATCTGTCAGACTGGCAGTGGCAGTCATCGCACCTTTAGAAGGGCGTTTAAAATCGAGTTTGAAACTTTTGATAAGTACAATAGATGAGTCAGGAACATTCATGCCAGTAACAAAACCGGTAGCTGTTTCAGCAATTAATGCCATCGCGCAGGCATGCACCTGACCAATGTGGTTTTGCATGGCTCGGTGGTTTTCAATTTTCACCACCACTTTCGAGTGGCTCACTTCGAGGTAGCGAATATTGGCGCTGCCTACCATCGGCACGACCCGACCAAACGCTTTGCTCCATAGGGTATTGCGAATACCTTTGGGTAATTTAGAGCTTGCTTTAACCAGTTTTGATAAGCGATTGGCTGGAGTCATGAAATTCCTCGAATTTTTATTGCATCAATGCATTAGTCTTTAAAGTTATTAAACTGCAAAGGCACACCAAATTGTTGTTCTTTTAAGAACGCCATAATTTGTTGCAAAGTATCGCGTTTTTTGTCAGTCACACGAATTTTGTCGCCTTGAATAGAAGATTGCGCTTTAATGCCGCTTTCTTTAATGGCTTTATTTATTTTTTTTGCAGTATCAGAGTCAAGACCATCTTTAAGCTTAATCACTTGAATGACATTTTTACCTGAAGCGGTCATTTTTTGTGGATCAAGCGCTTGAATATCTACTTTACGTTTAAAGAAATGGTTTTCCAGCATGCTGTACACTTGTTCGCATTGGAAATCACTTTCAGCAGTGATTTTGATTTCTTTATTTTTTTCGCTCAAATCAATAGAAACGTCTTGGCCACGGAAGTCAAAACGGGTCGCAATCTCTTTTTGCGTGTTTTGAACGGCATGATTTACTTCAAAAATTTCTAATTCAGAGACAATATCGAAAGAAGGCATGGTTTAGACCTTTACAAAGGGAAAGAATATCTGAGATGCTAGGGGTGTTTTCTTCATTTGCCAAGTGTTGTTTACATCAAAGGAGTGCACAATGATCCGTAAACAAGAAATTACAACATTTGAGTTCCCAGAAAATGCAGTTATCTGGGATGTTCGTGATACAAAAGCCTTTGCTGAAGGTCATGTGAAAGGTGCTGTAAATCAGCCCATAGATGACTTGAATGCAGACTGCTTAACTCAGGTGGAGTCGGATCAGCCCATTTACATTTTATGTGGTGGCGGTAGTAAAGCACCACGTGCTGCTGAAAAGTTAGAGAGCTTAGATGGCTCACGTGAGTATGTTGTATTGATGGGTGGCACTCGTGCTGCACGTGATGCAGGATTGCCTTTAGAACAGGGCGCTTAAAAAAAAGCACCGTAAGGTGCTTTTTTAATGGCTCAAAAATGAATTCAATGAATCCCTCTTTATTTAAAGGGGGATTTTTATTTGACTGGTTTTTTAGAGTGAACTTGGAAGTGGCTTTTGATAATAAGGCTTTTTCGGTTTTACTTTTTTAATAAAGCGTCGCGGATTGAGTTTGTTGACCCAATAGGAAGTCAGCGGGCAGGCTTCGCCTAAAACCTGAGCAGCCAAAACTTCACTACACAGCGGTGCAAATAAAAAGCCTTTCGAGCCTAAAGCGGTAAAGGTATAGATTTCCGCATCGGGCTTAATTTTTCCAAGCAAGGGGAAATAGTCCGGGCTTTGCGTCCTCACAGATGCACGACCCTGCCAAGTTTCAACAGGCGGCAAAGATTGTGCATAATTAGGAAAGACATTGTGGATCAGCGCATAGTTATGCACATGATCTTCAAGCAAGACTTTATCATCCCCCCGATCTGGATGGAATGAAGCCCCTAAGATCAGATGCTGCTGATCCAGTTGCATGCAATAACCACCGTAACTATATGCCTGTTCAGTTGGTAACGGCTCATTCGCATTATTCGCCCAACTGACTTGCCCACGGTTTGGCTTCAATTTGGGAAATTGTTGCGCAAAGTTTTTACTATTTAGCGCTGCACAAATAATCACATGATCAAATTCACCCAAACATTGCTGCTTGCTGTCGATCACTTGAACTTTAGTTGCTGTCTTTAACTCCGCAATTTCCGCTTGCTGAAAGTGAATAGCTGGATGCGCTAAAATTTGATCGCGTAATTGATGCGGTGAAATGGTGCCCGCTTGTAATAATTTTAAGTTTGGAAATTCGGTTTCAAGTTCACTTTGATTTACTTCTGCGGCAAATACCCCTTGAGGATATTGTTCTGCCAGTTCAAGTAAATCATCGTCCTGTTTCAGTGCCAATTGACTGACCTGAATCGGACGAAAAGCTTTGAATTTTTGATAATACGGAATCGCATATTGCCATGCCAATGTCACCAGATGCGCAGCACTTTGCTCAATACGACCTAATCTGGGATTGAGTAAGGCCAGTGGATTGCCAGATGCTCCTGCAAGAGGCGCTGATTGATCGTAAATCGTGATTTGATGACCCCGACCAGCAAAGGCATAGGCACAACTTAAACCGGCTATTCCTGCGCCAATAATGGCAATTTCACGTTGCTTAAATATTAAAGCTGAATTTGTTAATTCGGATTGTTCGGTCTTTGTGACTGTTGAATGAAGAATTTCTTGATCTTGAACTTTTGGAGGATGCCAGATTGCGGTAAGCATTTGACGTTTATGCTTAAAACCGGGTGGCAGAGCAACCGTAATTCCGTGCTCGCTTAAGCCCCGTTTTAAAACACCCGCAACACTAAAGGAGGCAAAAGTCGTTGCATAGTCAGAAAGTCGAACCATATGGCTTAAAACATGTTCTTGCCACAGGTCAGGATTGCAAGAAGGTGCAAAACCATCTAGAAACCATGCATCTACAGCTTTGGTTTTGACCATAATCGGCAAGACCTCATTGGCATCACCGAGCCATAAATCAATGGAAAAACGATCTTCAGGGAAGTTCAGTCTGTGACAGCCGGCAATGGGCAGTGGATATTGCTCGATGAGTTGCTCGGCCAAAGGTTGCAGTTCGGGCCAGACCTTGAGCGCACGAATAAAATCGACTTTCCTAAGTGGAAATTTTTCCACACTCATCAAGTGCAGACGGCTTCGATTATTCGGGCGCAGTTGTTGCCACATTTGCCATAACGCTAAAGCGTTTAACGCTGTACCAAAGCCAGTTTCGCCGACACAAAAATATTCAAAATCTTGCAGCTTTGCCAAACGTATCGCGAGGTTATTGCCATTTAAAAAGACATGTCGGGCTTCGAGTAAACCATTGTCTCTAGAAAAATAGATGTCCCCAAACTGTTTGGAGACAGGAATCTCAATTCCATCCACAGATTGCCAATCAAGATCAGCAGTTTGAATTGCACTCGACAAAATCTAAGCAACCTTTAAAACAAAAATAGAAAGAGATGTTTTACCACTGACGACGACGTTTGGTATAGACATAACTTGCAATCAAGAAACCGAGCAAGACACCGACAGCAATGGTCGCAGCGCCGTATAAAAACATTTGCGCACTACGTTCACTTTGTAAAACTTGAACTTGCACGCCCAGGCTATCATTTTTCAATTGTAGTTCTTGGTTTTGCGATAAGGCATCCAAATTGGCTTTTTCCAATTGTTGTAAACGAGTGGCCTGATCCTTAACCAAGGCTTTAACTTTTGCCTCTTGCAAGACTTTATTTTTCGCAAGTTGTTCTGCGGTTAAAGGTTTCGTTTCTAGAGGTAGACCATAGGCATCTACATCTACGTTCCCAGCAGCAGGAACAGTACCGGGTTTATTTGCAGGCAATGTTTGTGGTTTTTGGGTTTGTGACGGTGGTGTTGCAGTCGTTGCTTGAGTAGCAGGTGCAGGAGCAGTAGGAGCAGGAGCGGTTTCAACCGCCCATGCAGTAGAACAGATCAGAGACAAACCCAATAAGCTTGAAACAACAACGCGCATGATTTTATCCTTGAGGGAAAGCTTTATTAAAAGGTTTCACATCAATATGGCCGTATACGCCTGCTTTTAAGAAAGGCTCTTCTTGTAGCCATGCATCAAGCGCTTCACGTGATTCAAAGTCAACAATAATGGTACTGCCATAGAAACCTGCTTGGGGATTGCTCGGATCTTTTGGCATGGCACCGGCAACAATTAAGCGGCCTTCATCATTTAATTTTTGCAGACGTTCAATATGCTGCGGGCGGATAGCTAGACGTTTTTCTACTGTACCTTCGTTATCTGTACAGCTTACGACGAATAAAGGCATATTCTTTCTCGATCAGTTGACCTGAACTATTCTTCAGGCGACTTAAAATATTTGCGCAAGACAATAAACTGAATAATGATAAAGGAAAACATGACAATCATGTCACCAAATGCAGTGAATTCACCCCAATATTTTCCGTTTGCAAATAAAAAAGCGAAGAAAATATGTAAGCAAGACATGAATATGAACATGGCTGCCCAAGCAAAGTTTAAGTTTTTCCAGCCTTTTTCGGTTAAATCGAAAATTGGACCAAATAAACGCTGAATCAGCGGTTTCTTATCTTTCATAAAATATGGCGAAAGTAAGAATGCGCCTGCGAAGATAATATTTAACAGCACCGCTTTTAAACGGATATAAAAATCATCGCTGAGCATTAAGGTGACGCCACCAAAAATCACCGTCATAAACAATACAATCCATTGTTGTTTGTCTAAACGGAATTTTTGTATAATAAACAAAGCCCCATATACCACCAGCATGGAAATAATCAGGCCAGATGTTGCAACCAAAATATTATTATTATCTATACCTCCTGCAGAACCAATCAATTGAAGCAGGGGATGCTCATTATCTTTAGGATCAACGGTTTTATATAAATAAAAGAAAATAATGAGTGGCACAAAGTCTAAAAGTGCTTTCATGTTAGAGTATCTAAATCTGATCAAATAAATGACGTAGTATAAGTGATGCAAGGCGTAGATTTACATACACACAGTAATATTTCTGATGGAACTTTGTCTCCAGAACAACTTGTGCATGCAGCCGTTGAAAAAGGTATTCATACCCTTGCGCTGACTGACCACGATACTATGGATGGCTTAAGATTAGCTGAAAAAGTTGCATTAGATTTACCCTTGAAGATTATTTCAGGTGTGGAAATTTCCAGTCAATGGTCAAGACCGGCAACTCAAAAAAGTTACGGGGTACATATTGTTGCCTTGAATATGCAAAATCCGCAACCTTTGCAGATTTTGCTCGAACAACAAAAAAAGATTCGCGCCATTCGGGCCAAACAAATTTGCGATTTGCTGATTCCCTTGATAGGTCAGGATATTTATGCCGATGTCATTGCCAAAGTAGATGGCATTGCAGACCGTATTACCCGTACCCATATTGCCAAAATCTTAGTCGAAAAAAAGATTGTGAGCCGTCCGCAACAAGCTTTCGATAAATATATTAAAGAAGGCAAAAAAGCCTATGTGAAATTTGACGGGTTGGGTTTGGAAGAAACCATCAAAGTTATTCATGCCAGCCAAGGTTATGCCGTATTGGCACATCCAACTAAATATGATTTATCCGCTACCAATATCCGTTATTTGATTGAGATCTTTGCCAAATTCGGTGGAGACGCCGTGGAGCTTCCTCCTGCAATTGAACCGGCCTCTACACGTCAGATGGTCGATCGTATGATTGCGGAATTTGATTTAAAGGTTTCGGTGGGGAGTGATTTTCATGGCGATCATATGCCGTGGATTCGATTGGGCAATATCCCGCGCCTCAAAGAAGGGCAAGTGGGGATCTGGGAAAGTTTTGTTTAGTTATTCCCTCATCCCAACCTTCTCCCAGAGGGAGAAGGAGTTCCCTCTCCTTATAGGAGAGGGCTAGGGAGAGGTAATAAATTAAAGCAAATTATGATCCTGTGCCTGAATAGGTGGAGGAGTCGGTTTACCCAACGTTCCCAGTAATTCAATCTCGATGGTACGAACCATGGCATCTAGTGGCAAGTCATTACTTTGCGTACCAAACGGTTCTTCAATTTCGGAACTTAAGGCATCTAAGCCTAAAAAAGTATAAGCCAGAATACCGACCATTAAGGGTGTCGCCAAACCTAGGGTCGAACCCAGGCTAAACGGCAACATAAAACAGAAGAAAAACACAGTACGGTTCAGCAAAACCGAATAAGCAAACGGTAAAGGGGTGGTGGCAATCCGGTCGCAACCGGTTTGCACCAAACTTAGTTCAGCCACGTGCTGGTTCATCTGGGTATAAATAATATCGGAAATTTCACCTTCTTTAAGGGCTTGCATCAATTCCCATTGCATCAAACTTAAAGTGTATTGAGGGGCATTGGCCTGTTGGTAAAGCTGGGTTACAGCCTGCTGGCTCATGCCGCTGGTTTCAACCAATGCCAGTGGATTCGCAGTTTGATGACGTAAACGGTCACGCAGTACATTGGCAAACACAATTACGTGCTGAATCACCCGTTCACGGCGACCCTGACTCAGCATACGGCAGTCACGGTCAAAATGCCGCGCATTGGCAATCAGCATGCCCCACAGTTTACGTGCTTCCCACCAACGGTCATAACAGGCGGTATTTTTAAACCCTAGAAAAATGGACAGCACCACCCCAATAAGGGTAAAGCCCACCAAGGGTAACTCTGGAAAATTAAAATACCCGATATGAGATAATCCACCGATGACAGCAGAGATCAGCATGACCACACCTAAAGGCGGCAAAACCTTGGGCAAAATGGTTCCACGCCAAGAAAATAGCAGCCTAAATATACTAGGTTGGTCACGCACAATCATGTTATTAGTATCGTCAATATTTTTATGAATCTTCAATGTTAGCGCGGCTTTTGTCAACATTTGTTACATTTATTATCGGGGCTGAATAAGCCCATGTTCAGCAAAAGAATAACTCCCTTCTGGAGAAACAATACAATGGTCAATCAGCTTGATTTCTAATAAATCACAGGCCATTAAAATACGTTGGGTGAGTTCAATATCAGCCTTCGATGCATGGGGCCGGCCAAAGGGGTGGTTATGCGCAATCACGAGACTACTGGCATGTTGATGAATGGCATGGCGCAGTAATTGATTAATTGAAATTTCACATGAGTTTATTGATCCATAGAACATTTTTTTAAAGCTTATTTTTCTTAAATGTCCATCGAGGCAAAGCACTGCAAAAACCTCTTGAGTTTCACCGAGCAATTCAAATTTCAAAAAATCCAAAAGTGTCTTTGAGTTACTTAATTCAATTTTTTCCTGTTTTAAATGTTGGCCGATATAACGCCGTCCCAATTCTTTTACCGCCATCAGCTGAGCATATTTGCTGTCGCCAATACCATGAAACTGGCTTAAATCCTGAAGTGTGGCATCAAAAATCGGATTAAGTCCGCCGAAATGCTGTAATAGCAGCCGGGAAAGTTCAACTGCTGAATGCTGCTTGGAACCGGAACGTAAAAAGATGGCAAGTAGTTCGGCACCTGACAAACTGGATGCGCCCTGTTGAATCAGGCGTTCACGTGGACGTTCCTGTTCTGGCCAATGTTTAATCGATGAATTCATTTTTTAGACTTTTTTATTCTTAGTGAGTGTAATTAGAACGAAAGGCTACCTTGGGTCTGAGTTTATTTAATGCTATTGTGAGCGCCACTGCAACAGCAAAGGTAGCCTGTTTGTGAGCTTCGACCTAAGTGTGATTCCCAATAAAAATATTGTTTTAGCGGTAACAGGCGGCATTGCGGCCTATAAAAGTGCCATTTTGGTTCGTCGATTAAAAGATGCCGGCTTTAATGTCCGGGTAGTCATGACCCATGGTGCGCAAGCATTTATCACTCCGCTAACTTTTCAGGCTTTGTCTGGGAATCCAGTCCATACTGAATTACTCAATCCTGAAGCGGAAGCTGGAATGGGGCATATCGAGCTGGCACGCTGGGCCGACTTATTATTGGTTGCACCGGCAAGTTGCGATACTTTAGCGAAATTTGCTGCCGGTCTAGCGGATGATTTACTCAGTACTTTATATTTGGCAACCAAATCCCCGGTTTGGGTGGCACCGGCGATGAATCAACAAATGTGGGCGGCAAAAGCCACGCAGCGTAATTTAAATACGCTGGTTGAAGATGGTGTGCATGTGATTATGCCGGATGCCGGTTCACAAGCTTGTGGCGATGTTGGTTTGGGCCGTATGCCGGAGCCGGAAGATCTGGCACGACAAGTGACTCAGTATTTCCATAGAGCACAACGTGCCATTGCAGAAAAATTTGGCATGTTGGCTGGTAAACATGTGGTGATTACTGCAGGTCCGACTCGTGAAGCGATGGATCCGGTACGTTATATTTCCAACCACAGTACCGGGAAAATGGGCTTTGCCTTGGCTGCTGCCTGTTATGCAGCCGGTGCCAAAGTCACTCTGATTGCTGGTCCGGTAAGTCTGGATACGCCAAATGGTGTCCGCCGTATTAATGTCACATCTGCGGTTAAAATGCTTGAGATCAGCATGCAAATGCTGAATGAAGGGTGCGATATTTTTATTGCCACAGCAGCAGTTGCGGACTACCGCGTTGCAGAAGTTGCCGAGCATAAAATTAAAAAAACCGGTGATGAGCTAAATATCTCGTTAATTAAAAACCCGGATATTGTGGCGACCATTGCCCAGCAACAAAAGCGTCCATTTATGGTGGGGTTTGCAGCTGAAACCCGCAATGTCGAACAATATGCAGCCGGTAAACTGGTGGCGAAAAAACTCGACATGATTGCCTGTAATGATGTATCACGTGCCGATATTGGTTTTGCCTCTGATGAAAATGCCATGATCGTGTTTTTTGCCGAGCAGTATCACATGCAGAAGCGTGA
The DNA here is from genome assembly GCF_001647545.1 of Acinetobacter sp. SFB. Classification (GTDB taxonomy): domain Bacteria; phylum Pseudomonadota; class Gammaproteobacteria; order Pseudomonadales; family Moraxellaceae; genus Acinetobacter. Next base: position 15,394 of record NZ_LSZH01000018.1, read on the forward strand.
TCTGGAAAAAGCTTCAAAACAGGAAATTGCGCAGCAGCTGGTGGAAGCAATTCATGATGCTTTGCATCATGAAATAGAGCCAGTTTAAAAAAAAGCGGAGTTTATAGACTAAAATGCAGCGAATTCGTTGCATTTTTTATGCACATTAAACTATGTTTAAGGCTTAAAATTCAGATTTCAGCACCCATTAACTAGCGACCAGACCGATTAAATATCGAAAAGAATAATTACAGTTTTTAAATGGAATTTTCTAAGGACATCTAATGATTAAAAAAACCTTAACCCCAATAATGCTTGCATTCGCTTTGTCATTCAGCAGCTTAAGTTTTGCCGGCAAGCTTGAACAGAATATGGATACACTTGCAAAAAACTTTAAAATATTCAACAAGGCAGAGAATCAGAGCGATGCGCTAAAAGCACTGGATCATATGAAAGCTGCAGCCTTAGAGGCAAAACAATTAAAATTAAAAAATCCTGATGCAAACGCTCCGAGCTCAGATGCTTTATATGAGCAACTGCTGGCACAGATTGATAAAACCAGGACATTGGTTCAAGCGGGACAATTAGATCAGGCCAAAGTGGCAGGTAAAAAAATTGCTGCAGTTAAAGATCGTGGGCATGCTGTTTATAATCAGCACTGATTTTATATCCGATCCTATTTCAGCTTGAAGCATGGTGGAAACATAAATTAAGCCTGCAGTTTTTTCACTGCTTGGCATAGCAAGCTGTGTCAGACTTCTTTATTAGTCAGCAGAAGATAAAGAGAGCGGACAAGTCAAATTCAAAAATGCCAGTCCATTTCAAGTGGACTGGCATTGCTGATCATGAGGGGACATGCAATTAATTTGAAGCAATAGATTCCTGGTTTTCTTTCAAATAATCTTCAGTGCGTAGCATCGCTTCCTGAATATTAATTAACGCCGTTTCAACATCTTTTAGGGTCTTGGCATTGCCGCCACTTAACGCCTGACGCCATTTACGAGCACCCGGCAAGTTCTGGAATAAGCCTAAAATATGACGGGTAATAATCGAAAGCGGGGCACCTTGTTCCATGCGTTTGGCAATATAGGGCATCATTTGCGCCATAATGTCAAAACGATCCGGAGCTTCTAAATTCCACAGTTGCCCAAGTTCAGCCAAAAGATAAGGATTGTGATAAGCCTCACGACCAATCATCACGCCATCAACATGTTTTAAATGTGCTTGGGTTTCGGCCAAGCTTTTGATTCCACCGTTAATCTCAATCAGCAGGTTGGGACGATCTTGTTTTAAACGGTAGACATCTTCATAACGCAAAGGCGGAACATCGCGGTTTTCTTTAGGTGATAAACCCTGAAGCAAGGCAATACGGGCATGCACAATAAAGTTGTCACAACCGGTTTTAGCCACCGTATCGACAAAATGCAGCATTTCTTCATAAGACTGCATATCATCAATACCGATACGGTGTTTCACCGTAACCGGAATATCTACTGCATTACGCATTTCAGCAATGCATTCAGCCACCAAGTCAGGCTCTGCCATTAAGCAGGCGCCAATTTTATTGTTTTGCACGCGGTCACTTGGGCAACCGACATTCAGGTTAACTTCATCGTAACCCCAGTCTTGCGCCATCTTGCTACAGGTCGCTAAATCCTTTGGATTTGAACCGCCAAGCTGCAACACGATTGGCTGCTCTTCATGATTAAAGTCCAAATGACGTTTAGCATCGCCATGAATGATGGCACCCGTGGTCACCATTTCGGTATACATAATGATATTCGGATTAAACAGACGTGCAAAGAAACGATAGTCCTTGGTGGTCCAATCCATCATCGGCGCAACACTGATTCGCGGAGATTGAATAGTTTCAATGGTTTTGGTGAGAGTCATTAAAAAAACATGCCTTTGATCATTGTTGTGCAATCTGTGAAAACCTATAAAAAGGTAGAGGAGCCAGTTTGCCTTTAGCGCCAAATTTTACACCATAATGAAAAAATAATTCATGCTATAAATTATCAATGTGATTAGAGCTAGAAAAGAAGTATTGGGAAGCTTTAGATAACGGTCATAAAGTGATTTCAATTCATCGAAAAGGCTTTTCCACTTACTTTGAAAGAGATGCATTTCCTTCAAAAAATGAGAAGAAAACCCTGATGCGTTAACCGCTAGGAAAAGCCACACAGAGCTAATCTGACAAACGCATAGATAAGTATAGTGATGTAGAAATAGGTTATGACCCAAGAATAAAACAGTGACATATGCTAATTTTAATCAAGAAGTCACCCATCATGTGCAATATGATCATAAAAATAAAACCAGTCATTTGACTGAGGATAAGCAGCGAAGCGAAAGGTTGATCCTAACTTGTGCTCCTTCTTTAAGCCGTGCTGTCGCAGTTTCTAAATGAAGAACAACATGCTATTGGAAAATTATTTTTTGATATCAGCCTTATCATAAATTAATTTACTGGTACGGATTATCGGCCATACATATATCAATCTTTGCTAAGTTGCTTGCTGTAGTCAGCAAATGGCTCCATGCAAAACTAAAAGTTTCTCTGGTAATTATTAAGCCCTAAAAAGATCAGTGAGATCTTTTTAGGGTACATGTAAATAATTTACTTTTACTAATTTCTGATTACAATTTCATTTTAGCAAGAGGAATGAGCATTTATTGACTAAAAAATCATATGTTTAGATTAGATCTGAATATATGCCATCCTGATATTATTTTTTCTTTTTACCCTCTTTTTTGTATTCCTCATAAGCTTCCGCAGCCAGATTGCTTAAGGACATTCCTATGGCAGCATATTGATATTCGTTCAGGTTTGCCAATGATGCACGGGCTGATGGATGTTGAACACCAAACCCGGAACCAGGCAGAAGCACCACGCCAGTTTCATCAGCGACTCGGAACAGCAGTTCAGTTGGATTTTTGTTTTTCATGATCCAGTCTGCAAAGTCATCACCATATAAAGTACGTGCAGTATTTTCTAGACTTACCAGAGTGTAGTAATCCACACTATTTGGGTCTTGGGGAACCTCTACTCCTAGTTGCCGATATAGTGCTGCATCCCGTTCACGTACGACTGATTGAACAGCTTTTTTATAGCTTTGACGCGAATCCATCATATTAAACAAGGCAAAAAGGACCATCTGTACCTGCTGAGGTGTGGATAACCCTGCGGTATGATTCAAGGCTACATTTCGACTGTCTGCAACCATCCGGTCAATAAATTTGATACTTGAAGGATCTGTAGTAAGTGATGAATAACGTTCTGCAAGTTCCTTTTTATCCTTGCTGGAAAGTGCTGCAATTTTTTGATCCAGAACATTGTTTTTTGTAAGTGCAATCACGCCAAGACGCCAGCCTGTAGCCCCAAAATATTTCGAGAAGGAGTAGACCAATATAGTATTGTCAGGACATATCGAAAATAATGAAGTGAAATTATCTGCAAATGTTCCATACACATCATCAGTCAAAATAATCAGGTCAGGACGTTTTTTGACAATATCTGCAATGATGGCCAATCCTTCATCATTTATTTTCACTGAAGGTGGATTACTTGGATTGACCAGAAAGAATGCTTTAATAGATGGGTCTTCTAATTTACGTAATTCAGATTCCGGATACTGCCAGTTAAGCTGTGGATCAGCCTGGATCATGACTTCCTCAAGTTGATAATCATTGAGTTTAGGAATTTCAATATAGGGAGTGAAAATAGGTGTACCCAAGGCAATACGGTCACCATTTGAAATGATCTTGTTTTCTTTTAATGAATTAAAGATATAAGCCATTGCAGCAGTACCACCTTCTACTGCAAATAGATCCAGTCCTTCTTTAGGCATACTTTGTACACCCATTTCACGAAGTACATATTCTTTGATAATTTTTTCACTGAATCTGAGCATTCGGTCAGGAACAGGATAATTACACCCTAAAATACCTTCGACCATTTCAAGCAGGAAAGCGTCCGGATCCAGTCCCAGCTGGTCACGTACATAGGAAATTACTTTACCTAAAAAAACGACACCTGGTTTATCGCGATTTCCTAAAATAAACTGCTCAAAGCGCGATTGTAATCCTTGCGAACGTGGAAACCCGCCTAGGCCTTCAGGCATATATGAAAATGAGAATTCTGATTCAGTAGCAGAAAATAAACCGAGTTGAAAAAAGGCACGGCGTGGAACAGTGGCAAGAAAGTTTGGATTGCCACGGCCTGCATTTAGCATCATGCGATCCGTACGGCTTGTTGCTAACGCAATCAGTTCATCTTTAAGTTCAAAGGGACTGAGTTTTGAGTATTTTGAGTAATCAGTGTTTCCCATGAGGAATCTCCAAAATTATTGTAAACCGCATAAAATTGAAACTTGTGGATGTGGTTAAGCCAGACCCACAATGAGTGGACCGAGCAAGGTTAAAAATACATTTGCTAAAGCATATGTAATGGCAAATGGAACTGTTGGAATAGAGTTTCCGGCTTTGTCCAAGACACCACCAAAAGCAGGGTTGGCACTTCGCGAACCAGCTAATGCTCCGGCCATCACTGCGACGTTGTCATAATGGAGTACATAGCGTGCAAAAAGCATTGAGAGAATGAGTGGTACCACTGTTACCACTACTCCAATCAGAAAGAGGGAAAGGCCACTTTGCTTAATAGTCTGAAAAGCTTGTAAACCAGATTGCAGACCAACGGCTGCCACGAAGCCAGCCAGACCTAAATCTTTAAGGATTTGAGATGCAGCCAGAGGCATATTGCCTCGTACTGGATTGCGGCTATGCAGCCAGCCAAACAACAAACCTGATAAAAGTGCTCCGCCACCTGCACCGAGCGTTAACGGCATGTTGCTAATACGAATCACGATTAAACCGATTAACAAACCGACAACTAAGCCTGCTCCGTGGAAAATCCAATCTGTTTTTAAGCTTTGAGAGATCTCTCGTCCAGCCTCTTTGACCATGCGGTCGAGATCATTTTTTGTACCATAGACAGTAATAACATCTCCTTGACGAAGAACAGTATTGTCGTCTAGGGGCTGGGCATCATTATTTCTTTGAATTCCAATTACATAAATGCCATGTTTGAGATAATCTGGGGTATTGGCCTTCACATCTCCAAGGGTACGGTTGATGTATTTAGAGTTTCTGAGAATCACATCCGTGGTAGACATCACTATTTCCATGCCTTCGGAGGATTCCAGTTCGGTCCCGATATATTGAGCAATCGAAACGACACCGGCTCTTCGACCGATCACTAGAATAATGTCATCTGTCTCGAGCTTGGTTTCCGGAGTGGTATCGATAAATTGAGTGTCGCGTTTAAGCCGTTCAATTGTAATATTGGGGATTTTTGACTCAAGCTCTGCAATTGTTTGTCCTGATGCTTGCTGAACTCTATAAATACGTCCAACAATTTCAGGCATAGCAAGTTCTTGCCCAGGCGCCAGTTGAAAAGCACCTTTTAGCTGTTCAGCTTGTGCCTTTAGTGCATCATCACGAATGCCACGGCCCATAAATTTTGGCAGGATATTGACACAGATAATAATGGCACCCAGTGACCCGAAAATATAGGTTACCGCATAACCAATTGCGACATTCGCTTGAAGCTTCTGGATCTCGGCAGCGGGTAAGTCGAGGCGGGAAATTGCATCACCTGCTGTACCAATAATTGCCGACTGGGTCATTCCACCTGATGCCAGACCTGCTGCCATTCCTTTATCAAGTTGGAAAATTTTCGCCATTACCAGAACGGTAGCCAGTCCACAGATTGCCATAAATGCCGCTAATAGAATTTCTTTGAGAGATTTCGGTCCAAGCGATTTGAAGAATTGGGGACCACTTTCGAAACCAACTGCATAAATAAACAGGGCAAAGAGTATGGCCTTAACGCCATTGTCGACAGGTACACCAACAAGACTGAGCACCACAGCGACAAGCAATGAGCCAGCAACACCACCGAACTGGAATTTACCAAATTGAAATTTTCCAATCCAAAAGCCTATTGCTAAAGATAAAAACAATAGAATTTCAGGGCTATGTTTTAATTCACCTTGTATCCATTCAATCATTTTACAGACTCACTGTTGTTATTTAATCTATTTTTGATTTGATATTTATTTTTTACCTTTTCAAATTACTACACTGAATTATAGTTATGCAAATAGGTGGGTTTTTATTTCAACTTATATTAATCAACAGGTTAGATTTTTATATATTTTTTGAAAGTGATTTTTTTATAATAAATTACATTTTAGAACAAAGAGTATATTTTGTTAAATATATGTTTTATTTAATAAAATAATAATTTAAAATAAAATATTTTTTATATATGGTTTGTATTGCATTGTAATTATTATGTTTTTAAAATAGGAGTATGAAAATACAATATTTTATTTTTCAATTATTATTAGCTAATTGTTACTATATATTTAACAGGTTTTTTTGATTGTTATAAGCTCATTAAAGTTATTGAATTTTAATTTGAATATTCATTATATTTATTTGGTTTTAATGAGTGTGGTTAATTATATGTATGAATCTATAATATTTAATTTTCAATTATTTTTTATTTTATTGATGATTGATATTGATTATTAATATTGTAAAGGCCGAGGTTTTTATAGTGAAGAATAGAATAAATTTAAAATCAATTTAGCCTCAGCTTAAGCGAAGATTACTATAATTTAACTGACGCGCTTTTTTAGATGAACCTATTGGTAAGCATCTGAAAAACCTAAATCTCTAAGCCTTATATTTAAGTCAGTAGACAGCGAGACCATGAACTTTAGCAAACACAAAATAGCATTTACCTGTGAATGAAATTTTTTACCTAAGAAACTGAAAATAATAATTAATTTTAAATATGTCACGTGTTGTTGATTTCTTGCTGTCTGATAATCAAGCTCTATTTTTGTAATTCTCTTTTAATAAATTCTTCAAAAGCTACTGCATGGATAGAATTCAGGAAAGCTGAAGCGAGCGATGCCACTATTTTTTGTAATTGGACAACATGGCAAGAAGAAGCTGTCATCCGATCTTAAATGAAAAAAACAAGAGCCAGTCATTAGCTCGCTGCTCAAACCAGTAACATGGGTTAAAAGATAAAATTAGAATTCCCAGTCATTTCTGAATGGTATATTTTGATAGTTAAACACTAGATAAAAACTATAGAAATAAGGAGAATAATTATGTTTTTATTGGAAGAAATCTTTAAAAGTAAAAAAGCAGAACATTCAGATTACTTTAATCTAAGGATTCATCGTGGGCTAAGTTGGTTAAAAAAATCAGTTGAACTCGATAGTGATCTTGATCTTAAATATATGAGTCTTTGGATCGCGTTCAATGCCATTTATGCGCAAGATGTTGCCATCACGCAGGACAAACAATCATTACGAAAGTTCTTATATTTAATCTGCCAAAAAGATCAGGAATCTAAAATTTATAATATTCTTTGGGATAAGTTTAGCCAACCCATCCGGCTGCTATTAGAAAATCCTTATGTGTACCAAGGATTTTGGGATTTTCAAAATCAAAAAATCAGTCAGGTCACCTGGAAAGAAGATTTTGAGCAGGAAAAGAAGAAGGTGCATAGAGCTTTACAAGAAAAAGCGTCGGTGGATATTTTATTCGTGATTTTTAATCGTCTTTACACCCTGCGCAATCAAATGATCCATGGCGGTGTGACTTATAATAGTTCTGTGAATCGTAAACAACTTCAGGATGCCTGTAATATTTTGGCGGCATTTTTACCGGTGTTTATATTAGTCTTGCTGGAAAATGCCCAAACGCTAGATTTAGGCAAACCGTTTTATCCTATGGTGCAAGTTTCTTAATGACCGATTTAAACCAATGAAAAGTTTAATTCACCAGGAATAAAAAACTTTTTTTAATAAGAGATTTTTTTATTCAGAGAGTCGGGACTTTCGCGTGATAACGCATATCCAGTAAAGCAAACAAGGCAGAACAGATCACCAGCCCCAATCCTGCGAGACAGGTCATGCTCCATCCACCATGGTGCCATGTATAAACACCAAGTGCAGAACCACAGGCCCCGCCAATAAAATATACGGTCATATAAAGTGAATTGACCCGGGATTTAGCATCGGGGCGCAAGCGGAAAATCACGTTCTGATTACAGCTATGCGTGATTGCCAAGCCTAGATTAATCAGTCCATAGCCCAGAATATAACTGAGTAAAGACACCGCACCAAAATAAAGAAACAGCCAGCTACCGATCAGTATAGAACAGCCGATCCAGCTTAGTGTTTTGACATGGCCTCGATCGGCCCATTTGCCAATCACCTGAGTCGAAAGCGCACCAAATACCCCGACCAGTGTGACCAGACCGACCACGACATCAGAAAGCTGAAAGGGTTTTTGGGTCAGCAGTAGGGCAATGGTCGAGAACAGCATACTCATGGCGGCAAAAGCACAGGCCCCGGTAAGGGAGCGCAACACAAGCCGTGGTTCCTGCTTTAATAATATCGCCATGGATTTAAAAATTGCTGCATAGCTTATGTTCAGACGTGGCAGACTTGGTAATTTACCTTTCAGATAAAAACTTAGGCCCAGCATGGCGATGCCACTGACCACATAAATCATTTTCCAGTGAAACAGGTCGGAAAGTAATCCGGCAATACTGGTTGAGAGCAGAATGCCGACCAGTAAACCGCTCATTAGAAAACCGACCACTTCTCCGGTTTTTTCCGGTTTGACTGCCATGGTGGCCAATGGAATCAGGATCTGGGCAGCCACAGAAAAAAGTCCCGCAATGATGGTTCCAATCCAGAGCATCGGCAGATTCACCGCACTGGCACAAATAAATAAGCCTAGGGCTGCACCCAGCATAAGATAAGGAATGAGTTTGCTTTTATTCAGCATGTCGCCCAAAGGCACAATAAACAGTAAGCCCAATGCATAGGAGATCTGGGCAAAGGTGACGGTCAGTGCCACTTGAGACTCAGGAACCTGATAATACTGCTGGATCGATGAAATCAAAGGCTGGCTATAATAGTTTGCCCCCGCACATAAACCACAAGCAATAGCCATTAGCCACAGTAAAGATTTATCTTGGCTAATGTCGGGAGAAGTGTTCATAAAAGTCCTTGCTTAATGTCTTAGCGGCAATCAGCGGTTGCTGCATTTCAATTTGTGCAGGGGGGATTATAACAAGAGCGTCAAGTTGCAGGCATGACAATCGGTAAAAAGCAGGCTTTGGATTTATTTATTACTTGGATTTAGCTGCCCTTTTAAAAGTTTTAAAACAGCGTGAATCAGAGCAATAAAAATATTAATGCGAGAATTTATTCTTGGACAGGGTAATCATCATCACCCCGATAATATTCAAGATACATCCGATCCATTGGATGGCATTTAAATGTTCACCCAGAAAAACTGTGGCCAAGATAATGGTCAGGATCGGGCCAATCGAAGCAATCATGGCAGATTGGGAAGCGCCAAGTCGGGCAATACTTTGTGCCATCAGGATCGTGGGTAAAACGGTAACCATAAAGCCTAAAGCAACTCCATACCAGATCACACTGACGGGAAGCTGAGTTAATAAATGCAGGGGGGCAGGAGTGGCAATGAAATAATGGGTTAATGTACCTATGCACGCAATGGACAGGGTTAAACCGGTAAAATTCCAGGAACCAAATTTTTCAATCAGGCGAGGAGTAAGTAATAAATAAGTAGCAAAACTAATCGCACTGGCAAACACCAGACTCGCACCCAACCAGAAATTACCTTCATGCGCTACATTGCTTTGTTCCTGCAACATCACAATAACCGTACCACCATAACTTAAAGCAATGGCAAACAGACTTTTAAAGCTTAAACGTTGTTTATAGATGATGCTGGAAGCCAGAACGGTCAGGGTAGGATATAAAAATAAAATAATCCGTTCTAGAGATGCACTGATATACATCAAACCGACAAAATCCAGCCAGCTTGAAAAATAGTAACCAATCAGGCCTGCAATAATCAGTATGCACCAGTCTTTAGCCCTAATATTTTTATTGTGATGACGGTTAAACCAGCAAAGCAGCAAAAAAAAGGGCAATGCACTGACCATTCTTAAAGCCATCAGAACCGTGCCATCCACCAGTGGGGATAGCGCATAGGTTTGTTTAATAAAAATAGCTTTCGTACTAAACAGAAAAGCGGCACAAATGGCGAATAATGAACCTAATTGTGTAGTTGTTAGACTTAGTTTCATTTTACCTGCTTGAGACTTATTTTTAACGATGAAGGTGGAGTGCAGACATGTGAATTGTAAAGTTTTTAGCGGTCGAGGTGAAATACAAAAATATGATGCTAACGATTCCATTTGGGAATGAATTCTTTTTATGACTTTATTTTATTTCAGCAAACCAGTGCTAAAACCAAGTCTCGATGAGGTAGATGGAAAATTAATTGACCAATATCGGATAAATGCGCTGGATTTGTAGTTAAAATAAACAAATAACGCTAAAAATTAATATTTTCGATCAATAAAAATAAGGATACTCAAAGAAATGTTGAGATTTTGCACTCATGTGGTGCAAAAGACATCCAGTCCGGTAAAAATATGGATAAAACATCATCAAGCGAAATGGTCAGAAAAAAAAATCAATTATTTTTTTGGCTTCATCAGACTGAGGTGGAATAAAGCCAGATTGACAAAAATCACAATTCAAATTGTAAACGTATGAGAGTAGCCGAGATTTAATGGCCTGCTCATTTTTAGAAATTATCTTTAAAAAGCCGTTAATTTTCAGCCAAATTATTTTCTTTAGAATGTCACTTGAGCCAATCTGTTTAAAAGTAGTGCCCAACTAGGCTGTTCTAGCCCTAAATGAGGGCATCTTTAAGTTCGTGTTTTTATTTATGCTCAAAGCTCAACTTGTCAGAATGATCAATTCCAATTTTTTTGAAATTTGCTTGAAAAATCACCATCAGCAATTAAAGGCAAAAAACTAAAAAGTGTCGCGATGATATTTAAGGCCATAAAAGCAAGTTTATTTAAATCGAAACCAATAAATGCAATATCGTATGATTATTTTTATGAATCATCAGTTCAGTATGTGGGTATTTATTAAATAAATATTGGGTGGTAATTTAGTAAAGTTCAATTAGAATCCAGAAATTAAACAAAAATGCATCCAGGGGGAAACATTGCTAAACGCAATGTTTACTTAAGAAAAATTAGCTTGAGGAAGGCTCATGCAGATCGGAATCCCAACCGAAACTGTTGTCGGTGAAAATCGCGTGGCAGCAACGCCAGAAACAGTAAAGAAGTTGATCAGTGCTGGTCATACAGTGGTCATTGAACGTAGAGCAGGTGTGAAAGCCGCTTATATTGACAGTGCATATGAACAAGTCGGTGCCAAAATTACCGATGATGCCTATACCGGCAGTCAGATTATTTTGAAAGTTCGGGCGCCTAAAGCTGAAGAAATTCAGAAGCTTGCTCCAAATAGCGCCGTTATTGCGATGTTTGATCCGTACCGCAATACTGAACTTGACCAATTTGCATCCGCGCAAGTGTCTGCATTTGCTTTAGAGCTTTTACCCCGTACGCTTTCTCGCGCACAGAATATGGACGTGCTGTCTTCGCAAGCCAACTTGGCCGGTTATAAATCGGTGCTATTGGCTGCGGCAGAATACCAGCGCATGTTCCCAATGCTCATGACTGCTGCCGGTACAATTAAACCTGCCCGTGTAGTCATCATGGGGGTAGGTGTGGCCGGTCTACAAGCAATTGCGACTGCGAAACGTTTGGGTGCTGTAGTTGAGGCAACCGATTTACGTCCAACAGCTCGTGATCAGGTTGAGTCTTTAGGCGGTAAATGGTTAGACGTGCCAATGTCGGACGAAGAAAAGCAGAAAGCTGCCGATGCTGCTAAAAACGGTTATGGCTGGATGCCGGGTGAGCAATACATCAAAGACCAAGCAGCGATTGTCGACAAAGCCGTTTCCAATGCAGATATTGTGATTACTACGGCACTGTTACCTGGCCGTGATGCACCACGTTTAATCAAATCTGAAACCGTGGCCAAAATGAAACCAGGTTCAATCATCCTTGATATGGCGGTTGAATCAGGCGGTAACGTTGAAGGTTCTAAGTGCGGTGAAAATGTCATGACCGATAATGGCGTGACCATTTTGGGCATTCCAAATATCCCGGCAACAGTTGCGACAGAAGCTTCAGCACTTTATGCACGTAATGTTTTTAATTTCCTTGAAACTCTTTTTGATCAAGACAAAAACTTTGTCATTAATCCAGAAGAAGAAATTCAAAAAGCGCTACTCGTCGCTCATGGCGGCCAAGTGCTGTTAAAGCGTGGTTAAGGAGAGAGATCATGGTTGAAACGATTACAATTTTCGTCCTTGCCATCTTCGTAGGTTACTACGTGGTTTGGGGCGTAACACCCGCTTTACACACACCGCTTATGGCTGTTACCAATGCACTGTCTTCCATTATTGTGGTCGGTGCAATGATTCAAACTGTGGGCTTGCCGGTGATTGGGGTAGATGCCAATGTGGCTTTCCAAAGCATTAACATTGTGAGTATTTTGGGTGCGATCGCTGTGTTTTTGGCAAGTATCAATATTTTCGGTGGCTTTGCAGTGACTGCACGCATGCTTGAGATGTTTAAGCCGAAGCAAAAGAAAAAAGAGGGTTCATAAATGGAATTTATTCGAGACTATGCGGATTGGTTCTACTTGGTAGGTGCCGTTCTTTTTATCTTAACGCTTCGTGGTTTGTCTGGTCCTAAGACCGCTATTCAAGGTAACCGTTACGGCATGATCGCGATGGCGATTGCTGTGATCACGACATTCTTTGTGGCAGAGCATCCTGTGGTCTGGATGATTGTCGGTGCGATGATCCTGGGTGGTGTGGTCGGTATTGCACGTGCACGTACTGTTCCGATGACGCAAATGCCTGAAACTGTTGCGCTGATGCACTCATTGGTCGGCTTGGCTGCAGTTTTAATTGCGATTGCTGCCATTCTGCATAATAACCAAATGACAGCCTTGTTGGCTCAAAATCAGACTGCTTTAAAGGCGGCTGGTGTTCAGCATGTACACATGAGCAAAGTTCATTTATTTGAATTGTTTGTCGGCTGTTTTGTCGGTGCGATCACCTTTACCGCCTCTGTATTTGCCTATGGCAAGTTGGCTGCGAAGAAATGGGCAAAAACGATTTCAGGTGCATGGGTTAAACCTGTACAAGCGATCATTTTTCTTGCCATGTTAGCATCTGGCTTCGTGTTCTTCTCAACAGGCAATATGCAAGCTTTCTGGGCAATGACAGCTCTGGCGCTTGCGTTCGGTTGGGTCTGGATTGCACCGGTCGGTGGCGGTGATATGCCAGTTGTGGTCTCACTTTTGAACTCGTTCTCAGGTTGGGCGGCAGCAGGTATTGGCTTCACTTTAGAAAACAACATGTTGATCGTTGCAGGTTCACTGGTGGGTTCATCAGGTGCGATTCTGTCTTACATTATGTGTAAAGCAATGAACCGTTCCATCATCAACGTCTTGTTTGGTGGTGCAATGGGCGGTACAGCAATTGCAGCAGCAGACAATGGTGAAAAAGTTCAACGTAACCACCGTTCAGGTTCAGCGGATGATGCAGGCTTCTTGATGTCAAATGCCGACAGCGTGGTGATTGTACCGGGTTATGGTATGGCGCAAGGTCGGGCACAAAATGCAGTGAAAGAGTTGGCGCACATCTTAAAAGAACAAGGCGTAAAAGTACGTTTTGCGATTCACCCGGTGGCAGGTCGTATGCCGGGGCACATGAACGTATTGCTTGCAGAAGCTGATGTTGCCTATGAAGACATCTTGGAAATGGATGAGATCAATACCGATTTCCCTGCAACTGATGTGGTTCTGGTGATTGGTGCAAATGACGTGGTGAATCCTGCGGCAAAAGATGATCCGACTTCACCCATTTATGGTATGCCAATTCTAGAAGCGCATAAAGCACGTACCATCATGGTGATCAAGCGTTCTATGGCCACCGGTTATGCAGGTCTGGACAATGACTTGTTCTATAACGAGAAAACCATGATGATCTTCGGCGATGCCAAGAAAGTGGTAGAAGATATGACCAAAGCAATTAATGGCGGCGGTCACTAAGCTTTATCCATAAATCTCCTCTAAACCCTCCTTTAAAAAGTAGGTGAGCAACACTGTTGCGCAAGAGGATTAAAATAAAAAACCACCTTCGGGTGGTTTTTTATTTTTAGAATAGATGATTTTTAAAGATATAAAGTAAATGAGAACGGGTGAGATACCTTCCTAGAAATCGGTGAGGTTTCCCTCCAATTTGGTGCAGTATTACAGAAAAAGGTGGCTGAAATGCGTCACAAGATGGCAGTTAAATCTCTATCTTTATTGCTGATTTAAATATGAATGGCTAATTGGCTTATTACAAAGAAACTCAAACAGCTTTAAGACATACGTGTTTCTGAATATTTTAAAATAAAAAATATATCCCTTAAATTTGGCATTTCTTTTGCTATTTGATCAATAGGTTTTAGGGGGCTGTTCATGAAAATAATAAAGTATCTGGTGTGGCTATTATCGGTATTTTCATTGCCTGTATTTGCCAATGAATCTGCGACTAATACGGCTAATCTTCAAGAAATACGTTTGTCGCTCGACAGTGTCTGGGTAGTGATGGGCGGAATCTTGGTGTTCTTTATGCAGGCCGGTTTTGCAATGGTGGAAAGTGGCTCTGTGCGCAGTAAAAATACTGTCAATGTACTTATGAAAAATTATATGGATGCTTGTCTGGGGGGATTAGTATTCTGGTTAATCGGTTTTGGCTTGATGTTTGGAGTCAACGCTTCGGGGTGGATCGGCACCAGTCATTTTGCTCCCAATGTCATGGATGATTGGCATTGGAATTTATTGTTTTTCCAAATGATGTTTGCTGCTACCGCAACGACCATTGCCAGTGGAGCCATGGCTGAACGCATTCATTTTATGGCGTATGTGGTCAGTGCAGCAGTGGTGAGTGGCTTGATTTATCCAGTCTTCGGTAGTTGGGCATGGGGCAGTATCTTTGAGGGTTCGGGTTGGTTGAAAGCTTTGGGCTTTATCGACTTTGCCGGTTCAACCGTGGTGCATTCAATCGGTGGTTGGGTGGCATTGGCAGGCATTATTGTATTGGGGCCTCGCTTGGGACGTTTTGGACGTCATGGGCAAAGTCACCATTTGGCAGGGCATAATTTACCTTTAGTTGCTTTAGGTGGTTTTATCCTGTGGCTGGCATGGTTTGGTTTTAATGCGGCATCAACCGTAAATGCCAGTGTCAGTATAGGTCGCATTGCCTTGAATACCCATTTGGCAGCCTGTACGGGTGCGGTGGCTTATATGTTGTATGCCTTCATCCGGGGTAAGGCGATTCTCATGAAGACGACTATTAATGCTTCATTGGGTGGTCTGGTCGGAATTACTGCAGGTTGTGCAACCATGTCTCCGATCTTTGCAGTCGTGACCGGTGCAATTGCAGGTTTGCTGGTGAGTACCTTGCCGACCTTAATGGAAAAATTAAAACTTGATGATGTGGTCGATGCGGTTACTGTGCATGGTTTTTGTGGCGCATGGGGAACGGTTGCTGCAGGACTGTTTTTTGAAACCGATCTGTTTAATTCACACATTATTTCGATTCAGCTTTTAGGGGTAGGCGCCGCATTCGTATGGGGTTTTGGAATAGCCTTCATTGTATTTAAACTGCTGGATAAACTGTTAGGTGGCTTACGTGTGACTACACAACATGAGCAACGTGGTCTGGATTATACCGAACATGCAGAACTGTCTTATCCGGAGTTTCAGCGTGATGTGACTTTTGACACAGATGATATTACCAAACGTCACTAAGGAGTTTAGCCATGCCGAATGAATTACTCAGTGTGAAGCAAAAGAAACAAGCGATTGAACGTGGCTTAAGTCCTTATATGCAAGGTGCGGTACTGGAACGTGTATTACATTATTGGGAACAAGAATATGGGGATAAGCCTTCTTTTGTACTCAATCGCTTCTTGAGTGAAATTTGTAATACCGAGGAATTGCGCTTTTATCGCAAGGATATGCTGAAGCAAGTTTTATGTGAAATGTCGGTTGTTGAAAAACACGTTTTATTAGAGATAAAGCCTCAAACAAAATCGGGAGAATTGATTTCAACTCATCTTTCGGATGCTTTCTCTGACTTGATTGATGGGGTGCTGCTGACAGTTGTAGAGGCTGAGCTTAATGACTTTAATGATGAAGTTAAAAAACAACTGCAAGCGCTGGGCTTAGCCATAGTGACTTCTGCAAAAATCAATGAGACTGCCTTTGTGGGGTTTTTACCACTGGACCGTTATGCTCACGTCATTACGGTGATTTATGAATGTTATTGCGAGTTTTACGGACCAGTGAAAGCAGATCAGGTCTATGCACATGTGAAAACCAACATTAAGGCGAAATATCCTGATGTGGATCTACATCAATTATTATAAATGTTGTTGGATGTAGGGATTGAACTTAAAAGGTAAAGCTTGAGTTTTATATAGGCGCTGAAGCAAAAACAGAAGGTCTAAAATGAAAAAAGCGACCTTATGGTCGCTTTTTCTTACTTTAAGCAGATTCTGGAGTAGCACGCCACAAGCTTTCAAGGTCGTAAAATTTACGCGCTGTTGGAAGCATCACGTGGACAACCACAAAACCGAGATCGATTAAGATCCATTCCGCATCACGTTCACCTTCAACGCCGATCGGGCGGAAACCCGCTTTACGTGCTTCTTCAGCAACGTTATCTGCGAGGGCTTTAATGTGACGGGATGATGTGCCGCTAGCAATGACCATATAGTCTGCTACATTGCTAATAGCGCCAACATTAAGTTCAAGAATATCTTTTGCTTTTACATCTAATAGGGCTTCATGTACAACTTTTAAGCAAGCTTGTACATCTTTAGCTTGAGAATTCATTGTGTAATCGAGAGAATTAGAAGCGCTGGGCGATGGTTCTAAATTCATAAAGGGTTTTATTTCCGGACAATAACTCATCGTGTAATATAGCGGTTTTAATGCCGAATTTCAATTCTGTTCATAATTTAACTTTGCGGATGTTTTACAAAATATTTATCTTTCCATGCAAAAGAATGGTTTGAGTGCGCCTGAGGGCGATATTCTGCCGCTGTGTAGCCCGTATAGGCACTTTGATTAAGCCATTGAAATATTTCTGCAAAATTAATTTGAGCGGTATCGGGTTCATGACGTCCCGGGCAGTCGGCAAATTGAATATGACCAATATCGTGAATATTTTCTTTTAAGGCTTCAAAAATATTTTCTCCCATCATGGCCATGTGATAGCAGTCAAATTGCATTTTTAGCGCTGGGTGTTGCACCGCTTCAAGCATTTCTTGCGCTTGAGCAATGTTCTGAACCAGAAAGCGCGGCATATCTGTGCCGTTAACCATTTCTAATACCGGCTGAATCGGATGTTCGCCCAGCATAGAGCAGGCAAGTTTCAAATTTTTTGCCAAAGTATTTAAGCAAGGTAGTAGATCTGCATCGAGGGGTTGTTTACCTGCCAAAATATTCACACTCGGCACATTGAGTGCTGTGGCATATTGAATGGCTTGTTCTAAACCGCGATGAAATTCAAGTTCCATTCCCGGTACACCGGCAAGACCATTGCCACCTTGCATTAAATCACCTGCAGGCACATTGATCAGGCAAAGAGTTAAGTCATGAATGGTCAGCTGGGTTTGAATTTGTTCAATGCTGAGTTCATAAGGAAACTGAATTTCCACATGCTGAAAACCCTGTGCACGAGCCAGAGCAAAGCGCTCAATCAAAGGCACTTCAGTAAAAATCATCGATAAATTTACAGCCAGCTTAATCATGCCTTTATTCCTTGCGCTTTAGAAAATGGGATGCCTAAGATTCAACCTGTTGAATCACGGTAGCAAGATCTGCTTCACCATAGCCTTTATTTTGATGGGTTTTCAATTGTGATAATGCTTGTTTTGCAACAGGAATATTTAAATTGAATTGTTCAGCAAGCTGCACAGCATTATTTAAGTCTTTGGACAAGGTTTGCACTTTCCATTGCACCGGTTCAAACGTATGCGTCGCCATACGTGGGGTTAAAATCTGAAAAGGTTTCGAGTCGGCAAAACCACCGGCCAGTGCAGGGGCAAGTAAAGTGGTATCTACACCGGCTTTCGCCGCTAAAGCCACCGCTTCGGCAATTAAAGTGCTATTCGCTGCAACAATCAGTTGATTACAAATTTTGGTGGCTTGTCCGGTTCCAGTTTCACCCATACGGGTGACACGTTGGGAAAGCACATTATAAATCAGCGATAAATTCTGGATGGTTTGCAGATCCCCCCCGGCAAAAATCACCAAAGTTCCCTGTTCAGCGCCCGCAGTTCCACCCGAGACAGGGGAATCAATCCACTGGATTTGGCGAGTTTGGGCCTGCTCTGCCAAAGTCTTGGTTTTATCCATAGATAAACTGGAGAAATCCACAAGCACTTGTCCGGCTTGTAAATGGTTCTGAATCTGATCATAGACTGCTTGCACTGCAGCATCATCGGCTAAACAGGTCAAAATAACAGGATATTGCCCAATGTCTTGCAAGTCTAGGGCACTCGCACCCATATCAATCAGCACATCACAGGCCGAGGCGGTTCTATTCCAGACTGCGACTTCAAAACTGGCTTGAATGAGTCGGGTGGCCATGCGGCTGCCCATCAGTCCCATGCCTAAAAATGCAATTTTTGTATTACGATCAAAACTCATGTGTTTTTCTCTGCACGATCCTGTTATCTGGATATTTTACTTATATTGGCGTGGTAAAAACTGAACTTCCGGGTTCTTGTCTTTTTTACGCGCCAATTTACTGTTTTTACCCAACAGTAATTTAAGTTGCCAGATTTTCTCTAGACGTAAAGATTTTGTTGGTGCATGTTGCATGGCATCGAGTACGCGTTTGGCTGCAGTCAATGCATCAGGAGAGCGCTGCAGCATTTCTTTTGCAAGGGCTTGGGCTTTGTGGATTGGCGATTCATCCAGATGCGTCACCAAACCAATTTCTTTGGCATAATTTGCATCGAAAATACGTCCAGTCAAGGTCAACTCTTTGGCAAGATCGACATTGATAATGCCTTTAATGGATCGGCTCAGTCCCATGTCAGGTACCAGTCCCCAGCGGCTTTCCATAATCGACATTTTGGTCTCAGGATGTGCAATGCGAATATCCGCAGCCAGTGCCAATTGCATCCCGGCACCCAGGCAATAACCTTCAATCGCAGCAATCACAGGAACAGGCAGTTCCTGCCAAATCAGGAAAGCTTTTTGGAATAAGCTTTGTCCCGGTTTAATCAGCTCCCAAGCTGCATAAGCGGTATTCTTCGGTGAATTTAAATCGGCAAGGTCAATCCCAGCGCTAAAAACATGGGCTTCACCGGTTAAAATTACACAACGAATCGAGCGGTCTTTTTTAATTTGATTGGCTGCATTGACCAGTTCGCGTAACAAAGCAAAGCTCATAGCATTGCGTTTTTCTGGACGGTTTAAAGAAACGGTGGCAATGCCATTATTTTTTTCGATGCGAAGTAACGCCATGGGGATAGACCTGTAATTTTTTTTCCATTGTTTTGAGCATAACACGGGCATTTCTCTGATACATGCCACGATCCATGACAGCAGAGTCACATCTAAAGATGGACGCTACGATCAAAAGTCGCATAAGACCATTTAAGTATGTTGTTTGTTTAAAATCTGCTGTGATGCCTGTTCAACTTGCTGAACTACAGACTGCAATTCGTCAAAACGTTTTAGGGTTTCTTGAATAAACGTTTCATCGGCTTTACGCCGTTCTTTACGTAAGGAGGAAACAAACTGCTCAAATCCACCGGTTGCTTCTTGCAAGGTCGGTGCACCGACATAGCGGGTTGCACCATGTAAACGATGCAGCACATGTTCCAGTTGTGGGAAATCTTCCATTTCAATCAACAGCTGCATTTCACTCAGTTCTGTGGGGAAACTGTCGACCAGCATTTGAAGTAGATCAATTGCCAGATCTTCTTTATTGGCTGCCAGTTGCAAGCTTTGTTGCCAATCTAAAATATTTGGATCAAGGGCTTCAATCAGGATGGCTTTTTCCACCGTTTTGGCTTTTTTAAAGTTTTCTGAGGTCAGCTGGGTCAAAATTTGAATAATCTGATCCATTTGAATCGGTTTGGTCACATAATCATCCATGCCAACCTGTAACAGTTTTTGTTTTTCATCGGCGAGTGCATGCGCTGTCAAGGCAATAATTGGCAAGCGTTTATGGTTCTCTAAAGTGGATTCTAGGGAACGAATAGCACGTGTAGTATCTACTCCTGACATCACCGGCATCTGGATATCCATAAACACCACATCAAATGCGGGCAGATCTTGTTCTATACGATGTTGAATGATTTCTAATGCTTCTTGACCGCTTAAAGCCTTGGTGGTCTTGACATTGAGTTCACCCAAAAGGGCTTCCAAAACAATCAGATTGGGTAAGTGATCATCGACAGCGAGTACATGCAAACCTTGGCCATTAAATTCTTCATGTACATCGTGATCAAAAATAGGCTGATTGCTTAACAGTTGAATTAAAGCACTGCGACTCAATGGTTGATACAGGGGACGGGCACGATATTCATTCAGCATGTTTGGGTCGAGCGACATTTGATAGCCGTACACTGCGATATTGCCGTGATAACGGTTACGAATTTCTTTCAGCAAGGCTTCGCCATCGCCACTATGATCCACAATGAGCCAGGTGTTTTCATCACTTTCCGAGAACTGATTCAGCTGACTGAATAAATCCAGAATCGAGCTGGTTTCCACATGATGCACATCATAATTTTCCAGATAATGACGCAAAATATTGGCAGTCGCAGGATGGGCTAAATAAGAGACTATCTGCATGTTGTTGAAGTGCGGATGAACAATCTCAATCTCGTCGTTCACCTTAAACATGGCGCTAAACCAGAACGTAGAACCTTTTTCAGTGGGTGCACGTTCCTGGTTGTCTTCAAAACCAATTTGACCTTGCATTAAATGCACCAGCTGTTTGGAAATCGCCAGCCCCAGACCGGTACCGCCAAATTGACGCGTCACCGAAGCATCACCTTGCGAGAAGGATTCAAATAATTTTTTACGGTCTGTACCGCTTAGACCAATGCCGCTGTCTTGCACGCTAAAGTGCAAGATGCATTGCCCAATATCATCGTGTTCCATACGGGCACGGACAATAATTTCACCATCCGGGGTGAATTTAATCGCGTTTGAAATCAGGTTGGTCAGAATTTGCTTGAAGCGTAGCGCATCGCCAATCACTTGTGTTGGAATATTGTCGGCATAATAAAATGCCATATCAATATGCTTTTGAGCCGCGAGCGGGGAGAGCATGTCCATCACATCAAAAATGGCTTCTTCCAGGTCAAACGGTGCGGTTTCCAGTTCCAGTTTGCCGGCATCAATTTTCGAGAAATCCAGTACATCATTAATTAAAGCCAGAAGATGGGCAGATGATTTACGAATGGTTTGCAGATACAGGTTTTGCTCATTGCTCAAGTTGCCCTGACGCAGCAATAAATGAATAAAGCCATCAATACTATTCAGTGGAGTACGCAGTTCATGGCTGATATTGGCCAAAAATACCGATTTGGACTGGTTGGCTGAAATCGCCTGGTCACGCGCTTGGCGATAGGTAATATTTTGAACTTCCAAGGTATCTAAGGTGCGACGTAAATCATCTTCAGTTTGTTCGGTATGTTCTTTGAGTTCTAAAAAACTAGAGTGTAAGCGTTTGACCACATTGGCAATGTCGCGCTGCAATAAACGCAATTCGCCAGTACTGTTAATCACCATGTGCTGATCAAGCGTATCGACAGTGAGGCGTTGCAATTGCATGCGAATTTCATACATCGGTGCAATCCAGCGACGGGAATAGAAATTCAGGCACAATAAAAGCAGCAATAAAGTCAGTAAGCCGGTTGCAATCAGCACCACCATGACGCGATAACGGGCAATTTCCAGCGGTTGGTTATCCAGTTCAATAACCAGTCGTGCAGGCGTTCCAGTATGGTCATTAATTTTTAGTGCATAAATATTATTATTTTGATACAGAATAGGGCCGACAAAAGAGGCTGGAGAGTCAATTTTTGGCCAAGGTTCTTGATCCTGAAAGCCGATACTTAAACGGTTTCTGCCTTTATTATCAA
Organism: Acinetobacter sp. SFB; assembly: GCF_001647545.1. Classification (GTDB taxonomy): domain Bacteria; phylum Pseudomonadota; class Gammaproteobacteria; order Pseudomonadales; family Moraxellaceae; genus Acinetobacter. The sequence continues at coordinate 37,619 of NZ_LSZH01000018.1, forward strand.
TGATCGCTGCGCGAATTAAATATTTCTCGTTCAGCATGATCTGCATGGCATTGCGTGCCTGGTCATACTGCCAGGGATAACTGCTCAATAAGTCGATTGCTGCTTCAGACGTCAGTTGATAGCGGGTCACAATGGCAATCGCCATTTGGCGTTGCTGTGCACGTGATGCATTGGAAGTTTCGGATAAAACCAGTAATGCCCCGACACATGCCAAAATCATAATCGGCACAAAAATCAGGGCAATGAGTTGTCCATAAGCATGATTTAAGTGTAGACGTTTAAATAACTTTTTATTGATATTTGACATGATTAAAGCAGTTTATTTTCTATGCACGGAATATTAGCACGCTTTATTTAAAACTGACTGCGCTTTAAACACTTTCAATAAAAAGCCTGCTAAATGGGTGCAGCGAGGAGGATTTTTTCATACAATAGACCCACCTCGATATAGGTACAAATAATGAGTAATACCGCCCCTGATTTTCAAGCAGACGAATTTTTGTTAGACCACTACGTAGGTAAAACGCCTCTGGTGCGTTTGCAACGTCTAGCAAGTCACACTCAAGCAACAGTATTGGCTAAACTTGAAGGAAATAATCCTGCAGGTTCGGTAAAAGACCGTCCAGCGTATAACATGATTATGCAGGCTGAAAAACGTGGTCAGATCAAACCAGGCGATACGTTAATTGAAGCGACAAGCGGAAATACAGGGATTGCCTTGGCCATGGTTGCCGCGATGCGTGGCTACAAAATAAAACTCATTATGCCTACAGCTTCCAGTCAGGAACGTAAAGATGCGATGCGTGCTTACGGGGCTGAACTGATTGAATGTTCAAGCATGGAAGAAGCGCGCGATATGGCGCTGCAAATGGAAAAAGACGGTAAAGGTCTGGTCCTTAACCAGTTTGGTAACCCGGATAATGTTGAAGCTCATTACCTGACCACCGGTCCTGAAATCTGGCAACAAACAGGCGGTAAAATTACCCATTTCGTCAGTTCTATGGGAACGACGGGTACCATTATGGGAATTTCCAAATACCTGAAAGAACAGAATCCTGATATTCAGATTGTTGGTTTACAACCTGCTGAAGGTTCAAATATTGCCGGTATTCGCCGTTGGCCTGAACAATATTTACCGACTATTTTTGACCCTAAGCGCGTTGACCGCATTATGGACATTCCGCAAATTGAGGCGGAAAAAATGGCCCGTCAGTTGGCGCGCAAAGAAGGCATCAGTGCCGGGACGTCTTCAGGTGGTGCAGTTTGGGCTTCAATACAACTGGCGCAAGAAAACCCGGGTGCCGTGATTGTCTGTATTATCTGTGACCGTGGTGACCGTTATCTTTCTACAGGGTTGTTTTCTGTACAAGATCCTGAATAAATCTGCAATTTTGTGAGTTAAGATGCGCTTACCTGTTTTAGTTTTCGATATAGAAACCCTGACCGATTTAAAATCGGGAGCGCATTTGTATGGTCTGGATTTGCCTGAAGCAGATCTGGAACAGGCGTTGATTAAATTGCGTCGGCAAGAGTCCGGTATGGACTTTCAGCGCATGGCCTTGCATGAGATTGTCTGTATTTCCGGTTTATGGCTGGATGAGCAAGGTGGCATGAAAATGTTCTCGTTTAGCCGGGAACAGAATACTGAAGCGGAAATTTTAAAGAAATTTCTCTCGATTTTTGACAAGCGTCATCCGACTTTGGTCAGCTGGAATGGCTCGCAATTTGATTTGCCGGTGATTCTGTTCCGGGCCATGTATCATGGTTTGTCTGCGCCTGCTTTATTCGATCAGGGCGAAATTAATCAGCAAAAGCGTTATAATAACTACCAAAATCGTTATCACCATCGTCATGTCGACTTAATGGATGTGATTGCGATGTTCAATGGTCGCCAATTTCAGAAGTTGGATGACGTCGCCCATTTACTCGGTTATCCGGGAAAACGTGGTGATGGTGCCTATCATGTGCCTGAATATGTGCGTCAGCAGGAATGGCAAAAACTCACCCGTTATTGCGAAGGTGATGTGCTGAATACCTGGCTGATTTACCTGCGCTGGTCATTGTTAAAAGGTCAGCTTTTACTCAATGATTATCGTGAGGCAGTTCAGGGCACTATTCAATTTTTATCAACTCAACCGCAACATGCAGATTTTTTAACGGTATGGCGTGAAACCTCACAACGTACTGAATTTACCGCTGCAGACTTTTTATCTCCCACACTCTAGGTATTCATGAAACATAGACCCAAGCCACGTCCAGCTCAACAGCCGATTTATACTTTTCAGGTTGAGTCACTTTCACATGAAGGACGGGGGATAGCGCACTATGGAACACATCCGGATCACCCAAGTGACAAGCAAGGCAAAAAAGTATTTATTAGTTATGCCTTGCCGGGCGAGACTGTTAAAGCACAAATCACTCATGTGGCGAAACGTTTGGAAGAAGCGGACAGTATTGAGCTGTTAAGCGCGCCTGCTGCAACCCGTGTTGAGCCGAAATGTCCACACTTTACCGTGTGTGGCGGTTGTAATATGCAGCACATTCAGCAAGATGAACAAATTCGCTTAAAACAAGAGGTTTTAAAATCACATTTAGAACATTTTGCCGGCATTCAACCTGAACAGTGGTTAGAGCCATTACGTTCGCAACGTGAAGACTACCGTCGTAAAGCCCGGATTGGAGTACGCTATATTCCTGCTAAAGACAAACTTGTAGTGGGTTTTCGGGAACGCCAAAGTAATAAGTTGATTTCGATTGATCGCTGTCTGGTGCTGGATCGTGAGTTTGGTTCTATTAGCGCCTTAAGGGAGTTACTCGAAAGTCTAAAGGCCAAAGCTGCCATTGGTCATATAGAATTGGCCATGGGTGATGAAGATATTGCACTGGTGGTTCGTCATACTGAAAAATTATCAGTCGATGATGTCAACCAATTAAAACAGTTTACGTTAAACAAGCAGTGGCAATTGTATTTACAACCTGCAGGTAGCGAAAGTTTACATCGTGTCGATGATCCGGCTGCCTCAATGCGTTTGCATTATGCGTTGGATGAATTTGAGGTGAAATTTGGCTTTAATCCGCTGGATTTTACTCAGGTCAACTCAACGATTAACCCGCAAATGCTGAAGCTGGCATGTGATTTGCTTCAGTTGCAGCAGGGTGAACGAGTACTCGACCTGTTCTGTGGTTTAGGAAACTTTTCTTTACCGCTGGCTCGCTGTGTCGGTGAAACAGGGCAAGTCGTGGCGGTTGAAGGAAGTGACGAAATGGTTCAACGTGGTACAGAAAATGCTAAAAATAATGCGATGAGTCACGTACATTTTTATTCACAAGATTTAACAAAAGATTTTTCGCATCATTCTTGGGCAAAACAGGGATTTGATGCATTATTGATAGATCCTCCACGCTCCGGTGCCGAGGAAATAATGTATTATGTGCCCAAATTTGGTGCAAAAAGAATCGTTTATGTATCATGCAATCCTGCAACATTGGCACGCGATGCCGGGGTGTTGGTGAAACATGGCTATCGATTAAAAAAGGCGGGGGTGATGGATATGTTTACCCATACGGGACATGTCGAATCTATTGCCTTATTCGAAAAAGATAAAGAAATAAACGATTTATAATATGATAAGTAAAGAGGTAGGAGAAGGGTATGGTCACAGTACGTGAACAACTTCCTGGACGTCTCAATGAGTTGTCCGAGGAAGCGACTGTAGAGCATGCCGAACAAGCTCGACAGGATCTGGCGGAATGGCTGGATCGGGTACGTAGCATATTAGATGACGCAGAGCTTAAACAACTCGAAGAAGTTGCCCAGCTAACTTTAAATAAAGAGTTACAAACTACGGTTAATCATCGCTCCAATACCTTTTATACCGGTATTGAGATGGCGGATATTTTGGCGCATTTACATGTGGATGAAGACACTTTGTCCGCAGCAATGCTGTACCGAAGTGTGCGTGAAGGCGTCATGACGCTTGAAGAGGTTCGGGAACATTTTGGCGAGCAAGTGCATAGTCTGGTCCAAGGGACCTTGGCAATGGGTAAGCTTTCTGAACTGATTGAAAAGAACAAACGTCTGGAAGACCATTTTAATAATAATCAAAGAGAGCATTTAAGCGGCATTTATAAAATGCTGATTTCTGTGACCGAAGATGTTCGGGTGGTCTTGATCAAACTTGCAGAGCGTACTTATGCCTTGCGAGAACTGACCCAGGCCTCACGCGAGCGTCAAGAACGTGTTGCGCGAGAAATTCTGACCATCTACTCTCCCTTGGCGCACCGTTTGGGGATTGCGCAACTTAAATGGGAACTTGAAGATTTAGCCTTTCGTTATTTGGCCCCGGAACGCTATAAGGAAATTGCGACCTTACTAAATGAAAAACGTTTAGAGCGCGAGCAATATATTCAGTTTGTCATTGATAAACTGAAAAATGAACTGGCAAGCTATGATATCGAAGCGGATATTACCGGACGGGTGAAACACATTTATTCGATTTATCGAAAAATGAAAAGTAAAAGCCTCAGTTTCGATCAGCTTTACGATATTCGAGCGGTTCGGGTATTGGTAAAAAACGTCCCTGAGTGTTATCACTCGCTGGGGATTGTGCATCAAATCTGGCGTCATATTCCGCACCAGTTTGATGATTATATTACCAATCCTAAAGCCAATGGCTATCGTTCGTTACACACTGCAGTCATTGCAGAGAACAAGTCGCTTGAAGTGCAAATTCGTACCAAAGATATGCATAACGAGGCAGAGCTTGGGGTTTGTTCGCACTTCAATTATAAGGAAGGTGCAAAAAATACCGATCACTCTTTTAACCATCGTTTACATTCCTTGCGTGCAGTACTTGAGCATTATCAAGAACGTAATGATGCCAGCGCACATAAATCAGAAGATGATTCCGAGAGTTTTGAACAGGTTCAGGATTTCGAGGGTTTTGAAAAGATTTATGTATTTAGCCGTGATGGGGATATTAAAGAGTTACCGCGCGGTTCAACCGTCTTGGATTTTGCCTATCATGTGCACACCGAGGTCGGGAACAAGTGTTATGCAGCACGAGTAAACCAGCGCTATGTACCTTTAACCTATACCTTGAAAACTGGTGAACAGGTTGAAATCTTAACCAAGAAAGATCGTGAGCCGAATCGTGACTGGTTGGTGAACTCGCTGGGTTATATCAAGACCTCTCGTGCGCGAGATAAATTGCGCCATTGGTTTAGACAGCAAGATCGCAGTAAAAACCTGGAAGTTGGCCGTGAAATTCTGAATAAGGAACTTGTACGTCTAGCGATTCACCCAAAAAGTATTGATTTAAGTGATTATTGCAATCACTTTAATGTCAAGCTGGGTGAAGATATTTTGATTGGTTTGGTCAATGGCGATATTAGCCTGCATGCCTTGATCAATCAGGTCAACCGCCATATGCACATCGGGCAGGATGAGCCAGAGCTGGTGCTCAAGCCGACATTAAATCCGCGTGCCAGTCATACCTTGTCTGCGCATGGCATTTTAATTGACGGTTTGGACAACGTGGAACTGCATATTGCGCAATGTTGCCAGCCGGTACATGGGGAATCAATTGGTGGATATATCACGTTGAATCGTGGGGTCAGTATTCACAAGGTGGTGTGTTCGGATTATATTCGGATGATTTCTCAAGAACCTGAGCGTGCAGTTGAAGCCGATTGGGAAATGCAGCCAACCCGGGGTCAAAGCGTACAGATTGTGGTGGAAGCCTACGACCGGCGTGGTCTGTTAAAAGACTTAACCCAAGTGATTTTTTCCGATCAAATCAATATTCGTCAGGTGAATACCATTTCTGAATCAGATGGTATTGCTAACATGAAGCTGCTGATTGAAGTGAAAGGCTTGGCACAGTTATCACGTTTGTTGGCACGTTTAGAGCAACAACCGGGGATTATCAGTGCACGTCGTCTGGTGCAAGGCAATTAAGCTAAAGCTTTAAATTATTACCGGAAAACCAGCAACTTTTGTTGCTGGTTTTTTTATGCAAGAAACAAAAGATCAATTCACTTAGCTCTAAAATGTATAAATAAATCAAGGGAGTGGATTTATGTTGTTGAAAATCTACAGGATTTTTTTTATGTAATTTTTGTGACAAATGCTATAATCCGGCGCATAAAATAGCCTCGAGCTAAACAATTTTTAGGGTATGGAATAATTCGGCAATGATTCAACTAAATGTATCACCCCTATATATGAGTCGTGCCGACGAAACCGCGCCTACCCTAGAACAGATTCCTGCCATGCAGCGTAGACGGTTATCCGGAATTGCAAAACTGGCTTTAAATAGTGCAATTCAATCGCTGAATTCAGAACCAGTGGACTACATTGTCTGGGCATCGCAATATGGTGATGAACATAAAACCTTGAAAATTCTGGCCGATGTGCTGCAAGATCAGACTCCATCTCCGACACAGTTTTCAACTTCGGTGCATAATGCGATTGCTGGCTTGTATTCCATTTTATGTCAGGATGCCACGCCGTCCACCAGTTTGGCCGCGTCTTGGAGTGAAGCCCTGATTGAAGCTTATGCCTGGTTAAAAACCATGCCACAACCTCATGATGCACGAGTTTTGGTGGTGTATTATGATGAAGCTTTACCTGAAATCTATCAGGAATTTCAGCCTTTTAGTGGTTTTGCCATGTCGGCAGTCATTAGCCTTGCAACACCAAATCTGCAACTGGATCTCACTGCATTAACCCATCATCGCCATAAATATCTGGATGCGCAAAAATTTTATGATTTTTGGCAGCAATCTGAACAGAGTCTTGAGTATTCTCAAACTCAGGCATGGCAAAAATGTTAAAAGCAGCTCAAATTAAGCAAAAAGCTAATTATTTATGGCGTATTGGCGCAACCGGTTTTAGTTTCGCCAGTTTTGGAATTGGTGGTGTTGCGATTGGGGGCTTGGTTGCGCCTTTGGTCAATCTATCGACGAAGAATCCGAGTTTAAGACAGCAACGCACGCAAAAAGTGATCAAGTATAGTTTCAAGGGCTTTACCGAAATGATGGTCAAGCTTGGAATTATGCGCTATGACATTGAAGGTCTGGAAAAATTACAGCACAGTAGACAAGAACTGGTGATTGCCAACCATCCCACTCTGGTGGATGTGGTGCTGCTGATTGGCCTGATGGAACAGGCCAACTGTGTGGTGAAGCAAGCCCTGTGGTCAAATCCATTTACCAAAGGTCCGGTGCAAAATGCCGGTTATATTTTAAATGCAGCGTCTAAACAGTTTATTGAGGACTGTGTTGCAAAATTAAACACTGATCAAGCGGCATCTTTGCTGATTTTCCCTGAAGGAACACGTACGGCTAAAGGCGAATTATTGAATGAGTTTCAGCGGGGTGCGGCGAATATTGCGATTCGAGCCAATGTGCCGATTCGTCCCGTTCTGATCACCTGTACGCCTTCAACCTTAACCAAGAATGAAAAGTGGTATCACATTCCTTCACGACCATTTCATATTCAGGTGAAGGTTCTGGATGCCATTTACGTCGAAGATCTTTTAGATGATGCCACGGTCAGCCCGAAAAATGTGCGTCAGCTGAATCATCAATTACACCAGTTTTTTAACCAAGAGTTATCTAAAAAATGAGCAATCTTGCTGATGAATTAAAGCAAATGATTATTGATGTTCTGGCCCTTGAGGACATCAGCAGAGATGATATTGAAACCGAAGCACCTTTATTTGGTGATGGCTTGGGTCTAGATTCCATTGATGCCTTGGAACTTGGTTTGGCGCTGAAAAAACGTTACAACATTCACTTGAATGCTGAATCGGCAGAAACCAAGCAACATTTTAAATCCATTCAAAGTCTGGTGGCTTTGGTGGAAGCACAGCAAAAGGCGTAAGAGGTTGTGATGTTAACTCAGGAACAAGTACTTGAAAAATTAAGACAATGGATGGAAGATCTGTTCGAAATTAGTCCTGAAGATGTTCAGCTGGATGCAAATTTAGCCAATGATCTGGATGTGGACAGTATTGATGCGATTGATCTAGTGGTCAAAATTAAAGAATTGACCGGTAAACAGGTCAATCCGGAAGATTTTAAAAATGTCCGTACGGTTCAAGACGTGGTGACTGTGATTCAGAACATGTCTGCTGCATGAACCTGCTCTTCAAAGGGATAGTGGCAATCGGCTTGATTCTCTATCCCTTTTTAGTGGGTTATAGTTTGTCGCATGGGCAATATATCTGGGTCAGCAGCCTGCTGATTGTTTTGGGTCTATTACGCTTGTTCAGCAAGGGCAATGCCTTGCTCTGGCCACTGACCGGATTTGCGATTTTATGTGGCAGTTTGAGTTTGATTTTAAAAGATCATGCCTGGCTGAAACTGTATCCGGTATTCATAAGTGTCGGTGCACTCAGTATTTTTGCCTCGACTTTAATTAAACCGCCTTCCATGATTGAGCGTTTTGCCCGATTGGCAGAGCCGAATTTACCCGAAGCAGGCGTGATCTGGACGCGAAAAGTGACCATCATTTGGTGCATTTTCTTTGTGCTGAATGCCCTGATTGCCTTGGCAACGATATTGTTTGCGCCTATGCAAATCTGGGTGCTATATAACGGTTTTATTTCCTATGTGCTGATGGGAATATTGCTGCTGGGTGAATTTATCTTGCGTAAGCGACAGCAGCGCTTAAATCAACTTCAGGAATAAAAACAGATTATTATGTTGTGTCATTTTCAGAATCATCTCCATTCATTGAACGTGCTGTGTATTCAGCCTGATTTAAGCCCAGTCTCTTTTCAGGATTTCTGGCAGGATGTGATACAACAAAGCCATGCAATTGAGTCACTTTCACAGCAAAGTTGGGCTTTATGGGAACCTGAAAGTTATCAGTTTCTAGTGCTGCTGTTTGCCGCACTGTTGGCCAAAAAACAGGTGCTTTTGCCACCTAATCGGGTTAGTGATTTAGAAAAAGAACTCGCGGAACAGAACATTTATTTCTTGCAACGTCAGTCAGTATCATTAGAACAAAATCAAAATATTGAACTGAATCTGGATGATGCTTTTTTGCATCAGGCGGAAATCTATTTTTACACTTCCGGTTCTACCGGACAGCCAAAGAAAATCCCGCGTACCTTGCGTCAATTGCTCAATGAAGTACAGGGCCTGGATGCCAGTTTTCAATTGCCTGAACAGGCGATTGCCATTGCAACCGTCAGTCATCAGCATATTTATGGTTTGCTGTTTAAGTTGCTCTGGCCATTGGCAAGTGGTCGCTGTTTTTATCAGACGCAGTTGGCTTTCCCTGAAGATGTCGCGGATATCCAAAAAAAAATAGCTGCTTTTAAGATGGATAATTATGTGATTTCCAGTCCCGCCTTGTTAAAGCGTTGGACCAGCGATGTGTTATTGCAAGACTGCCTCACCGTATATTCATCGGGTGGAAAACTGGAGTCCGGTGTACGTCCTTATGTGAGCCGACCGATTACCGAAGTGTTTGGTAGCTCCGAAACTGGCGGGATTGCACATCGACAGCAAGATGATGCCTTGTGGACACCTTTTGCCAATGTCGATATTCAGGCCGGGGAGCAACAGGAACTGCAAATCAGAACCAATCATGCTTTTAGTGAAGACTGGATTTTCACCGGCGATAAAGTTGAAGTGATGGATGCGGTAAATTTCAAAAGTCCATTCCGTTTGCTGGGACGACTAGACCGGATTGTAAAACTGGAAGAGAAACGCCTCAGTCTGGATGCCATTGAACAAAAAATTGTCGAGCTGGATGAAATTATCCAGTGCCATGTGTTGATTGTGGAACGGGAACATCGTCAGATTTTAGCCTGTGTGGCGGTCTTGTCCGAGCAGGCCAGACAACAGCTGCAAAGCAGCAACAAAGCGCAATGTGTAGCAGCAATCAAAGCGCAGTTAACTTCAAAGCTGGAAAGCATTGCCATTCCAAGACAATGGCGATTTTTGACACAATTACCGCAAAATGCCCAATCTAAGCTGAATAAACAATACATGAAATCCTTATTTCAACCTATGTTATTGCCTATTGTGTTGGAGCAACAAAATGAGCCAGATCAGGCGCTCTATCGCCTCGAGTTTTCTCCTGAACTGGAATGCTTTAAAGGGCACTTTCCAGACTATCCAATTTTTCCAGGTGTAGGACAGATTGGGTTTATTCAGCATTTTGCTCGTCAGGCCTGGGCAGAGCTTGAATGGTGTAATGGTTTTGAACAGCTCAAGTTTCAGGATCTGATCCAGCCTTATAGGGTATTACAACTGAAATTGTCGAGAAAACTGCACAAAGTCAGTTTTGTATTAACTCATGCAGAGCAGCCATTGGCATCTGGCCGTTTGTTGTTTAAAACACAAACTGAACAGGCTTAAAAAGGGGATGTATATGCAGCATTGTTTTGTGATTCCAGTTTATAACCATCCTCATCATATTCAGGCTTTGGTAACCCATTTGAACCAGTTTCAAATACCGATTATTTTGGTCAATGATGGCAGTGATGCCGTGTGTACAGCAATTTTACATGACATTCAGGCAAAGCACTCTTGGGTTGAATTGGTTGAGCATAGTCATAATCAGGGCAAAGGTAAGGCAGTGAGCAGCGGTTTACGCCATGCACATGCTCTGGGTTTTAGTCATGCCTTACAGCTCGATTCCGACGCTCAGCATGACTGGCAGGATGTGGCAAAATTCCTGAAAATCTCCCAACAAAACCCGCAAGCAATGGTCATCGGTCAGCCCATTTTCGATGAATCGGTTCCCAAAAAACGCCTTTATGGTCGTTATGCGACCCATATCTGGGTGTGGATTAATAGCCTGTCTTTTGATATTAAAGACAGTATGTGCGGTTTTCGGGTTTATCCGCTGCTTAGTACCATTCAGGTGCTGGATTCTGCAAAATTTCAGCCACGTATGGGGTTTGATAGTGAAATTTTGGTGCGTTTAAAATGGGCAGAGGTACCTTTTATGAATGTGCCAACCAAAGTGGTTTACCCTGAAGATGGCATTTCGCATTTCAAGCTATGGCGTGACAATATTGGTATAAGTCAGGCACATTTGCACTTGTTTGGCGGCATGCTGCTACGTTTGCCTAAATTGCTGTCACAGAAAATAAAAGGTTAACCCGGTGGCTGAGCTGAACACAACGCAATGGAATGACATTAAAGAACGGGGTGGAATGTTTTCACTGAATTTGGTGTTGGCTTTCTATCGCTTAGGTGGTCGCTGGCTGTGCCGTATATTGATGTATTTTATTATTATGTGGTTCTGGATTTTTTCGGTCACTGCTCGTCAGGCCTCACAACTCTATTTAACCAAGTTGCATCACTTTGCAGGAGCGAATTCACCCTTTAAAACTACGCCGGGTTTGAGCCATAGCTATCTGCATTTAATGCAGTTTGGCGAATGTATTCTGGATAAAATTGAAGGCTGGCTGGGAAAAATTCCCGAGCAGCAACTGGTTTTACATGGACATGAGTATCTCCGCGCACATTATAAAAAAGGTGCAGTGATTGTGGTGTCGCATTTTGGCAATATTGAATTGCTGCGGGCAATCAAATCGGATCATCCGCAAAAAATTAATGTCTTGGTCTATCAAAAACATGCCACCAAATTTAACCGCTTTCTCAAAAAACTGAATGATCATGCTGATGTCAATCTGATTTCGGTGGATGAACTGGGGATTGAAACTGCAATGATCCTGCAAGAAAAACTTGATCAGGGTGAGTGGATTATTGTTGCGGCGGATCGCGTTCCGGTGCAATCGGATCGGGTACAGCCGGTTTCATTTTTAGGTGAAGAGGCGAACTGGCCGCAAGGGGCCTGGATTTTAGCCAGTTTGCTAAAAGTGCCTGTACTGGCTGTGTTTTGTTATCGCATTGAAAACTGCTTTGAAGTGCATATTCATTCGATGGCAGAGCAACTGGATTTTCCGCGTAAAAACCGCATGCAAGCGATGCAAAATACTACACGCCAATATGTCAGCTTACTTGAACAGCACTGTATTCGTGCGCCATATCAATGGTTTAATTTCTATAATTTCTGGAACAAAGATTAATGCAAGTGTTAATAGTTGGGGAAACACCACTTTCGATTGAAGATGTGGTGGCTGTTGCACGTCAGGAAGAATCAGTGGCTTTGCCTGCCCGTGCTGAATGGCGTGAATTGATTCAGCGCGGTGCCGATTTTCTGGATCAGCTGTTGCAGGATGAAGGCGTGATTTATGGCGTGACCACCGGCTATGGCGATTCCTGTCTGGTGGAAATTCCCGCGCATCAGGTCAATGAACTGCCTTTGCATTTATCGCGTTTTCATGGCTGTGGTCTCGGTCAGAATCTGGATTTAATCACGGCGCGTGCTGTAGTGGTGACGCGTTTATGTTCGCTGGCACGTGGCTATTCCGGTGTTTCGCATGCCTTGCTGCAACGTCTGGTATGGATGCTGAATGAAAACGTGATTCCGGTGATTCCGTCAGAAGGTTCAGTTGGGGCCAGTGGTGATTTAACTCCCTTATCGTATATTGCAGGGGCTTTGGTCGGTGAACGCGATGTTTACCATCAGGGGCAGATTGTTCCGATCAGTCAGGTCTATGCAGAAAAAAACATGCAGCCCTTGGTGTTACGTCCTAAAGAAGGACTGGCACTGATGAATGGTACTGCTGTCATGACTGCAATCGCCTGTTTAAACTATAAAAAAGCTGAACAGATTAGTTTGGCCAGTACTTGCATTACCGCACTGAGTGTTTTGGCTTTGGAAGGCAATCCGAGTCATTTCGATGAAGTACTGTTTGCACAAAAACCGCATCCGGGCCAGCAAAATATTGCCGCACAATTGCGCAATTGGTTAAACAGTGAAGTACAAACTGAACATCAGAGTTCACGTTTGCAAGACCGATATTCCTTGCGCTGCGCACCGCATATTATTGGCGTATTTGAAGATTCGAAACCCTGGTTACGCCAGTTTATTGAAAATGAACTGAATTCCAGTAATGATAATCCATTAATTGATCCAGTGAATTTACGCGTGTTGCATGGCGGTCATTTCTATGGGGGGCATATTGCCCAAGCCATGGACAGTCTGAAAATCATGATCGCCAATATTGCCGATTTAATGGACCGTCAATTGGCGCAACTGGTGGACTATAAAATGAATAACGGTTTGCCGCGTAATTTGACCGGCGCCACAGCAGAACGTTTACCGCTGAATCACGGTTTTAAAGCCGTACAGATTGGCGTGTCGGCATGGACAGCGGAAGCCTTGAAACAGACCCTTTCGGCGTCCATTTTCTCTCGTTCGACCGAATGTCATAACCAGGACAAGGTCAGTATGGGCACCATTGCCGCACGCGATGCCAGCCGGGTGATTGTGCTGACCGAACAGGTGATTGCCGCGCTGTGCTGTGCCAGTGTTCAGGCCATTCACTTAAAAGGTTTGGATGGCAAGCTGGCCGAAGTGTTGGCTGCATTTAGTGCCTGGGTGTTGCAGAGCTTTGATTACGTGGTGGAAGACCGGCCATTGCAACACGAGTTGCAGCAACTGGTGGATCGTTTGGAAAATTTAGAATTATTAAGCAGTGAAATTGTTCGCTAAAGCTGATGGGATACAGACTATGCATGCCGATGTAATCATTGAAGTACCCTTTCATGATGTAGATGCCATGAACGTGGTCTGGCATGGACATTATTTAAAGTATTTTGAAATTGCGCGTTGTAAGTTACTCGATCAATTTCACTATAACTATACCCAGATGCGTGACTCCGGCTATGCATGGCCTGTGATAGAAAGTCATGTGCGTTATGCGCATGGCATCCTGTTTCAACAGAAAATTCGGGTGCGTGCGATTTTAAAAGAATGGGAAAATCGTCTGAAAATTGAATATCAAATTTTTGATGCGGAAACTGGAAAAAGACTGACCAAAGGCTATACCACCCAAGTGGCGGTACAGATTGAAAACCGTGAAATGTGTTTCCAGTCACCGCAAATTTTATTGCAGCGTTTAAACGCCTGGTCTGAGTTTAAAGCGGAGTAAAGCAGATGACATTGATCAATCTACCACGTGCAGCATGGCGGTTATTCGCAGCCATGCTAGCTCTTATCATGTTGCTGTGGCAACCGGTGCATGCGCAAAATCCGCAGCTCAAACAAATTTTTGCACAGCTTGCCGCGACGCCTACCGTGCGGGCCAATTTTGAACAGCAAAAAAAATTGACTTCAATGAATAAAACCTTTGTTTCCAAAGGCACGGTACTATTTTCCAAATCAGAAGGGGTGATCTGGAAAATTCAAACCCCAGTCAAAGCCGACCTGATTGTAACCCCGCGTAAACTGGTGCAAAAAACCCAGCGCACCTATAGTCAGATTGAAATTGATAAATCACCTTATGGCTCGGTTGCGACCATGTTCTTGCAGCTGATGTCAGGCAATGAAACGGCTTTAGCCAAGAACTTCAATATTGTTTCGGCCAGTTATACCCCGGCGCAGTGGAGTGTGACTTTAACCCCGAAAAGCAGTTTATTTAAAAAATTATTTGTCCGTGTCGATGCCCAAGGACAGCGTTATGTCGATCGTATTGTGCTGCAGGAAAAAGGCAACAATAGCAGTACCATTCGCTTTAGCCAGCAAACGACTCAACCCCAAATTTTAACGGCTGAGGAAAATGCACTTTTCCAACTGGCAAAATAAATTTACGGCGCTGTGGCTGATTGTGCTCAGCGTGATCGCCATCGCGCTGGGTACGGCTTGGCTGAAAAAAGAGATTCACATTCAAACCAATATCTTTGCCTTATTGCCGGAAGCCCACCAGGATCCGCGGCTGGAACGGGCGCAGCAATATGTCAGTCAGCAGCTGAATGACAAGGTGTTTGTGGTGCTCAATGCCAAGGATGATGCAGCTCTAACAAAAGCTACCCGAACCTTTAAACAAAGCGTAGCGGCAACGGATTTATGGCAACCGCTACATGCACAGCTGGACAGTGAAAAGTTTGCCCAAGTGTTATATCAACATCGTGCCGGCTTGATCACCCCCGATGATCAAAAACTGCTTGAAGAAAAAGATTATGCCTCTTTGACCGACCAAGGTTTATTGCAAATCATGAGTCCGGGCATGCCTGTGACTACAGAGCTGTTACAACAAGACCCGCTGTTATTGTTTCCACGTTATGCCATGGGCTTATCAAGTTTACAGGCAAGCCCGGATATAACGCTGGAAGATGGTTTTGCCACGATTCGAGATGAGCAAGGTATTTCCCGTTTATTGCTCTTAGAGCTAAAAAATAGTCCTTACAATATTGATTATCAGGAAAAAACATCAGCATGGATTGAGCAGCTCAATGCAAAGCTGAAACAGATGCAGGTTGAACCGCATTGGACCGGTACTTTGCTGTTTGCCCAATTCGGTACCACCTCGGCGGAAAAAGAAATTTCTACTATTGGGTTAGGTTCTACCCTCGGTATTTTTCTTTTGGTGTTGTTTGGCTTCCGCTCGATTCGTCCAATGCTGACTGAAATGATTGCCGTAGGAACCGGATGTCTGGTGGCATTTGCCCTTACCCATTGGGTGTTTGGGGAAATTCACCTGATGACTCTGGTCTTTGGCGCCAGTCTGGTGGGGGTGTGTGTCGATTTTTCTTTTTACTTTATGGCCATGCAATCGCAGCATCGACATATCAACGGTTTTGCAGTATTAAAGCCATTATTGCCAAGCCTGTTTATGGGTTTGATGACCACTCTGGTTGCCTATATTTTCCTCAGCTTTACCCCATTTCCGGGCTTTAAACAGATTGCAGTATTCTCTATGGTGGGTCTGGCTGCGGCATGGATCACCAGCGTTTTACTGTTACCAAGATTAGCGCCATTAAATGCCGAGCCGGCCATTCGCCGTTTAGGCTTTATTGGCAAAGCACGCTCTTGGGTGCAGGCTAGAAATGGTCTGCGTTATGGCCTGATCGGCTTAATTGCTGTGGTCACGGGGAGTAGCCTAATGTTTCTGCAAAGCAATGATGATATTCGTAACTTACAAAGTATGGATCAAAAACTCAAGCAGGAAGATCAGTACGTCCGTGAACGCTTTATGCAGCAGCAAAGCAGTGAATACTTTGTGGTACATGGCAGCACAACTCAGCAACTGGAACAAAACGAACAGAAACTGTTAGAAAAACTGCAAGTTCTACAGGCACAAAACAAGCTGGATGGTTTTCAGGCTTTAGGTCAATGGCTGCCATCCAAAGCGCAGCAGCAACACAATATTCAGTTATTACAAGCGATTCCAACCGGTGCCTTGCTGGACTATGCCGCAGCATTGCAGCTGAATCCGGCAGAGGTATTGGGCTGGCAAAAACAACTGGCCCAGCAGCCTTTACTCAGTCCTGCTGAAATGAGCCAGCATCCTTTGGCTTTTCTACAAATGAGTCCAACCGAGCGTCTGGTACTGCTGCAAAATGTGCATAATGTTGCCACTTTAGAACAGCTCAATACTCCGCAGGTGCAGCTATTACGTCCAGTCAATCAACTGTCTGAGTTGTTCCAGCAGCACCGTATTCAGGCGCAATGGTTACTGGTTTCGGCTTTAATCTGTTTAATGATTGGACTAGGCATTATTTATGGCTTGAAGTCGATTTTAGCTTTGGTCTTGCCGGTGACGCTGGCCTTGATGACCACCTTTGCGATTCAGGCCTGGCTTGGTGTGGAAATCAATTTATTCAGCATTATGGGGACTTTCCTGATTATTGGAATTGGGGTGGACTATGCCATTTTCTACCGCCACGGACATGATCATCCGCAAGTGGTGGGCATGGCGCTATTCCTTTGTATGATGTCAACTTTATTAGGTTTCGGTTTATTATCCTTTAGCCAGACCTATGCCATTCATTGCTTTGGTTTGACGGTGTTGCTTGGGGTGGTTTTTTCATTTATTTACGCAACCTTGTTTACATCTTCCGATGTCAAACATGGGGTGCTTCAACAATATCAGTCAAAGAACTGAGAGACTAAGGTACAGTGCAATGAGCCCCATGCAACACACAGATGTATTGATTATCGGCGCAGGACCATCGGGGAGTTCAGCAGCCGCATTACTGCGCCAGAAAGGCTATCAGGTCACGATTATTGAAAAACAGCATTTCCCCCGATTTTCCATTGGTGAATCATTGTTGCCGCAATGCATGGTTTTTCTCGAAGAAGCCGGGCTGCTAGATACAGTACGTGAGCATGTGGGCGAGTTTGCCTTTCAGTTTAAAAATGGCGCGGCATTCTTAAGGGGCAAGCAGCGCAGTTTTTATGACTTTACTCAAAAGTTTAGCCAAGGCCCGGGAACCACCTGGCAAGTTCGCCGTGCCTACTTTGACCATTTACTGGCACAGCAAGCTGAAAAATACGGTGCAGAAATTCATTTTGGACATGAAGTGATTGATGTGGATGTTGCCTCAGATCAGCCAATTTTGACGGTAAAAGATGAGCAACAAAATGTCTATCAGATTCAGGCTAAATTTTTACTGGATGCCAGCGGTTTTGGCCGGATCTTACCGAAGTTTTTAGACCTAGAAAGTCCATCCAACTTTCCGGTACGTCGTGCCGTGTTTACCCATATTGAAGATGGCATTTTGGATGCTCCTGATTTTGACCGGGAAAAAATCCTGATTACGGTACATGCCAAAGATCATCGCGCCTGGTACTGGCTGATTCCTTTTGCCGATGGACGTTCATCTTTTGGTGTGGTGGCAGAGCAGGAGTTCTTTGAACAATATGGCTTTGATGGTAGTGTTGATTATGATGTCGAGTCCTTATTGAAACGCATTCTGGCCGATGATGAAAGCCTATCGCAGGTATTACGCAATGCCAAGTTTGATATACCGGTGCGGACACTGGTGGGCTATTCTGCTAATGTAAAACATCTGGCGGATCGTAACTATGCTCTACTGGGCAATGCCGGTGAATTTCTCGATCCCGTATTTTCATCCGGCGTCACCATTGCCTTGAAATCTTCAAGCCTGGCAATTCCTTTGGTGGATCAAGTGCTGCAAGGTCAGACGGTTAACTGGATGGAACAATACGAGAAACCGCTGCGTAAAGGCATTCAGGTATTCCGTGCCTATGTGGAATCCTGGTATAGCGGTGAATTTCAGGATGTGGTGTTCTCAACCCAGCAAGATGAAAATATTCGTCGCATGGTGTCATCCTTACTTGCCGGTTATGCCTGGGATACCACTAATCCGATTCATAAAAATGCCAAAAAACGGTTAAGTACGTTGGCGGAGTATTGCCGTGATCCGCAGCAAACTGAAACCCTCAGTAATGGTGTCTAATATGCAGCTAAAATGGTCAGCAATGTTTATCAGTGCAGTGCTGCTGTGTAGTGGCTGTCAATCCATGCTACCCAAAGCACAGGGGTTGAGCACTACCACTTGGATTGCACAAAACTACCAGCGTCAGGATCAGTTAGAAATCCAATGGAAAGATCAGAGTTTTAGCTTTCTACTGTATCAGCAACAGCAAGGGGCTAAGCTGGAGATGCTGGCGTTGACGCTGACCGGGCAGCAACTGTTCAAGCTCAGTTTTGATGGTCAGAAAGTCCATGTCGAACAGCGTATTGAGCAAATGAAACTGTTGCCATTTGAATTTGTAGTACGCGATATTTTATATGCCACTTATCCGAATTTTGCCCAGTTACAGCAGCAGAATGTCCGGATTGAAAATTCTGCTCAGATACAGTCGGTTTTTATTAACCAACAGCATGTATTAAACATCCAGCATGAAAATGATGTAATCGAATTGGATAATCTGCAAGTGCCTTATCAAATGGTCATCAGTGCCATCAGCGATAGCTTGGAAAACACTGAATAAAGGAGGATGAGCATGGGCGATAAAATTACGACACAACATCCTGCAGTCGGGATTCAGTTCAGTGTGGGGTTATCTGCACTCGGCAATAGCGCTGAACAGATCAAACAGGCGCTGACCACTGCACAAAATACTTTGAGCCTGGTTTCAGGATTTATCCCTGAGAAACAGGTCTGGGTCGGTGCATATCAACACGCCTTAATCGACAGCATTCCAGACTTTTTACAGGATGTAGATTCGCGTAATTTACGTTTTGCTTTAACCGCTTTAAGTTCAATTGAAGCGGATATGAAAGCATATACTGCGCAGTTGGATCGCAAACGTCTGGCGATTATTTTGGGCACTTCGACTTCGGGTATTGCGGACAATGAAAAAGTTCTGAAACAATATTTTGTCAATCAGGCTGAGGTTGAAGTTCAGCATTACAAACAGGAAATGGGTAGTTTAGCCAAAACCTTGCAAATGTATCTGGGCTGGGAAGGGCCAGCTTATACCATTTCCACCGCCTGTTCTTCCAGTGCCAAAGCCATGGCGGCAGGACAGCGCCTGATTAATGCTGACCTCGCTGATGCTGTTTTGGTCGGCGGTGTAGATACCTTGTGTCAGCTGACTCTCAATGGATTTAACAGTCTGGAAAGCCTGTCGAGCGGTCTATGTCAGCCCTGTGGTGCACAGCGTGACGGGATTAATATTGGCGAAGCGGCCGGCCTGTTTCTATTGTCCAAAGACACCGCCCCGGTGATGTTGATGGCAGCGGGTGAATCGATGGATGCCTGGCATATTTCTGCACCGCATCCGGAAGGCAAAGGCGCTGCCGAGGCCATGCAAAAAGCGCTGGATATGGCCGGCGTTACAGCCAGTGATATTGGCTACTTGAATATGCACGGTACGGCAACACCGCAAAATGATGCCATGGAAATTAAAGCCGTTCAGACCGTATTTCAATCCTATGAGGTTCCAGTCAGCAGTACCAAACATAAAACAGGGCATTGTCTGGGTGCAGCAGGCGCGATTGAAGCAGTAATTTGTCAGCAAGTTTTAGCAGATCAGTCATGGTTGCCCTTGCATCAATCGGGTAGCATCGACCCTGAACTGGATGAGCAAAATTATGTGCTGAATGCGCAGTTAGAACAGCCGATTCAGTATGTAATGAGTAATTCATTCGCTTTTGGTGGCAGTAATATCAGTCTGATTTTTGGAACAAAACTGAAATGATGGATGCAGTACAGTTTATCCCGCATCAAAAGCCAATGGTTTTTGTGGATCATCTCATTGAAGCTAATGAACATTTTGCCATCGCGGAACTGGTGATTCGACCTGAACTGATGTTTTGTGAAGCTGAAGGTTTACCGACATGGACCAGTATTGAACTGATGGCGCAGACCATCAGCGCCTACGCAGGACATAAAGGTCAAATGCTTGGCTTGACACCAAAAATTGGGTTTTTATTGGGTACCCGTAAAATGCAGTTGCCTGTGCCTTATTTTGCTTTGGGGGAAACCGTGCGGATTAAAGCGGAACAAAGCTATTTGCATGAGGGGTTGGGGCAGTTTAACTGTGAAATCGAATACCGAGAGCATCGTTTTAGTGCCATGTTGAGTGTGTTTGAGCCGCCGGAAATTGAAAAAAATATTGGGAAGTCACAGTGAGTAAAAGAATTTTAGTAACCGGTTCAAGCCGTGGCATTGGTAAAGCCATTGCCTTGCAATTGGCGCAATCCGGCTTTGATGTCACCGTACATGCGCGATCCAGACAGCAAGAAGCCGAGCAGGTGGTACAGGAAATTCAGGCCTTGGGTCAATCCAGTCATGCGCTTTTATTTGATGTTAATGACCGTGAAAACGTCATGCAATTGCTTGAGCAGGATGTGGCGGAACATGGTGCATTTTATGGGGTGGTATTAAATGCCGGTTTAACCCGTGATGCTGCCTTTCCAGCTTTAACCGACCAGGATTGGGATGAAGTCATCTCGACTTCGCTGGATGGTTTTTATAATGTATTGAAACCACTGGTAATGCCGATGATTCGCTTGAAACAGGGTGGACGTATTGTGACCATGTCTTCTGTTTCAGGGTTGATAGGCAACCGCGGTCAGGTCAATTACAGCGCGGCAAAAGCCGGTTTAATTGGCGCGACCAAAGCTTTGGCGCTGGAACTGGCGAAACGAAAAATCACCGTCAATTGTGTAGCCCCGGGCTTGATTGAAACCGAAATGGTGACTGAAGAAGTTAAAGAGCATGCATTGAAGATGATTCCGTTGCAACGCATGGGACAGGTCGATGAAGTGGCCAAAGTGGTGAAATTTTTATGCAGCGATGATGCCAGTTATATCACTCGACAGGTGATTTCAGTCAATGGGGGATTGATTTGATGAAGCGTGTTGTGGTCACGGGTATGTCAGGCATTACTTCTTTAGGTGAAACGGCAGATCAGATTTTTACTCAGTTTGAACAGGGTAAAAGTGGCATTCGCTATATGCCGGAATGGGAAGTCTACACTGACCTGCGCAGCAAACTGGGCGGCCCAGTCAAATCCTTTACCATCCCCAAACATTTTAATCGTAAAGTGACACGCGGCATGGGCCGAGTTGCCCTGATGTCGACGGTGTGTGCTGAAAAAGCTCTTGAAGATGCAGGCCTATTAAATGATCCAATCTTAAGCAGTGGTCAAGCAGGTGTGGCATTCGGCTCATCGGCCGGGAGCATCGATGCAATTGGCGAGTTTGGCAGTATGTTGCTTGATAACAACATGAATAGAATGAATGCCACCACCTATATCCGTATGATGTCGCATACCAGTGCGGTAAACATGACCGTGTATTTTGGCTTGAAAGGCTTGACGCTACCGACCTCAAGCGCCTGTACCTCGGGTTCCATGGCTATTGGTCAGGCCTATGAAGCAATTAAATACGGCAAGCAAACCGTGATGCTGGCAGGGGGTGCCGAGGAACTCAGTGCCGCAGGTTCGGCGGTGTTTGATGTTTTGCTGGCCACCAGCGGTCAAAATGAACATCCGGAAAAAACACCACGTCCATTTGATGCCAAACGTGATGGCCTGGTGGTGGGTGAGGGTGCAGGCTGTTTAATTTTAGAAGAATATGAACATGCCAAAGCTCGTGGTGCCAAAATTTATGCAGAAATCATTGGCTATGGCAGCAATACCGATGGTCAGCATGTCACACGTCCAGATTCAGACATGATGGGGCGCTGCATGCAACTGGCATTGGCTGATGCGCAAATTCCGGCAGACCAAATTGACTATGTCAACGCGCACGGCACATCGACCGATCAGGGTGATATTGCAGAAACTCAGGCTACTGCCAGAATTTTGGGCAAGAAACCGATCAGCTCACTCAAAAGCTATTTTGGGCATACTCTAGGAGCGTGTGGCGCTATAGAAGCTTGGCTAAGTATTGAAATGATGCAACGTAGCCAGTTTATTGCGACCTTGAATTTAGAAGAACTAGATGCAGCATGTGGCGATCTGGATTACATCGTGAATGATGCTAGAAATATGCATGCTGACATTATTATGAGCAATAATTTTGCTTTTGGAGGAATCAATACCTCACTTATTTTTAAACGGATTTAATAACAAAAGAGTAAAAATCATGCTGATGAAAAAATGAATACTTATGGCAGCATTTTATTTAGCTGAGATCGTTTCAGCTCAGGCTGCCGATATTGCAGATAATCTGGATGTTAAAAGTGCAGTTGAGCGTGCTGTTGCAGATGGTATCTTGGATGGTAAAGATGAATTAATTTTCGAGACCATTTTTACTTTAATATCAAAAAGCCCATCCGAAGATGGGCTTTTTGATGGCAATTCAAAGCTGATTAGCTGTCATAGCAGGACTATTTAGGAATTTCTTCTTCTTCTTCTTCTTCAAATTCAGGTTTAACCTGAACAATGAAGTCCTGACGGTTCAGACCACGCCAAAGGGCAAAGGCTGTACCAATGTAAATTGAAGAATAGGTACCGACAAATACCCCAATAAACATCGCGACAGAGAACCAGTGTAAACCATCACCACCTAAGAACATCATTGCAAGAACCACGAGCAATAAGGTCATTGAGGTATGAATGGTACGGCGTAAGGTTTCAGTCAAAGAAATATCAACAATTTCAAGCGGACTTGCACCACGGATCTTGCGGAAATTTTCACGAATACGATCCGATACCACAATATTATCGTTTAGCGAGAAGCCTAAAAGTGCCAGAATGGCAGCCAGTACGGTCAAGTCAAACGGCCATTGCATCAGGGCAAAAATACCCACTGTTACAATGATGTCATGGAATAATGAAAGCACCGCACCTAAAGCCAGCTTGAATTCGAAACGAATGGTGACGTAAACCAGCATTAATAACATTGCCAATCCAACAGCACCTGCAGATCTAATATATAGCTCATTGCCGACTTGGCCACCGACCGAGTCCACTTTATGTACTTCAGCAGTATTGTTCGGTAATTGCGCGGCTTTGGTAATTGCGTTACTCAAGTCTTCCACTTCAAGATCTTGCGGAGGCATACGCACCAAAAGGTCTTTGTTGCTGCCGAGGGTTTGCACCACGGCATCTTTAAAACCGGCTTGATCTAAAGCTTTAACCACGTCAGCCTGGTTGGCAGGCTGTGCATAGTTTAATTCTGCAGAAACACCACCGGTAAAGTCTAAACCGAGGTTTAGACCTTTGGTCACAATAAAGAACAGGCTTGCAATCGTCAGGATGATGGAGAAAATTGCCGCTGGTTTGGCAATTTTCATAAACGGAATTATCCGTTCATCATCAGGACGACCGTATTTTTTTGAATCAGGTTGAGTCATATCAGTCATCATAGATCTCCTTAAATGCTCAACTTCTTCAAGTTGCGTTTTTTGCCATAAATGAGCTGTACGATTGCACGGGTTACTGTAATTGCAGTAAACATCGAGCAAATAATACCGATCATTAAGGTTACGGCGAAGCCTTTGATTGGACCTGTACCGATGGCAAAAAGAATAAACGCAACCAGGAACGTGGTTAAGTTGGAGTCAAAAATGGTGTTATAGGCTCGATCATAACCCGCGACAATTGCCTGTTTGGGCGAGGCTCCCCATTTCATCTCTTCCCTTATTCGCTCACAGATCAGTACGTTGGCATCGACCGCCATACCAATGGTGATCACGATACCGGCAATACCCGGAAGGGTGAGTGAAGCACCAATCCACGACATGACAGTCAGGATCATGGCTAAGTTGGCAATCAGGGCAAAGTTGGCGATGACACCGAACAGGCGGAAGAACACCACCATCCAGATTGCAACCAGAAGGAAACCGATTTGTGTCGATAACACACCTTTGTCAATATTTTCTTGACCCAGGCTCGGACCAACCACACGTTCTTCAACGAAGTACATCGGTGCAGCCAAAGCACCCGCACGAAGCATCAGCGCAAGTTCAGCCGCTTCTTGTGGCGAATCCAGACCGGTAATACGGAATTGTGAACCTAATACGGCTTGAATGGTTGCTGCATTAATCACGACAGATTCTGCATAAGGCGTACGTACTTCAGTTTGTGCACCGGTTACAGGATCGGGTACATAGCTGATTTTCTGCTTGTTCTCGATAAACAATACTGCCATGCGTTTACCAACCGCAGTGCGTGTTGCATCTGACATCAGCTTGCCGCCAGCGCTGTCTAAAGTAATATTCACTTCAGCACCACCGCCATCTTGGCTAAAGCCACTTGATGCATTTTGTACACGTTCACCAGTCAGAATACGGTTGCGGTTAAGCAGTAATTCGCGACCACTATCCAGTGATTCATAAGCAAAAAGTTCTGTACCCGGAGGTAATGCCTGACCTGTCGATTTACCGGTATACGGATCGATATATTGGTCATTCAAATCAGACACCAGACGGAATTCCAGGTTCGCTGTACGACCCAAGACACGTTTTGCTTCAGCAGTATCCTGAACACCCGGAAGTTCAACCACAATGCGGTTGCTACCTTGGGTTTGAACCAATGCTTCCGCTACACCTAACTCGTTAATACGGTTACGTAAGGTGGTTAAGTTTTGATTCACCGCATACGACTGAATTTCTTGCTTGCGTACATCGGTATAGTTCAGGCGTAAAGTTGAACCCGAGCTTGATGCAATCGCCTGCTGAGTATACTCATTGCCATTGCGACGCAAGAAGTCCATGACCGCATCACGATCACTGTTGCTGGCAAACTGCACAGTAATGGTGTTGGTATTCAAAGCCAGGCTATTGAATTTCAGTTTGTTGTCACGCAGTTGACGACGCAAATCAGTCGCAGATGTTTCCATACGCTGACTGATGGCTTTGTCCATATCCACTTCTAATAAGAAGTGCACACCACCACGTAAATCCAGACCCAACTTCATTGGTTTAGCACCAATTTTTTGCAGCCATTCAGGAGTGGTTGGAGCCAGGTTTAATGCAACAACATAATTGTCACCGAGTCCACGACGCAATACTTCTTTGGCTTTTAACTGGGCTTCTGAAGAATCGAGACGCAAAAGGGCAGCATTATTGCTAAAGCTGTTGTCATGGCTTGGAATTTTTTCACTTTCTAATAATTGCTCTGCTTTTTGTACGATGCTTTGGTCAATTTGGGTGCCGGCTTTGGCACCCGAAATTTGAACAGCAGGTTCATCGGGATACAAACTAGGCAGGGCATATAATGTACTGATCATCAAAACCACGACGATCAGCAGATATTTCCATGCTGGGTAACGCATTTATTTTCTTCTTAAAATGAAAAAGTCGTGCGAGAGCACGACTATTTTTGATTAGAGATTATTTAATGTGCCTTCAGGAAGAACTGAAATCACACTGGCACGCTGAATTTTTACTTCTACGCCACGACTTAATTCAACCACTGCAAAATCACCTTCAAGTTTAGTGATTTTGCCCATTAAACCACCGGCAAAAACCACTTCACTGCCTACACCTAGGCTTTCAACCAGCGTACGGTGTTCTTTAGCACGTTTTGCTTGAGGGCGCCAAATAAGGAAATAGAAAATTGCGACAAATACTGCAATCATCAAAAGATTAGTGACCAAACTTGGCTGGGTTGCAGCTTCACCCGCTGCGTGAGCAGTAGAAATAAAAAGGCTCATTTCATTTTCCTAAAATAAAAAAACTGTATATCAACAAATATGATGATAAATAAAATAACTTGTTCAGCAATTTACCCTGTCTTTTTCTTCAGCGCAAATACTGAAAGATTAATCTTCAGGGCAAGGAGGAACTTCTAAACCGCGACAGGCATAAAATTCTTGGACATATTGATCAAAAGTACCATTATCCAACGCATCACGGATGTCTTGTGTAAATCTTTGGTAATAACGCAGGTTATGAATGGTACCCAGCATAGAACCGAGCATTTCACCGCATTTTTCCAAATGGAATAAGTACGAGCGAGTAAAATTCTGGCAGGTATAACAGTCGCATTGTGGATCAAGCGGACTTTGGTCATGACGATATTTGGCATTACGAATACGCACCAAACCATCTGTCACAAAATAATGACCGTTACGTGCATTACGGGTGGGCATCACGCAGTCAAACATGTCGACACCACGACGGATCGCTTCTACGATATCTTCAGGTTTACCCACGCCCATTAAGTAACGCGGTTTGTCTTCCGGCATTTTCACCGGAAGATAATCCAGTACCTTAATCATTTCTTCTTTCGGTTCGCCGACCGAAAGACCGCCAATGGCAAAACCGTCAAAATCTATTTCTTTTAAACCATTCAGGGATTCATCACGAAGGTCTTCATACATGCCACCCTGAATAATACCGAACAGGGCATTTTTATTTTTAAGCACATCGTGATGTTGGGTTTTACAACGTTTTGCCCAACGTAAGGATAGCTGCAATGATTTTTGCGCTTCTTCATGCGTTGCTGGATAAGGCGTGCATTCGTCAAAAATCATCACGATGTCTGAATTCAAGGTATGTTGAATATCCATTGAAATTTCAGGAGACAAGAAGACTTTAGAGCCATCAATCGGCGAGCGGAAAGTCACACCATCTTCTTTGATCTTGCGCATTGCACCCAAACTGAACACCTGGAAGCCGCCTGAATCGGTTAAAATCGGTTTATTCCATTTCATGAACTCGTGTAAACCACCATGTTCACGAATCACATCTAAACCTGGACGTAAATACAGGTGGAAGGTATTACCCAAAATAATTTGCGCTTTAATATCTTCAATATCGCGTGGCAGCATGCCTTTTACGGTACCGTAAGTACCGACAGGCATAAACACAGGCGTTTCAATCACGCCGTGTTCAAGTGTTAACCGACCACGACGGGCACGACCCGACTGACCTAGTTTTTCAAACTTCATAAAATATCCTGAACAAGAGCAAAGCACTGCGTGCAGTGCAAGAGCGAATAAACAGTTCGCCGCTAAAAGTTGGCTATTTTCCTAGATTACGCACATAAACGCCAGTGTTGGCGAATTTTAACTTGATACTTTACTTATAAAGCAATGTTGGAAGAGTGAGGCTGCTCCAGCAAAGTCTAGGTGGGGCTGGCATGATAAAAATGTTCAATCCGTTCTAATCTTTCATTTTTTAAGGTAAAGCGCTTCAAGCAATGCATATTTGAGAAGAACCTATGTTCTAACATGATGATTATTTTTTTATGTGAAGCTCGTATTTTTTAATGAATGTTTTTTTAGTTATAGATTTGGACTTCTTGCCGTTATTGCTAGATGGCGAATGCAAGAAGTCCTGATGGATTAAAAATTAGGACGATAGTCAAAATTTTGGGTAACCGCTTGATCGCGAAAGGGACGAATGGCTTTTTTACCCAGGGTCATGGTGTTGACGATGTTATTGGGGAAAATCTGAATATGGTTATTAAACAGCTCTACATTACGGTTGAAAATGCTAATCGCTGCACCGACATTTTCATTTTGTTCCTCAATTTCATTCATCATTTTTAGATAAATTTCATTGGCTTTCAGTTCGGGATAGTTCTCAACTACTACATTTAGACTACGCATCAATTCTTTATTCAAGCTTTCGATGCGTTGTAATTGCGAGACATCGGTATTATTGACATTCAAATTTAAAATATTCTGACGCAATTCAGTCACTTTTTCTAAAGTGCCTTGTTCAAAACTTGAATATTGCTCAACCAAGGGTTGCAGACCATCCAGAATTTTAATTTTCTGACGTTCATAGCTGGCCACATCTGACCAGGCACGGATAGACGCATTGTGATGACGAACAATATTATTGCGAATCATGATACATGCGACGACCACGGCAATAATCAATAGCAAAAAAATTAACAACCCCATGTATATGTCCCCAAAACATTCATTATTGCTATTTTAAAAAGTGCGTTAAATCACGCTGTAAGTTCTCTAAATAAGGTAATTTAAAAGTACGTAAGTGTCCACGTAATACAGAAATATCTTGAATGTTTTTGGCTTGGGTCGATATTTTAAATAAATCGGCAGGGCCTAAAAAGCATAAGGTATGACTGGTCGGATGGAACATTAAATCGCCCTGACGCTGGGCAAAAAAATCAGCCAGTTTCAGTACAAATGCCGGTGAAAGTAATTTAGCAGTTTGCATTTCATTGCTGCCAAAAATATTTAGTTTTTGATTGGTCTGAATATCACTGGTGTGCCAGGGAAAGCTATAAGGATAATAAAAGTTCTTGCGTGCCGTGGTAATTGCAAGTCCCTGGATTTCTACATCGAAAACAAAGACACCCCATAAATCCTTGTGTACTTCTTTAACTTTGACATCACTGCCATCTTTATCACGGACGCGAACCTCATTAACATAATGGTATTGAAATACCATGACCTGATGTTGTTTGCCTTCCTCATCTGTCCAGACTGTGCTGGCATAATAAGGAATATCGTTAGCGAGGGTGCCCTGATTAAACAACGGAAACAGCTGTTTTAAATGCGCAATAAATAATAGTGGTTGCAGCGGAACAGAAATATGTTGCGGTTGCTGCCGGAAGCCGAGCTGGTATTTTTTAGCAATGGTCTGTTGTTCTAAATATTCAATCACATCATCAATCGGTTTTTTATCTTCATAACTAATATAAGCCCAGAACATCATCAATAGTCCGCTCACCAGACAAAGCTGGAGCCAGATATTGGTCGGGCCAATAAAAATCAGCAGCATAAAAAAAAGTCCTAGCGCAGCCAACAACAGCGGTAGAACATTTTCAAATTTAAGCACAATCGGTGCATTCCACGGATGCAAACGATCTAAGATATCTTGCTGGGTTTGAGCCTGACGACCAATTTCCCAGAGCCGCGCAATATTCTGAAAAACCCGTTCATTTTTTTTACGTCGAATATGAATCGAATGTTTAACAGTATCGAGCGGCATGGTGTGCTTCTTTTATGGGTAAATATTAAGACGTAATTTTATCAATCAGCATGGCATCGCCATAACTAAAGAAGCGGTATTTTTCTTCCACAGCATGATGATAGGCATTTAAAATATTATCACGATTGGATAATGCTGAAACCAGCATCAATAAGGTGGATTCAGGTAAATGGAAGTTGGTAATTAAACGATCAACCACTTTAAAGTCATAACCCGGATAGATGAAAATTTGGGTATCACCTGTCCAAGCATTTAATGTTCCACCATGCGCTTGAGCTGCACTTTCAACGGCACGGGTTGCTGTGGTTCCGACCGAAATGACTTTATTGCCACGGGCTTTGGTTTGAAGAATCAGTTCAACCGTATGTTGTGGAACATCACACCATTCGCTGTGCATGATGTGATTTTGAATATCATCTGTACGTACTGGTAAGAAGGTGCCTGCCCCGACATGGAGGGTCACAAAGGCTTTTTGAATACCTTTAGCTTCAAGTTTTTCTAACAAATCTTGGTCGAAGTGCAGGCTAGCCGTGGGTGCTGCGACACTTGCCAGTTTGGTCGGATCATTAAATACCGTTTGATAGCGTTCGGTATCAATGGCTTCTGCTTCACGGTTGAAATAAGGGGGAATTGGCAAAGCACCGTATTGATCCAGAACATCTAGAATCGGTTGTGAAAACTCGACAATAAACAGGTTCTCGTGACGACCTTGCACCGTTACTTTTACCGCATCTTCACCCATAAAAAGTTCAGCACCTGCTTTAGGCGAGTTGCTGGCTTTAATGTGACAGTGGGCAATAAATTTGTCCTGCATCCGTTCCACTAAAACTTCAACAGCACCACCAGAGGCCCGTTTACCTTTTAAGCGTGCTTTCATCACTTTGGTGTCATTTAAAATCAGTAAGTCACCGGCATCGAGTAAATCAAGAATGTCAGTGAAATGACAATCGTGGTATTGCCCTTGATGATCCAGGTGTAAAAGGCGTGAAGCACTACGGGTATTTAAAGGGTAGCGCGCAATGAGTTGGTCAGGGAGATCAAATTTAAAGTCGGAAAGTTGCATCTTCAATGTATAAAAATAAGAAAAACGTCCGCATTATAGTCCTGAAAAGGGCAAACGAGATGATATCTGATGCTTTTTAAGACAAAGTTTTTGTTTTTGCTATAAAAGTGATCAATTGAATGAATTAGATAATTGACAATTCAGAGTTTGATAGTAATATAGCCACCACAAGCTAATGCGCTTGTAGCCCCTTTCCCGAGGTGGTGAAATTGGTAGACGCGGCGGACTCAAAATCCGCTGTCAGAGATGACGTGTCGGTTCGAGTCCGACCCTCGGGACCAGATTCAAAAGACCCCAAGCCCATATTAAAAGCTTGGGGTTTTTTATTGGCTTAAGAAATTTTTACTTACATTTAAATACGGCATTCGTAGGATAAAACAAACAAATGTGGCTTAAATAGTCATATTTGTTTTTTTTATGCACTTTTCCATTGTGCAAATTGTGAAAATTTGTTAATAAAGTTAGGCGTGATAATTAATTTTTACAACAACAACAATAGTGATTGGATGACTCTGATATGAAAATGCAATTGCTTGAAATAGGCTCGGAAACTGAGCAGCTTAGTGCATGTAAGCTTTCACTATTGTTAGGTGTTTTTACAGCAACCAATCAGGTTGAGCGTTTTTTAAGATTTTCACGCAAGATACTTGGTGCACAGCAGGCTGTGCTGGCTTTCCATAATGAGCCTTATATTTGGTATTCCTCAAACCATGGTTTCAAGGCGTTCTGCTCACCGGGTGAAACTTGTCTAAGTCCTTATTTTGAAGGACGGGCTTTTATTGATCATCAGCATGCTCAATATCCGAATCTGGTACAGCATGTGAGTCATTTTGGGGTCGAGGCTAAGCGTTATGTGGCTTTTGATCTGCGTCTCAGTGATGGTGTTTCAATTGGTCAGGTACTTTTTTTTGATTTACATCAAGAATGTTTTAATCTGGAAGATATTATCGCTGTTCAGGATTTTACCAATAGCCTGACCCATCTCGTTGAGCTGAAAGCAGATTATACCGAACTCAAAGAAATGTATGAGCAGCAAGTTGCACTCAATTTCAGTAAAACCAAATTTTTCCAGATTATTGCACATGACTTGAGAGCACCCTTTCACGGTTTACTCGGGTTTTCGGAAGTGTTGGCGCAAGAACGTGAAACACTTGATGAATCCAGTGTGCAGAGTATTTCTGAATATTTGTACGAAACGGCACAATCGACCTATAACCTGCTAGAAAGTCTGCTGAACTGGGCAATGGCGGAAGGCGGGCGTTTTATTTATCATCCAATTAACTTTGAATTAAAACAGTCGACCAAAATTGTCTGTGATGTCTTAAATAGTCTGGCTATAAAGAAAAATATTCAGTTAATTGACCAGATTGAAGAAGATCTCAAAGTCTATGCTGACATCAACATGATCACTTCAGTGATTCAGAATTTGGTGTCGAATGCGCTTAAATTTACCCCAATCGATGGCACTGGAAAAGTGACCATTAGCGCAAATAAATCTGATACCGGTGTACATATTGCTGTTCGCGATACAGGTCTGGGAATGAGCCAGATACAAATTGATC
Source organism: Acinetobacter sp. SFB (assembly GCF_001647545.1). Classification (GTDB taxonomy): domain Bacteria; phylum Pseudomonadota; class Gammaproteobacteria; order Pseudomonadales; family Moraxellaceae; genus Acinetobacter. Next base: position 69,467 of record NZ_LSZH01000018.1, read on the forward strand.
AACTGTTCCAAGAGTCTGTCACTGCCAGTATCAAGGGTACGGCGGGAGAAAAAGGTACAGGGCTCGGTCTGGTATTGTGTAAGCGATTCATTGATCTAAACCATGGTGAAATTTGTGTGGAGTCTATAGAAGGGCAGGGAACAGTTTTTAATGTCACCTTGCCGATAGCCACCAGTACCCATCAGGCTTTAGTTCAAGATCCGGTGCATATTGAAAAAGTAAAAGTATAGAAAAATAAATTTTCTTTTCCCCTATTTATCTTCAGCTGATATAACTAGAAAAAACTCGGCTGAAGGTTTGAAAATGAATGCGGAACAATTGCAAAAAATATTACGTGCTAGCCAATATGCAGAACAGGTATTGGCAAATCATGCAGAATTACTTGAACAAGATTATGCAATTGACCAATTTCTCGTTCCTTTAAGCACCACGCAAATCCAGAACTTTATTGATGCTGCCTTAGATCATATCAGCGATGAAGCAACATGGATGCGTGTGCTTCGTGTACTGCGTGCACGTTTGATGTTTCGCTGGATTTGGCAAGATGCCAATCAACTCACCGATGTGGTGACCTTAACGCGTGAGCTTTCAGACTTTGCCGATGCATCCATTTGTGCAGCCAAAGATTTCGCACGCGTCCCTCTGGTTGCAAAGTACGGTGAACCGATAAGTTATAACGGTACGGTGCAAGATTTAATTGTGGTCGCCATGGGTAAACTGGGTGCTCAAGAGCTTAATCTTTCAAGTGATATAGACCTTATCTTTGCCTTTGATGAGCAAGGTGAAACCACTGGTCGTAAATGTATTGATGTGCAGCAGTTCTGCATTCTGTGGGGGCAGAAACTGATTTATCTACTAGATCATATGACTGCTGATGGTTTCGTATTTCGTGTCGATATGCGTTTGCGTCCATGGGGGGATGGTTCAGCTCTTGCCATTAGCCACGTGGCGTTGGAAAAATACTTAAGTCAGCACGGGCGTGAATGGGAACGATATGCCTGGATTAAAGCGCGTATTGTGACTGGTGGAAAAGAAGGCAATGAATTGCTGGACATGACCCGGCCTTTCGTGTTTCGTAAGTATGTCGATTACACCGCCTTTGAAGCCATGCGTGAAATGAAAGCCATGATTGAACGCGAAGTGCTGCGCCGTAATATTGAAGATGATATTAAACTCGGTGCAGGCGGTATTCGTGAAGTCGAATTTATTGTGCAGGTTTTTCAACTGATTTACGGGGGATCCAAGCTTGAATTGCAAGATCGCCAATGTTTAGTCAGCCTGCATCATTTGGGTGAGGTGGGGTTGCTTGAAATGCAGGCCGTGGCTGAACTGGAAGATGCTTATTTATTCCTGCGCCGTGTTGAACACGCTATTCAGGCGTTGAATGACCAACAAACCCAGTCCTTGCCAAGTGAGCCTGATTTACGTCAGCGTATGATTGAAACTTTAGGTTTCGCTGATTGGGAGGTTTTCATCGCATACCTGAATCAGAAACGTGCCAAAGTTATTTTTCAGTTTGAACATCTGATTAAAGAAAAAGAACCCGATCCTCTGATTGAAAGTTTTAGCTTGCTGGAAAAACGGCTGAATGAGGTGTTGGATGAGAATGCAAAAAATCTCATCCATGAATTTTGGTATGGGCATGCGCTAAAAAAATTGCCAGCAAAGGCCGTACAGCGTTTAAAGACCTTTTGGCCGCATCTGATTGAAGCTATTTTACAGTCGGACAAGCCGCAAGTAGCACTCTTGCGTTTAATGCCCTTGGTCGAATCAGTGATGCGCCGTACCGTATATTTGGTGATGCTGATTGAAAGCAAAGGGGCACTGCAGCGTCTGGTGAAAATGTCTACCGTGAGTCCGTGGATTTGTGAGGAACTCACCCACTATCCAGTTTTGCTTGATGAATTTTTGTCGATGGATTTTGAATTGCCGAAACGTCAAGATTTGGAAGATTCACTGCGCCAGCAACTGCTCCGTATCGAAATTGATCAGGTTGAAGATCAAATGCGGGTACTGCGATTATTCAAAAAATCCAATGTGCTGGCGGTTGCCGCCAGCGATGTTTTAGCCGAAAGTCCACTGATGAAAGTATCGGATGCACTCACCGATATTGCAGAAGTTTCGGTCAATGCAACCTTACATTTGGCATATCAAATTACAGCGAAAAAACATGGTTATCCGCTGGATGCTGAAGGTCAGCGTTGTTCGCTCGATCACATGGCATTTGTGGTTGCCGGTTATGGCAAAGTGGGTGGAATTGAACTGGGTTATGGTTCGGATTTAGATCTGGTGTTTATTCACTATATGAGTGAGCAGGGCGATACTGACGGCACCAAGCAAATTAGCGGTTTCGAATTTGCCATGCGTGTCGCACAAAAATTTATGTCACTGATGACCACGCAGACATTAGATGGCCGTGTCTATGAAATAGATACCCGTTTACGTCCTTCAGGTGAAGCAGGTTTATTGGTCACCAGCTTAAAAGCTTTTGAGCAATATCAACTGAAAAGTGCATGGTTGTGGGAACATCAGGCTTTGGTGCGTGCACGCTCCATTGCCGGTGAAAAAAGTTTACGTGAAATATTTGAAGCATTACGTTGCCGTATCCTGACTCAACCACGAGACGAAGCCAAAGTTCGTGAAGAAGTTTTAAAGATGCGTCAAAAAATGAAAGACCATTTGGGTTCATCTAAAGAACAGCAAAAAGATGGAATTTTTCATTTAAAACAGGACGCAGGTGGTATCGTTGATATCGAATTTATGGCACAGTATGCGGTGTTAGCCTGGAGTGGGTCGAATCCCGATCTCGCCCATTACTCCGACAATGTACGAATCCTTGAAGATGCCGCAAAAGCAGGTTGCTTATCCAGCGACGACGCGACAGCATTGATTCAAGCTTATCTCAGTGAACGAGCCGAGAGCCACCGTTTAGCCCTTGCAAATCAATCCATGCAAGTGAATGCTGCGGACTGGCACGATACCCGCGTGATCGTTTGCAAGTTATGGCAAAGATTAATTGATCCAACTGCAAATATTTGTATTGGATAAAGATGACTGTGTATAAAAATTTGGAGAGTGCGCCATGAACTTGGCTGATCGTGATGGTTTTATTTGGCAAGATGGACAAATGGTTGATTGGCGTGAGGCTAAAATTCACGTCTTAACACATACCTTACATTATAGTATGGGTGTGTTTGAAGGTGTCCGTGCTTATGAGACTCCGAATGGAACTGCAATTTTCCGTCTTCAGGATCATACAAAACGTTTGCTTAACTCTGCAAAAATTTATCAAATGAAAGTTCCATTTGATCAAAAAACTTTAGAGCAAGCTCAAATTGATGTCGTACGTGAAAATAAATTAGCGTCTTGCTATTTGCGTCCAATTATCTTTATTGGTTCTGAAAAACTGGGTATCGCTGCAACTGACAATACCATTCATGCCACTGTTGCTGCATGGAGCTGGGGTGCTTACCTTGGCGATGAAGCGATGGCAAAAGGTATTCGCGTTAAAACGTCATCCTTTACCCATCATCATCCTAATGTGACCATGTGTAAGGCAAAAGCATCGGGTAACTATACTTTGTCGATTCTTGCACACCAGGAAGTGGCGCATTCTGGTTACGATGAAGCAATGTTGATGGACCCACAAGGCTATGTATGTCAGGGTTCAGGTGAAAACGTATTTTTGGTAAAAGATGGCGCTTTGCATACACCTGATATCTCGGGTGGCGCATTAGACGGGATTACCCGTCAAACCATTATTACCATTGCCAAAGACTTGGGCATTGAAGTATTCGAACGCCGTATCACCCGTGATGAATTCTACATTGGTGATGAAGCATTCTTTACCGGTACTGCCGCTGAAGTCACCCCAATTCGTGAATATGATGATCGCGAAATTGGTTGTGGTTCACGTGGTCCAATCACTACACAAATTCAAAAAGCATTTTTTGATGCAGTGCAGGGTAAAGACCCTAAATATGCACATTGGTTGACTTACGTAAAATAAGTTGATCAGGTAAGATCAAAAGGCGAAAACTCGGTTTTCGCCTTTTTTATTGATCAAGATTTGAGTTTATTTTCTTTTAAGGACACTTTTTATGCATATTGTCTATGTAAGTGATGGCAAAGCAGGACATCGCTCGCAAGCAGTCGGCTTATATAAAGCAATGCAAAGACAAAGTGCAGATGAAGTCAGCTTTGAGGAAGTCTTAATAGATCAATTGCCAATTTTTAGCCTGTTTTCAGGAGTTTTAAAAAAGAGCATAGCCACACTAAAGCAACCACCAGATTATATTTTTGGGGTGGGCAGTCATACTCAATTGCGTGTTTTACTGCTAGGGAAAGTATATCCTCGAGCAAAAACGATTATCTTAATGAAACCTAATTTTCCGGTGACTTGGTTTGATTATGCGATTATTCCTGAACATGATGGTGTTAATGCATCGGAGCATGTAATTAACACGCAGGGTGCACTAAATCCGATTATCAATGAAGGACGGCATCAAGCTAACCGAATTCTGATAGCTCTAGGTGGTTCTTCAAAAAGGCATCAGTGGAACGAAACGAAAGTTTTAGATGTAATTCAACAAATCGTTAATCGACATCCTCTAGCTGAGATTATTCTGACCACTTCACGACGTACACCGAAAGAGTTTTTGGCTCATTTAAATGAAAAATCATTTAAAGGTCAGCTGAAAATATTTCCTGTTGAGCAGACCCCACAAGGCTGGATTTTTGAAGAAATGCAGAAGGCAGAAGCGGTTTGGGTAACTGAAGATAGTGTTTCGATGATTTTTGAGGCACTGACAGCAGGATGTCGGGTGGGTATCATTGAAATAGACCGGTTGAAATCTGATAGAATTACCCAACTGTTAGATCAGCTTTTAACCCAGGCGTTATTGGGTGAGAATAAAGTTAAATTGTTAAATCTAAAAATGGATGAGGCAGCGCGAGTTGCTGATATATTATTGAAAAAATAGAGTTTTTATGAAAATTTTACATATTGCGAATTTTGGTTTTAATAAGCAAGGCGCACATTTTTATTGTACAGACCGTAAAATTTCTGCAGGTCTGATTGAAAATGGTCATTTTGTTTATGACTTTAGTTTTCGTGATATGGCGCGCATGGGCACAGTATTTAAAACTAAAAAACTGGGTGCAAGTTGGGCCAATAAAGAAATTTTAAAAATTGTGGATAATATTGAGCCAGATTTAGTTTTGATTGGTCATAGTGATTTGATGAGTCCGGATGTACTCAAAGAAATCAAACAGCGTTATCCGCAAACTAAAATTGCCTTTTGGTATGTTGATCCATTGTATTTAGAACATAAACTAGGTTTTGTACGTGAATTTTCACCTTATCTAGATGCAATTTTTTGTACTACTGGTGGTGAATATCTTGAAAAACTCAAACAACCGCATTTAAAAGTGGCTTATATGCCTAATGTGGGACACCGTAATGTTGAACAATTAAAACAGTTTGAATCAAACAATATAGATAAAGAATTTATTTTCTGTGGCGTGGTTTATAAAGAACCGGAACGTGAAAAGTTCTTAAAAGATTTAGCTGAGACTTTAAAAAACAACCATGTGCAATATCAATATTATGGCTGTTTTCAACAGCCAGGTGTTTATGGTAAAGGTTATTACAAGGTACTATCCCAATCCCGCATGGGCTTAAACTATTCACGTAAAAACGATGTGACTTTATATAGTTCAGACCGAATTGTGCAGCTTACAGGAAATGGGCTGCTGACTTTTAGTCCGCGTATTCCGGGTTTCGATAAACTCTATACCGAACAAGAAGTAGTTTATTTTGATGATCAGTTCGACTTAGCTGAAAAAATTCAATTTTATGCAACCCATCCACAAGAGGCAAAGCGTATTGCTGAAGCAGGTTGGAATAAAACACGTACAAGTTTTAATGGCAAACGAATTACACAGTTCATGGTTGAGGTGACTTTTGATCAACCTTTGTCTGAAGCCTATGAATGGGCAAATGAGGTTTATGTATGATCTGGCTACTTTATATGGTGATTGGCATAATTGCTCTGGCTGCGGTGCTCTATCTATTAGGTAACTATACTTTTTGGTTACCTTTTCGCGGTGCAAAATTGCCTAGAATTGTAATGTTGCATCAAGTGACACCACATGAAGCCGCCTCCGGGATGAATATGCCCCCCCAAAAGTTTGAACAGCTACTGCAATACCTGGTTAAAAAACGAACTCATTTTTGTTTTGTCTCTGAACTAGATCAGTATCGGGGAAAAAAAAATGTTGTAGCGTTATCTTTTGATGATGGATTTTTAGATAACTATCAATATGCCTATCCATTAATAAAAAAGTATAAGGCTAAAGCCACGATATATCTTGCGACACAAATTGAAGGAATTGATACATTAAATGCTCAGCAGATTCATGAAATGTTTGGTTCTGGTGTAATCGAGTTTGGCGCGCATACGCAACATCATGTGAATTTACTTAAACTGGATGATGAAGAAGCCTATCAAGAAATACAAAACTCTAAACGTGATGTTGAGGCATTAGTCGGGCGTTGCCCAAGTTTTGCTTATCCTTTTGGGCGTTTTAATGTAAAACATCAGCAAATGGCAAAAGAAATTGGTTTTAAAAATGCAGTATCCACACGTAAGAAAGTTGAAGCCTACACCGAATTAAATCAATTTAATATTCCCCGAGTCAGTACGCATGGGGCGATGAATGCTTTACAAATGCGTATTGCGTTAGCTAAAGGACGTTATAAATTATGAGTATTCCATGTAGTGTTTATATCGTTACTTTGAACTGTGATGCATGGTTGGAAGATACCTTGAACAGTGTTGCTGATTTTGCGGAAGTGATTATTTTAGATTCAGGCAGTACCGATCATACTTATAAAATTGCACAAAGCTTTCCCAATACACGAATTTCTCATCAGGACTGGCTGGGTTATGCAGCACAAAAAAGTCTTGCTTTAGCCCAGTGTCAAAACGACTGGGTGCTTAATTTAGATGGCGACGAAGTGCTGTCTGATGAACTCAAACAAGAAATAGCCAAAACCATTCAAGCCAATCAAATTGATGCCTTAATTATCCCAATTAATGATGTTTTTTTAGGGGTACCGAACAGTAAGCATACTAAAAAACATGCCAAAGTCCGTTTTTTTCGTAAAAATAAAGGCCAATATGACCTGGAAAATAAAGTCCATGAAAATGTGATTGTGGATGGTCAAAGTATTCGTGCCGAAGGTGATATTTACCACTATGGCGAATCAAGTATTTTTGTCAAAGTTGAAAAAAATAATCAATATTCAAACTTGAAGGCAGCAGAGAAATTTCAGAAAGGTAAAAAGCCAAGTCTATTGAAATTAACGTTGGTCATGCCAGTAACTTTCTTAAAGTCTTATTTTATTCGTCGTAGTTGTTTAAATGGTTGGCGTGGCTTTGTAAACAGTATGATCAATTCTTTTTATGCTTTTCTAAAAGAAGCCAAGCTTTTCGAACAGTATTTGCAGGCAAAAAAGACCAAGCGGGATGATGCATGAAGATTGTTCAAATCCTTGCAAGCAGTGGCGGTATTGGCGGTTTAGAGCAGCATACCTTTAATTTGACCAACCAGTTGGCCGAATCCAATGATGTTCAGGTAATTGCACATCCATGCTATGCCGAAAAGTTTAATGAAAATGTCCAATTTCATGCGATCGATTTTTCTAGAAGCCGCTGGAATATAAGGTTGCTTTGGCAGCTAAAGACACTGATCGCTGAAATCCAGCCCCAGATTGTACATGCCCAAGCGGGTAAAGCATCTGAGCTGATTGCTAAAATTCGTCCATTTTTAGCGGATATTAAAATTGTGACGACCGTACATGGAACTAAAAAGAATAAGTCTGCTTATTTAGTCGGAGATGCGGTGATTGCAGTCAGCCAAGCACTGACCCAAGGTATTCCAGAAGCGAAAGCATATGTTGTTTATAATGGTGTTTATCCGCAAACAGCATTGTCTGTAGATGCAAAGCAGAGCTTAAAATACAGTATTGACCAACAATTTCCACGTTTGGATTCAACCAAAAAAATAGTAATGTGCATTGGTCGCTTAGAGCCGGTGAAGAATATTGCTTTACTGATCCAAGCAATGCAGGGCATTGATGCAAACTTGTGGATTATCGGTGAGGGTTCGTTGCGACAATCACTTGAAGCCCAAGTCAAACAACAAAACATGCAACATCAAGTGGTATTTTTAGGTTTCAGAACGGATGCTCGTGATTTAGTCCAGCTTGCAGATGTGGTTACTTTATCTTCAGATCGTGAAGGTTTTCCTCTGGTGATGGTGGAAGCCTTGCAAGCGGATAAAGTTATGGTATCCACCAAAGTAAATGGCGTAATTGAGTGGTTACCAGAAGCCTACCTTGCAGAAATTGGCGATAGTACAGCATTGCAGCAAGCACTCAAGAAGGGTTTGGAAAGTAGGGCACTTGCTGATTTTGAAAAGTTATTTACGCGCGCTAAAAATGAGTTGACTGTGGATGCTATGGCGCAGCAAACGCTTCAAATATATGAGCGTTTGCTAAATAAATAATTAATTATGCTTTGGGTGATAGTCGAATGGCGTCAAGAACCACAAAGTCATGTTCAGCATTAATGGTATGACAGCCATCATCCTGATTATTCCAATGGGGTAAAATCACTTCTAACAATTGTTCCTGATATTCTGTGGGGCTTAATTTGATAATTTCTTTAAGCTCAATATTGCCGCCATAGCGTTTCAACGAGTCCTGGCTTGGGCGAACCAGTTTATTTTGATAAATAAAAGGCTTACCAGCCATTCGAAACTGTTGATGTCCTTTACATACAGGGTTTTGTGGATGTTCTCTCCAGTCAGGTTGTAAAATATCTTCGGTGTAAAATAAATCTAGGCGATCACCAAATTTTTTACAGTTGCGACGGGTGGAGGTAAATAAATACCACATGCCTTCATGATAAAAAGGCGTTGTATCAACAGCTTCCATGTCCTCTAAAAGGTTGGAATGTTTTTCCCAATGCGTCGGAAACTCAGTGCATTTCCATAGCTCAACAGTTTTATTGGCGCTGGTTTCAGGAATCATGTACCAATCATTTTTAACTTTGAATATACAGGGATAAGACAGATGATAATCCAGTTTTAAAATGGTCTGTGGTTCTGTGTAGGTGCCATCTTTAAATATTTCTAAAACAGATAAAAAACCAACGGGGTGTTGCTCATCGACTTCTTCAAAGAAAATGAAATGTCGCTCATGATCTTCCACATAAAAACAATCGGCAAAAGTAAACTTTTTAGGCGAATGGATTTCAAATAAATGAGTTAACTGACCTTGATTGGTCAGTGGCTCATTCAGCCAGCCAAAGCGAATATACCAATGAGAGTCAAACTTTTTGGCCTGTTGATTTTGTTGGTATTTGTACCATTTTTTGAGAACTGTACGAGATAAAGACATGATGGCTTACTCAAATCAAAGGTTTAAATATAGGGACTTATAATTCTTCAAAAGCCTTTGCCATTTCTGTAATATTCAGGCGTTGTATGTCTTGCTCTTGAATCGCATAAGGCTGAGTGACCACTTGGCGAAGCCTTTTAGATAATGCTTCAATATCGTTTAAAGGGACCAAACCTTGAGAAAGCTTTCCAGACGAGAGTTGGTACGCCACGCCTTCACAGCAATTAAAAGCAACCACAGGAACATACAAAATAATGGCTTCTGCAACAATAAGAGGGGAGCCTTCAGTACGCGAAGGTAAGATCAAGCAATGACTTTGTTGAATAAAATGGTTGGGTTGATCTTGCCAGCCTAAGAAATCAATACGCTCAGTCAGCCCAAATTGTTCTGTAAGAGTCACTAATTCATCTAATAACGGGCCGTCACCGACAATTGCCATACGCCCCGTTAAACCACTTTTAGCAAAAGCTTTAATCGCTATATCAGGTTGTTTTTCTTCAGATAAACGACCTACAAAAATGGTATCCCATTTTTTATTAATATTAATTTTTTCATTTACCAAGTTGCTTTTGAGCCGTTTAAAATCAATCCCGTTATGGATGACTTTTACTGTTGCATCTTTAACATGTTTATGAAGAAGTGCCGCAATATCTTGGTTAACAACAATCAGTTGTTTGCCTTTAAAAAGATAGTTACAGGCTTTTTTACATTGCATAAACTTTTTAAGGGCTTCCAAGTATTTAAAAAAACCTAAATTTTGTTTTAGCACCAAACCTAATGAGTCGCCATGTACCCAAAACCAGATATTGCCCGTCAGAATAGGTGATAACCAAAAAGCATGTGAATGACCCACAATAATAGTATTAGGTGCTAAGTCATTAATGATTTGTGTCAGTTCAGATTGTTGCTCTAAAGGAACACTTTTTAACTTATTTTTTTTGATACTGCCTTGCATGAAAGCCGGTGCTATATCGAATTTAATTAGATTCAAGTCTTCAGGATAGGCTGTGCGTATATTGTTTGAATCTAATAACAATACAGTCACATCATGACCTTTTTCTTTAAGCGCAACAGCAGTATCAATACATATTTGTTCTGCACCGCCACCATATAAATGATCTTGAATAAAAAGGTATTTTTTCATTTTAATGATCACTCTTATTATTTTCTGATGTATTTAAGCTGTTTTTATGTGTTGTGATAAAAGTAGAAAGACGAATAATTTTTTTAAATAAAAATAAAGAAATAATACGAGAAACGAGGTCATTACGAATCTTTCGATAATTTTTCTTAAACCGATTTGGCTTTTTCATAAAAATTTTACGGTCACCGGCAATATTACTTTGCACTTCATCATCATGTTCAAAACAATAGTAATAAGGGATAGTGGTTGATGACTTAAGTAAATAGGTCCAATCATCCAAGTAGGTTAATTTCTTAATTTGTTTTTCGATAAAAAACTGTGCTTTTTCTGGGGTGAGGGAATAGGCATATGCTCCAGTGTAAAGATCTTTCGGTCCAGTCAGATTGAAATATAGATTATCTTCACTGTTAAAACCGCGAATACGCCGACGAGAAGGTTCTGTATTGCCACTTAGAAAGGCAAAATCAGGATTGAGGGTGATTAAGGAAGTTAGCTTTTCTGTAATATGATTAAGATTGACGATGACATCATCTTCTAAAATGATAACGCGGTCATATTCGACATAATCACCTTGTGCTAAACGTTGCCATAACGTCATGTGGCTTAAAAAGCAGCCGAATTCGCTAGGTCCTAATGCATGTTCACATTGTCCTGAAATTTTTCTTCTGAGATCTAAAAAAACGATGTATTCAGGCGGAAGTTCTTTTCCATACACTCCTTCAAAAAACTGAAAATCAATTTGAATATCGGATACAGCTTGTTTGAGGGCTTGTATTTGATGAGATATGTTGTCTTGTCTTGCTTTGCTATCTTTTAAAGATATGCATAAGATTAAGATTTTCTTCATGTAGATATTCAAAAAATAATTATAGCTGCCGCTATTCTATAAGTTTTGCCACTAAAATTAAACTAAATAGCTGCTAACTAAAGTCTTGATTTTATTTATTCAATCTTTGATTACTCTCCATTATATTCTTGTATATCTCTAATTTTTTTCACTAAAAAAACGAAGGAATTAAATTAACGATGTTGTTAAAATTTATATCTATCGTAGAGTTATCTTCTACAATAAAGTAGGAACCAAGAATAAAAAGTAATAGAATGCGGTTCTTAGCTTTAAACAAATATGCTTTTTATCAATATTAAGGTCACTAAAGCACTATGAAGTATTTAATCACTGGCGGCGCAGGCTTTATTGGTTCTGCGGTTATTCGATATATTATTCAAAATACTCGAAATGAAGTACTTAATATTGATAAATTGACCTATGCAGGTAATTTGGAATCTTTATCTGAAGTTGAGCAAAGTCCACGCTATTACTTTAATCAAGTCGATATTTGTGATGCGGTTGCTTTGGATGATGCAATAACAGATTTTCAACCCGATGTGATAATGCATTTAGCGGCTGAATCTCATGTAGATCGATCGATCGATGGTCCAGCAGCATTTATTCAAACCAATATTGTGGGAACCTATACCCTTTTAGAAGCTACTCGAAAATATTGGTTAGCCTTAGATGAAGAAAAAAAGCAGAGTTTCCGCTTTCATCATATCTCTACCGATGAGGTTTATGGTGATTTAGAAGGAACCACGGATTTATTTACCGAAAAAACCTCCTACCAACCAAGTTCACCTTATTCTGCAAGTAAAGCCAGTTCAGACCATCTGGTTCGGGCATGGTATAGAACCTATGGTCTACCGACGATCGTGACCAATTGTTCAAATAATTATGGCTCCTACCATTTTCCAGAAAAACTGATCCCTCTGGTAATTTTGAACGCTTTAGAAGGTAAAGCATTGCCGATTTATGGAAATGGCCAACAAGTACGCGATTGGTTGTTTGTTGAAGATCATGCGCGTGCCTTATATACGGTAGCTACCCAAGGTCAAGTCGGGGAAACTTATAATATTGGTGGTCATAATGAAAAACAAAATATTGAAGTAGTCAGAACCATTTGCCAAATATTAGATGAGCTTCAGCCACGAAGTGATGAACAGTCATATGCATCTTTAATTACCTTTGTTCAAGATCGTCCAGGTCATGATCATCGTTATGCGATTGATGCAAGTAAAATAAAAAATGAACTGGGATGGGTACCGCAAGAATCTTTTGAAACAGGCATTCGTCTAACGGTAGAATGGTATTTGAGTCATTTAGACTGGTGTCGTAGAGTTCAAGATGGTAGCTATCAGCGTGAGAGATTAGGGGGTGCATAAATAATGAGTACGAAAGGAATTATTCTCGCAGGTGGGTCAGGTACACGTTTATATCCAATTACCAAGGGAATATCAAAGCAACTGCTGCCTATTTATGATAAGCCGATGATTTATTATCCATTATCAGTTTTGATGTTGGCCAGTATTCGCGAAATTCTTATTATTACTACACCCGCCGATGTGGAAAGTTTTAAGCGTTTACTGGGAGATGGCTCCCTTTTGGGGATTGAGCTAAGTTATGCGGTACAGCCAAGCCCAGATGGTTTGGCACAGGCATTTATAATTGGTGAAGAGTTTATTGGTCAGAGCAATGTATGTTTAGTCCTTGGCGATAATATTTTTTACGGTCAAGGCTTTACCCCTATGCTGAAACAGGCCATTGCTCGTGAAAAAGGTGCAACGGTATTTGGTTATCAAGTCAAAGACCCTGAACGGTTTGGTGTGGTTGAGTTTGATCAAAATAAGTGTGCGATTTCCCTTGAAGAAAAGCCAAAACATCCGAAGTCTAATTTTGCGGTGACTGGCTTATATTTTTATGACAATGACGTTATTCAAATTGCCAAACAGGTGAAGCCATCTGATCGTGGTGAGTTAGAAATTACTACTGTAAATCAGATGTATCTTGAACGTGGTGATTTAAATGTAGAGTTATTGGGTCGTGGTTTTGCATGGCTAGATACGGGTACGCATGAAAGTTTATTAGAAGCAGCACACTTTGTTGAAACCATTGAAAAACGTCAGGGTTATAAGGTTGCGTGTTTGGAAGAAATTGCATTTAACAATGGCTGGCTGACTGCGATACAAGTTTTAGAAATTGGTCAAAGCATGAGTAAAAATGACTACGGTCAATATTTAATTTCGTTGGTAAGTGAATAAAGATGAGTTTAGTTCAGTTAATCGACTTGCCAGATTTAAGTGACCATCGTGGTGGCTTGATTGCACTGGAGTTGAGTCAATCCATTCCATTTGAATTAAAACGTATCTATTACATTTTTAAGACTATTGATAACCAGGCTCGTGGTTTCCATGCACATAAAAATTTAAAACAAGTGGCGATCTGCCTACACGGAAGCTGTAAGTTTATTTTGGATAATGGTTATCAAAAAGAAGAAGTGGTTCTGTCTTCACCTGCACAAGGCTTATTGATTGAAAGCTTGATGTGGCGTGAAATGCATGATTTTTCAGATGATTGTGTATTACTTGTGCTTGCAAGTGAACACTATGATGAATCAGATTATATTCGTGATTATGCTGATTTTATCAAAGTGGCCCATAAACCCTTTATCCACCCTTTGGCTGATGTGCAAAGTTCTCAAATAGGTGAAGATAGTCGTGTTTGGCAATATAGCGTGATCCTAGCACAAGCCACCATTGGGAAAAACTGTAATATTTGCGCCCATACACTTATCGAGAATGATGTGGTTATTGGTGACAATGTAACTGTGAAATCGGGTGTCTTTATTTGGGATGGGATTACCGTTCAGGATAATGTATTTATTGGTCCCAATGTTACATTTACTAATGATAAGCATCCACGTTCTAAACAATATCCTGATGAGTTTTTAAGAACAATCATTGAGGAAGGGGCGAGTATTGGTGCAAATGCCACTATCCTGCCCGGTATTAGAATTGGAAAAAATGCCATGGTTGGCGCAGGCGCGGTTGTGACAAAAGATGTGCCTGAAAATGCAATTGTTGTAGGTAATCCCGCTACTGTAAAAGGTTTTATAGAAGAATGATCCCATTTTTAGACTTAAAAAAAGTAAATCAACAATATCAAGATGAATTAAAAGCAGCATGTAATCGTGTGATTGATTCGGGTTGGTATATTGGTGGTCAAGAACTCGGAACATTTGAACAAAATTTTGCAACTTATTGCGGTACAAAGTTTGCGATTGGCGTTGCAAATGGACTGGATGCACTTATTTTGATACTTCGTGCATGGAAAGAGTTAGGCAAGTTACAAGATGGGGATGAGGTCATTGTTCCTGCGAATACTTATATAGCAAGTATTTTGGCTATTACCGCAAATAATTTAAAAGCTGTATTGGTTGAACCTGACAGCAAGAGTTTAAATATTTCTGTAGAAGCGCTTGAGCAAGCTATTACACTGAAGACGAAAGCGATCCTAGCCGTACATTTGTATGGACAGCTAGCAGATATGCCAAAAATTATGCAGATTGCTAAACAATACAATTTATTGGTAATAGAAGATTCAGCACAAGCTCATGGTGCTGAAATAGACGGTATTCGTGCTGGGAATTGGGGTGATGCTTCTGGTTTTAGCTTCTATCCAGGGAAAAACCTGGGTGCCTTAGGGGATGCTGGGGCAGTAACAACTAATGATATTGAATTGGCAAATATGTTGAAAGCCTTGAGAAATTATGGCTCGCATGAAAAATATAAAAATTTGGTTCCTGGAGTAAATAGCCGTTTAGATGAGATACAGGCCGCAATGCTGGATGTAAAATTGACCTATCTGGATCAAGAGACAGCTCATCGTCGTCAGATTGCCAGTTTATATTTATCTAAAATAAAAAATTCATATATCACATTGCCTTTGAGCCAGACTGAAGTACGCGAATATAAGCAACACGTATGGCATTTATTCGTGCTTCAAACTAAATATCGAGATGAACTACAACAGTATTTACTTGAAAATGGCGTGCAAACCTTAATTCATTATCCAATTCCTCCCCATAAGCAACAAGCTTATAAAGAATGGAACGATTTGAGTTTCCCTTTGACTGAAAAAATCCATCAGCAAGTTTTAAGTTTGCCAATGGGGCCGACTCAGACTTTAGAAGAAACAGAAAAGGTTGTTGAGCTATGTAATATTTTTATACCTCAAGGACTAGATTAATGCAGCCATTGGTTTCTGTAATTATTCCTTGTTATAACCATGAAGCTTATATTCAAGATAGTATTCAAAGTATTATTGACCAAACTTATGCCAATATCGAATTAATTGTGATTGATGATGGTTCTAAAGACCAATCAGTTGCTAAAATTAAGGAGATATTAGAGCAGTGTCAAACTCGTTTTGTACGTGTTTATTTTAATACACGGGCGAATAAAGGTTTATGTTCGACATTAAATGAAGCATTAACACATTGTCAGGGAAAATATGTCAGTATCATTGCCTCTGATGATATGATGCTACCGCAGAAAACTCAGATACAAATAGACTATCTAGAATTAAATCCCAATATAACGGGAGTCTTTGGCGGTATAGAGTTAATCGATAAAAATAATCAAATTACGGAACAGCGCGTATCTGAAAAAACAGAATATAGTTTTAATGATATTATTTTAAATCATCATGATTTACCAACTTTAACTCAGATGTTTCATTTAGATGTAATCCAGGAAGTGGGGGGCTATGATGAAAATATTAAAGTTGAAGATTGGTATATGTTGTTAAAATTGACCAAGAATCAAAAAAAATTAATTTATATCCCCACTGTTTTGTGTCAATACCGTATTCATGAAGAAAGTTTTTCGCAAGATGGCTTGAAAATGGCACTTGAGATGAAAAAAGTGATCGCACCGTATAAGAATGAAAAAGTATATCTTGATGCGGAGTTTAAGATTAATCGATTAATTCTAAAATATTATTATAAGAAAAAAAACGTCTTTATTTATTATCCTGTTAAATACTATACATTTTTGAAGTATTGGATCAATAAAATAATTCCATAAACTATTTCATGTCATCGTAACTAAATTATACCAAGTTACTATGACTTAAAATTCAGAACTCATGATCTTATATTTGATAAATATTTTCTTGACCTTCAACTTTACGAAACCGCTTATAAGACCAGATATACTGCTCAGGTGTGACATTAATCATATGTTCTAAATTTTGATTCAAGCTATCCACAGAAGTCTGCAGATCTTTTGATAAAATATTATCCGATAAAGGTAGGCAATGTACATTAAATCCTGATATTTCATCACGGATACAACTGAGTCCAATCACATTACATTGTGTTTTACTGGCCAGTTTTGAAACCAGAGTAGTGGATAAAGTTTTTTGCCCAAAAAAATCTGAATAAATACCGCCTGATTCTTTAGGGAGATGATCAGGTAATATCACGGTCAAGCCACCTTGTTTTAAATGTTTAAAAATCGCACGTACACCATTTTCATCCGTTGGAACAAGAGTCGCATTCACGCGTTGTCTTGCTTCCAAGATAAAACGGTTTATTGCTTTATTTTTATGGGGCTTATACATAATCATGGGGGAGCTATACTGATTAAGCCATGCATTTAAAAGTTCCCAACAGCCAAAATGGGCAACCACCACAATTACGCCCTTTTTATTGGCTAAGGCTTCAGTAAAGTAGTGTTCACCATAAATATTTTTCAACAGCCCCAAATTATATTCAGGCGACATACCCCAACATTTAATCGACTCAATGTAGGTCATACATTGGCTTTTTAAACTGCTTTTGGTTAAAGCTTGATGTTGCTGAACCGTTAAGTGCGGATAAGCCAATAGCAGATTAATCTGGGTAATCCGTTTCATGGATGAATTATAGCTATTGAGGAGGAGTGCAATGCAAGATGCAATCCATTGCAACACACAGAGCGGAAGTAAAGAAACCACTTTAAATAAAAAATACATAGAAACGCACCGCTCTTTATAGCCAAGATCATTATAAAAAGAAAATTTTGGAAAGAGTTTTATTACATCAACGATGCTGCGCCATTTCTAAACCACAGAAAATGAGGTCAAAAGTCTTGAGAACAAAATAAATAAAATCACTGGAAGACGAATTTTATCAGTCCAGGAAAAATATAAAAAGAATGACTAAGGTTTGTCGGCATTGCCTTTTAACACCATATAAATCAAACTCACAAAAATAATGAGCGCTCCACCTAAACTACTTACACAAAAATAGAGAATACGTTGATTAGTATCCATATTGAATAAACCATTGGCCAAGATATAACGCATAAACAACCATTGAGCTATAGCAAATACAATTAACACAAGTGCACGACGACGGACGGCAGGACGCATAGCCATAAAGTTGCTCACCACAAAGCAGAAATAGGCAGTTATTATGCCATTCTCAAGTCTTGATCTCAATGCAATAAAAAACCCTGCACAAGCAGGGTTTTTTATCACTGAATTAAAGTATTAATCTTCTACTTTAACTTCCGCTTTAGGTTTTTCACGTAAACGAATGCCTAAGTCACGCAATTGATTTAGTTCAACTGGCGCAGGCGCTTGAGTCAATGGACATTCAGCAGTCTTGGTTTTAGGGAACGCAATCACTTCACGAATTGAAGTCGCGCCAGTCATTAACATGACTAAACGGTCAAGACCAAATGCCAAACCACCATGCGGAGGTGCACCGAATTTCAAGGCATTTAACAAGAAGCTAAATTTCTCTTCCGCTTCTTCTTCAGAAATACCCAAAGCTTCAAAAATAGCTTTTTGCATTTCTAAGTTGAAGATACGTAGTGAACCGCCACCCACTTCAGTACCGTTTAATACCATGTCGTAAGCAACAGACAATGCAGCACCTGGGTTATTCTTCACTTCTTCAACGCTTGATTTAGGCAGCGTGAATGGGTGATGTACAGAGGTCCATTTACCGTCATCAGTTTCTTCAAACATTGGGAAGTCAACCACCCAAAGCGGTGCCCATTCGCAAGTTGACATTTTCATGTCGTGACCGATTTTGATACGTAATGCACCCATCGCATCGTTCACAACTTTGGCTTTATCTGCACCGAAGAAGACGATGTCGCCATTTTCAGCGCCAACACGTTTCAATAAATCAAGCACGATTGGCTCGATAAATTTAACGATTGGAGATTGAAGGCCTTCAATGCCTTTTTCAAGTTCGTTGACTTTGATGTAAGCCAAACCTTTCGCGCCATAAATGCCAACGAATTTAGTGTATTCGTCGATCTGGCTACGTGGAAGTGAACCTGCACCCGGTACGCGAAGCGCAACAATACGACCTTTAGGATCTTTAGCAGGACCTGCAAATACTTTGAACTCAACGTCTTGCATCATGTCTGCAACGTCAACCAGTTTCAAAGGAATACGCATATCCGGTTTGTCAGAGGCATAGTCACGCATAGCGTCTGCATAAGTCATACGCGGGAATTTGTCGAATTCAACGTTAAGAAGCTCTTTGAACATCTTGATCGTTAACGTTTCCATCAAATCCATAATGTCATCGTCACTCATGAACGATGTTTCAACATCGATCTGGGTGAATTCTGGTTGACGATCGGCACGCAGGTCTTCATCACGGAAACATTTTGCGATTTGGTAGTAACGATCAATACCACCCACCATCAACAATTGTTTGAATAATTGTGGTGATTGTGGAAGGGCATAGAAACTACCGTTCGACACACGACTTGGCACTAGATAGTCACGTGCACCTTCTGGGGTTGCACGTGTCAAGATCGGAGTTTCAACATCCAAGAAACCATTTTCTTCGAAGTAGTTACGAATAAGGTTGGTGAGTTTAGAACGGAAACGTAAACGATCAATCATTTCAGGACGACGAATATCAAGGAAGCGATATTTCAAACGTACTTCTTCAGAAATATTGGTGTTTTCGTCATTCAATGGGAAAGGAGGTGTTTCAGAAGCAGCTAGAACTTCGATGTCTTTGGCTAGAACTTCGATTTGACCGCTGATCATGTTGGCATTTTCTGTGCCTTCATAACGACGACGCACACGACCTGTAATTTTTAATACGAATTCAGAACGTACTTTGTCAGCAGTCGAGAATGCTTCGGGAGTATCTGGATCAATCACGACTTGAACAAGACCGTCACGGTCACGCATGTCAAGGAAGATCACACCACCGTGGTCACGGCGACGGTGTACCCAACCGCATAATGTTACGGTTTGGTCAATTTGGGCTTCGGTTAAAGTACCGCAGTAATGAGTTCGCATCATAGCGTAAAAAATCCAACTATATGGGTTAAGGTCAGCGTATACGTAAACAGCGTACCGCTTTTGAATAGTGAATTATGCCTCTTTGAGGATTTTGTCACAAGAACTAGATCAAGAATCACCACAATTTCAATGCTGAGATTGCCTGATCGGGATAATATGCTTTAACTTTTGATGGTTTATTTATTTAGACGATGATTTTTGTCTAATATTAAAAAGAGAACACAGCCCAGACTAAATACAATTAAAAATGCACTGGCAAATTGATTGACGGATCGGCCAATAAATGAATATAGGTCAATTGACCCTAGAGTTGATCCAAGAGTCTGTAAAAATTGCAGATAATAATAAGCAGCAGTGAGCAATGAAATCAGCACAATGCATAAAGCAGAAATTTTTATTTTGCTGGAAATCGGTTTTAACTGCCTATATTTAAAATAATAGTGGATTCCCATCCAGAGCATAAATGGCAAAGCCAGGATTGAGGTGCCAATCTGTAATACCCGGTGCATCGGATAGATGTGGTTTAACAATGAAACCGGTCGATTCAAAAAATGATCAAAGGCAAATGTTCTAAAATCTGAATGGGTCAGTCCGTCCCAAATTAAATGGCTAGAAATCCCAACAATTAAAGCCATAATCACACTGAGAATAAATCCCATCATTTTATCGAAAGAATCACAATCCAGTGGCTTTGTTATTCCGATCCATCGAAAAATCACTGGTCGATACAGAGCATACCACAGCAAGCAAAAACCTAAACCAATCAACAGATTTGGGAAAATTAAACCTTGCCATTGATGCGCTATTTCATAGCTTTCAGAAGTAAATAGGCGGTAAAGGTCAGGTGTCATACTGCCAATGGCCAGGGCCGAAATGGGCAAGCGGTAGCCGGTGAGTTTGGCAAGAGGCGGAGCCAAAACAGCATGTGAGATCGTAAAGGGCATATTTAAAGAGGTGACTGAAGAGGGTTAAAACAATGTGAAGCACCATAGCAAATTATTAAAAGTAATATGTTTGAGAAAGCAGTTGTTTTGTAAAAAAATGATAAATACCGATGCCTTAAAATGAGAGGTATTTTTGATTAATTGGAAGATCGATATTGCAAAAATAATGAAATGTTATACTATAACATTATTCAGAAATTGCAGCTTTGAGCCAGTTCCATGTCCTTTCATAAGAATTTAATTACACTCTCTATTTTTGCCGCCATCACACCTGCTGTTTTTGCAGAGGACTCGAGTCAAAACCAACAATTAGAAACGATCAAGTTACAAGCGCATCCTTTGGTGCAGTCTGCTGCAGATTTTGCAGTGGCCGATCAGGTGATTGATCACAAAAAGCTTGCCCAAGGTGGAGTGACCATTGGGGATGCATTAGCGGGTGAACTGGGAGTCTCTTCAAACCAGTATGGTGCTGGTTCAAGCCGTCCAGTGATCCGTGGACAAGATGGTCCACGCGTGAAAATTTTACAACATGCTTCTGAAACGGCCGATGTCTCCACCCTTTCACCGGATCATGCGGTAACGGTGGATCCTATTTTGGCCAAGCAGGTGGAGATCATTCGCGGACCATCGACTTTACTGTATAGCGCAGGCACTGTTGGTGGATTGGTCAATGTGACCGACAATAAAATTCCGACCCAAATGCCGGAAAAAGGGTATGAAGGGCAAGTCGGTTTACGCTACAACTCGGGCAGTGATGAAAAATTAGCCAGTGCCGGGGCGACCGTGGCTTTAAGCGATCAAGTGGCTTTACGTGTTGAAGGTTCAAAACGTGATGCCAATAACTATATTGCTCCGAATTATATTCATGAAGGTGAAAAAGAACGTCGTGTAGACAATACCTTTGCAAAAGGCGAAACGGTGAATGTGGGGTTGTCTTGGATTCATGATCGAGGCTTCAGCGGTATTTCATATAGCAATCGTCAGGATCAGTATGGTTTGCCCGGACATAGCCATGAATATGAAGACTGTCATCCGCATGGCAATAACTTGCATTGTGGTGACCATGACGACCATATGCTGGACCACAATGGACATGATCATGATGAAGAGCATGAGCACGCTGCTGGGCCGTGGGTCGATTTAAAATCAGAGCGCTATGATTTTCGTACCGAACTGAATAATCCTTTTGCCGGTTTTCAAAAACTGCGCGCCCATGCCAGTTATACCGACTATAAGCATGATGAAATTGAAGAAAACTCAGTCATGACCAATTTTAAAAGTCAGGGCTATGATGCACGATTGGAACTGGTGCATAACCCTGTTGCCAATTGGGAAGGGGTAATCGGTGCTCAATATAACCAGCAAAAGCTCGATATTACGGGCGAAGAATCTTTGCTGGATCCGACTAAAACTCAAAAGTGGAGCCTGTTTACTTTAGAGCATAAGCAGTTTAACGATGTTCATGTTGAGCTGGGTGCACGTCTGGATCAGCAAAAAATTGCAATTGATTCCAATAAGAAAGATTTTGATGATTACGGTTTTTCCTATTCTGGCGCTGTGAACTGGGAGTTTGCACCGAGCTATAAATTATCGCTGGTTGGTTCTCACCAAGAACGTCTGCCTTTGGCGCAAGAACTGTATGCCAATGGCAAACATTTCGCGACCAATACTTATGAGCGTGGCAATGAAAATTTAAGTGCAGAAAAATCTAATAATCTTGAGCTTGGCTTGCATTATGAAAATGGTCCTTTGGATTACCATGTACATGTCTATCACAACTGGTTTGATAATTACATTTATGCAGATACCACGGCATACTACAAAGATTTCCGCTTGGTGGATTACACCCAAGATAAAGCCAAGTTTTATGGTACAGAAGCCCAAGCCTCTTATACCTTAAACGATACTTATAAAGTGGGGGTGTTCGGTGATTATGTCCGTGGCAAAATTGACGGTGAAAATGCACCCCGTGTTCCGGCAGGTCGACTCGGTACCAAAGTCGATGCGAATTTTGATGACCACTGGTCGGGTCTGGCCGAGTATTACCATGTGTTTAATCAGGACGAAATCACCAGTTATGAGCAGGAAAGCGCTGCTTATAATATGCTGAATCTGGGTGTCTCTTATGCTGGACAATATGCTAAAAATAACGATTACCGTGTGTATTTTAAAGCCAATAACTTGCTGGATGAACAGGTCTATTCACATGCTTCATTCCTGTCGAATATTCCGCAAGTCGGACGTAACTTTAGCGTCGGTTTAGAGTTTGGTTTCTAGGCAAAAGTTGGATTAGATGAATTTGTTCAAGATATAGTCACAGAAATCCTCTTGAAAAATAAAGCAATAAAACCTAGTCTGATACCATTGGACTAGGTTTTTTGTTATGCGCATTTTTCAACGAATTCATCAGAAACTGCATTGGTCACGCCGCCATTATGTGAGCGTGATCGTCGGTTTATTGGCTTTGGGATATCTCTCCTCTGCAATTTATCATACCTATAAACCTTTGCCAGAAGGCTTGAATTTTACCGGTAAGTTGCGGCATGCCGAGGTAAAGTTTTTAGCAGATCAAACCTATATTGATGCAAGTGGCAAACAGCAACAAAACCATCATATTTTTAATGAAATGTTAAAAATGATTGATGATGCGCAAAGCACAATTGTACTGGACATGTTTTTATTTAATAAAGAAGTCGGGGAATCGAGCTTGGTACATCGTCCACTGACGCAACAGCTCACTGATGCCTTAATTGCAAAACGCGGTGTTCAGCCCAATATTGACATTAAAGTCATTACCGACCCGATTAATTCCGTTTATGGCGGTGTTGCACCAGCACATTATCGTCAGTTACGTGCAGCCGGTATTGATGTGATTGAAACCGATTTAAGACCGTTACGCGCATCTAATCCTTTATGGTCGGGTTTCTGGTATCTCTGCTGTCAGGATGCGGGCAATAATTCTGAAAAAGGCTGGCTTGCCAATCCATTTGGCCATGAAAAAATCACTTTGCGCAGTTATTTCAGTCTGTTTAATTTTAAGGCCAATCATCGTAAAACTCTGGTCGTCGATACGGCTCAGGGCTGGAAGGCTTTAGTCACGTCTGCAAACCCGCATGATGGCAGTTCACGTCATTCCAACGTCGCATTGGTGGTTTCAGGCAATACTGCCATTGATGTATTAAAGACCGAACAGGCTGTGGGACGAATGTCCAAAGGCGACATTCCGATGGTAATTGTTGGTGAGTTTGAAGGCGAAAAATCGTTGCCGCAAGTTCAGGTGCTGACTGAAAAAGCCATTTTTGATGAAACGATAAAACTGATTGAAACAGCCAAGCCACAACAGCAGATTGATCTGGCGATGTTCTATTTGTCTGAACGTCATATTGTAAAAGCTTTGATAGCAGCGCATGAACGTGGGGTAAAACTGCGTGTGTTACTCGATCCCAATAAAGATGCTTTTGGTCGTCAAAAGAATGGCATTCCCAACCGCCAAGTGGCTTCTGAATTGAACGCTGCAGGTGTGCCTGTACGCTGGTGTAATACCCAAGGGGAGCAGTGTCACAGCAAGATAATTGTGAAGCGAGATACACAGAACTCGGAATTGATTTTAGGTTCCGCGAATTTCACCGCACGCAATCTTAAAAATTATAATCTGGAAACCGATTTGCATGTTGTGGGTGCATTAAAAGCGCCAGTCTTTACCGATGCCAAGCAATATTTTGAGAGCGCCTGGTCAAATCTGGACGGTAAAAATATGAGTGTCGATTACAGTCAGTATGCAGATGAATCGAAATTCAAATATGGCATTTATCGCTTTATGGAGTGGAGTGGGTTGTCTACGTTTTAAATCAGTTTCATCTCCTTGCGGAATATATTCCTTATCCAGAGGAGGAATATATTCCCTCTCTTTTTTTAGAAGAGAGCTAGGGAAAGGTGAATAAAAAAATTATAAGGGATTTGGTGGAATTAATTTATCCAGATCGGCATCTTTCATTTTATCAAGTTCTTTTAAGTCCGTCTTGATTGTCCACTGACTTTCATCTTCAATCGGTTGCGGTAAACGTGCTTCTAACCAGTCACAGACCACATCGGGTGAAAAGTCAGGATGATTGCATTGAATCACCCAAGCCAAAAATTCTTTCGCTTCACCGTTCATATACGGCGGTGGTGAAACAGGCAAAAACTGGGTTGGAAGACGTTCATTCTTGGAAATGTAATTCAACACATGACCCAATTCCTGAACAGTTTGCCATGCAAGCGGGTGTTCCACATTGATTTGAAATTTAAACCACCATGCATGTTGACCATCTGAACCATAAGCATCAATCAATGCTTCTTGTACGCTCGGTACTTTGCAAAAAAATTGATGGAGGCGGTCAAAACTTAAATCAGCCACTCTGTTTGATCCAATAACAAAAAAGAATATCTTAGCATAAACATAACAACTGCCTAGATGCACTAAAGCATCCAATTACCCGATGATTTAATTTACAAAACATTGCGCTAGATGGTTTTTTATTCATTTTTTATCCTAAACTAGGGACTAAAATAGGCTTTATAAACTATATACGATGTATGTCGTTCGGAGGCTCTGATGAAAATAGCAGTTATTTGTGCTCTTGGGGGCATGGTGCTCTTGGGGGCTTCTGCGACTACGCAAGCGGAAAATCAATGGTCTAATTATCGCGGTGTGGAGACCAACAAGTATCAACACCGGCCTAATTATCCGCAAAATAACTATCCACAGCAGCATCCTGCCTATCCACAAAATAGTTATCCCTATAATAATTACCCGCAAAATCGCCCCAATTACCCGCATTATCCATCACGTCCCCCACATGGTGGATATCCGCCGATACAAAATGGCCTAAGTATTCAATATCAGGCGCCAACGACGATTACCCAGAATTCACAAAGTTATAGTTGGGTAAATGGCGATCCGAATACAACACGGATTGAAAGTTCAAACTATACTTTAATCAACGATTGGCGCCGTATAGGCTTACCTGCTCCGCCGAATGGAACGTACTGGATCTTTGAAAATGGGCGTTATGTGTTAGTACCGAATCGTTAAAATAAAGATTAAAAAAGCAGGCGGAGGCCTGCTTTTATTTTGTCTTTATATTCAAATTGGAATTTAGCCTGTCCCTTGCGAACTCAGAATATATTCTGATGATTCTCATCTCCAACAAGGAAAGGGAATGAAAGGACATTAGGCCAACTCGTCATCTTGTGGACGTGGCGTTTTACCTTCTGGTAATGAATTCTCACTATGTTTGTCACGAATCACCGATGGATAGGTCCAAGACGCATAACGCACCACCAAAATTGCAAACGCCATAATCAGAATTGAACCGGTAATAATCAGCAGATCCATATCTGCTTTATGGTCGTGCTGAATATCTGAAATGAGCAAGCGAGTGAGTGCTGTAATGGCAATATAAATCAGAAAACGAACAGGCATATGATTGGTTTTAAAATAAATACCCACCATGGCACCCAGTTCAAGATAGATAAAAAGCAGCAGAATATCGTCAATGGTGGCGAATTGTTTTACAGTTAAAATGTGGAATACGGTATGACCTGCAGACCAGATCACCATACAGCCAATAATAAACAGCGAAATATAATGAAAACTTTCTACAGCCCTATTTCCGAAACGGTCGAGGAGGGTTTCAATTCTTTCAACTTTAGCATCACGTTTTTGCATGCTCTACCTCCTTTATATTAGATCAGTATTCGTGTGAAACTGCTATTAAACAGTATGCAAGTTTCATGCACATTGAAAGTTAAAAAATTGAAAGTTATAAATAATTCAATGGAGTGTGTTTTTTTTATACCGAATTGATATATTGTAGGGGTGGTTATTCATTAATCAGGGAAACGAAAATGTTAGAAACAATTCAAACAAAAATTAATAGTCTACAAAATGGAAAAAAACTCATTCTAGGTTCGGGTATTAAAGTTGATGAAATGCAGAAGGTGATTGCATTATGTGAAAACTTACAATCCGAGGGAGTGATTAAAATTGTGAAAATTCATCAAGATGCACAAAGCAGTAAAAAAATCTCAGATTCCATCATTGTTGAAAAGATCTGATTTATTTTGATAAAAAACGCCTGACAATGCAGGCGTTTTTTATTGCATTTAAATTAAGACTGGTTGGTAAAGTAATCTTCACTAAAGTTCATGATCACTTCCGAACCTGCTTTTACTTTGGTAATGCGTAGTGCAAGTTCAGGCAAAATACGTTGCGCAAAGTATTGAGCAAGCGACACCTTGTTTTGATAGAATTCACCATCTTTGGCTTTCGCCGCATTGGCAATTTTTGCGAACATGTAAGAGAAGCTTAAAAGACCTACGACATGTAGGTAATCTACCGCAGCAGAGTTCGGGAATTCAATATTTTCACGCGCTGCTTCAATCACGTATTGAGTTACCGATTCAACTTCAGTGGCTGCATCTAATGTTGCATCTTTAATGAAGTTAAGATCTGCATCTAAACTATTTGCGAAGTCACGGATTTCCTGAATATATTCAGCAATAAATTCACCATTACATTTAATGGTTTTACGACCAATCAAATCTTGCGATTGAACACCGTTGGTGCCTTCGTAAATTTGTGCAATACGTAAGTCACGTACGCATTGTTCCATACCCCATTCACGAATGTAACCATGTCCACCAAATACCATTTGCGCATCAATCACGGCATCAAAAGCCGTATCGGTTAAATAGGCTTTTGCAATTGGGGTAAGTAGGGCAACGCGATTATTGGCAGCTTTTACAGCTTCAGGATCGGTAGAGAACTTGGTGATATCCAGTTGTTGACCGACATAAACTGCGAAAGCACGTGATGCTTCATTGTTGGCACGGGCATTGAGCAACATGCGACGTACATCACCATGGACCAAAATACTGTCCGCTGCTTTAGCTGGAGATTTCACGCCAGATGCACTACGACCCTGAATACGATCAGTCGCATATTGTGCAGCATTTTGGTAAGCAAATTCAGAAGCGCCCAGACCTTGAATTCCCATGGATAGACGTTCGTAGTTCATCATGACGAACATTGCAGCCAAGCCTTCGTTTTCTTTACCCACGAGGTAACCTTTGGCACCGTCGAAGTTCATAACACACGTTGCAGAGGCTTTAATCCCCATTTTGTGTTCAATTGAACCTGGACCTGCATGATTACGCTCACCTAGTGAACCATCTTCATTCATCAGGAACTTCGGTACAATGAACAACGAAATCCCGCGTGAACCTGCAGGTGCATCCGGGGTTTTTGCCAAAACCAAGTGAATGATGTTTTCAGCTAAATCGTGGTCACCGCCAGTAATAAAGATTTTAGTACCCGTGATGTTATAGGTACCATCTTCAGTACGTTCAGCTTTGGTTTTGATAATGCCTAGATCAGTCCCTGCATGTGGCTCAGTTAAGCACATGGTGCCTGACCATTCGCCAGAATAAATTTTAGGTAAATAGGTTTGTTTTTGCTCTTGAGATGCATAGCTGTTAAGCGCCATACCTGCACCGACAGAAAGAAGCGGGTAGAGCAGGAATGATGGATTGGTTGCGAACAGCATTTCATCTGCAAGCACAGTCAGCATTTTAGGCATGCCTTGACCGCCCCATTCTTCGTCTGCACCTAAGCCGATCCAGCCACCATCTGCATATTGTTTGAATGCTTCCTTAAAGCCCGCAGGCGTGGTTACATTGCCATTTTCAATTTTAGCGCCTTCTTCATCACCGCTACGGTTAATCGGTAAAGTGACGTTTTGTGCAAATTTCGCCATTTCTTCAAGAATAGCTTCAGCTGTTGCAGCATCGACGTGGGCAAGGTTTTCATTGGCTTGCCAGAATTGCTCTGCATTAAAAACATCATTCAGGATGAATTTCATGTCTGCAAGCGGTGCATTATAAATTGGCATAAGGTGTTACCTGTTTATTGTTTGAGTCAGTTCGGTTTAGTTGAGTCTAAGCGATGAAAAGTATTGTTGTTAGACGACTAAAGATTAATTTTTGCATCTTTTATAAAGAAAAAGGACTGCCAAATCAATGACCGTCCTTCTCCTGTTGATCAAGTTAAAACTTGATATAAATTAAAATGCGAAATGTTCAGCATCTAAAGCAAGTAATGGGTCTACACCACCTGCAATCACGTCTACGTGTGAACGTACGCGTGGAAGGATTTTTTTGAAGTAGAAACGCGCAGTGGTTACTTTAGCGTTGTAGAAGTCAACTTCAGTGGTACCTGCAGCAAGCGTTTCTTGAGCGAGAAGCGCCATACGAGCCCATAGATAAGCGAGGGTTACATAACCCGAGAAGTACAGGTAATCCACCGCAGCTGCACCGACTTCATCCGGATTTTGCATTGCACGCATACCAATTTGCATGGTCAAGTCGCCCCACTCTTTATTTAGAGCAGCAAGCGGTTCAATAAATTCTTTCATTGCAGCATTGTCTTTGTTTGCTTCAGCAAATTTGTGGATGATCTTGGTGAAGTCTTTCAACATTGCACCTTGAGTACCCAAAACTTTACGGCCTAACAAGTCAAGCGCCTGAATTTCAGTCGTTCCTTCGTAAAGACATGCAATACGTGTATCACGAACAATCTGTTCCATGCCATGTTCAGAAATGAAGCCATGACCACCGAATACCTGTACACCATGTTTTGCAGATTCAGAACCTGTTTCAGTCAAGAATGCTTTAGCAATCGGGGTAAGAAGAGACAACAGGTTGTCCGCAGATTTGCGTTCTTCTTCAGTGGTAGCGTGTTCAACCACATCGGAATATTGAGCTAACAGGTAAACCAGTGCACGACCACTTTCTGCATATGCTTTTTGAGTTAAAAGCATGTTACGCACAGCAGGGTGAACAATAATCGGATCAGCTTCTTTTTCTGGCGCTTTAACACCTGAAAGTGAACGCATCGCCAAACGATCTTTGGCATAGGCAAGGGCACCTTGGAAAGATGCTTCAGATGCAGCAAGACCTTGTACAGCAGTACCAATACGGGCACTGTTCATAAAGGTGAACATACAGTTTAGGCCACGATTTTCAGGACCAATCAAGAAGCCTTGAGCTTTATCAAAGTTGATTACACACGTTGCGTTACCATGGATCCCCATTTTGTGTTCGATTGAACCACAACGTACAGGATTACGTTCACCCATTGAACCATCTGCATTTACAATGAATTTAGGAACAATGAATAACGAGATGCCTTTCGTGCCTTTTGGTGCGCCAGGAAGGCGAGCAAGAACGATATGGATGATGTTATCCGCCATGTCGTGTTCACCAGCAGAGATAAAGATTTTCTCGCCAGAGATTGCATAGCTGCCATCAGCATTTGGTTCAGCTTTGGTACGGGTAATACCCAGGTCAGAACCTGCATGAGATTCAGTCAAGCACATGGTGCCTGTCCATTCACCTGAAACAAGTTTAGGCAGGTAAGTGTCTTTTTGTTCTTGAGAACCGTGGTGTTCCAAAGTACGTACCGCACCATGGGAAAGACCCGGATACATGCCCCAAGACCAGTTTGCAGTACCGACCATTTCAGAAATGGTAATGCCTAAAGAATTCGGTAAAGCTTGACCGCCATATTGCTCTTCAGCAGATAACGATGGAAAGCCAAGTTCGATATATTTTTTATATGCTTCTTTAAAGCCGGTAGGCGTTGTTACAACACCGTCATTCCAAGTACAACCTTCACGGTCGCCCACTTGGTTAAGAGGAGAAAGTTCATTTTCACAGAAGTCAGCAGCAGCTTCTAAATATTGATCAACCAACTCACGGCTTACGGTTTCTTGAAATGCAGGGAGTTTTGCATAATGTTCTTCAGAATTTAGTAATTCATGGAGAACGAATTGCATATCACGTAAGGGCGCTTTGTATTGTGGCATATCGGTTTCCTCAATACTGGTTTAACCAGCTTATAATCCTAATCAACATTTGAACGTGCCTTCTATGACACGTATTTGTATGGCTTAATCGTGCAACATCTTCTGGGTTGGTACAAGCGTTTACATGCTTTTTCTTAGTGACTGTAAAGTCAAAGATTTCTGCCTTGAAATTGCTAAGTATCTTGAGTGTAAATGCTTTTATGCTTTATTCGATGTCATAAATAGTCAAATAGATACATTTTTATGTCCAATAAAAAAGACGCTTGAAAGCGTCTTTATAAATTTAGCTAGAACTATTTATGCGGCAGATTTAACTGGAGCAGCTGCAGCAGCTAGGGGTGCCTTAGGCTGGAAGCGAACTTCGCATTTACCATTGATGGTTTGAGTACCCACTTTAATTTGAACCGCTTTGCCATTTGCTTGACCTTGACAGGCTTTTAAGATGGCCTGTTGTTTGGCTTGACGTTCAGCCAGGCGTTGATCGAATTGCTTGGTCAATTCTGCACGTTTGGCATCCGTCAACGGCTCACCCTGTTGCATACGCATGCCTTTCATGTCGCCACGCATTGGGCGATGTTCACCTTTCATTTGATCGTGTTCAGCACGCATTTTTTTCATTGCTTGCTGGTCAGCTTTAAAAGTCATCACGCAAGTACCGGCAATGGTTTTATCGCCAGCATTGATTTGCACTGCGCTACCTACAGCTTTGCCATCACATGCCTGTTTGATTTGTTCACCGATTTGTTTGCGTTCTGCACGCACTTGCTTGAACTGTTCACGTTGTTCTGGCGTCATTTTACGCTCATGCTTTTGCTGATGGCCGTGCATCATGCGAGCTTGGTCGCTATCTTTATCTTTCACCGTATTTGTAGACTGACAGGCAGTTAAAGCACCGATACTTAGAACACTTGCACTTACTAAAGCAATTTTTGTCATGGAATTCATTGTTTTTATCTCCAATGAAAAATAATGTAATTTCGATAGGTTAATAATAAATAATAATGATGTAGAAACAATGAAGAGTTTTTTGGGACAGTGTTGGTTACAATAATCAATTGAGAAGAAATATTGAGACTTTGCTTTTGAATATTCGCCGTGTTCCGATCGCCTTACGCCTGTTTTTGACCGTATTACTCACCACTTTAGTGATTACGACTGTCAGCCTGGGGGTATTGCACTGGACCATGCAAAAGAATTTTGCCAAATATGTGGCGGATGTCGAAATGCAAAAGCTGGATCATGTCATTGATAATTTGGCTGGGGTGTATACGGTTTATCATGACTGGGGCAACGCGATTCAGGCTCAAATTTTGCAGATTGAGGGCAAGGCCGATCCTGATGATTATGACAAGTTGTCACGCTGGTGGTTACGCCGTCAATATGACATTGCTATGCAACAGCGCTATTTTCAGGACAACACCTTAATCAATGCTTCATCCAGTTTAGATAAAGTTGGGCAAACTAAACCTATTTTAACTGCAGAAGAACTGCGTTTAATAGAATTGAATTTACCTTCTGAATATCAGCCCTTTGAAGGCCTTAAATTTCCCCTAAGTTCTAATGAAAATTTGTTTCGGTCTCCTCAAAAAAATGCAGGGGCGCAAACAAATTCAACAACTAATTCAAAACAGAAAAAGCAATTTGTTTCCATGCCTGACCGTTTGGGCCTAAGTTCCCGATTATCCTTATATGATGCCAACAAACAGTTTGTGGTGGGTGAACCATCCGATATTCCTGTGTCCTATCGTCCAATTATGGTGAACAATAAAATTGTCGGTTATTTGGGATTAAAACCGGTACTGGATCAAGATGATGCACTCAGTATCAATTTCTTTAGCAATCAAAAACGCTATTTATTACTGGTGTATGGCTTAACTTTTTTAAGCAGTTTAATTGCCGCGTTATTGTTGGCAACCTATTTTAAAAAGCCGATTCAACGCTTGCTCAATGCGACCCGTGAATTGACCAAAGGGCATTACCAGCATCAGGTGAAAATTAACCGTAATGATGAGCTGGGTGATTTATCCAATGAAATTAACCAATTGGCGGTGATTTTAGATCAGCACGAACAGTCGCGCCGTCAGTGGGTAGCCGACACCTCGCATGAATTAAAAACACCATTGGCGGTACTGCAAGCACAAATTGAGGCGATGCAGGATGGTATTCGTAAACCAACGCCGGAACATTTTGAATCCATGCTGCGTCAGGTGACCAGCCTGAAAAAACTGACTCAAGATCTGGCAGATCTGGCACAGGCTGAAGCCATGCAGCTAACCTGCTATATGGCTGAAATAAATCCCTGGAATGTCGTACTCCAAGAAGTGGAAAACTTTAAACCCAAATTTGCTCAAGCCGATCTCTCTATTTTCGTTCAGGGAGAAGGTGTAAATTTACAATTAGATATAGATCGTTTTAAACAAATTATGGTCAACTTACTCGGCAACAGTATTCGTTATACTGAAGCGGGTGGGGAAGTTCGTGTGCATACCGAACAATCCGCGACCCATTGGAGCGTGATTGTCGATGATAGTCCGTTTGGACTGAGTGATGAACAACTGGCACGTTTAGGCGAGCGTTTTTATCGCGTTGATGATTCGCGTACCCGTAGTACTGGCGGTACAGGGTTAGGTTTAGCATTATCTGGTAAAATTGCGCAGGCATTGGGTGGGAAGTTGAGTTTTGAACATTCTCCATTAGGTGGTTTGCGTTGCAAATTGACTTTTCCAAAACAGTTAAATAAATAAAAGGATGAGATTCATGAAACATGTCATGCTGGTTGAAGATGAAGTTGAACTTGCACAACTGGTGCGAGACTATCTGGAAGCGGCTGGTTTTGAAGTCAGTATGTTTCATGATGGTCAAGAAGCGTATGACAGCTTTATTCAGCGTAAACCAAGTTTGATGATTTTGGACTTGATGGTTCCACGCATGGATGGTTTGACCATTTGCCGTAAAGTACGTGAACAATCTGATTTGCCAATTATTATGGTGACTGCACGTACTGAAGAAATTGACCGTGTTCTGGGCTTGAACATGGGGGCTGATGATTATATTTGTAAACCTTTTAGCCCGAAAGAACTGGTGGCTCGGGTACAAGCCGTGTTGCGTCGTTTGGACCGTCATGCAGAACCTGAACAAAACAGCTTGTTCCGTATGGATAAAGCCCAGCAACGCATTTGGTATCAACAAAAAACCTTGAATTTAACACCAACTGAATTCCGCTTATTAGAATTATTTTTGGAACATGTCGGACAAGTTTATTCACGTGCGCAATTGCTTGATCATATTAATCCTGACAGTTTTGATGTTGCAGATCGCGTGATTGACAGCCATATTAAAAACCTGCGCCGTAAAATTTCCGATGCCGCTGAAACCGGTAACCGTCATGAATGGATTCAAGCAGTGTATGGAGTGGGTTACCGTTTTGAATATCCTGAAGATTGATTCAGAATAAAATGTAAAAAAGCGAACCAGATGGTTCGCTTTTTTTTATGGAGCTGTTTTTAATAGAGTGATACGTTTTTGCTGCATTTTATTCAATTTGCTTACCACTAAATCATATGAGTTCAGTATTAAATCCTGAACCAAAGCTTTATCCATATTTTCATCTTCATAAACCGAAATCCAATGCTGTTTATTCATATGCCAACCTGCACGAATATAGGGATAAATATCTCGCAGCATTGCACCATCATCCGGAATGACTTTTAAGTTAATGGCTGCTTTACCCTCTAAATGAAAACTCAGCATAAAGACTTTATCCATGACCTTAAATACGTCACAGTCATCTGAGTCACAGTAACCTCAGGAAATTGGAGGGCAGTCTGGCTAGCAAGAAGGTGTAAGCACATGGTTAAATACTTGATTTGATTTTTCTATTTTAAATAGCACTGTGGATAATGCTGAAATTATCCACAGTTCACAGGTTTTTGTTGATCAATCTTAAGATGAACAACTCACCATCACTTCCGGTACATCACTCGGCAAGGGTGCTAAATCTTCAGGCTGCTCTAAATCAGGCTGTTGAGTATAAGGATGGCTGAGCAATTTAAACAAGCGATCTACTTCCGAAAAATCATCCCGTGCAGCCAGCTCAATCGCTTTCTGCGCCATATGGTTGCGTAAAATATATTGCGGATTGGCGTTAAACATTTCAGCATCCAATTCATCAGTATTCTGATGTGCTCGAATACTTTCATACTGAGCCAAGAAACTGTCAAACTGGTGTCGGTCTAGACAGTCATCTTTAATCACTTCAAATTCTTTGTTCTGAAGTCGAATAAAACTTTGGGTGTAGTCGAGCTGTTCACTTTGCAGAATTCGCAGGAAAACCATACCACAATCAAAACTGTCTTTATGGAAGTTAGGTAGTCCCATCTTTTGACATAGCCTAAGAGTATAATGTTCCAAAAAAGTCGCTTCAAAATGTTCCAGACATTGAGCTAAATCTTCTTTGAACTGTTGTTTCTCACTAGAATCTTTTTTTAGCGCAATAAGGTTGTTTAGCCAAGTCCATAAATTCCAATGACCAATACTAGGTTGTTGCTGATAGGTATAGCGTCCTTGATAATCTGAATGATTGTTAATCCAGTTCGGACGGAAACGCTCCATAAAACCATAAGGTCCGAAGTCGAGCGTTGATCCTGTAATATTCAGATTATCCGTATTCATCACACCATGCGCAAATCCGACCAGTTGCCATTTGGCAATCATCACTGCAGTACGCTGGATGACTTTAGTTGCAAAAGCCAAAACAGGCTGTTCAGCCTCGAGACATTCTGGATAATGCCATTCAATACATTTTTCCACGAACTGAGGCAGTAACTCAGGTTGATACTGATTAATCCATTCGAAATGACCAAAGCGGATATGGCAGTCTGAAGTACGCAGCATCATTGCCCCAGCTTCCATTGTTTCGCGCTGTATGCCTTGGGTTGAAGAGGTGAAGCCAACGGCATTGCTGGATGCAACACCCAACGCATTGAGTGCATGACCTGCCAGATATTCACGAATGACTGAACGTAAAACTGCACGACCATCGCCCATACGCGAGTAAGGTGTTGAACCTGCACCCTTTAAATGCAGGTCGATGGTTTGATTGTTTTTATCTAGAATTTGTGCAATCAGTAAACCGCGCCCATCACCCAGTTGTCCTGCCCATTGTCCAAACTGATGTCCTGCGTAAACCATCGCCAGAGGTTCAAATTCAGCAAAAGTTTTTTGTCCACTACAGATTTCAACCCATTGAGCTTTATCTTCATCTGACCACTGTAATTCGTCCGCCAGCGCCTCATTAAAATGACCGGCTTTTGCTCCTTTTAAGGGAACCGGCATTTGATGGTGGAAAAGCTTGGGATTGAGCGAGGAATAACGCGGATTAAATTGCATAGGACAATCTAAATAGTGGGGAGAGATGAGATCACTATAGCAAATTTAAACGGTCAAAATAAATAAAGCCCCAAGAATGGGGCTTTATATTGAATCAGATTTTACTCGGAAATAGTGTTCTTTTTAATATTGCGCATCAGAATTTTTAAGGTATTGCGATGATGTGAAAGACGCTGTTCAACCAATTGAAAATCAACTTTAAGTTTGCTGTCGATTTGGTGAATTTTTTCAGCAACGGAGGCTTTTTTCGCTTGAATTTCTTGTTCTTTCAGCTTTGCCCAGTCATTTAATGTGTGGGTAAATGCTTCATATTCCTGTGCAATACGGAGTTTTGCTGTCGCCATATCTTCATTGACATTATGACCATAAACTGCCAAATCCTGTTCAGCATATTTAAAGCGCATCGCCAATTCTGCTTTTTTAATATTAAAGCTTGGAATACGACGTAAGTTCTTGGCTAAACCAAGTTTTGAACATGACCAGATCAGCCATTTCGTTGGATCATACTGCCACCATTTCACACCATTTCGGTAGTCATACTGGAAGATGTGATGATAGTTATGATAACCCTCACCCCAAGTTGCAATCGCTAAAACGAAATTGTCACGTGCAGTATTTTCGTCAGTATATGGACGTTTGCCCCACATGTGGCAGAGTGAGTTAATGAAGAAGGTGACATGATGGCTCAAGATCAGGCGCAGTAAACCACCCAGTAACAATACGCCCCACATATCGCCAACTGCCCAGCCTACAGTAGTAAGAATCACGGCATGTACAGCAATAACCAAAGGAACATAATACTTGTCTTGGAACATCACCACTTTGTCATTTAACAGATCTGGTGCATTTTTATAGTTTGCTTCTGCTGCGGGATAGTTGCGAAGCATCCATCCAATATGCGCATACCAAAAGCCGTTATTAATTGAATATGGGTCTTGTTCGATATCATCAACGTGACGATGATGGGTACGGTGACCTGAAGCCCAGAACAAAATGCTATTTTGGACGGCAAAAGTACCCATAAGCATTAAAATAATTTTTAATGGCAAGGTTGCTTCATAAGCACGATGTGCCCATAAGCGGTGGTAACCCGCAGTAATCCCTAAACTACTCACACCGAGTAGTACAAATAAGCTGATCCATGCGCCTAAGCTAAAATCATGATGATAAGCATATAGAGGAATAGCGATTGCAGCCACAATGGGTAAAAGTACCAGTGCGAACATTGCAATCCAGTTAATTGGGGCTTTGGGTAGGGGAGCATTCATCTCCAACAGCACTCCTAGAACCTTTTAAAAAGGTAAAAGTAAAGTATAAGAATTTCTTAATTCAATACAGTTTGTAAGGATTAAGATTTTTTCAATATTAGCATGAGCGAACAAATATTAACTAGCATTATTCTACAGGTGTATTGTACTAAACAGTAACAGAATACTGGTTTATGTTGATTGATTTTATCGAAGACTTAGACCTCTTATTTATAGATCTACGATAAAGTTTAAAAAACGATATTTGAACAATAGATTAAGAGATTGTTCTGCTTGGAATTATCAAATTCCCTCCATTTTTTTGCTTCAATTTGAGGACACTATTTTCTTCTCTTGTGACCTTATCCTGATAAGTGTTGCAGCATCATTTTAGGAAAATCAGTAATCAATCCCTCAATGCCTAAGCTTTGCAGATGCCGGGCGCGTTCAATATCATTCACCGTCCATACACTGATGTTTAAAT
Organism: Acinetobacter sp. SFB; assembly: GCF_001647545.1. Classification (GTDB taxonomy): domain Bacteria; phylum Pseudomonadota; class Gammaproteobacteria; order Pseudomonadales; family Moraxellaceae; genus Acinetobacter. Next base: position 107,211 of record NZ_LSZH01000018.1, read on the forward strand.
CCGCTTTTTGGGTGGCTTGAATAATTTCATCTGTAGCCAATTGATTCATCCAGCCAATTTGACAGCAACCCAGTTCCAAAGCCTGCTCGATGGCACGTTCTTTAATGTCTTCTTCAACCAGTAGACCACGTTTAAAGATCGAGTACTGCTGTTTTAAGGCCTGATGAATTTTTAAATCGAAACTGGTGATCACTGCAGTTTGTTCAAAACCCTGTAATTGTTTTTGTAATTCTAAAACTAGTTTCTCAGCTTCCGCCATTGTTGCAACCGCTTTGACTTCAACTTCAATATGCTCAAAATCCTGCATAATTTTAAGCGATTGTTGCAGGGTGGGGGTTACTTCAAAGTTTTTCCAGTCTAACCAAATCGACGCTTGGTTATAGGACTGTAATTCAGAACTGGAACATTGGTAAATATTTTTATCGATGCCTGTGGTACGCAGAAAATTGTCATCGTGCATGATCACAAGTTCGTCATCTTTAAGCTGGCGAACGTCAAATTCAACGGCCCAAACTCCCAAGTCATGAATATATTGAAAGCCGCCAAGTGTGTTTTCGGGGGCTTCACCACGTGCACCACGATGTCCGATGATTCTCATTCAATATTCTCGATATGCTTTCTTTTAACCTCAGATATTACAGCGGCGTCTTACTCTTTGTAATAGTGGGAAAGGAGTTCATAGCTTACTTTTCTTTCGGAAAAACCAGAAGCAACACTGCGCAAGGAAATCATCTTGCGGAATATTGCTCCTCAGCGCTGAACTCGTTCACTTCCGGTGCAAATTTATAGCGTCACAGAAACAAGGCTTTTAAGAGAATGTCCTGTCTCGATCAGCAGCGTATGATATTTTCGCCTATCAGATTGAATATCAATCCAACAATGAATTATTTTATTTAACTATATTTATGAAGCGAAATTCAGATCGTCTCATTAATATTTTTCTGCCACAGTACTTCAGATCCGCCTTCAGCACGTTGCAAAGTACGCGAGGCTACAAATAACCAGTCAGAAAGACGGTTTAAAAGTTGCAATGAAGTGGCCTGAATATTTTGATCGCGGTTCTGTACCGTCAACAGGCTACGTTCAGCACGGCGGCATACGGAACGAGCTTGATGTGCATAGCTGCATGAAAGTGTGCCGGCAGGTAAAATAAAGTCTTTCAGCATTGGTAAAGCTTCATTCATCCGGTCAATTTCATTTTCCAGAAATTCAACTGAAACAGGTAGCACCATGTTGTAGTTTGGAATACAGACTTCCCCGCCCAAATCGAATAACCAGTGCTGAATCAGGCTAAGCGATTTATCCCACGGTGCTTTATCTTCTATCGAGCTAACTGCAATTTGTGAACGTAAGATCCCGATGCAAGAATTCAGTTCATCGACATCGCCTAAAGCAGCAATACGTAAATCATCTTTGGCGACACGAGAACCATCGCCTAGTCCAGTTGTGCCAGAGTCGCCGGTACGGGTATAAATTTTACTTAAACGGTGGCCCATTTGAATTCCTTAAATTTTTGATCTCTGAATATAAAAAGGATAATGCCATAGGCATGACATTATCCTACAAAAGTATTTACTTAAACTTGGCTGAAATTAGTATTTGAATGTCAACCCAGCAGAAGCTAAACGGCCACCGTTGACATAAAAGTGATTACCGCCATATGACGCATTTTTATATTGCACATCACCAATATTTTCAATGTTTGCAAATAGTTTCACATGAGGATTGATATTCCAGTAGGTATTTACATCTACAGTGGCATAACCTGTTACACCTGATCCATTTTTAGGTTTAGATTTGGCAGATAAAGATGTACTAATGCCATAAACCTCGTTTTGTAAACCTGTAGTTAAGGTCAAACTTTGACGTGAGCGACGGCTTAAATCTTGTTCGTTACTTTTATCTTTAGGCTGAACATAAGCATAAGAAAGATCTAAAAGTAGATCATCTTGTGTCCAGTTTAAATTGAATTCACCACCGGTAAAAGTCGCTTTTTTAACATTAAATAATTGACCTTCAAATGTTACTGGATCAGTAATATAAGTAATTAAGTCTTCAACTTCATTGCGATATGCAGATAGTCCCACTGTAAGATTATCTGTAATTTTTTGGTCTAAACCAATTTCATAAGAAATACTTTCTTCGGGTTTTAGATCAGGATTTGCTCCCCAACCAATCGCATAAAGGTCATTATTTGTTGGAGCGCGGAAAGCTGTCCCAATATTGGTATAAATGCTTGTTACGGGGAGAATTTGATATCGTGCTGCAACTTGACCCACAGTATGTGTGCCAAAAGTTTCATGATCTTCTACACGAAGACCTGCTTGAGTACTCAATTTATTGTTTTGATATTGATGTTGGATAAAATATCCCGTACTGCTCACATCTTTATCATATTGAACTGTAGTCCAACCTTCAGAAAGTAAATCAGTTTCAGTATCTCGATGTGAAACACCAGCCATCACATTTTGATGAGGTGTAAATTGCCATTTAGAATATAATTCTGCTTCTTGAGTTTTATTATGAATAAAATCAGCAGCTTCATTTTGAGAAAGCTCATCTTTAAACTGCGAGACACGAGCATTGACTGAAATTGTATCGTTGAGATTTACCCGACCTTTTAAATTAATACTTTCATTTTTAAAATCTTGTGATTTATTGATTAAACTAAGTAATTGAGTATAGGAAGGATTAAAAATACCATCTGTATAGATGGAAGTACCTTCATTTTGTGAATAATCTATAGATGCAGCATATTGCTTTTGTTCAATACCAAATTTTGCACTAAAACCTTCTTGATCATATGCACCAGTTTTGACATTCGAATTTTTAAAATCCGTAACTTGAGTGCCATCAGATTCCAGATGTTGACCACGAATTTGTGCATAGACACCATTTTCAGCCAGATCAGCACCAACTACAGATTTATAGGTTTTATGCTCGCCGATTTCACCAGTAATAAAAGCCCCTGTTTTTTCTGGAGTCTTAGTGACCAGGTGAACGACACCACCAATCGCATCTGTCCCATACAATACAGATGCAGGGCCTTTGAGGACTTCAATTTGTTTAATATCGGTAGTATCAATAAAGGCTAATGAGGCAGAACCAGCAGACCCGGTATTTAGACGGACGCCATCACGTAGAACGAGAGTGTGGGTAGAGTTTGTACCACGAGTAAAAATTGAAGCAGCTTGGCCATAACCACCATACTGCATCATATCAATAGATGCATCACTCATAAGTAAGTGCGGTAATTCAGCGATCGGTGATTGTTCTATTTTTTTAGGTTCAATAATTGAAATACGTGCAGGCACATCTTTAATCTTTTGTTCAGAGCGTGTTGCAGTAACCACTAACGTGTCTAAAGAAGCATTCACTGTTGTCGTGTTGTCTTGTGCAGAGACAGATGCAGAGAAACCCATCGCAATAGCGATTGCGCCCACTAAAGCTGTAGGCTGAAATTTAATCGTCATAATTTAAGCTCCATACATTCACCCCCCGTGAATGATTGAGTTAAAGGAGCAACAAGCAGGTTTCCGGACTTAAATATAAATATTGATATTCAATATTGGCATATCCACCTTCCCACATTTCTGCAGTGGTGTAAGTGAGAGCTTATAAAGATATGTTGTTCATTTTACCGTTGCGGGGGCAGTGTTGGATTCTCACCAACTTCCCTAAAGCCTGAGCTTGGACTCGTTGCAATTGCGCGCAGTATAAGGTTTGTGTATGCATTAGACAATCATGTCAATATTATTCCGGATGAACTTTACTCAAGCTTTTAAAATTGCATTACAATGATTCGGCCCATATTTATAGACTGTTTATGAATCGGGTAAAGTTTAAGCCCAAGAATTAGAGCGAAGTGTATGCGAACCCGTGCCAAAATTTGTGGAATAACACGAATAGAAGATATACATTCTGCTGTCAATGCAGGGGTGGATGCGATTGGATTTGTCTTCTATGCACCCAGTCCACGAAGTGTAACCATCGAACAAGCGAAAGAATTGGCAAAGCATGTCCCGGCTTATGTACAAATTGTAGGATTATTTGTGAATGCAACCGCTGACGAAATTACACAGGTTCTAGAACAAATACCTTTGGATATGGTGCAGTTCCATGGGGATGAAACCGCAGAACAATGTCAGCAGATTGCAGTACAATTCAAATGCCGTTGGTATAAAGCCATTCAGGTTAAACCTGAGCTAGATATTATAAAAGCCATAAAAAACTATCAACATGCAGGTGCAAGCGCAGTATTATTAGATGCTTGGCATCCTGAGCTAAAAGGTGGAACAGGGCACCAGTTTGACTGGTCGCAGTTCCCGAAACTGAATGTTCCTTTAATTTTGGCAGGTGGTTTAAAACCTGAAAATATTGAAGACGCTATAAAGACGACTAGGGCTTATGCAGTAGATGTCAGCGGAGGCGTAGAATCCGCTAAAGGTATAAAAGACCAACAACTCATTGAACACTTTATGCAAGGAGTCCAGCGTGGATCAGCAAACTGTTAATCAGAAAGATCAGGTGACTGACTATACCCAATTCCCCGATGAGCGTGGGCATTTCGGTATCCATGGCGGACGTTTTGTGTCAGAAACACTGATGGCAGCATTAGAGGATTTAGAAAAACTCTATTTCCGCATGAAAAATGATGCACAGTTTTTGGCAGAATTCGACCGTGATTTAGCCTACTATGTAGGTCGTCCTAGTCCACTTTATCATGCTGAACGATGGTCAAAAGAGTTGGGTGGTGCGCAAATTTATCTAAAGCGTGAAGACCTGAATCATACCGGTTCGCACAAAATTAATAACACCATCGGTCAGGCATTACTTGCCAAACTTTCTGGTAAAAAACGGATTATTGCAGAAACTGGCGCAGGTCAGCATGGTGTAGCAACTGCAACCATTGCTGCACGTTTAGGGCTTGAGTGTGTGGTATTCATGGGTGCAGACGACGTTAAACGTCAGGCCATGAACGTGTACCGTATGCGTTTGTTGGGTGCGACTGTCATGCCTGTACAAAGCGGCTCAAAAACCCTTAAAGATGCCATGAACGAAGCAATGCGTGATTGGGTCACCAATGTAGACAGCACTTATTATATTATTGGTACTGTTGCGGGTCCACATCCGTATCCGCAACTGGTTCGTGATTTCCAGTCGATTATTGGCCGTGAAGCGCGTAAGCAAATTCAGGAACAAGCCGGCCGCTTACCCGATGCTTTAGTGGCGTGCGTGGGTGGTGGTTCAAATGCGATGGGCTTGTTCTATCCATTTTTAAATGATGAAGATGTGAAAATGTATGGCGTGGAAGCAGCAGGAGATGGCATTGAAACGGGTCGTCATTCTGCACCCCTCAATGCAGGTCATGTTGGCGTACTGCATGGTAATCGCACTTACTTGATGTCGGATGAACAAGGTCAGATTATTGAAACGCATTCGATCTCTGCGGGCTTGGATTATCCGGGTGTCGGTCCTGAACATAGCTTCTTGAAAGATATGCAACGGGTCAATTATGTGCCAATCACCGACAATGAAGCGCTGCAAGGTTTCCGGGATTTAACCCAGATTGAAGGGATTATTCCGGCGCTTGAAAGTGCACATGCCATGGCGTATGTGACTAAACTTGCGCCAACGATGTCTAAAGATCAAATTATTATTGCGACTGTTTCAGGTCGTGGCGATAAGGACTTGATGACTGTTGCGCGTATTGATGGTGTTGAGATGGTTGAGATGTAAATTCTTTTATAAGCCTCTTCCTTAGGAGGGGTTTGCAGAGTATGAATTATAGAATCGTGTTGGATTAATTCAGCACGATTTTTTTTACTTAAATCAGTATAAAATTTAGAATACTTGCCTTTCAATAAAATGGTTTTGTTACTTTTGTCGAAACCAAAGTAATCTACTCGCTAGGACTGAAAACTCAAGTCAAATTCAACTTTGTGGTTATGAAGATCTCTATATTTGGAGTTCGCAAGAAAGGCACCTTACGGCTCAGTACACCTCATCGCAAAACCCGTCATAGACTTGGAGAGAAATAATGCTTCGCAGCAACATTTTTAGCAGATTAAGGTTGGACTCGAACAATTGCGAATAACACTAACGTGGATCAAATAGAAGTTTTAAGTAATTAGATTATTTTAGGGAATGTTATGCCTAGCTTATTTATCGTCATGCTTGGCGGTCGTCATACACGTGCCAATACTGAAGTTCATGATGTGGTACTCGCCGTGGGAGACTCATTAGAAGAGACCTATCCTCAACTTAAAACTGCATGGTTCGGGGAACAAAAAGGCTTGCATATTGATGCTTGGGCACAAATTAATGGCGTGGAATTTGAGGGTGAAAAATATCAAATCCAATTCAGTAACGCACAGCCAAATTCATCCGAACAAAAGCTGTTTTTAATTAATTTGGGTGGGTATGATGCGCGTGAATTTGGTGAATTGCATCGCTATATTTTAGTGGTGGCACAAAATGCCATGCTGGCAAAACAACGTGGTAAAGCTTACTTTGCACAGCATTGGCAAAAACAGCATACTGACCGTGTTTTAGAGGTAGATGACTGTATTGCAATCGATCAGGTGCATGGTCGTTATGTACAATTGGTGCAAGGTGAATTTAAAGGGAACAGTTGGGAAAATACCTATTTAATGTTATCTGCTTACTGATTTATATCTCTTTGATTAATAAATTATATTTATAAAATATCAAACATCTGGGAATAATATAATTTTTTGTATATTTTCGATGAAAAGATGCTTTTGATACTTTTAAGTTCGAGTTATATAGGCATAATAAGATTAAGGATTTGTGATCTCTTGGCTAGATGGAATTTGATAAATGGATTTGATTCAATCAAATGGACAACCGCATTATGGACGTTTTAGTACTCTCCCAAAGACCATTGATTTAAATAAATACCAGTATAAAACACCTTATGGAAAGGTTTTAACGGGTTGGCGCAAGCGATTAAAGTATAAAAAATTTAAATTCTGCTGCATTCAACATGAACATTACACCATTGGTTTGGCCATAGCTGATATTGCATGGGCAGGGCATGGTTTTTTCTATATCTATGATCATCAGCGCGCTGAAGTTTTAGAATGGAACGCAATTAATCTTTTGTCACGGCATACTGCGGTTGATGAGCAGCCGCTTTATAACCAAAGTTTTTTCTCCAAATCACCTTTTCAAATTGATATTCAGCATGCCAATGGCGTGCGTTATATCCATGTGACCAAACATGGTGAAATTAAGCTGAGTGCACGAATCTTTTGTGCAGGCACAGATCCTTTAAGCATGTGTAGCCCGACGGGAATTAATGGCTGGACCTACACCCAAAAACTCACGACTTTGGGCTGTGAAGGCTTTTTTATTAATAAACAGGGTCAAACCATACAGTTTCATGAAAAAACTTTTGCCTCACTCGATGATACCTGTGGTTTTTTACGTCCAGAAACAGCTTGGTTCTGGTTATCCTGTAATTTTTGGGATGCCCATAATAATCGTATCGGATTGAATTTGGCTTCAGGCGTAAATGAAAGTTTTGGCAACGAAAACTGCTTGTGGATCAATGGGGTTTTACATCCGTTAAGCGATATTTTATTTCAGCATCAGGGTGATGATCATTGGACCATTCGCTCACTGGATGAAAAATTGAATTTGGATGTGAAAACGGGCTGGCGACGCTATGAAAATCTGAATTTAAGACTGGTCGGCAGTCAGTTTAGTCAATGGCAAGCCAAAATTAGCGGAACCATTCAGCAGGATGATCAGGAAATTGTAATGTTAAACGAATATGGCTTGTTGGAACAGCATTATGCCAAGTGGTAATAAAAAAGATAAAAACAATTAAACCAAGTCTAGACTCATCTGGACTTGGTCGTTTTTAAACTCAAACAAGACGCTTTAGTCTTTAGCTGCCTGCCAAAAAGCCTCACCCGCTTGGATTGGATCACCGGTTTGTTCCAAGGTTTTGATCCAGATATCATACTGCGCGATAATTGGATGCTGACTTGGATGGAAATCTTTGTTAAACCAGTCACGATATTGCTTGCTCATTTTGCTCAGCTTGCCGTTTTTACCAAAAAACCAGGGTAGGCCGCGAATGTTCATTTGCAGACGCTGCAAAGGCGTAAAACCATCATATTTTAACATTACGTTGGCGCGATAAAGGGTAAAACCAAACATTAATGTGGTTGTCCACGCCAGGGTAAATTTGCGTGTGGTTTCAGGCACATTACCCACCTGTTTCATGACATCAAATGCCACATCACGATGTTCCATTTCCTCAATCGCATGCCATGCCAACAGGGCACGAACATAGGGATGTGCATCACGCAAGGTTTCTTTATGACTGTAAAAAGTTTCTGCCATCAGCGCAGTTAAATGCTCAGCTGCCGCCGTCATGGCAATGTTGTATTGAGGTGAGCGTTTTTCCAGTTCGAATTTAAAAATTTTATTTAAACGCTGAATGAATTGATCGACTGGCATGCCTTGCTCTTTCATGACCTGATTCATTTTTTCATGCGCGATACCGTGCTGCGCTTCTTGACGAATAAAATCTGCAACCCGAAGTTTTAAATTCGGATCGGTAATTTGATCGCGGAATAGACGCACAGACTGAATAAAATAACGTTCCCCATCCGGAAAGGTCAGGCTGAGGGCATCAAATACCCGAGTGATAAAGGGATCACCTCCAAACCAGAAACGCGGCACTTCATGCAGTTTAAAATCAAGATTGCTGCGAACTACAGGTTCGACGTGGTATTGGGCAAGAGCATTCATTTTATTTTACTTAAATCGCCTTGGAGAATTACAGTATGTCGGGCTTTTTTAATTTTGTTTTGACAGGACTTGCCATTTTTTATACATTTCACGACAAGATGAAAATTTAAAATGTCAAAAAAATAAGGATAAATTGTGCAAGAACTGCAGATTCCCAATGGTTATTTTCAGCTGCTAAATATGTATTTGCTGCAGCAAGGTATGGATATTTTTGCCTTACCCTTTCTGCAACAGCATCACATCCCATTGCGTCATGTCTTGTCCTTGCCGATTGATTCGCAATCGACCTATTCATTTTTTTTAGAGGTAGTAGAACTTACCCGTCAACACTTACATTGCCCAGAACTGGTTTTGGAAATGGCTCGGTTGATTCGTCCTGAACATTTTGGTGTGTTGGGCTATATGGCCTCACGGAGTAATAGCGTGGCGGAAGCCTTGCACAACATTATTCGTTTTAGCCGTCTGGTGATTGATGGCGCAGCAGTGATTCCTATGCAACTGCTGCATCAGGATAAAAAGATTTATCTCTCTTGGCCGCTACATGATGCACGATATGCAATGATTAATGAGCTGACGGCAGCATGTATGGCACATTTGGCCAAGCAGATTTTCCCTGCCTCTTTGCAATTGCTGAGTATGCAGTTTGCGCCTACACCTCAGATGGCGCGCTATCATTATGAAAAGTTTTTTGGCTGTGAAGTTGGCTTTGGTCATGCCCAATATTCTTTTGTGATTAGTTCGGACAGTCTGGATTTAAAATCAGAACTGGCTGACCCTTCTTTAATGCAACTTTTACTGCGCCAGGCAGAAGAAGCCATTGCTTCCAAGCCGCGGTATGAAAATTTAGATCAGCATATTCATATGAGAGTAGCGGAGTATTTACGTGTGCAAAAGAGTGTGCCCAAAATTGAGCAGATTGCGAATGAATTGCATGTCTCTGCGCGGACACTGCAACGGCAATTGAACGACCTCAACTGCTCTTTTAAGAGGATTGTTGAGATGGAGCGTATGAAGCGCTGTGAACAATTGCTACAGAAGGAGATACCACTGAGCGATATTGCCATGCAATTGGGCTACTCAGATCAGTCTGCCTTGGCACGGGCTTATAAAGCCTTTAGCGGCCAAACCTTATTGCACAGAAAACAACAGTTAAAAGCATCAGCTGAGTGATAAAAAAAGCGACCCACTTGGATCGCTTTTAAAATCTCTACTGAAATTAAGCGGGTTTGAATCGGGGGAAATGAAATGCGATGGCCAAGATCGCCACGATGGCCAATATCCAGCAATAGTAAATATTCCCGATCAACTCGATAGGCGACATCTTCGCAATAGAACAGGCCAGCAGTAATTGTGCACCATATGGAATGATGCCTTGAACCACACAGGAAAAAATATCCAGCAATGCTGCGGCGCGTTTCGGATCTACGCCGTATTCTTCTGCCACTTCACGTGCCATGTCACCCGACAAAATAATTGCAACGGTATTGTTGGCCACGAACAGATTGGCGAATACCACCAGAAAACTTAACCCCAATTCACCGGCACGTTGGCGTCCCACTTTAAATAAACGGGTCATGCTGTAAATACGTTGGATAAGCCATTGCAGTCCACCTTCTTTTTGCATAATCGCAGACAGGCCACCTAACAACATCGAAAGTAGCGCAACCTCAAACATGCCGACAAAACCATTATAAATCGTATTGTTAAGCTTTAAGACACCGAAATCAGGGTTGACTATCATCCCCATTAGCCCGGAGAGTAAAACGCCAATCATTAAAACTGCCAGTACATGTAAGCGTGAGAATGCCAAAAAGAACACCACTACATAAGGCAAAATCAGCCACAGGTCATAAGCTTTGTAGGCAATGGTCTGTGAGTCATGGCTAATAAATGCATAAATCAGAATACTGAGAACTGCTGCAGGAACCGCAATCCAGACATTGACTTTAAATTTATCGCGTAGCTGAACCTTTTGACTGTTGGTTGCGGCAATGGTGGTGTCTGAAATCATGGATAAGTTATCGCCAAACATAGCACCACCCACCACTGCACCAATGGCATAGACAGCTTCAATACTGGTGACTTGGGAAAAACCAAAGGCAATCGGGGCGCAGGCAGCAATAGTACCCATTGATGTTCCCATCGCTGTTGCGATAAATGCCGAAATAACAAACAGCATTGGAAGCACAAATGACGGCGGAATAATCGAGAGACCCAATTGTACCATCGCGTCGACACTGCCGATGGCACTGGTGGTGCTGGCAAATGCCCCGGCCAGCATAAACACCATAAACATCAGAATTAAATTGGGATGACTGGCACCTTTTAAAAACTCATTAATGGCAATATTTAATTTTCCACGGTAAAGCAGTACGGCCACAATAATGGCCGGTAGAGCCGCCACCGGTGCTTTAACCTGATAAAAAGCAAACTCGCTACCAATGATGGAATGATAGATACCACTGCCTAAAAAAATGGCTAAAAATACAATAAGAGGTAGCAGTGCCAACGCGCGAGCGTGCACTTCACCTTGAGATTCGGGAGTCATATAAAATAAGAAAAAGGAAAATCGTGCGTAGTATAGAGCAGGTTTTGCTATTAGATAAAACATTAAATTTAAAAGCTAACTCAATTATTTTTATCAATTTTTTAGCAATAAAAATAAGTTTCTCTTAATGCTGGATATTTTTTTAAATAGCAAAATTAGGCATCTTTGATCATTGAGAAAAAATCGTAAATATCAGTAAATGGTGTTCTCGGATTGTTCTGAAAAAATGAGATTGTCAGTTGAATGTAGCGCGAAAGGTTTGGACTCTGTTCAATGGGTAAAAAATAGCGTTACAATACGTTGTCTTGTATTTCTACAAAGCCAACTCCTCAGTTTTTAAATAATTCAAGGAAAGCATAGCCTTATGTCACGTTTAGCCACTCGTTTTGGACAGCTTAAATCTCAGCAGCGTAAAGCGCTAGTTTCTTATGTAATGGCAGGTGACCCTCATCCAGAAGTAACTGTTCCCTTGTTACATCAAATGGTTGAGGCAGGAGTGGATGTGATTGAGCTTGGTCTTCCATTTTCAGACCCTATGGCAGATGGTCCAGTGATTGCCCTTGCAGCAGAACGTGCATTGGCAGGTGGCACCAATACCCTGGACGCTTTGAATATGGTGAAAGAGTTCCGTCAGAAAGATACAGAAACACCAGTAGTTTTGATGGGTTATTTAAACCCGGTCGAAGTGATTGGTTATGAAAAGTTTGTATCGATTGCCAGTGAATGCGGTGTTGATGGGATACTTCTGGTGGATTTACCACCTGAAGAAGCAAAAAATCTGGATGATGTGTTGAAAAAATTCGACATGGATCAAATTTTCTTGCTTGCACCTACCTCGACTGATCAACGTATTGAGCATGTGGCGAAACAAGCCCGTGGTTTTATCTACTATGTGTCCTTGAAAGGGGTAACCGGTGCAGCAACTTTAGATGTATCTGAAGCTGCGGCGCGTATCCAGAAAATTAAAGCTGTGACTGATATTCCTGTTGGTGTGGGTTTTGGTATTAGTGATGCTGCCTCTGCGAAAGCCATGGGTGTAGCGGCTGATGCAGTGATTGTGGGCAGTGCTTTTGTCAAACAATTTGAGAACTTAGCGCCAGAACAAGCTGTTGTTGAAACGGTTAATAAAGTCAAGGAGCTTCGAGCTGCGCTCGATGAGTTAGTATGAATCAAGAAGTGAAAGCAGGCCAAATTCTTAGCCCAGCGACGCCGTGGACGGAACGTCATGTTCCGGGTATTCACACCCCCGATGAGCAAACCGCACTCAAAGCAACTTTTACAGAGCCAACCATTGAGTGTCCTGAGTGTCACGCACTGGTTACCCGTACGGCTATGTCATTTAACGCTTATGTTTGCCCGCAATGCGACGAACATTTGCGTATGAAAGCACGTGAACGTTTAAACTGGTTCTTCGATCAAGTTCAAAATGAACTGGGTCAGGAATTTGTAGCCAAAGATCCACTGAAATTTGTCGACAGTAAGGCATACCCAGACCGTATGGCTGAAGCACAAAAGAAAACCGGTGAAACTGAAGCATTAGTGGTTATGCAAGGTTTACTCAAAGGTATTCCTTTAATCGCATGTGCATTTGAATTCGACTTTATGGGCGGTTCAATGGGCACTGTGGTCGGTGACCGTTTTGTGCAAGCGGCTGAACGCGCCATTAAAGAGAAACAGCCTTTAGTCTGCTTCGCGGCATCGGGTGGTGCGCGTATGCAAGAAGGCATGTTGTCGCTTATGCAAATGGCACGTACTTCAGCAGCAATTCAACGCATGAAAGATGCAGGTTTACCGTATTTGGTGGTATTAACTCATCCAGTTTATGGTGGCGTAACCGCTTCACTTGCAATGTTGGGTGATGTGCATATTGCTGAACCTAAAGCCATGATTGGTTTTGCGGGTAAACGTGTGATTGAGCAAACCGTACGTGAAAAACTGGAAGAACCGTTCCAACGTGCAGAATATTTGCTTGATCATGGTGTAATTGATCAAATTGTTCATCGTCACGCATTACGTGATACAGTCTATCGTATTGTCGCGAAACTGATGAATTTGCCTTGAACACAGCACCACTTGCAACAGACTCTTTAAACACATGGCTCGATTATTGGAGCCATGTTCACGTTACGGGGATTGATTTAGGTCTGGAACGCGTCATTCCAGTGGCTGAAAAGCTGGGTATGACACGTCCGCAGGCAAAAGTACTGACCGTAGCGGGAACCAATGGCAAAGGTTCAACCACCACCACTTTAGCTGCCATTTTAAATGCGCAGGGCTATCAAGTCGGATTGTATCAATCACCGCATATTTACCGTTTTAATGAACGGGTTAAATTGTCGGGCATTGAAGTGGATGACCAAACGTTAGTAAATGCATTTGTTGCAGTGGATCACGCCCGTCGTGATTGTGATCTTAGCCTTTCTTTCTTTGAAGCCACCACACTTGCCGCTTTTGTTATTTTTAAAGCTAAACAATGTGATGTCTGGGTACTTGAAGTCGGACTGGGCGGCCGCTTAGACGTGGTCAATGTGATTGAGCCAGATGTCGCAGTGATTACCAATATTGGTTTAGACCATACCGATTGGCTGGGCGACACCATTGAAAAAATTGCTTTTGAAAAAGCCGGGATTATTCGCCCGAATATTCCTGTGATTTTCGGTGGTTTACAGCAACTTCCACAAGCCATTCAAAATAAAGTTGATGAATGCAAGGCGACATTATATGTGGCTGATTGTGATTATTTCTATCAATACACGGACGATGCTCAGTCTTGGATGTTTGCATCTTCAGGTACAACTTTAAAATTACCAACAGGAGCTTTGGCGTTAGAAAATATTTCCACAGCAGTCGCAGCGATTTTAGTTAGTGGCTTAAAAGTGACTCAAGATGCCATTGCACAAGGCATTCAAAATGCAAAACTGCCAGGTCGCTTTGAAATTCGCCAGATTCAGGGCAAAACGGTGATCTTTGATGCCGGCCATAACCCGCATGGCGTAGATTTTTTGTTAAATCAGTTGCGAAAATTCCTGGAATACAATAAACAGTACACAGAAGTGATCAGTGTTTTTTCCATGTTGGCAGATAAAGACATTAATTCTGTCGCAGAGTTGTTGAAAGATACTGTTTTAACATGGAAAATTGCCCCATTAGCGGTTCCGCGAGCAGCTTCAATCGAACAGCTTGATGAAGCGTTACAGGGTGAAACAGTACAACACTTCGAAAGTGTTCAATTGGCTTTTAAATCAGCGCTGAATGAAACGAAGAATAATCAGCTGATCTTGGTATGTGGTTCATTTCATACCTTAGAAGCGGTATGGGAGTATTTGGAAGAATGTCAATGAATAGCAAACAACGCTGGATGGGTGGCGTTGTTTTATTAGGTGGTGGTGTTTTATTGGCAGCATTGCTCCTGAAAGGCAAAGAAGAAATATATCAAAACGAACAGAGAACCCCAGAGCTTGCAGCTCAAGTCACGCAACAAAAGCCTGCTCCAGAAGGTGAAATAGTTCAGCTGCAACCTTTAACGGTCGATGTTGAAACAGAAAAGCGTTTGCTTGAAGAGCAACGCCGTGGGCGTGAAAAAGCAGTTGCAGAACAAGAAGCACGTGCCGCTGAATTTTTAGTAATGCAGCAACAGGCTGAAGCAGAGGCTGCACGTAAAGCGGCAGAAGAATATGCGGCTTTAAATGCCCATCGTACTGGCGCACAGCAGAGTTCAGACAATATTCCTCCTGAACTGATTGAGGATGAAACAGTTAAACAAAAGCGTTTAGCTGAAGAAAAGCTGCTTGCACAAAAAAAGTTAGATCAGCAGAAAGCTCAACAACAGCGAACTGATGCTGATAAAAAAGCAGTTGAAGATCATCGTAAAGTCGAAGCGGATAAAAAATTAGCAGATATCAAAGCGGCTGAAAAGAAAGCAGCAGAGAAAAAAGCGGCTGACGAAAAAGCTAAACAGGATGCTGACGTAAAACGTAAGGCAGCTGAAAAGCAAGAAGCAGAGAAGAAAGCCGAGGCTGAACAGAAAGCGCGAGCAGAAAAGAAAAAAGCAGAAGAAAAACGTGAGGCGGATGCCAAGAAAAAGGCAGAGGCTGAAAAGGCACGTGATCTGTTGGAAAATGGCGAAAAACAGTGGATGGTACAAGTGGCTTTGGCAGCCAATGAAGCCAATGCTGATACTGTTGCAGCCAAGTTGCGGGCTAAAGGCTACAAGGTCACCAAAAGTCCAACCTCGAAAGGGATTCGCATTATGGTCGGACCTTCTAAAGACCGAGACTCTGCAGATGCTGCACGCAAGAAAATCAACAATGATGCCAGTTTGGGAATGAAGTCGGCTTGGGTAATTGAATGGGTGCCTTTAGACAAGCGCTAAATCAAGGCTAAGTTAAAAATCACGATGGATTCGACAGTTGCTGTTGAATCCATTTTACATTTTCAGGACTGAATATTTTTGCGATATGCATCCAAACCGTATGAAAATCATAGCCGCCATATTTCATCTCACTCAGTGCATCTTCAATTTTTCTGTTTTCAAAAATAATTCGATACATGGCAATGCTCGCACCGGTGCGGTCTGAACCGTGATCACAATGAATCAGTACCTTTTGATCGAGTGCTTTGGCTTGCTGAATCTGTCGCATCACCTGTAACAAATCTTCACGCGACATTGCCCAGATATGAATAGGTAAATGAACCAATTTGAAATCGGGGGAGGGCAATATATCTAGATCTGCATTTATGGATCTTAAATTAACTACCACATTAATGTGATGGGCTTTTAATTGCGGAATCAGTTCAGCTGTGGGTTGTTCACTACGAAACATATGCTCGCTAATTTGATAAAAATTATCTGTTTGATTCAGCATGATTCCCCAGTATTGAGGACGCTGTTCCGATGAAAGTGGGGGCGAAGTCATGCATCCCACTAAACTTGAGCTACTCAGTAAAAGGGTAACCACTGTTCTTCTCATCATGCTAAATAACGCGCCAATTCAATAGGATCATGAGCACAAATGATTTCAATATTTTTTTCCGTTTGTGCCAGCTGTTGAATTTTATGCAAGTTATCTAGACGCATTTGATTATTTTCGGCAAATACACGTTCCAGTTTATCCAAAGTTCGGAGTTTGTTTTTGGGATTAAGTTGTAGATGTGAATAGTAAGCATCGCCACAGAAGAATAACCATCCATCCTTTTGCTTAATCGCAATCCCGCAATGACCTTTGCTATGACCCAATAATGGAATCATTAAAATTTCATTTTGAAATAAGTGGAAGTCTTGGACTTGATGTAAATTAAACCAGGCTTCTCCTTGTTCAGGTTCAATGAAATTCCAGTAACGATGTTGCTTGAATTGTTGGGTTTTATAGCGCGCTTTATTTTTCAGGGAGAAAAAATTTTGCGTTGCATTATATTCACTGGACAGCACATGCACCGTTGCTTGTGGGAAATCCGAAATTCCCCCGGCATGATCAAAATCCAGATGGGAAACCAGGATATGTCTGACATCTTGCGGACTAAAACCTAAACGCTGAATTTGTGCAATCGCAGTCAATTCTAAGTTGTTTTCTATCCGCCCCACTCGTGAAACCAGCTGACCCAAGCGGACTTGGGTGTGCAGATAATCCTGTATGCCCAAGCCGGTATCTACCAGTACCAAGCCTTGATCGGTTTCAAGCAGCAGGCAATGACAAACCACTTTGGCGTGTAAACCTTTTTGACCAAACAGAGGGCCGCAAACAGGGCACATGGTGCCGCAGTGCAAATGATGAATATTATAAATCACAATATTTATTCTTAAGATGATTAGGCGTATTTATAAACTGCCTATGAAATAAACACTAACTTGATTTTGTAATTCAATTTCTTAGCAGAATGAAAAAGCCTGTCATAAGACAGGCCTTAGCAAGATCAGGATCATCATTCTAGACCTGATGAGCACTATTGTGGTTCATCGGAGATTCCAAGCAAGTATCGCTCGATGATTTATTCGCATTCCAAGTATAGCTTCTGATCCTTTTGCGAGATATATTCATTAGGGTGAAGCCTTCTCCAATTCTGAAACTACGCGCTTTATTTGTCTTGTGAGAAACTAAAGAACTACTTTTGATACTACGCGCTTCGCTTGTTTTGCGACAAAATAAGACAGTGCTTTAGTTTTAACTTGAAGCATAGCTTCTCGTCTTGCGTTCGGGCAAGGCAGTACCTTGCTGATCCTCACTCAGGATGTGGCGTTAAACGCAAATAAGGTTTAACTGCGGTATAACCTTTAGGGAAACGCTGTTTGATTTCTTCTTCATCTTGAAGAGAGGGCACGATCACGACATCTTCACCTTGTTGCCAGTTGGCAGGGGTCGCCACTTTATGCTTGTCTGTCAGTTGTAGCGAGTCCACGACACGTAAAATTTCATGAAAATTACGTCCTGTTGAAGCCGGGTAGGTAATAATTAAACGCACTTTTTTGTTTGGATCAATAATCACCAAAGAACGAACAGTTAAAGTTTCGCTCGCATTGGGGTGAATGAAATCATAAAGCGTAGACACTTTACGGTCTTTGTCGGCAATGATGGGGAAATTGACCGTAGTATTTTGAGTTTCATTAATATCGTTAATCCAGCCTTTATGTGATTCGACATCATCAACCGACAGGGCTATGGCTTTTACACCGCGTTTATCAAATTCATCTTTCAGCTTTGCGGTATAGCCCAGTTCAGTGGTGCATACCGGAGTGTAGTCGGCAGGATGGGAAAATAAGATTCCCCAGCTGTTACCCAGGTAATCGTAGAAATTAATTGTGCCTTCACTTGAGTCCTGCTCAAAATTCGGTGCAGTGTCGCCTAAACGTAATGTCATTTTTATAGCCTCACATTATTTGTTATAAACCTTGATGAAACCTAATATGGCGCAATTTTTTTTCCAAGGAAAATAGCGTTTTTGTATTTCTTTATGAGTAAATGGAATATACGGAAGTAATTTGATTTGTAAAATCTACATAAATTGCGGATTTTATGACTATATTGGTTGTTTAAAATTTGTTACATTAATTTTCCTTAGCGGTCATGTGCTAGAACGAATGATCAGAATTTTTTTATCGGTTTTGTGCAAAACCCTTGTACTTCAAATTTCTAGCACCATAATAACGACTGAGAAAAAATTTATTCATTCGATAAGCAAGATTTAGAGAGTCTATTCATGTTGGCAAGTCTGATCGGAGGCATCTTCGGTACCAAAAATGAGCGCGAACTCAAACGCATGCGTAAAATCGTAGATAAGATTAATGCGCTCGAGCCGACGATATCTGCACTAAGCGATGCAGACTTATCTGCAAAAACTGAAGAATTCAAACAACGATATAACAATGGCGATGGCCTGGATAAATTATTGCCTGAAGCATTTGCGGTTTGTCGTGAGGCGGCAAAACGAATCATGGGGATGCGTCATTATGACGTACAGCTGATTGGTGGTATTACGCTTCACGAAGGTAAAATTGCAGAAATGCGCACCGGTGAAGGTAAAACCCTGATGGGCACCTTGGCGTGTTATTTAAATGCGATTAGTGGTCAAGGAGTCCATGTCATTACCGTGAACGATTATTTGGCACAACGTGACGCCGAATTAAACCGTCCATTATTCGAATTCTTGGGTTTAAGCATTGGTATTATTTACTCAATGCAAAATCCGAGCGAAAAAGCAGAAGCCTATCGTGCCGATATTACTTACGGTACTAACAACGAATTTGGTTTCGACTATCTTCGTGACAACATGGTGTTCTCACTGGCTGAGAAAAAACAGCGTGGCTTAAGCTATGCCATTATCGATGAGGTCGATTCAATCCTGATTGATGAAGCACGTACACCATTAATTATTTCGGGTCAAAGTGATGACTCGTCACAATTGTATGCTGCGATCAATAGCATTCCACCAAAACTGACTCCGCAAAAAGAAGAAAAAGTGGCCGATGGCGGTCACTTCTGGATTGATGAAAAACAACGCTCTGTCGAAATGACAGAAATTGGTTATGAAACAGTCGAAGATGAACTGATTCGTATGGGCTTGCTCGCAGAAGGCGAGAGCTTGTATTCATCGGCTAACTTGAATCTGGTTCATCATGTTTCTGCGGCCATTCGTGCACATTATCTTTATCAACGTAACGTTCAATACATCATCAATGATGGTGAAGTGATTATTGTGGATGAAAATACCGGTCGTACCATGCCGGGTCGTCGCTGGTCAGAAGGCTTGCACCAGGCAGTTGAAGCAAAAGAAGGTCTGGAAATCCAACCTGAAAACCAAACCCTTGCAACTACAACTTTCCAGAACTATTTCCGTTTATACAAAAAACTTTCAGGTATGACCGGTACTGCTGATACCGAAGCTGCGGAAATGAAAGAAATTTACGGTCTAGATGTGGTGCTGATTCCAACGCATCGTCCAATGATCCGTAATGACCAAAACGATTTAATTTATTTAAACCGTAATGGTAAATACGACGCGATTATTCAAGAAATTCAAAATATTCATGAAGCCGGTGTTGCGCCGATCCTGATTGGTACGGCAACCATTGAAGCCAGTGAAATTCTTTCTGATAAACTGAAAGAAGCCGGTATTGTTCACGAAGTATTGAATGCAAAACAACATGAGCGCGAAGCTGACATTATTGCGCAAGCGGGTTCACCCAATGCGGTAACCATTGCCACCAATATGGCGGGTCGTGGTACCGATATTTTGCTCGGTGGTAACTGGAAAGCCAAACTTGCCAAAATTGAAAACTATACTGCTGAAGATGAAGCACGCCTAAAAGCTGAATGGGATCAAAGCCATGAAATGGTGATCAGCTCTGGCGGTTTACATATTATTGGTTCAGAACGTCACGAATCCCGTCGTATCGATAACCAGCTCCGTGGTCGTGCCGGACGTCAAGGTGACCCGGGTGTTTCCCGTTTCTATTTGTCTCTTGAAGATGACTTGATGCGTATCTTCGCGGGTGATCGTGTTGTCGGCATGATGCGCGCGATGGGTTTGCAAGAAGATGAAGCCATTGAACATAAAATGGTGTCACGTTCAATCGAAAATGCACAACGTAAAGTAGAAGCACGTAACTTTGACATTCGTAAGAACTTGTTGAAATACGATGACGTCAATAACGAACAACGTAAGATCATTTATTCACAACGTGATGAAGTTCTGACTGAAAGTACCTTGCAAGAATATATCGAAGAAATGCATCACGAAGTGATTAAAGGGGTGATTGCAAATTATATTCCACCTGAATCAATTCATGATCAATGGGATATTGATGGCTTAGAACGTGCATTACGTGACGATTTAGGTATCGATTTACCGGTGAATCAATGGCTGGAACAAGACCGTCGTTTAGATGAAGAAGCTTTGGTGGAACGTATTTCTGATGACATCGTGAATCGTTATCGTGATCGCCGTGAACAAATGGGTGATGAGTCTGCAGCAATGCTAGAGCGTCACTTCATGCTCAGTGCTTTGGACCGTCACTGGAAAGAGCATTTGGCGGCGATGGATTACTTGCGTCAAGGCATTCACTTGCGTGGTTATGCACAAAAGAATCCAGAGCAAGAGTATAAGAAAGAAGCATTTAACCTGTTTGTAAATATGCTGGCAGTGATTAAGTCGGATGTCATTACTGATCTTTCACGCGTTCATGTACCTACAGCTGAGGAAGTGGCTGAAATGGAAGCACAGAAACAGGCTCAAGCTGAGGCGATGCAGTTGAACCTTTCTCATGCGGAAGTAGATGGCTTAACGGGTGATCTGACTGAGGATAGCGATGCACAATATACCCCAGTCGATGAGCAAAATATTATTCCACCTGCCAACCGTAATGCACCTTGTCCATGTGGTTCAGGTTTAAAATACAAACAATGTCACGGTAAAATTTAATTTTACCCAGACCGTTAAGCCACTTTAAAAATTCTTCTTGTTTATGGAGATGAGTATTTAAAGTGGCTTTTTTAATTCCTTTTAAATAGAGAATTTAGTTTTTCAAGATGTGAATAGGTTTGCAGAGAACTAAATTAAGTGTTATTTAGTTGCATATCGAACACTGAAAAGCGGAAAAGACAATGAAAAAAGTATTACAACCATTGATGATTGCAGCTTTAGCTCTTCCTACTTTGACTTTTGCAAATAATGCAGCTCAAACAACAACCATAGAAAAAGTTCAAGCTGCGCGTGGCGCAACCACAGCTCCCGCAGTTGCTCAGGACGGTAATATTACAGTTGCAAGTCCGCGCACTGGTATTCGTTATACTTTTGCTAATCCGAATCAACGCCCGGTGGTATTGAAAACTGCAGCGGTAGCTGCAGCCAATGCTGCGAATGCAGATCGTATTGTGGCATCAAATCCTGCGTTATCTACAGCAAGTCAGGAAAAAGCCAAACAAGCCTTATTGTCAGAAGCTAGCCAGTTGGCCTCTAATTAAGCCGAGGTCGTGATTTAAACCAGTCCGTGGACTGGTTTTTTTATGCCTGAAAATGTTAATTGAATAAAAAATAAATCAAACAAAGTGTTGTGCTCGATTTTTTAGTTAATTTCTACTAAGCTGTCTTTTTATCACCAACTTATTTGGAAGTTTAAAAATGGCGGTCGGCGACGTAACAATGCCACAGATGCATGTGGTTAAAGGTGTAAAAATTGGTTCAGCTGAAGCCTATGTGCGCTATCAGAACCGACGCGACCTGGTCATTTTTGAATTTGCTGAAGGTTCCAATGCAGCTGGGGTATTTACCCAAAATGCATTTTGCGCTGCACCTGTACATGTCTGTAAAGCACATCTTCAGGTAGGTAATCCACGTTATCTAGTGATTAATACCGGTAATGCCAATGCAGGTACCGGCAAAATCGGAATGGCAAATGCACAAGCGACTTGCGCGAAATTGGCTGAACTTGCTGGCGTATCTGCGAGTGAAATTTTACCTTTTTCAACCGGTGTGATTGGTGAACAGCTTCCACTGGAACGCTTAATAACAGGGTTGCAACCGGCACTGGACTCATTACGCGATGATGCCTGGTTAGATGCAGCGACTGGCATTATGACCACAGACACTTTGCCAAAAGGTGCATCTGAACAGTTTGAACTCGATGGTTTGACTTACACCATGACCGGTATTTCTAAAGGTGCAGGCATGATTCGTCCGAATATGGCGACTATGCTGAGCTATGTTGCAACAGATGCACCTATCAGCCGTGCATTGGTACAGCAGCTGTTAAAAACAACGGTTAATGTTTCTTTCAACCGTATTACGGTCGATGGCGATACCTCAACCAATGATTCCTGTATTTTTGTGGCCACAGGTCAAGCCGGTGGAACAGAAATCACCTCAACTCATGATCCGCGTTATGCAGTAGTTCTTGAGGTTCTAACACGGGTGATGAAACGCCTGGCACAACTGATTGTTCGCGATGGTGAGGGTGCAACCAAATTTATTACGGTTGCAGTAGAAGGCGGTGGGGATACTCAAGAATGTTGCGATATTGCTTATAGCATTGCCCATTCGCCTTTGGTGAAAACTGCAATTTTTGCATCCGATCCAAACTGGGGACGTATTCTTGCAGCAATTGGTTATGCTGGGGTTAAAAATTTAGATGTTGAAAAAATCCAGGTTTGGTTAGATGATGTGCAAATCTGTAAAGATGGTGGTGCGGCAGCAGACTATACGGAGGAAGCTGGCGCGCGCGTGATGTCTCAAGCTGAAATGACCATTCGTGTTGATTTAGGACGAGGTCAGGCAAAAGACACGGTCTATACCTGCGATCTGTCTTATGACTATGTCAAGATCAATGCAGATTACCGTTCTTAAGTTTAGTTGCATGAAAAAAGCCTCCGTTGTGAGGCTTTTTTATAAAGCAAATTTTTTAATGACTGGTCAAAAAAGCTTGATGCCATTCTGATCAGTGAATTGAGTGTACGGCTTGTGGTCTTACAAGCACTAAGGATAGAGAAGACGTTTATGAATAATGCGACCAATTTAATTGCCAATGAGGCTAAATCGATTGTACAGGCGCATTTAGATCGTTTAGGCGAGCCTAAAGATATTCATTTGAGTGATGAAGTCAAACAGGAAAAGTTTGCGCAAATTCTGGCAGAACTCAAAAAACGCGATGCTGTCCTTGTCGCTCACTATTATTGTGATCCTGAAGTTCAAGAGCTGGCTGAACTGTCGGGCGGTTGTGTTTCAGATTCATTAGAAATGGCCCGTTTTGGCCGTGACCATCCAGCTTCAACATTGGTTGTGGCGGGTGTGAAATTTATGGGAGAAACAGCAAAAATCCTTTCTCCTGAAAAAACTGTGCTTATGCCCACCTTGGAAGCCACCTGTTCTTTAGATTTGGGCTGTCCGGTAGATGAGTTTACTGCGTTCTGTGACGCTCATTCTGATTATACTGTGGTGGTGTATGCCAATACTTCTGCGGCAGTCAAAGCCCGGGCTGATTGGGTGGTAACCTCAAGTTGTGCAGTTGAAATTATTGAACATCTAGATAGTTTGGGCGAAAAGATTATTTGGGCACCAGATCAGCATCTCGGTCGTTATATCCAGAAAAAAACCGGTGCAGACATGTTGCTTTGGGATGGTGCTTGCATTGTGCATGAAGAATTTCGTGCACGTGGTATTGCCAATATGAAAGCCCTTTATCCCGATGCAGCTGTTTTGGTGCATCCAGAGTCCCCAGAATCTGTGGTTGATATTGCAGATGCCGTTGGAAGTACTTCGCAACTGATTAAAGCTGCACAAATGCTGCCAAATGAACGTTTGATTGTGGCAACCGACCGTGGCATCTTCTATAAAATGCAACAAGCCGTACCAAACAAGATTTTGATTGAAGCGCCAACAGCAGGTGAGGGGGCAACTTGTCGCTCTTGTGCACATTGTCCTTGGATGGCAATGAATGAATTAGAGGGAATTTTAGCGGTTCTACAAAAAGGTGATCAAGAAATACACGTCGATCCCGCCCTTGCGGAACGAGCTAAATTACCTCTCGATCGTATGTTGAACTTCAGTGCCAATTTAAAACGCTAATATTTGTATATAAAATAGCTAAAGTGTTTGATAAATATACATTCGAAGCGTTTTTTTGATTTTTTTTGACTATAGGTGTTGACGTTGCTAAGCGTCACGCCTAGAATGCACACCGTACCGCATGAACTGCAGTATGAAGCTAAGATGAATCGGAGCATGGCGCAGCTTGGTAGCGCACCTGGTTTGGGACCAGGGGGTCGTAGGTTCGAATCCTACTGCTCCGACCAATTCTTCAAGGCGAAGGTTTCATGGTATTTAATATCATAGGTCATGCGCCTGTAGCTCAGTAGGATAGAGCATCCGCCTTCTAAGCGGATGGTCACAGGTTCGAATCCTGTCAGGCGCACCATTTATGGTTGCTTGATATTTTAGAATCTGAAAATGTTGTAACGGTGGATGTAGCTCAGTTGGTAGAGCCCCGGATTGTGATTCCGGTTGTCGTGGGTTCGAGCCCCATCATTCACCCCAATTCGGAGCATGGCGCAGCTTGGTAGCGCACCTGGTTTGGGACCAGGGGGTCGTAGGTTCGAATCCTACTGCTCCGACCATCTTTTTAAAAGATGATATAAATAATCCGCTTAAATGCGGTTTTTTTATGCCCGAAATTTAATAATAACATTCAACATTCAACATTCAACATTCAACATTCAACATTCAACATTCAACATTCAACATTCAACATTCAACATTCAACATTCAACATCCAACATATTGGGTAAGCTTTAATAGACATAGTTTGCAATTTAATATCAAGAGCACATTGATCGCTCCTAATAGCGCATATAAAACCTGTTGAGGGTAGGTGGGTTCGGTTGGTTGAAGAGATCAATGAATTGTTTTGAGTAAAATTTAAATTAAAAATGATTTCTTATTTAAAATGGCTTGATGTTAATTTTGTTTTAAATCTGGACACTCTTTTTTTGTTCTGTATATTTCATTTGTTTACATTTCTGTACGATGGTGAATTGAGTGATCAACGATAAGGTGGAATATAAAAAGGAAAATGTAAGTAATTAAGATGGGGTAAATAGGAAAGGTGCTTTAGTGGTTTAAAAGGTTTTGAATTGAAAAACTTTATAATTAAAGCTAAAAAATAAGAAAACCGGCCTGTTTTGCAGAATAAATAACCGGTCGAGGGATTATTGATGAAATAATAGGGAAAAGGGGTTGCGT